>NZ_JANKZL010000010.1 GCF_027568395.1 Aminobacter sp. HY435 | reverse complement strand
CCATGCCTGGGAAGCCGCCGGCTACGGCCACCTGCCGGTGTGCATGGCCAAGACCCAGTACTCGTTTTCGACCGACCCCAACTTGCGCGGCGCGCCCACCGACCACGTGGTGCCGGTGCGCGAGGTCCGGCTGTCGGCCGGCGCCGGCTTCGTCGTCGCCATCTGCGGCGAGATCATGACCATGCCAGGCCTGCCAAGGGCACCATCCTCGGAGAAGATCTTCCTCAACGAACAGGGACAGATCGAAGGCCTGTTCTGAGACCACGCCAAGGGCGGCGCGCGATGCGTCGCCCTTGGCAATTCTCCCGCAACCACCCCCGGACGAATGCGCGCCTTTGCGCCGGCTCAAGCAGCCGGCGCTAGCCGCGTGGCACAGGCAGCCAGACCGTGGCCCGGCGCTGGCCTGAAGCACTGCGGTAGGGCAGACCGAACAGCGGCCGCACCAGCGCAATGCGCCGCACGATTTCGTACAGCACCACGCAGCCCGCGACCGTGCCGAACGTGACCAACGCCGCTTCCACCCACGCCGGCAGCGCGCATGCCAGCAACGCATAACCGATCACGATGATCAGCGTCTGGTGCAGGATGTAGCAGGGAAATATCGCCTGGTTCAGGTAGTCGAGCGCCCTGCCCGGCTTGTCGAGATGGCGCTGGGCGAGCCCGAGCAACGCCATGATGACCGCCCAGGCGTAGAATACACGCAGTCCAGGCACCGCCTCGAGCAACATCCGATCGCTGGTCGTTGCGTTGAGCCTTAGCCACAAGAGCACGAAGCCAAGCGTTGCGGCGAGCGCCAAGGCCCGGCCCAGCGTCCTGTCGACGCCATGCCAGAAAGCAGCGCTGCGGGCACAGAGATAGCCGAACACGAAGATCGTCAGCGCATGGGCATGCGTCGCCCAGTCGTCGATCAACGTGTGGGTTGTCGGGAAGATGGGATCGAGCAGCAGCCGATACGCAAGGAACGGCAAGGCAGGAAGGGTCAACAGCCCCCAGGGGGAAGCTGCGAGCCACGAAAACAGGCGCTGGCTCGGCCCGTCGAGCCGGCGGAGCGCCGGCAGCATGGCTGCCACCGCCAGCGTGTAGACCATGATGTAGACGACATACCAGAGATGGTTCCAGGTCGGGGTGATGATCGAGAACTCCTGTCTCGGACTCAGATAGCTGAGATAGAACGTCGCGAAATCCGGCTCGATTTCGCCCTTCCAGAGCAACTCGACATAGGCCTGCGGCATCACCACCACCACCATGCCGAAGACGATTGGGACGAACAGCCGCAAGGTACGTCGCAAAAGGAACTGGCGGAGCGCGACCCTGGCGAGGGCAAATCGCAGG
Organism: Aminobacter sp. HY435; assembly: GCF_027568395.1. Lineage (GTDB taxonomy): Bacteria > Pseudomonadota > Alphaproteobacteria > Rhizobiales > Rhizobiaceae > Aminobacter. Next base: position 267,357 of record NZ_JANKZL010000010.1, on the reverse strand, counting down.
GCGACGCCCGAAATGAAGAACAGCAGCATCAGCCGCCACGGATTGACCGCCAGCATCGCCGGTTCGATCAACGGGCCTGCATGCGCGCTTTTGATATGGAAATCCCACGTCACGTAGACCATGCCGACATGGTAGAAAATGAGCAGTGCAAGGGCGATGACACGCAGCCAATCGAGGTCGTGGCGGCGCGGCGTTGTAGCTGCATCAAGCAACATGGTCGCTGTGGCATTCATCTGCGATCTCCCGGCCGATGATTCCGTCGCCAAATGACTAGCAGCAGCTTCAGCAGAGCCCCATCGCGCCGGTGCCAATGGCGGACGGGTGGGGCAAGTGGCATGCACGGCCGCATTTTTGGGACAAGCGGCGGCGCGGCGGGGACGAAAAATCCCGGGACGGCTTTCACCGAAAGCAGGTTTGCGGCATCAATTGCGGCCAATGGAAAGGCATATCCTCAGCGATGCCGAGATCGACCGCCGCGTCCTGTGGCGCGTCACGCTGGTGGCCGGCCTGTTTTTCCTCGCCATCGCTTTCGTCAACGCCTCGTCCCTGCTCGACGATGCGGCCCAGCAGAGCCGCGCGCTCGATCGGCGCGAGCCGTGGCTGCTGGAATATTCAAGCAACCTCGTCCTGATCGCGCTGGTGCCGTTGGCGGCGCTTTACGAGCGCCGATTTCCCGTCGATCCAGACTGCTGGGGCCGAACGCTGATCGCCCACATTGTCGGCAGCATCATCTTTTCGGCGCTGCATGTCGCAATCATGACCGTGCTGCGGATGGCCCTGTTCAGCAGCATGCTCAACCGCCCCTATGGCTTTTGGGACGATCCGCTCGGCGCGATGATCTACGAATACCGCAAGGACGTGCTGCCCTATGCGCTGATCGTGCTGCTGCTGACCCTGATGCGGGCCATCGAGGAAAATCGCCGCGAGGCAGCGGTGGCCAGCGCCGAAGCGCGCCGGACCGGACGGCTGACATTGAAATCCGGTGGGCGCACGCTCTTCCTCGATGCAAGGACCCTGGAATGGGCGCAGGCGGCGGGCAATTATGTCGATATCCGCGCCAACGGGCGGACCCACCTCGCCCGCATCGGCCTGTCGGCGCTTGAACAGCAATTGAGCGAGGCTGGCGTCGAAGTTGCCCGCGTGCATCGCTCGCGCATCGTCAACAAGGAGAAGGTGGTGGAGATCATACCGACGGGCGACGGCGACTATCGCATCCGCACCGCCGACGGTTCGGAACTGAAGGGCTCGCGCCGATATCGCGCGCTGTCTGCAACCTGAGCGACCGGAAATCCGGCGCGGATCGGCCGCCGCGCGAAGCGGCGACCGAAATCTGGCTCAGAAGATGCCGTTGACCGGCAGGCCGAGCGCCATTGCGCCGGCATATTGTGCCTGCGGTCCAGACTGCAGTGGGTGGAACCGCGCGCCCTGCATGTCGCGGAAGCGCCGCTCCAGTCCGCGATCGCGGTAGAACGACGAGCCGCCGGCAAGCTCCATGGCGAGGTCGACGACTTCGAGACCATGGCGGGCAACGAGGGCTCGGCCCATCATCACGTCGTTGACACTTTCCGCCGACGGCGTGTCGCGCTCGACCGCCTCGACCATCGAGCGGTGAGCAAGCTGGGCGGCCCGCAAGGACGTGTCCATGCGCCCGGCAAGATTGAGCACGTTCTCACTGTGCGGCTTCTTCCTGGCGATCTCGACCGCGATGTCGCGCGCGCTTTCGGCAACGCCGAGATAGACGGCATAGATCAGCGGGAAGGCAACGGTGGCGATGGTCTGGAACACCGGGTGCCATTGCCGCGGCACACGCGAAAACGCCACCGCGGCGTCGGGAATGAACAGCCCGTCGATGACGACATCGTTGGAGCCGGTGCCGCGCATGCCGAGCGTATGCCAGTTGTCCATGACGCTGACTTCCGCTGCGCGCATCGGCGCGCCGAAATGGATGACCTTTTCGTTGCCATCCTCTTCGCACAGGATCGCGCCGGTCATCAGGATGTCGCCCGCAACCGCGCCCGAGGTGAATACCTTGCGCGCGGTGATGCGGTATCCGCCTTCGACCTTCTCGGCCTTGCCGGACCCGCCAATCCAGTCCGACCCGCCGCTCGACAGCAGGATGAGCCTTTCCGTCGCCACCCGCTTCAGCAGCGGCTCGACCGCTGCGACTTTCTGGTGCCGCCAGCGCCAGGCAGGGATCGCCACCTGATGCGTGTGCATGGCGAAGGCCAACGCGGTCGAGCCGCAGGACCGTGCCATGATGCGCAGCATTTCGCAAAGCTCGCGGACTTCGGCGCCGCCGCCGCCCAGTTCGAGCGGCACGCCGGCTTCGATCAGTCCGGCTTCTCTCAAAAGCACATAATTGTCCGCGACGAAGCGGTCGTTCTCGTCGAACTTGGGAGCACGTTCGGCAAGGATCGGCGCCAGATCGTGGGCTGCACCCACGACATCGGTCGGCACCGGAATCGTCACGGCTGCTGCTGCCATCGCACTGTTTTCAAGACTTCTCATCAAGTCGTCTCCTGGTTGACCGGCAGGCCGGGACGGAGAATTGCGCCAACCCGCCGCCGGGTCCAGTTCAGGAACTGTACCGGTGCGCGAGCACAACTTTTGCGCTATCATCGCCAATTCCCCAGGGAGCGATGCGAGATGAGCGATCGCGGCGGATACGGCCAGTTTTGCCCGGTTTCGATGGCCTCCGAGGTGCTGTGTACCCGCTGGACAGCACTTGTGGTGCGCGAAATGCTGATGGGATCGAGCCGTTTCAACGACTTGCGCCGCGGCGTGCCGAGAATGTCGCCGGCGCTGCTGTCGAAGCGTCTGAAGGAACTCGAGCGCGCCGGCGTGATCCAGACCGAGCGCGGCGCTGCAGGCACGTTCGAATACCGGCTGACGGACGCCGGAGAGGATCTGCGGCCGATCATCCTTGGTCTCGGCGAATGGGGTCATCGCTGGGTCGAAAGCCAGCTAACCCTCAGGAATCTCGACCCTTCGCTGCTGATGTGGGACATGAGGCGCAACCTCAATCCCGAACCGTTGCCACCACAACGCTGCACGATTCACTTTCTGTACCCCGAAGTGGCGAAATCCCAGCAGAACTGGTGGCTGGTCGTCGATGACGGGGCGGTCGACCTGTGCAACTCCGATCCCGGTTTCGATATCGATCTGGAGGTCAGGGGGTCGCTGCGCAGCATGACGTCGGTGTGGATGGGCCTGTCCAAGCTCAACCAGGAGCTCGATTCCGGACGCCTCGAACTCGACGGCAACGACCAGATCGCACGCGCCATGCAGGCATGGCTCGGCCTCAGCACCTTTGCGCCGATGGCGCGCAAGGTGCCATAGCTAGGCCGCGGTCCCGGCCCAGGCCTGGTACTCGTTCATCAGTGGCTCGAGTTCCTCCATGGCGGGGAACTCCGCAAAGCTCCTGACCGCTCCAGTCTCTGCGAAAGCCAGCTTGGTGCGCGTGAAGGTTTCGATGAACGGCCGGAACCACCCCGTCTCTTCCAGCATGGTCGGCCTGACGTTGACGAACCAGTCAACGCCCGCGACGCGCGTGAACATCCAGGTTTTGCAGTGATCGCAAAAATTATGGTGCAGGTCGGCCCCATGCAGGCCGCCAATGACGGTTTCGCCCTTCGTCACCGCAAAGCCATCCGCCGGCACCATCGCCGTCAGCGAATAGGCCGAGGACGACATCTTCTGGCAGCCCGGGCAATGGCAGGCGGCAGTGCAGATCGGCGCCTTGGACACCTCGATCTCGACGCGGCCGCAGCGGCAGGCGCCCTTGAGCGGAAGCGGAATGGACGACATGGCAGCCCCCTTGGATACTCCGCGCATCCTGCACCCCCGCGTTCCGAAGCATAGAGCCACGGCCTTGCTTTCGATGAGACTGGTCATAAACGGCGACGAGCCGTCCCCCTCCCCCTTGTGGGGAGGGGTTAGGGGTGGGGGTGACGTTCCCGCTGCCATCCCTCCCCCAGCGAGAGCCGGGTCGGTTCGATCGCCTCAGGCGGCGACGAGTTCGCGCGCCTTGAGCAGTTCGACGCAGGCGTGCGCCGCCTCTTTGCCCTTGACCTTGAAGTGGTCGAAGAAGAAGCGGTGATGCTCGGCGCTGTCGTGATAATTGTGCGGGGTCAGCACTGCCGACAGCACCGGCACGTTGGTCTGAAGCTGCACGTTCATCATGCCGTCGAGCACGGCGTGCGCCACGAAATCGTGGCGATAGATGCCGCCATTGACGACGAACGCGGTACCGAGGATCGCCTGGTAGCGGCCGGTTTCGGCCAGCGTCTTGGCGAACAGCGGGATCTCGTATGCGCCGGGAACGTCATAGACGTCGACGGCGATCCGGCCACCGCCGAGGGTTTCGATGTCGGCAACGAACGACTTGACGCATTCATCGACGATGTCGGCATGCCAGCGCGCACGGATCACGGCGACGCGGCGGATATCGAAGTCTTTCGGGGATTGCTGATTCATGGGTCCATCCTTCCGTTTCGAACCAGAATCAGGACGCACGAGACGGAATCCTGGCGGCTCGCGCCACCGCTTTCCCGTTCGTTCTCTTCCATCCGGACTATGACCGTCGGCTCCGGAATTGCACCGGATCTGCTGACCCTCCCGTTGCCGGGAAGCGCTCGCGGGCTTGGGCCGAGACCCTTACCGCCGGTGGGGACTTTCACCCCGCCCTGAGAACATTAACACCTCCGATATGAAGCCCGCCGAAGTGGCTGTCAATCTCAGGAATGATTGTTTCAGACAACAAAACCGGTTGAGCGTATCGGCCGCGCCGGATTGCCGACTACGGTGACGCCCTCCGGCACGCTTTTCGTCACCACGGAGCCAGCGCCGACGATGGCGTTGGCGCCGATGCTGACGCCACCCAGGATGATCGCGCCGCCGCCGATCCAGACATTCGCCCCAATCTCGACCGGCCGGCCGATTTCGAGCCCGGCGCGTCGCAACTGCGCATCGCGATGATGCTCCGGGCAATAGATTTGCACGTTGGGACCGAACATGGTGCCTTCGCCGAGGCGCACCGGGGCCGTGTCGAGGATGGTGCAGCCGGCATTGATGAACACGCCCTCGCCAAGATGGATGTTGAAACCGTAGGCACAATGGAAGGGCGCCTCGATGCGGCATCCTGTACGGCTCGAGCCGAGCAAGTCGCGCAAGGCGGGCGCGATGTCGCCGCGCGCCGAAGGCGGCAACGAATTGTGTTCGAAGATGGCATTGGCGGCAGCGAGGCGCAGGGCATCGAGTTCGGGATCGACGCAGTTGTACCACGCGCCGGCGGCCATCTTTTCGCGTTCGCTCTGTGCCATGTTCGTGTTCCTTCCGCGTTCGTCCAGCCAAACCACAGAACGGCGCATGCTGCAAAGACCGAGGCCTCCGGCCACTGGCGAAACCAGAGGGCTGCATCACCCGGACCGCCACATCCATGGTTGGTCTAAACGGCGAGCCTTCGCACCCCACGGTTATTCGGCCGCTGGCCTATTGCTGCTTGCGTCCGATCCCATATTCTGGCCGCCGCTTTGCCGTCCTCGCGGGCGGCATGACCAGGAAGCAGGACCATCCAATGACACCATCTGAACAGATCGACCAGCTGATATCAGGCCTGACCGACTGGCGCGGCAAGACATTGGCCAAACTTCGCCAGACCATCCTCGCTGCCGACAAGGAAATATCAGAGGAGTGGAAGTGGATGGGAAGCCCGGTATGGTCGCGCGGCGGCATCATCGCTGTCGGCAATGCCCATAAGGACAAGGTCAAGCTGACCTTTTCCCACGGCGCCAGCCTGCCCGACCCTGACAATGTCTTCAACAACGGCTTCGGCGGCAAGGTATGGCGGGCGATCGATGTCTTCGAGGGAGACGCCGTCGACGAGGACGCCCTGAAGGCGCTGGTGCGCGCCGCGATTGCCTTCAACCTGGCGAAACTGCCGGGCAAAGCGGATGCGCGCGCTCGCGCCAAGGCGGACAAAGCCAAGAAGGCGTAAGCTGCCTGCCCTCCTGCGCCAGTTCCCCGATCAGCGCTGGTCCTCGTCAGGATCGATTGCCAGCAACCGCTCCTCGAGCCTGGTCATCACACCGACAGCCACTTCAAGCGCGCGCTCGTCCTCGTCCGCCAGAAGTGCCATGCGAAGCCGCGCCAGGATGAGTTCTATCTCCGCCACGCGCGCCCGTCCGGCATCGGTCAGGGACAGGATTTTGGCACGCCGGTCGCCGGGATCGCCACCACGCGTGATCAGCCCATCCGCGACCAGCAGGTCGACGATGCGCACCAGCGATGGCCCCTCGAAACCGAGATGGTCGGCGATGATGCCCTGGCGGATGTCGTCGCCCAGCCTGGAGAGCGCGACGAGCGGCATTGCCGTGGCGTGGGACAGGCTGCAATCGTCAAGTGCTGCGTCGGCCGCGCGCCGCCACAGCCGGGCGACGACAAGCAGCTGTCTGCCAAAATGAGCCTGGGTTTGCGCAGCCTTGGACATTTCAAACAAGATAACATACTATCTATTAGGATGCGATCAGATTCCTGACCGTGAACATGCGGGCGACGAGCGAGGGGCGCACGCTGAAGACCGGCAAGTGATCGCAACCGGCATCGCCCGTTCGGACGAAGCCGCTCTCGAAACTTCGCAGGTAACCAAAACATGGCAGAACAACAAACAGGCAGAAACAGCGGCGGCTGGCTTCTCGTTCTTTTCGGTCTGCTCATGGTCATCATCGGGGCTCCGCTCGTCTACGGCGGTGTCCAGCTGATCGGCCTGGGCGGCTCTTGGTACTACGCACTCGCCGGCCTCGGCGTCGTTGCCTCGGGCATCCTCTACATGATGCGCCGCAAGGCGGGCCTCTGGCTCTACGGCTTTGTTTTCCTCGCCACCATCGCCTGGGCGCTATGGGAATCGGGCCTCGATTTCTGGCCGCTGATCCCGCGCCTGGTAGCTCCTGCCGTCATCGCCATCCCGGCGCTGCTTTTGGCTCCCCTGTTCCCTTCGGCTGCCGGCAAGCCCCGTCCTGGAAAGGCTGGCCCTTTCGCGCTCGCGAGCCTTCTCGCCGTGGCGCTGGCCGTGACGGTGTTCTACGCCTTCGCCCCGCATGGCGTGACGCGCAACGAGTTTGCCAAGGCCGAGCCCGCGCCCACCGTTCCGCCGGCCGCCGCAAGCGCCAGCGACTGGCGTCACTACGGCCGCACCCCTGCTGGTACGCGCTATGCCCCGATCGACCAGATCAACCGCGACAATGTCGACCAGCTCGAGGTTGCCTGGACTTTCCGCTCCGGCGACACCCCTCAGGGCTCGGCCCAGGACCAGAGCACGCCGCTGTTTGTCAACGACACGCTCTACACCTGCTCGCCCAACAACATCGTCAATGCACTGAACCCGGACACGGGCGAAGTGAAGTGGACCTACGATCCCAAGGCCAAGTCGGTGCTATGGCAGCGCTGCCGCGGCGTCAGCTACTACGAGCCGGGTCCGGCTCCTGCCCAGGCTGAAGCGCCGGCTGCGGCCGACGCCGCTGCAACGGCGGCAGCTGCGGCAGCACCCACCGATGGCACGGCCGCTCCGGCTGCCCCCGTGGTCGCAGCGTCGAACGCCTGCGCCGCCCGCATCGTCATGACCACCATCGACGCCCGCCTGATCCAGCTCGACGCCAAGACCGGCGAGCTGTGCCAGGATTTCGGCAATGGCGGCATCGTCGACCTCAAGTCCGGCATGGGCGAGATCAAGGACGGCTTCTACTTCCAGACCTCGGCCCCGACAGTGACGCGCGACCTGATCATGGTCGGCGGCTGGGTGTGGGACAACGTCGAAACGGGCGAGCCTTCGGGCGCTGTCCGTGCATTCTCGGCCCGCACCGGCGAATTGGTCTGGGCATGGGACCTCGGCAACCCCGCCATCACCAAGCTGCCGCCGGAAGGCGAAAGCTATACGCGCGGCACGCCGAATGTCTGGTCGACGCCGGCCTATGACGAAGCGCTTGGCCTCGTCTACCTGCCGACCGGCAACGCCACGCCCGACTTCTTTGGCGCGCATCGCTCGAAGGCCGCCGAGGACTACACCGCCTCGGTCGTCGCCCTCGACATCGCCACCGGCCGCGAGCGCTGGAAGTTCCAGACCGTGCATCACGACATCTGGGACTACGACGTTCCCGCCCAGCCAGCACTCTACGACGTGCCGGATGGCAAGGGCGGCACCGTCCCGGCGCTGATCCAGATCACCAAGCGCGGGCAGATCTTCATGCTCGACCGCCGCGACGGCAAGCCGATCGCCGAGGTCGAGGAGCGTCCGGTGCCGCAGACAGGTGGCGTTCCGGAGGACTTCCTGTCGCCGACGCAGCCCTATTCGGTCGGCATGCCGGAGATCGGTACGGAGCCCTTCACCGAGGCACGGATGTGGGGTGCGACGCCCTACGACCAGCTCTACTGCCGCATCGAGTTCAAGAAGATGCGTTACGAGGGCGAATTCACGCCGACCGGCCTGACGCGTTCGATCATCTTCCCGGGCTACTACGGTGGCATGAACTGGGGTAGCGCGGCGATCGACGAGGCCCGTGGCCTGCTGATCGTCAACGACATCCGCATGCCGCAGTTCGCCCAGCTTGTCCCCCGCGAGGAGGCCGACAACTATGGCGGCTCGGCAGCCCATGACGGCCTGTCGCAGCAGAAGGGCACGCCCTATGGCGCGCTGAAGAACGGCTTCATGTCGCCGCTCGGCGTTCCCTGCCACCAGCCACCCTACGGCACCTTCACCGGCATCGACCTGAAGACCCGCCAGATCGTCTGGCAGGTTCCGGCCGGTACGCTTGAGGATACCGGTCCGCTCGGCATGAAGACCGGACTGCAGATCCCGATCGGCATGCCGACGCTGGGTGGCCCGATCGCCACCTCCGGCGGCGTCGTCTTCTACGCCGGCACGCAGGACTACTACCTGCGCGCGCTTGACGTGGAGACCGGCGAGGAGCTGTGGAAGGGCCGCCTGCCCGTCGGCGCCCAGGCCACCCCGATGACCTTCGTGTCGCCCGACACCGGCACCCAGTATGTCGTCATCTCGGCCGGCGGCGCACGCCAGTCGCCCGACCGTGGCGACTACGTCGTCGCCTACAAGCTGCCCAAGCAGAACTGAGTTCTCAGGGCATCGACATCGGAAGGGGCGCCTAGGCGCCCCTTTTCATTTGTAGCCAACGAAAACCGCGGAGCCGCGCCGACAGGCGCCAGCCTCCCGGGGCGTCGGCTATGCCGACCTGCCCGTTGTCGGCGCGGCGATCGCGCTGACGGCTCTTGGCGTCACCCTCCTGTCCTTCTCACTCGCGCGCCGCGACGCGGTCGAGCAGGCCGCCTGACATTCCTATTCTGACGGCGTGTTCCAGGCTTTCGCAACAAATTGCAGGTCAGTTGGTAATGCAAAGCAACACGACGCAAATCCGGTTGCGTGACCTCGGATTCGCCGCTATGCATTCGGCCATGAACACGACTTCGCTCCAGAACACTTGGTGGCGGGCCAGCTGACAGCGGCCTCTTGAAGCGCGTGCGCGTGAAGATTGTGGTGGCCGCAACGGGAATTCCGGGCGGCCATTTGCTTTTTTCGAACCAGGCTCCGGAACCTCCAGCGGCAAGAGATGGAGACGGGAATGACGGTGGAAATCCTCGAAAACGGCGCCGAACGCTTTGTCACCGCAGGTGGCATCGCGATCACGCGCCAGCGGCATGACACAGCCTATGCCGGCGCCATCGAGACATATCTCGATGGCCTCAACAGCCGGCGCGGCGCGGTGTTTTCGTCCAACTACGAATATCCCGGCCGCTACACCCGCTGGGACACTGCCATCATCGATCCGCCGGTGGTGATTTCCGCGCGTGGCCGCTCGATGAAGATCGAGGCGCTCAACGCCCGCGGCGAGGTGCTGCTGCCGGTGATCCATGCCGCGCTTGCGCCGCTCGAAGAGCTGGCCATCGGCGAAAGGACAAAACGCCTCATCGCGCTCGAAGTGGAAACGCCGGGCCGCGTCTTCACCGAGGAGGAGCGTTCGCGCGTGCCGTCGGTGTTCACCGTGCTGCGCGCCATCACCGCGCTGTTCAAGACTGACAACGACAGCAATCTCGGCCTCTACGGCGCGTTCGGCTACGACCTCGCCTTCCAGTTCGACCCGGTCGAGCACAGGCTCGAGCGCAAGCAAAGCCAGCGCGATCTGGTGCTGTTCCTGCCCGACGAGATTCTTGTCGTCGACCACTACTCGGCCAAGGCCTGGCACGACCGCTACGACTACGCTGGCGACAACTTTTCCACCGAGGGACTGGCTCGCGACAGTGTCGCCGAGCCGTTCAAGACTTCCGACCGCATTCCGCCGCGCGGCGACCACGAGCCCGGCGAATATGCCCAACTGGTGCGCCGGGCGATGGACAGCTTCAAGCGCGGCGACCTGTTCGAGGTCGTGCCCGGCCAGATGTTCTACGAGCGCTGCGAGACAGCTCCTTCGGAAATCTCGAGGCGGCTGAAGAACATCAACCCCTCGCCCTACTCGTTCTTCATCAATCTCGGCGAAGGCGAATACCTGATCGGCGCCTCGCCGGAGATGTTCGTGCGAGTCAACGGCCGCCGCGTCGAGACCTGCCCGATTTCGGGCACCATCAAGCGCGGCGACGACGCCATCTCCGACTCCGAGCAGATACTCAAGCTGCTCAACTCGAAGAAGGACGAGTCCGAGCTCACCATGTGCTCGGACGTCGACCGCAACGACAAGAGCCGTGTCTGCGAGCCCGGCTCGGTGCGCGTCATCGGCCGCCGCCAGATCGAGATGTATTCGCGTCTGATCCACACCGTCGACCACATCGAGGGCCGCCTGCGCGAAGGCATGGACGCCTTCGACGCCTTTCTTTCCCACGCCTGGGCGGTAACCGTCACCGGCGCGCCCAAGCTCTGGGCGATGCGCTTCATCGAGCAGAACGAGAAAAGCCCGCGCGCCTGGTATGGCGGGGCGATCGGCATGGTGCATTTCAATGGCGACCTGAACACGGGCCTGACGCTGCGCACCATCCGCATCAAGGACGGCATCGCCGAGGTGCGCGCCGGCGCCACCCTGCTCTACGATTCCGTTCCCGAAGAAGAAGAAGCCGAAACCGAACTGAAGGCCTCAGCCATGCTTTCCGCCATCCGCGACGCCAAGACCGGCAACTCCGCAGGCGCCGAGCGCACCACCGCGCGCGTCGGCGAAGGAGTCAAGATCCTGCTCGTCGACCACGAAGACTCCTTCGTCCACACGCTCGCCAACTACTTCCGCCAGACCGGCGCCGATGTCTCGACCGTGCGATCGCCGGTGCCGGAGGAAATCTTCGACCGCATCAAGCCCGACCTCGTGGTTCTGTCGCCCGGGCCTGGCATGCCAAAGGACTTCGACACGGCGGCGACGATCAGGAAAGCGCGCGCTCAAGACCTGCCGATCTTCGGCGTCTGCCTCGGCCTGCAGGCGCTGGCCGAGGCCTATGGCGGCGAACTGCGCCAGCTCGCCGTGCCCATGCATGGCAAGCCCTCGCGCATCCGCGTCTCCAAGCCCGGCATCATCTTCTCCGGCCTGCCCAGGGAAGTGACCGTCGGCCGCTACCACTCGATCTTCGCCGACCCCGTGCGCCTGCCCGACGACTTCGTCGTCACCGCAGAAACCGAGGACGGCGTCATCATGGCGTTTGAACACAAGAAAGAGCCGATCGCAGCCGTGCAATTCCATCCCGAATCGATCATGACGCTCGGCCATGACGCCGGCATGCGGATGATCGAGAACGTCGTCGCGCACATGCCGCGCAAGGCCAAGGACAAGGCTGCCTAGCCGACAACCGAAACCTACCCACTCCGCGGTCTTTCGACCGCGGGGCGGAGCCGATAACTGAAGCGAGACCATGGCCCAGACCGAAACCCAGCGATCGACTGCCGCGCGCGGCCAGCCATCGGCCGCCAAGCAGCGAGTTGCCCGGCTCGCCTTCTGGTCGATCATCATCGGCGCTGCCGTGATGGGCCTGAAATTCGTCGCCTGGTGGCTGACCGGCTCGGTTGCGCTTTATTCGGACGCGCTCGAATCGATCGTCAACGTCGTCGCCGCCATGGCCGCCTTCTGGGCGATCAAGGTCAGTCACAAGCCGGCCGACCACGATCATCAATACGGCCACCACAAGGCAGAGTATTTCTCGGCGGTGCTGGAAGGCGTGCTGATCATCGTTGCTGCCTTCCTGATCCTGTTCGAGGTCTGGCGCAGCTGGGGCGTGCCGATGAACACCGACGAGCCCTGGCTCGGCCTCGGCATCAACGGCGTGGCCGCCGTCATCAATGCCTTCTGGGCCGGAATGCTGATCCGCGTCGGCCGCGCCGAACGCTCGCCGGCGATGGTCGCCGACGGCCATCACATCATGACCGACGTTGTGACATCGGCTGGCGTACTGGCCGGCCTTGTCGCCGCCATCGTCACCGGCTGGCAAATTCTGGATCCCGCGCTTGCCGTGATCGTCGCGCTCAACATCCTGTGGCAGGGCTGGCATGTCATCAGCTCGTCGATGAACGGGCTGATGGACCGCGCGGTCGAACTGGACGAGCACATGCGCATCCGCGACATCATCTCGGCCAATTCCAAGGGCGCCATCGAAGTGCACGACCTCAAGACGCGCATCGCCGGCCGTGCCACCTTCATCGAGTTCCATCTGGTGGTCGACGCCGACATGACCGTCGGCGACAGCCACGTCATCTGCGACCGTATCGAGGACGCGTTGCGCGCGGAGATTCCCTCCGTCCGCATCATCATCCACGTCGAGCCGGACGACGAAGCGAAGCTGCCCAAGGGCACCGTTGCGGTGCCTTTCGCCTGACCTTTCGAATACACGCCTGTCAGGATGATGCAGTTGCCGGAGGTCCAGGCAGCGATCAAGCAAGCCATGCCGTTGATCGCAGGCTTCGACGGCAGCACTGAAGTCGAGCCAGTCGGCGGCTTCGGGCTTCCGGCGGCTCCCCTCGCCTAGATTTTCACCAGCATCGCGGTCAGATACATGAAGCCTGCACCGACCACGAGACCGGCCATCGCTGCACGACTGGACAAGCCGTCGCCTTCGCCGCGGCGCAGCAGCGCCGTTACCTCGACGATGACCTGAAGTATCGCGCCCGCACCAATGGCGAGCGCCAGCGCCGACCATTGTGGCGCAAATGCCAGGCTGCCGATCCAAAGGCCAAGCACTGCCGGCCCGCCGGCGAGCAACGTCAGTGCCGCGAAGGTCAACAACGTCACCCGCTCGCGCAATATCGGTGCCGCGATGCCGATTCCTTCGGTGACGTTGTGGAGGGTGAAGCCCAGCACCAGGAAGGTGCCCAACCCGGCGGCACCCGCGGCGAACGCCGCGCCGATGGCCAGGCCCTCGCCGAGATTGTGCAGGCCGATGCCGAGGGCAATGTAGGTGGCCAACGCAAGGCCCTTCGGCGCGCCGTTACGCCGACCGATGCCCATCAGGACCAGGAAGCTGGCTGAAGCAGCCAGAACCACCATCACCTGCCCCTGGAAGATAGCGGCGGACTCCGCGGCCAGTTCGAGGGCTTCGCTGACCGCATCTACCATCAGGAAGGCGAGCAGGCCGACCGTCAGGGCCAGGAGAAAACTCATCCCCGAGCGGCCGACGCCACGCAGGGCAGGATAAAACATCAGTCCGACGGCAACCGGTACGATGCCGACGAAAATGCCGAGAAGCGCCTGCGACAGCAGGCTGGAGCCGTCTGGCACCGGCGTCGCGACCGCGACAGGGATTTCGTGGGCGAAGGTGGCCCCCGTATTGGTCACAAGATTGAGAGCATGCGCCTCGCCGAGCACCCATGGGAAAGGTACCTGTATCCAGGCAGTCGACCCGCGCGCCAGCGGACCCGCAGGGTCCTGCGTGAACTGCCAGTAGGCGTCGTCGACCTGGACCTGGGCGATCGTCATCGGCTCCGACCCGCCGGCGCGAACCAGGACCCGGATACCATCGCTGTCGAGGATGACGCGTTCGAAGGAAATTTCTTCGACCGGCGGCGTGCCGTTGTTGAACCGCGCAAGTGGATTGGTGGACATCAAGATCGCGATAGCCACCGCAAAGGCCAGCAGCGGCAGGGCAATCCACCACAGTGCCCGGCGCGACGGAGCTGTGCCGGGAAGGTCGGCTTCGGCCTCGGAGCTTGGAACGTCCTTCAAGCAACAGCCTCCACGACATCGAACATGCCGACCCAGCCGAGTTCGGTGAACTCCGACTGATGCGGGTGGAACATGTAGAGGCCGGCCTCGTGCTCGGCGAAGCTGAATTCGATGATGCCGCGCTGGGCCTGGCACTGGGTAATCAGGTCGACGGTCTTCAATGTCGGTGTCAGCGTCGTGCCCTGGTCGAAATAGTCGAAGAAATTGGCATGCAGGTGAAACGAGTTGATCGGGTCGAACTCGACGACATTGACCAGGTAGATCCGCACCGGCCGGTTCTTCACGATCGTTATCGGCGAATTCATGTAGGTGTGCGCCACCGTGTTGACGGCATAGAACTCGTTTTCACCGTCGAAATTGGTGTCGAAGGCATTCATCACCATGACGAATTCCTGCCATTGCGCATTCTCCGGCGTCCCGAGTTGCCGCGAACGGACGACATCGGCGTGTTCGGGATGGCGGGCGGGATCGGGGTCGATGACAAAGGCCCCGTACATGCCCTTGTGGATGTGCCGCTTCAGCGGCAGCGCGTGGCAATGGTAGAGGTGGCAGCCGAAAGGCTTCGCATCGAACTCATAGACGAATTCCTCGCCGGGATTGACCAGGCCGGCGCCCGGCACGCCATCCATGCGCGCGGCGTGGATGCCGTGGAAATGCATCGAATGCGGGTGCGAGCCGTAGTTCTTGAAAACGATACGCAAGCGCTCGCCTTCGGTGGCGCGCAGGGCCGGGCCGGGAACGCGGCCGTTGTAGGTCCAGGCGGGGAACATCACCCCCGGCGCGATCTCGATCTCCTTGTCCTCGGCAACGACCTCGAAGGTCCGCAGCGTGCGCCCGTCAGCCAGGGCCGATGTCACACCAACTTCCCAATCGGTAAGCATCTTGGCGGGATCAAAACCGTTTCGGGCGTTGTCGACTTCGCCCACGGTGACCATCGCGCCATGCGCGCCGCTATGCGCTGGCGCCGATTGCTGTCCCTGGTAGGCATCCGGCGCCGCCGACACGGCACCGGCATCGTGGCCGCCGTGCCCCGCCTGGCCTACGGCGGCCGTGACACCAGCCACGGTGGCGCCTGCCGTACAGATGCCGCCTGCAAGCAAAAGCCTGCGACTTAGCCGTTCTCTTAGCAGTGTCGGCACGCCCAAGCTCCCACGCATGATGCAAATGCGAATGATTTGCATCATGCTCCCGTATGCAGACGCGCACAAGTTGAATCTGAATGCTGGTGAAAGGGCAAAACCGCCCGGAGTGCCTGGACAGCCAAGGCATGTCAGGCGGCGCGTTGATCGCGGAACCGGCAACGATTGCCGTGGCTGGCTTCACGGCTTCCTGTTCGAAATGAGCCACGCCAACAGCGTCTTTTGCCGATCGCTGTCTCCATCCGCCCCGGCAATGAAGGTCGATTGACGGCATGAGGCTGCGTATCGCCGAGACGACACGCAGCCCACCGGGTTCAATCTATCTGGATGTTTGCGTCCTTGACCACCGGCCCCCATTTGGCCAGCTCGGCCTTGACGTGGGCGCCCAGTTCTTCCGGCGTCGAGCCAATGATCCTGGCGCTGAAGCCGTTCATTTTTTCGATGACGGCAGGATCGGTCATCGCCTTGTTGGCCGAAGCGTTGAGCCGCTCCACCACGTCCTTGGGCGTTCCGGCAGGTGCGAACAGCGCATTCCACGTATAGGTTTCATAGCCAGCCACGCCGGACTCGGCGATGGTCGGAATGTCGGCGAACGAGGGCGCACGCTCGGCGGTCGTCACCCCGAGGGCACGGAGCGTGCCGCCCTTGATGTGGGCCGAGGACGACGGCAGGTTGTCGAACATGATCGGCACCTGGTTGCCGACGACATCGTTGAGCGCCGGCCCCGCTCCCTTGTAGGGAATGTGCTGGATGTTGACACCGGCCATCGCCTTGAACAGCTCGCCCGACAGGTGCAGCGGCGTGCCGTTGCCGGACGACGCATAGGCATATTTGTCCGGCTCCGCCTTCAGCAGCGCGATCAGCTCCTGCACGTTCTTGGCGGGCAGTTCGGGATTGACCACCAGCACATTGGGAACCACGACAAGCAGCGAAACCGGCGAGAAGTCCGTTTCGGGATCGTAGGGCCTGGTCTTGAGGATCAGCGGGTTGAGCGCATGCGTTGCGACCGTTCCCATCAGGATGGTGTAGCCATCGGGATCGGCCCGGGCGACACGATCGGCGCCGATGTTGCCGCCGGCGCCGGCGACATTCTCGACCACCACCTGCTGTCCCAGATCGTCGGACATCTTTTGAGCGATGATGCGCGCGACGACGTCGGTCGAGCCCCCCGCGGCGAAGGGAACCACGAGTGTCACGGTACGGTCGGGGAATTGCTGGGCAAAGGCTTGCGGTGCGAGAGCCAGCAGGGAAATGGCCGAAAGGCCGAGAGCAAGCGTAGCGCGGCGCGTCAGTTTAGAGATCATCGGTGCACTCCTCCACATCTTTGGAGCGGCGCCTCCCAGGCCGCTCAAGGAGTGTCGAAGGTAGGGGGGCGGGCCGGCTTGTCAATTGAACCTTCGCAGCGATGGCCGCGGCAGCGTGGCGCCCCGTGCCAGCAGCGCGGGCGTTCGCTCCATCTTGGCCCTGACAAAGCCCTGCACCGAGGCTGACACCGCCGGTCGAATGGGGCTATGTGGACACGATGAAGCCCGAGTCCCTGCCCCCCACCCGATTGTCGCTGATGCAGCCATGGCAGCAATGGCTGCTGCTTTTGGGATGCTCGGTTCTGGCTGCGGCCCTGCTGGAACTCGCGCACCTGCCCGCCGCCCTGCTTGTCGGACCCATGCTGGTCGCCATCGCCGTGGGCAGCAGCGGCGCAACCGTTCGCGTGCCCAAACCGATTTTCGTCTCGGCCCAGGCACTCATCGGCTGCCTCGTCGCCAGTTCGATTTCGGTCGAAATCTTCGCAACCTTCGCCGCCGACTGGCTGATCTTCCTCGGCGCCGCCGTCGCCACCGTCGTGGCGAGCAGCTTCCTCGGCTGGTTCATATCGCGGCTGAAGGTCTTGCCGGGGACAACCGCCGTCTGGGGATCGGCCCCCGGTGCCGCAACCGCGATGGTGCTGATGGCCGACGCCTTCGGCGCCGACGCCCGGCTTGTCGCCTTCATGCAATATCTGCGCGTCATCCTGGTTTCGCTTGCGGCAGCGCTCGTCGCACGGCTGTGGGTCGACACATCGGGTGTCGAGGGCTCCTCGGTCGACTGGTTTCCTCCGATCGTGTGGCCTTCGTTCGCCGCGATGATCGCCGTGGCGGCAGTCGGCGGCATGCTCGGTTACCTGCTACGCATCCCCTCGCCCTATTTCGTCGGCGCAATGGTCCTGGGCGCTGTCGTCCATCTTGGCTTCGGCATCGACCTGCAACTGCCAGAATGGCTGCTGGCGATCGGCTACGGCCTGATCGGCTGGTCGATCGGACTGAACTTTACCCGGCCGATCCTTCGCCACGCCGCCCGCGCGCTGCCGCAGGTGGTGGGCTCGATTGCCGCCCTGATGGCATTCTGCGGACTGCTCGCCTGGGGCCTGCACCACATTCTCGGCGTGGATCCGCTGACCGCCTATCTCGCCACCAGCCCGGGCGGCATGGATTCCATCGCCATCATCGCGTCCGCCGCCGGCACCGTCGATCTGTCGTTCGTACTCACCTTGCAGATGCTGCGTTTCATTATCGTCTTGCTGTTCGGCCCGGCACTTGCCAGACTGGTGGCCCGGGCCATCAAGGACTGACGGAAAGCTGCCGCGCGCGTATTCTGGCCAACCGACAACCCTTGCGCGCCCAATCAGGCTCCTGTAAGAGAGCGCCATGTCGTCGCGCAAGATCAAGGAAATCTCCCGTCCGGCCGCTTTTGCGGGCGAGACGCTGCGCGCGCTTTCCTCGGCTCTCCTTCTTCTCGGCCTTATCGGCGATCGCCGGGCTCGCTAAAGGAGCGTCCGGCGGTCGAATTGCCGCCGAGGCACAAGCTCCTTTGCTCTTCACAACAGAACCGAATTTCTGATTTAAGACCGCTGAAGCATGTGCGTCCCGTCGCGCATGGCGGCTAAGAGAACGAGACCGACAATGAGCAACACAACCGCAGGAACCGGCCGACGCGCCGGAATGCCTACCGCCGCTAGCAAGTATCAGCCCTACCAAAGGATCGACCTGCCCAACCGGACGTGGCCGTCCAGGACCATCGACAAGGCCCCTATCTGGTGCTCGGTCGACCTGCGCGACGGCAACCAGTCGCTGGTAGATCCGATGGGCCACGACCGCAAGGCGCGGATGTTCCAGTTGCTGCTCGACATGGGCTTCAAGGAAATCGAGATCGGCTTTCCCTCGGCCTCGCAGACCGACTTCGACTTTGCCCGCTGGTCGATCGAAGAGGGCAATGTGGCCGACGACGTGTCGCTGCAGGTTCTCGTCCAGTGCCGCCCCGAACTGATCACCCGCACCTTCGAGGCCTTGCAGGGCGCGCACAGGCCGATCGTGCACTTCTACAATTCGACCAGCGAATTGCAGCGCCGCGTTGTTTTTGCCAAGGACGTCCGAGGCATCAAGCAGATCGCCACCGACGCCGCCAAGATGATCACCGACATGGCGGCCAAGGCCGGTGGCGGCTACCGTTTCCAGTATTCGCCGGAAAGCTTCACCGGCACCGAACTCGAGGTCGCACTCGAGATCTGCAATGCCGTCACGGAGATCATCAGGCCGACGCCCGACAACAAGCTGATCATCAACCTGCCCTCGACCGTCGAGATGGCCACGCCCAACATCTATGCCGACCAGATCGAATGGATGTGCCGCAATCTCGACAATCGCGAAAACCTGATCATCTCGCTGCATCCGCACAATGACCGCGGCACCGGCATCGCCGCCACCGAACTCGGCCTGATGGCCGGCGCCGACCGTGTCGAAGGCACATTGTTCGGCAACGGCGAACGCACCGGCAACGTCGATGTCGTGACGCTGGCACTCAACATGTTCACGCAGGGCGTCGATCCGCAACTCGACTGCTCCGACATCGAGCGCATCAAGGAAGTCTACGAATATTCGAACCAGATGGTCATTCCGGAGCGCCACCCCTATGTCGGCGAACTGGTCTACACCGCCTTCTCCGGCTCGCATCAGGACGCCATCAACAAGGGCATGAAGGCGATCAAGGTCGCCAACAAGCCGCTGTGGGAAGTGCCCTACCTGCCGATCGACCCGCAGGACGTCGGCCGCAGCTACGAGGCGATCATCCGCATCAACTCGCAGTCGGGCAAAGGCGGCATCGCCTATGTGCTGCAGGCTGACTACGGCCTCAACCTGCCGCGCTCGCTGCAGGTCGAGTTCAGCCAGGACATCCAGCAGATCACCGACGCCGAAGGCAAGGAAGTCTCGCCGAAGCGCATCCACGAGCGTTTCCTCGAACGTTACGTCGACCAGCCGGGCGCGCGCCTCAAGTTCGTCGATCACCAGACCTTCCCCGACGCCGTGATGAAGGGGCGCCGCGTCGTGGAAGCGGTCATCGTCGACAATGGCAAGGAAGTGACCATCAACGGCACCGGCAACGGTCCGATCGACGGTTTCGTCGACGCCCTTTCGCGACACATCGGCGTCGACCTGTCGGTGCTCGACTATTCCGAGCATTCGATCCAGCGCGGCTCCAACGCTTCGGCCATCTGCTACATGGAAGTCGAGCATCCTGGCGGCCGCCTGTTCGGCGCCGGCATCAACACCAATATCGTTGCCGCATCGCTCGAAGCCGTGGTTTCGGCCGCGAACAGAATTCTCTCGCGCTAGCGCATCGGCCCGAAAATCGACCCGATTTTCGGAAAGCACGATGCGCCAACCCAGTAAGTTAGAGCGTCCTTTGTGCGTCCATTCGGACGCACGGCGCTCTAGGAAAAGCGGGGCCCCGGCCCCGCAACTCTCCAAATCGCTGAAAGTTTGCCTTGTTTTGGCCGGGAACCAGACTGTTCCGGCCTGCCAACGTTAAGGTTAATTGCAGATTAAGCCCGCCTCGCCCGTGGATAACAGGCGAGGCGTTCGTGCTTGGCCATGCAGCCCGCTTGTGCGACCACACAAGCCGACTATGATCGTGCGGTCAGTGCCAGTTCGAAAAGGGTCGATACTTGGTTGCCTCCACGCCTGCTGCCCCCGCAGTGCGCGAAGCGCTTGAGGAGCTTGTTGCCAGCGAGACCTTCGCCCGGTCCGAGCGGGCTCGCAAGCTGCTCCGCTATATCGTGGAGCGTGAACTGGCCGGCGAAGCCGAACGCCTGAAGGGCTTTTCCATCGCAGTCGACGTCTTCGGCAAGGATGCCGAGTTCGATTCGGCAACCGATGCGGTCGTTCGCGTCCAGGCTGGGCGACTGCGCGAATTGCTTGCCCAATATTATGCCGGCGAAGGGGCCAATGCCCCCGTTCGCATCATTGTTCCGCGCGGCAGCTACGTCCCCACCTACGAAACGCTGCCCGAAGCTGCGCGCGGCGAGGATGGAGCCGTCCAGCATGTTGTGGAAGCTGCAAGTCCCGTGCCCGGCGCCAGCGCCCCACAGGCCGATGACGCGCGGTCCGCATCCGTACTGCAGGGATCGAGCTTCCGGCGGCAATTGCGCTACTTCTGGGCGGCGATGGCGCTGGTCATCGTCATGCTTGGCATCCTGGTTTTCCGCAATATCGGAACGCCCACCGGCGCCGAGACCGCCGGACCGGGCGATTTCCGTGGATCGACGGCGAGCATCGCCGATGCCATCGACAAGCTTCCCGCGGTTCACATCCATTCCGGCCAGGATGACGGCGCCAGCGGCCGCGTCGCCACCGTCTTGCGCACGGCGCTCTCCGGATTCGACACCATCGACCTGATTGCGCGCGACCGGTCCGAGAAGGTGTCCCGACCGGACAACACCGATTTCGATTTTGCCATCAGCATCGGGCCTAGCGCCGGAACGGTACTGGTCGAGTTGCAACACATGGCAAGCGGGCGAATCCTGATGTCGCGCGTGCTTGTCGCTGACGACGTGCTGCCAGAGACCATCGATGCCAGCATCGCCGAAATCGTATCGTCGGCAATCCCCGTTTCGGGCCTGATCTATGCCTATATCGAGCAGAACAGCCTGCAACAGGGACTGACGACATGCCTGCTTCTCGGCGACGACTATTACATGGGTCAGGACGCTGCCAAGCATCGCGCGGCCTACCAGTGCCTGGAAGGTTTGACCAATCGCGGCGTGAAATCGCCTGTTGTCTATTCCGAACTGGCATCCCTGCAGCTTGAAGCGGTGACCGACGGCTACGCCTATCCTCCGGACGCCAGCCCTGAGGGCGCCCTCGCTCTTGCCCACAACGCTGTGCAAACCGGCGCGACCAGCCCTTTTGCTCACCGCGCCTATGGCCACATACAATCGCGCATCGGCGACCGCGCGGAAGCTGTGCGCTGGATACGCAAGGCTTATGAGCTGAACACATATGACCTGACCATGGCCGCGGCCTATGGCTATGCCCTGGTCCTGACGGGAAGCTACAGCGAGGGCGTGCCGATCATGAAGCGCGCCGTCGAGAGCACGAGCGCTCACCCCGGTTGGTGGGACTATGGCCTCTTCCTCGGCGAATTCATGCTCGGCAACCGCTATGCCGCCGCCCGCGCCGCCAATTCGTTGACGACGGCAAAGAAGCCTCACTACCTGGCAGCCCGGCTGATCGCGGCGCATTTCGTCAGCGACAAGGCCCGGGCTTCCGGTTTGGTGAAGGAGCTTTCAGCGACCTATCCCAAGTTCGCAACCGACCCTTCCGCTGTCTTCGCCAAGGGCCGTTATCCGGAAGAGCTGAGGCGGTCGCTTACAAAAGCCCTGCGCGCCGCGGGCCTCGGCCAGCAGAGCTAAGCGATCCAGCTCTTTTAATGCCGCCGCATTTCTGCATAATGAGCGCATATTGAACGCTCATACAGTGTTTTACATTTCGATACTTCATGCATAAGATTTCATTGGGTCGGGCTTTGGGTTATTTGATTTGAGATGAATTACTCCATCCATGCAGCCGTTCGGGGGAGCGGCAAGAACGTGGTGGTCTTGCTTCACGGTTTCGGTGGTTGTTCTGGCGTCTGGAAAGATGTCGTTGAACACCTGGACGGTGTATTCACGACGATCGCTTACGATTTACCTGGGCACGGTCTGTCGATCGACTATCCAAATGCAGGTTCTGCCAAGACAGCCGCCAGGGCCGTACTGGCGGACCTTGCTTCGCGCGGCGTCGAACGCGTGCATCTCGTCGGTCATTCGATGGGTGGCGCCGTGGCGACCCTCGCCGCATTGCTGGAACCGCAGCGCGTCGCCTCGCTGACGCTGCTTGCGCCGGGCGGCTATGGACCGGAGATCAACGCACCGCTGCTTCGCCGTTTTGCTGCGGCAAGGTGTCCCGAAGAAATCGGTGCTTGCCTTGCGGAAATGTCGAGCCCGGACAGCGTCGTGTCTGAGCATTCCGTCGGTCAGTTGGCCGAAATGCGCAGCCGGCCCGGCCAGTCGGAAAAACTGATCGAGTTCGTGACCGCGATGACTGCAAACGATCGCCAGGGCGTGATCCCGCGCGAAACCATTGCCTCCCTGCCGATGCCGGTGATGGTGGTGTGGGGGACCGACGACAACGTGCTGCCTTACTCTCAGGCGGAGGGCCTGCCGGCGCGTTTCATGATCCACCACGTGCTTGAAGTCGGCCACATGCTGCCGGAGGAAACGCCGGAACTGGTTGCCGGTATTGTCGAGCGCATGAGCCGGCGCCGGCAAAAGGCGCCAGCATCACCGGTTGGCTGCCAGAGTTGACGCCAGCCGCATGGCGACCGCTTCGCCTGGCGGCGGGATACAATTCCGCCGCGTTTGCCCTTATGTTAACGACTGCTACGCCTGCGGATCGGCCGGAGGTCTGAAACGACCTTCGGAGACGGTCTGCGCAGGATCGGCTAATATGCAGCGTGGCGCTTCCGTGTCGCCGCCATGGAGCGCCGCAGTCAGAGGCAACAGGCAATGCAGGACGACAACGTGACCGCGATAAAGCCTGTTCGTCCGCTCGCCGACGCCGTCCGCGACGTCAAGAATGCCGTAGCCGACCGCAGCGACGTGGTGGTCGAGCTGCGCGAGGCGCATCGCATGCGCCTCGAATTGCTCGCCGCCGAACTTGAGCCGGTCTTTGCCGACGTTCCGCGCGACATCGACAATTTCGATTTCGCGATCTCTTCGGGCCTGCAGCCGCGCCTGTGGATCGACGCCACCAGCCACGTCGCCCTGGGACGCGACCGTCGGACATTCAGGTTCGTTCGAGATACGCGTATCGGACGCGTGGTGCTGGCAGAGACGAGCGACCCCAAGCGCGTCGCCGAGCAAGTCACCCGCTACGTCGCTGAACGCATCGTTGAACGCCAGCAGATGATGGATGGCGGCGCCGAGATTGCCGTGCCGGGCTTCGCCCGCGAGGCGGTGCATGAAGCGGAGCCACCGATGCGTCGTATCAGTCAGCCCGCCTGGTCGAACCTTATGGCAGGGTTCGGCCTCCTCGTCGCCGGCGCGGCCGTTGGCATCGCCCTGATGGCGGCGCTGTACTGGCTGCGGGTTGCGGCAACAGGCGGCGTCAGCCTCTGACCATCGCGCCGCCCGGAGCGCTGGCGGTCAGATCGATGGTCGCGATTTCGGTGACGGGCATGGCGAGACCCGGCAGGCCGCGCCGCGTCAGCTTGACGTTCCATTTGCCGGGCTCGCCTTCGATATCGATCAGGTTGAACTGGGCCGCAGGCCGCTCGGAACCTGCGGATTGACCGGCTGCGGCAACCCCGACGACCGGGACCGGGCCTTCCAGGCCCGAAATCCAGTGCAGCGACGGCAGATGCGAGTGGCCGTGCAGCACCAGTTCCGCGCCATGCCGCGAGATGACCTTCTGGAACTTGCCGATGCCCAGCAATCGCTTGTGCTGGCCAACCGCGCCGCGAACGGGCGGATGATGGATCATCACAACCCTGAACAGGTCTAGCTTCTTGGTGTCGTCGAGTATCTTGGCCAGGCGGCTCGCCTGGCCTTCGCGAAAAAAGCCGTTCGCCATGAACGGGGCGGTGGCGCGCGCGGTGGAAACGCCGATCAGCGCAACATTCTCACGGACACGAACATAGGGAAAACTGTGCTGGTCGACCGCCCCCTTGGCGCTGTCGCCGCTCATCCACGGCGCCCAGGCGCGGCAAGCCTTGTCGAAGGCGCCGGGAACATAGGCATCGTGGTTGCCGGGAACCACCGACACGGCTTCGGGCGCGCCAAGCGTTTGCAGCCAAGCCCGCGCAAGCTCGATCTCGTCGTCCAGCGCCAGGTTGACCAGATCGCCCGTCACCGCAAGGTGATCGGGCGCATGGGTCTTGAGGTCGGCGACGATGGTGTCGACGACCCCGTCGTGATGGTGCCGACGGCGGTTTCGTTGCCAGTTGACGTATCCAACCATGCGCTTGGAGGCGAGATCGCGATAGGTTACATCCGGAAGCGGCCCCAGATGAGCGTCGGAAATATGTGCAAGCCTGAACATAGCCCCCTTTTAGGTCACGCCGCTGCGGCTTTCCAGCCACGGCGGAGCAGCTGATGGTGAATGGCCCAGCTCATTCACCGCTCCGCCAAAGCCTGTGGTCACGGCTTCGCGGACGGCTGTTTCACGCCTATTTCCTGTTCCGCAGGCCCATGACTCTGGGCGTGCGCGGCCTGGTGCACGACACCGCGACCAATTCCGTCTTCCTGATCCGCCACACCTACGTGCCCGGCTGGCAGCTGCCGGGCGGCGGGGTCGAGGTCGGCGAGACGTTCGTGGAATCGCTAGCGCGCGAGTTGGAAGAGGAAGGCAACATCGCGCTTGCCGCGCCACCCATCCTCAGGTCGATCCACCTCAACAAGCAGGCGACGAAGCGGGATCATGTCGGCTTCTATCTGATCGAAGCCTTCCGGCAGGATACGCCGAAGCAACCCGACCACGAAATCGCCGCGGCCGGGTTCTTCCCGCTCGACGCGCTGCCCGAGGGCACGACGCCGGCGACGCGGCGAAGGATCGCCGAGGTGTTCGAGGGAGTAGCAGCTTCGCCTTACTGGTGAGCTTGGGGCCGGTACGTCCCCAAAAACTCGCTTTGTTTGCGCCAGGGAGGTCGCCCCCACTCCGGTTTGCTGCGCAAACCACCGCTCCCCGTTCGACGGGGGCACGGCCGCACTGCGCCGGTCAGAATGTGGTGCCCTTCCTCTCCCCCGGGCAGGGGGAGAGGTGGCGCGCGCAGCGCGACCGAGTGGGGGTGCTTCCTCATCCTGAGCTGCGAGCGACGCGAGCCTCGAAGGAGGCACACCAAACCCAGCCCCTACGCTGCCTTCGGCAACTCGCCCCTGTTGTGCGGCGCGTCGAGATCCATCACCGGCCCCACCGGCACCACACCGGTCGGGTTGATGCCGCCATGGCTGCCGTAGTAATGCGCCTTGATGTGCAGCATGTTGACCGTCTCGGCCACGCCCGGCACCTGGTAGAGCTCGCGCAGGTAGTTCGAGAGATTGGGATAGTCCTCGATCCGCCGCAGATTGGTCTTGAAGTGTCCGACATAGACCGGATCGAAGCGCACCAGCGTCGTGAACAGACGCCAGTCTGCCTCGGTCAGAAGGTCGCCAACGAGATAGCGCTGGTGCGACAAGCGAGCTTCGACCGTGTCGAGCGCCGCAAACAACTCGTTGAAGGCCTCCTCATATGCTGCCTGCGACGTCGCGAAACCGGCCCGGTACACGCCGTTGTTGATCGACGGATAGACCAGAGCATTGATCGCGTCGATCTCGCCGCGCAGCTTTTCGGGATAGAAGTCGAGCGAGGCGTCACCCCATTCATCAAACGCCGAGTTGAGCATGCGGATGATCTCTGACGATTCGTTGGAAACGATGGTCTTTTCCTTCTTGTCCCACAGCACGGGCACCGTCACGCGGCCCGAATAGGTCGGATCGGCCAGGGTGTAGATCTGGTGCAGGAAGTCGAGGCCGTAGAGCGTGTCGCCGGTGGCGCCATCGTCGGTGCGGAAGGTCCAGCCATCGGCGCCCATGTAGTGATGGACGACCGACACCGAGATGATGTCCTCCAGTCCCTTCAAGGCACGGAAGATCAGCGTCCGGTGCGCCCACGGACAGGCGAGCGAGACATAGAGATGGTAGCGCCCGGGCTCTGCCTTGAAGCCCCGCGTGCGGCCTTCCGCCGGTCTGCCGTCGACGGTGATCCAGTCGCGCCACTGGGCGTGCGAACGCACGAACTTTCCGCCGGTCGATTTGGTATCGTACCAGCGGTCCTGCCATTTTCCTTCAACCAGCAATCCCATGATGCAATCCTTTCGTTTGCCACCATGTAGGACACTGCAACCCGGTTCCGAAGCCCGGCGGCCTGAACGGATCGTCAACAGAAGGCTGACATCGGCCAAATGCACGATGGACGGGCGCGCAAAATGATGGTAGCGGGCATTCCAATGGCACATTTTGCAAACATCCGGATTGACCGACGACGAATGAGCGCACGCGCTTAAGGCGCTGACTTGCGACCGCTGCGGCATTCCCGCAGCACCTCATCCACGATACCGGACTGCAATACCATGACCCTTGCCGACGTGACTTATCTGCCGGAAACCCCGGCGCACGACCTTGAGATCGACGACATCAACGCCGAAGCCTTTGGGCCCGGCCGTTTTGCGCGCGCCGCCTACAAGATCCGGGAAGGCGGGCCACATGACCGCACGCTGTCGTTTGTCGCCATGAACGATGGCCAGGTCATCGCCTCGGTGCGCATGACCCCGATCGCCGCCGGCGAAGGCCGCGCCCAGATGCTCGGCCCGCTGGCGGTACGCCCCGACTTCAAGAACCTTGGTATCGGCCGCAAGCTTGTCGCGATGGCGCTGGAAGCGGCTGCCGAGGCTGGCGAAGCGGCGGTCGTCCTGGTTGGCGACGAACCCTACTACGGACCACTCGGCTTCGCCCGCATCCCCCGTGGTCAGGTGTCCATGCCGCGGCCTGTCGATCTCAATCGCCTGCTCGCCCACGAAATCGCCCCCGGCGCGGTGGCGAAATTGTCAGGCGAGGTTTGCCACGCCGATCTGGCCAAAACCCAGCCGCAACGCGAGACCGAGCCAGCCTGAAACACGGCGCTTGCCCGCGACGGCCGACCTTCCTACCATCCACAGCACAAGAGGACAGGCTGACATGAATCCAAACGGGCAAATCGCAGTGGTTACCGGCGCCGGATCGGGCCTTGGCGAAGCCACGGCACGCGCACTCGCAGCCAAGGGCGCCAAAGTCGCGATCTTCGACCTGAGCCTTGAGCGCGCCGAGAAGGTTGCAGCAGACATTGGCGGCATCGCCGTCCGCTGCGACGTCAGCAACGAGGAAAGCGCGGTTGCCGCCTTCGCCGAAGTCGCCGCCAGGCTCGGCACGGCCCGCATCCTGGTCAACTGCGCCGGCATCGCCGTCGGCGTCAAGACCGTCGGCAAGGACGGCCCTCACCCGCTCAGCGTCTTCCGCCAGGTGATCGAGGTCAACCTCATCGGCTCGTTCAACATGATCCGCCTGTTTGCCGACGCAGCAGCCAAGCTTGACCCGCTCGAAGGCGGCGAGCGCGGCGTCATCGTCAACACCGCATCGGTGGCGGCCTATGACGGCCAGATCGGCCAGGCCGCGTACTCGGCATCCAAGGGCGGCGTTGTCGGTATGACCCTGCCGGTCGCCCGCGATCTCTCCCGCTCGGGTATCCGCGTCTGCACCATCGCGCCCGGCATCTTCAAGACGCCGATGATGGCTGCGATGCCCCAGGAGGTGCAGGATTCGCTCGGCGCCGCCGTGCCTTTCCCGCCGCGGCTTGGCGAACCTTCCGAATACGCGGCGCTCGCCGCTCACATCGTCGAGAACCAGATGCTGAACGGCGAAACCATCCGCCTCGACGGCGCCATCCGCATGGCCCCGAAATAACAGCTCGGCCATTGGACAATTTGGCAGCCCCGGACGCCGACGCGTCCGGGGCTGTTTTGTCTTATGCTTGTTCTTGCAGCGCCGGGCAAAGTCGTACTTGCCAAACGGTTGGCTCGACAGATAAGTAGATTCGAATAGTCATATTTGATGGTGATGCCGTGGAAGAACGCAAGAAGGATGTCATTCGCGAGACGGATGCGGAGGCGATCAAGCTGGCCCGCACCCTGATGCGCACGGCACGCCATGGCGCCCTCGCCGTGATCGAGCCGGAGACCGGTTCGCCGCTGGCCAGCCGGGTCGGCACCGCAACTGACACCGACGGCACGCCGCTGATCCTGATCTCGGGCCTTTCCGCCCACACCAAGGGCATCATCGCCGATCCGCGCTGCTCGTTGCTCGTTGGCGAAATCGGCAAGGGCGATCCTCTCGCCCATGCCCGCATCACGCTGTTTTGCAAGGCACGCAAGCTGGAACGCGGCACGCCGGAATATGCCCGGGCAGAACGCCGCTACATCAACCGCAACCCGAAGGCGAAGCTCTACATCGGGCTGACCGACTTCACGGTTTTCAGGCTCGAGCTGGAGCGCGCGAACCTCAATGGCGGCTTCGGCAAGGCCTATTTGCTGACCGGCGAGGAGCTGCTTTTGTCCGGCCCGGCAGTCGAGACCGTTGCAGGCGCCGAACAAGGCGCGCTCGAACACATGAATTCGGACCATCGCGAAGCGATCGACATCTACGCCAACCACTATGGCAAGCTCGGCGGCAAGGGCTGGACCCTCAGCGGCTTCGATCCGGAGGGCATGGATCTGGCGCTTGGTGACGA
This sequence comes from Aminobacter sp. HY435, assembly GCF_027568395.1. Taxonomy (GTDB): domain Bacteria; phylum Pseudomonadota; class Alphaproteobacteria; order Rhizobiales; family Rhizobiaceae; genus Aminobacter. The sequence goes on along the minus strand of NZ_JANKZL010000010.1, from coordinate 238,389 downwards.
AACGGCGCGAGTTGCTTTTCCGGCTATGCTTCTGGAGGCAGCCGACCTGCGCAAAAGCCTTGTTGAAATGGCCAAGGAAGGCCGCGCAGCAAAGTCTTGATTTTTGGAAAGAAAGCTGTTTTGTGCTTGAGCTGCTGGTTTGAGATCTGATTCCATTCTCTCTCTGGCTTGAACATTCGGCGTTGTTGCCCCCATGACGCCGGAACGTATTGCAGATACACGGGGTACCCATGCAATCGAAGAAACTGACGGCCAATGCGGAAGCCGCTGCCTCTTTGCTAACGCTTATGGGCAACGAAAAACGGCTGTTGATCATGAGCCACCTGCTCGACACGGAAATGTCGGTGGGTGCAATCGCCGAGAAGGTTTCGTTGAGCCAATCGGCGCTTTCCCAGCACCTTGCTCGTCTGCGCAACGAAGAACTGGTCGAGACACGTCGCGACCGGCAGATGATCTACTACACATGCAAGTCCGAAGCGGTGCGCAAGCTGCTCGGAACTCTTGAGGGCATTTTCGAAGAAGCCTGATCCCATTCAGGCATCGACGGGCTCCCATGGCGGCCTGCCCTCCGCTATGGAGAACTATGAACACTATCCGCATCGACGATCCGGCCGATCCGCGCGTGGGCGCTTATCTCGATATCCGCGAACGCGACCTCGTCGGTCGTGAGGGACGTTTTGTCGCCGAAGGCAAGGTCGTGCTTAACGTCCTGTTCGGCGCACGCCGCTTCGAAGCCGAATCCGCCCTGGTGCTCGAAAACCGGCTTGCAGGCATGGCCGAAACGCTGGCTCTCGCCCATCCCGACATGCCGGTCTATGCCGTATCGGCAGCTGTAATGGACGCCATTGCCGGCTTTCACATGCACCGCGGCATTCTTGCGATCGGCCGCAAGGATGAACCGGCAGTTGTCGACGATCTGCTCGCCGCCCTGCCAGAACGCGCGCTGGTGGCCGTTCCCGTCGGCATCTCCAATCACGACAACATCGGCTCGATCTTTCGCAATGCCGCAGCGTTCGGCGCCGACGCGTTGCTGCTCGACGAAACCTGCTGCGACCCGCTCTATCGAAAGGCGATCCGTGTTTCGGTCGGCGCGGCCCTCAAGGTACCGTTTGCGACCGGTGGCGCGGCCGCGGAGATTGCCGACGCGCTGTCTCGCCATGGCTTCGAGCAACTGGCGCTTTCGCCGGCCGGCACCGCCGACATCCGCGACCTCACGAGGCCAAAGCGCCTGGCGCTCTATCTTGGCACGGAGGGCGAAGGTCTGCCGGAGGCTCTGCTGCGGCGACTGACGACGGCCCGCATCAGGATGGCGCCGGGCTTCGACAGCCTGAACGTGGCTGCCGCTTCAGCAATCGCCTTGCATCATTTCACCGATGCACCCGGCGTCTGAAGCCATCTGAGCAGGCCTGGACCCGAATTGGCTATTCCGCGGGTGCGGATTTCTGCAGGGCCCGGACCCTGTCTGCCAGGCTGATGATCGCCGAGCGCTCCGCGCTGGCCGGAGTCTCGCCCTCTCCGTTAAGCGCCTTGGCGATCGGCGAGTCCGCCCCTTCGAGACGGGCGGTCAGCGCCACCACTTCGGCGGCCAGCTCGTGCATCTGCTCGCGCAGCACCGCATCCTGCCCCGCAAGGGGATCGGTACGGTCCGCCTGGGTGAGCATCTCGCTTTTGAGGCGCTTGTTCTCCCGCACCAGTGTCGTCAACCGACCTTCAAATCGTCCGCGTTCGGCCGGCGACGGCGCTTCCGCCGCTACTGCCTGTTCGTCCGATTTCGCCTTCAGCTGCTCGCGAAGGCGGGCGAGTTCCTTTTCGCGCCGCTCCAGCTTGTCGTCGCGGTCGCTGAGCGTGGCAACCAAGCGCTCCAGCTTCTTGTCCAGTTCCACGGCGCGTTTGGTCTCCGTCTTGAGCGCTTCGCGCACGGCCTTGTTGTCGGCTTCGAATTCGCTCAGCCTGCGGTCGAGCTCCTTGCGCTGATTGCGCAGGGCCGCCATGTCGTCGCTGAGCTTGCCCATCTCGCTTTCGCGGCTGACGATCTCGATCTGCCGGTTGCTCGAAGCCAGGCTGGCCTCGTCAAGCGCCCTGCCCGTTTCTTCCAGCTCCTGCGCCCGCTTATCAAGCCTGCGCTCGGCCTCGGCGAGCTTGGCGCCCAAGGCCTTGAGTTGCTCGTCGCGTTTGGCCACCTCTTCGCGCAAACTGCCGCCTCGCGCCTCCAGCTCGCTCAACGTGCGACCCTTGTCGGCATGTTCGGTGTTCACAAGCTTGAGAGCCTCGCGGTTGCGACTGAGCTCGACCGCCTGCACGAGCACCTTTTCCTGCGCCGCCTTGAGCTGCACCTCGACCTTGCGGATTGCCATGGCATGCTCGGCGCGCAGACTATCCTTGCCGGCGCGGATTTCCTCCGGCGTCATCGGCAATTTCGCCTCGACGCGCTGTCGTGTGACGGAAACCGTGCGCCGCCAGATCGCGGGCGCAACCAGAAGCACCAGGAAGCCGGCGGTCAGAAAGCCAAGAACGAAGAACAGGATCGACTGGACCAAGGCACTTTACCCGTAACAGACAGGCGAGAGTTTGCCTGCTCACATGGCAGGAATCCAGCACCGCTGCAAATACTCGTACGAACTGCCGGCAGGCGATTGAGCCCCCGGCAGCCATCTTCCACAACTTTGAAGCGCACAAAAGCCGTCGCACACCGCTGCCACCCCTGGCGGAACGCTGCGGCCCGGCTCAGAATGGGTTCCAGGTCGGCTGCTGCGTCAGCTTCAGGTAGCCGACATTGATGCCCAGCCGGGCGCCGACACCGGTGCGCACCGGCACGAGCAGGATGTTGCCGCGCTTGAGCACATTGAAACCGACGCCGGCGACCACATAGGCCGAGCCCGCAACGCCGGCGTAGCGGTCGTACAGATTGTTCACGTCGTCGAGGTTGTAGACCAGGATCATCACCCGCGAGCCCTGGCCGCCAAAGTCCCAACCCAGGGACGGTCCTTGCCAGAAGCTCTTATGGTCGCCCGCGTTCTTGGTGTAGAGTGTGCCTTCACCGTAGGTCAGGCCACCGACGAACGCGCCCGAGCCTTCCTCGCCGAGGATATAGCCGTTGGGCAGTCCGTAGGACGAGAAAACCTTCTCCACCACGCTCGCCAGACCGCCCGAGGTCGAACCGAAGAACCGGTGACCGGAATCGAGGATCTCCTGCGCAGTGTATTGCTGCGCCCGCGACGCAGCTGTCGAAAATGCCAGAACGCCGGCAACGACGAACATCACGGCAACGAGCCGGGCGATCGTCCGGCCATAAATTCGGGAAATCATGCTTCCAAATCTCCGTCAGGGAGCACACTTTCTCGACGCCCCGAACCCGCTGCCACTCTTGTCCGGCGGCTCGCTGGTTCAACTCGGCAAACTATGCCGTAATCCTTTTTCAACCATTAAACTGCCGGATGAAGATGGCGGTTCGAAGGCAGCAAGACGCTGCGGAAACCCCATAATTCTGCGTATTTCCGGGCATTTTGAGCAAGTTTTCGCGCTGTTTCTTGCCCGCCGCTGTGCCGCTGTGTAACCAAGAGTACACTAGTCGCGCGCTGATTCGCATTGGTGCGGCGTTGGCCTAGAAATTCTACTTGAAGCCGTTTTCCGAGGGATGCCTTTCATGGCCGAGTTGTTGACGATTTCCGCCCCCGATCTCGCAGCACTGCTGTGCAGCCGCGTCTGCCACGACATCATCTCGCCGGTCGGCGCAATCAACAACGGCCTTGAGCTGCTCGACGAGGGCGGCGCCGACGAAGACGCCATGCGGCTGATCCGCACCAGCGCCCGAAACGCTTCGGCGCGGCTGCAATTCGCCCGTATCGCGTTCGGCGCGGCAGGCTCCGCCGGCATGCTGATCGACACCGGCGACGCCGAGGCGGTGGCGACCGCCTTCCTCAAGAACGAAAAGCCGGAACTGACCTGGAGCGGCGGCCGCGCCCTGCTGCCCAAGAACCAGGTCAAGCTGCTGCTCAACCTGCTTCTGGTCGCCAACGCAGCCATTCCGCGCGGTGGCAAGCTTGCCGTCACGCTCGAAAATGTCGAGACCTCGCCGAAGTTCACCCTTTCGGCCAGCGGCCCGATGCTGCGGGTGCCGCCGAAATTCCTCGAACTGCATTCCGGCCAGAAGCCGGAGGAGCCGATCGACGCCCATTCGGTCCAGCCCTACTATACGCTTCTTCTCGCTCGCGAAGCCGGCATGACGATCTCCATCCATGCAACGCCAGAAGAAATCCTCCTGACGGCCGAGCGCACGCCGGCAATTGAAGTATAACCAAAGCATACTTCCCGCAGCTGCAGCGCTCGCCATATAGAGCCTTGTGTAATCGCCCGCCGACAACAGTCTGCGGGCGACATTTCCGATAATTTTACCATTCGGGTTTTCGGCTTCTTTACGCGGTCGCGTTAGATTGCGCTCGTCACACCGGCGCGCCAATGCGCCCGGTTCCGGCAATGAGGAGTCGGGATATGAAGCGCTGCCTGTTCGTCGATGATTCGAGCGTTATCCGCAAAGTCGCCAAGCGCATTCTGAACGGTCCGGAACTGTCCGTCGTCGAGGCATCGACCGGCGCCGAGGGCCTCGACATGTGCAACTATGACATGCCCGACATCATCGTCGTCGATGGTGCGCTCGAAGACATCAGCACGGTGGACTTCATTCGCCGCGTTCGCGCCATCCACGGCCGCGTGAAGCCGCAGATCGTGATCTGCCTGACCGAGGTCGACATCGGCGCCATCATGCGCGCCAAGCGCGCCGGCGCCCAGGGCTACCTGCTCAAGCCGTTCAACCGCCCCCAGTTGCTCGACCGCTTCCGCGCCTTCGACATCGCGGCCTGACAAAACGGCAAGCGAAGCGCGCCTCCCGTCGCCAAAAAAGAAAGCCCGGCACGAAGGCCGGGCTTTGACTGAAGTCTTTTTGGAACAGATCAGGCGATTTCGCGAAGCTCTTCCGGCTCGCGCAGCACGTAGCCGCGACCCCAGACAGTTTCGATGAAATTCTGGCCGCCCGACGCAGCGTCAAGCTTCTTGCGCAGCTTGCAGATAAACACGTCGATGATCTTCAGTTCCGGCTCGTCCATGCCACCGTAGAGGTGGTTGAGGAACATTTCCTTGGTCAGCGTGGTGCCCTTACGCAGCGAGAGCAGTTCCAGCATCTGATATTCCTTGCCGGTCAGGTGCACGCGCTGGCCACCAACTTCGACGGTCTTGGCGTCGAGGTTGACGATCAGATCGCCGGTCAGGATGACCGACTGGGCGTGTCCCTTCGAACGGCGCACAATGGCGTGGATACGCGCCACCAACTCGTCCTTGTGGAACGGCTTGGTCATGTAGTCGTCGGCGCCGAAGCCGAGGCCACGCACCTTGTCCTCGATGCCGGCCATGCCGGAGAGGATCAGGATCGGCGTCTTGACCTTGGACAGGCGCAATGTGCGCAGAACCTCGTAGCCCGACATGTCGGGCAGGTTCAGGTCGAGAAGGATGATATCGTAGTCATAGAGCTTGCCGAGATCGACGCCTTCTTCGCCGAGATCGGTCGTATAGACGTTGAAGCTCTCCGATTTGAGCATCAGCTCGATGCTCTGAGCGGTTGCACTGTCGTCTTCTATCAGCAGAACGCGCATTCAAATCCCCTTTTCTGCTGCCGGAACGTTTTCTCGGTCTAGTCCATACCGGCCCAGTGCTACTGAATCGGAGGCTGCCATCGAATGGTTAACAAAACCTAATTTCGTATGGAAGACCATAGCAGAAATTTTAACCGGCGCATACACCCTCTTGAATCCAAACATGAATCACACGGTCAACATCTTAACGCGGCGCATTAACAAGGTTGCCTAAGCGACTCCGGAGACAAACCCATCACATTCGCGGCGAAAACCAGAATCTTTACCGGGCCTTAAGTCTCGACACGTATGATTAACGATGCCCGTAAACGAATGGTTACCGACGCGGAAAAACTTTAAAAGTTTGTTTTCCATAGTCGGGCGTTCAGAACCGGTTCGATTGCGGCGAGGTCCCTCGGGGCCGGAGTAGGCAAGTAACAGTGCGTTTTTCGGTGTTCGGGAGTATCGGGTCATGAAATCACGTGAGAACCTGGTCAGGCTCAAGCAGTTTCAGGTGAACGAAAAGCGCCGGCAGCTGATGCAGCTCGATTCGATGATCGCCGAATTCGACCGCATGGCGGGCGAACTCGAGATGCAAATCGTCGCCGAGGAAAAGAAGGCGGGGATCACCGATCTCAATCATTTTGCCTATCCGACATTCGCCAAGGCCGCACGCCAGCGCCGCGATAACCTGAAGAACTCCCAGCATGATCTGGCGCAACAGCGCGCCGCAGCCGAATCCTTACTCGCTGAAGCTGAAGCGGAGCTTTCCAAGGCTGAAATGCTGGAATCGCGTGACCGCAACACGCGCGACGCCGACACCGGCGGCCGCAGCGCGATGATCGGATAACCGACCTGCTGCGAATTGGCGCGGCCGGACGGCGCGCCGACACCGCCTGCAATCAGGCAGGCTCGCCTTCGATGGCCAGCGACTGCGCCCGCGCGTCGCGAATGTCGGGTGCGTGCAGCTCCGACCAAACCCTTATCTGATTGAGCAGATCCGCCAGGTTGCGCCCCAGGTCCGTCAGTTCGTATTCGACGCGCGGCGGGATCACTGGGAAGATTTCCCGTCGCACCAGGCCGTCGCGCTCGAGCACGCGCAGAGTCTGCGTCAACATCTTGGGCGTGATGCCCTCGACCTTGCGCTGCAGCTCGCCATAGCGCCGCCTGCCCGGCTTCAAGGCCCCGACGACCAGATACACCCACTTGCTCGCCAGCATCTCGAGCACGGTATGCGACATGCATTCGCGCCGGTAGGCGTCGTAGCCAAAGGGAGTGTCGGGATCGCAGATACTATCCATGAGGTACCTATATATCATTCAGGTACATTCTAGACAATGGATTTATACTATCCAAATGATAGTGGCGCACACCATCCCAAGGAGGACGTTTCCATGCGTGCCATTACCCAGACCACTGTCGGCGGACCCGAAGTCCTCGAACTGGCCGATCTACCTACCCCGCGGCTCAAGCCCGGCGAAGTGCTGATCCGCGCCCGGGCGGCGGGCGTCAATCCGGTCGATGCCGCCGTGCGCGGCGGCTACTATCCGCTACTGGGCGAGCCCGCCTTCACCGTCGGCTGGGACGTCTCCGGCACCGTCGAGGCCGTTGGCGCCGGCGTCAGCGACCTTGCGCCTGGCGACGAGGTGTTCGGCATGCCGCACTTCCCGGCGGAGGCGGCAGCCTATGCCGAACTGGTCGCAGCGCCGGCATCGGAACTCGCCCGCAAGCCGAAGGGGCTTGATCATGTCTACGCCGGCGCATTACCGCTGGCAGGGCTGACCGCCTGGCAAGGCCTGGTGACAGCCGGTCGCGTCAAACCGGGCGACCGTGTCCTGATCCAGGCGGCAGCCGGCGGGGTCGGCCATCTCGCCGTGCAGATTGCCAAGGCGCGCGGCGCCTACGTCATTGCCACCGCCAGCCCCGGAAAGGTCGAGTTTGTCCGCTCGCTCGGCGCCGACGAGGTGATCGACTACACCAGCAACGACTTCGTCGAGAAGGCTGGCCCGGTTGACCTCGTCTTCGAGGCGCTCGGTGGCGACCATCCCGAAAAATCGCTGAAGGCGCTCAAGGACGGCGGCACGCTGGTCGTCCTCCTGGGCGCCACCGACAGGGTGGCGAAGGAAGCTGCGGAGCGCGGGATCAGGGTCGAGCCCATTTCCGTTCGACCGGACCGCGCGGGCCTGCAGGAGTTGGCCAAGCTGATCGAGGCCGGTAAGCTCAAGGTGCACGTCGCCAGGAGTTTCCCGCTCGCCGAGGCTGCCGCGGCACATGCTTTCCTTGCCGGCAAGCCCTCCGGCAAGGTGGTGCTGACCGTCTGAGACCGGGATCCCGGGAACGCCGGGGCTCCCGGCACCCAGGGGCGCGCCGCGGACTAAGGTTGGCAACCGAAATCGACGTCAAAAACGAAAAAGGGTGCGGTTGGCCCGCACCCTTTTCTATTGGTTTGGCCGCAACGGGCCGGTGTCAGTGACGGTATTGCTGGATGCGCGTGGTGCGCAGGCCGGCAAGGCCGTACTCGTCAATGGAAGCCTGCCAGGACAGAAATTCCTCGGTCGTCAACTTGTAGCGTTGGCACGCTTCGTCGAGACTGAGCAATCCTCCCCGGACCGCTGCGACCACTTCCGCCTTGCGGCGGATAACCCACCGGCGCGTGTTGGTCGGGGGCAGATCGGCAATCGTAAGTGGGCTGCCGTCAGGCCCGATAACATATTTGACACGCGGTCTAACCAGATCGGTCATCGTACTCTCTACTAAAAACTCAAAGACCCAATCACCTGCCACACTACCGCCACAGCTTTAAAAATTGCCTAAGCGTGTACTAAGAGGTAAGTAACGAACGTGAACGGATCGTTAGACTCTCGATCTGCAATTTAACCATCTGCGCCGACGGCTGGTTCCGCGCCTCAAAATGGCGCAGCGCTGACGCGTGGGTGGTACTGCGAAGCGCCTTGACCTATATTGCAGCCATTGGCATGCAGCCGACCTGAAGACAGCGGAACGCAATCCCGATGAATAGCCTGGACCTGCCCGGACGCCCCGAAGACACCCGCGTGGTTGTTGCCATGTCGGGTGGCGTTGATTCTTCCGTCGTGGCCGGCCTGCTCAAACAGGAAGGTTATGACGTCGTCGGCGTGACGCTGCAGCTTTACGACCATGGCGCCTCGACCCACCGCGCCGGTTCGTGCTGTGCCGGACAGGACATCGCCGACGCCCGCCGCGTCTCCGAGACGCTCGGCATTCCACACTATGTGCTCGACTACGAAGAGCGCTTCCGCAAGGCGGTCATCGATCCCTTCGCCGAAAGCTACGTCGCCGGCGAGACCCCGATCCCCTGCGTATCGTGCAACCAGACGGTCAAGTTCGCCGACCTGCTTGCCACCGCGCGCGAGCTGGGCGCCGATGCGCTCGCCACCGGCCACTATATCCGCTCCAAGCAGAACGGCGCCCACCGTTCGCTGTATCGCCCGGTCGATGCCGACCGCGACCAGAGCTATTTCCTGTTTGCCACCACCCAGGAGCAGATCGACTATCTGCGCTTTCCGCTCGGCGGCATGTCCAAGCCCGACGTCCGCGCGGCGGCCGAACGCATGGGCCTGACCGTCGCCGCAAAGCAGGACAGCCAGGACATCTGCTTCGTGCCGCAGGGCAAGTATTCCGACATCATCGCCAAGCTGCGACCAACCGCTGCCAATCCTGGCGACATCGTCCATATCGACGGCCGCGTGCTCGGCCGCCATGAGGGCATCCTGCGCTACACCATCGGCCAGCGCCGCGGCATCGGCATCGCCTCCGGCGAGCCGCTTTACGTCGTGCATATCGACGCCGAGCGCGCGCGTGTCGTCGTTGGTCCGCGCGAGGCACTGGAGACGCACAAGATCTTCCTGCGCGGCATGAACTGGCTGGGTGACGACGCCTTGTCCGATATCCCGGCATCGGGCCTCGAACTTTTCGCCAAGGTACGCTCGTCGCGCCCGCCTCGCCCTGTCGTGCTGCATCACAAGGGCGGCGCCACCTGGGTCGAACTGGTCGATGGCGAGTCGGGCATCGCACCCGGACAGGCCTGCGTGCTCTATTCCGACGAAGGTAACGAGGCGCGCGTCTTCGGCGGCGGCTTCATCGAGCGTTCCGAACGCCATGCCGACGCCGAGGCGATGCTGTCGCGGCTCGCGGCAACGCCGGGTTCGATCGCGGCGGAGTAAGCCCAACATCAATGCTGGAAGCGGCCAGGCGCTGGGCACGGCTGCTGAAGCGCGATATCGTGGCGCTGTACCTAGCCGCGCGCAGCCCGCTGACGCCGTGGTATGCCCGCGTGGCGGCCGCCTGCGTGGCAGCCTATGCACTGAGCCCGGTCGATCTCATTCCTGATTTCGTGCCCGTGCTCGGCTATCTCGACGACCTGCTGATCGTACCCCTGGGCATCTGGCTGGTGATCCGCATGATCCCGGCCGAGCTGATGGCCCGCTTCCGCGCCCAAGCAGCCGAAATCACCGCCCAGCCACGCAGCATGGCCGGCCTCGCCTTCATCATCGTGGTGTGGCTGGCCGTCCTGGCCTTGGCTGGGTGGTGGCTGCTGTAGAGGGAGTAAGGGTCGGAGCAGACTTCGCCGATGGCGCGCAACTCCTTGTTGCCCTACTCCCTTACTCCCCTATCCTCAGTCGTGCGTAACCGTACCCGCCGTCAGAATCCTGAGCACGCCGAGCGCTTCCTCGGCACCGGTGCGTGGCTCTTCGCGCGTCTCGATGCAGTGAATGAAATGCTCGAGCTCGCGCGTCAGCGGCATGGCGTTTTCGAGCTCGATATAGGTCGGCTCGTTCATCGTCGACGTCCACTGCCCCTCGTCCTGCCAAACCGCATGACGATACAGCGCAAGCTTGCGCTCCTGCGGCTCGACGTCGTCGAACACGGCCATGCCCTTGGTGCCGACGACGGTCAGCCGGCGCTCGCGGTAAGGGTTGAGGCGCGAGGCAAACAGGTGCCCGCGCAGGCCGTTGGGGAAGCGCATGTGCAGATGGGCGAAATCGCTGAGGTGGTTGAGCACGGCAGCGCCCTCGCCGCGCACCTCGACCGGCGCCGTGCCGGTGATCGCCAGGATCATCGACAGGTCGTGCGGGGCAAGATCCCACAGCGCGTCGTTTTCGGCGTGGAACTTGCCCAGGCCGAGGCGATGCGAATGGATGTAGCCGACTTCGCCGAGCTCGCCCTTGTCGACCAGCGCCTTGAGCCCTTCGAAGGCGGGGTGGAAGCGCAGCACATGACCGGTCATGAACACGCGGCCATTGTCGCGCGCAGCCTTCACCGCGCGTTCGGCGTCGGGCACGGTCAGGGCGATCGGCTTTTCGACCAGTACGTCCTTGCCCGCCTCGACGGCGCGAATCGCAAAGTCAGCGTGAAACTGCGGCGGCAGCGCCATGACGATGGCATCGACATCGTTGTTGGCGAACAATTCGTCCGGCGTCAGCGCCAGGCACCCCTGCTCCGCGGCGAAACGTGCGGCGCGCGCCGGATCGATATCCGAAACGGCATGGAGGGCGCCAAGCGACTTCAGGGTGCGGATGTGGTTACCGCCCCAGTATCCACATCCAAGGACTGCAATACGCGGTTTCATCAGGCTCTTTCTCGGGAATTTATGTCCGCAGACATAGTGGCCGGGCTGTTCGAACTCAACCCCGCGCCCTGCGCCATATCGGCCTAAGCGTGGCGAAAGCCAGCGGAATCCACGACATAGGCCGCCGGCAAGCGGTTCAAACCAACCTTATGCGCCCGACATAGCCCCGCGTTCCAAGGCACATTGGCGCCGATCATCGCTGATCTTGCGAATATCGAAAATCAACCGCGCTTCGGTGCTTGACACATTCGCCATCCAGACATTATATCCGCCCGACCTTGGCGAACGCCTCGACGCCTGCCTCTCCGGAGACAGATTTTCGGGCCTTCTCCACCCTGGCGGGATAGCTCAGTTGGTTAGAGCACGGGAATCATAATCCTGGGGTCGGTGGTTCGAGTCCACTTCCCGCTACCACTTCCTTGTCAAATGAATCAGATACTTAGTCGTACCCGACCGAAATGTCTGGTGCTCGCGGTCGTCGCATTGAGCCATCGCCCGGGTCCGTCGCTCCATTGAGCTAATTGCCTGGATACCGCCGTGGTGTATTGTTTTGCATGGGCAGGTGGGCAGAGCCGATGCAAGGCCTTAAATCCATCTAGAGAGCGTTGCGTCGGCCACCCCACCCCCCGCCCCTACGCAATGCAGACGGCCCTGCTTGGCAGCCCCAGGCGGGCCGCTCTTGTTTGGCCGCCTACACGTCTTTGCGACGACAATCTCAGCTTCGATATCGACAAGGGCGGGCATAACCCGGCCTGGTTCGGCCTGCTGTTCGCTCCCACCCAATCCTCGATAGCCGGATCGGTCCGCCAAGTGTTGGCGCTGACACCAGCCGACAGGCGTCAGCGCCGGCCTTGCGCGTTTCACGAGCACGTTCGGCCAATTCATCGCGCGGGAGCTCCACTCGGGGAAGCAAGTCCAGGAAAAGCGTGACGCGGTTTTCCGTTCTAGCTAGCGTGTCGTGGCGGACTTGACTGGCGGTGCGGGATGCCGAGCCTCGAGGCTATCGGCATGGTGGCCACGCCCAGTTGCCCTGAGACGCTCAAGATAGGCAGGCAGTTCGCCCTTGCAGTGATAAGGTCCACCTTCGCGCATCACAGTGACCAGAGGATCCGTATCGGTCTCGCTCCGTGCCATCGTCTCGGCGCGCCAGTCCTCGAGCAGCTTGCTGGCGTATGCCACGACGTCGGCGCGTCGCAACGCGAGATCGTGCTGTTCGTGCGGGTCGCTGGTCAGGTTGAACAACTCGACCGGCTGCAGGTCCTTGTAGCCGTCATGATAGGTTCGGAGCATCAGCCAGTCGTCGCCCTCGAGCCGGAAGCGAACGCCGCGCTGCACCGCCCATGCGCCCTGCGACAGCACCAGGTAGTCGCGACCGCCCTGCTCGCCCGCTCGCAGCGCACCGGCGAAGGATTTTCCATCCCAGACGGCCGGCACCGTGCCGCCGAGCTTGTCGACAAGGGTCGCTGCCCAATCGAAATGGTAATGCAGGCCTTCGTTGACGCCGTTCATCTCGGATGCGCCCGGCCAACGAATGACCAGCGGTACGTTGCAGGTGTATTCATCGGCCGTCTGATGGTCGGCCCAGACGTTGAGCTCGCCCATGTTCTCGCCGTGGTCGGCACCAATGACGATGACGGTATCGTCGAACAGGTCAAGCTCCTTCAAGGTGGCGACCAGCTTGCCGACATGTTCGTCGGCGTATTTGACGCCGGTATCGTAGCCATCGAACCAGGCCTTGGCCTTGTCGAGATCGTCGATCGGCACTGGCATCCGGGCATAGCCCGAAGGTTCGGCGTCGTAGCCGCGCGGTTCCATCGGGCTGTGCGGCCCAAACCCCTTCATCTGCTCCGCCAGGACCTCGCGTGTCATCCACGACGGTATCGGGTCATCCTTGAACGGATCGCCGAAGCTCTCCGGCACGCGGTAAGGCGTGTGCGGATCCCAGACATTGACGTGCAGGAACCACTTCTTGTCCTTGCCGTTGCGGCGCAGCCAGTCGATGGCCTGCGGCACCACCTCGTCGGCGTTCTCCATGCCGCCCTTGCCCGGATTCAGCATCTCGTTGAAGCCGGCGTACCAATGCCAGCAGCCATGGCGCTCGCCGAAGGACGAGATGGTCATGGTGTAGTAACCGAGGTCGCGCAGCGCCTTCATCCAGCCTTCTTCGTAGAAGGTTCCGGCCCAGGCGCGTTCGGCCCCTTCCCTGAACGGCTCGCAAGCCGTGCCGCCATGACCGACAACGCCGGTGCGCAAACCGTGACGGCCGCTCCACAACGCCGTGCGGGACGGATGGCACGGCACGTCGGAAACATAGACATTCTCGAAGCGGATACCGTCGGCAGCCAGCGCATCGATCGCCGGCGAGGTGTTGCGGTGATAGCCGTAACAGCCGAGATGATCGCGGCGGAGGCTGTCGATGTCGATGTAGAGAACGTTCATGGGGTCACGCTGCATGGGAATCTTTGGGGAAGGCCCTAGCGCATCGGCCCGAAAATCGGACCCGATTTTCGGAAAGCACGATGCGCCAACTCAATAAGTTAGAGCGTCCTTTGTGAGTCCATTCGGACGCACGGCGCGCTCTAGCCTCCTCCCGGTTCCGGGAAGAGGCACCAGGCGTGGCAGTGTTCAGCCGGCGTAGAGCTCGGCGAGATAGTAGTCCTTCGGGTCGAGCGGATCCTTGAGCTTGCCGAACGTGACGAACTGCTCGTTGAGCCCCTTGAGCCAGCCGGCGACGGTGCCATCCTTGGTGGCGGCGGCAAGTTCGGCACTGGTCAAGAACTTGCCGTTCTTGCTTTCAGTGACCAGCGGTTCGACGGGTACGCCCAGGAATTTCGCGGTGATTTCGACCGAGCGCGGCACGTCGGCGGCGCGATAGTCGTTGGCGTCCTTGAGCACGGCGATCATCTGCTTGACCAGCTCGGGATCGGCGTCCGCCACCTCGTTGCGTGCAACGAAGGCCGACGGAAATGAATTCGCCGGGAAGAAATCAGCGCTTTTCGCGACCTCGACCAGGTCGGGCACGGTCTTGCCGATGACGCCGACCAGCGGATACCAGATGCCGGCCCCGTCGATCTGCTTGGAGGCGAATGCCGAGACCACCGTGCTGGGGTCCATCTTGACCACCTCGACGTCGGACAACTGCATGCCGGCCTTGGCGAGCGCCAGGCGCAGCAGCATATCGCCTGAGGTGCCCTCGGGGACGCCGACCTTCTTGCCCTTGAGATCGGCCATCGAATTGATGCCGGCCTGGGCGATGACGCGATCGGACAGGCCAAGCGCGTTCATGGCGACAATCTTGGCCTTGCCGGATGCCGGCAGCCACAGCGCGCCGGGGCCGACGTAACCGAAATCGAGACTGCCGGCGCCCAGCGCCTGGATCTGGATCGGCCCGTTGGTGAAGACCTTCAGTTCGGGCTCGAGGCCGTGCTTTGCCCAAAGCCCCTGGTCGCTGGCGATCGCCGTCAGGCTGGTGCCGAAATAGTCGGCGATGTAGCCGACACGCACCGGCTTGGCCTGGGCGTACGCTATCCTGCTTGTCGCCATGATTGCCGGCGTGGCGAGCATGCCGGCTGAAACGGCCATGAAGCCGCGTCTGGTCAGGTTGATGGTCATGTTTTCCTCCCGTTGATGCTATGCGTCGACCAGCGGCTTCTGGTGATAGACCGCGTGCCAGACCTGATTGCGGATTTCGGTGAACTCGGGCGACAGCCGCACTTCTTCGTTGCGGACCGGCGGCAGGTTGACCGGGATGATCTTGTGCAGCCGACCCGGCCGCGCAGCCATGACGATGACCCGGTTGGCGAGATAGACCGCCTCGTCGACGTCATGGGTGATGAAGAACACAGTGCGGCGCTCGCGGCTCCAGGTGTCGAGCAATTGATCCTGCATGTGGACACGGGTCAGCGCGTCGAGCGCCCCGAACGGCTCGTCCATCAACAGCATCGTTGGATCCACGGCATAGGCGCGCGCGATGGCACAGCGTTGCTTCATGCCGCCCGAAAGCGTCTTCGGCAGTGCATCGGCAAAATCGCGGAGCCCGACGAGACCGATGAACCGGTCCGAGATGCGGCGACGCTCGGCCGCCGGCATGCCCTTGATGCGCAGGCCGAATTCGACATTCTGGCGCACGGTGAGCCATGGAAACAGGGCATATTGCTGGAAGATCACGCCACGTTCGGGGCCTGGCCCCCTCACCGGCTTGCCATCGACCAGAACCTGGCCATCGGAGACGTCCATCAACCCGGCGGCGATATTCATGGCCGTCGACTTGCCGCAGCCGGATGGGCCGACAACCGTGACAAACTCGCCGTCGGCAATGTCGAGATTGAGCCGGTCGAGAGCCAGAAACGCCTTCTCGCCCTCGCCGAAACGCCGGCTGACATTCTGGAAGGACAGTTTGGGCTGGAACGAGGGTTTGGGTTGGGCCTGCGGGCTCATCGGGCGCGCTCCTGCCACTGGGTGAGCCGACGCTCGGTTGCCTGGAGAATGCGGTCCATCAGGAGCCCGAGGATGCCGATGGTGATCAGCGAAACGAAGATCGTCGGCAGGTCGTAATAGAGCTGCGCCTGCTGCATGCGGAAGCCGAGGCCCGATTGCGCGGCGATCAGTTCGGCGGCGACCACTGTCGCCCATGCCGAACCCAGGCCGATGCGCACGCCGACGAGGATGAACGGTATCGAAGCGGGAATGATGACACGCGGAAAGATCACCGAATCCGTCGCCCCGAGCACACGGGCCGCATTGATGAGCGTGCGGTCGACGCTGATGACGCCCTGGTAGGTGGCGACGACGCAGGACAGGAACGAAGCGAGGAAAATGACGAAGATCTTCGGCGCCTCGTCGATGCCCATCGTGACGATGGCGAGCGGGATCACCGCCAGCGGTGGGATCATCCGGAAGAACTGGACATATGGCTCGATGAGCGCGCGGGCAACCGTGTACCAGCCCATCAGGAAGCCAACAGGTATGGCAAGGGCCGCACCGAGCAGGAAGCCGGTGAGAACACGCCTCAGGCTGGAGAAAATGTCGATCGCCAGTTGCCCGTTGAGTGCCAGTTCGATAGCGCGCTGGAAGACCTCCAGCGGCCCGGGCAAGACGACGAGCTTCGCCGCTGTTATGGCCCACCACACGGCAAGGCCGAACAGGAAAGCCAAAGCGTTCAAAGCCAGTGCCGGCAGGATCGACGATCGCTGCGCCGTTGCCGGCTGGGGTGCTGGTGCTGCGCTCAATGAAGCGCTCCCGAATAGAAGAACTGGTCCAGCGCCACCGCTGCGCCGCCAATCGAGCCGGCCTGCGCGCCAAACGTGCCGCGCTCTAGCATCAGGATATCGCGCATGTGCGGCATGATGCGTGGCGGCAAGTCTGCGGCGAGCGCTTCGTAGAGCGACTGCGGCGCCTCGCCCAGATGACCGCCAAAGACGATGAGGTTGGGGCTGAGGATATTCACGGCGCTGGCCAAGGCGGTGGTCAGGTGGCGAACGACCGTGCCCCATGCCGGCCGGTTCCGCTCGACGCGCGCCAGCAAGTCGTCGGGCGCCTGCCCGCTCAGGCCAGCAGCCTCCATCAGGGCGCGTTCGCAGACGAAGGTTTCCAGGCAGCCGACATTGCCGCACGCGCATTCTGCGCCATCAGCGACAATCTGGATGTGACCGAGTTCAACCGCGCCATGTCCGCCCGGCCGGAACGGCGCGCCATCGACCATCAGCCCGGCGCCAAGGCCGGTGCGCAGGTAGATGTAGAGTAGCGCCGGAACGTTCTTGCCGATGCCGTAGCGGCTTTCGGCCAGCGCCATGGCGCTGACATTGTGCTCGACCACCGCCGGCAGCCGCAAGGCATCCTCCAGCTTGTCGGCCAGCGCCAGGTTGCGCCAACCGACATTGATAGACGCGAGCGCCATGCGGCGCGCCGGATCGACCGGGCCGGGAACGCCGATGCCTACCCCGAGCATCGACTTCGTGTCGACTTGGGTTTCCTCGGCAAGCTGGATCACCGTGCGCGACACTTGCCGGACAATCTCGTCGGGATCGGCAGACCCGGTGTCGAAGGAGAAAGCTGCACTTGCCTTGGGGCGGGCGAGCAGATCGGTTATCGTCACCTGCACGTTGCCCGCGCCGATGTGGACGCCGGCCACAGTGCGCGCTTCCGGAACCAGCCGCACCGCTTGCGCCGGCCGCCCCACTCCGTTGGCGCCATAGGTCTCGCCTTCGAGGATGGAGCCATCGCGCAACAACGCCGCGGTTACGTGAGTGAGGGTCGTGGCGGAAAGCTTCGAGCGCCGCGACAGTTCGGCCCGCGACTGCGCCCCCTCGTCGCGAAGAATTCGCAAGATGTGGCCGTGATGGATGCCCATCGACCGTCCTCCCATATTATTTTCTAAACTTTAGAAATTAATATGGGAGGAGTCAATGCGCCTCTCGACCGAACTGCCAGAATTCGGATTGCAGCTTCGATGGCACCTCCCCGAGGCGACGGCCGGCATCGCTTTGGCGCGCCCGGCCGGTCCGCCGCCGTGGGCCGTCAGTGCGTCACGTACAATGGCGAGATTGAGTTCGCTATGGCCTGAAATGCCGCTTTGAGTTCGGTCGTGTTCCTTGTCGGGAAGTAGTAGGACGGGCTGGTAGCGCAAGTGCTGTAGAGCTTGCGGTTGGCCGTCGTGTCAGCCCCCAGTACCACCGTATATATGATGACATCCTGATCCTTGAGCTGCGTGCAGACGCTCTGGGTGGCGTCATTGACGGCGGTTAGTGCCGCCGAGCGGCTGGTCGAGCCCATCCGACCCTGATCCAGGTAGCCGTAGGCACCGTAGTCCGACTTGTTGATGGTCTTGTCGGACGCGCCAAAGACGTTGTTCTCGCCATCGGTGAACACGACCACCACTTTCGTGGTGTCCTGCAATCTGAAATTCTGCCCCTGAGTAAATGGCTCCCCGGGGGACAGGACACGGTAGCCCCACGCCAGCCCCTCGGACACATTGGTTCCGGAACCGAACCAGAACGTCATCTTGTCGATCTCGCCCTTGGTTTTCTTGACCGGGTCTCCAGCCAACTTGACGAGGTCTTGCGTCAGCGGAACGACTGGAGTGGCGCAAGCGTAGTTGGGGCCGGTCGTGTCGTTTGGTGTTTCCTTGATGATCGCGCCTGCCAGCGCGGTGTCGTACTTGGCCAGATTCTGTTGCTTGTATCTGTCGGTGGCGACCTTGCCGTCAGTCCCCTTCTCGGGGTCCGACAGGTAGCTGTTGTTGTAGGCGGCTCCACTATTGGGAGATTTGGCAGGCCCGCCTGGTTCATCGGGCGCAAAATATGGCACGAACAATGTCTCGGGCTTGCCGACATCCGGCGCTGCGTCGCTCAGCGCATGACCGCCCGCGCGGGCCTCGACACAGCCTCTCCAGGGCGCTTTCGACTTCACCTTGTCGAACAAGGCCCAGTGCCCGATACGCTGATCGTTGCCCTTCGAATCCTTGATGTACTCGAAGTTCTTGCCGTTCCAGCCCGGATCCGCTTTCGGCACCACGGTCCTGGTATCGATCCAGGACGACTTGAACCCGTCCGCGCCACCGATATTGACCGCCGTGACAAAGGGGACGAGAGCAGCGAGGATTTCGCGCTCGGGCCTGTCGCTCTGCACCTTCTGCAAGGCATGGACGACGTCCTTGGCTCCCTCGATCAGCGCCTTCATGTTGGCCGCCCCCATCGAGCCGGTATTGTCCAGCACCAGCGCCACCTCCAGCCTGGCCGTCGATTCAAAGGCGCTCGCCGTCGCCGAGACGCGCGCGCTCTCGCCGAACATGAAGCCGAAATTCAGCTTCACGTCTGCGCTGGCAACCGCTGAGGTCTTAATGCTGTTGACGCTCTGCTCGATTTCGAGCTTGGCCTTGGCCCCGGCCAGGGAAGGCTTGTCGGCAATGTTGGTCGCAAAGAACGCATCGAAGGTCTCCATGCGGCTACCCTCCCTGTCGCTCAGGCGCGAAGCCGCGAGCACGGCAGAGTCGAGCGCGTTCTGCAGGTCCGACTTGGCCTTGGTCAGATTGGCGACGTCCAGGGCGATGCCTACCGCTGCGATCAACACCGGCAGCAGAATGGCAAACATGATGGCAAAGTTGCCACTCGTCGATTTGCAGAAGCGCTTGAACACCACAACCTCCCCGGTCTTTGGAAAGGTTGTTTGCATGCAAACGGTTTAAATTGTGTTTTAGCGCCCCGGCATACAACCAGAAGACGATCCAACGGAGCGGAAAATTGCGCCTATGCCTCGGTCGAGACGCTCAGCTCGACCCTGTCGGCGGCGAAGCGCGTTTCGGCATACTGGATCGGCATGCCCTTGGCGTCGACATTGGTGGCGATGGCGACGAGCACGATGGCGCCAGCCGACAGCTTGAGGTCGGCAAGGTCGCCGGTGTCGGCGTGGCGAGCAGAGACCAGCGTCGACTTGCGGAAATAGTCCTCGATGCCGTAGCGCTCGAAGGCAAGCGTGACCGAGCCGGTCTCGGCATAGGCCTCTGCGTAGCCTGGGAAGCGTTCGGCGTCGAACCAACTCGTCGCGCGCGACACCGGGCGCTCGTCAGCCTCGCTCAGCGTCTCCAGCCTGACCACCGGCGCGCCCTCCGCCAGGCCAAGCCCTTCTGCCACGCGTCCTGACGCCGGCTCCACTGCGTGGGCGAGCAGCAGGCTGCGGCGGTCGCGCGTCTGGCTGCGCAGGCCGGTGGAGAAGCGCGTCCGCGCAGAAATTGGATAAGACAGCTTCTGGCGGCTTTCGACGAAGGTTCCCCGGCCCTGCTCGGCCCGGAGCACGCCTTCCTGGACGAGCGCCGCTATGGCGCTGCGCAGCGTATGACGGTTGACGCCGAAACGCTCCGACAGTGCCATTTCAGTTGGCAGCCTACCGTCCGCGCCAAGCGTGCCGGCACTGATTGCCTGACGTATCTGGTCGGCGATCTGGCGCCACAGCGCCACCCCGCTCTTGCGCGTCACCGCTGGTTCTCGATCGTTCAATCCCCTGCCCCTGTCATGCACCCGTCATGCAGCCTCTCTACAAACCCATTGTATGTTGTTCGTTTGTATAGAACAATAGATAAATAAAGTGAACGGAGCGGCGATGAAGATGGATCGACGGCAGGAAAGAGAAACGGAGGCAGCACGCAAGGCGGCCATGGCGGCCCTCGCGCTGGCGCCAGTGGACGAGTTGAAGCGGCTGTGCGCGGCGGCAGGCATATCAGACGAGGCCGAGATGCTGCGCGGCCCCGAAACCGGACTGGTGTCGGTGCGCGGCCGCATCGGCGGCGGCGGAGCGCCCTTCAACTTCGGCGAAGCGACGGTGACCCGCGCAACGGTGCGCCTGCCCGGCGGCGAGATCGGCCATTCCTATGCGCTCGGCCGCGACAAGGAGAAGGCCAAGCTGTCGGCCATCACCGATGCGCTCTGGCAGAACGCCGAGCGGCGCGCCGACATCGAACAGAAGATCATCGCGCCGTTGCGTGCCGCGCAGGCAAAAGCCGATGCGACCAGCCGCACCGAAACGGCAGCGACCAAGGTCGACTTCTTCACCATGGTGCGCGGAGAGGACTGATGGACCAGATGGATGTGATCGACGGCGGCTTTGCCGCCCCAGTTTTCAACGCCCAGACGGTTTTCCGCGCTGTCATGGACGCCATGGCACGGCCTGGGACAGTCCAACAGGTAGCCGGCCTGGCACAGCCGCCCGCACCGCTGGCGGCAACCGCGGGTGCGGTAGCGCTGACCTTGTGCGACCATGACACCCCGCTTTGGCTCGATGCCGGGCTTCAGGTCTCGTCGGCAAGATCCTGGCTCGGCTTCCACACCGGAGCGCCGCTGGCCGCGACACCGGCCGATGCGCATTTCGCGCTTGTCGCCAATCCGGCCAACCTGATCTCGCTCGAGAACTTCGCGCAAGGGACCCAGGAATATCCCGACCGCTCGACGACGCTGATCCTGCAGGTGGAAAGCCTGACTGGCGGCGCGCCGCTGCATCTCGAAGGCCCCGGCATCGAGACCACTGATACCATCGCGCCAACGCCGTTGCCGCGCCATTTCGTCGAGCAGTGGAAACAGAACGGCGCCCGCTTCCCGCGCGGCGTCGACGTCATCCTGGCAGCACCCGGCGCTGTTGCCTGCCTTCCCCGCACTGTCCGCATCAAGACGACGGAGGCCTGACATGTATGTGGCCGTCAAAGGCGGCGAAGCCGCCATCGCCAACGCCCACCGCCTGCTCGCCGACCGCCGCCGTGGCGACCGTTCGGTGCCGTCGCTGCGCATCGACCAGATCGTCGAGCAGCTGGCGCTCGGCGTCGACCGCGTCATGTCGGAAGGCTCGCTCTACGACCGCGAGCTGGCCGCGCTCGCCATCATGCAGTCGCGCGGCGACCTGATCGAGGCGATCTTCCTCGTCCGCGCCTACCGCACCACCCTGCCGCGCTTCGGCTACACCAGGCCGATCGACACCGCCGCCATGCAGGTCGAGCGCCGCGTCTCCGCCACCTACAAGGACCTGCCAGGCGGCCAACTGCTCGGTCCGACCTTCGACTACACCCACCGCCTGCTCGACCCCGAACTCGCCAACGATCCCGAAATTGCCGCGCCCGAGCAGCGTGACGCCGACGGGCAGCGCATGACGCGCGTCTCGGAAATCCTCGCCCATGAAGGCCTGATCGAGGCCGACGGCGAACTGCCCGAGGACCACGTCACCGGCGACATCACTCGCGAGCCGTTGGAGTTTCCGCTTGCGCGCGACAGCCGCCTGCAGGCGCTGTCGCGCGGCGACGAGGGTTTTCTGCTTGCGCTCGGCTATTCGACCCAGCGCGGCTATGGCCGCAGCCATCCCTTCGTCGGCGAAGTCCGCATCGGCGAGGTCGAGCTCGAACTCGACGTGCCGGAACTGCCCTTCCCCATAACACTCGGCCGCATCCGCGTCACCGAGTGCCAGATGGTCAACCAGTTCAAGGGCTCGGCCAAGGCGCCGCCGCAGTTCACCCGTGGCTATGGGCTGGTCTTCGGCCAGTCCGAGCGCAAGGCCATGGCCATGTCGCTGTGCGACAGGGCGCTGCGCGCCGGCGAACTGGGCGAGGACATCACCGCACCCGCCCAGGACGAGGAGTTCGTCATTTCGCACTCCGACAACGTCCAGGCCACCGGTTTCGTCGAGCACCTCAAGCTGCCGCACTATGTCGACTTCCAGGCCGAACTCGATCTCGTCCGCCGCATGCGCGGCGAGCACGAAAAGCGCAACCAGACCAACGAAACCGAACAGCGGGAGGCGGCGGAATGAGCTCTCTTCTTGCAGCGTCAGGCGGCATCGCGGACGGAAACCACGATCTCTTTGCCCAACAAGGCCAACGTCGCCTGCAGTACTGGAAGTTTGGTCGGGTGATCCGGGTCCAGAATACGGCGTGCCTCGGTCTCCGCCTTGTTCAGGCGACGCGCCAGTTCTCTCTTGGAAATGCCAGATTGAGCAAAAGCCTCGACAACCGCCAACTTCAATGCCGTATCAGGCGCGACAGCAATGGACACAAGTCCCTGGTCGGCCGACTGCGGCTTCGGCAGTGGTCGGCCCATAGCGGCGACGCCACGCAACGCGAGCCCCAGAGCTTCAGCTCCGCTAGCGCGCGCCTCGGCCATTGTCTCGCCACTGGTAATGGCCTCGGGTACGTCAGGAAAGGTCACGAGGAACCCACCCTCGGGATCGGCCTCAATTTTCGCCCCGTAGATGTAATCCATTTCAACCTCCATCGGCGCAGCTCATTCGACACCGAGTTGCTTCTTGATCGTCCTGACCATCAATGCGGACAGCTCGCCCGACTGGACGGTCGTGATTCTTTCGCCAAGCCTCACGCGATAGTGGGAACCTTTGCCCCGGTCGGTGAAGACTTCAAACCGCAAGTTTCGTTTACGCGCGAGAGCACGAAGCTCTCTTATCAGAGCCTCACGTTTCATCCGCCACATCCCCCCAGATGCATAGAGTGCGCACATGATTGCGCGCATTTCAAGCACATTAATGTGCGCATCAATCGATCGGATTGGGCTACGATCTTCGGAAAGCCGTCATGACAGACATCGCAACCTACAACTTCGCCTATCTCGACGAGCAGACCAAGCGGATGATCCGCCGGGCGATCCTCAAGGGCATCGCCATCCCCGGCTACCAGGTGCCGTTCGCTAGCAGAGAAATGCCGATGCCCTATGGCTGGGGCACCGGCGGCGTGCAGGTGACGGCCGCGATCATCGGCCCCGACGACGTGCTCAAGGTCATCGACCAGGGCGCCGACGACACCACCAACGCGGTGTCGATCCGTGCCTTCTTCCAGAAGGTCGCCGACGTCGCCGTCACCACCGAGACGGCGAAGGCGACGATCATCCAGACCCGCCACCGCATCCCGGAACATCCGCTGACAGAGGGCCAGACGCTGGTCTACCAGGTGCCGATCCCCGAGCCGCTGCGCTTCTTGGAGCCACGCGAGACCGAGACGCGGAAAATGCACGCGCTCGAGGAATACGGGCTGATGCACGTCAAGCTCTACGAGGACATCGCCAGGCACGGCCGCATCGCCACCACCTACGCCTATCCGGTCAAGGTCGAGGGCCGTTATGTGATGGACCCCTCACCGACCCCGAAGTTCGACAACCCCAAGATGCACATGTCGCCCGCACTCCAGCTGTTCGGCGCGGGGCGCGAAAAGCGCATCTACGCCGTGCCGCCCTTCACCAGGGTGGTCAGCCTCGACTTCGAGGACCATCCCTTTGAGATCCAGGCCTTCGACCAGCCCTGCGCGCTGTGCGGGGCGGAGCAGGTCTATCTCGACGAGGTCATCCTCGATGACAAGGGCGGACACATGTTCGTCTGTTCCGACACCGACCATTGCGAGACACGCCAGGCCTGCGGCCATCGAGGCCACCTCTCGCCCGACATCCTGGAGCCTGCCCCTACCTCCCCCTTGTGGGGAGGTCGCGTCGAAGACACGGGTGGGGGTAACAGCGAAACCCTGATCCAGAAATCACCCCCACCCGGCCCTCCGGGCCACCCTCCCCACAAGGGGGAGGGTAAAGGAACGCTATGATGACCGACGAACCGCTACTGCGCGTCACGGCGCTGTCCAAATATTACGGCTCGCGCATCGGCTGCGAGGACATCTCCTTCGACCTGTGGCCGGGCGAGGTGCTGGCCATCGTCGGCGAGTCCGGCTCGGGCAAGACCACCTTGCTCAACTGCCTGGCAACCCGCCTGCTGCCGACATCGGGCACCGCCAGCTACCGCATGCGCGACAACCAGTGGCGCGACCTCTACCGCATGAGCGAGGCCGAACGCCGCTTCCTGATGCGCACCGACTGGGGTTTTGTCCACCAGAACCCGGCCGATGGGCTGCGCATGACGGTGTCGGCCGGCGCCAATGTCGGCGAGCGGCTGATGGCCACCGGCGACCGCCACTATGGCAACATCCGCTCGACCGCCATCGACTGGCTCGGCCGCGTCGAGATCGATGAAGGGCGCATCGACGACGAACCACGCGCCTTTTCCGGCGGCATGCGCCAGCGCCTGCAGATCGCCCGCAACCTCGTCACCGGCCCACGCCTGGTGTTCATGGACGAACCAACAGGCGGCCTCGACGTTTCGGTGCAGGCGCGCCTGCTCGACCTTTTGAGTGGACTGGTCACCGACCTCGGCCTTGCCGCCATCGTCGTCACCCACGACCTCGCCGTGGCGCGGCTTTTGTCGCAGCGCATGATGGTGATGAAGGACGGTCATGTCGTCGAAGCCGGCCTCACCGACCGCGTGCTCGACGACCCGCGCGCGCCCTACACCCAGCTCCTCGTCTCCTCCATTTTGCAGGTGTAAGCCATGGCCACTCCCCTCATCGTCTCGGAGGTCTCCAAGGCCTTCACCATGCACCTGCGCGGCGGCATCCGCCTGCCGGTGGTCGCCAATGTCTCGTTCTCGATCCGGGCAGGCGAATGCGCCGTGCTCGGCGGCCCCTCGGGCGCCGGCAAGAGCTCGATCCTCAAGATGGTCTACGGCAATTACGGCGTCGACCAGGGCCAGATCATCGTCGATCACCACGGCCAACTCGTCGATCTCGCCACCGCCAGTCCGCGCGCGGTGCTGTCGGTGCGCCGCGACACCATCGGCTACGTCAGCCAGTTCCTGCGCACCGTGCCGCGCGTCTCGGCCCTCGACGTCGTCGCCGAGCCGCTGGTCGCCCGCGGCACGGGCCGCGACGAGGCCCATGCCCGCGCCTCGGAACTGCTCGACCGGCTGAACCTGCCCGAACGTCTCTGGAGCCTGCCGCCCGCCACCTTCTCAGGCGGCGAGCAGCAGCGCGTCAACATCGCCCGCGGCTTCATCACCGACCATCCGGTGCTGTTGCTCGACGAGCCGACGGCCTCGCTCGACGCCACCAACCGCGAGGTGGTGATCGGCCTGATCGAGGAAAAGAAGCTGAAGGGCACAGCCCTGCTCGGCATCTTCCATGACGCCGACGTGCGCGAGGCTGTGGCCGACCGCATCGTCGACGTCACCGCCTTCGCCGCCGGAAAGGTCGCCGCATGAGCCGCAAGCTTTCTGAACAGCCCTGGGTCCACCCAAGCGCCGAGGTAACGCAGTCGACGCTCGGCCGCTGGACCGAGGTCGCCGAGCGCACCCGCATCAGCGAGAGTTCGCTCGGCGACTATTCCTACGTCATGCAGGACTGCAGCCTGTGGTGCACGGCGGTGGGAAAATTCTCCAACATCGCAGCCGCCGTCCGCTGCAACGCCACCAACCACCCGACCTGGCGGCCGACGTTGCACCACTTCACCTATCGCGCCTCCGACTACTGGGACGACGCCACTCACGAGACCGAGTTCTTCGAGTGGCGCCGATCGAATACCGTGACCATCGGCCATGACACCTGGCTCGGCCATGGCTCGACGGTACTGCCCGGCGTCACCATCGGCGACGGCGCGGCGGTCGGCTCCGGTGCCGTGGTCACCAAGGACGTGGCGCCCTACACCATCGTCGCAGGCGTGCCGGCCAAGCCGCTGCGCGAGCGCTTCGACCGCAGGACTTCAGATCGTTTCCAGGCACTCGCATGGTGGGACTGGGACCACGCCAGGCTGCGTGTTGCGCTCGACGATTTCCGCAACCTTTCAGCGGAAGAGTTCCTGGAGAAGCACGGCGGCTAGCCTCCGCGCGCCAGGAAAAACTGAATCGCCACCACATTGACCAGATCGACGAAAAACGCCGAGACCAGCGGCAGGATGATGAAGGCGTTCGGTGACGGGCCATAGTGCTTGGTCACCGCCGTCATCGATGCGATCGCGGTGGGGGTAGCACCCAGCGAAAGACCGGTGAAACCGGCGCTCAGCACCGCCGCCTGATAGTCCCTGCCTAAAAGCGGGAAAAGCACGACCAGGATGAAGGCAACCGCGAGCAGTGCCTGCAGGGCAACGACGACCAGCAGCGGACCGGCGACCCCGGCAAGCGTCCAAAGCTGCATGCTCATCAGCGACATGGCGAGGAACGCCGAGAGCGAATAGTCTGAAATCAGCGACATCGCCGGTGAGCGCGCTGGCCAGGGCATGCGTGGAAAGACGTAAGGGATCGTGTTGGACAAGACGACGCCCATGATCAGGCAGGGTACGAACAGCGGCAGCTTCAGGCCCATCGCCAAGACCGGTCCGTGAACCAGATAGCCGAGCACCACGGCGACGTTGACCAGCAAAAGCGCCTGCATGAAGTTCGACTTGTCGATCGGTGCCGCCTCCGTCTTGGCGTGAGCCCCCTCGTTGTCCGAAACTGTCGCGTCGGTGGTCAGCTTGCCGCGCTCGATGAGGAACTTCGCCACCGGCCCGCCCAGGACACTTGCCACGATGAGGCCGAGCGTGGCCGCGGCGGTGCCGACTTCTATCGCCGCGGGAAAGCCATGCTCGGCCGCGATTGCCGGCGCCCAGGCAATCGTTGTGCCATGGCCGCCGACAAAGGCGATCGATCCCATGATGACGCCCGCGGCAGAGGGCAGGCCGAACAGCCAGGCCCCGAGCGTACCGACGCCATTCTGCAAGAAGACGAAAAGCACGGTCAGCACGCACAGCACCGCCAGCGCCCGCCCGCCGACCAGCAGGTCGGACAGCCGCGCATTGACGCCGACGGTGGCAAAGAAGATGACCAGCAACCTGTCGCGCGTGGTCATATCGAAGACGATTTCCAGGCCCGACAGCCGGTAGAACGCCCATATGGCTGCGGCGGCCAGAAAGCCACCGGTGACCGGTTCGGGGATGTTGTAGCTGCGCAGGAAAGCGACGCGCTGGGTCAGGATCACGCCGATGAAATAGACGATGATGCCGAGCGTGATGGTCAGGAAATCGGGCACCGCGATCGTATTGGCGGCAGTCGTCATGGGATCCCCTCTGCAAGCCTGAGGCGACAAACCGCGGGCCCCTTCGAATCTGGCCTTGCAGTCCCCAAACTTGCGCAGAACCAGGTCGCGGGCAAGCCGCCAGTCGCCGACGCGCCGTCAAAACGAAAGCGCCCGCGATCTGCGATCGCGGGCGCTTGCCTGTTGCATCGTGCTGGAGTGCTTAGGCTTCCTGAATCGCCGAGAGCTGCCAGTCACCGCCGTTCTGGCGCACGAACGTCCAGAGTTCGGTCGTCTCGGTTGGCTCCTTTTCGTCGCCGTCCACCACTTCGCCGGTCGCCCGGTCGCGCGTCACGTCGATCGACGAGTACTGCATGGCGGCGGTGGCATAGTCGCGGTCGCCCTCGCTCCAGGCCTCGGCGATGTCGGCTTGCAGGAGCTGAACGTCGGAGACGTCGTTGCGAACGCCTTTCTGCGCGTTGTCGGCGAGTTCTTCAGATAGGTAGGAAACCATTTCCGGCGTGACCAGCTTGCGCAGGGCCTTGTGGTCCTCGCGCCCGAAGGCCTCCTGAACCTCGGTCAGCATGCGTTGGAAGGTGTCAAGATCTTCACCGGACACCGTGATCTCGGTGCTGACAGGCTGCTGCGGGGCAGCCGAGCGGCTGCCGCCGATGCTCGGAATGCTGAACGAGCGGCTTGCGCCATTGCTCTTTCCAGCGTCCGACGGCGCTGCGTCGCGATAGCTGAAGTTGCCGCCGCCGGCACCTGCGCCGGCCATCGCCGGACCCGAAGCAGGCGCCTGGCGCGAGCGGAACAAACGCAGGGCGAGCCAGATGGCGCCGCCGATCAAAGCCACCTGCAGCAGCATGCCGAACATGCCGGCGAGACCGCCGAAGCCCTGTCCGAGCAGCATGCCGATCAGGCCGCCCATCAACAGGCCGCCCAGCATCGAGCGCCCGAAGCCGCCCATGAAGCCGGGGCGCTGCTGTGCAGCCGCACCCGGACGGGCCGCGTTGGTGGCAGGATTTGCCGCTTGGCCGGCGTTCGGCGACATCGAACGCTCGACCGGAGCGGTCGGCTGCGGTGCGGTTCGCGTCGGCGGGGCCGACTGGAAGGTTCGCGTTCCACGGCTGCCGAAGCTGCCGCCGCGGCGGGCATCGGCCTGGTCGACGGCGACCATGGAGAACGCAAGGAACAGGCCCGCGAAAAGAGTGGCAAAGCGGGTCGTTCGGGACAATTTCATCGGCGGTTCCTCACACTGAAGTCCGCCCTCATATAATGTCTAACAAGTGTAGTGTCAGTGCTTGGTGCGAATTTTTCGAGCGGACCTAATAACTTCATCGTTATTCGATCCGCTGCCGCGAAGCCGGCGCACGTGAAAAATGTCGCGCGGCGCCAGGGCATCCATGGCTTGCGGCCGGCGATCGCATGCGCAAATGGCCAAAAACCTCCGTTTTCGGCCTCTCGCCCTGTGCATCGTAACAGAACTGACATGGTCCCGACATTGCAGCTTCATGGGCCGGGTCTAGGCCGATGCCAGAAACGGGGCGGAAAGCCCTGACGGACAGGGAAGCCACGATGCTCGAAATTCGCAACGTCACGCGCCGCTTCGGCAAGAATGTCGCCGTGAATGGTGTCAATCTCCAGATCCAGCAGGGCCAGATGGTCGGCATCATCGGCCGCTCCGGCGCCGGCAAGTCGACGCTGCTCAAGACCATCAACCGCCTGATCGACCCAAGTCAGGGCTTGATCGTCTTTGATGGCACCGAAGTGTCTTCGCTAAAGGGTCCGGCATTGCGCCGCTGGCAGCGCGACTGCGCCATGATCTTCCAACAGTTCAACCTGGTGCCGCGCCTAGACGTGCTGACCAACGTGCTGCTCGGCCGCCTCAACCATCGTTCGACCGGGCTCAACCTGCTCGGCATCTTCTCCCGCGAGGAACGCATCCGGGCGATCGCCGCGCTCGAGCGTCTCGACATCACCCGCACCGCGCTCCAGCCGGCAGGCACGCTGTCGGGCGGCCAGCAGCAGCGCGTCGCCATTGCCCGCGCCCTGATGCAGGAGCCGAAGCTGATCCTCGCCGACGAGCCGATCGCCTCGCTCGACCCGCTCAACGCCAAGGTGGTGATGGACGCGCTGCGCGACATCAACCTGCGCGACGGCATCACCGTCATCACCAACCTGCACACGCTCGACACCGCTCGCACCTACTGCAACCGCATCATCGGCATGCAGGGCGGCGCGGTGGTCTTCGACGGCGCGCCGGAGGAACTGACCATCGAGGCCGTCCGTCTCGTCTATGGTGCCGACGCTGACGGCGCCGAGATTTCCGAAGCCATCACCTCGACCAGCATCCGCCCCGTCAGGGCGAAGCCTGCGATATCCGCCGCACCTCTGGAACCGGTCTACGCACCGGCCTGAGGCGGTCCACGGTCGTCTCGCCCGCGTCAAGGGCCTGCAATCAGCAACTGCACATGACCCGGCGATGCCGGGCCAACCTGGAGATTTGTCATGTTCAAGAACGCACTTCTGGGCGCTGTTTCGCTTGCCGTCCTGGCAATCGGACAGGCCCATGCCGCAGACCTCAAGGAATTCCGCATCGGCCTGATCGGCGGTGAAAACGAAGCCGACCGCCTGCGCAACTTCCAGTGCCTGGTCGACCAGCTGCCGGCCGTCCTCGGCGTCGAAAAGGTGTCGCTGTTCCCCGCCGCCGACTATGACGGCACCGTCCAGGGCCTGCTTGGCGGCACGCTCGACTACGCCGAACTCGGTGCTTCCGGCTATGCCAAGATCTACCTGCAGAGCAAGGACGCGGTCGAGCCGATCCTGACCACGGTCCAGACCGACGGCGCCACCGGCTACTACACCATCATGGTCGCCAAGAAGGATTCGGGCATCACCAAGCTCGACGACCTCAAGGGCAAGAAGCTCGGCTTCGCCGATCCGGACTCGACCTCGGGCTACCTGATCCCCGTCACCGCGCTGCCCAAGGATCTCGGCGGCGTCGCCGTCAAAGACTTCGTTGCCGAGACCGGCTTTGGCGGCGGCCATGAAAACCTCGTCCTCGAAGTGCTCAAGGGCACCTTCGACGCCGGCACGACCTTCGGCTCGGGCGTCGGCGAATTCAAGGACGGCTACACCTCGGGCAACCTGAAGAAGATGGTCGACAAGGGCATCCTCGACATGGACGACCTGGTCGAAGTCTGGCGGTCGCCGCTGATCCCGAACGGCCCGCTCGTCGTGCGCACCTCGCTCGACGCCGACATCAAGGCCAAGTTCAAGGACTTCATGGTCAAGCTGCCGGAAACCGATCCGGCCTGCTTCTCGGCGATCCAGGGCGGCGACTTCAAGAGCTACACCGAAGTCACCCCCGAGTTCTACCAGCCTGTGATCGACGCCCGCAAGGCGCAGATCGGCAGCTAAGCCTTCAGGCAACTCCGGCGCGCGGTGGCCATCTGCGGCGCGTCGTCTTTTTGTTCGGGACCGGAAGCACCATCCATGACCATGCCCCTTTCGGAAGCAGGCCTTGCGGTCGAGCGCCACTGGCGCGAGCTCGCTGGCCGCCGCCGCCTCTACACGATCGGTGGACTGCTCTTTCTCTTTGTCGCGCTCTCCGGTTCGCTGTGGTTCGCAAATGACAGCAACGCCGGCAAGTTCTTCGACCGGCTGCCCCACTTCTTCGACTTCACCGACCAGATGATCCCGCGCGACGGGCTGGAAGTTGGCCGCGCGCTGTTCGACCTGCCCTCGCCCTATGACGACGGCAGCCTGAAATTCGATTACCCGGAAGGCCGGATGTACCTTTTCGGCCCGGTCTACGTGCCCGAATACGTCTACAAGATGATCGAGACGATCAACATCGCGCTCGTCTCCACCATCATCGGTTTCGCCATCGGCTTCCTGCTCTGCTTCCTCGCCGCGTCCAACCTGGTGACGCAGCGTTGGCTGCGCTTCTTCGTCCGCCGTTTCCTCGAGATCCTCCGCGCCTTTCCCGAAATCGTCATTGCCGGCTTCTTCCTCGCCATCCTGTCGATGGGCGCGATCCCGGCGATCATCGCCGTGTCGCTGCACACCATCGGCGCGCTCGGAAAGCTGTTTTTTGAAGTGGTCGAAAATGCCGACATGAAGGCCGACGAAGGCTTGCGCGCCGTCGGCGGTAACTGGCCCGAGCGCGTCTGGTTCGGTATCGTGCCGCAGGTCATGCCCAACTTCCTGAGCTACGCGCTGCTGCGGCTGGAGATCAACGTGCGCGCCTCGACCATCATCGGCGCGGTCGGCGGCGGTGGCATCGGCGAGGCGTTGCGCCTGTCGATCAGCCGCAATCACGAAGCCAAGACCATCGCCATCATCATCCTGTTGTTCTGCACCATCGTCACCGTCGACCAGCTCTCGGCTTGGCTTCGCAAGAAGCTGGTTGGTGAGCAGGCCTTCGCCTTCGGCCGCGGGGAATAAGCCATGACCACTCTTTCCATGACCGACAGGCGGGCAATCGGCGATCGCCATCCCGAACTCCTTGCCGGCTCCTGGCGCAAGCGCCTGATCGGTTGGGCCGTCGGCGTCGGCATCGTCGCCTACCTTGCCTTCGCCTGGTGGTTCTTCAGCGTCGGCGCGGTGCTGGCGGCAGGAAACTGGGGCATCGCCGGCACCTATCTCGCCGACTGGGTGTCCCACGAAGTGCGGCCGCAGATCGATTTCCGCGACGACCGCCTCGACGTCAGCTACCCGCGCTTTTCATCCTATCGCGCCGACCGCCATCCCGAATGGCTGAGCTTCGGCGAGCCGGTGGCCACCGCCGCAGCACCGGCGGCCAACAAGACCTCCGCAGGCAGCGTGACCGCCCGTATCGGCCGCCGCGATACCATCGAAATCACCCCGTCGAACGTCGTCGTCACCCGTGGCACCGAGACGCTCGCCGTCGCCGTGGTTCCGGAAAAGAGCATCAGCGTCGAAGGCGAACTACCGGCCTGGGCCACCCAGAAAGCGCCCGGCGAAAAGATCACGGTCGATTTCGGCTTTGCCGGCAGCGCCCAGATCGACGCCGACGACGTCAAGATCCGCCACCGCTTCCTCGGCTGGGAGAACTTCTTCTTCGACGCCAATTCGCCCTTCTGGGGCATGTCCTTCAGCCAGGTCACGGGCCTCATGGTGTCGGACGAACGCATCGACCCGAAGATGTCGAACTTAGCCCTTGCCTGGGACAACGTCGTCAACAACGCCGAATGGCAGCATGGCGACGTCTGGCTCAAGCTCGCCCAGACCATCGTGATGGCCTTTGTCGGCACGCTGTTTGCCAGCCTGCTTGCATTCCCCCTCGCCTTCATGGCGGCGCGCAACATCACCCGCAACCGTCTGGTCAACCAGGTCACCAAGCGCTTCTTCGACTTCCTGCGCTCCGTCGACATGCTGATCTGGGCACTGTTTTTCACCCGCGCCTTCGGCCCCGGCCCGATTGCCGGCATCGCGGCGATCTTTTTTACCGACACCGGCACCTTCGGCAAGCTCTACTCGGAAGCGATCGAAAACATCGACGACAAGCAGCGCGAAGGCATGCGTTCCGTTGGCGCTTCGCCGGCTTCGGTCCAGCGCTACGGCGTGGTGCCGCAGGTGCTGCCGGTGCTGGTCAGCCAGTCGCTCTATTTTTGGGAATCAAACACCCGCTCTGCCACCATCATCGGAGCGGTCGGTGCCGGCGGCATCGGCCTCAAGCTGTGGGAGGCCATGCGCACCAACTCCGATTGGGAGAATGTCGCCTACATGGTCCTGCTGATCCTGATCGTGGTGTTCATCTTCGACAATATTTCGACGGCATTGCGCCACCGGCTCATCGGCAAGAAGGCCAGCGACTAAACAGCTATGGCCGGCCTTGCAAATCTTGCGGAGTCGGCCACTACTTCGTCAAACTGTCACGCAAATCATCTATCGGGCGATCGCCGGACGCATGCTCCCAATAGGGACCGTTTTCGGAATGACCGCCTTCCAACAAGCGACGAGCCGATCAGATCGAAACGGCTCGGAGGGACCGCTTCATGCGCTACGCCATCTATTTCACACCGGAGCAGGACGACCCGTTGTGCCGCATCGCAGCTGGCTGGCTCGGGCGCGACGCGTTCGGCGGCGCAGCCAGCGCCGCCAAGGCATTTGGCGACCTCTCGGCGGCTGAGGTGGCGTTCCACACGGCGGCGGCGCGGCGCTACGGTTTCCACGCCACGCTGAAGGCGCCGTTCCGCCTGGCCGGCGACACCACCCAGAAAGCCCTGACCGACGCGGTTGCGGCCTTCGCCGCCGCGAACGCGCCGTTTGACATTCCTCGCCTGAAGCTCGCCCAGATCGACAGCTTCTTCGCGCTTGTGCCGGCCGAGCCCCTGCCGGAACTGCAGACCTTCGCCGGCGATGTCGTCAGCGCCTTCGAGCCGTTCCGCGCGCCATTGACCGACGCCGAGATCGCCCGGCGCAACCCCGAAGCGCTGTCGCCGCAGGAATGCCGGCATCTGAGCCAGTGGGGCTACCCCTACGTCTTCGACAGCTTCCGTTTCCACATGACACTCACCGGCCGCGTGGCCACCGATGAGGCGCCGCGCGTCCGCGCCGCAATCGAACAGTGCCTGGGCAACGAACTCGACAAGCCGGTGCCAGTCGCCGGGCTCGCCATTTTCATCGAGCCCACGGCCGGCGCCCCGTTCGAGGCGCTGAGCTACCATGAGCTGGGCACGCAAGCCGAAAGAAAGACCGCTTGAGATGACCGACCTGATACTGAAAAATGCCCGCATCGTGCTTGCCGACGACGTGATCGACGGCTCCATCGTCATCCGCGACGGCAAGATCGCGGAAATCTCCACCGGCCCGTCCAGCATCGGTGAGGACATGGACGGCGACTACGTCATTCCTGGGCTGGTCGAGCTTCACACCGACCATCTCGAAGGCCACTACGCGCCACGCCCGCGTGTGCGCTGGAACCCCATCGCAGCCGTTTTGGCGCATGACGCCCAAGTGGCTTCCGCCGGCATCACCACCGTGTTCGACGCACTGCGCGTCGGCATCGACGACGATTCCGACATGACCTCGGCCGACATGCGCCTGCTCGCCGACGCCATCGAGGACAGCGTGCGCCAGGACCGGGTGCGCGCCGACCACTTCATCCACTTGCGCTGCGAGGTCTCGGCCAATGACTGCCAGAAGGGGTTCGCCGTGTTCGACGGCGACGATCGCGTCAAGCTCGCCTCGCTGATGGACCATGCTCCCGGCCAGCGCCAATTCGTCGATCTGGCGACCTATGCCTACTACTACCAGCGCAAGCTCAAGCTGAACGATGTCGAGTTCCAGGCCTTCTGCGACAAGCGCATGGCCGATTCGGCGCGCAATTCGCGCGTCAACCGCGATGCGATCTCGGCTGCCTGCCATGAACGCGGCATCGTGCTGGCCAGCCATGACGATGCAACGACGGCCCATGTCGACGAGGCGATCTCGCAAGGCATTCGTGTCGCTGAATTCCCGACCACCGTCGAAGCCGCCAGCGCCTCCAAAGGCGCCGGCCTCGGCGTGCTGATGGGTGCGCCCAACGTCATGCGCGGCGTCTCGCATTCCGGCAACGTCTCGGCCCGCACGCTTGCCGAAAAGGGCCTGCTCGACATCCTGTCGTCGGACTACATCCCGTTCAGCCTGATCCAGTCGGCCTTCTTCCTCGGCGAAGTGGTCGAGGGCATCTCGCTGCCGCAGGCTGTGGCGATGGTGTCGAAGAATCCGGCCGCTGCCGTCGGCCTCGACGATCGCGGCATCATCGAGGCGGGACGGCGCGGCGATCTCGTGCGCGTCCGCGTCGACCAGCACGTTCCGGTAGTGCGCACCGTCTGGCGCGAAGGCCGCCGGGTAGCTTAGCAGGCTAGGGCTCGAGCACCTCTTCCTTGTTGATGTCGAGCAGCGTCTTTTCCATGTCGGGCTCCTCGCCCGAGCAGATGCACAGCATCTCGGCATCGCCCTCGCCTACCGACAGGTAGGCATGGCCCATGGTTGAGTCGATGTAGACGCTCTCGCCCGCCTTGAGCCGCACCGGCGCATATTGGTCGGTGTGCAGTTCGATCTCTCCATTCAGCACGATCAGGAACTCTTCGCCGGCGTGGCGCGTCAGCGGCCCGAACTCTTCCAGGGTGCGGGCCCTGGCATTGGCCAGGATCGGCACCATGCGCTTCTTCACCAGGTCGGTGGCGAGGTAATAATAATCGTAGTTGCGCGTCAGCTGGCGCAGCGTGTTGCCCTGCGCCGTCACCGAGCGGCGGGTGCGCGCAGTCGGCTGCTTGCTCGCGCCGCTGAGCAATTCGGTGACATGGATGCCGAGGCCGCTGCACACCTGCAGCAGCTTGTCGTAAGTCAGCGACATCTGGTCGTTTTCGACCTTGGACAGCGTCGACACCGCCACGCCGGTCAGGTGGCTGACGTCCTGCAGGGTCCAGCCATGCTGTTTCCTGAGGTTGCGCAGGCAGTCGCCGAGATTGGGCTGTTCCGACATGACCGTCTCCATCACCCGTAAACAGCTATTGCATGTTCACCGACATCGCAAGATTCGCCAAAATTTTTCCTATCCGCTAAATATTGACCGTATCCGAAAATGATTTTACCAATGGCTATGCAACCTAAAGCTCCACCGAAGAACGTGATCATCATTGGCGGCGGCATCGCCGGCCTGTCGCTCGCCGCATGCGTCCAGCAATGGGCGCAGGTGACGGTGATCGAGCGCGAGACGCAGCTCGGCTATCATGCCAGCGGCCGCTCGGCGGCGCTGTTTTCCGAAACCTATGGCAATGCGCTCGTGCGGGCGCTGTCGGTGGCGAGCCGCGCGGCGATCGTCGACGGCGGTTTTGTCGAGCATGAGCGCGGCGCGCTGCACTTCGGCGGCCCCGAAGACGGCGACACCATCGACCGGATGGCCAGGGAGCAACAGGCGCTGGTGCCGCGCGTCCGCCGCCTGAGCGCGGCCGAGGTCTCCGCCCTCGTCCCCGCGATCTCGCCGGAGCTGACCTGCGGTGGTGTCTACGAACCCGGCGCGATGGACATCGACACCGGCAAGATGGTGCAGGCCCAGGCCAGCGCGCTCAAGACGGCAGGTGGCGTCATCGTCACCGGCGCGGACGTGCTGGAAATCAAGCGCACGCCACAGGGCCTGCGCGTCGTCACTAGCACCGGCATTCATGACGGCGACATCGTCGTCAACGCCGCCGGCGCCTGGGTCGACGTCGTGGCAGCCCGTGCCGGACTTGCCGGACTCGGCTTCACGCCCAAACGACGCACCGCGTTCCTGTTCGACGCACCGGATGGCGTCGACGCACGCGCCTGGCCGCTCGTCGTCGACATCCACGAGCGCTTCTATTTCAAGCCCGATGCCGGACGCCTCATCGGCTCGCTTGCCGACGAGGCCGACAGCGCGCCTTGCGATGCCTATCCCGAAGACATCGACGTCGCCACCGCCGCTTACAACATCGAGGAGGCGACGGGTCTCGTCGTCGGCCGCCCGCAGACGCCATGGGCCGGCTTGCGCACCTTTTCGCCCGACCGCAGCCCGGTCGCCGGGTTCGACCCGCGCCTGCCCGGCTTCTTCTGGCTCGGCGGCCAGGGCGGCTACGGCTTCCAGGTGTCGTTGACCTTGGCGCGGCTGTCTTCGGCGCTGATGCGCGGCGATCCGGTTCCGGCGGATCTGCAAGCGCTCGGCGTGACCTACGATGCCCTTTCGCCCGAGCGTTTCTCTCAGGCTGCCCAGACCCCGTCCCAGCAGATGGTGTGACGAATTCAAGAGATCGGTTGGCGCGGGGAGGAGAACCACCGCGGCGACGTCAACACGAAACCTTACCAGGAGCGTTTGCGATGAAATCCTCAAGCATGCTGCGTGCGGCCCTTGTCGCCTCAACCGTCCTTTTTGCCGGCCAGGCCTATGCCAAGACGCTGGTCTACTGCTCGGAAGCGAGCCCCGAGACCTTCAACCCGATGGTCGGCACGGCCGACTCGACGATGGATGCGGCGGCCAAGACGATCTTCAATCGCCTGGTCGAGTTCAAGCCGGGCACGACGGAAGTCGGACCGGCGCTGGCCGAGACGTGGGACATCTCCGAGGACGGCAAGGTCTACACCTTCCACCTGCGCAAGGGCGTCAAGTTCCACGCCAACGACACGTTCAGCCCGACGCGCGAGTTCAACGCCGACGACGTGCTCTACACCTTCGAGCGCCAGCGCGACGCCAACAACCCGTATCACAAGCTTTCCAACGCGGCTTACGAGTACTTCAACGCGCTCGGCCTCGGCACGATGATCGACAACATCGAAAAGGTCGACGACCACACCGTGCGCTTCACACTGACGGCGCCGAACGTCACCTTCCTGCCCGGCATCGCGCTCGACTACCTGTCCATCCTGTCGGCCGAGCAGACGGAGAAGATGGTTGCCGCCGGCACGCCGGAAGTGATCGACCAGATGCCTGTCGGCACCGGCCCCTTCGTGCTGCAGGCCTACCAGCAGGACGCGCAGATCCGCTACGCCGCCAACAAGGACTACTGGAACGGCGCGCCCAAGGTCGACACGCTGGTGTTTGCCATCACGCCGGAGCCAACCATCCGCGTCGAGCGCATCAAGGCCAACGAATGCCAGGTCGCTGCTCCACCGCCGGCCGCCTCAGTAGCCGACCTCGCCGGCAATCCCGACATCACCGTGCACAAGCTAGAGGGCCAGAATGTCGGCATCCTCGGCTTCAACGTCGAGCACCAGCCGCTCGGCGACAGGCGCATCCGCACCGCACTTGCCAAGGCCGTCAATCGCCAGGCGATCGTGGAAGCCGTGTACCAGGGCGCCGGAACCGTTGCCGGCAGCGTCGTTCCGCCGGCCCAGCTCGGCGCGGTCAAGGATGCGGGAATAGACTACGATCCCGAAGGCACAAAGGCCCTGCTGAAGGAAGCCGGCCATGCGGCGGACCTGTCGATCAGCCTGTGGGCCATGCCGGTGTCGCGCCCCTACAACCCCAACGCCCGCCGCATGGCCGAGATGATCCAGGCTGACTGGGCCGCCGTCGGCGTCAAGTCGGAGATCGTGACCTTCGAGTGGGGCGAATACCTCAGCCGCTCGGCCAAGGGCGAGCATGACGCCTACCTGCTCGGCGGTTCCAGCGACAACGGCGATCCCGACAACATGCTGAGCTACCTGTTGTCTTGCGACGGCGTGAAGGGTGGCTCGAACCGCTCGCGCTGGTGCGATCAGGACTTCGAAAAGCTTTTGCAGCAGGCCCGCGTGACGGCGGATCCCGAGAAGCGCGCCGAACTCTACCGCCAGGCGCAAGCGATCCTCAAGACCGAGGTCCCGCTGGCGCCGATCGGTCATTCGGTGGTCTCGATCCCCGTCCGCAACAGCGTCACCAACTACGTACTCGATCCGTTCGGCCGGCAGAACTTCGCCGCCGTCGACATCGCCGAGTAAAGCTGCATCAGCCCAGGAGAGAGCAGATCGTCATGCTCGAACAATTGAACAATCTGCTCGCAACCTACCGCGCCGATGGCGCGGTTGGCGTCTCGCTCGCTTTTTCGCTCGACGGCCGCGAGACCATCGCAATCACGGCCGGATTGGCGGATCGGCCAAACGATGTGCCGGTTACGCCAGACCGGCTGTTCAAGATCGGCAGCTGCACCAAGACCTTTGTCGCTGCGGCGCTGATGAAGCTTGTCGAGGAAGGCAAGGCCGAGCTCGGCTCACCGATTGCCAGCTGGTTTCCCGACCTGCCCCGGGCAAACGAGATAACCGTGCTCCAGCTGATCAATCATCGCGGCGGCCTGCCGGAGTTCGAATACGACATTCCGATGGACCCCGGCCTGGTGTGGACGCCGGCAAAGCTCGTCGAGCTCGCCTTCGGGATCGGCGGCCAGACCGCGCCTGGTGGCGGCGCCGTCTACAACAACACGGGCTACGTGCTGGCCGGCATGCTGATCGAAGCAGCGTCGGGCCTTTCGCTGGGCGACTATGTCCGTCAGAAAGTCTTGCAGCCGCTCGGCCTCGAGGACACCTGGTCGCCGGCAACCGAGAGCTTTCCTGAAGAACGCATGGTTCGCGGTTACTACCACCGCCCGACGCCCGCTGCCGACGCCAGCACCGCGCTGGCCTCGGGCGGCGAGATGTGGCGCATGGACGGCGTGCTGCCCTTCTCCAACGACTTGCAGGATTCGTCGGCGTTGTTCCCGTTCTCCGGCGCTTATGCCTGCGGTGACATGGTTTCGACGCCGGGCGACCTCGTCGGCTTCATGAACGGGTTGCTGGAGGGACGTCTGCTGCCGCCTCGTCTGCTGGCGGCGATGAAGGACGGCCGCTCCACGGTCAGCTATCCCGGCACGCGCCTGCGCGAAACCGGCGCCGGCCTTATCGCCAGCGAATACGCCGGACGCCTGGTACTCGGCCATCAGGGCAGCATTCCCGGCTATGTCACTGTTATGGAGCACGATCCTGTCTCGCGCCTGACCATCGCCATGACCAGCAATGTCGGCTCCGGCAACCGCCTGTCGTTTTATGCCAGCGGCCTGCACCCGGTGCTCGACCAGGCGATCGCGATCATCCTCGGGGAAAGCTGAGCATCCGCTGCGCCGGGCGTCCCAACGGACGCCGCAGGCATCAGACGCCGAGACTGGCGGCCATCTGGCGAAGGTCAACGCCGAGTTCGGACGTCACCTCCAGCGCGCGGTCCTCGCGCGCTGGAGCGTCACTTTCAGGCGCATGCGCGGCCAGAACCTTGTCGCGCTCGCGAATGAGCGTCGTGATGTCCTTGGCATAGAGGGCGACCACCGCCGCCAGCCAGCGATTGACCAGATAGGACGGCCGCGCAAAATGCAGGTCGAAGCGCGGCATGAGCGCGATGGTCGCCTCGGCATCGAGCCACTGGTCTGCGACCACCCACTGATTGACCGTGAACAGCCTGACCAGCTTGCCGTAGGCGTCGACGCCGATGGCAACGATGTGATGGATCGGGCCGTTCGCCCCCTCCGGCCGCACGAAGCAATGGAAATGTCCGTGCTCGGACAGCCCCTCCTGCGGCGGATGGCTGTGATAGTACCATTGCGCGCCGGTTTCGGGATCGAACACATCGCCGGACGGAAAATGCTCCCACACTGAGACCGACTGCGCCTCGCGCAAGGTCTCGAGCAGCACATTGCTGCCCGACTTCGCCAGCACCTGCTCGCAAAACAGCGCCTGCCTGGCTGCCTCCGACCTTGCTTGGTCCATCGCCTGTCTCTCCAGCCCGAGCTTGGACTATTGCGGCTGCGCCGCGCAAGGCGAAGCTGCGGGGGCGGCCGCACAAGGAGATGCAGCTGGCGCGGCGGCACAGGGCGATGCCGGAGCAGCGGCGCAGGGCGCGGGCGCTGCCGAGCAAGGCGAAGCCGCCGAACAGGGAGAGGCAGCCGCACACGGCGAAGCCGCCGCGCACGGAGCCGCCGCTGCGCATGGACTACCGGCGGCGCAAGGATTGCCCGCAGCACAAGGGTTTCCCGCGGCGCAGGGGTTTCCGGCAGCGCAAGGCGTGGCCGGGGCGCTGGCTGCCGGCGCCGGCTGTGGCGCGGCAAAGCGGTAGTGGTCGACGGCGACCGCCGATGTGGCGGCAAGGAATGCCGTTCCAAACAGGAGCGTGTTGCGTGTGCTCATTGTTTCTTGAACCCGTCGAGGCCGAAGAGAGGACGCAGCGCAACGCCGCCGAGGCTGCCGGCGAAAGCCGAGGCGAACCACAGCCAGCCATGCACGCTGCCGGATGCGATACCGGAGAACAGCGCTCCCACATTGCAGCCGAACGAAAGCCTGGCGCCGTAGCCCATCAAGACGCCGCCAACCGCAGCGGCAAGGAACGAGGCGAACGGCACGTGCACCTTGGGCGCGAACTTGCCCGCCAGCCCGGCGGCAAGCGCTGCCCCCAGGATGATGCCGAAATTCATCACCGAGGTGACGTCGGCGAGAACGCTGGAGCCGAGCGCCTTTGCCGGTCCGGGCCAGGTCCAGAACGCCCAGGTTTCGACCGGAACGCCTGCTGCCTGCGCCACCTTGGCACCCCAAAGGCCAAAGCCGAAGGTCACCGACCAGGGATGCCCTGCGGTCAGCAGCGTCGCGATGTTGAGGCCGGCGAGCAACAGGCCCGCCCCGATAAGCGGCCAGGGGCCGTAGAGAAGTCGCGCAAGGCCGCGGCGCGGCGCAGGCTTGGCCTTTTCGAGCGAGCCATGGGCGCGGCGCTCGACCAGCATGGTCAGCGCGGCAACCGCGCCGAGGCCAATGAGCGTGACGATCACGCCACCCGGCACGCCAAGCGCCCTGCCGAGGCTGATCTCGGGCAGCGACGGCAGCCCCAGCCACCACGGCAGATGCGCGGTGCCGATGACTGCACCGACAATGAAGAACACCAGCGTCACCAGCATGCGCGAGCTGCCGCCGCCGACGGTGAACAGCGTTCCCGAGCCGCAGCCGCCGCCGAGTTGCATGCCGAGACCGAACATCGCCGCGCCGACAAGCACCGAAACGCCGACCGGTGCGAAAGCGCCAACCAGCGCCTGGCCGTTGACCGAACCAAGCCCGAGCAGTGGAATGAATACGACCGCGGCGGCTGCGATCATCAGCGTCTGGGCGCGGATGGCATTGCCGCGACGTTCGACGACAAAGCGCCGCCAGCCCCCGGTGAAGCCGAACGACGCGTGATAGAGCGTGAGCCCCAAAAGACCGCCGATGAGGAACAGAACCGCCTGGCGGCTGTCGATCGCCTGGCCGATAGCGAGCGCTCCGAGAACGAAGGCCAGGACGACGAAAATGACCGGCCCTTTGTCCAGGTTGACAGGCGCGGCCGGCGCCGGCGCAGTGAGATTGAGCTGTGTCATGTCAATTCAGTCGTGAATTCGATTGCATTGTGATGACCCGTTCAAACGCCGATGTCCAGGATCGCTCCTGGACATCGCGTATGCGCGGGATTTGCCTGCGGATCAGGAACCGGGCTGCACGGGACGGGCAGGATCGGCTGCCCACTCAGCCATCGAGCCGTCGTACATCTTGGTGTTCTTGTTGCCTTCGATTTCGCTCAGGCCGAACCATACCACCGATGCCCAATGACCGGTGTTGCAGAAGGCGATGTTGTTTTCGTCCTTGTTGAGACCGACAGCCTTCGACAGGTTGGCGACGGCGTCCTTGGACGCGAACGAGGCCTTGTCGGCATCGTAGAGCTTGCTGTTTTCGAGGTTCTTCGAGCCGGGGATGGTGCCTGCCGCACGCACGACGGGGCTCTTCGCCTCGCCCCTGAACTGGGCAGCCGGGCGGCCGTCGATCAGCTTGGTGCCGTCGGCCAGCGCCTTCTGGACGTCAGCCGTGGTGGCCAGCAGCTCCTGCTTCAGTTCGCCCTTGAAGGCTGTGGCGACCGGCTTGACCACTTCGGTCGAAAGCTCGCCGCCTGCCGCTTCCCAGGCGCGCTCGCCGCCATCGAGGATCGACACGGCATCGTGGCCGAGAACCTTGAACGTCCAGTAGACGCGGGTGGCGCCGCCGAACTCGGACGAGTCGGTGCCGTTCGGCACGATCACCACGTGGCTGTCGTTGCTGACGCCGAGGTCGCCGATGGTCTTTTCGATCTGCGCCAGCGGCGGCAGCATGCCTGGAACGCCATTCACTTCCGCCCGCCAGCCGGCGGTCGCGTAAGGCGCGGTCACCGCGCCGGGTACATGGCCCTTCTCATAGGGATTGCCGGCGTCCTTGGCGATGTCGCGAACATCGATGACAACCAGGCTTTTGTTGCCGAGGTTCGACTTCAGCCAGGCGGCGTCAACCAGTGGCCGGTCCGTCAGGCGCTCAGCCTGGGCGCCGGTGGCAAAGGCCAGAACGGCGCCAAAGGCCGCGGCAGCGAGTGAAAGGCGCATCGCGCAACTCCTGAAAAAAGATTCCAAAAACCAGTTTCGAATGCTGTTATAGGCCGCCTCTGATCGCCAATCACGGCAAAGCCATCCCAATACCAGAGCGGAATCGAAAGCCTGTTCGCAATCCGCGCCAATTCATGGAATTTCGTTCCAGGACATGATTTCGCTTGAGGCTGGCCGGAAAACAATATTGCCTCTTCACAAATCGACCCAATGCGCGGATTTTCTGGGCGGCAACGCGATGCGCTTCCAAGCGTCAACGACGGTGTCCGCGGCGACTGCGCAAGCGATGTCGCGAAAAGCATACAAGGGGACCTGCATGCCTTTGCTCAAGGCCATTGCCGCTGCCGTGTTCGGCACGGTCCTTGCGGTATCAACCGCATTGGCTGAAACGCCGATGGCCACATTGGTCGTCGCCG
The DNA here is from genome assembly GCF_027568395.1 of Aminobacter sp. HY435. Lineage (GTDB taxonomy): Bacteria > Pseudomonadota > Alphaproteobacteria > Rhizobiales > Rhizobiaceae > Aminobacter. The sequence continues at coordinate 194,518 of NZ_JANKZL010000010.1, read as the reverse complement.
ACGCGATCGACGACGTCATGACCCTTGACCCCGGAGAAGTCGGAGAAGTCGGCGGGGTTTTGACCAGCAGCCAGATCTATCAGTCGTTGGTCAGCATCGATCCGGCCGACCCGACCGCCATTCAGGGGCTGCTTGCCGAAAGCTGGACCATTTCGCCCGATGGCCGCATTTTCACCTTCAAGATGAACCCGCGGGCGCGTTTCGCTTCGGGCAATCCCGTGACGGCCCACGACGCCGAGTTCTCGCTCCGCCGGGTCGTTCATCTGAGGTCGCGATCGGCCTTCATCATCGGCCAGTTCGGTTTCTCACCGGAAAATGTCGACGACCGTATCAAGGCCGTCGACGACCAGACTCTCGTCATCGAGATCGCCGATACCTATTCACCGAGCTTCTTGCTCTACTGCCTGTCGTCCTACATCGCCGGTATCGTCGACAGCAAGACCGTCAAGGCGCACCAGAAAGACGGCGACTACGGCAACGCCTGGCTGAAGGCCGACAATTCGGCAGGATCCGGTCCTTTCAAGCTGAGCAATTGGGAAGCGGGCAAATCGATCCTGCTCGACCGCAACGACAGCTACTGGGACAAGAAACCCGGCGTCGAGCATGTCTTGATCCGCCATGTCGCTGAAAGCGCCGCTCAACTCGCGTTGCTTGAGGCGGGCGAGATCGATGTCGCCAACCGGCTCGGACCGGACGAATTCGATGCCATCGCCGGCGCCCCGCAACTGACCACCCTCAACGGCCGTTCGGGCAATATCTACTATCTCGGGCTCAACGTCCGAAACCAGTACCTGGCCAATCCCAAGGTGGTTGAGGGGATGAAATACCTCGTCGACTACCAGGGCATGGTCGACACGGTCTCGCGCGGCATGATGGAAGTCCATCAGACGATGATCCCCAAGGGTTTTCTCGGCGCCATCGACTACACTCCGTTCAAGTTCGACGTGGCCAAGGCAAAGGCGCTGTTTGCCGAAGGCGGGGTGACCGGCGAGTTTCCGCTCGACATGGTCGTCTGGGACACCCAGCCCTATACCGACATTGCCAAGGCGATCCAGGCCAGCATGGCCAAGGCGGGCGTGATGATCAATCTCCAGGTGGTCGACGGACGCGAGTGGCTCGCGCGCTACCGCAATCACGACCTGGACATCTGGCTGGGCCTGTGGGGCCCCGACTATCCCGACCCGCATTCCAACGCCAAGGCCTTTACGGTCAACAAGCAGGATGCACCAGACGGGTCGGAAGGCATCACCGATCGTTTTGGCTGGAATGCCGGCGCGTTGTCGCCGGAGGCGATGGCTGCCGTTCGCGAACAGGACACCTCCAAGCGCAAGGGCATCTACGAGGCCATCCAGCGGGTCCACAGCCGCGCTTCACCGTTCATCTTCATGTTCCAGGAGGTACGCAAGGTGGGCGTCAGCGCCAAGGTGAAGGGCCTCGTTCTAGGCATGACCTTCTCCGACGACCGTTATTGGGCGGCGTCGAAATAACAGGTCAACTACGGGCTACAAAGAGATCGGGCGGCTGTGCCGCCCGATCGATTGTTCTGGCAGGTTTTCAGTTCGAAATGCGCCTAACCACCGGCGCCACCGCCCGAACCGCCACCGGCCCCACCGGCGCCACCGCCGGAACCACCACCAGCCCCGCCAGCGCCACCGCCCGATCCGCCGCCAGCTCCACCGCCGCCGCCGCCCGATCCGCCGCCGCCGCCGCCACCGCCGCCGCCGCCACCGCCGCCACCGCCGCCGCCACCGCCGCCGCCACCGCCGCCGCCGCCACCGCCGCCACCGCCGCCGCCGCCACCGCCGCCACCGCCGCCGCCGCCGCCGCCGCCACCGCCGCCGCCATCACCATCACCATCATGGCCATCACCACCATTGCCATCACCACCATTGCCGCCGCCGCCGTTGCCGCCGCCGCCGCCGTTGCCGTTGCCGCCGCCATTGCCGTTTCCGTTTCCGTTGCCGTTGCCGTTGCCGCCAGCTCCGTCACCATCGCCGTCGCCACCGTCATCGCCGTCATTTTCGCTGCCGGCTGCCAACACGCCTGAAATCAACGACGTCGTCAGCGGCGGGCATTGGGCCAACTGATCCGAGGACATGATGCTTCCGCGGTTGATGGCGATGCAGCACATCTCGTAGTTGCTTTGCGTGAGGGGCTGGCATTGCGCGGCGCTCATGCGGGGCCGAACATTGCTTTGGGCTGATGCCGAACCGGCAAATCCGATCGCAGCGAGTGCCGATGAAACCAGAAGAATCGTATTGATCCTGCGTGCGCACGTGGGGTACGTCTTCATTTCTTCCTCCTGAGGGAAAAAATGCGCCCGTCCCCAAACTGGCGCTATGATCAAATGTTTCCACGATTGGAAACAATTTGTTAAGCATACTCCCTTTTGAAAACGGTGCAATCGCCGCACCCATGGGTTGATTTATCTAGTCCTAATGTGCTGCTTATCGGTTCCCACCGAGAGAGGGGACAGCACGTGAAAATCCACATGGCGCTCTTTGCGGCCGCCTTGGGCGTGTCCGCTTGCAGTCATTCCAAAACATCGGATTCAAGCATGGTGACAGCCGGCTACGCATTCGCGCCGCCGGCCGCCAACGATTTCTGTGCCAGGCAACCGGAACTTTGCAGCACCACAGGCAAGGCAGCCGTGATGCAGCTGACCAGCGCGCGGGCCAACCAGCTCAAACAGGTCAACGCCGACGTGAACCGTCGCATTCGCCAAAGGGAAGACCAGGCTAACAACGGCCGTGACGACGATTGGCGACTGCCGACCTCGGCCGGAGACTGCGAGGACATCGCCATCCTCAAGAAAAGCGAGTTGCGCAAGCTTGGCTGGCCGGCCTCGACCCTGCTCTTGACCGTCGCGCGCTACCGTGGCGCCGGGCACACGGTGCTGACAGTGCGCACCGACAACGGCGACCTGATACTCGACAACCTGAATGGGTCCGTCAGGAACTGGAAGCATACCCCCTACAGCTATTTCGCCCGCCAGTCGCAATTTGAAGCTGGGAGATGGACCCGGATCAGTTCCTGACCCTCGATCGGCGCTGGCCAGGGCGCCGTGCGTCCGCACAAAGGACGCTCTACCTTATTGAGTTGGCGCATCGTGCCTTCCGAAAACCGGGTCCGATTTTCGGGCCGATGTGCTAGTGCGGGAACCCGTGTTCCTCGACGATCTTCCAGATCTGACGGTTGATCCCCTGAATCGCCTCGATGGACGAGCCGATGCGCTGCATCTCTTCGTCATCGAGTTCCTCGTGCTTGCCGTAGCGTACCGCATCCTTGCCGTCGAAAATGCGCATCAACTGGGTGCTGGCGCGCGTCCCGGTTTCATCGAATGAATAGATGCAATGGCTGTATTTGTTGCGCAGCTTTCCCTGATGGGTCAGTTGGTCTGCCACCGTCAGGACGGCGTCCCGGCAGGCTTGTGGCGTCTTCGCCATCTTGGCCAGGCGCTCGACAAGATCGAGCCGGGCACGCGTGGTATTGAGTGTCAGGAAAATGATGATCGCCGTTTCCTTGTCGACTTCGGCAAGGCCGGCGATCAGATGGATGAGCAGGCTTTCAGTGTTGGTCCAAGTATAGTTGAGCTGGCCAACGATCAGCAGGACATCATTAAAGCGCGGCATCTTTTCCTCATGCCGAAAGCTGTTGCGCTTTCGGGGCACCCCCATCACCACGCGAGTTGAGTGTGTCCCTGCGCCGGTGGAAGATCGCTGCCGCCTCGGTTCGATTGTGCGCGCCGAGCTTGGTGATGATGTTGTGCAAGTGGATCTTCACCGTGTGCTCGGAAAGCCCAAGGGCGGCGGCAATCAGCTTGTTCTGCAGGCCACGGGCGACCATGCCCAGGATCTGCAACTCGCGTTCCGTCAGCTCGTCGAAGTCGTCTGCATCGGCATCCTGCCTGAGATGCGAATTAGGCGCTCCTTCAAGGTCGACGCCGCCGGAAATCGTTGGCCCGTGCGCCATGATCGGCTCAAACAGCGACAGCGGGAAATATTCCCCGCCACGCAAGACCAGCCGTACCACCGAAAGCCATACATCCAGCTTGAGATTCATCGGCAACACGCCACGGACATTGCGCGCGGTCACGACATCGCGGATCGATATCTGCTGTCGGCCATCCTCCTGGATCAGCATGATCTGAGCTGCCGGATGCAGATGCGCCAGCTGCTCGGAGTTTCCAGCCACCTGGGGCAATTGCTCGGCATCAAGCAGGATCAGCGACACCGGCGATCCGAAGTCCGTACAGGCCTCGCTCAATGCCGATATCTGCTCCACGGAGATCCAGGGAAACTCCCGCTCGATGGCAAAGATCAGACTCTCCGACACGAAATCCGCCGGAGCGACAATCAAGAGTGTTTTGCAAGACTTTGACGCCGAACTACCCACCCCGGCAGCGCGGCGAACGCTGGAAACAGCCACCCGATACATGTGACACCCACCCTGTGCACGAAACCATGTGTTCCCTCCCCGTGTGCCGCATGACGGGAATAATTGAGAACATATACCTCTCGTTAATGTTTCGGTATAAGCAAGACGAGCTATTTAAGGCTCCGCAATAGCACCATCGGCGCCATCTGGCCCTTCCAGCACCTAGCCCGACCGATGATGTGCAGCACTGGGGCGAGCCCGTCCGATCGATCTGCAGGTTCACTTTCGGCCAGCGTCCAAGTAATCGGAGCATTGCCCGCCTTCTTGCAAATGCTTCGCAATCGAACGCCAGAAATCGGCTGCAAGATATCTCGCAGCGCCGTGGCTGTTAGTGTCTAGCTCACCATTGCAGTATCTGACGCTGATCGCCCGAACAGCCTAGCGCGAACTGTCAGCTTACAATTTTCCAGCACCAGCCACAGACTTTGCCGGTTCCAACAGCCCGGGCGGGGCGTAGGAGGGACGCAATCGGCGTCGATTTCGGCCAGGTTTCCAAGCCGTTTCTTCACGCGATTGTGATCCCCAAAGCCCCCCTCGGCACAGGTCGAGGAGAGCATCACCGAACCAAAGCCTTCCGGATTACCCGCTGTCAGTCCCCTCAGCAGGCAGTCCATCAGTGCATCACAGTCCACCAGTGCATCATCTGAATTGGAAAACAGAGGTCTGACTGCAAGACGTCCAAAGCCGCGTGAGAGATGACAGCGGTTCGACAGTCTCAGTCTTTTAACCGAGGACAAGACGATGACTGAACGCAACTCCAACAATCTGAATGCATTTGGCCTGCAATTCGTCGGCAACGATATCGACTTCGGCGGCGATAGCGAAAACAAGAACGAAAACGAGAACAAGAACGAAAATAAGAACGAAAACGAGTCAAAGAACGAGAATAAGAACGAATCGGAAAACAAGAACGAAAACGAGTCGAAGAACGAAAACGAAAATAAGAACGAGTCGGAAAACAAGAACGAGAACGAGTCAAAGAACGAAAACGAAAACAAGAATGAGAACGAATCCAAGAACGAGAATGTCAACGTAAACAAGAATGAGACCAAGGTCGACGTTGACGTCGACGTTGACCTCAAGGTTGACGGCCGTCTTGGCGACTACAAGGAAGACAATGATTTTGCCGACATCGACGCCAAGGGCGACATCAGCGATGTGGTGTTCAGCAAGGATGGCGACATCCACTACGATCCAGGCGACGATATCTCCTTCAAGGACATCCTCAACAATTCGCTCGGCGGCGCCAACAGCAACGGCTTCGTGATCAACCAAGTCGCCAACATGACGGACAACGACAAGCTTGAACACGCGACCGTCAAGAACGACGCCCCGATCGACCTCGACTTTACGGCCAAGGGTGGCCATTCCTCGTCGGGCACCGGCATTGACTCTGGTGGCGGTGGCGGCGAAGGCGGCAACGCCAAGGGCGGCGAAGCCAAGGGCGGCGACGGCGGCGACAGCAAGGGCGGCGACGCCGACGGCGGCAAGGGCGACGGCGGCCTGGCATTGAGCGCTGCCTTGGGTGGCGATTCGAAGGGCGACACCACGGCCAAGGGCGGCGAAAGCGACGGCGGCAAGGCCGATTCCAGCGCAGACGGCGGCAAGGGCGACGGCGGCAACAGTGGCAACGGCGGAGCTGGCCTCGGCCTCGGCCTCGGCCTCGGCCTGGGCGCTGGCTTGGGCGCAGCTGAGTCCGGCGACGCCAAGGGCGACGGCGGCAATGCCAAGTCCGACGGCGGCGATGCCACAGCCGACTCCGGCGACAGCGGCAATGCTGGCAACGGCGGCAACACCGGCAATACCGAAGGCGGCGACGCCCACGGTCATGGCGGCGATGGCATCGATGCCTTTGTTCCCATCATTCCGGTCCTGAACTTCGGCGCGGGCGGCGACGGCGACGCGGACGCCGGCAATGCCAAGGCCGACGCGGGCAACGGCGGAACCAGCGGCGGTACCGGCAGCGCAGACGCAGACGGTGGCAATGCCAGGTCCGATGCCGGTGACGCGAACAACGACACCGGGCACGCGCTTGGCGTCGGCATCGGATACGGCGACGGCGACGGCGACGGCACGGGCAGTGGCGGCGGCAGCGGCGGCGGCGGTTCCGGTACTGGCGGCTCGGCCACGAGCGGCGCAGCAACCGGCGGCGGAAGCACAGGCGGCGCTGCCTGGGCCTATGGTGACGGCGACGGTGGCAATTCGCTCAGCGGTGCCTGGGCGGATGGCGAAGGCGGAAATGCTACCGGCGGCGCCGCGGGAGCTACAGGCGGCGGCGGCAGCGCCTCGTTGGGCGACATCTGGGGCGGCGCTGGCGGAGCCGGCGGGGCCGGTGGAATGTGGGGATCGCACAATGGTGACGACGGTTATGTCACCGGCGAGAGCCACTCCAGCGCCGACGCCGTTATCGACACCAGCGCGTTCAACCAGCAGATCGTGATGGGCGCCAACCTGCAAGGCAACACGGTCGACATGACCGTGGTCGGCGGCAGCTATACCCACACGCTTGCTGGCGAAGACGGCAGCGACCACAGCAACACCTAGCCGGCAACCACCCTGGCTTCGCCTCGCGCGAAGCCAGGCAAGCTGGACTGCGCGGGTAACCCCCGCGCAGTCTTTTCCATGGCCGGTGGAGCACCAAAAAGCCTCACCGCGCCTGAACTCCGGGCGGAGGCACTTCAATGTATGTTGGGTATTTCGACAAGGTCACAGAGGCGATCACGCACTTTATCGGACTGTTCGAAATGGCGAGTGAGGAGGCCCGCCTCAAGCAGGCCTACTACGAGTTCAAAGCCCAACAGAAGGCCGACGAGCAACTCCCCGAGCATGAGACCAGTTCGGCCAAGTTCGACGCACCCCACACCCTCGAAGACTTCGATCCGAGCGTTCGCTATATCGGCGTGAGGCCGGAAATCGAACAGATCACCGTCTGGTCGAAAGTATCGTTCACTCCTCCCGACATTCCGAACCTCAAGGGTCCCCATCTCTATCCTGACGGTCACCAGATCGCGGGCACATCAGGTTCCGGCGGCATGGTGCTGCCTCAAATTGAGCCACCTGGCTCCATAGTGGCCATCATCAACCAGGAAATCCGGCTTTCGGACGACGACTATGTCGGCTTTGGCGGAAGCGGGCTGAAGTTCACGCCGCTTCCCGCCGACGACACGCCTTTGAGCGACATGCGGCAGGCGGCGGCGGATATTTCGCCGATAGACGATCTGGTGTTGCCTGGGACGACAGAGGACATGGCGACCTTTGTGACCACGGCCGCGGAGCGTTTCGGCAGTTTCGATCCCGACGCCCACGACGGCGCCGACATCTTTTCCATCAAGGGCGAGGTGCTCGAAGGCACCTATTTCAACGGCCAGCTTATTGACGAAGCCGATACGCCTCAGCTTAAGGACCATGTCGACTACCTCAAGGACCACAGCGAAGACCAGCCAGGACCGGACGGTCCGCTCGACATCGATACATCACCCGAGTCCAGCGACTTCATGGAAGGCTGGGGCAACGGCATGGTCAGCAGCAGCGTCGAGGTCACGACAGGCGGCAACACCGTCATCAACAACGCGGTGGTGATTGGCGAAAGTGTCCAGGCCCAGGTCATGGCCGTGATGGGCAACCAGATTTCGTTGAACGCGATCGTTCAGATCAACGGCACCTGCGACGCCGACAGCGTCAGCTCAGCCGTTGGCGGATGGCCTTTTGGCGCCGGCGGCGATGCCGACCAGAGCTTCAACATTGCCATGTTCAAGCACATCGACCCATCGGCGGATGATGCGCCTGTCGACCCTACCGCCGGCTTCCCGGCCTTCTACGTCGTGACCGAAATCTCGGGCGACCTCATCATCATGAACTGGATCAACCAGTATGCCTTCATGTCCGACAACGACGTCTGCATTGCGTCCTCTTCAGGCGTGCAATCGGTCGTTTCGACCGGCGACAACACCGCCTACAACAGCGTCGACCTGAATGAGCTTGGCAACTACTACGACCTGATCATCGTCGGCGGCAACGTCTACGATGCCAGCATCATTCATCAACTCAACCTGCTGCTCGACAACGATACGATCGGCGCGCTTTCAGGTTTCGAAACATCCGGCGAAGGTTCGGTCTCGACCCAGGGCAACCTGCTGTGGAACCAGGCCGCAATCATCAACGTCGGCACCACGACGAGTGACCCGTTGCCGGACGGCTACAACACGGCGGCGGCAAACCTGGCTGGCGGCAAGCACGAATTGCCCCAATCGATTCTGGACGACCCCGCATTCGCCGGCACCGGCATGTTGCGGGTGCTGTACATCTCCGGCGACATCTACAATCTGCAATACATCAAGCAGACCACCGTCGTCGGCGACAGCGACCAGGTGGCGCTGGCGATGAACCAGGTGCTGGCAAATCCCGAGGCGGATTGGACAATCGCCACCGGCGACAACCAACTTGTCAACTATGCCACAATCGTGGACGTCGACCCCGCAGCCAAGGTCTATGTCGGCGGCGACACCTATTCGGACGAGGTTCTGATCCAGGCTGAGCTTGTGCCCAGCACACCTGACCTGGGCGCGCAGAACCCCGACATCCTCGTCAGCGAGGCAGTCGCGTTTCTCGGCGACGATACCGAAGCGGACGGTACCGCGCAGCAGGATCCTCATATCGCTCCGCAACCCGCCGATTCCGGATCGGCTGACGTCATGCAGCACATGCTCGGCTGAGCCGGTCGGAGGGACGGAAAGATGACTGACGATCGGGATCATGGCTGGGGTGAGTTCCAGAACATACCGGAAAACGTCGACAGCGATGACCGGTCGCCGACAGGGTCACATCCGCGCCAGACGGAAGCACGCCAGAGCCCGCAAGCCAGGCTTTCCAAAGCCGTAGCGCCCCAGGAAAAGGCACTCGACCGGTTGGAGCGCTACATCGACAACGTTGTCGGCGAATTGCGCGACGCAGCCGCGGACGAGCCACAAGTCAGGCGGCCGGCCGCGCAAGACGACCAGATAGCACCGCAACCCTTCTCGGGTCCGCCGACGCCCAAGGATCGGCCAACTGCACAGGCTCTTCCGGCTGCCCCCACACCTATCGAGCCACCAGCAGCCCAGCCCCAGCCGACACCTCGCGCGGCCAATCCTGAGCCTCTGATCATCCCTCCGGAAAGCCCGATACCGGCGCAGCGTGCCGAGTCGGCGCTGCAGGGCGGCGCCGAGCCTGCAGAGCGGCGGCATGCCAGCCACCGCGCGGCTCCCGAAACGCCACCAGTCGCCAGTCATGCCGAGGACGAGCCTACGCCGCCCTCCACGACGGCCAATCCCGCGACGGCCGCGTCATCGGCGGCGGAGGCGACGGCGCGCCCGGACATGCGGGTTGCCGATCCCCAGGAGCCGACAAAAGCCGAGATGAAGGACAAGTCCGTCCCGGTCGGCAAGATCATCGAAGCCGACAACGGCCCGATCAAGGCCAAGGAAAAATTGCCTGACACCAACGGCCCCACCGGCGGCGGCGTCGACGATGGCGGCGGTGGTGGCGGCGGCGGGGGGGGTGGTGGCGGCATCTTCCACAAGCGTCTCGGGCCTGTCGACTTCTCCGCTTCGCTGAAAAACGGACTCAAGGCCGTCAAGCGCAACCTGCTTGTCGTGATGCTGTTTACGCTGGCCAGCAACGTTCTCGTGCTCGCAATCCCCCTTTACCTCTTCCAGATATCCGACCGTGTCCTGACCAGCCGATCGCTCGACACGTTGATCATGCTGACGATCGTCATCGTTGGCGCCGTGCTGCTGCAAACGACATTCGACGCCATCCGCCGCATCATCCTCATGCGCACGGCCGTCGAGGTCGCAGCGCAGCTGGGCGCGCCGATCCTCAGTGCCGCGGCGCGCGCATCGCTGCACAGCAACGGTCGCGAGTACCAGACGCTGAGCGACCTGCAGCAACTTCGCTCATTTCTGGTTTCGGGAACGCTGCTGACCCTGCTCGACGCGCCCCTGGCGCCGCTGTTCGTCCTGGCCGTTTTCCTGGTGCATCCGCATCTCGGCTTCATCGTCATCACCACCTCGCTGATCCTGCTGGTCATCACGATCATTAACCAGCGTTCGACCGCGGCTCCCTTCAGCGAGGCCAACAGCCATCAGAGCAAGGCAAACCTGCATCTCGACTCGATGTCGCGGAATTCGCAGATCATCAATGCTCTGGCGATGATCCCGGAGGCGGTGCGCATCTGGGGCAAGGATACGGCGAGTTCGTTGCGCGCGCAGGTCATTGCCCAGGACCGTAATATCGCATTCTCCGCGACATCCAAGGCAACTCGCCTGCTGACGCAGGTCGCGATGCTCGGCTGGGGCGCGCACCTGGCGCTCGAAGGCCATCTCAGCGGCGGTATGGTGATTGCTGCCTCGATCATTGCCAGTCGCGCGCTTGGCCCCATCGAAGGGGCTATCGAAGGCTGGAACCAGGTTATCCAATCGCGTGCCGCCTATGACCGGATTGCGAGCCTCCTGCAGACCTCGCCGCTCAATTTCGAACGGCTCAACCTGCCGCGCCCCGAGGGCAGACTGGACGTGGAACGGCTGCTTTTCGTGCCCCAGGGCACCAAGCGTGTTGTCCTCAACGGCATCACATTTGCACTCGCCCCAGGAGATTCCCTCGCCGTCATCGGCAACTCGGGAGCTGGCAAGACGACGCTCGGCAAGATGTTGGTCGGATCGATCCTGCCGACTTCCGGCAATGTCCGCCTGGACCTGATGGACCTGCGCAACTGGGATCAGCGTCAATTCGGCGAGAACATCGGCTACCTACCCCAGGACGTCCAGCTGTTCCCGGCATCGATCAAGGCAAACATCGGCCGCATGCGCGAGGACGCCACCGACGCCCAGATATACGAGGCGGCGCAACTGGCGGACGTGCACGAAATGATCGCCACTTTGCCGCACGGTTACGAGACGCTCGTTGCCGCCGATGGCGCGCCGCTGTCCGGTGGCCAGAAACAGCGCATCGCGCTTGCCCGCGCCTTCTTCGGCAATCCGCGCATGGTGGTTCTGGACGAGCCGAATTCAAATCTCGACGCGGCCGGCGACGCGGCCCTTGCCCGCGCGCTTCAGCATGCCAAAGCCAACAAGATCACCGTCATCACCATTACGCAACGCCCCGCGCTTTTGCAGAGCGTCGACAAGATCCTGCTTCTGGTCAACGGAACCGTCGCCTTGTTCGGGCAGCGGCAGGACGTTCTCCAGGCGCTGGCGCAGCGCGGTCTCAGCATCGAAGGCGGCTCCTTCGGCCATCAGATTCCATAGGCGGACACAATGAGCGACATCGCCAAAGTCCACGATCTCGAATGGTACTCGGACGTGCCACGCTCGATAGGCAAGCAAACGAAGGTCGGCCTGTTGCTGATCGCGCTTACTTTCGGTGGGTTCGGCACCTGGGCCTTTACCGCCCCCCTTGCCGCAGCAATCATTGCGCAGGGTTCCTTCGTTGCCTCGGGTCAGAACAAGGTGATCCAGCACCTCGAAGGCGGCATCATCAAGGAACTGCTGGTCAGCGAAGGCGATCACGTCAGTGTCAATCAACCCCTGGTCCGGCTGGATGAAACTGCTGCGAAAGCCGCTGAACAACAGCTTTTCCTGCGCCAGATACGACTTGACGCGATTGCCGCCCGGCTGACAGCCGAAGTTGCCCAGGCTTCGGAGATTTCCTATCCAAAGGACGTCATGGACAACATGAATGACCCCGAGATCAAGCCGATCATCGAGGGCCAGCAACTGAACTTCGATGCAGCGCGCAGCAAGCTGCAAAGTGAGATCGGCTTGCTTCAGCAGAACATCGCTGCCTTCCGCTACCGCGCCGACGGCTACCAGCAACAGCACGACGCCGTGCAGCGGCAGCTTGCCCTGATGCAGGAGGAATACACGGGCAAGAAGGCCCTGCTTGCCAAAGGTTTGCTGAGAGCGACCGAAATCAAGGCGATCCAGCGGGCCATGGCCGATGCCGAGGGCCAGATCGGGCGGCTGGCGGCGGAAGTTTCCGAGACCGGCGCCGAGATCATCAAGCTTGAGCAACAGATCGACCAGACCACCGAGGCCTACAAGCAGACTGCGCTCGAGCAATTGCAGGGTCTGGAAGGCGATCTCGACACGATCCGCGAGCAATTGCGCCAGGCCAAAAGCGTGCTCAACCGCGTGACGATCAACGCACCCGTCGCAGGCACCATTGTACGGATGTATTATCACACGGCAGGCGGCGTGATCGAAAGCGGCAAGCCGATCGTCGAAATCCTGCCCTCGGACGTTCCGCTGGTCATAGAGACACTGATTTCACGCACCGACATCGACAATGTCCGCGTCGGCCAGAACGCGACAGTCCGGCTGACCGCGCTCAACCGGCGCACCACGCCGGTGCTTGACGGCCAGGTGATTTACGTTTCGGCCGATGCGCTGCCGGACACGTCGGGGCCGGTGGCGCGCGAAGTCTATGTCGCGCGCATCAGCTTGCCTGCCAGCCAGATCACCCGCGTCCACAATTTTACGCCAACGCCGGGCATGCCAGCGGAGGTGCTGGTGCAGACCGAGGAGCGGACGTTCTTCAGATACCTGACCAAGCCGATCGCTGACAGCATGTCACGGGCATTCATGGAGAGATGAGAGGAAACAGGCCATGCCGAGGGGGGCACAGATGCACATCGACGTCATCACCGATCGCGAACAGCTGGAAAAGCTGCATGGGGACTGGGACCGGCTCTACGCCGAGGACCCCGAAGCCCAGTTGTTCATCTCCTGGAACTGGCTTGTTCCCTACATGCGCTCATACGCGGGCGCCTGGTTTGTGCTTGCGGCCCGCGCCGGCGAGACCGGCTCCCCCTATGTCGCGCTGATGCCGCTGCGGTTGCGTACCCGCATCAACAAGAGCTCCGGTCTCTACATCAATGAGATCAACATGGCCGGGAACAACGCCGCCGATTACACCGGCGCGATCTGCGCTCCGGAGCACGCCATCGCGGCGCTGCAGGCGTTTGGCCGACACGTCGCGCAAATGGGCTGGTCCAGGCTAAATCTCGAAAACCTGCGGATGTCGCGCGAGCGCATCTTCGCCTTCATCGGCCAATTTTCGCGGGAAACCTTCGAGATGCGCGAGTTCAGTCGCGTCAACGCGGTCGACAACGTCAACAACTGCCGCTGCTTCGCCGCGACCCTGCCGGATACGTTCGACAGTTACCTCGATACCGTGCTGAGTGCCAACACGCGACAAAAGCTGCGCCGCTTCCTGCGCAAGGTGGACGCGGGCGAATTGCGCATCGGTCGGGCCGAACCTGCGACCTACGAGCGCGATATCGACATGCTGCTTGACCTCTGGCGCATCAAATGGGGCGCCAGAAAAGGCGACCGGCTGCAGTCGATCCTGGTCAACAATCGCCGCGTACTGCGCGAGAGCTATCGCCATGGCACGCTCTACCTGCCGATGCTGTGGCAAGGCGAACGACTGCTCGGTGCACTCGCCATTTTCGTCGACCCGGTGAAGAAGGCGCTGCTGTTTTTCATGGCGGGCCGCGACGAAACGGTCAGCTCGATTCCGGTCGGCCTGATCCTCCACGGCCACTGCATCAGGCTCGCCATCGAGAACGGCTTCACCACCTACGACTTCCTGCGCGGTGACGAGCCATACAAACTCGCCTTCGGCGTGAGTGAGAGCCGCGTCGATTGCGCCATGATCCACACCAAGAGCGGCCGAAATGTCGGCGACCGGCTCGATCCGCGCTGCCTCAATGATGTCTTCGCGGAGGTCAGCCGCAGCCATCAAAAAGGCGAACTGGCGCAGGCCGATAGCGGCTATCGCCAGATCCTCGCAACCGACCCGCAGCATGCGCGCGCACTCTACGGTTTCGGACAGCTTCTGTCCTTCAAGGGCAATCATCGTGGCGCTCTGGGCCAATTCGAGACGCTGGCAGAAATCGCGCCCAACTCATGGAAAACTTGGTTCCGGGTCGGGATGGAACTGCAGGCGCTGTCTCGCCATATCGAAGCAGAGGATGCGTTCTTGCAGACGCTCGCGCTTGCGCCGGATTACGCCCCGGCACGGTTCGCGCTGGCCAAGAGCCTAGCAGCACTTGACCGGCGCAATGCCGCCATCGACGCGCTGTCGGGGCTGTTGGAGGATTTGCAGCTCGCGCCTCGCGACAGCACGTTGCACCTGAAGGCCGACGCCATGCTCAAGCGGCTGAAGCAGCAGGCAAAGCCGAGCTACATCAGGCTGAACCCTGCCCCGGTGCCGGCGGCCATGTCCACAATGGCATACTGATCAGATGAATGCTGTACACGACCGTGCCGCGGGCCACGCGGCAGCAACGGCAACTCATGCCTTCAGCAGCCACTCATGCTCTTTGGCATTGTGGAATTTCCAGGTCCGCTTCGGCCCGGCCATGACGTTGAGATAGTAGAGGTCGTAGCCGTGGCAGGTCGCGCACGGGTGATAGCCCTTGGGTACCAGCGTCACATCGCCGTCCTCCACCGCCATCGCCTCGTCGATCTCGCGATGGCCGGCATCGTTGAACTCGGTATAGACGCGCTGGAAGGCGAAGCCCTGCGGCGGGTTGAGCCGGTGATAGTAGGTCTCCTCCAGCAGCGATTCAGCGGGAAGGTTGTCCTCGTCGTGCTTGTGCGGCGGATAGCTCGACGTGTTGCCGCCGGGCGTGATCACCTCGACCACCAGCAGCGAATCCGCAGGCTCCCCTTCCGGCAGGATGTTGGTGACGTAGCGCGTGTTGGAGCCCTTGCCGCGCGTCTCCTGCTGCACGTCGTCGGGGCCGATCACCCGCACCGGCAGGTTGCCGCCGAGACCAGGCGCGCTGCATATTGCCAACTCCAGATCGGTTTCGGCCCTGACAGACCAGTCGCCGCCCGCCGGCACGTAGACCGACCATGGCTTGCCCTCGAAGGGCGACATGCGCTCGCCCAGCGTTCCCAAGTCGTCTTCGCCGACCCGCACATGCGCCTTGCCTGAAACCAGCACAAGGCAGGTTTCGCGATCGGCAGACCAGTCGCCATAGGTATCGCCCGGTTCAAGCCTGTGCAGGTCGAAGCCGACATAGGTCCACCCGGCACTTTCGGGCGTGACATGCGTCACCCGGCCGGTACCGTGCTTCGGCTTGATCAGCAGTTTCGACATCTCGTCACTCCTTGTCGGTGGCGGCGTCGTCGCCGGGCTTGTAGGCGATGAGGAACTGGTAGGCACCGAGCGCCGCCATGCCGCCTGCGAGCGTGCCCCAGAAGGCCGATCCGGTGGCGAACTCGAAGATCGACCAGGCAGCGCAGAAGCCGACCAGCGCTATGCGCCTCCACAACGGGCGAAGGAACGGATGGTTCTGGTCCTGCATCAAATGCTCGCTGTCTCGCCGATCAACATCCACGGATCGTAACCGGCAAGGACCCTGCGCTCAAGCATTCGGAAAACCTTGGGTCTCAACGGTGTAGCCGGCCGCGGTCATCACCCGCATCAGCTCGGCATGGCCGACCTCAGCCATTTTCAGCGGCGGATTTTTCCTCGGATCCTGCTCGGCCTCGACGACGAACCAGCCCTCATAGCCATGGTCGGCGAATTTCTGCACGATCGCGCCGAAGTCGAGCGACCCGTCGCCGGGCACGGTAAAAGCGCCGAGCGCCACCGCGTCGAGGAACGACTGCCTGGTCCAGTCGAGCGCCTTGATGACGTCCATGCGCACGTCCTTCACATGCACATGGCTGATGCGCTTGTGGTGGTTGTCGATTGCGCGCAGCACATCGCCGCCGGCAAAGGCGAGATGACCGGCGTCGAGCAACAGCGGGATGCCCTCGCCCGAATGCTTCATGAAGGCGTCGAGCTCATGCTCGAACTGCACCACCGCAGCCATGTGGTGATGGTAGGACAGCGGCATGCCCTGCCCGGCGCACCATTCTCCGAACGTGGTCAGCTTGCGGGCATAGGCCTTCATCTCGTCGTCGGACAGCACAGCCTTGCCCGCCAGCGGCTTCGAGCGGTCGCCCTGGATCGAGCGGCCGACCTCGCCATAGACGATGCAGGGTGCGTCGACCGCCTTGAACAGCTCGATCATCGGCTGGATGCGGTCCTTGTTGGCCGAAAGATCCTCATTGACCAGCGTGCCGGAAAACCAGCCGCCGCACAAAGTCACGTCGGCCTTTTTCAGGATCGGCAGCATCTCCTCCGGCGTGCTCGGGAAACGTCGCCCCTGCTCCATGCCGGTGAAGCCGGCCGTGCGCGACTGCCGAAGGCATTCCTCCAGCGACACGTCATCGCTCAGTTCCGCAAGATCGTCGTTCCACCACGCGATGGGGGACATGCCCAGTTTGGCTTTCACTTCAATTCTCCAGCTTTTTACCTCCCCCTTGTGGGGAGGTCGCGCCGCAGGCGCGGATGGGGGTAATGATGAAAGAGCGCGACGCCGGGCACCCCCACCCCCGTCGCTTCGCGCTGAACCTTTGCGCCGCCCCGTGTCAGCTGAGGTAACGCCGTTCCTGCTTGAGGCGTTGATGCTGCCCCTCACTGTCCTGCCGGACATCTCTCCCCGTAAACGGGGAGAGAGTGGCTGTCATCGCCGTCGCCGCTATCACTTTCAGCGTTGCCGGTTAGCGAAATCATTGCGGACAGCGTGTCTCTCCCCGTCAACGGGGAGAGATGTCCGGCAGGACAGTGAGGGGCAGCGCAAACGCTTCAAGCGGGAGCAGCGCCAACCTCAAAAGCCCAATCCTCAGTCCCCAACCCGCTGCAACTTCAGCTTTTCCTCATAACCCTTGCGCGCGGCAGTCACCTGGGCGCGCGCGCTCACCTCGGGCACGGCGACGTCCCACCAGTGTCCACCCTCGCCGGTCGAGATCAGCGGGTCGGTATCGATCAGCACCACCGTCGTCCGGTTGCTCTTGCGCGCCCGGTCGAGTGCCGCCTCGAAATCGGCGATCGACGCCGCCTTCTCGGCATTGGCACCCAGGCTTTTCGCATGCGCGACGAAGTCGATATCAGGCAGCACTTCATGGCGGCTGTCGCGCAGCAGATTGTTGAAGTTGGCGCCGCCGGTCGCCATCTGCAGCCGGTTGATGCAGCCATAGCCCCTGTTGTCGAGCAGCACGATGGTGAGCTTGAGGCCCAGCATGACGGACGTGGCGATCTCCGAGTTGAGCATCAGGTAGGAGCCGTCGCCGATCATGACGACAACCTCCTTGTCCGGCCGTGCCATCTTGGCGCCCAGCCCGCCCGCGATCTCGTAGCCCATGCACGAGAAGCCGTATTCGGAATGATAGGAACCGGGCCCGCCCGCCTGCCACAGCTTGTGCATCTCGCCCGGAAGGCCACCGGCTGCATGCAGCACGATGACGTCGCTGCCAAGCGTGCGCTGCACCGCGCCGATCACCTGCGCATCTGACGGCAGTGCCGCGTTTGTCGCCGCCGTCACCTTGGCCGCAGCCTTGCGCCACTCGGCCTTGCCTGCCCTGGCGTTCTCGGTCCAGGACGCCGGCGCCTTGTGGCCTGATATCGCGGCACCTAATTCGACGAGCCCTTCCCGTGCATCCGCCACCAAAGGCAATGCTCGATGCTTGCCGGCGTCGAAGGGCTGCACGTTGAGGCCGATGATGGTCTTGCCCGCATTCTTGAACAGCGCCCACGAGCCCGTGGTGAAATCCTGCAGCCGCGTGCCGATCGCCAGCACCACGTCGGCCTCCTCGGCGAGCCGGTTGGCCGCCGAAGTACCGGTGACGCCGACGGCGGCCATGTTGAGCCCATGCTCGTCGGTCAACGCCGACTTGCCGCCCTGCGTCTCACAGACCGGAATGCCTGTGGCCTGGACGAAGCGGTCGAGTTCTTCCGATGCGCCGGAATAGAGCACGCCGCCGCCCGCCACGATCAGCGGCTTCCTTGCCGCCTTCAGCACATCGGCCGCGGTCGCGAGTTCGTCGCGGTCCGGACGTGGCCGGCGCGGCGTCCACACGCGCTCGGCAAAGAAGCTCTCGGGATAGTCATAGGCCTCGGCCTGCACGTCCTGGCACAGCGATAGCGTCACCGGCCCGCACTCGGCCGGGTCGGTCAGCACCTGCATGGCGCGCGCCAGCGCCGGAACAATCTGCTCGGGACGGGTGATGCGGTCGAAATAGCGCGACACCGGACGGAAGCAGTCATTGACTGATACCGTGCCATCACCGAAATCCTCGACCTGCTGCAAGACCGGATCGGGCACGCGGTTGGCAAACACGTCGCCGGGCAGTAGCAACACCGGCAGGCGATTGACGTGGGCGAGTGCCGCCGCCGTCACCATGTTGACCGCGCCGGGTCCGATGGAGCTGGTCGCCGCCATCATGCGCTGGCGGAAGTTGGTCTTGGCGTAAGCAATCGCGGCATGCGCCATCGCCTGCTCGTTGTGGGCGCGATAGGTCGGCAATTCCTCGCGCACCTGGTAGAGCGCCTCGCCGAGACCGGCGACGTTGCCATGGCCGAAGATCGCCCAGACGCCACCGAACAGCGGCACCATCTTGCCGTCGATCACTGTCATCTGCCGCGTCAGGTAGCGCGTCAGCGCCTGCGCCATTGTCAGGCGAACGGTCTTGGTCATCGTCTTCTCCTCCCGCTTCAGCGGCGCATCTGCCTCGGCTGTCTGTTTATGCCGCCCGACGGTCCCGTGCCGCAAGCCATGCCTTGGTCAGCTGTTCGAAACGCTGGGCCATGTCGTCAACCGCAGCTTGGTCCGTCATCTTGCCGCCCAGCCACTGCTCCGCCGCATGGGCGAAGATGCTGCGGCCAACCGCGAAACCCTTGACCACCGATGCATCCGACGTCGCGGCGAAGGCCACTTCGAGTTCGGCCAGCGGAGCCTCCAGCCCGAGCAGCACCACGCCGCGGCAATAGGGGTCGTTGGCATTGATGACCGCCTCGATCTTCTTCCAGGCGGCGGCCGAAGCCTGCGGCTCGAGCTTCCACCAGTCCGGCTTGATGCCGAGCGCGTAGAGCTCCTCCAGCGCGCGCGGAATGGTGTTTTCGTCGAGCTTGCCGTGCTTGCCGGCGATGATCTCGATCAGCAGTTCACGGCCGACCTTCCGCGCCGCCTCGAACAGGGTGCGCAGCTTCTGCTGCTGCTCGGCCTTGAGTTCGGCCGGATCGTCGGGGTGGTAGAAGCACAGGCACTTGATGCAATGCTCGACCGGCCACTCCACCAGTTGCGAGCCGATGTCCTGCGAGAACTCGAAACGCAGCGGACGCGAGCCCGGCAGTTCCACCGGCCGCCCCATCCACGAAAACGGATGGCGGGCAAATTCGAACATCGCCTCGCGGCCGAACTTCTCGTCGATCAGCATGCCATAGCCGTCGCGGCCGTTGGCCACCTTGGCGGCGGCCTTCACCGCCAGCACCTTGAAGTCGCGGACGCGCTGGTGATCGGCACCAGTGCGGGCGGCGATGTCTTCCAGCTGGATGCGGTGGTCGCAGGCGAGCGCCATCATCGAGGGGATCTCGTGGCGACGCGTCGTCGCCCAATGCACATGGTTGATCGCCTCGTCCTTGCGCAGGGCGCGTTCCTTGCTGCCGTTCCTGAGGAAGAACTGCAGTTCGTCGAAGGTCGGGATCTCCGGCGAGCAGAGCAGGCGCGACACCGCAAAGGCGCCGCAGGCATTGGCCCAGGTCGCCGATGTCGCCAGGCTCTCGCCGCCGAGCCAGCCACGCAGGAAACCCGACATGAAGGCGTCGCCAGCGCCGAGCACGTTGTAGACCTCGATCGGAAAGCCCTTGCCGACGATGCCGGCCTCGAGATCGTCGGAAATCGCCCCGTCATAGACGATGCAGCCCATCGGCCCGCGCTTGAGCACGATGGTCGCCTTGGACAGCGAACGGATGGTCTTCAGAGCGTCGAGCAACTCGCTCTCGCCGGAGGCTATCATCACCTCTTCCTCGGTGCCGACAATCAGGTCGCAGTCGGCCAGCACGCCCTTGAGGTGGTTGGAAACGGCATCCGATGCGATGTAGCGGCTTTCGCCGGCAGCGTGGCCGGCAAGGCCCCAGAGGTTCGGGCGGTAGTCGATGTCGAAGACCACCTTGCCGCCGGCCTGCTTGATCAGCTTCATCGCCTTGCGCTGGGCGGCATCGGTGCCGGGCCGGGAGAAATGCGTGCCGGTGACGACGATGGCCCGCGCCGAACGGATGAAATCAGGGGCGATGTCGGCTTCCGACAGCGCCATGTCGGCGCAGTTTTCGCGGTAGAAGATCAGCGGAAATGTCTTGTCGTTTTCGACCGACAAAAGCACCAACGCCGTCAGCCGCTCCTTGTCGGTGACGATGCCGCCATCGGACACGCCTTCGCGCAGCATCTGTTCGCGGATGTAGCGGCCCATATGCTCGTCGCCGACGCGGGTCAAAAGCGCCGAGCGCAGCCCCAGCCGTGCCGTGCCGATGGCGATGTTGGCGGGGCAGCCACCGACCGACTTGGCGAAGGACGCCACGTCCTCCAGCCGCGATCCGGTCTGTTGGCCGTAGAGATCGACCGACGCGCGCCCGATGGTGATGACGTCGAGTGTAGGCTGGTTCTTGGGGTCGGTCATTCTGTCCTCCCGGTCGCTCCGCCGCGCCGGCCTGCCCGCAGATCAGTTAGCAGGCCGCACAATGCAATTTCAATTCCAGTTTCCAGTCATCAGGAATTTTTATTCCATCGACAGCTTGTGACTGTGCGCCCCAAGGCCAGTTGCCCCGAGGCGACTGTCCGCCCGCTGGCCTAGAGCCGTACGGTCTTGCCTTCCTTGGCCGATTTCAGCGCCGCATCCGCAAGCTTCAGCGCCATCAGGCCGTCCTTGCCGTCGGGCGAGATCTTGGCGCCCTTGGTCACCGAGGCGATGAAGGCGGCGATCTCGGCGGCATAGGCTTCGGTGTAGCGCGTCATGAAGAAGTCGTGCAGCGGCGGGCGCGTGTAGCCCATGGCGTTGGCGACCTCGATCGACACCGCGCGCTGGTTTTCCGCTGCCACCATGCCGTCCGAGCCATGCACCTCGATGCGCTGGTCGTAGCCATAGGTGGCGCGGCGCGAATTGGTGATGACGCATTGCTGGCCGGCTGCTGTCTCCAGGATGACGCTGACGCTGTCGAAATCGCCGAGCTCGCCGATCTTCTTGTCAACCAGCACCGAGGCGGTCGCCGTCACGGCCACCGGCTCGGCGCCGAGCAGGAAGCGCGCCATGTCGAAATCATGGATGGTCATGTCGCGGAAGATGCCGCCCGAACGCGTGATGTATTCCGCCGGCGGCGCGCCGGGATCGCGCGAGGTGATCACCACCTGCTCGACCTTGCCGATGGCGCCGTCGTCGATCGCCTTGCGCACGGCGGCGAAATGCGGGTCAAAGCGCCGGTTGAAGCCAACCATCAGCGTGCCGCCGGCCTTTTCGACCACCGCAAGGCACTGTTCGACGCGCTTGGCGTCGAGATCGATCGGCTTTTCGCAGAACACCGCCTTGCCGGCGAGCACGAAGCGCTCGATCAGGTCGGCGTGCGTGTCGGTCGGCGTACAGATCACCACCGCGTCGATGTCAGATGCCTTCTCGATCTGCTCGATGGAACGCACCTCGCAGCCATAGGCACCGGCAAGATCGCTGGCCGCCTTTTCGAAGGCATCGGCCACCGCCACCAGCTTTGCCTGCGGATTGGAGGCCACGGCCTTGGCGTGGACCTTGCCGATGCGGCCTGCGCCCAGGACACCGAACCGAACTGTCATGACAACCTCATTTCCCTGGCCCGCGCCGTCCGGGCCTGCAATCTTGATCTGTAGCGATGGAGCCGCCCGCCGACGGGTGCCGGGCGGCCCGATTCTGACATGATCCCGAAAAGTGGAAACCGGTTTTCGGATGAGATCATGTCCAAAGACCTCTCAAGCCTTCTTGCGCTTGTTCTGGCGGTGCTGGTCGATGATCACGGCCGCCACGATGATCATGCCCTTGATGATTTCCTGATAGTAGGCGCCGACCTTGAGGAAGGTGAAGCCCGAAGTCAGCACACCCAGGATGATCGTGCCGATCACCGTGCCGGTGATGCGTCCGACGCCGCCCGACAGCGAGGTGCCGCCGATGACCGCCGCAGCAATCGCGTCGAGTTCGTAGGCAACGCCCATGCCCGGCTGGCCGGAGGCCGCGCGCGCAGCGGTCATCACCCCTGCCAGGCCCGAAAGCAGCCCGGCGATGGCATAGACCTTGATCAGGTGGCCGCCGATGTTGATGCCGGAGACGCGCGCCGCTTGCGGGTTGGCGCCGATCGCATAGGTGAACTTGCCGTAGCGGGTATAGGTCAAGGCGATGTGGCAGACGACGGCGACGAGCAGGAAGACGATGACCGGCAATGGCAGCGGAAAGCCGAGGATGTTGAAGCTTCTGCCGAACCAGGTGAAGCTGTCGTCCAGTAGCGCCACCGGCTGGCCCAATGTGTACCACTTGGCGAGGCCGCGCGCCGACACCATCATGCCGAGCGTGGCGATGAAGGGTGGTATCTTGGTTCGGGCGATCAGCGAACCGTTGATGGTGCCTGCAATCAGGCCGACGGCAAGGCCGGCCAGGATCGCCCAGATCGGCGACATGTCGGTCAGCGAAGGATAGACAGCGCGCGGATTGGCCGATGTCTGCGCCAAGCTTGCCGCGACCATGGCGGCGAGGCCGACGACCGAGCCGGAGGACAGGTCGACGCCGGCGGTGATGATGACCTGGGTCACCCCGACGGCGATGATGCCGATCACCGACACCTGCAGGATGATGATCGACAGGCGCTGCTTGTTGGCGAGGAAGCTGTCGCCGACGAATATCCAGCCGAGAATCTCGAAGACGATGGCGATGCCGATCAGCACGCCCAGGATCGAAACCTCTGGCGGCAGGCGCTTCTTGCTTCCGATGGGGTTTGCGGCTCCCGCAATCTCGTTCGTCGACATGGTTCTTCCACCCTTGAGCTGATTGGCGTCAGTGCGACGCGAGTTCCATGATCTTGACCTGGCTGGCCTCGGCGCGGTCGAGGAAGCCGGTGACGCGGCCCTCGTGCACCACCATGATGCGGTCGCTCATGCCCAGAACCTCGGGCATTTCCGACGAGATCATGATGACCGCCACGCCCTGGCCTGCGAGCTTCGAGATCAGGCGATGGATTTCTGCCTTGGCGCCGACGTCGATGCCGCGCGTCGGCTCGTCAAGGATGAGGATTTTCGGCTTGGTCAGAAGCCAGCGCGCGATCAGCACCTTCTGCTGGTTGCCGCCGGACAGGTTGATGATCGGCTCGGCCATGTCGGGGGTCTTCACCCTCAGTGCCTGGCTGATCTCGACCGAATCCTTGCCAAGCTGCTTCTGTTGCACGAAGCCGTTCTTGACGTAGCCCGACTGCAGCACCGCCATCTGGGTGTTCTCCTGGATGTCGAGCAACAGGAAGCAGCCGGTTTCCTTGCGGTCTTCGGTCAGGAACGCCATGCCATATTTCATGGCCGTCGACGGGCTGTCTATGCGCACGCGCTTGCCGAACAGATCGATCGTGCCGGCGTCGGCCGGCGTCACCCCGAACACGGTCTCGGCGATGTTCGAACGGCCCGAGCCGACGAGGCCGGCGATGCCAAGGATTTCGCCAGAACGCACATCGAAAGAGACGTCCGAGAACACGCCCTTCAGCGTCAGCCCCTTCACCGACAGCACGACGTCGCCGATCGGCACCTCTTGCTTGGGGAACATCTGGGTGATCTCGCGGCCCACCATCATGCGGATGATGTCGTCGCGGGTCACCTCGGTAGAGGCCTTGGTGGCGATGTACTTGCCGTCCCGGAACACCGAACACTCGTCGGCGATCTCGAACAACTCGTTCATCTTGTGGGTGATGTAGATGATGCCTTTGCCCTGGGCGCGCAGCGCCCGGATGATGGTGAACAGGTGGTCGACCTCGCGCTCGGTCAGCGCCGATGTCGGCTCGTCCATGATCAGAACGTCGGATTCATAAGACACCGCCTTGGCGATCTCGACCATCTGGCGGCTGGCGACCGAAAGCGTGCCCACCTCGACGTCCGGATCGATGTCGATGTTGAGACGCTTGAAAAGCTCGGCCGTCCTGCGTCGCATTTCGCCATGGTCGACAAAGCCGAGACGGGTCAGCGGTTCGCGGCGGATCCAGATGTTCTCGGCCACCGTCATCGGCGCCATCAGGTTGAGTTCCTGGTGGATCATGGCGATGCCGTGCTCAAGCGCATCGAGCGGCCCCTTGAGGCGGATGTCCTCGCCGCGCAGCTTGAAGGTGCCGGTGTCGGGCGTGTAGATGCCGGCGACGATTTTCATCAGCGTCGACTTGCCAGCACCGTTCTCGCCCATCAGCGCGTGCACGCTGCCGCGCCTCAGGCGCAGCTGGACGTTGTCGAGGGCGACGACACCAGGAAATTCCTTGCGGACGTTTTCGACTTCGAGAAGATAGCCGCCGTCCACCGCGGCACCTCCCGCAGGCGCCGCTTCCATCGTGCCGGTGTTTTGCATGATTGGTCCTCCCAGGCCGACCCGGATGTCGTGCGGGCATGGTCCTTGTGGGGAAATGCGCCGCCGTTGGCCGACGGCGCATTGGTCAGATCATATCAGTTCTTGGTCGTGTACTGGTCCATGTTCGCCGGGGTCACCAGCTCGAACGGCACCCACACAGGCGACGTCACGGCTTCGCCCTTGGCGAGCTTCATGGCCGTGTCGACTGCACCGCCGCCCTGTGCCGCAGCGTTCTGGAACACGGTCACGTCGAGGTCCCCGGCCTTCATGTAGGCGAGCGCCTCCTGGGTGGCGTCAACACCGGCGACGATCACGTCCTTCATGTCCCAACCGGCCGCCTTCATGGCGTTGATGGCGCCGATGGCCATGTTGTCGTTGTTGGAGATGACGGCGTCCGGCTTGTGGCCAGCAGCGATCCAGTTGGTCATCAGGTCCTGGGCCTTGACCGGATCCCAGCCGGCGGTCTGTTCATCGATGACATTCAGCTTGACGCCGCATTCGCTGCCGGCGTTGACGTCATGAATGTCCTTGGTGCGCATCACGGCGGCCTGGTTGGCAAGGTCGCCGACCATGATCAGGATGCCGGCTTCGGTCTTGCCGGCTTCCTTGAGGATGCGGCAGACTTCCTTGGTCTCCAGCGTGCCGGAATCGACTTCGTTCGAGCCGACGAAGGCACCCTTGGCGCCCAGCGCACCAACGTCGATCGGTTCGCGGTTGACGTAGACGATCGGAATACCGGCATCGGTGGCGAGCTTGGTCATCGGCGCGGTGGCCGAGGTATCGACAGGGTTGACGATAATGGCGTCGACCTTGGCGGCGATGAAGTTCTGGACCTGGCTGAGCTGCTTGTTGACGTCGTCATCGGCGATTTCGATGACAACCGGCTGGCTGGCGTCGGCCGCCGACTTCTCGATACCCTTGCGCAGGACGGTCAGGAAGGTGTCCGAATTGGCCATGCTGACGCCGATGTCGCCGGCAAACGCAGTGCCGGACATCAGCGCGGTCATGGCAACGCCGAGCAGGAATTTCCTCATGTTCACTCTCCTCCAACAATGGTGCCCGGCTGCACCCCGATGTGCCGGAAGCCCGCCGGTCGCGCCGCGGGCCCGTCTCTACGAGGGACGCCATCGCTCCTCCGCGATGCAAGATACGCCACCCGTTTCCCGATGCCGGTCCAAATTCAGAATGTTCGGGCCGTGCCTTTTATTTATGAAATGTTTATTCCATATTTCGGGCGAACGTCAAGAGACATTCCATCGCCATGGATCAATCTTTGGGTGGATATCAACGCGCCGCCTGGTTGCGGCCGGACGGCGTGGAGCGGCTTGGCACGACGGCAGGGCGCCTGCCGCCTCAGACACGGTCGCGGACGAACGCGATGCTCTCTACAAGCGACTTGCGCGGGTCGGTCAGCTTCTGGACGACAGGCGAGAACGGCTCGAACGACAGCAGCCCCTGGTAGCCGCCCGCGACCAGCGCCCGGATCTGGCCGACATTGTCGAGGCAGTCGGCCGCGTCGACCAGCACGCGGTGCGGGTCGCGCATGTCGGGTACCGCAACAGTGGGATCGTCGACGCCCGAAATATGCACCAGCCCGGTCATGCCGGGGAAGATGTCAGGTTCGCCAGCGAGATGGTGGTGGAACGTGTCGTGCACCAGGCGGAACGTGGCCGCGCCGCCGATATCTTCGATGGCCTCGGCCGCCTCGCGCTTGGAGCGCAGCGAGCAGATCTCGAAGCCGAGCGGCTCGACCAGGCCGCGCACGCCGCAGTCGCCGAGGATTGCCCTGAGCGCCGTCAGCGCCGTCCTGAGATTGCGCTGGCGCTCAGCATCGGCCTGCCCGGTGCCGTCATTGACCGGCACCAGCACCAGGGCCTTCGCACCCACGTCGCGGGCATAATTGGCAAGCTCGATCGCCTCAGCCTCGCGCACGGCGTTCCATGCGTTGAAGCGCTGCAACGCGTTGATGCTTGCAATGGATATTCCATTTTCCGCAGCCTGCGCCTTGATGGCGGCGGCCGGCGTACCGTCGATGATGGCGTTGCCGGCGAGATCGTTGCGGATTTCAACATCGCTCAGACCGAGCTGCCGGCAGAGCGCAAAGAACGCCGCAGGCTTCAGCCCGGGAGCCACCATATGGTTCAGCGCGAATGTGAGCTTGCTGGTCATGCCGAATTTCTCCTCCGCGGGCGACTAGCATCGATATTTCCGTTCCAATCCACTCGCAGCCCGGAATAGTCAATCTGGAATCTGTCATTCCCTGGTGCTCAGCAATGGCACCTGCGTGTCTTCGCACCGCCGATCCTGACATGATCGCCGCCGGCGATTGCGCCCGCCTGGAGGCCTGGCGCAGCGCCCATGAACACGGAGCGCTGGCCACCCCCTCGGTCAAGCTCGAGAGCCTGGCTCGCCGCCTGACACCTGGCCGCGCTGCGGTTCCATTCCGGTGCGCAAAGGGGCTTGGCAAAAGCCGCTTGAGAATCGTGGCGGTTTGCGGGACTCTGCGCGGGGCGAGAGGGCCGCGCGGAGCGAACGACAATGCCGATCAGCGAATTCGGTCGAATGCCCGACGGCACGGTGGTGCAGGCGATCGACATCGCCGCCGAGGGCATCGAGGCCAGGGTCCTCACCTTCGGCGCGACACTTGCCGATCTCGTCGTCGCCACGCCTGACGGCCCGCGCTCGGTCATCCTCGGCTTCGACGATCTCGACGGCTATCTCAGCCATGGCGGCTATTTCGGCGCCATCGCCGGGCGCTGCGCCAACCGCATCGCCGGCGGCAGCTTCGAGCTCGACGGGCAGACATTCCAGCTCGACCTCAACGAAGCCGGCCGCACGCATCTCCATGGCGGCAGCGACGGGTTCTTCCGCCGCAACTGGCTCGTCGTCGACGCCGGCGACAGTTCGGTCCTGCTGGCACTGATCTCGCAGGACGGCGACCAGGGTTACCCCGGCAAGGTCATTGCCACCTGCCGCTATGCTCTCGACCAAGGCCGCCTCCGCATCGCGCTCGGCGCCCGCGCCGATGCCCCGACACTGGTCAACCTCGCCGCCCATGCCTATTTCAACCTCGACGGCGGCGGTTCCATCCTCGACCACCGTCTCAAGATCGCCGCCGAGGCCTACACGCCGGTCGACGAGCACAACATCCCGACCGGCAAGGTGCCTGCCGTCGACGGCACGCCGTTCGATTTTCGCGAGCTTCGCCCGGTCCGCAACGCGGCGGATGATGCGCACAGCCCCTATGACCACAACTGGGTGCTCGCCATGCAGCCGGCACCGGAGCCATGGCATGCCGCGCGGCTCGAGGGCCCGCTGTCCGGCATCCGGCTCGACCTCTGGACGACCGAGCCCGGACTGCAATTCTATGACGGTGCCTTCCTGCCGGTTGCCCCGCCCTTGCGCGGCGGCATCGCACCCGCGCGCCATGGCGCGCTTTGCCTCGAGCCTCAGCGCTTCCCCGACGCCATCCACCACCCGCATTTTCCGGGCGCAGTTCTGCGGCCCGACGAGATCTACTCGCAGGTCACCGAATATCGCTTCTCGATGGTCGAGTAGGCGCTACACCCAGCCGCCGTCGACGACGAAATTCTGCGCCGTGCACATCCTGGAATCGTCGGCGGCGAGAAACAGCGCCATGCGCGCGATGTCGTCGGGCATGATCCGTTCGGACAGGCATTGCGCCTTGTCGATCGCGGCGTTCGCGGCATCGTCGACCCAGAGGTCGAGCTGGCGCTTCGTCATCACCCAGCCGGGCACCAGCGTGTTGACGCGGATGCCGTACTTGCCAAGGTCGCGGGCGAATGATCGCGTCATGCCGTGGACCGCAGCTTTCGACGACGCATAGACAGGATAGCCGCCCGAGGCCTTCATCCAGCCGATCGAGCCGAGATTGACGATCGAGCCCCGGCCTGCCGCGATCATGCCCGGACCCACTGCCTGGGTGGCGAAGAAGCTGTGGCGCAAGTTCACCGCCACGCGGCTGTCGAAATACTCCGGCGTGACATCGCGCCAATCGTGGCGCATGTCGTTGGCGGCATTGTTGACGAGCGCCAGCGTCGCCCCATGCGCTGTTTCGATCTCTGCAATGGCCCTGCGGTACGCTTCGATATCGGTGATGTCGCAGGCCCGGAACGCAACCGCATGCCCGGCAGCCGCAAGCTCGCCGGCGAGCGCATCGCCTTCGGCCTGGGCGAGGTCGACGAAACCGACTTTCGCGCCCTGCCCTGCGAAGGCCCTGACCAGTGCTTCGCCGATGCCGCTGGCGCCGCCGGAGACGAGGACCGGCATGCCGGCCAGGCTCGGATAGATGCCCAATCCAGTCATGTGTCCCTCCTACAGTGCCCTGACCGCGACAGGCGCGGTGGCCCGCGCCAGCTTGAGCGGGTTCCGCAGAGGCAGGCCGAAATTTGCCGCTTCGATCTCGAACACGTCGCCCGGCTCGGCCTTCACACCGTCGCCGAATGATAGTGTTGCCGTGCCGAACATGTGCACATGGACGTCGCCGGGCTGCCGGAACACGCCATACTTGAAATGGTGGTGTTCGAGATTGGCGATGGTATGGGACATGTTGGCCTCGCCCGACAGGAACGGCTTTTCCCAGACCGTCTTGCCGGCACGGGTGATGCGCGAGGTTCCCCTGACATCGGCAGGCAGTTCGCCGACAAGGATTTCCGGGCCGAATGAGGCGTTGCGCAGCTTCGAATGGGCGAGATAGAGATAGTTGATGCGTTCTGTCACGTGGTCGGAAAACTCGTTCGCCAGCGCAAAGCCGATGCGGTAGGGCGTGCCGTCGTCACCGACGAGATAGACGCCTGCAATCTCCGGCTCCTCGCCGGCGTCGAGCGCGAAATGCGGCGACACCAGCGGCTTGCCGGGATCGACGACCATGTTGCCGTTGCCCTTGTAGAACCATTCCGGCTGCACGCCCGCCTGCCCGCGCCCAGGCTTGCCGCCCTCGAGCCCCATGCGGAACATCTTCATCGAGTCGGTCAGTTGCTGTTCGCCTTCGGCGTCAAGCTTCTTGTGCATGGCATCGCGTGTCGCGGCCGAACCGAGATGCGTAAGCCCCGTGCCGGTGAGGTGCAGATGCGCCGGATCGGGATGGCGGACCGGCGAAAGCAACTGTCCGGACCTGTGCGCTGCGACAAGGTCTATCGCGTCGCCAAGGCCGCGGTCGGCGACGACAGTGGCAAGCGAGGTCCCGGCACGCACCGCCTCAAGCGCCAGCGCGTAGATCGACTTGGCGTCGTTGACCAG
Organism: Aminobacter sp. HY435; assembly: GCF_027568395.1. Lineage (GTDB taxonomy): Bacteria > Pseudomonadota > Alphaproteobacteria > Rhizobiales > Rhizobiaceae > Aminobacter. The sequence goes on along the minus strand of NZ_JANKZL010000010.1, from coordinate 164,348 downwards.
CCGCGCCACCTCGCCCTCGCGCACCGCAACTCGGCCCTTGCCGTCGGCAGAGACAATCTGGGACATCAGCATCTTGGCACTCCTTTCGTCTCGCCGCGGCCGCCACGTCAGCGCCAGTCGGCGAAAACCTTCCTCGCAGCGCGACGCCCATATGTCGCCGCACGTCCAGCTTCTCGTCGTGGTGAATGCGCGCCGTCCTCCCGGCCCGCAGTCGGCCGCGCTCCCCGCGACCTATGACTTCTTCTTGTTGTAGAGATCGAAGGCCACCGCCCCGAGCAGCACCAGGCCCTTGATGACCTGCTGCCAGTCGATGTTGATGCCCATCAAGCCCATGCCGTTGTTCATCACGCCCATGATGAAGGCGCCGATCACGGCACCCGCCACCTCGCCGACGCCGCCCATCGCGGACGCGCCGCCGACGAACACCGCCGCAATGACGTCGAGCTCCATGCCGGCGCCAGCCTTGGGCGTCGCCTGGTTGAGCCGAGCGGCGTAGATCAGTCCAGCCAGCGCCGCCAGCATGCCCATGATGACGAAGATCAGGAAGGTCAGCCGCTCGGTCTGGATGCCGGAAAGCTTGGCCGCCTTCTCGTTGCCGCCCATCGCGTAGATGCGTCGGCCGAGCGTCGTCCGCTTGGTGATGAAGACGAACAGTGCCACCAGGACGCCCATCACGATCAGCACGTTTGGCAGGCCCTTGTAGGAGGCGAACTTGAACATCAAGAACAGGATGATCGCGCCGATCATCAGGTTCTTGACTGCAAACAGGGCGAACGGCTCTGCCTCATAGCCGTGGCTTTCGCGGTTCCAGCGGCTTCTCAGGGCGAAATAGAGCATGGCCGCCACGCTCAGGATGCCGATCAGCAAGGTCGTGGTGTGCAGCGACAGTCCGGTGTTGGGAATGGCGGCGCCTGCCGCATTGAGCTGCGGCGCGACGATGACCCAGCGGCCGACGACGTCGGGGATGAAACCAGCGCTGAGCAACTGGAATTCGGCCGGGAACGGACCGACCGAACGGCCGCCGAGCAGCCACAACAAGAGGCCCTTAAACACCAGCATGCCAGCCAGGGTGACGATGAAGGACGGGATCTTCATATAGGCGATGAAGTAGCCCTGGGCGCCGCCGATGACCGCTCCCACCGCAATGCAGCAGATCGCCGCGAGCAGGGGATTGAGTCCGACATCGACCATCAGGACCGCGGCCACCGCGCCGACAAAGCCGGCGACCGAGCCGACCGACAGGTCGATATGGCCGGCAACGATGACCAGCAGCATGCCCAGCGCCATCACCACGATGTAGGAATTCTGCAGCACCACGTTGGTCAGGTTGACCGGCAGGAACAGCACGCCATTGGTCATCACCCCGAAAAACGCCATGATGGCGATGAGGGTGAGCACGAGGCCGTACTGGCGCAGGTTCTCCTTCAGCGCGTCGCGCGCCGATGCCTTGGCGGCGTCCGTGCTGGTTCCGGCGGTTTCGGTGCTCATGATGCTCCCCTCTCTTCGCCGCGCACGATCGCCCGCATGATCTTTTCCTGGTTCGCCTCGTGACCGGCGAGCTCGCCCACGATGCGGCCTTCGCTCAGGACATAGATCCGGTCGCAGATGCCGAGCAGTTCCGGCATCTCGGAGGAGATGACGAGGATGCCCCTGCCTTCGTCCGCGAGCCGGTTGATGATGGTATAGATCTCGTACTTGGCGCCGACGTCGATGCCGCGGGTCGGCTCGTCCAGGATCAGCACGTCCGGATTGGCGAACAGCCACTTCGACAGCACGACCTTCTGCTGGTTGCCGCCGGAGAGATTGCCCGCGACCTGATAGACGGATGAGGAGCGGATGTTGGTCTTGCGGCGGTACTCATTGGCGACATTGAGCTCCTTCATGTCGTCGATGACGCCGGACCGCGACGACACGCCGGGCAGGTTGGCGATGCTCACATTGTGCTTGATGTGGTCGATCAGGTTGAGCCCGTAGACCTTGCGGTCCTCGGTGGCGTAAGCGAGCCCGCTCGCCACCGCCTTGCGCACGGTCGACGTATCGGTCTTCTTGCCGTGCAGCCACACCTCGCCGCTGATGTTGGTGCCATAGGTCCTGCCGAACACGCTCATGGCAAATTCCGTCCGGCCTGCGCCCATGAGCCCGGCGATACCGACAACCTCGCCCTTGCCGACCTTGAGGTTGATGCCCTTGATGACCTGGCGCTCGGGGTGCAGCGGATGGTGCACCGACCAGTTCTTCACCTCGAAGATGGTCTCGCCGACACTGGGCGTGCGCGAAGGATAGCGGTCGTCCATCGTGCGGCCGACCATCGAGGTGATGATGCGGTCTTCGCTGACATCGGCCTTGTCCATCGTCTCGATGGTCTGGCCGTCGCGGATGACGGTGACGCGATCGGCGACCTTCTTGATCTCGTTGAGCTTGTGCGAAATCAGGATCGAGGTCATGCCCTGGCGCTTGAACTCGAGCAACAGGTCGAGCAGGGCCGCGCTGTCCTTTTCCGACAGGCTGGCGGTCGGCTCGTCGAGGATCAGGAGCTTGACCTCCTTGGCCAGCGCCTTGGCGATTTCGACGAGCTGCTGCTTGCCGGTGCCGATATTGGTGATCAGCGTGTCAGGGTTCTCGCGCAGGCCGACTTTCCTGAGCAGTTCGGAGGCTCGCTTGCGCGCGAGGTTCCAGTCGATGATGCCGAAACGTGCCTGCTCGTTGCCGAGGAAGATATTTTCGGCGATCGACAGCAGCGGCACCAGGGCCAGCTCCTGGTGAATGATGACGATGCCGACGCGCTCGCTGTCGTGGATGCCGGCGAAGCGGCACTCATTGCCGTCGTAGCGGATTTCGCCATCGTAGGTGCCGACCGGATAGACGCCCGAAAGCACCTTCATCAGGGTCGACTTGCCTGCGCCGTTTTCGCCGACGATGGCATGGATCTCACCTTCCCTGACATTCAGGTTGACGTTCGACAGCGCCTTGACGCCCGGAAACGTCTTGGTGATGTCGCGCATCTCGAGGATTGTCTTATCCGTCATCCGATCACTCGATCCGGCAAGGTGAGGGCAACCGACGCGTCAAGCAGTCTGCCGCACTTCTGGAGAGAAGAAAACGCCCCGCCCCCGCCCGCCCCTTCCCCTGGCGCCGGCCTTTCGGGCGGCGCGCTGGACGCACTTGGCGTCGTTCGGAGGAAGGGTCGGAGCGGAGAGGCGTTTCGCCTACTTCAGGTCTTCAGCCTTGATGTAGCCGGACTTCACCACGATGTCCTCGTAGTTCGACTTGTCGACCGACACCGGCTCCAGCAGGTAGGACGGAACCACCTTGACGCCGTTGTTGTAGGTCTTTTCGTCGTTGATCTCCGGCTTGCCACCGGTGAGAGCGGTGTCGACCAGGTTGGCGGTCACCTTGGCCAGTTCGCGGGTGTCCTTGAACACCGTCGAATACTGCTCGCCGGCGATGATCGCCTTGACCGAGGGCACTTCGGCGTCCTGGCCCGAAATGATCGGCCATGGCTGTTCGGCCGAACCGTAGCCGACGCCGCGCAGCGACGAGATGATGCCGCGCGACAGGCCGTCATAGGGTGCGAGCACCGCATCGACGCGGGTGCCGTCGGAATAGTTGGCCGACAGGATGTTGTCCATGCGCGCCTGCGCCACCGCCGCATCCCAGCGCAGCGTGCCGACCTTTTCCATGCCCATCTGGCCGGATTTCACGACAAGGACGCCCTTGTCGATCAGCGGCTGCAGCACCGACATTGCGCCGTCGTAGAAGAAGAAGGCATTGTTGTCGTCGGGCGAACCGCCGAACAGCTCGATGTTGAACGGTCCCGGCTTTTCAGGATAGCCAAGGCCCTTGAGCAGCGAGTCTGCCTGCTGCACGCCAACCTTGAAGTTGTCGAAGGTGGTGTAGTAGTCGACATTCGGGCTCTGGCGGATGAGGCGGTCATAGGCGATCACGGTCGCGCCGCTGTCATGTGCCTTCTGCAGGACATCGCTCAGGGTCGTGCCGTCAATCGAGGCGACCACCAGCGCCTTGGCGCCCTTGGTGACCATGTTTTCGATCTGGGCCAGCTGGTTGGGGATATCGTCTTCCGCATACTGCAGGTCGACAGTGTAGCCCTTGGCTTCCAGAGCCGCCTTCAGCTCATTGCCGTCGCTGATCCAGCGCAGCGAGGACTTGGTTGGCATGGCGATGCCGACGGCGCCCTTGTCCTGGGCATGCGCCTGGTAGGACATGGCTGCAAGGCTCACCGCAAGTGCGGCGACGAACGTCTTGATGATCTTCACCTTCTCTCTCCCTTGTGAAGTGCCGGCGCGCAAAGGCATTCGCTCGCGCGTGGCCCCGCCATGAACGGCGCGGCAAAGCCAGAATTGCGTGACTTCCTCCCAAAAAGGCCGCGAGCCCTGCGTTTCCTCCGCTCGATGGACAAACCTTTCTGGCTTGCATCGAACCCGCGACGCCAACAACCTCGCGGAGGAAGCCATAACAGTCAAATGCAATTTTCGGCAGTTCTCATATCATTTCCGATATGTCACTTATGGCGCGGCAGGACAGGCTTGGGAGGCGTAGGTCCATGGTCGACATACCAATCGACGTCAGGGCGACAGGCACGCATGTCCGGCTGAGCGAAAGTGAAACGCTGCTGCGCGGCGGCCTCAAGCTCCGGCACATGCGCATGGTCGTGGCGCTCGAGGATCATGGCCAGATCAGCGCCGCCGCCCAGGTCATGAACATGTCGCAGCCGGCAGCCTCGCGCATGATCTCCGAGATCGAGGGCATCCTTGGGGTGCAGCTTTGCGAACGCCTGCCGCGCGGCATCAAGCTGACGACCTATGGTGCGGCCCTTGCCCGCCGCGGCCGTTCCATCCTGCTGGAGATGCAGCAGGTCGACCGCGAGATATCGGACCTCAAGTCCGGCAAGGGAGGTTCGGTGACGATGGGTGCCGTGACCGCGCCGGCCATCGAACTGGCGGTGCCGGCGATCCGCAAGATCCGCGAGCGCTATCCCCGCGTCGAGATCAGCGTACAGGTGGAGACCAGCGCGGTGCTGGCGCGCGAGCTGCTGGCCTCGCGCCACGACTTCATCATTGCCCGCGTGCCCGACGACCTCGATCCACGCCTGTTCGACAGCCGCATCATCGGCATCGAGAAGGCCTGCCTGATCGTGCGGCGTGGCCACCCCCTGGCCGGCAGCGGGACCGTCGATCTCGAACAGCTGGCGGAGTTCGACTGGGTGTTCCAGCCCGGCGGTTCGTTGCTGCGCCAGACCGTGCAAGGCATCTTCGTGAGCCGCAACGTGCGCATGCCCGACCGTATTCTCAACACGACGTCTCTGTTGCTGACACTCGTCATGGTGGCGCAGTCGGACGCGATCGCGCCCATCGCCACTGACGTCGCCAATTTCGTCAACAGCGAGAACGGCTTGGCCGGCGCGATCGAGATCCTGCCGATCGCCTTCGAGATCAACGTCCAGCCCTACAGCCTGATCACCGCGCGCGGCCGCACGCTATCTCCGACGGCACAGCTGCTGCACGACCATATGCTGAGGGAGATCGCCTGAAGGCGCTTCGGCGCAACCTCCCTACGAGCGCTTGCGGGCGCTACACCCTCTCGCAGAGCGCTTCGAAGAAGGCGACGTTGTCGAGGTCGAGCGGGTCGTCCACCGGCAAGCGCTGCGACGACATCTTGGCGATCACGACCTCGGCTTTCGGATCGACATAGATCCACTGGCCGTGGATGCCTATGCCGCAGTAGGCGCCGCTCTTGTTGGCGCTCTGGTACCACTTGTTGCGATAGCGCCCCTGCGCGAACAGATTGGTCATCGTGCCGCGCTGCCAGGCCGCGGCATCGCCGCCATTGACGGTATCGTCGACCCACGCCTGCGGCACGATGCGGTCGCCATCGGCGGTGCCGCCCTGCCGCATCATCTCGCCGACGCGGGCGAGATCGCGCACCGCAACCGACACGCCGCCGGCAGCCCGCGCCGTGCCTTGCCTGTCGACGGTGACGAAGCCGTCGCCCTTGGCGCCGAGCGGACGCCACAGCTTTTCCGACATCAACTGAGCGTAGCGCTGGCCGGCGGCGCGCTCGACGATGATGCCGAGCAGGTCGGAGTTGGGCGAACGATAGCGGAAGGTCTGCCCGTGCGGCTCGCCCAGCTGCCCCAGCGAGACAATGAATTCGGCAAGCGATTCCGACCCGCCGCCGGGATTCCACAGCGTCGCCCGACGGTAGCGGGCAAAGGCGCTTTCGGGATCGAGGTAAGCCTCCTCGAAGTCGAGGCTGACAGTCATGTCGAGCACATGCCGCACCCTGGCGTTGCCATAGACCGAACCGGCCGCCTCGGGCACGTAGTCCGTCACCGGCGCATTGGGATCAAGCTTGCCCTCGCCTTCCAGCGCCCCTGCGAGGATTGCCGTCAGCGACTTCGAAATGGAAAAGACGATGTGACGCGCATCGGACTTCATCGTCGGCGCAAACCAGTCGCCGATGAACCGGCCGCCCTTCATCACCGAAATCGCATCCGTCGACGAGCGCTGCAGGAAGCCAGCTACCGTTTCGCCGGTCCCGTTGATGGCGACCGTCTCGCCAAGCAGCCCGCCCATGTCGACGGCTGCTGCCTCGAGGTTGCCTTCGCGCGCCGCGATCCGTGCGCTCGGCACCAGCTCCGACACGTTCTGGAAGGACCAGCTGTTGAACGGCCGCTCGCGCCAGTTGCCAAGCGCCACATCCTTTCGGGCAAAGCCGAAGGTGCCCTCGAAGGCAGTGGGTGAAGTCATGACCTGTCCTTGCTGTTGATTTGGGAGTTTCAGGCTAACGCCGCCGCGATCGCGTGGATGGCTTTCAGGGTCGCCGCCGAATAGGGAACCGAGATGAAGTCCGGCCAGGTCGACAGTTTCACGGTCACCATTCGCAGCCCGGGCGGCACCCCTGCATGATCGGCGGCAGTGCATCGCTGTTGCGGTATGAAGACATGGCGGTGGAAGCGGGGCCGCCGCCAGGCGCCGGCCCCGCAGGAGCTTACTTCTGGAGTTCGGTCCAGATCTTGGTGTAGAGCTGCTGCACTTCCGGCGCGCAGGTCTCCAGGATCTCGCCGTTCTTCTTGAACTCTTCCGGCACGACCACTTCAGGCGCCGACGTCATGTCGGCCGGCATGAACTTCTCCGAACCGGAAATGCCGTTGGCGTAGCGGTGGAAAGCCGAGTTCATGGCCGCGTTTTCCGGGTCCATCATGAAGTTCTGGAACAGCTTGGCGTTCTCGACGTTTTTCGCGTCCTTGAGCACGACCACATTGTCGCTCCAGAACTGGAAGCCTTCAACCGGATAGCCGTAGTGGATCGCCGGATTAGCCAGGCGCTGGCGCAGCACCGAGCCGTTCCAGTCGCTGGTCGCCTTGAAGTCGCCGGCGCCCATCTTTTCGATGGTGTTGTATTCCATGGCGATCCAGTTCGGCTTGGCAGCGACGAGCACGTCGCGAACCTTCTTCAGCACTTCCTTGTCGCCCGAGCATTGCGGCGCGCCGACATATTTCAGCGCCGCATGCATGACGTCGTTCATTTCCGGAACGACGTTGACCTTGCCCTTCAGCTCTTCCGGCGTGTCGAAGACGATCTTCCAGGTGTTGATGTCGCCCTTGTAGACGTCGGTGTTGACGCCGACGCCAACCGTACCCAGCGCCCATGGCACGCTGTAGTGGCGACCCTGGTCGAACGCAGGGTCCTTCCATTCCGGCATGACGTTCTTGAAGTTCTCCATCTGGTCGGGACGGGTTTCGAGCAGAAGGCCTTCCTGGATCCAGATCGGAATGTAGGTCTGCGACGGCATGGCTACGTCGAAGCCGTGGCCGCCCTGGCGCACCTTGGCGAGCGCGGTGTCGTTCGAGTCGTAGTCGGTGACCGTCACCTTGACGTCAAACTGCTTCTCGAACTTCTTGATCATGTCGGGGCTGATGTAGTTGCCCCAGTTGTAGATGTTCAGCGCGCCTTCCGCCGAGGCGAGGCTGGTCGAGGCCAGCAACGCCAGGCCAACGGCCGTCGACATGGATTTCAGGTTCATCATTGCACTCCCGTTGATTAATCCCGTTTCCTGCTCATGAAGAAGAACAGCGTGACGATGACGACCGACAAGAGCAGGAATACGGTCGATATCGCGTTGACCTCCGGCGTGATGCCGCGGCGGATCTGGCCCAGCATGTAGGTCGGCAAGGTGTCCTGTCCGCCCGACTTGACGAATTCGGTGATGACCACGTCGTCGAGCGAGATGACGAAGGCCAGCATCAGGCCGGCGATGATGCCCGGCCACAACAGCGGCAGCGTGACCCGCCGGAACGCCTTCCACGGCGTGGCGTAGAGATCGGCCGCCGCCCGCTCCAGCGTCAGGTCCATGTTTTCGAGCCGCGCCCGGATCGGCAGATAGGCGAAGGGGATGCAGAACGCCGTGTGCGCCGCAATCAGGTAGCCGAGACCGGAATAGCCGGTGGCGATCTTGATCTGCGCGAAGAAGATCAGCAGCGCCACGCCGGTGACGATCTCCGGCACCATCAGCGGCTGGTTGATGAAGGCGTACTGGAACGTCAGGCCGCGGAACGGCCGCGTCCTCGTCGTCGCCAGCGCGGCCATCGTCGCGGCCCCGGTCGCGATGATCGCCGCCGACGAAGCGATCCTTAGCGACCGCAGCGACGCTTCGATCACCTGGTCGTTGTTCCAGGCGGCCGCAAACCAGCGCAGTGAAAAGCCGCCCCATTCCGAGACCGAGGTCGACTCGTTGAAAGCGTAGGCCACCAGCACCGCAATCGGCACGTAGAGCAGCACGAAGCAAGCCGCGGCGATCGTGGTGAAACCGGTCTGCTGCCGGATCGAGAACCGCTTAGCCATGACGCACCTCCGAGCTGGAGGTGTTGCGGACATAGACCAGCAGCGCCACCATGACGATCGCCATCACCGTGATCGAAAGTGCGGCACCGAGCGGCCAGTTGCGGCCTTGCCCGAACTGCAGCTCGATCAGGTTGGCGAACATCAGGTTCTTGCCACCGCCCAGCACGCTTGGCGTGACATAGGCGCCGATGGCCGGAATGAACACCAGGATCGAGCCGGCGATGACGCCGGGCCGGACCAGCGGGAAGATGATCCGGCGCAGCACCTGCCAGCGCGAGGCGTAGAGGTCGTAGCCGGCCTCGACGAGCCGGAAGTCGAGCTTTTCCATGCTGGCATAGAGCGGCAGAACCATCAGCGGCAGGTAGACATAGGTCATGCCGACCATGATGGCGAAGTCGGTGTAGAGCATCTGGATCGGCTGATCGATGATGCCAAGCCTGATCAGGCCGGTGTTGAGGATGCCTTCGTTGCGGATCACCTGCAGCACCGCAAAAGTGCGGATGAGCAGGTTCGTCCAGAACGGAATGGTGATCAAGAACAGCCAGATGTCGCGCGTCCGCTCGGACCGCGTGGCGATGAAATAGGCCGTCGGAAAACCGAAGATCAGCGTCAGCACGGTGGCCATGATGGCGAGCTTCAGCGAGCGCCAGAAGATGGTCAGGTGGGCGCTGGCGAAAGACAGCGTGTCATCGAAGATGTCCCGCTCCAGGAAGACCGAGACCCAGCCTTCGGTCGAGAACTTCCAGACCACGTCTCCGTAAGGACCCGGCGTCAGGAACGAATAGACCAGCACGATCAGCAACGGGCCGGATGCGGCCAGGAAGATGATGATCAGTGCCGGAGCAGACAGGAACCAGCGGTTTCGGACGTCGCGCGCTTCGGCCTGCCGTTCGATTTCGGCTGCGGTCGCCATGGCTCAATCCTTGAGTATCTGGGCCGCGTTGTCGCCGATGACGACACCGACGCGCTCGCCGCGTTCGAAACTCAAGCCGCCGCCGCGCGTGTTCTGCTGGCGCACGGTGAACAGCTCATTGTCGTCGAGCCGGATGTGAACATGCGTGTCGGTGCCGAAATAGACGACGTTCTCGACGATGCCGGATATGTCGCCGGAGCCTTTGACGGCCTTGGCATGCTCCGGCCGGATCACGACTGTGGCCTCGCCGTCGGGCTTGAAGCCTTCGGCGACCGTCGCGGCGATCGTTGCGCCTGACTTGAGCGTCACCGTCGCCTTGCCGCCGTCCAGGCTGTCGATCCTGGCGTCGAGGAAATTGGTCTCGCCGATGAAATCGGCGACAAAACGCTCGGCTGGCCGATCATAGATGTCGCGCGGCGTTCCGACCTGCAGGATCTTGCCCGACGACATCACCGCGATGCGATCGGACATGGTCAGCGCTTCTTCCTGGTCGTGGGTGACGAAGATGAAGGTGATGCCTGTCTCATGCTGCAGGCGCTTGAGCTCGATCTGCATTTCCTTGCGCAGCTTGTAGTCGAGCGCCGACAGCGGCTCATCGAGCAGCAGCACCTTGGGCTGCGGCGCCAGCGCGCGGGCGAGCGCCACGCGCTGCTGCTGGCCGCCCGAAATCTGGCTGGTGCGGCGCTGGGCGAGCTTTTCCATACGCACGAGCCTGAGCATCTCGTTGACCCGGTCGTCGATGTCGGCGCGCGGCTTGCCCAGCATCTCCAGGCCGAACGCGATGTTCTGCGCCACCGTCATATGCGGAAACAGCGCATAGGACTGGAACACCGTATTGACCGGCCGCTTGAATGGCGGCAGCGGCGCGATGTCCTGCCCGTAGAGCATGATCTCGCCTTCCGAGGGGAAGTCGAAACCGGCGATCAGCCTGAGCAGCGTGGTCTTGCCGCAGCCGGACGGTCCGAGCAGCGTGAAGAACTCGTTCTCCCTAATTGAAACCGAGACGGTGTCGAGCGCCGCGACTTGCGCCTCTCCCGTTCCGAATACCTTGCGAACCCCGCGAACCTCGATCGCATTCCTACCCGGTGTTTCCGGCACGCAACGCCCCATCGTTTCGTCCACCTTTGCGGTGGAACTTTTTTCCCCGTTTCGATTGTCACCACATGCCACCAGGCTTGGCAACAACGGCTCGCAGTCATGTCGTCAGGCGCTTGCCATGCGGCTCACGCCTGGTAGGTCACCCGCCCTCCGCAAATGGTTGTCACGGGCCGCACCTCGTGCAGGGCGACCGGATCGGTCGCCTCGACATCGGCTGACAACACCACGAGATCGCCGAAATAGCCCGGCTTGATGGCGCCTTTCGTGTTCTCCTTGAACTCGGCATAGGCACCCTCAAGCGTGTACCCCGACAGCGCCTGGTGCAGCGAAACGCTCTGGTCCGGCATGTCGTCTGCCCAGGGCTTGCGCAGCATCGCCGCCTGCATGCCCGCAATCGGGTCGATCGGCGCCACCGGCCAGTCGGATGCGAACACGACATGCGCGCCAGCCTCGATCAGGCTGCGCGTCGGATAGGCATAGGCCCAGCGCTCGCGGCCGATGCGCGACACGGTAGGCTCGAGCGGGAAGCTCATTGCGCCGGGCGGATGCGGCGGCTGCATCGAGGCGATCACGCCGAGATCGACAAAGCGCCTGATGTCACGTTCGGTCGTCAGCTCGACATGCTCCACCCGGTGGCGGCTGTCGCGTTTGCCATTGGTCACTTGCGCTGCCTCGTAGCCGTCAAGCACGGCACGCGTCGCTCCGTCGCCGATCGAATGCACGGCGATCTGCAGGCCGCGCCGATCGATCTCGACGGCCAGTCGCTTGAACTCCTCCGGCGAGAACAGCGGCTCGCCGACCCAGTCCGGCCGGTCGGCATAGGGCTCGATCATGACGGCCGTCCAGGAATCGAGCACGCCGTCGTAGAACAGCTTGACCAGGCCGGACGACAACCACTCGCCGTCGTAGCGCTCGGCCATGGCTGAAGCCTTGTCGAGCATGTCGATTGTCATGAAGTTCTTGTAGTGGAACGGCACCTGCACCCGGCAGATCAGCCCGCCCTCGGCCTCGATCTCCGACAGGAGTTCGAGTTGGTAGTAGTTGCCGTCCATGTTCTGGATCGAGGTGATGCCGTGGCGCGCGCACCAGTCGAGGCCACGGCGCATGATGGCACGATCGCCGGCGCGTTCCTCTGCCGAGGGCATCGGGTCTGGCTCGCCGCCAGTCGACAGGCCAAGCCGGACACGCCCCTCGCCCGCCAGCTTGAGCACAGGGTTGAACGCCTCGTTTTCGCGCAGTTCGCCTTCGGCCAGGCCATCGGCGCCCATGACGATCTCGTTGCCGGGCGTCAGTTCGCGCCCGTGCAACACGCCGGCCATTTCCAGCGCCCGCGTGTTGGCCCAGTAAGTGTGATGGTCGGGCGCAGCCATCAGGAACGCCCGGTCTGGCAGCATCGCATCGAGGTGATGCCGCGTTACGCGCTCGCTGCCGAGGATTGTGTAATCGGCGCCCTGGGCGACGAGCATGCGCTGGCTGGGACGAGCCGCCGCGTAGGCCTGCACCGCCTTTCGCAGGGCCTCGAAGCCATGCACGCCCGCGAGTTGCAGGTGCGCAAGCTCGGCAGCGCCGGAAAACAGATGCATGTGCGCTTCGATGAAGCCCGGAACCACCGAACCTCCGTGTGCGTCGACCACCTTTGTTCCGGGGCCGCGCAAGCTTTCGATGGTGGCGTTGTCGCCGACCGCGGCAATCAGGCCGTCCTTGATGGCCACTGCTTCCGCGTCGGGGTGAGCCGCGTCCATGGTCAGCACACGGCCGTTGATGACGATCAGATCGGCACTGCGAACCATTTCCGTGACAGACATCGCGACTCCGCGCTTTTGACTGACCAAGACCGTCCGAACCGCTTCCCGCAGGTCACCCTCCCATGTGGAAGGACATGATCGGGAGGTAGCTTGAAGCCGGCCCGCCGCCTCCGGAACTCGCCTTAGTTTCCCTAAAGACAGCGCAGAGAAAAAATGCGACTGTTTATTCGCGTTTGTCAATATGCGCGATTTTCCGGAGGCGTTGTGGAGGGCACCTCTCGTGTATGTTGGCGACGAGCAGGGAGCGAGAAGTTCATTCCGTGAATCGCAGTCTCACCAGCAAGACCACGACAGCGCTTAGTCCGCGCAAGCAGCCGCGGCAGGATCGGTCGAGCAAGGTGGTCGAGAGAATTCTCGATGCCGCCCTGACCTTGACGCGGGAACAGGGAACCAAGGCCCCGACGACCCTTGCCATAGCTCAGCGCGCCGGCCTGTCCGTCGGCTCTGTCTATCAATACTTCCCCAACAAGGAAGCGATCCTGCTCGACCTCGCCCGGCGCTGGCTAGGCGCCTTTCCCGAGGTGATCGCAAGGCGCATCGCAGCGCCTCGTCCGACCAATCGTGACGAATTCCAGCGGGAGGTAGACAAGCTCTTCATAGACACCTCCAGGCTCTATCTCGACAACGCCAGCCTGATGCCGGTCATCGAGGCGATCACCGGAAATCCTGACCTCCGGCCGATCCAGAACGAATATGACGAGCAGATCATCGCCCTCTATGCAGCCTGGCTGCAGCATGTGAACCCGGCCCTTGAGGACGACATCGCCAGCCGGCTCGGCGTGGTGATGATGGAAGTCGGCCACGTCTGCCGCCTTGTCGGGCTGAAGCGCGACCGCCAGGCTTTCGATCTCATTCAGGACGACGCCAAGACCATGTGGCTCGCCCTCGTCGATCCCTATCTCGACCTCAACCAGAACCAGGAAGGATTTTCATGAAGACAGTCTTTTCGCCGCTTCACGCCGGCCACAGTGGCCAGATGGAGCTTGTCGCCGGCGCCATCGTGCCCGGCTTCGAAAAACCCTCGCGTGCCGAGATCATCAAGGCACGGATCGAAAATCAGAAGCTGGGGGATATCCTGGCGCCAGAGGTCCACGATCTCACGGCCGCCAAGCGCGTACATACGGCCGACTACATCGATTTCCTGCCGACCGTCTGGCCGCAATGGGAAGCCGCCGGCAAGACCGGCTCGGCCATCCCCTTCGCCTGGCCGACACGCGGCCTGCGCTCCGACGTCCGCCCGCAGACCATCGAGGCGCTGCTCGGCTACTATTCCTTCGACGGCGGCGCGAGCTTCGTGAAGGGCACCTGGGAGGCGATCAAATCGTCCTATGACGTGGCGCTGACCGCGGCCCGGATCGTCAAGGCCGGCGAACGCGCCGCCTTCGCGCTCTGCCGCCCGCCGGGCCACCATGCCGGTGCTGCCTTCATGGGCGGCTACTGCTTCATCAACAACGCTGCGGTCGCCGCCCAATGGTTCCGCGACCAGGGCGCCAGGCGTGTCGCCGTCCTCGACGTCGACTACCATCATGGCAACGGCACGCAGGAGATCTTTTATTCGCGCGCCGACGTCCAGGTCATCAACCTGCACGGCGACCCGATGACCGAGTATCCGTTTTTCCTCGGCCACGCCGACGAACACGGTGCGGGAGAAGGCGAAGGCTTCAACATCAACTATCCGATGCCCTTCGGCACCGCCTTCGACAAATGGAGCGAGGCACTCGAGGACGCCTGTCGGAAGCTCGCCGCCTACGCACCCGATGTCGTCGTGGTTTCGCTCGGCGTCGACACCTTCGAGAAGGATCCGATCAGCCATTTCAAGCTGACCAGTGCCGACTACCCGAAGATCGGCGCTCGCATCGCCAGGCTCGGCCTGCCCAGTCTGTTCGTCATGGAAGGCGGCTACGCCGTCGACGAGATCGGCGTCAACGCCGTCGGCGTGCTCACCGGCTTCGAGGGTCGCTGACCCTTCAGGCCGCCGCGCCCGCGCTGGGTGCGGCGGCTGCCGCCTTGCGCTTGCCCATTCGGGTCAGCAGGAATGAAAGCGCGAGCCCAGCAGCCAGGATTCCCAGCGCCAGAACCGGCCGGTACCAGAACCAGGCGAAGGCGATGGTCACGCTTCCGACAAGCAGAGCCAGCGCGAAGGCGACCAGCCCCGTGCCCATGCGCACGATCGATCCAACTGATGGAATGACATCGGCGAGCACCCCGAACGGCCCCAGCAACAGGCTGAAACCGAACGCCAGCAGCAGCAGGCATACGATGCGCAAGACCCAGGTGATGATGGTGTTGCCGCGGACCGCCTCGGCAAACATTTCGGCCGCCGGAACCATGCCCGCATCAACCATCAGCAACTCGTCGCCGGCAACGGTCTGGTAGCCGGTGAAGCCTGATCCGGCCTGCTTGCCGACGATGCTGATGTCTCCCAGGGGAACGAGCAGGTAGCTGATGCGGTAGTCGCCGACAGCGGCAGCGCTCGGATTTGCGCCAAGGAATATCCCGCCATTGGTCACGCTCAACCGTCCGGTGCCCTGATAGGCCGCCTCGACGTCGGCTGCCTGGGCGGAGGTAATCGCGAACTTCTCGGAATTGCCGATCATGTCCAGCACCGACTGGTCCAGCGTGAATGCAGAGAGCTTGCCTTCGGGGATCTGAAACGACCGCCCGTCTATCTCCATCGACGGGTTTTCATGTCCGGATGGCTGCTTGAACTCGGCCGAATTGATCGGCCGGTCCCGCCATTCCTTGGAATAGCTGTAGGTGGTGACGGTTTCCTCTCCGCCGCCCATCTTGGTGGTCGTTTCCGATTTGGAGTCTTCGACCCATTGATACATCTCGACTTCGCGGACCAGGCGCACGCCATGCGCCGAAACGCCGAAATCTTCATCGACCAGCCCGACAGACGCGGTGACCGCGCCGCTGACGTGGATCAGCCTGCCTTCGTTGGCGGGGTCGACGGTATCGGCAGGCACGGAAACCACCGCACTCGCCCCCTCGGCTAGCGAGCGCGCGGTTGTCACCGCCCTGCCCTCGTTCCAGAACAGCACCACAACCATCGCCACGACCACAATGAGCCCAACCAGAACGCCCCCCACCGACCGCTTGATCCGGCCGAACCACGAAACGGAGGTTACTTCCTGAAACTGGTCGCTCATTGAAAATCTCCCGCGCAAATGCCGCAGCGTTAAGCTGTTTGCCCAACCTGATCAATGGCGATCCCGCATCGCATTTTTCCCACATTTGCGCAGGCCCCCGATCATGCCCTGAGTCTGCCGAAGGACTCTGAATTAACTTTTTGTCAATTCTGTTTGCGGAGCGATTCGCGAGAGGTTAGATTGAACCCGAATCAGCCGGTCCACGGGGGGCGCGGCGAACCACCAACTCTCTGAAATGCCGAGGATATTCTCGGTGGAGAGCGCGTCAGGCTTCGCGCGACCAGCACGGATTCGGCCGATGGATGCCCTGGCATCTGCGTCGAGTTCCTATCGTCCAAGTCAAAGCGTTTTCGACCCGGTCGAGGCACCAGCCTTTTCCGGCCTCAACTGGATTCCGGCAAGCATCGCAATGAACGCTCTGGCAGCCCGCAACGAACAGTCCACCGTCGCAGCAAGGCTCACTTCGCGCAGCGATCTCACCGCTTTCTTCATGGGCCTGACCGACGAAATCTGCGCCGACGGCTACATGCTGGTGGCCATCTCGCAGGACCAGGATCGCGACAGCCTTCAGATCATCGCCTCGAACTGGATCTACGACGCGATCCAGATCGCCGGTCACGCCCTCATCGCAAGCCTGGCGCAGAGCCCGTTTGCCAGCGCGCCCGGCGCGCGTCCGCAGGGACTGGTCGCTTCCCAGGCACCCGCGCTTCTCGGCGGCGAGGAAGCGCGCCTGCTCGACGTGCTCGGCCATGCTGAAATCTTCGCCTTGCGGCTGCATGTCGGTCGCCAGCGCCTGTTCGCGCTGTTTTCCGCCGCCGAAGCCGGGCAGATCGATCCGGCGGTGATGCCGCGTGCCCAGCTCGAGTGCTGCTATGCCCTCTCGCAGGCGCAGGGCATCCTGGCCGCTGCGACGCTCAAGGACCCGCTGTCGGATCGCGAGCGCGAATGCCTGTTCTGGGTGTCCGAAGGCAAGACCACCGACGAGGTGGCCCTGATCCTCGGCGTGTCGTCCAACACGGTCAACAGCTACATCACGCATGCGATCCAGAAACTGTCGGCCTCCAATCGCGCCATGGCGATTGCGACCGCAATCAGGAGCGGCATCATTTGACCAGCGTCCAGCGAAAGCCATCCGGATCGATTGCGCAGGACACGCAAGCGGCCGCCCACGGCATCGCGGTGAGCCTTCAAGACGCTGCCCGCCGCTGCCGCTGGATGGCCATCGATCTTGGCGCGCGCGACTTCGCGCTTTGCCTGGTCGGCGCCTCAACCCAGGGCGATCAGTTGACCCCTCTGTTCGACAGCAATTTCCCAAGCGGCCCACAAACCACAGCACACTTGTTGAGCGGTGGCCTTGGTGAGCAGCTGGTGCGCCATGCCCGCCTTTCGACCGCGCCTTGCTGGTGGGTCGATGGCGATGAGGACGGCTTTGCCATGCTCACCTGGACGAACCGCCTGGCAAGCTCCGAAACCGGGAGCCGCGGCATCGCCTTTCCCGTCTACACCGACCGCGGGCAGGTCGGCATCTTTGTCTTTGGCGGGGCCGAGCTGGCGCCCGATCCGGCCTCCCTGCACGACCTTCACGGTCGTTGTTTTGCGCTCTTCGACGTGGTCTCCCGCCTCGGCGCGGCCGGTGACGGCAACCTGCCGCAAATGTCGCGCCGCGAAATCGAGTGCCTGAAGCTGACCTCGCGCGGCTACACCAGCGAAGAGATCGCCAAGCTTCTCAAGCTGTCGGTCCATACCGCCAATCAGTACCTCACCCAGACCACCCAGAAGCTCAATGCCGTCAACCGCATGCATGCGGTGGCCAAGGCCCTGCGCATGGGTTTGATCGACTAGTCAGGCGGCCTTGGCCTGGGGTGTTCCGGGCTGCCGGATCATCGCGTGCTGGATGGCGGCTGCCAGATATTCGGTGTTCTTCTCCGGCTCGGCATGGGGCTTTTCGAACGAAACATAGTGCACCTCGACCGAGGCGCTGCTGTCGGTCAATGACAGCTGGAAATAGATCACCGCGCCTTCCGGGCGAAGCTCCAGGTCCAGTACGATCCGCGGATTTCCGGTCCAGCAGACATGCGCCTCGCCACCCAGCCCCAGGCGCAACGCGCCAGGCATGAAGTAGAGTTCGGCCGCTGAATCGACCAGATCGGCCAGGCAGGCGAAATGCTCGAGACGGATAAAAGCTATGTAGTCGGCAATGTCGACCAAACGCAATTCCCGCACCACAGGCTGTATGGCGGTTGCTACTATCACTTCCCGGGACGAGGCGTGTGGCTGAGGATTCATGATGTCCTGCGTTGACCCTTATTTCCGTAAACGATGCGTACGAGTTCGGCGACCGCCTGATAGAACTGAGGTGGGATCACACTATCCACCGAAACTTGCTTGTACATGGAGCGGGCGAGCGCCACGTCCTCGAACACCGGAATCGAGTTGGCCTCGGCGATTTCGCGGATCTTGAGCGCAACCAGATCCTGGCCTTTGGCGACCACGACGGGGGCTGCGTTTTCCTCGCGCACATAACGCAGGGCGATGGCGAAATGGGTCGGGTTGGCGATCACCAGCGTCGCCTTCGGCACCGCCGTCATCATCCGCTGGCGCGCACGGTCGCGCGCGATCGAGCGCAGACGTGACTTGACGATCGGGTCGCCTTCCGACTGCTTGAGCTCGTCCTTGACCTCCTGCTTGGTCATCCTCTGCTCCTGGCGCCAATGGAACCGGGACCAGACAAGGTCGGCGACTGCGATCGCCGCCATGACGAAGACGATCGAAACAAGGATGTCGACGGCTGCTCCGCGGATGACCTCGCCAAACGCGATCGGGTTGGTGATCATGCCGGCAAGCAGGCTGCGGTGGGCGTCCGACAACACCAGGACGAGCACCAGGACGACGAAGCAGAGCTTGGCCAGCGACTTCAGGAACTCCGCGAACCCCTGCGCCCCGAACATGCGCTTCCAGCCCCCCATCAGCGAGATGCGAGAGGCCTGCGGGCGGATGCGTTCGCCGACAAATTGCGGCATGTTCTGGAAAATGGAGGCTCCGATGCCGGCGACGACCAGCATCAGGAACAGGCTGACGACCGCGCGGCCGATCTCGATCATCACCGAGCGGTAGAGCTCGATCACGTCACGCTCGGTGCCCAACGGCCAAGCTTCCGGTTTCTCCAGGAAATTGGACAGGAACACGCCCAGTTCGGCGATCGAATTGCCGGCGAAGAAGACGGCATAGACAAGGATGGCCAGGAACGAGGTGAAGATCGCGATTTCCTTCGAGACCGGCAGTTTGCCCTTCTCGATGGTGTCACGGATCTTCTTCTCCGTGGCTTCTTCTGTTTTTGAGTCTTTGTCTTCCGACATCGCTCAGCGACCGTCCCGACGTCAGGCTGCGGCGTTCTGCGCCGATGGCAACTCGAGCAGGCCCTCCCTGGACATCCTGAGCGCGGTCGAAGCAATGGTCTTGCGCGCGCCCAGAATATCGGCCGGAAGTATGCCTTCCGACCCCTGGCTCAATTCGGATTCGATCATGCGGCGGGTGCGCGCGCCAATCGACGAGAGGACGGCCTCGGCAAGCGGCAGCGGCGTGCCGCGAAGGGCGAGCGTGATGAGTTCGCTCGAAAGTCCGTCGAACAGCGCAACGCGCGCCTTCTGCGACATCGCGGGAACGTCGTCGAACGAAAACAGCCGGGCGCGAATGGCGTCAAGATCGGCCATGCCGACCTCCCTGAGGTCGCTCATCACCTCCTCGAGCTGCGACTTGTCGAGTTCGTTGAGCACGCTGGCCACGCGCGTCTGCCCGATCGATGTGTCTTTCTGGGCGCCTTCGGAAAGCACATGCGCGCGGATCTGGTTCTCGACCATCCTGGTTGCGGCCTCCGGAACCTTCGACAGTTCCATCATGCGCTTGATGATCTCGCTGCGCACCGGCTTGTCCATGGTCAGGACCACGCTTGCCGCGTAGTTCGGCGCCAGGTTCGACAGGATCATCGCTGCGGTCTGCGGATGTTCATTGACGAGGAACGTGCCGATCTGCGCCGGGTCGAGTTTTTCGAGTTGCGGCCACACCGGAGGCGTGACGTCCTTCTTGACCACCGGCTCGCCCTTGCCCATCAGGGCGTCCATTTCTTCGGGCGTAAGCGACTCGTTGAGGATGGTGTCCATCTTGTCGGCGGAATCGAGCAGGCCCGCGCCTTCGGTGAACTCGGCCTCGAACTCCGCGACGATGCGCTCAAGATCGGCCTGGGGAATGGTCCGCAGCAATCGGGCGCCTTCGATCAGCGCCTTCAGCTCTTCCTGCTTGAAGAACTTCAGCAGCCGGCTGGCCGAGGGTTTGCCCATCGCCACCAAAATGGCCGCGGCCTTCTGCGGCCGCGTCAGCGACGCCAGCGACGTGGTCATGCGGAGGCCTTTCTAGAACGATGGGTAAGCAAGTTGGGGTCCTCAGGACTTCTTGGCGGCCGCTACGATTTCAGTCAGGCGGATGCCGAAACGCGACGGATCGTTTTCAAGCACGGTGATTTCGCCGCGCGCGATGCGGCGACCGTTGACGACGACGTCCACCGGCTCACCGATACGGCGGTCAAGCGCGACAGTCGAGCCCTTCTGCAGGGTCATCAGGTCGGAGACCGGCATCTCGGTGCTGCCGAGCACGATCTGGACCTCGACCGGGATATCGAGGATGACGCTGTTGCCGGCGGCGGCGGCCGCGCGCATCGCCTCCGGACGCTTCTCCTCTTCGCTCAGGACGCCGCGAAGTTCTTCGATGGCGCGGTTGAGCTGATCGTCCTCGACTTCGGCTTCGGGCTTTTCGATCTCGGCTTTGGGCTGGGCCTTGCTCATCGGTACTCTCCAGTTCTGTCGGTCGAAGTCTCGGGCGACGCGTGTCGTTCAGCCGGCGACGATGCCTTCAATTGTTTCTTCGGTGGCGTCGAACGGACGCCGGATGCGCACGGTGTAATTCTGGCCAAGCTTGCCGAACTCGCAGGCAAACAGCGTCTTTCCACGCGCCGCGATGACGGCATTGGTCTGTGCGTTTTCCGCAAGCTCGATCACCTGGCCGAGAGCGAGGCCCGTAAGGTCGCCAAGCGTCATTCTTCCGAGCGGCATGGATGCCTCGAGGCGAACCGTTGAACGCATCACCTCGTCCGAAAAGCGCGAACGCCATTCAGTCGTCGGCACGGCGTTTGCCTCTTCTTCGGCCTTGACGCGCCGGTCCTCGATCAGGATGCGCTGCGGCAGCGTCAGTGTCAGCATGCCGCGCGAAACGGCGGTGGCGATCGTCAGCGTGATGCGCGCCGAAGGACCGTCGCGGAACACATGCTTCTTCATCACCGTACCGGTCGTCGCTTCGCCGACCGGCAGCTTGACGCCGAGGCCGCCATCCGGGCCCTGGGCGTTCATGGCGCGCGCGACTTCCTGCAGCACAAGCGTAGATACGCCCATCTCGATCGACGAAAGGTCGCGGTCGAGCGGCGCCACGTCGCGGTTGGCGTCGCCGCCGAACATCAGATGCACGAGGATTGCGATTGCCTGCGGGTCGAGCGTCATCACCAGCCCGTCGGGCGAGGCCATGGTTATGGCGACGGTCATGGCCTGGTTGGCCTTGCCCGCCTTGGCGTCCGCCATGCGCGCAAGCTTGACGTCCGCCACCTCGACAAAGACCTGCTCGGGCAGCATTTCCGTCAGGTACTTGGCGATCAGCGGCGCAGACCGCTCCGCCAGCCGGCGGGCGGCCGAATGCACCTTGGCTGGCTCGCCGGTGTCGCCCAGCAGGCGTTCGATGACCAGGTCGCGCGGTTCCGCAGGGCTTGCGGTGATATTCATGACTTGCGATGCCCTTGTTCAGCGTCCTGCATCGGTTCAGGCCGCCTTCTTCTCGATATTGCCGATGTTCAGCGTGCTTTGTTCGACCGCGTCGATGGATGGCCGGTCGTAGGAGGAAATCGTCTTGCGGCCGAATTCGATCGCCACCTGCGGCAGCGAGCCGTTCATGTAGGCCAGCAGCGTCTGCTTGACGATGATGTAGAGCCGGTTGTTCTTCTCGCGCACCGTCTTGACCTTGGTGGCGATCGGCCCGACCACCGCATAGGACAGGAAGATGCCGAGGAAGGTACCGACCAGCGCTGCGCCGATCAGCCCGCCCAGGATTTCCGGCGACTGGTCGAGTGCGCCCATCGCCTTCACCACGCCGAGAACGGCGGCGACGATGCCGAGAGCCGGCAGGCCGTCGCCGACCGCGGTCAGCGCATGATAGGGCTTCAGCTTGTCGGCGCGGATGGTCTGGATCTCTTCGTCCATCAGCGCCTCGATCTCATGCGAGCGGGCGTTGCCGATGATGATGATGCGGCAATAGTCGCAGATGAAGTGCGTCAGGTCGTGATTGGCGAGAACGGTCGGGAAGGACTGGAAGATCGACGATTCCTCGGGATTGTCGATATGAGCCTCGACTTCCGAGCGCGTCTTGGTGCGCAGCTCCCGCATCAGCGAATGCAGAACGCCGAGCGTCTCCAGGTAGTTCTGCTCTTTCGGGACCTTCTGCTTGAAGCCTTCCATGATGGCGCGGCCGGTGTCCTTCACCGTCGACATCGGATTGGCGACAAGGAATGTGCCCAGCGCCGCGCCGCCGATGATGACCAGCTCCCACGGCTGCATGAGCACGTCCAGATGGCCGCCCATCGCCATGAAGCCGCCGAGCACACACCCCAGCGTAACGACGAGTCCGATCAGAATGCCCACGAGCAGGTCCTTCCGCATTCAAAAGCAATATGCATGCACAGATAGACGCCGTGCCTTGTGTGAGGCTTGAAGGACTGTCGAAAATCGATTCAGCCTCGCGCAAGGATTCGAGCGTAGCCTTCTCCGACTATCCTGCGGCGGGAGGACTTTGTTCGTGCTCAACACGTATACTAGCTATCAGATGATCGCGAAGGACCTTGGCAAGGCCCTTGACCGGGTCGAAGCCCAGCCGATCGTCGAGCGCGAAACCGAGTACTACCTGAAGAACATCACGAAAGTGAAAAGCATCGACGAGTTCATCAAGAACGATCGGCTTTTCAAGTACGCGATGAAGTCGCACGGCCTAGAGGACATGGCCTACGCCAAGGCGTTCATGAAAAAGGCCCTCAAGGAGGGCATTGCCAATCCCGACAGCTTCGCCAACAAGCTGACTGACAAGCGCTATGCCGAATTTGTCAAAACCTTCAACTTCGCGGAGCTCGGGGACCAGGCCACCGTCTTCAACAAAGCCCAACAGGGGACCACGACCAAGTATCTGGTGGCTGTCAACCTGGCCGGCGGCGACCCGAATTCCGAAGCGGTGAAGAAAGAAGTCAAATACTATCAGGAAAACATCGTAAAGATTAAGTCCGCCAAAGAGCTTCTTGCCAACGACCGGCTCTACGTCTTTGCAATGAACGCCTACGGTCTCGGTGGTTCTGTCGAGAACAAGGAGATGATGGCGAAGGTTTTGGCGGGTGGTGTTCGCGACCCGAAAAGCTATGCCAACCAGATGGCCGATACGCGCTTTGCTGCATTTGCCACCGCGTTCAATTTCGAAGCCTACGGCGCCGACGCCACCACCATCAACGCAGCACAGAAGCCATCGACGGAAAAATTCTTTCGGCAGACCCTCGAGGAAAATGCCGGCAAGGAAAATGAAGGGGTCCGCCTTGCGCTCTATTTCGAACGCAAGGCTTCGAGCATTTCCAATTTCTACCAGGTGCTTGCCGACCCGGCCCTGGCCAAGGTCGTGCGCACCGCATTGATGCTCCCGGAAGCCTTTGCACAGGCTGACGTCGACAAGCAGGTCAAGCTGTTCGAACAGAAGCTGAAAGTTTCCGACCTCTCCGACCCAAAGAAGCTCGGCGAATTCCTCAAGCGCTTCACCAGCCTTTGGGAGATCAACAATCCCACATCTCCGGCGCTACAATCGGCCGGCATCTTGTTCGGCATGCCGACATCCTACGGGGTATCGACCGACCTGATGTTTGCGATGCAAAAACTGAGGTTCTGAGACATCATGCAGAACGGTCTCTACGTCGCCCTTTCGGCGCAGGTTGCGCTTGAAAAGCGGCTCAACACCATCGCCGACAATGTCGCCAATTCATCCACCGTGGGCTACCGCGCCACAGGCGTGAAATTCGAGGACGTCGTTTCCGGTCTCGGCCAGAAGTCGGTGTCGTTCACCTCTTCAGGCGACACATTCCTGTCGACCCAGCACGGCGGCATGACGCAAACCGGCAACCCTTTCGACTTCGCCATTCGCGGCGACGCCTGGTTCGGCATCGACACGCCCGCCGGCATCGTCATGACCCGCGACGGCCGCTTCACCTTGACCCCGGAAGGCCAGATGGTCACGCTGGAGGGACACCCGGTGCTCGACGCCGGCGGCGCGCCGATCCAGCTCGACCCGCGCAACGGACCGCCCGAGGCAAGTCCCGACGGCACCTTGCGGCAAGACGGCCGCCTGGTCGCCTCGCTTGGTCTCTATGAGTTCAACCCCGGTTCCAACTTCGTGCGCTACGGCAACTCGGGCGTGGTACCGCCAACGGCGCCGCTGCCCGTCGTCGACCGCATCGAAGTCGGCGTCGCGCAAGGCTTCATCGAGGAATCGAACGTCAACCCGGTCAAGGAGATGACCAAGCTCATCATGGTGCAGCGCGCCTTCGAAAACACCGCGGCCCTGATGCGGCAGACTGAAGCCTCGTTCTCCGACGCAATCAAGACGCTCGGCTCGAAGTAGGCCAATAAGTGAGCGCACCCCTTCCCGCCATTCGCAACGAGAACTTGCCTGCGTTCGACAACAGGCTGGACGCACTGGAGCGTATCCAGCAGCGCTTTGCCGACGACAAGTCACTGGTCCGGCGCGGCGGCCGGATAACCGAAATCGCCCCGACCCACTTCAAGGTCAGGGGTCTGTCCTCGCATGCCCGTCTCGGCGACATCGTCGAGCATCTTGGCCATGGCCGCAGCCGACGCGGCGAAATCGTCCAGATCAGCCGCGAAGAGGTGCTGGTCGCGCCCTATGAAAGCAGCGAGGAGGTAGGCGTCGGCGATGCCATCTTCACGCGCGGGCCCATAACCATAACGCCGCATACAAGCTGGCGCGGCCGGGCCATCGATGCTCTGGCCCGACCGATCGACAACGGCCCGGCGCTAATCCGCAGTGCCAGGCATGAGGTCGCGGACTCCACGCCGCCCGCGGCACTGTCGCGGCAGCGTGTCGACACCGGCTTCATGACCGGCGTGCGCGTCATCGACATCTTCACGCCGCTGTGCTTCGGCCAGCGCATGGGCATCTTCGCCGGCTCCGGCGTCGGCAAGTCTACCCTGCTCGCCATGTTGGCAGGCGCGGACGCTTTCGACACGGTCGTCGTCGCCCTGATTGGCGAGCGCGGCCGCGAAGTCCGCGAATTTCTCGAAGACACCATCGGCGCAGCCGCGATGGCCAAGACAGTGGCGGTGGTGGCCACGTCGGACGAAAGCGCCATGATGCGCCGGCGTGCTCCCGACACCGCCATGCGCGTCGCCGAGCACTTCCGCGACCAGGGCCATCGCGTGCTGCTGGTTCTGGATTCGATCACCCGCTTCGCCCATGCCCTGCGCGAAGTGGCGATCGGCGCGGGCGAGCCGCCCGTAGCGCGCGGCTATCCGGCCTCGGTCTTCACTGAACTGCCCAAGCTGCTCGAGCGCGCCGGTCCCGGCATGGAGGGCACAGGTTCGATCACCGCCATCATTTCGGTCCTCGTCGACGGCGACGATCACAACGATCCCGTCGCGGATTCCGTGCGCGGCATCCTCGACGGCCACGTCGTACTCGACCGCTCGATTGCCGAGCAGGGCCGCTATCCGCCCGTCAATCCGCTGTCGTCCATCTCGCGTCTGGCAGGCAAGGCCTGGAGCCCTGACCAGCGCCTGCTGGTCAGCAAGCTGAAGGCGATGATCTCGCGCTTCGAGGACACGCGCGACATCCGCCTGCTCGGCGCCTACCAGCCCGGCGCGGATCCCGAACTCGATCTGGCGGTACGCCAGGTGCCGACGATCTACGAGGCGTTGGCGCAATCGCCGGCGGATGGTCCGTCCTTCGACCCGTTCTCCGACCTCGCCAGCCATCTGAGAGCCAAGGAAAGACCACATGTTCAGGCGGAATGACCCGGCAGCCGAGTTCCTCGACATGATCGGAACGCAGGACAAGCCGCGCACGCTTCTGCAGCGTGTCGGCTTGAAGCGCAAGCCGTTGACCATCACGCCGCGGCGCGAGACCCGCGACCGGCGCGGCGACCTCGTCGTCGCCACCCTGGGCATCGCGCTCGGCCTCACTTGCGCGCTGTTTCCCTGGTACATTTTCTTCAACCAGGACAAATTCGGCATCAGGGCGATGAAGTTCTCCGGCGGCGGCCAGAACGAACAGCCGATTCCGCTGGCGATGGGCCAGCAGATCGACCGCGTCGGCGCGCCGATGTCTCCACAAGACATTCCCCCGATGAAGCTGGACCTGTTCGCCACAGGATCGCTGCGCCCCGACAAGGACGACCAGGCCGGCGTCGGCGCCGTCGCCGAGCAACCGTTCCCGGGACCCAAGATCAACTTCAGCCTGCTGCATGTCGCAAACGGCCGCGCCATGATCCAGGACGATGCCGGCGTATGGATCGTCCAGCGCGGTTCGACCCTTCCCGATTCCAGCAAGGTCGCCTCGATCGAGCAGCGCAACGGCAAATGGGTGATTGTCACCTCTCGTGAAGAAGTGCTGCAGGTCGCGCGCTAGACCTGTCCGGACGGATCGCAATGCGCAGCGCACGCGCCGCCGTGGCGCGCCGCGTTGGTGGCAGCAAGGTCCGTCGGAACGGCATCTCCGCCTCTCCTCCTCGGCAAGGCCCGCGCAAGACTGGCCAACTAGTCTTCGGAAATCTGCTCGGAGATTTCCATGGACCCCGTCAACCTGTTCGATCTGGCCGCACAGCAGGCACGCTGGCTTTCCGTCCGCCAGACGGCCATCGCCGGCAACGTCGCCAACGCCAACACGCCAGGCTATCGCGCCAATGATATCGAACCGTTCGAGCGTGTGCTCGATCGCTCGCGGGTGGCCATGTCGGCGACGCAGACGGGCCATCTGACCGGCGGCGCCACCGCCGCGGGCTTCGCCGTCAAGCCGGAAGAGCCCAAGCACTCGGTGCTGCCCTCCGACAACACCGTCGCGATCGAAGACGAGCTGATGAAAGCCGGCGACGTCCGCCGCTCGTTCGAGCTCAACACCGCAATCATCAAGGCGTTTCACCGCATGATCATGCAGAGCAGCAAGGGCTGAACGAGATGGATCCGCTTGTCGCAGCCCTCAAGGTCGCCGGTTCCGGTCTCGGCGCGCAGTCTGAACGCCTTCGCATTGTCTCGGAAAACTTGGCCAACGCCCAGTCGACCGGCAGCACGCCGGGCGCCGATCCGTACCGTCGCAAGACCATCAGCTTCGCCGCCGAGCTCGACCGGGCAACGGGCGGCTCGACCGTCGAGGTCGCGGCCATCGGGCGCGACGAGTCGGCATTCCCGCTGGAATTCCAGCCTGGCAACGAAGCTGCCGACGCCAATGGCTACGTCAAGATGCCCAACGTCAACGTGCTGATCGAAATGGCCGACATGACCGAGGCCAACCGTTCCTACGAAGCCAACCTGCAAGTCGTTAAGCAGGCGCGCGATCTTATTTCAATGACCATAGATCTTATGAGGAGCCAGTGATGATCGGCAACATCAGCCCACTTAGCCAGCAGGCTCTGACCAAGCCGACCAGCATCCTGCCATCGGCAGGTCCCGCCGCCACCGGCGACGTCGGCTCATCTTTTGCCGCCGCCCTTTCCGATGCCGCGGCGCAGACCGTCGCCGCCCTGCGCAAGGGCGAACAGCTTTCTGTCGAAGGCCTCCAGGGCAAAGCCGACACCCGCGAAGTCGTCGACGCCGTGATGAGCGCCGAGCAGGCACTCCAGGCGGCCATCGCCATCCGCGACAAGATCGTCACGGCGTATCTCGAAGTCAGCCGCATGGGCATCTGAGGAAAACCGATGAAAGCGCTCGCCATCGCCGCCACGGGCATGAATGCCCAGCAGACCAATCTTGAAGTGATCGCAAACAACATCGCGAACATCAACACGACCGGCTACAAGCGCGCGCGGGCCGAGTTTTCCGACCTTCTCTACCAGGTCGACCGCATGCAGGGCGTCCCCAACCGCGGCAACGCGGCAATCGTGCCCGAAGGCGTCAGCATCGGCCTCGGCGTCAAGACGGCGGCGGTCCGCAACGTGCACGTCCAGGGTGGCCTGACCAGCACCGGCAACCAGTACGATCTCGCCTTGAGCGGCCGTGGCTGGTTCCAGATCGAAGGCGCCGACGGCCAGACGCTCTACACCCGCGCCGGCTCGTTCAACACCAACGCCACCGGCCAGCTCGTCACGGTCGAAGGATTCGCCGTCACTCCGGGCATTACCATCAATCCTGATGCAATCGAGGTGACAGTCAATGCCTCCGGCCAAGTGTTTGCGCGCCTTGCCGGTCAAACCGAACTCGAGCTGGCAGGCCAGCTTCAGTTGGCCAACTTCGCCAACGAGGCGGGGCTGGCGCCGCTTGGCGACAATCTCTTCGCCGAGACAGAAGCCTCGGGCGCCGCAAATGTCGGCGTGCCAGGCGATCCAGGCTATGCCACCATCAAGCAAGGCTATCTCGAAGCGTCGAACGTCGATCCGGTCAAGGAAATCACCGAGCTGATCTCGGCGCAGCGCGCTTACGAGATGAACTCCAAGGTCATCCAGGCGGCCGACGAAATGGCGGCCGTCGTCTCCAAGAACATTCGGTAACAAGCGATGCGCTCACGGAACGCACTCACCACCCCCATTCGCACGGCAGCGCTTGCGCTTGCCATGTTCTGCGCCGTTGCCCCGGCGGCGGCGCAAGAGGTTGTGCTCGTTCCCAACCGCATCATCTATCCCGGCGAGGCCATCTCGCTGTCGGCGCTCAAGGAAGTCACGCTCAAGCCGGGCAAGGTTCGCCCCGACTCGGTCGCGACCCTGCCCAACGAGCTCGACGGCAAGGTTGCCAAGCGCACGCTGCTGCCCGGCCGCTACGTCCCGGCCGGTGCGCTGCGCGAAGCATGGCTGGTCGACCGTGGCGCTGCCGTACAGGTGGTGTTCGAGGCAGGCCCCCTGATGATCACCGCTTCGGCCGTCAGCCTGGAACCCGGCGCGGCCGGCGATGTCGTCAAGGTGCGCAACCTCGACAGCGGCAAGATTTTCTCTGGCGTCGTCATGGCCGACGGCTCCATCCACGTGGGTGCGACATGATCCGCAGACTGGTGCTCGCGGCAGTCGCCGTCCTCGGCCTCCAGACCGCCTATGCAGACGGCCCCGACGGTGTTCCGGCATCCGAGCTGGCGGCCAAAGGCGGCAAGGCCGGCGGCGGTGCCGGTGGCAGCGCGGGCGACTTTGCCGGTGGCGGCTATGCCGACAGCTCGCGGCTGACCTCGCTCAACGGCGCCAACCTGATCAACGTCCGCATCAAGGACGTCGCTTCGCTGCAGGAAGCACGCGACAACCAGCTCGTCGGCTACGGCCTCGTCATCGGCCTCAACGGCTCCGGCGACAGCCTGCGCAATTCGCCGTTCACCGAACAGTCGATTCGCGCCATGCTTGACAATCTCGGCATCGGTTCGGAAGACGGCCGCGCCCGCACCAAGAATGTCGCCGCGGTCATCGTGACAGCCAACCTGCCGGCATTCGTGCAGGCCGGCGCGCGCATGGACGTCAATGTCGCCTCGCTCGGCGATGCGACGTCGCTGGCCGGCGGCACCCTGGTCATGACCCCGATGAAGGCCGCGGACGGCGAAATCTACGCTGTCGCCCAAGGTTCTCTCCTGGTCGGCGGCTTCAATGCGCAGGGCGCTGCGGAAAGCGTCACGCAGGGCACTCCCACCGCCGGCCGCGTGCCCAACGGCGCAATCGTCGAGCGCGAGGTCAAGGCTCGTTTCGCCGAAGAGAACGTGCTCACGCTGCAACTCTACAACGCCGACTTCTCGACATCCGTCCGCATCGCCGACGCCATCAACGATTATTCGCGCCATAGATTCGGCAAGCGCGTGGCAGGCGAGCAGGATTCGCGCACTGTTGTCATCCGCAAGCCCGAAGGCATTTCAACAGCCCGCTTCTACGCCGAGCTCGAAAACCTGGTCGTCATGTCCGACACGCCCGCCAAGGTCGTCGTCGATGAGCGCACCGGCACGATCGTCATCGGTAACGAGGTCAAGATCTCGCGCGTCGCCATCAGCCACGGCACGCTGACTGTCCGCATCACCGAGCAGCCACGCGTCGTTCAGCCGGAGCCGTTCTCCCGCGGCCAGACGGCAATCGAGGACTTCACTGTCATCGAAGCCGAGCAGCCCGGCTCCAAGCTCGCCATGCTCGACGGCCCCGACCTTCAGACGTTGGTCGCCGGCCTGAACCGGCTTGGCGTCAAGCCGGACGGCATCATCGCAATCCTCCAGGGCATCAAGTCGGCAGGCGCTCTGCAGGCCGAACTGGTCGTTCAGTAGGTCGGGAACATGGGAAACAAGCTCAACCCCACGATCCAGCGCAATGCGCTCGCGGCAACGGCGCTCGCCATCGTGCTGATCGGCGCGGGGCCGGCGCGCACCGAAAGCGCATCGCTCGAACCGCAAGCGGCGCCCATCCAGGCCTCGCCGGCGCAGATCATCGAGCGCGAGGTGCCGGCAGTCGCCGCAGCCGAGCCCAGCGAGGTGGAGCGTTTCTGCTCGAACATCGCCGACGCCGCGCGCGACCGGCGCTACGCGCTGCAGGCTGAAGAGCTGAAGAAACTCCAGGCCGAGGTCGACAAGCGCATCGCCCTTCTCGAAGAGCGTAAGACCGAGTACGAAACCTGGCTCAAGCGCCGTGAGGTGTTTCTGGCCCGCGCCGAGGAAGGCGTCGTCCAGATCTACTCACGCATGAAGCCGGACGCCGCCGCCGAACGCCTTGCGGTGATGAACGTGGATCTCGCTTCCGCCATCCTGATGAAGCTCGACGCCCGCAAGTCCAGCGTCATCCTCAATGAAATGGAAAGCAAGTCGGCTGCCGAGCTGACCCGCATCATGGCGAGCGCGTCCCGCCGGGAAGATCCTTCATGACCAGAAAAGCCCTACTTGCGGCCCTGCTCGCCAGCCTGGCCGGCTGCGCCTCCAACGTCAAGGATATCGGCAAGGAGCCAGCGATGTCGGCCGTCGGGTCCGGCATCGAGGACGGCAGTTCGACCATGTACCGCTACCCCGAAGCGCCAGCGGCTCCGACCAAGCGCTTTTCGCTGTGGCAGGACAAGCAAAGCCGTATGTTCACTGACCCTCGTGCCTTCCAGTCGGGCGACATCCTGACTGTCAAGATCGAGATCGACGACCGCGCCCGCTTCAAGAACGAATCCGAACGCAATCGCACCACCGGGCGCGGCCTTGGCCTGAGCGCCAATCTCGAATGGGACGGCGCGGGCACCGGCGGCGCGGCCGACGCCACGATCGACTCCAACTCCAAGTTCAGCGGCGATGGTGCGACCGCGCGGTCCGAAAAGCTCAACCTGCTGGTCGCCGCCGTCGTCACCGAGGTGCTGCCCAACGGCAACATGATGATCCGCGGCTCGCAGGAAGTCCGCGTCAACGCCGAGCTTCGCGTGCTGACCATCGCCGGCATCGTGCGGCCGTCCGACATCGGGCCGGAAAACACCATCCCGTACGAACGCATCGCCGAAGCCCGCATTTCCTATGGCGGCCGAGGCCGCATCTCCGAGGTCCAGCAGCCGCCTTACGGCACGCAGTTCCTCGACCAGGTCCTCCCCTTCTAGGTCCGGCCACATGTCAGCGATCGAACAACAGCCAGTCGCCCAGAAACCAGCTCCATCGCTGGCCGTCCAGATCGGCATCCTGCTGCTCCTGACCGGCGCCGCCATTGGCGGCGGCTGGATGTCGGGAGGCTATCTCTACGGCGAATCCAAGCCGGCCGAGCAAGCCGAGGTGGCCGCCAAGCCGCACGCGCCCAAGGGTGGCGGCGAACACGGCGCCGATCCGGCTGCCGCCGGCACGCTGGTCCAGCTGGCGCCGATCACCGCCAATCTCGCCGCGCCGGACGATATGTGGATACGGCTCGAACTGTCGCTGGTGCTGGACGAACCCCAGCCGCAGGAGGTCGCCGATCGTGTCCATCAGGACCTTCTCGCATTCGTGCGCACGCTCCGGATCCATCAGGTCCAGGGCGCCAGCGCCTTCCGCCACCTCAAGACCGACCTCGACGAACGCGCCGCCATCCGCAGCGAAGGACACGTCAAGGAAGTGCTGATCAGAACGTTGCTGTTCGAATGAAAAAATACCTGATCGCTCTTGCCCTTCTGGCCGGCACCGTGCTGCCCGCCGGCGCGCAACAACTTGACCTCGGCGCTCTTGGCAATGCCAACGGTGCGACTGTCGGCTACATCATCCAGATGTTCGGCCTGCTCACCGTGCTTTCGGTGGCGCCCGGACTTCTGATCATGGTGACGAGCTTCACCCGCTTCGTCATTGCCTTCTCGATCCTGCGCACCGGCATCGGCCTGCAGTCGACGCCCGCCAACCTGATCCTCATCAGCCTGTCGCTGTTCATGACCTTCTATGTCATGGCGCCGACCTTCGACCAGGCCTGGAACAACGGGGTCAAGCCGCTGATGGACAACCAGATTACCCAGACCGAGGCCGTCGAGCGGATTTCGGATCCGTTCCGCACCTTCATGATGCGCAACGTCCGCGACAAGGATTTCAACCTGTTCGCCGACCTCGCCCGCGAACGCGGCCAGACCGTGTCGGAAGACAAGGTCGATCTGCGCATCCTGGTGCCCGCCTTCATGATCTCCGAGATCCGGCGCGGCTTCGAGATCGGCTTCCTGATCGTCCTGCCGTTCCTCGTCATCGACCTCATCGTCGCCACCATCACCATGGCCATGGGCATGATGATGCTGCCGCCTACCGTGGTGTCGTTGCCGTTCAAGATACTGTTCTTCGTCCTCATCGACGGCTGGAACCTGCTCGTCGGCAGCCTGGTGCGATCGTTTACGTAGCGAAGCACAACGCCACGGCCGACATTTCGGGGATATCCAGACGGTTCCGAAGACAGCCCCATCTCGCGTCAATCGAGATGGGGCTGTTCTCGTTTCTGGATCAGGATGTCCCTCAAGACCCCGTGACCAAATACCTTAACGGCACTTAACCATACCGATTAGGTGTTTGGCAGGATGTTTGTGCGAGATTGCAGGCATGGCGGGTGACCCATGGAGGTCATTGGCATGATGCCGCTCCGCCATACCGGTCGATCCGGTATGTCCCTGTATCTTCGCATTTTCCTAGGGGCGTAATTCCCATGTCCAGCATCAATACCAACGCGTCAGCAATGACCGCGCTGCAGAGCCTTGCTGCAACCAACAAGTCTCTCAACACCACCCAGGGCCGCATCTCGACGGGTTTCCGCGTCGCTGAAGCCTCCGACAACGCCGCCTACTGGTCGATCGCAACGACGATGCGTTCCGACAACAAGGCGCTCTCGACGGTCCAGGACGCTCTCGGTCTCGGCGCCTCGAAGGTCGACACCGCCTACACCGGCATGAACAAGGCCATCGACACCCTCAACGAGATCAAGGTCAAGCTCGTTGCCGCCAACGGCGCTTCGGATGCCGACAAGGCCAAGATCCAGACCGAAGTGAAGGCACTCCAGGACCAGCTCAAGGCCTATGCCGACGGCGCCACCTTCTCCGGCTCGAACATGCTCTCGGTCAACAGCGGCACCACGGCAACCACCGCGGCTGACGTCAAGGTCGTTTCGGCGTTCAACCGCAACGCATCGGGCGCTGCTTCGATCTCGACCATCGACATCACTGTCGAAAACATCAAGTTGTACGAAGCCGGCACTGCAGCTGGCGTAAACAAGGGCATTCTCGACTCCGAGCGGACCGCTGCTGGCGTCGAAGGCGCTGCGAATGCAGTCACCCTCGGCACGTATGATGCTGCCGATACTTTCCAGGTCGCAACAATGAAGCTGACGGACGGCACATTGTTTGCAACCGACCAGCAGCTTGGCCAGATGCTCGGCGTTGTCGAAAGCGCGCTGAAGGACATGACGACGGCTGCGACCAATCTCGGCGCCGCCAAGAGCCGCATCGACCTGCAGAAGACCTTCACCTCGAGCCTGATGGACTCCATCGATCGTGGTATCGGACAGCTCGTCGACGCCGACATGAACAAGGAATCGACCCGCCTGCAGGCCCTTCAGGTCCAGCAGCAGCTCGGCATCCAGGCCCTGTCTATCGCCAACGGCAACTCGCAGTCGATCCTGTCGCTGTTCCGCGGCTAATATAAGCATCATCAGTTGCCGTCTCAGGCAGTTGATCGGACTGGGGCCGCGCCGCAAGGTGCGGCCCTTTCCGTTTTGGCGATATCGCTTGTGGAAATCCGTCGAGCCAGCCAACCACCTGATTGGATTAACCATTTTGCTTAGATGTTTGGCAGGAACTTTGCGTGAAGTTGCAGGCATGGCGGGTGACCCGGAGGGGTCATTGGCATGATGCCGCTCCGCCATACCGGTCGATCCGGTATGTCCCTGCATTTCGCATTTTCCTAGGGGCGTAATTCCCATGTCCAGCATAAATACCAACGCGTCAGCAATGACCGCGCTGCAGAGCCTTGCCGCAACCAGCAAGTCTCTCAACACCACCCAGGGCCGCATTTCGACAGGCTTCCGCGTCGCCGAAGCTTCCGACAATGCCGCCTACTGGTCGATCGCAACCACCATGCGATCCGACAACAAGGCGCTTTCGACAGTCCAGGACGCTCTCGGTCTCGGCGCCTCGAAGGTCGACACCGCCTACACCGGCATGAACAAGGCCATCGACACCCTCAACGAGATCAAGGTCAAGCTCGTTGCCGCAAACGGCGCTTCGGCGGCCGACAAGGGCAAGATCGACACCGAGATCAAGGCCTTGCAGAACCAGCTCAAGGCCTATGCCGACGGCGCCACCTTCTCGGGCAGCAACATGCTCTCCGTCGACTCGTCGGCCGCGGCAACGGTCGGCACCGCCGATCCGGTGAAGATCGTCTCGGCGTTCAACCGCAACGGCGCAGGTACGGCATCGATCTCGACGATTGATGTCGCCGTCAACAACATCAAGCTCTACGATGTTGCTGGCGCCGCCGACAACGCCCACGCCGGTCTGCTCGATGCGCAGCGGACAAACGATGGCGTGCGTGTTGCCGATGCCGACATCCAGGCGCCGACGCTTGGCGCGGCTGCCGCGGTTGGTGACACCTACAGCGTTGCCACCCTCGCACTGACGAGCGGCGCAACCGCGGCAAGCGACACCCAGATCGGCGATATGCTCGGTGTGGTCGAAGCTGCGTTGAAGGACATGACCACGGCTGCCACCAACCTCGGTGCAGCCAAGAGCCGCATCGACCTGCAGAAGACCTTCACCTCGAGCCTGATGGACTCCATCGATCGTGGCGTTGGTCAGCTCGTCGACGCCGACATGAACAAGGAATCGACCCGCCTGCAGGCCCTCCAGGTCCAGCAGCAGCTCGGTATCCAGGCTCTGTCGATCGCCAACGGCAACTCGCAGTCGATCCTGTCGCTGTTCCGGTAATTCCCGTTCGGGCAAGAAAGATGGTTGGGCCGCATCGCAAGGTGCGGCCCAACTGCATTTGTGGACCCAACCCTACCCCTGCCAAGGCTGGTAGCTGCTGAACTCCGCTCCGGAAAAATCATAAAAATCAAATGATTAACTTCGATTAACCATAATATTTAGAAATTTATTAGTAAGCGATTGAATACAATCTGGGCCATGACGGGTGATCCCAGAGATCATTGGCATGATGCCGCTCCGTCATACCGGCCGGCCCGGTATGTCCCTGTATTTAAGCATTTCCTAGGGGCGTTTTTCCCATGTCCAGCATCAACACCAACGCATCGGCCATGACCGCGCTGCAGACCCTGTCTGCGACGAACAAGGCCCTCAACACCACCCAAGGCCGCATCTCGACCGGTTTCCGCGTCGCCGAAGCTTCCGACAATGCCGCCTACTGGTCGATCGCAACCACCATGCGTTCCGACAACAAGGCGCTTTCGACGGTCCAGGACGCGCTCGGTCTCGGCGCTTCGAAGGTCGACACCGCCTACACCGGCATGAACAAGGCCATCGACACCCTCAACGAGATCAAGGTCAAGCTCGTTGCCGCCAACGGCGCATCGGGCGCCGACAAAGAGAAGATCAACACCGAAATCCAGGCGCTGCAGAGCCAGTTGAAGGCCTATGCCGATGGCGCGACCTTCTCGGGCGCCAACATGCTCTCGACCAGCTCGGGCGCCGGTACAGCCGCCGACATCAAGATCGTGTCTGCCTTCACCCGCGATGCATCGGGAACGGCAAAGATCTCGACGATCGACGTCAAGGTTGAGAACATCAAGCTGTTCGAAGTCGGCGCAAACAAGGGTATCCTCGACAAGACGCGCGATGCCACCGGCGCTGCAGGCGCTGGCTCTGCGGTGTCCGCAATTGCCCTGACCGCTGCGACCACCGACGCGGTTGTTGGCGAGCACCTGCAGCGCGTTGAAGCTGCTCTCAAGGAAATGACGACCGCTGCAACCGACCTCGGCGCTGCCAAGAGCCGTATCGACCTGCAGAAGACCTTCACCTCGAGCCTGATGGACTCCATCGATCGTGGTATCGGACAGCTCGTCGACGCCGACATGAACAAGGAATCGACCCGCCTGCAGGCCCTCCAGGTCCAGCAGCAGCTCGGTATCCAGGCCCTGTCGATCGCCAACGGCAACTCGCAGTCGATCCTGTCGCTGTTCCGCGGCTAAGACCTGCGCTGAAAGCTGGTCTACGCTTTCGGCTGGCATCAAAGTCAGGAACGCCAGACATTCCTGCTCAAACGGCTGGCCGCATCGAACGATGTGGCCAGCTTTGCTTTGTCCGAACAGACTCCAGCAAATTGAAATTGTTAAGGCAGCTTAACCATAACGCTTAGACGTTTGGTAGCAACTATCGGCAATACTGTTCCATATGGCGGGTGACCCATGGAGGTCATTGGCATGATGCCGCTCCGCCATACCGGTCGATCCGGTATGTCCCTGCATTTCGCATTCTCCTAGGGGCGTAATTCCCATGTCCAGCATCAATACCAACGCGTCAGCAATGACCGCACTGCAGAGCCTTGCTGCAACCAACAAGTCTCTCAACACCACCCAGGGCCGCATCTCGACCGGCTTCCGCGTCGCCGAAGCGTCCGACAACGCCGCCTACTGGTCGATCGCAACCACCATGCGTTCCGACAACAAGGCGCTTTCGACGGTTCAGGACGCGCTCGGCCTCGGCGCATCGAAGGTCGACACCGCCTACACCGGCATGAACAAGGCCATCGACACCCTCAACGAGATCAAGGTCAAGCTCGTTGCCGCAAACGGCGCTTCGGCGGCCGACAAGGCCAAGATCCAGACCGAAATCAAGGCGCTGCAGAACCAGCTCAAGGCCTACGCCGACGGCGCCACCTTCTCGGGCGCAAACTACCTGTCGGTTTCCTCCAACAAGGACGCGGCAGGCGCTGCTGCTGCAGCCAATACCGGCGTACAGGCCGATGCAAAGATCGTGTCGGCGTTCAACCGCAACGCATCGGGCACCGCTTCGATCTCGACCATCGACATCAAGGTCGAGGGCCTGAAGCTCTACGATTCCGGCGCGGGCACCCCGGCCAACATCAAGAACGCCGGCATCCTCGACCGTCAGACGACAATCTATAGTTCGTCCGCTGCACAGACCGCCTACGACACGGCTTATGCCGCTTCCGTCGCCGGCGGCGGCACCGATGCCGCGGCTGCTACGGCTGGTACGGGTGCAGCTACGGCCGCCGACGCGACTGCGACGACGATCGCAAGCATTTCGGTCGCCAACCTCGACATCACCGCTGCAGGCGTGACCGATGCCTTCCTTGGTTCGATGCTGGCGAAAGTCGAAGGCGCGCTCAAGGGAATGACCACCGCAGCAACCAACCTCGGCGCCGCCAAGAGCCGCATCGAGCTGCAGAAGTCGTTCACTTCCTCGCTGATGGACTCGATCGACCGTGGCGTCGGTCAGCTCGTCGACGCCGACATGAACAAGGAATCGACCCGCCTGCAGGCCCTTCAGGTCCAGCAGCAGCTCGGAATCCAGGCCCTGTCGATCGCCAACGGCAATTCGCAGTCGATCCTGTCGCTGTTCCGCGGCTAAGGAACGCTCCGGAAGCGCATGGCTTTCGACATTGATCGGAGCCGTCTCAGGCATTCCGATTTCAGGCATCGGGCCGCACCGCATGGTGCGGCCCGATTGCGTTTCAGCTAATGCAAGCGATGGATGTCTCCGCCCACACCCCCTCCATCCAGGCGCGCAAATCAAGCTAAATGATTGAACTTGCGTGATCGCGCGGCCCGCTGGATAGCCTCGCGCAAGCTCCCCTCAGCATAGATTCCGCTGCGTCGTCAGGCACGTCAGCTATTGCGGGCCAAAGTGCGCTCTTAATCAGCCGTTAACCATACTCTCGTAGGTATGGTTAACCATTGCATAAGACGGTTCGGTTGCCGCGTTGGCGGAACGAACAGCAGCCGCAACCGGTTCGCGCAAGGCGCGAGATTTGACAGAGGGGGTCCAATAGATGTCCAGCATAATGACTAACGCTTCGGCGATGACGGCCCTGCAGAGCCTGAGCGCCACCAACAAGGCTCTCAACACCACTCAAGGCCGCATCTCCACCGGCTACCGCGTGGCCGAGGCCTCCGACAACGCTGCCTACTGGTCGATCGCGACGACCATGCGCTCCGACAACAAGGCGCTCTCCACGGTCCAGGACGCTCTTGGTCTCGGCGCCGGCAAGGTCGACACCGCGTATACCGCCATGAACAAGGCACTCACGGTGGTCGAGGAGATCAAGCTCAAGCTCGTCGCGGCGGTCGGCGCCAGCGAGGCAGACAAGGCCAAGATCGATACCGAAATCAAGGCGCGCCAGGAACAGCTGAAGAGCATTGCCGGCGGCGCGACATTCTCGGGTGCCAATTGGCTGGCTGTCGACACGAAAGATCACGCAACACCTGGCAAGCACGATGGCGCGAGCATCGTGTCGTCGTTTGATCGCGCATCGAACGGCACTGTCACCCTCGGCAAGATCACCATCGACGTTCAGCCGATCAAGCTGTTCGACACTGGCTTCGCCGATGCAAACAACGATGGCGTGCTTGATGCCGGCGAAGAGTTTGACGCCGTCGACATGGGCATTCTCGATGGTCTCCGGCTTGGCACCAGCGGCAAGCGCGACAACGCCGCCACCGCCGCCACCGCCGGCACCGTGGCTGCAACCGATGGCTACTCTGTCACCACCCTCAAGGTAACCGGCTCCAACGACATTCAGATTCAGCAGATGTTGAACGTGGTTGAGAAGGCACTGTCGGAAATGACCGATGCCGCCACGATCCTCGGTGCTGCCAAGACCCGCATCGACCTGCAAAAGGACTTCGTTTCCAAGTTGATGGACTCCATCGATCGCGGCGTTGGCCAGTTGGTCGATGCCGACATGGATCGCGAGTCGACCCGCCTGCAGGCACTCCAGGTGCAGCAGCAACTGGGTATCCAGGCGCTGTCCATCGCCAACTCCAACTCGCAGAACATTCTTTCGCTCTTCAAGGGCTGATCGACACCCGACCGGTCCGGAAGTCTTCCAGAATGGCCGCGCCTCGTGCGCGGCCATTTCATTTTCGCACAAGCTTCGAGGTCTAGGGTCGCGGCGGAAGATATTGCGGGGAGCTTACGCACGTGCCCGAACAACTACAGAGCGTCGTCGCCAATTTGCGGAGTTTCGGTCCGCGCAGGCTTGCGATCCTTGGTGCCATCGCAGCACTCGTCGTCGCCGTCGTGGCGGTGGCGTCGGTGTATCTCAACCGCCCTGCCTACGAGACGCTGTATGTCGGGCTCGAGCGCTCGGACGTCAACCAGATCGGCATGGTGCTTGGCGAAGCCGGCATCGGCTTCGACGTCGCCTCCGACGGAACCACGGTTCTTGTGCCCGCCGGCAGCACTGCGCAGGCGCGCATGCTGCTCGCCGAAAAGGGCCTGCCCTCCAGCGCCAATGCCGGCTACGAACTGTTCGACAATGTCGGATCGCTCGGCCTCACCTCCTTCATGCAGCAGGTCACCCGCGTCCGCGCGCTTGAGGGCGAGATTGCCCGCACCATCCAATCGATCCAGGGCATCAAGGCCGCTCGCGTCCACATCGTAATGTCCGAGCGCGCCAATTTCCGCCGCGACGAGCAGCAGCCCTCCGCATCGGTCGTCATCCGTGCCTCCAGCGTCGACGCGGACAAGAGCGCTATGTCCATCCGCCACCTGGTCGCGGCGGCCGTGCCCGGCCTCGACGCCGAGCGCGTGACGGTTCTCGATTCAAGCGGCAATCTGCTTGCCGCCGGCGATGATCCCAACAACTCCAGCGCCGCCCGCTCCATCGGCGTCGAGCGCACCGTGGAGACCCAGATCGAAGACAACATCCGGCGCGCGCTTGCCGCCTATCTCGGCCCGGACAACTTCCGCGCCAGCGTCAAGGCCGACGTCAACACCGACTCGCGACAGACCGAAGAGACGATCTTCGATCCGGAATCGCGCGTCGAGCGCTCGGTCCAGGTCGTTCGCGCCAACGAGAATTCGAACCAGAAGCAGTCGTCGACGCCGGCCAGCGTCGAGCAGAACCTGCCGGAAGCCGAAGCAACAGCGACCGACGGTCCGCAGTCGAGCTCGGCCAGCGACCGCAAGGAAGAGATCACCAATTACGAGATGAACTCCAAGCGCATCGCCACGGTCTCGAATGGCTACTCCGTGACCAAGATGTCGATTGCGGTCGTGGTCAACCAGCAGCGCCTCGCCGCCATCCTTGGCCAGAACGCCACCCCGGAGCTGATCGCCGCCCGCGTCGCCGACATCCAGAAGATGGTGGCTTCGGCCACCGGTTTCGACGAAAAGCGCGGCGACGTGATCAACGTCTCGGCGGTCGAGTTCATCGAGGGTCTCGACGGCGAGGAAATCGCGGGGCCCGGCATGCTTGCCTCCGTTGGCCAGCACGCCGGCACCATGATCAATGCCGGCGCCTTCGTGCTGGTGGTGTTCCTGCTCGCCTTCTTCGGCCTTCGCCCGATGGCTGCGGCGCTGGCCAGGCCGCAGGCTGCGGCACTCGCCGGCCCGAGCTTCGATGAAGTGCAGCGCTCGCTGCCGACGCCCGACGACAGCGCCGAGGCTCCCACCCCCCTGCTTCCAGGCTCCAACCGGCCGGCCGCCCTCGATGATCTGCGCAACAAGCTGCGCCCCGCGCCGCAGGACCGCCTTGCCCGCATGGTCGACCTCAATGAGGAACGTACCGCGCTCATCCTGCGCAAATGGGCCGCCCAGGAGGTTGCCGCCTGATGTCCATTGCAGCGCTGTTCGAAAGGCTCACCGACTTCGCGCCGCATGCCGCGCGCAGCGACGAGGCCGAGGGGGCTCATGTCGCTCCGCCCACCTACCCCCAAGCCGTCCCCGACCCGGACATACCGGCCATGATCGCCGCGGCCGTAGCCCAGGCGGAGACGGACCTCGCGGGCCGATTGCAGGAAGAATTCAACGCGACGCTCGAGGCGGAGCGGCGGCAGCATGCTGATGAGCTCGAGGCGCTGGGAACGCGCCTTGGCGCCGAAACCGGCGCTGCAATCGTCGCGGGCTTCGGCAGTGCCGAGACGCGTCTGGTGCAACTCACCACCGATGCAGCCGCGCGCGTCATCGCCGGCCTGGTCAGCGACGACATCCGCGACCGTTCGGTCGCCGCCCTTGCCGCAGCCATCGCATCGACGCTTGTCGACCGCGAAGCGGTGCGCATCAAGGTCAGCGGGCCGCAATTGATGTTCGAAGCCCTGGCCAAGGCGCTCGGCGAGCGGGCCGACAGCCTCGACTACACCGAGACCACCAGCTTCGACCTAAGCGTCGCGATTGACGACAACCTGTTTGAGACCCGGCTCGGCGAATGGTCGGCGGCGCTCTCCGAGACCTTGCCAT
Organism: Aminobacter sp. HY435; assembly: GCF_027568395.1. Classification (GTDB taxonomy): domain Bacteria; phylum Pseudomonadota; class Alphaproteobacteria; order Rhizobiales; family Rhizobiaceae; genus Aminobacter. The sequence continues at coordinate 122,405 of NZ_JANKZL010000010.1, read as the reverse complement.
GAGCGTCGCCGACGGCAGCGAGCCGCGTCACGAGATCGTCATCGTCCGCCGCGCCCACTCGGACCACGACGAGGCACACCATGGCGGCGTGTGGAAGATTGCCTTCGCCGATTTCATGACGGCGATGATGTGCTTTTTTCTTGTCATGTGGCTGATCAGCGCCGCCAACGAACAGACCAAGGCTGCGGTCGCCAGCTATTTCAATCCGGTCAAGCTCGTCGACCGCCAGGCCAGCCGCAAGGGCCTCGAAGAAATGGGCGACGGGCCCAATTCCGCCGGCCTGACCGCCGAAAATCCGCAGGAAGTGAGCGGCAAGGCAGGCGTCGACGGACGCGGTAACGCAGGTCCCTCGACGGAACAGAACTCGGCCGCATCGTCCGACACGACGGCCCGCTCCGACGAACACCTGTTTGCGGACCCCTATGCCGTTCTTGCCGAAATCGCGCAGGAGAGCGGCACCAAGGCCAACCTCTCCGACAAGGGCGATGGCGGCGCGCTGGAGGCCGGCTCGGCAAGCGGCGCGGCCAGCGGCGAAGCTTATCGCGATCCGTTTGCGCCCGATTTCTGGACCGAGCAGGTCGCAACGCCCGCAGCCGAGGCCAGTGCCGAGCGCGCGGCCCTCGAGGGTGAGCCGGCCAAGCCAGGCGACAAGGTCGAACGTTCGGCCAAATCGCAACCTGTCAAGGCGACCGAGGCGCTAACGCCGGCCGGCGAAGGCGCCGCGGCCACGGCCCCCACCCCACCGGCGCCGATCGAGCGCAGCAACGGCGCACAGGCGGCCAAGCCGGGCGACGCCCCGAAACCGGATGCTGCGGAAACCGAAGCAGTCGCCAAGCAACCGAAGCCTCGCGACGAGACCCCGTCGAGCGAGACTTTGAGCGAAGCGGATGCCATCCGCCGCGAGCTGTCGCAGGCGATCCAGTCGGGCAAAGCCCTGCCCGAAGGATTGTCCGTCGTCGCCACGGGCAAGGGCGTGGTCATCTCGGTCACCGAGCAATTCGACTTCGGCATGTTCGAGATCGGCTCAGCCGTGCCGCGCAAGCAGCTGATCCTGGCAATGGAGAAGATCGCCAGGACCATCGCCGACCACCCCGGCAACGTCTCGATCAACGGCCATACCGACGCCCGCCCGTTCCGTGGCGGCGGCTACGACAACTGGCGGCTGTCGACGGCGCGCGCTCACTCGGCCTACTACATGCTCGTCCGCGCCGGTCTCGACGAAAAGCGTATCGTCGAAGTCGCCGGCTTCGCCGACCGCAAGCTGAAGGATGCCGCGGAACCGTTCTCGGCCACCAACCGTCGCATAGAGATCCTGCTGGAGACGGCCGAATGAGGCTCGCTGCGGCCCTTTCCGGCGTAGCCCTTGTCGCGATCATGGTCGCGAGCGGGCGCGCCCATGCCAGCGAGGCCCCCGCGCTCGAACCGTACCAGATGGTACGGTGCCTGCAGCTGGTGCAGGATCGCATCGCCACGGGCGACCAGGCATCGCTGCCGATGCAGCGACGGCTGCTGGAAATGACCGACGAGCGCATGCGCACCGCCGATCCGGCTTCCTTCAAGGAACCAAAGAATTTTCGCGCACTGCTGATCTACGCGATGAGCGGTGGCAACCCGCTGACCATCGAACAGGTCATTTCGCGCCTCACGCTCGAAGACGCCGACCGCACCCTGGCGCAAGGCGTCATTGACTACCTGCGCGGCAAGCCCAAGGGCACGGTGGACGCGCTTGCCACCGTCGATCCGCTCGCCCAGGTCTCGGAGCTCGGCGCGTTCCTGGCCCTGGTCAAAGGTTCGGTGAGCATCAACCAGGATCCCGAAGCCGCTCTCAAGCTCTTCGACCAAGCACGGGTGATGAGCCCGGGCACCCTGGTTGAGGAAGCAGCGCTCCGCCGCTCGGTGGCCCTGACGCCGAAGCTCGGCGACGGCTCGCGCTTTCTGCGCAACTCGGTCCAGTATGTCCGCAGCTATCTGCGCTCGCCCTACGCCAGCCAGTTTGCCGATGCCTTCGTCGCCGGCGTGGTCGACTTGCACAGCTCCATCGATTTTGACACGCTTGGCGAAATCACCGCGATGATGGACGCCGAGCAGGAAAGGGTCGTCTATCTGCGCATAGCGCGCCGCGCCGCCATAGACGGCCTGACCGAGCTTTCGTCCTTTGCCTCGCGCAAGGCCGAGCAAGGCCGTGACGGCAAGACGTCCGGCGACGATCCGCGGTCCCAGCTCTATTCGGGCATCTCCGCCGTGACATCGGGAAGCGTCGAGGACATGCTCGGCAAGCTGGGCGGCATTGACCACAGCAAGCTTTCCAAGGGCGACCGCGCCTTGCTCGACGCAGCTGAAGCGGTGGCCTCCGAAGTGACGTCGGCAGTACCGGCAGCAACGCCGCCCGCGGCGGCAAGCAAGCCCGCCGACATCGCCGAGCTGCCGCCAGCGGCCATCGACATTCCTTCCGACCACCGCGATCCGATGATCCCCGACGCCATCGACGCCGAACCCGCCAAGGCCGAGCCCGCGGCGCAGCCGTCTTCAACGCCGGCGCCGGCAGCCAAGGTCAGGCAGATTCCGCTTGGCGCTCCGGCAGCTTCAACCGACACAGCGCGACAGCCCGAAACGCCGAGCGAACCGGACGACCCCAAGATCGTCCAGACCCGCCGCACGCTCGAGGCCATCGACGAACTTCTAGGAGCCTCCCCCCAATGACCGACATCCGCTCGGCTCTGGTGGGCTCGCCCGCCGCCCAGTCCGCCAACGGCAATCGTACGGCAGCCGCCAATGACGGCGAACAGGATGGTTTCGACCAGGCTTTGCTTGGCCGAGCCAAGGCCGAGGACAAGCCACAGGACAAGCGCCTCGACAACGAAGCGCCGCGCGACAAGCGCTGGCTCAAGCTCGTCGAGCGGCTGGCAACGCAAGGCGCCTCCGAACCGGACACCGAGACGCCCGCCGACCAGGACGTGCCGCTCGCCGATGGGGAGCCCTCGACCCTCGAGCCGCCATTGCCGGATCAGCCGGCCAAGGACACTGCAAAGGCCGAACAGCCTGCGGAAACAGCGCTGCCGCTGGTGTTGGCGCTCAGCGAACTGCGCAAGGTCGCAAGCCAACCGGCAAGCACCAACGCACCAGCCGAAGAGAACGGCGAACTGCCGGGACAGGCAGCGTCTCGAACCGCCGGGACAGCAACCCCGACGACCGTCTCGACATCGGACCAGACCGCACAACACAACGCCCAGGCCGGCATGCGGCTTCCCGATGGCATGGCCGCCACATCAGGCGAGGAACTCATTGCCAACGCCGATCCGGCCTCCGGAGCCCCGGCCGAAGGCCGCGCCGCCGAGACGGACAAGCCAGCCCGCCAGGTCCCTGCCCGACAGGCGGACAGCGCCGGGCAGCAAAGCCGCGTCAGCATCATTTCCGAGCAGGCAATGCCTGCGCCGGCAGCCGGCGCTGGAAGCACGACGGCGACGTCCCTGGCGCTGGACATCGCCTCGGCCGCGCCGCGCCACGCCGCTGCCGCGACCGCCGTTCAGCAATTGCAAACAACCGCCACAAATGCACCCTCGGCACACACCCTCAAGATACAGCTGCGCCCGGTCGAACTGGGCACCGTGAACGCCAATCTGCATCTCGCCGGATCACAACTGACAGTTGAAATAGAAGTTGAGAACGCGGAAGCCTATCATCGTCTTTCAGCCGATCGCGAAGCGATCACCAGCGCACTCAAAGGCCTCGGGTTCGATGTCGATCGCATCACCATCCAGGCCCCGCCGACCAACAACGCTGCCAGCGCGAGAACGGATGCAAGCCCCCCGCAGACGGGTTCCGGAGGACGCGACCAACAAGCGTTCCAATCCGGTGGAACTGGCAGTGACGGTGCGAATTCAGGCAACAGACAGACATCGAGAGGAGCGGCAGGTGAAGAAGGCGGCACACGCAACATCTCGTCGTCTGGCCCTGCATCTTCTGGCGGCAGCCTCTACATCTAGCGCAGCGACGGGCATTGCCTCGGCGGCGACCAACCCTTGTGAACCGGAGATCGTGCGCGCGGCGGAACGCTATGGCGTACCGGTGGGAATTCTCTATGCCGTCGGTCTTACCGAAACCGGCAAGAAGGGAACTCTCCAACCCAACGCATTGAATATAGAAGGAAAAGCAGTATTTCCAAAAAACCGTAGCGAGGCGCTGGCCGCATTCGCCACCGCGCGCGGCGAAGGCAAGACCTTGATCGATCTTGGCTGCATGCAGATCAATCACCGCTATCACGCGGCCGAATTCCGCAGTGTCGCCGACATGCTCGATCCCAGGCGCAATGTCGACTACGCCGCGCGGTTTTTGGTCAGCCTCCATAGCCGCCACGAGTCGTGGTCGATGGCTGTTGCGCGTTACCACGCCGGCCCCGACAACGACCCGGCCCAGAAGCGATATGTCTGTCGCGTCATCTCCAACATGGTCGCCACCGGCTTCGGCCAATGGACCTCAAACGCCAGGTCGTTCTGCAACCCATAGGCGTTTTTGACCGCCTCGCTCCGGCGTCCTGCCGAGACCTGATCGCCAGCATCATCCATCGAAACGAATGCACGCATGTCGTGCAGCCGGTTCAACCTGCGCGATTCCCGACTCCCCAAAAAATAGCGGCAAGAATCCACGATTGGTCGCCTTGGTCTCGACCCATTACCGAATGGTTAACGGGGCGTTCATTTTTGATTCGGAGGCGGGGCCGATGATTGTTGTTGTCGACGAGCGAGAGCTCGTCACCAGGGGTTATAATTCACTTTTCGACAGGGAAGGTGTGGCTTGCGCGGGCTTCCGCTCGAGTGAGTTCGGCGAGTGGGTCACCAGCGCCCCCGATGAAGATCTGCGCTCTGTGCGCGCCTTCCTCATCGGCGACTGCAACGAGGGTTCGATCTCCCCTCGTCAGTTGCGCGACCGCACCAAGGCACCGGTCATCGCGCTCAGCGAACAGAACAACCTCGAAAACACGCTCAAGCTCTTTGAGTCCGGCGTTGACGATGTCATCCGCAAGCCGGTTCATATCCGCGAGATTCTCGCGCGCATTTCGGCAATCCGCCGTCGCGCCCAGGAGGACACCGGCTTCACCGAAATCGGCGCCATGCGCATCTTCATGGACGGACGCGACCCGGAGGTCGACGGCCAGCCAATGCCATTGCCGCGCCGCGAACGCCGGATTCTCGAATATCTGGCAAGCAACAGCGGACGCCGCGTCACCAAGACCCAGGTATTCAACGCGATCTATGGTGTTTTCGACGAAGAAGTCGAAGAAAACGTCGTCGAAAGTCACATCTCCAAGCTTCGCAAGAAGCTGCGCGAACGCCTTGGCCACGACCCGATCGATTCCAAGCGTTTCCTCGGATACCGGCTGATCGTCTGATTCCGCGTCAGCCTCGCGCAAGTCATGCCACGTAGTTTGAGCTTCGTGGCATGAGATTTGGGGAGACCATCGATGAGCCTCTATGGAATGATGCGGACCGGTGTGTCGGGCATGAACGCCCAGGCCAACCGCCTGTCCACAGTAGCCGACAATATCGCGAATTCTAGCACGAACGGCTACAAGCGCGCTTACACCGAATTCTCTTCCCTCGTCTTGCCAGGTACGACAGGTTCCTACAATTCCGGTGGCGTGACCACCACGGTGCTGAACTCGGTCAGCAAGCAGGGGCCCCTCCAGTACACGACCTCCGTCACCGACCTTGCCATTGACGGCAACGGCTTCTTCGTCGTCCAGGATCCCAGCGGCACCGACTACCTGACCCGCGCCGGCGCATTCGTGCCGGATGGCGAAGGCTATCTGGTCAATTCCGGCGGCTACATACTCAAGGGCTGGGATCTGAAGAACGGTACCCCGCCCACTCCTGTAGCGATGGACAATCTGGTTCCCATCCGCATCGAGGAAGATGGCCTGAACCCGGTTCCCAGCGCCAACGGCCAGTTTGCCGCCAACCTGCCGAGCAGCGCCGGCGTGACGGCTGCCGCCAACCTGCCATCGGCAAATGCGGCAACGGCAACTTCGGCCGGCAAGTCGTCGCTGGTCGTCTACGGCAATCTCGGCGAGAAGATCTTCCTCGACGTCTACGTCACCAAGACTGCGGCCAACACCTGGGAGGTCACCGTCTTCGACCAGTCCAACGCAACGCCGGGCACGTCGTTCCCCTATTCGGCCGGCCCGCTGGCAACCGAAACGCTGGACTTCGATGCGACGACCGGCAAGCTGACCGCTGCCAGCGCCAAGGACATCACCCTGACTGTGCCGGGCGGTGGATCACTGACCCTCGACATGTCGGCGATGACGCAGCTGGCAGCCGACTATACGCCGACCAAGGCGATCGTCGACGGCAGCCCGCCGAGCGCCATCGAGCGCGTCGAGATCGACACCGACGGCACTGTCTACGCACAGTACGCCGACGGCTCGATGAAAGCGCTGTTCATGATCCCGCTCGCCTCGGTCACGAGCCCCGATCGCCTGACCAACATTTCCGGCAACGTCTTTGCCCAGAGCAAGGATTCCGGCCCGATCGAGACCGGCTGGCCGACCGAAGGCAAGCTTGGCAAGGTCGTTTCGGGAGCGCTTGAAGGTTCGAATGTCGACATCGCGGAAGAACTCACCGCAATGATCGAGTCCCAGCGCAACTACACCGCCAATTCCAAGGTCTTCCAAACCGGCGCGGACCTTATGGATATCCTCGTCAACCTGAAGCGATAACCCCTGACGGGCACCAGCCCGCGAAAGACTGCGCATGTCCCTGACGTCAGCCCTAAGCATCGCCCAATCTGCGCTTCAGAATACGTCGCGCCAGACCAGCACTCTTTCCCGCAACGTCTCGGAAGCGCAAAATCCAGACTACGCGCGCCGCAGCGCCGTGCTCGGCAGCACCGGCCCCGGGGCGCGCGTCGTCGAAATACAGCGCACGACCAACGACCTCCTGTTCCGCCAGAACCTGTCGGCGCTGGCGTCCTATTCCGGCCAGGGCACGCTTTATGACGGCCTCCAGAAACTGGCCCTCGACGTCAATGGCGACGACAACTCGGGTTCGGCCGCATCCGCGCTTGGCAGGCTCCAGGAAGCCTTGCAGATCTATTCGGCCGCCCCCTCGAACCAGAACCTCGGCGTCGCAGCCGTGGACGCTGCCCGCCAGGTGGTGCGCACGCTCAATGACGGCAGCGCGGCCATCCAGCGTTTCCGCACGGAGACCGACAGCGAGATTTCCACCACCGTCGACCAGCTCAACAAGCTTCTTGCCGACTTCGAGATCGCCAACAAGGCGATCATCGCCGGGACGCGTGTCGGCAAGGACGTCAACGACTCGCTCGACCAGCGCGACGCCATCCTGAAGAAGATTTCCGAGATCGTTCCGGTCTCGACCTTCAAGCGCGGCGACAACGACATGGTCATCACCACGGCGGACGGCGCCACGCTGTTCGAGACGGTGCCGCGCGTCGTCAGCTTCTCGCCCTCTTCCGGCTATGTCGCCGGCACCGCGGGCAACAAGATCTACATCGACGGCGTACCTCTCCAGCCTGGCACTGGCGCCAACACCGACGCCGCAGGCAAGCTTGCCGGTCTGGTCCAGCTGCGCGACAGCGTGGCCAACACCATGCAGGCTCAGCTCGACGAAATGGCCCGCGGCCTGATTACCGCTTTCGCCGAAACCGCTCCGGCGCTGGCCAACCAGGCCGGCCTGTTCACCTGGTCGGGCGGCCCCGGCGTTCCGCCGGCCGGAACTCTGGTCAACGGCCTTGCCAGTTCGATCAGGCTCAATCCGGCGGTCGACCCCATTGCCGGCGGCAACCCCAAGCTTCTGCGCGACGGCGGCATCAACGGCGCGGCCTACATCAAGAACCCGTCCGGCAACGCCTCTTACGCCGACCTGCTGATCTCCTATGGCGAGCGCATCGACCAGACGATGGTTTTCGACCCGGCAGCGGGCGTGACCCTGAATTCAAGCCTCAGCACGTTCACCACCAATGCGATCGGCTGGTTCGAAGGCATGCGTCAGCAAGCCTACTCCGCCACCGAAAGCAAGGAAGCTCTCGCTGTGCGCACTGCCGAGGCGCTGTCCAATGAAACCGGCGTCAACGTCGACATCGAGATGTCGCTGCTGCTTGATCTGGAGCACGCCTACCAGGCCTCGTCACGGCTCATCAAGGCAGTCGACGACATGCTCGCCGCGCTGCTCGCGGCGGTGAGGTAGGGCCATGAAAACAACCTTCGTCTCGTCTTCGGCCGTCTCGAACGCCCTTCGCTACTCCCTGCTTCGTCAGCAATCGGCGCTTACCAAGGCACAAAAGGAGGTAGGAACCGGTTTCGTCGCCGATCGCGGCCTGGCGCTGGGCGCCCGCACGGCTCAGTCGATCACGCTCAATCGCGACCTTGCGCGACTGGATGGCATCGTCGACTCCAACGGACTGGTGGCGTCCCGGTTGGCCGCGACACAGACCTCGCTCGGCGAAATCAACAAGGCTGCCCAGACCCTGCTGTCGAGCCTGACCAGCAGCGCCTCGGGCGATGCGGCCTACGCATTGACGCAGAAGAGCGCGCGCGGCACGCTCGACACCATGACGGCGGTTCTCAACACCAGCCTCAATGGCGAATATCTGTTCGCCGGCACCAACACCGACGTCAAGCCGATCAACGAATTCAAGGCCGGCTCACCGACCAAGGCGGCATTCGACGCCGCCTTCCTCGCAAATTTTGGCTTCGACCAGAATGCCCCTGCGGCAGCCAATATCAGTGCAGCGCAGATGGACAGTTTCCTGACGAATGTCGTTGAGCCGATGTTCCTTGGGGCGGGCTGGCAGGCGGCCGGCTCGCCATGGTCCAATGCCACCGACCAGGGCATCACCAGCCGCATCACATTGAACGAAACCACGGAGACCTCCGTCAGCGCCAACAACGAAGGCATTCGCAAGATCGCAATGGCTGCGGCCTTCGTCTCTGACCTGCTCGACAGCAATGTCGGCGCGGCAGCTCGCGAAGTGGTTGTCAATCGCGCCGTTTCCACGATCGGTTCGGCGATCAGCGAGGTCGGTCAGTTGCAATCGCAGGCAGGCATCATCGAACAACGCGTCGAGAACGCCACCGAACGCGTCAAGATGCAGATGGACCTGTTCGAGAGGCACATCCTCGATACCGAAGGCGTCGATCCCTACAGAGCCTCGACGATGGTCACGGACCTGCTCTCGCAGATCGAGAAGTCCTATGCGCTTACGGCGCGTATCCAACAACTGAGCCTCATGAAATTCCTGAGCTGAACGGCAAATAGACGGGACACTTATGTATCAATTTTCCTATGCCGACATTCAGACCGACTCCGTCGCCGATGCGCGCGACCGCGAACGCCAGCTGCTCACCCGATCCATCGACATGTTGGGCAAGGCAGCGCAAGAAGGCGCCCAGTCGACCGCGGCCATCGATGCGCTGAGCTTCACCAACCGGGTGTGGACCACCTTGCTGGATGATCTCGGCAACCCGGACAACGCCTTGCCCAAGGAACTGCGCGCCAACCTGATCTCCATCGGGCTTTGGGTTCTCCGCGAAGCCGAAGACATCCGCCAGGGCCGCAGCGAAAGCTTCGAAGGCCTGATCGAGGTCTCGCAGATCATCCGCGACGGCATCCAATGAAAAACACGCTGAAAATCTCGCTCAAGGCCAACGAGAAGATCTACATCAACGGGGCTGTCGTTCGTGCCGACCGCAAGGTCTCGCTCGAACTTCTCAACGATGTGCAATTCCTGCTCGAAAGCCACGTGCTGCAGCCGGAGCAGGCATCGACTCCGCTGCGCCAGCTCTATTTCATCTTGCAGGTGATGCTGGTCGATCCGGTCGGCGCGGTCGACGCACGCGACATGTTCAAGCGCTCGTTGCCGCTGCTGCTGGCAACGTTCAACAATGCCGAGATCCTTGCGACGTTGAAGCAGGTCGATCGCCTGGTCGCCGAAGATCACGTCTACGAGGCGCTGAAGACGATACGCTCGCTCTATCCACTCGAACAGCGCGCCATCGCCGGCAACGATCAGCCGGCCCAGGAGCGCGCGGTCGCTGCCGGAGGCAAATTCTGATGGCCATCGATTACACCACCACCTTGCCGGTTGGCACGAATACGAAGACCGGCAACACGCCGACGGCTGCATCCAAGACGCAGGTCGACTATAATTCCTTCCTCAAGCTCCTTGTCGCGGAGATGAAGAACCAGGATCCGACCAAGCCGATGGATTCGACCCAGTATGTCGCGCAGCTCGCCCAATTCTCGCAGGTCGAGCAGTCGGTGCAGATGAATACGCGCCTCGACCAGATATTGCAGGGCTCCGCCCTCGCCCAGGCCGACGCCCTGATCGGCCGGACGGTGACGTCTCCCGATGGCAAGACGTCGGGCGTTGTCGCCGAAGTCCGCCTGTTCAAGGATGGCGTGGTCGCTGTCCTCACCGACGGCAAGTCCGTCGTGATCAACCCAGGCGTCTCGATCAAGGCCACCCCTGCGTGAACGAAGCCGACGCACTAGACCTTGTCCAGTTTGCGATCTGGACCGTGCTGACAGCCTCCGGTCCTGCCGTAGGCGTCGCCATGCTGGTCGGCGTCGGCATCGCGCTCATCCAGGCCCTGACCCAGATTCAGGAAATCACCCTGACCTTCGTGCCGAAGATCGTCGCCATCCTTCTGGTGTCGGCGCTCACCGGCCCGTTCATCGGCGCTCAGATATCGTCGTTCACCAACGTCATCTTCGAGCGCATCGAAACCGGCTTCTGACGCCCGCCCGGCACAAATCGCCGGTTTGACCGCTGAGCACCGGCATTGGTCCACGCGCCCGGCCGACAAAGAGGTTCACCCGGTGCAACGAACATGGTCTAGTTGCCCGAAGCGATTCACAGAGGGCATCCGGCAGGGCCGGCTTCACGCATGGACGACGACCACAAGTACGAGCAAGGCTCGGCGCTTGAGCCATTCAAACACAGCACGTTCCGGTCGGTCTGGTTTGCCAGCCTCGCCTCAAATTTTGGCGGCCTGATCCAGGCGGTCGGTGCCGCGTGGTTGATGACCTCGATCGCCACGTCTTCCGACATGGTGGCGCTCGTCCAGGCCTCGATCTCGCTGCCGATCATGCTGTTTTCGCTGGTATCCGGCGCGCTCGCCGACAGCTACGACCGCCGCCGCGTCATGCTGACGGCGCAATGTTTCATGCTCGCCGTGTCCGCGCTCCTGACACTGGTTGCCTATCTCGGTCTCATCACGCCCTGGCTGCTGCTCACCTTCACCTTCCTGATCGGTTGCGGCACAGCCCTCAACAACCCGTCCTGGCAAGCTTCCGTCGGCGACATGGTGCCGCGACCGGTCATGCCGGCGGCAGTTGCGCTCAACTCGATGGGCTTCAACATGACGCGCAGCGTCGGCCCGGCCATTGGCGGCATCATTGTCGCGGCAGCGGGTGCGGCAGCGGCCTTCGCCGTCAACACGCTGAGCTATTTCGCGCTGATCATCGTGCTGTTTCGCTGGCGCCCGCAAATTCCCAAGAACGCCCTGCCGCGCGAGACGCTTGGACAGGCTGTGGGCGCCGGGCTGCGTTATGTCGCCATGTCACCCAACATCGCCAAGGTGCTGCTGCGCAGCTTCAGCTTTGGCTTCACCGCGGTCGTCATCCAGGCCCTCCTGCCGCTGGTCGCCCGCGACCTCGTCGCCGGCGGACCGCTGACCTACGGCGTCATGCTCGGCGCATTCGGCGTCGGCGCTGTCGGCGGCGCGCTGATCAGCGGCCGCATCCGCCGCAGCATGTCGAGCGAGGCGATCGTCCGCTCGGCCTTCCTCGGCTTTGCCCTGTGCAGCTGGCTTGCCGCATGGAGCACTTATGCCTGGCTGACCAGCGCTGGCCTGCTTGTCGGCGGCGCCTGCTGGGTGCTGGCGCTATCGCATTTCAACATCACAGTGCAGATGTCGACGCCGCGCTGGGTCGTTGGCCGCGCCTTGTCGATCTATCAGATGTCGACATTCGGCGGCATGGCGCTCGGCAGCTGGATCTGGGGTGTCATTTCCGAAAGCCATGGCCCCTCGACCGCACTCATCGTCGCCGGCGCCGCCATGCTCGTCGGCGCGGCGATCGGCTTCCTGTTGCCGTTGCCCGCCCACACCGCCCTCAACCTCGATCCGCTCAACCGCTTCCGCGAGCCGCATCTGGCCCTCGACGTCCAGCCGCGCTCGGGCCCGATCGTCATCTCCATCGAATTCATCATTCGCGAGGAGGACGTGCCGGCATTCCTTGACGCCATGAGCGAACGTCGCCGGGTGCGCCGACGCGATGGCGCCCGCAACTGGGTGCTGGCCCGCGATCTCGAAAACCCCGAGATTTGGGTCGAGACCTACCACACCCCGACCTGGCTCGAATATGTCCGCCACAACCAGCGCGCCACGCTTGCCGACGCGGAGATCGGCGACAAGCTGCGCGCGCTGCACAGCGGCGCCCAGCCGCCACGCGTTCACCGCATGATCGAGCGCCCGACCAGCCTCGCGGCAGCGCTCGGCACGCACAAGGGCCACATCGAACTGCACTGAGAAGCATGGCGTTTGTGCGCTCGGCGGCGGCATAGGCTCTTCATGGCCGCTGCAATTCCGGTCCCGGAAAGTGAGCCAGCAAGCCAAGTCGCGCTCATGCCCGGGCGGACCACCGTGCCGATGAAGGGTGCTCGGCGCTCCGCCTCCCACCTTCGCGCAAGCTTGGATCACTACTGTGCAACGGTCGTGGCATGGGCTCGCGGCGGGATTCGATCGGATGAAGCATGGCGATCAGTGACACCATCACGGGTGCGGGCGCGACCAACAAGAATGGACGCGACGTCTTCTTCGCGCTTGGCATCGTCGTCATCCTGGCCGTCCTGTTCCTGCCTATCCCGGCGTTCCTGATCGACGTCGGGCTCGCCTTCTCGATCGCCATTTCGGTGCTGATCCTGATGGTCGCGCTGTGGATCCAGCGGCCTCTCGACTTCTCGTCGTTCCCGACGGTGCTGCTGATCGCCACCATGCTGCGCCTGTCGCTCAACATCGCCACCACGCGCATGATCCTGTCGCATGGCAATGAAGGCACGCATGCCGCGGGCTACGTCATCTCGGGCTTCTCCAACCTGGTCATGTCCGGCGATTTCGTCATCGGCCTGATCGTCTTCCTGATCCTGATCGTGGTGAACTTCATCGTCATCACCAAGGGCGCGACGCGTATCGCCGAAGTCGGCGCCCGATTTGCCCTCGACGCCATTCCCGGCAAGCAGATGTCCATCGACGCCGACCTGTCCGCCGGCATGATCGACGACAAGACCGCCCAGCTGCGCCGCCGCGAACTGGAAGAGGAAAGCTCGTTCTTCGGCTCGATGGACGGTGCCTCGAAATTCGTCCGCGGCGACGCCATCGCCGGCCTCATCATCACCGCCATCAACATCGTCGGCGGCATCGCCATCGGCTACTTCCGCCATGACATGGGCATGGGCGAAGCAGCCGACGTCTTCATCAAACTGTCGGTCGGCGACGGCCTCGTCACGCAGATCCCGGCGCTCATCGTCTCGCTCGCCGCCGGCCTGCTGGTCTCCAAGGGCGGCACCCGCGGCTCGGCCGACCAGGCAGTCTTCGGCCAGCTCGGCGCCTATCCGCGCGCCCTCTATGTCGCGGCATCGCTGCTGACGCTGCTGTCGCTGATGCCCGGCCTGCCGATGCTGCCGTTCCTCGTGCTCGCCGCCTGCATGGCGACCTTGGGCTACGTCATTCCGCTGCGTCACAACCAGCGCCTCGCCGCGGCCGAAGCCGAGAAGCAGCAGATCGAAAATGACAAGGTCGAGGACGAGAAGAACTCGGTCAAGGCGTCGCTCGCCACCGCCGAAATCGAGCTTCTCATCGGCAAGCAGCTGTCGACGCGCCTGCTCTCCAGCCATCAGGAACTGGCCTTCCGCATGGCCAAGATGCGCAAGAAGTTTGCCACGCAATACGGTTTCGTTGTGCCCGAGGTCCGCCTGACCGACGACTTCTCGATCCCGCCGAAGAGCTACCAGATCAAGATCCACGGCACCGTCGTTGCCGAATACCAGATGCGCGTCGGTGAAATCATGGTCCTGCTGGGTTCGCGCCCGCTGCCCGACATCCCCGGCGAGGAAGTCCGCGAACCCGCGTTCGGCATGCGCGCCTTCTCCGTGCTCGACTCGTTTTCCGAAGACCTGAAGCGCGAGCAGTTCACCTTCGCCGACAACATGTCGGTGTTGCTCACGCACCTGTCCGAGGTCATCCGCAACAACCTGCCCCAGCTGTTGTCCTACAAGGACATGAAGGCGCTGCTCGAGCGCCAGGATCCGGAATACCGCAAGCTGGCCGACGAAATCTGCTCGTCGCACATCACCTATCCTGGCCTGCAGGCGGTGCTGAAGCTTCTGCTCGCCGAGCGCGTCTCGATCCGCAATCTGCACCTCATTATCGAGGCGATCGCCGAAATCTCGCCGCATGTCCGCCGCACCGAACAGATCGTCGAGCATGTCCGTATCCGCATGGCGCAGCAGATCTGCGGCGATCTTAGCGAAGCCGGAGCCCTCAAGGTGCTGCGTCTCGGCAACCGCTGGGATCTTGCCTTCCACCAGAGCCTCAAGCGCGACGGCAAGGGCGAGGTCCGCGAGTTCGACATCGATCCGCGCCAGCTCGAAGAGTTCGGCCAGGATGCCTCGAAGGCGATCCGCACCCATCTCGAGGCCGGCGAACGCTTCGTCCTCGTCACCGCGCCCGACGCAAGGCCTTACGTGCGCATGATCATCGAAAGGCTGTTCCCGACCCTGCCGGTGCTCAGCCATGTCGAGATCGCAAAGGGCGTCGAACTGCGCGTGCTCGGAACCATCTCATGAATGTCGCCGCGCAGGGGTTTGTCCTTGCGGCGTTCCTGGCCTTCTGCCGGATCGGCGGCTGTTTCATGCTGATGCCGGGCCTGTCGAGCGTCCGTGTGCCGATGCACATAAGGCTGTTCGTCGCGGTCGCCGCGACGGGCGGCCTTCTTGCGCATCTGTGGGACCAGATCTACCCCTACGTCGACGCCCGTCCGGGCATCCTGATGCCCATGATCGCCTCCGAATTGCTGATCGGCGCGCTGATCGGGCTG
This sequence comes from Aminobacter sp. HY435, assembly GCF_027568395.1. Lineage (GTDB taxonomy): Bacteria > Pseudomonadota > Alphaproteobacteria > Rhizobiales > Rhizobiaceae > Aminobacter. The sequence continues at coordinate 107,289 of NZ_JANKZL010000010.1, read as the reverse complement.
ATGGCCCGCCTTTACATACTGGCGCTGATGTTCATGGGATCGGCCATCGCCATGCTGATCGGCTACGGTGGCGTCGGCGGCATGGCGATCGAGGAAAACGAGCCGCAGGCGCCGCTCGCCTCCATCATTTCGCTTTCGGCGCTTATCCTGCTCTTCGTCTTCAACTTCCACCACGAGATCATCCGCGCGCTGGTCGCCTCCTACAAGGTCGCCCCGATCAATCTGATGTTCAATCCCCAGGCGGCGCTTGTCGACGTCACCGACACGCTGTCCGAGAGCTTCATGGTGGTGCTGCGGCTGGGCAGCCCGTTCATCGCCTATGCGATCCTGATGAATCTGACCATCGGCTTCGTCAACAAGCTGACACCGCAAATCCCGGTCTACTTCATCTCGCTGCCTTTCGTGGTCGCCGGCGGCCTGATCCTCATCTACTTCGGTATCGGCACCATGCTCAGCCTGTTCGCCGACGGCTTCGTCGACATCACGATCGGAAGATAGCGATGACCACGCGCAAGGGCAGGTTGAAGAAGCTTGTCGTCGTTCAGGAGCAGCTCAAGGCGATGCACGAGATGCGCCACGCCGGCTACGTTGCCCAGGCGATCAGCGCCGAGGCCGAGGCGCGCGAACTTGCCGAGAGCATGGAAAACACCAGCGCCATCACGCAGCTGTTTCCCGACCTCTACTACAACCGCATCGCCGCCGCCGTTGCGCGCCAGAAGATCAACCTCGGCCTGGCCAGCCACGAGGCCGGCCAGATCGCGGCCGCAACCGCGCGCACCAACATGGTCGAACGCGCCTACAACGATGTTCGCAGGCAGGACGAGCGCGACAGCGCCGACCGCGAACGCCTTGAAATCATCGAAAGAAAGCTCACCGACGACAAGTAAGGTTGCCACAAGCTTGACCCGCCACAATCAGCAGTAACCAAGCAACAAAAGGCGTGCCGATTTGGCCATTTCACCACCCAGCGATATTGTTCTGGACGTCGCCAGGGCCGCCGAGCCTGCCGGCCTCCAGGCCGCGCGCGCCGCGTTGGTCAATCGGTCGAACGGTGCGTCGGGCACGTTCTCGCTCGGCGAAGAAGCCGCGGCCCCCGGCATCGGCCTGGCCCGCAAGCCCGACGTCGCCTCGCCGGACGAAAGCATGAAGCGCTTCGAAGCCATGGTGCTGCAGACCTTCATCGAAAACATGATGCCCAAGAACACCGAGAGCGTTTACGGCAAGGGCATGGCCGGCGACATGTGGAAGTCAATGATGGCCCAGCAGCTTGCCGACGCCACCGCCGACGCAGGCGGCATCGGCATCGCGCGAACGGTCATGCGCGATCACTACATCACGAATGAAAAGGCAGTGCCTGTCGGACCGGTCTCGGGTGGTCCCGAAAGGGCTGCCCTAGACGAGCAGACGAGCCAGGCAACCGCGCTTATCTAGGAATTGCAACGGAAGATGGTCAGGTCGCTCGGGAGCGGCCCGGATAGCTCCGCCACTGACACGAAGAAGTAGAGGGTAAAACAATGTCGGACCTTACCGAATACCGGCCGAACCTCCCGGCCATGGCAGACGCAGCCGATACCGCGCAGGCTGCGCGCCCCGGCAACCTCGATGCGATCCTCACCCGTATCGAGGAAGCGGTCGAAGAAGAGACCGCCGCGATCCGCACTGACATCCGCTTCGACATCAAGGCGTCGAACGCGCGCAAGAGCCGCTATCTCTACGAATTGACCCGGGCGACGAAAGGCCTGGTCGACAGCGATTTCCCGGGCGAACTCAAGGTTGGAGTCGAACGCCTGCGCGACAAGCTGGCCGCCAACGAACGTGCCATCCTTGCCCATCTCAGCGCGGTCGGCGAGGTCGCCGGACTGCTCAAGGACGCCATCCAGCGTTCCGAAGCTGACGGCACCTACTCGGCCAGCGAATTCGGGTGGGCGCGGTGATCAAGTTTATCGCGGCGGCGCTCTGGATTGTCGCCGTGACCATCGGCGCGGTCTTCTATTCGTTCCAGGCGGCCGCCAACAAGCCGCCGGCGACAGAGGAACAAAAGGCGCTGCTCGGCGGTCTTGATTACGTCAAGACCGACGTCATTTCCGTGCCGCTGCTAAAGGGGGATCGCGTCCATGGCTACTTCCTGGCCCGTCTCGTCTATACGGTCGAGCCCAAGCAGGTCGCCAAGATGTCGGTCCCGCCTGAATCGCTGATTGTCGACCAGGTCTATTCGTATCTCTACGGCAATCCGCAGATCGACTTCACCCAGTACGACAAGCTCGACCTCGACGCCTTTCGCAACAGCGTGCGCGACAGCATCAACGAGCGCGTCGGCGAGAAGATGGTGCACGAGGTTCTGGTCGAACAGATCGACTTCCTGACCCCGGACGACATTCGAGACAACGCCGTGCGCCAGCGACGGACGGCTGCGGCAGAGGCTGCGAAGGCTCCCGCGCCGGCCGAAGAGGCGTCCGCTTCCGCGCATTGATGCCGCACAGCGCTTTTGTGCCGTGCAAAGACTGGCCTGCAGCTTGGCCGGTCAGGGGGCGTCGATGTCGCATGAACAGATCAGCATTGACGTTAACGTAAGATGCCAGCTATAGGCATTGGCATCCTGCGACGCGGCCGGCATTGTCCGGAAATGGTCCGGGGAGGCTGGGCGCCCGGGCGCCTTCACGTACAGATCAGGAGAGAGCCATGAGCATTCAGGCAGTCGCGGACAAGATCAAGGCCAAGGTCGAGAGTTCCGGCTTCGACCGTTCGGTGAAGTTCGACACTGGCGCCGACGGCGTCATCGTCATCGACAACGGCGTCCTTTCGACCACCGACGGCCCGGCCGATTGCACCATCAAGCTGTCGCTGGACAACCTCGAGTCGCTGATCTCGGGCGACCTGAACCCGACGATGGCTTTCATGACTGGCAAGATCAAGGTCGAGGGCGACATGACCGTCGCCATGGGCCTGAGCAAATTGCTCGGCTGACAAGTTCTTTCAACCCCTCCCGCCAAGCGCCGGGAGGGGTTGATAATCCTGCTGGGCGCGCCGTGTGTGTTGCCGCCATCGCGCCTTGAGGCGCAAATTCCCTACCCCCAAACGGCATAAGTGACGCGGCAGCCCTGCCCGCGGCACAGAGCGCCGTGCGTCCGCATGGACGCACAAAGGACGCTCTAATTTACTGAGTTGGCGCATCGTGCTTTCCGAAAATCGGGTCCGATTTTCGGGCCGATGCTCTAGCCTTGCGTCGAAACTTGTTCAGGATCGAATTTGCCTTGTGGGAAGAGGCCAAGCCCCTCCCCGTCCGTCTTGGGTTCAGGCGGCGAGGCGCGCGCGCTCGGCCTTCAGCTTGCGCCCGGCAGCTTTCAGCACGCCCTTCGCGCCGTCGAGCGAACCCGCCACGAGTTCCAGTGCCAGGAAGCGCTCGCGCTCATAGGGGCCGGGCATCGAAAGCTGTCCGGTCTTTTCGGCGCTGAAGCCGAAGCGTGCATAGTAGGGCGCATCGCCGACCAGAAGGATGGCCCGGTGCCCGAGCCGCCCCGCTTCGGCAATTGCCGAGTGCATCAGCGCCGAGCCGATGCCCGCGCTCTTCATCGTTTGATCGACGGCAAGCGGGCCAAGCAGCAGCGCCGCCGGGCCGCCCTCGCCCAACCGCACGTCCCAAAGCCGTACGGTGCCGACAACCGTGCCTTCGGCGCTGCGTGCGATCAGCGCCAGTCCCTCGGAGGGGCGGCGGCCGCGGCGCAGTTTCTCCGACGACTTCTTGCGCCGCTTCGGGCCCATGGCGCGGTCGAGAAGGGCCTCGCGCGCTGGGATGTCGGCTACGGTTTCGGCGACGATGACGATGTCGGTGGAGGTGTCTTTTTCGATTTCAGTATGCATTTCCCGATCCTTCACGAGCGGAGATGTGTTCCACAAGCGAACCCGATCGGACGCGCCAAGGCACGCCCGTCGGGGTGATCTGATCGGCTCTGGCGCCAGGCGCCGTTTCGAGCCGTCAGATCACGTAGGATCGGAGAGGCTCGAAGCCGTTGAAGGCGACCGACGAGTAGGTCGTCGTGTACGCGCCCGTGCCCTCGATCAGCACCTCGTCGCCGATAGTCAGCGACACGGGCAGTGGATACGGCGTCTTTTCGTACATGACGTCGGCGGAATCGCAGGTCGGGCCTGCAAGCACGCACGGCGCAACTTCGCCGCCGTCGCGATCGGTGACGATCGGATAGCGGATGGCTTCGTCCATCGTCTCGGCGAGGCCGCCGAACTTACCGATGTCGAGGAACACCCAGCGCACGTTGTCGTTGTCGGCCTTCTTCGAGATCAGCACGACTTCCGACTTGATGACGCCGGCGTTGCCCACCATGCCGCGACCCGGCTCGATGATGGTCTCGGGCAGGCTGTTGCCGAAGTGCTTGCTCAGATAGTCGAATATGGCCTGGCCGTAGGCCTGCGCCGCCGGCACGTCCTTGAGGTAACGCGTCGGGAAGCCGCCGCCCATGTTGACCATGCCGAGCATGATGCCTTCTTCGGCAAGCTTGGCGAACACCATCTTGGCGTCAGCCAGTGCACGGTCCCATGCCGTCAGGTCGGTCTGCTGCGAGCCGACATGGAACGACACGCCATAGGCGTCGAGGCCGAGCGACTTGGCCAGGCGCAGGACGTCGACAGCCATCGCCGGCACACAGCCGAACTTGCGCGACAGCGGCCATTCGGCGCCTTCGCCATCGGTCAGGACGCGGCAGAACACGCGGGCGCCGGGAGCGGCGCGCGCCACCTTCTCGACCTCTTCGGCGCTATCGACGGCGAACAGGCGGATGCCGAGCTCGAAGGCGCGCGCGATGTCGCGCTCCTTCTTGATGGTGTTGCCGAACGAGATGCGCTCGGCCGGAGCGCCGGCGTCCATGGCCATCTCGATTTCAGTCACCGAAGCAGTGTCGAAGGACGAGCCCATGCCGGCGAGCAGGCGCAGGATCTCCGGCGCCGGATTCGCCTTCACGGCGTAGTAGATCTTGGAGTCAGGCAGAGCCTTTTCGAAGGCGCGGAAATTGTCGCGCACGACGTCGAGGTCGACCACGAGGCAGGGGCCGGACGGACGTCGGGTGGCGAGGAAGTCGAGGATGCGCTGAGTGGCCATAGGTCTCTCCATCGCGCGGTCCTGCCGCGCAAGATCATCAAGCTGCGGGACAGCCGTTCCCGGCCGCAGAATCCCGCGGTGGACAAAGACATGATCGCTGCTTGATGGAACCAGCCTGTGGAGACCCTGGAACCACAAATGCGCTTCACGCGGCGGTGAACCTAGGCCAGCCCGGCTTCGGTTCGCTTTGTCTGCCTTGGCTTGGAAATGGGAGACCCGTTCCGCACTGCCGGCAATGAAGGTGTGCCTCTTCAGTAACCCCGGCTTTTGGACAGCCGGAAGAGAACCAGAAAGGCCCGCACCGTCGTTGCTTCAAGGTGTCCTCGATTTTGCGGTTGGCCGCTAAATCGACTGGAGGGGTTAGCTCCAGTTACCTTACCGATTTCCTCGCCATTCGAGGGATCGGCGGACACCCACAGGCACGTGCGACTTTGGGCAAGCGCGGATATATGGCTCGCGGCCGTCACAATCAATTAAAATCTCATGGCGGGTTGAAAAAATTCAATCGTCGAACAATGCTGGAAACATCGTAAACAGGTTTCGAACGATGCTCGTGACGTCCGACCCATTCAACGCTTTTCTCGATGTACCGCAAGTCACTGTTCTAAATAGTGAAACTGGAGAGCTCTTGGGGCTGCGCCTGGCGGTCAAGGACATCTACGATGTTGAAGGCCTGGTGACCGGTTGCGGCAACCTGCAAAAGGCTGCCAGCGGCAAACCAGCGACGAAAACCGCGCAATCGGTTCAAAAGCTGCTCGATGCCGGCGCCCGATTCGTCGGCAAGACGCAAACGGACGAGCTTGCCTTTTCGCTGATGGGGCAGAACGCCCACTACCCGCACCCCATCAACCCGGCAGCCCCCGAGCGCGTCCCCGGCGGCTCGTCTTCGGGTTCGGCGGCAGCGGTAGCAGCTGGCCTGGCCGACATTGCCATCGGCTCCGACACAGGCGGCTCGATCCGCGCGCCCGCAAGCTTCTGCGGGCTGATCGGCCTGCGCGCGACGCACGGCCTGATTTCGCTCGACGGGGCCATGGACCTCGCCCCGAGCTTCGACACGTTCGGCTGGTTCACGCGTGACATCGACACTTACGCCATGGTCGCAAGACAGCTGATCGGCAGCGATGCGCATCGCTCCCACCTCACCCGGCCGCTGGCGCTTGCCACCGTGGATGCGCTGGTCCTTGGGCCTGCCGAGGCCGCCGAATACGGGCGCATGCGCAAGCAGGCCGAAGCTGCCCTCGGAGTTGCCGAATTGTCGCCGAGCAGGTTTTCGATGTCGGCGGACGAACTCTACTGGTGCTTCCGCAGAACTCAGGCCTACGAGGCATGGCAATCGCATGGCGCCTGGATATCATCGGGCGAGCGCGACCTCGGCCCCGGGGTCAAGGACCGCTTCGCATTCGGCGCAAGCGTGACCAAGGCCGACTACGTCGCCGAGGCAGCCAGGCGCGCCACCTTCCGCGGCGAGTTCGCCGCGATGCTCGGCGACGATGGCTTCCTGCTTCTGCCGACAGTGCCGGGGGCGGCGCCGCTGGCCAGCGGGACGCCTGAAGGGCTTTTGGCCTATCGCGAACGCGCGCTGATGCTTTTGTGCTTGTCGGGCCTGTCAGGCCTGCCGCAGATCACCCTGCCCATCGGCAAGGTGGATGGCGCGCCGTTCGGCCTTTCGCTGCTCGGCCCCGCCGGAAGCGACCTCGCCCTGATCGAGCTCGGACGCAAGATCCTGCACGCGCAAGGCTGACGGAACCGTGCAACAGCTGGTCGGTGACGATTTGGCTGCGTGGGCCGTTAAGGTGCGTGGCGCCCGCAGTACCCTCTCGACAAAGGACTCGATCGGACTCACAAGTGGATCGAAACGGGCCGATCGAACGCGGCTACAGACCGAGGAACCCTCTCATGAACCAGCACTCTCCAGTTTACAGCCGTGCCGGCTACTGCCCCATCTGCGAGGCACCATCGAAGTTTACCGCGCAGCACGACTGGTACCGCGATCACCTGCTGTGTTCTGGTTGCGGGTCGATCCCGCGCGAGCGCGCGCTGGCGCTGGTCCTGACGCGCCGCTTCCCGGACTGGCGCAAGCTGACCATCCACGAATCTTCGCCCGGCCTACGCGGCATCTCGCCAAAGCTCAAGCGCGAATGCCCACGCTATGTGGCCTCGCAGTTTTTCCCGGATAAACCGCTCGCGAAGCAGATCGAGGGCTTCCGGAACGAGAATTTGGAACTCCAGACTTTCGCCGACGAGAGCTTCGACCTAGTCGTCACCTTAGACGTGATGGAGCATGTGAACCAACCGGCCGACGTGCTGCGCGAAGTCGCGAGGACGCTTAGGCCGGGCGGTGCCTATCTCTTCACGGTGCCGACCTACAAGGACCGGGTCGCCAGCGAGAGGCGGGCGCTGTACAAGCCCGACGGCACTGTCGAGCACTACGCCGAACCCGAGTATCATGGCAACCCCATCAGCGATGCCGGTTCGCTAGTCACCTTCTATTACGGCTACGACTTAGCCGAGATGATCCACGAATGGTCGGGGATGGACGTGGAAGTGATGCGATGGCACGATCATCACTGCGGAATCATTGGGGAATTTACCGAAGTTTATCTGGCAACAAAGGGAGCGTGACCACTCTGGATGGAAATGAACTCGAAGATAAAATCGATTTTCTCTGATGAACTGCGAGTACAGATGATGAGAAATTGGCCTGTCTTCCCCTGCATGGCATTCTCAGCGCAACGTTATTGACCGGATGTATGCCTGAGGAAGGTTTCTTAGGCATAGCAAACGACAGGGGGCATTATGCTCCGCATCGCAAAAGGCAGAGAAACTACATGAGATACCAAACTCATTCACCCGACCAGAAGGGCATGACAGATTCCTCCCACCGACTCGGGAGGTTAAAAATACCGGACAATCTCACAGGTCAAGCCGTCCTGGACATGGGCTGCAATGAGGGCTTCTTTTGCAATGTTGCCGCGAGCAGGGGCGCCAGCCGTGTTGTTGGGATTGACATGTCGTCCTCCGCTTTGGCTATCGCCAAGGAACTTTATGGGGGGGACGGCAGAGTTCAGTTCATAGAGCAAGGTTGGCAAAAGCTTCCCCAGGGGCCTTTCGACTTGGTACTCTGGACATCAGCTATGCATTACGAACTGGACCCACTGCACGTTTTGCAGCAGGTAGCCGCGAGTTTATCTCCTAATGGCGTACTTATTCTGGAATGCGGAGTAAATTACGACCACAGTAAAGAAATGACCCGCATTCAACGTCACGACGGGGCACTTTGGTACCCGAGCCTTCGATTCCTTGAAGAACACTTGCTGGCGGGCTTCGCGTTTCGGCAGATTGCGACTCCTGAGCTTGTTGGTAGCGACCCCATTCCCCGCAGCATCTATCACTGCGCGAAAAAAATGCCTGAAGTAGTCCTTCTGCGTGGGCCTACAGGCAAAGGAAAATCAGTTGCGGCCACCGCGATGTCTCGCGCGGCGACAAAGATCATTTCGCTCGACATGTTTCTAAGCCGAATGATGACTGCAAAGCATCAGCATTCGGAGTTGGAAAAGTATATTTTCTCGAAGGCGCGCCCATACGGTCTTACGGAAGTTTATGAGGGGATTGATGAGGTTGGCCTGACGAATGCCTACATTGGCGAACTTGCAAAAGGCGTGGCCGGCACTGACGGTTTGGTGGTCATAGATGGCTACATGACTGACCAGCAAGCCACGGCATTAAGGGCAGTTCTATCTACGCGCGCCAAAGTGTGGGACGCTGGATGATCACTTCCGCGACGCACCATGAGCCCGTGTTGGGCTGGATGTGACGTCGCCAGCCTGGTGCTGATGACCATCAAGAAGAAGGACCTGGCGGCTGGCAGGTTCGACGGACTCAACGTCCAGGCCTTCAACTGAACGTCATGCACCCCAGCCTGCGAGGCACGACGGCTGGACACCAAGCCGCTTGACCCCCAGGTGTGAACAATCCTAGCGTTGTCGTAGCCGATTTTTGAACGAGGCCGCAGGCACATGGACACACTCACGCGCATGCGCGCCTTCATCGACGTGGTTGAAGCCGAGGGCTTTTCGGCCGCGGCGCGCAAGATCGGCCGCTCCAAGGCGCTGCTGTCGAAATATGTCCGCGAGCTCGAGGACGAGCTCGGCGCGCTGCTGCTCAACCGCACCACGCGGCAGTTCTCGCTGACCGAGGCCGGCCACACCTATTATCGGCGCGCCTCCGAGATCATCCGCGAGGTCGACAGCCTGGCCGACGCGGTGCGCGAATCCTCCGGCGACGTGCGCGGCCGCATCAAGCTGTCGGCGCCGCGCACCTTCGCCGATGCGCCCATCGGCCGGTCGCTGATCGACTTCGCCAGGGAGCATCCCGACATCGTGCTCGAAATCCACCTCGACGACCGTTTCGTCGATCTCGTGGAAGAAGGCTTCGATCTGGCCATTCGCATCTCGCGGCTGGAGAATTCATCGCTGATCGCGCGGCGGCTGGCGCCGTTCGGCATCCGGCTGTGCGCCTCGCCCGAGCTGATCGAAAAATACGGCATGCCGCAGAAGCCGTCTGATCTCGCAAACATCCCCTGCATCATCGACACCAATGGCCGCTGGCTCTCCAACTGGCCGTTCGTCGGCGACGCCGGCGACACCATCACCGTCGGCGTCAGCGGCCCGATCGAGGTCAACAGCCCGCTCGCGGCGCGCGCCGCCGCCGTTGCCGGGCTCGGCTTCGCCATCCTGCCTGATTTCATCGCGGCGCCCGACATCGACGCAGGCAGGCTGATCCCGGCGCTCGACGACCGCCGGCTCTCCGGCGGCGGTATCTTTGCCGTCTACCCGCACCGCCGTTACCTGCCCGCCAAGATCCGCGTCTTCGTCGACTTCCTGGTGCAATGGTTCAAGACCAATCCTTGCGATCATGCCAGTTAGTTGAGCGCCGCGTCCCACTTTCGCCCTGTTTTTGATAACTCTCGGCCTCGCCGAAGAATTCCCGGGCAGCCGCAATGATTCTGAAAAGACGAACGACGCTTCTGGCCACGGCGGCCGTGGCCTTGCTGGCCATGACCATGCCGGCGAGCGTCCACCCGCACGTCTTCGCCGAGGCCCGGCTCGACGTCATGCTCAATCCCGACAAGACGGTGAAGTCGCTGCGCCATCTGTGGCGTTTCGACGACCTGTTTTCCAGCACTGTGCTGATGGAGTTCGACAAGAACGCCGATCTCCAGCTGGACGATACCGAACTGGCGGAAGTGTCGAAGACGGTGTTCGAGTCGATCGGCGAGTTCAACTATTTCCAGGTCGTCACCGCCGGCGGCAAGGATGTGGCGATGAAACCGCCGGCCAATCTGGTGGCGAATTTCGAAGATCAGCAACTGATCATCCTGTTCGAGACCGAGCCGAAGGAGCCGTTGCAACTCGCCGGCAAGATCGACTTCGGCGTCTACGACCCGACCTTCTACACGGCGATCGACTTCACCGAAGACAGCAACCTCTCCGTCGCCGACCTGCCGTCGATCTGCACCAAGCAAGTGATCCGGCCCGACCCCGACGAAGCGCTCGCACAGAACCAGGCAAGCCTCACCGATGCCTTCTTCAACGACCCGTCCGGCACCGACATGAGCAAGATTTTTGCCACCAAGCTGGAATTGAACTGCCAGGCCAAGGGGTAATCAGGTGAAGAAGACCACAGTTCGCGTGATATTCGCCCTCTTGGCGCTCAGCTACGTGCTCAGCCATTTCGCCGGCCACGCCCATGCCCAAAGCTCGCTCGGCATCGGCACCAACGAGGCGGTGGTGCCTTCGACCGGCCTGTTTTCCGGATTGCTGAACTGGATCAACGTGCATCAGCAGCAGTTCTACCGTTCGCTGACCGGCTCGCTGAAGGCGATGCGCGATGGCGAGAGCGGCGGCACATGGCTGCTGGTTGGCCTGTCGTTTGCCTATGGCATCTTCCATGCCGCCGGCCCCGGTCACGGCAAGGCGGTCATCTCGTCCTACATGCTGGCCAACGAAGTGGCCTTGCGGCGCGGCGTCGTGCTGTCGTTCGTTTCGGCCTTCCTTCAGGGCCTGACGGCGGTGGTCCTGATGGCGCTGGTGTTTCTGGTGCTGCGTGGAACGTCCGTGTCGATGACCAATGCCACCTGGTTCCTCGAGACGGTCAGCTACGCCCTGATCGCAGCGTTTGGCGCCTGGCTGTTGTGGAAGAAGCTGCGGCCGATGGCCTTCGGCCTTGCTGGTTCGACGCCGGCGCACAGCCTGTCGGCAGCGCATGCCGGCCACGATCACGCGCATCACGACCACGACCATTCACACGATCACCACGCGCATCACGACCATGGGCATCATCATCACGCCGAGGTCTGCTCGACCTGCGGCCACGCGCACGCGCCTGACCCGAAGAGGCTCGAAGGCAGGCACTTCGACTGGCGCACAGCCTGGTCGGCGGTCGCTGCCGTCGGCATCCGGCCCTGCTCCGGTGCGCTGATCGTGCTGTCGTTCGCCTTCCTCAACGGCCTGTGGGCCGGCGGCATCCTGTCGGTGTTCGCCATGGCGCTCGGCACCGCGATCACCGTATCGGCCCTCGCCATTATGGCTGTCACCGCCAAGAACTGGGCAGTCGCCGTCGCCGGCGACGGGCGCGCCGGAAACCGCGTCCACAACGCGATCGAGATCGGTGGTGCAGCGCTGGTGCTGCTGCTGGGTCTGACGCTTTTGGCGGCAAGCCTCAGCGCCTGAGGCTGACGGCCGGTATCCGACAGCCGATCAGACGCCTTTCTTGCGCTGGCTGCGGCCCCGCAGCCAGAAGACCGCGAAAAAGGCCAGAACGAATGCCGCGGCAATCACGCCGGCGGCAACCGTCGAATAGTTGCCGACCGCCACCATGATCTTGGGCAGGAAGTAGCCGACGATGCCGAAGCATGCCAGGATGACGGCAGCGGCGACTGCTGAATTTCGGCTTTTGGTATCCATCGGCAAATCTTCCGTTCGATCATCGGCAGCAAAGTGCCAGGCTGCGACCGGCTAGCACTTTTAGCGGATGCGCTCCAGTGAATGTCCGCCGGAGCTATCCGGCCAAATCGTCTCAGGCGCCGAATTCGGCCCGGAAATCCTCGAGCCGGCGCTTCTGCTGGCCCTTGGCGTCGAAGTTCGCAGGATCGAGCCATGCATCGTAGGCCTGCTTGAGCGCGGGCCATTCCTTGTCGATGATCGCGTACCAGGCGGTATCCCGGTTCTCGCCCTTCACCACCATGTGCTGGCGGAAGATGCCTTCGAACTTGAAGCCGAAGCGCTCGGCGGCGCGTTTCGACGGCTCATTGCGGTTGTTGCACTTCCATTCGTAGCGGCGGTAGCCGAGGTCGAAGGCGTAGCGTGCAAACAGGAACTGCGCCTCGGTTGCCGCTGGTTTGCGCGCGACGATGCCGCTCCAGTAGATGTTGCCGATCTCGATGACGCCATAGGTCGGATCGATGCGCATCAGCGTCTGGCGTCCGGCTATCTTGCCGCTCGCCTTGTCGATGACCACGAAGAACAGCGGATCCTCGCTGGCTGCGGACTTGTCGAGCCAGGGCTGGAAGTCGGCACGCGTCGCCGGCTTGGTGTCGAACAGCCAGCGGAAGCGGCCTTCGGCATCCTGCGCCGTCGCCATCTCGAACAGGGCGCTGCCATGCTTTGCCGCATCGAGCGGCTCGAGCCTGACGTAACGGCCTTCGATCGCTGTGCGCTCGGGCCGCGGTCGCGGCTTCCAGTCCTGAAGGTTCTCCGACAAGGATGTCTCCAATTCGTTTGACATGATTGGCACCAGTCTCGCAAAAATCACAAACGCGCGACAGAACCAGACGGGTGACCGCAATGCTCCAAACGATTGCCGCCTTCGACCGCCTCGGCGAGGAAAACGCCTTCGCCGTGCTGGCCCGCGCGACAGCCCTGCTCCACGCGGGACGTGACATCGTCAATCTCGGCATTGGCCAGCCGGACTTCCGCACCCCCGATCACATCGTCGAGGCGGCGATCAAGGCGATGCGCGACGGCCACCACGGCTACACCCCGGCCAACGGACTGCTGGCGACCCGCGAGGCCGTGGTGCGGCGGACCTTGACGACCACCGGCGTCGAGGTTTCGCCTGAGAGCATCATGATCATGCCCGGCGGCAAGCCGACGATGTTCGCCGCCATCCTGATGTTCGGCGAACCGGGCGCTGAAATCCTCTATCCCGATCCCGGATTTCCGATCTATCGCTCGATGATCGAGTTCACCGGCGCCGTTCCCGTGCCTGTGCCGGTGCGCGAGGCCAATGGATTTGCCTTCTCGGCCGAGGAAACCCTGTCGCTGATCACGCCAAAGACGCGACTTCTGATCCTCAATTCGCCAGCCAACCCGACCGGCGGCGTCACCCCGCGCATCGAGATCGCCAAGCTGGTCAAGGGCCTGGAAGCGCATCCCGGCGTTGCGATCCTGTCCGACGAAATCTACGACGTCATGACCTATGACGGTGAACGCCACAGCTCGCTGTTGCAGTTCCCCGATATCCGCGACCGGCTGATCGTGCTCAACGGCTGGTCCAAGACCTGGGCCATGACCGGCTGGCGCATGGGTTGGTCGATCTGGCCGAACGGCCCACAGGGCGGCCACCTCTACGACAAGGTGCGCAAGCTCGCCGTCAATTGCTGGTCATGCGTCAACGCGCCGAGCCAGTTCGCCGGCATTGCCGCGATCGACGGCCCCCAGGACGATGTCGACACGATGATGCGCGCCTTCGACAGGCGCCGCAGGACCGTCGTCGAGGGGCTGAACGCCATCCCGGGCATTTCCTGCGTCACGCCCAAAGGCGCGTTCTACGCCTTCCCCAACATCGCCGACACCGGCTGGAAGGCCAAGAAGCTTGCTTCGGCGTTACTGGAAGAGGCCGGCGTCGCCCTCATCGGCGGACCGGACTTCGGCGTGCTCGGCGAAGGCTACATCAGGCTCTCCTACGCCAACTCCGAGGAGAACATCCTGCGCGCACTGGAACGGATCGAGGCGTTCCTGGCGAAATAGTCCGGCTCAGCCGCGCCCGACATAGGGCATCTTCGTCGCCATGACGGTCATGAACAGCACATTGGCGTCGAGCGGCAGGCCGGCCATGTAGACCACCGCCTCGGCGACGCGTGCGACGTCCATGGTCGCCTCGGGCGCAATCGCCCCGTTCGCCTGTTGGACGCCGATCGTCATCGGGACGGCCATCTCGGTCAGCGCATTGCCGATGTCGATCTGGCCGCAGGCGATGTCGAACGGCCGGCCGTCCAGCGCCAACGTCTTGGTCAGGCCGGTGATCGCGTGCTTGGTCGCCGTGTAGGGAACCGACCCCGGCCGCGGCGCGTGCGCCGAAACCGAGCCGTTGTTGATGATGCGGCCGCCCATCGGCTCTTGCCGGCGCATCGCGGCGAACGCGGCGCGCGAGCACAGGAAGGTGCCGGTCAGGTTGACCGCCAGGACATCGTTCCACGCCTCGACGGGTATCTCATCGATGGTCGAGGCCTTGTAGCCCATGCCGGCATTGTTGAAGAGCAGGTCGACCCGGCCGAAGGCTTCGGTGATGGTCTCGAACATGTCGTCGACCTGATCGGGCCTGGTGACGTCGCAGACCACGGCCAACGCCCTGGCGTCGGTCTTGCCCGCGTCCGCAATTGCCCCGTCCAGCGCGGCCCGGCTGCGCCCGCAAAACACAGTGTTCCAGCCATCCTGCAGCAAGGCTGTCGCCACCGCCTTGCCGATGCCCTTGCCGGCGCCGGTAACCACTGCGACCCTGTTGCTCGACATGATTAAGCTCCTCCCTGCGCAAAACCGATCGCCGGTGGCAGATCTTTGGTAGCGCCTGCAGTCTAGAACCTCGCTCCAGGCAAGACCAGATTGGTTTTTGCTTGAAGAGCTGTTCGGTTGATGTGCGGGAGAGACACAGAAAAAGGGCGGTCATTGGCGACCGCCCAGTTTTTCATCGAACCGTGCTTGGGAGGAGGAGAGCCGATCCGAGTAGGAAAATGATGCGCTTGCTCGGTTAACAAATCCTTAACGCGAATATCGGCCTTTTAGCGGCCTTGCGCGCCCTCCCGCCGCCGCCTCACCAGCGCGGATTGACCTGGGGGTTGGTGGCGGCAGGATTGGCGGATGCCTCGATCGGCACCTTGACGCTCGAAACGGTCGCCTCGACATGGTCGACCAGTGCGTCCGGCAGCTTCAGCCGGCCGGCCAGCAGGTCGAGATAACCGCGCTCGGCGCGCGTATCGGGATCGATCGCCAGGCGCGAGGCAGTGTAGAGTTCCACCTTCTGCGCATCGGTCTGGGCCGCGGCGACGATGGCGTCGAGATCGAGCGGCGCGTCGAGTTCCGAGCGCACGAACTGCTCGGCCTCGGGGCCGATACCCGAAAGGCTCAGCCGGTCGCCGATCTTCTTGCGCTCTTCGTCGTCGATGTGCCCATCGGCCTTGGCTGCCGCGATCATGGCGCGGATCAGGGTCAGCGCGAATTCGGTCTCGCCCTGCGGCGCCTGCTGCGGGTGGAAGGCGTCATTGGCAGGTGGCGGCAAAAGCTGCGGTTCGGCGTCCGGAGCGGTCGCGGTTGCCTCCGGCGCATTGCCGGCCTTGTAGTTCTGATAAGCCTTGTAGGCGAGACCGCCAATGGCTGCCAATCCGCCGATCTTCAGCGCCGAGCCGGTGACCTTGCGTCCGGTGCCGGTGCCGAGCAGCACGGCGACCAGTGCTCCGGCGGCCAGCGGGTTGTCCTTGGCGAGTTGCGTCGCCTGCCCCGCCTTGTCACGAACGGTGGATTCCGTGCCAGGGATCTTGGAGCCCAGGAGATCGTCGAGCAGCTTCTTGGGGTCGAACATCAGTGCCTCCGGTTGTATGTCGGTCGCCGTGAGGTAGGCGGACGAACGCGACATTACAATGACGGCGGCCAAAATGGCGATAGCCGGCGGCCGGCGGCTCAACTGCCGATGTGAGGTCCCACCCCGCGTTGCTCGGCGAGTTCGACCTGCCGGTGGCGCTCGGCATAGCGGGCGCGGTCGTCTTCGCTACGCACCTCGGAGCAATGCGGGCACGACACGCCCGCCTGGAATTTCGGCGATGCCAGTTCCTCCGGCTTCAGCGGATGACGGCAGGCACGGCAGAGTTCCGCCTCGCCTTCGACCAGGCCATGCGAAACCGAGACGCGCTCGTCGAACACGAAGCACTCGCCCTCCCACATGCTCTGGTCGGCCGGAACGTCTTCGAGATATTTGAGGATTCCGCCCTTGAGGTGGAACACCTCGTCGATGCCGAGCGACTTGACGTAGGCTGTCGCCTTCTCGCAGCGGATACCGCCGGTGCAGAACATCGCGACCTTCTTGCCTTCCATCTCGCCCCGATGCGCCTCGACCCAACCCGGGAATTCGCGGAAGCTCTTGGTCTGCGGATCGATGGCGCCGGCGAAGGTGCCGATCGAGACCTCGTAGTCGTTGCGGGTGTCGATGAGGATCGTGTCTGGATCGGAGATCAGCGCGTTCCAGTCGCCGGCCTCGACATAGGCCCCGACGCTTTTCAACGGATCGATGCCCTCGACACCCATAGTGACGATCTCGCTCTTCAGACGCACCTTCATGCGGTGGAAGGGCATTTCGCTTGCAGCGCTGTACTTCAGCTCCAGGCCTGCGAGTGCGGGAATCGCCTCGATGTAGGCGATGAGCTCGGCAATCACCTCGTTGGTTCCGGCGACGGTGCCGTTGATGCCTTCGCGGGCCAGCAGAAGCGTACCCTTGATGCCGCGGCTGCAGCAGAAGTCGGCAAGCGGCGCGCGAAGGGCTTCGAACTGCTCGAACCGGCTGAAGCGGTAGAGGGCGGCGACACGAAAGCTGGGTGTGGAAAGAGTCATGGCGTGAGCCCGTAGCGCCTTGCCCGCCATTTTTCAATCCGCTGCCAAAAGCAATGTAAATCCAATGTGTTGACCATCTGGCCGAGAATGCCTTCGGAGCCTGGTCCAGAAATTTTTCGTCGAGGCGTGCTAGATTTTTCCACCTCCAGCATGGTTGGACGACAATTGCACCGACCAATCGGAGCGCGAGACGCATGTTCAGCATACACACGACAGTCGAGATCGAAAAGGCGGCGCGCGAGTTCGGGCTCGAGCCGGCGGCGCTGCTGGCGATCGCCGAGATCGAGAGCGCCGGCCAGGTGTTTGCCAGGGTCGACGGCCGCAACGAGCCGCTGATCCGCTTCGAAGGCCACTATTTCGACCGCCGGCTTTCCGGGCACAAGCAGGACATGGCGCGGGCCGGCGGGCTGGCCTCCCCCGACACGGGCGCTATCCCAAATCCGCGCAGTCAGGCGGCGCGCTGGGAGATGATCGAGCGGGCCGCCGCGATTGATCACCAGGCAGCCTACGAGTCGACATCCTGGGGGCTTGGGCAGGTCATGGGATCGCATTGGCTGTGGCTTGGCTTCGACAATGTCGATGCCCTTGTGGCCGAGGCGCGCTCGGGCGCTGCCGGCCAAGCCCGGCTGATGGCGCGCTACATCGACAAGGCAGGTTTGGCCAACGCGCTGAACGGACACGACTGGGAGGCCGTCGGCCACGGCTACAACGGGCCGGGCTTCCGCAAGAACGCCTACCACATCAAGCTGGCCGAGGCCTATCAGCGGCACGTCGATGGCACCTCCTCCTCCGACCGCGTGATGCAGGTGGGCGCGCGCGGCGAACTGGTCGGCGAACTGCAGGAGGCCTTGCTGGCGCTTGGCTATCCGGTCGACGCGGATGGCATATACGGCCCCGGCACCGCCAGGGCGGTTCAGAAGTTCCAGGCCGAATATGGCCTCGCGGCAGACGGCATTGCCGGCCCCCGTACCCAGGCGGCGCTACGCAAGGCGTTGCGACCGGCCAGCGGCTGGTGGTCGGCGCTGATGGGTTGGTTTACCGGGCTTTTCGGCAGGTCCTAGTGCCCGGCCCTGAGCTGCAACATTGCGCCGCCGGGTTCGTGGACTCGGTAAGCGCTGTCTGTTAAATCGGTTGAAAATTGACATTGGAGCGATTGCCATGACCAGCAAAACCCAAAAACTGCTCACCTTGCTGGACGGCCAGCCGGTCATCCCGGTGCTGAAGATCGAACGCGCCGCGGATGCGGTGCCGCTCGCCCGCGCCCTGGCGCGCGGCGGTCTCAAGGCCATCGAAATCACGCTCCGCACCGACGAGGCGCTAGAGGCAATCCGCAGGGTCGCTGCGGAAGTCGAGGATTGCATTGTCGGCGCGGGCACCATCCTAAACGCACGACAGTTCGACCAGGCGGTCGAGGCCGGCTCGACATTCATCGTCAGCCCCGGCCTGACGCGCGAGCTGGCCAGGCATGCCGCCAACAGCGACGTGCCGCTGCTGCCGGGCACCATCACGCCGGGCGAGATCATGGGCGCGCTTGAAGCCGGCATCGACTTCCTGAAGTTCTTCCCCGCCGAGCAGGCTGGTGGCGTGCCCTTCCTCAAGGCGCTGGCGTCGCCAATCGCCGGCGTCAAGTTCTGCCCTACGGGCGGCATCTCGGCCGGGAACGCCAGGGACTACCTCAGCCTGCCGAATGTCGTTTGCGTCGGCGGCTCGTGGGTCGCGCCCGACGATATGGTCAAGGCAGGCGACTGGGCCGGCATCGAGGCGCTCGCCGGCGAAGCAAACAGGCTGCGCAAGAACTGAGGGTAGCCACCCTCCCCCTGGAAGCAAAGCACCCAATGCAAAAAGCCGCGTCGGTCACCCGACGCGGCTTTTCTTGTTGATCGACGATCGATCGCTCAGTTCGTTGCGAAGCGCGCCACCGAAAGGAACTTGACCGCGCTGCCGGTGAAATGCTGTGCGTCGGCAACCTGTCCCTGCTGGAACCCGGCCGTGTAGACCTCGCTCGGTGCCGTGCGCACCATGTTGTAGGCGAAACCGGGAGCCTTGGTGTTGGTCGTAACCGTCGTCACCTGCTCGCCGCTGCGCAAAGCCCAACGCGCGGCATCGGGCGCGGCGGCGACGACGACGGCCTTGGGCTCGGGCTTGGCCTCCTCGGCGACCGGCCGCGACGCCTTGCGCGTCGTCTTGACGGCGGCACCCGCAGGGTCGGCGACGGAGGCCGCCGCAGCCTTTGCCGCAGGCGCCGGAGCTGCCGTCATCACCGGCTCGTTGAACACCGAACGCGGCTCCGGCTGCCCTGCCAGCGCGGCAACCTCAAAGCCTTCCTGTGCGCCTTCGTCCTCGGCCGGAATGTCGTTGGCGGCGGCGAGAGCGGCCTCGACGGTCATGTCCTGCGGGCGGGCGGACGGCAGTGGGGCATTGGCATCGCCAGCGAGCGCCGGTGTGTCGTCGGTCGAAGCAAGCGCCATCAGCACGCCGCCCTCGGCCGGCTTGAGCTCGGCAGGCGGTGTATAGTTGGGCCGCCAGGTCGGCAACGGAACATTGGCTGCGATCTGCTGCTCGACCGGACTTGCCTCGCCTTCGGCAAGCGCAGCCGAAGCCGTGCCAAACGGTACGTTTTCCGGCGTCGCCGAACCAATTTCAGCCTGCGGACGCGGCGCGATATCGGGCAGCGGCACACTGCGTGCCGGCAGCGCTGCAAGGATCGTCTCCGGCGTCTCCTCGACGGGAGCCTCGTCGGCCACCTGCGGCAGTTCGGCGCGCTGGGCGTTTTCAGGCGCTACAATGGCAATGCCGGGAAGCGGCTTTGGCTCCGGAGCAGCCGCGACCGCTGGCACTGGCTTGGCCTTGGGCGCAGCGGCCGCCACCGCGATTTCAGCGGCATCCTCTTCCTCGTCGGCACCACCGCCGAACAGGGCGGCAAACAATCCCCCTCGCTTGGACGACGACGAAGTCGATGCGCTTGCCAGGACTAGGTCGCCACTCTTCTTGCGCGACTGATAGGAGGCGAGTGCCTGTTCGAAACCGGGCAACGGCTTGCCGTCGCTAGGCACGTGAAGGGTCTTGCCGGACGGAAAGACCGCAACCAGCTCCTTGCGGCTCATGCGCGGCCAGTGGCGCACATTGCCGACGTCCATGTGGACGAAGGGCGAGCCGGAGCGCGGATAGTAGCCAACGCCGCCGGCCTGGATGCGCAGGCCGGAGTCGCGCAGCTTCTTCAACGGCACGCCGGGAATGAAGAAGTCCATCGCCTTGCCGAGCATGTGCGTGCTTTTCTCCGCCACGCCGCTCGAACGGCTGCGCAACATCGAATTGGTCGCCGGCGAGCGATAGGCGGAGACGACGTGGATATAGTCGCGCGCGCCCGACGAGCGGTAAGCTTCCCAGACCACGTCGAACAGGCGCGGATCCATCTTGGTCGGCTCGTTGCGTCGCCAGTCACGCAGGAATTGATTGAGTTTCTTGAGCCCGGCAGCGTCATATCTGCCGTTGCGCTTGAACGTGATCTCGGCCCGCTCACCCGTGTGGGTGTAATAGAGCTTGAGAGTCCGCGTCTCGGCGGAGGCTGTAGCATGGGAAGCTGCCAGGAAACCGACGCTCAGCATCGCGGCAGTCAGCCACTTTTGCCAGACATTCGATTTCGAGCGACGCCCTTCGGTGTTCTCGATCCTGTTCAAATCAAAAGGCCCTGTTAGGCTGCCATCTGTCCCCGGATTTGAAGCCCGGACACGCTTGCGGATTCGCGTCCGACTATCGATCCTAATGGTTAATCACTGCTTATTGAAGGCGAAATGCGGTAACACCATGGCAATATCCTGTCAAAAAGGAATCGCCCGTTTTCTTGGTAAACCGCTGGTTTAAAGGGCGAAAAACGCGCTGCAAAGGTTAACATGCAGGCCCAATCCAATGCGACCCGCAAGCGACACGCAAGCTCTAATTTTGCCTCGTCCGACTAAAACCGCTACGACGCCAAGCGTTCCGAACGGCCTGTATCGGGATCGATTCCGTATTCCTTGAGCTTACGATACAGCGTCGAGCGCCCGATTCCCAGCCGGCGGGCAACCTCGCTCATCTGGCCGTCATAATGTTCGATGGCGAGCCGGATCATCTCGAACTCGACATCCGCCAGAGGCCTGACGTTGCCGCGTTCGTCGAGGGCACGCAGCATTCCAGGGCGCGGCCGCTCGGCATTGGCAGACAAGGCGCTGGCGGACTGCTCCGGTCTGGGCGCTTGCGGCTTCTCGACTGCCGGCTCGGCGTTCCCGCCAAGATCGACCACACCCTCGACCTGCGCGCGAATCTGCGGAAACTCGTCCTCGCTCAGCACATCCCCATCCGACAGGACGCAAGCGCGGAAGATGGCGTTTTCAAGCTGGCGAATGTTGCCCGGCCAGTCATAGGCCTGAAGCAAAGCCAGCGCATTCTCCGATATCGCCGGGATGCGGCCATGTGGGCTCGCCGGCGCGACACGGGAGATGAAATGTCCGACGAGCAAGGGAATGTCGTCGCGGCGATCCCGGAGCGGCGGCACGAAGATCGGGTAGACATTGAGGCGGTAATACAGGTCTTCGCGGAACTTGCCGTCCTTGACCTGCTGCAGAAGGTTGCGGTGCGTCGCCGAAATCAGCCTGATGTCGACCTTGACCGTCGAGCGTCCGCCGACTGGGTCGACCTCGCCCTGCTGCACCGCGCGCAACAGCTTGACCTGCACGTCGAGCGGCAGATCGCCAATCTCGTCGAGAAACAGCGTGCCGTTGTTGGCTTCGACGAACTTGCCCGGGTGCTTGTCGGTTGCGCCGGTGAACGATCCCTTTTCATGGCCAAACAGGATGCTTTCGACCAGGCTGTCGGGAATGGCTCCGCAATTGACCGTGACAAATGCCTTCGACCGGCGGTCGCCGGAGCCCTGGATGGCGCGGGCGACGAGTTCCTTGCCAACGCCCGATTCGCCTTCGATCAGGATGGGAATGTTCGAGGCCGCGGCCTTCTGGCCAAGCCGGATGACCCGGTCCATCGAAGAGCTTCTGGTGATCAGGTCGCGGAAGCTGAGCAGGCCGTTGCCGCGCCGCGCCGAGCGCCGGACCGTGTCCTCCACCGCCTCGACTTTCAACGCGTTGGCAATGGCAGCCTGAAGCTTGTCTGGCGAAGCGGGCTTGACCACGAAGTCGAACGCGCCGTTGCGCATGGCGGAAACGACGGTGTCGATGCCGCCCTGCGACGTCTGCACGATGACAGGAATGTCGATCCCGCGCTCGCGCATCGCCTTGAGCACGCCGATGCCGTCGAGTCCCGGCATCTGCAGGTCGAGGATGACGACCCCGATTTCGCCGCCACGCGGTCCTTCGAGCAGCTTCAACCCGGCCTCGCCGCCATCGGCGACAAGCGCAGTGTGGCCGAATTTCGTCACCGCGGCGTCGACGAGGCGACGTTGCACGGGATCGTCATCGACTATGAGAATCGAACCTGCCATGAATGTCCGCAATATGCCCGCTGGTTCCGATTGGATGTGGATCATCCTGGCACAGGGTTCTAAATAAGGTTTCAAAAAAGCCGGTGAACGAATCCCTTAGGATTGGAACAACCGGCTGAAGGGAATGGAAAGGTAAGGCGCGATGCGTTGGAATTCCGGGCAAGACATGCAAGCCACTGCCGCCAAGGGATCGGCGGCACTTGGCGAGTTGCCCGAATGGGACCTCACCGACCTCTACGCCAGCATGGACGCCCCGGAACTCGCCCGCGACATGGCAAAGGCCTCTGCCGATGCGGTGGCCTTCGAGACCCGCTGGAAGGGCACGCTGGCTGTCGAAGCCGAGCGCGGCGCTTCAGGCAAGCTCGGCGAGGCGATGCAGGCCTATGAGGCTCTGGAAGAGCTGGTCGGGCGCATCGTTTCCTATGCCGGGCTGGTCTACTCCGGCGACACGTCGGACCCCAAGCGCGCCAAGCTCTATGGCGACATCCAGGAAAAGATGACAGACGCCAGCGCGCATCTGTTGTTTTTCGCGCTTGAACTCAATCTCGTCGACGATGCGCTGATCTTCAAGGCGCTCGACACCGATCCCGCCTTCGGCCACTATCGGCCTTGGGTGCTCGATCTGCGCATGGACAAGCCCTACCAGCTCGAAGACCGCGTCGAGCAATTGTTCCACGAGAAGTCGATCACCGGGCGCGGCGCCTGGAACCGCCTTTTCGACGAGACGATGACCGACCTTCGTTTCGAGATCGGCGGCGAAGAACTGACGCTGGAGCCGGCGCTGAACCGCCTTCAGGATCCCGATGGCGACGTGCGCCGGGCGGCGTCGGAAGCACTGGCGGCAACGTTCCGCAAGAACATCCGCACCTTCACGCTGATCACCAACACGCTGGCCAAGGACAAGGAAATTTCCGACCGCTGGCGCGGTTTCCAGGACATCGCCGATTCACGCCACCTCGCCAACCGCGTCGAGCGCGAGGTCGTCGATGCACTGGCAGCGGCCGTGCGCGACGCCTATCCACGTCTGTCGCACCGCTACTACAAGATGAAGGCCAAGTGGCTCGGCATGGACGTAATGAACCACTGGGACCGCAATGCGCCGCTGCCCGAGACGCCTCAGGCGACCATCGGCTGGGGCGAAGCGAAGGACACGGTGCTCACCGCCTATGGCGACTTCTCGCCGCAGATGGCAGACATCGCCCGCAAGTTCTTTGACAAGCGTTGGATCGACGCGCCCGTGCGTCCCGGCAAGGCTCCAGGCGCCTTCGCACACCCGACCGTGCCGTCGGCACACCCTTACGTGCTGCTCAACTACATGGGCAAGCCGCGCGATGTGATGACGCTTGCGCACGAGCTTGGCCATGGCGTGCATCAGGTGCTGGCCGCCGGCCAGGGCCCGCTGATGGCCTCGACGCCATTGACCTTGGCGGAAACGGCAAGCGTGTTCGGCGAAATGCTGACCTTCCGCTCGCTCTTGGAGCGCACCACCGACAAGCGCGAGCGCAAGGCGATGCTGGCGCAGAAGGTCGAGGACATGATCAACACGGTCGTGCGCCAGATCGCCTTCTACGAATTCGAGCGCAAGGTCCATTCCGAGCGCAAGAACGGCGAACTGACCTCCGACCAGCTCGGCCAGTTCTGGCTTGAGGTGCAGGCCGAAAGCCTTGGACCGGCTATCAAGCTGCGCGACGGGTATGAAGTGTTCTGGGCCTACATCCCGCACTTCATCCATTCGCCCTTCTACGTCTATGCCTACGCCTTCGGCGACTGCCTGGTGAATTCGCTCTATGCGGTCTACCAGAATGCCGAGCGCGGCTTCCAGGACAAGTATTTCGAGATGCTGCGCGCCGGCGGCACCAAGCATCACCGGGAACTGCTGAAGCCATTCGGGCTCGACGCCGCCGACCCCGCCTTCTGGCAGAAGGGTCTCGCTGTCATCGGCAGCCTGATTGACGAACTCGAAGCGCTGGACTGAGCCGGCGCGTCGCCATCGCAGACATCATGACAGATATTTCCTCCCCCTTCGTCCTGTTCAGGGACGATCCCGCCGCTCGCGAGGTGCTGTTCGAAGCACCGAGCGACGTGATCGTCGCAAATGATGCGGACGATTTCTTCCCCGCGCTGAAAGCTGTCCAGAAAGCGCATGAACAGGGCAAATGGCTGGCCGGCTATTTCTCTTATGAGGCCGGCTACCTGCTTGAACCCAAGCTTCGGCCGCTGCTGCCCGACGGCCGGAGGTCGCCACTGATCTGCCTTGGCGTCTTCGACCAGCCATCCGACCGCATGCGCCAGCCCTCGCCCGAACCGGCCACCAATGGGCCGATCTTCGACGCCCGCGCCACCTGGTCGGAGGCAGACTACGAGAGCCGCTTCCGGCGCCTGCACCAGCATCTGCGCCAGGGCGACTGCTACCAGGCCAACCTGACCTTTCCGGTCCACGCGCAGTGGTCCGGAGCGCAGCTCGACGCCTTCGACGCGCTGATCGCGCGCCAGCCGGTGAAGTATGGCGCACTCGTTTCCCTCGGCGGGCCGGTCGTGCTGTCGCGCTCGCCGGAACTGTTCTTCGAGATCGACAGCGAGGGCTGGATCGAAACCCATCCGATGAAAGGCACGGCCCCGCGCGGCAAGACGCCGGAAGAGGATGCAGCCCTCCGGGAATTCCTGCGCAACGACGAGAAGAACCAGGCGGAAAACCGCATGATCGTCGACCTCCTGCGCAACGACATCTCGCTGATCAGCGAGGTCGGCTCGCTCGACGTGCCGGAGCTGTTCCGCATCGAAAGCTACCCGACCGTCCACCAGATGGTCAGCACCGTCAGGGCGAAGCTTCTGCCCGGCCTCAGCATCGAACGCGTCTTCGCCGCGCTCTTCCCGTGCGGCTCGATAACGGGGGCGCCCAAGATCAGGGCGATGGAAATCCTGCGCGACCTCGAAGGCGCGCCGCGTGACGTCTATTGCGGCGCCATTGGCTGGATCGCCCCTGCAGGCACCATGCGCTTCAACGTGGCGATCCGCACCCTGACCCTCTTCCCTGACGGCGAGGCGGTCTACAATGTCGGCGGCGGCGTGGTGTTCGATTCGACGGCCGAGGCGGAGTATGCGGAATGTCTTCTGAAAGCGCGTTTCGCGACGGGCTCGGTGCCGGCTTCCAGTTGATCGAGACCATGCGCTGGGAGCCGCAAGGCGGCTTCCTGCGCCACGGCCGCCACCTGGCGCGCCTCAAGGCGTCGGCGCAGGCGCTTGGCTTCGTCTTCGACCAGATGTCGATCGA
Organism: Aminobacter sp. HY435; assembly: GCF_027568395.1. Classification (GTDB taxonomy): domain Bacteria; phylum Pseudomonadota; class Alphaproteobacteria; order Rhizobiales; family Rhizobiaceae; genus Aminobacter. Next base: position 81,565 of record NZ_JANKZL010000010.1, on the reverse strand, counting down.
GCAGGCGCTGGCGCGTTCGGTCGCCGGCGACACAGCGTTGCGGACCCGCCTTGTGCTGTCGCCGGACGGCCATGCCGACATCACCGTCCAGCCATTTGTCCCGCTGCCGCCAGACGTCATCTGGTCGCTGCGCATCGGCAAGACCAGGCTGGATTCATCGAACCGGCTCCTCCGCCACAAGACAACCAACCGTGCGGCCTACGACGCGGCCCGCGGCGAATTTGCCAGCAACCAGGCAGACGAGGTCATATTGCTCAACGAGAGCGGAGCGGTCTGCGAAGGCACGATCACCAGCGTCTTCGTCGACTTCGGCGATGGCCCGCTCAGGACGCCGCAGCTTTCCTGCGGCCTGCTCGCGGGTGTGTTGCGCGGCGACTTGATCGACCGCGGCGAGGCAGTAGAGGCCGAGATTCCGGCATCCGATCTCAAATTCGCCAAGGCGATCTGGGTCGGCAATTCTCTGCGCGGCCTGATCAGGACAATACTTGTCCACGCCCCGGTTTGACTCGGCGAAATAGTCGACTACATTCGTTCCCGACGTATCAGCAGCTGAATTTGCAGAGCTTGACCATGCCCGGCGAATCCAAACTCTCTGTCGTGCTGCCTGATGAGCTTCGCAGCGAAGTCGACGAATACGCAAAGCTGACGAACAGGTCGCGCTCTTTCATCATCAAGGAAGCAGTTGCTGCATATGTCGGCGACCAGCATGCCTATCTGGCGACTGTGCGCGAAGCCGAATGCGAGGCTGACACCGCGTCGTTTGTGTCCGGAAATTCGGTCATCGCTTGGCTGGAATCCTGGGGAACGGCCGGCGAGCTCCCCACCCCTGAAGCAGACATCTTGCCCAACGGACGCCCGTGACACTACTCCTCCTTCCCCGTGCGGTTCGTTACTTGTCCGATATCAGGGCGTCGCTCGCGGCGGATGACCCGGAAGCGGCACGCAAATTCGCCCATAGTTTCATCCAGGCATTGCGGCAGATCGAAACCCAGCCGGAAATCGGCCGGCCGACAGTTGGCGGCTCCGTCACCCGCGAATGCCCGGTTCCCGGCCTGCCCTACTTCATCCCCTACCGCATCAAGAACGGCAATATCGAGGTGCTGCGGGTCTATCACACGCGGCGCAACAGGCCGCCCGACTGGCCAGCGCATTGATCCCCGTTCACACGCCCTACGACGGCACTTCGAAACCCTTCGCCGTCGGCCTGAAACAGGCCGACGCGCGCGACTGGATCGAATCCGACGATCACCTTGAGGCCTACCTGACCGAAAAGGACCGGCTCTACGCCGCACTGCCGGACAAGGTCTTCGTCGCCGAACCCGAAACGCGGGCGGCCCAGCAGGAGGTTCTGGACCTGCTGGTCGCGCATCTGGTCGAGCGCTACCCCGAAATCTATCGGCTCGAGGGTGGACGCTGCATCATCGCCGACACCGGCAGGGTGGTCGACGTCGCCGATCCCGGCAACTATCCGCTTATCGCGGCCTCGCGGCTGGTCCAGGAAGATTTGATCCTGATGCGCCGTGGCGAAAACGGCTGGCGCCTCGCCGCCGGTTCGCTCTGCTTCCCCTCGTCCTGGAAGCTGACGGAGAAGTTCGGCCTGCCGATCCACGACATCCATGGCCCGGTCCCCGGCTTCGGTCCGGGCACGCGAATGGCCGAACTCATCGCCCGCATGTTCGACAAGCTGGCCGTTCTGGTCGAGCGCTTCAATTGGTCGGTCCAGGCCAACGGCGAGCTCTATCATCCGCTCTCCGACCGCCAGCGCCTTGCCCGCTCGGCTGCGGCGGATTCGAACTTCCCCGGCGCCGATGTCGCCGGCCATGCCTTCATCCGCGTCGAGCGCCAGACGCTGCGCAAGCTGCCCGTGTCCGGCGACGTCCTGTTCACCATCCGCATCTATCTCGACCCGCTGACGGTTCTCGCCCGCCATGAGGATCGCGTCCGGCTGGCCGCCTCCTTCGCCGAGCAACTGACGAGCCTCGAGCGAGATCAGCTCGACTACAAGGGCCTCGCGGCCGACCGCGGCAGGCTGGTCGCATTCCTCGACGGGATCGCCCGCGCCGGCTAACAATAGCGGCATAACGTCCAGATCCCACATCATCTGGGAGGCCGGATTCGCTTTATTGGGACAAGCATGTATGGTTTGGCGGTTGAAGCCGGGTCAAAAATGGCCCGGCTGTTTCTGTGATGGAAGGAGTGCCCCAGAAAATGGCGAATGAAAAATGGTCCGTATACGGTGAGATTACTGGTCCAATCGTGATGATCGGCTTCGGCTCGATCGGTCGTGGAACCCTTCCCCTCATCGAACGCCATTTCAAGTTCGACAAGTCGCGCATGGTGATTATCGATCCCAGCGACGAGAACCGAAAACTCGCGGATGAGCGTGGCATCAAATTCATCCAGGAGGCGGTAACCAAGGACAATTACAAGGAGCTTCTGACGCCTCTCCTGACCAACGGAGACGGCCAGGGTTTCTGCGTCAACCTGTCGGTCGACACCGGTTCGGTCGATCTGATGCACCTCTGCCGCAAGCTCGAGGTGCTCTATGTCGATACGGTCATCGAGCCATGGCTCGGCTTCTATTTCGACAACAACGCCGGCAACGACGAGCGCACCAATTATGCGCTGCGCGAGACCCTTCTGGCCGAACGCCGCAAGCATCCGGGCGGCACGACTGCGGTTTCCACCTGCGGCGCCAACCCGGGCATGGTCTCGTGGTTCGTCAAGCAGGCGCTGGTCAACCTGTCCAGGGATCTCGGCATCGAGTTCGAGGAGCCGGCGCAGCACGACCGCGAAGGCTGGGCCGCGCTGATGAAGAAGGCAGGCGTCAAGGGCATCCACATCGCCGAACGCGATACCCAGCGCACCAAGAACCCCAAGCCGATGAACGTGTTCTGGAACACCTGGTCGGTCGAAGGCTTCATTTCGGAAGGCCTGCAGCCGGCGGAGCTCGGCTGGGGCACGCACGAAAAGTGGAAGCCCAAGAACGCCAAGAAGTTCAAGCACGGCAACAAGGGTGCAATCTATCTCGAGCAGCCCGGCGCCAACACCCGCGTTCGCACCTGGTGCCCGACGCCTGGCGCGCAATACGGCTTCCTGGTCACCCACAACGAGGCGATCTCCATCGCCGACTTCTTCACCGTTCGCTCGAAGAAGGGCAAGGTGACATACCGCCCGACCTGCCACTACGCCTACCATCCATGCAACGATGCGGTTCTGTCGATGCACGAGATGTTCGGCGCGGCCGGCAAGCCGCAGCCGGTGCACCATGTCCTCGACGAGGACGAACTGGTCGACGGCAAGGACGAGCTGGGCGTGCTGCTATACGGCCACGACAAGAACGCCTACTGGTTCGGCTCGCAGCTGACGCTCGAACAGGCGCGCAAGCTGGCCCCGTACCAGAATGCCACCGGCTTGCAGGTGTCGTCGGCGGTGCTCGCCGGCATGGTCTGGGCCTTCGAGAACCCCGAAGCCGGCATCGTCGAAGCCGATGAGACTGACTACAGGCGTTGCCTCGAAGTCCAGCTGCCTTACCTCGGACCGGTCAACGGCTACTACACCGACTGGACGCCGCTGGAAGGCCGTCCCGGACTGTTCGAAGAGGACATCGACAAGGACGATCCGTGGCAGTTCCGCAACGTGCTGGTGCGCTAACGCCATAACCGAACGCCATCCTGTGGAACGGAATGGCGTTCTATCTTCTTATTGCAACACGATCCCGAAAACCGCTTTGCGGCTTTTCGGGATTTTGTTCTGAGCCTTGCCTTCAAAGCCAAATCGGGCGAATGAAGACGGGCGGACTGAGGAGAGGATTACCTATGACGACTTCGCGCAAAATTGCTTCGGCCGGAGTGCTTGCCTTGCTCGCGGCCGCGATTGCCGGCTGCTCGACCAGCGGCGGGGGCTCCTCGGGCGGCGGCGCAAGGCCGGCACCATCAGGCGTCGAAGGCGCATGGCTGGACGCCAAGGGCACCGGGCTCTCGACCTTCACATCAGGTGCGTTCCAGACGGTGGCGACCGACACCGGCCAGAAACTGTCGGACGGAACCTACGTCATGACCGGCGCCAACTCGGTCCAGATCAACGGCACCTCGCTGATCCGCCAGTCGCCGATCAGCTTCAACTGCCTGCTGATCTCGGCCAACCAGCTGAACTGCACCAGCTCGACCAGTCAGCAGTTCACGCTGACCCGCCGTTCGGCCTGATGCGGCATTTGTGCCCGCTCCGGCGGGCACAACGCTCCGGGCCGCGAAACGCTCGGCCCGCCGAGCCGACAAGCGCATCCGCGCCACGTCGCCAAGTATGTCGGCTGCCGGCTCCAGATTCTCCCTTGCATCCGAAAAATCGGAATGTGAACATGCCCCCAAGGAATGGGTAACATTCCGGTCAAGCGAAGGCGTCAATTGCCTCGCGGGGGTCATTCGGGAGAGTTCAACATGAAGAGATTGGCTGCAATCGCGGCTTTGTCGGCATCGGCCTTTGGCTATTCCGCCGCACCGTCTTTCGCTGACTACACTTTGACGATCCTGCACATCAACGACTGGCACAGCCGGATCGAAAGCAACAACAAGTTCGAATCCACCTGCTCGGCCGAGGAAGAGACCAAGGGCGAATGCATCGGCGGCGCCGCGCGGCTCGTCACGGCGATCGCCGACCAGCGCAAGAAGCTCGAAGGCCAGAACGTGCTCTTGCTCAATGGCGGCGACAATTTCCAGGGCTCGCTGTTCTACACCACCTACAAGGGCGCGACCGAAGCCGAATTCCTCAACCAGATGAAGTTCGACGCCATGACCGTGGGCAACCACGAGTTCGACGATGGCGAGGACGCGCTGGTGCCGTTCCTGGAAAAGATCCAGTTCCCGGTGCTCTCGGCCAACGTCCATCCGAACGCCCAGTCCAAGGTCGGCGACCGCATCAAGCCGTCGCTCGTGCTCGAGGTTGGCGGCCAGAAGATCGGCATCGTCGGCGCTGTCACCAACGACACGCCCGAGGTCGCCTCGCCCGGCCCGAACATCGCCATCGAGGACGACGTCAAGAACATCACCGCCGAGGTCGAGAAGCTGAAGGCGCAGGGCGTCAACAAGATCATCGCGCTGACCCATGTCGGCTACCCGCGCGACAAGGAAATGATCGCCAAGATTCCCGGTGTCGACGTCGTCGTCGGCGGCCACTCGCATTCGCTTCTGTCGAACACCGACGCCAAGGCCGAAGGGCCGTACCCGACGATGGTCGACAACCCCGAGGGCTACAAGGTCCCGGTCACCCAGGCCGCGTCGTACTCGAAGTATCTCGGCGAAATCACTGTCACCTTCGACGACAATGGCGTGGTCAAGGAAGCCAAGGGCGACCCGATCTATCTCGACAACTCGATCAAGCCCGACGAGGCGGTGCTCGCCCGCATCAAGGAACTCGGCGCGCCGATCGAGGAACTGAAGAACAAGGAGGTGTCGGAAACGTCAGCACTCATCGACGGCAGCCGCGAAAGCTGCCGTGCGCGCGAATGCGAGATGGGCAACCTGATCTCCGACGCGATCCTCGACCGGGTCAAGGACCAGGGCGTCACCATCGTCTTCCAGAACGGCGGCGGCATCCGCGCCTCCATCGACCAGGGCGTCGTCACCATGGGCGAAGTCCTGACGGTCCTGCCGTTCCAGAACACGCTCGCCACCTTCCAGCTTTCCGGCAAGGACATCGTCGGCTCGCTCGAGGCCGGCGTCAGCGAGATCGAGGAAGGCAAGGGCAAGTTCCCGCAGGTCGCCGGCCTGAAGTACTCCTTCGACAAGTCGGTCGCGCCCAATGCCGGCCGCGTCAAGTCGGTCGAGGTGATGGATGGCGGGGCCTGGAAGCCGATCGACGAGGCCAAGGTCTACACCGTGGCGACAAACAACTACGTCCGCCAGGGCGGCGACGGCTACAAGCTGTTCGCCGAGAACGCGACCAACGCCTATGATTACGGCCCGAGCCTTGAACAGGTGGTCGCCGACTATCTCGGCAAGAACCGACCGTTCACGCCGAAGCTCGACGGCCGCATCACCGAGATCGCCGCGACCGTTGCGGCAGCCCCGACCGCCGAACCGGCAAAACCCGCGGAAGCCGCCCCGGCCAAGCCGGCTGAAGCCACGCCTGCAGCAGCGCCGGCAGGCGGCGGAAAGACGCACACCATCGCTGCCGGCGACACCTTCTGGGATCTCGCCAAGACCTATCTCGGCGACCCGACCAGATGGAAGGCGATTGCCGAGGCAAATCCCGAGGCTCATGCCAAGACCCTGCACGTAGGCTCGACGCTGGCGATCCCGTCGGCAAACTGATAGGCCTCTTTGGCCCAGACAAAGCCCGCCCGGCATGCCGGGCGGGCTTTGTCGTCCGGGTGCGGCCAGAGGCGACATTGAACGCCCGCGCCTTTCAATTAGGTATCCCGCATAACGGAGACACCGAATGAACCTGACCACGACCATCGACGAAAAATCCGCCAAGGCGCTCGGCCCCCTTCCGGGTGGTCATCCGGCGGTCAAGAAGGGCAAGGTCGGCGTTCTCCTGGTCAATCTCGGCACGCCCGACGGCACCGACGCCAAGTCGATGTGGCGGTATCTGCGCGAGTTTCTTTCGGATCCGCGTGTCATCGAAATGCCCAAGGCGCTCTGGTACCCGATCCTCTACGGCATCGTGCTCAACACGCGGCCGAAGAAATCGGGCGAGAACTACAAGAAGATCTGGAACACCGAGCGCGACGAATCCCCGCTGCGTACCTACACGCGCGCCCAGGGCGAAAAACTCTCCGAGGCGCTGAAGGACCTGCCCGACGTCATCGTCGACTGGGGCATGCGCTACGGCAATCCCTCGACTGAAAGCGTGGTCCAGAAACTGATCGCCCAAGGTTGCGACCGCATCGTCATGTTCCCGCTCTATCCGCAGTTCTCGGCGACGACGACCGCCACTGCCAGCGACCAGCTGTTCCGCGCGCTAATGAAAATCCGCGCCATGCCTGCCGTCCGCACCGTGCCCGCCTACTACGACGAGCCGGTCTATATCGAAGCACTTGCGCGCTCGATCGAGCAGCATTTGGCCAAGCTCGATTTCGAGCCGGAGGTCATCCTCGCCTCCTACCACGGCATCCCCAAGCCCTACTTCGAGCGCGGCGACCCCTACCACTGCCATTGCGTGAAGACGACGCGGCTGTTGCGCGAGCGTCTCGGCATGGACGAAAAGAAGCTGATGACCACCTTCCAGTCGCGCTTCGGCGCGCAGGAATGGCTGCAGCCCTACACCGACAAGACTGTCGAGCGGCTGGCCAAGGAGGGCGTCAAGTCCATCGCCATCGTCAACCCGGGTTTCTCGGCCGACTGCATCGAGACGCTGGAGGAGATCGCCGGCGAAAACGCCGAGATTTTCCATCACGCCGGCGGCAAGAACTTCGCCCATATCCCTTGCCTCAACGACAGCCCGGAAGGCATGGCGGTGATCGAGGCGATCACCCGTCGCGAACTGATGGGCTGGGCCTGACGCACACGGCCCGGACGGCGCGCATCGCCGAGATCGTTAACGCCGCGATATCTGCCGTCAGCGACAGCGATGCCGGCCTGTACGCTTTCAAGCGCTGGCGCCTCAAAACGGCGACGCCGGGGCCGAACAGGCGCAGCACAAACCACCGCCGCCCGATTGTAACGCGGCAGAAACGCCCTTAAGTCTTCTTCGGCATACGATGCGGCACCTGAATCGCCGCGATCAATTCGGGGAGCGCCCAATGGACTTCAGTGGTTTCGACATCGTCATTCCGGTACTTGTCGTCCTTGTGCTCCTGCTGCTCTTCGCAGGCATCAAGACCGTCCCTCAGGGCTACAACTATACGGTCGAACGCTTTGGCCGCTACACCAGGACCCTGACGCCAGGGCTCAACCTCATCATCCCGTTCATCGACCGCATCGGCGCCAAGATGAACATGATGGAGCAGGTGCTGGACGTACCGACGCAAGAGATCATCACCAAGGACAACGCGATGGTCGCCGTCGACGGAGTCGCCTTCTACCAGGTGCTCAGCGCGCCGCAGGCCGCCTACCAGGTTGCCGGGCTGCAGAACGCCATCCTCAACCTGACCATGACCAACATCCGCACCGTCATGGGCTCGATGGATCTCGACGAGTTGCTCTCCAATCGCGACGCCATCAATGAGAGGCTGCTGCGCGTCGTCGACGAAGCGGCCCACCCATGGGGCATCAAGATCACCCGCGTCGAGATCAAGGACATCAACCCACCTGCCAACCTCATCGAGTCGATGGGCCGCCAGATGATGGCGGAACGCAACAAGCGCGCCCAGATCCTCGAAGCCGAAGGCATGAAGCAGTCGCAGGTTCTGGAAGCCGAAGGCCGGCGCGAAGCGGCGTTCCGCGACGCGGAGGCGCGCGAGCGCGCCGCCGAGGCCGAGGCGCGCGCCACCCAGGTGGTGTCGGAAGCCATCGCCAAGGGCGACGTCCAGGCGATCAACTACTTCGTTGCCCAGAAATACACCGAAGCGCTCGCCAAGATCGGCTCGGCCCCCAACAGCAAGGTCGTGCTGATGCCGATGGAGGCGTCGTCGCTGATCGGCACCTTGGGCGGCATCGGCGAGATCGCCAAGGAGGTGTTTCGCGCCGAAGGCACCAGCGGTGCGCAGCGCCAGGCCTCGCGCACGCCGCGGATTCCGCCTGAACAGAACTGAGCGCCATTGATGGGAGCGCCCGAATGATCGCAAGCATCGTCGCCGAACTCGGCCCGTGGAACTGGATGCTGCTCGGCTTCGTCCTGCTGACGCTGGAGATCTTCGCGCCGGGCGTTTTCCTGCTGTGGATCGGCATTGCCGCGCTGATCGTCGGCTCGGCATCGCTGCTGTTGTGGGACGTGGCGCTGTGGAGCTGGCAGGTCCAGGTGCTGGTCTTCCTGGTGCTGGCGCTAGTCTCCGCCTATGTCGGAAAGAAGATCGTGCGCGACCGCGAAGGCCTGTCCGACCAGCCGCTGCTCAACCAGCGCGGCGCCCAGATGATCGGCCGGACGGCGACGCTCACCGAACCGATCAAGGAAGGCCGAGGACGCATCAAGCTCGGCGACACCATGTGGCGCGTTTCAGGCCCCGACCTCCCGGCAGGCGCGCAGGTCCGCGTCACCGCCGCCGGAGACACCGATCTGGAACTGCGGGTGGAGCCGGTCTGAGCCGGCGTTGAGCCTGTGGTCCCGAGGGTGCCGTTCAGGCGGCGCCGATCCTCAGCAGGTCGTGGAAGTGGATGAGGCCGACCGGGCGATCGCCTTCGACGACGATCAGCGCGCCGATGTTGTTTTCATTGAGCATGGCGATTGCCGCTCCGGCCAGCATGTGGCGCGGGACGGTCTTGGGACGCACGGTCATGATCTCTTCGACGCGCGTCTCGGCAAGATTGCGGTCGAGATTGCGCGAAAGATCGCCGTCGGTGATGATGCCGGCAAGCTTGCCATCGGCATCCGTGACGCAGACGCAGCCGAAGCGTTTCTTGGACAGCGTCCGGACCGCTTCCGGCATCTTGGTGCCGACCGGCACGACAGGCATCTCGTCGCCCGTGTGCATGAGGTCGCCGACCGGCGTCAAGCTCGCGCCGAGCTGGCCGCCGGGGTGGAAGGTGCGGAAGTGGTCGGCGGTAAAGCCGCGCGCCTCAAGCAGCGCGACGGCCAGCGCATCGCCGATGACCAGTTGCAGCAAGGTCGATGTCGTCGGGGCCAGGCCGTGCGGGCAGGCTTCCGGCGCGCGCGGCAGCGACAGCAGCACGTCAGCCTGGCGCGCCAGCGCCGACGTCTCGCCTGCGGTGATGGCGATCAGCGGGATCGAGAAGCGGCGCGAATAGCCGACAATGCCCTTGAGTTCGGCCGTCTCGCCGGACCAGGAAATCGCAACGATTGCGTCGTCCTTGGTGATCATGCCGAGGTCGCCGTGGATGGCTTCGGCGGGGTGGACGAAATAGGCGGGCGTGCCGGTCGAGGCGAACGTCGCGGCGATTTTCTTGCCGATATGCCCGCTCTTGCCGACACCTGTGATGATGGCGCGGCCATTGAGCTGGCCCAGAACCGAAACAGCCTTGGCGAACGGTGCGGCAAGGCTGCCTTCGAGCGCTGCCACCAGCGCCACGATGCCGGCCTGCTCGGTTGTGACGGTGCGGAGGGCCGAGGCGATGGACGCCTGCCCGTCCGGCTCTTTTTTCAGAGATCCAGCGTGCATGGCGCATGCGTTAGCGCTTCGCAGGCCGCCTGTCCATCAATATCCCCCGTTCCGCGACCTGTCCGCCGCCCAGCTAAACACTCCATTAACCATGGCCATTTACCAGTTGCTAAGCACGACGCGCCTTGCGTCGGCGAAGCAGTGGTGATGATGGCGCGCATCTCGGGAGAGCGAACAAGGCACCTTGAGGGTGCGCGTATCTGCGTCTTGCTGGCGACGGCGAGCGCGGCGGCGCTGTTGTTCGCATTGCCCGTGCATGCGCAGCAGGCGGGCCTTCGCGGCGCCGTTGCCGAGACCGACGCGAGCACATCTGTGCTGAAGCGCAGGGGCCAGGCCGCAGCTCAGCCGGCGGAGGCTGCCGCACGGGACCAGTCCACCTACGAACCGGCCAGCCCGGGCGCAGTGCCCGCCCAAGATGCTGCGACCGCGGACCTTTTCAGCGAACCGCCGAACGCGGACGACGCTTTTGGCGACGCCGCGCCGATGCGCGCCACTGCGCCTACCACCGCCCGCCAGCGCGCCGAGGAAAGGCGGAAGGCGCAGGCCCGGCCACGCGCGTCAGCGACGGCCATCCGCCCAGGCGCGGAAACGCCTGCCGACGACATGACGACCGGCACCGTTCGCCAGGGGACTGTGGATTCAGCGACGCTGCCGGAAAATGGTCCGGATGCCGCACGCCAGCGTGCCATCGAGGGCCGCCAGCCTTTGCCCGAAGAAAACCCCTTCGCCCCGACCGGCATTCGCTTTGGTACGTTCACCCTCAAACCGACGCTCGAGCAAGGCGTGGAAGCCACCTCGAACGCCGATTCGAGCAGTGACGGCAAGTCGGCGGTTCTGTCGGAAACCTCGCTGCGCCTGAACGCCGCGTCCGACTGGGAAAGCCATTCGGCGACCATCGACGCCTACGGAAACTTCCGCAAATCCGTCTCAGGACAGGACATCCAGGACGTCACCGGCGGCATTGACGGGCGGCTTGAGCTCGATCTCGCCGAAAGCCTGCGCGCGATTGCCCGGCTCGGCTACAATGTGCGCCCGGAATCGGCCAGTTCGCCGGTGGTCATCACCGGCACTGCCGAACGCCCCACCCTGCAGACCGTCGAAGGCGAACTCGGGCTGGAAAAGGATGTCGGCAAGTTCCGCTTCGGCGTCGTCGGCGAGGCGGTCAGGGAAAGCTACGGCGATGCCGACCTGTCGGATGGCGGCACGCTGTCCCAGAAGGACCGCAACTCGACGCTCTATACCGGCCGCTTCCGCGCCGGCTACGAAGTATCGCCGGCGCTGACCCCGTTCGGCGAGGTCGAGTTCGGCCGCAGGATTTATGAACTGCGGCTCGACACTGCCGGTTTCGAACGCTCGTCAAACCGCGTCGGCGCGCGCGCCGGCGTCGAGATCGACATGGGCGAGAAATTCGGCGGCGAACTCTCCGCCGGCTGGATCTCGGAGAAATTCGACGACGACCGCCTCGCTCCGGTTTCCGCCGCGACCATCGCAGCCGACCTCAAGTGGTCGCCGATGCGCGGCACGATCATTGGCCTCACCGGCGAAACCTATGTCGAAGGTTCGACCACGCCCGGCGACAGCGGCTCCGTGCTCTACACCGGGCGCCTCAGCGTCGAGCGCCAGCTACGCGCCAATCTCACCGGCTTCGTCGCGGCAGGCGCCGGCTGGCGCGACTATGCCAGCTCAAGCGATCACGAGTTGCGGCTCAGCGCCGAAGCAGGCCTGACCTGGTGGCTCAACCGCTACGCCGGCCTGACCGGCAGGCTGCGCCACGAGACGTTCGACAGCACCTTGCCCGACCGCGACAGCAAGACCAACAGCGTTTTCCTGGGACTGAAGGTGCAGCGCTAGCCTGCAGCCGGGTTGGCCGTGGCAAGCCGCTTCAGGGCCTCCTCCCCCGAACCCGCATAGACTTCGCTCATGATCAGGTCGCCCAATGGCAGGCGGTGGCCCCAGCCATGCTTTTCGAGGTCGGGTTTGGGCGCGAATTCACTGACATGGCCGACGCAAAGATAGGCCACCGGGACGACATGCGCGGGAATGGCCAGCAATTGTTTCAACGCTTCCCTGTCGAGAATGCTGACCCAGCCGACGCCGATCCCCTCGGCGCGCGCCGCCAGCCAGAAATTCTGAACCGCGCAAACAGTGCTGAACAAGTCCATCTCGGGATTGTGCCAGCGCCCCAGCGGGGAGGTCTGCGTGCGGCTGCGATCGCAGGTGACGACGAGGTTGAGCGGGCTTTCGCAGATGCCCTCGAGCTTGAGCTTGCGATACAGCGCCTGCCGCTCCCCGGCAATTTGCGGCAGTTCGATTTCGCGGGCGGCGAGGAACAGCTTGCGCACCTGCGCGCGCCGTTCGCCATCGCGAATGACGATGAAGTTCCACGGTTGCATGAAACCGACCGAGGGCGCGTGATGCGCCGCCATCAATAGCCGCGCCAACACGGCATCGTCGATCGGGTCAGGCAAAAAATGGCTGCGCACGTCGCGGCGCGTGAAGATGGCGCGGTAAACCGCGTCTTGGGCTTCAGGCGCAAAATCATGCGTGCATGTGTCATTGGCAGCCGGCATCGCGTGTCCCCTTGCGATCGAAACGGCGTCCCTCCGCCTGACCATGCGGTGGACCATTTCTGCCGGGCCGGTCTTCTGGCTTGAGTTCAACCCGCACCGGCGCCTTCCCGCTCATCGCAGTGGCTTATGCCGATACGGTCCCTCATACAGCGTTGGGCACGCCACGGATTTGCACCGTGTTCCCGATTCTCCCGCATCGCTGCGGGCACCTGGCAGACGTCTTTCTACAGCGTGCCGGCCTTCAAGGCTACAGCACGGCGCGCCGCGAACTGGCGCGCCGGCGACATCAGCGGGCGGGCTTCATCTCCCGCAGCAGGCCTTCGATGACATCGGCCATGCGTTCGTTGATGTCCGAGCGCGACAGGGCGAACGCCACATTGGCCTCGACAAAGCCCTCCGGCGAACCGCAATCGAACGTACGGCCACGATAGTGGTAGCCGTAGAAGGACTGCTTCTTCTCGAGCTTCAGCATCGCGTCGGTAAGCTGGATCTCGTCACCCGCGCCGCGCTCCTGCTTGGCCAGGATATCGAAGATTTCCGGCTGCAGGATGTAGCGGCCATTGATGTAGAGGTTCGACGGCGCAGTGCCTTGCTTGGGCTTCTCGATCATGCCTTCGATTTCGAAGCCGGTATGGACCGACTTGCCCTGGCCGACTATGCCATACTTGTGCGCTTCCGCCGGATCGCACTCCTGCACGGCGATGATGTTGTTGCCCGTCTCGGCGTAGAGTTCGACCATCTCGCGCATGCAACTCTTCTCGGACTGCATGATCATGTCCGGCAACAGCAAGGCGAACGGCTCGTCGCCGACCAGTTCGCGCGCGCACCAGACCGCGTGGCCAAGGCCGAGCGGCACCTGCTGGCGCGTGAACGATGTCTGTCCCGGTGCCGGCTGCAGCTTCTGCAGCCGCTCGAGCTGCTCGCCTTTGCCGCGCTGGGCGAGCGTATCGTAAAGCTCGAACTGGACGTCGAAATGGTCCTCGATCACCGCCTTGTTGCGACCGGTGACGAAGATGAAATGCTCGATGCCTGCCTCGCGCGCCTCGTCGACGACATACTGGATGACCGGGCGGTCGACCACGGTCAGCATTTCCTTGGGAATCGACTTCGTGGCCGGCAGAAAGCGGGTGCCCAGGCCTGCGACGGGAAACACTGCCTTGCGAACTCTCTTCATTGCGCGGTCGTCCGATGATTCTGGCTATCGGGCGCCGACAATGTCATGCCCGAATTGATGATTACGGAATGCGTTCACATATTTAGCGTCCAGCGGCAAGACCGGTGATCACGCGATCTTGATTGTCTCGGCCAGTCGGGGAACAATCCAGACACCGCTTTTCACTCCCCTGGGGGTCTATGGTAAACTGATTGATAACCGGCATCGGCGATGAATCGACTTTCTGATCTCTCCAAGGAGGAAAGAATGCCCCTTCGCAAGACCGCCCAAAGCCTGGCAAGCGTAGCCGCAATCGCAGGCCTGTCGCTCGCCCTTATGCTTCCGGCCGGCCCTGCGGCCGCCGAAGCCGGTTTCCAGCGCTGGGTCGCAAGTTTCCGCTCGGTTGCCGCCGACAACGGAATCTCCGGCTCGACCTACGACCGCGCCTTTCGCGGCGTAACCTCAGCCGATCCGGAAGTGCTTGAAAAGGCACGCTTCCAGCCGGAATTTACCGCCCCTGTCTGGGATTATTTCGACAACCGCGTGCACGACCAGTCGATTGCGGTCGGCCGTGAGATGGCGCGCAAGTGGAAGCCGTGGCTCGACCGCATCGAGGCCAGCTACGGCGTCGATCGCTATGTCCTGCTCGCCATCTGGTCGATGGAATCGAACTACGGCGAAATTCTCAAGAACGACAAGGTGATGCGCAATGTCGTGCGTTCGCTGGCAACCCTCGCCTATGGCGACCAGCGCCGCGCCAAGTTTGCCCGGACCCAGCTGATCGCCGCGCTCAAGATCCTGCAGCGTGGCGACATCGACGAAAGCCACCTCGTGGGTTCGTGGGCCGGCGCGATGGGTCACACCCAGTTCATCCCGACCAGCTACCAGGCCTATGCCGTAGACGCGGATGGCAATGGCCGCCGCGACATCTGGAACTCGGTGCCGGATGCGCTGGCAACCGCTGCCAACCTGCTCAGGAAGAATGGTTGGCAGGCTGGCAAGACCTGGGGCTACGAGGTCGTGCTGCCGGAAGGCCGCAAATTCCCGTCGGGCTCGCTCACGCTCGACAAGTGGGCTTCGCTCGGTGTCGAACGCGCCAATGGCAAGTCGTTCAAGCGCGGATCGGATGTCGCCACGCTAAAGGTGCCAGACGGCCGTGGCGGCCCCGCCTTCCTGATGACCAAGAACTTCCAGGTCATCAAGCGCTACAACAACGCTGACAAATACGCCCTCGCCGTCGGCCTGCTCGCCGACGAGATCGCCGGATATGGCGGGCTGGTGCAGGACTGGAAGCGGCCCTTCACCAAGCTCAGCTTCGAAGAAAAGCAGGAGTTGCAGAAGCGGCTGTCGGCGCATGGCTATTACGACGGCAAGGCCGATGGCAAGATTGGCGAGGGTTCGCGCTCGGCAATCAAGACATTCCAGGCCCAGTTGGGCTTGACGCAGGACGGCCATCCGAGCATGGAAGTGCTCAAATGGCTGAGGCGTAATTAGCAATCGGAGGTTGCGGTTGGCATCGTCGCGTCGTTCGAACAAAGTCGCACTGCGCCTGATGATGCCGCTTGTCGCGGCGGCGGTCGCATTGACCGCCATTGCGAGCACCATGCCCTCCCCGGCAATGGCCCAGGAGGGCATCTTGCGGCGCTGGTCGCTGCGCGACCTGTTCATGCCGCGCCGCGAACCGCGCGTCGATCCCTACATTCTCGATGAGCCAAGGGCCAAGCCGCGCAAGCTGCGCAAGAAGCCGCGCAAGCCCAATGCCGCCATCGGCAATGTCGCCAGGCCTGCCGAACCTGCCATACCTGTGGTCGAGAAGCTGCCGGACGCGCGCGTCGTGCTGGTCATTGGCGACTTCCTCGGCGCCGGCATTGCGGAAGGCCTGACCACGGTGTTCGCAGAAAACGCCAAGGTGCGCATCGTCGACAAGACCAGCGGCTCCTCGGGCTTTGTCCGCGAAGACTATTTCAACTGGCCCGAGCAGGCCAAGATCCTGATCGAGCAGGAGAAGCCTGCCGCCGTCATCATCATGATGGGCTCCAACGACCGCCAGCAGATGCGCGTCGGCGACAATCGCGAGCCGTCGATGAGCCCGGCCTGGACCAGGGAATACACCGCGCGCACCGAAAAGCTGGCCAAGACGATCGCCGACGCCAAGGTGCCGTTCCTCTGGGTCGGCATGCCCGCCTTCAAGTCATCGAAGATGACGACCGACATGCTAGCCTTCAACGACATCTATCGCGCCGCGACGGAGACTGCCGGCAGCGAATTCGTCGATGTCTGGGACGGCTTCGTCGACGAGAGCGGCGCCTTCGTCACCAGCGGCCCCGACATCAACGGCCAGCCGGTCCGGCTTCGCTCCGACGACGGTATCAACGTCACCAAGGCCGGAAAGCGCAAGCTTGCCTTCTATGCCGAAAAACCGCTGAACAAGCTGCTTGGCATCGGGCCGCAAGGCACCGAGACAGTCGTGCCCGCAAGCCTGCCGCAGGCGACCCCCGGCGAGCTCAACGTGCCCGTCAACATCGACCGCACCGTTCCGGTCTCGCTGTCGGATCCCGAACTCGACGGCGGCACCGAGCTGATGGGCGCCCAGACGACGACCGCGAAGACCGAGCCCAATTCACCAGGCGAGAAGCTGGTGGTCGAAGGCATCGCGCCCAAGGCTCCGGCCGGTCGCATCGACGATTTTTCGTGGCCGCCCAAGAAGCTGCCTCCGTCTGCAGCCTCCGAGACCACGACCGCCATCAAGCGCTGACATCGGTTGTGCGTCCTTCGAGGCTCGCCCGCAGAGGTTCGGTCCAGGTCCGGGACCGCAATGGGGGCTCGCACCTCAGGATGAGGACTGTTTGCGCTTGCGGCCCCCTCTCAATGTCTGCGGTGCTTCTTCTTTAAGATGAAGCGGCGCGCTTTCAAAATGAAAGGCTCACACCTCAAAATGGGAGTCGCTTGCGCCACGGGTCCTCATCCTGAGGTGCGAGCCTGCACAATCAAGCCGAGCCATGGAGGAGGTCGATGGGCGAGCCTCGAAGGACGCACTTACATGGATGAAAGACGAAGGACCCGCACCTCAGGATAAGGGCCGTTTGCGCAAACGGTCCTTATCCTGAGGTGCGAGCCCCCAAAATCTGCCGGGCCATGCAGGACGTCAGCGGGCGAGCCTCGAAGGATGCACCCGCTTTACCGTCAGCGTGGCAGGACGCTCGATCCCATCAGCACCTCGTCGATGGCGCGAGCGGCCTGGCGACCTTCGCGGATCGCCCAGACGACCAGCGACTGGCCGCGGCGAATGTCGCCGGCGACGTAGAGCCTGTCGATGTTGGTCTTGTAGTCGAGATCGTTGGCCGTGACATTGCTCGAGCGGCGGCTGTCGGTGGCGATGTCGAGCTTGCCTTCCAGCTCCTTGACCACGCCGCCCGAGATCGGGCCGGCAAAGCCGATGGCGATGAAGGCGAGATCGGCGCGGATGACGAAGTCCGTGCCCGGGATCGGCTTGCGCTTGTCGTCCACTTCGCAGCACTTCACGCCGGTCAGCTGGCCCTCTTCGCCGATGAACTCGAGCGTCGCCACCTGGAACTCCCGCTGCGCGCCCTCGGCCTGCGACGAGGATGTGCGCATCTTGGTCGCCCAATAGGGCCACACCGCGAGCTTGTTTTCCTTCTCCGGCGGCTGCGGGCGGATGTCGAGCTGGGTCACCCGCACGGCGCCCTGGCGGAACGCGGTGCCAACACAGTCGGAAGCGGTGTCGCCACCGCCGACGACGACCACGTGCTGTCCGCCTGCGACGATCGCCTCGGATGGCCAGGCGACCGACTGGATGTCTTCGCCGCCGACGCGCTTGTTCTGCTGGACCAGATAGGGCATCGCGTCGTGGACGCCCTGGAGGTCGCTGCCGGGAATGCCGGCCGGGCGCGGCGTCTCGGAGCCACCGCAATAAAGCACGGCGTCATATTCGGCGAGCAGGTCCTCGACCTTCTTGTCGACGCCGACATTGACGCCGCAATGGAAGCTCACGCCCTCGCCCGCCATCTGTTCGACGCGGCGGTCGATATAGTGCTTCTCCATCTTGAAATCAGGGATGCCGAAGCGCAGCAGGCCGCCCGGACGGCTCTCGCGCTCATAGACATGGACGTCATGCCCGGCGCGGCCGAGTTGCTGCGCCGCCGCCATGCCGGCGGGGCCGGAGCCGATGATGGCAACCTTCTTGCCGGTCTTTGTTTCCGGCGGATAGGGCCTGACGTAGCCGGTCTCATAGGCCTTTTCGGCAATCGCCTGCTCGACGGTCTTGATCGCGACCGGAATGTCCTCGAGGTTCAGCGTGCAGGCTTCCTCGCAAGGCGCGGGGCAGATGCGGCCTGTGAACTCGGGAAAGTTGTTGGTCGAGTGCAGGTTGCGGATCGCGTTGTCCCAGTCGCCATTGTAGACCAGATCGTTCCAGTCGGGGATCTGGTTGTGGACCGGGCAGCCGGTCGGGCCATGGCAGAACGGAATGCCGCAATCCATGCAGCGCGCGGCCTGCTTTTCCACTTCCTTGTCCGACATCGGCAGCGTGAACTCGCGGAAATGCCGGATGCGATCGGAGGCCGGCTGGTACTTGTGCACCTGCCGGTCGATTTCGAGAAAACCTGTAACCTTGCCCATCGTAACTCTCGTCAATCATGCCCGGCGGCTCGGCGCGGGCGTAGAATTCCACCACTTCAAATGAAGCATGCGATGGCGGGCGCCCGCTTGCAGGCGCCGCGCCGGCCGGATGGCCGCGGCTATTCCGCCGCGACGTTCATCCGCATGCGCTCCATCTCGATCAGCGCGCGGCGGTACTCCACCGGCATGACCTTGCGGAATTTGGGTCGGTAGCTCGCCCAGTCGTCGAGGATCTGCTTGGCGCGGGTCGAACCGGTGTAGTGCATGTGGTTCGAAATCAGCTGCACCAGGCGCTCCTCGTCGTGGCGGGTCATGTCGCCCGACACGTCGACGCGGCCCTTGTGGGCGATGTCGCCACCGTGGTGGTGGAGCTTCTCCAGCATGTCGTCCTCTTCGGGGACCGGCTCGAGTTCGACCATCGCCATGTTACAGCGTTCGGCAAAATCGCCTTCCTCGTCGAGCACGTAGGCGACGCCACCAGACATGCCCGCCGCGAAGTTGCGGCCCGTCTTGCCGATGACCACCACCACGCCGCCCGTCATGTACTCGCAGCCGTGGTCGCCCACGCCTTCGACGACGGTGACCGCGCCCGAGTTGCGGACGGCGAAACGTTCGCCGGCCACGCCGCGGAAGTAGCATTCGCCTTCGGTCGCACCGTAGAGCACGGTATTGCCGACGATGATCGACTCCTCAGCGACGATCTTGGCATCCTCAGGCGGACGGATGACGATGCGGCCACCCGAAAGGCCCTTGCCGACATAGTCGTTGCCGTCGCCGACCAGCTCGAACGACACGCCGCGCGCCAGGAACGCGCCGAAGGACTGCCCGGCCGTGCCGGTCAGCTTCACCGAAATCGTGTCCTCGCGCAGGCCCTTGTGCTTGAAGCGCTTGGCGACTTCGCCCGACAGCATCGCGCCGGCGGAGCGGTCGACGTTGCGGATGGTTGCCTCGATCTTCACCGGCTGGCGCGCTTCGAGAGCGGGCTTGGCTTCCGCAATCAGCTTGCGGTCGAGCACGTCGTCGATCGGGTGCTTCTGGCGTTCGGTCCAGTGCGTCGCCGAAGCGGGCGCATCCGGTCTGTAGAACACCTTGGAGAAGTCCAGGCCGCGCGACTTCCAGTGGTTGATCAGCTCGCGCTTCTCCAGCAGGTCGCTGTTGCCGATGACCTGGTCGATATGGGTGTAGCCCATCTTGGCCAAAAGCTCGCGCACCTCTTCGGCCACGTAGAAGAAGTAATTGATGACGTTCTCGGGCGTGCCCTTGAAGCGCTTGCGCAGCACCGGATCCTGTGTGGCGACGCCCACCGGGCAGGTGTTGAGATGGCATTTGCGCATCATGATGCAGCCCGCCGCGATCAGCGGCGCGGTCGAGAAGCCGAACTCGTCGGCGCCCAAAAGCGCGCCGATGACGACGTCGCGGCCGGTGCGCAGGCCGCCGTCGACCTGCAGCGCAACGCGCGAGCGCAGGCCGTTCAGCACCAGCGTCTGGTGCGTCTCGGCGAGGCCCATCTCCCACGGGCTGCCGGCATGCTTCAGCGAGGTCAGCGGCGAAGCGCCGGTGCCACCGTCGTAGCCGGAGATCGTGATGTGGTCGGCGCGCGCCTTGGCGACGCCCGCCGCAACTGTGCCGACACCGACTTCCGACACCAGCTTGACCGACACGTCGGCGGCCGGATTGACGTTCTTCAGGTCGTAGATCAGCTGCGCCAGATCCTCGATCGAGTAGATGTCATGGTGCGGCGGCGGCGAGATCAGCCCCACCCCTTGCGTCGAATGACGGGTCTTGGCGATCGTCGCATCGACCTTGTGGCCGGGCAGCTGGCCGCCCTCGCCGGGCTTTGCGCCCTGCGCCACCTTGATCTGCATCATGTCGGAGTTGACGAGATACTCCGTCGTCACGCCGAAACGGCCAGAGGCGATCTGCTTGATCGCCGAACGCTCGGGGTTCACCGAGCCATCGGGCAGCGGCAGATAGCGATCCGGCTCCTCGCCGCCCTCACCCGTGTTCGACTTGCCGCCGATCTTGTTCATGGCAATCGCAAGCGTGGTGTGCGCCTCGCGACTGATCGAGCCGAAAGACATCGCACCGGTCGAGAAGCGCTTGACGATCTCGGCCGCCGGCATCACGTCGTCGAGGGCGACCGGCTTTCGGCCGCTCTCCTGCGCCGACTTGATGTGGAACATGCCGCGGATCTGCTGGGCGCGCGCCGTCTCGCTGTCGATCTGGGCCGAGAACTCCTTGAAGGTCGACCACGATCCCTGGCGCACGGCATGCTGCAGCGAGGCAACCGCGTCCGGCGTCCACATGTGAGCTTCGCCCCGGATGCGGTACATGTACTCGCCGCCGACGTCGAGCGCGTTGCGCAGCACCGGGTCCTCGCCGAAGGCGGAGGCATGGCGCTCCACCGTTTCAGCCGCGATCTCATCAAGGCCGACGCCTTCGATGTTGGTCGCGGTGCCGGTGAAGTACTTCTCGACGAAGTCGCTCTTCAGGCCGATGGCGTCGAAGATCTGCGCGCCGCAATAGGACTGGTAGGTCGAGATGCCCATCTTGGACATGACCTTGAGGATGCCCTTGCCGATCGACTTGATATAGCGGCCGACGATTTCGGAACCGTCCACTTCAGGCGGGAACTCGCCCCGCTTGTGCATGTCGGTCAGCGTGTCGAAGGCCAGATACGGGTTGATCGCCTCGGCGCCATATCCGGCCAGGCAGCAGAAGTGGTGCACTTCGCGCGGCTCGCCCGATTCCACCACGAGGCCGACCGAGGTGCGCAGGCCCTTGCGGATGAGGTGGTGGTGGACGGCAGCCGTCGCCAGCAGCGTCGGGATGTCGATGCGATCGGGCCCGATCTGGCGATCGGACAGGATGATGATGTTGTAGCCGCCCGCGACCGCGGCCTCCGCACGCTCGCACAGCCGCTCGATGGCGCCGGCCATGCCGGCAGCCCCTTCAGCCGCGGAGTAGGTGATGTCGATCGTCTTGGTGTCGAACCGGTCCTCGGTATGGCCGATCGAACGGATCTTCTCCAGGTCGCCGTTGGTCAGGATCGGCTGGCGCACCTCGAGCCGCTTGCGGCGCGAGGACCCGACGAGATCGAAGATGTTCGGGCGCGGGCCGATGAACGACACCAGGCTCATCACCAGCTCCTCGCGGATCGGATCGATCGGCGGGTTGGTGACCTGGGCAAAGTTCTGCTTGAAATAGGTGTAGAGCAGCTTGGTCTTGTCCGACATCGCCGAGATCGGCGTGTCGGTGCCCATCGAACCCACCGCCTCCTGGCCGGTCGTGGCCATCGGCGACATCAACAGCTTGGTGTCTTCCTGCGTGTAGCCGAAGGCCTGCTGGCGATCGAGCAGGGACACGTCCTTGCGCAGTTCGCGCGGCTCGACCGGCTTCAGTTCCTCGAGGATGAGCTGGGTGTTGGCCAGCCACTTCTTGTAGGGGTGCTTGGTGGCGATCTCGGACTTGATCTCCTCATCCGAGATGATGCGGCCCTTGACCAGGTCGATCAGCAGCATCTTGCCGGGCTGCAGGCGCCACTTCTTGACGATGCTCTTCTCGTCGACCGGCAGCACGCCGGCTTCGGAGGCCAGGATCACGCGATCGTCGTCGGTGACGATGTAGCGGGCCGGACGCAGGCCGTTGCGGTCGAGCGTAGCACCAATCTGGCGGCCGTCGGTGAAGCACACGGCGGCAGGGCCGTCCCAAGGCTCCATCAGCGCTGCGTGGTACTCGTAGAAGGCCTTGCGGTCGGCATCCATCGACTTGTTGCCGGCCCACGCTTCCGGGATCAGCATCATCATGGCATGCGCCAGCTTGTAGCCGCCCTGGAACAGGAACTCGAGCGCGTTGTCGAAGCACGCCGTGTCCGACTGCCCCTCATAGGAGATCGGCCAGAGCTTGGAGATGTTGTTGCCGAACAGCTCGCTGTCGACCGACGCCTGGCGCGCCGCCATCCAGTTGTTGTTGCCGCGCACCGTGTTGATCTCGCCGTTGTGGGCGACCATACGATATGGATGCGCGAGCTTCCACGATGGGAAGGTGTTGGTCGAGAAGCGCTGGTGGACGAGGATCAGCGCGCTTTCGAAGCGCGGATCGGAAAGGTCCTTGTAATAGGCGCCGACCTGGTTGGCCAGGAACATGCCCTTGTAGACGACGGTGCGCGCCGACAGCGACACGCAGTACGCGCCGATGTCCTTGTTGTTGTTCTCGGCATAGATGCGGCCGGAGATCACCTTGCGCAGCAAATAGAGGCGGGCCTCGTACTCCTCGTCATCCTCGATGTCGGGGGTACGGCCGATGAACACCTGGCGGTGGTAGGGCTCGGCCGCGACGATTTCCGGCGCCTTCGACAGCGACGCGTTGTCGACCGGAACGTCACGGAAGCCGATCAGCGGCAATCCCTCGGATTGCGCCGATTCGCGGATGATCTCGTCGATGTGGTCGCGCATCGCCGCGTCCTGCGGCATGAACCAGTGGCCGACGCCATACTGGCCGGGTGCCGGCAGTTCGATGTCCTGCTTGGCCAATTCCTCGCGGAACAACGTGTCGGGAATCTGCACCAGCACGCCGGCGCCGTCGCCGACCAGCGGGTCAGCACCCACCGCACCGCGATGCGTCAGGTTCTCGAGCATGAAAAGCCCGTCCTTGACGATCTGGTGCGACTTGACGCCCTTCATCTGGGCGATGAAGCCGACACCGCAGGCATCGTGCTCGTTGCGAGGATCATAAAGGCCATGCGCTGCATAGCCGGTGGTGGTTCGGAGATGATCGGTTTTCTTGTTGGCCGCTTTCGTCTGCGCGGCCGGCACAAAACCCGTCGTCACAGATGGCGTCAACTCCGTCATCGTCTCTTCTCCATTCCGGCCCGTTTTGGGCAGTTCAATTTGGGACGGCAACATGCCGATCCGCGCACCTTCAGATATGCTTCGATATGCTTGCGGCGCGGTGCCGTTGGCCGGCACCGAACCGCCAGTCGGGGCAGACAAGGCCGGGCATGACCCGGCGCGACATCTGACCCTGGCTCGCGGCGGCAGACGGACGTGACGCTATCATACGCCAAATCCGGTCCGCTTTGGGCAGATAAATAAGACAGCACTGCTGTCCTAAATTTCGTATGACAGAATTCTCGAAATCGCACAAGACCGATTCACGAACTTTCCGCATCATCCGGGACAGAAAATTACAACAACCGCCTGCGCGGCGTAATTTTTGAACAAGCGGTCAAAAGCCGGTTTTTCGCTGCCTCAACCGATTTCCAGACACCGGACTTGCTGGCCAGGACCAAATCCGCTCTATCTCCCAGCAGCTTCCCTTAGCCCCAAGACGGCCCATGGCCCCAAGACGGACTGATGACCATGATCTTCGCATCTGACAATTGGGCCGGCGCGCACCCGAAGATCGCCGCGCGTCTCTCGGCCAACGCCGCTGGCTTCAGCCGCGGCTATGGAGATGGCGCCCTCGATCGTGCGGCTTACGAGCGTTTCGGCGAGATATTCGAGCGCGAAGTGGCCGTTTTCTTCGTCGCAACGGGCACCGCGGCCAACTCACTGGCGCTCGCGGCCTACGGCAAACCTGGCGGCATATCGTTCGGCCATCGCGAGGCGCACATCATCGAGGACGAGTGCGGCGCACCGGAATATTTCTCGCAAGGGTCGCGGCTATGTCCGGTCGACGGACCGCTCGGCCGCATGGACCTGAAGGCCCTGGAACGCACCGTGGACCGCTTCGCATCGGAGAATGTCCATGCCGGCCGGCCTTCGGCAATCTCGCTGACCCAGTCGACGGAAGTCGGCACCGTCTACAGCCTGGACGAGATCAAGGCGATTTCAGGCGTCGCCAGCCAGTATTCGTTGCCACTGCACATGGACGGCGCGCGCTTTGCCAATGCGCTGGTGTCGCTCGACACGACGCCGGCCGAAATGACCTGGAAGCGCGGCGTCGACATCGTCTCCTTCGGCGGCACCAAGAACGGCTGCTGGTGTGCCGAAGCGATCGTCATGTTCGATCTCGACCGCGCCAGGGAAATGGCCTTCCTGCGCAAGCGCGCGGCCCAGCTGTTCTCCAAGTCGCGCTTCATCTCGGCCCAGTTCGACGCCTATTTCGACGGCGGGCTGTGGCTCGACACCGCGCGTCACGCCAACGCCATGACACGGCAGCTGGCGGCGGTGTTCGAGAACTCATCGGTCGCTCGCCTGGCCTGGCAGCCGCAGGCCAACGAGGTTTTCGCCATCATCAAGACCAGCGTCGCGGAACGCACCCAGGCAGCCGGCGCGGTGTTTTACAACTGGAATGTGCCGGCCGGCCTCGGCGGCCAGCTTGGCGAAGACGAGACGCTCTACCGCTTCGTCACCAGCTTCGCCACGACAGCTGACGACATCAGCCGCTTCGGCGATCTGCTGCAGAGCTGATCGCATGCAAAAAAGGCGGCGCCTGGAGGCACCGCCTTTTCTCCTTGGGAGGAGCTGTCTTGCAGCTTAGTTGACCGTGCTGGTCTCGATCTGCTTGGCCTTGGCTGGAGCAGCCGTGATCTCGATCTTGCGCGGCTTCATCTCCTCAGGGATGTTGCGCTTCAGATCGATGTGCAGCAGACCGTTCTTGAGGGCAGCACCGACGACCTCGACATGGTCGGCGAGCTGGAAACGGCGCTCGAAGGCGCGCGAAGCGATGCCGCGATAAAGCAGCTCCGAACCTTCGCCATTGCCTTCATTGGCGCGCTCGCCTTTCACGGTCAGCACATTGCGATGGGCTTCGATCGAAATCTCTGATTCCGAGAAGCCGGCAACCGCCATGCTGATGCGGTAGGTGTCCTCGCCGGTACGCTCGATGTTGTAGGGCGGATAGGTCTGTCCGCCATCCGGCTGCCCGAGCGAATCGAGCATGTTGAAGAGGCGGTCGAAACCGACGGTCGAACGGTGAAGCGAAGAAAAATCGACTTGACGCATGGTGTTCTCCATTGAGCAACAAGGTTTGCGTTTGATCTGTGCCGAAGCCCTTCTGGCGCTTTCGGCGGTGATCAGCGGCCCCATTCTGGGCGCCGCAGGAGACATTTGGGAACCGCCCGAAGGCTTTTCAAGACGTCTTGCGAGGAGCTTTGCCGAGCCTGTTCCAACGCCCTTGATGAACCGAAGATGAACCGCGCCTTCGGCCTCCGTTCAGCAGGTGCCTCGTAATGTGACTGCAAGTTCACAGACAGGCGGCCAGCCAAAATGGCCGCCGACGAGGCCGAACCGGGTGTAACGTCCCTTCCTCCCGGGTCGACAGAGGCCGGAAGCATCCCGCAAGCTGCTTCCGGCCTCGTATTTTGCCGGATCGAGCCGAACGCGAACTACCGCGACGCGGAATTCCTTTGATTTTCCTGATCTGGCTTTCTATCACCCTTGCTTGACCTGATCCCGGGCAGCGAGTTCGAGCCGAAGCGCCAGATGACGGACCTGTTCCACGAAATCCCCGGCAATCCGGCACCCGAACGCGGCACTGGCGGCGACTTCACCGCCCATGACGGCAAGCGCCTGCGCTACGGCCTGTTTCCGGCGACGTCGCAGCCGTTCAAGGGCACGGTCATCCTTCTCAACGGCCGCAACGAGTGCATCGAGAAATATTTCGAGACCATCCGCGACCTGACAGCCCGCGGGCACGCAGTCGCCACTTTCGACTGGCGCGGTCAGGGCGCTTCCGAGCGCCTGCTGCCCGACGGCCATCGCGGCTACGTCAAGAGCTTCGAGCAATATGTGCGCGACCTCGAGGCTTTCTTCGAGCAGATCGTGTTGCCCGACTGCCGCGGCCCATTCTTCATGCTGGCGCATTCGAGCGGCGCGTTGATTGCGCTACTCGCCGCCCCGGCGATGGCCAACCGCATCCAGCGCATGGTGCTGGTTGCGCCATTCCTGTCGGTGTTCGGTTCGCCGCTCTCGATGACGGCGATCAAGCGTATCACCACCTTGCTGTGCTGGCTCGGCTTCGGCCGGTTCTACGCCGCCTGGGGGCCGCGCCCGCGCGAAGGCACCCCGTTTGAAACCAACAAGCTGACCAGCGACGAACGCCGCTATCGCCGCAACATCCAGCTGTACGAAACCTACCCCGAGCTATCGGTCGGCGGACCGACCATCGCCTGGCTGCGTGCCGCCGCGAAAGCCTCCGAGACCGTCAGCGATCCGGCCTTCACCGCGGCGCTCAAGGTGCCGATGCTGATCGTCACCGCCGGCGCGGATCAGGTCGTGTCGGTCGGCGACGTCGAACAGCTCGCGGCGTGCACGCGCGCTGCTTCGTTGCTGACTATCGACGGGGCGCGTCACGAGATTCTGCAGGAAGTAGACCTCTACCGCGAGCAGCTGCTTGCCGCCTTCGAGGCGTTTGTTCCGGGATCGGCCGAGACTGTCGCGTAGACCATAGCGCATCGGCCCGAAAATCGGACCCGATTTTCGGAAAGCACGATGCGCCAACTCAGTAAGTTAGAGCGTCCTCTGTGCGTCCATTCGGACGCACGGCGCTCTAACCGTCGAACGGCCCCGGTCTACTTTCCGGTCAGCACCGCCAATGCCGCCGCATGCAACTCGGGCGTTGCCGCCGCTATGATGTCGCCGCCGTTTTCGGCAGGTCCGCCTTCGAACGTGGTCACGATGCCGCCGGCCTGCTCGATGATCGGGATCAGCGCCACGATGTCGTAGGGTTTCAGGCCCGGATCGACGACGATGTCGACGTGGCCGGCCGCCACCATGGCGAAGGCGTAGCAATCGGTGCCGTAGCGCGCCAGCTGGACCTGGGTCTCAAGCTGGTCGTAGCGCTTGCGCATCTCGCCCTTGAACAGCGACGGCGTGGTGGTGAAAATGGTCGCGTCGGCAAGGCTGGTGGTGTTTCGCACGCTGAGCTTGCGCGGCCCGCCTGGCCCCTCGTAATGCGCGCCGT
This sequence comes from Aminobacter sp. HY435, assembly GCF_027568395.1. Lineage (GTDB taxonomy): Bacteria > Pseudomonadota > Alphaproteobacteria > Rhizobiales > Rhizobiaceae > Aminobacter. The sequence goes on along the minus strand of NZ_JANKZL010000010.1, from coordinate 54,084 downwards.
TGCCGTCGGCATAAAACAGCTCACCGGTGAAAGGCTGCGACATCAGGCCGGCGACCGCGTCGGCGTTCACCGTCAGTCCGACCAGCGTGCCCCAAACCGGCAGGCCACAGATGAAGGCGCGGGTACCGTCGATCGGATCGATGACCCAGACATGACTGTTGGACGTGTTTTCGCTGCCATGCTCTTCGCCCAGGATGCCGTGATCGGGGTATTCGGCGTTGATCAGAGCCCGGATGGCGCGTTCGGCCTCCTGGTCGGCCTCGGTGACCGGATCGAAACCGCCGGCCAGCTTGTTTGCAACCGCGCCCTGCCGGCGAAACCGCGGCAGTGTTTCAGCAGCTGCGGCGCCTGCAATCCGACGCAGGAATTCGGCGTTGACCATCGCTCACCCCATCTCAACTGTTGCGTGGATGCCACGCCGCATAGCCGTTCGGCAATAACCACATCAACCTGATTTACAAAATGCTGCAGCGCCTTGACTTTTGTGCAGCGCACAATAGTTTCAAATTCGAACAGGTTCTCCTGTTCATGCCCTTCTTGGGCGTTTCCTCCCTAGACTCGACCGCTCTCCGGAGCGGTCTTTTTTTGCCCGGAAGGTCGCCTGGATTATTCCGCCGCGAGCGGCAGGTCGATGAAATGATGGTCTGGAATAGCCATCAAATCCGCGGAAAACCGGGCCAGATCGTCAGCCAGAGCATAGAAGCCCGCCGATTTCCTGAACGTCCGCTCGTCCATGTACAGACCGCGATTGATCTCGATCTGCAGCGCGTGAAGATTGCGCGCCGGCCTGCCATAGTGCTCGGTGATGAAGCCGCCCGCGTATGGTCTATTGTGCGCCACAGCATAACCCATGGCGGCCAGCAGCCCGATGGCCCTTTCGGAAAGGGCTGGGTTCGCCGAAGTCCCGAACCGGTCGCCGACGATAAAATCGGGCCGCGCGCCATTCTCACCGATTCGAATCGACGTCGGCATCGAGTGGCAATCGATCAGCACCGCATAGCCGAACCGCGCATGGGTGCGGGTAACCAGCCGCTTGAGCGTCTCGTGATAGGGTTTGTAGACACTCTCGATGCGCCCGACCGCCTCCGCCAGGGGCAGCCGACCTGGATAGATGTCGAGGCCCTCGCCCACCAGCTTCGGCACCGTGCCCAGCCCGCCAGCGACGCGCGCCGAGCGGATGTTGGCGAAAGGCGGCACCGGCTCGGCAAACATCCTGGGGTCCAGTTCCCAGGGCTCGCGATTCACATCGAGATAGGCGCGCGGAAAATGCGCCGCCAGCATCGGCGCGCCAAGCGCCACCGCCGCGCCGAACAGTTCGTCGACGTAACAGTCTTCCGACCGGCGGATGGAGGTCGAGTCGAGCCTGGTCATGGCCAGGAAGCGGTCTGGATAGCAACGCCCGCTGTGCGGCGAGTTGAACACGAACGGCACACGCTGTTCGGCGCTCGTTCGAACTTCGAACGGCGGCGACACCGAGAAATCTTCGGCTGGCGTCATCTTGGCTGATGGACCTGCGGACTGCGCTCACTCATGGCACGAAAGTGCCACCGGCTGCCGCCTGTGTCCAGCATTTCGCGGTGCATCGGGCCGCACCCCGAGGCTACGTTCACTTGATGTTTACCGTCCCGAACTCATATACAAGATGGTTAACGAAGCCCCTGATGGGGGGCGGCTTCGACCGCTGATTCGGACGGGAAACTGATGGCACGCATTCTTCTGGCAGAAGACGACGACGATATGCGCCGCTTCCTGGTCAAGGCGCTGGAACGCGCCGGCTACCAGGTAAGCGACTTTGACAATGGCGCGAGCGCTTACGAGCGGCTGCGCGAGGAACCTTTTTCGCTGCTCTTGACTGATATCGTCATGCCGGAAATGGACGGTATCGAACTGGCGCGCCGCGCCACCGAGATCGATCCCGACCTCAAGGTGATGTTCATCACCGGATTCGCGGCGGTCGCTCTCAATCCTGATTCGAAGGCGCCACGCGACGCCAAGGTGCTGTCGAAGCCCTTCCATCTGCGCGATCTCGTCAACGAGGTCGAGAAGATGCTGCACGCCGCATAGCGGCTTCCCCTGCGTCGCCAGGGGAAAACTTGATCCGGCGCATTTTCCGCCAAAACCGCTATTGACGCGCCGGATCAAAAATGGTGTATCCGCCTCCATCGGATGGGCGTGTAGCTCAGCGGGAGAGCACTGCATTGACATTGCAGGGGTCACAGGTTCAATCCCTGTCACGCCCACCATCCAACAGACTGAAAACAAAATAGATTTCTTTCTGTCCCTTCCTGAACGTCCGTTGGATTTGGCTTCTCCGTCAGGTTAGATCCCTGTCGCGCCCGCCATTCCTTCAATGCAGGCGCGCCGCACTTCGCCCGTAGAAGGCGAGCACGGCACAGGTCGCTACAGGCAGACCAACAAGTGCCCGGCCTTCCGCCTCGCCCGCCTGGGCGCCCGCGGCTGCGACAGCCGTGCCCTTGCGCCTGGCGTAGCCCTCAACCTGGTCGCTCTCGGCCTTGGCGCCACCGAAATGCCGGCAGAGATGCACGGCAAACGCCACTGATCGCCAAGGGTTGCCAGGCAACAATGCACCTCCGCCGACGCGAGGCGCCCTTGAAGACTGTTCGCTACCCACTCAAGCGCGTCCAAGCTCCCGCAGCAGATTCTCGCGGTTGCGCGTCGCCTTTTCAAAGTCTGGCTTGATGTGCAGCGCCTTGTCGAACCATTCGACGGCCTCGTCGGACTTTCCGAGCTCCCGCAGCGCCAGTCCCATGTTGTTGAAAGCTTCCGCGAAGTTGGGATTCGACGCGATGGCGCTCCGATATGCGGCCGTCGCGTCCTCGAATCGGTTCAATGCGCGCATGGCGTTGCCGAGGTTGTTGTGGGCCGAGGCGTGTTCAGGCCTGGTTTCGACAGCGCGCCCCAAATAGACCGTGGCAGCCTGAAACTCGTTTCGCTGCAGGCAAGCAACGCCGAACATGTAGTTCGCATCGAATTGGCGAGGATTGTCCGCTAGAATTGCTGTGTATATCCTGGCCGCGTCCACCAGCTTGCCTTCGCGATGCAATTGGACTGCGCTGGCCAATCTCCTCGATTCTGCAGAATCGATCTTCTCCAGCATCTGCGCGGCCTCGGCATTGGTTGCATCCGCATCCAATATTTGCCTGCATCCAACTGCTGCGAGATCGAGCTTGCCGTCATCCAGCAATCGCTGCGACCATGACAAGATCGCGGGCAAGGTCCTTCGGTCGAGTTGAACACCGAGATTGCGCCCGCTCCTGGTGCTGATCCGAACGCCTTCAATCAGCCTCTCCTTGGACCCAAAATCATACTTGTAGCCAAAATCTCCGGTTCCGAGGTCGTACGAGGTAAAGCCGTTTTCGATTGCCCAACGCATTGTGAAGACATGCAAGGAGAAGCCGACGGGCACCTTGCTTGCCGTCATGTCGCGGCCGCCGAGAAGGTTGATCAGTGTGCGTTTGTCCCGGTCAAGAAAGTTGAGATGCGCTCCGACAGGAACATCGCCCTGCCAAAACACTGGAACGAACAGCATTCCGTCGCGAAAGCAGGCAGGCAACATTGCACGGCAGTTGTTAAGTATGCCCCGGGCATAACCTGGGTTCTTCGGCTCCCATCGCCCCATCCAGAAGCGAAAAAGCGTACTGAGGTCCCGTTCAATCGTCGACGCGTCGGCTATTGTGATCCGAAACTCGTCCCCGGCGTCGACTTTGCGTAGGCGGTTTCGCGCATGATATCGTGCCTTCGGACCGAGTTGCGAATTGAGGTACACCTCCCAATCGCCAGGCAAATCCACGTAGATGTACACGTCGTGATTGATATTGTCGCCGCTAGCGGTGATGTGTGGTCGTCGGATGATTTTTTCGACAACGTAGTCATCGGCGCCGAATGGCTCCAGAAGTAATTGGCGCCGTCGCGCCGACATGAAAATATCGTCCAGGTGCACTTGCTTCCAATGCAGTGCCTTCATTTGTTCCGCGAAGGCGGGAATGGCTTGGCCTTCATGCTCAGGCTGGCAGAGCAGCCCGGTATAGACGGCGAAATAGGACCCTCCCATTCGCAAGCTATTGAAGAATCCCGACGCTTCATCGAGTTCGGCGCGAAGCTGGAGCGGCAAGAACCCGACGTAGCTTCCGGACGGGTCCGCTTTTGCAGCAAGCACGACCCAGGGGTGCCCGACCTTGCGCACCCAGTTTGAGATCCATGTCCAGCCAAGAAACAGGTGGGCTTCAGGATCGGCCGCGTAGACTGCGTCCCAATCCTCTTTGAGGCGTTGCAAATCCTCGATGCTTTCGACGACATCAATCTGCATGCGCAAACTCCTGCCCAATGGAATTGCGAACAAGAACTTTGTCACCGATTTCAGCCAAATCCGCAAGCCGCCGGACGTGCCAGCGGACCCTGCAGCACATCGCCCCCCCCCGCACTCCTGCAGTTCACAGGTTCCGCATGGATTTGCTGGCGACAGCCGGCGAGTCAGCCCGATCCCTTGCCCATGTTGACTTTTTGGAAGGCTTTTACGTCCATCGGCGACCTCTGGTTGAAGCGGTCGAAATATTCTCCCGCGAGATCCGCCCATGGCCGTAGCAACGAGACGCAGCAAACAACGTGGGGCTTAACAGCTACCTGCTCGCGCTGGCGCGGAAGATTCGCACGCGAGATCAGGCACGACCGGTGCAATTGCGTAAGCCCTGATGCCGCGAGCCCCGCACGCGACCGGTCAATGCCGGGTTGCTGCCCTTGGCCACACGGGCATCCCCCCTCACCCCGAGCCGGTGGTTTTCACTCCGCCGCCACAGCCACTGGTGCCGGCACATAGTTGAGGATCGGCGCGAGCCAGCGCTCGGCCTCCACGACGGTCATGCCCTTGCGCTGCGCATAGTCCTCGACCTGGTCGCGCTCGACCTTGGCGACGCCGAAATAGTAGCTTTCGGGATGCGACAGGTAGAGGCCCGACACCGATGAGCCTGGCCACATCGCCATGCTCTCGGTCAGCGTTACGCCGGCGTTCTTTTCGGCGTCGAGAAGGCGGAACAAGGTCGTCTTCTCGGTGTGGTCGGGCTGGGCCGGATAGCCCGGCGCCGGGCGGATGCCGTGATAGGCCTCGCCGATCAGTTCGTCGCCGGAGAGTTTCTCGTCCTCGGCATAGCCCCAGAATTCCTTGCGGACGCGCTCGTGCATGCGCTCGGCGAAGGCCTCGGCAAAGCGGTCGGCCAGGGCCTTGACCATGATCGAGGAGTAGTCGTCGTTGGCGCGCTCGAAGCGCTCGGCGATCGCCACCTCCTCGATGCCCGCAGTCACCACGAAGCCGCCGACATAGTCGGCCTTGCCGCTGCCTGAAGGTGCAACGAAGTCGGACAGCGCGACATTTGCCCTGCCGTCGCGCTTTGTCAGTTGCTGGCGCAAGGTGAAGAAAGTGGCGAGTTCCTTGTTGCGGCTGTCGTCGGCGAACAGCCTGATGTCGTCACCGACGGTGTCGGCCGGCCAGAAGCCGATCACCGCCTTCGGTGCGAACCACTTCTCGTCGATGATCTTCTTCAGCATCGCCTGCGCGTCTTCGAACAGCTGGCGTGCCGCCGCCCCCTGCTTCTCGTCTTCAAGTATCTTGGGATAGCGGCCCTTGAGTTCCCAGGTCTGGAAGAACGGCGTCCAATCGATGTAGCGGGCGAGTTCGGCGAGATCCCAGCTCTCGAACACCCTGGTGCCGAGGAAGCTCGGCTTGGGTGGCGTGTAGCCTGCCCAGTCGATCTTGTGCGCATTGGCGCGGGCGCGGGCCAGCGGCAAGCGCTGCTTCTCGCGCTCGGAGCGCTCATGCGCCTCGGCGACCTTGGCGTATTCGGCCTGGATGCCCTCGACATAGCCGCCCTTCGCGTCGGTCGAGAGCAGGCTGGAGACCACGCCCACGGCGCGGCTGGCGTCAGTGACATAGACGGCCTGGCCACGCTCGTAACGCGGGTGGATCTTCACCGCCGTGTGGACGCGGCTGGTCGTCGCCCCGCCGATGAGCAGCGGAATGTCGAAGCCGTCGCGCTCCATTTCGGCCGCGACATGCGCCATCTCGTCGAGCGACGGCGTGATCAGCCCGGACAGGCCGATGATGTCGACATCCTGCTCCCGTGCCGTCTGCAATATCTTCGCCGCCGGCACCATCACGCCGAGATCGATGATCTCGTAGTTGTTGCAGGCAAGCACGACGCCGACGATGTTCTTGCCGATGTCGTGGACATCGCCCTTCACCGTCGCCATCAGGATTTTTCCCGCGCTCCTGCGTTCGGAGCCTCCGTTGGCGGCCTTCTCGGCCTCCATGTAGGGCAACAGAAGCGCTACAGCCTGTTTCATCACGCGGGCCGACTTCACCACCTGCGGCAGGAACATCTTGCCGGCACCGAACAGGTCGCCGACAACGTTCATGCCGGCCATCAGCGGCCCTTCGATGACGTGCAACGGCCGTTCCGCGTTTTGCCGGGCCTCCTCTGTGTCGGCGTCGATGAACTCGGTGATGCCATTGACCAGCGCATGCTCCAGCCGCTTCTCGACCGGCCATTCGCGCCAGGCGAGGTCCTTCTCCTTGGCCTCCTTCGCGCCGGTGCCCTTGAAGCGCTCGGCAAGCTCCAGCATCCGCTCGGTCGCCGTTCCGCCGCCCTTCGGCTTGCGGTTCAGGACGACGTCCTCGCAGGCTTCGCGCAGTTCCGGGTCGATCGATTCAAACACCGCCAGCTGTCCGGCATTGACGATGCCCATGTCCATGCCCGCCTGGATGGCGTGGTAGAGGAACACGGCGTGCATCGCCTCGCGCACCGGCTCGTTGCCGCGGAAGGAGAAGGACAGGTTCGACACGCCGCCTGAGACATGGACATGCGGGAGGATCTGCGTGATTTCCCGCGCGGCTTCGATGAAGTCGACGCCGTAATTGTCGTGCTCCTCGATGCCGGTGGCGACAGCGAAGATGTTGGGGTCGAAGATGATGTCCTCGGGCGCGAAACCGGCCTGCTCGGTGAGCAGCCTATAGGCGCGCGTGCAGATCTCGACCTTCCGCGCCTTGGTGTCCGCCTGACCCTGCTCGTCGAAGGCCATGACCACGACCGCCGCGCCGTAGGCGCGGCAGAGACGGGCATGATGCAGGAAGGCTTCCTCGCCTTCCTTCATCGAAATGGAATTGACGATCGCCTTGCCCTGCACGCATTTCAGGCCGGCTTCGATCACCTCCCATTTGGAGCTGTCGATCATGACCGGCACGCGCGCGATGTCGGGCTCGGCGGCGATGAGGTTGAGATACTCGACCATCGCCTGCTTCGAATCGATCAGGCCCTCGTCCATGTTGACGTCGATGACCTGGGCGCCATTGGCGACCTGGTCGCGGGCGATGTCGAGCGCGGTGGCATAGTCGCCCGCGGTGATCAGCTTGCGGAACTTGGCCGAGCCGGTGACGTTGGTACGTTCGCCGACGTTGACAAAGGGGATCTCCTTGGTCAGCGCGAAGGCTTCGAGGCCCGACAGCGCCATGATCGCGCGATGTTCGGGCACCTGGCGCGGGGGGTGCTTGGCGACTGCTTCTGCAATCGCGCGGATGTGTTCCGGCGTCGAGCCGCAGCAGCCGCCCGCGACGTTGATCAGGCCCTCCCTGGCGAACGCCTCGACCTGGGCGGCCATGAATTCCGGGCTCTCGTCATACTGGCCGAAGGCGTTGGGCAGGCCGGCATTGGGATAGGCGCAGGTAAACGTGTCCGCCACGTCGGAGAGTTCAGCCAAATGCGGCCGCATGGCGTTGGCGCCGAGCGCGCAGTTGAGGCCGATGGTGAAAGGGTTGGCGTGGCGCACCGAGTTCCAGAAGGCGGTCGGCGTCTGGCCCGACAGCGTGCGTCCGGAGAGGTCGGTGATGGTGCCTGAGATCATGACCGGAAGGCGCACGCCCTTCTCGATGAAGATCTCCTCGCAGGCAAAGATCGCCGCCTTGGCGTTCAGCGTGTCGAAGATCGTCTCGATCAGGATGATGTCGGAACCACCGTCGATCAGGCCGCGCAGCTGCTCGCCATAGGCAATGCGCAGGTCGTCGAAGCTGACGGCGCGATAGCCGGGATTGTTGACGTCGGGCGAGATCGAGGCGGTGCGGTTGGTCGGCCCGAGCGCGCCGGCGACGAAGCGGCGCTTGCCGTCCTCCTGCTGGGCACGGATCGCCGCGCGGCGCACCAGGCGGGCGCCATCACGGTTGAGCTCGTAGACCATATCCTCCATGCCGTAATCGGCCTGGGCGATCGAGGTCGACGAGAACGTGTTGGTCTCGATGATATCGGCGCCGGCCTTGGCATATTTGTAGTGGATCTCCTCGATCGCCTTGGGCTGGCTCAGGATCAAGAGGTCGTTGTTGCCCTGCTGGTGGCAGGCGCAGCCGCCGAAGCGGTCGCCGCGGAAATGATCCTCGTTGAACCCCAGTCCCTGGATCTGCGTGCCCATGGCGCCGTCAAGCACCAGGATGCGCTCGCGCGCCGCCGCCTTGAGCGCCGCCATTACCTCCGACCCATCGGACCTGGCGGAGACAGCCCCGAACAGGGCGTCGAGGGAAGAGGCATTTTGCGACATTTTACGTCCTTTCGGCGACAGCAATGCGCTGTCACATAAAGACATCTTTATGTCAATATGTCCATCCAATATCCCGCCATTATCCTGAATGTGCAACTCAGCTCTTGACTTGGCGCCGTCGCCGGATAGCTTGCCGCTCGGTTATGGTTCTTCCGTTCGGTGAGCGGAAGCTAAGAGGGAATTCGGTGTAAGACCGAAGCTGCCCCGCAACTGTAAGCGGCGAGCCGCGCTGCCGATATTGTCACTGGCATTGAGAAGCCGGGAAGACAGGCATCGTAGCTGAGACCCGTGAGCCAGGAGACCTGCCTGACCGAGTGTAGTTCCGTGGGCGGGGTGTACCACAGGAGCGCGAGCGATGCGGTGGCCATCTCCGGCCAGCGCCTTCAGTTCGCGTTTTGCAAATCCCGCAGCGGTTGGTCAGGGATTGCAAGTTTTGTCGATCGATCAGGACCTCAACGATGTTGCGCGACGGGCGGTCCTGCTCGTGGCGAAATCGGCGTTCGCCGCAGCGCCGCACCAACAGATGCAGCAACTGGCCGCCATCGTGGCGGCATTGCCCGGTGTCGCCGGGGCACGTTTCGGCTTCACGGAACAAGGCACGCCGTCACTGCGTGACGCGCTCGGCGATCTTCGTGCCGAGGGCTTCAGCGATATCCTGATCTTGCCGCTGATGCTGCCGATCGAGCCCAGTTTCACCACCTGGCTGACGAAGTCGCTGCGCCGATGGCAGGCCGAAGACTCTGCCGCCTGGCCGCGCATCCGCATTGCTCAGGGGCTCGCCGACAGTCCGCTGCTGGCAAATCTCATGGGGTCACTCGTGCAGGATGCGGTCCACGCGCCCGAAATCGCTGCTGCGGCAAAGGCCACTGCGGAGGGATCGCTTGTGCCGGCGCAGAAGCGGCGCGTGCTGGTCTGCCAGGGTGGCCCATGCAATGCAGCCGGTGCCGACCTGATCTGGGGGCACCTGCGCAACCAGCAGGAACGGCAGAAACTGCGCTTTGCTGGCGACGGCACAATGACCTGCAAATCGACCTGTCTCGGCCCCTGCAACCTCGCACCCGTGATCCAGGTGTTTCCCGAAGGCACCTACTATGGCGGGGTTACGGAGGCCGCCATCGACAGCATCGTCACCCACCACCTGCTTGGCGGCGTCGTCGTCGAGGAGTTCGCCTATTCCGCCACCGGCCGCAAACAGACATTGCGCCAACATGCTCCCGCCAAACCCAACGAAACCGAACTCAAAGAGAAAGGCGCCGTCTGATGCGACATGTCCTCAAATCGAGCTTTGTCTCCACCGCATTGGTGGCAATTGTCCTGACGGGCGCGCTACCTGCCAAGGCGGACGCCCTCAAGATCGGCGCCACCTACATCACCAGCGGGCTGGACCCTGCCAAGGGCTCCAACGGTTGGGCCCTGACCAGCCACGGCGTCGGCGAAAACCTGTTCACCGTCGACAAGGACGGCCGCCTGGCACCTGAACTGGCGCAAAGTGCCGAGCGCCTGGACGACCTGAACTGGAAGATCGCGCTGACCCCCGACCGCTTTTTCTCGGACGGCACGCCGGTGACTGCCGAAACCGTGGCAGGCGGCTTCAAGAACACCTTCGAGAAAAACAAGATTGCCCTGGCGACAGGCGGAAAGCTTTCGTTCGAGGCGCTTGATCCGCTCACGCTCAGGGTAACCACCGAGAAGCCGGTCGCCTTGATCCAGGCGCTTTTCGCCGAATGGCCGCTTGTCGTCTACCACCTCAAGGCCGATGGCGCTGCGGTGTTCACCGGCCCTTATGAAATCGCCGGCTTTACGCCCGATGCCGCGCTCGGTCTCAAGCCCAACGCCCATTATCCCGGCGCCGACAAGCGCTCGGAGATCTCCTACAAGCGTTTCGGCGATGCCCAGTCGATGGCGCTGGCATTCGAAGCTGGTGAACTCGATCTGGCCTTTGGCCTGCCGTCGGAAGTGGTGCCGAGGTTGCAAGCCAGCCCCGACACGCACATCAAGTCCTTTCCTGTCGGCTACCAGTACCTGGCCTTCATCAATACCGCCCGCGAGCACATGCAGGACGTCAGGATGCGCCAGGCGATCGACCTGGCCATCGACCGCGTGCAGCTTGCCGCGGCCATCAATGGCGGCGCCCCGGCGACTGGCGCCTATGCACCTTACTTCCCGTTCGCCGCGCGCGACCAGCGCCCGACCGACCCGGCCAAGGCGGCAGCTTTGCTCGACGAAGCCGGATGGGTCGCAGGCAGCGACGGCAAGCGCGCCAGGGATGGTCAACAATTGAAGCTGAGGATACTTGCCTATCCGCAGCGCCCCGACCTCGTTACCATGCTGCCGGTGGTCAAGGCCGATCTGTCCAAGCTCGGATTCGAGGTTGAGACCGGCGTTGTCGAAAACAGCAACGAGGTTGCCGCGACCGGTGATTTCGACATGTTCCTGTGGGCGCAGCACACCGCTCCGAGCGGCGATCCCGCCTTCTTCCTGAACTCGATGCTGCGCAGCGGCGCGTCGCTCAACCACGCCCGCTACGCCTCGCCGCAATTCGACGCGATCCTCGACCGCTTCGCAGTGGCAGGCGACAGCGAAAAGCGCGCCGAAATTGCGCTCGACGCCCAGCAGAAGCTGTTCGAGGACGTGCCGGTGTCGTTCCTGGTCTCGCCGGATTGGTATGTCGGCACATCCAGGCGCCTGGAGAACTACCAGCCCTGGGGTTCGGACTACCACGTGCTGCGCGCCGACATCGGCGAAACGCAATAGGCTATGCAAGTGCTGGCGACCGCTACCCGGATAGGACTGCGTTCGGTCGCCAGCATGCTGGCCATTTCCGCCCTGGCCTTTGCCATCATCGCGTCGATGCCTTCGGATCCGGTGGACATTGCCCTGCGCGCCTGGAATTTGCCCGCCACCGACGAAACGGTCGCAGCCATGCGCAGCCAGTGGGGCCTCGACCAACCCGTGCCCGCCCGCTACGGCCTGTGGCTGTCGCAGTTCGTCGCGGGCGACTGGGGACGGTCGTTCCGCACTGGCGAGCCGGTGATCGCGGAGTTTTTCCATCGCCTGCCGCTTTCGCTCGCCATCGGCATCAGCGGACTCGCGCTTGCCGCGCTGCTTGCCGTCCCCCTCGGCTTTGCCGCCGCACTCAAGCCCAACGGCATGGCCGACAAGGCCAGCCGCCTGTTGTCGATCGGTGTCCAGGCCGTGCCGTCCTTCTGGCTCGGACTGCTGCTCATCTGGCTACTCGGCGTGCAGGCGCGGCTGATCCGCCCCTTTTCCGGCGACGCCAGTTCATGGTTGCTGCCTATATTTCTGGTCGCGTTGCATGCATTGGGAACGTTGTCGCGCGTCTACCGCCGCGATCTCGTCGAGTTCACCTACAAGCCGCATTTTCGAACCGCGCTTGCCAAGGGCCTGTCGCGGCGCCAGGCACTATGGCGCCATGGTCACCGCGGCGCCGCATACGCGCTGCTCTCGGCGATACGTTCCGAAGCCGGCTGGGCGATCGGCAGCACCGCCGCGCTGGAGATCCTGTTTGGCTTGCCAGGCATCAGCCAATTCCTGGTGCAGAGCATTGCCGCCCGCGATCACATGGTGCTGCAGGCCTATGTCATGGTGATTGCCTGCTGGATGCTGCTGATGAACGCTTGCCTCGAGTTGGCCATGCGCCGGCTCGATCCGATCAGCGCATGACCTTGCGCACGACCATCGCAGTCTGTTTTTTCGTTTGCCTCGTGCTGGGCGGGCTGTGGCAGCCGCACGATCCAGACGCTGTCGACCTGGCCGCTCGCCATGCGCCAACTTCGCTGAACCATCTGCTCGGTACGGACCATCTCGGGCGGGATCTGGCATCGAGGATCATGGCCGGCGGCTGGCGGACGGCGCTTGTGATCCTCGCCGTCGGCCTGATCGGCTTCTTCGGCGGATCGATCCTGGGAACCGGTGCGGCGATCCTCGGCGGCTGGCGCGAGGCCCTGATCCTGCGTTTTGCCGAAATGTTCATCGTCGTGCCAACGCTGATCGTGGCGCTGACCACCGCGGCGCTGTTCGGGCTGTCGCCGCTGACGGCCGGCCTGGCGCTCGGGCTGGCCGGGGTTGGGCCGCAGGCCCTGTTGTCGCACTCGCTGACCCGGCGCGTCCTTGGTCGCACATATGTGCAGGCTGCACGGGCGCTGGGCGCAACGACGCCCAGGCTGATGCTGCGCCATGTCCTGCCCAACACGATACCGCTGACATTCACTTATGTCGGCAGCCAGTCCGGCCTTGCGGTCGTCGCCTATGCCTCGCTGGCTTTCATTGGGCTTGGCGCGGACCCATCCAAGCCCGATTGGGGCTCGATGCTGTTCGAATACCGCATCTTCATCTTCGACAACCCCGGGCTGATGATCTGGCCGGGTGTTGCCATTGCGTTGACCGCAGGCTTGCTCAACTGGCTTTTCGACCCTGTCGAGCCGCAGGGCCGCAATTTTCCCGACGTGACGGACAACTGAACACCAATCGGAACCAATCAGCGGTTTGCGGGTTTAGCTCGCGCTGAAGCATTTCAGCACGGGCCTCGCAAAGCCCCGCACCCCAAAAATATCGAAAACGCTGATGCACTCAAAGGAGCACTTTGATGAAGAAGATCGTTCTCGCACTCGCAGTCGCCGGCGCCCTGTCGCTTCCCGCCTTCGCCGGTAGCGGCGTGGTAAAGGAGTACAACAAGGAAACCCGCGTCATCACGCTTGAAGACGGCACCAGCTACACCGTCCCTGAGGATGTCGCCATTCCGCCGGAAGTTGCAGTCGGCGCCAAGGTCGATGTGCAGACCGACAAAAACGACGCCACCAAGGTGGTCACGGTTCTGATGAATCCTTGAACGAACTTGCAAATGATTTGTCGAACGCCATGGTCGCGTCAGCGGCCATGGCGTTCCGTGCGGTCCTGAACTTCCCGACGGTGGATTGACCTGGGCTGACATCTCCGATCGCTCGCCTCCGGAGCCGGAGAGTTCACCCATGCGCGATCATGACGTGGCGGACGGCGGTGTAGTCCTCCAGCGCATAGACCGACATGTCCTTGCCATAGCCGGACTGCTTGAGGCCGCCATGCGGCATCTCGTTGGTCAGCATGAAATGCGTGTTGATCCAGGTGCAGCCATATTGGAGCCGGGCAGCGGTCGACATGCCGCGCGAGATGTCCTTGGTCCACACCGACGACGCCAGGCCGTAGTCGCTGTCATTGGCCCAGTTGACCGCCTCGTCAACGTCGGAGAACCGCGTCACCGACACCACCGGGCCAAATACCTCGCGGCGCACGATCTCGTCTTCCTGCAGCGCGCCGGCAACCACCGTCGGCTCATAGTAGAAACCGCCGCCCTCGCCCGGCTTGCCGCCGGTGGTGATCTCGATGTGCTTGAGCTCGGAGGCACGCTCGACGAAGGAGGCGACGCGGTCGCGCTGGCGCCTGGAGATGAGCGGCCCGATCTCGTTTTCGGTGTCGTCGGCCTGGCCGAAGCGAATTGTCGACACCGCCGACGACAGGTCGGCGACGAGCTTGTCGTAGACCTTCTTGCCGGCATAGATGCGGCAGGCCGCCGTGCAGTCCTGGCCGGCATTGTAATAGCCGAAGGCGCGCAATCCGCTGACCACGGCGTCGATGTCGGCATCGTCGAAGACGATGACCGGCGCCTTGCCGCCGAGTTCCAGATGCGTGCGCTTGACCGACTTGGCCGCCGCCTGCAGCACCTTCTTGCCGGTGGCGACGTCTCCGGTGATCGAGATCATGCTGACCGCGGCATGGTTGATCAGCGTGTTGCCGACGCTCTCGCCACGGCCGAGCACGACATTGACCACGCCTTCGGGCAGCACATCGGCGAGGAGTCTTGCAAGCTTCAGCGCAGTCAGCGGCGTCTGTTCCGACGGCTTGAAGACAACAGTGTTGCCGCCAGCGATCGCCGGCGCCAGCTTCCACGCCATCATCATCAGCGGATAATTCCACGGCGCGATCGAGGCGACGATGCCGACGGGATCACGGCGGATCATCGAGGTGTGGCCGGGCAGGTATTCACCCGCCACCAGCCCGGGCATCGAGCGCACCGCACCGGCAAAGAAGCGGTAGCAGTCGACGATCGCCGGAATCTCGTCATTGAGCACGGCGTTGATCGGCTTGCCGCAGTTGAGCGCTTCGAGCTTGGCAAAGCCTTCCGCCTCGGCCTCGATCCGGTCGGCGATCTTGAGCAGATAGCCGGAGCGCTGCGCCGGCGTGGTCTTGGACCACGTCACGAAAGCCTTTTGGGCAGCCGCGACCGCCGCCTCGATCTGGGCCGGCGATGCCTCCGGCAGGCTGAGAATCGTCTCGCCGGTGCGCGGGTTGAGGATCGCCTCTTCCGTCTCGGTTCCCCGCTCGAACTTCGAGCCGATGAGCATTTGGGTGTCCATGTATTCCTCCTCAGATGTTCCGGTGCGTCCTTCGAGGCCCGCTGCGCGGGCACCTCAGGATGAGGGATGCTGGTGCCAGGTCCTCACCCTGAGGTGCGAGGCCCAGCCGAGCCTCGAAGGACGCACCATGTTGATGCGCTGTTTTCATTTGCCCGCCCCGGCGATCTGGTCGCCTTCGCGGGTCAGGTAATAGGCGGCGAGGATGGGCAGCAGGGTCGCGAGAACCACGACCATGGCGACGACATTGGTGACCGGGCGCTGGCGCGGGCGCACCAACTCCTCGAGCATCCAGATCGGCAGCGTCTGCTGCTGCCCGGCGGTGAAGGTGGTGACGATGACCTCGTCGAACGACAGCGCGAAGGCAAGCATGCCGCCGGCCAGAAGTGCCGTGCCTATATTGGGCAGGATGACGTGCCTGAAGGTCTGGAAGCCGTCGGCGCCGAGATCCATCGAGGCTTCGATCAGCGAGCCCGAGGTGCGGCGGAACCGCGCCACCGCATTGTTGTAGACGACCACGACGCAGAAGGTGGCGTGGCCGAGCACGATCGTCCAGAACGAGAACGGGATTTCCGCCAGGCTGAAGGCCGAGCGCAAGGCGATGCCGGTGATGATGCCGGGCAGCGCGATCGGTAGGATGACAAGCAGCGAGATCGCCTCGCGGCCGAAGAAGCGTGTCTGGCTGACGGCTGCGGCGCAGAGCGTGCCGAGCACCAGCGCTATCGCCGTCGAGATCGCCGCCACCTGCACCGACAGGCCGAGCGCCTGCCAGACATCGGGCCGTGCCCAGGTGGCTGCGAACCACTGCGTCGTCAGCCCGGGCGGCGGCCACTGGTAGCTCTTCTCTTCAGTCGTGAAGGCGTAGACGAAGATCAGCAGGATCGGCAGGTGCAGGAAAGCGAGGCCCGCGGCGGCTGCGATCTTGATGCCGAGGGGTGCTGATTGCGAGCGGTCAGAGCGCATGGACGCCTCCTTCTTCCAAGCTTGCGCCGCCCCTCACCTGCCTGCCGGCATCCTCTCCCCGCAACAACGGGGAGAGGAGACGCTGCCGCGACGTCCAAGCCCCCCTCTCCCCGTCCTCAAGTGGAGAGGGTAAGGGTGAGGGGCAACGCTGAACTACGACATCACAGCGCATCGAAGGCTCCCATGCGTTTGGCGCCCCAGAGATAGAAACCCATGATGACGATGGGCACCACGGTGAAGGCTGCGGCGAGCGGGATGTTGCCGGCGGTTCCCTGCTGGGCATAGACGGCCTGGCCGATGAACAGTCTCGACGTGCCGATGATCTGCGGGATGATGTAGTCGCCGAGCGTCAGCGAGAAGGTGAAGATCGAGCCGGCGACGATGCCGGGCAGCGCCAGTGGAAACAGCACGTTGCGGAACGTCTGCCCAGGCGAAGCTCCGAGATCGGACGAGGCCTCGACCAGATTGCCGGGCACGCGCTCGAGGGCTGCCTGGATTGGCAGGATCATGAACGGCAGCCAGACATAGACGAAGACGATGAACGTGCCGGTGAACGAGACCGACAAGGAGTTGCCCCCGACCACAGGCAGCGACAGCCAGCCGTCGAGCAGCCACGACAGATGCAGTTTGCCAAACAGCCAGGTCAGGATGCCTTCCTTGGCGAGGATCAGCTTCCAGGCATAG
Organism: Aminobacter sp. HY435; assembly: GCF_027568395.1. GTDB lineage: Bacteria > Pseudomonadota > Alphaproteobacteria > Rhizobiales > Rhizobiaceae > Aminobacter. The sequence continues at coordinate 37,438 of NZ_JANKZL010000010.1, read as the reverse complement.
ACCTTGACCAGGTAGCTCGACCACAAGGGCAGCATGACGCCGAGATAGAACAGTGCCTTCCAGGTGCCGCGGGCATAGCGCGCCGCGTAGTAGGCGATGGGGAAGGCAATGACGGCCGAGGCCAGCGTCACCACTGCCGCCATCGTCACCGTCCGGACGATGATGTCGAGATTGGCCGCCTGGAACAGATCGCCATAGGTCTTGAGCGTGAACTGGCGGCTGATCAGCCCGGAGAACTCGTCGATCGAAAAGAAACTCTGCGCCAAAAGTGCTATCAGCGAGCCGATATAGACGACACCGAGCCAGAGCAGCGGCGGCGCCAGCATAAGAAACAGCAGCAGGCCCGGCTTGCGCCACAACAGATCCGACAGCGACCCGGCCAGCCCGCCGCGCCTGGGCAGGATCGCCGCGGCGACATCAGTCGTCCCGGGGACGGCGTGGACGCTCATGCCTGCTCCTCCATCAGATGGAGCTGGTCGCGGTTGAAGGTGAGTATGACGTGGGCGCCATCCTCGGGCACCGCCGTGCCCGATGGCACAGTCGCATGCAGCCTGAGGCCGTCGGCGTCGAGCGAAAGCTTGGTGGCCGCACCGAGATAGTGGCGCGAGACCACGCGTGCCGCGACGCCGTCTCCCGATGTATCGCGGCGGACGCTGATCTGTTCCGGCCTGAGGCTGCCCCAGCGGTGCTGGCCGGCATAACGCTGGACGAAGTCGGGCGGCAGCACATTGGACGAGCCGACGAAATCGGCGACGAAGCGCGACGCCGGGCGCTGGTAGATATCCTCGGGTGCGCCGACCTGCATGATCCGGCCGTCGTTGAATACGGCGACCCGGTCAGCCATCGACAGCGCCTCGCCCTGGTCGTGGGTGACGAAGACGAAGGTGATGCCGAGCGCCTTCTGCAGCTGCTTGAGCTCTTCCTGCATGCTCTCGCGCAATTTGAGGTCGAGTGCGCCGAGCGGCTCGTCGAGCAGCAGCACCTTGGGCTTATTGACCAGCGCACGCGCCAGCGCCACGCGCTGCCGCTGGCCGCCGGACAGCTGGCCCGGCTTGCGGCTGCCATAGCCCGGCAGTTGCACAAGCCTGAGCGCGTCTTCGGCGGCACGGTGGCGTTCGTCCCGGCTGACGCCCTTGACCATCAGCCCGTAGGCGACGTTGTCGAGCACGTTGAGATGCGGGAACAGTGCATAGTCCTGGAACACCGTGTTGACGTTGCGCCGGTAGGGCGGCACGCCCTCGGCGCGTTCGCCGAAGATCGAGATGCTGCCCGATGTCGGCTGCTCGAAGCCGGCGATAAGCCTGAGGCAAGTGGTCTTTCCCGAGCCCGACGGCCCCAGCATGGCAAAGAACTCGCCGGGCTTGATTTCGAGGTCGACGGCATCGACCGCGCGCACCGCGCCGAAATGGCGGGAGGTCTTTTGAAAGGCGACTGCAGGGGTCATCGTCTTTAGCTTCCGATGTCTGGGCCATGTGCAATCGGATGATATGCCCTGGCCATGGCTGCGCATCCGGCAGCCCCACGGCCGCCGATGCTTGTCTGCCGCTGTCAGGCGGTCGTTTCAGATCGGTTGATGCCCTCCGCCCCTCTCCCCGCGGGGAGAGGGGCGGCCGCGTCGCGGCCCTGGGAGGGGCATCGTTGACGAATTCAGCGTCCGCCGATCACGCCGATATAGTCCGACACCCAGCGGTAGTAGGGCACGCACTGGTCGTTCTGGCTGGCGCATTTGGACACCGGCGTCTTCCAGAACTTGATCCTGGCGAAGTCCTCGAAGCCGTTGGCCTTGCAGCCCGCATCGGTCAGCAGGGCATTGCCCTTGCAGGCTGCCGGAACTGACGGATTGGAACCGAACCAGGCCGCGAGATCGCCCTGCAACTTGGGGTTCAGCGAGTGTTCGAGCCACATGTAGGCGCAGTTCGGATTGGCGGCGTCGACATGCATCATCGTGGTATCCGCCCAGCCCGTCGCACCCTCTTCCGGGATCGTCGAGGCGACCGGCTGCTTCTCGGAGCCGAGCAGGTTGACCTGGAACGGCCACGAGCCGGAGGCCACCACGCCTTCGTTCTTGAAGTCGTCGATCTGGATCATGGCGTCGTGCCAATAGCGGCCGACCAGCGTGCGCTGCTGGCGCAGAAGGTCGAGGGCTGCCTTGTACTGATCCTCGTTCAGTTCGTAGGGGTCCTTGATGCCGAGTTCCGGCTTGTGCGCCATCAGGTAGTTGGCGGCATCCGCGATGTGGATCGCGCCGTCATAGGCCTGGACGCGGCCCTTGTTGGGCTTGCCGTCGGGCAGGTCCATCGGCTCGAACACCACGTTCCAGCTCTTGGGCGCTTCCTTGAAGACGCTGGTGTTGTACATCAGGACATTGGGGCCCCACTGATAGGGCACGCCATAATGCTGGCCGTCGACGGTGAACCACGGCGCATCCTTGAGGCGGTCATCGACCGTCGACCAGCTCTTGACGAGGTCGGTATTGATCGGCTGGACGCGCTTGCCGGCGACAAGGCGCAGCGAGGCGTCGCCAGAGGCGGTTACGAGGTCGAAGCCGCCCTCGTTCATCAGCGCCACCATTTCGTCAGAGGTGGCCGCGGTCTTGACGTTGACCTTGCAGCCCGACGCCTTCTCGAAATCGCTGACCCAGTCGTAATTTTTGTCGGTCTCGCCGCGCTCGATGTAGCCTGGCCAGGCGATGATGTTGACCTGCCCCTCGGCCTTGCCGATTTCCTTGACCTGCGCCACCGCCTGGCCGGAAAAGCTGCAAGCCAAGGCGATTGCCGTGCAGGATTTCAGAAATGCCTTCATCTCGATCCTCCCTTGTGCAGGAACCGCTCTCCCATCGGCGGTGTTGCCCTGAAACGAAAGGTGCTGCGAAAGCGCCGGTTTCGCAAATTCATTCGAAAGAAGGCTGATATCGGTTTTTCCGATATCTAGGATGCTCAGAGCTTCTGGCGGACGGTGCGCTGGGCCTGGGCGATGCCGATGAAGTCGCGCGCGGCAGCAGGCAAGGACGAGCCGCGTCGCCAGACCATGCCGACTTGCACCACCGGCAGCGAACCGGAGACGTCGCGGGATTCGATGCGGTCGCCTTCCAGCGACCACGGCCGGTAGACAAGGTCGGGCAGCAGGGCGACGCCGGCGCCGGTCGCCACCAGCGAACGCACAGCCTCCACGGAGCGGGTCCTGAATGCGACATGCGGCTTGGCGCCGATGGCCGACAACAGCTTGCCTGTATTCTCTTCGATTTCGTCGACCGTCAGCATGATCAGCGGTTCGGAGGCGATGTCGCCGACGCCGATAATTTCGGCGGATGCCAGCGGGTGGCCAAGCGGGAGCCACAGCCGGTAGGCCGATACCTCGAGAATTTCCGATTGCAGCGCCATGCGATCACGCAGGTTGGACGTCACCATCACGGCAAGGTCGAGCTTGCCGCCGACCAGCAGGTGTTCGAGATAGTCGCCATTGTCCTCGATGGCCGATATCTCGACGGCAGGATGGGCGCGACGATATCGCGCCAGAAGATCGGACAGCACATAGCCTGCAACCAGCGAGGTGACGCCAAGCTTGAGTTGGCCCGTCGTCGTTGCCTGGCCGGAGAAGAAGGTCCGCCGCGCATCCGACACGTCAGCCAGGATCTTGGTCGCGTGGCGCAGGAACTGGTGGCCCTTGTGGGTGATGTTGAGGCCGCGCGGATGGCGCTCGAACAGCTCGACGCCGAGATCGCCTTCGAGCTCCTTGATCGCCTCGGTGACCGACGATTGCGAGATCGACAGGTTCTGCGCGGCCCGGGAGATGGTTCCCTGCTCGGCAACTGCGACGAAAAACTGGAGCTGTCGAAGCGTGAAGGCCATATCAGGACTAAACAGGGCGGCGCAGTGTTTGGGAAGCCCTCACCCTCGCCCCATTTGCGGGGAGAGGATGGCCGAAGCGTCGGCTGAGCGGCAGAACCATCTTTTCATCAGTTCGTGCAATGCAGCCCCGAAACGCAACGAGCCGGGAAAATCCCGCCTCGTTGGAAAGCCAATGATCGGAGCGCGCCGGGCGCCCTCCCCCTAATGCAGCACCAGCACGTCGCCGGAGGAGAAGCTGATTTCGGTCTTCTGACCGACGACCGGCGGCGGGCTGCTCGGGCTGTTGAAGGTGTCGAGCGACACGACGTTCTGGCCGACGCCGACGCGGACGCGGATGACCGAGCCGAGGAAATGCACGTCGGCGATCTGGCCGGTCAGGTTGGAGTCGTTGCCGGCCTTGCGACCGAGTGAAATCGCCTCGGGGCGCAGCGCGAGCGACAGGGTGTCGCCCGACTTGGAGCCGTTGAGTTTGCCCTTGAGGCCGATCTCCTCGGCATTGATCTTGACCGTGCCGGACGCGGCGTCGCTGATCGTGCCTTCGAGCACGTTGAGCGTGCCGACGAAATTGGCGACAAACTTGGTCGACGGACGGTTGTAGATCTCGAACGGCGTGCCGGTCTGGTCGGCCCGGCCCTCGTTCATCACCACGATGCGGTCGGACATCGACAGCGCCTCTTCCTGGTCGTGGGTGACGAAGATGGTGGTGATGCCGAGCTTCTTCTGGATCGAGCGGATTTCCTCGCGCAGCGAGATGCGCACCTTGGCATCGAGCGCCGACAGCGGTTCGTCGAGCAGCAACAATTTAGGCTTGGGCGCAAGAGCGCGCGCCAAGGCGATGCGCTGCTGCTGGCCGCCGGAGAGCTGGTAGGGATAGCGGTCGCCGAACTCGGGCAGCTTGATGATGTTCAGCATCTCGTCGATGCGCTGCTGCGCCTCCGCCTTGGGCATGCCGGCGACCTTGAGGCCGAAGCCAATGTTCTGCGCAACCGTCAAGTTGGGAAACAGCGCGTAGGCCTGGAACACCATGCCGATGTTGCGCTGGTTCGGCTTGAGGCCGGTGACATCCTTGCCGCCGATCAGGACCTTGCCCGCCGAAGGCTCCTCGAAGCCGGCAACGATGCGCAGCATCGTCGTCTTGCCGCAGCCGGATGGTCCGAGAAAGGAGACGAATTCGCCAGCACCGACGTCGAGATTGAAGTCCTTGACGACAGAGACATTGCCGAAAGACTTCTTGACGTTCTGGATGGAAAGGAAGGGATCGGCCATTGGCTTTGTGCTCTTTTCAGTTCGGACGGTTTGCCGACTTCGGCGCGAAACGGGCGAGGATCTGGATCACCGACATGCAGCCCCAGGTGATGGCAAAGGCGATGATCGCCAGCGCTGCCGGCTCATAGGCGCGGTTGGCGCCAATGTTCTGCAGGTAGGGCCCAAAAGCCGGGCGGTTGAGCAGGCTGGCCATGGTGAATTCGCCGATGACGATGGCGAAGGTCAGGAAGGCCCCGGACAGCACGGCAATCAGCACGTTGGGCAGGATGATCCGCGCGATGATGGTGATCCAGCCGGCACCCAATATCTGGGCAGCTTCGGTCAGCGTTCGCACGTCGATCGTCCGCAAGCCCGTGTCGACGGCGCGGTACATGTAGGGCAGCGCCAGCGTCGCATAGCCGATGACCAGCAGCGCGTCGGTGCCGCGCGCCGTGGCGAGGAACGGCAACGGCGAACTCGAGCCATACATGCGGATGTAGCCGAACACGATGACGATCGCCGGGATGATCAGCGGCAGGAGCGTTGCGAACTCGACGATCGGGCGCAGATGCGGCATGCGCAGCCTGATCCAGTAGGCGGTGGGCACGACCAGGGCGACGCCAAGGATGATGGTGAAGATCGCCACCGTCACCGAATAGGCAAATGTCTCCTGGAAACGCGGATCGCCAAACACCACGCGATAGGCGTCGAAGGAATATTCGCCGCGCCGCATGCGCAGGGAGAATTCGAACGTCGCGATCAGCGGAATGAAGAAATAGGCCGTGCCGACTGCGAAAATGAGCCAGGCCCAGAACCGGGAACCCTTCATTTGAGCCACCTCTCGCTGCGGGTCCGAAACCAGATGTAGAAGATGTTGGCGAGACCGGTGATGAAGATCATGCCGAAGGCCAGCGCGTAGCCGAGATGCGGATTGTGCAGCACGTCGCCGCGGATCTGCGCATAGAGCTTGATCGGCACGATGTTGAGCGATGGGCCGGCAAATGCATAGGCTGTTGCGATGGCTCCGAAGGAATTGGCAAACAACAAGATGACAGTGCCGAGAAAGCTCGGCCACAGCACCGGGATCACCACCATGCGCCAGTATTGCACCTGGGTGGCGCCGAGCGTGGCGGCGGCCTCGCCCCACTCACGCTTCAGTCCATCGATAGCCGGCGTGATGATGACGACCATCAGCGGAATCTGGAAGAACAGATAGACCGCGACCAGCCCCCAGGTGGTCAGGAAATTGAACCCCATCGCGTAGATGTTGATGTCAAAGACGTCACGCAGGAGAACGGTGACGAGCCCGAGCCGGCCGAGCGTCGCCAGATAGGCGAAGGCCAGCGGGACGCCGGCAAAATTGGAGGCAACGCCCGAAAAGGTCATCGTTGCCGAACGGACCCAGCCTGGCAGCCCGCCGCGCACGATTGCGATGGCGATGGCAAGGCCTGCAAGAGCGCCGAGGATCGCCGACCAGAAACTGATCTTGATCGATGCGCGGTATGCGTCGCGGATCGACGCGTCACGGAAAAGCTGCGTGATGTTGTCCAGCGTGAACTGGCCTTCATTGTTCTGGAAGGCGCCGACGACGAGATAGAGCGTCGGCAGGATCAGGAACATCAGCGCGAAAATGAAGAACGGCGCAACGCCGAGCCAATGAGTAGGCAATCGGAAACCGCGGTTCGCATCCGGTGGAGCGGAATGCGCGGCGACTGCCGGGTCGGAAATGCTGGCTTGGGTCATATGGCCCCGTTGCTTGAGAAAATGCGGGCGGCCTCAGGGCCGCCCGCGCTAGCCGAAACAGAATTACTGGACGTTGGCGCCGACCACCGAGTCCCACTGCTTGGTGATGGCTTCCTTGGAGGTTGCCTGATCTTCCAGCGTCGGGAACACGGCCTTTTCATAGGCGGCCGCCGGCGGCAGCTTGTCGAGCATTTCCTGCGGGATCTTGCCGTTCTTGGCGAGATCGTTGAAGCGGATCGGGTGGCAATAGCCCTTCAGCCAGCCGAGCTGACCTTCGTCGGAATAGAGGTATTCCATCCACAGCTTGGCTGCGTTCGGATGCGGCGCATAAGCGCTGATCGCCTGAACGTAGACGCCGGCGACAACGCCCGATGCCGGAACGACGACTTCAACCGGCGGGTTGCCGTTGAGCGTATCGCGGCCCGAAAGGGCATTGTAGTCCCAGGTGATCAGGATCGGCGTCTGGCCCTGAGCAAGCGTCGCTGCCTTGCCGATGACCGGCACGAAGTTGCCCTTGGCGTTCAGCTCCTTGAAGAAGGCGAGGCCCTTTTCGGCAGCCGAAGCCGCGTCGGTGGCACCCGCGCCGAGACCGGCAGCGTAGACGCCCTGGATTGCCTGGTTGGACGCGCGCGGATCGCCGGCGAGCGCAACCGAGTTCTTGTACTCGTCCTTGAGCAGGTCGGCCCAATCGGCCGGCACGTTCTTGACGAGGTCCTTGTTCACTTCGAACGACAGCACGCCGTAATAATCGCCGTACCAGAAGCCGTCAGCGTCCTTTGCGGTGTCGGGGATCGAATCCCAGGTCGACACCTTGTAGGGCTGAATCAGGCCGTCGGCCTTTGCCTGCGGGCCATAGGACAGGCCGACGTCGATGACGTCAGGAGCCTGCGGGCCCTTGTTGTCCTTGTTGGCCTTGATCGCCTCGACTTCGTCGCTGGAACCGGCGTCGGGGTTCAGTTCGTTGACGGTGATTTCCGGATACTTCTTCTTGAAGCCCTCGATCACGGCGCCGTAACCGCACCAGTCATGCGGCAGAGCGATGGTGGTCAGCTGGCCTTCCGCCTTCGCGGCGGCCTCAAGCGCGGCCAAATCCTGAGCCGAGGCGATAGCCGTCGTCACCATCAGCGCCGCCGCGCTTAGGGAAAGCACTTTCCCTGCAAACTTGAACATGTTGTCCTCTCTGTTGAACTGACGCCACAAGACGCCTGCGATGCGGTATCGGCTTCATGTGACAGTCGCATGAAGGTTCGATGAAGCCGCCACCCGCAGTGGAAAAAAGTTAACTACTTTTAATCGGTTGTCGCAATCGTTGCCGTTGTTTTCCGGCTAATTAATTAGGAGTTCCCCAGCCCTACTCCTCCCCATTTTTTGATGTTGATAGGATGGCAGTTTGCTTCACCGCACTTGTCTCAGACCGCCCCTTGCATGGCGTTTTCAAGCAAGTCGAGCGCCGCCTTCTTGGTCAGTTCGACAGGGTTGCCGCCGGCTGTCGGATCGACGATTGCCATGTCCGCAACGAGTTCTTTGCGCGCCTGGTCCATATCAAGGCCCTTGATCAGCCCCGGCAGCGCATGCGGAACGTTCAGCTCCTGGCGCAGCTTGATGATTGCCGCCGCAAAACCGTCGAAGCCGCCGGCGATGCCGCAATAGGCAGCCAGACGGACGATGCGTTCCTCGATGGCCGCACGGTTGAAGGCGAGCACATAGGGCATGAACACCGCGTTGGTCATGCCGTGATGCGTGTCGTAGAGCGCGCCGATCGGATGCGACAGCGAGTGGATTGCGCCTAGCCCCTTCTGGAAGGCGGTGGCGCCCATGGCCGCGGCGCTCATCATGTGCGCGCGCGCGACCAGGTCGTTGCCGTTGGCATAGGCCTTGGGCAGGTTCTCGAACACCAGCCGGATGCCTTCGACCGCGATGCCGTCGGCCATCGGGTGGTAGCCCGGCGCGCAATAGGCTTCGAGGCAGTGCGCCAGTGCATCCATGCCGGTGCCGGCGGTGATGAAGGCCGGCATGCCGGTGGTCAGCTCCGGATCGGCGATGACGATTGCCGGCAGCATCTTGGGGTGGAAGATGACCTTCTTGGTGTGCGACGCCTCATGCGTGATGACGCCGGCGCGGCCGACTTCGGAGCCGGTGCCGGCGGTGGTCGGCACGGCGATGATCGGCGCGATGGCGTCGGAATCTGCACGGGTCCACCAGTCGCCGATGTCCTCGAAGTCCCACACCGGAAGTGTCTGGCCGGCCTGGAAGGCGATCAGCTTGCCAAGGTCGAGCGCCGAGCCGCCGCCGAAAGCGATGACGCCGTCATGCTTGCCCGCCTTGAACACCTCGATACCTGCAACGAGGTTCGATTCCACCGGATTCGGCTTCACATCGGAGAACACACCATATGGCACCTTCGCGTCATCGAGGATCTTCAGCGTGCTGGCGACGACCGGCAGTTTCGCCAGGCCCGGATCGGTGACGAACAGCGGACGCTTGATGCCGGTGACGGCGAGCACCTCAGGCAGCTCGGCAATGCGGCCGGCGCCGAAACGGACGGTGGTCGGGTAGTTCCACTTGGAAACGAGTTTTGTCATTATTCTGCTCTCTATGCCGTCAGACCGGCTACTTGTTAACGAAGGTGTTTAGAACCCGGTTCGAGTTGTACATGTAAGGGATACAGACCACGGCATAAGCAACGGACCTCATAAACCTGCGCTTGAAATCGCTGCTAAAGAACGGCGTCCCATTCGCCTCAATGAAGTCGGAAAAGAAGAGATAGCCCAGAGCGGCATCGACGCAGAGCGACGCAATTGCAGCCAGCAGCCAGAGCATAAATGCCCCAGGGAAAATATCGAGCTTCTTCACCATAAGATAGAGGAGGACGACTGGTGCAACGAGATCCAGCACGACTAGGAAGACCACCTCTAGCAACATGAGAAATATCTGCGGGTAAGTCAGATTCGGAAAACTCTGAAAGACCTGCCCATATTCAGCCAGGGCAAACACTCCGTTGATCGGGGCAATTGCCAGAATGGCCATGATGACCAAGAGCCAGCCCCCCAAACCTTTGGGTTCGTCTTCGGCTACAGGGGGCTCGGCGATGGTCATCCTGTTGTCAGCCGTGCTCCCTAGATCTTCTCGCGCAGGTGATAGCTCTTCGGCCGGGTCAAATTGTCGTAGCCGATCTGCGACAGGGCCGCGCCCTTGCCGGTGTCCTTGACGCCGGTCCAGACGAGTGCCGGATCGAGATAGTCGCAGCGGTTCATGAACACGGTGCCCGTCTCGACGCGGTCGCCGACCGAAATGGCGTGCTCGGTGTCGGCGGTCCAGATCGAGGCGGTCAGGCCGTAGGGGCTATCGTTCATCAGCGCGATGGCTTCCTCGTCGTTGCGCACCTTCATGATGCCGACGATCGGGCCGAAGCTTTCATCGCGCATGACCGACATCTGGTGGTCGACATTGGTCAGCACCTCGGCCGGCAAATAGGGCGAGCCTTCCTTGTCCAGGGCGTCCCTGGTGTTCATGTGCGCGACCGCACCCTTGCGCAGGGCTTCGGCCTTCTGCTCGCGAATGAAGTCGGCGAAGCGCGCCTGGGCCATCGGGCCCATTGTCGTTGCCTGTTCGAGCGGATTGCCGAGCACATAGCTCTTCGTTTCGGCGATGAAGCCCTCGACGAACTGGTCGTAGATTTTCTCATGGACGTAGACGCGCTCGATGCCGCAGCAGCACTGGCCCGAATTGAAGAACGCGCCCTCGACGAGGTTGGCGACAGCATGGTCGAGCTTGGCGTCCGGCAGCACATAGGCCGGATCCTTGCCGCCGAGTTCGAGACCGAGCGTCATGAAGGTGCCTGCCGCCGCCTTCTCGATGGCGCGGCCGCCGGCGACCGAACCGGTGAAGTTGACGTGGTCGATCTTGCCAGAACCGAGCAGCTTCTCGGTCTGAGCGTGGTTCAGCACCAGATTCTGGAAGACGTATTTCGGCAGGCCAGCAACCTCGAAAGCCTTGGCGAAGCGCTCGCCGACGAGCAGCGTCTGCGCGGCATGCTTGAGGATGACGCTCGAGCCGGCGATCAGCGCCGGAACGATGGTGTTGACCGCGGTGAGATAGGGATAGTTCCACGGCGCGATGACCATGACCACGCCGAGCGGGTCCTTCTTCACGTAGCGGCGGAACCCGTCCTTGGGGTTGGACGCCGGCACCGGCGCGAGCGCGCGCTCGGCGATCTCGACCATGTACTGGGTGCGTTCCCTGACACCGCCGAACTCGCCGCCATAGCGGCTCGGCCGGCCCATCTGCCAGGCCAGTTCCGGCACGATCTCGTCGCTCATGGCGACCAGGGCCTCGAGCATCTTGAGCATGTAGGCGGCCCGCTCGGCCACCGGTACGCGCGCCCAGTCGGCCTGCGCCGCGCGGGCGCGCTCGACCGCTGCATTGATGGCCTGGTCGGTGGCAATGGGGCGCTCGACATAGATCGATCCATCGACGGGGGATTTGAGTTTGACCGTTTCGGTCATGTTTTTTGTCCTTCCTGAAAAGTGGGCGCGCCGCGCTGCCCCTCACCCTTACCCTCTCCCCGTAAACGGGGCGAGGGGGGCGTCAGCGTCGCGGCAGTCCTTCTTCTCCCCGTTCACGGGGAGAAGGTGCCGGCAGGTGGATGAGGGGCAAGCTCCAACGCCTCTCTGCCATGGTTAGTACCGCTCGAAGCCTCTGTGCAGCTCCCAGTCGGTGATACGGCGGTCGTATTCGAACTGCTCCCAGCGCGCGGTGTGGACGTAGTGGTCGACGACTTCCTCGCCGAAAGCTTCCTTCAACATCGTCGAATTGGCCAGCGTTTCGGTGGCATCGCGTAGCGTTTTCGGGATCTCGGGCAGGCTGGCGGCCTGATAGGCGTCACCGAAGAACGGCTTTTGCAGTTCCAACTTTTCATCGATGCCCGCGAGGCCGGCGGCGATCAGCGCGGCGAAGGCGAGATATGGGTTGAGGTCAGCGCCGCCGATGCGGCACTCCATGCGGATACCCTTGGTGCCCTCGCCGCACAGGCGGAAGCCGGCGGTGCGGTTGTCCTCGCTCCACATGATCTTGGTCGGGGCGAAGGTGCCCGACTGGAAACGCTTGTAGGAGTTGATGTAGGGCGCCAGGAACCAGGTGAATTCCTTGGCGTATTTGAGCTGCCCGGCCGACCATTGCTGGCCAAGCTTCGACAGCGTCCATTCCGCGCCCCTGTCGAAAAACAGCGGCGTCTTGCCGTCGGCGCTCCACAGCGAGTTGTGGATGTGGCTGGAATTGCCGGCCAGGCCATAGTTGTACTTGGCCATGAAGCTGATCGCCTTGCCTTCGGAGGCAGCGATTTCCTTGGCCCCGTTCTTCAGGATGACATGGCGGTCAGCCATCTCCAGCACTTCGGCGTAGCGAACGTTGATCTCTTCCTGGCCCGGCCCCCATTCGCCCTTCGAGTTCTCGATCGGAATGCCGGCGGCTTCCATCTCGTTGCGCAGCCGGCGCATGACGCCTTCTTCCTTGGTGGTGATGCCGATCAGATAGTCGCCGATATAGGGCGATGCGGTATCGAGGTTCTGCCAGTGCTTGGCGCGGGCGGAATCGTAGGTCTCGGAAAACAGGTAGAATTCGAGCTCGGATGCGAAATAGGCCAGGTAGCCGCGCTCTTGCAACCGCTTGACCTGCTTGCGCAGGATGCCGCGCGGCGAATGCGCCAGGTCCTCATGGGTGTGGTGGTCCTGCAGGTCGCACAAGAGCAGGGCCGTCTTTTCCAGCCACGGCACGGTGCGGATGGTCGCGAGGTCCGGCTTCATGACGAAGTCGCCGTAGCCCTTCGACCAGCTCGCCGCCTTGTAGCCGGGCACCGGTTCCATATCGATGTCGTTGGCCAGCAAATAGTTGCAGCCATGCGTCTCGTCATAGGCGGATTCAACGAAGTACTTGGCCAAAAACCGCTTTCCGACCAGTCGCCCCTGCATGTCGACGGCGCAAGCGAGGACCGTGTCGATCTCGCCCGAGGCCACCGTCTTTTTCAACTGATCGAATGTCAGAGTTCCAGCCATTTTGTTTTCCGCTCCGGGCAATGCCACTTCAGGTCTTCAGGATTGATGCTTGAGAGTTGGGAGGCAGTGGCCGGCGCTCGACCGGCCACTGCCTTGGTTGTGCACAGGTCAGTGGCGCTCGCCGACGGCGCGCTCGGCGGCCGCGATCTCGGCGGCACGCTTGGCCACGTCGTCGCCGATCGGCGGTCCCTGGAAGCGCCGGGCCTCGAAGCCGAACCAGACGATGCCGGTGACGACCAGGAAGCCGACGGTGATGTACAGCGCCCAGTCGTTCGGCGGCTGGATGCCGAGCACGAAGATCAGCACCATGGCGATGATCGAGAGCACGGCAAACAGCTTGAAGGTGCCCTCACCGAGATCGAACGGACCCATTTTGTCCCACTTCGAGGTGCCCCAGGCAAACAGGCCGAGAGCGATCGGGATGGTGAAGGAGAAGAACAGGAAGATGACCGTGCAGGCCACGACGATGGTGTAAACCGGCGTGTCGCCGATGGAGACCAGCGACGAGCCCCAGACGAACAGGACGGCCAGGATCGAGCCGGTCCAGATCGCAGCCACGGGCGTGCGGTAGGTCGGGCTGACCTTAGCCAGCGCCTTCGAGGCCGGCAGGCCGCCGTCACGCGAAAACGCAAAGATCATGCGCGAGACAGACGTCACGGTCGCCAGGCCGCACAACCATTGGGCCACGAAGATGGCAAGGTAGAGCAGGTCCTTGACGACAGGATGGACCTGTTCGGTCATCGCCCAGAAGAATACGTTCCAGCCCTGGGCCGCCGCCGCATCCATGCTCGGCAGCATCAGCACGAACGAGCACAGCATGATGTAGCCGAACAGAGCCGACCACAGCACCGAGCCGATCATCGCGCGCGGCACCGAATGGGCAGCCTTCAGCGTCTCTTCCGACGTGTGCGCCGAAGCGTCATAGCCGGTGATGGTGTAGATCGGCAGCAGCAGGCCGAGCAGGAACACCCACATCGCCGAATTGGTTGGCCAGACATTGCCGCCCGCCTCGCCCGAATAGTTGGCGAAGGTGAACAGGCGGCTGATCTCGTAGGTATCGGCTGCAGCCAGGCAGACGACCGCCAGCGCAATTGCGGTGGCAAAGATCAGGTAGCCGGAGAAGTCGGTGAGCTTTGCTGTCAGGCCGATACCCATGTGGTTCACCAGCGCCTGCAGGCCGGTAATGATGGCCAGGAAGATGATGCGGGTGGTGGTGGTGTCCTCGAGCCCGAGATAGCTCGTGCCGAAGGCGCCCATGAAGAAGTAGTAGGTGCCGACATTGATTGCCCCGAGCACCGTGACCAGGCCGAGCAGGTTGAACCATGCGGTCAGCCAGCCCGTGAAGCGGTTGCCGAGGATCGAGCCCCAGTGATAGAGGCCGCCGGCTGTAGGATAGGCCGAGCTGATCTGCGCCATGGCGACGGCAAAGACGAGGCTTATGAAACAGCCCAGCGGCCAGCCGATGCCGATGGCGGCACCGCCGGCGCCCGACGTTGCCTGGGCCAGCGAGTTGATGCCGCCCGACAGGATGCAGATGATCGAGAACGAAACGGCGAAGTTGGAGAACTGGCTCATTCTCCGTTCGAGTTCCTGGGCGTAGCCCATACTGTGGAGGACTTTTACGTCCTCGCTCTTGTCGTGTTCGGAATAACCAGGCGATGTCATGCGAGTGTCCCCTTGTTGTTATGCCTTCGATTGAGCTGTGCGGCCGGTGCCCGGCGGGAAGGCCGCGGCCTCGCCGGCTACCGGTTCGAGTTCGGCAAAGATGCCCGTGAGCAGATCCGCCCATTTCCGCTGCCCGGCCTGCGCCGAAATTTCGTCGTTGCGGATTTCGATCATCGCGCATGGCAGCCCGCGCGACCTGCCGTGGTGTTCCAAGGTGAAATAGACACGATCGGCGGGTGAATAGGGCTCGTTGACCCCGACAGTCGGACCGCCCAACCGCTGCAGCGCCGCAATCATCGGCGCGGCGAGCCGGGCATCCTCGTCATGGATGATGCCGATATGCCATGGCCGCGAAACGCCCTTGTAGACCGGCGTGAACGAATGGATCGACACCAGTCGTGTTTGCCGTCCTTCGCCGAGCCGCTCCGAGACGACTTCGTCGATGGCGTCGTGGAACGGCTTCCAGGACAAGGCGACACGCGCCTCGCGCTGGGCTGCCGAAAGTCCGGCATTTCCGGGTATGACGGTGGTTTCGCTGATTTCCGGGATCAGGTCGTGGACGCCCAGCGGACGATTGCAGTCGATCGCCAGGCGCGACACGCAGGATTCGACCAGCGTCGCATCGAGCCCTTCGGCGAGGCGCTGCGCAACCGGCAGCGCGCCCGGATCCCAGGCGATGTGGCGCTGCATGTCCGAAGCCTCGAGGCCGAGCGTTCCAAACCCGGCGGGCAGATGGTTGGAGGCATGATCGCAAAGGATGACATAAGGGCTGCGCCCGTCCCGGTTTGTCACCCGGACGGCATTCGACATGGCGTGCGTCGCAGCCTGGCCCATACCCATTCACTCATCCCCGAGGCCGTATCGTATGTTACGTATTCTTGTTCATTGCGCCTCTGCGGATGATTTCATACACATCAGGAGAGTTTGTCAAATGTCATTTGGCGACATGCACCGACTTGGCGCTGGGCCAGCGCCGAAGGCGGCTAAGCTGGGGCGCAAGAGGGATTCCAAATGGTTTCGAGCGTTGCCGAGCTGATTACCGAAAAGATCGACACCATGCCGGCGGGCGAGCGCCGCGCCGCGCAAACGCTGATCGCGTCCTATCCGCTGATCGGCCTGAAGACGGTTGCCGAATTTTCCCAGCAGGCCGGAGTCTCTTCGCCCACGATCCTGCGTTTCGTGTCGCGGCTCGGCTTCCAGAACTATCCCGAATTCCAGTCGGCATTGCAGGACGAGCTCGCCGCGCAGCTTCAGTCGCCGGCCTCGCGCACCGTCACTACCCGATCCCCCTTGCCCGCCTCGACCTCGCCGATACTCGAAGCCGTGCTCGAAAACATCCGCGAGACGTTCCGCCACATATCCGACCGCCAGCTCTCCGACATTGTCGACCAGTTGGCCAACCAGCGCTCGCATGTTTATCTCGTCGGCGGCCGCTTCACCGATCCGCTGGCGCGCTACATGGCAGCCCACCTCAACCTGATCCGTCCGAAAGTCAGCCATCTCGTCGGCCAGGAAAGCCTGTGGCGCGACAAGCTGATCGACATGGGCAAGCGCGACACGCTGCTGATCTTCGACATCAGGCGCTATCAGGACAGCCTTATCCGCTTCGCCGAAAAAGCCCACCAGCGCGGCACCACCATCGTGCTGTTCACCGACCAGTGGCTGTCGCCGATCGCCCGCTTCGCCCGCCACGTCATCGCCGGGCGAACGGCGGTTCCCTCGGCCTGGGACTCCTCGGCCTCGCTGTTCGTCGCCGCCGAGGCGATCATCGCCGCGCTGACCAGGAATCTCGAGGCGCAAGGCGCAAGCAGGATCCGTGAAATCGAGGATCTTCGCTGAGCCAACGGCCCGAAGATTACACAGATTTAATGTGCGGCTGGCAGCGAATTGCCATAAGGCTCGACCATCGAAATTGCGCTACAATGTAGTGAACCTTGCTGCCTGGCCTGGGCGCGGCAAGTCATCGCCTGATGACGCGCACCAATTTTGATGGTGCAGCCGCCCAAAACAATGGTCGGGCGGGGGAATTTGAGCAGGACTGGAGTTTGGATGACCGCCTGGAAGCAGATTGTCTTGGCACTTGTCATCGTACTCGCCGCAGCGACCGGCTGGGTGCTGTTCGTGCCCGGCTCGGGTGACGTTCTGGCACGCTGGGGCATCGATTGGGCACAGGCATCGACAGGCGCCGCAGCCGACCAGGCGCAAGCCACGAACGGCAACGGCGCCAGGCGACAGGATGGCCGCCCTGGCCAGCCCCAGACCCCTGTTGTCACACAGCCCGTCACCACAGGCACCATCAACGACCGGCTTGCTGCGATTGGCACCGGACGCGCCCTGACATCGGTGGCGGTCAACCCGTACTCGACCGGGCGCTTGACCGAAGTCGCGGTCAATTCGGGCGACAAGGTCGAGACCGGCGCGGTCATCGCCAAGCTCGACTCCGACTCCGAGGAGATTGCGCTCGAACGCGCCCGCATCGCCCAGGGCGATGCAGAAGCCTCGCTTGAACGCATTAAGGCGTTGCGGACATCGAACACGGCCACCGCAGTACAGCAGCGGGAGGCCGAACTCGCGGCCGACAATGCGCGGCTCGCCGTCCGCGATGCGGCGCTGGCGCTGGCGCGCCGCACCATCACCGCGCCGATTTCAGGCGTCGTCGGCATCATGCCGGTCGAGGCCGGCAACTACGTGACCAGCCAGAGCACCATGGCCACCATCGACGACCGCTCGCGCATTATTGTCGATTTCTGGGTGCCGGAGCGCTTTACCGGCATGATTGCGGTCGGCGCGCCGCTTTCGGCAAGCTCGGTGGCCCGCCCCGGCCAGGCCTTCGACGGCGAAGTCAGCGCCATCGACAACAGGCTCGACGAGCAAAGCCGGACGCTGCGCGTTCAGGCTCGCCTCGACAATGAAGACGACATGCTGCGCGCCGGCATGTCATTCCAGGTCGAGATGCACTTCCCCGGCGACACCTTTCCCTCGGTCGACCCGCTGGCCATCCAGTGGGGCGGCGACGGCGCCTTCGTCTGGGCGCTGGCCAACGGCAAGGCCAAGCGCGTGCCGGTCCGCATCATCCAGCGCAACACCGACTCGGTTCTCGTCCAGGCAGCCCTCACCCCCGGCGACGAGGTCGTCACCGAAGGCATCCACACCGTCCGCGAGGGCGCCGACCTGCTGATTGCCGGCCGCGAGCCGGCCGCCAGCGGTTCGTGAGCGGGAACCCGACGATGAGCACCGTCCAGAACGACAACGCCGAAAAAGGCATCACGGCACTCTTCGTACGCCGTCCGGTACTCGCCTTGGTCATCAACACGCTGATCGTCGTTGCCGGCCTTGCCGCATGGTACGGCGTCGAGGTGCGCGAACTGCCTGACGTCGACCGGCCGGTCATCACGGTATCCACCAGATATTCCGACGCTGCCGCCGAAATCGTCGACCGCGAGGTAACGGCCGTCGTCGAGGGCGCCGTCGCGCGCGTCACCGGCGTCAAGTCGATTTCGTCGAGCTCGTCCTACGGCAACAGCCGCGTGACCGTCGAATTCAACGACGGCGTCGACCTCAACGTCGCCGCATCCGACATGCGCGATGCCGTCGGACGCGTGACCAACTCCCTGCCCGACGACGCCGATGCGCCGCGCATCGTCAAGGCCGACGCCAATGCCGACGCGGTGATGCGGCTGGCGGTCACCTCGGACACGATGCCGGTCGAGGACATGACCATCCTGGTCGAGGATCAGGTCGTGGATACGCTGGCCGCAGTCGATGGCGTCGCCGACGTCCAGACCTATGGCGACCGCGCCAAGGTCTTCCGCGTCGACATCGACCAGGCACGGGTCGCCAGTCTGGGCCTGACCCTCGCCGACCTTTCCAATGCGCTGGCGAGCGTCTCCTTCGACGCGCCGGCAGGTTCGCTGACAGCCGGCAGCCAGGACCTGATCGTCCGGGCCAGCGCGGCGGTGACAACGCCCGAAGCCTTCGAGAGCATCATCATCAACGGCAAGACCCGGCTCGGCGACGTTGCCAAAGTGACGCTGGGCGGCGACCCCGGCTCGACCTCGCTGCGCTCCGACGGCAAGACCGGCATCGGCATCGGGATCGTGCGCCAGGCGCAGTCGAGCACCCTCGACATCTCCAAGGGCGTTCGCGCCGCCGTCGAGAAGATCCAGCCCACGCTGCCCGAGGGCATGACCATTCGCGTGACTTCCGACGACGCCACCTTCGTCCAGGGTGCAATCCACGAAGTCGAAATCGCGCTCGTCCTGTCGGTGACGATCGTGCTTCTGGTCATCTACGTGTTCCTGCAGGATTGGCGCGCCACGCTGATTCCCGGTTTCGCCATGCCTGTGGCGCTGATCGGCACCATCGCCGGCATTTATCTCGCCGGCTTCTCCATCAACATCCTGACCCTGCTGGCGCTGGTGCTGGCGACGGGCCTCGTCGTCGACGACGCCATCGTCGTGCTCGAAAACATCGTGCGCCGCCGCAACGAGGGCATGGGGCCGCGCGCCGCAGCGGTGCTTGGCACGCAGGAAGTATTCTTCGCGGTGGTCGCGACGACAGCCACTCTTGCTGCGGTCTTCATCCCGATTTCCTTCCTGCCCGGCCAAACCGGCGGCCTGTTCCGCGAGTTCGGTTTCGTGCTGGCAATGGCGGTGCTCCTGTCGTCGATCGTCGCCTTGTCGCTGTGCCCGATGCTTGCCTCGCGCATGCTGACCGAAAAGGCCATCGAGCACTCGCATTCCGGCATTCTCGGCAAGCTCGGAACCAGGCTCGCCGCAATCTACAAGCGCTGCCTGATTGCCTGCCTCAACGCCCCGCTGATCGTGATCCTGGTGTCGGTGCTGTTTGCCGGCGCTGCTTATGTCGCCTTCGGTTCGGTGCGCCAGGAACTGACGCCGACCGAAGACCGCGCGATGGTGATGCTGCGTGTCTCGGCGCCGCAAGGTGTCAGTCTCGACTACACCGCCTCTCAGTTACGCCTGATCGAGGGCTTGATCGAACCGCTGCGCAAGTCGGGAGAAATCGAGAGCACCTTCGTCAGCGCCGGCATCGGCAACAACAACAACAGCGGCTTCATGGTTCTGTCGCTGGCGCCGTGGAGCGAACGCACACGCACCCAGCAGCAGATCGCCGCCGACATCACCTCTCGCACCAGCCAGGTGCCCGGCGTCCGCACCACCGTCGGCCAGGCCAATAGCCTGGGCATTCGCGGCGCCGGCAACGGCCTGCAGTTCGCGCTCGTGGGCAACAGCTATGCCGATCTCGGCGTCGCCGCCGCCAAGGTGCTGGCCGAGATGGAGAAGGACCCGCGCTTCCGGCAGCCGCGCCTCAGCACCGACGCCAACCAGCCGCAGCTTTTCGTGACCGTCGACCGCGACCGCGCCTCCGATCTCGGCATCGACATCACCGGCCTGTCGCCGGCGCTGCAGGCGATGCTCGACGGCCGCAAGATCGCCAGCGTCTTCATCGAGGACCGCAGCTACGACGTGAAGCTCGTCTCGACCACCAGTCCGATCAACGATTCCACCGATCTCGAAAACGTCTTCATCCGCACCGGCGACGGCCGCTTCGTGCCGGTTTCGACGATCGCATCGCTCAGCGAACGCGCCGTGCCGCCGTCGCTGTCGCGCGAGCAGCAGCAGCGCTCGGTGGCGATCACCGCAAACCTTGCCGACGACTTCGCGCTGGGCGACGCCCTGACCAGGGTCGAGGAGATCGCAGCCCCTGTGCTGCCGGCCGGCAGCCGCCTGTTGCCGCTGGCGGAAGCTGCGACGCTCAACGAAACCGGCAGCAGCATGCTGACCATCTTCGGCTTCGCCATCGTCATCATCCTGCTTGTCCTTGCCGCGCAGTTCGAAAGCTTCGTCAGCGCCATCATCATCATGGCGACCGTGCCGCTGGGCCTCGCCTGCGCCGTCTTCGCGCTGATCCTGACCGGCACCTCGCTCAACGCCTACAGCCAGATCGGCCTGGTGCTGCTGGTCGGCGTGATGGCCAAGAACGGCATCCTGGTCGTCGAATTCGCCAACCAGTTGCGTGACCGCGGCCTCGGCGTGCGCCAGGCGATCGAGGATGCGGCGACGATCCGCCTTCGGCCCGTGATGATGACGATGATCTGTACGGTGCTGGGCGGCGTGCCCCTGGTTCTGGCGCAGGGCGCCGGCGCCGAAGCGCGCATCGCTCTCGGTTGGGTGATCGTCGGCGGCCTGGGCCTCGCGACGGTCTCGACGCTGTTCCTGACGCCCGTCGCCTACCTGCTGCTCGGTCGCTTCATCACGCCCAAGATCGCGGAAGAAAGCCGCCTGAAGCGCGAGCTCGAAGAAGCCGCCTATGCTGGCGTGGAACCTGCCGAGTAGCTTCCGGTCTATTAGTGGTCGATCTGCGCCGGTTTTGCCGCCGCAAACGATGACATCGGCAACGGGTTTCTGTATCAGTCGTCCCGATTGGCAATTTTTCTAATTCAGGACGGGCAAGCATGGCCGTGAATTCGATCACGCTCGACGAACTTCAGGCCAGCATCGGCAAGGAGATCGGCGTTTCGCCGTGGCGTACAGTCACGCAGACGATGATCGACCAGTTTGCGGACGCCACCGACGATCATCAGTTCATCCATTGCGATCCCAAACGCGCCGCTGCCGAAACGCCTTTCGGCGGCACCATCGCGCACGGTTTCCTCACCCTGTCGCTGCTGTCGGCGATGACCTTCGACACCTTGCCGTCGGTCGACGGCGGCAGCATGGGCATCAACCAAGGCTTCGAGGAGCTCAAATTCGTGGCTCCGGTGAAGACCGGCTCGCGCATCCGCACCCGCTTTGTGCTGTCCAGCCTCAAGATCCGCCCGTCGGGCTGGATTCAGGCGACGCACGAGGTGACGATCGAGATCGAGAACTCCAAGAAGCCGGCCCTGACGGCACGCTGGCTGACGATGACCTTCGTAGAGCCCAAGCGCGAAACTGCCTGAACAACTCGGCGACAGCCATCCCGCGGCCTAGCCCTGATGGACTAGGACGCTCGCCTTGCCGCATCTTGGGGCCGCGTATAAAGTCGCCGGCTTCGAGTGAGAGAAAGTCAAGCAGGCGGAAAAATTGCCGAGCAGCGCTGCAAGCCGACGTGAACTCCAGAAGGCCGAACTCCGGGCCGAACTGGTGGCAGCAGCCCATGCGCTGGTGCGCGAGGAAGGCTATGACGGGCTGACCATCCGCAAGCTCGCCACCAGGGTCGGCTACGCGCCGATGTCGGTTTACTCCTACTTCGCCGACAAGCACGAGATCCTGATGGCGCTCGCCGAGGACGCCTTTGTCGATCTGGCCAGGCGCATGCGGCAGAACCAGCCCGCCGATCCCCTCGACGCGGTCCGGGCGGCGCTGTCGGAATATGCCGAATTCGGCCTCGGCAACCCGAATGAATACCGGACGGTGTTCATGACCGAAAAACCGAAGCACCCGGCAAAAGAAACCTTTGCACAGATGGAACGCGAGAACCCGGCGTTCCGGATCATCGTCGAACGTGTGGAAGCCTGCATCGCGGCAGGCAGGTTGAAGGGCGACGCGCGCGCCATCGCGACGGCGCTCTGGACCGTTGCGCACGGCGCAATCTCGCTGCTCATCACCTTCCCGTTCTATCCGTTCGGCGATCCGAAAGCCTATGTGATGCGGGTCGGCGACCTTGCCCTGGCCGGACTGGCCAACGGCGAGACCGCCCCGCTCACCGACCAACCCGGCAGCTGCTAGCAACTGCCCACGGGCATCTTTAGTGCCTCTCAGTGCCTGACAAAAACGAAAACTCCGTACGCGTACGAAATCATCTTGCAGAGCGCATGGTGCGGCCGTATTTGTAAGGCGGTCCGTACGTGTACGGCAAAACCTTACGGAGATGATGATGAAACGGACAGTTTTGGCACTGGCGACCGTGATCGCCGCGACCGGTTTTGCAATGGCAAAAGACGCTCAGGGGGCCAAGCCGCGCGCCCCTGCCGCCTGCACGCAGACAATGAAGCAGAAGCTCGACTGCACGCCAACGGGATCGATCAGCCAGGACAAGCCCCCTGCGACCACCAACTCGATTGGCGACCAGAAGCCGCGCCTGGGCATCGGCATCGATCCCTGGATCATGCCGACATTCAACTGAACCGCACCGGATCACCCGGCCGCGCGCTTCAAACAAGGCAGGCCGCCCTTTCGGGGCGGCCTGCCTTGTTTCCCGAGCTGAGGTTTCGCTTTCCTGCGAATCGCAAAAACGCTCTATCTTCTTGTCCTGACGCCAGTCCGAACGGAAAACCGCATCACACGTTTCGTGGAATTACTCTAGCTCGTCTGCCTGGCCGGCGAGCCGGGAATGGAAGACACCGTCACCGAAACCGGGTCACTCGCTGGAAAGCTGTCTTCAAGGCCTTCGTCCAGTTCCTGCTGCAACACCTGCTGGTCCTTCGGGCGGTCGTCGCTGCGCCGGGCGCGCCTCTGTCGCTTTGGCAGCATCCGGCTGTCTGGCTCGGAATTCAGAGACATGTCTTGATCCTCGATTGATCGTCGAGGAACTAACGTCCACCCTGCTCCGAAGTTCCGAACTTCAACCGCGCGCCGCTTCCGACAAGAAGCCGTAGACGTAGTCGGAGAACGAGCGCCAGCACTCGACGCGGAAAGCATCCTCGCCGGTCCTGAGCAGCACGATCTCGACCTTGCCGAGCACCGTGCGCGAACATGCGCCGACCGGGAAGGCCTGCAGCGACAGGTCCTGCGGGCAGCCGGCATTGATCACCAGGGCGGCATTCGGACCGGCGACAGCTATGCCGACGTTGCGATGGGAGACATCGACCGCCGAGTGCAGGCCCTTGACCGAGCTGCAATCGGCAAGGAGGTCGGCGCCGGCCTCGTCTATCACCAGCCATTCGTCCGGGCCGAGCCAGAGCGCGAAACGGCCGTGCTTCGCAGCCGAAGTCTTGGACTTCTGCGGCAAGGTCACGCCGAGCGCCCTGGACAGGGCAGCGACAGCGGCTGGCCGGGCGCGCAGCGACATGCGGCCAGCCGGCTCCAGAACTTTCAGCGAAACGCCCTGCCCGCCAATGCTCTTGCCGGCAAGGGCCGGGCTTCTGGTGGCCGTTGCAAGCTTAGCCATTGAGGCGGTCTCCCTTTTCGTCGAAGAACACGGCACCGGTGACTTCCACTTCGATGACGCCATCCGGCATCGGCACATAGAGCGTCTCGCCGAGCCGGTCGCGCCCGCCTGCCACCAGCGCCAAGGCGATCGAACGGTCGCAATTGGCCGACCAGTAGCTCGACGTGACATGGCCGATCATCTTCATCGGGATTGCCTGCTTGGGGTTCTCGACGATCTGCGCGCCCTCTTCGAGCACAGTGCGCGGATCCTTGGTCTTGAGGCCGACAAGCTGCTTGCGGCCCTTGGCCAGTAGGTCGGGGCGCATCATGCCGCGAATGCCGACGAAGTCGGTCTTCTTCTTGCCGACGGCCCAGTCGAGGCCGGCGTCATTGGGCGTGACTGTGCCGTCGGTATCCTGGCCGACGATGATGTAGCCCTTCTCGGCGCGCAGCACGTGCATCGCCTCGGTGCCATAGGCACAGGCGCCATGCTTCTGGCCCTCGGCCCACAAAGCTTCCCAGACGGCGCGCCCGTAGTCGGCAGGCACGTTGACCTCGAAGCCGCGGTCGCCGGTGAACGACATGCGGAACAGCCGGGTCGGTACGCCGCAGATTTTGCCCTCACGCACCGACATATGCGGCATGGCCTCGTCGGACATGTCGATGCCCTCGACCAGCGGCTCGATGATTTTTCGCGAGTTGGGGCCTTGGACGGCGATGACCGCCCAGTGCTCGGAGATCGAGGTCAGCCAGACGTCGAGATTGGGGAACTCGGTCTGGAGATAGTCCTCCATGTGGTTCATCACGCGGGCTGCACCACCGGTCGTGGTGGTGACGTGAAAGCGATCCGCCGCCAGCCGGCCGACCACACCGTCGTCATAGATAAAACCGTCCTCGCGCAGCATGATGCCATAGCGGCAGCGGCCGACTTCGAGCTTCTCCCACGGATTGGTGTAGAGCAGTTCCATGAACTTCGCGGCGTCCGGGCCGACGACCTCGATCTTGCCGAGGGTGGAGGCATCGAACAGGCCGGCCGATTTGCGCACGGTGACGCATTCACGGTCGACGGCGGCGTGCATGTCTTCGCCCGCGCGCGGAAAATACCAGGCGCGCTTCCACTGGCCGACATCCTCGAACACCGCACCATGGCTCTCGGCCCAGCTGTGGGTCGGGGTCTTGCGCGTCGGGTCGAACAGGCCGTGGCGGGCGTGATTGACGATGGCACCGAAGGTGACCGGCGTGTAGGGCGCGCGGAACGTGGTGAGGCCGACCTGCGGAATCTGCTTGTCCAGTGCTTCGGCCGCGATGGCGAGACCGTGCATGTTGGAGGTCTTGCCCTGGTCGGTGGCCATGCCATTGGTGGTGAAGCGCTTGATGTGCTCGATCGAGCGCATGCCTTCATGAACCGCCTGGCGGATGTCCTTGGCGGTGACGTCGTTCTGGAAGTCGACGAAGGCCTTGACCGTGGTGCCGGCACCGGCACCCGGCCCGGCGCCGAGCATGCCGCCGGTCCAGCCTTCGGAGGCCTCGACCTTCAGCGCCACGCCCTTGGACGACTTGGCACCAGCGTCGCGGGCGGCATTGGCACCCGCCTCGAGCGCCTGCGCGACGGTATCCTCAAGCGAGTCGGAGCCGTTGCACGCACCGATCGAGACGCAATCCTGGGCGTAGGTGCCGGGCAGGAAGCGCTTGGTGGCGTCGTCGAAGGCGACCTTGCCGCGCGACTGCGAGAACATGTGCACCGACGGCGTCCAGCCTGCCGACATCAGGAGCGCGTCGACGGCGATGGTGCGTTCGGCACCGCCGCCCTTGGCCTGCACGGTCATCGACTTGATGCGCTGGCTGCCATTGGCGCTGGTGACGGCGCGGCCATGATTGACCTCGATGCCGAGCGCGCGTGCCTCGTCGACGAGTGGGCCGGCCGGGTTATCGCGCAGGTCGACGATGGCGGCGACGCCGACGCCCGCCTTCTTGAGGTCGATTGCGGCGGCATAAGCGCTGTCGTTGGCGGTGTAGACGCCAACGTTCTTGCCGACGACGACGCCGTAGTGATTGAGGAAGGTGCGCGCGGCGGAGGCCAGCATGACACCCGGCCGGTCGTTGTTGGCGAACACCATGTGGCGCTCGATCGCGCCGGTGGCGATGACCACGCGCTTGGCGCGGACCTGCCAAAGCCGCTCGCGCGGCTCGTCGCGGCCGGGACGCGCCAGATGGTCGGTGACGCGCTCGACGAGACCGACGAAGTTCTGGGCGTAGTAGCCGAAGGCGGTGGTGCGCGACAGCACCGTCACATTGTCCATCGCCGCGAGTGTCGCCACCGCACCTTGCGCCCAGCTCCAGCCGTCCTGGCCGTCGATCACGGCACCCTTTTCGAAGCGCAGCGCACCGCCGAATTCGGCCTGCTCGTCGCAGAGGATGACGCGCACACCGGTCTCGGCGGCGGCCAGCGCCGCGGCGATACCGGCAGCGCCGCCGCCGAGAACCAGCACCTCGCAATGCGCGTAATGCGCCGCGTAATGATCGGGATCGGGCTGATCGGGCGCAACGCCGAGGCCGGCAGCCGCCCGGATGTTGGGCTCGTAGAACTTGTGCCAGGCCGCCTTCGGCCACATGAAGGTCTTGTAGTAGAAGCCGGCCGAGAAGAACGGCGAGGCGAGGTCGTTGACCGCGCCGACATCGAAGGAGAGCGAGGGCCAGCGGTTCTGCGAGTTGACCGTCAGTCCGTCATAGAGTTCCTGCACGGTGGCGCGGACGTTGGGCGTCTTGCGGGCGGCGTCGCGCTCGACCGTCACCAACGCGTTCGGCTCCTCGGCCCCGGCGGACAGGATGCCGCGCGGACGATGATACTTGAACGAGCGGCCGACGAGATGCACGCCATTGGCGAGCAGCGCGGAGGCGACGGTGTCGCCGGCAAGACCAGTCATCGCCTTGCCGTCGAAGGTGAAGCGCGCTGTCTTGGCAGGCGTCAGGCGGCCCTGGCCGGAAATGCGGTAGGAACCGGCCATCATGCCTCTCCCTTGGTCGAGCGTTTTGCCCTGGGCTTCTCGTTGAGCTGGTCCGGTGGGCGGTTGGCCCAGGCGGCGGGTCCGGCCTCGCTCGACAAGGTCGCAATGTCGGGCTTCGGCTCGCCGGCCTTGTAGGTCAACAGGAAGCGGTCGGTGATGGTGTCGCGCGCAACGTTGAAGAAACGCGCGCAGCCGTGGATGTGGCGCCAGCGTTCGAAGATCACGCCTTTCGGGTTCGAGCGGATGAAGAAGAATTTTTCAAAATCCTCGTCGCTCTCGGCGGCGATGTTAGTCGAGCGCGCGATATGCGCCTCGCCGGCGTTGCGGAATTCGAGCTCGGGGCGCTCTTCCTCGCAATAGGGGCAATGGATCAGCAGCATCTCGACCTCAAAGAAGCGTTGTAGAAAGGGCGTGGCATAAACTGCGAGCTCAGTTGCAAAACATCAGCAAGAGTAAAGACGGACAACATCAATTACGGCCCTGCTTTCTTGAAAGAACCCTTGGGTCGTCCGTGATTAGGAAAACAAAACGGTAAAATGGCCAAGTGTGCATGTACGCGTAGCGCGGAGAGTCAAAATATCCACGGAGATACATCGTCGTGCCCGCCCGAGGCATTACCCCAAACCACCCGAGGAAAATAAATGTAAACACCCCTAGCAAAGAAAATAGACCGCTGAGAACAGCCCGATCTTCTGAACTTGCTAGGCCGAAGTGCAAGGCAAGCGGACCGACGACGGCAACGAGACCCATTCCAGCCAGAGCGGCGAATCCGACTTTAGCAAAGGATATGTTCTGCTTCCGGGTCACGAACGCTACACCCTCAGTGCGCCACGGCGGCGGCTGCCGCTTCGTCGATCAGGCGGCCGGTGCGGAAGCGCTCGATGGTGAAGGGCGCGTTGATCGGGTGCGGCTCGTCGCGCGCGATGGTGTGGGCAAAGACGTTGCCCGATCCAGGCGTCGCCTTGAAGCCGCCCGTGCCCCAGCCGCAATTGACGTAGAGCCCCGGCACCGGCGTCTTGGCCAGGATCGGCGAGCGATCCGGCGTGACGTCGACGATGCCGCCCCACGAGCGCAGCATCTTCATGCGTGTGAACATCGGGAACATCTCGCAGATGGCGTCGAGCGTGTGGTTGATGATGTGCAGGCCGCCGGTCTGCGAATAGGAAATGTACTGGTCGGTGCCCGCACCTATCACCAGTTCGCCCTTGTCGGACTGCGAGATGTAGGCGTGCACTGTGTTCGACATGACCACGCAGGGGAACACCGGCTTGACCGGCTCCGACACCAGCGCCTGCAGCGGATAGCTTTCGAGCGGCATGCGCACGCCGGCCATGTTCATGATCACAGAGGTGTGGCCGGCGGCAACGACGCCGACCTTCTTGGCGCCGATGAAGCCCTTCGAGGTCTCGACGCCCGAGACGCGGCCGTCCGCCGTGCGGCGCACGCCGGTCACTTCGCAGTTCTGGATGATGTGGACGCCGCGATCGGAAGCGCCGCGGGCATAGCCCCAGGCAACCGCATCATGGCGGGCGGTGCCGCCGCGCCGCTGCAGCGACGCCCCGACGACCGGGTAGCGCGCGTCGGCGGAAATATTCAGCGGCGGGCAGTACGCCTTGGCTTCTTCCGGCGTCAGCCACTCGTTGTCGATACCGTTCAGCCGGTTGGCATGGATATGGCGCTTGAGCACCTGCACGTCGTGGACGTTGTGGGCCAGCATCATGACGCCGCGCGGCGAATACATGACGTTGTAGTTCAGGTCCTGCGACAGCCCGTCCCAAAGCTTGAGCGCGTGATCGTAGATCCCGGCCGATTCGTCGTAGAGGTAGTTGGAGCGGATGATGGTGGTGTTGCGGCCGGTGTTGCCGCCGCCGAGCCAGCCCTTTTCGAGCACCGCCACATTGGTGATGCCGTGCTCCTTGGCCAGATAATAGGCGGTGGCAAGGCCATGGCCGCCGGCGCCGACGATGATGACGTCGTATTCGCTCTTCGGCTCGGGCGAGGACCACTGTTCCTCCCAGCCCTTGTGTCCGCGCATGGCCTCTCTGGCTATGGCAAAAACCGAATATTTCCGCATTTTTTCAGGGCCTCGCAGGTGCCGGAAGCTTGTGAGCGCGAGGTGTAGCACTAGCGAAAAGGCGCTGTCACCCTTGCCCTGTTTGCGACGGCGTCTGCCGCTTTGCGCCGCCATCGATACCGCCCATCAGGGCGCATGTATCGGGTGGCCCTTCGATCCCCGAATTGCGACCTGTCCATCAGAGCCGGACGCTTCCGGCCGGAATGCCACAGGAGGCAAACATGTTTGAACTGAATGGAAAAGTCGCAATCGTGACGGGAGCAAGCTCGGGCATAGGCCGGGCAACGGCTAGACTGTTCGCCGACCAAGGCGCGAGCGTCGTGCTCGCAGCGCGCGGGGCGGCGGGTCTGGAAGCGCTGGCCAGGGAAATCCGGGCCGAAGGTGGCGAAGCGCTGGCGCTGGCCGGCGACGTCAAGGATGAAGGTTTTGCGCACGCCCTCGTCGAGCTTGCCACGACCGAGTTCGGCGGCCTCGACATCGCCTTCAACAATGCTGGTTCAGTGGGCGAGATGGGCGACACGACCGGCCTGTCCACACAGGGCTGGCGTGACACGCTCGACACCAACCTGACCAGCGCCTATCTCGGTGCCAAATACCAGATCCCTGCGATGCTGGAACGCGGCGCAGGCTCGCTGATCTTCACCTCGACCTTCGTCGGCTACACGGTCGGCATGCCCGGCATGGCCGCCTATGCCGCGTCAAAGGCAGGGGTCATCGGCCTGACCAAGGCACTGGCAGCGGAGTTCGGCCCGCGCGGCATTCGCGTCAACGCCTTGCTTCCAGGAGCTGCCGACACTCCGGCACTGACGGCCAACACCCCGGAAGAACGTGTCTTCGTCGAAGGACTGCACGCATTGAAGCGCATTGCCCGGCCCGAGGAGATCGCGCAATCGGCGCTCTACCTCGCCTCGGAAGCCTCGAGCTTCACCACGGGTGCTGCCCTGCTTGCCGATGGCGGGGTGTCGATCAACCGGCTTTGAGCGGCTTGCCCTCCGATCAGGCCGCGCCCAAGCGCGCGGCCTTCATGTTCGGCAGGAAGATGGTCAGCAGGCCGAGCAGCGGCAGGAACGAGCAGATCTTGAAGACAAACTCGATGCCGCGTGCGTCGGCCACCACGCCCAGCACGGCGGCAGCTATGCCGCCGATGCCGAAGGCGAAGCCGAAGAAGATGCCGGCGATGAGGCCGACGCGCCCCGGCACCAGCTCCTGGGCGAAGACGACGATGGCCGAGAAGGCCGACGCCAGGATCAGCCCGATCAGCACCGTCAGCACCTTGGTCCAGAACAGGTCGGCATAAGGCAGCACGAGCGTGAACGGCAGCACGCCGAGGATCGAAAACCAGATCACCGTCTTGGCGCCGAAACGGTCGCCGATCGGACCGCCGAGGAAGGTGCCGAGCGCCGCCGCACCGAGGAACAGGAACAGCAGATACTGCGATTCCTGCACCGATACGCCGAAGCGCTCGATGACATAGAAGGTGTAGAAGCTCGACAGGCTCGCCGTATAGGCCTGCTTGGAGCATACCAGGATGGCAAGCACCACCAGCGCCGACATCACCTTGCGGCGCGGCAACGGGTTGAACAGCGTCGGCGCGGCGCGCTTGGCGGCACTGACGATGTGGCGGCTGTACCAGATGCTGACACGGATGAGCACGATGATGCCTACCATCGCGGCTATCGAGAACCAGGCGATGCCGCCCTGCCCCAAAGGCACGACGATGAAGGCGGCGAGCAGCGGCCCGAGCGCCGAGCCGAAATTGCCGCCGACCTGAAACAGCGACTGGGCAAACCCGAAGCGGCCGCCGGAAGCAAGGCGTGCGACACGCGACGACTCGGGGTGGAAGATCGCCGAGCCCAGGCCGACGAAGGCCGATCCGACCAACAGCATCTCATAGCTGTGCGCGAAGGCCAGCGTCAGGAGGCCGATGAGCGTCAAGCACATGCCGACGGGCAGCGAGAACGGCAGCGGCTTCTTGTCGGTGTACATGCCGATGACCGGCTGCAGCAGCGACGCGGTGACCTGGAAGGTCGTGGTCAAAAGGCCGATCTGCCAGAAGTCGAGTTTGTAGTCGTTCTTCAGCATCGGATAGAGCGACGAGATCAGCGACTGCATGACATCGTTGAGGAAATGGCTGAAGCTGACCGCAAGCAGGATCGCCAGCACCGTGCCATCGGCGGACGACGAGCGGGCGGGCATGGCTGTATCGGTCACGGCGTAACTCCGGGCGCATTTCAAGGGACAGGGCTGACATAGACCCGGAGGCCACGCCTTTCATGGTGCACGCTGCGGTACTGTACGGTCCAGCTGTCAGTCTCTGGCAGCACCCGCAAGGGCAGCAAAGCGGCCTGGCGTGATGCCGAAGCGGGCGCGGAAGTGACGCGTCATATGGCTCTGGTCGGCGAAGCCGGAAGCCGCCGCAGCCTCGGCCAACCCCTCGCCCGCGGCCATGAGCGAGCGCGCATAAGCCAGCCGGCGCCCGACGAGATAGCGGTGCGGCGAGGTACCGATCAACCGGCGGAAGGCACGGGAAAGCTCGAAGCGGTCGAGACCAGTGATGCGCTCGAGATCGCCTGAGGTTGCCTGTCGGTCGAACTCCTCGGCCAGGAACGAGCGGGCTGCCGCGACCTCGTCGACGGGGAGCGAACTCGCGCGATGCGGCCTGGCATCGTCGCTGCGGCGCGCGAGGTGGGCGGCGACATCTGATATGAAGGCGTCGGCCTGCAGCGGCTCCATCGGATTGGGGAAATCGGTGAAGGCATCGTCGATCAGGGCGGCAAGCTCGGTGTCGCGCTCGACCACTCCAGGCACGAAAGGCAAGAGCCTGTCGCGGCCGAGCGCCCGGCAGACGAGCCAGGGTTCGATGTAGAGCATGCGGTAGGAAAAACCTTCGGGCGCTCCGGCATGGCCGTCATGCACCTCGTCGGGATGGATGACCATGCACTCGTCCTGGACGCTCATCCTGTCGCTGCCGCGATAGCGGAAGGCCTGCGCGCCCGACAGCGTGTGGCCGACGGCATAGGTCTCATGGCGGTGAAGATCGTAGGCGTGGCCGCCGAAGCGCGCGACCAGCCGCTGCAGCCCGTGGACCGGTTCGTCGGTGGCGATGAAATCTCTGATCATCAGGCGGGTCCGTGCTGGCTGAGACCGCAATGTCGTGGCCCTTGCACAAACGTTCAAGATCCCGGTGCCTGGCGCGGCTAGCCTTGGGCCATGATGTACCCGACCAAGACCGCCCTCATCCTCCTCGACGAACTTGCCGCCTGGCAGAAGGTGAACGTCTCAGCCTTCCTGGCCGGCGGGCTGATGCATGGCTATCCCGAGATGGCCGGCGAACCCTACAAGGACAATGACGACAACTTCTATCTCGCGATGATCCGCGAACCGGTTTTCGTCTATGGCGCGGACAGCCAGACGATAAGGCGGACCTTCGAGCGGGCGCGTTCGCGCGGGCTGGCGTTTTCGATCTACACGCGGCCGCTGTTTGCAACCAGCAACGACGCCGACAACCGCGCCTCGGTGGCAGCGACGCCGGCCGCCGAGCTCGACATAGTCGGGCTCGGCCTGCACGGCGACCGCAAGCTTCTGGACAAGATCGTCAACGGCCTGAAGTTTTTGGCCTAGCGCAATTCCAGGAAAAGTGTGACGCGGTTTTCCGTCCGGATTGCGCCAAAGGACGGTTATTTGCCGGCCGCCAGCCGCTTGGAGATCGGCGCGAACTCCGGCGTCGGCTTGCGCTTGACCGGGTCCGGCTCGTTGTTGTCCATGGCCTCCCAGTATTTCCAGTTCACCTTGCCGGCGCCGAGCTCGTAGTCCATGCCGTCCCAGGCGTCCTCGCGGAAGCTGTAGAAGGCCCAGTGCAGCTTGTCCTCGTCGAGCCTGGTCAGCACGTCCTCGAGATATTGCGTGCAGAACGGCAGGCGGCGCATGCAGCCGAACTCGCCGGCAACGACGCGGTTGCGGGCGATGCCGCGGCTGTCGGCCCAGTCGACCGGCTGGTCGAGATAGGCCTTGACGCGCTCGGCATCCCATTTTTCCTCGCCTTCGCCAAAGGGCACATTGCCCGGATAGGCATAGGGCTTGTCGCGCTTCATGTTCGGCGCGCTGGTGGCGGCGTAGGGCTCGTACATATGGAAGGAGTAGAGCACGCGCTTGTCGGCAAGTCCCGCCGGCCAATAGGAAAACGCATCCGCCGCCGCATACCAGCCCGCATCGGCCATGACCGGCGTCAAGGGATCGACCTCGCGAATGGCGGCAATGACCGTCTCGTAGAACGCCCTCAGGTCGCGCGCGCTGCCGGCATTCTGCGTGTACCATGACCGCATCTCGGCGATAGTGGCATGCTCGGCGAGACCGCCCTTCTTTTCCGGCGCGGGCTCGTTGACGATGTTGTAGGCGGCGACCGCCGGATGGTCCTTGAGTTCGCTCGCCAGGTCGCGCCAGAAGGCGGCCGCCTGCTCCCACCAGGCCTTGTCCTGCCAGATACGGCCGTCGAACTTGTTGTCGTTGTTCTGGGCCCAGCGCATGCCGGGCAGCGACAGCGGCGCGATCACCACCTTGAGCCCGGCCTTGTCGGCGCGGTCGAGCACGTCCCTCAGCGTCTTCACGTCCGAAGCGACCAGGCCTTCATATTTGTCGGCGGTGCCGATGAGGAAGTCGCGCTTGCCAGGCTTCCACTTGTCGTAGGACAGCCGCACCCAGGTGGCGCCATAACCGCGCAGCGCGTCGAAATAGGCTTGGTCAGGCGGCAGCCGGTTGAAGCTGTTGCCGCCATGCTGGGCGGTGTCCCAGAAGTCGATCAGATCAGCGGCATGCGCTGCAGGCGCCGCGGCGGCAAGCGCGAGGGCTAGGAAAATGGTGCGCATCATGAAGGCCTTGCATGTCTGGCGAGAAGGTGGGAAACGCTTGCTCGGCGATGAATGCGGCGGAAGTAGGCGCGTCGCGCCGACCCGGCTTTCTCCACAGCCCATGAAATAAGGCCTTGGCAGTGGACAAGCAGGCATGATTCTGCTATCAGCCGCCCACAATTCGCGGTGGAAACCATCGCGGAGGCATCGTGGCTATTGCCATTAGCCTTAGGATTTCGAACCCGAAAGACAGGATCACACGTGCAGGTACTCGTCCGCGATAACAATGTTGACCAGGCGCTTCGCGCGCTGAAGAAGAAAATGCAGCGCGAAGGCATCTTCCGTGAAATGAAGATGCGCGGTCACTACGAGAAGCCTTCCGAGAAGCGCGCCCGCGAAAAGGCTGAAGCCGTTCGCCGCGCTCGCAAGCTGGCTCGCAAGCGTGCCCAGCGCGAAGGCCTGCTGCCCAGCACGCCGCGTCCGGCTGCTGCTGCTGGCGCTGGTGCGCGTCCGGCACGTTGATCTGCCAATCTTTGGTCCTTTTCGAAGGATAACGACGAGGTGGGGCGATTCTTTATCGCCACCACCTTTTTGTTTTGGTCCGGGCGCCAGCCGGACGTCGCGCCACCTGCCCGGGGCGCAAGCGAGGGACAAGCAGCGATGAACGCAGTCATGAGCACCCGCAAGCCATCGGTCCGCGGAGGCGCCGTGACGGCTCTCATGCTGATCGCCCTGGCCGCAGCCGGCTGCCAGTCCGGCGGCCCGGCCGGCGAGCTGACCCGCATCGACACCATGCAGGGTTCGAGCGAGAACATCTCCTCGCTTAGCGCCGTCATCTCGAGCAACCCGAACGACCCCGAAGCCTACAATGTGCGCGGCTCGGCCTATGGCCGGGGCGGCAAGTATCGCGAGGCGCTGGAGGATTTCGACCGCGCCCTGCAGCTCAACCCGAGCTACTACCAGGCCTATTCCAACCGTGCGCTGATCCACCGCTTCATGGGCAACCAGCCGGCGGCGCTGGCCGACTACAACAAGGCCATCCAGCTCAACGCCTCCTATGACGCCGCCTACATCGGTCGCGGCAATCTCTACCGCAAGGCAGGCCGCACGCAGGACGCCTTCAACGATTTCCAGAAGGCGATCGAGCTCGACACCACCGATCCCCGCGCCTACCACAATCGCGGCCTGATCTACCAGCAGCAGGGCCAGCATGCCTTCGCCATCGAGGACTTCTCGAAGTCGATCTCGCTCTCGCCCGACGCCGCCGAACCCTACAACGGCCGCGGCCTGTCGTACCTCGCCACCAATGACGAGGAAAACGCCTTCGCCGACTTCAACATGGCGATCAAGCTCGACGGCAAGATCGCCGAAAGCTGGGCCAACCAGGCGCTGATCTATGAGCGCCGCGGTGATAAGGCAAAGGCAGCAAAGTCGTATTCGGAGGCGGTGCGCCTCGACCCCAACTACAAGCCCGCGGTCGACGGACTTGCCCGCACGAGAGCCGGCGCGTGACACCTCTTCGCCGCGCCGCCGCCGGCAACGCAGCTTGACCTTGAACCCGCGCAGGCCCCTCCCCGGGAAGCTATCCGGAGAGGCTGCGTGCAAGCGCAGGCAATGCGAGCCTTGAACTGCCTGGTTGTCCTGGCCCACCCGCTGGCTGAATCGCTGAACCGGCATTTTGCCGAGGTCGCGGCCGCCGAATTGACGGCAGCGGGTCACAAGGTGACGTTGCTTGATCTCTACCAGAGCGAATTCGATCCCCGCCTGACGTCAGCCGAACGCAACTCCTACTACAGCGAACGATTCGACGCCGCCGCGCTCAACGCCCAGGCCGCGGCGCTGCGCGAGGCGGAAGTTCTGGTGCTGGTTTTCCCAACCTGGTGGTTTGGCTTGCCGGCGATGCTGAAGGGGTGGATCGACCGCGTCTTTTCGCCCGGCATCGCCTTCGACCACGGCAAGGATTACGGCCCGATCAGGCCGCTGCTCTACAAGCTTCACCATGTCGTCGCCATCACCACACTGGGCAGCCCCTGGTGGGTCGACCGGCTGGTGATGCGCCGTCCCGTGCGCCGCATCCTCAAATGGGGCGTGTTCGGCGCCTGCGCGCCCAAGGCGCGCTTCGCCATGCTGTCCTTTTATGCCGCAGAAAAGCCGCAGCCCGTGCGCGTTATGCGCTTCGTCGGCGAGATTCGCCGGATTTTGCGCAACTCCGCGTAGCCGCGCCCGTCTCCAGCGGAACCTTTCAGCGGCTATCCGGTTGATATCGCTTCATGACT
Source organism: Aminobacter sp. HY435 (assembly GCF_027568395.1). Lineage (GTDB taxonomy): Bacteria > Pseudomonadota > Alphaproteobacteria > Rhizobiales > Rhizobiaceae > Aminobacter. The sequence continues at coordinate 1,596 of NZ_JANKZL010000010.1, read as the reverse complement.
GAAAGGAACCTCCCATGAAAAAGCTCCTCGTCGCGGCTCTTGCGATCCTGCCGATTTCGGCTCCCGCATATGCCCAGTTCGGCGCCAAGCTCGGCATGCTCAGTTGCACAGTCAATGGCGGAACCGGCTTCGTCATCGGCTCGACCAAGGACATGCAGTGCACCTTTACGCCGGCCTTCGGCAAACGCTCGCAGGAAGTCTATTCCGGCCGGATCAACAAGTACGGCGTCGACATCGGCACCACCACAGGCGGCGCGCTTGAGTGGCTGGTATTCGCCCCGACCCGCGACGTCTACGATACCGGCGCGCTCGCCGGCAACTATCTTGGTGCGAGCGCGGAAGCGACCGTTGCGGTCGGCCTTGGCGCCAATGTCCTGGTCGGAGGATCCCAGCGATCCATCGCCCTTCAGCCGGTCAGCCTGCAGACCCAGACCGGCCTCAACGCCGCCCTTGCCATCGGCGCGCTGCAACTGGCCGCGCCGCTGAAATAACCAGCGCTCCTCCGCGCCCGGCCATCGCCCGGGAGCGGAGGTTTCGCCACAACACTATTTCTGGAATTGCGGGACAGCGCCTTTGTTCGACCACGTCGGCTTTCGCGTTGGCACTCCGGGACCTCGCGCTCTGCAATGAACTGCTACGGCGCGTATGTCCTTGACCCTGACGGCAACAACATCGAGGCCGGCTGCCGCAATCGACAGCAGGCGGCTGTACCTTTCGCGACGACCAGATTCCGGGCATCCCTGCGCCGGCTGGATGGCCAACTCGGAGGGACGCGCATGCCAGAAACCGCCAGCCTCATCGCATTTGCGGCCATCGCACTCGGCATGGTGCTGACGCCGGGGCCGAACATGATCTACCTCGTGTCGCGTTCGCTCAGCCAGGGGCCCAAGGCCGGACTGATCTCTCTCGGCGGCGTGGCGCTCGGCTTCATCGTCTACATGCTTTGCGCTGCCTTCGGCATCACGGCACTCGTGCTCGCCGTGCCCTACGCCTATGACGCGATCCGCTTCGCTGGTGCCGCCTACCTGCTCTGGCTCGCCTGGCAGGCGCTGCGCCCGGGCGGCCGCTCGCCGTTCCAGCTGCGCCAGCTGCCGCGCGACACGCCGCGCAAGCTGTTTGCCATGGGCTTCCTGACCAACCTTTTGAACCCGAAGGTCGCCGTGCTCTATCTGTCGCTGCTGCCGCAATTCATCGACCCGGCCGACGGCAGCGTGCTGACCCAGCTTCTCATCCTCGGCACGATCCAGATATCGATCAGCATCACCGTCAACGCCATTATCGCCATCTCGGCGGGCTCGATCTCAAGCTTCCTCGCCGACAACCCTGGCTGGGTAGCGGTACAACGCTGGCTGATGGGAACGGTTTTGGCCGGGCTCGCCGTGAAGATGGCGACAGAAGCGCAACGGTAACAGTCCGCTCCCCCTTCGGGCGCGCGTAGCGCCTAGAGCGGTGGACATTCAGACATATCCGGCGGCTTTGAAGTAGTTCTGGCATTCGGTTGGCGGGTAGAGTGTGCAGATGTCGCCGATCGCCTGCCAAAGGCCGTCGATGGTTCGAATGGCGCGTGCCCTGAGCTGGGACTTCAACTTGGAGAAG
>NZ_JANKZL010000009.1 GCF_027568395.1 Aminobacter sp. HY435 | reverse complement strand
GCGAAATCCGCTCCCACTGCTCATCCCGAAGGATCAGACGGTCCAATGCTCCCATGACTGCCTCCAAAAGACAGTCTTGAATCTGATTTGCTCAGCCTTGGGAATCCCAAGAGTCCACACGACCTAGTGCGGGAAATCGAGGCCCATCTCGCGGTAACGCTCGGGGTCATTGCCCCAGTTCTCGCGCACCTTCACGAACAAAAACAGGTGCACCTTTTGTTCGAGGATGCCGGCGATCTCCATGCGCGAGGCCTGGCCGATGGCGCGGATGGTCTCGCCCTTGTGGCCGAGCACGATCTTTTTCTGGCTGTCGCGCTCGACATAGATGACCTGCTCGATGCGCACCGAGCCATCGGGCTTTTCTTCCCATTTCTCGGTTTCGACGTGGGACGAATAGGGCAGTTCCTGATGCAGGCGCAGATAAAGCTTCTCGCGCGTGATTTCGGCGGCGAGCTGGCGCATCGGCAAATCGGAGATCTGGTCTTCGGGGTAGTACCACGGCCCCAGCGGCAGGCGCTTTGCCAGGAAATCGAGCAGATCCTTGCAGCCCGAACCGGTCAGCGCAGAGACCATGAAGGTGCGCTCGAAATCGACCAGTTCGTTGGCGGCGGAGGTCAACGCCAGAAGCGCTTCCGGCTTGACCCGGTCGACCTTGTTGAGGATCAGCATCTTGGGCTGGCGCACGTCCTTGAGGCGTTCGAGGATGGCCGCGGCGTCGCCGCGAATGCCGCGCTCGGCGTCGATCAGCACCAGGATGATGTCGGCGTCCTTGGCCCCGCCCCAAGCGGTGGTGACCATCGCCGTGTCCAGCCGGCGCTTCGGCTTGAAGATGCCGGGGGTGTCGACAAACACGATCTGGGCATTGTCGTGGGTGGCGATGCCGCGCACGATGGCGCGCGTCGTCTGCACCTTGTGGGTGACGATCGACACCTTGGCGCCGACCAGTTGGTTGACCAAGGTCGACTTGCCGGCATTCGGCGCGCCGAGCAGGGCGACGAAGCCCGACCGGGTGGCTGCCGTTTCAGGCGTTGCGGTTTCAGGGGCATCGGTCACGATGCGGTCTCCTCATTCTTCCATACGCCCTCACGCACCAGAAGGGTGGCGGCGGCATTCTGCTCGGCTTCACGCTTCGAGCGGCCTGTGCCGGTGGCGGGCAAAAACTCTCCGACCCGCACGCTTACCGAAAAGACGGGGTCGTGGTCGGGGCCGGTGCGGCTGTCGATCTGGTAGGCAGGCACGGCGGACGACGCCTGGTGCGCCCATTCCTGCAACTCGGTCTTGGGGTCGCGGCGGGCAGCACCTGCCGCCTGGGCGCGCGGCTTCCAGTATTTGTGGATGAAGCGCTTGGCCGCATCCAGTCCGCCATCGAGATAGATGACGGCGATAAGCGATTCCAGCGCATCCGCTCGCAGGTTGACGCGCTTGCGTTCGGCGAGGTTGCGCACCTCGGAGCCGGCGCGGATCAGTTCGGCAAGCCCGATCTCGTCGGCGATCTGGGCCAGCGCCTCGGCGTTGACGAGCGCGTTGAGCCTGACCGACAGCTCGCCTTCGGGCGCCTCGGGAAAGCTGCTGAGCAGCATGTCGGCCACGGCCAGTCCGAGCACGCGGTCGCCGAGGAACTCGAAGCGTTCGTAATCGACGCCGGCATTGGCGCTGCGCGCGCTGCCATGCGTCAGCGCGCGCTGAAGGCGCTTGTGGTCGCGAAAGACATGGCCGGTGCGAAGCTGCAGCGCATCGGCGAGTTCCGTGGCGGTGAGCCGCTTTACTGGCATACCTTAGCGCACGAAATTGAACAGGCGCGAGGCGCGCATGTCGGACGGCCACTTCCAGATCTCCAGCGGGCTGGCGCCATTGGCAATCGAGAAGAAGATGATGTTGGCGCGGCCGACGAGGTTTTCGGCCGGCACGAAGCCGACGTTGAAACGGCTGTCGGTCGAGTTGTCGCGGTTATCGCCCATCATGAAGAAATGGCCTTCGGGAACGACGAACTCACGCGTGTCGTCGCCGATGCCGTTCGGTGTCAGGTCGAGCGTGTCATAGGACACACCGTTCGGCAGCGTCTCGCGATAGACGTCGACCGGGCCGCTGACTTCGGTGATATCGGGATTGTCGATCTGGCCGACCTTTTCGCGCGGGACAGCGGTGCCGTTGATATAGAGCACGCCTTCTTTCATCTGGATGCGGTCGCCTGGCAGGCCGACAACGCGCTTGATGTAGTCGAGCGAGGGGTTCGGCGGGAACTTGAAGACGACGACATCGCCGCGCTCCGGATCGGAGCCGAAGATACGGCCGGAGAACAGATTTGGCGACAAGGGCAGCGAATAGCGCGAATAGCCATAGGCCCACTTGGTGACGAACAGATAGTCGCCTTCAAGCAACGTCGGGCGCATCGAGCCGGAAGGGATCGAGAACGGCTGGAACAGCAGGGTGCGGATCACCAGTGCGAGCAGCAGCGCCTGGACGATGACGCTGACGGTTTCGCCAAGCCCACCAGACTTCTTCTGTTTTTCAGCCACGCTCATGTCGTCCTCGATTTCAGGTCGCGATGGTATAAGGGCTCGCCGCCCTGGGGGCAATGTCTCTGCCGCCGCCAAAACCCTAAGATAGTGGCGGTTCTTCGACGGACAGCGCCTCGATGATCACAAAGGCTTGCGCCAGCGGGAAATCATCGGTGATGGTCAGGTGTATGACGGCGCAGTGCCCCAGGGGCGTGATCTTTGCCAGGCGCATCGCGGCGCCGCCGGTCAGTTCCATGGTCGGCTGCCCGCCCGGCTTGTTGACCACGCCCATCTCGGTCCAGAACACGCCTTCGGCGATGCCGCAGCCGAGCGCCTTGGCACATGCCTCCTTGGCCGCAAAGCGCTTGGCATAGGAGGCGAGACGCCCTCGCCTGCCCTCGGCGCGCTCTTGTTCGGCTGCGGTGAAGATGCGCTTGATGAAACGCTCGCCATGGCGCTCGATCGACTTTTCGATACGTCTGATGTCGATGAGGTCGCTGCCGATGCCGAGGATCATAGGGACCTCAGATGTTCCGGCTGCCCGGCTTGATCGCCGGGATCGCCGCCAGTTCCGGCGGCAGCTGGTCGGCCGGATAGGCCGGCACTTCATATTCGGCAAGCGCGATCAGCGGCACGCCGACGTCGGTCTTTCCCGCAGAACGGTCGATGATGCAGGCAGCGGCAACCACTTCGGCACCAAGTTCGCGGAGGCAGGCGATGGTCTCGCGGATCGACAGGCCAGTGGTGACGATGTCCTCGACGATGACGACGCGGGCGCCCTTTTCCAGTTCGAAACGGCGCAGGCGGAACGTACCCTGCTCGCGCTCGACCCAGATCGCCGGGACCTTGAGGTGCCTGGAGGTTTCATAGGCCGGGATAAGCCCACCGATCGCCGGGCCGACGACGTAGTCGATCTCGCCCTTCACCTCGGCGCGGATCTTTTCGGCCAGCGCCTTGCACAACGTCTCGGTCTTGTCGGCATGCATGAAGACGCGCGCCTTCTGCAGGAAAACCGGGCTGCGCAGGCCTGACGTCAGGATGAAATGGCCTTCCAGCACGGCGCCCGCCGAACGGAAAATGTCGAGAACGTCGCTCGTCTGCATGTCTTTGGTCTTTCCTGTCGTCCAACCAGCCGTCTGCCTAGCCGTTGACGCGGCGGGCGTCGCTGACGGAGGTGTTTTCCTTGAGCTGGGAGATCAGCCGGTTCAAGTGCTTCAGATCCCAGACTTCGAGATCGAGCAGCATTTCTGTGAAATCTGGCGCGGTGCGCACCATCGACAGCGTATGAATGTTGGCGTCGTTGGCGGCCACCACCTGGGCGATGTCGGCGAGCGACCCCGGCGCGTTGATCGCCGTCACCGTCAACCGGGCCGGAAAACGCTCCTTCGAACCCTCGTCGAGGTCCCAGCGCACGTCGATCCAGCGCTCCGGCTGGTCGTCGAACGCGACCAGCGATGGCGACTGGATCGGATAGATGGTGATGCCCGAACCCGGCTGCATGATGCCGACGATACGATCGCCCGGCACGGCACCTTCGGGCGCGAAACGCACCGGCAGGTCGCCACTGACGCCACGGATCGGCACGGCCGGGCCCCAACGCTTGCTTTCCTTGCGCGGCGGGGTCGAGGAACGGCCGGGAATCTGGAACAGCATGCCGGCAGCGTTGCGGATCTTCGACCACCCCTCCTCGCGCGGCTTGGAGGCGGCGGGCGTGGCGCGCTCTTCCTTATAGTCGGGGAAGACAGCGCGGACGACGTCGTTGGACGACAGCTCGCCACGTCCGACCGACGCCAGCACATCCTCGATGTCCTTGCGCGCCAGGCGATGCAGCACGGGCTTCAACCCTTCCTTGGTGAACTTCTTGCCGGCACGTTCGAAGGCGCGCTCGAGGATACGAGTTCCAAGGCCCGAATACTGCTTGCGGATGGCGTTTTTGGTGGCGCGGCGAATGGCCGAGCGCGCCTTGCCGGTGACGACGATCGATTCCCAGGCAGCTGGCGGAACCTGCGCCTTGGAGCGGATGATCTCGACCTCGTCGCCATTCTTGAGCTCGGTCATCAACGGCATGACGCGACCGTTGACCTTGGCGCCGACGCAGGTGTCGCCGACATCCGTGTGAACCGCATAGGCGAAGTCGATCGGGGTGGCGCCACGCGGCAGGGCGATCAGCGTGCCCTTCGGCGTGAAGCAGAAGACCTGGTCCTGGAACAGCTCAAGCTTGGTGTTTTCGAGGAAATCCTCGGGGCTGTCGCCCTCCGACAGTTGCTCGATGGTTCGGCGCAGCCAACCGTAGGCGTTGGTTTCCTTGGAAATCTGATGGCCCGCGCCGTTGGTCTTGGGCAGATTGTCCTTGTAGATCGAATGCGCCGCGACGCCGTATTCGGCGATCTTGTTCATCTCGCGGGTGCGTATCTGCAGCTCAATGCGCTGTCGCGAGGGGCCGACAATGGTGGTGTGGATCGAACGGTAGTCGTTCTGCTTGGGCGTCGAGATGTAGTCCTTGAAGCGCCCCGGCACCATCGACCAGGTGGTGTGGATGGCGCCCAGCGCGCGATAACAGTCCTCGATGCCATCGACGACGACGCGGAAACCGAAGATATCGGACAGCTGCTCGAACGACAGCGCCTTGGTTTCCATCTTGCGGAACACCGACCATGGCTTCTTCTGCCGGCTCGTCACCGTCGCCTTGATCTCGTACTTGTCGAACAACTGCGACAGCGCATCCTCGATGTCGGTCAAGACACCCTTGTTGCGCTCGAACAAATCGGCCAGGCGCTCGGTAACGGTACGATACGCCTCGGGATTGATGTAGCGAAAAGCGAGCTCTTCGAGCTCCTCACGCATGCCTTGCATGCCCATGCGGCCGGCCAGCGGCGCATAGATGTCCATCGTCTCCTCGGCGATGCGCAGGCGCTTGCTTTCGGGCACATGATGCAGCGTGCGCATGTTGTGCAGCCGGTCGGCGAGCTTGACCAGCAGCACGCGTACGTCCTCGGAAATCGCCAGCAGAAGCTTGCGCAAATTCTCCGCCTGCTCGGCCTTCTTGGAAACGAGGTCGAGCTTCTTCAGCTTGGTCAGCCCCTCGACCAGCCTGCCGATGTCGGGGCCGAACAGTTCGTCGATCTCGGCGCGCGTCGCGCTGGTGTCCTCGATGGTGTCGTGCAGCAGGGCAACGGCAATCGTCGCCTCGTCGAGGTGCATGTCGGTGAGGATCGCCGCCACTTCCAGCGGGTGCGAGAAATAGGGATCGCCCGAAGCGCGGCGCTGATGGCCATGCTTCTGCATGGCATAGACATAGGCCTTGTTGAGCAGCGCCTCGTTGACGTCAGGCTTGTAGCGCTGGACGCGCTCGACAAGCTCATACTGACGCATCATGGGCGGCTTCCCGGAACTCGAAATGAATCATGCGTCGCAAGGGCTTGCGACGCATGTCATAGATAGCCACTGATCAGCCGGCGAGGAAGAGCCGAAGCCCCGAGTTTCGCGCCGGGCGAGACCTTTTTGAGCATTTCGCCCTGCCGCATCATGTGAACGGCAGGGGGAAATCACGGCAGATCTTAGTAGTCGTCGCTCTTTTCGGGAGCGACGAGGCTCTCGATGCCAGCGAGAAGGTCTTCTTCCGACATGCGATCGAAGTTGATGTTCTCTTCCGGCTCGTCCGCGTCGATGGCGGAAGCGGTGGTCTGGTCCGCCGCCTCGGGAGCCTCGGGCTCCGGCTCGTCGACTTCGACGTGCTTCTGCAGCGAGTGGATCAGATCTTCCTTGAGATCGTCGGGCGAAAGCATTTCGTCGGCGATCTCGCGCAGCGCCACGACCGGGTTCTTGTCGTTGTCGCGCGGCAGTGTGATCTGCGCGCCCTGCGAGATCTGGCGGGCGCGGTGGCCGGCGAGGAGCACCAGCTCAAAGCGGTTGTCGACCTTGTCAATGCAGTCTTCAACGGTTACGCGGGCCATGAAGTGCCCCTTTCATGCATGGATTTGACGGAAAGCTGACGCGTGCCTTAGCCTGAAAGGCCGTGGAATTCAAGCGTGAAGCCTGCTTTGCCGGTGAAGCGTCGGAATCCGGACAGCCGTCCACAAACGATTATTTTACTGCTCCGCCCCTGTCCCCCCTTGGAATGACTCAACGCGAGCGATATTTGCCGCTGTGGGGTAAGTCATTGATCTGGGGGGAACGGGCGCTCGGTTCAGCGTATTTGGCGTCAGCCTATTTCAACAAGGAAATTTTCCTATGTTTGATCCTCGCGAGAAAATCGCACTTTTTATCGACGGAGCTAATCTCTACGCTACCTCCCGCTCCCTCGGCTTCGACATCGACTACCGCAAACTGCTTTCCAGCTTCCAGAAGCGCGGCTATCTGCTGCGCGCCTATTATTACACTGCACTGGTCGAGGACCAGGAGTATTCCTCGATCCGTCCGCTGATCGACTGGCTCGACTACAACGGCTTCAAGGTCGTCACCAAGCCGGCCAAGGAGTTCACCGACGCCACCGGACGGCGCAAGATCAAGGGCAACATGGACATCGAACTTACCGTCGATGCCCTGGAACTCGCTGACGTCGTCGACCACTATGTCATCTTCTCCGGAGACGGCGATTTCCGCACGCTGGTCGAAGCGCTGCAGCGGCGCGGCCGCAAGGTTTCGGTGATCTCGACCATGGCCTCGCAGCCGCCGATGATCTCCGACGACCTGCGCCGCCAGGCCGACCACTTCGTCGACCTGATGACGCTCAAGGCCGAGATTGGCCGCGAGCCTTCCGAGCGGCCGGCCCGCAAGCCCGACCCGGTGGATCCGACCACGGACGATATCTAGCAAATGCTCTCTTCGCCGCCTGCCCTACCCGTCGATCCCGACAGGGATTGTCCGCTTTGCCCGCGCCTGCATGATTTCATTGCCGGCTGGCGGCTGCGCGAACCGGGCTGGCACAACGCACCTGTCCGCTCCTTCCTGCCCCCGGAAGGAGAAGACAGCGTGGAGTTCCTGATCGTCGGGCTCGCCCCCGGCGTGCGCGGCGCCAACCGCACCGGACGCCCCTTCACCGGCGACTACGCCGGCGAATTGCTCTACTCGACGCTCAAGCGCTTCGGCATGGCGCGCGGCGAATTCGAGGCGCGTCCGGATGACAGCCTCGAGCTGATCGGCACGGCGATTACCAATGCCGTGCGTTGCGTGCCGCCGGACAACAAGCCGGTGGGCGCAGAAATCAATACCTGCCGCACCTTCCTGGTGCCGACCATCGCACGCTTTGCCAATCTGAAGGCCATCTTGACGCTCGGTTCGATCGGCCACCAGTCGACCGTGCGGGCGCTCGGCGCGCGCGTCGCCGCGGTGCCGTTCAAGCATGGCGGGCGGTGCGACGTCGGCAATATCGCGGTGTTTTCGAGCTATCACTGCTCGCGCTACAACACCAATACCGGCGTCTTGACGGAAGAGATGTTCGTCAATGTTTTCCGTGACGTAGCGGAATACCTGCGGCGATAGCCGGGCCCGGCCAGGCGTCGGTCCATCGCAGTGGACCGACGCGACCGAAGACCTCAGCCCCGCTCCTTGAGCAGGCGCCCCTTCTCGCGGTTCCAGTCGCGCTGCTTTTCGCTCTCGCGCTTGTCGTGCAGCTTCTTGCCGCGGGCGATGGCGAGCAGCATCTTGGCCATGCCGCGGTCGTTGAAGTAGATCTTCAGCGGCACCAAGGTCATGCCCTCGCGCTCGATGTTCTGGGCGAGCTTGGCCATCTCGCGCTTGTTGACCAGAAGTTTGCGTCTGCGGCGCGTCTCGTGATTGAAGCGGTTGGCCTGGAGATACTCGGGCACGTAGGAATTGATCAGCCAGAGTTCGCCACCCTCGAAAGAGGCGTAGGATTCCTGGATATTGGCCTGGCCGAGGCGCAGCGACTTGATCTCGGTGCCGGTCAAGACCATGCCGGCCTCGAGCGTGTCGAGCACCTCGTAGTTGAAGCGCGCCTTGCGGTTTTCCGCGGCGATCTTGTTGTTGGGGTCGGACTTCTTGCCCTGGCTCATGGCATCGCTATCTGTTTGGTATGTCCTTAGAGGCTCCCCAAGCAGAACCGGGGGCGCATCTCAGGGTGAGAGTTTGCCGCGAACACTCCAAGCCTTGCGCCTGGGCGCAAAAGCTCGGTGCGGAGCGGGGTGACTGCCTCATCCTGGAGCGTCAAGCCTCCAAGGGACATACGATCCAAAGAGCCCTTACATGGCCGCGGAGACGGACTTCCGCAACCCCGGACGGCTCAGTCGATGAGGCCGGCGTGCTTCATCGCCGCGTCGATCCTGGCGGCCGTCTCGGCCTCGACCGTGACGAGCGGCGAACGCAGCACGTTGTGGATGCGGCCGAGCCGCGACAGCGCGTATTTCGCCCCCGAAGCACCCGGCTCGATGAAGATCGCCTTGTGCAGCGGCATCAGGCGATCCTGCAGCTCGAGCGCCTTGTCCTTGTCGCCCGACAGGCTGGCGTGCTGGAACTCGGCGCACAGGCGCGGCGCAACGTTCGAGGTCACCGAAATGGCGCCGACGCCGCCATGGGCGTTGAAACCGAGCGCGGAAGCATCCTCGCCCGAGAGCTGGATGAAGTCCTTGCCGCAGGTGATGCGCTGCTCGGAAACGCGTTCGACCTTGCCGGTGGCATCCTTGACGCCGCGGATGTTCTTGAAGTCATGCGCCAGCCGGCCCATCGTCTCCGGCGTCATGTCGATAATCGAACGCGGCGGAATGTTGTAGATGATGACCGGCAGCGTCGTTGCCTGGGCAACAGCCGCGAAATGCGCATAAAGGCCACGCTGGGTCGGCTTGTTGTAATAAGGCGTGACGACCAGCACGGCATCGGCGCCGACGTCTTCGGCAAACTTGACCAGGCCCACGGCCTCTTCGGTGTTGTTCGAGCCAGCACCGGCAATGACCGGGACACGGCCGCGCGCCACGTCGACGCAAATGCCGACCACCTGGCGGTGCTCGTCATGGCTCAGCGTCGGCGATTCGCCGGTGGTGCCGACCGGAACAAGGCCCTGCGTACCTTCGGATATCTGCCATTCGACGAATTCGCGAAAGGCTTTCTCGTCGAGACGGCCATTCTTGTCGAATGGTGTCACGAGCGCGGTGAATGAGCCTCTCAGCATGTCGTCCAACTCCAGGGAACCCTACGGTTTCGCGGTCTTTTTGATGTCGCCGGCTTTCTAGCCGAAAGCAGGGCCGCGCACCATAGTCTTGACACCAATTTGCAGCAAGTGCGGGAGGGACTTATATGGCTTCGAATCGAACGAGCGCGATAACCTTTCGTTAGGCTTCTCTTCACCACATGACCCCAGGCTCGAAAGACCGCCGCTGACCATAAAGCGCAAGGATAGGGAATGACCAGGATCATTCCGGCTGCCAGGCCGCATCATATTGCGCTGTTGGGCGCATTCATCGCCCTGGCGCCCGCCTCTGCCAGCGGTCTCGACCCGCAGGCAACATCCGCCATTCCCTTTGCCTCGATCGGCAAGGGTGACGCATTTCGCGCGGCGTTCGGCGCCATCGACCAGCTGAAAAGCGGGCTCGACGCGCTGTCGAGCGGCGATCTCGACCAGGCACGCGCCGTGCGCGACGCCCTGCCCGCGACTTCGCTCGACCGCCACATCCTGATGTGGGCCATAGCCATCAATGGCGGCGTCAAGGTGCCGAGCGCCGACATCGCCGCGGCAGCCCAGGCGCTGCCGTCCTGGCCAGGCCTGGTAACGCTGCGGCGCAACAGCGAACGCGCCATGGCGCGGGAAAACCCGGAGCCCCGAATCGTCGTTTCGGCCTTCTCGGGAAGCAAGCCGCAGACGATCGAAGGCGCGGTGCTGCTGGCGCGCGCGCAGTTGGAACTCGGCGACGCCGAAGCGGCCCGGGCGACGCTCGGCACGTTCTGGCGCAACGACAAGCTCGACCCGCAGCAGGAGGCGGCGATCATCGCCGAATTCGGCACGCTGCTGCCGGCAGCCGACCACCGCTTCCGCATGGAAAAGATGCTGTATGCCGACCGGGTCAACTCGGCCCAGCGCGTGGCTGCCCTTGCCGGCGCCAAGCCGCTTGCCGATGCCTGGGCTGCCGTCATCAAGGGCGACAAGAACGCGGCACGCCTGCTCGAAGCGGTGCCGGCCAACCAGCGTTCGGCCGGCTATTTCTTCGCCCAGAGCCGGCTTCTGCGCAGGCAAGACAAGAACACCGCGGCGGCGGCCGTGATGCTGAAGGCGCCGAAAGACCGCGCCGCGCTTGTCGATCCCGACGCCTGGTGGACCGAACGCCGCGTCCTGTCGCGCGAACTGGTGGATCAGGGCGACATGCAGACGGCCTATCGCATCGTCGCCGCCCACGCGGCCGAAAGCCCGGCCAATGCGGCCGACGCGGAGTTCCACGCAGGCTGGTACGCGCTGCGCGGCCTCAACGATCCGAAGACAGCATCCGGCCATTTTGCCCGCATCGCCGAGATCGCCGGCAGCCCTATCTCATTGTCGCGCGCCTATTACTGGCTCGGCCGCGCCGCCGAAGCCGGCGGACCCGGCAGCTCAAAAGACTATTACGCCCGGGCGGCAAGCTACGGCACGACCTTCTACGGCCAATTGGCAGCCGAACGGATCGGCCGCAAGGCGCTTGATGTCGCCTACCCCACTCCAAGTGCGCTCGACCGCCAGGCTTTTGGCCAACGCGAGGCGGTGAGCGCGATCACGCGCCTCGAAGGGGCCGGATATGCGCGCTACGCCGAATTGCTCTATCGCGACCTTGCCGGCCAACTGGACAGCACCGGCGAACTGGCGTTGCTCGCCGTGATGGCTGAAAAACAGGGCAATCACTATCTGGCCCTGCGTGTCGGCAAGATCGCCGCCCAGCGCGGCCTCGACGTCGGCGCGCTGTCGCATCCGATCGGCGTCATTCCGGCTACAGCCAATATCTCGGGCTCGGGCAAGGCGCTCGCCTACGCCATCGCGCGGCAGGAAAGCGAATTCAACGTGTCCGCCGTTTCCGGCGCGGGGGCGCGCGGCCTGCTGCAGCTGATGCCGGGAACCGCCAGGGATTTGGCGAAGAAAGCCGGAATGCCCTACTCCAAGGACCGGCTGACCACCGACCCCGCCTACAACGCGACACTGGGCGCGACTTTCCTCGGCGAACAGCTTGGCCGCTTCAACGGCTCCTATGTCCTGACCTTTGCCGGCTACAATGCCGGCCCCCGGCGCGCGGCTCAATGGATCGAGCGTTACGGCGATCCGCGCGGCAAGGACATCGACACCGTCGTCGACTGGATCGAGCGCATCCCGTTTGCCGAGACGCGCAGCTACGTGCAGCGGGTGATGGAGAACTACCAAGTCTACAAGATGCGGCTGTCGGGCAGCTACGACATCAATGGCGACCTGGTGAATGGACGCTGACCTCTTCGTTTGACCCCGCGCGACCGCCCCGGTAGCTATGACCGCGCATGCGGACGCGGGGAGTAGACGATGGGTGGGGACGACGGCTTTTCGGACTTCTTCTATATGTCACAGGACGGGCTCACGCTTCACGCCCGGATCTACGGCCAAGGCGCGGCCAATTCTGTTCCGGTCGTGTGCCTGCCAGGGCTCAGCCGCAACGCCCGCGATTTTCACGAGCTTGCACTTCATCTCGCTTACAGCGCTGCGGACCCGCGCAGAATCATCTGCTTCGACTATCGCGGCCGCGGGCGATCGGCTTCCGATTCCAACTGGCATAACTATAATGTCGGTGTCGAAGCAAACGACATCGTCACGGGCCTTGGGGCGCTGGGCATCTCCGAGGCAGCCTTCATCGGCACATCGCGGGGTGGCCTGATCATCCACGTGCTCGCAGCGATGCGCCCTGCCCTGATCAAGGCCGTGGTGCTGAACGACATAGGTCCCGTCATCGAGGTTGCCGGTCTGGAGCAGATTCGGTCATATCTGGCGAATGCGCAGCGGCCGAAGGATTTCGACGAGGCGGTGGCGATGCAGAGATCAGTTCACGGCGACGCATTTCCGGCGCTGCAGCCGGCCGACTGGTCGCGTTTTGTCCGCGCGATCTACCGCAGCGAAAACGGCGTCCCGGTCGCCGACCATGATCCGGCGCTGATCAACACCGTGCTGGCGATGGATCTGACGCAGCCGCTGCCCGACTTGTGGCCGCAGTTCGATCTCCTCGCTGCGGTTCCGATGCTCGCGATCCGCGGCGCGAACTCACGACTGCTGTCAGAAGAAACGCTTGGGAGGATGGCCGAACGCCATCCGGCGCTCGAGGCAATCACGGTCGCCGGCCAAGGGCATGCACCATTTCTGGAAACCGGCGAATTGCCTGAAAAGATTGCGCGATTTCTGGAGCAGGCCGGCGCCCTTCCCGCCTGAAACGAGGTCGACGCCCAACCTTCCGCGCCAATTCTGCGATTGTCGCCGACTGCGCTTGCAGCGCCCAGCTTTTGCCGAGGCGTCCGGCAACATCCAGGGCATCATCGTGGCAACGAAAAAACCCGGCGGTTGCCCGCCGGGTTTTTCCTAAATCAGCTGGTGAGCCGATTAGAACGAAGCGTCGAGACGCAGGAAGCCCGAGAACACGCCGTCGGCGTAGTTTTCGCCGTCGTCGTAGTTGAGCGCCAGCTTGGCGTTCAGGTTCTCGACGATCTCGTAGTCAGCCACTGCACCGATGGTCCAGTCGTTGCCGCCCAGGACAAGGTCGTCGCCGAAATACTGGCCGCCTGCCGTCAGCGTCAGCTTGTCGGTAGCCTTGTATTCGACCGAGGCGCCGAGCGACCATTCGTAGCCGATCGAGTAGAAGCTCAGGCCGGAATTGTAGCTTGCGATAGCCTGCAGGCTGACAGCGTCCGATGCCTTGAACGTGGCGATTGCCTTGAGAGCGTACTCTTCAGCAGTCGCATCGTAAGCTGCGAACAGGTCAACACCACCCCAGCCCTGAGCGACCGAGATCTTGCCGGCGACGTTCGGGGTGTAGTCGTAGTTGTAGTCGGCTTCTTCGAGCGATGCGCTGATCGCAATGCCGTTGCCAGCGTCGAAGGTGTAACGGATCTGATTGATGAAATCGCCACCGCCTTCGTCGAACTCGCCGTAGATGCCACCGTCGAACAGGGTGTCGTTACGACCGACCATCAGGCCGCCGAGTTCGAAGTAGGCATAACGGATCCAGGACGAAGTCGAGTCCGCGAGGAAATACTCGTCCAGCTCAGGGTTGTAGTATTCCTTCAAGCCCTGGTTCTGGAAGTGCAGTTCGATATAGCGACGGAACGTGCCGTATTCGGTTTCCGAACGCGCGTCGAGCTTCAGACGAGCGGCTGCGGTCTTCTTCCAGCCGTCATCATCATCGCGCCAGTCGATCTGGTAACGAACCAGGCCGCCAACCTTCAAGCAGGTCTCGGTGCCGGGAATGTAGTAGAAGCCTGCGCCGTAAACGTCGCAGATACGGACGTATTCCATGGGCTCCGGCTCAGCGACGACGACAGCGTCGGCCGCACGAGCGCCGGAGACTGCGAGCAGAGCCGCAGCGGAGCCGAGAAGAAGGCTCTTAATGTTCATTTTCTGACCTCCAGTCAGAATCGCGACTGAAAATCGAAATGTGCAGCCAAAAGCAGCGGGGCGGCGCCACCAAGGGCGGCCCAAGCGATTGAAATCGTTATAAATCTATGGGGTTCTGGGAAGATGGTAGCCTGAGGCTGGCGGAGAGGATGGGATTCGAACCCACGAGAAGCTTTTGACCTCTACTCCCTTAGCAGGGGAGCGCCTTCGACCACTCGGCCACCTCTCCGTTGCGCCGCTGGATAAAGAAAAGGCGCGGCACAATCAATAAGCCTTTGCGTGTATCCCTATAAAAAGAACGCTTTCGCATTTCGACGGGTCGAATCGTCGGCGATGACGACGCATGAACCGTCGTCCTTTCACGGCGATTCTATATCCGTGCGGCAGCTGCGCACTGCGATTGCGCCTGGAAAGGCCGCGCTGGGCGGTCGATTTCTTAATGACTTCTTTATGGGGGGTATCAAATCGTGTCATTTGTGCAACATCGATACCCGATCGCGCTCGGCGGGGCGGTCCCGCAGCATGTTGGTTGTTGAACCGCGCCGGCTCATCGGTAATGTCGGGGTCGAAGAGGGAGCGCGGTGCGCATCTTTTTCAAACGGGGATGGGGCAGGGAACGCTGTCCTTCAGCAAAAAATACCCAGACCCTCTTTTGAAACTTTTGACTGGAGGTCAGAAAATGAACATTAAGAGCCTTCTTCTCGGCTCCGCTGCGGCTCTGCTCGCAGTCTCCGGCGCTCGTGCGGCCGACGCTGTCGTCGTCGCTGAGCCGGAGCCCATGGAATACGTCCGCATCTGCGACGTTTACGGCGCAGGCTTCTACTACATCCCCGGCACCGAGACCTGCCTCAAGATCGGCGGCCTGGTTCGTTACGAAATCGGTTGGAACGACAACGACAACGGCTGGAACAAGACCGCCCTTGCTCGTCTGAAGTTCGACGCCCGTTCGGAAACCGAATACGGCACGTTCCGTCGCTATATCGAGTTCCAGGCTAGCGTTGGTGATAACGGCGGCTGGGTTGGCGATCAGGACAATGCTATCTGGACCGGCCTGAACGGCGAAGATGGCACCGCTCTGCGTCACGCCTACTTCGAACTCGGCGGCCTGCTCGTCGGTCACACCGACACGCTGTTCGACGGCGACCTGTCGGGCGAGTTCGACTCCGGCGGCGGCGACCGCATCAACCAGATCCGCTACACCTTCGACGCCGGCAACGGCATCTCGGTGTCGGCTTCGCTGGAAGAAGAGTCGAACAACTTCGACTACATCCCGCTGGTCGTCGGCAAGGTGTCGATCGCCCAGGGTTGGGGTTCGGTCGACCTGTTCGCAGCTTATGACGACGCCTACTCGGAAGTGGCTCTCAAGGCCATCGCCAAGATCAAGGCTACCGACGCCATCACCCTCGAGCTGCTTGCTGGCTACGAGTCGGGCCCGACCTACTGGAGCTACAACTCGCAGTACGACGGCTACGAGTGGTCGGTCGGCGGCTACCTGAAGTACCAGGCTAACGAGAAGCTTTCGGTCGGCTTCGGTGGTCAGTACTTTGCAGATCGTCACGTTGGCGGCATTGCACCGGGCGTCATCACCACCCCGACCTACACCGAACTCGGCTTCAATGATTGGGCAATCGGCGCGGTTGTCGACTACCAGATCGTCGAGAACCTCGATGCCAAGCTCGCAGTCAACTACGAAGACGGCGACAGCTACTCGGACGGCTCGTTCAACGGCTTCCTCCGCCTCGACGCCTCCTTCTAACAGGCTGACGTCGTAAGCATAAGGCAGCCCGGGTTTCGCAAGATGCCCGGGCTGTTTTTTTACCGGCGAATGCCGGGGAATCGCACCAGACAGAGGAGAAAAGAAGGACGCTGCAGGAAAAAGGCACCGCGCTACAGGGACGATATTGCCGTCTGCCCGGCCGCCCGTGAATCGAAATTTTAGACCGTCACCTTGTCGGACACCATGACCGGCGCTAGCTTAAGGCGCTCTCGTCAATAGTGGTCTGCCCGACACCTTATGAAAAAAACCATTTCAAAGGATCAGATTTTGAGCGGCCATCATTCAGCCGCCCTGTTGACGAATTGCAAGGTAACTTACAATTTCAATAATCTTAAAGAAGTAAAGTCATTCAGGGTTCTAGAACTTTTTGCGTCCTATAAGGACATTCTGTGGGATGACGGGAAACACAAATACAACGTCAGCTCCTTCCTCGGTGAGATCGACGAGATTCTTCTAGGCGAACGCTTCAGCGCATTCTCCCAGGAGGCACTCGACGGCCTGATAGGCTCCCTGCGCCAGCGCGGTAACAGCAACGCGACCATCAATCGAAAGATGGCCGCATTGAGCAAATTGTTACGCAAGGCCTACAAGATGGGAGACATACACAGCCTGCCCGAGTTCCGCCGCCAGAAAGAGCGGGCGGGACGAATCCGCTTTCTCGAGCATGAGGAAGAGGACAGGCTTTTTGCGGCCATCAAGGCCAAAAGTGAAGACGCCTACCGTCTTTCGGTGTTTCTGGTCGATACCGGCTGCCGCCTCGGCGAAGCGCTCGGGCTGATCTGGAACGATCTGCAGGAAACCCGCGTCAGCTTCTGGATCACCAAATCCGGGCGCAGCCGCACCATTCCGCTGACAGTCCGCGCCAAGGAAGCGGCAAAGTGGCCCGCCGAGCGCGGACCGCGGCCGAAAGGCCCGTTCGCCACACTGACGCAACCGCAGTTCCGGGCGATCTGGAACGAGGCCAAGGCCGAAGTTGGGCTGGGCACGGACGATCAGGTGGTGCCGCACATCCTGCGCCACACCTGCGCATCGCGCCTTGTCCAGGGCGGCATCGACATCCGTCGCGTGCAAATGTGGCTCGGCCACCAGACGCTGTCGATGACCATGCGCTACGCGCATCTTGCGACCAACGACCTCGACCGCTGCGTGGTGGTGCTTGAGCGGCATTAGCTCAGGAGACATATCCGGCGCGTTCGCGCGCGCGACATGACGGCGTCAATCCGCGCGCCCGAAGGTTGATCTCGCGGGCGGCCGCACCTTCGAGCGACCACATGCTGCGCCGTATGTCGCGTTCACAACGCCATGCGCCGATACGGCACGGAAAAGACGGTTGGCCCTGATGCCTGGCATTGCAGGCCGGAATTCGATTCCGATTTTCCGGCCGATGCGCTATGCCAGCCAACAACGCTTCCTCGGTGGGAGCCTCCGTCGATATCACGAGCCTGGTCATGACAAATCGCCCGCTTCTCACTCCAGTCATTGGCGCCTTGCCCGTTACCGTGCCCTTCGTCGGACCGGAGGCGCAGGAGCGCGATCGCGGCAAGCCGTTTCGGGCCAGGATCGGTGCGAATGAGAGCTCTTTCGGCCCCTCCCCCAAAGTGATTGCGCGCATGCAGCAAGTCGCGGGCGAGATGTGGAAATACTGCGATCCCGACAATCATGACCTGAAGGCCGCATTGGCGCGCCATCTTGGCATCGCTTCGGACAACGTCGTGGTCGGCGAAGGCATCGACGGCCTGCTCAATCTCGTCGTCCGCATGTATGCGACCGAAGCGACACCGGTCGTGACCTCGCTTGGCGCATACCCGACGTTCAATTTCCATGTCGCCAGCGTCGGCGCGCGGCTGGTGACTGTACCGTTCCGAAACGACAAGGAAGACCTGCAAGGATTGCTCGACGCGGCAAAGCGCGAGAACGCGCCGATCGTCTATCTGTCCAACCCCGACAATCCGATGGGCAGTTGGTGGGAGGCGGAAGAGGTGATGCGCTTCGCCGAAGCTTTGCCCGAAACGACCATGCTGGTGCTTGACGAAGCCTACGGCGAGACCGCACCCGCCTCGGCGCTGCCGCCTGTCGACATATCGCGCCCCAACCTCGTGCGCATGCGCACCTTCTCCAAGGCATACGGACTTGCCGGCATCCGCTGCGGCTATGCCTTCGGCGACGCCGAGGTGATCGCCAGCTTCGAGAAGGTGCGCAACCACTACGGCGTCAGCCGCATGGCACAGATCGCCGGCGAAGAGGCGCTCGCCGACCAGGCCTACCTCGCCGAGGTGGTCGCCAGGGTCGACGCCGGGCGCAAGCGGATCGCCAGGATCGCGACCGAAAACGGCCTCAAGCCCCTGCCGTCGGCGACCAACTTCGTCACCATCGACTGCGGCGGCGATGCCGGCTTTGCCCTTGCCGTGATGCGCAACATGCTTGAGCGCGATGTCTTCATTCGCAAGCCGATGGCGCCGGTGCTCGACCGCTGCATCAGGGTAAGCGTCGGTCTCGATCAGGAGATCGACATCTTCGCCGAAGAGCTTCCGAAGGCCATTGCCGCGGCGCGCGGCGGCTGACCGGATTCGAAATCTTCAACCGTCGATAGTTTCCTGGTTCGCGCGGCGTACGGCTGCGCGAACATATATGCGTATATCCTAATTTATTCATTTCAACGCCGCATCATCAACACAGTTCGTGCCTAGGCCGGATGTCGGGCGGACGGGGACATTGGGGGTTCAACAGCAATCAAGAACCAATCGGGGAGACCCTATGCCTCAGCACAGCGCCAACGAGCAGTATTTGCTCGAGCTCATCAACGCGGAGCGCGCCAAGACAGGCGCCCAGCCTCTGGCATTCGACAACGACCTTAGCGAAGCCGCCGAAAATCATGACAGGTGGATGCTCTCGGCGGATGTCTTTTCACACACCGGTTCCGGCGGCACATCGCCGACGACGCGCATGAAGGCGGCCGGCTACACGCTCAGCGGCTCCTGGGCGACCGGCGAGAACATCGCCTGGGCAACCACCCGCGCGCCGACCGGCTATGCCGACGAAGTGAAGCTGCTTCACACCAACCTGATGAATTCCTCGGGTCACCGGGCGAACATCCTCAACCCGAACTTCCGCGAAGTCGGGCTTGGCTTCGAGGTCGGCGACTACAAGGGCCGTTCGAGCGCCTTTGTCACCGAAAACTTCGCCAAGACGGGAACCGACCTGTTCCTGACCGGCGTTGCCTTCGACGACAAGGATGGCGACCGTTTCTACGATCCGGGCGAAGGGCTTGGCGCGGTCACGGTGACTGCCAAGAACGCCGCCGGCCAGACGTTCAAGACCACGACGACCGCCGCCGGTGGCTACGACCTGGCGCTGAAGCCCGGCACCTACACGATCACGTTTTCTGGCGCCAACATCGCGACGTCGACGCAGACGGCGACGATCGGCACCAAGAACATCAAGAAGGACCTGATCGACCCGGTGATGAAATCGGGCACGCTCGCGGCCACGGCCTCCGCCGATGATACAGGCACGGTCGCACCGACGACGCCAACCAAGCCGGTCGACGTTGCCGACAACACCGACACCGGCAGCGCCGGCAACAACAGCACCGGCGGCAACCCCGCAAACAACTGGCTTGCCGACTTCTTCAAGAAGATGGACCATGTCAGCCAGGACCAAGGCACGCGCGGCGCCCGTGATGTGGCTGGCGCCACCGAGACTGCTGCCAAGAAGTCGGTGACGCTCGACGGCGACCACTTCAACTTCAGCTCGAAGGTGGCGGCGCATGTGAACGCCGACCATGTCAACGACATCGTCGATGGCGGGCACGTCCAGCAAGCCGTCGACCAGGTAGTCGCAGCGTTGCAGGCGCACCTGCCCGCGGACGGCCACGTCGTTGCGGATGCCGGGGATGCCGCACAGGCGGCGGTCGCCAAGATCCTGGCGCAGATGGCCGCCCATTCGGGCCATCAAAACGCCGACCTCGTCGCCTGACCCTACTCGCGACTCGAAAAGGCAGGCCTCGTCATGACGAGGCCTGCCGCATCGCAGCCCTGCGGCTGCCACGGGAGAACAAGCCCTGACTTATCCGCTTGCGAACGACAAAAACCGGACGAACGGCTCGGAGTTGCGTGATGCGCTCGGTTCCTTCAGAGGCGCATTCGTCGCCGTTGCCGGCTTCAGCGGCCTGATCAACATCCTGATGCTGTCCGGTTCGTTGTTCATGCTGCAGGTCTATGACCGCGTGCTGCCGAGCCGCAGCGTGCCTACCCTGGTAGCGCTGATCATTCTGGTGGCGGTGCTCTATGCCTTCCAGGGTGTGCTCGAAGCTGTTCGCGCGCGGGTGCTGACCAGAATCGGCGCCGGCATCGACGAAACCATCAGCAACCGGGTCTTCAGCTGCATCGTTCGCCTGCCGTTGCGCACGCGCGACAGGGGCGAAGGGCTGCAGGCGCTGCGCGATCTAGATCAGGTCAGCGGCTTCCTGTCCGGCGCCGGCCCCGCCGCATTGTTCGATCTGCCCTGGGTGCCGCTCTATGTCGGCATCTGTTTCCTTTTCCACCCGTGGATCGGCGTGGCTGCGCTTGCCGGCGCGATGCTGCTTGTCGTGCTGACCGTTGCAACCGACCGCCTTGTGCGTGGCCCGACCAAGGCGATGTCGGGCTTCAGCACCAAGCGCAGCGCCATCGCGCAAGCGGGGGCACGCAATGCCGAGGTGCTTGCGGCCATGGGCATGGCCGACCGCCTGACGCAGCGCTGGAACGAGGCGAACAGCGATTTCCGCCAGGCCCAGGAGCGCGCCAGCGACCTGACAAGCGGCTTCGGCGCGGTGTCGCGTATCCTGCGCATGATGCTGCAATCGATGGTGCTGGCGCTCGGCGCCTATCTTGTCATCTACCAGCAGGCGACGCCTGGCATCATCATTGCCAGCTCGATCCTCACGTCGCGCGCGCTGGCGCCGATCGAACTCGCCATCGCGCATTGGAAAAGCTTCCTCAATGCGCGCCAGAGCTGGCGCCGTCTCGACGATCTGTTCGCCGCGATGCCGGCCGAGCAAGGCGCAATGGAGCTTCCGCCGCCTGCTGCGGAATTGGCCGTAGAGGGTGTCAGCGTCGTTGCGCCCGGCGGCCGGCGCCTGGTGGTGCAGGACGTCGAGCTGTCGCTGCGGGCCGGTTCCGGAATGGGCGTGATCGGGCCGAGCGGCTCGGGCAAATCCTCGCTGGCGCGCGCGCTCGTCGGGGTATGGCCGCTGACGCGCGGCAAGATCAGGCTTGACGGGGCAGCGCTCGAGCAATGGCCGGCGCAATCGCTCGGCCGCCACATCGGCTACCTGCCGCAGGATGTCGAGCTGTTCGCCGGGACCGTGGGCCAGAACATCTCGCGCTTCGAGCATGACGCGCCGGCGGAGACGATCATCGCCGCCGCAAAGGCCGCTGGCGTGCATGACATGATCCTGCGCTTGCCTGAGGGCTACCAGACCGAGATCGGCGAAAGCGGTGCGGCCCTTTCCGCCGGGCAGCGCCAGCGCGTGGCGCTGGCCCGTGCGCTCTACCGCGATCCGTTCCTTGTCGTTCTCGACGAACCCAATTCCAACCTCGACGCAGCGGGCGATCAGGCGCTGACCCTGGCCATCGAGCGCATCAAGGCGCGCGGCGGCATCGTCATCGTGGTGGCGCACCGGCCGAGCGCGCTCGCCGCCCTCGACCATTTGCTGGTCCTCGGCGGCGGCAGGCAGCAGGCGTTCGGCCTGAAGAGCGAGATCGCCCGGCAGGCGCTGCAACCTGTGCCAGTGCCGCTGCACGCGGTCGGAACGGCGGGCTGACGATGACACTGATAGCAAACCATTCTGCGGCAGACCGGCTGAAGACAGCACGGGATCTTGCGGCTTCGGTGAGAACACAGGCACTTGCGCTGCTCGACAGAGGCGCCAAGCCGATCGAAGGCGCATCGCCGCAACAGGAACGGCTGCGCCATGCCATCAGGCGAAACGTCCGGCTGGGTGGCGTTGCCGCGCTGGCACTGGTCGGCGGGCTTGGCCTGTGGGCAGGGACAAGCAGCCTGTCGGGTGCGGTGGTTGCGGCAGGCCATCTTGTTGTCGATTCCAACGTCAAGGCAGTCCAGCATCCGCAGGGCGGCGTGGTCGGTGTGCTCAACGTGCACAATGGCAGCGTCGTTTCGGCTGGCGAGGTGCTGGTACGGCTGGACGACACCGTCGCCAAGGCCAATCTCGCCATCGTCGACAACGGCCTGGACGAGCTGATGGCGCGACGCGCCCGGTTGTTGGCCGAGCGCGACGGCGTGGATACGGTTGCCTACCCTGGGGAATTGACGGCGCGCGCGTCCGATCCGGCCGTCGCCCAGCTGATCGAAGGCGAGAACAAGCTGTTTGCCCTCAGGCGACAGGCGCGCAACGGGCAGGTTTCGCAGTTGCGCGAACGGGTGGCCCAGTTCGGCCAGGAAATTGCCGGCCTCGAGGCCCAGCAGAAGAGCAAGCGGCAGGAGATCGAACTCATCAAGGTCGAGCTGGAGAGTGTCGAAGCGCTGTGGAAGAAGAAGCTCGTCCCCCTCTCCCGCCTGGCTGACCGCCAACGGGCGCAGGCCCAGCTCGACGGCGAGGACGGCCAGCTGACCGCAGCCGCTGCCCAGACGCGTGGCCGGATCAGCGAGACAGAGCTCGCCATCATCCAGATCGACCAGGACATGCGCAGCCAGGTGGCGGCCGAGCTGCGCGAGATCGACGCAAAGGCCGGAGAACTGAGGGAACGGCTGGTCGCCGCCCAGCAGTCGCTGAAGCAGATCGACATCCGCGCGCCACAGGCCGGCCGCGTCCACCAGCTGGCGATCCATACCGTCGGCGGCGTGGTCACTCCCGGCGAAGCGATCATGCAGATCGTGCCGACGGAAGACGCACTTGTCGTCGAGGCCCGCGTCGCGCCACAGGACATCGACCAGGTGCGCATCGACCAACCTGCCACGCTCAGACTGTCGGCCTTCAACCAGCAAACGACGCCGGAAGTGGAAGGCACGGTCGACCGGGTTTCGCCTGACATGATCGAGGACCAGAAGGCCGGGCTGTCCTATTATGCCGTGCGCATAACCCTGTCTGCGAAGAGCCTCGAACAAGCCGGCTCGCCGGAGCTCAAGCCGGGCATGCCGGCCGAGGTGTTCCTCAAGACCACCGACAGGACCGTTCTGTCCTATCTGTTCAAGCCGCTGACCGACCAGGCCAGCCGTGCCTTCCGCAGCGATTGACGCAGATCTGTGGCCATCCACGGATCGCAATTCGCGCCCCTTGAATTAATTAAACGTTCGTTTTATTAATTCGGCCATTCGGGAGGAATGGCTGAATGGCGCGAACGGCGGGTTCGGACGGCGAAAAGACGGAAGCGGCGATGCGCGACGCAGCCGTGCAGTTGATCGCACGCCATGGCTATGAGGCCGTGACGATGCGCCAATTAGCGGCGGAAGTCGGCGTCCAAGCGGCGGCGCTGTACCGCTATTTCCCGACCAAGGAAGACCTGCTCCACACGCTGATGCGCGAGCACATGGAAGAGCTGGCCGCCACCTGGGAAAGCGCCCGCCCTGATAATGACGATCCGGTGGCGCGGCTGACCAGCTTTGTCGCCAACCACATCCGTTTCCACGTCGAGCGCCGACACGCCACCCATGTCTCGAACATGGAATTGCGCAGCCTTTCGCGCGATAATCTGACCAGCATCCTCAAGCTCCGCACGGCCTACGAAAAGGAGCTCAGGACCATCCTGCGCGATGGCGCGGACGCTGGCGTGCTGGAGGTCGACGACACCGGCCTGACGGCGATGGCGATCATCCAGATGATCACGGGTGTCATCGTCTGGTTTCGTCCCGATGAGAGGCTGTCGGTCGATGAAGTGACCACGACTTACCTTGCCATGACGATGCGCCTGACCGGCGCCAAGACCAATGCGGAGGACCGGCATGTACGACAAGACGCTGAACTTCGGGCTCGGTGAGGACATAGACAGCCTGCGCGAGATGGTCAGGCGCTTCGCCCAGGAGCGCATCGCGCCGATCGCCGCAGACATCGACCGCTCGAACGAATTCCCAGCCCATCTGTGGCAGGAACTCGGTGCCCTCGGCCTGCTCGGCATCACCGCCGAAGGCGAGTATGGCGGCTCGGAAATGGGCTATGTCGCCCATGTCGTCGCGGTCGAGGAAATCTCCCGCGCCTCGGCCTCTGTCGGCCTGTCCTATGGCGCGCACTCGAACCTGTGCGTCAACCAGATCAAGCGCTGGGGCACGCCGGAGCAGAAGGCGCAGTACTTGCCCAAGCTGTGCTCGGGCGAAAATGTCGGCGCGCTGGCCATGTCGGAAAGCGGCTCCGGCTCCGACGTCGTGTCGTTGCGTTTGCGGGCCGAGAAGCGCAACGATGTCTATGTGCTCAACGGCTCGAAGATGTGGATCACCAACGGGCCAGACGCTGACACGCTGGTGGTCTATGCCAAGACCGATCCCGACCGCAAATCGCGTGGCATCACCGCCTTCATCATCGAAAAGACGATGAAGGGTTTTTCGGTGGCGCAGAAGCTCGACAAGCTCGGCATGCGCGGCTCGAACACCGGCGAACTGGTGTTCGACAACGTCGAGGTGCCGTTCGAGAACGTGCTACATGAGGAGGGCCGCGGCGTCGAAGTGCTTATGTCCGGCCTCGACTACGAGCGCGTGGTGCTGGCCGGCGGGCCGATCGGCATCATGGCGGCGTGCATGGATGTGGCGGTGCCCTACGTGCATGACCGCAAGCAGTTCGGCCAGCCGATCGGCGAGTTCCAGCTGGTGCAGGGCAAGCTCGCCGACATGTATTCGACGATGAATGCCGCTCGCGCCTATGTCTATGCGGTGGCCGCCGCCTGCGACCGAGGCCAGACGTCGCGCAAGGACGCCGCCGGCTGCGTGCTGTTTGCGGCGGAGAAGGCAACGCAGATGGCGCTCGATGCGCTGCAACTGCTCGGCGGCAACGGCTACATCAACGACTACCCGACCGGGCGGCTGCTGCGCGACGCAAAACTCTACGAGATCGGCGCCGGCACCAGCGAAATCCGGCGCTGGCTGATCGGCCGCGAGATCATGGCGGAAAGCGTGTGACGACGCTCATTTGCCGCATCTCACCTTCCATGGCATAATTTCACTTTCTGCCACAGATCGAGGTTCATGCCATGACTGAGCCAGAGACACCCGAAGGCTTCGCCGAGGAGCCGCAGAAGCCATATAGCTCCAGGATCAGGGAAGAGTTGCTGCGCAAGCCGCCGAAGTTCGAGCGCCTGCGCGTGGGCGATGGCGGCCGCATCGTCATTCCCGCTGCCATGCGCGAGGAAATGGGCATCAAACCCGGCGACGACATCCTCGCCCATGTGGAAGACGGGGTGCTGCACCTCGTTTCGTATCAAGAGAACCTGCGGCGTATCCAGGATGAAGTGTCGAAGTACAAGAAGCCCGGCGAAAGCGTGGTCGACGAATTCCTGGCCGAGCGCCGCGCGATGTGGGGCGAGGAATGACGGTGCTCGACAGTTCGGCCGTGCTTGCCTTCCTGTTCAAGGAGCCCGGCGGCGACCAGGTGCACGGGCTTTTCACGACGAGCATGGTGTCAGCCGTGAATGTCACCGAGATCGTCGCCAAGCAGATCGACAAGGGCCTGGCGCCCGAACTCGCCGAACGGCGTTGCGACGGACTCAATCTCGACGTGATGCCATTCGACCATGAGCTTGCAAGGCTTGCAGGCAAGCTGCGCGCCGACACCAAACACAAGGGCCTGTCGCTGGGCGACC
This sequence comes from Aminobacter sp. HY435, assembly GCF_027568395.1. GTDB lineage: Bacteria > Pseudomonadota > Alphaproteobacteria > Rhizobiales > Rhizobiaceae > Aminobacter. The sequence continues at coordinate 251,796 of NZ_JANKZL010000009.1, read as the reverse complement.
GCGCCTGCCTGGCGCTGGCGATACTGACGGAACGAACGGCTGTCACCGCTGACAGGAAATGGGCCGACCTCGACGTCGGCTGCAGGATAGAGGTCATACGTTAGGGCCAGACGATGCTGGACTTCGCCAAATTTACGAGGCTAGTGCGTTAGATTCGTCACCACCATGACTGCTTCGCGCCTTGGGCGCGACTGCGCATGGGTATCACTCCAAGAGGAAAAATGCCGACGCTCCATTCCCAGCTCTCCCCCTCCTCCGAAAGCTTCAAGGCCAATGCCGCGCGGCTGCGAACGCTGGTGGCCGACATCAAGGAGAAGGCACAGCATGTGGAGCGCGGCGGTTCGGAGGATGCGCGCAAGCGGCATACCTCGCGCGGCAAGCTTTTGCCGCGTGAAAGGCTGGCGCAGCTGCTCGACGCCGGCTCGCCCTTCCTCGAGGTCGGCCAGTTCGCGGCCTGGGGGCTCTATGGCGGCGACATCGCTTCCGCCGGCGTGATCGCCGGCATCGGCCGCGTCGAGGGCACCGAGGTCATGGTTGTGGTCAATGACGCCACGGTGAAAGGCGGGACCTATTATCCGCTGACGGTGAAGAAGCACCTCAGGGCGCAGGAGATCGCACTGCAGAACAATCTGCCCTGCATCTATCTCGTCGACTCCGGCGGGGCGAACCTGCCCAACCAGGACGAGGTCTTTCCCGACCGCGACCATTTCGGCCGCATCTTCTTCAACCAGGCCAACATGAGCGCTGCCTGCATTCCACAGATCGCCTGCGTCATGGGCTCGTGCACGGCAGGCGGTGCCTACGTGCCGGCGATGTCGGACGAGACGGTCATGGTGCGCAACCAGGCGACCATCTTCCTGGCCGGCCCACCACTGGTGAAGGCGGCGACCGGCGAGGACGTGAGCGCCGAGGAACTCGGCGGAGCGGACCTGCACACGCGCGTCTCCGGTGTCGCCGACCACTATGCTGTCGACGACGAACACGCTTTGGCGATCGTCCGGCGCATCGTCAAAAACCTGAATCGGAAGAAGGACATCGGGCTCGTCCTCAAGAAATCGATTCCGCCTGTTCATGCGCCGGAAGAGGTCTATGGCGTCATCCCCGCGGACCTGCGCCAGCCTTACGATGTGCGCGAGGTGATCGCGCGCGTTGTCGACGGCTCCGAGTTCGACGAGTTCAAGCAGAACTACGGCACCACGCTGGTCACCGGCTTTGCCCATATCCACGGCATGCCGGTCGGCATCATCGCCAACAATGGCGTGCTGTTTTCCGAGAGCGCGCTGAAGGGCGCGCATTTCATCGAGCTGTGCTGCCAACGCAAGATCCCGCTGGTCTTCCTGCAGAACATCACCGGCTTCATGGTGGGGGCGAAATACGAGGCCGGCGGCATCGCCAAGGACGGCGCCAAGCTGGTGACGGCGGTGGCGACAGCGCAGGTGCCGAAGGTGACCATCATCATCGGCGGCTCGTTTGGTGCCGGCAATTACGGCATGTGTGGGCGGGCCTATTCGCCGCGTTTCCTGTGGATGTGGCCGAACGCCCGCATCTCGGTGATGGGCGGCGAACAGGCAGCAACCGTGCTCGCCATGGTCAAGCGCGAGGGCATCGAGCGCAAGGGCGGCAGCTGGTCGAAGGAGGAAGAGGCCGAATTCCGCGCCCCGATCCTCGAGAAATACGAGCGCGAGGGGCACCCGCTCTATTCGTCGGCGCGGCTTTGGGACGACGGCATCATCGACCCGGCCAAGACGCGCGAGGTGCTGGCACTGAGCCTGTCGGCAGCGCTCAACGCGCCTGTCGCCGACACCAAGTTCGGCGTGTTCAGGATGTGATGGGGGATCAAGCAATGTTCTCGAAGATCCTCATCGCCAACAGGGGCGAAATCGCCTGCCGCGTGATTCGCACCGCCCGCCAGATGGGCGTGAAGACGGTAGCCGTCTACTCGGACGCGGACGCACGCGCCCTGCATGTCGCCACGGCCGACGAAGCCGTGCACATCGGCGGCTCGCCGGTCGCAGAGAGCTATCTGCGCGGCGACGTCATCATCGCTGCCGCCAAGGCGACGGGTGCGGAAGCCATCCATCCAGGCTACGGCTTCCTGTCGGAAAACCCCGATTTCGTCGACCAGGTGACAGAGGCCGGCCTTGTCTTCATCGGCCCGTCGGCGGCTTCGATACGCGCCATGGGCCTCAAGGACGCGGCCAAGAGACTGATGGAAAAGGCCGGCGTGCCCGTCGTTCCCGGCTATCACGGCGAGGCGCAGGAAATTGTCATCCTCGCCAGCAAGGCGCGCGAGATCGGCTACCCCGTGCTGATCAAGGCGCGCGCCGGCGGCGGCGGCAAGGGCATGCGCCGGGTCGACCATCCCGACGACTTCGCCGACGCGCTGTCGGGCGCGCGGCGCGAGGCAAAGGCGGCCTTCGGCGACGACCGCGTGCTGGTCGAAAAATATGTCGACAAGCCGCGCCATATCGAAGTGCAGGTGTTCGGCGACAATTTTGGCAATGCCGTGCACCTGTTCGAGCGCGACTGCTCGGCACAACGCCGCCATCAGAAGGTGATCGAGGAAGCCCCTGCCCCCGGCATGACGGCCGAATTGCGGGCGGCGATGACCGGGGCAGCGGTGAAGGCCGCCAAGGCGATCAAATATTCCGGAGCGGGCACGATCGAGTTCATCGTCGACGCCTCGGATGGGCTGAAACCGGACCGGTTCTGGTTCATGGAAATGAACACACGCCTGCAGGTCGAGCATCCCGTGACCGAGATGGTGACCGGCGTCGATCTGGTCGAGTGGCAGTTGCGTGTTGCCGCTGGCGAGGAATTGCCACTGGCGCAGGACGGCATCGAGCTCGATGGCCACGCCTTCGAAGCACGTCTCTACGCCGAGGACCCTGCCAAGGGCTTCCTGCCGGCGATCGGTACGATGCATCACCTCAGCTTCCCGAGCGAAGCCGCGCCGGGCACCGAAATCCGTGTTGAAACCGGCGTGCGCCAGGGCGATGCGATCTCGCCGTTCTACGACCCGATGATCGCCAAGGTGGTGACGCACGGGCCGAACCGCGCCACCGCACTCGAAGCCCTGGCCGATGCGGTCACACGCACCGAAGTGGCGGGGTCGACGACCAATGCAGCGTTCCTGGCAGCCCTTGCCCGTGACGTCGACTTCGCTTCGGGCGATGTCGACACCGGCCTGATCGGGCGCAAGCAGGACGAACTGACCGTCACCGCGCCACCGAGCAGCCGGGCGATCGCGCTGGCCGCCCTGGCGGCTACCGGCGCGCTGGCACCAACCCCTTCGGACGATCCCTGGTCGGGCCTCACCGGCTACGCCCATTTCAACCCGCTGGCGCGGCGGGCGACGCTGTCATTTGGCGGCGCCGATATCGTCGCTCACATCACGGCGCGGCCAGACGGACGTTTCGACGTCAGGCCGGAAGGCGGCGAGGCCTTCGTGCTTGCAGCGGGCGCGAGCGATGCGACTGCTATCGTCGCGGCATGGCCGGGTCACGTCACGGTGTTCGAAAACGGCCGCTCGTTCGACTTCGCCATCAGCGATCCCTTCGCCCGTGCCGCCGAGATCGGCGAAGGCACGTCGAGCATGCGCGCGCCGATGCCGGGCCTGGTCAAGCTGGTGCGCGCCGCCAAGGGCGACAAGGTGACCAAGGGCCAGCCGCTGCTGGTGCTCGAAGCGATGAAGATGGAGCATACCATCACCGCGACCCATGACGGTGTGATCCAGGACATCGCCAACGAGGGTGCGCAGGTTACCGACGGGACGGTGCTGGTGCGCTTCGAGGAATAGAAGCCGAAGTATTGCGATTTTCGCATGGCAGATCCGGCCGAATAGCGGTTTCGCTTGTCCGGCGGACGTACTAATGCTGCACCGCAGCAAATCATGACAGGCGTAGCCGTGACCGACACCAACAGCGATTCAGTACCGCACGGGCTCTATGAAGACGTGCTGGCGCTGCTGACAGGCACCATGTTCGTAGCGCTGGGCCTGGTGCTCTACACCCATGCCGGACTGATCACCGGAAGCTCGGCCGGACTGGCGCTGTTGATCCAGTATGTCACCGGCTACGGCTTCGGCGCGGTGTTCTTCGTCATCAACCTGCCGTTCTATTATCTCGCGGTGAAGCGCATGGGCTGGCCCTTCGCCATCAGGACGTTTGCGGCAGTGGCGCTGATTTCGGTGTTGTCGCGGCTGACGCCGGACTGGATCGGCATCGGGCTTCTCAACCCGCTGTATGCGGCCATTGCCGGTGGCGGACTGATGGGCATGGGACTGCTGGTTCTGTTCCGCCACCGCGCCGGGCTTGGCGGCTTCAACATCCTGGCGCTCTATCTGCAGGACAATTACGGCATTCGCGCCGGCTACTTCCAACTCGCCGTCGACCTGACCATCCTTGTCGTGTCTGCGTTCTACATCGATCTCGACAAGGTTGCGCTGTCGGTCGTGGGCGCTGCGGTGCTCAACCTGATCATTGCGATCAATCATCGCCCGGGCCGCTATGTCGGCATGAGCTGACACACAAAGCCGCGCCAACGGCGCGGCTTTGTCGTGAGCGGTGGTCTTCCCGTCAGCTCGGCTGCTTGGTCTTGCGCAGATAGGGCAGCACACGCTCGAACGAGCCAAAGCGCTTGATGGCGTCTTCGTCGGAGACAGCGGCGGTGACGATGACGTCGTCACCCTGCTTCCACTGCACCGGCGTTGCCACCTGATACTTGGCGGTCAGCTGGATCGAATCCAGCGCGCGCAGGATCTCGTCGAAGTTGCGACCGGTCGACATCGGATAGGTCAGGGTCAGCTTGACCTTCTTGTCCGGGCCGATGACGAACACCGACCGCACGGTGGCGTTGTCGGCGGGCGTGCGCCCTTCCGAGCTGTCGCCGGCGCTGGCGGGCAGCATGTCGTAGAGTTTTGCGACGGCGAGGTTCGGATCGCCGATCATCGGGTAGTCGACCTTGTTGCCGGACAGCTTTTCGATGTCGGCCTTCCACTTGTGGTGGTTTTCGACGGGATCGACCGAAATGCCGATCATCTTGGCATTGCGCTTGGCAAAATCGGCCTTCATGCCGGCCATGTAGCCGAGCTCGGTGGTGCACACCGGCGTGAAGTCCTTCGGATGGGAAAACAGCACCGCATAGCCATCGCCGATCCAGTCGTGAAAGCTGATCGGGCCTTCGGTGGTGTCGGCCTTGAAATCGGGCGCGGTGTCATTGATACGCAGGCTCATAGCTTAATTCCTCCCTCAAATGACTCTCACACTCCGCCGGAACGGACCTTTGTTCAGCTTCAGTGTGCGAATGCCCGTAGTCTGCGCCAACCTTGCCAAAACGACAATGGCCGGGACATGCCCGGCCATTGAAAACTCGATGTGACCCAGATTACTGCTTGATCGGCGCGTACTTGCCGTCGTGCCACTGGTTGATGTCGTAGCTGGCGTTCTTGAGATCGCCCTTCTCGTCGAAGACGACGTCGCCAACGACGGTGCTGATCGGCTGGCCGTCCTTGAGGGCGGCGGCAACCTTTGCCGGATCATCCGAACCGGCGCGCTTGATGCCTTCGGCAAATGCCTGGATGGTGGCGTAGGAGAACAGCGTGAAGCCTTCCGGCACGAAGCCGCCAGCCTTGATCTTCTCGACGGCTTCCTTGGCTTCAGGCTTGGCCTGCGGGTCGGACGGGAACACGAACATCGTGCCTTCACCAGCGGGGCCGGCGATCTGCCAGAATTCGGGCGAAGCGATCGAGTCGGGCATGATGAGCTGATACTTGAAGCCCTGCTCGGCCGACTGGCGCAACATCAGGCCGGCCTCGGGATGGTAGCCGCCGAAATAGACGACGTCAGCCTTGAGCTCCTTGAGCTTGGTGACGAGCGCGGAATAGTCCTTCTCGCCGGCGTTCAGGCCTTCATAGAGGATCTCCTTGAGGCCTGCGTCGTTCATGGTCTTCCTGACGGCGTCGGCGACGCCCTGACCATAGGCGCTCTTGTCGTGCAGGATGACGACGTTCTTGCCGGCGTACTGCTTGGCGATCCACGGACCGATGAAGGCGCCCTGTGCATCGTCGCGCGTGTAGAGGCGCATGATCGTCGGCCAGCCCTTGGCGGCGGCATCATCGGTCAGGACCGGGTTGGAGGAAGCCGGCGACATCATCACCGCGCCACTCTCCGCGTAGACGGCGGAAGCCGGAATGCTCGAACCCGAGCAGGCGTGGCCATCGATGAAATTGATGCCGTTGGCGACAATGCGGTTGGCAACGGAAACCGCCTGCTTGGGATCGCAGACGTCGTCTTCGATCGAAAGCTTGATCATGCGGCCGTCAACGCCGCCTTTTTCGTTGATCGCCTTGGCCGCAGCCTCGGCACCCTGCTTGAACTGGTCGCCGATATTGGCGAGCTGGCCGGTCATCGGGCCGACGACGGCGATGGTGATGTCGTCGGCGAATGCCACGCCGGCGCTGAGCGACAGCGCCAGAAGCGCGCCGATTGAACGTTTAAGATGCATCTTTTCCCTCCATTGGACGCTCCGCCATGCCGGATTCGCGCCGCACGTGCAACTTGCCGAAAACCTTCCACCCTCGCCTTCAAAAGTCTTGGCGCATGGGCAGCAAGGCATTGTGCCTGCAAGGTTACGAGCAGGCAATGATGCGGCAATGCCGCCCGCAGCGACAACCGGCAGGCGCAAACAACGAAAAAAGCCGCGCCGGTCTTGTTGTGACCGGTCGCGACTTTTTCGTGGAGAGCCGTGCGGAGCATCTGCGGCCCCGTCACGTTCGCCTGCCCTGTCTGTTCGGTGGCGCGCCTTGCCCGTCCTTCAAGCCGTCGCGCTCTTGTTGTTGGGAGCCGCCATTGCGGCGTCTCCGCTCTTCCCCCGAAGAACTCTCGTATGGAGGATGTCCTTTGCCGAAACCGTTCAGGTTTCCGCGGCTGCACCTAGTGCATCGTCATCCACTCGCGTGCTTCGCGCAGCGCCCTGGCGATATCGCCCTTGGACATCGTCACCGACAGCTCCGAGCGCAGCTCTGCGGCGCGGGCGGAGCCCTTGATGGCCGCAATGTTGAACCACTTGTGCGCGGCGACAACGTCGATCTCGCAGTCGCGGCCGGTAGCGTACATCATGCCCAGTTCCAGCAGAATGTCGGCCTGAGCGGTGGTTCCCATCGCGCCGAAGCCGGCTTCAAAGATTTCGAAACGTGCCATTTTCTTGTCCCCTGTCCGTCTCCCGAGAGCCGTCTCCGTTTCGTGCCGGGGGCTGCTCTTTCGATGCTTCCGAAGATGCCGCCGAGCCTTGAATCCGCCGTTAAGCGGCTTGCTTAACCGCAGGAAAACAAAGTCAAAACAAAGGGTAAAGCTCGGATTTCGTTAAGGATAGGAAGCCTTGCGGCGTCGGGGATTTCGAGAAAATGCGATGAAAATGCACGTTGTGGACCGCAAGTCTTTGATAACCACGCCTCGCGTTTCAGCACCCGAGACGATGAACTTGCCGGCCGAAAAGCAGCGCCAGCGCCGCCAAAAAATGCCTTCACCTTCCGCAGCGACACCGCTTTTGTTTTGCCGAGGGCTGCATTACGCTTACGTTTGCGTAAACGTCAGGCGGGGAGACGCCTGGGCGTGTCACCAACCGGGAGGACTTCAATGTTTCGCAAGATGAGCATGGCCGTGGCGGCCACCCTGATGCTGGCCGGCGCGGCATATGCCGACCCGATCGAAGGCAACTGGAAGACGGAATCCGGTTCGACCGCAGCGATCGCATCATGCGGCAGCGGCTTCTGCATCACGCTTACCGACGGCAAGCACGCCGGCAAGCGGATCGGCACGTTCAACGCCGATGGCGCGAACGCCTATTCGGGCAAGATCACCGACCCGGCCAGCGACAAGACATATACCGGCAAGGCCAGCGTTGCCGGCTCGAACCTCAAAATGAAGGGCTGCGTGCTCGGCGGCCTGATCTGCAAGAGCCAGAACTGGTCGAAGCTGTAAGACGGAGCAAATAGCGACTGGTGAGCAGGGGATAGGAGCAGGCAGGGCCAAGTGAGCGCGGCCTCCCTATTCTCTACTCACAATTTGCTATCCGCTCCTTCACGCCCTCGCGCGCTGACCGAACAGCACCTTTTGCGCGTCCTTGTCGTCGACGATGCTGCGGCGGCGCTCTTCGCCGACAGCGAGCCCGGCAATGACCGCCGGGCGGGCCAGAAGCGTCTCGTACCAGCGCTTCAGATGGTGGAAATCTTCGAGATCCTGGCCCTGGTTCTTGTGCGGCTTGATCCAGCCCAGCGAAGCTATGTCGGCAATCGAATAGCCGCCGGCGAGGAATTCGCGATCGGCCAGCCGCTTGTTCATGACACCATAGAGGCGGTTGACCTCATTGGTATAGCGGTCGATGCCATAGGTGTTCGTCTCCGGCGCGTACTGCCGGAAGTGATGGGCCTGGCCGGCCATCGGCCCGAGACCGCCCACCTGCCAGAACAGCCACTGATCGACCTCGGCGCGGCCGCGCTCGTCCGCCGCATAAAGCTTGCCGAACTTGCGGCCGAGATACTGCAGGATCGCGCCGGACTCGAATATCGAGATCGGCTCGCCACCCCATCCGCCATCGGCGGTCGGGCCTTCGGGGTCGACAATTGCCGGCATCCTGTTGTTTGGCGCGATCTTCAGGAATGACGGCTCGAACTGCTCGCCCTTGCCGATATTGACGTATTTGACGGTGTAGGGAACGCCAAGTTCCTCCAGCATGATCGAGATTTTCCAGCCGTTCGGCGTGGGCCAGTAATAAAGCTCGATCGGCAATGTCTGGGTGGTCATTCCGCAATCTCCGTTGATGCACTGCTCTGGAGATATGCGTGGGCATGGCAAACGCAACCCTCAACGGCACCAGCGCCTTGTCAATAAATTTGAACCGAAGATGAACGGAGGTCTCAGACGCCGTTCAGTCGCGACGTTGCATATTCCGCTCCATCGAAGGGGAAGACACAAATGCTCGCTCGCCGGTTCACCATCGTCTGCCTGCTCAGCGCCCTGTTTGGCATCGCCTTTGCGACGCTGGTCGCGGAATTCAGCCGGCCCGCCCGCTCCTGGGGCATCGGCAACGTCGTGCCCTGCGTGTTCGAAGAAGGCCTGACCTGCAAACCGCCACTCCGCAAATAGACGAACGAAGAGATCACTCCTTTCCAGATCGAAAAGAAAACGCCAATGACCCGCTCCGCAACCCGCATCGTCAACATGCTCCGGCTCCTGCCCCGGGCGCTCGTGATCCTCATGGTCCTGGCCGCCCCGGTGCTGGCTGTGCCCCAGCTGCGCGGCGACCAGGGCTCGGTGATCGAGGCGCCGGCGGCGCGCAAGAGCGGCGTGGGCTTCGTGCTGCTGGTCAGCCTGCAGCGCAGCTGACAGCCCGCGAGGTGGCCCAAAAGAGCCCCCTCCCAAGCGTCACAATTGATCTCTATAATGGGTCATGGAAAAGCGAATCTACCCAGAACCCATCGACTCCATCATCACGCCCGAGCCGTTTCCGCGGCAGAGTTTCACCGACGCGGCACAGGCCGTCGACGCGCTGAAGCAGCTCTACGACCGCAACACGGCCTTCCTGCGCGACGCCTTCGCGTCGCTGGCGCAGGGCACACCCGCCAGGCGGTTCCGCGCCTGCTATCCCGAAGTCAGCATCGTGACGTCGTCCTACTCCCAGGTTGACTCGCGCCAGGCCTACGGCCACATGCCGACCCCCGGCAATTTCACCACCACGATCACGCGGCCCGACCTGTTCGAAAGCTACCTGATCGAGCAGTTGAAGCTGATCATGCGCAATCACGGCGTGCCGGTAACTGTCTCGGAGTCGTCGACGCCGATCCCACTGCATTTCGCCTTCCTGGAGGGCACTCATGTCGACGGCGCGGTGGCCGATCGCATCCAGCGACCGATCCGCGACCTCTTCGACGTGCCCGACCTCGACGGGACCGACGACCACATCGCCAACGGCACGTTCGAGATCATGCCGGGCGAAGCCAGGCCGCTCGCGCCTTTCACGGCGCAGCGCATCGACTACTCGCTGCACCGGCTGTCGCACTACACGGCGACAACGCCGCAGCACTTCCAGAACTTCGTGCTGTTCACCAACTATCAGTTCTACATCGACGAGTTCGTCGTGCTGGCTCGCGAGCTGATGGCCAAGGGCGGCGAAGGCTACAGCGAGTTCGTCGAGCCGGGCGGGGTGACGACCAAGGCCGGAGCGACCGCCCCTTCGGAAGGCACTCCTCCGGGGCGCCTGCCGCAGATGCCCGCCTACCACCTCAAGAAGCCAGGCCATGCCGGTATCACGATGGTCAATATCGGCGTCGGCCCCTCAAACGCCAAGACGATCACCGACCACATCGCCGTGCTGAGGCCGCACGCCTGGCTGATGCTTGGCCATTGCGCCGGCCTGCGCAACACCCAGGCGCTCGGTGATTACGTTCTGGCGCATGCCTATGTGCGCGAGGACCACGTGCTCGACGACGACCTGCCGGTATGGGTGCCGATCCCGCCGCTGGCCGAAGTGCAGGTGGCCCTGCAGGAGGCGGTGGCCGAAGTGACCGGGCTGTCCGGCTACGATCTCAAGCGCATCATGCGCACCGGCACCGTGGCGACCATCGACAACCGCAACTGGGAACTGCGCGACCAGCGCGGGCCGGTGCAGAGACTGTCGCAGTCGCGCGCGATTGCCCTCGACATGGAATCCGCGACGATCGCCGCCAACGGCTTCCGCTTCCGCGTTCCTTACGGCACGCTGCTGTGCGTTTCAGACAAGCCGCTGCATGGCGAGCTCAAGCTGCCCGGCATGGCGACCGAGTTCTACAAGCGGCAGGTGGCGCAGCATCTGACCATCGGCATCCGCGCCATGGAGAAGCTCGCCGAAATGCCCAACGAACGACTGCATTCGCGCAAGCTGCGCAGCTTCTCGGAGACGGCGTTCCAATAGCGCGCAGGATGCGGCCATTATCATCAATGGGCCGCATTTCTGGCCACAAGAAGCGACCATGACGACGTCGACATTCCAAAGCTTCGGCACTGTCGCCTGCTTTCTGGCGATGATGCTCTTGTCCATTCCGCTGGTCGCCGGGTTCTTCGGCGCCTGGCATCCGGCCCTCGATTCATTCGCCCATTTCAGGGTGCACCTCGCCGTGCTGATGATGCTTGTGGCGCTGCCGCTCTTGCTGACGTCGTTTCGCTGGCAGGCGATGTCCGCGCTGGTGTTCGGCCTGGCAGCGCTTTCCACGACATCGAGCGCGCTGACCATTGCCGGCATCGGCCCGGTGCATGCCGCCTTCGAGCCGCGCGCCGACGCCCGGCCCGTCTATAAAATGCTGCAGATGAACCTTCGCTACGACAACGCATACCCTGAAAAGGTGCTGCAGCTCGTCGGCCGGGTCCAGCCTGACGTTATCACGCTGGAAGAGGTTTCGGAGATGTGGGCGGGCAAGCTGCAACCGCTGTTCGCCCGCTATCCATACCGTGTCCTGTGCGACTATCCGAACGGGGTTTTCGGCGTGGCGATCCTGTCGCGTCGACCCTTTGCGGAAGGAACCAAGCCGCACTGCATCGGGAGCGGCGCGCTGGCGATTGCCAGCGTCGATTTCGGCGGCCGCGTCAGCGATGTGGCGGCGCTGCATCTCGGCTGGCCCTGGCCGTTCGAACAATCGCGGCAGGTTGGCGAGCTGACCGGCAAATTCGCATCGCTGGGCTCAAACGCGCTTCTCGGCGGCGACTTCAACGCCACACCATGGAGCAACACCGTCAGGCGTGTGGCGAACGCCGGCGGCCTGACGCTGCTGCCGGCCGCAGGCCGCACCTGGCTGACCTTCAAGCTGCCCGACTTCATGCGCTTCGCCGGCCTGACCATCGACCATGTGATGGCCAAGGGCGACGTGACGGTGCATTCGGTGACAATGGGCGACGACGCCGGATCGGATCATCGCCCGCTGCTGGTTGAGTTCTCGTTCCGCGACGCCGGCAGCCATACGGAAGACAGCGAGAGCCAGACCGTCGAGCTCCGGACTTCCGCCGCACCGAACGGTTGACCGCCTGAGGTCGCTCCTCCAATCGCCTGACCACTCCTCGACTTGTCGAAGGCGCGAACCGAAATCGCCGCGCGGCTGAATGACAAAAGCCCGGAAGGCTTCACGACTTCCGGGCTTCGCGATCACATCCTGGCGCCAAACGCCGGATCACATGTTGGGATAGACAGGCCCTTCCCCGCCCTGCGGCGGAACCCAGTTGATGTTCTGGTTCGGGTCCTTGATGTCGCAGGTCTTGCAGTGGACGCAGTTCTGCGCGTTGATGACGAACCTGGCGTCGGCATGGCCGGGCTCGCCGGCGATGGAGTTGCCGTCCTTGTCGACCCACTCGTAGACGCCGGCCGGACAGTAGCGGCTCGAAGGTCCGGCGAAGACTTCGTATTCCGAGCGCTTCTGCAGGTCCATGTCCCTGACCTGGAGGTGGACCGGCTGGTCCTCCTCGTGATTGGTGTTGGACAGGAACACCGACGACAGACGATCGAAGGTCAAAACGCCATCGGGCTTGGGATAGTCGATCTTCTTGTGCTTCGACGCCGGCTCGAGCGACTGGGCGTCGGTCTTGCCGTGCTTGAGCGTGCCGAAGGGCGACATGCCGAACAGCGTGTTGAGCCACATGTCGAGCCCGCCGAGACCTACGCCGAGCAGCGTGCCGAAACGCGACCACAACGGCTTGACGTTGCGAACCTTCTTGAGGTCCTTGCCGATGTCGGTCGAGCGCCACGCGGCTTCGTAGGACGCCAGCTCGTCATTGGCGCGGCCGGCGGCAATGGCGTCGGCAACATGTTCGGCAGCGAGCATGCCCGACAGAATAGCGTTATGCGACCCCTTGATGCGCGGAACGTTGACCAAGCCGGCCGAGCAGCCCATCAGCACGCCGCCGGGGAACGACAGCTTCGGCACCGACTGATAGCCGCCCTCGGTGATGGCGCGGGCGCCATAGGACAGACGCTTGCCACCCTCGAAGGTGTCGCGGATCGCCGGATGCGTCTTGAAGCGCTGGAACTCCTCGAAGGGCGCGAGATAGGGGTTCTTGTAGTTGAGGTGGACGACGAAGCCGACTGCAACCATGTTGTCTTCGAGATGGTAGAGGAACGAACCGCCACCAGTCTTGAAATCGAGCGGCCAGCCGAAGGAGTGCTGGACGAGGCCCGGCTTGTGCTTTTCTGGCGCGACCTGCCACAGCTCCTTGAGGCCGATGCCGAATTTCTGCGGCTCCTTGCCGGCGCCCAGGTCATACTTTGCGATCAGTTGCTTGGCGAGCGAACCGCGCGCGCCCTCGCCGATCAAAACGTACTTGCCCATCAGTGCCATGCCGGGCGCGAAGGCCGGACCATGCGAGCCGTCGCGTTCGACGCCCATGTCGCCGGTGACGACGCCGGTGACAGCACCCTCGTCGTTGTAGAGCAGGCCGGCGGCGGCAAAGCCGGGATAGATCTCGACGCCGAGCGCTTCGGCCTTGGTCGCCAGCCAGCGGCAGACATTGCCGAGCGAGACGATGTAATTGCCATGATTGCTCATCAGCGGCGGCATGGCGAAGTTGGGCAGCTTGACGGAGCCGGCCGGCCCGAGGATCAGGAAATGATCGTCGGTGACGGGCGTCTTGAACGGATGGTCGTCTTCCTTGCGCCAGTCGGGCAGCAGGCGGTCAATGCCGATCGGATCAACCACTGCGCCGGAGAGGATATGCGCGCCGACCTCGCCGCCCTTTTCCAGGACGACGACCGAAAGCTCGGGATTGACCTGCTTGAGCCGGATCGCCGCTGCCAGACCCGCCGGACCCGCGCCGACGATGACGACGTCGAATTCCATGCTCTCGCGTTCAACTTCGCTCATCAATCCCTCCGCGTTGGCTGACCCTGTCCCAAGGGCATCGTATTGGCTACGCGCTGCATAGCGCATAGTTGCGAAACGTCAAACGAGACCGATCCGCACATCGGCTATTCGAACTACGTCCCCAGATATGCGCCATGAAATATCTTACGTTAACGTAAAGGTCAAAAGATTTCACTTCACGGTCGTTTGCCATGCCCCGTAGTGTCGACGTCAGGTGATCTTCATCAGCCTTTTCGTCCATTGATTCTTCATGCGCCAATATGTGCCTTGCAGGACCGGACTGAAGCATGCTGGCTCCACAAGCCATTTTCTGGCCGGGGCCTCCCTTCTCATTGCGACATTGTTCGGCGGCGAAGGCCGCTCACAGGAAACCGGCGCCGATCAAAAGCTGTGGAATGCCGGCGCCTATTCCTTCTCGGACGAGCTTGGCGGCTTCCGCATCACCGGCGTATCGGGAACCGGCACCAAAGATGATCCGATCGTTATCCAGCAGGAGCTCGAGTCGTCGTCGCCGGTGACGCTGACCATCAGGACCACGCGCCCGATCCGGCCTTTCGACAACACCGGCCTCTACGCCAACGGAATCCTGTTCATGCGTGTCGAGCCGCTCAACAACAGCGGCCAGGCATGGGTCGAGTTCGAGTTCGAGTTGCAGGAAATACAGGGCAAGGCGAGCGTTTTCGGCGACGGGCTGTCGTTCGACCAGCGGCGCACCGACAACGTCAACATCGCGTCCGACAGCTTTGCCCAATACAGCCGCGACTTCGAACCCTATGACCGGCTGCGCTATACCGACGGCAAGGTCGATCCGGGCAGAACCGCGACATTCAGCTTCCTTGTCACCGACTATACCCCGCGCTGGCGCTTTTATGTGGTGCAGGACCCGCGCATCCCCTCGTCCTGAACTTGCAAATCGTCGCCGCAAAGCCGAAACTGCGGCATGGCCTCACTTTCGGGAAATGAACGTCCGGATCTACGCGATCTGCTCGCCTTCTATGCGGCGGCAGGCGTCGACGATGCGCTTGAAGACGAGCCGATCGACAGGTTTGCCGAAAGTGCACAGCGGGCGGCTCCTGTCCCAGCGGAGGCGTCTCGCGCCATGCCGGGGGATGCCGGACGAGCAGCGGCCGAAGCCGGGCGGAACGATAGGGCAGCGCCGCCGCGCCCGACCATGGCGGCCGCAGTGCCGGACGAGGCCCAGGCCGCCGCCGCACGCGAGTTGGCGACGAAAGCGGCCTCGCTCGACGAGCTCAAACAGATCATGGACGCCTTCGAGGGCTGCAATCTCAAGGCCACGGCCAAGAGCTTGGTGTTCGCCGACGGCAACCCGGATGCCGACCTGATGCTGATCGGCGAAGCGCCGGGGCGCGACGAAGACCTGGAAGGGCTGCCGTTTGTCGGGCGCTCGGGCCAGTTGCTCGACCGCATCCTCGCCGCCATCGGGCTTGACCGCAGGTCGGCCTACCTCGCCAACGTCATCCCCTGGCGGCCGCCGGGCAACCGCACGCCGACCCCGCATGAGACGGAGATCTGCCGTCCATTCATCGAACGCCAGATCGCCCTCTCCCGACCCAAGGTAATTGTGTCGCTCGGCGGACCTTCGGCCAATCTGCTGACCGGCTCGCCCGACGGCATCCTGCGCCTGCGCGGAACCTGGAAAAGCCATACGACGGCAGACGGCACGGTCATTCCCGTCATGCCGACGCTGCACCCGGCATATCTGCTCAGAAATCCCGCCCATAAGAAGCTTGCATGGCGGGATTTCCTCGAGGTCAAGGCGAAGCTGCGCGAACTGGGTTCGCTTTAGGGGCACCAATCAGGCAGCGCCACCGGCCCCGGCGCGCCGCAGGCCGATGAACTGCAGTTCGGCGAACACCACGACGGTCAACGCCTGCCCCACCACGAAGGCTATTCCGAGAAGATTGGGCCCAACCGCGCCCGACACCAGCAGGCCGAAGCTGGCCGCTGCCCACAAGGCATTGATGGCGATGAGGTCGATGACAACCAGCTTCGACACAGTGGCGCGGCGGGCCACCAGCAACAGCATGGCAACGAACGGCACGAGCGCGATCCCGGCCCAAAACAGCAAGCGCTCGGACAGACCGAGCAGCGGCGACAGAAGCGGCGCGCCGGCGATCATGAGCAGGCCGGCGGCACCGCTGACGACGGCGTCGGCGCGAAGAGCGTTGCGCAGGAAGGGCGTGACGAAAACGGACATGGTGGTGTACCTTTCGAGTTGTGGAGGCGAGCCGATGCCGCCTTCCTGCCAGCACCAATCGCATCGCGACTGCACCAAGGCGACTACGCGAGAGGTAATAGGAATGAAGATCAGTTGCGCCTAGATTGACGACATGAGCACAGGTCGCACCGCAGAAAACAGCATCGGCACCCAGATCCGCGAATGGCGAACCAGGCGGCGCATGAGCCAGCTCGACCTCGCGATAGAAGCGGAAATCTCGCAACGCCACCTGAGTTTCATAGAGAGCGGGCGGTCCCAGCCCTCGCGCGACATGGTGCTGCACCTGGCCAAGCAACTGTCGATCCCGTTGCGGCAGCGCAACCAGATGCTGCTGGCGGCAGGTTATGCCCCGAGCTTCAGCGAACGGCCGCTGGACCACCCTTCGCTCACGCCCGCCATGGAAGCGGTCCGCATGGTGCTGAAAGGCCATGAACCCTATCCGGCAATCGCGGTCGACCGGCACTGGAATCTGATCGAGGGCAATGCGGCGCTGGGACCGATGCTTTCAGGTGTCGAAGAGACTTCGCTGCTGAAGTCGCCGGTAAACGTGCTGAGGCTGAGCCTCCACCCCAAAGGTCTGGCGCCGCACATCGTAAACCTGCACGAATGGCGTGCGCATTTGATCGAGAGGCTGAAGCACCAGAACGACACTGCCGGCGATCCGAAGCTCAAGGCGCTTGAGCAGGAACTGCTTGCCTATCCGGACGGGCCGCGCGTTGGCCGCGCCATCCAGGCGGATGCGCTGGCAATCGTCCATCCGCTGCGGCTGCGCATGGGCGACGCGATTCTGTCGTTCATCAGCACGATCACCGTGTTCGGCACGCCTCTGGACGTTGCGCTTTCTGAGCTTGCCATCGAGTCGTTTTTTCCAGCCGACGAAGAAACGGCGGTCCGGCTCAGGAGCCTGACAAAGCAGTAACGCGCGCCGGCACGGCTTGCATCATGCCGAGGCAATCGGTTTCAAAGGGGGCCGGCGCGGGGAAAATCGCCTCAAGCGCCGCCTGCATCTCCGCCGCCCGGACGCTGGCGCGATCGTCGTCGTCGATCTCGTCATTGAGGCAAAAGAACCTGGGCGGCTGGTCGACAAGACGTTCGAGCGACCGACTGAACTCATCGCTGTCGCGCACGGGGATGACGTGCTCTTCGGCCAGCGGCGCCAATCGCGCTCCGTCGGGTCGATCGCGATCGCGTTCGGCAACGGCGTTGATGTAGAGGACACGAGCCAACGCATCGGTGCGGTAGCGAAAGCGGTGCCGGGCGGTGCGGCGCAGCCAGAATGCATATTTGTCATCCAGCCAGGCCAGATCTCGAAGGTCCATGAGCAAGGGAACGTGGGCAGGATAAGCCCAGTGCCGGCGACGCAGACTGAGACTAAGCAAAAGATTGTTGAAGCCAAGAACGTGCTGGTAGCGATCGCCACGCATTCGCAGGCGCGGCAGGCGACACGCAAGGGCGTGGAGTCGCGATGCGCCATCCGCAGCGACGAATTCTTCCCGCGGCACCGGCTGCCCGACGAAGAAATCGTCGTTGAACAGCAGGAAACGGTTGGAGACGCCAACGCGGCCGATGCGCAACAGGTTGGCTTCGATGGCGCTCGAACTGAACGTCGGCAGGCTTGATGGATCGGCGAAAAACGCTTCGTGAGTGATCAGATTGATGCCGGGATGGTCGACATCCAACCATGGCGGCACCTGGCCGTTGGTGACGAGATGGATGGTTCGTACCCACGGCAGGTTTCGATGTATCGACCGCAGCGAATAGCGCAGTTCGCCATTCTCGCGGAAGCGACAGGCAGGCGGCTGCAGCCACGGAAGCCGGGGCCAGTAGCGCGCCAGACTCGCCTGCTGATCGGGATCGTTGCCGTCAACCCATGGGATGACCACGTCGATCGCATCGGAGATTTCAGACTGACGTGCCATTCGACGGACTCCGGTCCGTTTGAAATTGAAGGGAGCGGGCAGGCTCCACGATTGATTATCGCGCCTATTGCGGCGTCGAAGCTGTCTTCATCGCCTGGCGCTCGATACCGAGACGACGTTCGCGCCAGATGATGAAGATACCGGCGCAAACGACGATGACTCCGCCGACCAAGGTATACAGGGTCGGCAGGTCGCCGAAGACGAAATAGCCGACGACGATGCCAAGGAGCAAGGAGGTGTATTCGAAGGGCGCGACGGTCGAGGCTTCGGCATGGCGGTAGGCCTCGGTCATGAACAGCTGGGCGATGCCGCCGCAAAACCCGCCGGAAACCAGCAGCACGGTTTGCCCCCAACTGAGCGACTGCCAGCCGAAGGGGATGCTGAACAGCGCCATCACGCTTGCGGTGAGTGAGAACCACAGCACGATGGTCGCCGTGCGCTCGGTGTGGACAAGGTTGCGCACGAGCAGCATGGCGATGGCCGACAGCGCCGCCCCGGCGAATGCAGCCACCGCACCCATTGCGGCCTTGTCGCCGACGCCCTCCGGCGAGGTGAACAGCGTCAGGTTGGGCCACGACACGATGAGAACGCCGATGAGGCCGATGGCGACCGCCGTCCAGCGGTAGGCGCGCACGTTTTCGCCGAGGAAGATGGCGCTGAAGACGACGACCAGCAGCGGCTGGGCATAGTTCAGCGTAATCGCCTCGGGCAGCGGCAGTTGCGTCAGCGCATAGAAGCCGAAGCCCATGGCGGTGACGCCGGCCAGTCCGCGCATGATGTGGCCGAACGGCCGCTCGGTGACGACGGCGGTGCGCAGTTCGCCTCGCCAGGCCAGGAAGACCAGGATCGGAAAGATGGCGAAGAAGGAGCGATAGAAGACGATCTGTCCGGCCGGCACCTCGCCGGTCAGCTTGATGGCCGTCGACATGCCGACAAAAATCGCAACCGAAATGACCTTGAGCGCAATTCCAGTGAGCGGCGACGAGCCGACCGGGCTTAGCTGCTGCTTCACTTGTGCCGGGCCGCCTTGATAGCGTTCCAGACACGTGACGGGGTTGCCGGCATTTCGATGTGGCCGATGCCGTAGGCGCGGTGCAGCGCGTCCGTCACCGCGTTGAGCGCCGCAGGCGTAGCACCGATGGTGCCAGCCTCGCCCGCGCCCTTCATGCCCATCGCGTTGGTGGTCGAAGGCACGTTGCGCGTCTCGAAATGGAAGGATGGCACCGTGTCGGCGCGCGGCATGGCGTAGTCCATGAAGCTTGCAGTCAGCAATTGTCCGTCATCGCCATAGACAGCCTCTTCCGACAGCGCCTGGCCGATGCCCTGGACGACGCCGCCATGAACCTGTCCGGCGAGCAGGACCGGGTTCACGGTGGCGCCAAAGTCGTCGACGATGGTGTAGGCGATCACCTCGGTGGCGCCGGTATCGGGATCGATCTCGACCTCACAGATATGCGTCCCATTCGGATAGGTGGCCTCGTCCTGAACGAATTCGCCCAACGCCTTGAGATCATCGGGATTCTTCGCTGCCGCGTGAAGTGCTGCGAAGTCGATTGCACGGTCGGTTCCGACGATGCGCGCCTCGCCATTGGCGAGCTCTATGTCGGCCGCGGCGGCCTCCAGCTCGTCGGCGGCGAGCTTCCTCAGCTTGTCGGCAAGGGCAGCGCCAGCGCGCGAGGCCGAAACGCCGCCGAGCGGGATGGAGCGCGAGCCACCGGTGCCGCCGCCCTTGGCAAGCTGGTCGGTGTCGCCCTGATGAACGCTGATGCTTTCGATGTCGAGATTGAGCTTTTCGGAGACGAACTGCGCGTAGGCAGTGGCATGGCCTTGGCCGTTCGACTGTGTGCCGATAAAGACCGACACGGTGCCGTCGGCATTGAGCTCGACGCGCGCCGGCTCGGAACCGGCAAAGGCGCAGGCCTCGATGTAGGTCGCCATGCCGATGCCACGGATCTTGCCGCGGGAGCGCGCCTCGGCGAGCCGATCGGGGAAGCTCGCCCAGCCGGCGCGCTCCATCGACAGGTCCATATGCGCTTCGAACTCGCCGACATCATAGAGCCGGCCGGTCTGGGTGCGGTAGGGGAACTGCTCGGGGCGGATGAAGTTGCGGCGGCGTATTTCGCCGGCCTCGAGGCCGAGATCGCGGGCGCAGGCGTCCGCCAGCTTCTCGACCAGCAGCGCAGCCTCGGGCCGCCCCGCGCCGCGATAGGCATCGACCGGGCAGGTGTTGGTGTAGACGCCAGTGATCTTCACGTCGAGCGCCTGGATATCGTAGACACCGGTCGACATGCTGGCGCCAATATGGGCGATGATGGGACCGTATTGCGAAATGTAGGCGCCGACGTTGGACAGCAGGTCGACGCGCAGGCCGAGGAACCGGCCGTCCTTGTCCATCGCCATCTCGGCCGAAACGACGTTGTCGCGCCCTTGCGCATCGGTCAGGAAATGCTCGGTGCGGTCGCTGGCCCATTTGACCGGCTGCCCCAGCCGCCTGGCGGCCTCCAGAACCAGCGCGTGCTCGCGATAGGCAAAGGCCTTGGTGCCGAATCCGCCGCCGACATCGGGGGTAATGACGCGCAGCTTTTCCGGAGCAATGCCAAATACTTGCCCGGCCAGCGCGTTGCGCATCGAATGCACGCCCTGCGAGCCGGTGGTCAGTACGAAGCGGTCCTCGTCGTCGCGCCATTCGCCAATGGCGGAGCGCGGCTCCATGTAGTTGCAGATCAGCCGGTTGTTGACGAACTCGACGCGGGTGACATGCGCGGCAGCAGCAAAAGCCTTGTCGGTCCTGGCGCCGTCGCCGAGTTGGTAGACGAAGGCCTTGTTGGTGCCGAGCTCGGGCCAAACCAGCGGCGCATCCGCTTCGAGCGCTGCAGCCGTTCCGGCTGCAGCCGCATCATCCGCATACTCGACTTCGATCAGTTCGGCAGCGTCCTGCGCCAAGGCGCGGCTATCGGCAACGATGAAGGCCACCGCGTCGCCGACATAATGCACGCTTTCGTGGCACAGAATCGGGATGTCGCGGGTCGGTGCACGGGTGCCATCGGGCTGCTTCTGCATGACCGTCGACTTGAGATCGCCAAGATGGGCGATATCGCCGGCCAGTAGCACCAGACGAACGCCCGGCGCTTCGCGCGCCGCATCGACGGGGCCGACAGTGAACCTGGCATTGGCCACCGGCGAGCGCAGCACATAGCCATGCAGCAACGAGGCGGGAGCGATGTCGTCGGTATAGCGGCCACGACCGGTGATGAAAGCGCCGTCCTCGACGCGCAGGACGGACGCGCCCATTCCGAATTTCGGCGTGACGATTGTCATATCTGCCTCGTGAGGATTGGTGAAGGGAGCGCAGCAATGTGCGGTCGCGAGCAGTTTTGCCGAGGGGACGTTTCGTGTAAAGAGCAGCGGCCGCATATTTATTCTACCAGCGTGGAACCAGCGTTCGGAATTCGACAGGAAGGCCATTTGCATGCGCACTGATACTGGACAGGTATTTCGTCTCGAGGACTACCGGCCGAGCGACTACCTGATACCCAGGACGGAACTCGATTTCCGGCTGGGCCAGGACAGCACCAGGGTGGTGGCCAAGCTGGCGATCGAGCGGCGCGCCGATGTCGACAAGCCGGTCCGTCTCGAGCTGGACGGCGACGGGCTGCAACTGCGCCGCATCGAGATCGACGGCGCACAGCTGCCGGAGGACGCCTTCGAGGCGACGCCCGACAGTCTGGTGATTCACAACCCGCCGGCGTCGGGCCGCTTTACCTTGCTGATCGAGACCGAGCTTGCGCCATCGCGCAACGAGGCGCTGATGGGGCTCTATCGCTCCAGCAAGGTCTATTGCACCCAGTGCGAGGCCGAGGGCTTCCGCCGCATCACCTATTTCCTTGACCGGCCGGACATCCTGTCCGTCTACACCGTACGCATCGAGGCCGAGCGCGCCGAGGCGCCGCTTCTGCTCTCGAACGGCAACCCGGTCGAGCATGGCGACCTCGGCCAAGGCTGGCACTACGCCGTCTGGCACGACCCCTTCCCCAAGCCGTCCTACCTGTTTGCGCTGGTCGCCGGCGACCTCGGCTGCATCAAGGACCGCTTCGTCACCGCTTCCGGCAAGGACGTGGAACTCGGTATCTATGTCGAACACGGCAAGGAGAACCAGGCGGGCTACGCCATGGACGCCCTGCGCCGCTCCATGAAGTGGGACGAGGACGTGTTCGGCTGTGAATACGATCTTGACGTATTCAACATCGTCGCCGTGTCCGACTTCAACATGGGGGCGATGGAGAACAAGGGCCTCAACATCTTCAACGACAAGTACGTGCTTGCCGATGAGGAGACCGCGACCGACGGCGACTTCGCCAATATCGAGGCGATCATCGCGCATGAGTACTTCCACAATTGGACAGGCAACAGAATCACTTGCCGCGACTGGTTCCAGCTCTGCCTCAAGGAAGGGCTGACGGTTTTCCGCGACCACGAGTTCTCGGCCGACGAACGCTCGCGGCCGGTCAAGCGCATCGCCGAGGTGCGCACGCTGCGCGCGCACCAGTTCCCGGAGGACCAGGGGCCGCTTGCACACCCGGTCCGCCCGCGCCGCTATCGCGAGATCAACAACTTCTACACGGCAACCGTCTACGAGAAGGGCTCGGAAGTGGTGCGGATGATCCGCACCGTGCTCGGCGCCGAGCTGTTCCGCGGGGGCATGGACCTCTATTTCGAGCGCCACGATGGAGACGCGGCGACCATCGAAGACTTCCTCAAGGTGTTCGAGGACGTGTCGGGCAAGGATCTGTCGCAGTTCGCGCTGTGGTACCATCAGGCCGGAACGCCGAACCTCAGCGTGTCAACGTCGCACAACTCTGGCAGCGGCGAATTCACCATCGAGATCGAGCAATCGGTGCCGCCGACGCCCTCGGAAAGCCGCAAGCGGCTGATGCACATTCCCCTCGCCTTCGGTCTGGTCGGCGCCGACGGCAAGGACATGGCCTATGCCGCTGTGGAAGGGGCCACCGTCGACAACGGCGTGATCCATGTCCGCAAGCGCAAGCACGTGGTGACCTTCTCGGGCATCGCCGAGCGGCCGGTGCTGTCGCTCAATCGCGGCTTCTCGGCGCCGGTGACGCTGACCGTCGAGCAGCGCCCCGATGACCTGATGTTCCTCGCCTCGCACGACAGCGATCCGTTCTCGCGCTGGCAGGCGTTCAACACGCTGCTGACCGACGCGACGATTGCAGCGTTCAAGAGCAGCCTCGGCGGCAAGCAGCAGACATTCAGCCCGGGACTGGTCACGCTGGCCGGGCGCATCGCCGGCACCGATGGCCTCGAACACGCATTCCGGGCGCTGGCCCTGACCTTGCCGGGCGAAGCCGACATTGCCCGCGAAATCGGCAAGAACATCGATCCCGACGCGATCCATGCCGGGCGCGAAGCACTGGCGCGCGCGATCGCAGCGGCCAATGGCGAAATCTTCTCGCAGCTCTACGAGGGGCTGCGCAGCAACGGCGCGTTCTCGCCCGACGCCGCCAGCGCAGGCAGGCGTGCCTTGCGCAATACGCTGCTCGACTATCTGGCGATCCTGCCAGGCGGCGAAAAGCGGGCGGCCGAGCACTTTGCCACGGCCACCAACATGACCGACCGGGCAGCCGCACTTGCCATCCTGGCCCACAGGCATGGCGGGTCCGAAGAAACGAAGAAAGCACTGGCCGAATTCGACAAGCGCTATCGCAGCGATCCCTTGGTCATGGACAAATGGTTCATGATCCAGGCGACCGCGCCCGGCGCAAGCGCCGTCGATGCGGTCAGGGCGCTGATGGAACATCCGGCCTTTTCGATCGCCAATCCCAATCGCGTCCGTTCGCTGATCGGCGGCTTCGCCAGCGCCAACCAGACCGGCTTCCATCGTGCCGACGGGGCCGGCTACGCCTTCTTCGCCGAGACCGTGCTGGCCGTCGAAAAGCGCAACCCGCAGGTGGCGGCGCGCCTGGCGACCGCGATGCGCTCGTGGCGTTCGCTCGAACCGAAGCGGCAGGCCAAGGCGCGTGCGGCACTGGTTTCGATACAGGCCAAGGACGGGCTTTCCGCCGACCTGCGCGACATCATCGATCGCACACTTGCCTGAGCGACAAGTACCGACTTCCACGGCACGGCGGCTTGCGACCATCGCGGCCGCCGTTTTGGTTCGGGCGAAACGCCTCAGCTTTTCGGCTACGATTTTAGGACAACTTTAATCTTTTTCGCCTCGCCCACTGGACAAGGGGAATCAGCTTTGATTCTTTAGTACCGATTCGGAAGTGCGGTGTTGCCGGATCAGTCAACTCAAGATGGGATTTGCGGGGAGCCAATATGGCCAAGGCGGACGCGTGGGGCGCGCCCGATGAGACTGCTGTTGTCCGACGCAAGCCGGCGCGTGGCGCCAGCTTGGCCGGCAATGCACGTCTTATCGCCGAACCCGCCTACAACCGCCTGCTCGCCGCCGAACCGATCCTGCGCCGGTCGATCCCGACGCTTATCATGATCTTCCTGATCGTCGTCGCCGGCACGCGCTTCCTGTCGCTGATGTCCATGCGCGACGACGTCGAGCGCAACGCCAAGGCGATCCTGTCGCTTGCCGCGGGCGAAATGGTCAATTCGTTGATGGTCGACACCACCAACGAAGTGCCGCTCGCGACCGCCGGGCACGACCTTCTCGAGCGTTCGAGCCAGCAAGGCATGCTGAGCCGCAGCCATGTCATTGCCCTGACCGACCAGAATTTTCGCATCATCGCCGTAACCCCTCAGTCGACGGGCTGGCAGGGCCAGGCGCTCGACGCCATTGTCTCCGGCGGCCAGCCGCTGTTCATGTTCGGCGACCGCGCCGGCGTCATCAGTGTCCGGATCGGCGGTCAGGACTGGTTCGCCGCGGTCAGCCTGGCCGAGGGCAAGCGCGCCGCGGCGGCAGCGATGGTGCCGCAGGACGCGGTGTTCGCCGAATGGCGCAAGACCGTGTCACTGAACGTTGCGCTGTTCGTGATGACGGCCGGCATCCTGATCATCATCCTGTTTGCCTATTTCAGCCAGGCGGCGCGCGCCCAGGCCGCCGACCAGATCTATCTTGAAGCGCATGAGCGCATCGACCTGGCGTTGGTGCGCGGCAAGTGCGGGCTGTGGGACTGGGACATGGTGCGAGGCAAGATGTACTGGTCGCGCTCGATGTACGAGCTTTTGGGTTACGAGTCCTGCGAGGGAATGCTGTCCTTCGGCGAAGTGGCCCGTATCATCCACCCCGACGACGGCGACCTGTTCGAGATGGCGAACCAGGTGGTGGCGCGCGAGGTCGATCATATCGATCGGGTGTTTCGCATGCGCCATGCCGACGGCCGCTGGGTCTGGATGCGCGCCCGCGCCCAGGTCATCGACCCCGAAGCGCCCGAAATCCAGATGACCGGCATTGCCGTGGACATCACCGAGCAGCGGCATCTTGCGCTGCGCTCGGAAGCCGCCGACCTGCGGCTGCGCACGGCGATCGAAAACATCACCGAGTCCTTCGTGCTGTGGGATGCCAACGATCGGCTGGTGATGTGCAATTCGAAGTACCAGCACGACAACGGCCTGAACGACCGCGACGTCCTGCCCGGCACCGCGCGCCAGGATCTGGAAGAGCGCATGATGGCGTTTGCTTCCGAGCGCCGGCTTGCCAACGCCAACGGTCCGCGCGCCGGCGCCACCTACGAGCGCCAGCTTTCCGACGGCCGCTGGCTTCAGGTCAACGAGCTCAGGACGCGCGATGGCGGCATTGTGTCGGTGGGCTCCGACATCACCCAGATCAAGCAGCACCAGGACAAGCTGATGGAAAGCGAGCGTCGGCTGATGGCGACGATCCACGACCTAAGCCTTGCCCGCCGCACCGAGGAAGAGCGCGCGCGCGAGATGGCCGAACTCAACCGCAAATACATGAAGGAAACCGAACGCGCCGAAGCCGCCAACCGCGCCAAGTCGGAATTCCTCGCCAACATGTCGCACGAACTGCGCACGCCGCTGAACGCGGTCATCGGCTTCTCGGAGTTGATGGAAGGCCGGCTGTTCGGGCCATTGGGCTCGCCGCGCTACGAGGAATACGCCCGCGACATCAATTCCAGCGGCAAGTATCTGCTCGGGGTCATCAACGACATCCTCGACATGTCGAAGATCGAGGCCGGCCAGTTCTCGATGGATCGCGAGGAAATCGACCTTTGCCCGCTCATCCGCGAGACGGTTCGCGTGATCTCGTTGCAGGCGGCGCAGAAGCAGATCACCGTCGAGACGCAGATCGCGGATTCGATGACGCTGTTCGCCGATCGCCGGGCGATCAAGCAGATCGTCATCAATCTCCTGTCCAACGCGGTAAAATTCACCGGACACGGCGGCCGCATTTCGGTGCGCGCGCGCAACGCCTCCGGCGCGATGACGCTGAGCATCGAAGACAATGGCTGCGGCATCCCGAAGACCGCGCTCAACAAGCTCGGCCGGCCGTTCGAGCAGGTGCAGAACCAGTTCTCCAAGAACCACGAAGGCTCGGGCCTTGGCCTCGCCATCTCGCGCTCTCTGGCTGAGTTGCATGGCGGGGCGCTGAAGATCAGGTCGACCGAAGGGATAGGCACCATCGTTGCGGTGCGCATCCCGGTCCGCAGGGTCAGCCGCCCGATGAAAAAGGCCGCCTGAGGCGACCTGATCCAGATTTCAACGGACGAACCGCCTGGCGCCTTTAAGTTTCATCGTCGGCTTGGCATGGACGTCCCACCGCCCTACTTGCGCTTTGCACGAAGCAACTTGTCGAAATCGCTTCGAACCTGCTGCGACGTTTCCCTGAGATGTGCTTCAAGCACGCCGAAATCGGGCAAGTCGGTTGCCGCGAGCAGCAGATCCGAAAGCCCTGGTGGAACATCGTTCCGCTCGAAGGCGCCAGTTAGGCACAATCTCGTCATCTGTGTGATCGCCGCATAAAGACCGTAGGCATCGACCAGGTCCTCGCGAACCTGCGCATCGGCGAAGCCTGGCGCCAGCCGGTGCAGGTTTTCGGCGGTGCTCGTCGTATGTCCCAGCCCCTCGATCTTGCCGGTCAGCACCGCCACCTGGGCGATGAACTCGAGGTCGATCAAGCCGCCCGGCACGAGCTTTATGTCCCACAGGTCCTGCGGCGGCTTCTCGTCCTCGATCATCTGGCGCATGTCGCGCGCCTCGGCCGCCACTTTGGCAGCGTCGCGCGGCAGCGCGACGATGTCAGCCACTTCCGCCTCGACGTCGGCGCAGAGCGACGCCGCGCCGGCGATCGGGCGCGAGCGTGTCAGCGCCATGTGCTCCCACGTCCAGGCCTCGTCGCGCTGATACTTGCGGAAAGACGAGATGTGGGTGGCGACCGGCCCCTTGTTGCCGGAGGGGCGCAGCCTTAGGTCGAGCTCGTAGAGCACGCCTTCAGCGGTCGGCGCGGAAACCGCGGCGATCAGGCGCTGGGTCATGCGGGCATAATAATGCGACGGCGCCAGCGGCTTGTCGCCGTCGGACTCCTCGGCCTGCTCGTCGTGGTCGTAGAGCAGGATGAGATCGACGTCGGAGCCGGCCGTCAGTTCGCGGCTGCCGAGCTTGCCCATGCCAAGGATCGCCACGCGGCCGCCTGATATCTTGCCATGGCGAACGGCGAACTCGGCTTCGACCGCATCGAGCGCGGCACCTACGGTCAGATCTGCAAGATCGGAGAATGCCTTGCCGGCGCGCGAGGCATCAATGGCGCCGGCGAGCAGGCGAACGCCGATCAGGAACTTCTGTTCGGCAGCGAAGATGCGCAGGCGATCGAGCACCTCCTCGTAGAGGCGCGTGCTTTCGAGAAACGCCGAAAGGCGGGCAGCCAGATAGGCGCGATCGGGCAATTCGGACAGGAGGGCGGGATCAAGCAGGCCGTCGAAGACATGCGGCCGGCGCGTGATGATGCCTGCAAGCCGCGGCGCAGCGCCCATGATGGTCGCCAGCAGCTTGAGCAGGGCGGGATTGGACTGGAGCAGTGAAAACAGCTGTATGCCGGCGGGAAGTCCCGCCAGGAACTCGTCGAAACGCATCAGCGCCTCGTCGGCGCGGCGCGTCTTGCCGAAGGCTTCGAGCAACGCCGGCGTCAGCTCGGTCAGCCGCTCCCTCGCCTCCGCCGATTGCGTCGCCCGGTAGCGGCCGAAGTGCCACGAGCGGATGACCCGGCAGATGTCGGAGGGCCGCTGGAAGCCCAGATTGTGCAATGTGTGCAACGTGTCGGGGTCATCGACATCGCCGGTGAAGACGAGATTGCCGACGCCCGACGACAGCTCGGGGGCTGCTTCGAACAGCGCGGCGTAATGCCGTTCGACCTCCTGCAACGAAGCACGAAACGCCTTGGAAAAGGTTTCGGCATCGGCCATGCCGAGCATGTGGGCGATGCGCTCGATGCCCTCATCATCCTCGGGCAAGGTGTGCGTCTGTTCGTCGGCGACCATCTGGATGGCGTGCTCGACCCGGCGCAGGAACCAGTATTGGCGCTCCAGCGCATCGCGCGCATCGGCCGTGATCCAGCCGCGCTCGGCGAGCTGGGCAAGCATCGGAACCGTGGCGCGCCCGCGCAATTCGGGAAAGCGCCCGCCGGCGATCAGCTGCTGGGTCTGGACGAAGAACTCGATCTCGCGGATACCGCCCCGCCCGAGCTTGACGTTGTGGCCCTTCACCGCGACTTCGCCGTGCCCCTTGTGGGCGTGGATTTGGCGCTTGATCGAATGGACGTCGGCGATCGCCGCGTAGTCCATGTATTTGCGCCAGACGTAAGGCTGGAGTTCCTTCAGGAAGGCCTCTCCGGCTGCGATGTCGCCGGCGACGGGGCGTGCCTTGATCATCGCCGCGCGCTCCCAGTTCTGGCCGCGGCTTTCGTAATAGTGCAAGGCGGCCGGCACCGAGATGGCAAGCGGCGTCGAACCCGGATCGGGACGCAGGCGCAGGTCGGTGCGGAAGACATAACCGTGCTCGGTGCGGTCCTGCATGATGCGCACGAGCCGCCGGGTGAGGCGCGCAAACAGCTCGGTCGCCTCCATCGGATCGATGATCGCCGACGCCTCCGGATCAAAGAACACCACCAGGTCGATATCGGAGGAGAAGTTCAGCTCATGGGCGCCGAGCTTGCCCATGCCAAGGATGATCCATCCCGAGCCGACGGTCGGATGGTCCGCATCTGGTAGCTTCAGCTTGCCTTGCTGGTTGGCGTCCCGGAGCAGGAACTCGATGGCCGCGCTGGTGCAGAGATCGGCGAGATCGCTCATGCGGCGCACGCTTTGCGCGGCATCGGCCTCGCCCGACAAATCCGCCAAGGCGACCAGGAAATGCCCCTCGGATTTCAGCCGGCGCAGGCGCGCCATCAGATTCGCTTCGGTGACCTCCGGATCGCGCGGCAACGCTGCGATCACCACGCCGATGGCAGCGAGCCGTTCGGCAACGGACACATCGAAGAGCC
The DNA here is from genome assembly GCF_027568395.1 of Aminobacter sp. HY435. Lineage (GTDB taxonomy): Bacteria > Pseudomonadota > Alphaproteobacteria > Rhizobiales > Rhizobiaceae > Aminobacter. Next base: position 222,295 of record NZ_JANKZL010000009.1, on the reverse strand, counting down.
GGTCGAGCATTTCCGGCTGACGCCGGGCGCTGTCGCGCATGAAGACGGAGAGATCGAAAACGGCGGCGAGGAACTCCTGCGTTGCGCCAGCCGCGCGAAGAAAACCTGCCAGGCGATCCAACCCCGCATCGTCCGCAGTGGCTGCGAATTCCGCCAACTCTCGGCCAGCCCGCTCGGCGTCGAGCGGCTTGACGTCGGCCTTCAACTCCAGGCGCAATTGGGTCGAGGGCTTCTTGGCCGCCATGCTTGTCACCTATTCGTCCTTCGAAGCGGGAAATCCCATCAGGACCGATAATCCCGGATTGCCGGGCAGCAGTTCAAGCCGTCCGCCGTGAAAAGTCATCACCGCCTTGGCCAGACTGAGCCCCAGACCCGAGCCAGGCTGTGACCGGCTCTTTTCCAGCCGCACGAAACGCTCGGTGGCCCGCTTGCGGTCGCCCTCGTCGGCAATGCCCTGGCCGTTGTCGGCGACGACAAGGCGTAGCTCGCCCCCGCCGCGCTCCAAGGTGACGCAAACGCGAGGCTTGTCGGTGGCGTCGGTCGAATATTTGATGGCGTTGTCGACGATGTTGGATAGTGCCTGGGCGATCAGTTCTCGATTGCCGCTGACATGGAAGGTTTCGCTCTCGGGCGCATTGAGCGTGACGCCAAGCTCCTCGGCGACCGGCTCGTAAAGCTCGATAACGTCACGCACCACCGTCCCGAGATCGACCTTGGCCAGCGCCTCGGCGGAATAGCCGGCCTCGAGGCGCGAGATCATCAGGATGGCGTTGAAGGTGCGGATCAGCTGATCGGATTCCGCAATCGTGCCGTCCAGAACCTCCCGATAGTCGGCCGAGGTCTTGTCGCCGGCAAGAGCTGCCTCGGCGCGGTTGCGCAGGCGTGTCAGCGGCGTCTTGAGGTCATGGGCGATGTTGTCCGAGACCTGTTTCAGCCCGTCGTTGAGGTGGGCGATACGGGTCAGCATGGTGTTGAGGTTTTCCGACAGGCGGTCGAACTCGTCGCCGGCGCCGCTGACCGGCAGCCGCCCGCTCAGGTCGCCGCCCATGATGCGGGCGCTGGCTTCGGAAACGCTGTCGATGCGACGCAGCGCCCGGCGCCCTACGAAGTACCAGATCAGGAAACCGCCAAAGGCCATCATGCCGAGCGCCAGCATCAGCGAACGCTGGATGACATCGCGGAAGCGCTCCGGCTCGCCAAGGTCGCGGCCGACGAGCAGGATCATCTGGTTTGGCAACCGCAGCACGACCGCTATGGCGTTGTGACCTACTTCGATGGGCGCCACGGCCTCGGTCTGTTCGCCGCCAACACCCTGCCCGGCCCTGAGGACCTCGCCGTAGCGCTCGTAGGAAAATGGTTGCGCAGTCCAGCCCTCGCGCTGCAGAACGCCCGGTTGGATGCTCTGGACGTTGCCCGACAAGATCTGGCCGTTGGGATCGGCCAGCAGGTAGAGGTTGGCGCCGGGCTGCCGCGAGCGCTGCGAGACGACGCGGACCAGCACGGGAATGCCGCCGCGCTGATAGCCGGTGGCAAGTCCGAGCACTTCCTCGTTGATGGTGTCCTGGGTCTGGGCCATCAGCATGCGGGCCGACAGCGACGTCATGTAGAAGACCAGCAGGATGGCGCAGAGCATGAACAAAAGCAGGTAGAGCGCCGAAAGACGCGCTGCCGTCGTTTTCATGATGGCGGGCAGGCGCAGCGCCATCAGCCCGCCTTGAGCATATAGCCGGCACCCCTGATGGTGTGCAGGATGGGCTTCTCGAAGCCCTTTTCGATCTTGCTCCGCAGACGCGAGACATGAACGTCGATGACGTTGGTCTGGGGGTCGAAATGGTAGTCCCAGACGTTTTCCAGCAGCATCGTGCGGGTCACCACCTGGCCGGCGTGGCGCATCAGGTATTCGAGCAGACGGAATTCGCGCGGCTGCAGCGTGATTTCCTGCGATGCGCGGCGGACGGAGTGGGAGAGCCGGTCGAGCTCGAGGTCGCCAACGCGATAGACGGTCTCGGATTCGCGGGCCGGCGCGCGGCGGTTCAGGACCTCGACGCGGGCGAGAAGTTCCGAAAAGGCATAGGGTTTGGTCAGGTAGTCGTCGCCGCCGGCGCGGAGGCCGGTGACGCGGTCGTCGACTTCGCCAAGCGCCGAAAGGATCAGGACGGGAGTGGTGTTGCCGCGCGAGCGCAAGCCGGCGATGACCGAAAGTCCATCGCGTCGGGGCAACATGCGATCGACGACCATGACGTCGTATTCGCCAGCATCGGCAAGTGCAAAACCGGAATCGCCATCGCCGGCGACATGCACTGTATGCCCGGCTTCCGCGAGAGCCTTCTGCAGATAGTCCGCAGCCTCGCGATCATCTTCGATGACGAGAATCTTCATGTCGCCGTTATACGCGATTTTGTGAGGCAGCAGAGCGGTCATGTCATTGTGCTCCCGAAACAAAAAAGGCGGCAGCGGGTGGTTAGGGAACCCGCTGCCGCTGGAGCCGGAAACGATGAGTGACAAACTATCCGGCGCCAAGTCCTGTCATCGCAACGGCTACGGGGGTGATTGCAGCCGCGCGATGAGAGATAGTCCGGGCCTTGTCAGCCCTGGTTGACGGGCAGCGCGACGAAGCGGTTCGAGTTGTCGCGGCTGACCTGGAGCAGCACAGCCTTGCGGCCGGCCTTCTCGGCCTGCTTCAGCGCCTTGCCGACATCGGCCGCGCTGGTGATGGCGACCGAGTTCACGGACGTGATGACGTCGCCAGCCTGGATACCACGGTCTGCCGCGTCGCTCGACGGGTCGACATCGGTGACGACGAGACCCTTGCCGTCTTCAGCGCGGGTCACGGTCAGTCCGAGGTCGGCCAGCGACGACGGCTCCGTCGACTGCTGCGACTGGTCGGCCGAGGCCTGCTTGTCGGAGCCAGGCAGATCGCCAAGCGTCACCTTCATGTCCTGCGACTTGCCATCCCGCCAGACGGTGATGTCGACCGACTTGCCTGGCGCGATGCCGGCGATGAGGCGCGACAGTTCCTTCGGCGAGGCGACTTCCTTGCCATCGACGGCAGTGATGATGTCACCGGCGGTGATGCCTGCCTTCTTGGCCGGGGTCTCATCCTGGGCGCCAGCAACGATCGCACCCTTCTCGCTGGTCAGACCGAGCGATTCGGCGATGTCCTTGGTCACCGGCTGGATTTCGACACCGAGCCAGCCGCGCTGGACGGAGCCGTCCTTCATCAGATCCGCGACAACCTGCTTGGCGGTCGAGGCGGGAATGGCGAAGGCGATGCCGACATTGCCGCCCGAGGGCGAGAAGATCGCGGTGTTGATGCCGACCACTTCACCGTTGAGGTTGAAAGCCGGACCACCCGAGTTGCCGCGGTTCACGGCCGCATCGATCTGGATGAAATCGTCGTAGGGGCCTGCACCGATGTCACGGCCGCGAGCGGAAACGATGCCGGCGGTGACGGTGCCGCCGAGACCGAACGGATTGCCGACGGCAACCACCCAGTCGCCGACGCGGACCTTGGAGTCGTCAGCGAAATCGACATAGGTGAACTTCTTGTCGGCATCGACCTTGAGCACGGCCAGGTCAGTGCGGGGATCGGTGCCGATCATCTTGGCGTCGTATTCGGCACCATCGTCGGTGACGATCGTGTAGGCGCTGCCGCCCTCGACGACGTGGTTGTTGGTGACCAGGTAGCCGTCTTCGGAGATGAAGAAGCCGGAGCCCTGCGAAACCGGACGCGGCTTCTGGTTGGCCGGGTTCTGGCGCTTGAAGCGCTGACCGCCCTGATCACCATTCTGCTCGCCATCCGGGCCGCCGAACTGGCGGAAGAACCGCTTCAGCGGGTGATTGTCGGGCAGGTTGTCGAAGTCCTGGCCGGAGAATGGCGACGCGGAACCGTCGTCCGAAACCGCAGCAATCTTGGCCTTGACCTGGACGCTGACAACAGCCGGCGAGACGTGCTCGACAACGTCGCCGAAGCCGGGGGTCTGGGGAGCTTCGACACGCACCGCATCGGCATAGACCGGGGCGGCACCGCCAGCCACGGCGCCCAATCCAATCGCACCGGCAAGTGCGACGGATGCGGCGGTGGCCATGAAGCGCTTGCGCGAACGCGAAGTGGTAGACTGGACGCTGTTCATTGCTCTTTGATCCTCTTGAATTGGATGCATTCGATGGATCAAGAGATAGGGAGGTTCACATTACGACACCATTTCCGGTGGATGAAACTTTCGTAATGTTGGCAGGGGCGTCTCAGGCGTCCTTGCGCAGGATCGCGTCGAGCGCCTGCTGTTCGTCCTTTGACAACGCTTCCGTCGGCTGCCTGCGCCGCGAGCGCGCCGACGCGAACACGAACACCGCCCCGCCGAGCAGGATCAGCACGGGCGTGCCCCAGAGCAACGAGTTGCGCAGGTTGAACTGCGGCTTAAGCAGGACGAATTCGCCGTAGCGCGAAACGATGTAGTCCATGACCTGCTCGTCGGTATCGCCGGCGAGCAGACGTTCACGCAGCAGCACACGCAGGTCGCCGGCGAGCTCGGCGTCGGAATCGTCGATCGACTGATTCTGGCAGACCATGCAGCGCAGTTCTTCGGATAGAACTCGCGCGCGCGCCTCGAGCTTCGGGTCGGCCAGCATCTCGCTGGGCTTCACGGCGAAGGCCGTGCCGGCAAAAGTCAGCGCAACCCAGATGCCGGCGATGGCTGGCAGGATCCGCTTCATTGGGCCACCGCCACAGGCTTCGCCTCAATCGTCTTTCGCCTGGTCGGCGCGCCGACCCTGAGGCGCCGGTCGAGCAGCGAAACAAAGCCGCCTACCATCATCACCAGCGCACCGCCCCAGATCAGGGTAACGAGCGGCTTCCACCAGACGCGCACGACAACCGAACCGTCGGCCGTCTCGTCGCCCAGCGAGACGTAGAGCTGCGAGAAGCCCATCGTCCTGATTCCCGCCTCGGTCGTCGGCATCTGGCGAACGGGATAGAAGCGCTTGGACGAGAAGAGCTCGCCAATGGGCTGGCCCGCAACACCGAGCAGTGAGAAATGACCCTGGTCTTCGGTGTAGTTCGGCCCGCGCACCGGGCGTAGCCCATCGAAGCGCAAGTCGTGACCGCCGATCTGCAGCACCTGGCCCGGCTTCATCACCAGGATCGCCTCGCTCTGAAAGGACACCACACCGACGATGCCGGCGAGCGTCAGGCCAAGGCCGAGATGCGCCAGCGCCGTACCGAAGACAGAGCGCGGCAGTCCGATGAAGCGGCGCAGCGCAATCCTGGGTGCGACATTGCCGATACCGGATTTCAACGCCAGGTCGGTCAGCGCACCGAGGACCAGCCAGGCCGCCAGGCCTGCGCCGAGGGCGGCAAAGACCGAAGCACCATCGATGAAGAAGCCAGTGACCAGCGCAACGAGCAACGCGCCGCCGAACGCGAACATCAGCCGCTGCGCAACAGCGGCCAGGTCGCCGCGTTTCCAGGCAAGCAGCGGCCCGAACGGCACGACGGCCAGAAGCGGGATCATAAGCGGGCCGAAGGTAAGGTTGAAGAAGGGCTCGCCGACCGAGATCTTCTCGCCGAAAAGGCCTTCCACCAGCAGCGGGTAGAGCGTGCCGATCAGCACCGTCGCGGTCGCGGTGGTGAGGAACAGGTTGTTCAGGACGAGCGCGCCTTCGCGCGAAATCGGATGGAAGATGCCGCCCGCGCTCAACGACGATGCGCGCAGCGCAAACAGCGCCAGCGAGCCGCCGATGAACAGCGTCAGGATGCACAGGATGAAGACACCGCGGCTCGGGTCGCTGGCAAAGGCATGGACGGAAGTCAGCACGCCCGAGCGGACGAGGAATGTGCCGAGCAGGGACAGCGAGAAGGTCAGGATCGCCAGCAGCAGCGTCCAGATCTTCAGGGCCGAACGTTTCTCCATCACGATGGCCGAATGCAACAGCGCCGTACCGGCCAGCCAAGGCATGAAGGAGGCGTTCTCGACCGGATCCCAGAACCAGAAGCCGCCCCACCCGAGCTCGTAGTAGGCCCAGTAGGAGCCCATGGCGATGCCGCCGGTCAGGAACACCCAGGCAGCCAGGGTCCACGGCCGCACCCAGCGCGCCCAAGCCGCGTCGATGCGGCCTTCGATCAGCGCCGCCACTGCAAAGGAGAAGCAGACGGAGAAACCGACATAGCCGAGATAGAGCAAGGGCGGATGAATCGCGAGGCCGATGTCCTGGAGGATCGGATTGAGATCCCTGCCTTCGATCGGCGCCGGCGAAAGCCTGGCGAACGGGTTAGAGGTGATCAGGATGAAAAGCAGGAAGGCGGTGCCGATCCAGCCCTGCACGGCGAGCACATTGGCGCGGAGCGTCGCCGGCAGATTGCCGCCAAACGCCGCGACCAGTGCGCCGAAGAAGGTCAGGATCAACACCCAGAGCAGCATCGAGCCTTCGTGGTTTCCCCAGACCCCGGTGATCTTGTAGAGCATCGGCTTCAGCGAATGGGAGTTTTCCCAGACGTTGGCGAGGGAGAAATCCGAAACCGCATAGGCGATCATCAACACGACGAAAGAAAGCAGGATCAGGGCAAATCCGGTAACGGCGACAGGGCCGCCTATGGCCATCAGCCTCGCGTCGCCCTTGTGCGCGCCATAGAGCGGCACAAGCGACTGCACAAACGACAGCGCGAGCGCCAGAATAAGCGCGAAGTGACCAATCTCGACCATCTCAGCAGCGCTCGCAGTTCATTGCGTGGCCTCTTCCTGCCAGACACCCTTTTCCTTCAGGCTGTCGGCAACTTCCTTCGGCATGTAGGTTTCATCGTGCTTGGCAAGCACGCTGTCGGCGACAAAGGTGCCGTCAGGCCCGAAGCTGCCTTCGGTGATGACGCCCTGACCTTCCCTGAACAGGTCCGGCAGAATTCCGGTGTAGCGCACCTCGATGGTCTTGTCGGAATCGGTCACGCCGAACGCCACCTCTGTCCCCTGCCCGCGAACGATACTGCCCGCCGCGACGAGGCCGCCCAACCGGATACGTTGCCCCGGCTGCAAGACGGCTGCCTGCAGGTCCGCCGGCATGTAGAAATAGGAGGCCTTCTGGCCGAGCGCATAGAATGTCAGTGCGGTCGCGGCGCCGAGGAAGGCCAGCGCGCCAGCGATCACCGACAACCGCTTTTGCTTGCGCGTCATGAGCTACTCCGTCACTTTCAGGCCAAGCGAAGCAGCGAATTCGGACAATTTCTTGCCGTCATCGCTGTCGCGGCCAAGCACTGCATAGGCGCGCCCGAGCGCTTCTTGCGCCTGTTCGGTCTTGCCAAGCACGACATAGGAACGCACCAGCCGCTGCCATCCTTCCGGATCGCGCGGATTTTCGCGCAGTTTCTCGTCAAGCGTTGCGACCATGCCTTCGATCATAGCCGTCCGGTCGCCCGAAGACATGGACGCGGCAGCGTCGATCTGTTCCTGGTTGGGCCCGGTGGCCGCGCCCGCAACAGCACCCGGCGCGGCGCCGGCTGCTGGAGGAGCCGACTGTCCCTCGGCCTGCGCCACGGACTGGTCGACCACGGCTCGCCATGGCGAGTCCGCAGGCAATTCGGCGGTCATCTGGCGCCATGCGCTGGCGGCTTCCGCCACCTTGCCTTCCTGGGCCAGCGCCAGGGCCAGGAAATAGCGGGCCTTGGGATTGGCCGGATCGAGCTTCAGCGCCTCTTCGAACGCCTTGCTCGCGTCTTCGGTGATGATACCACCGGACGCACCCCCGATCGCCTCTCCCAGTCCGGCCTGCCTTGCGGCGGTCGAGCCGAGGAGGCGGATGGCGTTGCGGTATGCCGTCACCGAATCTTCCGAACGCCCCATGCGCATGTAGACAGGCGCCAGCACGTCCCAGCCGCGGCCGTCGGACGGATTGGCGATCAGATGCCCTTCGGCGCGTCCGACCAGATCATCGACAGAGCTGTTGGCGGGATTTTCCGCAAGGCGCGCGCTCAGGGGCTGCGACGGCAGGCTGGGCGACCCGATGGCTGTGTAGATGCTCCAGCTGATGACAGGCACGGCAAGCACTGCCGCCACGCCGACGATCCGCGAGACAGAGGCCGACGCGTTTCTTGAACCTGTGGCCGTTTCGGCATCGAGACGGATGATGCGCCTGCCGATCTCGGCGCGAGCCTGCTCGGCATCCGGCGCAGAAATCAGCCCTCGGGCAGCGTCCCGATCGAGTTCGGACAACTGGTCACGATAAACTTCGAGGTCGTGACTCTTGTCAGCATCGCCCTCGGCCGGTCGCGTGAACGGCAGCAAAACGGCGAGGCTTGCGCCAAGCGTCAGAACGGCGGCTATGACCCAGAACAGCATGACCAACTCAATAGCCGCCGGCCACTCCACTGCCAACATCCGGCGACTGCGGCTTATTGACGAACAGGCAGACGAAACCGCGCCACCTGATCACATCTATGTCAGCGGCGTCCAGCTTCCATCGGCATTGCGGCAAGCAGTGCCGCGCGCGACAAGCGGCGTTCCGGTGGTGAACACGGTCTGCGAATACTGGCGGCAGTCCTGCGAACCGACTCGGTAAGGCTGTGCGGCCACGACCTCGCCGGAACGCCCCTCACCTTTCCAGGCGACGGCTTGGCCACCCTGACCGTATTCCAGCGCCCTGTACTCGGCCTCCAGCGCCTTGCGCCGGTCGCCATCGCTCAGGCCGTTGCCGACCGATCCGCCGACCAGGCCGCCCTCCATGCTGTCGATGATGCGAGCCGCAACCTTGCCGCTCGACGCTCCTGCGTCGCCTCCGCCCGAAACAGGCAACAAGCCACCGCCGCCGCTGCTCAGACCAGAGGTCGTGCAGCCCGAAACGGCAGCCAATCCGGCAACCAGTGCCAACCGAAGTCTCATGCTCATCAGCGGTCCCGAATTTGCGTCCACTTACAAGGGCTTGGCGCCGCGTTAATCATCATCTTTGGCCGAAATGGGGCCGATTCGGCCAGCCGTTCTTATTGCACGCCGCGCAGTTCCACGACGGCCTTCAAGCCGCCCATGGCCGAGCGCTCCAAACGCAGCCCGCCGCCATACTCCTTGACCAGGTCGGCAACGATGGCGAGGCCCAATCCCGTGCCGGGCTTGGTCTCGTCAAGGCGCGTGCCGCGCCTGATCGCTTCGCGCGCCTGATCCTCGGGAATTCCCGGCCCGTCATCCTCGATCAGGATCGAAAAGCGCGGCGGCTCTTCCGCCTCGGCCACGCCTGTCTCGACAGAAACCCTGGCTGCACTGTGCGCCCATTTCATTGCGTTTTCGAGCAGATTGCCGACGATTTCCTCGAGGTCTTCCTTTTCACCGGCAAACACCACCTCTTGATCCGGCAGGCTGAGGGAGATCTTGGTGCCGCGCGACAGCTTATCCATGACCCTGACCATGCGCTGCAGCAGTGGCGCCACCGGCGTGCGGTAGACCACGCTCTCGCGCTGCGCGGCAATGCGCGCCCGCTGCAGATAGTGGTCGATCTGCTGCTGCATCGCTGCGGCATGGTCGGCGATCAGCTGCCCCTTGGGGCCGCCAAGCGCCCGTCCTTCGTTGAGCATGACGGCCAACGGCGTCTTGAGCGAATGGGCGAGGTTGCCGACCTGGGTGCGGGAGCGCTCGACAATGCGGCGGTTGTTCTCGATCAGGGCGTTGGTTTCGTTGGCCAGTGGTTGGATTTCCGCCGGGAAGCGCCCGGTGAGCCGCTGGGCCGTGCCCTCGCGGACCATGGCAAGCGCGTTGCGCACCCGCGCCAGCGGCTGCAGCCCGAGCAGGATGGCGATGGCGTTGATCGCAATCATGCCGAAACCGAACAGCGACAGGTAGGTGAACAGGCGCCATTCGAACCCGCTGATTTCAGCCTCCAGTTCGGAGCGATTGCCCATCACCCGGAAGCGCGCGATGCGGTTCTGCGAATCAAGGACGAACTCGCTCTCGAAGACTTCGAGCTCCTCGCCGCCGATGCCCTCCGTACGGTAGTGGCGCTGGAACGCCACGTCGAACGGAACCGCCTCTGCGCTCGGCGAGGCGATCGGCTCGGTCATGGACGACGATCGCAGCTGCCCGACAAGGCCTTTCGACACCGGCTCGACCGACCAATACCAGCCTGATTCTGGCTCGGAAAACCTGAGGTCGCCGAGGTCCGGACCGCCGGTCAGCGTTCCGCTGTCGGAGACGCCGACCGATCCGATGAGATTGAAAAGATGCGCCGACAACAGGCTGTCGAAGCCGCGTTCGCTGGTCTGCCGATACAGCGAGCTGATCACAGTAAAGATCAGCGCAAAGGCGAGAACCGCCCAGATGGTGGAGAATGCAATGACGCGGAAGGCCAGCGAGCGCGGGCCGAGGCTCAGCACATACCGCTTCCAGCGTCCCAGTCGTTTGCCGAACTTTTCCGCTTAAGCCTCCGGCTCGCGCATGCGGTATCCCATACCGCGGACGGTTTCGATCATGTCGATGCCCATCTTCTTGCGAAGGCGCCCGACGAACACCTCGATGGTGTTGGAATCGCGGTCGAAATCCTGATCGTAGAGATGCTCGACCAATTCGGTGCGGGAGACCACCTCGCCCATGTGGTGCATGAGATAGGCGAGCAGGCGGAACTCGTGCGAGGTAAGCTTCAGCGGCACGCCGTTGACATCAGCCTTCGACGCCTTGGTGTCCAGCCGCACAGGGCCGCAGGACAGTTCCGACGAGGCGTGCCCAGCGGCGCGGCGGATCAGGGCCCGCACCCGCGCCAGCACTTCTTCGATGTGGAAAGGCTTGGTCACGTAGTCGTCTGCGCCCGCGTCGATACCGGCGACCTTGTCGCTCCAGCGGTCGCGTGCCGTCAGCATCAGCACCGGCATCTTCCGGCCTTCGCGGCGCCAGCGCTCGACCACGCTGATGCCATCCATCTGCGGCAGGCCAATGTCCAGCACCACCGCATCATAGGGTTCGGAATCGCCGAGATAGTGGCCTTCCTCGCCGTCGAACGCCTTGTCGACGACGTAGCCGGCATCGGTCAGCGCCTCGGAAATCTGGCGGTTCAGATCCTTGTCATCTTCGACGACGAGTATTCGCATGTTGTCCGGCGACCCGTGAAAGATTGAGCAGATATAGGCGATTCCGCCCGGCGGCGAAATCCGCGCTAACTGGCTGGAACCACGACCTCGACACGGCGCGGGCGCTGGCCGTCCTTGCCCGGGACCAAAACCACGATGACGCAGACCGACTGTCCGCCCTGACTGGATTCGGAAGCGCGCGCCAGGGTGCCGCCATGCTGGTCGGCCACCTGCTGCCCGATCGAATAGCAATCCGCCGCCGCCACAACATACGCGCCCGACCCTTCAGCCCGCGCAGACGAGACCTGCGCCGACACCGCAAACAGGCCGACAGCGCAAAGCGCGGTCATGGCAGGCCGGAAAATGGAGCGAAGCGTTTTCATGCCGGGATATCTAATACAACAGTGCTGAACGTGGAATGAACAATGAGTTCATGTAATTGCCCGGCATGCAAGGGCGCTACTTGCTGCCGATCCGTTCGCTGGCACTTAGGCGACCGAAGATGGCGACAAGACCGGACAAGGCTGTCACCGCCTGCAATATCGTGTCAGTCAAGGCCCCGCTGTCGACACCGCCGACCGGCATGCCGGCAAGCCCGGCCATGCCGAGAACCATCGTCACAATCGACGCCCAGATGGTGCGCGACATGTACCAAGGTTTCAAACTTGTCATGATCATTCCCCTTTGGTCAGAAAACACGGTGGTCAAACAAGCGCGACGCGCAGCGTTGCCGGCAGTCCCCATCCCGCAGCGAGGCTGAGCTGACGAACGGTGGCCATGATTTCGGTGGGAGGCGTCACGAAGTCGGCGGCCATTTCGGCAGCCGCATAGGCCCAGGCAGGCGTGGAAACCGTCGCCGTGCGCACGATCGCGCCGCCAGTGGAAGCGATATCGACGCGGTACTCTTCACGACCCTCGCCGAGCGGAATTTCGCTCGCCTCCCAGCTGTCCGCGTCGATGCGCCCGCGTCTGATCCATGACAGCGAGAGGTCTCCCGCGACAGTCCTTGCCGCATGCAGATGAACAGGCGAGAGAGGCGTCAGCGCTCGCATTCCGCCGATTTCCTGATGCGCGGCAAAGTTGGCGCTTGAAAAGTCAGAGCTTAGCGGTCCGACCCGCCAGTTGAGCTGAAGTCCAGCCTCAGCCGCCAATATGCCGGATGGCACCGCAGCCTGATCGAGCACCACGAAATCCGCGCCTATTCCTGCCCCAGCCGCCATCGCGTCGCCCGTGCCGAATTGCCCGCGCAGAAGGTTCCTCAATTGCCAGATGTCGGGTGAAATCTCCGTCGCACTTTCAAACTGGAGAATCTCCCACGCGCCCGCGACCGAGCGGATGGCAGCGAGATTGGCGCCGTTCAGCAGCTGCATCCGGCTCACACTTGCGAGATCGCCCTCGTAAAGCCGTACGGTTACCTCGCTGGCGCGATCGATCCGTCCCTCGACCGAAGGTCCAAGCGCCGCGACGAGCACGCCCATGTCAGCGCGGCGCCGGATCGTGCCACGCAAGGCAAAGCCGGTGTCCTCGGGCGAAACGTACAGCGCCTGGCTGCGCCAGGGCTTCTGGGTCGCCGCGACGCGGAATTGTTCGTTCGGGACCGCGCCGCCCATCATCGGCAGATCGAGGAACACGACATGCGGCTGTCCGGCGACAATGGAAATTGTCGGCTCGATGCCAGGATTGGTCGATTGCCAAGGCGTTGGCAACATCCGTGCCGTCTGGCGCGCGACAACCTTGCGCAACACCCCCTGCTCGACCTCGGCGACGATGAACTCGGAGCCGCTGCCGGTAGCCGGAAGCTTGACGATGGCGCCGGGCATGACGTCGGCCCGCGGCTCGGCAAGGGCAAAGGTCACGCGCTCGCGTTCCTGCCAGGTCCGCCGCATCCAGTCGTCCGCCAACATTCGCGCCTGGCCGGCATCGAGCATGCCGGGGAAAGAAATGCCATGCTGGCGCTTGCTGGCTGCATCCATCCGCACGCTTTTGACCGCGGCGGCCTGGTAGTCGGCATGGGGATCGCGAAAGCCGATAACCACCTCGCCCGGCAGCTCATGGTCGGGCATCCGAACGGTTTCTACGGCAGGGCCTTCGCCCTCGACAGCCAACTCGTCCAGTTCGAGGGACTGATGCGCCGAGGCTGTCGCCTTCCTGAAGACAAGCCCCTCAGCTTGCTGGGCAGCGCAAAGTCCAAACAGGTCAATCAGCGGCTCGATGGCCGCACGGGCGGAAGAAGGATCGGCAATGACATAGCCGCTGACCGTTCCCTCGACGCCAGCCACCTCGCCCCGAGGTAGCCCATGGTCGGTCAGGATAGCGTTGATGAGGTCCGCGACTGCAACGCCGCTGAAGCGACCGTTCAACCAATGCCCGCGGTGCCAGCCGGGATTGTCCGACCATGTCTTGGACAGCAGTGGAAACGCCGGATATGGCCGCGCATCCCAAGCCCAGACATAGCTCCGCGCGACATCGACCATGCGCCCGCCATAGACAACGGAGACAGGATTATGTGCCGCGTCGAACCCTGGCGACGTCGGATCCCAATAATCGGCATGAGCTTCCAGCAGCCGACATTGCGCCATATCCGAGCGTCCCCCGTTGGAAAAATGGGGCACGGCATCCTCAGCCGACTTCGTGTCAGGGAACACGTTCGGCTGGTTCGGCCCCTTGTCGACGGCGGGGCAGCCCATTTCGGTGAACCAGACCGGCTTGCTGGCGGGAACCCAGGCAGTGGGAGTTGCGTCCTGCACGCCGGCAGGCCGGTTGAAATGCGGATTGCTCCACCAACCGACCAGGTCCTTGTAGCGAAACACCCAAGGCTTTCCGTAGGAGCTGTCGGCAATCGGGCTGCGCATACGCCCGGCCCTCGCCTCGAAGTCGGCATAGTACCAGTCGAACCCCTCGCCGCCGGCGACGGAGGCCTTCAATCCCCGGATATCGTAGGGACCGGCAAAGCCGTCCGGATTGCCGCCGGCGTAGTCGCTGTCCCGCCAGTCGGAGAGCGGCATGTAGTTGTCGATGCCGATCGCATCGATAGCCGGATGCGCCCATAGGTCGTCGAGGTGGAAGTAGACGTCGTCGCTGCCATCGTCAGGGTGATGGCCGAAGTATTCGCTCCAGTCTGCGCCGTATGTGATGCGGCAGCCCGGTCCCAGCGTTGCACGTGCATCGGCGGCGAGCGCGCACAGTTGCTCGACGAACGGAAAGGCGTTGGCGGCGTCGCGCAGCGTCGTCAGGCCGCGCAGTTCCGACCCGAGCATGAAAGCATCGACGCCGCCCGCCGCATTGGCGAGGTGGGCATAGTGCAGGATGAAGCGTCTGTAGCCCCAATCTGCGGGGCCTCCTGAAAAGATGACCGTGTCGCCCGTGCCGGCAAACTGCGTCCTGAGCGCCGTCCCGCAGAATGCCGCCACCTGGCTGCGCGCCGCCGTCGTGCGATCGGCCGTGCCGGCGAGCGATGGCGCCGGCGCGCAGGTGATGCGCCCACGCCAGGGATAGCCCGGCTGGGTAGGTTGGCCATAGGGGTCGGGCAGGCCGTTCTCTTCGGCTATGTCCATCATGACGAAAGGATAAAGCGTCACCTTCAGGCCGCGCGCCTTGATCTCGGCGATTGCTTCCTTCACCGATCGGTCGGACGCCGTGCCGCCATAGGCCGGTCCGCCATCATGTGTCGAAACGACCATCGCGCTGGACCGGGCCACGCCGGACACCTGCCAGGGGCTCGACAGCCCACCGGTCGAAGCACTGGTCACGCCAGGCTTGAGACGGCAATCGCCTGCCCGCAGATCCGTGCCGAACCAGGCCACGACCAGAGCGATGTTCTCCAGATTGGGACACATCGCCTGCAGCTCGTCGAGCGAGGCCGCGATATCGGTGCCCGCAAACAGCACATGACGGTTGATCGCCTCGCTCTCGCCCGGTCGTATCTGGCGGCGGACCAGGCTTGTCGAGAGGCCGTATTCGGTGGCGCCGGGGATCAGCGAGACCGCCCGGATCTTGCCATGCAGCGCGCCGACGGGCCGCATCACCTCGAACTGCATCTGCGGAATGCGGTTGCCATAGGCAGCGATGTCGAGATTTTCGATCACCACATAGGCGACGCCACGATAGGCTGGTGCGTTGCCTGCGCCCTGCTTGGCCGCAATCAGCGGGTCGACCGGCTGGTTCTCGCCACCGCGATGAACGCGCAGTTCAACGGTCTCGAGATCGACCTCGCGCCCATCGGCCCAGACGCGGCGAATGCCGCCGATCTCGGCTTCACAAAGAGCAAAGGCGACATTTGCATAATATGCGTATTCGGTCACCTTTGGGCCGAGCTTGCCCTGGCGGCTGGTGTGGCTCGTTTCCTGAAACCGCGTCGCCCAGATCAAAGTGCCGCCGACGCGCGCCGTACCATAGATGCGCGGCAACGGCGCCCCTTCCTCGGCAGTGAAAGGCCGTGCGCCAGTCAGGCGCGGCCCCTCGATACGCCTGGTACTGTCGATCAGCGCACGGTCGACGACATAGCCGGCCAGTGCCCCTGCCGCTGTCCCGATCGCCGTCCCTATCGGGCCGAGCATACCGCCCAGAAACGCGCCCGCAGCCTGCAGCAATATCGTCGCCATGGGCGGTCTCCGGCATCAGCGGTTTTGTGGAATGTCAGGGAATGCGAAGGCCGCAGCGATGCGCCGCCGCCACTGCGGAACCAGGTGCGTCAGCGTCACGCCATTCCCCTGATAGGCATGCACGAAAGAATCGCCGTCCGTCAGTATGCCTGCGTGCTTTGCCGGCAGATGTGGCCGCCAGCGAAAGACGATCACGTCGCCAGGCGCCATGTCCGCCGCTGGTTTGGCCACCAGTTGGCCGCCCAGCCCGTCCAGCAGGCGCTCCTCGCCCGTCGCTTCGGCCCAGTCCGGTGCATATGGCCCCGGAGACGGCAAGTCCGAACCGTAGAGCTCGCGCCAAATGCCGAGCACCAGTCCGAGACAGTCGCAGGCAAGCCGCTTTCGGCAGCCTTGGTGGCGATAGGGGGTGCCAACCCACTCCATCGCTTCGCGCACCACTGCCGACGCGGCAGGTCGTACTGGCGACACGCCCTTCACGGCACGATCGGCCGTCCGTCGAAAACGCCGCCTTCCGCCACATACGAATAACCTGCGTCATTGCCGGGGAGATGGGGAAATCCGCGAAAGTTCAAAGCGTTGCCAAACTTTGCCTTGCAGGTGGCAAACGCCTTGTCGCAACCGGCGCGAACGACAAAAGTGTCGCCAGCGGCGACGGCTGGACCATCGCGCGCCGCCAATGCGAGGATCGCATATGATCCCTCGCGGCGGTGATCGACGAGCCTTTCGCTGCGCCCGGCGCGCGCGCCGGCAGTCCAGGTCAGCGTACCATGTGCAAACCACGCCGGCGCAAATGCGTTCAAGCCTGTCACCTTGACCATGTCTGGCAACAGGTAGGCCGTCACTGTTCCGCTGCCTGACAATTGCGGTGTGTCCAGCGCCACGCCGCAGCGCTGGTCGCCGAGCTCGGCATCGCAGGCGCGGACTACATAGCGGCCGCGCGGCTGATCCAGCGCATGCGACGGGCTTTCGAGTTCGGCTACGAACCGCTGGTCGCTGCGCGTGATCTTGCCAATGGTCGCCGTCCGCAGCAGTACAAATTGCTCCGGCGACCGCCAGTTGACCAGAAAGGTCTCAACCGTTGCGTTGTCGTACAGCCCCTCTGCGATGTCGACGTCGCGAATGCTGTCGGCACTCAGCGCGCCCTCGACATCGACAGTATCGACGGCAAGGCCGAGCGAACTGCGCGCCTCGCTGGCGCTGAGCCCGGTTTCCGGCAGGAAAGCCAGGCCTTCGAGCGTGATCGTACGGTCATGGTCGGTATATCCGCTGACCTGGCCATCCGTCCTGGTCAAGCGCCAGCAATGGCAAACACTGGTCACGGCCTGGCCGAGGTGATCGGCCAATGCTGGCGGCAGCGTCATGGCAGCACCTCCACCAGGGGGATCGATGGTATCTGCCCTGCCTTGAACCCGGTCATGCTCAGGGACAGGCGCTCGATGTCGAACCGTACCGGCACGTGAAATTCGAAACCGGCCGTGACCAGCGCCCCGGCACCAGGCGCACCTCCGGCAAGGACCACCTCGCCGGTCGCTTCGTCGAATGAGAAGTCGGCTGGCGAAAGCCGCTCCACGCCGGCCACTGCAATGCGGATGCTGGCGGTGATCGGCTTGGTGATCGGGCGCAGGTAGGCGTCCGCCCCAGCACCATAGGTCTTGGTCAGGGCAAATCGCGTCTTGATGCCGTCTCCGGTCCCCAACGGCTGGTCGAGCGGTGTTGGTGCGCCTCCGGGCCGGCACGACTTCATGTCGAAGGGATCGCGAAACCTGAAGGCGTGCAGCGTCCCCCGGCGCGCCTCGAAAAACGACAGCACGTCGTGCAGATCGTCAAGTGACTTGACCCCGGTGCCCGCGTCGTAGTGATGACGCGACTGCGACAGGCGCAAGTTGCGCTTTTCGCGGCCCGAGATCAGGGACACGATCTCGTTGCGGCGCTCCGGCCCGCCTGTCGCGCCAAACGACACCGCCAGCGGAAAGACCTCGTCGTGGAAACTTGCCAATTCCGACATGGCTCCCCCTTCAGAATGTTCGTGCGCCGCGCGACACCGCGCGCGCCAGCATGCCTGTTATCTGCGCCTCGGACTTGCGGAACGAAGCCGCGTCCTGGGCAGTAACGTTGAAGACGACATTCACCGCCCCGCCGCCTCCCGGCGCCAAAACGCCGAGACTGCCGTCGGCGGATCGACGCAGCGGCAGGATCGCTTCCGCTCCCGCCTCGCCCATCAGGCCGATGTTCCTGCCAGCAGGAAAATAGGTTGGCGAAGAGACGACACCGCCCGAGGCGAATGGCACAACGCCCCCCGTCACTCCGCCCTTGGCGAAAGGCAGGATGTTCTGCAGCCCGTTGAGCAGTCCCGAGAACATCGATCCCGCCAGCGACTGCAGAGGCTTCAGCCCCTGCTCGAGCGCCATGCCGGCAAGGTTCAATCCGATCCGCCTGAGCACGTCGTCTAGCTCGCGGCCGCTGACCACCGCACTTTTCATCGCCCCGGTCAGCTGGGCGCCGAAACTGTCCGACAGTCGCTCGAGGGACTTCAGCGCATTCTGGAACGGAGCTGTATCGGCGGAAATCTCGATCTTGACCCCTTCAGCCATGATTTGGCTCCCGATTGTCCGGAAAGGCTGCCATCAATGTCTCCAGTTGTACGCGCAGCGGCGCGTTCCCTCGCCCCTGCGAAAGCACGCTCATCGCGCGCTCCAGTTCGCGTGGCGTCATCGCCCAGAACGAGGCGGGCGACAGCCGCAGCAGGCCGAACCCCGCGGCCATGGCATGGTCCCAGGGAAACTCCGCGCCATTGCCCGCCGCGGCGTCTAAGGGTTTTGTGCGTCCCCGGTCGCCGGCACCGCGCCAAAGGTCACCGTCAGCAAATCCGAAACGATGGCGGCAAACCCCGCCACTCCACCTTGCGCCTGCATCGCGGCCACAGCCTGGTCCGGCAGGTCCTGCCCGGCCCCGCGCAAACCGGCGCCGATGATCCTGATCATGTCGGAAGCGGCAAGCCGTCCGCTCGAAAACCTTTCGACAAGTGCCGAGAGATCGTCTGCGGCATAGCTTGCCTCGAGCTCGGCCAGAGCGCCGAGTGTCAGGCATAGACGGTAATGCTTGCCGTCCAGTTCGGCGGCAACCTCGCCGCGGCGGCGATTGGCGCTCATGGCGTCACCGAGAAGCCGACGACGCCGGCGGATTCCAGCGCCACCTCGAACGTCATCTCGCCATCGTGATTGCCGGTGTATTCCAGCGCCGTGATCTGGAATGGCGCCTCGACAATGCCGAAGTCCGGAACCGCGAGCTGCCAGCGGACGATGTCGCCGCCAAAGAAGCATGTCCGGATACGCGCATCCGACGACTGGTCCTTGAAGATGCCGGACCCGCTTATGGAGGCGCGCTGGATGCCGCTGCCGGCGAGCAGTTCGCGCCAGCGTCCGACCGAATCCGCGTCTGTGACGTCGACCGTCTCGCTGTTGAAGGCGATGCGCTTGGAGCGCAGGCCCGCGACCGTCACAAAGCTGCCCAGACCGTTGCTATCGATCTTGAGCAGAAGGTCCTTGCCCTTCTGTGCGACCATTCATGGTCTCCTGGATTTGCTTGAGAAAATCTCGTGGCGCGGCCGTCAGGCCACCGGTTCGGTCACCGCACGAAAGCGCAGCACGCCATGATGGACGGTCAGCCGGTCGTCGAAGCGCGCTTCGGAAAACTCCAGCCGCATGCTGACCAGATGCTGGGAGCCGAGATCGAGCCTGGCGTCGTCGAGCAGCACGCGAACGGCTTCCATGATCTCCAGCGTTTCGCGCTTGCCTTGTGCCTTCGACCAGACATGGATCGAAAACAGCTGCTCGGTCCCGCTTTCGGTGTCGGTGCTCCAGTCGTAGACGCTGGTTCTGCCGAAGGTCAGATAGGGAAAGACAACATTGGCCGGCGCCTGGTCATGTATCTTTGGCCCGCCAAGCATCGCAACGAGCGACGGATCGCCACACAGCGCCGCAAACACCGCCTTTTGCAATTCAGCTGCCGGGGCGGTCATCGCTCGGTTTCCTCCCTGCTTCTGCCCCGTCGCGCATGGCGGAGGAAGCCGCCCGGCGTTCGCTCGACGCCTCGCCAAGGTAGCCTTGTTCGGCGTCCTCTGCCAGTTCGTGCGCTCGCCAGCGCAGCGCGCGCAACATTCCGTCGCGCGTCAGTCTCATGGTCACGTTCAAGCGCCGACCTCCTTCACGCCGCACACGAGATAGCGGCGGGTTTCATCTGGGTCGTGGACAGTAATGATGTCCAGCACCCGCAGGTTCCGCCTGAGCCGCATCCCGCTCGCAAGCCCTGTCCGCCACCGTGTGGTGACGCGGTGGGTTGCAGTCTCAATCGTCTGTCCGGCGCCGAAAATGCTTTGCGCGGCAATCGGCTCGACATGGGCAAACAGCGTCGCCACCTCGACCCAGCTCTCGCTCTGCGCGCCGAAATCATCCGGCGTGGTCACGCACTGCTCGAGGGCGAATTCGCTGCGCAGCGCGCCTGGGTCGATGAAACTCACGCGCATCACAGCCTCATCGCCCTGTAGCCTGAAAGCAGGCGGTCGTAGGCGGCCGGATACGACACCGGCTGATCCGCCGGCCCGAAACTTGTCCGGAACTCGTACCAGTGCGCGACAAGCAGCAGCACCGCGCGCTTCAGCAGATCGGGAACATCGGTGCCCGCCTCGCCGAAGCCGGCGCGGAAGTCGACCTCTATGCCTTTCATCGTGCGCAGCCGGTCCGGCGTCCTGTCGAAATGCAGCCGCGCCGGTCGCGACAGGCTGTCGAACAGATAGTGCTGCGGATCGACGAGCGACGCGGAACCCTCACTGTCATACGTGGTCACCGAAAGCACTTCACGCACGGGATGCCGCAGCAAGGCAACGCGGTTGTCGGTCGGCCAGCGATCCAGCACCAGGCGCCAGCTCTGGTCGATCAATGCCACACCGGTGCAGCGTTCTACGTCCTCGCGCGCAGCCACGACAAGGCCGCCTATCAACGCGTCCTCGCTGCTGTGCGTGACGCGCAGGTGCGCCTTGGCGTCGACAAGCGTCACCGGCTCGACCGCAGGCGCGACTGTCCTGATCAACGTCATTGATGACCTCTGTATCTGGGATGAAATGGCGGCCCCAGCTGGGAGGGACCGGAGCCGCCACGGCACATGCCAACTGGCGAGATCGCCGCGTGGCTCAGGCCGTGCCGTATTTGAGCAGCTTGATGGCGCTGAAGTCCTGAACGCCGCCGCCGACGCGCTTGGTCGTGTAGAACAGCACGTAAGGCTTGGCCGAATACGGGTCGCGCAGCACCCGCACGCCCGTCCGGTCGACGACCAGATAGCCGCGTGCGAAGTCGCCGAAGGCGATCGGCGTCGAGTTGGCGGCCCCGTCGGGCATGTCCTCGGCCTCGACCAGCGGGAAGCCCATCAGCATCGCGCGCTGGCCAAGTGCCGAAGGCGGCTGCCACAGATAGTTGCCGTCAGCGTCCTTGAGCTTGCGGATCGTCGCCTGGGTCTTGCGGTTCATGACCCAGTTGGCGTTCTGCCGGTATCCGGCCTTCAACGCATACACGGTGTCCACCAGGATATCCGACGGGCTCGACGCTGGCAGTGCCCCCGAAACGCCCGTCACGAGGTAGCCGATATCGCCCCAGGCCCAACTCGCTTCGGCAACCTTGTTGTAGTCGAGAAAGCCCTTGGGTTTGTTGACGCCGCTGCCGTTGACGAAGGCCATTCCCTCCTGCTCGGCAAACGCGGCTTCGACCTCGGAGGCGATCCACTGGTCGAGGTCGACGACGCTGTCTTCGAGAAGCGATGCCGTCGCCGCTGGCATAGCGTAGAGCTCCATGGTCGGAAACTGCAGTTCGGCCAGGACAGGCGACGCCGTCTGCGGCCGGGTGGCGGTTTCGGCAACCCAGCCGACGGCCGGGCCGGTGACCGTGAACGGCTTCTTCAGCACGGCCGCCGAAACCTGCCGGACGGACGCGATCGAGCGGATCGGCGAGAATACCGACAGGCGGCGGCCAATCTCGGTCTCGGTTTCGCTCGGCACCAGGTAGCCGCCGTCCTGGCCGGAACCGTACGACATCGCCTTCGTATCGAGGGCGCGCAGCTGCCGGTCGTCGCCGCTGCGCATGTAGACGTCGAACGCGTCCTTGTGCTCGCTCGGTCCGGTCCGCGCTCCGTCGCGTCCAAGCGTCGGGCGCACCCGCTTCAGCGACAGGCCGTCGAGGAGGCGTTTCTGCTCATCGAGGGCGCGGGAGATGCGATCGACCTGCTCCGAGGTCACCACGTCGGCGCCGAACCTGCCCTCAAGCTGCGCCAGCCGCTCGTCGTTGCTGTCCTTGAAGGCTTCGAAAGTGGTCATGAACTCGCCGAAGGCATCCTTCAGGTCGAGCGTGTCGCCGGCCGCCTTGGTTTCAGGCGGGCGCGGCGCGTGCAATGTGGTCATGCGCTGCTTCCTTTTTGCTTGATCATGCGTGTGGCCTCGCGGATGCATTCGGCAAGGCCGGCTTGCGTTCCCCATGCGGCGTCCCGCTTGCGCACAAGGCTGGAAAAGCCCTCGGCGATTACCGTCCGGGCGTCGGTTCTGGTCAGCCCCGCATCCCGCGTAAGCCAGCCTTCGAATTGCCGGGTCGTGGGCAATCGCCCGCGCCCCTTGACCGTGTCGATACGCGCTTGCGGCAGCATCGGGAACGTGACGATGGAAATCTCCCAAAGGTCGGCTTCCAGGATATGGCGCACGCCGGTTGCGTGATCCTTCCGCGCTCTCACCGCGCGAAAGCCGATCGACAGGCCATCCAGCGCGCCGCCGCGCAGCAGGTTGTGCACGTCTCGGGCACGGCCTACATCCTTGGCCAGCCTGCCGCGCACGAACAGGCCGCGCGCGTCCTCCTTGAGCTCGGCCCAACGGCCGATCGGCTGGTTGGGATCATGCTGGAAAAGCATGCGGATGCCTGCCGCGCCCCGCGTTCGCAGCGACTTGGCAAATGCCCCGCGCTCGACGATATCCTTGCCGAGATCGAGCTGCCCGAACAGGCTGGCGTAGCCTGAGAAGGAGCCGTCCCCGGCAACCTCGTCGAGAACCAGGTCGACGAACTTGCGCTCGCAGTACGCAGCAGCCGCTTGGCTCATCCTAGGCGCCCTTCCCGTTCTTCTTTTCCAGGATCCATCGGCCGAGGCGATTGCCTTCCAGCGCCCGCATGACGAAGCCGAGCCCCCACCAGGCGCAGAGGCTGGCGGCTGCGGCTCCCATCATCGTCATCTCGGCCGGGCTGATCAGCCGTTCGATGCCGAGTTCGACCGATATCTTGAGGCCGACCGTGCCCCCGAACACCAGGCCGCAGACGACGCCGACGGCAAAGCGCACCGCGGCCTCGCGGCGGCCATGCGGCAGGATATAGGCGAGTGAGATCGCCGATCCGGCGATGGCTCCCCCGCCCTTGGCCAGCCAGAGCCAGCCCGGATCGGACATGTCCGTCATGGTTTTGGTCCCATCGTGGAATTGTTCAGCGGTGCGGCGGATAGCCGACCGCCTCGCGCTTCTCGTCTTCGCTCAGGAACGAAGCCGCTCCGAGCCTGGTCCACAGCGCATCGCGCTCTCCGGCCAGGCCCTCGACCTGGTCGGCGTCGTACCAGAGCCGCAGGCCGTCGCCGAACGCCGGCGTCAGCCAGGCCGACAGCTCCTTCGCTGTCCGCGCCACCAGGGGCAGAACGGTCAGGCGATAGAAGGCCCGGTTCGCTTCTTGGTAGTTGGAATAGGTGTTGTCCCCGGGAATGCCGAGCAGCATCGGCGGAACTCCGAAAGCCAGCGCGATGTCCCGACTCGCCGAGTGCTTGGCCTCGATGAAGTCCATGTCCTTCGGCGTCAGGCCCATCGCCTTCCAGTCCAGCCCGCCTTCGAGCAGCAGGGGCCGTCCGGCGCGGGTCGAGCCGGAATAGCCTTCCTCCAGCTCGGCCTTGAGCCGGTCGAACTGCTCGTCGCTCAGATTGCCCCCGTCCTTGGGCGCATAAACCAGGGCACCCGAAGGCCTCGCCGAATTGTCGAGCAACGCCTTGTTCCAGCGTCCGGCCGCATTGTGCGTATCGAGCGCGATCAGCGCCGCCTCCAGCGGCGCAAAGCCGTAGTGATCGTCAAGAGGATGAAACAGTGCCAGGTGCGCCGCCCCGCCGTTGCCGGACAGGCCGAGTTCGATATGACGGCGCTGCGCGCCTTCGCGATGGTCCAGCGCAACGGGCCACCCAGACCCGTCGCTCGCAATCGTCACCCGGTCGGGCCGCAGCAAGTGCATCTCGCGAGCGCCACCCTGGGCGGACACCAGTTCGACATAGGCGTTACCCGACAGCAGCAGATGCCCGTAGAGCGCTTCCATGAAACCGGCGCCCGCCTGCCGCTCGTTCGGCCGGTCGAGCAATTTCAAGAGGGGATGCTCGGCGAGTTCGGTCACGCCGTCGTAGAGCAGCCAGGGTATCGCCGCGGCCGTCTCCGAGATCAGCCGCACCGAGCGATGCACGATCGGATTGCGCATGAACCCCTCGCGCGCCAGCGCGGCATAGTCCCGTCGGGTCCAGCGCGCTTCGCCCTGGGCATGCAGCGCGACAAAGCCGATAGCGCCATCGCTCTTGCGCTCGGGCACGGTGCTTCCCCTCCCGGTCCAGCGGAACCAGGGCCAATTCACAGCCATATCGTATCCTGTTCAGAGAAAATCGCGGATTCGCGGTTCGGTCGACCAGTCCGGCATCAATTCGGTCACGGCCCAGACCAGCGCGTCGACGCGGTCGGGAGAACGGCCGTTCGACAGTCCGTTCGCGCCAAAGTCGCACATCTCGTCTTCAAGTTCCGGAAAGTTACCGGCATGCACGACCTTGCCCTGTTGATAGAGCGCCGCCACGGGTTCGGCGCGAAGCCACTTGGAACGCCGTGCGCGCACAGGCTTGACCGGCACCGCGGCATCGACCGTTCGGATGACCGCCGTCACCATGTCGCCGCCCTGGTTGACCTCGGCAACGATGCTGTCGGCCGCGAGCCGATGAAACAGCCTGACAGCCGCACCGGCCCAATCCTGCGGTCTTGCCGCACGAACGGTGGCGTCGGCCAACACCACGGCCCTGCCCGCGCCATCCAGCCCGACGGCAACGATGCCGCAGGCGTCGGATGTCTTGCGCGAACCGGCAGGCGGATCGACAGCGACAACGATCCGGCGCAGATCCGCAGCTTCGGCGACAGTCGCGGCCGCAAGCATGTCGCGCGACCACAGCGCGTCCTCGCGATCCTCGACCAGTTCGCCGTCCAGTTCCTGGCGACCCAGTACAGTGCGGCCGTAGCGATTGCGAACGGCGTTGAGAAACCCTGGCGCCAGGTTGGCGCTGTTGTCGTCCGAACGCATGCGCGTCACCATGACCGCGGGATCGGCGAGAAGTCGCTTGAGTATCGGCAATGGACGAGGCGTGGTGGTGATGAGCTGGCGGGG
Organism: Aminobacter sp. HY435; assembly: GCF_027568395.1. GTDB lineage: Bacteria > Pseudomonadota > Alphaproteobacteria > Rhizobiales > Rhizobiaceae > Aminobacter. The sequence continues at coordinate 197,207 of NZ_JANKZL010000009.1, read as the reverse complement.
CCTGTCGCCCAGCCGCAGGCCAAACTGCAGCATGTCGAAACAGCTTTCGGCATGTTTCCATTTCGCCAGTTCGTCGCACCACGCTGCCTGGAATTGCGGCCCGCGCAGGCTTTCGGGATCCTCGGATGAGAAAATCTGCGCCACGGCCCCGCTGTTCCACACCAGCCTGCGGCGGCTCGCTTCAAAGCGTGGCCGGTCGTGGCGCGAAATGGTGACGATCCCCGAGGGGCCGTCGATCATCACCTCGCGTACATCGGCCAACGTTTCACCGACCAGGGCAATCGGCGAATGCGCCCTGTCGGCGAAAGGTGAAAAGCCCCTCACCAGCGAATTCACCCACTCGGCGCCCAGCCGCGTCTTGCCCGCGCCACGTCCTCCTATCACCAGCCAGGTCGCCGGCCGCGCCTCAAGCAGATATTGTTCGATGCGCGCGCTTTGCAACCATTCCCCGGCGATCAGGCGTCCTTCACGATCGGTTATGTTCTGCCGTGCCCAGCACCCGGGCGTAGCTCCGTGCGAGTTCGACGATGCGTCGATCGATCCTTGCAAGCACATCGGCCATTTCTGCATCTCGGTTCGTCTGGCTCACTTTCGCTACCTCCCCGCCCCGCATCAGTTCCGTGATCTTTTCCACCGTCCTTACGACGAGGCCGACCATCTCGATCTGCGCCTTGTCGAGCGCGCCTGCACTTTCCGCGCGCAGGGTCTCGACCTGGCCAACGAGCGAGTCGGCCAGCCGGACGAGCCGTTCATCGACAACCCCATCGGTCCCGGCTATCCAGCCATGCCGTTCGATGCGCCTGCGTATCGTTGCTTCCTTCCAGCCGCTCACCCGGGACAGCGTGCCCGCATCCGCCGGCGCGCCTTCGTAAAGCGCACGCACCGCACGCCAGCGTTCTTCAGCCTGCGCCACCAACGACCACCTCGACTGTGGATTTGTAAGGAGTTTCGCCCAAATGCGGCGGCGGGCCGTGCCCTGCGGTCGCAATTCTTCGACGATATCGAGACACTACACCGCCGCCGTAACGGTGTCAAGAATAAATTCCTATTTCGTCGTGATTTTCCATTTACCCGGGACACGTCGTCCGCCCCCTTGTGGCGACCGCGAAAATCGGGGACAAGTCGGCCTTGGGCCGGGGACGCGCACCCGGAATTCGCCAGCATAAGTGTTTTGGTATAAGCTGCAGTCACGCGCCGGACCCATTGCGAATGGAAAGCCCAGTCGAACCCCGTAAGAAAAGAGGCCGTTTGGCCGCCGGACTTCTGGCGATCGATGCATGGCTCGACTCGACTCTTTACGAGCTGCGTTTCAAGGCCCAGGAGTTCTGGGAAAACGCCACGATCTTCTTTCGCCGCTTCCGCGTCAAAGGCTGGCGGCGTGGTGTCATCGAAATCCTGAGCGAAGGTTTCACCATGGCTGCGGGAGGCTCCGTGGTCATGCTTGCGCTGGCGATGCCTGCGTTCCAGGAAACCGGCGGCGACTGGCGCAATCAGGATGACTTCGCCGTCACCTTCCTCGACCGCTATGGCAACGAGATCGGGCAGCGCGGCATTATCCAGCGCGATTCCGTACCAGTCGACGAAATGCCGGATCACGTCATCAAGGCAGTTCTGGCGACGGAGGACCGTCGCTTCTTCGAGCACTACGGTATCGATTTCCTCGGCCTGATCCGCGCCATGTCGGAAAACATGCGCGCCAACTCGGTCGTCCAGGGCGGCTCGAGCCTGACCCAGCAGCTCGCCAAGAATCTGTTCCTCACCAACGAGCGCACCGTCGAGCGCAAGGTCAAGGAAGCCTTCCTGTCCCTGTGGCTGGAATCCAATCTCTCCAAGAAGGAAATCCTGCAGCTCTACCTCGATCGCGCCTACATGGGGGGCGGCACGTTCGGCATCGCGGCGGCGGCGGACTTCTACTTCGGCAAGCAGGTCAAGGATCTCAACCTGCCCGAGGCGGCGATGCTCGCGGGCCTGTTCAAGGCGCCGACCAAATACGCTCCTCACATCAACCTGCCGGCCGCCCGCGCCCGCGCCAACGTGGTGCTCACCAATCTGGTGCAGGCGGGCTTCATGACCGAGGGCCAGGTGCTTTCGGCGCGCCTGCATCCGGCCGACATCGTCGACCGCGGCGACCGCAAGAGCCCGGACTACTTCCTCGATTGGGCGTTCGACGAGGTCAAGAAGATCGCCGCCAAGTCCGGCGTCCATTCGCTGGTCGCACGCACCACCATAGACATGAACATCCAGAACGCGGCCGAGGAGTCGGTCGAGTTCCACCTTCGCCAGTTCGGCAAGGAGTATCACGTCAGCGAAGGCGCGGTCGTCGTCATCGAGACCAACGGTGCGGTGCGGGCCATCGTCGGCGGCCGCGACTACGGCGCCAGCCAGTTCAACCGCGCGACCCGCGCCCAGCGCCAGACCGGCTCGTCCTTCAAGCCCTATGTCTACGCCACGGCGATGGAACACGGCTTCACCCCGGAATCGGTCATCTCCGATGGGCCGATCAGCTGGGGCGCATGGTCGCCGAAGAACTATACCCGCGGCTATTCCGGCCGGATGACCCTGTCGACGGCGCTGATCAAGTCGATCAACACGGTTCCGGTGCGCCTCGCCAAGGACCATCTGTCGATCCCGCCGATCAAGGCGATGGCCGAGGCGATGGGCGTGGAATCGCCGGTCAGCTCGCACAAGACCATGGTGCTCGGGACCTCCGGGCTCACCGTCATGGACCAGGCTACCGGCTACAGCGTGCTGGCTCAAGACGGCATTGTTGGCACCCGTCACGGCATCACCCAGTTGACAACGCATTCGGGCAAGATCGTCTACGATTACACCCGAGACGCGCCGCCGCCGCATCGCGTCCTGTCCGAGCAGGCGGTGGCCTCGATGAATTCGATCATGGTGCAGATCCCCGAGGTCGGCACGGCGCGTAGGGCCGCGCTCGCCAATGTCCGCTCCGCGGGCAAGACCGGCACCACCCAGTCCTATCGCGACGCCTGGTACATCGGCTACACCGGCAACTACACCGCCGCCGTCTGGCTCGGAAACGACGACTTCTCGACCACCAACAACATGACTGGCGGTTCGCTGCCGGCGATGGTGTGGCAGCGCTTCATGGCCTACGCGCACCAGAATATCGACCTGAAGCCGATCCCCGGCATCCAGAACCCGTTCGTCGACCCGGCGGCCATCGCCAAGGCGGAAGAGGCCGCGAAAAACGGTGCCGAGCAGGCCGCCGCAGATGCGCCCGACCGCCCGCCAGTGCTCTCAAGCACCACCACCCGCACGCTGCGCGAAATTGCCGATGTGTTCCACAACGCACCGGCGATAGAACCGCCCGCCGAGCCCAAGACGCTATCGGCGCTGTGATCTTGGCAACGGCATTCCAGCCAGCGCGTCGCCGCCTGCAGCAAGCTTCGCTGGCTTGCGTTCGTCTTGATTGGCAGGATATTCCTCCGTCAGCTCCATCGTGCGGCAGGTCATGCTGAAACAATCGCTCCTCATCGGTCTCGCGCTTGCCATCGCCATCGGCGGTGGTGCCGCGAGCGTTCGGATGGTGCTTGACAGGCAGGAAGGCATTGGCGCCGTTTCAGTTGGCTCGTGGACGGCATTTCCTGATATCGGGACCCCTGAAGCCGACCCCTATTCCAAGGCCCGCGTTGCGCGCGATGGCATTCTCGCGCTTGGCCGCGCCGAGGGCCTCGCCTTCGTCGCCGAGCGCGATGCCGACGGCGCCAATCTCCGGCGCGAATGCACCTATCTCATCGACGGTTCGCTTCCCGTCGCAAGATTCTGGACGCTCTACGCCTCCGACAAGGCGCAGAACGCCCTCAAGCCGGCGACGCGCCGCGACCCCGCCCTGCACTCGCTCGAAGTCCTGCGGCAGCCCGACAACACCATCGAAATTGCCGTCGGCGCACAGGCCGTGCCGGGCAACTGGCTGGCCGTATCCGGCGTGGGCGAGATGAACCTGGTGCTGACGCTCTACGACACGCCGATTGCCAGCAGCACCGGCCTGTCGGACATCCAGATGCCGCGCATCGTCAGGGGCCAGTGCAATGCGTAGGCTGTTTCATGCCCTGGCGATTGCCCTTGTCGGTCTGGGCATCGCCCACATCGTCATACTGCTGCTAGTGCCCAACTTCTCCGAACGCGACGCCTGGTCGCGCCTCGCCATGGTCGCCGGCCCCAACAAGGTGGTGCGTCTGGACCAGGACGTCGGCGGCGCGCCAGTGGTCAAGTCGCTCGACCCATCCTTCTACGATGCAGCCTGCCGCTTCGATCTGGCGGACGGTGTCGTCCGCATCGACAATGCCGGCAAGGTTCCCTACTGGTCGGCGTCGGTCTATGACCGCAGCGGGCAGAACATCTACAGCTTCAACGATCGCACCGCGACCGACGGCAATCTCGATTTCGTCGTCTTGACCCCGGCGCAAATGATCGAACTGCGCAAGGAACTGCCGACAGAGTTCGAAAAGTCGATCTTCGTCGAAACGCCGATCGACGAAGGCATCGTGGTCGTCCGTGCGTTTGTCCCCGACGACAGCTGGCGGCCGACGATCTCGCGCTTCCTCGACGGCATCAACTGCGACACGCAATAAGCCCCCTGCGGGGCATCAATGCTTGGGCAACGGCTCGTTGCGCCGTGGGACGTCGGCGCGTTCGCGGCCGCCTGTCTGCGCGCTGGGGCGTTCGTAACGCACGCCCGGAAATATGATGATGGATGCCGGCGTTTCCGCTGTGCGTGGCGACCTGCGGGCGCTCGCCCGGCGCGGCATGAATGACACTACGCTGCCCATGGTATGCGATTTCCCTCTCGGTTTGACCGGAGTAAGCACGCAACGCCTCCGTCTTGATAAGGCCAGCAGAGAGTTAACAGTCCGCTAACAAATCGCGGCTAAGTTTATGTTCATCTTCGGAGCTCCGGTACGCAGTTGCAGTGCCGGATCGTCTCCGCAGCAGTATCGAGTAGTGTCAGGCGTACCGTGTCAGCATCGGACTTCAGGCAAATCGCAATCAGGCGCGAAACCGGAAAGCCCGAGCGGCTTTTCCGGGCGGCGGTGTCCGCCTTTTGCGCCCTGCCGCGTCCTTCGCGCCGCGAGATCACCCAGCTCGAAGACCTCACCTTACCGCTGTTCGACAATGTGTCTGTCGAGGCGCGCCGCTTCGTGGCGGCTGCGTTGTCGGAGAGCGAGTACGCGCCGCTCGGCCTCGTTCGCCGTCTCTGCGACGAGAGCGTCGATATCGCGGCCCCGCTGCTCATCCGCTCGCCGGTGCTGTCCGATGTCGCCCTCATTGCCCTGATCGGTCGCCACGGCCTGCCGCACGCACGCGCGATCTTGCGCCGGCCCAACCTCAATCCGGCGATCGCGGACTTGATCCGAATCCTTGAACGCCCGCGCCTGGTTCATCCCGATGGCGACGCCCAGCTCTCACCATCCGTCGCCATGCCGGCAGCCCCGGAGGCAGTTCCGGGCACGATCGCCGACAGCGGTCTCGCACCGGGCGAACTGGCCGACAACATCCGCCGCAGGCTGCGTTCGATGATGGCTCCCAACGCGCCGAGCAGCCCTGCTCTCCCCGCCGGTGAAGCGACGCCGCGTGCCGGCGCCTATCAACGCCTGAAGACAACCGCCCTGACCGGCAACAACACGTTCTTCCAGACCGCTCTCGCCGACGCGCTCGACATCGACTTCCCGACGGCGCGCGCCATCACCGAGAAGTCGGGCTATTCGTCGCTGATAGATGCCCTTAGAGCGCTGGACCTGCCAGAAGAGCAGGCGTTCCTGCTAACCTCGGCGACGTTCCCAGGCCAGTTTGCCCATGCCGAATCGATCAGGCTGTTCCTTGAGCGCTATCGCGTCCTGCATCGCGATGTCGCGCTCGACCGGGTCAGGGACTGGAAAGCGGCATCGGTCGGGGCACGGATCCGCGCCAACGGCGCCCGGCTCAACGCCGGTTGATCGGCGCCTTCAAGACGCCGACAGCGCCAGCAATTCCTTGATCTCGGTTTTGCCCGGCTCGATTTCAACCACCCATATGTCGGGGTCGAACCGTCGTTCACGCTCGAGTCGCTTGTCGACCGTCTCGCCGTCGACGCCGCTTTCCAGCAGGCTGAACTGGCGCTCGTCGGGTTTGGCGGTGTCGTAGCTCGTCTGTGGCGCCGGCCCGTAGAGGTCGGTGCTGCCGAAGCGGTCCCGGGTCAGCACGAATACAGCGCCGGCCTCAGACGCCCCCTTGCTCAGGATCGCGCCGAAGCCACCCTCGCCGAACACCCTGCGCAGCAGGGCAGAGACCCAGAAATCCGTGGTAACGCGCATCTGCCTGACCTGACCGCAGTTTCAATCAGGTCTCTATAGCTGTCCGCTCCGCACAGGCCAATTGCCGTAAGCCAAGGTTCAGTTGGTGAGGCCGATCTCGCGCATCTTGGCATGGACGGCCGCATCGGGCTCGCCAGTCTCGGGCAGGCCGAACAGCGCCTGGAATTCCCGGATCGCCGATTTCGTCCGCGCGCCAATAACACCGTCGATCTCGATGCCATCGTTTCCGAACGCCTTCAGCCCGGCCTGGATCTTCATGATCCTGGCCGACATGTCGACGGCGGGTGCTGTCGCCACGCGTGCCGGCATCGGCGTCGGCGCTGCCTCGGGCCGCGCTTGCGGGGCGGCCAAGGCCTGCGCGCGCGGCGTCGGCCGTGGCGCAATCCCGGCCGTCGTCTCAGCCGCGCCCAGTTGCTCGAGCAAGGCTTCGTCGACTTCGCCTGTCGGGATCAGACCGACCTTGCGCTGATAGGCCTCGATGGCGCCGCGCGTGTTGGGACCGTCCAGCCCGTCGACCGCGCCGGTGTAGAAGTTGAGATCTCTCAGGATGCTCTGCACCTGCTCGATCTCAGGATCGCCCTGCGGCGGAACGACCTCCGCCTGCGGCCGCTCGATCTTGATCGTCGTCTCTGGCTCGTTCACGTCCATGTCGGGAAACTCGACAGCCTCCCGCGTCTGGAAGAACGCGCTCTTGTGGGCGTATGGCTGATACCACAACGCATTGGCCGAGACGTAGAACAGCGCCACGAGGAAGGCCGTCGAACCGCCGACCAGAACCGGATTGCGCGCGATCATTCCGCCAAGCGCGACTGCGCCGTCCTGGAAACGGCTGCGTTCTTCAATGACCTGCTTAGCCTGCCTTGCGGAGCGAGCCATCGCGCACCTCCTTGGCCTTGCCCGCCGGCAGGCGCATCAACTCGCCTCTCGTCGGCTCGGGGCGCAGCGCCGGCCCTTCGACCGGCAGGCTGATGGTAACTGTCGTGCCCTCGCCCGGCGCGCTTTCGATCGACATCGTGCCGTCGTGCAACGCGACCAATCCCTTGACCAGCGACAGTCCTAGGCCCGTGCCTTCAAAACGGCGGGTGTAGTCGTTCTGCACCTGCATGAAGGGCGTGCCCAGACGAGACAAATCCTCTTCGGCAACGCCGATGCCAGTGTCGGACACCCAGAAGTGCAGGCGCGAGCCGAGGCGCTTTGCGCCAACGTCGACCCTGCCGCCATCAGGAGTGAACTTGACCGCGTTGGAAAGCAGGTTGATCAGGATCTGCTGCACTGCGCGACGGTCCGCCTTGACCTCGCCGACGCCCGCGGCGATCTCGACCGAAACCTTGTGCGCCTTCGCCTCCGCTTGCAGCGCCATCATGGAAGCGCACATGTCGACCGCCTCGCGGAACCTGAACGGCTCCGGATTGATGGCGTAGCAGCCCGATTCGATCTTGGAGACGTCGAGGATCGAGTTCACGACGTCGAGCAGATGCTGGCCCGACTCGCGGACGATGCCTACATATTCCTTCTGTCGCGGCTCGGCAAACGGGCCGAACATCTCGTGCAGCAGCATGTCGGAGAAGCCGATGATGGCGTTCAGCGGCGTGCGGAGCTCATGGCTGACAGCCGCCAGGAAATTGCTCTTCGCCAGTTCTGCGCCCTTGACCGCATCGGCGGCCTTCGCGAGTTCCTGGCGCAGGTCCGCAACCGTTGCATTGTCGCGCACAAGCGCCACGAACGACTGGCCTTCCGCCCTCATGAATTCGAGCGCGAAAGGATGGAAGTTGTCGCCGGCCTCGCCTTCGCTCTGCCTCGGCAGGCGTAGCCGGAGCTCGGCATGGCGCAAGCTCGCCCCATCGCGCATGTCGGCAAGCGCGCAGAGATAGCCGACCCGATCGGCAACATGGATGCGGTCGAAGAATGCCGTGCCGAGCAGGAACTCGGGCTGGAGCCGCAGCATCGAGCGCGACTGTTCGGACACGTCGACAACGTCGCCATTGCGGGCAATGCGCAGCACGACCGCCTCAAGCAGATCTTCAAGCGCGCCCGCAGGAACGTTGATGTTTTCGGATTCTGACTGCCCGGCAAACTTCAGGGCGCGGGCGGCGACGGCGGCCGCCCATGCGAGCGGCAGAAGCCATTGCCATGCCGAGGCCGCGGCACCGGCGGCAAAGGGCAGCGAGCCGAGAATTGGCTGAAGCAGCAGCGCAACGATGGCAGCCGCTGCGCCGGCGAGAATCGCCGAACGCGTGCGCCAGACCCAATAGGCCTCAAACGGCAATGCGGCGAGCAAAAGCGCTGCCGGAGATGTCAGTCCACCTGCCGCGGCAACGATGGCGGCGATCGCGCCAGCGCCGGCGACAAGCGCCGAACTTGCGACGAGCGGCGCTTTGCCGGATGCCGCGATCAGCAACGCTGCGAGCCAGCTCAGGCTGAATGCGGCGAAAATCACGGCAAAGGTGGAAGCCGCGCCGAGATTGGCGGATACCAGAACCACGCCAGCGCCAGCCAGGAGAAACGGCGCGGCAAGAAGCAGGCCGACGAGGCGCCGCTGGCGCGGGCGTTCGGCATCGGAAACCGAGGGATGGACCAACCGGTCGCAGCCGCCGGCCATCGCGCCGGAAAACTCGCCGTATCTGGTCATGACAAAACTCAACGCTACGCACTCTTTCGTGGACCGCTGGGCGGCTCTTGCAAGATTGAGGTCCAACCTCGCACCGAGCCTTTAATGAAGGAATAAGGGCCAGCCGATCCGAACCCAGTCACAAGGCGAATATTGGTGCGGCAAGGCCAACAATCGAGAACAGTTCTCGCCATGGTAAATGGAGGGTTATTTGCCGACTTGCGCTTCAGAATCACCGGCAAACGCGCAAGCCGTCGAATGCCCTGTGCTTTCGCAATCTAAATCAATTGCTTACGAGTCACGTGCAAGATTGCCTGCAAATAGCGGTCTTGGCCAAAAGTCCATCCGTTACGAATTGGTGAAACGGCAGGGCAAAATGCCACCTGTTGCGGCAACGGCTCCTTGCTGGTTGATGCGATTGTCGGCCAGGCACCTGAGAGATGGGCAGTCGTCAATCTGTTCGTCAGACCACACGAGGCTACCTATGGGCTTTCTCATTAGAACCGCGTTCTGGTTCTCGCTCGTCCTGCTTCTGCTGCCCTTGGGAACCGGTCCCGACGGCGAGAGCCGCGTCAGCCCGCTGCAGGCCCTGTTTGCCGCGCGCGAGGCCGTCGGCGACATCGCCGGCATTTGCGAACGCAAGCCCGAGGTCTGCGAGACCGGCAAGGCCGCGATGCAGACGATCGGCGAAAGGGCGCGCGAAAGCGCTCGCTTTGCCTATGAGGTACTGGACCAGCAGTTCGGCCAGCCGGATACGGCAACGCAGACCGGCAGCGTGCCGGCATCGGACGACATGCCGGCTCTGGAGACCGCTCCCATCCCCACGCCCGCCCCTGCTCCCGCCAACTGAGCCGATCCTCCGCCGCGCCACACCTCGGCAGTGCGACGCAAGGATCCCGAACTGTTCTCGCGCCGCGACTTCTTTTTTCGTGACGGCCAGCCGTCCGGGCACTATATCCAAGCCACAATGACGACCTCGATCGATACCATCCGCGACGACTTCTCCTTCCTTGAAGAGTGGGAGGACCGCTACCGCTACGTGATTGACCTTGGCGAGGCGCTACCTGCGTTCCCGGAGAGCGCACAGACCGACGCCAACAAGGTCCAGGGCTGCGTCAGCCAGGTCTGGCTGATCACCCATGTCGGCGAAGGCGCCGATCCCGTCATCCGCTTCGACGGCTACTCCGACGCGCACATCGTGCGCGGCCTTGTCGCGATCATGCTGGCACTGTTTTCCGGCCATCGCGCGAGCGCGATTGTCGGCATAGACGTCGAAGCAACCCTCAGGGAGCTGGGTCTCAACGAGCATCTTTCGCCGCAACGCGCCAACGGCCTGCGTTCGATGGTGAAGCGCATCAAGCGCGACGCCGAGGCTGCCTCGCGCCAACTGGCGTAGAGCTAACGGCTCATCCCAGCTTCGGCCGGTAGTCGTCGGCCCCCCAATGAACGAACCTGCGGGCGGTTTTTGGCCCGCCAGCCGGCTCGTAGTGGCGGGCGAGAACGCCAAGCGCCGATTTCAGCACGACCTTTGCCGAGCGCATCGGCCAGCCGCGTTCCGCTTCGACAAGCTCCAGCCCCTTGAGGAAGCAGCACACATCGATCAGGACGCCTGCCAGTTCCGGTCCCACGGCGTCGATCGCGTTGTCTACCCGCTGCCGGGCTGCGAGCGCTGCATCGGTCAGTTCCACGGCCCCGCCGCTTCCACCGCCGCGTTTTCCCGAGGCAATGCTGGCCACCCAGTTGGCGCCCAGGCGGGGCATGATCTGACCGCGTGCATAGTCCGAGCGAAGGCGCTCTCCCGCATTGAATTCTCGGGCGCTCAGATAGGTCGCGCCGGCCTTGGTCTTGCGTCTTGCCAGTTGGCCCAGCGGCGATTCCGACAGGTTCACTGACGCCACATGCATTCCCTGCTCAAGGTCAATCACGATCGCCCCGATCTCCCGGTGCTGGGCCTGGAACGGGTCGTCCTGGCCACTATCGCGCCGGACCTTGGCGTGGCCGGTGGCGGTCAATTGCAATTTGGCGCCGCACCTGGCCACAAGGCCTTCCTTCGCGATCGCCGCCACGAGGTCGGCGCCCACGGCAACTCGTTCGCCCCTGTCGTTGGCGAGCACCAGCTTGCCTGCGACAGCGGCCGGGCTCACATCGGCTCCACCTTTTGCCAGAAGCCTCAGCGCGCGAGCGCGTTCCTTCTCGTCGCCCGCCATATCAGCGCTCCATCCGGTCACGAAAGGCGGCAATCACCACGCGCTCGGCCAGCGCCACGATGCGATCGAACTCGGCGTCGTCGCGCAGGTCTTCGACAGTATGGCAGGCATAGAGAACTGTCGTGCGGTCACGGCCGAAGCCACGCCCCACCTCGGCCATGCTGAAGCGAAAGACGACATGGGCGACATACATCGATATCTGGCGAAGGCGGCTGATGTCATTGCTCGTGCGCCCGACGCGGCGCAGTTCCTTGCCAGGCACGCCAAACAGCGCGGCCATCAGGTCGATCATGGCGTCGCATCGCTCGACGACTTCGTCTCGCCGCTTCGCTGCGACAAGGTCGGACGCCGGCTGATCGTCCGTCGCGGCTGCTTCGCGGGCCTCGTACTGCCGCCGCGTCAATAGTGCCGAGCTAGATCCCACCAAACTCACCCCTCCATAAATAGGAATAAGTTCTTATATCGGTGAGCGCGAAGGGTGTGAACAAAAAATGAACACCCCAGCAAACGCTGCGAGCTCAAGTCGCTGTAATCATTGGAATAATTATTTCACCGCAAAGAAATTCGATCGCTGTTTATCCCCACCCTCCAATCCGGCCTCAAGATCGCCCGATCAGACAGTGGCCATGCAGGGAAGCGATGCGGGATCTATCGAGGGAAATTGCTGCATTCAGACAAGAAAAACGCGCCGAACTCACAGATGCCCGGCAAAGAGCTGCCTTGCAACTGTGCTGCGGCATCGAACTCGACGACGCCTTGGGCTGCGGTTCCGAAGCAACCATGGCCTTGCTCAAGCGTCTGGAACGGGCCATCGAGCGTGAGCGATTGCGCGGCATTAACCGCCACTGGAGCTATGACCTCAATCGCCACATCGCGCTGAAGCAGGTGCGCGACCGCTTAAGGGGCGTATTCCCGGACGAGCCCGCGCGCCTGGCGCTGCGGCCTCGCCGGCGTCAGCCGAAAAGCAAAACGGCGTCCGAGGACGCCGCTAGCTGACTATCGCTCAAAGGCTTACTTGCCCTTGCGCTTGCGGCCGAGACCCATCTTCTTGGCGAGTTGGGAACGTGCCGCAGCATAGTTCGGCGCCACCATCGGATAGCTGGCGTCGAGGCCCCACTTCTCCCGATACTGATCGGGGGTCATGTTGTAGTGGGTCATCAGGTGACGCTTGAGTGATTTGAACTTCTTCCCATCTTCGAGACAGATGATGAAGTCGTCATGCACCGACCGCTTGGGATTGACGGCCGGCTTCTGCTTGTCGGCGGGGGGCGCTTCGGAGACATTGCCGACGCGGCCGAGGGCGGCGTGGACGTCGGCGATCAGTGCGGGAAGCTCTCCAACCGGAACCGGATTGTTGCTGACATAAGCTGCAACCACATCGGCGGTCAGCTCGATCAGCGCATCGCTATTTGCGTGAGGTGTTTCGGAAGTATCCATATGTTTCAGGCCCCAATGTGACTGGATGTTTTTTGCCCGATGCTGCGACCGGGATACGACGCGTTCTTGTATCGTAAACTGCCATTACGACTCGCGCTTAGTCACTTTAATGACCCCAGAGCGTTATCAAGTCAATTCACTATTCTTTGCGAAACCAAGAACAATCATCTCTTCATTTCTCTAACAAATGAACCTTTTTGATACGCCCTGGCCTTTGATTGAGATCAAGTCACACAACGTCAATAGTTGTCCCGGAAGGGCATTGCGAACGTTATGGCTCGGCCTGGCGGTTCTTCTTTGACGCTTGAACTGTTTCAGCAAGATCGTCGCTGACGGAGCCCTGCCACATCCGATAACCCGCCGAATATGCGGCTTTTGCAAGCAAATGAGCCGCAATTGGGGCCGTCAACAAAAAGAACAACACGCCAGCCAGCGCGCGAACGGTCGTCGCCGCTTCGCCAATGTAGACCGCTAGTCCAATCAGCATCAGGCAGGAACCCAGCGTTCCGGCCTTCGACGCCGCATGCATGCGCGTATACACATCCGGAAGGCGTATGATCCCAATTGATGCGGTCAGAGCAAACAACGCCCCAACCACAATCAATATACCTGCGAGGTATGACCCAATATCTCCCATCACGGCCTCTCCTCCTCAGCCTCGTCATTCTTCGCATCGACACCGCCGCTCAAGACAAAGCGCGCGAATGCGACCGTTGCGAGGAACCCGACAAGGCCAAGTGCTATGGCGACGTCGACATAGAGCGTGAAGCCGGACTTGATGCCAAGCACGGCGATAAATCCGATGGCAACGGCGACGAGCATGTCGAGCGCCAGTATGCGATCAGGCAATGTCGGTCCTTTCAGCACGCGATAGACGACAAGAAGAAAGGAAACACTAAGTAAGCCAAGCGCGAATATCGCGCTCATGTTCAGGAACGCGGCCCCAGACATCATCGGAACGCCTCCATGATCATCCTCTCGAAGCCCTGGCGAATGTCCGCGCGTGCCTGATCCGGATCGGAGCAATCCATGCCATGCACAAACAGCGTGCGCCGGTCATCGGAAACATCGACCGACAGTGTTCCCGGCGTCAGCGTGATCAGGTTGGCGAGCAAGGTGATCTCGAAATCGCGCTCCACCCGCAGCGGATAGGCAAAGATGCCAGGCTTGATGTCCAGGCGTGGGGACAGAACAAGGCGAGCAACCCGGACCGATGACAGCACGAGTTCCTTGACGAACAGCAACGCCAGGAGAAACGTCGCCCAGGGGCGGATCACCACCCTGGCCGACTGCAGCTGGTCGCGCACGATGAACAGCACCACCCAGCCTATGGCGAAGCCGAAAACGATGTTCGGCAGCGTGTAGCTACCCGAGATCGCGACCCACACCAGGGTCAGCAGCAGTTCGTTGCGAAACGGAATCATTGCACGCCTCCCGCAGGAAACACCGCATGCACATAGGCCGAGCTGTCGAGCAATCCGGTTGCCGCCGCGGTCGTAACGCGGATGAACGGCTCGGGCGCCAATCCCATCGCCAGGATCGCAATGACCAAAACCGAGACCGCTCCATACCCGGTCAACGAAACCTTGCCTGCTTCGAGCCTCGGCTGGCCCGCTATGCCGTTGCGCCAGAACGCGAGGATGAACACCCGGCCCAGCGCGATGGTCGCGAGAAAACCGCTCGCCAGGATCGCCAGCGCCAGCGGCCAGGCGCCGGCTTCGAGCGACGCCCGCACCAGCATGACCTTCGGCCACAGGCCGGAGCCGAGCGGCAGACCGGCGACGGCAAGCGCGATGATGAAGGCAAGCGCAGTCATCAGCGGGCTGGCAAGATACAGCCCCGAGAGTGTATGCAGCGAGAAACTGCCGCCCTTCTGGCGCATCAGCCCGCCCAGCAGATAAAGGGCCGACAACGCCAGCATTGAATGCAACGCATAGAAGATCGCCCCGGACAGTCCGCCGACGCTGCCCAGCGCAATGCCGGCCAGCATGATACCGACGCCTGAAATGACCAGGAAACCCGATATGCGGCGGATGTCGGATTGCGCCAGCGCGCCGAGCGCGCCGACCAGCATCGTCGCCACCGCCACCCAGCCGATCACACCCGAAAGCACCGCCCGTTCGACAGCGAAGATCATCACCAGCGTGCGCAACAGGGCATAGACGCCAACCTTGGTCAGCAGTCCGCCGAACAGCGCACCGGTGATGACCGGCGGCGTGTGATAGGAGGCCGGCAACCAGAAATTGACCGGGAACGCCGCGGCCTTCATGCCAAACGCCAGCAAATACAGCGACGCCAATGTCATCAGCGGGGCAACTTCACCCATCTGCCCGGCCTTCACGGCGAGGTCGGCCATGTTGAGCGTGCCGAAGGTGCCATAGAGGTAGCCCGTGGCAATCAGGAACAGCGTCGTGCCGACAAGATTGAGAACGGCATATTTGGTCGCGCCGTCGATCTGCGGCTTCTCTGATCCCAGGATCAGCAGGCCGAAGGACGAGATCAGGAAGACCTCGAACCAGACATACAGATTGAACATGTCGCCGGTCAGGAATGCACCGCTGACGCCGGCCATCATCAACAGCAGGAACGGATAGAAGCCATATCTCCGGCCGGCGGCATCGATATCGCGAACCGACGACGCGCAGCATAGCAGCGCCACGACAGAAGCGGTCAGCGAAAACGCGGCGCCAAGCGCATCGACGGTGAACGAGATGCCGAAAGGCGGCAGCCAGCTTCCCATCGTCATTGAGACGGGGCCGACCTCCAGCACTCGCATCAGCAGCAGGACGTTTGCCCCTATCATCGCCGCCAGCACACCCAGTGCGATCAGGGCGTGCCAGCGGATGCTGTGCCGGATCATCACCAGCAGCGCGCCGAACATGATCGGCAGCAGCACCGGCGCGATCACCAGCCAGTCCGCTGCCGTAACCGGGGCGGCAATCATGGCCGCCGTCTTGTCGACCATCACATCAGTCGCCGCCATCGTCAGTACCCCATCGGCGGCAGGCCGTCGTCGACGGGTTCGGCGATGCGCATGCCGTCGGTGTCGTCCGTGCCGATCTCCTGATAGGCGCGATAGGCGAGAACCAGCAGGAAGGCGAAGAACGAAAACGAAATGACGATCGCCGTCAGGATCAGCGCCTGCGGCAGCGGGTTGGCGACCAGCCCGACGGGCATGTCCAACCCCTCGCCGATGACCGGCGGGACCTCCCTGAGGATGCGGCCATTGGTAAAGATCAGCAGGTTGACCGCATTGCCGAACAACACGACGCCAAGCAGGATGCGGATGATGTGGCGCGACAGCATCAGGTATATGCCGCCGGCAAAGAACAGGCCAACAAGTACGGCAAAGGCAGGTTCCATCAATCGTGCTCCCTGTCTTCAAGCGCGAGCGCGATCGAGGTGATGGATCCCACCACGACGAGATAGACGCCGACATCGAAGACCATGACGGTCGACAGATCGACAGTCATGCCAAACAGGCTCGGCGCAGCCCACAGGCCGGTCAGGAAGGGCATCCCAAGATCGAGCGACGGCAGGCCGGCGAGCGCCGCGATGAAAAGGCCGAAGCCGGAGATCGCCATCGGATGGAAATAGAGCGCCCGCCGCACCGCCGGCACGCCAAACGCTATGCCGAGGATGGCAAAGGCCGAGGCCGCGATCAGCCCGCCGGTAAAGCCGCCGCCGGGCTCGTTGTGCCCGCGCAGCAGCACGAACACCGAAAACAACAGCATCAGCCCGGTCAGCAAAGGAGCAGCGGTCCGGAATATCAGCGTCTGCATGCTACGCCTCCTCCGCGACTTTTGCGCCGGACACCGGATTCTTCGGACGTATGCGAACCAGCGCCAGGATGGCGAGGCCGGTGATCATCACCACGGCGATTTCGCCAAGCGTGTCGAGACCGCGGAAATCGACGATGATGACATTCACGACGTTGCGGCCATGCGCGATGGTCTTGGAATATGTATTGAAGAACTGCGACAGCCGATCGTCGAACGGCATCTGGGTCACCTTGAGCAGCAGCAGCGCCAAGGCAACGCCGCAGGCGCTGGCAACCGTGGCGTCAAGCAGCTTCTGAACCAGCGGCCGGTGATCGGTGGGGGCTAGCCGCAGGCGCGTCATCACCAGCGCCAGGATCACCACCGAAAGCGTTTCGACCATGAACTGGGTGAACGACAGGTCGGGCGCGCCGAACAGCATGTAAAGCAAGGCGACTGCAAAGCCCTGGATGCCCAGCGACACGATTGCCGCCAGGCGGCTGCGGGCCCGCACCACGGCCACAACGCCAATCACGGCGATCGCCAGCACGGCCCATTCATAGAACCGGAAGTCAGGCACCGCAGGCATCGACGGCAACTCGCCGAACAGCGCCATCGGCAGCAGCAGCGACACCGCCAGAGCGATGAACGTTACGGTCATGTAGACGTCGAGCCGGCCGCAATGGATGATCCGCGTCAGCCCGGTCGAAAAGCGCAGCAGGCCGCGCAAGACCTGGTCGAAACCCTTGTCCGGCCCCCAGCCGATGGCGCCCAGCACGTTGGCCATCATGCCCCGCAGCCGGTCGAGGCCAAGATACGCGGCGATGCCGAGCGCCACGGTCAGCGCCGAGAGCAGCAGCGGCAGGCTGACATGGGGGATCACCGGGATGTGCACATCGACCGGCTTGCCGGCGACTGCACTCGCCGCGGGCGAAGAGAAGTACAGGTGGGTCACCGGATAGGCCAGCGCCGCAACGAGCCCTGCTGCGCCGAGGATCGCCGGCCCGAGCCATAGGGAGAGTGGGCCTTCATGCGCGGCCTTCGGTGTCTTTGTCGCTACGCCGACAAACGGCCTCAGCGCCACGGAAAAGCCGATGGCGAACATCAGTGCATTGGCGCAGATTGCGACCAACAGCAAAAGCGCCTGCCAGCCATGCGGCGAGCCGAGCGCGGCATAGATTTCCTCCTTGGCCAGGAAGCCGAAGAACAACGGCAATCCGCCCATCGAGCACGCCGCGAGCATCGCTGCCGCAAAGGTGACCGGCATCGCCTTGCGCAAACCGCTGAGCATGGTGATGTCGCGGGTGCCACTCTCATGGTCGATCAGGCCGGCGACCATGAACAGCGCGCCCTTGAACAACGAGTGCGCCACCAGATAGAGCACCGCCGCTTCGACCGCCTTGTCCGAGCCGAGCCCCGTCAGCATCACCAGCAGCCCGAGCGAGGCAACAGTCGTGTAGGCGAGCATCTGCTTGAGGTCGGTCTGGCGAATGGCCAGAAGCGCTCCGACGGCCAGCGTCGCGCCGCCAAACAGAGGCAGGATCGTCTCCCACGCCACGGTGTCGCCCATCGCCGGATTGAGCCGCATCACCAGGTAGACGCCGGCCTTCACCATGGTCGCCGAGTGCAGGTAGGCGGAAACCGGCGTCGGCGCCTCCATGGCGTTGGGCAGCCAGAAATGAAACGGGAACTGCGCCGACTTGGTGAAGGCGCCGCCCAGCACGAGCAAAAGCGCCGCGAGGTAGAGCGGGCTCTGGCGCAAGACATCGCCCGCGCCGAGCAGCGTCGAGAGGTGGTCGATGCCGGTCGCCTGGGAAATCACCAGCAGCCCGGCGAGCAGTGACAGCCCGCCTATCCCGGTCACCAGCAAGGCCTGCAACGCCGCGCGACGGGAAGCCTCGCGCGAATGGTCGAACCCGATCAGCAGGAACGAGGTGATCGAGGTCAGCTCCCAATAGACAAACAGCATCAGGAAAGAGTCCGAGACAACCAGCCCCAGCATCGCGCCCATGAACAGCAGAATGAACGAGAAAAAACGTCCCTGATGGGGATGTCCCTTCAGGTATCCGCCCGAATAGACGACGATAAGCGTGCCGATGCCGGAAATGAGAAGGGCAAAAGTCAGCGACAGACCGTCGAGAAACCACTGATAGTGCAGGCCAAGACTAGGCGCCCAGTCAAACCCACCGGAAACCGCGTTTCCAGTGCTGACGGATGCGATCATTCCGGCGAAATGCAGAAAGACGGCCAGCGGAATAGCTGCCAGCAGCCACCCGGCATTGTGTTTCATCATGCGAACCAGGAGAGGAGCCAGCAAAGCTCCGGCGAACGGCAGCATGAGAATGAGGAAGGTCAGCGGCGGGCCCTCTTTGCGTGCTCACGTTGTTTGACAAGGGCATAGACGCCGCGCCGCCGAGGGGCAAGCCAGAACCGACCTTGTCAACGACTCTCGCTGACGCAGGGTTTGCAACGCCAAAACGGCGATCAATACGGCGTGATGTACTTGCCGTAGACCCATCCGGTGACGAAGTGGCCGTTCTGGGCCGGGTCATGCCAGACCTGGCACCAGCGATAGCGGACACGCCGCTCCTGCTTCCACTCGGGCTGATGTTCGATGTCGAACAGATCGACGCCTCCGGTACATTTGCCGGTCATCTGCAGCACAGTGCCATTCGGATAGGCCGCCTGCTTCTGCGAACCATTGGAAGGATACTTGCGAATGTTCAGCGTATCGCCCCAAGGCACGTTGGCGACCTGCCATCCGACAAAAGCGCTGGCGTGGGATTGAACGGCGGAAAACACGCCGGTCGACGATATCGCGAGCGCGGCTGCCAACGTTGAGAACTGTGTCATCTTTCCTCTCCGGGAACGGTCAGTCTGCAGGATGACGAACTTATGCAACTCGGCCCTTGAACCCGCCCTGATCGGCGTGTTCATTCGGCGTTCAAGATTCAGCCCATGCGAGACCCAATGACCAGACCCGCCATCTTCGCCGACATTGCTGCGCCCTCGACGGAGCGCCGGCCCGTTTACGACACCCGGCACGGCATCACCCGGGTCGATGAATATGCCTGGCTGCGCGCCGACAACTGGCAAGAAGTGTTCAGGGATCCAAGCCTGCTTGATCCTGCCATCCGCAGCCATCTCGAAGCTGAAAACGGCTATCAGTCCGAGCTGATGGCCGACACGTCCGAACTGCGCAAGACGCTGTTTGGTGAAATGAAGGGCCGCATCAAGGAAGACGATTCCTCGGTTCCGATGAAGGATGGCCCCTTCGCTTACGGCTCCTCGTTCAAGAAGGGCGGCGAGCAGCCGCGCTATTTCCGCATCCCGAGCGCGGGCGGCCCCGAAGAAATCATCCTCGATGGTGACAAGGAGGCCGACGGCCACGCCTATTTCCGCCTCGGCGGCCTCGACCATTCGTCCAATCACCAGCACCTGATCTGGGGCTTCGACGACAAGGGTTCGGAATTCTACACGCTGCGCGTCCGCGACCTTTCGACCGGTGACGAGCTTGCCGACGTCGTTGGTGACACCGGCGGCTCAGGCGTATGGGATGCCGCAAATGCCGGCTTCTTCTACACGCGGCTCGACCCCAACCACCGTCCCTCGAAGGTGTTTTATCACGCGCTCGGCACGGCCCCCGCGGCCGACCGCCTGATCTACGAGGAGACCGACCCGGGTTTCTTCATGAATGTCGGCGGCACGCGTAACAACGACTGGATCATCGTCTCGATCAGCGATCACGAAACGTCGGAATACCGCATTTTCCCGGCGACCGACCCGCTGGCCGAGCCCAGGCTCGTCGCGGTCAGGGAAACCGGGCTGCAATACGATCTCGAGGAAGGCGGCGACATCTTCTTCGTCCTGACCAATGCCGACGGCGCCAAGGACTTCAAGATCATGACCGCGCTGGCGAGCAATCCGGTGCGCGCCAACTGGCAGGAACTCGTCGCCCATGAGCCCGGCCGTCTGATCCTGTCGGTCATCGGCTTCAAGGATTTCATGGTGCGGCTCGAACGCAAGGAAGGCCTGCCGCGCATCGTCGTGCACGAACGCGCCACCGGCGCCGAACATCACATCACCTTCCCCGAGGAGGCGTTCTCGCTCGGACTGTCGGGATCGTATGAATACGACACCGACGTCATGCGCTTCAGCTACTCTTCGATGACCACGCCGTCGCAGTTGTTCGACTACAACATGCGCACGCGCGAACGCACCCTGCTCAAGACGCAGGAAGTGCCGTCAGGCCACAACGCTGACGACTACGTCACCCGCCGCCTGATGGCCCCTGCCCCCGATGGCGAACTGGTGCCGATCTCGCTCCTGTACCACCGCGATACCCCGCTCGACGGCACCGCGCCTTGCCTGCTCTATGGTTATGGCTCGTATGGCATGACCATCCCGGCATCTTTCAACACCAATTGCCTGTCGCTGGTCGACCGCGGCTTCGTCTATGCCATCGCCCATATCCGCGGCGGCAAGGACAAGGGCTACGCCTGGTACGACGACGGCAAGCGCGCGGCCAAGCAAAACACCTTCACCGACTTCATCGCCTGCGCGCACCACCTGGTCGCCGAGCGCTACACCTCGCACGAAAACATCGTCGCGCAAGGCGGTTCGGCCGGCGGCATGCTGATGGGCGCCATAGCCAACATGGCTCCCGAAGCCTTCGCCGGCATCATCGCGGAAGTTCCGTTCGTCGACGTGCTGACCACGATGCTCGACGACACCTTGCCGCTGACACCGCCGGAATGGCCCGAATGGGGCAATCCCATCGCTTCGGAAGACGACTACAAGACCATCGCCGCCTACTCGCCATACGACAATGTTGCCGCACTCGACTACCCGCCGATTCTCGCGGTTGCTGGCCTGACCGACCCGCGCGTCACCTACTGGGAGCCGGCGAAATGGGCAGCGCGCCTGCGTGAACGCAAGACGGGCAACAGCCCGGTGCTGTTCAAGATCAACATGGATTCGGGACACGCAGGCGCTTCGGGCCGGTTCTCCCGCCTGGAGGAGGTAGCCTTCAACTATGCTTTTGCCCTGAAGGTCGTCGGGCGGGCGTAGCGATCAAGGCGAGCCGGCGGCAGTTCAGCCGCCGGCAGCCTTCAACCGCCAGGCTTGGCCGCCTGCGCGGGGAACCCGTTGGGGTGCCCGGGGATAACCTTCAGATAGGCCGCAATTGCTTCGCGGTCCGCGGCGGTCAGCCGCGCCATGTTCTTTTGCACTTCGGCCATGGTGCCACCGACCGAATCGAACTCCGGCGTGAAGCCGGTTTCGAGATAGCCGACGATGTCGCCTTCGGACCAGCCGGCGATACCCTTGCCCTCGGGCGAAATGTTCGGGACCACGCCCTCGCCTTCGGCAGCGACTGCCCCGGCCAGCCACTGGCCGGTGAGCGCGCCGCCATCGAAGCCGCGTGGCGTATGGCATTCGCCGCAATGGCCTGCGCCTTCAACCAGATTGCGCCCCTGCAGCACCTTTTCAGGCGTGCCCTCGGCAAAGGCAACGACCGGCTGGTCGCTCAGATGCACCAGCTTCCACAGGCCAATGCCGCGACGGACATTGAACGGAAAGCTCAATGAATGCTCCTTCGCGCGGCCCACAACAGGCGGCAGCGTCTTCATGAAGGCATAAAGGTCGGCGACATCCTGCGGCTGCATCCTGGCGTAGGAGGCATAGGGGAAGGCAGGATAGAGGTGCTCCCCCGCTGGAGAAGCGCCATTCTTCATCGCATTGGCAAAATCGGCCAGCGACCACGCCCCTATCCCATCTGTCGGGTCGGATGAGATGTTGGGCGCTACGAAGGTGCCGAACGGTGTCTTGAGCTCGACACCTCCAGCCAGTTGCAGCCGCGCATCGCCTTCGGCCTTGGGTTGGGCATGACAGGAAGCGCAGCCGCCGGCGTCGAAGATGCGCTGGCCGCGCGTTGCGTCGCCAGTGCCCAGCGCGGCTATTTCGGCCTCGCTGAGGCGCTGTGGCATCGTCAGCCACCACAACGCGACGGCCCCAGCGCCACCAAGCACCAGAGCCGCAACGACTATTTTCTTGAATGCGGCCATTCGAAAGGGGTTAGCCCTTCTTGACCCTGAAGGTCTCGTGACAGCTGGCGCAGGTCTGGCCGATGGTGCCGACCTGAGCCTTCAGCGCGTCGAGGTCTTGTGCCGGCGCTGCGACAGCATCGGCCGTGACCTTCTTGAACTTGTCGACCTCGGCCTGGAACGTGGCCGGGTCTTCCCAGATCTTCGGCGAAGCGGTGGTGTCGCCCTTGTCGCTTCCGGCGGGGAAGGACGCCGCGACATCGATTTTCTGGACATTGTCGTTGAGCGCGGTCAACGCAGCCAGGACGGCCGCGGCGTCGAACGGGTTCTCGCCCTTGACCATCTTGACGAGTACGCCAACTTCCTTGGCGTTTGCCTTCATGACCGCCTGGCGGTCGGCGATGACGTCGGCGAACGCTGTGGTGCTAATGAGCGCCAGCGCCGTAACGGCAAACACGAGTTTCTTCATAGGTTCCTCTCCGGATTGCAACAGCTGCCTTGGGGGCAACGGCCAAACTGGCCGAATTCGTCCCGAAATTCTCTTCACGCTTGCGTGAGTTCGGCGCTTCCTTGGTACTGCTCCATTCGAAACAAAAAACCCCGGCCGAGCCGGGGTTTTCGCTCACTTCCACAAGTACATGCGAAGTGTACCAGGCGAATGCCTCAAGCGTTTTCGTAACGCTCGAGCACATAATCCCAGTTGATCAGGCTGTCGACGAACGCTTCGAGGTATTTTGGGCGGGCGTTGCGATAGTCGATATAGTATGAATGCTCCCAGACGTCGACGCCAAGGATCGGGGTCGCGCCGTGCACCAGCGGGTTTTCGCCGTTCGGCGTCTTCGAAATCTCGAGCTTGCCGTTCTTGACGGAGAGCCAGGCCCAGCCCGAGCCGAACTGGGTGGTGCCGGCGGCGATGAAGTCGGCCTTGAACTTGTCGTAGCCGCCGAGATCGGAATCGATCGCCTTCTGCAGGGCTGCAGGCAGCTTGTTGCCGCCGCCGCCCTGCTTCATCCACTTCCAGAAATGGACGTGGTTGTAGTGCTGGGCAGCGTTGTTGAAGAGGCCGGCATGCTTGCCAAACGACTGCTTGACGACTTCTTCCAGCGACAGGTTTTCCATGCCGGCTTCGACAGCCAGCTTGTTGCCGTTGTCGACGTATGCCTTGTGATGCTTGTCGTGGTGGAACTCGAGCGTCTCCTTCGACATGAAGGGCTGCAGCGCCTCATAGGCGTAGGGCAATTCGGGCAATTCAAAAGCCATGGATCATACTCCCTTGCTGGCAATTCGCGGCATGACTATGCCGTCTACAGATAGGTAGTTGTCAGCGTGTGACAACAAATAAGAGACGCGTTTCTTCCGTTGCTGCACTCAGGCCTGGGCCGCCGAATGCGCCCACTCCCAATATAGCTCGCGCGACTTTTTTGCTACGGGTCCGGGCTGGAGAATTCGCTCTTCGATACGGGTAACGGGCACCACCTTGGAATGGTTGCCTGTGGTGAAAATTTCATCGGCTTCGAGGAATTCGCGCACCGACAAGGTCTTTTCGATGACGGTCATCCCGGCCTCGGCAAGCAGCGACACGGTACGGCTGCGCGTGATTCCCGACAGGAACGTCCCGTTGGCGGCAGGTGTGTAGACTTGGCCGTTCTTGGCGAGGAAAATGTTCGACGACCCGGTCTCGGCGACATTGCCGAGCATGTCCAGGACCAGCGCATTGTCAAAGCCGCGCATCTTGGCTTCGAGGATGGCGCGACCGTTGTTCGGATAGAGACAGCCTGCCTTGGCGTTCGTCGGCATCGTCTCGAGGCTCGGCCTGCGGAACGGCGACAGGCCGATCGAAAACCCGGTCGGCGGAAGCATCGGCGATTCGTACAGGCACAGGCAGAAGCGCGTCGAGGCGGGATCGGCGGGAACGCCCATGTAACCGCCATGCTCGGCCCAATACATCGGGCGGATATAGACCGCCGTCTTGCCGTCGAATTTCTTGAGACCGTCCCAGGTCAGCCCCACGATATGCTCCGGGCTCATCGTCGGCTTGAGGCCAAGCGCAATGGCCGACGCATTCACCCGGCGCGAATGCGCCTCGAGGTCCGGCGCAACCCCTTCGAACCATCGCGCGCCATCGAATACGGTCGAGGCCAGCCACATGGCGTGGCTGCGCGGTCCAATGAGAGCGACATTGCCCTCGTACCAATCGCCGTCGACATAGGTCCAGGTCGCAGATTGTGCTGCCGCCGCGAGCGTCATGGGAAGGGCTCCGTCATCTCCATTGATGCGCCATGGAAAGGCTTTGCCGTGGCTGCGTCAACCGGCACGACCGCGAAATGTTGGAGCCAGCCGGCAGTTCTGCTTGCACTATGCCGCAAGCCGTTGGAAAACAACGATCATGCGCCACTCCGCCTACATATTCGATGCCTACGGCACTCTCTTCGACGTCCATGCCGCCGTGCGCCGCCATGCTGCGGATATCGGACCCGAAGGTCAGCTGCTGTCGGAGATCTGGCGCGCCAAGCAGCTCGAATATTCCTGGGTCCGGACATTGATGGGCGCCTATGTCGACTTCTGGCAGCTCACCGAGCAGGCGCTGGATTTCGCGTTCCTGAAGGTGCCGTCCGCCGATCCGGCCATGCGCAGCAAGCTGCTCGACGCCTACTGGCGGCTCGACTGCTATCCCGAAGTACCTGCCGTGCTGCGCGGACTCAAGGACAACGGCGCACGGCTCGCCATCCTGTCGAACGGCTCGCCGGCGATGCTGGAGGCGGCGGTCCGTTCCGCCGGCCTCGACCTCATCGTCGACGAGATATTCTCCGTCGACAGCGTCCGCCGCTTCAAGACCGACCAATCGGTCTACGACCTCGTCGCCAGCAGCTGGCGGCTCTACCCGGACGCAATCTCGTTCCAGTCGTCCAACCGCTGGGACATCGCGGGCGCCACAAGGTTCGGCTGCCGTACCGTCTGGATCAATCGCAGCGGACAACCGGACGAATACAAGGATCTGCCGCCGGCGCTGATCCTGCCTTCACTCGAAGGTCTGCTCGTCCACGGCTGACCCTCCCCCTACGGCACTGTGCCCCTGACGCAACAGTGATTGGCCCGTCACAGCTTCGCCATGCTTTATCCTCCCTCAGGCCTGATTTGGAACGGCCTATCCATCGCAGCGTTACAGGGGCCAACGCCTTTACCTTCGCATTCACCATTTATTTCGAATTGGAAATCTAGACCCGCCATCATGCCCATTCCCATAGATTCGTCCCGCCACCTTAGCCGTCGCGGATTCCTGAACCTCGCAGCTGCTGGCGCTGCAACCGCCGCATTGTCGGCCTGCAGCACTGTCGGCGGAGGGTCGCGCATCATCGACGCGCCTCCCGGCCTCACCCCGCCGCCGGTCAGCGTCGACCCCGGCTTCGGCCAGGATTATGCCAGCATGTACGCTTCGGTCCTCGACGAGGGCTACGAAGTTCCCGGCATTCCGATCAAGAAGGTTCCGGCACAGTTCCGGCGGCAGATCGTTGCCGATCCAACGGGCGAGCGCCCGGGAACGCTGGTCGTCGATACGTCGACCCACTTCCTCTACCTCGTCAGGGAAAATGGTGAAGCGATCCGCTATGGCGTCGGCCTTGGCCGCGCTGGGTTTGCCTGGTCGGGCCGCGCCGTCATCCAGTGGAAGCGCAAGTGGCCGAAGTGGACGCCGCCGGACGAGATGATCGGCCGCCAGCCCGAACTCGAGAAGTACAGCGTCCGCAATGGCGGCATGCAGCCGGGCCTCAACAACCCGCTTGGGGCGCGTGCGCTGTACATCTTCAAGAACAACGAGGACACGCTCTATCGCGTCCACGGATCGCCGGAATGGTGGACCATCGGCAAGTCGGTTTCTTCGGGCTGCGTGCGCCTGATGAACCAGGACATCATCGATCTCTACGATCGCGTTCCGAGCAAGACGCCGATCCTGGTCACCAGCAGCCTCGGCACCGCCTGACAAGGCAGCGTTCCGACAACAAAAAAACGGCGCGTCCCTCGACGCGCCGTTCTTGATTCCGCGGACTGAAAAGCCCCCTCAGAAGCCCTTCTTCAGGCTGCCGAGGATACCGCGCACCAGCTCACGCCCGAGCGACGACCCGACCGACCGAACCACCGACTTGATGGCCGCTTCCGAGACCGACTGGCGGTTGGAGGCGCGCGGTCGCGGGGCGCTCTTTCCTGAGGTCTGCGACCCGCTGTCGTTGCCGAATCCAGGTATCGTCCAGCCGCCGCCACCGCCGGTATTGGCCTGCTGGGCTTCCTGTTGCGCCTGTTGAGCCTGCGCTGCCTTTTTCTGCAGCATTTCAAACGCCGATTCCCGGTCGACCGCCTTGTCGTATTGTCCAGCGACGGGGCTTTCGTTGATCAGCTTCTGGCGCTCTTGCGGAGTGACCGGTCCAAGCCTGGATGCCGGCGGGCGGACCAAGGTTCGCTGAACCATCGACGGCACGCCCTTGGCTTCAAGCGTGGAGACGAGCGCCTCACCGGTGCCGAGCTGGGTGATCGCCTTGGCACAGTCGAAATCCGGGTTGGGACGGAACGTATCGGCCGCTGTTTTCACGGCCTTTTGTTCGCGCGGGGTGTAGGCGCGCAGCGCATGCTGGACGCGGTTGCCAAGCTGCGCCAGCACCGTTTCCGGCACATCGAGCGGGTTCTGGGTGACGAAATAGACGCCGACGCCTTTCGAGCGGATCAGGCGAACCACCTGTTCGACGCGGTCGACGACGATCTTCGGCGCCTCGTCGAACAACAGATGTGCCTCGTCGAAGAAAAACACCAGCTTGGGCTTGTCGGGGTCTCCGACTTCCGGCAGCACCTCGAACAGCTCCGACAGCAGCCACAGCAGGAACGTCGCATAGAGCCGCGGGTTCATCATCAGCTTGTCGGCGGCAAGCACGTTGATGGCGCCGCGACCGTCGCGCGTGGTGCGCATGATGTCGGCGATGTTGAGCGCCGGCTCGCCGAAGAAATGGTTGCCGCCCTGTTGTTCGAGCACCAGCAGCGAACGCTGGATTGCCCCAACCGACGGCCTGGTCACGTTGCCATAGCGTGCGCCGATTTCTTCGGCGCGATCAGCGATGTTGGTGAGCAGCGCCTGCAGGTCCTTCATGTCGAGGAGTAGCAGGCCTTCTTCGTCGGCAATGCGGAACGCGATGTTGAGCACGCCTTCCTGTGCGTCGGTCAGGTTCATCAGACGCGACAGCAGCAGCGGCCCCATTTCCGACACCGTCGCGCGGATCGGGTGTCCTTGTTCGCCAAACAGGTCCCAGAAGATCACCGGGAATTCCTGGAATTCATAGGGATCGAGCTTCACCGCCTGCGCGCGGGCGACGAGAAAATCCTTCGCCTCGCCCATCATCGCGATGCCCGACAAATCGCCCTTGATATCGGCGCAGAACACCGGAACCCCAGCATTGGAGAAACCTTCGGCAAGTATCTGCAGCGTCACGGTCTTGCCTGTGCCTGTTGCACCGGTGACCAATCCATGACGATTGCCGTATTTCAACAGCAAGGCCTCGGGTCTCTGGTAGCTATCGTCCGGCTTGCGGCTGGCACCAATGAAAATGCTCTCGTCCTGTGCCATCGGCGACCTTCTCCCAATGCTGATGCGCGACCGCCCTGGCGGTTCCTTCAAAGGTATAGATGCGCCTCAGCGACCCGACAATGGCTTGGTTCAATCCTTCGCCCGGCCGAGGACGATCCGGAAGAATTCGAACGCAAGATGGAGACCGCGCGCGAGCGCGAGGCGGGTGCGGCCGCATTTTTCCGCGATCACACCATAGCCGTCGAAATCCGGCATTCAGGCTTTCAGTTCGACGATTTCCCAATCGTGGCCATTGACGGTCGCGACGTCGCCGACCGACTTGCCGAACAGTGCAAGCGCCATGGGCGAGACGTGGGAGATGCGCCCCTTGGCGGCGTCGGCTTCATCCTCGCCGACGATCTGCCAGCGGTTGCGCTTGCCGTCATCGTCTTCGATGGTCACCGTCATGCCGAAGCGCACGACGGAACTGTCGGTTTCCGGCACAGACACCTCGGCCGTTTCGCGCCGGGACTGCCAGTAGCGCAGGTCGCGCGAAACGGTCGCGATCCTTTCGCGGTCAGCGTCTGCCTCGGCTTTTGCCAGGTCCTCGCGCAAGCCGGCAAGCTCAGATTCGATCTGCGCAAGCCCGCGCTCCGACACGAGATTGCGGTGGGTGCTGACAGGCCGCTCGCCGATGTCGGCGATCTGGTTTTCACTGTCGTCTTCGCGGGTGAAAGCTCTGCTCATCAATTGAACCTAAGTATTCGTTGCTTCGATAACAAGCCGGCAAACCGGCCTGTTGCCCTACACCCTTCAGCCGAAAGCGGCCGTCGGCCGCAACGACGCGACCTCGATGCCGTTCCAGTTTTTCAGCACCGGGCTCGATGCCCTGGCCAGCGTCTCTGCCAGTGCATGGTCGCTTGCCAGAAGCTTCGCCAGTATGGCTGCGATCATGGCCTCGGCTGCCCGTCCGGCGCCGTCGTCGCTCTTCAGGGCAATGCCCACTCCAAGTTCAGGGACCGCCGCGCAAAAGACGCCTTCGGCGCCGATCTTGACGAAAATCCTTCCGGGTGCGGCCTGCATCAACTCCGTATCGGCCCTTCCGGTTCCGGCGATCATGAAAGGTTCGGCCATGCAGGCGCCGAGCAATCGGCGGGCAGCCCTGGCGCGCTCCGGCGACATCCCCTTGCCGGTCGTCATGCGGGCGAAGCCGAGCGCCAGATTGTCGAGCGGCACTGCAAAGGTCGGGATCGAGCAGCCATCCGTGCCGCGATTGGTCTCATTGTGCGCGGCACCCGTCACGTCCTCCATCGCCTGCCGCACCATCTGCTGGAAGCGGTGCCCGGGCCGGACGTAGCCTCGATGATCGATGCCGAGATGGCGGCAGGTGCAGACAAAGCCTGAATGCTTGCCCGAACAATTGTTGTGCAAGGCGGTTGGCGAACCGCCGCTGCGCGCCAGCGCCACCGTCGTTTCGTGGTCTGGCCAATGAGCACCGCATTCGAGCGCGCCGACGTCGAGACCGGCCTTGCCCAGCATCGCGTTAGCAACATCGGTGTGCGGCTTTTCGCCGGAGTGCGAAGCGCAGGCGAGTGCGATCTCGCGATTGCCGAATCCGTAGGCGTCGGCAGCGCCGCTCTCGACGAAGGGCAGCGCCTGTATCGCCTTCACCGCCGAACGCGGAAAGACGGGGCGCCCGGTGTCACCAGCGGCGGCAACGTTCCTGCCATCGGCATCCATCACCACGAACGATCCGCGATGGGCGCTTTCGACGAGGCTGCCGCGCAGCACCTCGACCAGGACCGGATTTGTCATTGTTTGCGAGCCTTCATGAACGTGCGGGAATTCAGGTCCAACCGGACACGTCGCCAGCACGGCAACCGGACGTCACGGCCAGCCTACCGATAGCGCGGCGGCGAGCAATCCGCCATCCACGGCCAGCGTATGGCCGTTGACATAGCTCGCCTCGGGGGACAGCAGAAACGCTGCCGCTGCGGCAATCTCTTCGGGTTCGGCATAGCGCGCCTGGGGCAGGTGCTGCGGTTCGGCCCAGCCATTGCCCGCGGCCTCCATGGTCGGACCGGCAGCGATGGCATTCACGCGAACGCCGCGGCCCGCATATTCCAGCGCGATGACCTCCGACATCAGCTTGAGGCCGCCTTGCGAGGCGGAAACAGCGAGTTGGCCGCGATGCGCGCGCAAGCCGGCCACCGAGCCGATGCTGACGATCGAAAGAGAAGCACCCATTCGTTCAAGCGCTGCGCGCGCCGCGATGAACGGCGCGACAAGATTGACATCGAGCGCTTCGCGCAACGTCTCGGCGCTGGTGTCCTCCACCGTGGCGCATCGCGCAAAGCTTGCGACGGACACCAGCCCGCCGACGAGGCCAAGCCGGTCCACCACCTGGTCGAACGCTTCGGCGATGTCGTCCTCGTCGGTCGGATCGGCTTCGATGAACACGACATCATCGTTGTCGATCTGGTCTTCGGCAGCCTCCAGCGCGCCACCGTCGGGATCGATCACCGCCACCGGCCATCCGTCCGCGATCAGGCGCTCGGTCACTGCAAGACCGACGCCCGAAGCGCCACCGATGACGATGGCGGAATGCTTCATCTGATGCGGTCCAGGATCGACACGTAGTTGGCGACGGCAGCGCCGCCCATGTTGAAGATGCCGCCGAGCTTGGCGTCCTTGACCTGGATGCCGCCTGCCTCGCCGGTCAGCTGCATCGCCGTCAGGACATGCATGGAAACGCCGGTAGCACCGATCGGGTGCCCTTTCGACTTCAGACCGCCGGAGGGATTGACCGGCAAGCGGCCGTCCTTGGCGGTGATGCCTTCCATGGCAATCCGGGCGCCCTCGCCGCGCGGGGCAAGGCCCATCGCCTCGTACTCGATCAGCTCGGCAATGGTGAAGCAGTCATGCGTCTCGACGAAAGACAGGTCGTCGAGGGTTACGCCTGCCGACTTGAGAGCCTTGTTCCAGGCCACCTCGCAGCCTTCGAACTGCAGGATGTCGCGCTTCGACATCGGCAGGAAGTCCTGCACATGCTCGTTGGCCCGGAAAGCGACTGCCCGGCGCATGCCAAGTGCCGTCGTGCTGTCGGTCAGGACCAGGGCTGCGGCGCCGTCGGAGACCAGCGAACAGTCGGTGCGCTTGAGCGGCCCGGCAACAAAGGGGTTCTTCTCGCTTTCCTGGCGGCAGAAGTCGAAACCGAAATCCTTGCGCATCTGGGCATAAGGATTCTCGACGCCGTTCTTGTGGTTCTTGGCTGCGATCATCGCCAGCGCGTCCGACTGATCACCGTAGCGCTGGAAATAGGCATGCGCGATCTTGCCGAATACACCGGCGAACCCCGCCGGAGTATCGCCGTCCTCGGGCAGATAGGATGCCCTAAGCAGGTTCTTGCCGATCTCCGGCCCTGGCGTCGTCGTCATCTGCTCGGCGCCGACCACCAGCACGATGCGCTGGCCGGAACTGACCGCGCGAATGCCCTGGCGCACCGCCGCCGAACCCGTTGCGCAGGCGTTCTCGACGCGGGTCGCCGGCTTGAAACGCAGCCGGTCGTCGGCCTGCAGCACAAGGCTTGCGGTGAAATCCTGGGCGGAAAAGCCGGCATTGAAGTGGCCGAGCACGATTTCATCGACATCCTGCGGGCCGATCCCGGCATGCGCAAGCGCCTCGTTGGCAACCTGCGTGATAAGGCTTTCCAGCGTTTCGCCTTCAAGCTTGCCGAAACGCGAATGCGCCCAGCCTACGATGCATGCGGTCATCACTGCCTCCAATCGCAAGGCGCATGTTGCGCCATTTACGGGGTGAATCCAACGCCCCTATTAAGTTCAATATTGAACAAATCCATACCGCTTTCAACGTCGGAAATGAGGCACTGAACGGCGCGGGTTTTATTGATTGATGCGTCAATAAAAAATACGCTGCGAGGTGGAGGAGACTGAATGCCCAAGGTCGGAATGGAGCCCCTGCGCCGAAAGGCGCTCATCGATGCGACGATATCGGCCATCGGCGCGCATGGCACACTCGATGTGACCATGTCGGAGATCGCCGGACGGGCCGGCGTGTCCTCGGCTCTGGCCCATCACTATTTCGGTGCCAAGGAAGACCTGCTGCAGGCGACCATGCGCTATCTGCTCAGCGAGTTGAACGGCGACTGCCGCGCGGCGCTGAAGACGAGCCACACCGCGCGAGAGCGTGTCTCGGCCGTCATCTCGGTCAACTTCTCCGAAAAGCAGTTTCAACCCGAAACGATTGCGGCCTGGCTCGCCTTCTACGTCGAGGCGCAGAAGTCGCCAGCCCTGCGCCGGCTGCTCAGGGTCTACGCACGACGCTTGCACTCCAACCTGATGAGCGGCCTCGTCGCCCTATTGTCGCGCTCCGACGCCGAGCGGGTCGCGGAAACCACGGCGGCGCTGATCGACGGCCTCTACATTCGCAGAGCCCTCAAGGACGGGGTGCCGGATGCGGCGACAACTGCTGCCCTCATCGAAGACTATCTCGAGACCAAGCTCTCAAGGACCGGATGCGTATGATGAGCGGGCAACCCAACATCCTCATCGTCATGGTCGACCAGTTGGCCGGCACGCTGTTCCCAGACGGTCCAGCCGACTTCCTGCATGCGCCGCATCTCAAGGCGCTTGCCGCGCGTTCGGCCCGCTTCAGCAACAACTACACGGCGTCGCCGCTTTGCGCGCCCGGGCGCGCAGCCTTCATGTCAGGGCAGCTACCGTCACGCACCGGGGTCTATGACAACGCCGCCGAGTTCACCTCGTCGATCCCGACTTTTGCGCATCACCTGCGCGCCACCGGCTACCAGACTGTTCTCTCAGGCAAGATGCACTTCGTTGGACCGGACCAGATGCACGGTTTCGAGGAGCGGCTGACAACCGATATCTATCCAGCCGATTTCGGCTGGACGCCGGACTATCGCAAGCCGGGCGAACGTATCGACTGGTGGTACCACAATCTCGGCTCGGTCACCGGCGCGGGTACTGCCGAGATCAGCAACCAGATGGAGTATGACGACGAGGTCGCCTTCCTCGCGACCCAGAAGCTCTACGACTTCGCCCGCGTCTCCGATCAGGACGATCGCCGGCCCTGGTGCCTCATCGTGTCCTTCACCCATCCGCACGACCCCTATGTCGCGCGCCGCCAGTATTGGGACCTCTACGAGGATTGCCCTGCGCTTGATCCCGAGGTCGGCTTCATCCCTGAGGACCAGCAGGACCCGCATTCGCGGCGCCTCTACCTAGCCAGCGACTATGCCAGCTTCGACATCACGCCCGAGCAGGTGCGCCGCTCGCGCCGTGGCTACTTCGCCAACGTCTCCTATATCGACGACAAGGTCGGCGAACTTCTCTCGGTGCTCGAGCGCACGCGCATGCTCGACGACACCGTCATCCTGTTCTGCTCCGATCACGGCGACATGCTCGGCGAGCGCGGGCTGTGGTTCAAGATGTGCTTCTACGAGGGCTCGGCGCGCGTGCCCCTGATGGTCGCCGGCAAGGGGGTGCCCGCCGGTCTGATCGAAACGCCGACGTCCAATCTCGATGTCCTGCCGACACTGTGCGATCTCGCCGGCATCGACCTTTCCGATATCGCCCCCTGGACCGACGGGCAATCGCTGCTGCCGCTGGCGCGCGGCGACCGGCGCGCCGCCCCGGTGCTGATGGAGTACGCCGCCGAAGGCTCCTATGCGCCGCTGGTCGCCATTCGCGACGGCCGCTTCAAGTTCGTCCACTGCGAGATCGACCCGCCGCAACTGTTTGATCTGGAATCGGATCCTCAAGAGCTCCAGAACCTCGCCGCCGATCCCGATCATGCCGATCTGGTGGCCGGCTTCATGGCAAGGGTCCGCGCCCGTTGGGACATGGCGGCGTTCGACGCAGCCGTGCGTGAAAGCCAGGCGCGCCGCTGGGTGATCTACCCCGCGCTGCGCAACGGCGCCTACTACCCGTGGGATTTCCAGCCGTTGCAGAAGGCATCCGAGCGCTACATGCGCAACCACATGGACCTCAACGTGCTCGAAGACAGCAAGCGTTTCCCGAGGGGTGAATGATGACCGCGACTGTTCCTGGCCTCGACCGGCTGCGTCAGGCCTATGCCGAGACATCGCAGGCGACGCAGCTCACGCCGCTGCTCGAATCCGCCGCCCTCGCCCGCGAAGCCGGCGCGGCGCGCGTCTTCGTCAAGGCCGAGTCGCTGCAATGGGCAGGCTCGTTCAAGGCGCGCGGCGCCTACTGGCGGCTGAAGCAACTCACGCCTGACGAAGCGCGGCGCGGTGTGGTCGCCTTCTCCTCGGGCAACTTTGCCCAAGGCCTCGCCGCCGCCGGACAGGCGCTAGGCATTCCCGTCACCATCGTCATGCCTTTCGACGTGCCCGCAGCCAAGCGCGAGGCAACCAAGGGCTATGGCGCAAGCGTGGTCCTGACCGACCATGGCGACCGTGCGCGCGAAGAAGTCGCAGCCGCCAGGGCGCGCGAAATCTCCGAGACCGAAGGGCTCGTCCTGCTGCATCCGTTTGACGATCCGGAAATCGTCGCGGGACAGGCCGGCGTCGGCCTCGAAGCGCTCGACCAGCTGGCAGCCAAAGGTGTCGTAGCCGACATCGTGCTGTGCCCGGTGGGCGGCGGCGGGCTCATCGGCGGCGTTGCGCTGGCTTTCCATTATCTGTCGCCGCAAACGCAGGTGATCGCCGTGGAGCCCGAAGGCTTCAACGGTATGGGCGCTTCGCTGGCCAGTGGTGCGCTATCGGCCGTGCCGCTGGCAGAAAAGTCGATCTGCGATGGCCTCATGGCGCGCAGGCCAGGTGATGCGCCCTACGCGGCTGTCACAACGACCAATGTGCGCGGGCTGACCGTCGAGGACACTGCCGTCCGTGGTGCGATGAAAGTCGCCTTCGAGCGGCTGAAGCTCGTGCTCGAGCCGTCGGGGGCCTCGTCGCTCGCGGCGCTTCTGGGAGGAAAGGTCGACGTTGCCGGCAAGACCGTGCTCGTCGTCGCAACCGGCGGCAACGTCTCGCTCGCCGATTTCATGGTTCATATACACAATGCTTGAAGCAGATTTCGTAATCGTCGGCTCCGGCTCCGCCGGCTCGGCCATGGCTTACCGCCTGTCGGAGGACGGCAAGCACTCCGTCATCGTCATCGAATATGGCGGCACCGACTTCGGCCCGCTGATCCAGATGCCGTCGGCGCTGTCGATCCCGCTCAACATGAGCCGCTACGACTGGGGCTATTCCAGCGAGCCCGAACCACATCTCGGCGGCCGTGTTCTCGCCACTCCGCGCGGAAAAGTGCTCGGCGGTTCATCGTCGATCAACGGCATGGTCTATGTCCGCGGCCACGCCCACGACTTCGACCACTGGGCCGAACAGGGTGCCACCGGCTGGGGCTATGCCGACGTGCTGCCCTATTTCAAGCGCATGGAGCATTCGAACGGCGGCGAGGATGGCTGGCGCGGCACCTCGGGACCGCTCAACGTGCAGCGCGGCCCGCGCAAGAACCCGCTCTACCAGGCCTTCGTCGATGCCGGCCGGCAGGCCGGCTTCGAGCTGACCGAGGACTATAACGGCTCCAAGCAGGAAGGCTTCGGTGCCATGGAACAGACCATCCACAATGGCCGCCGCTGGTCGGTCGCCAACGCTTATCTCAGGCCGGCGCTGAAACGCGGAAACGTCCGCATCGTCAATGGCTTCGCCCGGCGCGTGGTGATCGAGAATCAACGTGCCGTCGGTGTTGAGATCGAAGCTCGAAAGAAGGTGCAGGTCGTTAAGGCGCGACGTGAGGTGATCGTCGCTGCGTCCTCCATCAATTCGCCGAAACTGTTGATGCTGTCGGGCATCGGCCCGGCCGAACACCTGAAGAAGCACGGCATATCGGTTGTCGCCGACAGGCGCGGTGTCGGCCAGAATCTCCAGGACCACATGGAGCTCTACATCCAGCAGGAGGCGACCCAGCCGATCACCTTGCACTCGGTCTTCAACCCGTTCTCCAAGGCGCTGATCGGCGCGGAGTGGCTGCTGTTCAAGACCGGCCTTGGCGCCACCAACCATTTCGAGGCGGCAGCATTCGTGCGCTCGAAAGCAGGCGTCGACTATCCCGACATCCAGTTCCACTTCCTGCCGGCGGCCGTGCGCTACGACGGCAAGGCGGCTGCCAAGTCACACGGTTTCCAGGCCCATGTCGGCCCCATGCGGTCGAGGTCGCGCGGCGCGGTCACCCTTCGCTCCAGCGACCCGTGGGCGAAGCCGGAGATCCGCTTCAATTACATGTCGCATCCCGACGACTGGGTAGACTTCCGCCACTGCATCCGCCTCACCCGCGAGATTTTCGGGCAGTCGGCCTTCGATCCCTTCCGCGGCAAGGAGATTTCGCCCGGCAGCCACGTGCAGTCGGACGAGCAGCTCGACACCTTCATCCGCGAGCATTCGGAGAGCGCCTACCATCCCTGCGGCACCTGCCGCATGGGCCGTGCCGACGATCCGACCAGCGTTGTCGATCCGGAGTGCCGGGTGATCGGCGTCGAGGGCCTGCGCGTCGCCGACTCCTCGATCTTCCCGCGCGTCACCAACGGCAACCTCAACGGCCCGTCGATCATGACTGGCGAAAAAGCCGCCGACCACATACTGGGACGGACACCGCTCGCGCCGTCGAACCAGGAACCGTGGATCAATCCGCGCTGGCAGGTCTCCGACAGATAGAGCATCATCCGGCCAACTCGCCCGGACCATCGAAAATACAACTGGAGCAAACGCATGCGCGCCCAGCCAAAAGCCTCGCATTATGTCAACGGCCGCTACATCGACGACGAGCGCGGTGCCCCGATCCCGGTCATCTATCCGGCGACAGGCGAGACCATTGCCGAGCTGCGATCGGCAACGCCGAACATCGTCGAACTGGCGATCGAGGCGGCCCGCGAGGCGCAGCCGGCCTGGGCGCGGCTGAAGCCGGTCGAACGCGGCCGCATCCTGCGTCGCGCCGCTGACATCCTGCGCGCCCGCAATGAGGAGCTGTCGCGGCTGGAGACACTCGACACCGGCAAGGCGATCCAGGAGACGCTTGTCGCCGACGCCGCGTCAGCCGCCGACTGCCTCGAATTCTTCGCCGGCGCTGTTGCTGCCTTCAACGGCGACTACGTCGACCTCGGCGGCCCCTTCGCCTACACCAAGCGCGAGGCGCTCGGCGTCTGCGTCGGTATCGGCGCCTGGAACTACCCGATCCAGATCGCAGGCTGGAAATCCGCCCCCGCGCTCGCCATGGGCAATGCCATGGTGTTCAAGCCCTCCGAGAACACCCCGCTGTCGGCGCTGGCGCTGGCCGAAATCTACACCGAAGCCGGCCTGCCCGACGGGCTGTTCAACGTCGTCCAGGGCTATGGCGACGTCGGTGCTGCCCTCGCCTCCCATCCCGTCGTCGACAAGATCTCGCTCACCGGCTCGGTGCCGACAGGCAAGAAGGTGCTCGCGCTTGCCGGCTCGCACATGAAGCACGCCACGATGGAGCTCGGCGGCAAGTCGCCGATCATCGTCTTCGACGACGCCGACCTCGAAAACGCCGTTGGCGGCGCGATGCTCGGCAATTTCTACTCGACCGGCCAGGTCTGCTCCAACGGCACCCGCGTCTTCGTCCAGAAGGGCCTGCACGACCGTTTCGTCGAACGACTGGTCGAACGCACCAAGTCGATCCGCATCGGCGACCCGCTCGACCCCGAAACGCAGATGGGTCCGCTGGTCAGCAAGGCCCAACACGACAAGGTCCTCGACTACATCGCCATCGGCCAGCGCGAGGGCGCCGAGCTGCGCTGCGGCGGCGGCACGCCGTCGCTGCAGGGTTTCGAGGGCGGTTGTTTCGTCGAGCCGACCGTCTTCACCGGCGTCAAGGACACCATGCGCATCGCCCGCGAGGAGATCTTCGGCCCGGTCATGAGCGTGCTGTCGTTCGACAGCGAGGACGAGGTGATCGCGCGTGCCAACGACACCGAGTTCGGCCTCGCCACCGGTGTGTTCACGACGGACATCATGCGCGGCCATCGCGTCATCGGAGAACTCAAGGCCGGCACCTGCTGGATCAACGCCTACAACCTGACACCAGTCGAAATTCCCTTCGGCGGCGCCAGGCAGTCGGGCATCGGCCGCGAGAACTCGCTTGCCGCACTTTCGCACTACTCGCAGCTCAAGACTGTCTATGTCGAGACGGGCGACGTCGCGAGTCCGTACTGAAATCTGGCGAGATGCAGGACTGACGCCTGGGCTTGTTCTGGCTTGAATGCGCGGGTCGTCCTGAGGTCTCAGCGCCGCCCCTCATCCCCCTGCCGGGACCTTCTCCCCGTTAGGACGGGGAGAAGGAAGAAGCGGCAGCGTCGCGGCCAGCCTCCTTCTCCCCGTTTACGAGGAGAAGGTCCCGGCAGGGGGATGAGGGGCGGCGCAAACCGAAGAAGCTAAGGAAAACGGCACCGCTGCGATCGCCAGCGAGATCGCAGCGCCCCGCCCTAAACCGCCTCAGTCTTATCGAGATACTGCGTCAACGCCGTCACCAGGTGGTAGAAGATGCTGGCCGGAACTTCCTTGGCCAGCGAACGACCGCGCTCGTCGATCTGGTCGATCCACAGCCCCTGCGGCGCGGGGTCGATGTGCCAGCGGAACAGGCGGCCGACACGCGCCTCGATCTCCGGCTTGAGGTCGGGGCCGCCGGTGCCGTCGAGAGCGACAGCCGCCTTGATCGCCTCAGTCTGCGGCCAGCTGCGCGAGATGCTGTCGAGCGGCAGGCCCTGCCGGGAGACTGCGCCATAGGCCAGCCCCGTCGCGCGGTTGAGGCCGTTGGCCACCGCCGAGGCATAGAGCTTGCGGCCGAAGGCAACCAGGTCCTTCTGGCCGCTCTTGTCGGCGAAGTCGACCAGCAGCGAGGCCCACTCGAAATGATGGCCGGGTTCGGTCCACTGGCCCTTGTCGCCAGTGGCAGGATGCCAGTCGCGGTCGAAAAATTCACCAAGCGTCCAGCTGTCGACCTCGAAGAAGTGGCTGCGGAACAAATCGATGATGCGCGCGGCGCGGCGCAGATAGGCGCGGTCTCCTGTCACCGCATGCCAGGCCAGGAAAGCCTCCAACAGATGCATGTGCGGGTTGGAGCGGCGCACGCCCTCGCCGTCGGGGCTTTCCATGAAGCCCGTCATGCGCTCGTCCTCGAGGTGCTTGTCGAGGAAGGCGAAGGTTTCTTCGGCGAGGCCAAGCGCCTCGGCGTTGCCCGAGCGATGGGCGTGGGCCAGCGCCAGTAGAACGCAAGCGTGGTCGTATGCGTCTTCGATAGGGTCCAGGACACTACCATCAGGGTTCAGCGCGCGCACCCAGCCGCCGCGCTCGGTACGGCCCTTGTCGGCCATGAAGCGTATGCCGTGATCGATCAGCTGGTCGGCCTTGCCGTCCCAACCGCGCTGCTTGGCGACAGCAAAGGCATAGACCTGGCGCGCCATGGTGCGCATGCGCTTGGGCTTGGCCAAAGGCCGTGCGTCAAAGCCAAGCGCTTCGTGGAAGCCGCCGAACTGCTCGTCGACGCCCGACGTCGACCATAAGGGCAGCGTCTCTTCCATAAGCCAGTGCTGAACCCGCCGGCGCCAGGCGCCGTTGGCCAGCACACGGCCGTGCGCCGGCGTGAACTTGGTCTCCAGCCGGCCGCTCTTCTCGAGCTGCTCGACGATCTTCTTGACGTTCTGGCTGTGGCTGACCGGCGCCACGAATGTCGCGTCGGAAGTCGAGACGATGGCGACGTCCTTGAGGCCGATTGCCGAAAGCAGGCGCCCTTCGCCGCGCAGGTAGGAGTTCTCGCAGTCGATGGCGACGACGTCGCCGACAATGACATTTCCGTTCTTGTCGGAAGGGCTGACGTCGAGGAGCGACTGCCACGAACCGAGGTCGTTCCAGCGGAAGCTCGCCGGCACCATGGCGATGCCGCTGGCGCGCTCCATGATGGCGTAGTCGATCGAGTTGGACGGAATGTCCTGGTAAAGCTCGAGCGGCATATAGACACCGGAAAGATCGCTGGTCGCCGCCTCAAAGGCCGCCTCGGCCTTCTGCCAGATGTCGGGCTGGTGCTTCAGGAAGGCGTCGCGCATGGCGCTTGCCTTGAACAGGAAGATGCCGGCGTTCCAGAAGAAGTTTCCGGCCGCGAGATAACCTTCCGCGGTCTTGAGATCGGGCTTCTCAACGAAGCGGGTGACGTCGGAAACGCCGCCGCTCTCGGCGCCGGCCTCGATGTAGCCATAGCCGGTCTCGGGCGCGGTCGGGCGGATGCCGAACACCACCATCCGACCGGCATTTGCCGCCGGCACGCCACGTTCGACCGTTTCCCAGAACTGGCGCTGCGTCGAAATCTCGTGATCGGACGGCACCACCAGCACGAAGCCGTCACCATAGGTCTTGATCGTCTGCAGCGCCGCAATCGCCACCGCGGCCGCCGTGTTGCGGCCGGTCGGCTCGAAGATCGCGCCGCCGCCAGCGAGGTCAATTGCCGCGAGGTCGGCGCGAACGCGCGCCGCATGACGCTCGGAAGCGATCAGATAGATCGGCGTTTCGCCTTCATCGCGCGCCGCCAGACGCTTCAGCGTCTTGACCAGCATCGAGCCGTCGCCGGACAGATCATGGAACTGCTTGGGATTGTCTTCGCGCGACAGCGGCCAGAGCCGGGAGCCGACGCCGCCGCTCATGACAAAACCGATGATCCTCTCAGCCATGCCCGCCCCTCTCAAAACGTCTGATTGTAGGCGCCGACCGACGGATTGCGCCTCAGCACGGCATCGACGCCCTCGAACATCTCACGCCGGCGCGCCGACGACACCGGACTTTCGACCACCACGACCAATTCCGGCTTGTTAGACGACGCGCGAACGAGCCCCCAGGTGCCATCCTCTGCAACGACGCGCACGCCGTTGACGGTCACCAGGTCGACGATCTTCTGTCCGGCGAAAATCTCGCCGTTGCGCTTCATCGCCTCGAAGTCGGCGACCACCTTATCGACGACACCGTATTTCAGTTCGTCGTCGCAATGCGGCGACATGGTCGGCGTGCCATAGGTCAACGGCAGGTCGCGATAGAGATCGGCCATCGACTTGCCGGGGCTGCGGTCCAGCATCTGGCAGACGGCGATAGCGGTAACGATGCCGTCGTCATAGCCGCGGCCGATCGGCGGGTTGAAGAAGAAATGGCCGGACTTTTCGAAGCCGGCGATGGCGCCGAGTTCGGCGACGCGGCGCTTGAGATAGGAGTGGCCGGTCTTCCAGTAGTCGGTCTTCGCACCGTTGGCTGCCAGCACCTTGTCGGTGTTGAACAGGCCGGTCGACTTC
Organism: Aminobacter sp. HY435; assembly: GCF_027568395.1. Classification (GTDB taxonomy): domain Bacteria; phylum Pseudomonadota; class Alphaproteobacteria; order Rhizobiales; family Rhizobiaceae; genus Aminobacter. Next base: position 155,950 of record NZ_JANKZL010000009.1, on the reverse strand, counting down.
ACGTCGACGACAAAGGTCGAGTTCGGATAGAGCGCCGAAATATCGCGCGCGAGCATCACCCCCACCTTGTCGGCGAAGATCTCGTTGCCTTCGTTGTCGACCACGCCGCAGCGGTCTCCGTCGCCGTCGAAACCGAGCCCGACATCGGCGCCGGTCTCCAGCACCTTGTCCCTGATGGCATGCAGCATCTGCATGTCCTCGGGGTTGGGATTGTAGCGCGGGAACGAATGGTCGAGTTCGATATCGAGCGGAATGACCTCGCAGCCGATGCGCTCCAGCGCTTCCGGTGCGAAGGCGCCCGCCGTGCCATTGCCGCAGGCGGCGACGACGCGCAGCTTGCGGCCAATGCGTTTGCCGGCCACCAGGTCGTCGATGTAGGTCTTGCGGAAATCCGGCACGAATTCGTACGAGCCGCCGCCGATCAGATCGAATTCGCCGTTGAGCACGATCTCCTTCAGCGCCGACATCTCATCCGGTCCGAAGGTCAGCGGCCGTTGCGCGCCCATCTTGACGCCCGTCCAGCCGTTCTCGTTGTGCGAGGCGGTGACCATGGCGACAGAGGGCGTGTCGAGCGCGAATTGGGCGAAATAGGCCATGGGCGACAGCGCGAGGCCGATGTCCTTCACTCGCGCCCCCGCGGCCAGAAGACCCGACACAAGAGCCAGCTTGATCGACATAGAATAGGAACGGAAATCGTGGCCGACGACGATGTCAGGCCCAGCGCCGAGCCGCCTGATCAATGTGCCGATGCCCATGCCCAGCGCCTGGACGCCGATGAGATTGAGCTCCGGCTCCTTGGTCGAGTTCGGATGACCGAACCACCAGCGCGCATCATATTCGCGAAAGCCGGTTGGCTTGACCAAAGCGAGCGTCTCGAACTCGAAGGTATTGGGAGATGCTTGGGCAACTGGCTTGATATTCACGACTTCACTCCGATGCGCCATGCTGTGCATAGATTCCGTTCGGGATCGAATACCGCAAGATCGCGGTTCTGTCCCCTCCCGCTACGGCAGCAAAAAGGCTTAAAAGCACAACAAGATTACCCACTTGCGAAAAATTGTGCCAGTCGAACCTTTGGCGCTTGCAGGAAGCCGAAGCGGCAGCTATAAGCCCGCCCACTGGTCACGGAGTGTAGCGCAGCCTGGTAGCGCACATCGTTCGGGACGATGGGGTCGCAGGTTCGAATCCTGCCACTCCGACCAGATAACAAATACTTTTCAGGTATTTGTTGCCATCCCGAAATCCTTCCACGTCACAAATTTCAGAAACCGGCTTCAGCTGTTTTCGATGATTTTGCACGTTGTTCTGCGTAAGGCCGAAAAGACGCACCGTCGGTGACGATATTCCGGCTTCATACGCCGACGCCAAAAGCGGTACGGTCACAGCAATTGCTTGACCTCCCTTGGGAAACTGCGCACCTTCGTTGAAAAAAACGGGGGGAGAAATGTCCAAGAATGCAGTTGCGACGCCTGTAGAGGACGTCGCGCGGGGACGTCTTCTAGCACGCATCGACTGGCTCACCCTGAGCGGCCTCGCCTTCTACCATCTGGTCGCGCTCTACGCCCTACTGCCATGGTTTTTCAGCTGGACCGGCGTTTTTCTCTGCCTTGCCGGGATATATGTCTTCGGCACCCTGGGCATCAATCTCTGCTACCATCGGCTGCTCACCCATCGCGGCTTCACCTGCCCCAAATGGCTCGAGCATGGTCTCGCAGTCATTGCAGTATGCGCGTTCCAGGACACACCGGCGCGCTGGGTCGCCATCCACCGCCGCCATCATGAACATGCAGACAAAGAGCCCGATCCCCACAGCCCGATCATCAACTTTCTCTGGGCTCACATCGGCTGGCTGGTGGTAAAATCGCCCGACATGGAGCGCATGCAGATCTACAGCCGCTACGCCAAGGACATCGTGCGCGATCCGTTCTACCGCAAGCTCGACAAACCCCATGTCTATCTCGGCATTATCCTCGGCTCCTGGGCGGCATTCTTCTTCGGCGGCATGGCGGCGAGCCTGATCGCCGGGCAAAGCGCGGCCGAGGCGACGCAATTCGGCCTCAGCCTGCTTGTCTGGGGCGTCTTTGTTCGCACTGTCATCGTCTGGCACATCACGTGGTCGGTCAATTCGGTCACCCACGTCTGGGGCTACCGCAACTACGAGACCGCAGACGACAGCACCAACAACATGGTGATCGGCCTTCTCAGCAACGGCGAGGGCTGGCACAACAACCACCACGCCGATCCGCGCTCAGCGCGCCACGGCCATCGGTGGTGGGAGGTTGACGTTACGTATCTCTCAATCCGCATGCTTGGACTGCTTGGCCTGGCGGACAAGATCGCCACGCCAAGACGGCACTAAGCTCGCGCTTCGACGCGTCATTACCTCAAGAAAACTACGCGACATCTAAATCAACAAGTGCTCTATACTTGCTTTCCGAAACCAATCTCTCGTGAGCGCCACTACAAACTGGTGTGAATTCGGCAAGTTTTTTTCGATTCGCAAAAGCGCCCCAGCTTCGTGGCGTTTCCCATCGACTTAGTTCGACTTTTATTCACATGCTGCCTGCAGGCTTGAAACTTCGTTGTTTATTCCGGTTGCCAAACCTCGCCATTAGCAAATCAATAATCTTCTGCACCCATGCTGCTGTTTATCTTCAAAAGGAAGATTCTCTTCTACCTTGGCAAAGCCAAGCAGGTGCCGAATGGAATTGCATAAATACTTTGTACACAAACAATCTTGCTGCACGACCGACGGGCTTGCAAGACGCGACAACCTTGGGTTTTGGCAAACATTCCGCTACCGCAATAGATCGCGAGCAGATGTGCTGCCTTCGTTTACCGAGCGGATCGGTTCGATCAAGGCAACACCGCCTCCACAACAACCTCCGAACCCCACTCCGTTCCTGACCTGTCAATCCGGTACTTCGGCGATCGAATTCGCCATCATTGCCCCGGTCTTCCTCCTCCTCGTCTTCGGAATGATCGCCTACGGCATTTATTTCGGCGCCATGCACTCGGTGCAACAAATGGCAGCCGACGCGGCCCGCACGGCAATCGCAGGCCTTGACGAAACCGAGCGCAAGGCGCTTGCGCAGCGTTTCATCGACCTCAACGCCGACGGCTACGTATTCATCGACAAAAGCAAACTTGTTGTCAGCGTAAAGGACAGCGAGGCGGACGCCGAGCAGTTCGTCGTTTCCTTGCGCTACGACGCTCGCCAACTGCCTGTCTGGAACCTGCTGCCCGTCCTGCCCGTACCTGAAAAGACCATCGTACGCAGTTCTACCATTCGCGTAGGAGGCATCTGATGTTTAGGCAGCTTTCCCGCAAGTTCTCCCAACTGGGCCGATCACGCAGCGGCAATTTCGCGACCATGTTCGCGCTGACGCTGCCTATCGGCATCGCTTGCGCCGCCTTTGCAGTGGATGAAGGCTCGCTTTACGTAGAGCGTCGCCAAGCACAATCGATCACCGATCTCGCCGCCATCTACGCTGCCGCAAACATCGCGAAGGCGGATGCCGCGGTCCTGAAGGTGTTCAGCAACAATCTCCAGGACGCCACCCTGGTCGGCGACATGAGCAGCCAGGGAATGGCCGCCGGCTTCAGGCAGGTGCAAGTTGAAAAGGGCCGCTATGCGCGTGACCCGTCAGTGGCTGCGGGCAAACGTTTCGTCCTCGGAGCGACGCCATTCAACGCGGTGCGCGTGACCTTCCGCAAGGATGGCACGACTTATTTCGCCAATGCACTTCTAGGGCAGCGCACCATCGTCACAGAGGCGGTCGCGAGCGCGCCAGCCGAGGCAGCGTTTTCGATCGGCTCGCGCCTCGCCAGCCTCAACGACGGGCTGCTCAACAGTCTTCTCGGCAGCCTGTTGGACACCAGCATCTCGCTCTCGCTGATGGACTACAACGCGCTGCTCGCAACCGATGTCAGCGCGCTGCAATTCATGAATGCGCTGGCCACCGAACTGAAGCTCACCGCCGGCACCTATGCCGACGTGCTGAAATCGGAAGCAACCGTTGGCCAGATCGTCTCCGCCCTGGCCACGACCACGAAAGACAAGGCTGCCGACGTTGCGCTCGCCAAGCTTCTCGGCGCCAACATTCCCGGCTCGCTCAAAGTGCCGCTGGCCCACTTCATTGACCTTGGCCAACTCAGCAAGCTGTCAACTGGCTACAGCACCGCCGGACTGGACGCCAATGTCGGCATCATGGAACTGTTGGGCGCCGCGGCCGCGATAGCGAACGGCAAGAACCAGGTTGCCCTTGATCTGGGTGGCGGCGTGCCCGGGCTTCTCCAGGTCAAGCTGGATGTGGCCATAGGCGAGCCACCGCAGGGCTACACCTGGTTCGGCATAGGCGAGACCGGAAAGATCGTGCGGACGGCACAAACGCGCCTGCGGCTGGAGGCAACGGTCGGCGGGGCTGGAGGCCTGCTCAACGGCGTACTGGGGACCACGGTCAAGCTTCCGATCTACGTCGAGCTTGCCTATGGCGAAGGCCAGTTGAAGAGCGTGTCTTGCCCGACCGGCAAGCCTGCCAGCGCCGTGGTCACCGTCGCTGCCAAGCCCGGTGTTGCTGAGGTCTGGCTCGGCGAGATCAATCCAGCCGACCTCAAGCTCTTCGACAAGAAGCCCAAGGTGAACCCGGCGCAACTGATTAACGTCAACGCCGTCAACCTGATCAAGGTTGAAGTCACCGGTAGCGCAAATGTCGATATCGGCAACATGGTGCCGAAGAACCTGACCTTCACCAAGAACGACATCGACAATCGCGTCATCAAGAACGTCTCGTCGCAGAACCTGACGCAATCGCTGACATCGTCGCTGATCGGAAACCTGACGCTCAACGCGAAGGTCTCGGTGCTTGGCCTCGGCATCGGCCTGTTCGTTCCATCGGAAGCGGCGGTGAAAACCGCGGTAACGGGCTTGCTGTCAGGTGTAACCGCACCAGTCGACAAGCTGTTGTTCAACGCCTTGTCGTTGCTTGGCGTGAAAGTGGGCGAGGCAGACATTCGTGTGCACGGCGTGTCTTGCGGCCGCTCCGTGCTGGTGCTTTGAAACAAGAACGGGCTGCGACCGATCCGCAGCCTTCTGATCCCTGGCGACGCGTCCGTTTGTCAGACGGCCTGGCGAAATTTGGTTTCGTCAATCGCCGCCGCCATCAGCGTCCTGGTGTAGGTTTCGCGCGGATCGCCGAAGATGGCGTCCGTAGGCCCCTCTTCGACAATTTTGCCCTGCTTCATCACGATGATGTAGTCGGACATGGCCCGGACGACCGACAGGTCGTGGCTGATGAACAGATACGACAGGTCGTGATCGGCCTGCAGCTTGCGCAAAAGCTCGACGATCTGCTTCTGCACCGAACGATCGAGCGCCGATGTCGGCTCGTCAAGCACCACCACCTTAGGCTTCAGGATCATTGCCCGAGCGATCGCAATGCGTTGGCGCTGGCCGCCCGAGAATTCGTGCGGATAGCGGTTGCGCATGATTGCATCGAGCCCGACCTCCTTGAGCGCCTCGATTGCCCGCTTGTCCCTTTGCTTGGCTGACAAGCCAGGCTCGTGAACCAGCAGCCCTTCGGTAATCACCTGCCCGACCGTCATGCGCGGCGACAGCGAGCCGAAGGGATCTTGAAAAATGATCTGCAGTTCCTTGCGGATCGGCCGCATCTGCGCGCGCTCAAGCTCGGCAATGTCTCGATTGTCGAAACGGATGATGCCTTCACTGGGCAGCAGCCTCAACAGTGCCCTGCCGAGCGTTGATTTGCCCGATCCGGACTCGCCGACGATCCCGATAGTCTGGCCACGCTGAAGCGAGACAGATATCCCATCCACGGCTCTGAGATACATCGGTGGACCCGCCAGGAATCCCCCGCCGATCTTGAATTCGACCTCTACATTGCGGCCCTCGAGAAGAATTGGCGCATTGTCGGCCGGAGGGGCTTTGCGACCTGTCGGCTCTGCTGCCAGCAGCATCTTGGTGTAGTCATGCTTCGGCTCAACGAACAGATCCTCGGTAGTTCCCTGTTCGACCACTTCGCCGTAGCGCATGACGTAAACGCGATCCGCCAGGCGGCGCACGATCCCAAGGTCATGGGTGATGAAAACGATCGCCATGCCGAGCTTCTTCTGCAACTCGGCCAAGAGCGTCAGGATCTGCGCTTGAATCGTAACGTCCAGGGCAGTTGTAGGCTCGTCGGCAATCAGCACGTCAGGATCATTGGCGAGCGCCATGGCAATCATGACACGCTGGCGCTGCCCCCCGGACATCTCATGCGGATAGGAATCAATGCGCCTTTCCGGATCCGGAATACCGACAAGCTTCAGCAATTCCAGGACACGCGGCCTGGCCTGCTTTGCCGTCAGACCTTTGTGATGGATCAGCGGCTCGGCTATCTGTTTGCCGATCCTGTAGAGCGGATCGAGGGAGGTCATTGGCTCCTGGAAGATCATCGTGATCTTCGCACCACGCACCTTGTTCAGCTGCTTGTCCGACAGACCGATGAGTTCCTGGCCTCGATAATTCGCCGAGCCCGAGACCCTGCCGTTTGACGCAAGCAATCCCATGACCGCCATGACCGTCTGGCTCTTGCCCGAGCCGGACTCACCCACGATGGCAATCGTCTCGCCGCGACGCACTTCCAGGTCGACGCCCTTGACGGCCTGCACGCGGCCGTCATTGGTCTCGAAGTCGACCTTCAGTCCACGAATGCTCAGCACAGCTTCACTTAGATCTGACATGTCATCGATCCTTCGGGTCGAGCGCATCACGCAAGCCGTCGCCCAAGAAGTTCAAGGCGAACAAGATCAGCGTCAGCGTAATTGCAGGATAGATCAGCAACCAGGTTGCGCCGCGCAGATTTGCAGCTCCCTCGGAAATCAAGAGGCCAAGGCTGGTTAGCGGTTCCCCCACCCCCAGCCCAAGGAATGACAACAGGCTTTCAAGCAAGATTGCCTTCGGCACAAGCAAAGTAACGAACACGACCACCGGTCCAAGCGTGTTCGGAATGATGTGCCGTTTCAGGATGCCAACACTGTCGACGCCCATTGCCTCTGCTGCCTGGACGTACTCTTGCCGCTTCAGCGTCAGCGTCTGGCCGCGCACGATACGGGCCATGTCCAGCCACTCGGTAAAGCCGATGGCTATGAATATCAGGACGAAACTTCGACCGAAGAAAACCACGAGCAGTATGACGAAGAAGATGAACGGCAGTGAATAGAGGATGTCGACGATGCGCATCATCGTCCCGTCGACACGTCCTCCAGCATAACCCGAGACCGCGCCATAGGTAACGCCGACAACCAGGGCCATGGCAGAGGCAAGGACGCCAATCGCCAGCGAGATCCGTATGCCGATCAGAATGCGCGAAAGCAGATCTCTGCCGTTGCCGTCGGTTCCGAAAATGAACCTGACCCGGTTCACATCCGCCGCCAAGACGCCGCTGCGCTTGTCCTGACTGAGGTCTTCGATGCGCGCATTCTCGAACAGGTCCGAGCGATCGACATAGCGGACGATACGCGGATCAATCTCGGTTTCGGCGGAAATCGGAGCCCGAATCTTCATCCCGTCAACTTCGATTTCCCCCAAGGTAACTCGCGCACGCGCAAGCGCCTGCTCGAAGGCGGGAATGATGGCTTCTTCTCTGGGGTAGGCCTGGAGGCTCGCTGGCACCCGCACGTACTGCGGATAGACCTTGTCGTATGGATGAGGCGCAATCAGCGGACCGAAGATGGCGGCGAGCGCCAGCACCAAGAGCAGAATTGCGCTCGCAACTGCCGCGCGATTGCGCTTGAGGCGTATCCACGCATCCTGCCAGAGAGAGCGGCCAATTGCCGCCTCCGACGCGCCTTGGCTCACCGTCGCGACTTCAGGGGTATGTACTGCGTTGGCCATTGTGCTCTCCTCAGTCATACCGGACGCGGGGGTCGAGCCAAGCATAGAGAATGTCGACGATCAGATTGAACACCAGGACAAAGATCGCGACCACGACAACGGTGCCCATAACCAGTGTGTAGTCGCGTCCGAGCGCTCCCTGAACGAAATAGCGGCCAATTCCGGGGATGCCAAAGACGGTCTCGACCACGACCGAGCCCGTCAGCAAGGCGGCGGCGGTGGGGCCAAGATAGGAAACCACGGGCAAGATCGCCGCGCGAAGGGTGTGCACGACAACGACCACAAAGGCTGGAAGCCCATAGGCACGGGCTGTTCTCACGTGATTGGAACGCAGTGCCTCGATAGTGGCGCCTCTGGTAAGCCGCGCAATGATGGCGATCTGCGGCAAGGCAAGGGTGACAACCGGAAGGACCATGTTGCGGAATGACCCGCCATCCCAGCCACCGGCCGGCAGCACGCCCAACATGACGCCAAACACCAGACTGAGCAGTGGCGCGATGATGAACGTCGGGATCGTGATGCCCAGGGTCGCTGTGCCGACGACAGCATAGTCGATCCAGGTGTTCTGGCGCAGCGCTGCCATCGCGCCCAGGAAGGTCCCGATCACCAGCGCGATCGACAGCGACAGGCTGCCGAGCTTGATCGAAACAGGAAGTCCTGTCTGGAACAGTTCAACGACGGTGAAATCCCGCCGGGTAAAACTCGGTCCCAGGTCGCCCTGCAGCAAGTTCCCCAGGTAGATGAAGTACTGGTGCCACAACGGCTTATCAAAATGATAGGCCTTGTTGAGGTTTTCCATGATGAGTGGATCGATTGGACGCTCCAGATCGAACGGCCCGCCCGGCGCGAGTCGTATCATGAAGAATGCAATCGTTACGATGAAAAAGAGGGTCGGGACTGCGCCGGCAAAACGCCGGAGAACATATCCAAACATGAGCAACTCCCCATACCGCCCGTGATGCTGGATCACGCGCGAGAGTTAAGCGCTCCCGCGGCGGCAAGGTGGTGGCTCCAGTGTAGCCAACAGTCGCGCAACCGATACGGCAGCTTCGACGAAGTCCAGGCGAGAACGATACAACGTTTCCCGCGGCTCGGTAAGGAGCCGCAGGAAACGCGTTCTGGCGCTTAGCCTCCGATCGATATGAACCGGGACGGATGCTCGTCGTTGATGTTTTCTTCCCAGCCCGACAGCTTGTCGGACACCAGGTTGCGCGACGAATAATAGAGGATAGGAATAGCAGGCAGTTCCTTCAGCAACAGGGCTTCCGCATCCCGCAGAATCGCCGAGCGTTCCTTCAGGTCAACCGTAGTCTCGGCCTTGGCCATCAGCGCGTCGTACTCGGGGCTCTTCCAACGCGGATAGTTGAATCCGAGGTTGTCGCTCTCATACAGGAAGAGGAAGTTCTGCGGATCGCTATAGTCGCCGATCCACCCGGCACGCGACATGTCGAACGCGCCATCATTCTTCATGTAGTCGAAATAGCCGGTGCCTTCCATCTCCACCAGGGTCGAACCGATACCCGCCGATTTCAGCATGTCCGCAACTGCGGTCATGGTGTTCTTGTGGTTTTCGCTGGTGTTGTAGCGCAGTTCCACGTTGAGCGTATTCGGCTTCACGCCGGCTTCTTCAAGCAGGGCCTTGGCCTTGTCTTCGCGGTCCAGAACGTCCTGATCCTTGTATTCCAGGAAAACAGGATTGTCGTAGTTGCCGATACCGGGCGGAACGATCGAATAGCCAGGGATCATCGTCTCATGCCAGATCTCCTTCGCCAGGAAATCGCGATCGATGATCATCGAGATGGCATGGCGGACGCGCGGATCGCGAAGCGGGCCACCTTCCTTGCCTTTGACCGGAAGATAGTAGACGCCAAGGTATGGCGCGACGTGCACCTGCTTGCCCAGCTTTTCGCGCATGTAGTCCATTTGCTCCGCCGGAATATCGGAGCAGGACTGCACCTCTCCCGCCTCGAAGCGGCGCAGGCAGTTTGCGCGGTCTTCGAAGGGGATGAAGTTCACTACGTCGAGCTTGACGTTTGCCGCGTCATGGAAATTCGGGTTCTTCTTGAGCACCAGCTTGTCGTTCGGCGTGAACGAATCCAGCATGAACGCGCCGTTGGTCACCATGTTGCCCGGCTTGGTGAATGCATCGCCGAATTTCTCGACCGAGGCCTTGTGGATCGGATAAGCGGTCTGGTGAACGAGCAGTTCCAGGAAGTACGGTGTTGGCGCTTCGAGCGTCACTTCAAGGGTATGATCGTCGATCGCCTTGGCGCCGATGTCCTCGGGCTTGGCCGTCCCCTTGTTGATCGCCTGGGCGTTCTTGATCGGGTAAAGGATGTTGGCGTATTCGGCAGCCGTCGCCGGATTCTGAATACGCTGGTAGGCGTAGACGAAATCGGCCGCGGTCACGGGATCGCCATTCGACCACTTGGCGTCGTTGCGAAGGTGGAAAGTATACTTCAGGCCGTCATCAGAGATTTCCCACTTCTCTGCCACGCCCGGAATCAGCTCGCCCTTTGCGTCCTTGGAAACGAGCCCTTCATACAGATCGCGACTGATGTGGCTTTCAGCCACAGTGGAAGTCTTGTGGTGATCAAGCGATTTCGGATCCGTGTCGTTGCCGCGATTGTAGACGACCTCGGCAAATGCCGGCATCGCCAGTACACCTGCGGTCGACACAAGCGTCGTGGCGAACACGGTCGCTTTCAGCATGTTCTTCAGCATGATTTCCTTCTCCCAAATAGGCGTGTTCCCCGTACAAACACGGCCTCGCCTGGTTAGCGCCCGAATGCCGGTTTTCCCGGTTTCGTTGAGCGGGCCAGCGGCTCCCTACCGCCAGCGGTGGCTGACACTATCCACGACCTAATTTTATTTCAACACGACTCGTGCTCACCCTAAGTCAACTTGAGCGAGATCAAATCAAGCGCCCGATAAACAACCCCAATGCCGGGACTTCGATGCGACCTTGGGATACCTCGCCCGCCGCCCCCGGAAAATCCACGGAACTCAACACGACGAACCGCTCGGGCACCGACCACGAGGCAGCGATGTCGGAAAAATTGAACACGCAAAGCAGCCGCTCTGCGCCTTCCTCGCGCAGGAAGGCAAGAAGGTCATCGTTCACATCCAGCAGTTCTATCGCGCCGCGAACGAGTGCAGGATGCTGCCGCCTCGACGCCAGAACGTCGCGATAATGCGCCAGAACCGACCCCAATACGCCTTGTTGGCGATCAACGGCCAGGGCCCGGTGATCGGCTGAAATCGGCAGCCATGGTTTACCATCGGTAAAGCCACCCTGCTCCGCCTGCGCCTCCCATACCATGGGCGTGCGGCAGCCATCCCTTCCCTTGAAGCCTGGCCAGAAGCGGATGCCGTAGGGGTCGCGCAAATCTTCGAAAGCCAGTTCCGCCTCGCCGAAACCAAGCTCCTCGCCCTGGTAGATGCAGATCGAGCCGCGCAGGCATGCAAGCAGGGCGATCGAGAACTTCGCCATCGCTTCGGGGTCGCCGTCCGGCCTTGTCCAGCGGGTGACATGGCGGATCACGTCGTGATTGGAGAAGGCCCAGCATACCCAGCCGTCGGCCACCGCGGCCTCGAAATCGGCGATGCACTTGTGGACGTGATCGGCCGAGAATTTCGGCCCAAGCAGGTCGAAGGTGTAGCACATTTCGAGCTTGTCGCCGCCCGACGTGTAGGCCGCAACGGTCTGCAGCGACCGCTCGCCGTCCCCCACTTCGCCAACCGAGGCACGGGCGCCGTATGAATCGAGCAAAACCCTGAACTTCTTGAGGAACTGCAGGTTCTCGGGACGCGTCTTGTCGAAGAGATGGTCCTGATATTCGTAGGGATTCTTCTCATCGATCTCGCCGGACACGGCCTTCGCCAGTGGCGGATTGTCCCTCAGCCAAATGTCGTGGACATAGAAATTCACCGTATCGAGGCGGAAGCCATCGACACCGCGATCGAGCCAGAAACGGACCGTATCGAGCAATGCTGCCTGGACCTCGGGATTGTGAAAGTTGAGGTCGGGCTGCGAGGCCAGGAAGTTGTGCATGTAATATTGCTGGCGGGTCGAATCCCACTCCCAGGCAGGCCCACCGAAGATCGACATCCAGTTGTTGGGCGCGGAACCATCCGGCTTCGGCTTCGCCCAGACATACCAGTCGGCCTTCGCGTTGGTGCGGCTGGCGCGGCTCTCGACAAACCAGGGATGTTTGTCGGAAGTGTGCGAAAGCACCTGGTCGATGATGATCTTCAGGCCCAGCCGATGCGCTTCAGCAATCAGCGCATCGAAATCGGCCAGCGTTCCAAACATCGGATCGACATCGCAATAATCCGAGACGTCATAGCCCATGTCGGCCATCGGCGACTTGAAGAACGGCGACAGCCAGACCGCATCGACGCCCAGCGTCGCGACGTGGGCAAGACGCCGCGTGATGCCTGCAAGGTCGCCGCTGCCGTCGCCGGTGCTATCCTGATAGGAGCGCGGATAGACCTGGTAGATGACGCAGCCGCGCCACCAGTCGCCGCCTGCCGATGAAGCTTTGCCTGGCATCTTCCTGTTCCTTCCTATTGGTCAGCCGTCCTATCAGCCGATGCGTATTCGAGCACAAAGGCGATGCCGCGCGCCGAAACACGCACGATGCCATCGATTGGATTGTCTCCGCCCATGGTTCCGCGCCACACGAACTCCCTGCGTTGCGGCAGGGCAAAGGACGCGGCATCGTGCGCGCCGTTGACCAGAACGGCCAGCCGCCCGCCCGAATGGGTGCCGCCGGCCAGCAGCATCGCCAGACAGCGCCGCTCGGGCAGACGCCAATCGGCCTCGGACATCGGCCGGCCGGCTTCCGTCAGCCACGCGACATCGGGGATTGCCGCGCCGTCTGTCGCAGTGCCGGTCAGCAGGGCGAGCCGCGCCAGCGCCGGCGCGTCACGCCGCAGCTTCGACAAAGCGCTGACGAAGCCTTCGAGCGCGGCATCGCGGCGGCCCCAGTCGAGCCAGGTCAGATCATTGTCCTGGGCATAGGCGTTGTTGTTGCCTTTCTGGGTACGGCCGAACTCGTCGCCGGCCGTCAGCATCAGCGTACCGCGCGAGGCAAACAGCGTCGCCAGAAGCGCGCGCGTGTCGGCCTCACGCGCGGCGGCGATCCGGGGCGCGTCGCTCTCGCCCTCGACGCCATTGTTCCAGGAGAGGTTCTCGTTGTGGCCGTCGCGATTGTGCTCGCCATTGGCTTCATTGTGCTTGCGCTCGTAGCGCACGATGTCGGCCAGCGTCATGCCGTCATGGGCGGCGACGAAATTCACCGTGCGCGTCACCGGCCCACTGCCAAAAACGTCAGACGATCCGGCGAGCCGCGTCGCCAGCGCGCCCACCATGCCTTGATCGCCACGCCAGAAACGCCTGACATCGTCGCGATAGCGATCGTTCCATTCGAGGAACGCGCCCGGAAAACCACCCAAACGGTAGCCGTCATGGCCGATGTCCCAGGGTTCGGCGATCAGCACCCGGTCGCCGACGACCGGGTCGTTTTGCATCGCCTGCAGCAGCGGCGCATTGACGTCGAATGCGCCGTCGACGCGGCCTAGCACCGGCGCAAGATCGAAGCGAAAGCCATCGACGCCGGCATGGCGGACAAAGTGCCGGAGGCTGTCGAGTATCAGTTCCCGCACCACCGGCCGATCGCAGGCGACGGTGTTTCCGGTGCCGGTGTCGTTGACGTAGCGCCCCTGATTGTCGTGCGCCAACAGGTAGTAGGCCGCATTGTCGAGCCCGCGCAGCGACAGGGTCGGGCCAAGCTCGTCGCTCTCGGCGGTGTGGTTGAAGACGAGATCGAGAAGAACGCCGATGCCGGCGTCGTGAAGGGCAGCGACGGTGTCCCTGAGATCGGCCATCCCGCCAGACGCAAGGCGCGGATCGAGGGCCATGAAGGTCACCGGGTTGTAGCCCCAGGCGTTGCCGAGGCCGAGCGGCGGCAGATGCCGCTCGTCCATGGTTGCCGTGACAGGCATCAGTTCGACGGCCGAGACGCCAAGTTTCAGCAAGTGCTCGATGACAACAGGTTCGGCAAGCGCCCGAATGGTTCCGCGCAATGGATGCGGCACGCCGGAATGCCGCATCGTGAAGGCGCGCACGGGCACCTCGTAGACAAGGCCACCCGGAGCAAACCGCGGTGCCTGCGACGGTACAAGCGGCAGCGATTCCACCACAGCCTTGGCCATCAGGCCGGCGGTATCGCCGCCCTGCCCGCGCCGCGCCGCCAGCCTGCCGTCGTAGCGGTATGGCCGGTCGATCCTGACGGCATAGGGATCGACCAGCAGTTTGTCGGGGTCGAACCAGGAGCCTTGCTCGGGAGCGTACCGGCCATCGCCTCGGAAGCCATAGCGCGTGGCCTCGGCCAGGCCCTCTACATGCACCGCGAAAACGCCGTTTTCCTGCTTCGGCATTTCCAGCCGCGCCGTCTCCGCCGTGCCGGCGGCGTCGAAGATCGACACCCACATCCGCTCCGCTGAACCCGACCATGCGGCAAAGCGGATGCCGCCATCGGTCACGGTCGCGCCAAGCGGGGTCAATTGCGAGCCCCCACCCTCCCCCTAGAGGGCAATTTCAGCGCCAAACTCACGTAATCACGCTCGGCTTGTCGCGGCCGGTATGGGCACGGATGCCGGCGATGTCCTCGGCCGCCTGGATCAGGTCGGCAAGTGCCTTCTGCGTGTCGAGATCGTGGCGTGCCGAGTCAGGCTCGAAACGCTCGATGTAGACGCGCAGGGTGGCGCCCGAAGTGCCCGTGCCCGACAGGCGGAAGACGACGCGCGAACCGCCTTCGAACAGGATGCGGATGCCCTGGTTCTTGCTTACCGAGCCGTCGACCGGATCGTTGTAGGCAAAGTCGTCGGCGCTGGCGATCTTCATGCTGCGCACGCTGGTACCCGGCAGCGAGCCAAGCTTGGCCCGGAGAGCATCGACCAGCGCGTTGGCGCGATCGCTTTCGACCTCCTCGTAGTCGTGGCGCGAATAATAATTGCGGCCATAGGTCGCCCAGTGCTTGGCGGCGATGTCCCTGGCGCTCTCGCCGCGCGCGGCCAGGATGTTGAGCCACAGCAGCACCGCCCACAGGCCGTCCTTCTCGCGGACATGGTCGGAGCCGGTGCCGGCACTCTCCTCGCCGCAGATCGTCGCCATGCCGGCGTCGAGCAGGTTGCCGAAGAATTTCCAGCCGGTCGGTGTCTCGTACATTCCAACGCCCAGCTTTTCGGCCACGCGGTCGGCAGCGCCACTGGTCGGCATCGAGCGCGCAATGCCCTTGAGACCCGACTTGTAGCCGGGCGCGAGATGGGCGTTGGCGGCGAGCATCGCCAGCGAGTCCGACGGCGTGATGAAGATGCCGCGGCCGATGATCAGGTTGCGGTCGCCGTCGCCATCGGAGGCAGCGCCAAAGTCCGGTGCATTCGGCCCCATCATCTCGTCGTAGAGATGCTTGGCGTGCACGAGGTTGGGATCGGGGTGATGACCGCCGAAATCCTCGAGCGGAACGAAGTTGCGGGCGGTTCCCTCGGCAGCGCCCAAGCGGCGCTCGAGGATTTCCTTGGCATACGGCCCGGTCACGGCATGCATGGCATCGAAGCGCATGCGGAAGCCTGACTTGAACAGCGCACGCAAAGCGTCGAAGTCGAAAAGCGTTTCCATCAGCGCGGCATAGTCGGCCACCGGATCGACGACTTCGACCTTGATGCCGCCGACCTCGAAGGTGCCGAGCTTGTCGAGATCGACCGCGCCGACATCGGCGATCTTGTAGGCCGATATCGCCGTGCTGCGGGCGTAGATGGCGTCTGTCAGCTTCTCGGGCGCGGGGCCGCCGTTCTCGGCATTGTACTTGATGCCGAAGTCCTCGTGCGGGCCGCCGGGATTGTGGCTGGCCGACAGGATGAGGCCGCCGAAGGCCTTGCGCTTGCGGATGAGGTGGGAAGCCGCCGGCGTCGACAGGATGCCGCCCTGCCCGACGACGACGCGGCCGAAACCGTTGGCCACCGCCATGGCGATGACCTTCTGGATCACCTCGCGATTGTAGAAACGGCCGTCGCCGCCGACGACCAGCGTCTTGCCGGCGAAGCCTTCGAGCGCATCTAACACCGACTGCACGAAGTTCTCGACATAGTTCGGCTGCTGGAAGACCGGCACCTTCTTGCGCAGGCCCGAAGTGCCCGGCTTCTGGTCGGAATAGGGCGTGGTGGAAACAGTACGAATCATTCAGGCATCCCTTTTTGAGAGAAGCTTGCGGTAAAGTGCGGCATATTTCTGGGCACTGCGGTCCCATGACACATCCGACTTCATGCCTTGCTTCTGGATGGCGGCCCAGGCAGCCGGGTCGGCATGCAGCGCATTGGCCCTGAGGATCGCATGGTGGAAGGAACCGGCGTTTTCCGGCGCGAACTGGAAGCCGGTCGCCACCCCTGCCGTGACCGCCGCCTCGTTGGCGTCGATGACCGTGTCGGCCAGCCCGCCCGTGCGCGCCACCAGCGGTACGCAGCCATAGCGCAAACCGTAGAGCTGGGTCAGGCCACAGGGCTCGAAACGCGACGGGATCAGGATGCCGTCGGCACCGCCCTGGAGCAGGTGCGACAACCCTTCGTCGTAGCCGATAACCACCCCGACGCGGCCGCGATGGCGCGCAGCCGCAGCGAGCAGCGCGCCTTCCAGGCCCGCATCGCCGGAGCCGAGGATCGCCAGCCGAGCGCCCGACGCCACCACCGGATCGATGATGGCGGAAAGAATGTCGATGCCCTTCTGCCAGGTCAGGCGACTGACCACGCAATAGATTGGCCCTTCTTCGCTGTCGAGCAGCATGCGCTCCTCGACGGAGCGCTTGTTGGCCTTGCGCGCCTTCAACGTCTTGGCCGTATAGGTCGCCGCCAGATGCTTGTCGGTCTCGGGGTTCCAGATGTCGTCGTCGATGCCGTTGACGATGCCGAACAGATCGGGAGAGCGCAGATTGATCAGCCCGTCGAGCCCCATGCCGAAGGCCGGCGAGCGGATTTCCTGGGCGTAGGTCGGGCTGACGGTGGTGATCGCCCAGGCCGCCTGCAGGCCGGCCTTGAGGAAGCCGACGCCGCCGTAATACTCGACCCCGTCGAGCGCCATCGCCTGCTGCGGAAGGCCAAGGCCTGAGAAGATGCCGGCGCCGAATTGCCCCTGGAAGGCCAGGTTGTGCACCGTCATCACCGACGGCACTTTCGCCGCCTCGCCGTAGCGCATGTAGGCCAGCGTCATCGCCGACTGCCAGTCATGCGCATGGACGATGTCGGGCTTGTAACCTTTCACCACGCCGGCAGCGATGTCGGCGCCGACACGGCCCAACGCCGCGAAGCGCCGCCAGTTGTCCTGCCAGTCGGCGCCTGTGGCATCGCCATAGGGACCGCCGGGCCGGTCGAACAGATGCGGCGCGTCGAGCACCAAAAGGTCGAGGCCGTCCACCTCGACGGCGTGGACCGTCGCCTTGCCGCCCTGCAGCGCTGAATACTGATGGACTACCTTCTTCTTTTTCAGCGCGTCCAGCACCACCGGATAGCCGGGAACCAGGCTGCGCATCTGAACGCCCAGCCCGGCCAGCGCCTCCGGCAGCGCACCGGTGACATCGGCCAGCCCGCCTGTCTTGATCAGCGGAAATATCTCGGGCGTGACCGAAAGTACCTGCACCTGCTACAGCTCCAGCCTGTTGATCATGTCCTGGGTGATCAGGCAGATGCCCTTTTCGGAGACACGGAAGCGCTTGGCGTCCAGCACCGGGTCCTCGCCGACGACCAGCCCTTCGGGAATGTGTACGCCGTGATCGATGACCACGCGATTAAGCCGCGCGTTGCGGCCGACATGGCAGGCCGGCAGCATCACCACGTCCTCGAGCGTGGCAAAGGAATTGATGCGCGCGCCCGTGAAGATCAGGCTGCGCTTGAGCGACGCACCTGAGACGATGCAGTCGCCGGAGACCAGCGACGAGATCGCCTGGCCGCGCCTGCCGTCCTCGTCATGGACGAACTTGGCCGGCGGCGTCAGTTCGGAGTAGGTCCAGATCGGCCAGTCCCGATCGTAGAGATCGAGTTCGGGCGTGATGTCCGTCAGGTCGATATTGGCTTCCCAGTAGGCGTCGACCGTACCGACGTCGCGCCAGTAGGGCGCGGCTTCCGAGGTCGAGCGAACGCAGGATTTGGTGAAGCGGTGCGCCACCGCCTTACCGTGCTGGACGATGTAGGGGATGATGTCCTTGCCGAAATCGCGGCTGGAGTCCTGCTCGTTGGCGTCTCGGCGCAGCTGCTCCATCAGGAACTTGGTCTTGAAGACGTAGATGCCCATCGAGGCGAGTGCGAAGTCCGGATTGTCGGGAATGCCGGGCGGATCGGCCGGCTTTTCGATGAAGGAGATAATATTGTCCTTCTTGTCGACATGCATGACGCCGAAGCCGGATGCCTCCATGCGCGGCACTTCGAGACACCCCACCGTCACGTCGGCGCCGGCATCGACGTGCTGGCGCAGCATCAGCTCGTAATCCATCTTGTAGATGTGGTCGCCGGCGAGAATGACCATGTATTCGGGGCCGTAGGCCTCGATGATATCGATGTTCTGGTAGACGGCGTCGGCCGTGCCCTCGTACCACTGCGTTTCCGAAACGCGCTGGCTGGCAGGCAGGATGTCGAAGCTCTCGTTGCGCTCGGGCCGCAGGAAGTTCCAGCCGCGCTGCAGGTGGCGGATCAGCGAGTGCGCCTTGTACTGGGTGGCGACGCCGAGGCGGCGGATACCCGAATTCAGGGCGTTCGACAGGGCGAAATCGATGATGCGCGTCTTGCCGCCGAAATAGACCGCGGGCTTGGCGCGGCGATCGGTCAGTTCCTTGAGCCGGCTGCCGCGCCCGCCGGCAAGCACATAGGCCATGGCATCGCGCGCCAGCGGCTGGTTTCTCTTCAGTTCCATGCCATCCTCCCTGCTCAGTCCGCCACGAATTCAAGCATGATCGTCGCCAGCGGCGGCAGAAGCAGCGCGGCTGCTGCCCCTCCTCCATCCGTCGGTTGCGCGGTGACCATGCCGCTGTTGCCCTTGCCCGACCCGCCATAGTCCAGCGCGTCGGAGTTGAAGACTTCCCGCCACTTGCCTGCCTTTGGCAGCGGTACGCGATAATTGCCGCGCGGCACCGGCGTGAAATTCGAGATCACCGCGATCGGCGCGCCACCAGGCGCCTTGCGCAGCCAGGCGAAGACCGAGTTCTTGGCATCATCGACGATCAGCCACTCGAAGCCCTCCGGCTCGCAGTCGCGCGCATGGAGTGCGGCCCGCGAGCGGTAGACATGGTTGAGGTCGCGCACGAGCAGCCTCACCCCGCTGTGCGGAACGAACTCGAGCAGGTTCCAGTCCAGCGCCTTGGCTTCGTTCCATTCCGCGCGCTGGGCGAATTCCTGTCCCATGAACAACAGTTTCTTGCCGGGATAGCCCCACATGAAGGCGTAATAGGCGCGCAGGGTCGCGAACTTCTGCCAGTCGTCGCCGGCCATCTTGTTGAGCAGCGAGCCTTTGCCGTGCACGACCTCGTCATGGGACAGCGGCAGGACGAAGTTTTCGCTGAAGGCGTAGAGCAGCCCGAAGGTGATCTCGTTGTGATGATGCTTGCGGTGGACCGGCTCCTTGGAGAGATACTCCAGAGTGTCGTGCATGAAGCCCATGTTCCACTTGAAGCCGAAGCCCAGCCCGCCCTCATGCACCGGCTGCGACACCTTCGGCCACGAGGTCGATTCCTCGGCGATTGTCATGACACCGGGATGCGTGCCGTAGACGGCGGCGTTCATCTTCTGCAGGAACCTCACCGATTCCAGGTTCTCGCGGCCGCCGAACTCGTTGGGGATCCACTCGCCCTCCTTGCGCGAATAATCGAGGTAGAGCATCGAAGCGACCGCATCCACGCGCAGGCCGTCGACATGGTATTTCTCGGCCCAGTAGAGGGCGTTGTTGACCAGGAACGACACCACCTCGCGCCGGCCGAAATTGTAGATCGCGGTATTCCAGTCGGGGTGGAAGCCCTGGCGCGGGTCGGCATGCTCGTAGAGTGCCGTGCCATCAAAATGGGCGAGGCCGTGCTCGTCGACGGGGAAGTGCGCGGGCACCCAATCCAGCAGCACGCCGATGCCGGCGCGGTGGGCGCCATCGACGAAGCGGGCAAAGCCATCGGGATCGCCAAAGCGGGCGCTTGGAGCGTACAGCCCGGTCGTCTGGTAACCCCAGGACGGATCATAGGGATGCTCGGAGATCGGCAGGAATTCGATATGGGTGAAGCCGGTATCGACGACATAGGGGATCAGCCGGTCGGCCATCTCGTCCCATGACAGGAACGAGCCGTCGTCGCGGCGCTGCCAGGAGCCTGCATGCACCTCATAGATGCTGATCGGCTCGCGGCGATGATCGGCGGCCTTCCAGTGCGCGCGATGCTTGTCGTCGCCCCAGGCATGGGCCTGTGGCCGGTCGGTGACCGAGGCCGTGGCCGGGCGCAATTCCGAACGGAAGGCAAACGGATCGGCCTTCAGCGGCAGGCGTACGCCGCGTGCGCCGATCAGCTCGAACTTGTAGGGTTGGCCTGGCCCGATGCCCGGGATGAAGATTTCCCAGATGCCGGTATCCTGGCGCAGCCGCATCGGATGCTTGCGGCCGTCCCAATCATTGAACGCGCCGACCACCGACACGCGGTGGGCATTCGGCGCCCAGACGGCGAAATGCACACCGTCGACGCCCTCATGCGAGATCAGGTGCGCGCCAAGCTTGTCGAACAGCCGGAGATGCGACCCCTCCGAAATGAAGTAGTCGTCCATCGGGCCGAGCACCGGTCCGAAGCTGTAGGGATCGACGATCCACCAGTCGCCGCCGGCGTTGCGCGCGTGCAGCTTGATGGGCTGGCGCTTGCGGATGGTCAACCTGCCTTCGAAGAAGCCGGCATCGTGGCGCAGCACCAGTTCGCCGCACGGCTTGCCCTGAAGCGTGAACGCCGTGACCTGTTCGGCATGCGGAACAAAGCAGCGCTCGACAAGGCCCTTCGCCGTCTCCTGCAATCCCAGAACACCGAACGGATCGCCGTGGGTGCCGGAGACAATCGCCTCGACATCGCCGTCCGCAGCCCTTTCGAGCCCCGGTGTGGTTTCGGCGGCCGCACGCGGCTTCTTCATGTCCAGGTGTCCCCTCCCAGGGGTTTCTTTCGGGTCAACTCATGCAATCACATCAGGCCGGTACGTTCCAGATTTCTTTGGCGTATTGGCGGATCGTGCGATCGGACGAGAACCAGCCGACACGCGCCACATTGTGGATGGCGCGGGCAAACCAGTCGCGACTGTCGCGCCAGACCGCATCGACCTGGCGCTGAGCTGCGGCATAGGCATCGAAATCAGCCGCCACCATGAACCAGTCGTGCTGATGCAGCCCGTCCATGAGGTCGCGGTAGCGCGCCGGATCGTCCGGCGAGAAAACGCCCGATGCGATGGCGGCCACGGCCTGCTTCAATTCCGGCGAGGCATCGATCACCGTTTCCGGCTGATAGCCATTGTCGCGGCGCTGGGCGACCTCTTCAGCCGTCAGGCCGAAGATGAAGATGTTGTCGTCGCCTACCCGTTCCTTGATCTCGACATTGGCGCCGTCGAGTGTGCCGATGGTGAGCGCGCCGTTGAGCGCGAACTTCATGTTGCCGGTGCCTGACGCCTCCATGCCGGCTGTCGAAATCTGCTCCGAGAGATCCGCGGCCGGCATTAGGATTTCAGCGGCGGAAACATTGTAGTTGGGAACGAACACGACCTTCAGCAGACCACGTACCGACGGGTCGCTGTTGATGACCCGTGCCACGTCATTGGCCAGTTTGATAATGAGCTTGGCGTTGTGATAGCTGGGTGCCGCCTTGCCGCCGAAGAATTTTACCCTCGGCATCCAGTCGCGCTCCGGGTGTGAACGGATCTGATCGTAGAGCGCCACCGCTTCGATGATATTGAGCAGCTGGCGCTTGTATTCGTGGATGCGCTTGATCTGGATGTCGAACAAGGCCGACGGGTCGACCCTGATGGCCAGCCGCTCGGCAACCAGATTGGCCAGCCGCTCCTTGTTGGCGCGCTTGACCGCGGCAAAACGCTCCTGGAACGAGGCATCGGTGGCAAACGCGTCGAGCTCGCGGATGGCCTCGATATCGTCGAGGAACCGGTCGCCTATCGCCTCGCATGCCAGGGAAGTAAGCCCCGGATTGCACTGGATCAGCCAGCGCCGCGGCGTAATGCCGTTGGTCTTGTTGTTGATGCGGTGGGGATAGAGCCGGTGCAGGTCGGCGAACACCGTCTCCTTCATCAGCTCTGTGTGCAACGCCGACACGCCGTTGACGCTGTGTGAGCCGACAAACGCCAGATTGCCCATGCGCACGCGCCGCCCGCCATCCTCCTGGATCAGCGAGATGCGGCTGATCTGGTCGCCGTCGAACTTTCCGGTGGCGCGTGCTTCGAGCAATATCTCGGCATTGATCGCATAGACGATCTGCATGTGGCGCGGCAGGATGCGCTCGAACAGCGGCACCGGCCAGCTTTCCAGCGCCTCCGGCAGAAGCGTGTGGTTGGTGTAGGCGAAGGTTTGCCTGGTCAGTCCCCAGGCGGTGTCGAAATCGAGCCCATGGACGTCCATCAGGAGGCGCATCAACTCCGGTACGGCGACTGCCGGATGGGTGTCGTTGAGATGGATCGCGGCCTTCTCGGGTAGCGACAGCAGGTCGCCGTACTGGCTGAGGTGACGCTGCAGGATGTCCTGCAAAGACGCTGTCGAGAAGAAATACTCCTGGCGGAGGCGAAGTTCCTGGCCGGCAGGCGTGGCGTCGGCCGGATAGAGAACGCGTGACAGGGCGTCGGCCTTGTTGCTTTCGGCCAGCGCGCCGATGTGGTCGCCGGCGTTGAACTTGTCGAGCAGGATCGGATCGACCGGCATGCCCGACCAAAGCCGCAGCGTGTTGACGCGCGCGCCGCGCCAGCCGACGACGGGCGTGTCGTAGGCAACCGCCAGCATGTGCTCTGTCGGTTTCCAGACATGCCGTTCCAGCCGGCCATCCTTGCTGGTGATCGACTCGACCGAGCCGCCAAAACCAACCTCGAAGGCGCGCTCGCGGCGCTCGAATTCCCACGGATTGCCGTGCTCGAGCCAGGTTTCGGGCAATTCGACCTGCCAGCCGTCATGGATTTCCTGGCGGAACATGCCGTTTGCGTAACGAATGCCGTAGCCATGGGCGGGAATGTCGACTGTCGCCATGCTTTCCATGAAGCAGGCGGCGAGCCGGCCAAGACCGCCATTGCCCAGCGCAGCATCCGGCTCGAGCTTGGCGATGACGTCGAATTCGACGCCGAGGGAGGCCAGCGCCTCGCGCATCGCCTCCATCAGGCCGAGATTGGAGAACGCGTCGCGCATCAGGCGGCCGATCAGGAACTCCAAGGAGAGGTAATAGACCCGCTTGGCGCTCTGGTCGTAAGCTTCCTTGGTCGACGAGATCCACTCGTCGACGATGCGGTCGCGCACGACCTTGATCGAGGCCGTCAGCCAGTCGTAGTCGGTGGCGACCGTTGCGTCCTTGCCGAGACGGTACTTCAGCGCCTGCCTGATTTCGGCGGCAAGCGCCTGAGGACTGGTGTCGCCCAAAGAGGGCGGCTGGGGGATTTGCGGGGTCACTGCGCGGGTCATCTTGCCTCTCGCATAGCTAGCCAAATCGGCCACCTTGTCATTTCCCTCCCTTGCCGACACCTATCCTCCCAAGGTCATGTTAGCCGATCTAGATCCAATTCCAATCGATTTAAATCTCCGCGTCAATGGCTGGCGTCGCGGAGATTGGAAGTTGTGGTCAGGCTGCAAGTGCAGCTTCCGGCGGCGCCTTGGCCCCGATCATGAAGGCAACCGCGGCCGACATGATGTATTGCTTCGGATCGGTCACCGCGAGACGCCGTCCGAGGCGGTGGATATGGATGCGGTCGGCGACCTCTAAGACATGCGGCATGTTGTGCGAGCTCAGCAAAATAGGCACCAATCGCGAATGCGAGTCAATAAATAAATCACTCTTATTTATTATTGACAGGATTGCAGGCGGCCCGCATTCTGGCCAAAAGAACAAGACGTGGAATGACGGGAGGAAGCCGGTGGAGGCCGGGAATGCAAGGCAAGGATCGCCTGATGTGGCTGACAGCCAACATCTGCGCGGGACCAACCAGAGCGGCATGCGCGATCACAACGAGCGGCTTGTGTTGTCGCTGGTTCGGCAGAGCGGTGCCCTGGCCAAATCCGACATTGCCCGCATGACGGGGCTATCGGCCCAGACTGTCTCCGTGATCATGCGCGAACTGGAGGATGACGGGCTTCTGCTGCGCCAGGAACCGGTGCGCGGCAAGATCGGCCAGCCCTCCGTACCGATGGCGCTCAATCCCGAAGGCGCATTCTTCATCGGCCTCAAGATCGGACGCCGCAGCGCCGAACTCGTGCTCATCGACTTCCTCGGCAACACCAGGACGATGCTGCAGAATTCCTATCGTTACCCTGCCCCGCGCGACACCGTCGACTTCGTCAGGTCGGGCATCGCCCAGATGCGCGCCAGCCTGACGCGCGAACAGGACAAGCGGATTGCCGGACTTGGCGTCGCCATGCCGTTCGAGTTGTGGAACTGGGTGGATACGGCGGGCGCACCGCGCGAAATCATGGAGGAATGGCGCAACCGCGACATGCGGACCGACCTGCAGGCGCTGTTTCCCTTCCCGGTGTACTTGCAGAACGACGCCACGTCGGCCTGCGGCGCCGAGCTTGTGTTCGGCGATATCGGCGCCTTGCGCGACTTCGTCTACTTCTACATCGGCGCCTTTGCCGGCGGCGGCGTGGTGCTCAACGGCAGGCTCTATAGCGGACCTACTGGCAACGCCGGGGCGCTCGGCTCGATGCCGGTGCCCGGCCCAGCCGGCAGGCCGACCCAGTTGATCGACATCGCTTCGATCGCCATTCTCGAAGCGGCGCTCAACGACCAGGGCGTCGACGCCTCGCATCTGTGGTCCTCGCCGGAGGAATGGGGCGAACTCGGGTCCGCGCTCGACCAATGGCTCGCCACCGCCGGAGACGCCCTTGCCTACGCGATCGTCGCCTCCGCATCGGTGATCGACTTCGAAAGCGCGGTCATCGACGGCTGGATGCCGTCGGCGATCCGCGCCCGCCTTGTCGCGGCGGTACAGGCATCGATCCGCCAGATCGACGTCGAGGGCCTGCGCATACCTTCGGTTCGCGAAGGTACCGTCGGCATCCACGCGCGCGCCCTCGGCGGGGCAAGCCTGCCGCTGTCGGAGCGCTTCCTCGTCAACGCATCCGTGCCTTCAAGGGGAAATTGAGCGTGCTTGTCGGAATTCCGCCGCTGCTTGGTCCCGAATTGCTGTTCACGCTCCGCGCCATGGGTCATGGCGACGAGATCGCCATCGTCGACGGCAACTATCCTGCCCTCGAGCATGGCCGGCGCGTCATTCGCGCCGACGGGCTCGGGCTGATCCCGGTGCTGGATGCGGTGCTGCAGGTCCTGCCCGTCGACGACTTCGTGCCGCAGGCGATCTTCCGCGCTTCGGTCAAGGGCGACCCCTCGCTCGTCGACCCCGTGCATCTGGAAATCGAAGCGGTCTGCGCCCGTCGCGCTCCCGGACACGCCGTCGTCGCCCTTGCAGGCGACGCCTTCTACAAGCGCGTCAAGGCGGCGCACACGCTCATTGCAACGAGCGAACCGAGGCTTTACGCCAACGTCATTGTCCGCAAGGGCGTCATCTATCCCGAGGGAGCCGGCAAATCATGATCCTGTGCTGCGGCGAAGCGCTGATCGACATGCTGCCCCGTCAAAGCGAGGCCGGCGAACCCGCCTTCGCGCCCTATGCCGGCGGCGCGGTGTTCAATTCGGCGATCGCGCTCGGACGGCTGGGCGCGCCGGTCGAGTTCTTCTCCGGTCTTTCGTCGGATCTCTTCGGCCAGCAAATCCGCGACGTGCTGGCCGCCAGCAAGGTCGGCTCGCGCTACGCCAATCTCTCGGGCCGCCCGACGACGTTGGCCTTCGTCCGGCTCGACAACGGCCACGCCACTTACACTTTCTATGACGAAAACACTGCCGGACGGATGCTCACCGACGCCCACCTGCCGGCACTTGGCGACGACATCGACGCCATGCTGTTCGGTGCAATCAGCCTGATCCCCGAACCGTGCGGCTCGGCTTACGAAGCGCTCATGCAACGCGAGCATCGCAACCGCGTGACGATGCTCGATCCCAATATCCGGCCCGGCTTCATTTCCGACAAGCCGAGCCACCTGGCCCGCATGCGGCGCATGCTGGCGATGGCCGACATCGTCAAGCTCTCGGACGAGGATCTCGAATGGTTCGGCGAAACCGGAACGCATGACGAGATCGCCGCAACATGGCTCGACAAGGGGACGAAGCTCGTCATCATCACCAAGGGCAGCAAGGGCGCCATCGCCTACAGCGCCCGCCACGCCGTTTCGGTGTCGCCCGACAAGGTGAACGTCGTCGACACGGTCGGGGCCGGCGATACGTTCAATGCGGGCGTGCTCGCCTCGTTGCACGAGCAAGGCGCGCTGACCAAGCAGGCGGTCGCGGATTTGTCCGAAGCGGCAATTCACCGGGCGCTCACCCTCGCTGCGCAGGCTGCTGCGGTCACCGTATCGCGCGCCGGCGCAAATCCGCCATGGCGACACGAATTGGCCTGATTGCGTCGCTTTCGGGCGCAGCAGACGATCACTTTATGTTTCGCATCGCCAAGCCGCCTCAGCAGTGAGCTGCGGAAAACTCCATGTTTTCCGCCATTTTCTGCGCAAAAACGTCACAACCGAAAGTAACAGGAACCTATTGCGCGCGTGAGATGCCGCAGCGCCCACTTCTTTTTCGCGTTTCGCAACTCTGCTATCAGCGGCGCGAAGAAAACGAATGGGTTTTGGGGCCACAATGCAGTTCATCGATCTCGGCGCTCAGCGCGAAAGAATCCGCGACCGTCTGAAGGCGGCCATCGACAAGGTCGTCGACGAGGGCCGCTACATTCTCGGCCCGGAAGTGACCGAATTCGAAAACCAGCTGGCAAGGTATGTCGGCGTCAAGCACGTCATCGCCTGCGCCAACGGCACCGACGCCTTGCTGCTGCCCTTGCTCGCCTCCGGCATCGGCCCCGGCGATGCCGTGTTCGTGCCGAGCTTCACCTTCGCCGCGACCGCTGAAGTGGTGGCACTCGCCAAGGCCGAGCCGGTGTTCGTCGACGTCGAACCCGACACCTACAACATCAGCATTGAAAGCCTCGAAGCCGCGATCGCCATGATCAAGGCCGAAGGCCGCCTGAAGCCCAAGGCGGTTATCCCGGTCGACCTGTTCGGCACCGCTGCCGACTACGCTGCGCTCGGCACCATCGCCAAGCGCGAGAACCTGCTGGTCATCGAAGACGCCGCCCAGTCGATCGGCGGCTCGCAGGACGGCAAGATGTGCGGTGCCTACGGCCATGTCGCGGCCACCAGCTTCTATCCGGCCAAGCCGCTCGGCTGCTACGGCGACGGCGGTGCGATGTTCACCAACGACGACGCCTTCGCAGCCAAGCTTCGCTCCTTCGCCTTCCACGGCAAGGGCGAGACCCAGTACGACAACATCCATGTCGGCCTGAACTCGCGCCTCGACACGCTGCAGGCGGCGATCCTGATCGAAAAGCTGGCGATCCTGGAAGACGAGATGCAAGCCCGCGCGGCCATCGCCAAACGTTATGCCGACGGCCTCGGCGATGTCGTGAAAGCCGCTCGCGCGCCCTCCGGCGGTCGCTCGGCATGGGCGCAGTACGCCATCGAGACCGCGGACCGCGACGGCCTGAAGAAGCACCTGCAGGAGCAGGGCATTCCGTCTGTCATCTACTATGTGAAGCCGCTGCATGTGCAGGTGGCCTACAGCCACTATCCGCGCACGCCGGGTGGCCTGCCGGTTTCGGATGCCGTGCCGGGCACCATCCTGTGCCTGCCGATGCATCCTTACCTCAGCGAAGCCGACCAGAATCGGATCATCTCGACGATCCGCAACTATGTCGGCTCCAACTCGGCCAAGATCGCGGCCGAGTAAGCAGCCCTTTCAGGTCAGAACACGAAGGCCGGATCGCTGATCCGGCCGCTCGAGACGAAATGCGGATTGGCGAAATCCGCATCGTTGGCCTGGTTGCGCTTGCCATAGACCAGCGACGCGCCGTCCAGCGTGTGCGTGGTGCCGCCGGCAGCGCGCAGCACGGCATCCCCCGCCGCCGTGTCCCATTCCATCGTCCGGCCAAAGCGCGGATAGATGTCGGCCTCGCCGGCAGCCAGCAAGCAGAACTTGAGCGACGAGCCGACCGAGACGATCTCGGCCGCCGAAACCTTCTTGATGAATTCTTCGGTCTCCGGCGTCAGGTGCGAGCGGCTGGCGACGATTGTCAGCGGCTGGCGGCCATCGCGGACATGTATGCGATGGCGATCGGAGACGACTTTCCCGTCGCGGGCCTCGAAGGCCTCGGCACGGCCGGGACGGCCGGAAAAGAAGCGGCCCGTGCAGGGAGCGTAGACCACGCCGATTTCAGGCGCGCCGTTGCGGATAAGGGCGATGTTGACCGTGAAATCGGTTCGGCGCTTGATGAATTCCTTGGTGCCGTCGAGCGGATCGACCAGAAAAAACAGCCCGCCCAGCGCCGGCGGCACGAAGCCTTCCGCTATCTCTTCTTCGGACACGCAAGGCACGTCTGGAAAAGCCTTGCGCAAACCTTCGAGAATGACCTTTTCGCTGGCCTTGTCGGCCAGCGTGACCGGCGACGCATCCGCCTTCGCCGTAACGGCGATGTCGGAGTTGTAGACCTCCATCACCCCCTGCCCGGCCTCCAGGGCCAGGCCTTCGAAAACTGCAAGGATCGCTTCGTCAGATACCGCCGCCGTCGTCGTATTGATGCTCTGCAAGGTCCCGCTCATTCAGCCAATTCTCGACAATTTCGACCATCTCTTCGGGCTTCTTGCCGAGAGTGTTCAAATGAATCTCAGGATTCTCCGGCGTTTCATAGGGTGAATCGACACCCGTGAAATTCTTGATCGAACCAGCGAGTGCGCGAGCATAGAGCCCCTTCGGATCGCGCCTTGCGCACTCCTCGAAAGGCGTATCGACGAAGATTTCGACGAACTCGCCTTGGCCCATGAGCTCGCGTGCCATGCGCCGCTCGGCTCGGAAGGGCGAAATGAAGGAAACAACGACGATAAGGCCCGCATCGGCCATGAGTTTGGCAACTTCGGCGACGCGACGGATGTTTTCGACGCGATCCTCATCGGTGAAGCCAAGATCGCGATTGAGGCCATGACGCACATTGTCGCCGTCGAGGATATAGGTGTGGCGTCCGGCCGCGTGCAGCTTCTTTTCAAGCAGGTTGGCAACTGTCGACTTGCCCGAACCGGACAGACCGGTGAACCACAGCACGGCCGGACGCTGGTTCTTGAGCTCGGCACGCGCCTTTCTCGTCACGTCCAGCGATTGCCAATGGATGTTCTCGGCCCGGCGCAACGGATGCAAAATCAT
The DNA here is from genome assembly GCF_027568395.1 of Aminobacter sp. HY435. GTDB lineage: Bacteria > Pseudomonadota > Alphaproteobacteria > Rhizobiales > Rhizobiaceae > Aminobacter. Next base: position 126,457 of record NZ_JANKZL010000009.1, on the reverse strand, counting down.
GCCGGCACCGACCGTTGCATTGCTGATCCGGTCTATCAGGATGAACGCGCCAGTGGTGCGATTGTCGGAGAAGCTGTCAAAGGCGATGGGCGATTGCGCCGAAATGTTGCAAACGCCAACCTCGTTCATCTCCAGCAACTTCGCCGCCTCATGGGCGAAGTCGTTGACGTTGATCCGGTATTTGAGATCGGTGACGGTGGCGCTGACCTGGTCGGTCTCGGTGCGCAAGATGTAGGACCGGCCTGGCAGCAGCGCGTTCTCGTCGAACCAGACGACATTGGCGGCGAACTGGTCGGCAACATCGGGCCGCGCGTCGGGCGTCACCAGCACGTTGCCACGCGACACCTCGACCTCGTCGTCGAGCACCAGCGTTATCGCCTGGCCGGCGACAGCCGTGCGCAGGTCGCCGCCATGGGCAACGATGCGACGGACCCTGGAAGCCTTGCCGGACTTGGCGACGACGATCTCGTCGCCTTGCGAGATCGAGCCCGAGGCGATCGTTCCGGCGAAGCCGCGGAAATCGAGATTGGGCCGATTCACATATTGCACCGGGAAGCGGAACGGACGTTCCGCCGCGTCTTCCTCGACCACCACATTTTCAAGATGTTCGATCAGCGTCGGCCCCGAATACCAGGCCATCTTTTCCGTGCGCCGCGTGACATTGTCACCATAGCGGGCCGACATCGGGATCGGCACGATCGACTCGAAGCCAAGGCTCGCCGCAAACGCCGCATAGTCCGCGGCGATGCGGTCAAACACGGCCTCGTCGAAGCCAACCAGGTCGATCTTGTTTATGGCGACGACGATGTTGCGGATGCCCAGCAGCGAGGCGATGATCGAGTGGCGGCGCGTCTGGCGCAGCACGCCCTGTCGGGCATCGACGAGAACGATGGCAAGGTCGGCCGTCGAAGCGCCCGTCGCCATGTTGCGGGTATATTGTTCGTGGCCGGGCGTATCGGCGACGATGAACTTGCGCTTCGGCGTGGCAAAGAAGCGATAGGCGACGTCGATGGTGATGCCCTGCTCGCGCTCGGCCTCCAGCCCATCGACCAGAAGCGCGAAATCGACGTCCTCACCCGTCGTGCCATGCTTGCGCGAGTCGCGCTCGAGCGCCGCCAGCTGGTCTTCGAATATCTGCTTTGTGTCGGACAGCAGGCGCCCGATCAGCGTCGACTTGCCGTCATCCACCGAGCCGCAGGTCAGGAAGCGCAGGAGAGACTTCTGCTCCTGCGCGGCGAGGTAGTCACGGACGCTTGCAGCGGCCTCGATGTTGGTGGCCATGGCGTGGCGCATTCTCAAAAGTACCCTTCGCGCTTCTTCTTTTCCATCGAGCCAGCTTCGTCGCGGTCGATCAGGCGCCCTTGCCGCTCCGAGGTGCGGGCGGTCAGCATCTCGCTGACGATGCCTTCGAGGCTGTCGGCGTCGGATTCGATGGCGCCGGTCAGCGGGTAGCAGCCAAGCGTGCGGAAGCGCACAAGCTTGTTTTCCACCACCTCGCCCGGATTGAGTTTCATGCGGTCGTCGTCGCGCAGGATCAGCATGCCGTCGCGCTCGACCACCGGCCGGTGCTTGGCGAAATAGAGCGGAACGATGGGGATTTCTTCCTGCAAGATGTACTGCCAGATATCGAGTTCGGTCCAATTGGACAGCGGGAAGACGCGGATCGATTCACCGGCCGACACGCGGGTGTTGAAGATCTTCCACATTTCGGGCCGCTGGTTCTTGGGATCCCAGGCGTGCTGGGCATTGCGGAACGAGAAGATGCGTTCCTTGGCGCGCGACTTCTCCTCATCGCGGCGTGCGCCGCCGAAGGCTGCGTCAAAGCCATATTTGTCGAGCGCCTGGCGCAACCCAACGGTCTTCATGACGTGGGTATGTGTGTTCGAGCCATGGTCAAACGGATTGATGTTGTCGCGCACGCCATCCGGATTGACGTGGACCAGCAGATCGAAGCCGAGCTCGCGCGCCATCTGGTCACGGAACTCGATCATCTCGCGGAACTTCCAGGTCGTGTCGACATGCAGGAACGGAAAAGGCGGCTTGGCCGGATAGAACGCCTTCATCGCCAGATGCAGCAGAACCGAGGAATCCTTTCCCACGGAATAGAGCATGACGGGCTTGGTGAAGGTGGCCGCGACCTCACGAAAGATGTGGATCGCCTCCGCCTCGAGACGGTCCAAGTGGGTCAGTCTGGCAAGCATTGAAAAGCCTTTGGAAATTGCTGCTGGCCGTGGCGTCGGAGCCGAAACAACCTGTTGCCTGAGTATCCCTGCAATCCAAGGGGGCATCAAGCAGGACCAGCCCAAAATGCGGCGCGAGGCAAGGCAGTTTTTGCCGCCACGGCGCATCTGCTGGAATGTGATTTCAGCACGCCTCGCGAGGGCTGGCACCTTTGCCGCCTGAACACAGATGGATACGCACCGCATGTTTCCTGCTGTGCGGCTTGATCGAAGCCCAGCGTGGATAGAAATCGCCGCTTTTCCACGCCCTTTGGAACGACCTTATCCTTGTGCCAAAGCCAATGACAGGAGCTGGCCTTGGAACAAACGACCAATCTGAAATTGCCATTCATCATGCCCTCGCAGGCACAAAAGCACGTCACCCACAATGAAGCGCTGCTAGCGCTGGACGCCGTGGTTCAGCTTTCCGCACTCGACCGGCATCTCGTGGCACCACCTGCAACTCCCGCCGCGGGCGACCGATACATTGTCGCTGCAGCGGCAACAGGCGCCTGGGCCGGCAAGAGCGGCCAGATTGCAGTTTGGCAAGATGGAACTTGGACGTTCTACATTCCGCTCAGGGGCTGGCTCGCCTGGGTCGCAGATGAACAGCGCATCTACGTCCATGACGGCTCCAACTGGCTGGATGCCGTATCGCTTGGCATCAACCCGGCAGCAATGGTCGGTATCAACACCACTGCCGATGCGACGAACCGGTTGTCCGTGAAGAGCCAGGCTGTGCTGTTCGACAACCAGGGCGCGGGCCAACAGGTCAAGATCAACAAGGCAACGAGCGGCGAAAACGCCACTCTGCTGTTTCAAACCACCTACTCCGGCCGCGCCGAATTCGGGCTCGCTGGCGACGACGACTGGCATGTCAAGGTTTCACCCGACGGCACTGCCTGGACCGAGGCGCTCAAGGTGAACAGCGTCGATGGACGCGTGCTTTTGCCGGCAGGTCTTTCCTTGACCGACCAGAACCAGGCCGTTGCCAAACGGCATGTTCGAGAAATGCTCACCGCCAATCGGACCTACTATGTTCGGGCCAATGGTTCGGATTCCAACAATGGCCTGGCGAACACGGCCGGCGGCGCGCTCCTGACCATCCAGAAAGCCTACGACGTTATTGTGAGTACGCTTGATGTCGCCGGCCATACCGTCACGATCCAGGTTGGGGCCGGGTCTTACGGCGCGGGCCTGACGGTTAGCAAGGGATGGACCGGAGCTGGCGAGATACTGCTTGTCGGAGATGAGACCACCCCTGCGAATGTCGAGGTTACGGCGGGAGTGCTGGTCTCAATCACCAACGCGGTGTTGCCGGCCGCGCTGAAGGTTCGAGGTTTCAAACACACCAGCTCGCAGCAGACCATCGTCCACAACGGCGTTGGTGCTCTCTACTTGCGCAACCTCGTCTTCAACTCGACCGGCTTTGCGCACATTCAGGGGGCAAACTCCGGCGCCAAGATATGGGTCGATGGAAACTATTCCATCAGTTCCGCGGGTTCATTCCACTACTATATCGGGCAACAAGCCGGACTGCAGCTTGTCACCGGCGTGACACCGACTGTCACCCTGACGGGAACGCTGGCGTTCACCTGCTTTGCCGGAGCGAGCGATCTTGCAATGATCCGCGTTGCGGGAGTGTCCTACAACGTAGCAGGAGCTACAGTGACGGGTGCCAGGTACTCCGTAATCGGAAACGCAGCCGTCACGACCAGCGGTGGCGCGGCATTCTTTCCGGGGTCAGCCGCTGGCTCCGCAAGCAGCGGCGGACAGTATGCCTGAACTTGATGTGGCCTTCGATACCGTGCATCCGAAAGGATGCGCGGCGCAGGCCGGCGCGATCATTGGACGCGGTAATAGCGTCCGTACCAGTCGACGAAACGAACCAGGCCATCTTCAATCGGCGTGTGCGGAAGCTCGCCGATCAACGCTTCGAGGTCAGTGACGTCGGCCCAGGTGCTGAGCACATCGCCTGCCTGCAACGGCATGAAGTTCTTGACCGCCTCTCGTCCGGTCGCGCGCTCGAGAATGCGGATCATCTCCAGCAGATGCTCCTTGCGCCGGTTGCCGATATTCATCACCCGGTGTGGCGCCCAGCTTCCGGACGCGCCGCCGGCTGTGATGTCGTAGTCGGGATTGGACTGCGGCGGCAGGTCGAGCAAGCGCATGATGCCTTCGACGATGTCGTCGACATAGGTGAAGTCACGGTACATATCGCCGTTGTTGTAGATGTCGATGGTATCGCCGGCGAAGATGGCGCGAGTGAACTTGTAGTAGGCCATGTCGGGCCTGCCCCACGGCCCGTAGACGGTGAAGAAGCGCAAGCCGGTAGCGGGCACGCCAAACAGATGGCTGTAGGTATGCGCCATCAGCTCGTTGGCTTTCTTGGTCGCGGCATAGAGGCTGACCGGGTGGTCGGCGCCGTCGCGGGGCGAATAGGGCTGCTTCTTGTTGCCGCCGTAGACCGAGCTCGACGAGGCGTAGATCAGATGCTTCGGCAGGTTGGCGCGGCAGCTTTCGAGAATATTCAGGAAGCCGGTGACATTGGCGTCGATATAGGCCTGCGGATGGTCGAGCGAGTAGCGCACGCCGGCCTGCGCGGCGAGATGAACGACGATCTCCGGACGGCATTCGAAGGCGGCTTTCACCGCCGCAGCATCGGCAAGGTCGGCCTGGACGAAGCGGAAATCCTTATGCTCGGCAAGCATCTCCAGCCGCGCGCGCTTGAGCGTGGTGTCGTAGTAGTCGGTGACGCTGTCGAAGCCGACCACTTCATAGCCGTCGGCGAGCAGTCGCCTGGCGACGTGGAATCCGATGAAGCCGGCCGTGCCGGTAACGAGAACGGTCATGAATTCACTTGCTCTTCAAATGCAAAACGCCCCGGCCTTTCTAAGGCCGGGGCGCATGCAAATCCATTGCCCTGTTGAGGCGATCAGGCCTTCTTGGGCAGAAGCGCCCAGATTGCCGGAACCGCTGCGGCAGCGATTGCCACCTTGACCAGGTCGGGCACGATGAACGGCACGACGCCGAACTGCCACGACTTTTCCGCGCCGATCAGCAGAGACAGCCACGAGAAGCCCATCGCCATCATGACGACCTCGGCGACCAGCATGACGGCCAGCATCTTGACGATGCTGCGGCCCCAGCCGCGGTCGACGGCCCAGCCGACAATCGCCACCATGGCGACGAAGCCGGCGAGATACCCGCCGGTCGAGTCGAGCATGTAGGCAATTCCGATGCCCTTTTCCGGCGTGCTCTGGAACACCGGATAGCCCATGGCGCCCTGCGCCATGTAGAGCATGATCGTCGCCAGGCCGAGGCGCAGGCCGTAGGCTGCGCCGATGCCGAGAACGGCCAGCGTCTGCAGCGACATGTCGACCGGGCCGAACACGACCTTGGTCTTCGCCGAAGCGACGAGAAGCAGCGAACCCGCAACAGCCAGCAAGAGCTGGGTCGCAAGGCGCGTCGCACCCTTTTCAGGAAGCGCCGCGGAGACGAGCGCGGTGGAACTGGTGGATGCAACTGCCATGTAAATCCCCTTGAGTTGCGCACGCCTGAGCATGCCCGACATGGTTTTCCCTATATTGTCTTCCGTGCTATGCGGCAAACGAAAATGCCGTCAGGCCTTGCAACACACAGATATCGGCGTGCCATGACCCTGGATTTCGACACACGTTTCGAGCCTGCCTACGGCCTCGCCGTCCCGGTTGCCGATGGCGTCCTGCGCCTGACCGTCAACAATCCGAGCCCGTTCACCTTCCACGGCACCAACAGCTACCTCATCGGCAAGGACACACTCGCCGTGATCGACCCCGGCCCCGAGGACGATGCGCATCTCGATGCCCTGATGCGGGCGATCGCGGGCCGCCCGGTCAGCCATATCTTCGTCAGCCACACGCACCGCGACCACTCGCCGCTCGCTGCCCGGCTCAAGGCCCTGAGTGGTGCTGTGACCGTCGCCGAGGGGCCGCATCGATCCGCCAGGCCGCTGCATCTCGGCGAGGTCCCGGCGATGGACGCCAGCAGCGATACCGATTTCGTCCCCGACCTCGTCGTCGGCGACGGCGATGTCGTCGATGGCGACGGATGGCGAATCAGCGCGTTGTTGACGCCCGGGCATGCAGCGAATCACGCGGCGTTCTCGCTCGAGGGCACCGGCATCCTGTTTTCGGCCGATCATGTCATGGCATGGTCAACCTCGATTGTCGCGCCGCCCGATGGCGCGATGTCCGACTACATGGCTTCGCTCGACCGCCTGGGTGGACGCGATGACCGGATCTACCTCCCGGGCCATGGCGGCCCGGTCGTTTCGCCGCAGAAATTTGTGCGCGGGCTGAAGACGCACCGAAAGATGCGCGAGCGCGCGATCCTGGAACGCCTCGTGTTGGGCGACCGGACCATCCCCGACATTGTCCGCGCGATCTACCGCGACACCGACCCCCGGCTCTACGGCGCCGCCGGCCTGTCGGTGTTCGCCCATCTGGAAGACCTGGTCGGCAAAGGCAAGGCCGTCAGCGATGCCGAGCCGTCGCTCGACGGCGTCTATGCGCCGGCCAGATAGTCATTCCGCCTGCGGAGCGGTCGCGGTGCCTGCCTGGGTGGCGATTTCCTGATCGAGTTCGGTGAGGAAGCCTGAAATCCGCTGGGCGTTCTCGCCGAGATCATGGCGGCCGTAGCGGGAAGCGGAGCGCATGTCGACAAAGGTCGAGTCGCCGTCGTCGACCACGCGGATCGCGACATCGGACGGCAGCGACAGCACCAGGCTACGCGCCACGGCCTCGATATCGACCTCGCCGCTGGCCTGCTCGGCGGCAGGAGGCGGAACCACGATCTCCCAGCCCTGCCGTCCGAGCACCGTTCTCACGCTGTCGAGCACGCGGTCGAGCGACAGGTCATAGCGGCGCCCGGCGACCAGCGGATAGGCCTGTGCCTGCAGCGCGCGTTCTCCCGCCGTGGCCAATTCCAGCCTGTTCATGTCGGGAGTGCGCAAGGATGCCGCCGCGGTGAGTGCTGGCGGATCCTCTGCATCGGTGGAGATGTCGCGCAGCATGGGATAGGTGGAAATCTGATAGGCGGTGAAGGCAAATGGCGCCAGCACGATCAGGCCAAGCAATGCGCCGATGGTCAGGTCATGGCCGCCCTGGTCGCCGAATTTCCACAACCGCGAAAAGGCAAAGCCGGAAAACAGCAGCGCGAACGCCGCCAGCAAGGCGACGATGGCAAGCACCCAGAAGAACGCCGTGGTATCGATCAGGCCACGCCGGTGGCCGAGGACGGCGGTGATCAGCAGCACCGCCGAAAACGACGCCAGGCCTCTCGAAACGCCGGCGGCCCGTGTCGTGCGCGGCTCCAGATATCTTGTCTGATACTCGACCATGGAAGTCTGCTATCCACCCAACGGCTGTCACGTCCGCATCCCCTGGCGCATCGGCCCGAAAATCGGATTCGATACGCTAGTGCGTCCTTTGTGCGTCCATCCGGACGCACGGCGCTCTAGCGTAGCCTAGAGGGATTCCGTCAGCCATTGAAGCGCAAAGGCGGCATTCGCCGCCTTCACCCACATCAGCTTGCTCAGGTGCTGGCGGCCGTCGGCAGGCGATAGTCCTTGAAACGCTCGCGCAACGCCATCTTCTGGATCTTGCCCGTCGCAGTATGCGGAATCTCGTCGACGAAGGCGACATCGTCGGGCATCCACCACTTCGCCACCTTGCCGTCGAGGAACGCCAGTATGTCGGCCTTGGCGGGATCCTTATCCTGCTTGCGGACGATGACCAGCAGCGGACGCTCGTCCCAGCGCGGATGCTTCACGCCGATGACCGCGGCTTCCTGCACATCGGGGTGCCCGACCGCAATGTTCTCCAGTTCGATGCTGGAAATCCATTCGCCGCCCGACTTGATCACGTCCTTCGAACGGTCGGTGATCTGCATGTAGCCGTTGACGTCGATATGGGCAACGTCGCCGGTATCGAACCATCCGCCGGCGCCGAACTGGTCGGCGCTCGCCCCACCATAGTAGGCGGCGGATACGGCGGGACCGCGAACCTTGAGCCGGCCGAAGGTCTGGCCGTCCCACGGCATCTCGTTGTCATCGTCGTCGGTGACCTTCATCTCGACGCCAAACGGCGTGTAGCCCTGCTTCTGCTGGATGTTCAACCTGGCTTCGCCTTCAAGGTCGTCATATTCGGGCTTGATCGTGCACAGCGTGCCAAGCGGCGACATTTCCGTCATGCCCCAGGCATGGATGACCTCGACGCCGTAGTTGCGCTCGAACTTTTCCGTCACCGCGCGTGGACAGGCCGAGCCGCCGATGACCACCTTGTTGAGGTGCGGCAGCTTCTTGCCGGTCTCCTCCAGATGCTGCAGCAGCATCAGCCATACCGTCGGCACCGCCGCGGTGAACGTCACCCGCTCGGTGTCGAGCATCTCATAGATCGAGGCGCCGTCCATCCTGCCCCCGGGCATGACGAGCTTGGCGCCCACCATCGGCGTGCTCTGGGCGAGGCCCCAGGCGTTGGCGTGGAACATCGGCACGACCGGCATGACGACATCGCGCGCCGAGATGCCCATTGCGTCGGGCATCACCGCGATCATCGCGTGCAGCACGTTGGAACGGTGACTGTAGACCACGCCCTTGGGATCGCCGGTCGTGCCGGAGGTGTAGCACATGCCGGCGGCGGCATGCTCGTCGAGGTCCCGCCAGGCGAAATCGCCGTCCGCCTCGGCAAGCCATTGTTCAAATGCGATGACGTTGGGAAGTGAGCTCGGCGGCAGGTGGGCGCTATCGCTCAGCACGATGATGCGCTTGAGGGAGGGAACCAGCGGCGCGATCTTCTCGACCAGCGGCATGAAGGTCAGGTCGACGAACAGCGCCTGATCCTCGGCATGATTCATGATCCAGACCAGCTGCTCGGGAAACAGGCGCGGATTGAGCGTGTGGTAGACGGCGCCGATGCCCATGATGCCGTACCACGCCTCCATGTGGCGCGCGGTGTTCCAGGCCAGCGTCGCAATGCGGTCGCCGCTCTTGTAGCCCTCGCGCTCCAGGCGCTGGGCTACTTTCAGCGAGCGTGTCCGCAGCTCGGCGTAGGTGGTGCGAACGATCGGCCCCTCGATCGAACGCGAAACGACCTCCCGGTGCGGATGCTGCCGTGCCGCATGGTCCATGATCTTGTGGCAGAGCAGCGGCCACTCTTGCATCAATCCCAGCATGTCGTTCCTCCCAAATGCTTTTCCGCCATCTTTGGGCGCAATTGGGGGATTGTCCAGTTCGATGAAAGGAATGGCCACAAGCCAGCAAAGGCCAGCGGCCATATTGCCGCCACGGTCGCGGTTAACCTTTGTTACCGGCTGGCGCGGTGGGTAAATTAATGTGAGGGATCACATGGATACGCAGCCTCGCGCGGAGGACCAGAACCTGCCGCAGGACGATGCGCCGGAGCACCCCGCTCCCGAACAGATTGCACCCTCGACGATCGAGCAGGATCTCGTCGCGGCGGAAGAGGCGCTGCTTGCCGACGCTGCCGTTCTCGACGACGCTTCTGAGGTCCAGGCGGACGCCATCGACGATGCACCGGCCGACGACGATCCGGTCGACGACATCGGAGACGTGACCGCAATCGAGACGGCGGACGAAGCCGTAGCAGAAGAGCCAAGCCTGTTGGACCTGTCGCCCGAGGATCTGGCCGTCGAAGTCGCAGCCGAGGCGACGCCGATGACCATCGAAGCGCCGGCGATTGTCGCCGAAATCATTTCGGACGAGGACTTCGCCCAGATGGTCGACGATTCGCTCGAAGCTGTCGGCGGCATCTTGTTGTTCAAGATGCGCATCGACGAGGACGGCGAAGACAGGCACGTCGCCGCAGCGTCGATCGGCGACGGCGGCCGACGCCAGTTCCTGCTGCTATCGCTGCCGGTTACCGGCGGCAAGCTCAGGGTAGAGTCGGCATCCCGCAGCACCAGTCCGCTGGCCAAGCTCGCCGAAGCCTATGTCGGCGTGGTCGAGGCGTTTCGCGCCGCGGCCTGAGCGGCTTTGTCAGCTCGTCGTATCGTCGGTGCCGTCGTCCTCGGCATCGTCGAGCCGTACAAACTCGCAGCCCTTGGCCTTCAGCTCAAGCAGGCCCTACCAGGCCGCCGGCGGCGGCATGCGTCGGCTGATTGACATACGTCGTCGCACCTACCCCTTCGCCTTCACTGCAGCCTGCGCAGCCGCCAGGCGTGCGATCGGCACGCGGAATGGCGAGCACGAGACATAGTCGAGGCCGACGCTTTCGCAGAAGCGGATCGAAGCCGGGTCGCCGCCATGCTCGCCGCAGATGCCGAGCTTGATCTCAGGCCGCGTCGCCCTGCCCTTCTCGGCCGCCATCTTGACCAGTTCGCCGACACCGTCGATGTCAAGCGAAACGAACGGATCCTGCTCGATGATGCCCTTCTGGCGATAGGTTTCCAGGAAAGACGCCGCATCGTCGCGCGAGATGCCGAAGGTCGTCTGCGTCAGGTCGTTGGTGCCGAAGGAGAAGAACTCGGCCGCCTCGGCGATCACATGGGCGCGGATGGCGGCGCGCGGCAGCTCGATCATGGTGCCGACGAGATAGTCGATGTTGACGCCAGTCTCTTCCATGACGCTCTTGGCGACCGCATCGATCCGCGCCTTGACGTAGTCGAGCTCCTTCATCAGGCCGACCAGCGGCACCATCACTTCTGGAACGACCGGGCTTCCGGTTTTCTTGCCAGCCTCGACGGCGGCCTCGAAGATGGCGCGCGCCTGCATCTCGGCGATCTCGGGATAGGAGACGGCGAGGCGGCAGCCACGATGGCCGAGCATCGGGTTGAATTCGTGCAACACCTCGGTGCGCTGGCGCAGCTTGTCGGCGGGCACCTTCATCGCCTCGGCGACCTCGGCGATTTCGTCCTCGGTCTTGGGCAGGAATTCATGCAGCGGCGGATCGAGCAGGCGGATCGTCACCGGCAGGCCGGCCATGATCTCGAACAGTTCGAGGAAGTCGGAACGCTGCATCGGCAACAGCTTGTCGAGCGCCTTGCGGCGGCCGTTTTCGGTGTCCGCGAGGATCATCTCGCGCATCGCGACGATGCGGTCGTCGTCGAAGAACATGTGCTCGGTGCGGCAGAGCCCGATGCCCTCGGCGCCGAACGACCGCGCCATGCGCGCATCGGCGGGCGTCTCGGCATTGGTGCGCACCTTCATGCGCCTGGCTGCGTCAGCCCATTCCATGATGGCGGCGAAATCGCCCGAGAGTTCCGGCTGCAGCATCGGCACCGAGCCCTTCAGCACCTGGCCGTTGGAGCCGTCGATGGTGATGATGTCGCCCTTGCGGAAGGTCTTGCCGAGCGCTGTCAACGTGCCGGCGCGGTAGTCGACGCGCAGCGAACCGGCGCCCGAAACGCAGGGCTTGCCCATGCCGCGCGCAACCACCGCCGCGTGGCTGGTCATGCCGCCACGCGTCGTCAGGATGCCTTCCGAGGCATGCATGCCGTGGATGTCCTCGGGGCTGGTCTCGATGCGGACAAGGATCACCTTGCGGCCGGCCGACTTCATTTCCTCGGCCTCGTCGGACGAGAACACGATCTCGCCCGTGGCCGCGCCCGGCGATGCCGGCAGGCCGACGGAGATGACCTCGCGCTGCGCCTTGGGGTCGATGGTCGGATGCAGCAGCTGATCGAGCGAACCCGGTTCGATGCGGCAGATGGCTTCGTCCCTGCTGATCAGGCCCTCGGCCGCCATCTCGACGGCGATCTTGAGCGCCGCCTTGGCGGTGCGCTTGCCCGAACGGGTCTGCAACATCCAAAGCTTGCCGCGCTCGATGGTGAATTCGAGGTCCTGCATGTCGCGGTAGTGCTTTTCGAGGCGATCGGAGATCGCGACGAACGAGGCGAATGCCTCCGGCATCAGCTTCTGCAGCGACGGCTTGTCGGAGCCGGCTGCGATGCGCGCCGCTTCGGTGATGTTCTGCGGCGTGCGGATGCCGGCGACGACGTCCTCGCCCTGGGCGTTCACCAGAAACTCGCCATACAGCATCTTCTCGCCGGTCGAGGGATTGCGGGTGAAGGCAACGCCGGTGGCCGAGCTGTCGCCCATGTTGCCGAACACCATGGCCTGGACATTGACGGCCGTGCCCCAGCTTTCGGGGATGTCGTGCAGGCGGCGATAGGTGATGGCGCGATGGTTCATCCAGGACGAGAACACCGCGCCGATGGCGCCCCACAACTGCTCGTGCGGGTCCTGCGGGAAGGAGCGGCCAAGCTCCTCCTCGACCTTGGCCTTGTAGAGCGCAATGACGTCCTGCCACTGCTCGGCGGTGAAGTCGGTGTCCAGCTCGTGGCCGAGCCTGCCCTTCTCGTCCTCGAGCAACTCCTCGAAGACCTCGTGGTCGAGGCCCAGCACGACGTCGGAATACATGGTGATGAAGCGGCGGTAGCTGTCATAGGCAAACCGTGCGTCGCCCGCGTCCTTGGCCAATGCCTCGACGGTCACGTCGTTGAGGCCAAGGTTGAGCACGGTGTCCATCATGCCCGGCATCGAAGCGCGTGCGCCCGAGCGCACAGACACCAGGAGCAGGTTTTCCGCATCGCCAAACCTGCGGCCGGCGATCGCGCCGATGTGTTCGAGGGCCGTGCGAACCTCGCTCTCGAGCGTCCCGGGATAATTGCGGCCGTTGGCATAAAACCAGTTGCAGGCCCCGGTCGTGATGGTGAAACCGGGCGGCACCGGCAGGCCGAGACTGCACATCTCGGCGAGATTGGCACCCTTGCCACCGAGCAGGTCGCGGTCGCTCGCGCGCCCCTCCGCCGCACCGTCGCCAAACCTGTAGACCCACTTTGTCATGCCTTCTCCTCGCCGACTGAGTGTGGAGGCAAACCTGGCTGCGGTCTGCTTCTCGCGGGAGCGATATGATGCTGCGGTGCGAAAGGCAAGGCGCGTTTCCGCACGGGCACGAGCTACAATCGATTAATCGTCCGATGCTCCGCCGGCCTTGCGGGCCGTCGGGCGCCATTGTAGAACATAAATAGAACAAACTGCGGAGATGACGATGAAAAAGACCGGCAAGCTCGACTATATCGAAATGGCGGCAACAGGCGGCACGCTGGACCACGTCAAGGCCTTCTACAGCGCGGCGTTCGGCTGGACTTTCACCGACTACGGCCCCGAATATGCGGCCTTCGACGAAGGGTTGGAAGGCGGCTTCCAGGCGCAGGCCCCGGCCAAGCCGCTGCCGATCCTGTATTCGGAAGCGCTGGAAGAGACGCTTGCCGCCGTCGAGGAATCAGGCGGCACGATCATCAAGCCGATATTCGCCTTTCCGGGAGGGCGGCGGTTCCACTTCACCGATCCGGCGGGCAACGAACTGGCGGTCTGGGGCGAATAGACGGTTTTCAGCATTGGAAAAGCGGCAAAGGCGCGATTGTGCTTTTGCCGCACACTGCATATAAGGCGGCGGTCGATTGACTCGCCTGCAGCTTGATATCCGAAAGCGCAAGGCTCGTTGGGGCGTCGCCAAGCGGTAAGGCATCGGTTTTTGGTACCGACATTCCCAGGTTCGAATCCTGGCGCCCCAGCCATCGCCCAGATCTTCCAAACCAGTGTCATCAGATTGCACACCTGCATGTGCGGGCCTGTTCAGCATTTCTGCCACGCAAAAAGCCAAAGGCCCCGGATTTCTCCGGGGCCTTTTCATTTCAAGCCTTGCTTGCCTCAGTGATGGGCCGGTTCGGCCATCTGCGCTGCGTCTGGCAGCTCGGCATGCTCTGCCCGGTCCTTGCGGGCGATGAAGGTGTAGAACATCGGCACCACGAACAGGGTGAAGATGGTTCCCACGATAACGCCCGAGAAGATCACCAGGCCCATCGAGTAGCGTGCGGCAGCACCGGCGCCCGAGGCGATGATCAGCGGCACGACGCCCAGCGCCATGGCGGCGGTGGTCATCAGGATCGGGCGCAGGCGAACCTTGGCCGATGCGATGATCGCCTCACGCCGCGACAGGCCGTGCTCCTCGCGCTGCTGGTTGGCGAACTCGACCAGCAGAATGCCGTGCTTGGTGATCAGGCCTATGAGCGTGATCAGACCGACCTGGGTGTAGATGTTGAGCGTGCCCAGTCCGAGGTTCAGCGGCACAAGCGCGCCGAAGATCGACAACGGCACCGACATCATGATGATGAGCGGGTCGCGGAAGCTTTCGAACTGTGCTGCCAGAACCAGGTAGATGACGACGATGGCAAGCGCGAAGGCGATCAGGATGGTATTGCCCTGCTCGCTTTCGAGACGCGACTGGCCGGCATAGTCGACGAAGAAGCCGGCGGGCAGAAGCGGCCCGGCAATTTCCTCGATCGCCTTGAGGCCTTCGCCGGTCGTCACGCCCGGCACCGGCAGCGCCGAGATCGTCGCCGAATTGAGCTGGTTGAACTGCTCGATAGAGGCGGGCGATGCGTTGGTGCTGATCTGCACCACGGCCGACAGCGGCACCATCTGTCCGTTGACGCTGCGGACGAAGAACTCGCCGAGCTTCTCGGGATTGTCGCGGTACTCTTCCGGCACCTGCATGATGATGTCGTAGCTGTTCGAATCGCGGTCGAATTCCGCAACCGATCCACCACCGACGAGCAGGCTCAGCGTGGTGCCGATGTCGCGGACCGACAGGTTCAAGGCCGCCGCGCGGTTACGGTCGATTGTGACCGTCACCTGCGGAGCGTCGAAGGCCAGCGAATTCTGGACCACGATGAAGCGGCCGGAAGCTTGCGCCTTTTCCTTGATCTCGTTCGCCACCTCGTAGACCTGGCTTGGATCGCCGGTCGACTGGATGACGATGGAGATCGGCAGGCCGCCGCCGGCGCCCGGCAACGAGGGCGGCGCGAAGACAAGCGCTTCGACGCCGGCAACCTTCGACAGACGGCCCTGGATGTCGGCCTGCAGTTCCTTCTGCGAGCGATCACGATCGGCCCAGTCCTTGAACGCCCAGACCGAGAAGCCCGAATTGGTCGCTCCGCCCATGCCGACGATGGAGAAGTTGGCCTTGAGCTCCGGCAGATCCTTGGTCAGGTCGCGGATCTGGTCGGTGTAGAGGCTGGTGTATTCGGTGGTGGCGTAGCGCGGGGCCGTCACCAGCGAGAACAGTGCACCGGAATCCTCTTCAGGCGCGAGCTCGGTCGACGTCTTGAAGAACATGAAGCCGGTTACCGAGACGAGCCCGATGACCACAAGCAGCGTGACCGGCCGGTAGTTGAGCGAGCCCGCCACCATCCGCTCGTAGCGGTTGGCGATGCGTTCGAAGGTGCGGTCGACCAGAGCGGCAAAGCGACTGTGGCCGCCCGACTTCAACAGGCGCGCCGACATCA
Organism: Aminobacter sp. HY435; assembly: GCF_027568395.1. Classification (GTDB taxonomy): domain Bacteria; phylum Pseudomonadota; class Alphaproteobacteria; order Rhizobiales; family Rhizobiaceae; genus Aminobacter. The sequence goes on along the minus strand of NZ_JANKZL010000009.1, from coordinate 110,891 downwards.
TTGGCGTGATCGTTACGGCGATGAAGCCGGAGATGACGACTGCGCCGGCAAGGGTGACGGCGAATTCGCGGAACAGCGAACCGGTCAGACCGCCGGTGAAGATGAGTGGCGCAAACACCGCCGCCAGCGTGATCGTCATGGCGACGACCGGGCCGAAGATCTCGCGCATGCCCTTGAACGCCGCTTGCATCGGCGTCATGCCCTCTTCGATGTGCCGGTGGATGTTTTCCACCACGACGATGGCGTCGTCGACGACCAGACCGATCGCCAGAACCATCGCCAGAAGCGACAAGAGGTTGATCGAATAGCCCATCATCAGAAGGACGAAACAGACACCGATCAGCGACAGCGGGATCGTGACGACAGGCATCAGAACCGAGCGGAACGAGCCGAGGAACAGCAGGATGACCACGACGACGATGGCAACGGCCTCGGCGATGGTCTTGAACACCTCATCGATCGACGCGCTGATGGTCTCGGTCGAATCGTAGACCATGGTGATGGTCATGCCCTCGGGCAGGCTCGCCGTGATCGCCGGCAACTCGGCGATGACTGCGCCCGCGGTGGTCAGCGGGTTAGCCGACGGCGTCGGGAAGATGCCGATGAAGGTGCCCGGCTCGCCATTGAAGTTGACGACGGTGTCGGTGCTTTCGGCAGCCAGTTCGACCTTGGCGACGTCGCCAAGACGGACGACGTTGCCGTTCTCCGACTTGAGCGGCAACTCGGCAAACGACTCAGGCGTCTGCAGCGTCGACTTCATGGTGATCGAATAGGTGACGTATTCGTTCTTGGTCTTGCCAGGCGCCGAGAGGAAGTTCGAGGCGTTGATGGCCTGCAGCACTTCGGCGGCGGTCAGGCCGCGCGCGGCGAGCTTCACCGGGTCGATCCAGACGCGCATCGAATAGTTCGCCGCGCCCAGAACCTGCACTTCGGCAACGCCCTCGATGGTCGACATGCGCGGACGAATGACGCGTTCGATGTATTCGGTCAGCTCTTCCGAACTCATGTTCGGGTTCTGCATCGCCAGGTACATGATGGCGAACTGCATGCCCGTGCCCTTGACGATCGTCGGGTCCTTGGCGTCGCTGGGCAGCTGGCCGCGCACCTGCTGAACCTTGGACATGACTTCCGTCAGCGCCGTATCGGGATCCGAGCCGAGCTCCATCTGAACAGTCACCGTGCTCATCGACGGGCTGCTCTTGGAGGTGACGTAGTCGATGTTTTCGGTCGTCGCGACAGCGGCGGCGATCGGAGCGGTGATGAAGCCCTGAATCAGGTCGGCACTGGCGCCCGGATAGACCGTGGAGATGGTGATCACCGTCTCCTCGACCTCCGGATACTGCCGGACGGACAGGTTGAAGATGCCCTGGAAACCCAGGAGCAGGATCATGAGCGCCACGACCGTCGACAGGACGGGGCGGCGGATGAAGATATCCGAGAAACTCATTTTGTCGCCGCCTTTGCGTTGGCCGAGGCCACGGGCGAAACCGTGTTGTCGATCTTGACCGAGGCGCCGTTGCTCAGCCTGTTCTGCCCGGCGACGACCAGCTTATCGCCGCTGGCGACACCTTTGGTGATCTCGACGCGGCCCTGCGAACGGCGACCAACTTCGACGAACACCTGCTTGGCGACCGTCGGCTTTTCGGCATCTGCCGCGGCTGCGGGCTGGCCTTCGGGCTGCTCGGCCGGGACGACGATGTAGACGAAATCGCCGTAAAGGCTGGTGACCAGCGCGGTCTGCGGCACGGCTACGACGCCGGTTTCCTCGGGAAGCTCGACGCGAACGCGCACGAACTGGCCAGGGCTCAGCTTGCCTTCGGGATTGGTGATCTCGGCGCGAACCGAAACGAGGCGGCTTTGCGGGTCGACCTTCGGGTCGATACCGACGATCGAGCCGCGGAAGGGCATGTCGTCTTCGGAAACGCCGAAACGCACCGGCTGGCCGCTCTTCAGCAGGTCGAGCTGCTGCTCGGGAACAGTGAAGTCGGCCCGCATCGTTTCGAGGTCCTGCAGCGTGGCCACGATGGTGCCTGGAGCCAGGTACTGGCCGACGTCGACGCGCGGAATGCCGATGGTGCCCGAGAACGGCGCCCGCAGCTGCTTCTGGTCGAGCACGGCCTGCAGCTTCTGGGCCTGCGACACCGACGTCGACGCGGCAGCGCGGGCTGCATCGAGCGTGACGTCCGAACCGACGCCGCGACGCTTCAGCTCGATCGCCCGGTCCAGCGACTGCTGGTCGAGTTCGGCCTGGGTCTTGGCTGCCGCGAGATCGGCCTGCTGGACGCTGTCGTCGAGCTGGATCAGGACATCGCCCTTGTTCACGCGCTGATTGGCGGTGAACTTGATTTCCTTGACGATGCCGGTCGTTTCGACCCCGAGATCGACGCCTTGGGATGCGCCGACCGTTCCGATCGTCTCGATACCCGGAGTCCAGGTCGAGGCCTCGACGGTGATTGCGGCGACAGCAGCTGCGGGCGCCTGCCTGTTGGCGAAGAACTGCTCGATGGCGTTGTCGCGGAAGATGTTGAACCCGACGATGCCGCCGCAGACGACGGCCAGCAGCACGAGTGCGATGATGAGACGCTTGATCAAAGGAGACCCCAATCGTTTGGAACTGCGCCCGGACGGGCCACGCGCAAATAGGGCCAGCTTCAGCAAGACCCAAATTCGAGATGCTTACTGTACCGTCTGGACGGTAATGTCAATCCACGATAAAGAGAGTGAACAAGGAGGCGTTGCCCATGTCAGGCCACAGGCCGAGTTCCCGTGAGAAGATTCTGGCTGCCGCTGCCGAACTGGCAGATGCGGTCGGCCCCGGCAATCTTTCTCTCGAAGCAGTCGCGCAGCGTGCTGGTGTGTCAAAGGGCGGTCTCCTTTACAATTTTCCGACCAAGGCCAAGCTCATGCAGGGCCTGGTCGAGGAATACCTCAAGACTTTCGAGCATGCGCTGGCCGCCAGGGCGTCAGACAATCCCGCTCGAAGCCTCGCCGCCTATATCGAGCTGTCGGCCCAGGAATGCGACCAGAAGCAACCATCTGCGGCGGGCGTATTGGCTGCACTTGCCGAAGACCCCGACTTCCTCCAGCCGGTCCGCGACTTCAAGCGCAATCTGCTCGATCAATTGAAAGCAGAAACCCCCGATATTGCCAAGCTGCTGGTGGCCTTCCTGGTTATCGAGGGCCTGCGAAGCATGAAGCTTTTCGACATGGACATACTCCATGAAGATGAACGCAACATGGCGATTTCCTATTTGCTCGCTGAGGCGAACGCGTCGTAATGTGCTGGCGGTAGCGGGCCGGGGCAGCTTTTCCTCATGGGCAATCCCCTACCATACGTTGCATAAAGTTGATGACATGCAACCAAGAACGTGCAAATAGAAATTCCGCCGCGTGGATATTTTGCCCGGTAGCTACGTTTAGATTGGCGATACTCGTATTTTAGTGAGCTTTATGCAGCACTCCAAGCCGCTCACACTTGTTGTGACCGTCGACGTCGAATCCGGGCCGCGCCGCAAGTCTGCCAACCTGCAACTCGCAGCGTTGGGCTGGCCGTTCCAGTTCGTGCAGGGCCTGACTCCGCAAAGCCCGGAGACCGTTTGCCTTTACGATCCCCAGATGAACAGGCGTCGCTGCAAGCGGCCGTTGGCGCCCGTCGAAGTCGCCGCCTATGCCAGCCATCGCAAGGCGATGCGCGAGTTCCTCGATACAGAACAGCCCCTGGCCCTGGTACTGGAGGACGACTTTCGACTGCTCGACCCGGCTGCTTTCACCGAACGGATGGAAGGGCTCCTGGCTGCGCCTGTCGAATGGGACATTCTCAAGCTTTTTGACTTTCAGCAGCGACCGGTTGTCGATGAAGTCAACGTCGGCGACGTGGCGATCGTGTCGCATGGCAGCCCGACTGCCGGCATGGTCGGCTACCTCATCACCCGGCAGGGTGCCGAGAAGATGCTGAGCCGCCCGCGCGTCTATCGTCAGATCGACGAGGACATCAAATACTTCTGGGAGCTCAAGTTGCGGGTGCTGTCTGTTCGGCCCAACCTGGTCACCGACATCAGCGAGCGTCTCGGCGGAAGCCTGCTTGAAGCTGACCGCAACCATATCAAGCAGAAGCGGCATTGGACGGTTTCGGTGAAGGCATTGGGACAGACCGCGCTGCGTCAGATCAACTACCGGCGCTATCGCAACCAGAACCGGCTGAAATTCAAATCCAACTGATCGCAGCACTCGATGGAAAGCCCGCTTCGGCTCGCAGCGGGCTTTTTCGTTGACGTGAAACCGATCCTTGAGCTCAGCTTGCTTCGCGCAGCGCCTCGGCGGCCTGCAGATCGACCGACACCAGCTGACTCACGCCCTGCTCGGCCATGGTCACTCCGAACAGGCGGTTCATCCGCGCCATGGTGATGGGATTGTGGGTGATCACGACGAAACGCGTCTCGGTCGAGGCGGCCATCTCGTCCATCAGGTTGCAGAACCGCTCGACATTGTGGTCGTCTAGCGGTGCGTCGACCTCGTCCAGCACGCAGATCGGCGCCGGATTGGTCAGGAACACCGCGAAGATCAGCGCCATCGCCGTCAGCGCCTGCTCGCCGCCCGAAAGCAGCGTCATCGTCTGCGGCTTCTTGCCGGGCGGGCGCGCCAGGATTTCCAGCCCCGCCTCTAGGGGATCCTCGGACTCGATCAGCTGAAGCTCTGCCGTGCCGCCGCCGAACAAGTGCGTGAACAGGCGCTTGAAGTGGCCATTGACCAGGTCGAATGCCGCGAGCAGGCGCTCGCGTCCCTCGCGGTTCAGGCCCTGAATGCCCTGGCGCAGCTTGCGGATCGCCTCGATGATATCCTCGCGCTCCGAGACGATCGCCTCAAGCCGATCGGAGAGTTCCTTCTGCTCTTCCTCGGCGCGAAGATTGACCGCGCCAAGCCGCTCGCGCTCGATCTTCAGGCGCTCCAGCGTGCGCTCGATCTCGGCAGGATCCGGCATCGGGCTGTCAGCTTCGAGGCCGGTGTGGCGGATGACCAGGTGCGGCGGTGTGGCAAGCACTTCCTGGATACGCGCCTCGATCTCGCGGCGGCGTTCGTCCGCGGCGGTCAGGCGCTCTTCGGCGCGGGCACGCGCCTCGCGCGCTTCGGCCAGTCCCTGGATCGCCGCCGTCGCCGCCTTGTCGAGCACCGCCTGCCTGGATTCGGCTTCTTGCAGCCTGTCTTGAACCTCCTTGCGCGCCGCCTCGGCGCGGCTCAGTTCCGACATCAAACTCCGGCGACGGGCGTCCAACTCATCCGGGGCCTCGGCAAGCGTTTCGCGTTCAGCGGCGGCTTCCTCGCGCCGCTCGGCCAGCGCCTCGATCTGTTCGGCTGCACTTTCGGCGCGCAGCACCCAGCTTTGCCGCTCCGACGCGATCGCCGTCAGACGGCGCGCCCTCGCCTCCGCTTCGCGGCTTAGACCGTCGTGCACGGCGCGGGCGTCGGCCAATGCCGAACGGTCGCGCGCGACTGCACCGGAAAGCTGTTCGAGGCGCATCTGCAGGTCGGCAAGATCGGGCGCCGAGCCCAGCATATCCTCGGCTTCGACATATGCCTCCTGGGCCTCCTCATGCGAATCGGCGACGCGAGAGCGGGCTTCTTCCAGCGCCGCGCGGCGGCTGGTCAGTTCGCCGGCGGCCTTTTCGGCCTGGGCCAGCGCATCGCGCGCGGCGCCAACCTGATGCTGCGCATCGCGCCACGCCTGTCGCGCCTGGCGCTCCGCCTCGGTCGCCTCACGGACCGCGGCCTCGGCGCGGGCAAGGGTCTCTTCGGCGGAACGGACGACAAGGGTCGCCTCGATCGCCTCGGCGTCGAGTTCGGCAAGCCGGTTCTTCTGGGCGAGGCGCTGCGCGGCGGCCGTCGGCGCGTCGGCGCTTGCCGTCAGGCCGTCCCAGCGCCAAAGACCGCCCTCGCGGCTGACAAGTCTCTGCCCGGGCGCGAGGCGCGACTGCAGCTCTCCGGCGGCGGAAGCTTCGACAACGCCGATCTGGGCCAGCCGGCGCGCCAGCTGGCGGGGGGCGCGAACGAGATCCGCCAGGCTGCGAACCCCTTCGGGCAGCCTGGGGTCTTGCGGCGATGGCTCGGCATCGCCCCAATGAACCGGCGCTGCGCGGTCGAGGGCGGCCTCGAGATCGTCGCCCAAGGCTGCGCCAAGGGCGGTTTCGTAACCGCGCTCAACGCCGATCTGCTCAAGCACTGCCGGGAAAAGGTCCCCGGAAGCGGCGTTGATGATCTTTGCGAGCGTGCGCGCCTCGGTCTCGATGCGCGCGAGCTCGGCCTTGGCCTCCTGCAACGGCGTGCGCGACGAAGCCTCGGCCTGACGCGCGTCGGCGACGGCGCGTTCGGCCTCGGTGGCGGCGAACTCCGCCTCCTCCAGCGCTTCCTGTGCAGCCTCGGCAAGCATCTGCTTTTCGGCCGGATCGGCCAGCGCGCCGATACGAGCGGCGATCTCGCCGGCCTCGCGATCGAGCTCGGAGAGCTGGCGGGCAAAGCGGTCGCGGCGCTCGGCCGCATCGCGCATGGCGCGCTCGGCCTGGGTGCGTCCGGCCGCCGCCTCGGCGCGCTCGGCCGTCACCCGGCCAAGTTCGACCTCGGTGAGAGCCAAGATTGCCTTGGCCTCCTCAAGCGCTGCCAGCGTTGCCGTCTCGCGGTCGACCGCGCCGGCGTTTTCGTCATGCAGCGCCCGTTCCTCGTTGTCGAGGCGCGAGAGGATGGCGGCATTGTCGCCGATCATGCGCTGCTCGCGCGCAATGTCGGCGTCAAGCTGCTGCAGGCGGCGATCGAGCTCGCTCTGGCGCGAATTGATGCGGCCCGCTTCTTCCTCAAGCTGCGTCCGGGCGATGGACAGCCTCTGGAAGGCCGCCGCAGCCGCTGCAGCCGCGTCGCGCATCTCAGGCAGCTTGTGCGAACCGACGGCCTGGTCCTTCGCGGCGGCCATCTGGGCTGCGGCGCGATCACCGACAAGCGCAGTGGCTGTCGCCAGCGCCGACTGCGCTTCGCCTTCCTGAACCTTGGCCAGGGTCCAGCGCAGATGCAGCAGGGTGGCTTCGGCCTTGCGGATGTCGGCAGACAGGTTCTTGAAGCGGGAGGCCTGGCGCGCCTGGCGCTTCAGGCTCTCGATCTGGCTTTCCAGTTCACCGACGACATCGTCGAGGCGCTCGAGATTTTGTTCGGCGGCGCGCAACCGCAACTCGGCTTCATGCCGGCGGGTGTGCAGACCTGAGATGCCGGCCGCCTCTTCGAGCAGCGCGCGGCGCGCCTGCGGCTTTGCCTGGATGAGCTCGCCGATGCGGCCCTGCCCCACCATCGACGGCGAACGTGCGCCGGTCGACTGGTCGGCAAACAGCAACTGCACGTCCTTGGCACGCGCTTCCTTGCCATTGATGCGATAAACGGAGCCGGCCTCGCGCTCGATGCGGCGCGACACCTGCAGTTCGTCGGCGTCGTTGAAGGAGGGCGGCGCGGTGCGGTCGGAATTGTCGAGGAAAAGCGTCACTTCCGCGGTGTTGCGCGCCGGCCTGGTGCCGGAACCCGAGAAGATGACGTCGTCCATGCCCGAGGCGCGCATGTTCTTGTATGAGCTTTCGCCCATCACCCAGCGCAGTGCTTCGACCAGATTGGACTTGCCGCAGCCATTCGGGCCGACAATGCCTGTCAGGCCACGTTCGATGACGAACTCGCCCGGTTCGACGAATGACTTGAAGCCGAGAAGGCGGAGGCGCGAGAACTTCATTCGCGCCAATCCGCACGGAAGCAGGCACCGAAGCCATCAAGCTTCGGCGCCATGAGCCTGTCAGAGCATGCCGTCGATAACCGCCGACATTTCCTCAATGGTCATTGCCCCTTTGTAGACGTTCCCGTTGATGAAGAAGGTCGGCGTCGAGTCGACCTTGAAGTCCTTCTCGCCGCGGGCGCGCACGGCTCTGATATCGTCCAGAAGCTTCTGGTCCGTCAAGCAGGCCTCGAACGACTCCTGTGTAAAGCCGGCAAGCTTGGAAATCTGCAGCAGCGCATCCTTCGGCGTCTGCGACGCCGCCCAGTTCGACTGCTGCTTGAACAGCACGTCGACCATCGGCAGGTAGTTGTCCTTGGAGCAACGCGCAAGCATGAAGCCCGCCTCGGCCAGCGGATCGAAGGGGAACTCGCGGAAGATCAACCGGACCTTGCCGGTGTCGATGTATTTGGTCTTCAGCGCCGGCAGTGTCGTTTCATGGAAATGCGCGCAGTGCGGGCAGGTCATCGACGCATATTCAACGATGGTCACCGGCGCATCGGCCTTGCCCATCACCATGTCAGGCAGGGCACCTGGTTCGAGCACCTTCGCCATGTCGACGGTGCCCTGCGCATCAGGCGCCTTTACCGCCGCAGCGGCCGGCGTCGCCGGAGCCGCAGGCGCTGCCGGCTCTGCTGGCTTGGGCGCTGCCGCGTTGGCCTGTTCGCCAGAGTCGCTGCAGGCGGAAAGCAGTGCGGCGGCCGAAACGGCGGCCAACCCGGTAAGTGCGGTCCTGCGGGAAATGGAACGGAGCATACGAATCACCTGACGATGGTTGAATTTTGCAATGACGAGTTACGTGAAAGCGAGAGTTGGCGCGAATTAAGGCATGCCTGTCCCCAAACCAATTGCGATTTGACGCGCTATCGATCACGAATGCGCGAGAAAGACCTCAGTATCTACTTTCGGCTGCCGAGAATGCTGGCGCCGAGTTTTTCCAGCGACGCCTTGAGGCCCTCGTCCTCGATGAAGCGGACCGTTCCCGCGAGCTTGCCCTGTTCGGCGTCGGTCAGCTTGCGCAGACGCGGTCGCGGCTTGGCGGCATTGCCGGAGACCGGCTTCTGGACGATGCGAATGCGGCCGATGGCGTTGAAGCCGAGATAGGAATTGACCCGGCCGATGATCTCGCCGGTCTCGTGCTGCAGATGCAGTGCGGCCGGACCCGAGCAGGCGACGATCAGGACCGCCGGCTCGAACGGATCGTCCTCATGCAGCCGGCGCGGCCACTGGATCTTCTCCGGCCGCGAATTGAGCGCAAGGCGCGGACCGACGATCTCCTCCCACGACTGCACCAGCCCGACGGAGATGCCGGTACGCTTGCGCAGAACGGGATCGAGGATGGCACTTGCCAGATCGCTCACCGGAACGGGATTGCCCGTCCACCTTTTCCCTGCCATGTCGTTCTCCAGGTAACCTTGTCGACATGTAAAGCCGAAGGCAGTTCCGACCACCAATGGCATCCCCAGCACAGACCCGCAAGCATGCCGATGACGCTGACAACAGGATCGCCGCCGGGCTGCTGGCCTGGTACGACGCCAATCACCGCGAGTTGCCATGGCGCATGCCGCCGCGCGAGTTGGCCAGCGGGGCGCGACCCGATCCCTACCGCGTCTGGCTTTCCGAAATCATGCTGCAACAGACGACAGTCGAGGCGGTAAAGCCCTATTTCCGCGCCTTCGTGGAAAAATGGCCGGACGTCGCCGCCCTGGCTGCGGCAGAGACAGAAGACGTCATGAAGGCATGGGCCGGGCTCGGCTACTATTCTCGCGCCCGCAATCTCAAGGCCTGCGCCGAGATGGTCGCCGCCTTGCCCGGCAGCCGCTTTCCCGAGAGCGAAAAAGGCCTGCGCGACCTCCCCGGCATCGGCCCCTACACGGCGGCGGCCATCGCCTCGATCGCCTTCAACCTGCCGGCGGCGGTGGTCGATGGCAATGTCGAGCGTGTCGTCACGCGGCTGTTTTCAATTGCAACGCCCCTGCCCGAGGCGAAGCCCGAAATCCGCACCCATGTCGAGCGCATGCTCGTAGCATCACGGCCGGGCGACTTCGCCCAAGCGATGATGGACCTCGGTGCCACCATCTGCACGCCGCGCCGGCCGCGCTGCATGCTGTGTCCGCTGCGCGAGGACTGCAGCGCGATCGCCAATGGCGATCCCGAATTCTATCCGGTCAAGCCGCCCAAGGCTGAAAAGCCGATGCGGCGGGGTGCGGCCTTCGTCGCGGTTGCGCCCGATGGCTCGGTGCTGCTGCGCAAGCGTCCCGGCAAGGGCCTGCTGGGTGGCATGACGGAGGTGCCGACGACCGGCTGGACCGCGCGGACCGACGGCGCAACGGGCGAAGGCAGCGCGCCCTTCCCCGCCGCATGGCAGCGCAAGGGTACAATCACGCATGTTTTCACCCATTTTTCACTGGAACTCGACGTGTTTCGGGCCGAAATCGACCGAAACGTGGCAACTGACGGCCAGTTCTGGTCCGCTCCGGACGAGCTTAACGGCGAAGCCTTGCCAACCGTCATGAAAAAGGTCATCGAAGCTGCCATACCGGGCGCAACGAAGCGAGGACGCTAGGCAAGCCATGAGTGAAATCCGCCACATCGTCTATGACATCGGCAAGGTGCTGATCCACTACGACCCCGATCTGCCCTTCAGCCGCATCATCCCGGACCCGGTCGAGCGGCGCTGGTTCTTCGACAATGTCTGCACCAGCGACTGGAACATCGAACAGGATCGCGGCCGCACCTGGGAAGAGGCCGAAGCGCTGCTTATCGCCCAGTTTCCCGAGCACGAAAACAGCATTCGCGCCTTCCGCCAGCACTGGCACGAGATGGTGCCGCATCACTACGAAGACAGTGTCGCGCTGATGGAAAGCCTGGTCGCCGCCGGCCACGACGTCACCATGCTGACCAACTGGGCCTCAGACACCTTTCGCGAGGCGCGCGGCCGCTTCCCGTTTCTCGAAAAGCCGCGTGGCGTCACCGTTTCGGGCGATGTCGGCCTGATCAAGCCCGACCGCCGCATCTACGACCTGCATGTCGAGACTTTCGGCCTCGACCCGAAAGCCTCGCTGTTCATCGACGACAGCCAGAAGAACGTGAACGCCGCCATCGACGCCGGCTGGCAGGCGGTGCTGTTCACAAACGCGAAAACGCTCGAGGCGGACCTCGAGCGTCTCGGGATCGGACGGTGACTGGAAACCGGCCGATCGGCGAAATCCGAAACCCGTAGGCCCGGAATTTCGATCTGTTTGGCAGAACTGCCTGCGTTCCTGAAGGGCCAGACGGCACAAGCCATGGAACCTGAAAAGTCGCGCCGAACCATGCGGCGCGACTAAGGCGGGATCGCCAGTTGTCAGGCGCCTGCCTTTTCCATGCCGACGCGGACGATTCGGCGCAGTTCGTCGATCTGGGTCAGGCCACCAGCCCGCTCATAGTGCCAGAAGGTCCAGCCATTGCAGGCGTCGAAGCCCTGCACTGCCGCACCGACGCGGTGGATCGACCCGGCCGTATCGTCGGAGGCAATGGTGCCGTCGGCGCGAACCGTTGCCGACCAGCGCTTCTTGGCATCGTAAAGCTTCGTGCCCGGGGCCAGCAGGCCCATGTCGAGCAGGCTGACGAAGGCAACGCGCGGCTCGGCGCGCTTGCCGGTGAGAACCGTCAGTTCCGGACCGTCGAGCGTGCGCACCGAAGCGATGCGCTCCTGAGCTGCGTCGATATAGGCCTGCTCGCGCTCGATGCCGACGAAATGACGGCCGAGACGCTTGGCGACCGCACCGGTCGTGCCGGAGCCGAAGAACGGGTCGAGCACCACGTCGCCCGGTTGGGTCGAAGCCATCATGACGCGAGCGAGCAGCGCTTCCGGCTTCTGCGTCGGATGCAGCTTGTTGCCGTCGTCGTCCTTCAGGCGCTCGCCGCCGGTGCAGATCGGGAACAGCCAGTCCGAGCGCATCTGGACGTCGTCGTTGGAGGCCTTCAGCGCATCGTAATTGAAGGTGTAATTCTTGCCCTTCTGGTCGCGTGAGGCCCAGATCATCGTCTCATGCGCATTCTGGAAGCGGCGGCCGCGGAAATTGGGCATCGGGTTGGTCTTGCGCCAGACGATGTCGTTGAGCATCCAGAAGCCGAGGTCCTGCATGATCGCGCCGACGCGGAAGATGTTGTGGTACGAACCGATGACCCAGATGGTGCCGTTCGGCTTGAGCACGCGACGCGCCGCCAGCAGCCAGGCGCGGGTGAAGGCGTCATAGGCTGCGAAGCTCTCGAACTGGTCCCAATGATCGTCGACTGCGTCGACCTTGGACTGGTCGGGGCGATGCAGGTCGCCATCGAGCTGAAGATTGTAGGGCGGGTCGGCGAAGATGACGTCGACGGATGCCGTGGGGAGCTTGTCGAGCGCTGCAACGCAATCGCCCTTGATGATCGTATCGAGCCACTCGGAGCGCTGCGGCGTGCGGGAAAGTTGGCTTAGGGGACGCACTGCTGACATTCTGACACCCGGCTTACGCGTTACTGTTTACTCGCCGTTATGGTTACTGATCAGCGTAAATATTTGGTGAAGCCGCCCCGGAATTTGCTGTTCGCGCGGGAATGGTGTAATCGCGGCGCCTTGGACTCTTCGGCCCGCGCGAACGCGCCGGCCCCATTCCCCGGACCACCATGACCCAGCCAGATCTAGTCATTTTCGATTGCGACGGCGTGCTCGTCGATTCAGAAATCATCGCCGCCCGGATCGAGGCGGAGCTCTTGACCTCGGCAGGTTTCGAGATCAGCGCCGAAGAGATCGCCGAGACCTATGCCGGCCTCACCTTCAAGGACATCATGCTGAAGATCGAGGAGAAGGCTGCGATCCCCTTCCAGGCCTCGCTCATCACCCAGGCCGAAGAGCTTGTCGACCGTCGCCTCAAGAACGACGTGCGAGCCATCGAGGGCGTCCACGAGGCGGTGGCAGCAGTCGCAGCGCCGCGCTGCATCTGCTCCAATTCGACAACCGAACGCATCGAGATGATGCTCGAGCGCACGCGCATCCTGCCGTTGTTCAAGGGCCGCATCTTCTCGGCTTTGGAAACGCCGAGCAAGAAGCCGAAGCCCGCGCCCGACGTGTTCCTGCATGCGGCAAAGACCCTCGGCGCCAATCCGGCCAATACCTTCGTCATCGAGGATTCGGTGCACGGCATCGCCGGCGCGGTTTCGGCAGGCATGCGCGTCATCGGCTTCACTGGCGGTGCGCACAGCTATCCAGGCCATGCCGACATGCTGACCGAGGCAGGCGCGGAAACGGTGATCCGGCGCTGGGCCGACCTGGGCAGCGTGCTGCAGGCGCTCAGCATGTGGTCTGAGCACGCCTGACCGATCGCGTCGAACAGGACTCAAATGCAAAAAGCGCCGGCCACTGGCCGGCGCTTTGTTGTCTCGCTTCAACGAAGCTTTACTGCGCCTTCTTCTTGGCGGGGCCTTCGTCGAAACCGGCGAATATCTGGATGTCGCGCGCGGTGGGAATGGGGATCACGACGTTCTGGTCGGTGAACACGAACTGGGTTGCGGTCGACGGGTCGGTTACCTGCACCGAGTTCTTGTGAAGTTGCGAATAAAGCACTTCGCCATTCCGCACGACCGCGATGCGGATCGGCATGTTGACGGTGCCGGCGCCGCCCGCGGGCCCGACCACCACCTTGCCGGCGACGCCGACCTTGATGGTCATGGTGCCATCGGCGCGGGTGCAACTGCGCGTCGTGTCGGTAATAGCCGACTGATGGGTCAGCTTGGCCGGATCGTCCTGGCCGCCCTTGGCATAGCTGTTGAAGAAGGCCGTGCCGTCGCGCAGCGTGACATTCGGACAGTAGGCAAGCAGCTCGCTGGCCAAGATCTTGCCCTCTTCGGCCGCTATCTGTTTGGGATCTTTCGGGGCCGCGGGGCCAAAAAGCCCACCCGCGCCGCCTGATTGGCAACCGGTGACGGCAAGCATAAAGCAGGAGGTCGCCAAAGCCGCCACAAAGCGACCGTCGATCTTACGAAACAACATGAACTGCACTTCCCTCTCGCAAAGCAGTCGTTCTATATCAACCGCGCGGCAAAAATGCGACTGATGGAGCGCAGTTTTCCCCGCCCCGCCGTTCAACGGCAGGTCGTTGCGCCTTGGAACGGATAGATATGCACTATGTAAGTACTCGTGGGGAAGCGCCCACGCTTGGATTTTCCGACGCCGTACTGGCCGGCCTCGCACGCGACGGAGGATTGTATCTCCCGGCGCAGTGGCCGACCTTCAGCTCCGCCGAAATCCGCAGCATGCGCGGTCTCGGCTACGCCGAGCTGGCGATCAGGCTCCTCACGCCCTTCCTCGGCGGTGAAATCAAGCAGGAAGTGTTCGAGCGCCTGGTGCGCGAGGCCTACGGCACGTTCCGCCATGACGCCGTCTGCCCGTTGATCCAGACTGGCGCAAACAGCTTCGTGCTCGAACTATTCCACGGCCCGACGCTCGCCTTCAAGGACGTCGCCATGCAGTTGCTGGCGCGGCTGATGGACCATGTGCTCGCCGAACGCGGCCAGCACGCCACCATCGTCGGCGCGACATCGGGTGACACTGGTGGCGCGGCGATCGAAGCCTTTGCCGGGCGCGAGCGCACCGATATCTTCATCCTGTTCCCGCACGGCCGCGTGTCGCCGGTGCAGCAGCGCCAGATGACCACGTCCGACGCCGCCAACGTGCACGCGCTGTCGATCGAAGGAAACTTCGACGACTGCCAGGGCCTGATCAAGGACATGTTCAACGACCATGGCTTCCGCGACCGCGTGCAGTTGTCGGGCGTCAACTCGATCAACTGGGCCCGCATCATGGCCCAGATCGTCTATTACTTCTCCTCGGCGATCTCGCTCGGCGCCCCCGACCGGCCGGTGTCGTTCACCGTGCCGACAGGCAATTTCGGCGACATCTTCGCCGGCTATGCCGCCAAGCGCATGGGCCTGCCGATCGACCAGCTGGTCATCGCCACCAACGACAACGACATCCTGGCCCGCACGCTGAAGAGCGGCGAATACCGCCAGACCGGCGTGGTCGCCACCACGTCGCCATCGATGGACATCCAGGTTTCATCGAATTTCGAGCGCCTGCTGTTCGAAGCCTCGGACCGCGACGCGGCCGTGGTGCGGCGCTACATGGCCGGGCTCAAGCAGTCGGGCGCGTTCACCATCGAGGACAAGGCGCTTGCCGCCATCCGCTCGGAATTCGGTGCCGGCCGCGCCGACATGACCGAGACGGCGGCAACCATCAGATCGACGCTGGAACGCGACGGCTACCTGCTCGACCCGCACACGGCGACTGCCGTGCACGTGGCGGGAGCCCTGCCCGCAAGCGCCACTCCAATGGTGATCCTGGGCACTGCCCACCCGGCCAAATTCCCCGCAGCGGTGAAGGCTGCCTGCGGCATCGAACCAAACTTGCCGAATTGGCTCTCCGGGCTGATGGAACGTAAGGAAAAGTTCACGGTACTTCCATCAGAGATAAAAATGGTGGAAGATTACATTAGCCGCCGCACACGAGCGGCACGCTAGGGAGTACGCGTAATATGAGTGTTGAGGTAAGCCGTCTGTCGAACGGCCTGACAGTGGCCACCGAAACACTTCCGAGCGTAGAGACCGTAGCTCTGGGGACCTGGGTCAAGTCGGGCGCGCGCAACGAGCGCGACGACGAGCATGGCATGGCCCACCTGCTTGAGCACATGGCCTTCAAGGGCACCAAGAGCCGCACCGCCTTCCAGATCGCATCCCAGATCGAAAATGTCGGCGGCGAGATCAACGCCGCGACCTCGGTCGAGACGACATCGTTTTATGCCCGCGTGCTGTCCGACGACATTCCGCTGGCCGTCGACATCTTGTCGGACATTCTCCAGGATTCCGAATTCGACCCGAATGAGCTCGAGCGCGAGCAGCACGTCATCCTGCAGGAAATCGGCGCCGCGCACGACACGCCCGACGACATCGTCTTCGACCGTTTCACCGAAACGGCTTTCCGCCACCAGACCATCGGCCGTTCGATCCTCGGCACACCCGAGACGGTGCAGTCCTTCACCTCGGCCCAACTGCACGACTTCATGACCCGCCAGTATGGCGCCGAGCGCATGGTGGTGGTTGCCGCCGGCGACGTAAAGCACGACGAATTCGTGCGCCAGGTCGAGAAGCGCCTCGGCAATTTCCGGCCCAAGGCCGAGAGCGCCATTCCGCAATATGCGCAATATGTCGGCGGTGACTTCCGCGAAGACCGCGACCTGATGGACGCGCAGATCGTGCTTGGATTCGAAGGCCGCGCCTACCACGTGCGCGACTTCTACGCCTCGCAGGTCCTGTCGATGATTCTCGGCGGCGGCATGTCCTCCCGCCTGTTCCAGGAAGTGCGCGAGAAGCGCGGCCTGTGCTACTCGGTCTATGCCTTCCACTGGGGCTTCTCCGATACCGGCATCTTCGGCATCCACGCGGCTACCGGCCAGAGCGACATCGCCGAGCTTCTGCCTGTCATCATCGGCGAACTCCAGAAAGCCGGCGAAAACATCCTCCAGGAAG
This sequence comes from Aminobacter sp. HY435, assembly GCF_027568395.1. GTDB lineage: Bacteria > Pseudomonadota > Alphaproteobacteria > Rhizobiales > Rhizobiaceae > Aminobacter. The sequence goes on along the minus strand of NZ_JANKZL010000009.1, from coordinate 94,558 downwards.
AGCTCGACAGGGCGCGCGCGCAGTATCGCGCCGGCCTGATCATGTCGGCCGAAAGCTGCTCCAGCCGCGCCTCGCAGATCGCACGCCAGCTGCTGTTGTTCGGACGGCCGATCGCCAAGGAAGAGCTGATGGAGCGGCTGTCGGCGCTCAACACCGAACGCCTGACCGACCTGTCGTCGCGGTTGTTCTCGACGCGGCCAACCATCACCGCCGTCGGGCCGGTGGGCACCCTGGCGCCCTACGAGGCGATCCTGGACTCGCTGCCGGGCACGCCGGCTGCCGCCCGCAAGCTCGCCGTCTGACCCGCTTCCGCACGCATGTTCCCGTTCTCGCTCTTTCGCCGCGACACACCGGCGCTGAAGGGCGAGCGCGTAAGCCTGCGCCTGCCCAACTGGCGCGACTATCACGAGTGGGTCGTACTGCGCGGCGAAAGCCGGTCGTTCCTGGAACCCTGGGAACCGCGCTGGGCACCTGACGAACTCGAACGCTCGGCATGGCGCATACGCCTGGCGCGCTACCAGGATGAATTCATCCAGGGGTCGGCGCTCGCCTTCTTCATCTACGAAAATGCCGGCGGCAAGCTCGTCGGCGGTATTACGCTGGGCAACATCCGCTACGGCGTCGCCCAGACCGGCCACATCGGCTACTGGATCGGCGAGCGTTACGCCGGCCAAGGCTTCATGGTCGATGCCCTGCGGCTTGTGGTCAGGCACGCCTTCGATACGCTTCGGTTGCACCGGATCGAAGCTGCCTGTATCCCCGACAATGCGCGTTCCGTACGTGTGCTTGAAAAAGCCGGATTCCGGCGCGAAGGACTTTTGCGATCCTACCTCAGGATCAACGGCGAATGGCACGACCACTATCTCTACGCACTGATCGCGGACGACCCCAACGCCGTCATCATGAAGGGCTGAACTTGTCGAAGCATTTCCTGCTGGCGCCCCTGTTTGCGCTTGTCGTTTCCGTGATCGCCAGCCTGTGCGCGATATCGCCGGCGCTCGCAGTCGAGCCGATCAAGATTTCGCGCGACGACGTTGCCCTCAACCTTTCCGGCGCGGTCGAAATCTACCGGAACCAGGGTGAGAATTTCCAGGTTTCGACGGCGCCCGGCCTCGATGGCATCGTCCGCCGCATCGAGGTGGAGGCGAACGACAAGCGCTCCAGCGGCGACTGGGCGGTGTTCGCGCTCGCCAATACCACCGACCAGCAGATCGATCGCCTGATCGTCGCCCCGCATTTCCGTCTCGTCGGCTCCGGCCTGTTCTGGCCCGACCTCGGGTCGAGCCGAATCGCCGCCATCACGCCCAGCGAAGGCTTCGCGCTCGACCGCCAGGCAAGCCCCGACGCCGACGTCTTCCTGGTGACGCTCAACCCGGGCACCGTGGTGACGTTCATCGCGGAACTGGCCTCACCGCGACTGCCGCAGGTCTATCTGTGGGAGCCTGAATCCTACAAGGACACGGTCAACTCCTACACGCTGTTTCGCGGCATCGTGATCGGCATTGCCGGCCTGCTCGCCCTGTTCCTGACCATCCTGTTCGTGGTCAAGGGCACCTCGATGTTCCCGGCGACCGCAGCACTGGCATGGGCGGTTCTGGCCTATATCTGCGTCGACTTCGGCTTCCTCAACAAGGTCATCGAGGTCTCGCCCGGCAACGAACAGATATGGCGAGCGGGCACGGAGGTGGCGCTTGCGGCAACCTTCGTCGTCTTCCTGTTTGCCTATCTCAACCTCAACCGATGGCATGGCCACTTCAGCTACGGCGCGGTGGTCTGGATCTTCGGCCTGCTGCTGATCGCCGGCGTCGCCATCATCGATCCGGCGGTCGCCGCCGGCATCGCCCGCATCTCGTTCGCCGCCACCGCCATCACCGGCCTGGGCCTGATCGTCTATCTCAGCATCCGCGGCTATGACCGCGCCATCATGCTGGTGCCCAGTTGGGCGATGGTGCTGATATGGCTGACCGGCTCGTGGATGGCGATAACCGGCGTGCTCGACAACGACATCGTCCAGCCAGCCCTCGGTGGCGGCCTGATCCTGATCATCCTGCTCATCGGCTTCACGGTGATGCAGCACGCCTTTGCCGGCGGCGGCGCCCACCAGGGCCTGTTCAGCGACATGGAACGCCAGGCGCTGGCGATCTCGGGTTCGGGCGACATCGTCTGGGACTGGGACGTGCTGCGCGACCGCGTCGTCACCCGCCCCGATGTTTCGATCCAGCTCGGCCTCGCGCCCAACAGCCTCGGCGGCGCGGCGCGCAACTGGCTGCCGGTGCTGCATGCCGACGACCGCGACACGTTCCGCACCACGCTCGACGTCGTGCTCGAGCATCGCCGCGGCCGCGTCGCGCAAAGCTTCCGCCTGCGCGGCGCCGACGGCCACTATCACTGGTTCTCGCTCAAGGCGCGCCCGGTCATCGGCTCCGACGGCGAAGTCATCCGCTGCGTCGGCACGATGGTCGACGTGACCGAGCAGAAGAAATCGGAAGAGCGGCTGCTGCACGACGCCGTGCACGACAACCTGACCGGCCTGCCCAATCGCGAACTGTTCATGAACCGGCTGGAGGCGATCATCTCGATCGCCCGCACCGAAGAGAAGGTGCGCCCGTCGGTGTTCGTCATCGACATCGACCGCTTCAAGCTGGTCAATGACGGCCTTGGCATTTCGGCCGGCGACACCATCCTTCTGACCATCGCGCGGCGCCTGCACCGGCTGCTCAAGCCCAAGGACTCGCTGTCGCGGTTCGCCGGCGACCAGTTCGCCCTGATGTTGCTGTCCGAGCAGGACCCCTCGCGCATCGCCGCCGTCGCCGACGCCATCAAGCAGGCGATCAAGGCGCCGATAACCTTCGCCAAGCGCGAGATCGTGCTGACGGCTTCCGTGGGCCTGATTACCTGGACTACGGCGCAGGCCTCGGCCGAAGACATGGTCAAGGACGCGGAACTTGCCATGCACCAGGCAAAGCGCTTCGGCGGCGACCGCATCGAGCCGTTCCGCCCGGCTTTCCGCACCGTCGGCACCGACCGTCTGCAGCTCGAATCGGATCTGCGCCGCGCCATCGAGCGCAAGGAATTCACTCTCGCCTACCAGCCGATCGTGCGGCTGGAGGACGGCTCCGTCGCCGGCTTCGAGGCGCTGCTGCGCTGGGACCATCCGCGTCGCGGCATGATCCCGCCGGGCGATTTCATTCCGGTCGCGGAGAGCTGCGGACTGATCGTCCAGCTTGGCCTGTTTGCGATGCAGCGCGCCGCCGAGGACCTGGCCGACTGGCAAAAGCAGATCGGCGAGGCGCCGCTCTCGGTGTCGGTCAACCTGTCGAGTCGCCAGCTCATTCGCCGCGACCTGGTCAGCGATGTTCGTTCGGTCATCGCGCGCGCCAATCTCAAGCCACGCTGCTTCCGTCTCGAACTCACCGAATCGCTGGTCATGGACAATCCCGAGCAGACCAACCACGTGCTGACCAAGCTCAAGCAACTCGGCATCGGCCTGTCGCTCGACGATTTCGGCACCGGCTACTCGTCGCTCGCCTACCTGACGCGCTTTCCGTTCGACACGATCAAGATCGACAAGAGCTTCGTCGACGACACCTCGCCCAAGCGCGCCGTGCTGCTCAAGTCGATGGTCAACATGGCGCACGAGCTCGGTCTATCGGTCGTGGCAGAAGGCATCTCCGACGAGAGCGACGCACTCGAATTGCGGCAGATGGGCTGCGAATACGTGCAGAGCTTCATGTTCGGGGCGCCGATCCCCGGCGATCAGGCCCTGAAGATGCTGAAAGAGCAGTACCCGCTTGCTCAGGCGTGACCGGCAGCATTGCTGAGCCGCGCAAGGTCGATGCCGAGCGTGGCCAGGATGCGGTCGTACTTGCGGTCGATGTCGGTGTCGAACAACAGCTCCGACGTAGCGGGACATGTCAGCCAGCCATTTTCGGCAATCTCGCTTTCGAGCTGGCCAGCACCCCAGCCGGAATAGCCGAGCGCCATCAGGGCATGGCGAGGACCGCGCCCTGCCGAAATCGCCCGGAGAATATCGACGGTGGCAGTCAGGCAGATCTCTTCCGAGACCGGCAGCGAAGATTCCACCTTGTAGTCGTCGCTGTGCAGCACGAAGCCACGGCTGCGATCGACGGGGCCACCGTTGCGGACGATGAAGTCCTTGGCCTTGATCGGCAGGCGGATCGCCTCCTGCTCGTCGAGGATGCCGAGCTGGACCAGCAGATCGGGAAACAGCAGCGGCTGAACCTGGTTGATGATCAGCCCCATCGCGCCTTCGTCGCTGTGGGCGCAGATGTAGATCACCGCACGCGAGAACCTGTCGTCCTTCATCCCCGGCATGGCGATGAGGAACTGATCGTCGAGAAAACCGCGCTGCGAGGCGCCCTTTTTCTGTCGCAAGAGGTCCATGGAAAGAACGTAACGCGTTTCCCCGCGTCTTGAAAGATGCAGTCGAGGTCGGCACGTTCATCTTTGAGCAAGGCCGTCACGCAAAAATGATGGCGAATGCAGCCGATGCAGGTTGCGATGGCGGCGGGAGACTATCAAATCAGGCCCATGAAAAATGCGATCGTTCTCGCGGCTGGTTTGTCTGCGTCGCTGCTTGCCGCAGCGTCGGCCCATGCGTCGTCGTCGGAGTGGCATCAAGCCGAGGGAGGTCGCTTCCGGCTCGTGACCTCCGGCAAGCCCGACGCCGACGGAAAGCTCAGGGGCGTGCTCGACATCGAGCTAAAGCCGGGCTGGAAGACATACTGGCGCGACCCCGGCGACGCAGGCGTGCCGCCGCAGGTCGATATCTCCGCCAGCCAGAACGTCAGCACGGCCGATGTCGGCTTTCCTGCCCCAGAGCGTCATGACGACGGTTATTCCAAATGGGCCGGCTACGATTATTCGCTCGGATTGCCCATAACTCTCACGCTCGCGTCCTCCGATACCCCGACCAAAATCGTCGCCGACGTATTCCTGGGTGTGTGCGAAACCATTTGCGTTCCGGTCCAGGCGCGGATTGAGCTCGACCCCAACATCGATCCGGGTAATCCCGGCGATGCAAATCTCGTGCAGGCGGCTTTTGCTGCCCTGCCCAGGCCGGCCAGCCCGGACTTCGGCGTTGCGGCAAACGCCAGCGATGGCCAGATGCTGTCGCTAACGGCAAATCTGCCCGCCGGTACCCGAGACGCCGATCTGTACGTCGCCGGTGTGGATGGCTACATGTTCGGCACGCCCGAGCGTCACGAAGCGGACGGCAAGGTGACCTTCTCGATGAAGGTTCTTGAACGCCCGAAGTCACCTCCCGGCGGCAAGGGCATCCCGTATACGCTGACGAGTCCGGCCGGCGCCGTCGAAGGCTTTGTGCCCTACCCCTGATTCTGCTGACGCAATCAATCTCCTGCCGTGACCATTGGACAAGCGCTGCCACTGCGGTAGGAAACACCGGCTTTTCAATCAACGGATGCGAGCGACACTGATGACCATTTCGATCGGCGACAAGCTACCTGAAACCACCTTCAAGACGATGACCGCCGAGGGCGCCAAGAACCTGACCACCGACGACGTGTTCGCCGGCAAGAAGGTGGTGCTGTTTGCGGTTCCGGGCGCATTCACGCCGACCTGCAGCAACAATCATCTGCCAGGCTATATCGAAAACCACGATGCCATCCTCGCGCGTGGGGTTGACACCATCGCCGTCGTTTCCGTCAACGACGTCCACGTCATGGGCGCCTGGGCGCGCTTCAGCGGCGGTGAAGGCAAGGTGCAGTTCCTCGCCGACGGCAGCGGCGATTTCGCCCGCGCGGCTGGCCTCGATCTTGACCTTTCGGCGGCCGGCATGGGCCTGCGCTCGAAGCGCTTTTCGATGATCGTCGACGACGGCAAGGTGACCCAGCTCAACATCGAGGGCACGCCGGGCCAGGCCATCGATTCGGGCGCCGCACGGATCCTCGAACAGCTCTGAAAAAGACAATGGCGCGCGGCCTTTCGGCGGCGCGCCTATACCAAGCATGGGCGGCCTATGCCGATGCCTTGCGGCCGTTCTTGAAGGGCGCCATGCCCTCGCGCGCCAGCTCGTCCGCCCGTTCGTTCTCGGGATGACCGGCATGGCCCTTGACCCAGTGCCACGTCACCTTGTGACGCTTGTTGGCCTCGTCCAGCGCCTGCCACAACTCGCCGTTCTTGACCGGCTTCTTGTCGGCGGTCTTCCAGCCGTTCTTCTTCCAGCCATGGATCCACTTGGAGATCCCGTCCATGACGTATTTGCTGTCCGTGTGCAGGTCGATCTGGCACGGCTCCTTGAGCGCGTTCAATGCCGAGATGGCAGCCAGCAACTCCATGCGGTTGTTGGTGGTCTCGGCCTCGCCGCCCGACAGCTCCTTGACCTTGGCCTTGTAGCGCATCAGCGCGCCCCAGCCGCCCGGTCCCGGATTGCCCGAACAGGCGCCGTCGGTGAAAACTTCCACATGCTTCATTTGAGGCCGTATTCCTGCGGGGATTTGATCGCCCTGTGGAAGCGCAGACGGCGGATGTATTCCATCGGGTCGCGCTTCATCACAAGGCCGCCGTCGGGGATCGTCAGCCAGTCATAGAGCCTGGTCAGCATGAAACGCAGCGCCGAGCCGCGCGCCAGCATCGGCAGCGCCGCCTTCTCCGCCTCGCTCAGCGGCCTGACGCTCTGGTAGCCCTCCAGCAAGGCCGTGCCCTTGGTCAGGTTGAAGGAGAAATCCTTCTCGAAGCACCAGGCATTGAGGCAGGTGGCCAGATCGTAGGCATAGAAGTCGGTGCAGGCGAAATAGAAGTCGATCAGGCCCGACAGCTCGTCGCCGAGGAAAAACACGTTGTCGGGGAAAAGGTCGGCATGGATGACGCCGGCAGGCAGGTCGGTAGGCCAGCTCCCGGCAAATTCCGCGAAGTCGGCGTCGACCTCCCTTGCCAGTCCCGGCTCAACCTCGTCAGCACGCCCGCGCGCCGCGTCCCACAGCTTGCTCCAGCCATCGATAGCGAGCGCATTGGACCGCGTCATGGTGAAATCCTGGCCGGCGACGTGCAGCGAGGCCAGTGCCTTGCCGACCTCGCGGCAATGCACGACCTGCGGCTTGCGCAGCCACATGCCTTCAAGGAAGGTGATGATGACGGCCGGACGGCCGGCCAGCGTGCCGATGACATTGCCGTCCTTGCCGTCGACCGGCAGCGGGCAGGAAAGGCCCTTGTGGGCCAGATGCTGCATCAGGCCGAGAAAGAACGGCAGGTCCGCCTTGTCGACGCGCTTCTCATAGAGCGTCAGGATGTACGAACCCGTGGTCGTATGCAGCAGGAAGTTGGAATTCTCCGTCCCTTCGGCGATGCCCTTGTAGGAGAGCAGGTCGCCGACAGGATAGTTGCGGAGGAAGGCCCCGAGCTCGCCTTCCGTGACGTCGGTGTAGACAGCCATCAGCGCGTACCGTTGACGAAGGCCATGTCGGCTGATGTCAGCTCGACGTCGCGCAATACCCGCATCACCGGAAAGTCCTCTGTTTCGGTCGCCGTGATGGCGAGTTCCACGTTCACTTCGAAGCGCTCGCGGAAGGCGTTGATGATCTCGTCGACGATGATCTCCGGCGCGGACGCACCTGCCGAAAGGCCGAGCGTAGAGATCGAGCCGATGTCGTTCCAAGGTATCTCCGACGCACGCTGCACCAACAGCGACATCTTCGCCCCTGCCCGCTCGGCGACCTCGACGAGGCGGCGCGAGTTGGATGAATTGGGCGCGCCGACGACAAGATAGAGGTCAGCGCCCGGCGCGGTTTCCTTCACCGCCTCCTGGCGGTTGGTGGTGGCGTAGCAGATCGATTCGGCAGCGGGCGCCTGGAGCGCCGGGAACCGCTCCTGCAGCGCCTTCAGGATGCCTGCGGTGTCTTCCACCGACAGGGTGGTCTGGGTGACGAAGCCGAGCGCCTGGGGGTCGGCGGGCGCAAGCCTGGCCGCGTCGGCCTCGGTCTCGACCAGCGTGACGGCGCCCTCGGGCAATTGCCCCATGGTACCGATGACTTCGGGGTGCCCGGCATGGCCGATCAACAGCACATGGCGGCCCTGGCGCTGGTGTCGCATCGCCTGCTTATGCACCTTGGAAACCAGTGGACAGGTGGCGTCGAGGTAAAACAGATTGCGGGCAACCGCATCCGCGGGAACCGACTTCGGCACGCCATGCGCGGAAAAGACCACCGGGGCGTCGCGGTGATCCTCGGGGATCTCGTGCAGTTCCTCGATGAACACAGCGCCGAGATTCTGCAGACCTTCGACCACATAGCGGTTGTGCACGATCTCGTGGCGGACATAGACCGGCGCGCCATATTTCTTGAGCGCCAGGACCACGATCTGAATGGCGCGGTCGACGCCGGCGCAGAAGCCTCTGGGCTGGCAGAGCCTGATCGTCAAAGGTGGTTTTGTCGTGGTCTGGAGCATAGCATCCGGTTCTTGGTTCAGCGCCCGAAATGATGTCTGCGCCCCCCTGCTGTCAAGGGCGCAACCGAAGCGGCACCGTTCGTGCCACTGCCGCTATCTGCGATCGGGCCGTCGCAGCAGCCAGACGCCCATCACGCCAAGCAACGCCGCCGCCAGGCCGTACCAGGTGACGGCGTATTGCAGGTGGTTGTTGGGCATGTTGATCATTGTCACCCCGCCGATCGGCAGGCCGCCGGGATTGGCGGTCTTGTCGGCGTCGACAAAGAACGGCAGCACCGTTGCGCCCGCCGGCAGGCCTGCGGTGGCCGCCATGGCATCGCGCTCCTTCCAATAGAACACGTTCTTGGCCAGGTCGTTGTCCGGGACCAGGGCGCCGGGCTTTTCGTCAAGCGGATTGCGCGCCAGCCCGGTAATGCCGACACTGCCCGCTACCTGTCCCGTCGGCCGCTTCGCGGCATCCTTCAGGTCATATGGCACGAAGCCACGGTTGACCAGGACATAGCGCCCATCGTCAAGCTTGAGGGGTGTGTAGACGTAGAAGCCCGACTGGCCGTCCCAGGTGGCGAAGAAATGGCGTTCGCCCTCATGCAGGAACGTGCCGGAGAGCGTCACCGGCCAGTAGTCGACGTCGCCGGTGGCGCGGTACTTCACTTCCATTTCGGCCAAAGGCAATGGCTGCGCCTGGGTGCGCTCGGCGATCTGTTCGACCAGGCCGTTCTTCCAGTGCAGCCGTTGCACTTGCCACGTGCCGAGAGCAATCAAGAGGGCAAAAGCGATCGCGCCGAGCACAAGCATCAGCAATTGCCCGGTGCGGCGCACCGGCGCTTGCAAGGTATTGTCCTGGTTCATTGGTTCTTTTCCAGGCGCCCTTCGGCCGCCTTGTTGCGATATTGCAGCGTGATCAGCACGCCCTTGATCAGCCGCAGCGCGCCGAGGCTGAGCACAAGGGTGAGCGGAATCCACATCAGGAAATGCACCCAGAGCGGCGGCCCAACATTGACCTCCATCCACAGCGCGAGGCCGACGACGATGAAGCCGATGATGAGAATGACGAACACCGCCGGGCCGTCGCCGGCATCGGCAAAGGAATAGTCGAGGCGACAGACGCCGCACTGCTTGCCGACGGTCAGGAAGCTCGAAAACAGCTTGCCCTCGCCGCAGCGCGGGCAGCGCCCCTTGAGGCCCGCCGAGACCGGGTCGACGGGCGGCCAGATGGCTTTGTCGTCGCTCATGGATTTATCTCGATTGGGGTGCCGTTTTCGACCATCTGCCAGATCTCCGCCATGTCCTCGTCGGTAACGGCGATACAGCCATTCGTCCAGTCGTAGAGCTGCATCAGCCACGACCACCAACCAAAGCCTTTAGACTGGCCATGGATCATAATCATTCCACCTGCTTCGACACCTGCCCTCTTTGCCGCAGCGACGTCGTCGGCGTCGGGATAAGAAATATGGATCGACTTGGTGAAGGCGCTGTCGGGATTACGCCAGTCCAGCACGTAGCGGCCCTCGGGCGTCCGCTCGTCGCCCTCCTGGAGCTTGTGGCCGACGGGATTGGCCCCCAGTGCTATGCCGTAGCTGCGGACTACCCTTTCGCCAGAAACCAGCTCCAGCTTGCGCTCCGACTTGTTCACCCGAACCAGTTCGATCCTTGCCTGCTCCGCGTCGGCGGAGACAAGGGAGGCCAGAAGGGCAAATCCCACACATGCGATGCGGCTGATTGTCATGCCAATTGTCTGGCCTAAGAAAGCGCCCAAAAAGAGAAAGGCGGCCGCGTTGCCGCGACCGCCTCTTTTCAAATTGCAGTGAGGTCAGTGACCCGCGGCAATGGTTCCGCCGACCGAACCCCAGACGTAGATCGCGGCAAACAGGAACAGCCAGACCACGTCGACGAAGTGCCAGTACCAGGCAGCAGCCTCGAAGCCGAAATGCTGCTTCGGGGTGAAGCCGCCGGCCATGGCGCGGAGCAGGCAGACCAGCAGGAAGATCGTTCCGACGATGACGTGGAAGCCGTGGAAGCCGGTCGCCATGAAGAAGGTCGCGCCGTAGATCGAGTCCTTGAAGGCGAACGGAGCGTGAATGTACTCGTAAGCCTGCACGAAGGAGAACAGCACGCCGAGCGCCACGGTGATCGCCAGGCCGTTGATCAGGCTCTTGCGGTCGTCATGCAGCAGCGCGTGGTGCGCCCAGGTCACCGCCGTGCCCGAAAGCAGCAGGATGATGGTGTTGTAGAGCGGCAGGTGGAAGGGATCGAGGACCTCGATGCCCTTGGGAGGCCACACGCCGCCGGTGAATTCGAGGCGCATGTACTGGTTGGCTTCGTTCGGGAACAGCGAAGCGTCGAAGAACGCCCAGAACCAGGCGACGAAGAACATCACTTCGGAAGCGATGAACATGATCATGCCGTAGCGCAGGTGCAGCGACACGACGCGGGTGTGATGACCCTCGTTGCCTTCCTTGATGGTATCCGACCACCAGCCGAACATGGTGTAGAGCACCACGGCCAGACCGATCATGAAGATCCAGTAGTTGGCATTGGCGACGTTGTAGCCGAAGATCGGGAACGTCGCGCCCTTCATGTGCTGCATCCAGGCGACGCCGCCGAAGGCCATGATGAGCGCTCCCATCGAGCCGAGGAACGGCCACGGGCTGGGATCGATGATGTGATAGTCGTGTTGTGGTTTGGCGTGCGCGTCTGCCATATCAGCCCCCGGCTTTTCCGTCGGAATTAACATTTTTCGTTTCGCCGTCGACCTTGGGCGCGGCAGCTACGGGCTTTTCCCCCTCAATTGGGAAAAAGGTGTACGACAAGGTGATCGTCTTGATGTCCTTGAGTTCGGGCACGTTGACGATTTCCGGATCGACGAAGAAGACCACCGGCATGTCGAGCGTTTCGCCCGGCTGCAGCGTGGTGTCCGTGAAGCAGAAACACTCGACCTTGTTGAAATAGGCACCTGCCAGGTCAGGAGTGACGTTGAACGTCGCCCGCCCCTGCGTCGGCACTGTAAAGACGTTGGTTGCCTTGTAGTGCGCCTGCGTCGTCTCGCCGATCTTGATCCTGACGTCGCGGGCGACCGGCTGGAAATCCCAGGGCAGTCCGCCCGAGGTATTGGCGTCGAAGCGGACCGTGATCTCGCGGTCGAGAATCTTGTCGGAATATTGCTCGACGCGCTGGGTCGTGCCGCCATAGCCGGTAATCTGGCAGAACATCGCGTAAAGCGGCACCGCGGCGTAGGCCATGCCGACCATGCCGCCGACGAACGCGACGCACATGCCGGCAACCATGCGGTTGGAGCGCTGCTGCTTCTGTTCCGCCTGTGTCGAATTTGTCATGCCATTGCTCATAGCGGCCGGTCCAGAATCGCCGGGCCGAATTTTGCGATGGTCGCAACGTAGAAGATGATCACCAGTGCAGCCAATGCCAGGCCGATCGCAATATTGCGGCTGCGGCGCGCCTTCTTCTGCTTGTCGGTCAACGTCACCAGATCCTTGTCAGACATCATGCACCTCCAAGCGCAAAGACACGCTCGACGACGCTATCGGCCAGGTAAGCGGCGAAGATCACGAACAGGTAAAGCAGCGAATAGGCAAACAGCTGCTTGGCGGGTTTCATGACGCGGTCGCTGTCCGGCATCTGGAGAACCTTCCAGGCGTACCAGACAAAACCGATGCCAAGCGCCAGCGAAACGATGCCGTAGCCGACGGTGGTGTAGCCCAGAATCCAGGGAAGCACGCCGACCGGTGCGAGCAGCAGCGAGTATGCGAAGATCTGGCGGCGTGTCGACGCCTCGCCCTTCACGTTCGGCATCATCGGAATGCCGGCGCGCTCGTAGTCCTGCGACTTGAACAGGGCCAGCGCCCAGAAATGCGGCGGCGTCCAAAGGAAGGTGATCATGAACAGCACCAGGCTCTCGATGCTGAGCGAGCCGGTCACCGCGGCCCAGCCGATCATCGGCGGCAGCGCACCCGCAGCACCGCCGATGACGATGTTCTGCGGCGTCCAGCGCTTGAGCCACATCGTGTAGACCACGGCGTAGAAGAAGATGGTGAAGGCGAGCAACGCCGCCGAAAGCCAATTGATGAGGACGCCCAGCGTCATCACCGAAAGCACCGAGAGCACCAGGCCGAAAGTCAGCGCCTCATGGGGCGTCACCTTGCCCGACGGCACCGGACGGTTGACGGTGCGCGACATGATGGCGTCGATGTCGGCGTCGTACCACATATTCAGGGCGCCCGAGGCGCCGGCGCCGATGGCGATCGCAAGGATCGCAATGATGGCGAGGAAAGGATTGATCGTATCCGGCGCGGCGACCATGCCGACAAAGCCCGTAAACACGACCAGGGACATGACGCGCGGCTTCAGCAGTGCGAAGAAGTCGCCTGCGGTGGCCTCCGACATGCGGAAGGCCTGGTCGTCAACACTGTTCTTGACAATGGCCATGCGTACTTACGTCCAGTCGTTCCGTTTGGCCGAAACCGCCGGTCGAACCGGCGGTTTCGAATTTCACTCGTGCCTTACTTGATCTTCGGCAGCTGTTCCCACTGGTGGAACGGAGGCGGCGAAGGCAGCTGCCATTCCAGGGTGGTTGCACCGTCACCCCACGGGTTGGCGCCGGCGATGCGCTTCTTGGAGAAGGCTTCAAAGACACCGAACAGGAAGATCACGACGCCGACCGCCGAGATGTACGAACCGTACGACGACACCATGTTCCAGCCGGCATATGCGTCCGGATAGTCGATGTAGCGGCGCGGCATGCCGGCGAGGCCGAGGAAGTGCTGCGGGAAGAAGACCAGGTTCACGCCGACGAACGTTACCCAGAAGTGGGTGTTGGCGATCGCCGACGAGTACATGTAGCCGGTCATCTTCGGGAACCAGTAGTACCAGGCGGCGAAGATCGCGAACACGGCGCCGAGCGACAGCACGTAGTGGAAGTGAGCAACCACGTAGTAGGTGTCGTGCAGCGAACGGTCGAGACCGGCGTTGGCCAGCTGCACGCCGGTGACGCCACCGACGGTGAACAGGAAGATGAAGCCGATCGCCCAGATCATGGGCGTCTTCATGGTGATCGAACCGCCCCACATGGTGGCAATCCACGAGAAGATCTTCACGCCGGTCGGAACAGCGATGACCATCGTGGCGAACACGAAGTAGCGCTGCGTGTCGAGCGACAGGCCGGTGGTGTACATGTGGTGAGCCCACACGACGAAGCCGACGGCGCCGATGGCGACCATGGCGTAGGCCATGCCGAGGTAGCCGAAGATCGGCTTGCGCGAGAAGGTCGAGACGATGTGGCTGACGATGCCGAAGCCCGGCAGGATCAGGATGTACACTTCCGGGTGACCGAAGAACCAGAACAGGTGCTGGAACAGGATCGGATCGCCGCCGCCTTCAGGCGCAAAAAAGCTCGTGCCGAAGTTGCGGTCGGTCAGAAGCATGGTGATGCCGCCTGCCAGGACCGGCAGCGACAGCAGCAGCAGGAAGGCGGTGATCAGCACCGACCAGGCAAACAGCGGCATCTTGTGCAGCGTCATGCCCGGAGCGCGCATGTTGAAGATCGTGGTGATGAAGTTGATGGCGCCGAGGATCGACGACGCACCGGCGATGTGCAGCGACAGGATCGCGAGATCCATCGCGGGCCCAGGCTGACCCGAGGTCGATAGCGGCGGGTAGATCGTCCAGCCACCGCCAACGCCGTGAGCACCCGGGGCGCTGGGCATGAACGCCGACAGCACGAGCAGGATGAAGGCCGGCGGAAGCAGCCAGAACGAGATGTTGTTCATGCGCGGAAAGGCCATGTCCGGCGCACCGATCATGATCGGGACCATCCAGTTGGCGAAACCACCGATCAGCGCGGGCATGACCATGAAGAAGATCATGACCAGGCCGTGAGCCGTGGTGAAGGCATTGAACATGCTCTTGCCGGCATCGATGGATTCATCGGCACCGACGCCGTAGACCATCTCGGCAAGGCCGTTGAAAATCTGGATACCCGGCTCGGCGAGCTCCCAGCGCATCATGACGGACAAGAAACCGCCGATGCAGCCTGCCATGATCGCGAAGATCAGGTAGAGCGTTCCAATATCCTTGTGGTTGGTCGAGTACACCCACCGAACCCAGCCCTTCGGCTTGTGGTCGTCGTGGTCGTGAGCTGCAGCGCCTGCCATGTTCCGCTCCGTTCCCTGATCCCTATTCTGCCGCGACTTAGTTGCCGGCGGCCGCGATCTTGGCCGCACCGTCGGTCTCGGCCATCAGCGCCTTGTTGGCGCCCGGCAGATCGGACTTCGCGGCGGCAAGCCACGTATTGTACTGCGCGTCGGAAACGACGCGAATTGCGATTGGCATGTAGGCGTGGTCTTTGCCGCAAAGCTCGGAGCACTGACCGTAGTACAGGCCTTCCTTGTCGGCCTTGAACCAGATCTCGTTGATGCGACCTGGAACAGCGTCGGTCTTCACGCCGAACGCCGGCATAGCGAAGGCGTGGATGACGTCGCTGGCGGTGACCAGCACACGAACCATGGTACCAACCGGAACCACCACTTCATTGTCGACAGCGAGAAGGCGCGGATAGGCAGCCTTGTCTTCCTTGCCGGCGGCGGGGCGGTCAGCTTCGGCCAGCATGGCCGAGTTGAACGAAAGCGGCTCTTCGGTCTGGTACTCGTAGTCCCAGTTCCACTGGTTGGCAGTCGCCTTGATCGTCAACTTGGCTTCTTCCGGTGGCGAATACTGCGCCGTAAGAAGCTGGAACGACGGCACCGCCAGGAACAGCAGAATGACGACCGGACCGACGGTCCAGATCACTTCGATCAGCGTGTTGTGGCTGGTGCGCGACGGCGTCGGATTGGCGCTCGCCCGGAACTTGATGATGCAATAGGCC
This sequence comes from Aminobacter sp. HY435, assembly GCF_027568395.1. Taxonomy (GTDB): domain Bacteria; phylum Pseudomonadota; class Alphaproteobacteria; order Rhizobiales; family Rhizobiaceae; genus Aminobacter. The sequence continues at coordinate 79,260 of NZ_JANKZL010000009.1, read as the reverse complement.
AGAAGCACGAGCACCAGAAGCGTAATCGGGACGATGAACCACAGCGTGTAGCGCTCGAACCAGGTAATTTGTTCCATGATGCCGGTCGCAGCCGGCTGGAAATTGGTTTGCCAGTCTACAGGCTGAGCCGCGAAGGCCGCGACGCTGGCAAGGGAAGCAGCCGCCGCGACGGCGCTAGCAAAGATCTTTCTCATCGCCCTCAGTATCTCCCATTTCCGTGCGAACATTGCCGCATGGACAATCGTGCCGCTCCGGGACGGGAATCCCAGAGACGTTCGGAGGTTCAAACCATACTCTCTTTGTAACCGCAAGGAAGCAGAGGCGTTAGTCATGCGGCATTTTTGCGCGTAGGCCAGCGGGCTGGCGCTGCGGCGCGTTTGGCGCTACTTGCAGGGAGCGCGAGCCGACATCGCCTGCGCGGCAATTGCGTTGCCGCCCCCTTGGGAACGTCGCAAATCGGGCCAGATTGGGCTCGAATGTCTGGAAATTCACAGATTTCAGGATGGCGAAGCCGCTGTCTTGTTATTTACTTACTGCCTGCGCGACCTAAATAGTCGTGATTCGCAATGGAGCCGTCATGAAGTCTGGGCTGTTTAGATCCTTGGCGAAGGTGTTGGTCGCCGCTTCGTGCCTTGCACCGCTGCAGGCGGGCGCGCAACAGCAGGGTGGCACGGTGAAGTCCACGCACGGCGCATGGTCGATCATCTGCGACACCCCCGCCGGCGCCACCAACGAACAATGCGTGATGATGCAGAATGTCATCGCCGAGGATCGCCCGGAGATGGGCCTGTCGGTGGTGGTGTTGCGCACGGCCGACAACAAGGCCGAAATCCTGCGCGTGCTCGCGCCGCTTGGCGTGCTTTTGCCGAACGGCCTGGGCCTCAACATCGACCAGAAGGACATCGGCCGCGCCTATTTCGTGCGCTGCTTCCAGGACGGCTGCTACGCCGAGGTCATCCTCGAAAAGCCGCTGCTCGACTCGTTCAAGACCGGCAAGTCGGCAACGTTCATCGTGTTCCAGACACCTGAAGAAGGTATCGGCATTCCCGTCGACCTGAACGGTTTCGCCGAAGGCTTCGCCGCGCTGCCGTAAGCGGCCGGCTGGACCGGGAAGGCAGCTAGCCTTCCTCCTCCTCGCTGTTCGATGGCGAAAACGGCACGCCTTTTCCGAAAGGCGAAATCGGCTCGATCAGCGTGGGCGCCGACATTTGTTCGACTTCGAAGCCGTGTTCGCGGGCATAACCGCGCAGTTGCTCGGCGGCTTCCGGTGCTGACGCCTCGACATCGACAAGCGAGCGCGAAAACCCCTTCACGAAAACCCCGGGCAGGGCATCGACCTCACCTGCTATCTTGGCGCTGTCTTTGATCGACTTGCTGAGAATCAACACCAGCTTTTCCATTCACGCGCACTCCACCGCCACGTCACGGGCGCGGCGTGGCTCAAGGATACAGGCTGGCCGGCCCGGGTCGCAACCGGCCTTGGCTCAAAGGATCATGCCGCTCCCCTCACGGATCGCGCCGAAGCCCATCCTTTTCAGATTGGCGAACGCCAGTTCACGCATTTTCGCGTGCCGGCTACGGTTGGCCGGCATGACAAGCACGTCACTATGTGCCGCCAGGGCCTTGGCGATCGCCCCGGTCATTGCCGGGCAGGCCATCGAGGTGCCGCTCATCGGCGCATAGTGATCGCCTGGCACAGTCGACACCACCCCTGCCCCGGGGCCGACAAGATCGACGCGCGTCGGCGCATGCCCCTCGTTGGAAAAGGTGGCGAAGAAGGTGTCCGGATCCGCTTCGCCACGATCGCCCGAAATCGTCCAGCGATCGTAGGCGTCGCCCGGCAGGCCCGGCTCCCACCCCAGTGCCGAAACCGCTATCGCGTCGCGGTGTCGGGCCGGAAACGCCACGAACCGGCGAAAATCATTGCCGGCGGCGGCAACGACTAGCACGCCATGGTCCGCCGCATCCTCGATGGCTCGCGACAGCACCTTGTCGTCGAAGCCGGGGTCGGCTTCCCGCTCAGCCTTGAGGCTGAGATTGATGAGGTGGCAACCGTCGTCGACCGCCTGCTCGATGGCCCGGTGTATCTCGAAATTGCGGGCGACGCCGGTCGTCGGGTCGCCGAAGACCCTGTAGCTGCGGATATATGCGCCTGGGGCTACACCGCCGTAACCGCCCGTACCACTGCCCGCGATGATGCCTGCGACATGGGTGCCGTGCCCGATCGAGGTGTCGGGGTCGCCCTTCATGTTGGTGAGGTGCTTGTGCGGGCCGACACCGCTGTCGATCACGCCGACCACGACGCCTGCGCCGCTCCCGGCGTCGCCGGGCGGAATGAAGTGCCTGAGCGTGTCCGGCGCATTGGTTAGATCAACGGGATCGAGAAGCACCACGTCTCCCGACTGGATTCTCGCCCGCCGCCGAAAATGGCCCCAATGGCCGGCAAACCCGGGCTCAACTGCAAGCATCGCCTCAGCTACCTCCGGCGCACGGAGGCCGAACCTCGCCACTCCGGCGTTGTCAGAAACCGCCGTCAGCTGCATGCCGCCGTCTTTCAGTCCCAATATGGCGACCGCATTGGCGATCGCCTTGTTGTCGCCGGCCGATCGAATCACGATCTTGAGGAAATCGGTGCCTGTGGGGCCGATGCTACCGGTCAGCTTGAGCCGACCGAGGCGTACATCCGCAACGGCAAGTGTGTAGTTGAGGACGGGATGGAACGTCCCCCCGACCGCCGCCGGAACTGGACCGGCATTCGACGTCATGACCAGCGCAGCTCCGCTTTGCGGAACCACCTCGATGACTTCCAATCCGCGCGGGTGTCCGCCACCGGAGACAGGGTCGACCGCCATCGGCAGCCCGCCACCCATGCCGGCTGGCGCTGCGAGAAAATCGAGCTCGGCGTCGGCGGCCACCACGCCCTGCAGGGTCGCCATCAGTTGCTCGCTGTTGGATCTTTTGTCCGGAATGAAGACGAACTGTTCCATTTCCTCCCCCACTCAACCCGGTCTGATTGAACCCAAACCACAATACTCTTAATACTTGCATCAATCAAATGGCCGCAGCTACTGATTGCAGCGCGTTCCGCCCCTGCGTGGTTTGTCCGCGACCACTTACGACGCCAGCGATTGCGAATGCGGCCAAGCCGCCCTACATCACGACAATCCAGTACGGGAACCCGCCATGAACCTCGTCAGCCAGTTCGACATTTCCGAAGATCGCGTACGCAAGCTCGTCAGCAACACTATCGAGGGCGCCGACGACGGCGAACTGTTCCTCGAGTATCGCGAAGGCGAAGCGCTGATGTTCGACAACGGCCGGCTAAAGACGGCCAATTTTAGCACCGACCAGGGTTTTGGCCTGCGCGCCGTCGCCGGCGAGGCCACGGGCTACGCCCATTCAAGCGAGCTTTCGGAGGCTGCGCTGCTGCGGGCGTCCGACGCCGTTTCGGCGGTCAAGGGCGGCTACTCCGGCACCCTCGCCGATGCGCCCGCCCGCACCAACCGTCATCTTTATGGCGAGGAGAACCCGATCACCTCGCCCGGCTTCGAGGCCAAGGCCAAGCTCCTGCAGGAGATCGACGCGTGGCTGCGTGACAAGGATCCGCGCGTCCGTCAGGTGACCGCATCGCTGGCCGCCTCCTGGCAGCATGTCGAGATCCTGCGCGGCGATGGCCAGGTCGTGCGCGACATCCGGCCGCTGGTGCGGATGAGCGTTGCCGTCGTCGTCGGTGACGGCGACCGCCAGGAAAGCGGCTCCTACGGCGCCGGCGGACGCAAGAGCTTCGATGAATTCCTCGCCGACGAAAGCTGGAAGAACGCCGCCAGCGAAGCGCTGCGGCAGGCGCTGGTCAATCTCGAGGCGATCCCCGCACCGGCCGGGACCTTCGACATCGTCCTGTCTTCCGGCTGGCCGGGCGTCATGCTGCATGAAGCGGTCGGCCACGGCCTCGAAGGCGACTTCAACCGCAAGAAGACCTCGGCCTTCGCCGGGCTTTTGGGACAGCAGGTCGCCGCCAAGGGCGTCACCGTGGTTGACGACGGCACCATCGCCGAGCGGCGCGGGTCGATCACCGTCGACGACGAGGGCACGCCCAGCGCCCGCAACGTGCTGATCGAGGACGGCAAGCTGGTCGGCTATATGCAGGATCGCCAGAACGCACGCCTGATGGGCATGAAGGCGACTGGCAACGGCCGTCGCGAATCCTATGCGCACGAGCCCATGCCGCGGATGACCAACACCTACATGACCTCGGGCGACATGACGCCGGAAGAGATCATCGCGTCGGTCAAGAACGGCATCTATGCGGTGTCGTTCGGCGGCGGCCAGGTCGACATCACCAGTGGAAAATTCGTGTTCGGCTGCACCGAGGCCTACATGATCGAGGACGGCAAGGTGACGCAGCCGATCAAGGGCGCGATGCTGATCGGCAACGGGCCGGACGCCATGCACCGGGTGTCGATGGTCGGCAACGACATGAAGCTCGACACCGGCATCGGCATGTGCGGCAAGGCGGGACAGGGCGTACCGGTCGGCGTCGGCCAGCCGCATCTCCGGATGAACCAGATGACCGTCGGCGGCACCCGCGTCTAGGCTGCCGGGAATTCGAAACGAATTGCTGCACCGTCCCGCCTCGATCGTCCTGCTGACCGGCGCCGGCATCTCGGCCGAATCCGGCGTCGACACCTTTCGCGACAAGGACGGCATCTGGTCCAAGGTCGACTACCGCGACGTGGCGACGCCGGAAGGCTTCGCCCGCGATCCGGAATTGGTGCACGATTTCTACAACCAGCGCCGGAGCGGCCTCGCCGAAGTCGTGCCTAACGCGGCGCATGCCGCATTGGCCAGGCTCGAGCGCTCTTTCCGGGGCAGGTTCCTGCTCGTCACCCAGAACATCGACGACCTGCACGAGCGGGCCGGCTCGCGACGGCTGATCCACATGCACGGCGAGCTGACCAAGGCGCTGTGCGCCAAGTGCGGGGCACGGCATGAATGGCACGGCGCCACGAGCGGCTCCTCGCGCTGCCCGTCCTGCCAGCAGGTCGGGCATTTGCGGCCGGATGTCGTGTGGTTCGGCGAGATGCCCTATCGCATGGACGAGATCGAAGGGGCGCTGTGGCAATGCGATCTGTTCGTTTCGATTGGCACAAGCGGCAACGTCTACCCTGCCGCCGGCTTCGTCGAGATGGCGCGCGACGCCGGCGCGCGCACCGTTGAACTCAATCTTGAGCCGTCGTCAGGTCGCGGCCTGTTCGACCAGGCGATCCACGGACGCGCGTCCGAGATCGTGCCTGAATTTGTCGAGCATCTGCTGGCTGGCGGTTGAGCCAGCCCAATCAATCGCAGCCGTTCACCGACGCTTCTTCGGCTTCTCCAGCAGCGCCACCGCCTCGACGTGGTGGGACCACAGGAACTGGTCGATGGGCGTGACGCTCTTCAAGGCATAGCCGCCGTCGATGAGTATCCTGAGATCGCGCGCGAGCGTCGCCGGATTGCAGGACACCGCAGCGACATACGGCACATCGGAGCGGGCGATCTGCTTGCACTGGTCTTCAGCGCCGGCGCGCGGCGGATCGAACGCAATGCCGTCGAAGGCGTTCAGTTCCTTGAAGGTCAGCGGACGGCGATCGAGGTCGCGGCGCTCGACCGTCACCCGCTTCATGCCATTGGCAAAGCGGAAGCCGCGGTCGAGCGCTGCAAGTGCCGGACCATCGCCTTCGACAGCGTGGATCTCGGAATTGGCGGCCAGGCGCAGGGCAAAGGTTCCCGACCCCGAAAACAGGTCGGCGACCTTCTTGGCCTTGCGCAAGTGTCCGGCAACCAGCGACGCCATTGCCTGCTCCGCCTCGGCGACGGCCTGCACGAAGCCGCCGGTCGGCGGGGTGACGGTCGCCGTGCCGAAGGTCAGCGCCGGCTTGACCGGTTCGACGATAGTTTCGCCATCGATGGAAAGACGGGCGATCTTCGACTTGATGACGAAGTCGGTGGCGGCGCGGCGGATGGCTTCGGTCGGCTTGCCGCAATCGCTGGCGGCAACGTCGAGCCCGGTTTCGGTCGACGTCACCAGGAACCTGAACGGCTTCGAGGTGTTGGCGATGATGCCGGCGAGATGGCGCAAGGTGCCCGTCGCCTCGACGATTTGCGGCACCAGTACCGGACATTCGGTGATGTCGACTATGACGTTGGAGAACGCCTTGTTGTAGCCGAGATGCAGGCCGGTTTCCGTGTTGCGGGCGGTAAAAGCGGCGCGACGGCGGCTGTGAGGAGGGCAGCTGACAAGCTCGCCGACCTCGACATCGATGCCCCGCCCCTTCAGGGCATGGACCACAAGGCCACGCTTCCATTCGCGGTAGGCGCTGTCTTCGAGATGCTGGATGGCACAGCCGCCGCATTCGGTGAAATGCCGGCACGCCGGGGCAACACGCTGGGGCGATGCTTCCAGCACCGCGATCAGCTGCGCCCTGTCCCTGTCGCGCGCGGCTGTCACCACCTCGCCCGGCAGCGCAAACGGCACGAAGACGTGGCCGCCATTCATGTCGACGACGCCGTCGCCATGCGCGCCCAGACGCGCAATCTCGAACCGTGTCGTCATCGATCTTTCACTCCAGCGAGCAGGTATTCGAGGTTGCCGTCACCGCCTTCGAGCGGCGACGGACATGTGCCGACGGCGCGCCAGCCGGGTACGGCGTCGAGCCAGCCGAAAAGCTCTTCGGCCATGCGGGGACCGTCGTTCGGATTCTTCAACAGCCCGCCCTTGCCGATCGCCTCGCGGCCGGCCTCGAACTGCGGCTTGACCAGAAAGACTCCGCGCGCGCCGCGAGCCGCCAGCTCGAGGGCATTCGGCAGGGCAAGACGCAGCGAGATGAAGCTGACATCGGACACGATGAAGTCAGGGCGATGCCCGTCGAGATCGTCCGACGTCAGGTTGCGGGCATTGAGCCCCTCCCGGCAGGTGACGCGCCGATCTGCCTTGAGCCTGTCGGCCATCTGGCCGTGGCCGACGTCGATCGCCACCACATGCTCAGCGCCGCGTTCCAGCAGAACCTGCGTGAAGCCACCAGTCGACGCGCCGACATCGAGCGCCCGGCTGCCTGCGGGATCGAAGCCGAAATGATCGAGTCCGGCGATGAGCTTGAGCGCCGCGCGCGACACATAGGCCTGGGCCGGATCATCGACCGCGATGCCGACGGTGCTGGCGACGGTCTGGCCGGGCTTCTTCACCACCTGGCCGTCAACGGACACCGCGCCGCGCGTCACCGCATCGCGCGCCCGCGAGCGGCTGGCAAACAGGCCGCGGCTGACGAGCAGTTCGTCGAGCCGCAGGCTGCCCTCCGAGCGCTGCGCATCCGGTTGGGTGCTCGAAGGCGCTCCAGCTTCCTGATCCTGCGCAACGTGCTTGCCGAGAACCGACTTCGATTTCCGGGCAGATGCGGCTTGCCGTGAGATTTCCATGGCTTTCAATGGCGAATGCGCGCCTGCAAGGCAAGCGCTCACTCGATCCGTTCAGGCCCGAGCAGCCTGGGCGGCCTTGCCGAGCGCGGCAAAGACCGTGCGAACAATACCGCCGGAATCGAGGCCGGCATCGACATACATCTTGTCGGGGTTGGCGTGATCCACGAACTGGTCGGGCAGCGTCAGCGCGCGAACCTTGAGACCGTTGTCGAGCAAGCCGTTGCGGGCGAGGAAGTCGAGCACCTGGCTGGTGAAGCCGCCGACCGAACCTTCCTCGACCAGCACCAGCACTTCGTGCGAGCGCGCCAACCGGCGGATCAGGTCTTCATCCAACGGCTTGGCAAAGCGCGCGTCGGCGACTGTCGTCGACAGGCCGGCAGCGCCGAGTTCCTCCGCGGCGAGCAGGCAGTCCTTGAGACGCGTCCCGAAGGACAGCAGCGCGACCTTGGTGCCTTCCCTGACGATGCGGCCCCTGCCGATCTCCAGGACCTGGCCGCGCTCGGGCATGTCGACGCCGACGCCGTTGCCGCGGGGATAGCGGAAGGAGATCGGACCTTCATCATACTCGGCAGCCGTGCGCACCATATGGCGCAGTTCAGCCTCGTCGCTTGCCGCCATGACGACAAAGTCCGGCAGCGAGGCGAGATAGGTGGTGTCGAAGGCGCCGCAGTGGGTCGGGCCGTCGGCGCCGACAAAGCCGGCGCGATCGATGGGGAAACGCACCGGCAGCTTCTGGATGGCGACGTCGTGCACGACCTGGTCGTAGGCGCGTTGCAGGAAGGTCGAATAGATCGCGACGAACGGCCGGTAACCTTCGGTGGCGAGGCCCGCGGCAAAGGTCACCGCATGCTGCTCGGCGATGCCGACGTCGAACGTACGTGATGGAAACGCCTCACCAAACAGGTCGAGCCCGGTGCCCGACGGCATGGCCGCGGTGACGGCCACGATCTTGTCGTCCTCGCGTGCCTCCTGGACCAGGCTTTCGGCGAAGACCTTGGTGTAGCTCGGCGCATTTGCCGGCGCCTTGGCCTGAGCACCGGTGATGACGTCGAACTTGTTGACGCCGTGATACTTGTCGGCGGCGGCTTCCGCCGGCGCGTAGCCCTTGCCCTTCTGGGTCACGACATGGATCAGCACCGGTCCGGTGCCGTTGTCGCGGACGTTCTTGAGGACAGGAACCAGGTGCTCGAGATTGTGGCCGTCGATCGGGCCGATGTGGAAGAAACCCATCTCCTCGAACAGCGTGCCGCCGGTGACGAAGCCGCGCGCGTGCTCGACGGCGCGGGTGATCGCGCGGTCGACGCGGCGGCCGAGATAGGAGGTCAGCTTCTTGCCAAGCTCGCGCACGCCGGCATAGGTGCGGCCCGAAGCAAGACGCGCAAGATAGGCGCTCATGGCTCCGGCAGGTGGCGCAATCGACATGTCGTTGTCGTTGAGAATGACGATCAGCCGAGCACCCAGCGCGCCGGCGTTGTTCATCGCCTCATAGGCCATGCCGGCCGACATCGCGCCGTCGCCGATGACAGCTATGACGTTGTTCTTGCCACCATCGAGGTCGCGGGCCGCGGCCATGCCGAGACCGGCCGAAATAGACGTCGAGGAGTGCGCGGTGCCGAACGGATCATATTCGCTCTCGCTGCGCTTGGTGAAGCCGGAGAGCCCGCCCTCCTGGCGCAAGGTGCGCATGCGGTCGCGGCGTCCGGTCAGGATCTTGTGCGGATAGGCCTGGTGGCCGACGTCCCAGACAAGCCGATCGCCGGGCGTGTCGAAGACGTAATGCAGCGCCACGGTCAGTTCGACAACGCCGAGACCAGCGCCAAGATGGCCGCCTGTCTGCGAGACGACGTCGATCAGCTCGGCGCGCAATTCGCTCGCAAGCTGCGGCAGCTGCGCTTCGTCGAGCGCGCGCAAATCGGCCGGCACATGGACCTTGTCGAGCAGAGGTGTTTCAAGTTTCGCGTTCATCAAACCGACTGGCATCCGTTAACCTTTGGCAGATACGACCCCGAGCACCGAATGTAAATGCGCGGCGGTGACGCGGCTCAGCTCTCGGGCAAGGGAATGAACTCTTCCTCATCACCGGGAACGATATCGAAGCGGCCGGTCTTCCATTCGTTCTTTGCCTGCTCGATCCGCTCCTTCGACGACGACACGAAGTTCCACCAGATATAGCGCTTGGAGCCGAGCGAGGCGCCGCCGAACAGCATGAAATGCGCTCCCCGCTCCGACGACACGACGATCTCGTCGCCCGGTTTGAACACCAGAAGCCGCTCGATCGGGAAGCGATCGCCGAGAATGTCGATTTCGCCGTCGAGCGTGTAGATGGCACGCTCCTCCGCATCGGCGGGAATCTTGATCCGGGCGCCCGGCGCCAGCCGGATGTCGGCGTAAAGCGTATCGGACGCCTGGCGCACCGGGGCGCGCAACCCCTTGAAATCGCCGATGATGACGCGTCCGGAAACGCCATCGGCATCGAATGCCGGCAGCTCCGCCGCGGCGGTGTTTTCGAACAGCGGCGCGACCTCCTCCTTGCCGTCGGGCAAGGCAAGCCAGGTCTGCAGCCCCGACATCGACATCGGCGAGCCGCGCAATTCCTCTGGCGTACGCTCGGAGTGAACGATGCCGCTGCCCGCCGTCATCAGGTTCACGTCGCCCGGCGCAATGACCATTTCGGTGCCCAGCGAATCACGGTGCCTGATCTTGCCGTCGAACAGGTAGGTCACGGTCGCCAGCCCGATATGCGGATGCGGGCGGACATCGAGCGCCTGACCGGCGCGCATGATGGCGGGCCCCATGCGGTCGAAAAAGATGAACGGCCCGACCAGCCGGCGCTTGGCCGTCGGCAGGGCGCGGCGCACCTGGAAACCGTCGATGTCCTTGGCGTTTGGCACGACCATCAGTTCGATCTGGTCGCAGGAAAAGGCGTCGCCGGGGGTCGGATCATTGGCTGGGAAGAAGCTCATGGGTACATCCTAGGGAGACGGAGGATCGACAACGATGTTGCTTCTACGCAAACCTCAACGCCGAGCGCGCCTTCGCCTTTGCGGCTTCTTCCTCGCGGTTGCGCGGGTGCTGGTGCGTTTCCATGGAATGAAGCAGATCGTGCGCCGCTTCGGCGATCCTGTCGACCGCCAGGTGAAACGCTTCTTCGTTTCGCTTCGAAGGTTTGGTCGAACCGCTCAGTTTGCGCACGAACTGGAGAGCTGCGTCGCGGATTTCGTCATGCGTCGCCGGCGGATCAAAATTGAACAATGTCTTGATGTTGCGGCACATAGCCAACTCCCTGGTTTCATTCAACCGTATGGGTACCCCATAACTGGGCGCAACATGCCGCAAGGTCAAGCCATTGGCTGCCGGCGGAGCCGGACGTTGGCGAGCATGGTTACGAGGGCGAAGCGAAACGCGCCGCCCCCGCCTGCTCACTCCCCGTCGAGCGGTTCCGTGCCAACTGGCTTGCCGTCGCGCGACAGGCGGATCTTCTCGACCTTGTCTTCGGCCGTCTTGAGCAGGCGATCGCAGTGCGCCTTAAGCGCTTCACCACGCTCGTAGATCTTGATCGACTGGTCGAGCGGCACGTCGCCGCGCTCCAGGTCGTCGACGATCTTTTCCAGTGCGGCCAGCGCCTGCTCGAAGCTCATCGCCTTGATTTCGTCATTGGGCTCAACGGCCATGGTTCATCCTTTCATCAGGCGGGTAACGTGGGCGGCGACGGAAAAGGCCAGCCCATGGAGGTCATAGCCGCCTTCGAGCAAGCTGACGAGACGGTTCGACGAATGCCTTGCGGCACGGTCCATCAATTGCCCCGTCGCCCAGTCGAAGTCGGCTTCGGTCAGGTTGATCTCGGCCAGCGGGTCGCGATGGTGCGCATCGAAGCCGGCCGAGATGATGATCAGGTCGGGCGCGAAATTGTCGAGTGCCGGCAGCACGCGCGAGCGGAACGCCTCCCGGAAGAGGTCGCTGCCGGTATCGGGCGCGAGCGGCGCATTGACGATGTTGCCTGCGCCGGTCTCGCTCTTTGCGCCAGTGCCTGGAAACAGCGGCATCTGATGCGTCGAGCAATAGAGCACGGACGGGTCGTTCCAGAAGATGTCCTGGGTGCCGTTTCCGTGATGGACGTCCCAGTCGACGATGGCGACGCGCTCGGCGCCATGCCGGCGCTGGGCGTAGCGCGCCGCGATCGCGGCATTGTTGAACAGGCAAAAGCCCATCGCCGTGGTTTTCTCGGCATGGTGCCCGGGTGGACGCGAGGCGACGAAGACGTTGTCGGCCTTGCCGGTGAACACGTCGTCCACGGCGGCATTTGCCGCGCCTATCGCAGTGATCGCCGCGCGCCAGCTGTTCGGGCTGACGACGGTGTCGCCATCGATCCTGACGAGGCCTTCTTCCGGCACCCTCAGGCGGATGTCCTCGACGAAAGGCTCGGGATGAACCAGCAGGATCGTCTGTTCATCGCCTTCCGGCGCCTCGACACGGTCGAGCGCTTCAAAAGGTTCGTCGTCGAGCGCACGCTCGATGGCCCGCAACCTGTCGGGCCGCTCGGGGTGGCCGGCGGGCATCAGGTGTTCGAGATAGATCGGATGCGTGTAGAGCCGAGTGGTCATCGCCCCACCTTATCAGCAATGGCCGGCCAGACCACGCCATACCTGTCAAAGCCCTGGGGAAAATCGGCAGCCGTCGCGCCGTTACCGACCCGACGGGAACCGCCAGCCAAGGCCGCCCCTAGCTGACCGCCTTGCCGTTGACCAGCAGCCCCTCCATCAGCGCGCGGAACGCCTTGACCGCCTTCCTTGAGGTGGCGGCCGGGTCTTCGGAATTGGCGATCCACTGCGCGGCATAGAGCGATGCGCCGCTGATCAGCCGCGCCATCGCCTCGGGGTCGATGTCGCGAATGACGCCCTCCTGCCTCAACGCAGCGAGATTGCCCGATATCGACAAGATACAGGCGTTGGCGTTGGGCCATTGCGCCGGGTCGCCGAGAACCGCCGGACCGTCGCGCAGGACGATGCGCTGGATTTCGGGCTCCAGCGCCATTTCGACATAAGCGATGTTCTCGTCGACGAAACCCTGCCAGCGCGTCCTGGCCCTGGCCGAGATGGTAGTGAGGCGCACCGACATCTCATGGTCGATCTGGGCCATGACAGCCTCGAACAGGCCCTTCTTGTCGCCAAAGTGGTGATAGAGCGCGCCGCGCGTGAGCCCGGCCTCGGCGGTGAAATCATCCATCGACGCGTTGGCATACCCCACGGTCGCAAAGGCGTTGCGCGCGGCAGCGATCAGCTTGGCGCGCGTTTCGGCAATCATTTCGCTACGGGGCTTGTGCGCTGTCTTCATCGCTTGTTCCCAGACGGTCTCTTCACATACGTCGCGTGTTTTTTCACATACGCCGCGTATATGATAATTGACATACGTCGCGTATGCAATTATCTCATTCACATACGCCGCGTATGTAGGTGGCGCATCCTCGAATTCCCAGGAGTGCTCCGATGCACAATCCGTATGGTGAAATTTTCCGGGTTCCCGGGGCCAAGGGCTTCGCAGCGGCCGCCTTCATCGCCCGCCTGCCGATCGCCATGGCCCCTATCGGCATCGTTGCGATGCTGTCGCAGACACGGGGCGAATACTGGCTGGCCGGCGCGGTCTCGGCCACTTTCGCGCTGACCAACGCGTTCGTCGCCCCACAGCTTTCTCGCCAGATCGACCGGCTCGGCCAGACCGCAGTGGCTGTCCCCACAACCCTCGTTTCGGTCCTCGCCTTTGCCATCCTGCTCCTCGCGACCCACTATAACTGGCCCGTCTGGACGCTGTTCGCAACGGCATTCCTGGCAGCGGCCATGCCGAGCGTGCCAGCCATGGTGCGCGCGCGCTGGACCGAGATCTTCCGCGACCGGCCGGAACTCAACACCGCCTTCGCCTTCGAATCGGTCGCCGACGAAATGGTCTACATCGCCGGCGCCTCGCTTTCGGTCGGCCTGAGCGTCGCCTTGTTTCCGGAAGCCGGAATGCTGGCGAGCACGCTGTTCCTGGCCTTCGGCATGGCCGCCTTCATCCTGCAACGGTCAAGCGAGCCCAGGGTCAGGGCACCGGAACTGGCAGGCGGCGGCTCGGCGATCATGCTGCGTCCGGTCCAGGTGATTACGCTGGCGCTCATTTTCGTCGGTTCGATCTTCGCCACAGCCGAAGTCAGCGCCGTGGCGATCACCAAGGAACTCGGACAACCCACCGCCGCCAGCCTGGTCATCGGCGTCTACGCCGCCGGCTCGCTGATCGTCGGCCTGATTGTCGGGGCGCTGAACCTCAAGGCACCGAAACAGCGCCTGCTCGCCATCGCAATCGCTGTCGTCGCCTTGACCACGCTTCCTTTGCTGGTTGCGGACACGGTGCCGCTGCTCGCGCTTGCCATCTTCGTCAGCGGCGTTGCGATCTCGCCAACCTTCATCATGGCCTTCGGCCTGATCGAGCGGCGAGTGCCCGAGGCCATGCTGACCGAGGGCATCACCTGGGTGATGACCGGCATCGGCATCGGCATGGCGTTGGGCGCGTTCATTGCCGGCTGGGTCGTCGACAATTTTGGCGCGCAGAACGGCTTCTGGGTGTCGGTGGCGGCAGGCACGATCTCGTTCATTGTCGTCCTGCTTGGCCAGAAAACACTCGCCGGCGAGCCCGACAACGAGTTGCCGCAAGCGCAGGCGCAAGCGGCCGAATGAGCCTCCATCCTCCCGCAAAGACCTCGCGACAGAACCAACGAGCCGCCGCCCCAGGCGGCTCGACTGCCTTTGAAATCTCAGATATCCGGTGACTTCCATGCGTAATCCCTACACAGAAATCTTCAAGGCGCCCGGCGCCAAGGCGTTCTCGGCCGCCGGCTTCGTCGCCCGCCTGCCGCTGTCGATGATCACGCTCGGAATCGTGACCATGCTTTCGGAAACCCACGGCGAATACTGGCTGGCGGGTGCGGTTGCAGCGACATTCGCGTTTTCGAACGCGCTTATCGCGCCGCAGGTGTCGCGGCTCGTCGACCGCTACGGACAGAGCAGAATTCTGATCCCCGGCACCATCGCTGCGGTTGCAGCGCTTTCCGGACTGATGCTGTCCACGCACTATGGCGCGCCAAACTGGGCTCTGTTCGTGTTCGCCGTCATGGCAGGCACCATGCCCAGCATGAGCGCCATGGTCAGGGCACGCTGGACCGAGCTGTATCGCAACACACCCAAGCTGCACACGGCGTTCGCCTTTGAATCAATCGCCGACGAAATGATCTTCATCGCCGGTCCGATCGTCTCGATCGGGTTGAGCGTCGGCGTGTTTCCAGAGGCCGGGCCACTTGTGGCAACGGTATTGCTGGCAATCGGCAACCTGCTGTTTGCCGCGCAAAAGTCGACCGAACCGCCCGTCCATGCACAAGACAGGGGCGGCGGCGCCTCCGTCATCCGGCTTCCGTCGATGCAGATCCTCGTGCTCACGCTGATGGCCATCGGCGCGATCTTCGGCACGTCCGAAGTGACGGCCGTGGCGTTTGCCGAAGCTCAAGGGGACAAGGGCGCCGCAGGCTTGACCCTCGCCGCCTATGCTGCAGGCTCGCTCATTGCCGGCGTCGCCTTCGGCGCCCTGAAACTGAAGCTGCCGCTGGCGCGCCAGTTGCTCATCACCATTGCCCTGGCGGCACTCACCACGCTGCCGCTGCTGATGGTGACGAGCATCCCGACGATGGCCGTCGTCCTGTTCATAGCCGGCATCGCCGTGTCGCCGACGATCATCACCTCGATGGCGCTGGTCGAGCAGTTGGTGCCATCGTCCAAGCTGACGGAAGGCATGACCTGGGCGATCACCGGCATCAGCATCGGCCTGGCGCTCGGCTCGTCGGCTTCCGGCTGGATCATCGACGAGCTCGGTGCGGCGGACGGCTTCCTGGTTTCGCTGGGGGCAGGCTTCGCAGCGCTTGCGATCACCTTCCTCGGCCAGGGCACACTGCAGCGCTCGACACGGACAGTGGCGACACCGGTCCCCGCCACGTAAGAAACCAGCCGGCGCGGCCCCAAGCAGGCCGCGCCGGCTGCATATCGTTCAGACGTTCCTTGGCGCGCCGTCCCAGCGCGAAGCCTCGCCGGAGCCGAACGCCTTTTCCTTGAGCTCGCGGAACTTCGACGACGCGTCCTCGAGCCTGCGGTCCCATTCGGGATTGGGAACCTGTCCCTCGATCGCCTTGAAATAGACCTGCATCAGCGACGCGATGGCGAACGGCTCGATCAGCGCCGCCTTAAAGGCCCAGGCAAAGACGATTGCCATGACGAAGGCCCAGCCGGCGAGTTCGCCCGGCATGAAGTAGAGAATGGCGCCGGCTGGCGCGAGCATGAACAGGAAGACGAGCAGCGACACCACCCACGCGACGATCGACAGCCAAACCGCGTTCTTGAGCATGATCTTGCCGTTCTGGGCATAAAGGACGACGCCCTGACGCGCGGTCTGCCACGGCGAATTGCTGCCGACCCTGATGTTGTAGGCAAGAATGATCTCGTCGACATAGGTCAGCGACATGCGAATGACGGTATTGAGGAACCTGACCAGCCCATCGAGGCCCGGGAGCGGCAGGAACGCCGCGATGCCGCCGATCAGCCCGGTTATGGCGCGCACCGCGCCCTTGACCAGTTGGTCGAGGACAAACAGCACGCTTGCTTCGCTGAAGCGCTCGGTGACGACCTCGCGGGCATAGGCGATCTGGTTCTGGCCGCCAGGGATTTCGCGACCATCAAGCAGATGCACCATCACCGCGATATGGCCAGCCTTGACGATGTAGAGGATGTATTCGCGCACCCAGTAGACCGCGATGGAAACGACGCCGAATCCGGCGATACCGCCCCACAACGCAAAGGAAACCGGCCCGTCGGGATCAGCGGCTGCGTGGCCCACGCCATAGCCGACGCCTGCTCCGGCACCCGTCGCGACGATGTAAGCAAGGGTAATCCCGAAATAGACGACCATGCGCAGGGCGATGAACGGCCAGGTGCGCGCCATGATCGCCAGGCTCGTGCCGATGCTGAAATCCCACATGCCGAATCTCCCCCGAGAGGAGCACGAGGATGCGCTGCGACGAACGGTTGTCAACCACAGGCGCGCACAACCGTAGCGACCCCGAGGCACTGTTGGGCAACAAAAAGCACGCCGGGCGGGCGTTTCGCCGCCTACCTGAAGACAGCGCTTTTCCGGTGGAAAAACCCTCGGCGCTAGCGGATTTCGGTCTTGGCGATGCGGATGCCGAAGCCCTCGAGGCCGACATAGTGGCGCTCGCGCGAGGCGATCAGATTGATCGACGAAATACCGAGGTCTTTCAGGATCTGCGCGCCAAGGCCGATCTGGCGCCATTCATCCTCGCGGCGACGCGCTTCTTCATGGTCTTCGCGCTCGGCCACTGGCCGATTGCGGCCGAGATTGGAAACGCCGACCGACCCCTCGCGCAGATAGACGATCACGCCGCGATTGCATTCGCCAAACGTCTTCATGATGTCGTCGAGGCGATTGCTGGTGCCAAAAACGTCGGTGACGACGTCTTCGGCATGCAGGCGCACCGGCACCTCCTCGCCATCGCGAATGTCGCCGAAGACAATCGCCAGGTGGTGCATGACGTCCCATGGCAGCGTGTAGGTGATGGCCTTGGCCTTGCCGGCAGGGGTGTCGATGTCGAAGCTGCTGACGCGCTCGATCAGCGTTTCCTGGCGCTGGCGATAGGCGATCAGATCGGCGACCGAGACCTGCTTGAGATTGTTCTTTTCGGCAAAGGCGGCGACCTGCGGGCCGCGCATGACCGTGCCGTCGTCATTGACCAGTTCGGAAATGACGCCGACCGGCGGCAGGCCGGCGAGCTTGCACAGGTCGACCGCGGCCTCGGTATGGCCGGAGCGCATCAGCACGCCGCCTTCGCGCGCGATCAGCGGGAAGATGTGGCCCGGGCGGACGAAGTCGCCGCCGCCGACATTCGGATTGGCAAGATTGCGCACAGTCAGCGTGCGGTCGTCTGCGGAGATACCGGTCGTGGTGCCATGCTTGAAATCGACGCTGACGGTAAAGGCCGTGGTGTGCGCGGAATCGTTGTCGGCGACCATCGGCGCAAGGTTCAGCCGGCGGGCGTCTTCCTTGAGCATCGGCGTGCAGACGATGCCCGAGGTGTGACGCACGATGAACGCCATCTTCTCGGGCGTGCAATGAACGGCGGCAACGATCAGATCGCCTTCGTTCTCGCGGCCGTCGTCATCCATGACGACCACAATCTCACCGCGCTCGAAGGCTCTCAGCGCTTCGACGATTTTCTTCTGGTCGTATGCCATGGCGTGGTCACTCGGTGCGTGTGTCGTTCAAATGCAGACTAGGACAATCAGGCGGCAAGGCAGTAGGCTTTTTTGCAGGCAGGGCGAAATGCCCCACGGCCACGGTCGCCTATCGCCCGATGCCGCTAGATCCTTCCCGTCTGGCCGCGATGGCGCAGATAATGGTCGGCAATGGCGCAGGCCACCATCGCTTCACCTATCGGCACGGCGCGAATGCCAACGCAGGGATCATGACGGCCCTTGGTCATCACGTCGACCTCCTTACCATCCTTGTCGATGGATTTGCGCGGGGTGAGGATCGACGATGTCGGCTTGACGGCGAAGCGTGCGACCACCGCCTGTCCGGTGGAAATGCCGCCCAGAATGCCGCCGGCATGATTGGACAGGAACATTGGCTGGCCATCATTGCCCATCCTCATCTCGTCGGCATTTTCCTCGCCGGTAATCCTCGCGGCCTCGAAGCCGTTGCCGATCTCGACGCCCTTGACGGCGTTGATCGACATCAGGTTGGAGGCGAGGTCCTGGTCGAGCTTGCCATAGATCGGCGCGCCAAGACCGGCCGGTACGCCCTCGGCGACGATCTCGATGACAGCGCCGACAGATGATCCCGACTTGCGAATACCGTCGAGGTAGTCGGCGAACACCTCAACCGACGCGGCATCGGGCGTGAAGAACGGGTTTTCGGCGCTGCCGATGAAATCCCAGTCCCAATTGGCGCGGTCGATATTCTTGGTGCCCATCGACACCAGCGCCCCGCGCACCACCAGGCCAGGCACGACCTTGCGCGCGATGGCGCCCGCCGCAACGCGGGCCGCGGTCTCACGCGCCGACGAACGGCCACCGCCGCGATGGTCGCGCAGGCCGTACTTGGCATCGTAGGTGTAGTCGGCGTGGCCGGGTCGGTACTGCCTGGCGATCTCGCCGTAGTCCTTCGAGCGCTGATCGACGTTTTCGATCATCATCGAGATCGGCGTGCCGGTGGAAATGAGCGTCTCGCCGTCCTCGTCGAGGACTACGCCGGAGAGCACCTTGACCTCGTCGGGCTCGCGGCGCTGCGTGACGAAACGCGACTGGCCGGGCTTGCGCTTGTCGAGCTCGTCCTGGATGTCCTTCAGCGTAAAGCGGATGCCGGGCGGACAACCGTCGACGACGCAGCCGAGCGCCGGTCCGTGGCTCTCGCCCCAGGTCGTGACGCGAAACAGATGGCCGAAGGTGTTGTGCGACATAGAAAGGCCCTTTCCGGCAGGTCGCCGCGTTCTAGCGCATGGCCCCGAAAAGTAAAATTCCTTTTCGAACGGCTGCAGCCTTGGCGTCCGGTGCAGGTTTCAACGCTCAACCGGGAGTTTTAGTGGGGGTCAAACTGTGATTGAAGGCGATTTAGTTTTGACACATTCGGTTGGTTTCTGCTTCCCTCCGACCGCATAAGAAAAATCGTTCGCCTTCGTTGGGAGAGGCGCAGTAGAAAGAGGACGACATGCGTACCCTTATTGGCGCTTTTGCCGCCATTCTGATGGCTTCCGGTGCGGCTTTCGCCGCCGAAGCAGAAGGCCAGATCAAGTCGATCGACAAGGACAAGGCTGTCATCACGCTCGACAACGGCAAGTCCTACAAGCTGCCGGGAGAATTCGACGTCGACAACATCAAGCCCGGAATGGACATTCTGATCGCGTATGACGTCGTTTCAGGCGAAAACCTGATTACCGACATGCAGCTGCCGCAGTGAACGGCAGCGCGGCGGCCGGGCCTACAGCCAGACCAGCTTGCCGTCTTCGAGCTTCAGCACGCGGTCCTGGGGGATCTCCAGGGCCGCGGCGTTGTTTTTGGACATATGCTCGACCAGCCTGAAAACCGATCGCAGCACGCCGCCATGGGTTACGCAAACAGTCGGCAGCCGCACCCCGGCAAGCCACGGCGCGATGCGGACAGTCAGCATCTCGTAGCTTTCGGCGTCCTGGCCCGGTGGCACGAAATCCCATTTGTCGAAGCGGCGCGCATCGGCCGAGCCGGGATGTACCTTCTCGAGTTCGGCGAAGGTGTAGCCCTGCCAGTCGCCGAAATGCACCTCGACCAGCCGCGGATCGGTACGGTAGGCCATCGGGTCGAGCCCCATCGCCTTGCGCACGCGCTCCATGGTCTCGCGCGTGCGGCGCATCGGGCTGGCGACGAAATCGAACTTGTCGGGATCGGCGATCAGCTGCGCCAGACGCTTGCCGTTGCGATCGGCCTGCTGGCGGCCGAGCGCATTGATGTCGGTGTCGGCCTGCCCCTGCAGACGCTGCTCGGCATTCCAGGCCGTCTGGCCGTGGCGTACGAAGTAGATCATTTGCGACATGCGAGCAGGCTTCGGCCGAGGCTTTTCGTCAATCCTTGACCGTGGAGATATCGGGCGCGTCGACGGCCTTCATGCCGACGACATGGTAGCCTGAATCGACATGGTGGACCTCACCGGTCACGCCGCGCGACATATCCGACAGGAAGTACAGGCCGGAATCACCGACCTCCTCGATCGAAACGGTGCGGCGCAGCGGGGCGTTGTACTCGTTCCACTTCAGAATGTAGCGGAAGTCGTCGATGCCGGAGGCGGCAAGCGTCTTGATTGGACCGGCCGAAATCGCGTTGACGCGGATGTTCTTCGGGCCGAGGTCGACGGCGAGATACTTGACGCTCGCCTCGAGCGCCGCCTTGGCTATGCCCATGACGTTGTAGTTGGGCATGACCTTTTCGGCGCCGTAATAGGTCATGGTCAGCAGCGAGCCGCCGTCGGTCATCAGCTTCTCGGCGCGCTGGGCGACAGCCGTGAAGGAATAGACCGAGATATCCATGGTGCGCAGGAAATTGCCGTGGGTGGTGTCGACATAGCGGCCCGTCAGCTCGTCCTTGTCGGAGAAGCCGATGGCGTGCACGACGAAGTCGAGCTTGCCCCACTTCTTCTCGAGCGTCTCGAACACCGCGTCGATGGTCGACATGTCGGTGACGTCGCAATGGCCGCAGACAAACGCGCCGATTTCAGCCGCCAAAGGCTCGACCCGCTTCTTCAGCGCGTCGCCCTGATAGGTGAAGGCCAGCTCGGCGCCCTGATCGGCGCACGCCTTGGCAATGCCCCAGGCAATCGATCGATTGTTGGCGACGCCGAGAATTAGGCCGCGCTTGCCGGCCATCAGGCCCTGTCCACCCGCCATTTTCGCGATCTCCTGAACTTTGAATGGTTTTAAGAGCCCTATCGCATAGGCACTTGCCACCTTCAAGCTTTCATACGCCAGCGAATATGTACCAGCGCAGACAGGCTACTCGCCCTGCTTGCGCATCAGGTCCTCGAGCGCCGGATCGCCTTCCTCGGGCAGCATCACCCGTACATGGGCGTAAAGGTCGCCATGTCCGCCCGTCTTTTCGGGCAAGCCGCGGCCCTTGATGCGCAAAACCTTGTCCGAACTCGACCACCCCGGCACCTTGACGGCGAGACGCCCGGTCGGGGTCTCGACAGCCGCCTTTGTACCAAGAACGGCGTCGTGCAACGAAACCGGCAGATCGACGTGCAGGTCGCGCCCTTCAAGGCGGTAGCGCGGATGACGGCGGAACCTGATCTTGACGAGCGCGTCACCCGCGCCGCCCAAACCCTGTTCGCCCTGCCCCTTGAGCCGGATCGTCTGGCCGTCCTCGACATATTCGGGCAGCTTGACCGCCAACTTGCGCCCGTCGGGGAACAGCGCAGTCACCTTGGGTGCGGTCGCCGCTTCCTCAAGGGTGACGTCGAGATTGACATTGACGTCGGCGCCAGGCTGCGCCCGGCGTCCGCCGCCCATTCCGGAACCCGGATGAGCTCCTGTTCCTGCGCCGCCGGCGCCACCGCCGCGCTGACTGAACGAATCGCCGAAAATCTGGCTGAAGATGTCGCCTGCGTCGAAGGACGCGCCACCCGGCCCGCTCGAGCGAAACTCGAAATGGCTGGCACCGGGGCCGCCGCCCGCTTGCCTGCGGAACCCGCCAAAGGGATCGCCGCCGCCGGCAGCGCCTTCGAAGCCATGAAAGCGCTGCTTGCCTTCGGCATCGATTTCGCCACGGTCGAAAGCGGCCCGCTTCTTCTCGTCGCCGAGAATCTCATAAGCCTGGTTAGCGGCCGAGAACCGCTCCTTCGCCTTGGGATCATCCGGGTTCTGGTCCGGGTGATGCTTCTTGGCGAGCTTGCGGAAAGCCGACTTGATGTCTTTGGCCGAGGCGTTCTTGGCAACGCCCAGCACCTCATAGGGGTCGCGCATGCAAAATTCCACGTAGAGTAAAAGGGTTGGTCCATCCCTATATGCGCTCCACTAGGAAGAAATTCCAGAGGCGGGCGGGTGGATTCCGCTTCAAACCGGCTCGAAGGCGAGCATTTGCCAGGTGCCGGCGCCGGCGGCGCAGATCTCGCCCTTGAACAGGGTGACGCCGTCGAAGCTTTCGCGCGAGGCGGCGAACCTGCGGCACAGAACGCCGCGCTCGTTGCTTTCGGCAAGGGCGGTGATGGTGCCGCGTGACCCGGTCTCCGGATTTGCCCAGGGAATGCCCTGTCCGTTCAAACCCTCAACGTCGGCCGACGACACAGCGTTGCGAATGGTCACCTGATCGGCCAGGCGATTCGCATCGGTGCTGGCACCCGTATTGTCGGGTACCTTGGAGGTCAGAAGGCTGCTGTCCACCTCAGCCTTTTCGAGGCTGAATCCGCCCGCCCCGCAGGCGCCGAGCGCCATCAGGCCGAAAAGAACCGCTACCTTGAGGCATCGGAACCCGATTTGCGGGTGGCAGAGGCCTTCAAAGGCTTGCGCGGGGCGCGACAATAGGCATTCTCCCGGTCGGCATTGGCAGGTCGAGTAAGAGCTATGACGGACACAGAGTTAACAAGCGGTGACTTCACCCAGAGCGCGGAGCCATTCCGGCTATTTGCCGCTTGGCTGAAGGACGCGACGGCGCAGGAGCCGAACGATCCCAACGCGGTGGCGCTGGCAACCGTCGACACCGATGGGCTGCCCGACGTGCGCATGGTGCTGCTCAAGGGCTTCGACGAGCATGGTTTCGTCTTCTATACGAACTTCGAAAGCGCCAAGGGCCGCGAAATTCTGGCGACGATGAAGGCAGCGATGTGCTTCCACTGGAAGTCGCTGCGCCGTCAGGTGCGGGTGCGGGGACCTGTGGAAATCGTCACCGACGCCGAAGCCGACGAGTATTTCGCCACCCGCCCGCGCGGCAGCCGCATCGGCGCCTGGGCCTCGAAGCAATCGCGCCCGCTCGAAAGCCGCTTCGCCTTGGAAAAGGCGGTCGCCGAATACACCGCGCGCCACGCCATCGGCGAGATCCCGCGCCCGGCCCACTGGTCGGGCTTCCGGATCGTGCCGAGCCAGATCGAATTCTGGCACGACCGTCCGTTCCGGCTGCACGACCGCATCGTCTTCACCCGCGCCGCCGATGGCGGGTGGGAGAAGGACAGGCTTTATCCGTGATAGGCTTACCCTGCCTCGTAGGAGCTAGGCATTTTTTTCGGAGGCTGAGCGCAACGCGGATGCCCCCTCTCCCCGTTCTTCAAGGGTGAGGGGCAATCTTGCGCTCGCGCTGCCCCTCATCTGCCTGCCGGCATCTTCTCCCCGTGGAGGACGGGGAGAAGATAGCTGCCCACAGCGCCGTGCCCACTTCTGCAGACACGGGCTAAGCGCGTCCTTCAGCCCTTCTTGCGCGTCATGAAGGCAACGAGTGCGGCGCGCGCCTCGTCGGACTTGAGGCGGGCGCGGAAGTGCTCGCCTTCTTCCCTGATGCGGGCAACAAGCGGTCCGCGGTCGCCGCGCATCAGATCGCGCGCGATCTTCAGCGCCTCCGGGGGCTTGGCGGCAATGTCGCGCGCAGCTGCAAGCGTTGCCGCTTCCAGTTCGTCTTCCGCCACCACCTTGTAGATCAGCCCCGCCGCCAGCGCGCGCTCGGCCGAAAAGCCCTCGCCCAGCCCGAGCAACGCAAATGCGCCCTGCAGCCCCAGCACCTGCGGTGCAATCAGGCTGGAGCCGGCCTCCGGCACCAGGCCGAGATCGACAAACGGCGTGCGGAAGACTGTGCGCGGGGTGGCGAAGGTCAGGTCGCAATGCAGGTTGATGGTCGTGCCTATGCCCACCGCAATGCCGTCGACGCCGGAGACGAGGGGCTTTTCGGTCATGGCGATGGCCGCGAGAAAGTCCCAGACCTCTGTGCCACCCTCGCCACCGGTTGCGATCGCCATGAAGTCGGCGAGGTCGTTGCCGGACGAAAACGCGCCGGGCACGCCGAGGAAGACGTGGCAACGCACAGCAGGGTCCCTGTCGCCGGCGACCAGTGCTGCCGCCATTTCGGAGTACATGGCCCGGGTGATGGCGTTCTTCTTGTCCGGCCGGTTCATCCGGATGATCTGAACGGCGTCCTGCCGCT
Organism: Aminobacter sp. HY435; assembly: GCF_027568395.1. GTDB lineage: Bacteria > Pseudomonadota > Alphaproteobacteria > Rhizobiales > Rhizobiaceae > Aminobacter. The sequence continues at coordinate 55,078 of NZ_JANKZL010000009.1, read as the reverse complement.
CGATGAGAATATGGTCGGTCACTGAAGGTCCCTCGTCCCTAATTCAAGCCGAAATCAGCGTCTTGCCCGCGATGGCGAGGCTCTCCGCGCCCGCCGTGACACGATCCTTCAGCGCACCCGTCTCGCCAAGCAGGTTCTCGGCAAAGAACCGGCACAGCGCGATGCGCCCGGCGTCGCCGTCAGCCAATGCCGCCCGCGCCAGGTAACTGCCGCCAGCGGCCAGCGCGAACAGCCTGAGATAGGGCGTGGCCCCGGCAAGGGCATCGTCCGTTCGGCCGTCGCCGAGCAGCTTCTGCAGGAAGCGGGTCGTCTGCTGCAAATCGTCGAGCGCCTGTTCGAGGCAGATTGCCGTGCGGCCGTAGTCTTCGCTGTTGAGGGCTGCAACCGCATTGGCGACGGCATCGAGTTCGCCGATGTAGCTGAAGACATGATCGCCATTGCCGAGCGGCAGCTTGCGCACGACCAGATCGATTGCCTGGATGCCGTTGGTGCCTTCGTAGATCGGGGCGATGCGCGCGTCGCGCAGCAACCGAGCCGCACCCGTCTCCTCGATGAAGCCCATACCGCCATGGATCTGCACGCCAAGCGAGGCGACGTCGACGCCTACATCGGTCGAAAAGGCCTTGGCGATCGGGGTCAAGAGGTTCGCGCGATCCTGCCAATTGGCCTTTTCATCGCCCTCGGTCACGCGCGCCATGTCGAGCGCATGGGCGCAGGAATAGGCGATGGCGCGCGCGGTCTGGGTCAACGCCTTCATGGTCAGGAGATTGCGCTGAACGTCGGGGTGGTGGACGATCGGGGCCATGCCCTCGCCCTTGTAGGACGAAGCCCGTCCCTGGCGGCGGTCGTTGGCATAGGCCAGCGCCTTCTGGAACGCGGCCTCGGCAACGGCTACGCCCTGTATGCCAACCAGCAGCCGCGCATTGTTCATCATCGTGAACATGCAGGCGAGACCGCGATTTTCCTCACCGATCAGCCAGCCGATGGCGCCAGGCTCGCGATCCCTAGCGAAACCGTCGCCGTAGATCATGGTGCAGGTCGGCGAGGCATGGATGCCAAGCTTTTCCTCCAAGCCTGCGCAGAACACGTCGTTGCGCGCCCCCGGCGTGCCGTCCTCGTTCAGCAGGAACTTGGGCACCAGAAACAGCGAGATGCCGCGCGTTCCGGCGGGCGCGTCGGGCAGACGGGCCAGGACCAAGTGGACGATGTTGTCGGTGAGGTCGTGCTCGCCGTAGGTGATGAAGATCTTCTGGCCGAAGATGCGATAGGTGCCGTCGCCAGCGCGTTCGGCGCGTGCGCGGAGGGCCGCAAGATCCGAACCGGCCTGTGGCTCGGTCAGGTTCATCGTGCCCATCCATTCGCCGGAAACGAGCTTGGCGAGATAAGCGGCCTTCAGCTCCCTGGAGGCGTGCTTCTCGAGCGCCTCGACCGCGCCCATCGACAGCGTCGGACCAATGCCGAAGGCCATCGAAGCCGAATTCCACATTTCAAGCGAAGCGACGCCCAGCATGGTTGGCAGGCCCTGCCCGCCAAACTCCTCGGGGCCATTGAGGCTGTTCCAGCCGCCTTCGGTCCAATGCTTGTAGAGCGCCTTCCAGCCTGGTGGCATGGTCACCGCTCCCTCTTTGAGCCGCGCGCCCTTTTGGTCGCCGACAACATAGAGCGGCGCGACCTCCTCGGAAGCGAACCGGCCGGCTTCGGCCAGGATGGCGTCGACGAGATCTTCGCCGAGGTCGCCAAACACGCCGACCTCCAAAGCCCTATTGAGGCCAGCCACATGCTTGAGCGCAAAGGCAATCTCTTCCACCGGGGCGCGGTACATGACGCTTCCTCCTGCTGATGGGCATCGCGGCACTGTCTCGCCGCCTGTCCGCCACACTAGCCATCTTACCCCAACGAGGGGAAGTAGCTTTTTACGTAAACGTCAACTTTTAGGCGGCGCTTTGCACCAAAGTCGGAGATTGCCAGAAGGGAAAATCGAGATGATTATCGATGGTCGCCCGCCCCGGCGCCTGTTGCTGCATCGAGTGCGGCCTGCGCTAACGTTTCGAAGGCTTCCGGTCCCATGGGGCAGGATCGAAAATCCACGCCGCCTCGTTTGCGATTCGTGGCATCTTTTGTTCGCCGGAATGTTCGTTCGGCCAGTTTCGCATGCGGCGGAGGCCGAGTGAACCGGCTGCCGATCCGCTCGAATGATGGGCCATGCGTCACCACTGCCGATATTTTCAACCTAGGGGCGGTGGAGCCACGGAAGCATTTCCTTAACCATGGCGGTCCACGATCGGCAACCGGTCACTGGGGATCGTCGTTTGAGGGGATTGACTTCAAAGCTTCGTAGCCTCGCGCTCGCTGCGCTCGCCGGAGCGTGCGCCATGCAATTCCCCGCGCCCGCCATCGCCTCCGATTTCTCCGAACCCTGGAAAAAGGCCGACCGGGCGCTGGTCATCGACGCCTATGAATACAACTCCATCGACTGGCAAAAGCTTGCCGGTGACAAGCGGATCGTCGGCTTCATCAACAAGGCCTCCGATGGACTGCCGCCCGCCTATTCCTGTTCCGGCGACGAAACCGCCTACAGGCTGTGCAAGGCGCTGTGGAAACGCCACGCCGTAGCGCGCGAGCTGTTCCACACGCGAAAGGTCGTCGCCAAGGCGCTCGGCCTCGAATGGGGCGCCTATCACCTCGCTCGGCCAGGCAACCCGATCGAGCAGGCGGAGAACTTCCTGGAATTCGCCGAGCCCGGTCCCGACGACCTGATGGCGCTGGATATCGAGGAGAACGACCCCGAAAAGTGGATGTCGCTGGAAGACGCCGAGATTTTCGTCCGGCACATCTTCCTGCGCACCGGCCGCTACCCGATTCTCTACACCAACGGCGTCACGGCCAAGCACATCGCCGACAGTCGTTATCGCTACCGCCTGCTGTCGCGGATGCCGCTGTGGTACGCCCGCTACAAGCCCGAGATCGGCATGCATTTTCCGAAAGGAAACTGGCAGCGCTACGCATTGTGGCAATTCTCGGCCCAGGCCAATTGCGGCGCACGCCGCTGCCCCTACCGCGTAGCCGGAACGTCCAACGACATCGACGTCAATGTCGCGCCGATGGATGCGCAAAGCCTGCGCAAGGCGTGGCCGTTCGGGGAATTGCTTGAGGCGACCGACCAGTTCATCGCCTCGGTGCCGGTTCCCATTGCGCGCGACGCTGGCCTCAAGGGCGAAAGTCGCATCAAATACGCGTCGGTCGCCTACCCGGTACGCCTCGACCTGCTCGCCGAGGCGCTGAAATCGAGCTGGAGGAAAGCCGTCCTCGGCACGGTGCCGGCCATAGAGCCGTCTCCCGGCCGCTACGCCCATGGCATGGCGGAATATGTCGCGGCAAAACTCGACGAACGGAAAAGCGCGGGGCGCCGGGCGGAACTCGATCCGGTGGCGACTGCTTCGACCGAACTGGACCGCGCCGAGCGCTAGATTTAGGCCTGCTCGCGCTCGACGGCGCGCCAGCCGATGTCGCGGCGGCAAAACCCTTCCGGCCAATCGATGAGGTCGACGGCCGCATAGGCCCCCGCCTGCGCCTCGCTGACACTCTTTCCGGTCGCCGTCACGTTGAGCACGCGACCGCCATTCGCAACGATCTTGCCATCCACGAGGGCCGTGCCGGCATGGAAGACCTTGGCGCCGGAAGCCTCTGCCTTGTCGATGCCTTCGATCACCGAACCCTTTTCCGGCGTGCCGGGATAGCCCTTGGCCGCCATCACCGCGGTCAGCGCCGCCTCGTCGCGCCAACGCGCCGAAACATGGCCAAGCTGTCCGTCGGCGGCGGCATTGAGCAGGACCAAAAGGTCCTCCTTCAGCCGCATCATCAGCACCTGGCATTCGGGGTCGCCGAAGCGCGTGTTGTATTCGATCAGCCTCGGCCCCTTGTCGGTCAGCATCAGGCCGGCGAACAGCACGCCGGAAAACGGCGCGCCCATCTCGGCCATGCCGTGCATCGTCGGCTCGACTATCTCGCGCATCGTCTGCGCGATCAGTTCCGGCGTCATGACAGGCGCTGGCGAATAGGCGCCCATGCCGCCAGTGTTGGGGCCGACGTCGCCGTCGCCGACGCGCTTGTGATCCTGCGCTGTGCCGAACGGCAGCGCCGTCTTGCCGTCGCAGAGGCAGAAGAAGCTGGCCTCCTCGCCGGTCATGAATTCCTCGACCACCACCGAAGCGCCGGCACCGCCGAAAGCGCCTTCGAAGCAGGCGTCGACCGCTTCCAGTGCCTCGCCGAGCGTCATCGCCACCGTCACGCCCTTGCCGGCGGCGAGGCCGTCAGCCTTGATGACGATCGGTGCACCCATCTTCTCGACATAGGCGCGGGCGGCGGCGGCCGTGTCGAAGCGGCCATAGGCGGCGGTTGGAATGCCGTAGCGGGCGCACAGGTCCTTGGTGAAGCCCTTGGAGCCCTCTAGCTGCGCCGCGACCCTGGACGGGCCGAAGACGCGGATGCCGGCCTGGCGCAGATCGTTGCCGATGCCGGCGACCAGCGGTCCCTCGGGACCGACGACCACGAGATCGATCGCCTTGTCCTTGCAGAAGGCGGCGACGGCGGCATGATCGGCGATATCAAGCGACACCAGCTCGGCTTCCTGCGCAACACCGGGATTGCCGGGCGCGGCGTAAAGCCTGGTCAGCATCGGCGAGGCCGCCAGCTTCCAGGCGAGTGCGTGTTCGCGGCCACCAGAGCCGATGAGGAGAACATTCATGCGCTTGACCTCTTGCCGATGCTGGATGTGATGCACCCGCTAGTGGCCACAAGCGGCAAGGTCAAGGAAAGAACGCGCCCGCATCCACCGATCGGGCGCGTTCACCGATAGACCAGCCGGTTGGGTAAGCGCGATGCGGCGCGACAGATTTCCATCATCAAGGTCTCCCGACTTGACGACGCCTGGGGCGCCTGTCACTCAACGGCGATGGAAACAATTCAGTCAAAAGCCGGCCAGGGCCGGGTCGCCGACGCGCCGAGCGGGCACTGGGTTTACCGCGTCCTGCCGCGCGGCCTGTGGCCCTACGCCCAGCTTGCACGCTGGGACCGACCGATCGGCTGGGTGCTGCTGCTGTGGCCATGCTGGTGGTCGGTGGCGATGGCGGCGAGCGCCTTTGCCCGACCCGAAGACAGCCTGATGTCGCTGCTGCCCTCGCCCTGGTATCTGTTGTTGTTCCTGATCGGCGCCATCGCCATGCGCGGCGCCGGCTGCACCTACAACGACATCGTCGACGAAGACATCGACGCACAGGTCGAGCGTACGCGGTCGCGGCCCCTGCCTGCGGGCCAGGTCAGTCGCCGCCAGGCCTGGGTTTTCCTGGTCCTGCAGGCGCTCGCCGGACTTGTCGTGCTGTTGCAGTTCAACAATTTTGCGATCCTGCTCGGCATCTCATCGCTGGCGATCGTTGCCATCTATCCGTTCATGAAGCGCTTCAGCAACTGGCCGCAATTCGTGCTCGGCCTCGCCTTCTCGTGGGGCGCGCTGATGGGCTGGGCGGCCGAATTCGGCGACATCGACGGACCGGCCCTGCTGCTCTATTTCGGCTCGATCATGTGGGTGATCGGCTACGACACGATCTACGCCCACCAGGACCGGGAGGACGACGCGCTTGTCGGCGTGCGCTCGACGGCTCGCTTCTTTGGCGAAAGCACCAAATCCTGGCTCATCGGACTGTACAGCGGGGCGCTGATCCTGTTCGCCGCGGCCTTCGCCATGGCGCAGGTGCCTATGCCAGCACTGGCCGGGCTTGCCGCGGCCGGCGTCCATATGGCACGCCAGATCGCCGTGCTCGACATCGACGATCCAGACCAGTGCCTGAGGCTGTTCAAGTCGAACGGCCAGGTCGGCTGGATCATCTTCCTGGGCCTTGTCTTCGGCGGCGCCTGGGTGGCGCTGAAACCGATGATCTGACCGATATGGCGATCATGCCCGGGCGATGATCTCCTCGCCGTCGATGACGAGGCGCACGCCGAGATTGCCGGACTTGCGGCGCGCCAGGAATCGCGGACGGCGCATGCGGGACGCGCGACCCTTGCGGCGATCCCGGGGCGGCTGGGTCTTGATGGCAGCGCCCAGCGACTCCTCGAGCGTTCGGGCAACGCCATCAGCCTCGATCAACAGCATCGGCAGATTGTAGAACTCGGCCCAGGCGCGCCAGTCGGCGGCGACATCATCCAGGTCGTGGGCAACCAGCAGCGGCACCGACAGCATCGGGTCGTTGTGCAGCAGTTCCAGCGTAACAGTCACCTCGCCGGTCTCATCTTCCAGGGCACGTGCCGCCACGCCACGAAAGGCGCGCGCCGGCAGTGCGATGGTGATGGGAAGGCCACTGAGTTCCAGCAGGCGGCGAATGACCGCGCCACGGTGATCGATGGTGAAGTTCACATCGCCAAGATCATCGCGGGTTGCGTAGCTGACCATCTGCGGCAAGCGGAATGGGTCGAGGCGCATGTTGCGTCCCGCCCAGACTGGCTTCAGTCCGGTGTTCATATCGTGCCTTCCTGTTATCTCCTGAGAGCCGGTTTTCCGATCTCTCCGGACCAGTTTTCCCGGTCTCGTTGGGAAGGACACTAGCGGGGGGTCCTTACCGCCCCGCTTAAAAAAGTCGGTTAAATTTTGCTGATCTCGGCGATGGTTATCGGAATGCCACCAAGATGGGTCAAATCACCTTGCCAGGATTCATGATCCCGGCAGGGTCGAAAGCCGCCTTGATGCGGCGCATCAGGTCGGTGGCGACAACAGGGGCGGTTGCAATCAGCTCATCGCGTTTCAGCTGGCCGATGCCATGCTCGGCCGAGATCGAACCGTTGAAGCTGCGCACCACGGCATGCACCGCGTCGTTCATCTTGCGGTACAGGCCGAGGAATTGCCCGGCATCCGCGCCCACAGGCTGCGATACGTTGTAGTGCAGGTTGCCGTCGCCCATGTGGCCGAAGCAGACCACGCGGGCGTCGGGGCTGACGCTCGCCACCGCCCTGCCCGCCTGCTCGATGAAGACCGGAATGCTCGCCACCGGCACCGAGATGTCGTGCTTGATCGACGAGCCCTCGGCCTTCTGCGTCTCCGGCAGCATTTCGCGCAGGCGCCAGAACTCGTTGGCCTGGGTGATGCTGGCGGCAATGACGGCGTCGCCGACCTTGTCCGCCTCGAAACCGGCCGAGAGAATCTGCTCCATGAGGGTGCGCGCATCCGCGGCCGAACGCCCGGAGGAAATCTCCATCAATACCTGCCACGCCCATTCGCCGTGCAGCGGAGGGCGCGCATCAGGAATGTGGCGCATGGCAAACTGCATCGGCTGGGCGCCGATCAGCTCGAAGGCCGTCAACGCACCACCGCCGAGATCCTGCGCCGTGTTGAACAGCGAAAGCGCCGCCTCGGCTGTCTCGAGTCCGACCCAAGCCACTTCGCGGCCCTTCGGCTTGGGATAGAGTTTCAGCACCGCCGCTGTGATGACGCCAAGCGTACCTTCGGCGCCGACGAACAGGTCCTTGAGGTCATAGCCTGTGTTGTCCTTCTTGAGCTTGCGCAGGTCGTCGAAGACCTCGCCGGTCGGAAGCACGACCTCGACGCCGAGGCAGAGCTCGCGCGCGTTGCCATAGGCGACGACACCCGTGCCACCGGCGTTGGACGACAGGTTGCCGCCGACCTGGCACGATCCCTGCGAGGCTAGCGACAGCGGATAGAGCCGATCCACCTCGTCCGCCGCCTTGTGCAGGACATCAAGCACGACGCCGGCTTCGGCAATGACACTGTTGGAGACCGGGTCGATCTCGCGAATACGGTTGAGGCGCGACAGCGACAGCACGACCTGGCCGCCGGAGCGGTCTGGCACCTGGCCGCCGACGAGGCCGGTGTTGCCGCCTTGAGGCACGATGGGCGTGCCGGTCTCCGACGCCAGCCGCATGATCGCGCTGACTTCGCCTACGCTACCCGGCCGAAGGACCAGCGATGCCACGCCGGTGAATAGTCCGCGCGGCTCGTGCACGTAGGGATCGATGTCGGAGCCCTCGCGAACCGCGTAGCGTTCGCCGACGATCGCGGCGAAGCGCTCGGCAAGCGCAGGGTCGAGGCCGGTCAGATTCTGGTTCATGTGCAAAAACTATGTTCAGACGCGCGGATTGTCACGGGGGGCGGCGGCGCGGGCGAGCCTGTCGTTGATTGCCTCGCCGAGTTCGTCGAACGGGATCGGCTCGACGGCGATGAGGTCGGCGCCGCTGCGGTCGAGCGCTTGCAGGTGGGCGAAGAGATTTGTTGCCGCCTCCCGCAGGTTGCCGCTCTCCGACAGGTTCATATAGGCGCGCGCGTGCAGCCAACCCTCGGCGCGCTTGCTGCCAAAGCCAAGCAGGGCTTCGCCGGCCTCAATGCTTTCGGCATTTAGCCGCATTTGCGCACCCGGCGCATAGTGCGAGGCCAGCATGCCCGGCGCCTCGATACCGGCAGTGACGCCGCGCAGCAGCGCCGAACCGGCAACTGCCTCGATCTCCCCCGCCGCGATGCCGCCCGGCCGCAGAAGTCGCGCGCGTCCATCCTCGACCTTGACGATCGTCGATTCCAGTCCGACCGAGGTCGGGCCTCCATCGACCACCAGCGGGATGCGACCGCCAAGGTCGCGTGCCACGGCTTGGCCGCTGGTCGAGCTGATCTTGCCCGAGGTGTTGGCGCTGGGTGCTGCTAGCGGACGGCCGAGCCTTGCGATCAGCTGACCGCCAAAGCCTTTCGGCATGCGCAACGCGATGGTGTCCAGCCCTGCCGTCACCAGCGGGTGAATGCCGAACTCCGGCCGCAGCGGCACGACCAGTGTCAGTGGCCCCGGCCAGAATGCGTCGGCGAGTTTGCGCGACAAGGCATCGAAGACACCGATGCGCTCGGCCATCCGCATATCGGCGACATGGGCGATGAGCGGATTGAAGCGCGGCCGGCCCTTGGCCTCGAATATGCGAGCCACCGCGGCTCCATTGGTGGCATCGCCGGCCAGGCCGTAGACGGTCTCGGTGGGAATGGCGACAACCTCGCCCGCTTGAAGCAAGGCAAGTGCGCGCTCGATGGCATCGTTGGCTGCGATCAGATCCGTCACGTTCCGCTATCCTTTGTCATCAGGTCCTAACTCGCAAATGCGTGGCGCGACAAGGCGGGCGCGCCAAGAATCCGCCATTGGCTAAAATGCGTGCTTTCTTGGCAATCGGGCCAAAACCGCTGCCCGTCTATCCTGCGCTGAGCGATATCTTAGCTCGGGGGACCAGATGCGCCTTGTTGTTGCAGTTGTTGTTGCCGGCATTGCCGGTTCGGGCGCCACGCATGCATCTTCCATCGTCGAACTCGGAGACAGTGCTGCAAGCCCGTCCGCGATCATCGCAGGTGCGGGGCAGTGGGACCCCACCTCGATCATTGAACTGGGCGCCCCAGCCATCGACAGTGGCAAGGTCGCAGCGGTAGGCGCGAAAATGGGACCGGAGCCGATGGTCATGCGCGGCGGCGAGATCGGGCATGCTGCGGCAGATCCCGTTGTCGCAACACCGCCCGCGCCGGGCTCGCCTGCCACTCCGGAGGCTGCCGACACGCAAGGCGAGCAGGCACCGGTCGCCACCGAATAGCGCGCTTGACTGTCAACCGGCCATTGCGCACCGTGTCACGAGGGTTGTGTGTTTGGGGAACGCCATGACGACCAAGGGCATTGTCGCCGCGAGCCTTGTCGCTTCCATCGTCTTCGGCACCGGCTTGGCCCATGCCGACCAGTTGCTGGGCACCTATGTCGCCAGGATTTCGGGGAAGGATCACCTGGCAAGCGACGGCTACGTGCTCGACAGCGCAGCGCAGGTGGTTCGGCAGGATCGCGCCAATGTCCATCGCCACATCCAGACGGACGAAGAAGACGATATCGACGACTGGTTCACCACCAACGCCAAGCGCGCCCGCTTCGAACAATTGCTGAACAGGTCCGGCGCAATGAACAGCGCGACGCGCAACGCAATCCTCAACGGCGAGCCGCTGATCGAGGTCGAGGTCTATCGCCAGAGCGTCAGGGTCCGCATCCTCGACTGAGACGTCGAGCGGCGCTTCAGCGCCGACCCTGGCCTATCCCGCGATCTTCGAGAAATCCGCGACCTGGTCGGTCGCCGCGCGGATGCGCGCCAGCAACGCCAGGCGATTGGCGCGAACGGCCTGGTCCTCGTCGTTGACCAGAACCTTGTCGAAGAACGCGTCGACCGGCGCGCGCAGGACACTCAGCGCCCGCATGGCGGCGGCGAAGTCTTCGCGATGGATTTCCTTGCCGGCGCTGTCGACAGCCTGGTCGACCGCTGCATACAGCGCCTTTTCCGCGTCTTCGCGGAACAGCGCCGGATCGACATGGGCAGCGACAGCGGTGCCCTTCTTCTCCTCGGCGGCGAGAATGTTGGCGGCGCGCTTGGTGCCGGCAAGCAGGTTCTTGCCGTCCTCGCTCTCGAGGAAGTGGCCGAGCGCCTCGACGCGGCGGGTGACCGCCAGGAGATCGTCGGCTTCGGATGTGATCACCGCATCGATGAGGTCGTGGCGAGCGCCGAGCTCGCGCAGATAGACCTTGAGGCGGTCATGGAAGAAGGCCAGCAGGTCCGCCTTCAGCGGAGCCGCGCGGGCAATGGCGTCGCGGCGCAACTCGGCCTCGTAAGAAGCGAGCGCGTTGTCGACATCCTGCTCGCCATCGACGTCGCCGCTGTCGATAGCATCCTGCTTCGCCTCGAATGCGGCGAGGCTCTTGGTGATCGAGGTTTCGGCGAGTTGGGCCAGCGCGGCATCGAACAGCCTGGTCAGCGGCAGCGGGCCGCGCGCCGACAGGATGATGCGGACGACGCCGAGCGCGGCACGGCGCAGCGCATAAGGGTCCTTCGAGCCCGTGGGCTTCTCATCGATCGTCCAGAATCCGACCAGCGTGTCGAGCTTGTCGGCGAGCGCCACCGAAACCGAAACCGGATCGGCCGGAACGCGATCAGACGGGCCCTGCGGCCGGTAATGCTCCTCGATCGCCGCGGCCACGGAAGGGCTTTCGCCCTGCAGCAACGCATATTTGCGGCCCATCGCGCCCTGCAGTTCGGGGAACTCGCCGACCACTTCGGTCTGCAGGTCGGCCTTGGCGAGCACGGCTGCGCGCTCGGCAAGCTTCGGCTCGGCGTTGACCAGCGGCGCGATCTCGCGGGCAAGCGACCGGATGCGCTGGACGCGCTGCCCTTGGGTGCCAAGCTTGGCGTGGAAGGTCACGCCCAAATGGTCGAGCCGCGCCATCCGCTGGTCGAGCGGCTTGGCGAGGTCGAGCGCGAAAGCGGAAGCCGCGCCCTTCAGCGTGTCGATATCCGGCAGGTCGCCCTGGTCGGTGTTCCAGAAATAGAGCGCATCCGACAGGCGCGCGCGCACCACCTTGCCATTGCCATGCGCGATTTCCTTGCCGCCGTCCTTGGCCTCGATGTTCGAGGTCAGGATGAAGTGGCTGGAAAGCGCGTCCTCGCTCCCCTGCGGCCGCGTGACAAAGCACTTCTGGTTGGCGCGGATGGTCAGGCGGATGACCTCGGCCGGAATTTGCAGGAACGCATCCTCGAACGAGCCCATCAGCACGACCGGCCATTCGACGAGGCCGGAGACCTCCTCGAGCAGGCCCTCGTCCTCGACCAGTTCAAGCCCGCTGGCGAATGCCAGGTTGCGCGCATCGGCAGCGATCATCTCCTTGCGGCGCTCGGCGTCGATGACGACCTTGGCCGCTTCGAGCTTGGCGGCATAGTCCTCGAAACGGCGGACCTTGATAGCCTCGGGCGCATGGAAGCGATGGCCGTAGGTGATGTTGCCCGAGCGGATGCCGTCGACTTCGAAATCGACGACGACGGGCTCTTCGGTTTCCGGCCCGAAGGTGCAGACGATGGACTGCAGCGGGCGCACCCAGCGCAGGCTGCCGGGCCTTGCCGAAGCCGGGCCCCAGCGCATCGACTTGGGCCAGGGAAACGTCCTGATGATCGCGGGCACCAGCTCGGCGATGATCTCCTCGGCCGAGCGGCCCGGCTTGGAAATATGGGCGACATAAAAATCACCCTTCTTGGGATCGCTGTGGACGTGCGCCTCTGCGATCGAAGCCAGGCCGGCGCTGCGCAGGAAGCCCTGGATCGCCGCTTCCGGCGCCTTGGTGCTAGGGCCTTTGCGATCCTCGTGGATGTCCTTCGAGCGGGCGGTCAGCCCTCTGACGTCGAGGGTGAGCCGGCGCGGCGTCCAATATTCGCGCGCTGCCTCGTAGGTAAGACCTGCTTCGACCAGACCGTCGGTCAGCATCTTCCTGAGGTCACCCGCCGCCTTGCGCTGCATGCGGGCGGGGATTTCTTCGGAACGCAACTCAAGTAGCAGATCGGGCATCGGACGGGCTCACGCGGGAAATGGTCCGCGCGGCATAGCAACTCAGCCGCCCGCTGTCACCTTCCCGCGCGCGATCGGCGGAAATCCCCATTGGGCTGTCGGGACCTGCCCTGCGAATTCGTCCTTGGGGCGAGGATTTCCATGAACCGAATGCCGCGCTGAAGCGACCAACGCTCAGGCAGACACCTTTTGGCTCGAAAACAATGAAAACCGCTTCCGCCCTCCTACAAGCTTTCGCCCTCGCCGCCCTGTTCACAATGCATGTGGCGGCGCCAGCGGAACTACGGATGCCGGGCGTGCGCAAGGCGCTGCAGACGATCAATGGCGAAACCCTGCAGCCACGCCTTCCGGAAGGCCTGGAGCTCGCTGCTGCATAGCGTTTGCTTCGAATTTCGGTGTTGCCCACATCCAGCGAAGGAGCGGAGGCCGCGCGGCCTTACCCTCCCCTCGATGGGGAGGGTCGGCGCGTAGCGCCGGGGTGGGGTGTCTTCCAGTCAGGAAGCGTCGTCAGCCAGATCTCTGCGACGCTCGTCAACGACCGCAAAGATGGTGTCCAAAACTGCTTCCAATTCCTGTTTCACTTCATGATTCCAAAAGCGAAGGACCCGATATCCTTGGCTCTCGAGCCATAGGGTCCGCGTTTGATCATGCCGTCTCTGATCATCAAAACCATGATGAGCGCCGTCGACCTCAATGATTAACTTCAGCCGATGCGAGACGAAGTCGGGAAAATAGATGCCTAGTGAAGCTTGCTTGCGGAAATGCGTTCCTTCAACGGCAATTCGCCAAATATGCTTCCACAAGATCCGCTCTTCGTCGGTCATTGCCGAGCGAAGGCGGCGCGCTGACTCCAGTCGGAAACGATCGAGTTTGGGCACCGAGCCCTCCTCCTCATCACCCCCACCCGCCGCTTCGCGGCGACCTCCCCCATCAAGGGGGAGGTAAAGCCTTCAGACCGCCAAGCCGCCCGCTTCCGTCAACAGGAAGGCCTCGCCGCAGGCCTTGGACAGGTTGCGGACGCGCAGGATGTAGCTCTGCCGCTCGGTGACAGAGATCACGCCGCGCGCGTCGAGGAGGTTGAAGACGTGACTCGCCTTGATGCACTGGTCATAGGCGGGGAAAACCACCTTGTGCTGGGCCACGTTGCCGCCCGCCACGGGCGCGCCGGCAGCGAGAAGCGCGTTGCACTCGGCTTCGGCGTCCTCGAAATGCCTGAGCAGCATGGCGGTGTTGGCGTGCTCGAAATTGTGGCGTGAATATTCCTGCTCGGCCTGCAGGAAGACCTCGCCATAGGTGACCTTGTCGTCGCCTTCGAGGCCGTTGAAGTTGAGGTCATACACGTTGTCGACGCCCTGGACATACATCGCCAGGCGCTCCAGTCCGTAGGTCAGCTCGCCGGCGACGGGCGCGCATTCGATGCCGCAGACCTGCTGGAAATAGGTGAACTGCGACACTTCCATGCCGTCGCACCAGCATTCCCAGCCAAGGCCCCAGGCGCCGAGCGTCGGGCTTTCCCAGTCGTCCTCGACGAAGCGGATGTCATGCACCAGCGGATCGAGGCCGATCGCCTTCAGCGAGCCGAGATACAGTTCCTGCAGGTTCGACGGATTGGGCTTCAGGATGACCTGGTACTGATAGTAGTGCTGCAGGCGGTTCGGGTTTTCGCCGTAGCGGCCGTCCTTGGGGCGGCGCGACGGCTGCACGTAGGCCGCATTCCAGCGCTTGGGCCCGAGCGCGCGCAGCGTGGTCGCCGGATGGAACGTGCCGGCGCCGACTTCCATGTCGTAGGGCTGCAGGATGACGCAACCATGTGCGGCCCAGTAGTTGTGCAACGTCAGGATCAGGCCCTGAAACGAGCGGCTGGGGTGCATGTGGGCGGGCATTTGGTCGGTCACGGGCGAAGCTCGATCATTGGCGCGCCCCGCAAGGAAACGGGGCCAGAGAGGCCCCGTCCTATTCCGAGCGCATGTAAGGGTCAAGCAGCGGCGCAAAGACAGCCGTTGCGGCCGGTTCAGTTGCCGGGCAGGCGCAGCTCCTGGCCGGGCGCAAGGCGTCCCGGATCGCCGCGCAACTGCGGGTTGATGTCGAGGATCTCGCGATAACGATCACCGTCGCCGAGCACCTCGTTGGCGATAGACCACAAGGACTGGCCGCGCTGCACCTTGTAGGCGGCCGGAATGGCCTGGGCGACCGGCTCAACGGCAGGCGTCTCGGCCTCGCTCTTCTTCTGGCTGTCGGGCGCAGGCGTTGCGGGCACGACAGGCGCCTTCACCGGCGCCTCAAGTGCCGTCGGCTTTTCCGGCAGCGGCGGCAGGCCGCTCGCGAGCTTCTTTTCGACGTCGGCCAGAACGTTCGGTTCCGGCTTCATGTCGCGCGCATGGCTCCACTGGAACGTCGCTTCGAGCTTCCGCCCGGCGCGCCAGTAGGCATCGCCCAGATGGTCGTTCAGGACGGGGTCGTCGGGCTTCAGCGACACCGCGCGCTCAAGCTCGCGCACCGCATCGTCAAAGCGCCCAAGGCGATAATACGCCCAGCCAAGCGAATCGATGATGTAGCCATCGCTCGGACGCAGGTCGGCGGCCTGCTTGATCATCCCGAGGCCCTCCTCGAGATTGGTGTTCATGTCGACCCACGAATAGCCGAGATAGTTGAGCACCTGCGGCTGGTTGGGGAACAGCTTCAGCGCCTCGCGGAAATTCGGCTCGGCCTTGGGCCATTCCTTCAGCCGCTCATAGGCAATGCCGCGCTGGTAGTAGACGTTCCAGTTGGCGTTGGTCGGCGTCTTAAGCACCGCGACAGCCTTGTCGTAGATGTCGGCCGCAGCGCGATAATTCTCGGTCGCGGCGTAAACGCCGCCGAGCGCCAGATAGCCGCGCATGTCATCGGGATTGTCGGCGACCAATCCCTTGAGGTGGGCAATCGCTTCGTCGTGACGCTTGAGGTCGGCAAGATTGAGCGCCAGTTGCAGCTCCGACAGCCGCTTGAGCGGCGACGTCGCCGGTACGCGGCGGTACAGCGCAATCGCTTCCTCGCCATCCTGCTGCTGCTCGGCGATCGCCGCCAGTTGAACCAGAAGCTCGTCGTTATCGGGCTCCAGCGCCAGCGCGTATTGCAGATACAGCCGGACAAACGGCTCGCCGCCGCCGCGATTGAGCGCGGTCGACAGGTTGAGCAGGATTTCGGCGGCGCCAGCACTTGCGTCGCCGACCAGCGGCACGACCTTCTCGCCCTTGATGACCTTCTCGCGCAGCACCGCAATCGGCAGCTTGCCGGGCGCGAACTCTTCGGCCTTGTCGAGAACGGCAATTGCCTCGGCCTTCTTGCCGCTACGCGCCAGGAAACCGGCATAGGCCTCGGCAGCGCGCATCCAGGTCTCGGGCGCGGCACTGCCAGCGCTCAGATTTTCAATCGTGGCGCGGAATATCTTGCCGGCCTTTTCGCCCTGGCCGCCAGCTTCGGCGATCAGTGCGCTGTGATAGGATTTGAACAGGTCATACCACTCGGGACCCTCGAGCTTTTCCAGTACCTGCTGGCCTTCGGCAGTCTTGCCTTCGCCCTGCATGGCCCAGCCGGTCATGATGCCGGTGATTAAACGGTCGAGATCCGACTCGAGCGCCAGCTTCAGCCATTTCTGGGCCCCGTCGTAATCCTTCTTGCGAAAACCATCGACGGCGAGCGCCAGGCGCGAAAAGCGCTCGACGTCCGGCACCGTCTTCAGCATCTCCGCGTAGGGCAGCGATTCGTCGAAGCGGCCTTCGGAGATCAGCGCCAGCATCAGGCTCTGCTGGAGAGAGGTATCTTCGGGATCGAATGCAAGCGCCTGCTTGTAGTAAGCGATAGCGCCATCCAGGTCGTCATCGGCTTCAGCAATGCGCGCGGCGAGATAAGCGCCTGAAAACGAACTGATTTCGACCGGTTCGTTGACCTGTTTGGCATAGCCGGGCTGCGTCAGGGCGGTGAAGCCTGTCAGGGCCGCCAGGCCAAGTAGCCAGATTGCGCGTCGCTGCCGCATGAAAGTCCTTCCTAGTCAGGCATTGCAGTCATCAGCCGTCCCGCGAGACGGGTCAACGGTCGCAAACCGTTTGTCAGCGGCAAGCATGGCCTTTTTGGGGTCGCGCTTCAATCCGGTCCGGCGTCACAATCCGGCATGACACCGCCTTGGCGCCGCCTCGCGACCTCAGACGACCCGACTGATGCAGAAATCGATGACGTCGATCAGCGCCGACTTCTGCGGCGTGTTCTCCAGCGGCGCCAAGGCGTCGCGGGCGATTTCGCCGAAATGGCTGGCCCGGCCAATGGTATCGGCGATCGCGCCGTGGCGCGTCATCAATCCGATCGCCTTTTCCAGCGCCGCCTCGTCGGTGGCTCCGTCTTCGATGGCGCTCTTCCAGAAGGCGCGCTCGGCGGCACTGCCACGGCGGTAGCTCAGGATGACCGGCAGCGTGACCTTGCCCTCACGGAAGTCGTCGCCGACGTTCTTGCCGAGGTCCTTGCTCGAACCACCATAGTCGAGCGCGTCGTCGATCAGCTGGAAGGCGAGGCCGAGGTTCATGCCGTAGGAGCGGAGCGCGGCCTTGTCGTTCTTCGAAGCGCCGGCGATGACGGGGCCGACTTCGGCGGCAGCCGAAAACAGCGCCGCGGTCTTGGCCTTGATGACTGCGAAATGTTCGTCTTCGGTCGTTTCGAGGTTCTTGGCGGCGGCGAGTTGCATTACCTCGCCCTCGGCGATGATCGATGCCGCCGAAGACAGGATGTCGAGCGCTTCGAGCGAACCGACCTCGACCATCATGCGGAAGGCCTGGCCGAGCAGGAAATCGCCGACGAGCACGCTCGCCTGGTTGCCCCAGATGGTGCGGGCGGTCTTCTTGCCGCGGCGCAGGTCGCTTTCGTCGACGACGTCGTCATGCAGCAGCGTCGCCGTGTGCATGAATTCGACCGATGTCGCCAGCTTGACGTGATTTTCGCCGGCATAGCCGAACATCTGGGCGGCCGCCAAGGTCAGCATCGGCCGCAGGCGCTTGCCTCCGGACGAAATGAGGTGGTTCGCCACCTCGGGGATCATCTCGACGTCGGACCCGGCCTTGGACAGAATCAGTTCGTTGACCCTGGCCATGTCGGCCGAAGTCAGGTCGATCAGATCCTTGATCGACGCCGCGTCCCGCTTCCCCTTCTCGATGTTGAGAACCACACCCAAGGCCAACACTCCAGTTACACAGGCGCCCAGTCAAACAGGCGCGATATCGCGCGCGCAGCTTTTAGGCGATTCTAGGGCGGTATGCACCACACCGGCAAGTGGCGAATTGGCGCGGTGCAACACACGTCGTTTACTTCGCCGCACCAAACTGCGAATTTCGCCTGATGATCGAACTCATTCGCACCAACGACGCCGTCATCATATCTTTCGTCGAATCGCTGCTGCGCGATGCCGGCATCGGCTGCTTCATCGCCGACCAGAACATGAGCGTGCTCGACGGATCGCTCGGCATCCTGCCGCGCCGGATCATGATCGACGAGGACGACGCAGCGGAAGCGCGGCAACTGCTGACAGATGCCGGCATCGAACACGAAATCCGGCAAAAGTGACAGCCGAACCGCTGCCGCGCGAGATGCAGCATTTGCCGCCTCACAGCGTGGACGCCTTCCATCGCGGTGATTTCTGGCTGGTTCAGCCGAAAAAGGGCGGCCATCGCGCCGGCATGGATGCCCTGATGCTGGCAGCGGCGGTGCCGGGGTCGTTTGCCGGACGTCTCGCCGATTTCGGCGCAGGCGCAGGCTGCGCCGGACTTGCGGTCGCATCGCGCTGCAAGGACGCGCGCGTCCAGCTCGTGGAACTGACGCAGGAGATGGCGGCGTTCGCCTGGGCATCCATAGCTCTGCCGGAGAACGCCCACCTCGCCGGGCGGGTCTCGGCGCTGGTCGCCGATGTATCGCTCTCGGGGAAAGCCAGAATATCGGCGGGGCTGACCGATGGGTCGGCCGATTTCGTCATCATGAACCCGCCGTTCAACCCGCCGCATCACCGGCCGACGCCGGACGCGCTGAAGCGACAGGCGCATGTGATGGACCACGACCTGTTCGAAAACTGGGTCAGAAGCGCGGCGGCAGTGGTCCGGCCGCGCGGCGGCATCGCCGTCATCGCCCGCCCGGAACAGCTGGTGGCGATACTGCAGGCCATGGAAGGCCGCTTCGGCCATGCCGAGGTGATGGCGGTGCATCCCCGTGCCGACGCCGCGGCGATCCGCGTGGTGGTGCGCGCCAAGCGGCCCTCGCGCGCAGCGATGCGCATCTGCCCGCCGCTGGTGCTGCACGACGACGGCGACAGGCCGACGCAACGCGCAGACGACATAAGCAACGGCCGCCGTTCGCTTTTCGGCGACTGAACATCCCCCCAGGGTTGCGATTGGCGGAACAGAACATACATCCCAGGTAACCGAGACCGGAGACGCCAAGACGTGAAGAAACTGTTCCGCCGCCTGCTGCCGAAGTCGATGCGTTCCGGCGACGTGACAATTCCCGTCATCAGGCTGCAGGGCGCCATCATGTCGGGCGGCAGCCAGTTTCGCCCCGCCCTGTCGCTGGCGACCACCGCAGGGCTGCTGGAGAAGGCGTTTTCGATCGCCAACGCGCCGGCAGTCGCCATCTCGATCAACTCGCCCGGCGGCTCTCCGGTTCAGTCGCGGCTCATCTTCAAGCGCATTCGCGACCTTGCCGCGGAAAAGAACAAGAAGGTGCTGGTCTTCGTCGAGGACGTCGCTGCCTCTGGCGGCTACATGATCGCCATCGCCGGCGACGAGATCATCGCCGATCCGTCCTCTATCGTTGGATCGATCGGCGTGGTGTCGTCCTCCTTCGGCTTCACCGAACTGATCAAGAAGATCGGCGTCGAGCGGCGCGTCTACACCGCCGGCGAAAACAAGGCGACGCTCGACCCGTTCAAGCCGGAGAAGCAGGAAGACATCGAGCGGCTCAAGAAGCTGCAACTCGAAGTGCACGAGACCTTCATCGACATGGTCAAGCAGCGCCGCGGCGGCAAGCTGGCCAACGATCCGGACCTGTTCACCGGGCTGTTCTGGTCCGGCAAGCGTGGCCTGGAACTCGGGCTGGTCGACCAGCTCGGCGACATGCGCACCGTGCTCAAGGATCGCTACGGCGCCAAGGCCGAGCTCCGGCTCATCACGCCGCCGCGCGGACTGTTCGGACGCCGGATAGGGCTGTTCAGCTCGTCGGGCACGGGGTTCGGCCCCGAGATCGCCTCGGCCGCAGCCTCAGGCCTTATCGATGCGGCGGAAGAACGCGCGCTGTGGGGCCGGTTCGGTCTTTGATTTGAGCGGTCGGCGGATTATCATTCCCTCGACCCTGACTTGCCGGAAGCAAGGACGCGCCGGTACGGGAGGAAAATGGCAATGCCTCAGCTGATCTTCTTCGCGCTCATCGTGGTGGTGGCCTATTTCGGCTATCGCTCCTTCATCAAGGAGGCCGAGCGCGTTACCGCCAAGGTACGCCGCAATGAAAAGCAGCGGCAGACCGGAGCCAACGGCACGCTGGTCAAGGATCCCGAGACCGGCGAATACCGTCTCGAAAAGGACTGACGGTCAGCCCGTGACAGTGAGCGCCGTTTCGTATGCCGAACTAGCCCCGGCAAAGATCAATCTCGCCCTGCACGTGACCGGTCGTCGCGCGGACGGCTACCACCTGCTTGAAAGCCTCGTCGTATTCGCAGAGCTGGGCGATCGCATTACGGTCTCGCCGGCGGGCGAGGACCGCTTCTTGGTCGATGGTCCTTTCGCCGACAATGTGCCGCTCGATGGCGGCAACCTGGTCCTGCGCGCCCGCGACGCGCTGCGGACAGCATTTGGCGCCGCCAGCGCACCCCCCGTGTCGATCGCGCTGGAGAAGAACCTTCCGGTTGCCTCGGGCATCGGCGGCGGATCGAGCGATGCGGCGGCGACAATGCGGGCGCTGGCCCGCTTCTGGCGGCTGCCCGTGGCTGCTGCCGAACTCGCGCGCCTTGGGCTGCCGCTCGGCGCCGATCTGCCGATGTGCCTTGCGGCGCGGCCGCTGATCGCCCGCGGCATCGGTGAACGGCTCGAACCGGTCGGCCAGATGCCCGTTCTGAACATGGTTCTGGTCAACCCCGGCATCGCGGTCGAGACGCCAAAGGTCTTCGGCGCCCTCGCCTCGCGCGACAACCCGCCTCTGGCAAGGTTGTGCGATGGCCTCGCCGTGCGCAGCTGGCTGTCCGGCACACGCAACGACCTCGAGGCGCCTGCGATGTCTATCGAGCCTTCGATCGCGGACGTGCTCGATGAATTGCGCCGTTCGGGCGCAACCTTCGCCCGCATGTCCGGCTCCGGCGCGACCTGCTTCGGCATCTATGACGACGCGGCTACCGCCAGCCGCGCTGCCGCTCACCTCGCCGGCGACCATCCGGGATGGTTCACCGCCGCGACCACCACCCGGAGCTGACAATGGCAACCGACCGATCCTTCGTTCCCGTCCGCATCGCTGTGCTCACCGTCTCGGACACGCGCACGCACGCCGACGACAAGTCCGGACAGACGCTTGCCGACCGCATCGCCGAGGCGGGTCATGTGCTGAAGGCGCGCGATATCGTGACCGACGACAAGGACGAGATTCGCAACCGCGTCGAAAGCTGGTCGCGGGATGCCGAGATCGACGTTATCATCACCACCGGCGGCACCGGCTTCACCGGCCGCGACGTGACCCCGGAGGCGCTGGAGCCGATCTTCGAAAAGCGCATGGACGGCTTCTCGGAGGTCTTCCACCGCATCTCCTACGACAAGATCGGCACCTCGACGATCCAGTCGCGCGCCACTGGCGGGGTGGTCAACGCCACCTTCGTCTTCGTGCTGCCGGGGTCGCCAGGTGCGTGCCGCGACGCCTGGGACGGCATCCTCAAGGCCCAGCTCGACTACCGCCACATGCCGTGCAATTTCGTGGAAATCATGCCGCGACTGAACGAGCATCTCAGGCGCGGCGGCGCCAAGCAGGCCTAAGCTATTTCCGCTCCGGCGCGACGACGATTTCCGCTTCCAGGGTCTTCATGGCCAGCCCGCGCGCGATGCCCTCGGCGTCGGCGCCATTGCGGGCCTGAACAGAAGCCTGCTTCCTGGTGATGATCAGACCCTGCTCAAGCGCCCTTGGCCGTGACGTGACGCGCGCCCACAGCGACCTGCCGGACACCTTGGCGCGAGAAAAGCGCGCCGCCATCGTCAGTCGCGCGGTGTGGCGCATCACGTCGTCGGTCCAGCCCTCGCCCAGCCTTGCGCCCGGTTCGAGCAGCAGAAGCCAATCGCCCTTGGCCCGGGCAATGCCGGCCTTGACGCCGCCGCTGGCGATGTAGGTGCACCCCGCATGCTCGGCGACGTAATGGGTCTGGTCGCTTGAGCCGCGATCGCAAACGATCACCTCGCGCACCACGCCCTCGACGGCGCCGCTCACCAGCGAGGCCAGGCTACGCGCCAGCCCTTCCTCATCGTTCATCGTTTCGATCAGAACGCTCAGCATGTCTAGCCGATTAGCCGAAACCCGACGAAAGCGCCAGCGGCCGTGCACCAGCGACAAAGTTCTTGCTTTGTTCTCATTCTCGAAATAGGAATAGTTTCATGTCGGACGAATCGGCGGCCGGCCACTTTCCTTCGGGAGACAGCGTCATGGAATCCATTGCACAGGCCGACATTGCCGCCTTCAAGGGCGGCGGAGCTGGAATGGCCAATGCCATTGTCGAGGAAAGCGGCCTGCGCATCAACCATGAGCGTCGGCGCGGCCGTGGCGCCGGCGTCAACCCGTCGGGCCGCTACGAACCGACGACGCGGCACGTCTTCGACGACGGCTGGAGCACCATCGAGGAACTGCCGCCGTTCAAGACCGAGGTGCAGGTCGAGAAGCCGCGCACCATCATCACGCGCAACGACTCGCCCGACATCTCGTTCGACCGCTCGATCAATCCCTATCGCGGCTGCGAGCATGGCTGCGTCTATTGCTTCGCCCGGCCGACGCACAGCTACATGGGACTGTCGGCCGGCCTGGATTTCGAGTCCAGGCTGTTCGCCAAGCCCGACGCCGCCAAGCTGCTCGACCGCGAGTTGTCCAAGGACGGCTATCAGCCACGCACCATCGCAATCGGCACCAACACCGACCCGTATCAGCCGATCGAAAAGAACTGGCGCATCATGCGCGAGGTGCTTGAGGTGATGGAAGCGCGCAACCACCCGGTGGGCATCGTAACCAAGTCGGCGCTGGTGGTCAGGGACATCGATATCCTCTCGCGCATGGCCGAGAAGGGCCTGGCCAAGGTGGCGCTGTCGGTGACAACTCTCGACCGGATCCTTGCCCGCACCATGGAGCCGCGGGCGGCGACGCCGACCAGGCGGCTTGAGGCGATAAGGCAGCTTTCCGACGCCGGCATCCCGGTCTCGGTGATGGTCGCGCCAATCGTACCGGGCCTCACCGACCAGGAGATCGAACGCATCCTCGATTCGGGCGCTGCTGCCGGCGCAACCAGTGCCGGTTACGTGCTGCTGCGGCTTCCTCTCGAAGTGAGCCCGATCTTCAAGGACTGGCTGCTGCGCCACTATCCCGACAGCTATCGTCACGTGCTGTCCCTGATCCGCTCGATGCGCGACGGCAAGGACTACGACGCCGAATGGGGCAAGCGGATGCGCGGCAAGGGGCCTTATGCCTGGCAGATCGGCCGCCGCTTCGAAATCGCCGCCAAACGGCTCGGCCTCAACGCCGAACGGACGCCGCTCCGGACCGACCTGTTCAACCCGGCACCCAAGGACCAGCAGCAGCTGATGCTGCTCTGAGGCGGCCGAACAAAGGTTCGCCTATCACCAATCCCGTCCGGCCTCCCCCGTGGCCTGTTGACGGTGCCTTCCGGACCGCGCCCCACTAGGTCGGAAGGTCTTGCGGAGAATCGGAGCCGGTGCGAGCATCGCCGCTATGGCTCGCCCACGTTCCGATTCTCCGCCCCTCTTCGAATTTCTGGACAAACCGGATTTCTCCTTCGAGACGAAGGCGATTTCTGGTGGCCTGTGGCCATGCGCGGGTCTCGACGAGGCCGGGCGCGGCCCGCTGGCGGGACCGGTGGTGGCAGCAGCAGTGGTTCTCGATCCCGACAACATTCCGGCTGGCCTCGACGATTCAAAGCGCCTTTCCGCGCTGCAGCGCGACGCCCTGTTCGACGACATCCTGCGTAAGGCACTGGGCGTGGCCGTCGCCTCGGTGTCGGCCGACAGCATCGACCGCAGCGACATCCGCAAGGCCTCGCTCGAGGCGATGCGACGGGCGCTCGCCGGGCTGCCCGTCGAGGCCAAGTCGGCCCTCGCCGACGGCCGGGACGTCCCTCCGGGTCTGGCCTGCACCTGCAAGGCGCTGGTCAAGGGCGACCAACGCTCCCAGTCGATCGCCGCGGCCTCAATCGTCGCCAAGGTGACCCGCGACAGGATGATGTCGGTCTGCGGCGCCAACGACAATCGCTACGGCTTCGAAGTGCACATGGGCTATGCCACGGTGCGTCACCGCGCCGCCATCGTCGAACACGGCGCCGCCATCCGCATCCACCGCGTCTCCTTCGCACCATTCAGGGACTGAACCCGCAGACCGGGGTTGTTACTACGTGCGCTCGAGGCTCGCCCAGCGACGGTGTCACACACATTTCAGTGACAACCGGGGGCTCGCGCCACAGATGGCTGACGTGGCTCGCCCCAAAACAAAAAAGCCGCCGGAAATTCCAGCGGCTTCTTCTAACTCGTTGACCAGCTCGGATCAGTTGAGCTTGGCCTTCACTTCCTGAACCGAGCTCTTGAAGAGATCGGCACTGGTCTTGGCGTCGACCTTGCTGCCCAGAATATGACGGGCAGCTTCAACGGCGAGCTCGACTGCGCTGGAGCGAACTTCATGGATCGCTTCCTGCTCGGCCTGGCCGATCTTCTGTTCGGCGAGCGCCGTGCGGCGCGCGACATATTCCTCGGTCTTGGCGTGCGCCTCTGCAGCGAGCAGGCCAGCTTCGCGCTTGGCAACCTCGATGATCTCGGCAGCTTCCTTTTCCGCTTCCTTGCGCTTGCGCTGGAATTCGGCCAGCAGCTGCTGCGCCTCTTCGCGCAGTTTGCGAGCGTCCTCGAGTTCAGCCCGGATGCGATCCGCACGGCCGTCGAGAGACTTCGCCACCATGCCCGGCACCTTCAGGTACAGGACGAGCGCAACGAACAGAAGGAGCGCGACTGTAGCCCAGAATGTAGCGTCCATCGCTTGTCTCCTACTTGCCTGCAGCCTTGACGGCAGCGGCGATGTCGGCCTTTTCGACCTTGCCGGCGCCAAGTGCCTGGACAATCGCGTGCGCGGTGTCCTCGGCGATGTTGCCGACTTCCTTCATGGCATTCGCCTTGATCGTGGCGATGCGCGCCTCGGCTGCCGCGAGCTTCTGCTCGAGACCGGCCTCGATTTCCTTGCGCTTGCCTTCGGCCTCAGCCTTGGCGCCGTCGCGCGCGTCCTGGCCGATGGCGTTGGCCTTGCCCTTGGCCTGGGCGAGTTCCTGCTCGTAAGCGGCAACAGCCGCATCCGCTTCGGACTTCATCCGAGCGGCCTGATCAAGGTCGCCGGCGATGCGATCGCGACGAACTTCGAGCGTACCGCCGACACGCGGCAGAACGACATTCTTCAGGAAGAGGTAGAACAGGCCGAAAGTGATGGCGAGCCAAAGGACCTGCGACGGATAGGTCGTAGAATCGAATGGCGGAAACACGCCGCCGCCGCCCGCTGCTTCCGTGTGCGCTTGCGCACCGGCATCAGTGGTGTGAGCATCTCCCGCCGCAGGCGCTACTTCCTCGGCGTAACCCGGTGTCACAAACATCTCATTCCCCTGTCCAACCCGACCGGCCGCCTGTGGCGACCGGCACAATCGTCAGCCTGCTCTTATGCGAAGAGCAGCAGCAGGGCGATGAGCAGCGAGAAGATGCCCAGAGCTTCGGTCACGGCGAAGCCGAACACCAGGCGGCCGAACTGGCCGTCAGCAGCCGACGGGTTGCGCAGAGCGCCCGAGAGGTAGCTGCCGAAGATGTTGCCGAGGCCGAGAGCCGTACCGGCCATGCCGAAACAAGCCAGACCGGCGCCGAGATACTTTGCTGCTTCTGCTTCCATTTTCAAACTCCTTGGTGGAACGGTTGATTTCGTTATGCGACGGGTAGACCCGCCGTATCTGATCAGTGCCCGGGATGGACAGCGTCGTTGAGGTACATGCAGGTCAGGACTGCGAAGACATATGCCTGCAGGAAGGCGACCAGCACTTCGAGACCGGTGATCGCAACCGTCATGAACAGCGGCAGGATCGAACCGGCGACACCCACGGCGCCCATGGCGCTCAGCGAGGTGACGAAACCGGCAAAGACCTTCAGCGTAATGTGGCCGGCCAGCATGTTGGCGAACAGACGAACCGAGAGGCTGACCGGACGCGACAGGAACGAGATCACTTCGATGATCACGACCAGCGGCACCAGCAGGCCCGGAATACCGCTTGGCACGAACAGCTTGAGGAAGCCGAATCCGTGCTTGGCGAAGCCGTAGACGATGACGGTGCCGATAACCAGCAGCGCCAACGCGAAGGTGACGATGATCTGGCTGGTGACGGTGAAGAAGTAAGGGAACAGGCCGAGCAGGTTGGCGACGAGCACGAACATGAACAGCGAGAAGACGAACGGGAAGAAGCGCATGCCCTGCGAGCCTGCGGCATCTCTCAACATCGACGCCACGAATTCGTAAGCCATTTCCGAGACCGACTGCATGCGGCTCGGAACGAGACCGCGACTGGAGGTCGTCAGGAACAGGAAGGCGCTGGCGGTCACGACGGTGGCGACCATGAAGGCGGCCGAATTGGTGAAGGAGAAATCGAGGCCGCCGATCTCGATCGGGATCAATTTCGAGATCTGAAACTGATGAATTGGATCGTTGGCCACGCTGGCCCCCCTTCGCCTAGATTGCGCCTTGCAGCGCTACTTACTTCTTGTCCGGACCATCCGGGCGCCCTTCGGGCGGCCTGATGCCAGCATCTGCGACAACCCCTGCGGAGCGCAGGACATTCAGCACACCGGCGCCAAAGCCGAGCAGCAGGAACACGATGAGCCCCCAGGGCGACGTGCCTGCAAACCGATCGACGAACCAGCCCAGACCGACACCAACTGCGATACCGGCGATGAATTCGCTCGACATCTTGAGTGCCTGACCATAGCCGGCCTTGCCATTCGACTCAGCGCCTTCGACAGCCTCGTCACGTTGCGGGCGCCTCGCGGCCAATGTGGCTTCGAGATCGCGCCGGCGGCGCTCGAGATCGTCGTCGCGAAGG
Organism: Aminobacter sp. HY435; assembly: GCF_027568395.1. Taxonomy (GTDB): domain Bacteria; phylum Pseudomonadota; class Alphaproteobacteria; order Rhizobiales; family Rhizobiaceae; genus Aminobacter. The sequence continues at coordinate 28,331 of NZ_JANKZL010000009.1, read as the reverse complement.
TCGTTTTCGGCTCGGTTTTCAGGCCGGGTGTTTCCAGTTTCGCCCGGCCTTGATGGCTTGGCCATTGCAAACTCCCGTCCGGTCCGACCGTCTCCGTCCGTCCGCTTCAAAGTCGCCGGCAACATAGTTAGAGGGCACCTGCCCGTCAAGCCACGCAGACACCCATCTAACGAAGTATTTTATTCTGGAAAATCAACAGCTTGGCGAAGTGCGACATCCTGCCCGCGGCTTCCGTCGGCAATCGCTGGCCGAATCCGCCGACAATCCGCCCGATGAGCGACTCCGGCGGTCTTTGTTACAGGGCGATCAGCTCCAGCCGCCGCCATAGGTCCGGTAGAAGATGTGGAGGCCGATCTTGGTCATCTTCTTCATGCCACGCGCCCAGCCCGGATTGACGTAGTTGGCGTAATAGTGCGTCGACGACCCCACTTCCGGGATGAAGATCTTGCCAGCCGTCACCGCCATGGCGATGTCCTTGGCGGTCTTGTAGTGCGAAGGGCTAGTCACGCGGTCCTTGATACCGTCGCAGGCGAAGGAGAACTGGCAACGGTTGAACCAGCCATCGTTCTGGTAGACGACGCCGCAGATGCTGCCCGGATAGGCAGGGTTGCGGACGCGGTTGAGGATAACCTGGGCAACCGCCGCCTGCCCGCGCAGCGACTCGCCGCGGGCCTCGAAATAGATGCCGTTGGCAAGGCAGGTCTGCTCCGCCTTGGAAAAGACGCTCGCCGGCAGCGGATTCTGCAGCCAGCCATGATCGCCCTTGCCCATCGGCGGGATGAAGCGGCCGCCAGTCTCGTCCTCGTTGCGCAACAGCGCCTCGAAGGGCGAGGCCTTGGCGTAGTCGGGCGCAGCCGGGGCATAGGCGGTGGCTAGGATGTCGGCCTTCTCATTGGTCACCAGGGAGGCAAGCATCGCCGGCACGCCGGCCGCGGTCGGATGCTTGGCTTCCTTGACGTGGAAGGCCGCCGCGATCTCGATCTCCTTGCCCTTGATGTCGGGCTTGGCGAAGGTCAGCTTGAGGCCGCTGTCGAGTGCGGGGCGCAAAAGCGAACTGGTGCGTTCGAACACCGAACCGGCGGTAAAGTTTCTCGGCGGGGCAACCGGCGAAACGTTGACGATGCGGCCCCTCTTGTCGACACGAACGATGCGGTCCTCGTCCGGCACACTCGACGAGGCATTGCCCTTGCCACGGAAGGTGACGGTGCCGACACCGGCGATCTTGACCCCCGAACCGGACATCGGCCCGGTGACGATGGCGTCGACAAACGGCATCTCGGCGGCGTGGACCGAACCGGCGGCAGCCTTTTCGACATAGGAGTGCCAGCGCGTGCTCGGCGCTCCAAGGCCGGAGACCAGGCTGGTCATGTCCTGATAGGCGGTCGCGCTGGGAAAGCCGAGCCAGATGCCCAGCCCGACGATGGCGGGTGCCAGAAACGAACGTCTTCCCTCGCGGGCAGCAGCAAACCGCCGCTTCACAACTCGTCGATGCACGGAAACTCTCCAGGATGCAACTCACCGCTACTGGAGAGAAAAATGATGCATTAACCTTGATGTAGGGTTAACGGCTACAAGGTGTCCAAAATGCAAAAGGCCCGCAAATGCGGGCCCTTCGGATCATTTCTTCTTTTTGGCGCGGCCCGCGAACGGGTTGTCGGAGGCACGCAACGCCATGCGGATCGGCACACCGGGCATGTCGAAGGCCTCGCGCAGATTGTTGACGAGATAGCGCACGTAGGATTGCGGCATCGCATCAGGACGCGAGCAGGACAGCACGAAGCCGGGCGGCCGCGTTTTTGCCTGGGTGATGTACTTGATCTTGAGCCGGCGGCCGGCGACGGCGGGCGGCGGATGATGGGCCAGGATGCCCTCCAGCCAGCGGTTGAGCTTGCCGGTCGACACGCGGCTGTTCCAGACGCGATGGGTGCGGATGACCGCGTCCATCAGCTTTTCCAGCCCGCGACCGGTTTCAGCCGACATCGGCACGGCCTGCAGGCCCCGCGCCTGCGGCAAAAGCCGCTCGGTCTTCTCGCGCAGTTCGGCGAGCGCTTCCTGCGGGTTGTCGATCAGGTCCCACTTGTTGAAGGCGATGACCGGCGCCCGGCCCTCGCGGATGATGAGATCTGCGATCTGCAGGTCCTGCTTTTCGAACGGGATCGTCGCATCGAGCACGATGATGACGATCTCGGCGAAGCGGATGGCGCGCAGGCCGTCCTGCACCGACAGCTTCTCGAGCTTTTCCTGCACCTTGGCCTTGCGGCGCATGCCGGCCGTGTCGAACAGCTTGATGCTGCGTCCGTGCCAGTCCCAATCGACCGAAATCGAATCGCGGGTGATGCCGGCCTCGGGGCCGGTCAGCAGCCGCTCTTCGCCGATCAGCGCATTGATCAGCGTCGATTTGCCGGCGTTCGGGCGGCCGACGACAGCAATGCGCAGGGGTTTGGTTTCGTCATAGGCATGGGCGTCTTCGGCGTCGGGATCAGCAATGTCTTCGCCAATCAGCACGTCGCTTTCGGCGATGTCATCGGCCTCGTCCTCGTCATCGGCGAAGACGCGTTCCTTGCCGAGTGCCTCGACCACGGCGTCGCGCAGGTCGGGCATGCCCAGGCCATGTTCAGCCGAGATCTGCACCGGCTCGCCGATGCCGAGTTCCCACGCTTCGAGCGCTCCGCCCTGGGCGCCGCGCGCCTCGGACTTGTTGGCGACCAACACGACGGGCTTGCCCGAGCGGCGGACGATCTCAACGAAGGTGCGGTCGTCAGGGGTAAGGCCAGCCTTGGCGTCGACCATGAAGAAGATCAGATCGGCTTCCCGGATGGCGATTTCGGTCTGCTGGCGCATGCGGCCTTGCAGCGTGGCAGCCGCCGCGTCCTCGAACCCGGCGGTGTCGATGACGTCGAAAGCGAGATCGTACAGCTTGGCGGCATGGACGCGCCGGTCACGCGTCACGCCGGGCGTGTCGTCGACAAGCGCGATCTTCTTTCCGACCAGACGGTTGAAAAGCGTGGATTTGCCGACGTTAGGCCGGCCGATGATTGCTATCTTGAATGCCATCTGGCCCGCGTTACGAAGCGTTGCCCGAACCGCGGATCAGTTCAGCCATGACATTGGCGCGCTGTCGCGCGTTGCGCGGAGCACCATCGTCGGTGGAGATCTGCTCGAACAGCTTCAGAGCGTCGGTGGATTTGCCGTCTTTCCAGGCAGCGAGGCCGAGCGCCTCACGAGCCGAGTGGCGCAGCGGATTGGTGTCGTTGGTCAGCGCCTCGACGCGGCCCGACACGTCGGCATAGGTGCCGTGGTCGACCAATAGCAGGGCGGCGCGCAAACGGGCGATGTCGCGAATTGCCGACGGAATGGAGGTGTCGGCGGCAACTTCGTCGAAGCCGGCGACTGCGGCCTTGAAGTCGCCCTTGTCGGCCTGGACCGTCGCTGCGCGCATGCGGGCGAGCAGCGGATAGGCGCCGTAACCATCCTTTTCGAGCGCTTCGAACGCAGCAAGCGCTTCGTCCGCCTTGCCGGAATTGGCCAGAGACAGGGCATGCGAGAATTCATCGCCGGACCGGTTGGCGCGGGTCTCGACCCAATATTCCCAGGCGACGAACAGCCCGGTGCCGATGACGACGAGCACAGCGACAACGATGGCCGCAGGGCCAAACCGGTCCCACAGGGCCTTCGCCTTTTCCTGGCGAATTTCCTCGTTCACCTCACGAAAGAAACTGTCGTCCGACATGCTATCCAACCGCCTTTGCCCTCTGGGGGCCTATTGTGAGCCTGCGTTTTAGCGGAATTTCGTCGTCATGGAAGGGGGCGGGGTGGAAATTCGGCTGGGGAAACCCGCCTTGCCATGCCCGCAGTCGCCCGACATTCCCCGGCGAACGCAACCATGCCACATTTGCGGCCTACCGGGCCACAGTTGCGCAAGCACTTCATATTGCAGTCACATCCGGTTCAAATGTCCAAACTTCTCCGCCTCAGCTCCCTTTGCATAGCCTCAACCACGTCGCTTGCGGCGGCGGCCAGCCCTGTCCTCAATGTCGAGGATGTGAAGAAGCCGCAGGTCGTTCTGATATCGTTCGACGGCGCTCACGACCTCGCGCAATGGCAGCGCAGCCGGAATCTCGCTGCTCGCACCGGCGCCCGCTTCACCTATTTCCTGTCCTGCGTCTTCCTTCTGTCGCGCCAGACCAAGGGCGAGTACCGCGCGCCCGGCAAGTCCGCGGGCCGCTCCAATGTCGGCTTCGCCCAGTCGAAGCAGGAGGTTGTAGACAGGCTCGAACAGATCAACCTTGCGGCGGCCGAGGGTCACGACATCGCCAGCCACGCCTGCGGGCACTTTGACGGCGGCAAGTGGAGCAAGGCTGACTGGACGAAGGAGTTCGACGCGTTCTCGACGATCATGCGCGACGCCTACAAGATCAACGGCATTTCGCCCGAACCAGCAGGCTGGGCGCAGGTCGCTGCCTCGGTGAAGGGTTTTCGCGCTCCTTACCTGTCTGACAGCAAGGGGCTGACGGGCGCGCTGCACGACAAGGGCTTCGCCTACAATGCCAGCGGCGTCTCGCGCGGTCCCGAACTGCCCAAGCTCGACGACGGGATGATGGAATTCTCCCTGCCCGAGATTCCCGAAGGACCCTCGGAGCGGCGCGTCATCGCCATGGACTACAATCTTTATGTCCGCCATTCGGGCGGCGAAGAGAAGCTCGGGGACGCCGACCGTTTCTCCGACCGCGCCTATGACGCGTTCCGCGCAGTCTTCGACAAGCAATACGCGGGCGACCGCATCCCGCTGCAATTCGGCTTCCATTTCAGCCTGATGAATGGCGGCGCCTACTGGCGGGCGCTCGAACGCTTTGCCGGGGAGGTCTGCACGAAGACCGATGTCGCCTGCGTCAGCTACGCCGACTATGTCAAACAGCGCAACGAGGCCACGCCGGTACAAACCGGCGGGTGAGAGAGGCTGGCTCCAGCCAGGCAGGCAACTTCTCCTCCAGCCGCGCCGCGATCGTCGTCAGCGCCACCGCGCTGCGGACCTCATGCCGGGATCATGCCACCGGCTGATCTTCAGGTTTGAAACCTGCCTTTTCACGCTCGATGTAGCGCTGGTCGATATCGGGCAGCGGCTCACCTGACAGCGTCGCCTCGAAGGCGCGCAGACGTTTATGCACGGACTGCAACTCGACGATCGTCGACCAGGAACTGAGCAAGAACTGCAGCGACCCGGTCACGCGGCCGAAGGCATTCGAGATCTGGTTCATCGGGCCAAGCGTGATCTTGTGCGCGACGAACGACGGTCCGAGGATGATGAAGGAGAAGATGTTGTCGGCCTGCAGGTAGGTGTAGCGGACGACGTTGAAATAGACGTAGTGGGCATAAAGGCGGAAGTAATTCCTGCGCACATTCCCGAACAGTTCGGTGGTGGTCGCAGGCTGCGCCCGGTCGGCATGGTCTTCGCCATAGACCAGTTCCTTACGGTAGGCGGCCTCGACGCGCTGGTTACGGAACTGCAGGCCGGGCAGCTTGACGCCGGCGAGCATGACGGACAGCGTGCCAAGCAAGCACCAACCAATTGCCGCAACGAGGAGCGGGTGCGGAACCGCGCCGATGATCGGCAGCTCGGTGATGTGCTTTTCCAACTCTATCAAGACCGGCAGGAAGGCAATCAGCGTCATGATCGAGGCGACGAAACTTGACCCCAGGTCTTCCATGATCTGGGCAAAACGCATCGTGTCTTCCTGGATACGCTGCGAGGCGCCTTCGATGTGGCGAAGCTGGCCCCAGTTTTCCATGAAGTAATTGTTCATGGCGGTGCGCCAGCGGAAGATCCAATGCTGGACGATGTATGCGTTGATGACTGAAACATTCATGCCGATCAGCGCCAGCCAGGCGAAGCTGGCGGCACCACGATAGAACTCGGCATTGGTCGAGTTGGTCGTTCCGGCCATCAGCCCCTGGACGTAGTCGAAGAACGGCCCGTACCAATTGTTCACCGCCACGCTGACCTGAACATTGAAGTAGATCATGAACAGGACGACAGATGTGACGAGGATCGACCATTGCTGCCACGGATGTGGCGAATACCAGCGCCAGAAAGCGTAAAAGAGCAGTACGCCCGCTGCAAAGTAGACGTAAAACCACAAGAAGGGCTGGGACCAGAACACCGAAATACCGATAATCGGCGGCGTCCCCTCAGCCGCTGGCGGCAGGCCGATCATGGCCCCCAATTGCGCGCCGCCGTAGAACCAGAAAAGCACCAGCGCGAGGCTCCACAGAGCCGCCGAGGTGAAAAACAGCTTCGGCTGCGGGAAAAACGATACAAACACGATTCCGGGTCCTTTCGGAGCGGCGGCATTGCCAGTTGGCCGCATGAAGTCACACTTCGTGGCACAAGGGAATCCCCTGTGGCGGCCGGCTGTTGCAATGCGTGCCGGATCGTGGCGATTTTCAGCCCGCGCGGATTACAGTTTGGTTAGGTGAGCAATTCGGGGGGCGGCTGAACCTGGCTGCGCGAAGAAGCGGCGAGCATGGCGCGGTTCGGGTCGCGGACCGGCTAAGGCTGGGGCGGGCAGTCCCGGCATTCGCAGCCCGGGCATTGTCAGCCCGGGCAATATCAGCCCGGGAACGCGGCCTCGTAAGCCTCGGGCTTGAAGCCGACGATGCGGCGGCTGCCAAGGTCGAGCATCGGTCGCTTGATCATCGAGGGCTGGGCCAGCATCAGCGCGATCGCCTTCTCAGTGTCGAGGCCTTGCCTGTCGGCGTCGGGCAGCTTCTTGAAGGTGGTGCCGGCGCGGTTGAGAACGGTCTCCCAGCCGAATTCCCTGACCCATGCCTCCAGGCTTTGGCGGTCGATGCCGGACGCCTTGTAGTCGTGGAAATCGTAGCCGACGCCATGGCCTTCGAGCCAGGTGCGGGCCTTCTTGATCGTGTCGCAGTTCTTGATGCCGTACATGGTGATCGACAAGACCGGGCCTCCGCAAGTGCGGCCGGCCGGGCGGACCCGACTCGGCCAGTTTCAGGTTACGGCTAGGTTCTACACCGTCGGCGCTTTGGCAAGCGCATGACGCCAGGCGACCGCCTCGACCTCGACCATGATCTCGGGCAGGACGAGTGCCGTCACGACCATGGCGGTGGCGGCCGGCGGGTTGTCGGCGAAGATGCGGTTCTTGACCGAGGCATAGGCCTGATAGTGGTCAGCGCTGGTCAGATAGCTGCGCAAGGACACGACATGACCAAGCGCAAGACCCGCTTCGGCCAGAACCGCCTCGATGTTGCGGAACACCTGCTCGGTCTGCCCGGCAGGGTCGCCCGCGCAGACGATCTGCCGGTCCTTCAGAGCCACCTGCCCGGAAACCAGCACGAAGTCGCCGCAGCCGACCCCCTGGCTCATGCCGGGGAAAGCCATGCCTGATGGGTTGAGCCTTTCGATGCTCATGGCCGTCCGGCTCCCGCAGCGGGCGCGCGGACCACGTCGATGCGCCCTCCCCTCAGCTTCACCGTCATCTCGGGGTCGTGGTGCGGGGCAACGCAGATGAACAGGTCGCGGCCGTCATCGCCGCCGAGCATGCAGGCATAGGGGTTGGCATCAAGGATGACGACCCGGTCGACGATCTCGCCGGCCGGACTGACACGCAGCACCATCTTTTCATAGGGTGATGCCGCCCAGACGTGCCCCTCGGCGTCGAGGCATATGCCGTCGGGCACGTGGCCGTCGACCGCCGCGAACAGCCGCCGGTTGGTCAGACCACCATCTGCTCCGATGTCATAGGCTGTGAGACGCCCTGCCATCGACTCGGCGATGATGAACGTGCGGCCATCCGGCGAAATGACAGCGCCGTTGGGGCACATCAAGCCGTCGGCGGCGATGCCGACCTTGCCATCCGGCGTAACCACGGCCAGCACGGTCGGCACTGGTGCCTCGCCGGCGTAGAAGTCAAAGCCGATGTTGCCGACATAGGCGCGGCCCTCGCTATCGACGACCATGTCGTTCGAGTGGAACGGATGGACGCCGGAAAGGTCGGCATGGAGCACAAGCTTGCCGTCGCGGCTGCGTCGCAACAGCTTGCGGTCATTCATCGACACGACCAGCAGGTCGCCATCTGATAGCCAGCCCATGCCGGACGGGCCGCCCGGAACGGCGAAGCTGTCATGTCGCATGCCGTCGCCATCCAGCACATGGACGAGGCCATCGTGCTGGTCGGCGAACCACAGCTGACCGTCATGCCAGCGGGGGCATTCGGGATAGACGAATCCCCCCGCGATCGTGCGAACCGAATGCGTCATGCCGGAACTCGGGCGCAGGCGCTGAGGATGTCGCCGAGCTTCTTGATGCCGCGCTCGATGATGTCTTCGCTGACATGGCTGTATGCGAGGCGCAGGAACTGGCGGCCGTCGCTCTCACCCATGAAGCGCTCGCCAGGGCGAAAGAAGATGCCCTCCTTGGCCGACAGTTCGGCCGCCCGCTGCCAGTCGACACGCTCGTCGATCTCCAGCCAGAGGTAGAAGGAGCCCTGCGGCATGCGGAAGGTGACGTAGTTGCCGCAATAATCGCGCACGGCGCGCGCCGCCGTCTCGGCCTTGCTCTTGTAGACCTTGTTGACCTCGGCGATGTGGTCTTCGAGCAGGCCGTCGGCCATGTAGGAGGCCATGACGCGGGAGTACCATTGGCTGACACCAAGGTCCTGGCGGACGGCTGCGATCGGCTCGATGGCCGCGGCCGGGCCGGCGATCCAGCCGAGGCGCAGCGCCGGGGCGACGATCTTGGAGAAGCTGCCGCACTGGATGACGCGGTCGTCGGTGTCGAGGCTGAGCAAGGTCGGCAGTTCCTCGCCGGCAAAGCGCAGGTCGCCATAGACATTGTCCTCGATGATGAGGAAGTCGTGTTCCCTGGCGAGCTGAAGCAACTGCTTGCGGCGCGGCACCGACATCTCGGTGCAGGTCGGCGTCTGGAAGGTCGGGATGGTGTAGACGACCTTGACCTTCTTGCCCTCGGCCTCGACCTTGCTCAGCAAGGTCTCGAGCGCGTCGATGTCCATGCCGTGGTCATCGACCGGCACGGTGCGCAGATCACCGCCGGCCATCTCCATGAAACGCAGCGCATAAGGGAAAGAGGCGGCTTCCGCGACGACGACATCGCCCGGATTGATGTAGCCGTTGGCGGCGAGCGCAATGCCCTGCACGGAGCCCGAGGTCAGGATGACGCCGAGCGTACCGAGCTGCTTGCCCTGGGTGCGCTCGATGCGGTCCGATATCTCCTTGCGCAGGCCCTTGAAGCCGAAGACGAGCTCTTCATATCCGGTGGCCGGGTCGAAATAGTCGAGCACCTTGGCGCCATGCTCGTCGAGCGACTTGCGGGCGAGACGGACCAGATCCTCAGTCGGGAAAGTCTCGGGCGCGGCAAGGCCCTGATCGAAATTGAAGATCGCCGGAACCTCGGGATCCGGGAAGAACAGGGCCGGTCCGGAACCGGAGAGCTTGGCGCGCAGATGATCGACGGACATGGTTTCCTCCTTGGTGATTGTTCTCAGCGTGTCGTGGTGTCGGGCGCATACGTGCCCGAGGTGATCGGGCTCTCGCGGTTGCGGCGCTTGAGCGAGCGGGCGAGCGTGCCGCGGAAGGCTGTCCAGCGTTCGCGCCAGCTGGCGGCAAGGCCGGCCTGCACCACCCGCAGCGCGCCGTGATCGGGAAACGGCTGCGCGGTAAGCGCCAGGCCCGCCAGCCGCCACAGCACGGAGCGCTTCTTGGTGCCGTGGTCGTCGTGCATGGCCTCGAGCTCCGTGACCGAAAACGGCTCCTCGTGGAGGTAGCCGGCAACGACTGCATCCTCGATCAGCTGCCTGCCGCGCTCGGTTCGGGCGATGTGCATGTTCCAGCCGTCGCCGGCCTCGCGATGGCTCGGCTTGCCGCCCTCCATGGCCCAGCAATCGCCAGCGACGACATCGGCGTGCTCGCCGACACCGTCGGCGCAGATCTTGCAGCGGAACATCAGCTCGTAGGTGAGATTGGAGAACCAGGTCTCGTCATAGGTCTGGCGATGTTCCCTGCCCTGTCGCGTGCGGACATAGGTCGGCCCCGGCCAGCCATGGCCGCGATAGCGTAATTCCTCGACATCGCGGTGGTCCTCGCCGAAGCGCCTGACGATGTTGTAGGTGGCGGCGATGCTGGGATTGCCGCCGCAGACCATCGCCAGCATGTAGGGGATCTGCAATTCGACGCGCGGATCGACCCGAGACAGGTTGCGCAATGTAGCAATGTCGCAGGGCTTGCCGATAAAGGCGAAGCGGCGGCCACTGTCGAGCAACGCCACGATGTCCTTGAGCGGCGCCGACGGCCCGTAGCGCGAGCCCGATGATGCGACTATCTGCTCGCGGGTGGTGTTGAATCTGGCTTCGTTGAGCAGCGGATTGTCACCGGAGACAGAGACCTGCAGGATTCCATCGACCTCGCCGCTTTCGACCAGATAGACCGCGAGTGCCGTGAGCACGCCACCGGTGGCGCTCTTGAAACGGATATCCCTGTCGGTCGCGTGCCCCTTGGCGAGATGCAGCATGGCGCCAAAGATGCGATGCGGCGCGGCCTTGACGGGCGCTCCCCCCTTTTGTGTGTGCCCGGCGCAAACCTCAAGCACGGTCTGCTGCTCGGCCTTATCGAGGGGACGCTGGCCGCGCGGCCGCATGAACCCTTCCGGCGACAGGTCCATGCGCAGCACGTCTGGTCCGAGCAGGCTCGCGCAAGCACCGCATCCGGTGCATAGCCCGCGCTCGACGATCTCCTCAAGGCTCGCGGCAACACGCATGCGCCATCCTCCCGGCGATAGCCTACCGGCCATCGCCCCAGCGACAGGTCTTCAGTCTCAGGTGTAGGTGCCAGTTATAGGTCGGCGGATCGAGGCAGGGCAAATTGCCATTCCGAATGACCGACATCAGCCTGAGTGATCCTGACTTGCCTCTGGCAGCGGGAAACAATCGTCGAGCACGCTGCGAACCCAGTCATGCGCCGGGCTGCCTTCGGAGGCCGGGTGCCAGTAGAGCCAGGTCTGCAGCGGCAGCATGCGGAACGGGCGCGGCAGCGACACGAAACTGTCGTCGGACAAGAAATGGCGGACGAAGGAAGTGGGGATGGTGAGGCAGAGGTCGCTGCGCGACAGGATGGCGGCCGCCGCCAGGCAATGTTCGAGATGCACGGCCACCTGCCGCTTCAGCTTCATCCGGGCGAGCGCGCCGTCGACCAGATTGGCAAAGCGCGGGCGATTGGAGATGTGCAGGTGGCTGAGCGCCATGTAGCGTTCGATGGTGAACGGCTCGGTGGCCGCCGGATGCCCACGGCGCATGACGCAGACGAACTCGTCGCTGAACAGCAGCCTCTGCCCGAACCCGTCGTCGGCCAGCGGATGCGACTCGACGGCGAAATCGATCTCTCCGGAGGCCAATCCGGGAAACAGGTCGCGCTCGGCCAGGAAACGATTGCGGACCGTCAGTTTCGAGCCCAGCCGGTTCAACTCGCCGACGAATGGCCCAAGCACCACCGCCTCGGCGTAGTCGCTCATGCTGAACGAGACAATGCGCTCGGAGGCCAGCGGATCGAAGCGCTCGTGCCGGGCAAGCGTGCGGTCGAGCGCGGTCAGCGCTTCGCGAACCGGGCCGATCAGCGTTTCGGCGAGCGGCGTCGGCGCGATGCCCTGCCTGGCACGGACAAAGAGCTGGTCGCCGAAGATATCGCGCAAGCGTGCCAGGCTGTTCGACACCGCCGGCTGGGTGACGCTGAGCGTCTCGGCGGCGCGGGTGATGCTCGCCTCGCTGTAGACGGCTTCGAAGACATGCAGCAGGTTGAGATCAAGCTTGGCCAGATTGCGCAGGACCATCGCTTAGGCCCCCGGCACCGGGCTTGAGACCGTGGGCAAAGCAGGCACCTCCCTCGCAGACGACCGACGCCCCCGCGGAACGGTTCGATCTGTTCAGGGCATTACGTGCCGCAAGGACAGGATTGACCTCGTCTAAAAAGACTAGATCCTGTTGGCGCGTAGCCAGTCGGCCAGCGACGGCCGCGAATGCCCGGCCCTGCCGTGCATCGCCTCGGCAGCGCACATCGAATTCACAACCGCTTCCTCGGTTGCTTCGGCAGCGGCGCGGAACAGGCGATCGATGCGGTTTTCGTTGAGGGCGGTCATGGCGACGAAATCGGCGCGCTCGTCGTGGTCGAAGGTCCGCGCTGTCGAGAAGCCGAGCGCGATGTCGCCGCTGCCGTGGCCCCAGTAGGCGCCGAGCCTGGCGAGACCGGCACCGCAACGACGCACCACGCGCTTGAGCTGGCGATGCTCCAGCGCGATATCGGTGGCGAGGATGACGATGACAGAGCCTTTCTCCGCCTCCACCTTGGAACGCGGATCGGGGCGGCGGCCATCCGGAAGGATGAGGTCGCCGGCGCGGCCGAAATTGGTGAGCACCAGCACGCCGAGATGATGGTCGCGGCCGGCCAGTTCGATGCGGCGCGAGGCGGTGCCGATGCCGCCCTTGAAGCCAAAACAGCTCATGCCGGTACCGGCGCCGACATTGCCTTCCGCCACCGGTCCTGATGCGGCAGCGGCCAAGGCGGCGCGGGCATCGTCCTCGCTGACGGCAAGCGACTGGATGTCGCTGAGGTAGCCGTCGTTGCATTCCATGACCACGGGATTGACTGTCGCCGTCTCGCGGCCGATGTCGGGATTTTCCGCAATCGCCGAGTGGATCAGCGCATTGGAGCAGGTGCCGACGCCGAAAGTGTTGGTGAGCAGGACGGGCGTCTCGAGCGTGCCCAATTCTTCGACCTGCATCAGGCCCGCGCTCTTGCCGAAGCCGTTGATGACATCGCAGGCGGCCAGCACCTTGTTGCGGTAGAGATTGCCGCCGTGGGGCAGGATCGCGGTGACGCCGGTGTTGAGGTCGCCCTCCCGGATGGTGCTATGGCCGACATCCACGCCCGGCACGTCGGTGATGGCGTTGAGCGCACCCGTCCGCGATGCACCGAAAGAGATGCCGAGCTGGCGGGCGATGTCCGACATGGTGGCTTAGGCTCCGCGCAGGTGAAGGGCTGCGTATTGCAGCAGCATGATGGTCTTGGCGTCGCAGATACGGCCGTCGGCGACCATGGCGAGCGCCTCGTCGATGCCGATTTCCATGACCTCGATATCCTCGCCCTCGCCGGCATGGCCGCCGCCCTCCGAGACGCGATCCGACGGCTCGTATTCACCGACGAAGAAATAGATCTTCTCGGTCACGGCACCCGGGCTCATGAAGGCCTCAAAGACGCGGCGAACATGATGGATGCGGAAGCCCGTCTCCTCCTCGACCTCGGCACGGATGCGCTCTTCGGGCGCTGCGTCGTCGAGCAGCCCGGCAGGCGTTTCGATCAGCATGTCGTCGTAGCCGTTGACGAAAGCCGGGTAGCGGAACTGCTTGACCAGCACGACAGTGCGGCGCGCGGGATCGTAGAGCAGGATGGTGGCGCCGTTGCCGCGATCATAGGTCTCGCGGCTCTGGACCTGCCACTCACCGTCGCCGCGACGATAGGCGAAAGTCGTCTTCTTCAGGACATACCAGTCGTCGGAAAGGGTTTTGACGTCCTGGACGCGGATGCGGTCGGCAATGCTCATCTGACACCTTGATACGACCCGGCCGAGCCGGAGATTCGAGGCGCCAGCATAGGCAAGGCCGCGCCGGAGCGCGACCCCGCGCAACAGATGTCAGCGGACCGGCGGGGCGTACATCAGGCCGCCGGCGTTCCACTGGGCGTTGATGCCGCGGTCGATCTTGAGTTCGCTCGACTGGCCGAGATTGCGCTCGAATATCTCGCCGTAGTTACCAACCTTGGAAACGACGTTGTAGGCCCAGCGCGGATCGAGGCCGAGCTGCTGGCCGCTGTCGCCCTCGGCGCCGAGGAAGCGCTTGATGGCCGGGTTGGCCGACGTCAGGCCGGCTTCGGCGTTGTCCCTGGTGATGCCGAGCTCCTCCGCCTCGATCAGGGCGAACAGCGTCCAGCGAACGATGCTGAACCACCTGTCGTCGCCCTGGCGCACGGCCGGTCCTAGCGGCTCCTTGGAGATGATCTCGGGCAGCACGACATAGGCGGCCGGATCGCTGAGCTTCAGGCGCTGCGCGTAAAGCGCGGAGGCGTCGGTGGTGTAGACGTCGCAGCGGCCGCCGTCGAACGCCTTGATGATGCCGTCGGCGGAATCGATGACGACAGGCTCGTATTTCAGCTTGTTGGCGCTGAAGTAGTCGGCGACATTCTGCTCCGTGGTCGTGCCCTGCTCGGTGCAGACGGTGGCGCCATCGAGTTTCAGCGCGCTGTCGACGCCGAGGTCCTTGCGGATCATGAAGCCCTGGCCGTCATGATAGGCGGTGCCGACAAAACGCAGTCCAAGGCTCGAGTCACGCGACAGGGTCCAGGTGGTCTGGCGCGAGAGCAGATCGACGGAGCCCGACTGGACCGCGGTGAACCGCTCCTTGGTCGACAACGGCACATAGCTGACCTTGTCGGCGTCGCCGAGCACCGCGGCAGCAACCGCACGGCAGATGTCGATGTCGAAGCCCGACCACTTGCCGGCATCGTCAGGCGCCGAGAAGCCGGCGACGCCCTGGCTGACGCCGCAGGTGACGGTGCCGCGCTGCTTGACGATGTCGAGCGTGTCGGCGTTGGCGGGGTTGGCGAGAGCCGCCGTGCCGAGCAGCAATGCTGAGATCAGATGTTTCATGGTTTCTCCTCCCTGGTTCGAGGCAAAGCCTCTTCGTGCCGCCGGCGCAGCGCGCCGGAAGTCGCTCAATGTCTGGCTGTCGAATGCCGCCGCGCGGCTACTGTTTATTCGCCGCCGGCCTCCACAGCGGCGAAGGTCTCCTCAAGCACGCCGACCAGATGGTCAGCGTCGCGCCGAGTGAAGATCATCGGCGGGCGCATCTTGAGCACATTGTCGTGTGGACCCTCGGTGCCGATGAGCACGCCGCGCGCACGCGCGCCGTCATTGACCTTGCGGGCAAATGCAGTGGCCGGCTCCTTCGTCCTGCGGTCGGCAACCAGCTCGATGCCGAGGAACAGGCCCATGCCCCTGACGTCGCCGATGACCTCGTAGCGCTTCTGCATGTGCCTGAAGCGCGAAACGAGATAGGCGCCGACATCGGTCGCGTTATCCCGCAGGCGGTCGCGCTCGATGACATCGAGCACGGCGAGGCCCGCCGCGCACGACACCGGGTTGCCGCCGAAGGTGTTGAAATACTCCATGCCGTTGTTGAAGCGGTCGGCGATCTCGCGCGTGGTGACCAGTGCCGACATCGGGTGGCCGTTGCCGATGGGCTTGCCCATGGTGACGATATCAGGGACCACGCCTTGCGCCTCGAAAGCCCACCAGTGGCTGCCGACGCGGCCGAAGCCGACCTGCACCTCGTCGGCGATGCAGAATCCGCCGGCGGCGCGGACCATGGCGTAGACTTGCTTCAGATAGCCATCCGGGAGAAAAACCTGGCCGGCAACGCTGGGGATGGACTCGGCGATGAAGAAGGCCGGCGCGCGGCCTTGCTTGCGCATCGCCTCGATCTGCTCGGCGATACTTTCAGCAAAACGCCGGGCATGTTCCTCCACGGGCCAGTCAGCGGGCGCGCGGTAGCTGTCGGGGATCGTTGCCTCGAAGACATGCGCCGGCCGGCCCTTGCCACCCTTGCGCTTGTATTTGTAGGGGCTGAGATCGATCAGCTCCTGGGTGGTGCCGTGATAGGCCCAGTCGAGCACCAGCGCGTCATTGCTGCCGGTCACAGTGCGCGACATCCGTAGCGCAAGCGAATTGGCCTCGCTGCCGGAGCAGGCGAAGGAGGCGACCGACAGCCCCTCGGGCAGGGTCGCGGTCAGCCGCTCGGCATAGGTGACGATGGCGTCGTGCAGGTAGCGCGTGTTGGTGTTGAGCTTGGCCGCCTGGGTGGCGATCGCCTCGACGACATCGGGATGGGCGTGGCCCAGGTGGCAGACATTGTTGAAGCAGTCGAGATAGGTGCGGCCGCGATCATCGATCAGCCAGGCGCCTTCGCCGCGCACGAACTTGATCGGCTGCGCGTAGGAGATCGACAGGTTGGGCAGCAGCGAAGTTTTGCGCGCGGCCACGATCTCGGGACGGGTGCGGCCGGATTGATGGAAGGTCTCGGGCGGAATGCCGGCAAGGGTTGCGGCATCGGGGAACAGCTCGGCCCAGACCGGCAGGTACTGCACCTCGCCGACGCCGAGGATGTCGCGTGCGGCGAGATCGGGATCGGTCGAGATCTGAAAATGCAAGTGCGGCGCCCAGCCACCGTTCTCGGCAGGCCCACCCATCTCGCCGACAAGCGCGCCGGCGGCAAGCCGCTGGCCGGGCTTGAGGCGCGCCATGGCCTCATGCGCCATGTGGCCCCACAGCGTAACGAAAGGCGGACAGCCCTCCGGTGCGTGTTCGAGGGCCACCAGGCAGCCGTAGCCAAGCGGATCCTCCTCGATCTCGACGCTTTTGACCGTTGCGGCGAGCGGGGTGTAGACACGTGTGCCCGCCGGCATGAACAGGTCTAGGCCGAGATGGTGGATGCGGCGCGCGCCTTCGACGAAGCGCGACCAGAAGATGTCGGACGTGTAGATGGTGCGCTTCTCGCCCCATGGGCCGATGCCCAGCGCGATGCCCTGTTCGGCGCAAAATGCATCCCACCAGGCCGTAGCCTCTTCGGGCCTTTGGCCCGCCGAGGTGACGGTCATCGGATGGGCCGGATCGCCATACGGCACCACCGCCTTGGCAAGCGTCGCCGGATGGCGGTCGAGGACCGGCGCGAAACTCTTCCTGTTGGCCTCGATCCAGGTCGTGACGGCCTTGGCGCCGGGCGCTGCGTCGAAGCCGCAGGCATGACGCAGGATCGCGGTGGCGAAACGCCGGTTCATGGCGTCAAGGCGGCGGAGCAATCGCCAGGCCGGCGCTTCGGAGATGGCGAGATACGGATTGTCGCCGAGCTGTGCCTTGCGCACCGCCGACAGCGAAACCGAGATGACCAGCCGCGCGACAATGAGGTCGAACAGCAGGTCGACCTCTTCCTCGCGCAGCCGATATTCGGCGTGAAAGCCGGCGGCGAGCGTCGCGGCAGCACCGATGGGATCCTCGACATCGAGGATCGAATAGGCGCAGGCGACGGCCACCTCGGCAATGAGGGGCGAGTAGAGAGCATCGCCGAAATCGATGATGCCGGCGATGCGGTCGTGGTCGTTGTCGTCGACCAGCACGTTCCAGTCGTTGGCGTCGTTGTGGATGACCTGGGCGCGCAGCGACGGAAGCTTCGGCGCCACCTCCGCGTCAAACCGGTCGAGGAAGCGCCCGAGCAGGGCGCGGTCGGCATCGTCCGTGACATGGCCAAGGCGGCTGCGGGCGGCGCCGGCCTGGCGGATGTCCCAGTCGAAGCTCCTGAGCGCGCCGGGATGGATGAAGCCCTGGAGGGCGCGGTCGAGCCGGCCGAGCGCTGCACCGAGGCCGGCGAACACCTGAGGCGTGCGGGCAACCTCGGCCAGCGGCAGGCCGGGCAGCCAGGAGACGAGCCGCAGCGCATGCTCACCGCCATCCGCCGACGGCGCATGGGCGAGCACCGCGCCTCGGGGCGTCTTTCTCAGGCCGGGGACCGCGACACCGGCGCCAGCGCGGGCGAGATGATCGAGCAGCGCCGCCTGGAATTCGCTTTCGGGACGCGGTTCGGAGGCGTTGACGATCTTGAAAATCCAGTCACCGTCGGCCGACATCAGCTTGAAATTCTGGTCGCGCTCGCTGTCGAGCGGGCTTGCTATGCCGCCAACCCCGAAATGGCTGGCGGCGAGAGCTGCCGCCTCTTCACGGGAAAACTGCGGCGCGGGGTGGGTTACGTCGGTCATCGCCATTCCATTTTCTGATGCCGAAGCTTGGCACGGGCGCAAAAATCGGGCATCCGGCAATGTGACGGTTACACCGGCACTTCGCGTGCATTGACCGGCACATTCACGGCGGGCGACGGAAGCGGACAATGAAGGAACTCGACGCCAAGGACAGGGACATTCTCGGCATCCTGTCGAAGGAGGCACGCATCCCGATGAAGACGCTGGCGGCGCGCATCGGACTATCGCGAAGCGCGACCACCGAGCGCGTCGCGATGCTGGAAAAGAGCGGCGTCATCCGCGGCTATCGCGCCGATATCGGCCAGATGGACAAGGGGCTGGTTTCAGCCTTCCTGATGGTGACGCTGACCCGCACGCCATCGATCGGCGTGCTCGACCAGCTGGCGCGCCATGCCGAGATCCGGCGGGTGTCATCGGTCAGCGGCCAGCTCGACCTCGTCGTCGAGATCGAAGTGCCATCGATAGACAGGCTGAACACGCTTCGCGACCTGATCGCCAGCCACCCGAGCGTCGAGGACCTGACGACGCTGATCGTCTTGCGTCACGACATCGAACGGACCGGCTAGGCGCTGTCAGGCTGGCCCGGCGACGCCTCCCAAAAAAAAGACCCCCGGGGTTCACCGGGGGCCTTTGTCAGATCATTCCCACTCGATGGTGCCAGGCGGCTTCGAGGTGACGTCATAGACGACACGGTTGATGCCGCGCACCTCGTTAATGATGCGGGTGGCGGCCTGGCCGAGGAAGTTCATGTCGTAGTGGTAGAAGTCGGCGGTCATGCCGTCGACCGAGGTCACCGCACGCAGGGCGCAGACGAATTCGTAGGTGCGGCCGTCGCCCATGACGCCGACGGTCTGGACCGGCAGAAGCACGGCGAAAGCCTGCCAGATGGCGTCGTAGAGGCCTGCCTTGCGGATCTCGTCGAGGTAGATCGCATCGGCCTCGCGCAGGATCTCGAGCTTCTCACGGGTGATGCCGCCCGGGCAGCGGATGGCGAGGCCGGGTCCGGGGAACGGATGGCGGCCGATGAAGCTGTCGGGCAGGCCCAGTTCCTTGCCGAGCACGCGGACCTCGTCCTTGAACAATTCGCGCAGCGGCTCGACCAGCTTCATGTTCATGCGGTCGGGAAGACCGCCGACATTGTGGTGCGACTTGATGGTGACCGAGGGCCCCCCAGTGAAGGAGACGCTTTCGATGACGTCGGGATAGAGCGTGCCCTGGGCGAGGAAGTCTGCGCCGCCGAGCTTCTTGGCCTCTTCCTCGAACACCTCGATGAACAGCCGGCCGATGGTCTTGCGCTTCTTCTCCGGGTCGGACTCGCCTTCGAGCGCCGAGATGAAGCGGTCGGAGGCGTCGACGAGGATCAGCGGCAGGTTGTAGTGCTCGCGGAACATGGCGACCACGTCGGCCGCCTCGTTCTTGCGCATCAGTCCGTGGTCGACGAGGATGCAGGTCAGCTGGTCGCCGACGGCTTCGTGGATCAGAAGCGCTGCGACCGAAGAGTCGACGCCGCCCGAAAGCGCGCAGATGACCTTCTTGTCGCCGACCTGCTTGCGGATCGCCTCGACGGCATGCTCGCGATAGGCGCGCATGGTCCAGTCGCTCTCGATGCCGGCGATCTTGTGGACGAAATTGCGCAGGAGCTTGGCGCCATCGGGCGTGTGAACCACCTCGGGGTGGAACTGCACAGCGTAGAAATTGCGGCTCTCGTCGGCGATGGCCGCGAACGGCGCGCCGGTGGAGGTGCCGATGACGCGGAAGCCGGCAGGGATTTCGGTGACGCGGTCGCCATGGCTCATCCACACCTGATGGCGGGTGCCCTTGGCCCAGACGCCCTCGAACAGCGGGCTGTCGTCCTGGATATCGAGATAGGCGCGGCCGAACTCGCGGTGATGGCCGGCCTCGACCTTGCCGCCAAGCTGGGCACACATGGTCTGCTCGCCGTAGCAGATGCCGAGCACCGGGATGCCGGCCGCGAAAATGGCCTCCGGAGCGCGCGGGCTGCCAATGTCGACAGTCGAGTGCGGGCTGCCCGAGAGGATCACCGCCTTGGGGCTGATCCGCTTGAAGGCTTCGTCGGCCGACTGGAAAGGAACGATTTCGGAATAGACCCCGGCTTCGCGAACGCGACGCGCGATAAGCTGCGTCACCTGGCTGCCGAAGTCGATGATGAGGACGGTTTCGGGGTGCTCGGAGTTCTTCATGGCGGGCGTTTAAAGAAAGAATCAGTTCTGTGCAATGGGCTGGATTGCATGGCTGGCCCTCGGCAGACGCAAAGCCGCAGGCATGCGCCTAATCCCTTGGCGCAGCTGCCAGCAGGCGAAGCGCCGTCATCAAGGCGTCGAAACCCGCCTCGCCCAAACGTTCACGGTAGCCGCGCTCGATGTCGAGCTTGATCCGGTCGGCATCGCCCAGGGCTGCCAGCCCGCGCTCTGTGTAGCGCACCAGCTTGCCGCGCTTGTCATCCGGATCGGCTGCCCGCTCGATAACGCCTTCGGCTTCGAGCCCATCGAGCAGCTGTTGCACCGCCTGTTTGGAAATGCCCGCGCGGTCGATCAACGCTCCCTGGCGCAGGCCTCGCCGGGGAATATGGCCCAGCAGCCCGGCGCGGCTTTCGCTGAACCAGACATGCCCAGCCCTTCGCATCGCCTCGGCAAATTCCGCCTGCCAGGCGCGGCTCGCCTGCCACAGCCGCCAGCCGACGTGGTCCGGAAGCGCTGCCCCTGCATTTTCGTCAAGTCTCTTGACCATCTTCATTCCCGGATATAACGTCAAGCTTCTTGACTACAAGGTTTGCGAAAGGAACTGAAGATGGCAAGTCTCGACCAGTCTGTTTTGTCGGTGCTTATTCCCGGCACCACCCACGTGCTCGACCGCAACGGCAAGGAGGCCTACGTCTATTTCGAAACCGGCGATGCCGCCCACATGCTGCTCGAAGACGGCGAAGTACGCAAAGGCGCCTGGAAACTCGTCGACGGCGGCTACAGCGTCGACTGGGACAACGGCTCCGTTGGACGCTGGACTCTCGACCACCAGGCCGGAGCGATAACCTATGTCAACCTCGACCGCGACGTCAGGGTGAGGCTGCTCGGGGTTTTGTTCGGCAACGCCAAGAGCCTGCCGCGGGCGGCCGCCTAGAGCCGGATTGCGCCGTTGCCGATCGCCTGCGCCAGAAGCTGCACGGCGTGGGCCAGCTTTTCGTCGACGACGTGCAGGTATTCAGTCCAGTCATCGACATGGCTGATGTCGGAAGCACCGTCCGATATGCCGCGCAGGCCGATCAGCGGCACGCCGAACATCTGGCAGGCGCGCAGCACGGCGAAGGTTTCCATGTCGACCATGTCTTCGGGAATGGCGTCATAGGCCTTGCCAGATATGATGGTGCTGCCCGTCGACAGGCGCGCCTCCGGAACGCCGGGAATGCGCAGCGGCAGTGGCAGCGTGGCAGGAAGATCGAGGAACGGCGTCCTGCCCTTCTCGAAGCCGAGCGCCGAAGCGTCCATGTCGCGGAAACACACCGACACCGCCTGATAGACTTCCGTCTGCTCCAGGCGGCGACTTCCGGCGGAGCCGAGGCAGACCAAGAGGTCGGGCAGAGCGTTGGCAACGGCACAGCGGGCAAGCTCTGCGCCCACCACCACGCCGGACTCGACAGGCCCTATCCCGGTCATCAGCGGCACGAAAAGCTTTTGCAGATGCGGGCCATACTCAGCGTCCGCCGCCATGACAAACAAGACGTTGCGGCCATGGATCTGCGTGATCGCGACCATCGCGCGTCAGCCCTCGATGCCTTCGCGCCCGACCACCACCATCATGGTGCCGGTCATGGTCGCGATCAGCTTGGCCTCGCCATCGGCGGCAAAGGCATAGGCCTGGCCATCGGCCACGACGATGGTCCGGCCGGGTTTCGTGACCGAGCCGCGGAAGACGAAGCGCTCGCCCCTGCCCGGGGCCAGCAGGTTGACCTTGAACTCGATCGACAGGACACCGGAGTTTTCCGGCATCAGGGAATAGGCCGCATAGCCGCAAGCGGAATCGAGCGCGGTCGAAATAACGCCGGCGTGGAGGAACCCGTGTTGCTGGGTCAGCGCTTCCGAATAAGGCATCTCGATCTCGACCGTGCCGGGGGCGACGAACGTCAATTCGGCTCCAATGGTGCGCATGACGCTTTGGCGCGCGAAGGAAGACCTTACACGCTCTTCGAAATCCGGGGCAGGTACAATCTTCGCGGCCATTTCCAATGTCCTGATGCAGCCTGCTTATGACAAAGCCGGCAAACGCAGGCAACCAAAAATGGTGCGATGCAGCACGCCTTCAATTGAGCCACCGGGTCGAAAAATTGAGCAAGGTGGCGAAGCCGACCAAGGCGGCATAGGGCGCAACAGCCAGGCAGCGACCCGGTCCATCGGTCGGGCGGCGGCGATGAAGGCGAGGATCTTCCAACCCGAACCGAAACGGCACTGGTGACGACTGGTTGCATGTCCGCTTCATCCCTGGGCAAGCGGACCGAATATCTTGCTGTCAGCCGGCGCGGCGCATCGCAGCGAAATAGAAGCCGTCAGTGCCGCTTCTCGCGGGGGTGAGCGACAGTCCCTGGCGGCTGTGGCGAACGGCATCCTCCTTGCCAGGGAAACGGCTTGTCCAAAGCGCCTGATGGTCGAGCGCCGAGAACGATTTGTCGCGACCGAGGAAGGCCGCGACCTGATCGGCGTTTTCCTCCTCGAAGACCGAACAGGTGATGTAGACCATCAGCCCGCCCGGCTTGACGTAGGCTTTGGCGGCATCGAGGATCGCCGACTGCTCGGCCTTGCGCACGTCGAGCTGGCGCTCGGTCAGACGCCATTTGGCGTCCGGCCTGCGCCGCCAGGTGCCGCTGCCGGTGCAAGGCGCGTCAATCAGCACAAGGTCCATGCCGCCTGTCAGGCCGGCCAGTTCCGCGGGCTTGGCGACGACCTGCACATTGCGGTTGTCGGAACGGCGCAGGCGATCGAACATCGGCGCGAGGCGCGATTTTTCCGAATCGTGGGCGAAAATCTGGCCGCGGTTTTCCATTGCCGCCGACAGCGCCAGGGTCTTGCCGCCGGCGCCTGCGCAATAGTCCAGAACCTGCATTCCGGGCAGAGCGCCGGAGAGTTCGGCCGCAAGCTGCGAGCCTTCGTCCTGGATTTCGAACCAGCCCTTCTGGAAGGCCGGTTCGGCCTGGACATTGGGGTGACGGCCGCTGCCGTCGATGGGCGGAATGCGCACGCCATGCGGCGCAAGCGCGGTGGCAGTGGCCTGGGTGCCTTCGAGCTCGGCAATGACGCGAATGCGGTCGGCTTTCAGCGTATTGACCCTGATGTCGAGCGGAGGACGGGCGGCCAGGGCAGCGCCCTCGTCCACCCAGTCTGCACCAAAAGCACGCTGCAACAGGGGTGCGCACCAGTCGGGGCTGTCGGCGCGGATGACATCGGGCGCCTCGGCAAGGCTGCGCTCGGCGATTGCCTTCAATTCGGCTTCGCTGAGCGGCTCCGGCGCGAACTTGTCGCCGTCGAGGCTCTGATTGAGTGCCGCGGCCGACTGGTTCCATTCGAGAAGAAGTGCGCCGAAGCCCAGCGCGCGGGAATTTTCACTGCCGAGCAACCACCCGGCGGAGCGCTTGCGGCGCAGCGCGTCGTAGACGATGTTGCCGATCGCGGCGCGGTCGCCAGCGCCGGCAAAACGATGGGACAATCCCCAGTCCTTGAGCGCATCGGCAGCAGGCCGGTGACGGCGCTCCATATCGTCGAGAACTTCAATGGCCGCAGCCAGTCTTCCGCCAAGTCGCATATCGGTGATCCGTTTTCGGTTGACCCGTTTCAGGTCTAGCTAAACAGCGGCACCGGAATGCACAAGCGCCGCCGGGCGACAGCGCAGCAAATATTTCCCTGACAACAGCACCCCGGAAGACGAAACAGGCGCGGATCGTTCCACGCCTGTCCTGCGGCCAGCCGACTTGCCAAGCAACGACGCGACCGCGTTGGCAACGCCAACTACAAGCCTATCCGGCGACGGCCGCCGCTATTGCGGTGTTGAACTGCGCAAGCACCGCTTCGTCAGCTGGCGTGCGGGTCTTGCGTGACTGAACAAGGCAAGCCTGCGAGCGCAGGATCACACCATCGGACAGGATTTTCAGGTGGTTGGCGCGCAGCGTCGAACCGGTCGAGGTGATGTCGACGATGACGTCGGCCGAACCTGCCGCCGGCGCGCCTTCTGTGGCGCCCAGGCTCTCGACGATGCGGTAGACCTGGATGCCGTGCATCTGGGAGAAGAACTGCTGCGTCAGCCGCCAGTATTTGGTGGCGATGCGCAGGCGACGGCCGTGGCGTTGGCGGAAATCGGCGGCGACGTCGTCGAGGTCGGCCATGGTGTCGACGTCGAGCCAGATTTCGGGAACTGCGACGACGACATCGGCATAGCCGAAGCCCAGGCGCGCGACGATCTCGGCCTTGCTCTCCCAGTCGGCAAGGTTTTCGCGGACCAGGTCTTCGCCGGTGATGCCCAGATCGACATTGCCCTGGCCGATCTCGCCGGAGATTTCGGAAGCCGAAAGGAAGGCGATCTCGATATCCGGCCGCCCCTCGATTGTGGCGCGGTAGCGGCGCTCGTCCTCGGGCAGGTTGACGGTGAAGCCGGCCTTGGCCAGCACCTCAAGCGCCTGCTCCTTCAAGCGGCCCTTCGACGGGAGCGCGATCGAGATGGTCATCAGCGCGCCTCCCTCAGGGCTTCGATACGGTCGAGCCAGACGGAAAAGCCCACCCCGGGAATCGGCTTGCCGGCGCCGAGCAGGGTTAGCAGCCGGTCGTAACGACCGCCACCGGCCAAGGGGCGCTCGCCGTCAGGTCCGGAAATCTCGAAGACCAGCCCGGTGTAATAGTCGAGCGGACGACCGAAGGCGGCATCGTAGCGCACCGTGCCGACGGCCAGGCCATGGCCGGCTATGGCTGTAGCGCGGGCGGCAAAATTGTCGAGCGCGGCGCCAAGCGAAAGCCCCGCTCCCGCAGCGAAATCCCTGAGCGCCTCAGGCGCTTGATCGAGCGGCACGTGGATAGCCAAAAACCGCTCCAGCGCCTCGAAGGCATCGCTGGACAGGCGAACGCTGCGCAGTTCGGCCTTTTCGATGAGCCGGCGCGCGATGCCGGTGGGCGTGCGCCCGGCGGACGCCGACAGCCCGGCCTGCTCCATGCCGGCGGCGATATGGGCTGAGAGCGCCTCGACGTCACCATCGGCAACAAGCGAGGCGACGGGCTCGGCCAAGGCCGAACTGCGCGTCGGCGCAGCCAGGTCTTCAAGGGCCGCAGCCAGCAGTTCCGCCGAACCGAAGGCGCGGGCAAGACGCATGCGCCAGCCACGCGGCAAGCCAAGCGCCGCGAGCACCGCCTCGAAGATGGCCTGGTCGCCGAGCGTGACCGCCAGGTCGCGGCCCGGCAGGCACAGCGACAGCAAGGCATGCGCATCGGCAACCGAGCGCGCATCGGCGGCCGCGATGTCGGGATCGCCAAGATCCTCGACGCCGGCCTGGAAGAATTCATTGCCGCCTTCGCGGCGCTGGCGAAACACCTCGCCGAGATAAGAATAGCGGCGCGGTGTGCCGGATTGCGTGTGGATGTGGTCGAGGCAGACCGGAATGGTGAACTCCGGGCGCAGGCACAGCGCAGCACCGGTCTCGCTCTCGGTCAGGAAGATGCGGCGACGCAAGTCCTCGCCAGCCATGTCGAGGAACGGGTCGGCCGGCTGCAGCACCGGCACGTCGACGGCATCGGCGCCGCGCGCGGCGAACAGCTTCAGGATATCGGACGCAATGGCGGGGTAGCGCGTATTCATTGCCTGCACACCTCCACGCAAGCGAGGCGCTGCCCTTCACCCTTACCCTCTCCCCGCAAACGGGGCGAGGAGGGCGTCAGCGTTGCGGCCATCCTCCTTCTTCCCGTTCCACGGGGAGAAGGTCCCGGCAGGGGCATGAGGGGCAGCGCAAACAGCTGCATGCATTGGCTAGCCACGGCTGCGATCTTCCGCCTGTGCGGCCAGGACCTTCTTCACCTCGGCGACGAGATCGGCCTCAGGCACCGTGATCTGTGCCGGACGGGCGGCGCGCCACTCGGCGTTGTCGGTGATCTCGGCCGACAAACGCGCACCCTCGATCAGGTCCTTGATCTGGATTTCGCCACGGGCGCGCTCATCGCCTCCCTGGATGATGACGACGCCGGAGCCGCGACGGTCGGCATATTTGATCTGCGCCTTCATGCCGGCGCCACCGAGATACATTTCGGCGCGGATTTTTGCCGCGCGCAGCTCGGCGACCATCTTCTGGTAGCGGCCGAGGCTTTCCGTGTCCTTGTCCATGACCAGCACGACGACGGGTGCGACAACATCGGAGGTGTCGAGCTTGCCGAGGTTCTTGAGCGCCGTCATCAAGCGCGACACGCCGATGGAGAAGCCGGTCGCCGGCACCGGCTCGCCGCGGAAGCGCGAGACGAGGCCATCGTAGCGGCCGCCGCCGCCGACCGAGCCGAAGCGGACGATCTGGCCGTCCTCGTTGGGGATCTCGGCCAACAACTCAGCTTCGAAGACCGGGCCGGTATAGTATTCAAGACCACGCACGACCGATGGGTCGATCTTGACGCGGCCGTCATCGTAGCCGGCAGCGGCAACCAGCGAGCCGATCTGTGCCAGTTCGTCGACACCCTCGCTACCCCTGACATTGCCGGCGACGATCGCCTTGAGGATTTCCGCCGTCTTGCTCGTCTCGGCTGCGCCAGCTTCGGTGAAGGCAATTACGGTATCGATCGCCGCAGCGTCGAGCCCCGCACCCTTGGTGAAGTCGCCCTCGCCTTCCGCACCACCGTCCCAGCGCCCCTTGCCGAGCAACAGCCTGACGCCCTCGACACCGAACTTGTCGAGCTTGTCGATGGCGCGCAGCACGATCAGCCGGCGATTGGCGTTCTCGTCGCCGCCGAGGCCGATGGCCTCGAGGACGCCGTCGAGCACCTTGCGGTTGTTGACGCGGATGACATAGTCGCCGCGCTTGATGCCGAGAGCTTCCATCACGTCGGCCATCATCATGGTCATCTCGGCATCGGCCGCGACACCGGGCGTGCCGACTGTGTCGGCGTCGAACTGCATGAACTGTCGGAAGCGGCCGGGGCCAGGCTTCTCGTTGCGGAACACCCAGCCGGAACGGTAGCTGCGGTAGGGCTTGGGCAGCTTCTCGTAGTTTTCGGCAACGAAGCGCGCCATCGGCGCGGTCAGGTCATAGCGCAGCGACAGCCACTGCTCGTCGTCATCCTGGAAGGAGAAGACGCCCTCGTTGGGACGGTCCTGGTCGGGCAGGAATTTTCCCAGCGCGTCGGTGTATTCGATCAGTGGCTGGTCGACGGGTTCGAAACCGTAGAGTTCGTAGACCTCACGGATCTTCGCCATCATCTTCTCGACGATCCGGATGTCGTCCGCGCTGCGGTCGACGAAGCCGCGCGGCAGTCGCGCTTTCATCTTTTCCGATTTGTCGGCCATGGTCGAATTCCGCACTTTTTCCAGATGTTTTGGCCGCGATCACGGCGCGGCGTGTCGTAACCGAAATGGGGTGGAGCGGCAAGCGTTTGACGCCCATGGATCAGTGGCAGCGCCAGTTTGCGGAAACAAATGTACCGTCTGCACGGCATCGTGCCGATACGCGACAGGCAGAAAAGCCGCGCCTGACCAACTGATCCCTTCGGAAAAGGCACCATGACCACGGTCGATGAACCTGAAGCGCACCAGACGAACGATGCCGCTGCGCGGCGCAACGCCCTGCCCCTGCGCGACACGCTGCTGACCGTCCTGCTCGTGCTTTATCCCGCCCTCGGTGCCGTCGGCGTCATTGCCGCCGGACTGATGTTCGCCAACGCCGGCGTCTGACAACGCCGCCAGATAGGCACTGCCATGCCAACCAAACGATTGCTGCTTGCGGCCCTTGGCGCGACGATCCTTGTCTGCCTGAGCGGCGTCGCCAACGCCTGTTCACCCGGCGACAAGCGCCTCGCCGGCCACTACTATCTCAACGGCGTCATGGAGGTCGGCTCCGAACTCCTGCTCAGACCCGACGGCAGCTTCGAATTCATGCTCGCCTATGGCGCCAACGACCAGTACGGCAAAGGCTGTTGGGTCAAACGCGGCTCGACCGTCGAGGTGATCCCGGCCGGGCGGCGTGCGGCCTCGCGTAGGCACACGCCTGACGACCGCGGCTTCGGCGGACTGGTGCTGACGGTGTCGGGCCGGAGCCTGGTGTGGGACATCGGCGGCAGCGGGCACAAGGGTCGGTATGAGCGCTAGATGTGAGCTTTCAGGAGGTTGTCCATTCGGACCGGACCGAGGAGACTGGAGTTACCAAGCTACAGCACTCTCCGGAGGGTCCGAATGAACATCCACAAGAATGCCCGCCTCACGCCGCTGCGTCGAGA
>NZ_JANKZL010000008.1 GCF_027568395.1 Aminobacter sp. HY435 | reverse complement strand
GGTCGTACTCATAGGCGCCGTCGAGCACCGACTGGTAGCCGGCGAGGTTGGCCTGCGAGGACAACACGTCCATCACCTGGGCACGCGTGATGCGCGGCATGAACTCCATGGCGAATGCCGTGACACCGGCCTTGGCCATCGCCGCGATCGCTGCATCGTTGCCGTAGGGATCCATGATGGCAAGCACCGCAGCGCCCGCCTTGTAGCCCTTGACCTCGGCCTCCAAGGGCCGGCGCACCTTCAGCACAACGTCGGCGCGACCCGCATCCGACGCCTTGCCGATGACAGCTCCCACCGCCACGTAGTCGGCATCCGGTATCCGCGACAGCGTCCCCGCCCCCGCCTCGATCACAACCTCGAAACCAAGCGCGACCAGGCGTTTCACCGTATCCGGCGAAGCGCCTACCCGACCCTCGGTCAAATCAATCTCTTTAGGTATGAATATGGTGCCGGACATGCATGGTCCCCCGCGCAGATGCACGCCCGCCGGAGAGGTCCTCCGGCGGTGGCTCATTGTCGTCTTGTCATTGCTGGTGAGGTGGTGGATCGCCCGATTGGGCACGGACAAGGCTGCGGGCCGTCCCCGCAGCCAAAGCCGTTGGCCTAATGAGCGACGAGAATGCCCTTGGCCTCGAAGATCGCCCGGATCTGCCGGACGTAGCCGTGATAATCCTTGTCCTCGTGGGTCTTGCTCCATTGCCGCGGGCGCGGCAAATCGATCTTGAGATCAAGATCGACACGGCCGGGGCGCGGCGACATCACCAGCACGCGGTCGGCCAGGAACACGGCCTCGTCGATACCGTGGGTGATGAACAGCACCGTATTGCCAAGCCTGAGCCACATCGACTGCAGGTCCATGATCATCTGCTCGCGGGTCAGCGCGTCGAGCGCGCCAAACGGCTCGTCCATCAGCAGCAGGCCCGGCTCCTGGATCAGCGCCCGGCAGATCGCCACGCGCTGGCGCATGCCGCCGGAGAGCTCGGAGGGATACTTGTTGCCGAAGCCTTCGAGACCGACCTGGGCCAGCAATTCCTCGGCGCGCGTCCGGTATCTGGCCACGTCGAGCTTCTTGATCTCGATCGGCAGCAGGATGTTGTCGAGCACGGTGCGCCAGTACAGCAAGAGGTCCGACTGGAACACGACGCCAGTCTTGGGATGCGGTTTGCTGACGCCGTCGCCGTCGATGGCGATTCTGCCGGTCGAGGCGGGCGTCAGGCCAGCGAGAAGCGAAAGCAGCGTGCTCTTGCCGCAACCGCTCGGCCCGACGACGGCGACAAAGCTGCCGGGCTCGATCCTGAGATCGATCTTGTCGAGGGCGAGGACATCATCGTCCTCGCGTGTCTTGTAGATCTTGGAAAGCCGGGAAATGTCGACCGCCGCGCCAGTCTGGGTAGTGGCACTCATGGGATTGCCTCACTGAACCTGTTTTAGATGTTGCCGGACCGCTTGAAGGGCCGGTTATTTCGCGGAGTCGCGCTTGTACGTGACGCGGGCCTCGATCGTGTCGATGATGAAATACAGCATCACGCCAAGTCCCGAGATCGCCACCACGGTGGCAAAGTTCAGCGTCGTGTCGAACTGCGAGTTGGCCTGGAGCTGCAGATAGCCAAGGCCGCGCTCGGCGGCAACATATTCGCCGATGACCGCACCGATGACCGCCAGCGACACCGCCACCTTGAACCCGCCGAAGATGTTGGGCAGGGCCGCTGGCAGGCGAACCTTGAAGAAGGTCTGCCATTCGCCGGCGCCCATGGAGCGGACGAGATTGACCAGGTTCTTGTCGAGCGACTGCAGGCCGACGACGGTCGAGATCACGATCGGGAAGAACGAGATCAGGAACGCCAGCGTGATCTTGGGCGCCCAGCCATAGCCGAGATAGAGCACCAGCAGCGGCGCCAGCGCTACCTTGGGCACCGTCTGCAGCGCCACCAGGATCGGGTAGATGGCGCGTTCGAAAGCCCTGGAATAGAAGATCGACAGCGCCAGGGGGATGCCGACCAGCACCCCCATGGCAAAGCCGACGACCACTTCAAAAAGCGTGACATAGCCATGGGTGGCGAGCAGCGGCAGTTCGTTGACGATCCGCGTGGCGATAGCCAGCGGGGTCGGCAGGACGAACTCCGACAGCCCCGACAACGGAACCAGAATCTGCCAGGCGCCGAGCAGAACGATCGCGAGGATGAGAGCCGAATAACGCTCCAGCCAGGGTCCTCGCGACTTCCTCTTGCTGCTCATGTTGTTGCCTTGCTTTTTCTGCGCCTGACCGGCGCCGATAACATCCGTGCTCGCCACCGTAGCCTCACTGCGTCAGAAGGTCATTGGTATAAAAGGTCGAGATAGGCTTCGGTTCACCGATCTCATCGACACTGCCGATCAGCTTGAGCGCATCGGCAATCGTCTTTTCATCGACCCACCCGAGAGGCTTGCCCGTGGATGCCGGAATGGACTTTGAAGTCGCCTCCACCTGCTCGCGGACGACCTTGTCGGACGGCCCGGCCTGCCATACCGCCTTCAATGCGGCGGTCGCCGCGGCAGGATCGCTGCGCGACATTTCGATTGCCTTGCTGGTGACGGAAAGGAAGTTGCGAAGCACGTCGCCCTTCTTCTCCACGCCGTCGGCGCTGGCGACA
The DNA here is from genome assembly GCF_027568395.1 of Aminobacter sp. HY435. Taxonomy (GTDB): domain Bacteria; phylum Pseudomonadota; class Alphaproteobacteria; order Rhizobiales; family Rhizobiaceae; genus Aminobacter. Next base: position 275,141 of record NZ_JANKZL010000008.1, on the reverse strand, counting down.
ACGGCCAGGCCGGGAACTGCGAGGCCGAATTCCTCCATGTCGAGGACAGCAAAATTGGTCGAGGTCTTGTCGATGAGTACAGGAAGATCGCTTGTGCGGTACACGCCAACCACATCGACCTTCTTCTGCACGAACTGCGGAATACGGGTCTGGCTGTCCATCTGGATCTTGTTGACTTTCTTGCAGTCTATTTTGTTCAGGCCGCAGAAAACGTCCATGTATGCCGTCGACGTTTCGCCGATAGAGCTTGCGATGGACTTCCCTTCGAGATCGCTTGGTTTGACCACCGGATTGTCGGGATGCGAAATAAGGACAACGGGCGCGGCCGGCTGGTAAAGGGAAATAATCTTGACCGGCATGCCTTTCTGGATAGCCGTGATCGCAAAAATTCCAGGAACCACGGCAAGGTCTTCCTGGCCTTGCAGAAGGGCCGCGAGGGCCGCCTGCGCACCGGCGCCTTCGCCAAGCGTGACGCTGAGGCCGGCGTCTTTGTAGAGACCCTTTTCCTGGCCCAGGTAGAAGAAGCCGTACTCACCCTTCAGCTTCCAGCTGAAACGCAGATTGACGTCCTCGGCCATGGCGCCCTGAGATGCCAGAACGGTGGTAACGGCAGTCGCGGCGATCAGCGCCGCGCTGCGAATGAGACCTGTAGCGTACAACATTTCTCTCCTCCCTAACGAGCACCTTGCGGGCGCCCTTGGCCCGTAGGCCTGCCTCTCTCCCCGGGAACAAGACGCGACAGCTCTCGCTCTCGTTTCTCATTCTTGATCTCATATTGTGATCACATTTTATGATTGTCAAGCGGTGAATCAGGCCAAGCAACGCACGAATTTGCATGCTCGATCGATGCGTTCGAGCGCACTCCCTGCCGCTGCGGCAAGCATCGGAAATTGCTGGCGGATTCACCACGCGTCGAGACGACGCAACCCGCCCGTTCCGGGCAAGGCGCGTTCATGAGTCAATGAACGTCCCAGCATTGCCAGAAAAACGGCAAGCGCGCCCGATCAGTTCGCAGCGGCGAAGGTGCTCGGCAACGAGCGCTCGATTGCGCTTCGGGTCAGGTTTCGGGCGATGAACACCAGCCAGCCGCGTGCCTTGTCCTGCGGCCAGCGCGGCAGGTACTCGGGCGGGTAGACGACGTGCTGGACGCCGTGGATGACCACCGGCCGCGGATCACCCTTGACCGCCAGCAGACCCTTGACCCGCAGGATCGATTGGCCACGCCCGGCCAGCAGCAGCTCGAGCCATTCGACAAACGCCGGCCAATCGACCTCCCTGTCGATCTCGACGGTAAACGTCTCGATGCCATCGCTGTGCCGCCCCGTCATTGGCGTGTCGGCCATCTCGAAGTGGCGCGGCTCCCAGGCCTCGTCATGATCGAAGATCTCGCCAGCGCTGGGCATTGAACTGCGGCTGGAGACAAGCTGGCGAACCTGTGGGTTCAACTTGCCGACGTCCTGGCCAAGCGCATCCAGCCGCCATGGTTCGACAAGGTCCGACTTGGTGATCACCACACAGTCGGCAAGCGCCACTTGTTGCACGGCTTCGGCGAAGTTGCTGATGCAGCTGGCGCCACTGACGCCATCGACGGTGGCGACGATACTGCCCGCCCGATAGCCGCGGCGGAGCTTAAGGTCGCTCATCACCGCCTGCATGATCGGCGCAGGGTCGGCGAGACCCGTGGTCTCAACCACGACCCGGCGGAACGGCGCCACCTCGCCACGACGAACCATCGCCAGAAGGTCCGCCAGAGTGGATACGAGATCGTCGCGCACCGCGCAGCACAGACACCCCGAAGACAAGAGCACCGCGTCTTCGGAAACCTCGCGCACCAGCAGATGGTCGAGCCCGACTTCGCCGAACTCGTTGATGATCACGGCTGTGTCGGCGAGATCCGGCTCGCCGAGCAGATGCCGGAGAAAGGTCGTCTTGCCGCTTCCCAGGAACCCCGTCAGCACATGGACAGGAATCCTTTGGTCCTTTGTGGGCGCGGCCGGCTGCACGGTCAGTTGACCTCGAAGATGGCGTCGACTTCAACCGGCACATTGCGCGGCAGCGAGTAGCACCCGACCGCGGCACGAGCGTGACGTCCGGCCTCACCGAAAACCTCGACCATCAAGTCGGAAGCGCCGTTGATGACCTTGGGGTGATCCTTGAAATCCGGCTCCGCATTGACGAAGCCGCCAAGACGTATGACCCCGACGACGCGGTCGAGATCGCCGTCGAGCGCCTGCTTGAGCTGTGCGAGGATGTTGACGGCGCAGAGCCGTGCGGCAGCCTGGCCCTCCTCGACGGTGAAATCGGAGCCGAGCTTGCCGGTGAACTTGTCCTTGCCGCCTTCGGCAGGAACCTGGCCCGAGACGTAAACCTGGTTGCCCATGCGGCGGGCCGGCACGTAGTTGGCGGCCGGGGCCACGGTTGCCGGCAGGCTGATGCCCAGGCGCGCAAGGTTCTGTTCAACTTTTCCCACCATGGCGGGGATCCTCCCAGATCGTGATGTCAGTAATCGAATTGCAGGTCCGAGCCCTGCGCAAAGGGCAGTTCGATGCCCTGCGAACCGGCAACGCTGAGCAGCGCCTTGCAGGTGGTGCGGATGTCGTGGACGATGCCCTTCTTGGCAGCGGCGGCATTGCCGTCTTTCAGCGCCGCAAGGATGTCCTCATGGTCGGACGCGTTCCACGGCATCGAAGGGATCAGCAAGGACATGTACATTGTCGGGCCGAACTGCAGCCACAGCGACTCGATCAACGGCATCAGCACGTCGGACGCGGCCGCCTCATAGAGCGTGAAATGGAATTTCTGGTTGAAGGAAAGGCAGTTGAGAATGTCGCGCTTTTCGATCGCCACCAGGAGTTGCTTGTTGATCGCAGCGAGTTCGCTGATCAGCGCCGGCGACGCCCTCTTGGCGGCAAGCTCGGCCGCCATGCCTTCAAGCATCTCGCGCACGGAAAAAAGGTCGCTCAGCTTTTCCGGGCTCAGCCGTGGCACACGCACCGAACCGCCCTTGGTTTCCTCGAGCGCATTGGCCGCAACCAGGCGGCTCAGCACTTCGCGCACCGGCATGGGACTAGTGCCGAAGCCGGCTGCCAGCTTGCGCAGGCTCATCACCTGGCCAGGCAGGAAGGCACCGACCATCAAGCCGCGGCGCATGTAGCGCAGCACATGCCCGTGGACATGGCCGCGCTCCTTCTTGGCAGTTTCGGTGCCGCCGTTGCCGGCGTCCTCAGTCTTGTCTATCCGCATTCTGTTTCTCCGCCGCTCGCAAGGTTCCTCAAGAATTGCGCTGTACGAGGAACGGCGTCAGGCGGCGAACTTGCCGCAGACAGTCGCCGGCCGGGGGCAGAAGTTGACAGGCCGCAATCTGTGATCTCATATTGTGATCAATAACTGACATTTCCTCGAACGGCAACCCGTAACTCTTTGTCGCCCCCATTTGTGCACCTTGAAGTCAAGGTTGCATGCAAGGCATCGAACCGCGCAGCACCCACCCCACCAGGACATCCAATCGCTTGTTTGCGGCAACCAACATCTGAAATTTCAGGGGACTGAAAATGGCCGTTTCCACGCCTGACCAGGCAGCCATACAGAACGCAATTCGCGCGGCTGCGCACGGCCGATACGTACTTGGGAATGTCCGTCTCAACGGGTCCGTGACTAGAACAGGTGCCATGCAATCCGCGGGTGCCGAGTTCTTGCTAGCTGACGTGACTGTAGAGCACGGCATGATATTGACAATAACCACGTCAAGTAACGCACCACAAAGTTCGTCCAGCTTTGAGGGTGTCTATATCGATTGCGCTGGCAGGGTCGTTCTGCCTTGTTTTGTCGACTGCCATACACATCTCGACAAAGGCCACATCTTGCCAAGGACGCCCGACGCCGATGGGTCGTTTGGCGGCGCGCTTGCCGCCACCAAAGCTGATCGAACTGCAAACTGGACGGCTGAGGACGTGGCCGGGCGCATGGATTTCGCGCTGCGCTCGGCTTTCCACTACGGCACTTCAGCAATCCGCACGCATCTCGATTCGCAACCGCCCCAGGACGACATCTCCTGGCCTGTTTTCATGGAACTCAGGCAGCGCTGGCGCGGCCGCATCGACTTGCAGGCATCCTGCCTGTTTCCCATCGACATGGCGCGCGACGATGCATTTCTCGACCGTATTGCAAGGCGCGTCGCCACTGCCGGCGGCATCCTCGGGGCAGTCGCCTATCCCACACCCGACATCGACCGTCTGCTCGACCAGATGTTCCAGGCAGCTGCGCGACACGGCCTGAACCTCGACTTCCACGCCGACGAGACCACCGATCCATCCGCCGATGGGCTGCGCCGCATCGCCGAGGCAGCCCTACGATCGCGCTTTGCAGGCAAGGTGCTTGTCGGCCACTGCTGCTCGCTGGCGATGCAGGAGGAAGCAGTCGTCGATGCCACGCTCGACAAAGTCGCGGCTGCAGGTGTCGCCGTCGTGTCGCTGCCGACCTGCAATCTCTATCTGCAGGATCGCCGAAACGGCACAACCCCGAGATGGCGGGGCGTGACCTTGCTGCACGAGATGAAAAAGCGAGGCATCCCGGTGGCGCTTGCCTCCGACAACACACGCGATCCGTTCCATTCCTACGGCGATCTCGACATGCTCGACACGTTCCGCCTGGGCACGCGCGTGCTCCATCTCGACCATCCCGCCGGAGACTGGATCCGGGCTGTGACCACGACCCCGGCAGAAATCATGGGTCTCGAAGGCAAGGGTAGCATCGTCGAGGGACAACCGGCCGATTTCATCTTGTTCGAAGGTCGCTCCTGGTCGGAAGTGCTATCGCGCGCAGAGAGGAACCGCATCGTCGTTCGCCAGGGCGCGCCGATCTCGACGTCCCTGCCCTCCTACGCCGAACTCGATGAGCTGGAAGGCCTGGCGCTCGGCTGAACGCCAAACAAAAAGGCCGCAGGAAACCCGGCGGCCTTTTGGTATCAACATCAGCAAACAGATCAGGCCGTGGCACCGACCTGATAGAGCTCGACCTTGGTGCCGTCGGGATCGGCGATGTAGATCGTCAGTCCGTAAGGCCCATCATGCAGCTCGTTGAAGTAACGCACGCCAGCCTTCTTGAGCTTGGCGTCCAGAGCGCGGACGTCATTGACCTCAAAGGCGATGTGGTCGAGCTGGCGGTGGTCGGAAGCCTTGCCGTGGATCAGCGCGATGCCCTGGTGGAAGGCGGTGAACGGGCGGCCGTCCGCAAGCGGCTTTGCCGGACGGATCGTGAAGCCAAGCTGGTTGGTGTAAAACGCCACCGACGTGTCGATGTCGTTGACCATGATCAGTTGGTGACCGTAGTTGGTGACCCGCGGCTTGACCTGCTCGCCGATCCAGTCGAGCACCTCGGACGAGTGGGCGATCTCGCAGAAATACTGCTTCCACACCTGCTTGGCGGTGGCTTCCCATTCGGCATTGACGCCCGACACGCAGTCGTCGACGGCAATCACGTCGAGGTCGCGCAGATAGGCCTCGCGGATGGAGGTCTCGACGCAGGCATTGGTGGTCGCACCCGTAACGAACAGGTGCTGGGTGCCGAGCATCTTCAGCATCATTTCGAGGCGCGTCTCGTAAAAGGCGCCGAAGCGATGCTTGCGGATGACGAAGGCCGGGTCGAAATCGGCCAATGGCTTCAATTCGTCGATGATCTGCTCGTCCCAGCTGCCGGCCAGCGCCGACACCTGCTTGCGGCGAGCGGTGTGGCCGAGCAGCTTCTTCTTGGCGCGGTTCTGGTCGACCGCGAAGTGTTCCTGCATCGTCCAGATGACCGGAATGCCGGTATCCTGGCAACGCTTGATCAGCCTGGCCAGCGGCGGCACAATTGCCGACAGGCGCTTGGTGTCGACGCCCGAGACGCCGAGCGTGCCCTTCTCGTGGATGAAGGCGTTCTGCAGGTCGATGACCAGCAGTGCCGACTTGCGATAGTCGAGAACGTCCAGACCCATCACTTGTGCTCCACCATGTCGATGCCGAGCACGCCGCCGCGGCCCCAGCTGTCCTTGGGCGTCTCATGGATCACCACATGCAGGTGATCTGGCTTGCAGGCGGCCTCCTCGACCATGGCCTTGGTGATGGCCTTCACGAGGTTGCGCTTCTGCTCGACAGTGCGCCCCTCCCACATCTCTACGACGACGAACGGCATGTCATTTCTCCTCTCTTTCATTGGGCATCGCGCCGGAGGCCCAGACGGGCACGGCGGGCGCAAAGCCCGAAACCAGATCGTTGTTGGCCCGATCGGCGCCGCAAAGCAGCCACAGCGGGCGGTTCGAATAGTGGACCAGCACCTGCTCTTCCATGCACGCGCGGTTGGCCGGATGGTTCGGATCGCGGTCGAACCGGCTCGTCGCGGGCATCAGCCTGACGACATAGAGCGGCTCCGACAGATTGAACCCGGCAAGCATTTCAGGACCGATCTCCTCCAGCCCGACTGCCTTGACCTCCGGCTGTTCCCTGCCGACGGCTACCAGAGCCAGAGCGCCTGCCAGCGGCGTCACCGGCCAGTAGCGACCCTCGCGGGCCTGACTGATGAATTCGCCATAGCGCCCAACCTCGGCGAACAGCTCGCTGTCCCAGAGGATGACGTCAGGCCCGATGACCTTCCGCGTGGCGTCGATCACCAGATCGCTCTCGCACAGGTCGAGAAAGCTCCACGGGTCGGTCAGGCCGAGGCAGTGCCCCCATGGGTTGTGGATCCCCGACAGCCTCTCCTGGCGGATCGTCGCCTTGCGGGCCACGATCCTGGCAACCGCCTCGCGCACCGGCAACCTTGCCGGTGTCAGCGAAACCCGGCCGGCCAGGTCGAGATGGTCGGAGCCCCCTTGGGTCATGACGGCACAGTCACGCAGCGGCCGCGGCCGTAGTGGCTATCGGCGACCACGCCGTTCTCGTAGACCACATCGCCGCGGGCGATGGTCATCACCGGCCATCCCCTGAGCTTCCAGCCTTCATAGATGCAGGTGCCCTTGCCGGTGTGCTCGACCGTGCGCTCCTCGTCGAGGTCGACGAGCACCAGGTCGGCGTCGAAGCCGACATCGATATGGCCCTTGCGCGGCCACAGGCCGAAGCGACGCGCCGGATTGAACGAGTTGAGCTCGACCAGGCGGCTGAGCGGCATGCCACGCTGATGGACGCCGAAATGCAGCATCAAGGACAGCTCCCACGGGAAGCTGACGACGCCCGGGAATTCTGTCCACAGGTCCTCGAGCTTCTTGGGCAGGAACGGCACGTGGTCAGTGCCCAGGCTGTAGACCGAACCGTTGAGCATGCCGGCCCACAGACCTTCGAGCTCGTTGCGGTCGCGCAGCGGCGGCGAGATCTTGGCGCGCATGTCGAGATCTTCGTCGTAGCAGGTGCGCGTCAGGTAATGCGGACAGGTCTCGACGGTGACATGCACGCCGCGCGCCTGCGCCTCGGCAGCGAGCACCGGGCCCATGCCGACAGACGTGTGAACAAGATGCAGCGGGCAGCCGGTCTTCTCAGCCAAAAAGATCATGCGGCGGATGGTCTCGACCTCGCAGAAGGCCGGGCGCGATTCCGTGTAGGCGCCGAGGTCCTGGCGTCCGGTCGCGGCGATCTCCTTCTTGATCCACGAGGCGATCTGGGTGTTTTCGCAATGGACATTGATGACGCCGCCGGGAACCTTGGCGAGGATGCGCATCGCCGCGTAGACCCAGCCATCCGTCGCCGGCACGATGCCGATCGGATTGTCGGGCTCGTAGCCGAAATAGCACTTGAACGACTTCACCCCGGTCTTGGCAACGATCTCGGGGATCTCGGCGATATGTTCCTCGCGCTGGATGCCGAAGTGGAAGCCGAAGTCGATGACCGAGTTCTCCTCGCCCAGCGCCTTCCGCTCCTCGTAGAATGGCAGGTAGGATTCCTTGAGGTTGCGGATGTAGAGCAGCGCCGTGGTGACACCACCTGAGGCCGCTGCCGCCGTCTCGGTGCGCATGTCCTCGGCGAAGGGGAATTTGACGCCGAGGTGGCAGTGCGGGTCGATCAGGCCGGGCATCAGCACCCGTCCCTCGGCGTCGATGGTGCGGGTCGCCTCCGGCAATGACTCGTCCGATCCGGTCAGGACGATCTTGCCGTCCTTGACCGCCACGCCGCCATGAAATTCGCCATCGTGGCGAACCACCCGTGCGTTCTTGATGACCAGATCCGCCTTCATCACTTCTGCTCCAATATGCCTTCGATGCGTCTTGAGATGCCGCTCCACTGACTGCGGCCGACGGTGATCGGCGCGCGCGCGCCCATGCCACGCGCCCAGATCGCCTTCAGCCCGAGTTCGGCTGCAGCCTCCCTGTCGATGGTGCCGGGCGGGGCCGCAACGTCGACCAAAAGCGCATGCTTGGGCAGGAGCTTGAGCTGGTCGCGATCGAGCAGCCGCTTCGGCACGCTGCCGATGACGATGTCCATCCTGGGCAGGAACTCGGGCAACTGTTCGAGCGTCAGCGATTCCGCGCCCGCCGCATAGGCCGCCGCACGCTGAACCGGGTTGCGCGCCGCGACATGAACATGGGCGCCGAGTGCGACCAGCGTGTTGGTCAAAAGCGAGCCGATGGTGCCCTGCCCGACCAGACAAATATTGGATTTGTGGATGGTGATCTCGGTGTTTTCGATGATCACCTTGAGCACGCCTTCGACGATCGCAGGGCCGCGCAGCAGCATCAGGTCGACGTCCCATTCATATTCGTGCAGCGAAATGCCGAGCGCCTCGCAGTGCCCCTTCAGGTTGGCGTCGGCCCAACCGAGGATGATATGAGCAGGCTTGTTCATGCCGGCCAGCATCTCGCGGGTCGGGATGATCTTCTCCGGGCACTTCGGCGCAAACAGGGCACCTTCCGCTGTTATGCCTGGGATCGGGAACAGGGCGATGTCGGCCCCCTTCAGTGCATCCGCTGCATCCTTGGCATGGTAGACGCCCTCGATGCCTTCCTCGGGCCAGGGAAAGCCAAAGGCTCGGACGGTGGCGCCGTCGCGCACGGCGCAGCGGGCGATTTCCTGTTCGCGAGCGTCACCAGCGACGACGGCGATGACTGTGTTGTTCCAGCTCATTTCGCCCTGACCTTCTGAATGACCTGATCCCTGGACATGCCGGCAATACCCATCGCCTCGGCGGTGCGACCACCCTTGCGATAGTCGGTGCCGACGGCGATCTGCGCCAGGCTGTAGAGCGAATGCGCCACGGGCGTCTCGACGCCGGCGATGCGGGCGAATTCGAGGAACGGCAGCAATCCGTGGCCGAAATCCTCCTTGTAGTAGCGGTATTCCAGCGAATCCGGGCCCTTGATGCGCTTGTTGGCCTCGCCGCCGGCAATCGCAGCGCGGAAATCGCTGGTGTCGGTCACGTCGGCCTCGACCGTGCCGAGCAGCTTCATCTCCTCGACCAGATTGGGCAGATCATGCCCGAAGGCCTTGGCGACCGCCAGACGCTCGTCGTCGAGCTGCTTCATGACGCGGGCGACGCCAGGTGTCATGGCGTCGACATAGAAGGTGAAGTTGCCGGCGGTCGCCTCGACCCAGGCAGCCGCCAACACTGCCGCCGGCGGATGCAGGACCATGTTGACGTTGGAGAGGTCCGAGGCGATCACGTCGGCCACAGGCGTCAGGCCCGGATAGAGCTTGCCGGCGATCTCCAGCACCTCGGAGCCGCCCTTGAGCGCCGCGGCCTTCAGCTGCTTGGCGCGGCCGGACACGGTGACGCCGTCGGGGCGATACTTGCGCGCGACATAGGTCAGCGTCGAGAACTCGACGACTGGGGGCGCCGCACGGCCGGTACGCGAGAAGGTCTCGGCGAATTCGAGCGCGCCTCCGGTGTGACCGGGATTGAGCACGACGGGTTTTGTCGAAGACCAGCCAGCGTCGGCCAGGGCCGAGGCAATCGCTGAGTGCGAGAAGGTCGGCAGGACAACGACAGCGACATCGACGCCCGCGATGGCTGCCTTGAGTTCAGTGGTGATCAGCGCCGGTTTGGCCACGCCCTCGCCGAGCTTGCCCTCATAGGCGACGCCGCCCAGCTTGATGTGCGGCTCCAGCGTCTCAAGCGAACGCGCCCAGAAATGCACATCGTGCCCGGCCTGGACCAACTCTGCGACCGAGGCTGCACCGCCCGCGCCCGCGCCTAATACTGCAACTTTCATTCTCTCCTCCGGGGCCGAGGTGCGGCTTGCCGGCCGCACGACGTCACGCTGGGAACAGGTACTCCTCCCTGTTCCTCGCGCCAATTGATTGCCATCAATTAGTTTGATCACACTTTATGATCACACTGAGAATTGTCAAGCGAAAGAATGCGCTTCCGTCGTTCATCCAGCCTGATGCTTCAAGCCGGCGGCTTCGATGCCGGCGACGGCGGCGAGTTCGTCATTGTCTGACGTATCGCCCGTGATGCCGACGGCACCGATGAGCTTGCCTGCCTGGTCGCGGATCAGCACGCCACCGGGCACCGGCACGATGCGGCCGCCGGAGACGGCGTTGAGGCCTTCCATAAAGTGCGGCCGCTCCTTGGCGGTCTGGTCGAGCCAACGCGAACCCATGCCGACTGCGAGCGCGCCGTAGGCCTTTCCCGAAGCGATCTCGTAGCGCAGCATCGAGGCGCCGTCCTGCTTTTGGAACGCCTTGAGATGACCGCCGGCGTCGAGCACCGCAACCGTCAGCGGCTTCATTTTGGCCTCTGCGCCCTTGGCGAGGGCGGCTGCGATGATGGTGCTGGCGGCAGTCAGAGTCAGGTCGGTCATGTTTTCTCCTTGGGTGATGGTGATCGTTTGGGTTGGTTTGACGGTCGCGACCAGGCTGAAGCGCGCGAGCGACCGGCGATTAGGTTTCGTGCGACGAGACTTCGGAACCGGTAGTACCCCCAACCGCCTCCCCTCCCCATAAGGGGGAGGAGTCTCCTGCCGCGGCTTCGCGACCATGCGATTCATGGCTGGGAGGGCGCCGAGCCGGTCCCCCTCTCCCTTGTGGGGAGGGGTTAGGGGTGGGGGTATCGCCTGACACTGCCCACTTAGCGCCGCCCCTCATCCGCCTGCCGGCACCTTCTCCCCGTAAGGACGGGGAGAAGGACGAAGCTCCCGCGCCGCTCCCTCATCTGGCGAAGGCGGAACGTCGCCCAGGCCAATTCCGTACGACCTCCAGGACGACAGGCGCACACGTGGACGTCTCCCTCTCCCTGTTCTTCACGGGGAGAGGGTAAGGGTGAGGGGCAAGTGCCGCGCTCGACGGCGCGTCACCCCACGCGGCGCTTCGCCTTGAGTTCCAGCCGGCGCTTGTGCAGGACCGGTTCGGTGTAGCCATTGGGCTGGGCGCGGCCTTCGAAGACGAGGTCGCAAGCGGCGCGGAAGGCGCTCGACTGGTCGAACTCGGGCGCCATCGGCCTGTAGAGCGGATCGCCGACATTCTGCCGGTCGACGATGGCCGCCATGCGCTGCAAGGAATCCATCACCTGGATGTGCGAGCAGACATCATGACGCAGCCAGTTAGCGATGTGCTGGGACGAGATGCGCAGCGTGGCGCGGTCTTCCATCAGGCCGACGTCGTTGATGTCGGGCACCTTCGAGCAGCCGACGCCCTGGTCGATCCAGCGCACGACGTAACCGAGGATTCCCTGTGCATTGTTGTCGAGCTCGCGCTGGATCTCGTCGGGCGTCCAGTTGGGGCGGACGACCACAGGCACCGACAGGATGTCGTCGAGCCGCGCCTTGGGCCGGCTCTTCAGCTCGGCCTGGACGGCGTGCACATCGACCTTGTGATAGTGGGTGGCATGCAGGGTCGCTGCCGTCGGCGACGGCACCCAGGCGGTGTTGGCGCCGGCTTTCGGATGCGCGATCTTCTGCTCCAGCATCGCTGCCATCAGGTCGGGCATCGCCCACATGCCCTTGCCGATCTGGGCATGGCCGGACAGGCCGCATTCAAGACCGGTGTCGACGTTCCAGGCCTCGTAGGCATTGATCCACGGCGCCTGCTTCATGTCGCCTTTGCGCACCATGGGGCCGGCTTCCATCGAGGTGTGGATCTCGTCGCCGGTGCGGTCGAGGAAGCCGGTGTTGATGAACACCACGCGTTCCTTGGCGGCGCGGATGCACTCCTTGAGGTTGACGGTGGTGCGCCGCTCCTCGTCCATGATGCCCATCTTGATGGTCTTGCGGGGCATGCCGACAAGGCGCTCGACGCGGTCGAATATCTCGACGGCGAAGGCGACTTCCTCGGGACCGTGCATCTTCGGCTTGACGACATACATCGAGCCGGCGCGGGAATTGGCACGGCGGCCATTGGCGCCAACATCGTGCAGGGCGATCAAGGCGGTGATCGCCGCATCCATGATGCCCTCGGGCACCTCATGGCCGTCGCGGTCGTGGATACCAGGATTGGTCATCAGGTGGCCGACATTGCGCACCAGCATCAGCGAGCGGCCGGGCAGCGAGACCGAGCCACCGTCAGGGGTCGTGTACTCACGGTCGCCGTTGAGCCTGCGGGTAACCGGCTTGCCGCCCTTGTCGAAGGTCTCGGACAGATCGCCCTTCATCAGGCCGAGCCAGTTGCGGTAGACCAAAACCTTGTCTTCGGCGTCGACGGCCGCGACCGAGTCCTCGCAGTCCTGGATCGTCGTCAGCGCCGATTCCAGCATCATGTCCGAGATGCCGGCCGGATCGGCCGTGCCGATCGCACTGTCCCGGTTGACCACCACCTCGACATGCAGGCCGTTCTTGGCCAAAAGCACAGCGTCGGGATTCTTTGCCTCTCCACGATAACCGGCGAATTGTTTGCCGTCGCCCAGCGCAACCGAACCGGCAGCGGTCTTGAGCTTCAGCGCCCCGCCTTCGACCGCAAGACCCCTCACATCGCTCCAGCTGCCCGAGGCCAGCGGCGCGGACTGATCGAGAAACGCCTTGGCCCAGGCAATCACCTTTTGGCCGCGCTTGGGGTTGTAGCCCCTAGTCTTCTCCGCGTCGTCCGTCTCCGGGATGGCATCGGTACCGTAGAGCGCGTCATAGAGCGAACCCCAGCGGGCATTCGCCGCATTCAGCGCGTAACGCGCGTTCATCACCGGCACCACCAGCTGCGGCCCGGCGACGGTGGCGATCTCGGCATCGACGTTTTCGGTCGTCACGGAAAATGCCGGCCCCTCCGGCACCAGATAGCCGATCTCGCTCAAGAACGCCTTGTAGACGGCCATGTCGTGCGGCGCGCCATGCTTGCGATACCAGGCATCCAACTTCAGCTGAAAGTCGTCGCGCTTTTCCAGCAGCGCCCGGTTCTTCGGCGCAAGATCATGCACGATCGCGGCAAAGCCTTCCCAGAACGCAGCGGCCTCGACACCCGTCCCCGGCAAAGCCTCCGACACGACGAAGTCGTAAAGCTCACGTGCGACGGAAAGGCCGTGGATGGAAACGCTGTTGGTAGCCAGGTTCATCATGTTCATCGTCTCGTCTCCCGGGGTCAGGCCGCAATCGCAGCGTCGGTGCGGAACTCGCCCGAAATGGTCTCGGCGACCATCTGGGCAGTGGCGGCCGACAGCGTCCAGCCGAGATGACCATGGCCGGTGTTGTAGAACACGCCTGGCTGCCGCCCCTTGCCGACTCTCGGCATCATGTTCGGCATCATCGGACGGAGGCCGGCCCAGGGCACGACCCGGTTGGTGTCGACGCCTGGGAACAGCATGCGCGTCCAGTCGATCAGCGGCCTGACCCGGTCGTCGCGGATGTCACGGTTCATGCCGTTGAACTCGGCAGTGCCGGCGACACGAAAACGCCCGGCGCCCAGACGGCTGGTGACGATCTTGGCGCGGTCGTCGAGCAGGCTGACCCAGGGCGCGGCAGCCTGACTGCGCTCGTCGTCGAGATGCACCGTGATGGAGTAGCCCTTGACCGGATAGACATTGACCCGATCGCCGAGCATCGCCGCGAAATGGCGGCTGGCGGAACCGGCGCAGATGACGATGCCGTCGGCCTCGACGACCCTGTAGTCGGGCTGGCCGTCAGCACCATCAGTCGTGTAGCCGATGCAGAACACACCGTCCATGGCGATACGGTCGACAGTGGCGTCGAAGACGAAATGCGCGCCGCGGCGTTCGCAAACCTTGGCGAGGCCGAAGGTGAACTTGTGGATGTCGCCGGTCGAGTCCGACGGCGTGTAGAAGCCGCCGTGGAAATCGCCATGCAGCGTCGGCTCGATCGACTTCACTTCCTCTGATGTCACCGGCCGGCGGTCGAGACCGCCCTCGACCAGCATCGAGTTGACCTTCAGCGCATGCTGGAAGCTCGGCTTGTCCCAGTAGAAATGCAGGATCCCGCGCCTGACATGGTCGAAATCGATGTTCTCGCGCTCCGCAATGGCAAACAGGTGCTTGCGCGCGGCAATCGCCAGCCGCGTCGTCTCCACCGTATTGTCGCGATAGTTCGCGATGTTGGAGACGAACTCGGCCAGCCAGGCATATTTGTGCCAGGTCGGCTTCGGGTTCATCAGCAACGGCGCATCGCTGCGCAGCATCCACTTGATGCCCTTGAGCAGGGTCGACCAGTGGTTCCAGACCTCGGCATTACTGGCCGACAGCTGGCCTCCATTGGCAAACGACGTCTCCATTCCGGCATAACGCTGGCGGTCGATGACGGTGACGGAATAGCCGCGCTCCAGGAGCGCATAGGCAGTGGTGACGCCGGTGATACCGGCGCCGATAACGGCAATATGGGGCATCTCACTCTCCGCGAACAAAGTTGGGTGCGGGCCGAAACCCGCTGTTTTCCCCAATCTGTCGCTGTACCTGAGAGCTTAACCGCGCCGGCCCGGCCGCCACGGCTTTCCCCTTCGGTGGGCACTCGAGGCGCCTCTCTCCAGATCGTTCAACTGCATGGTCACTTGTGCCTGAGAGTTTCCTGGGGGGTTGCTCCGTCGGCGTCGGCCGGTGTCAACTAGCAGCGGCCGATCTCTCCCATGCAGCCTCTTGAACGCATGTCTTCATAGCTGGCGCCAATTCCTTCCGCAACGTGAGGCGCGGAAGGGTCTGGCCATCAGTTGCCTTCGTCGTAAAGCGTCGTGGTGGTCTCCACGCCGTGCTCATGCAGGCCAGCGCGGACCACTGCGGCAGCCGCCAGTTCGCGCGCCTTGCGGCGGATGCCTGCCTCGTCGACGCCCTGCACCTTGCCATCGGCATAGACCGCCTTGCCGTCGACCCAGGTCTGGGTGATCGAGGCGGTCGAGGCCGAAAACACCAGCGCCTGAAGCGGATCGTAGAACGGCGTCCACTCGACATGGTCGAGGTCGAACAGGATGAAGTCGGCCTTCTTGCCGATCTCCAGCGAGCCGATCTCGTCGTCCCACATCAGGGCGCGCGCGCCCTCGATGGTGGCGGCGCGCAGCGCGTCGCGTGCCGTGAAGACGTCAGGCTTCAGCCGCGCATCCTTGAACATGCCGGCAACGACCAGCATCTGGCGCATCAGGTTCATGTTGCCTGCGGCCGACACACCGTCGGTGCCAAGACCGACCTTGACGCCGGCCCTGACCATCTCCGGATACTTGCCGATCGAGGTCGCACCCTTGCCGAGCTTGAACGACGAGCATGGGCAGAAGGCGACACTGGCGCCGCGCTCGGCCAGCAGCTTGACCTCTTCGTCCGACACGGCAGCGCCGTGGGCGATAACAAGGTTCTTGCGGATGCCGCCGGCGTTGTCGACGCGGGTGATCGGCCAGCAGCCATATTTGCTCTCGCAAACCTTGGCCTCCTCGATCGAGGTCGCCAGGTGATAGGTCGTTCCGACGCCCAGCTTCTCGGCCAAGGCGACGGCGCCGACATGCAATTCGAGGCTGCAGGGTTCCTTGCCTTCGATGTTGACCCAGCAGCGGGCACGACCGTCGAGCGTGTTGTTGTAGCGGAGAACGTTTTCCTCAAGCACCTTCAGCGCCGATTGCGCATCGGGGAAGAAGTGGTGATCGGCCATCTCCTCGGTCCAGCCGCGCGGCAGCTCGGCCGGTCGGTTGTCGGCGGCGTGGCGGCCAGTGATGCCGCGGATGCCGGTCTTGTCCATGGCACGGATGACGATGCCGGGATCGTATTGCGAGCCCATGTCGAGGAAGCAGGTGGTGCCACCGCGCAGCATCTCGGTAATGCCGAGCAACGCGCCCCAATACTCGTCTTCCTCGGTGATGTAGGCATAGAAGGGCTTCGCCCAGTGGAACACCCAGGCGCGGGTGTTGAGGTTATCCGGGAAGACCGCGCGCGACAGCGTCTCCGACAGATGCACATGGCTGTCGACGAAGCCCGGGCAGATGCCGAGCATCGTGCCGTCGATGACCTTGTCGAAGCTCTTGCCATTGTGGCGCGCCGCCACCTCGCTCGCCGTGCCGATGTCGGCGATACGGTCGTTTTCGACGACCATGCTGGCGTTACGCAGCACCGTGTCGTTCTTGTCGACCGTGAAGGCGAAATTCAGATTCTCGATCAGCGTACGCATGCGGCTCCACCCTATGGTTTGCCCACGGACCCTCCAGATCGCGTCGCCGGTCCGTGACGGCGGGCGATGCCTAGCTTTGCAGCCGGGCCACAAAACACCCCGGCTGCCAATTCACAAGCAGCGTTCGCTCAGGCGACCGCCTTGACCTTGCCGCCCTGCTTGGCGGTGCCGCAAAGGATCAGCTTGTCGGTGTCGGCATAGTCGGACAAAAGCTCCGACCCCTTCGACGTCACCAGCAGCATGTCCTTGTTTTGCATGCCGTAACCGAAGCCGGTGTCGTAGCAGAGCGGTTCGAAGCCGAGCACCATGTTCTCTTCCAGCGGCGCGTCGCTGCCCGGCTTGCCGAGCACCGGCGTCAGGCCGAGATACGGATCCTCATGCAGGTGCAGGCCGATGCCGTGGCCGACGAACGAGATCGGCGGCAGGTTGAGCTTTGCGAGCTTGGCGATGAAGGCATCGTAGATTTCGCGGCAGCTGGCGCCCGGCTTCACCTTCTCCATGATCTCATATTTGCACTCGACCAGGTGAGCCCAGATCTTGTCGGCCATGGGCGGCGCCTCGCCGACGATTGCCGTGCGGCACACGCCGGCCTGGTAGCCGTTGATGACCGAGAAAATCTCGACGCGGCAGACATCGCCACGCTTGAGGATACGGTCGGACGGACCGACATTGGGCAGCACCGAGCGCTCGCCGGTGGCGACGATCAGAAGCTTGAAGTGCTCGGCGCCGAGCGAATAGACGTTGCGGGTCAGGTGGCCGGCAATGTCCATTTCGGAGTCGCCGGCATCGACAACGGCGAGCGTGTCGGTGATCGCCTGGTCGGCGATGCGCGACAGCTTGGAGAGCAGCGCGATTTCTTCTGCCGTCTTGATCTGGCGTAGCCGCGCCAGGATCGGCTCCGCATGCTCGAAGCGGGCGCCGGGCATCGCTGCGATCAGGCGGGCGAAGTCACCGGCCGGCAGGTAATCCATCTCCAGGCCGATGCGTGCCTTGGCAAGTCCCAGGCCGGAAAGCTGGTCAGCCAGCACCAGCATCGGATCGTCGGAGAATTCTGCCCAGATACGGGCCGGCATGTCGGGCAGGCGGCGCTTGATTGTCGACGCCTCCATGTCGACGCCGAAGATCGCCGTGCGTCCGTCAGCGGTGACGATGGTCATCGCATGGCGGTGGCGGATCAGCGGCTGCGACGGCACCACGAAGCCGGTGGTGTAGGCGAAGTTTTCTGGCGACGAGCAGATGATGGCATCGAGCCCATGCTCAGCCATTGCCTTGACCTGCTTTGCGACGATTTCAGTCCGCATTTCTTGTAGTTCTCCCCTGGATGGCTCGCGTCGGGTTCAATCGCGGACGCGGTATTTTTCGATCTTTGCGAGGTCGACGTCGATGCCCATGCCGGGCCCGGTCGGAACGGCGATGGCGCCTTCGGAGAAGCGCATCGGTTCAACCAAAAGGTCGTCCTTGTAGTAGATGCCGCCGACCTGGCCGTGCTGCGCCTCGGCTGGCGTCGAGATCGGAATGACGCAGGACAGCGTCACCGCCGGTGAAGCGGCAGCGACCTGGACATTGGCGAGATTGCCGATGCCCGTCTCGATGGAGCCGTTGACGTTGCAGATGATGCCGGCCGCACGGCACACCGCACCGACCTCCATCGCCTTGTAGAGACCGCCAGCCTTGGTGGTGTAGATCGACACGATCTGCACCTTGCCGACGGCGATGATCTGGATGGCGTCATGGGGGTTCCAGGCCGATTCATCGGCCATCACGGGCGCATCGATGCGACGCGCCACCTCGGTGATGCGCTCGATGCCCATCACTGGCTGCTCGACATATTTGAGACGGTATTTTTCCATCTGGCGCACGGTCTGCACCGCCTCGCCGGGCGTCTTGTAGCCTTCGTTGGCGTCAACGCAGATTTCCATCGCCTCGCCGGCAGCCTCGCGAACGGCCGCGACCATCTTGACGTCACGCACGGGGTCGACGCCGATCTTGACCTTGATCGTCTTGATGCCTTCTTCGGCGAGCTTGGCCGCTTCGATCTTGGCCTCGTCGATCGAGATCAGGCCGATCGAATGGGTGATGCCGACCTTGTCGCGCGCCTTGCCGCCGAGCAGCGTATGAACAGGCACATTGAGCCAGCGTCCGGTGAGATCGTAGGCGGCGAATTCGACCGCAGCCTTGGAATAAGGATAGCCGCGGATGATGGCATCCATACGAGCATGCAGTTCGGCGAAATTGCCAAGCTCGACGCCGATGACGGCAGGGGCCAGGTAGGTCTCGATGACGGCGCGGGTGATCAGCGCGGACTCACCGAAATAGCGACCGAACTCACCGCCCCAGTCCTTGAGCGCCGGCGCCTCGCCCCAGCCGACCCGGCCGTCGCTGTCGGTCATCTTGACCATGACATAGCGGCCGATGACCTCGGTCAGGCCGGCCCACTTGTGCTCGCGCCGCGTCGGCAGTTGGACAATCAGCGTTTCGATGGACTTGATCGTGGGCAACGTTTTGTACCTTCTTCCTTGTCACCGGCGATGCGTCGCGCTACATTTGCGATCATCTAGTGTGATCACACTTTATGATCATATTTTTGGAGCGTCAAGCACCTCGCTGCACTGAATTTTCACGATGCGCGTGGCAGTTGCCCAAGCCGCATGAGGAGAGCAAAAAACGATGATCGTCGAAGCAACCAACTACTTCGCAAGAGAGGGCCAGGCTGCGGCCGTTCTGGAGCAGCGCCGCGAGGCGACTGAACTCAGGCGCGAACTCGGGCTCGATCCAGGCCGCATTCTGATCCGGCTCGAAGGAAACGGCCCTGATGTCAGGTGGGAATGCAACTTTGCGTCGCGCGAAGCCTATGAAGTCGACATGGCGGCCAGGGGCGGATCGCAGGCCTTCGCTGACGCGCGCAAGACGATGCACACGTTGCTCGAGCGCTTCGAGCGCCATGTCTATCAGGCTGGAGACTGACACCCGTCAGCTGCCTGTGATTCGAGCGACTTGGCTCAGTCGGCGGTCCAGCCGCCGTCAACCACGAGCGACGAGCCAGTCACCAGAGACGACGCGTCTGAAGCTAGGAACAGTATTGCGCCCATGAGATCTTCCACCTGACCGATCCTGCCCAGCTTGATCTTTGCCGTGACGGCCGCCAGCGCGTCCGAACCGAGACCGTATGAGCGTGTCATGGGCGTGTCGGTGAAAGTTGGCGCAATCGTATTGAAGCGAATGCCCTTTGGGCCGAGTTCGGTGGCAAGCGCCTTGGTCAAGCCTTCGATCGCAAATTTCGATGCGACATAGATCGACCGATTTGGCGCACCAACGTGCCCCAATTGCGAAGAAATATGGATGATGGAACCCTTGCGACCTGCGGAGACGAGCGCCCTCGTCACCGTCTGCGCCAGGAAGAAGGCGGCCCTGACATTGATCCCGAAAACGGCATCGAAGTCCTCGGCACTGACAGCGGCGAAGGCAGCAGGACGATTGGTCCCGGCATTGCTGACAAGGATCTCGTATGGCTCGCTGCCGTCCAATGCCTGACGAACAGCGTCAAGATCGGTGACATCCAACACCAGCGCATCGGCGTTCCCTCCCGCCGTCCGGATGGCTTCTGCCGCTGCCTCCACCTCCGATGCCGTTCGTGCACACAAGGTGACGCTGGCGCCAGCCTCCGCCAGGCAAGTCGCAGCAGCAAGACCGATGCCACGCCCGGCACCGGTGACCAGGGCGCGGCGTCCTTCGAGACGAAATGACGGCGTCGAAGGAAGCGCGAACGCACTCATCGTGAGCTTCAGCCCCCGAGCTTGTCGCGGAGTTGGCCAAGGGCCGTTGCGGCATTCTCGACCTCGGCGACATCAAAACCTTCCGAGAGAACCCGGCTGTAGGCGGCGAGCGCCTTGCGAGCAGGTTCGGAATAGGTCACGCGCCCCGTTTCGGAAATGCTGACGCCGTCGGCGTTCTCGAACCCTCGGTTCCAAAGAATTGCTTCGTCACGAGACAGGCCCTCGGGAAGGTCAAGCGATACCTGGCCTTCAGCTACCTGCACCGGGTATCCGCCCGGCAGTCCGCCGGGGCCCGGCACATGCGCCCGGATATCGCCAAATCCGGCCAAGGCCAGAAGCACCGGCACGGCGGATGCGCCGGAGATGACATTGAGATCCCTATAGGGAAGCACGACATGACGTGTCCGCTCGTCTACATCGGCTATTTCGTCGTCGCCGATCCAGGCGCGAACCGGAGGGCCTGAGCGTTCATTGCCGCTTTTTCGCCACTGCACGAGGTGCTGGTGATGCGCCAGAACGCGTACCGACGCGCGCTGCTCAGGCTCAAGCATTCCGGCAATCACGGCAGAGAAAATACCGACGTTGCCGACACCCGTCGTGATGGGCAAGCCGGCCGCACGGAGGACCTGGTTCACACCGTCCGGATAGCAGGTGTTGACGAAGGAAATGCCGCTGTCCACCTGCCGGATTGCAGCGGCTGTTCGCCTCGGAAGGACGGAATGAAGGGCCAGGGTCAGGCCGAATCCTCCCTCCGCGACGAGGCGCGACCATTGTGAGTCCTCACGGTCCACTTTCCACGGCGATTGCAGTGACGCGGAATGGACGACAACCCTTGGACGTATCGCATCGAGACTTTCGGCAACACCCGAAGACGAGGTGAAATCGACTTTCACGACCTCGAACGTCACGGGCCTCCCGAAGATGGCCGCCCGGGCACGGCCAGCCTCGGCCAGCCACTGAAGCCGCTCTTCGTTGCGGCCTCCGATCGCGACACGAAGCCGTCCTGTTGCGGTGGAAGCCAGGTCGCCGATCATGACCTCGGCGTAGTAGCCGGTGCCAATGATGAAAATGTCGGCTGTAGTCATGTCTGACCCCACATTGGTGACCCGGAGGGCAACTACTTCAAGAACTGAGTTGTGAACGCCTTGGACACGTCGATGCTGGTCTTCAGAAGCCCCATCTCGACGAGTTGCTGCTGGAGTTCGTCCCAACCTGCGAGCGTTGACGAGCCCAATCCGTTTGCACTGACGTCCGGCGACTGAGTGAGCTTCAGCACCTCCGGCAGCTTCAGCTTGGCATAGACCTTGTCCGTGCTGGGATTGGCCTTCACGAAGGCTTCGTAGGCCTCGTCGGGGTTCGCAACCGCGTATTCCCAGCCGCGCACGAATGCCTTGGTGAAGCGCGCCACCAGATCGGGCTTCTCCGCGATCAGTTCGGCATTGGTCAGCAGCGCGGTGGAATACATCTTCATGCCGAGGTCTTCGAGGAGGATCCAGCTGACATCCTCGCCGGTGGCCTTCAGCTTCAGGGCGTCGTTGAAATAGAAGCCGACGCCGGCATCGATGCGATCCGCAGCGATAAGGGACACCAGCGCGCCATCCGCGGGCACCTCGGTCAGCTTGGCAGGATCGAGTTTCAGCGTCTTCTTGATCGCTTCCCACTGGCGGCCGGTGCTGCTTTTGAGCTGGATGCCGAGCGTCTTGCCGTAGAGATCTGTCTCCACATTCTTGATGTTTTGCGACGTCTTGAAAATGAAGGCCGTCGGGTTCTGCTGGAGCAGCACCGCCGTCGCAACAACGGGCAGGTCGCGCGCGGCGCCGAGCAGCACCTGATCGGCCGACGCGTAGCCGAAGTCGGCATCCCGGTTGCCCACCAGCTTCGTGGTAACCGACGAACCCTCGCCCGGAAGGAGTTCGACCTCGATGCCCTCTTCCTTGAAGAATCCCTTCTCGATCGCCAGGAAAATAGGCGCATGTTCCGATCCGAACACCCAGTCGAGACGCAGCTTGACCGAATCCGCCGCATCGGCCGAGGTGCCGATAGCCACGAAGCCCAACGCCGCGATCGCAGTACGATAAATCCACGACCCAAAACTGTTTGACATCTTCATCTCCCTTTTGCGTAACCCATTCCAAAAGCAGTCATCACTCACCCTTCCTCACATGGTCGCTGATGCCCCTGAAGCGTCGTCCTGTGCGTTGACCACGACCATCCGCTCGGCGGCAACGATGACGAGGAAGAGCAGGATCCCGAGCAAACTCATGCATACGATGGCCGCGAACATGAGTTCGGTATCGAGCGATATGTTCGAGGAATTGATGATGTAGCCGAGACCTTCGCCTGCAGCGACGAACTCGCCGACCACAGCCCCGACGATGGCCAGGGTGATGGAAATCTTAAGTGCGGCGAAAAAGTAGGGCATCGCCCATGGCAGGCTGATCTTGGTGAATTTCTCCCAGCCGCTGGCGCCGAGCGAATCCATATATTGCAGCAGTTCCTTGTCGACTGAAGTCAGGCCCTTGGCAGTGTTGATCACGACCGGAAAGAAGGCGATCAGCGCGGCAATTACGATCTTCGGCGTCAAACCGAAGCCGAACCAGATGAGGAACAGCGGCGCAAACGCGATCTTCGGCAAAATTTGCGCGGCGACGAGGAACGGATAGGTCAGTTCACGGATGATCCTCGAATAGGCGATGCCAATCGCAATGACGAAGCCCGTTGCGACTGCGTAGAGGAAGCCGAGCGTGATGGCGATGAATGTCGGCCATGTGTTGACGAGTAACAATTCACGGTTTTGCCATGCCGATACAGCAATGCGGCTCGGGGGCGGCAAGATCACCGGCTTGATCTGGAGGAGGTGCACGAGCACCTCCCAAGCGGCGAAAAACACGATGAAGACCATAGCTTGGCCGGCGGCGACGCTGAGGCGGTACATGGGTGGTCCCCTATCAAGCGGTTACTGGATCGCGGTGACGCAGGAGACCGCGGATATGGCTGGCGAGCGCCAGGAATTCGGGTCGCTCGCGGGTCTCTTCGGTACGCGGCCGCTCGAACGGCACCGGAATGCGTTCAAGAACCCGACCGGGACGGGCCGACATGACCACGATCTGTTCCGACAACAGCACGGCTTCGGGAATCGAATGCGTGATGAAAACCACAGTGGTTTCGGTCTGCGCCCACAGCAGCAACAACTCTTCCTGCAACGTCTCCCGGGTAATCTCATCGAGAGCGGCAAAAGGTTCATCCATCAGGAGGATCCGCGGCTGGAAAGCCAGGGCGCGGCAGATCGAGACTCGCTGCTGCATGCCACCTGACAATTCGTGCGGAAAACGCTCCTCGAAGCCTTGAAGGCCGGCGATCTTGAGCCAGCGCCGTGCCTCGGCCTCACGCTCGGCGCGGCTCATGCCGCGGCGGGCCACTTCCATCGTCAGCATGACATTGTCGAGAGTGGTTCGCCATGGAAGCAACAGCGGTCGCTGAAAGACGTAGCCGACCTGGCCCTGGGTCTTGAGCCGGCTGAGCGGCTCGCCATCAAACAGCACCGTGCCACTCGTGGACTGAAGGACACCTGAGAGAATCTTGAGCAGCGTGGTCTTGCCACAGCCCGAAGGTCCGACGATGCTCAGGAACGATCCCGGAGCAATGTCGAATGAAACATCATCGAGAGCCGTGACTGTGCTGGTCTTTGTCCTGAATGAAACCGAGAGATTCTTGATCGAAATACCGGGCGCCTTGCTCATGACTAGTCGAACCGACCTGCTTGGCTGCGATCCGAACGTTCCGACAAAAGCTCCACACTAGCGACGACAACTCTTCGCATTCACTCCCCCACTTTGTGACAACAATATGTGATCACGTATTGTGATCTGTGTCAACTAAGGCCTCCCCCCGTAAGTCGAATAGGGAACATGTGACCTGCCGTCCTGAAATCGCGCTGGTCAAGGCTGCTGTTTGATCTCTACGCACACGCCGGGTTCATGCTTCTCTCGGCGGCCGATCTCAATGGGTTGCCGCAGTATGGCGTCAGATGGTTGGAGCGGCACCATCGAGTTTTGCTACACCAGCCAGGCGGTGTCCGAGTGTATTGCCGCGCTGCCGGCAGCGGTTCACCGGCAAGCACCTCGCCAAGAAAGTCGGCGTTTCGTCATCCACCGTCAGCGGGTGCTGCGGCGCGCAGGATTGTCGCGGCTGAAGGACATCAAGACACCACGATTGTCTCAATGTTGCTGCACATACATTTCAATAGGACACGTGGAGCGGACAAAGCCGGACGATTGCCTACCGAACTCCAGACTTGGAAAATGAGGGCCTCATGCGCAGACTGACCTCTTTTGTCGTATTGATGTTGCTGTCCTGGATCTCACCGTCGTTGGCAGGAGACAAAATGCCCGGAGAACTGCACACGCTGGCGACGAACAATGATCCTGCCGCCATCCGCCAGCTTGTTTCAAGGGGCGTCGAGATAGACGCCCGCGACGAACAGGGCCGCACGGCATTGCTGGTTGCCACCCACGCCAACAACATCGACGCCGCCAGGGCACTGATCGAGGCAGGCGCCGACGTCAACGCCAAGGATGCGATCTCGGACAGTCCCTACCTCTATGCCGGCGCCCGCGGGCATCTGGAAATCCTGCGCATGACGCTGTCGCATGGCGCCGATCTCAAGAGCACCAACCGCTATGGTGGCACCGCATTGATCCCGGCTGCGGAACGCGGGCACGTCGAAACCGTTGCAACGCTGATCAAGGCCGGGGTCGACATCGACCACGTCAACAACCTGAACTGGACGGCACTGCTCGAAGCCATCATCCTTGGCGACGGCGGTCCACGCCATGTCGCGATCGTAAGGTTGCTAGTCGAGGCCGGAGCCAACGTGAACCTAGCCGATGGCGACGGTGTCACGCCGCTCGCGCATGCCCGGCAGCGAGGCTTTGACGAAATGGAGCGAATCCTGGTGGCGGCCGGCGCTCACTGAAGGGAGCAAGCCATGAAGAACACCGCACGCTTTCTCAGCGAGGCGATTGATCTCGCCCGGGCGAACATCGCCAGAGGCGGCCGACCGTTCGGCGCGGTTGTCGTCAAGGATGGCGATGTCATCGCAAACGGCGTCAACGAGATCCTGGCCACGAACGATCCGACCGCCCATGCCGAGATGACGGCCATACGCGCCGCCAGCCAGGCGCTCGGCTCGCCCAACCTGCAGGGCTGCGCCGTCTATGCCAGCGGCAACCCCTGCCCGATGTGCATGGCCGCGATGCGGTTGAGTGGCGTCGAACGCGTCGTCTACGCCTATTCGAACGACGACGGCGAACCCTACGGCCTGTCGACTGCGGCGATTTATGCGGACCTCGCCAAACCGTTCGACGAGCAACTGATGAAGATCGAATACGTGCCGCTGCGGCCCGAAAGCGGCAGTCACCTCTATGCCGAGTGGAAAGCCGCCAATGCGTCGAACCGACCTGCGGCGGCCTTAGGCATGCAGGTCGTCGCCGATCGCTGCTCACCCCGGCGGCAGCGCTGAACGCTCAGCCCGGCATGCGATCGAATGTCTGCAGCGACGGATCCATCATGTCCCATGCATGCCCCCGGATGGCGTATGAGACCATTTGCGGATTGAACTGACCCGGCTCATCCAGGCTTCCGGCATGGACAGCGATCAGCTCCGGCATCGCAACGAATGTGACGTACACCGGCGTGCCACAGTTCGGACAGAAGGCGTGGACCTTCTGGTTTCCGCTGTCGCCCGCCACCCGCCAGGTTTTCGCTTCGCCGGTGATCGCCATGTCGGCGCGTCTGGCATAAGTCAGATAGGACGAATGCCCGGTACCGCTTCGCTTCTGGCAATCCCGGCACTGGCAGTGAATCTCGACGAAAGGCGCGCTGGTGGTCTCATAGCGGATCGCCCCGCACGCGCATCCGCCCGAATAGACTTTGCTCATGGCAGTTCTCCCAACCGGCCTCGCCGGGTTCAAGCCGACTTCGGATTGGCGAACAAGTCGACGCCCTGGCCCGTCTCCAGGAAGGATTTCAGGCTGGACAACACGATCGGCCAGCCCTGGCTGATGCCCTTGGCCATGCCGCTGCCGGCTTCCAGCTCGTCGTGGGTGACTGTCAGCCGCACCATGTTGTCGTATTCGACGATGTCGAAGGTCACCCGGCTATGGCTATCCGGGTCCGCCGCTTGCGACGCCGCTGCCCAGGTGATCACCAACCGGCTCGGCGGCATGGTTTCGACGACCTCACCGACCAGCTCCACCGTCCGCTCGTCATTGGCCCGGATATGCTGCCACTTCGAGCCCCGGTTCCAGTCGGAGACATTTTCGTGCCCCCAGTAGCGACGGGCCAACTCCGGCTGGACGATAGCTTCGAACACCTTTTCAGGCGTCGAACGAATGTAGGTGACATAAACGAAACTGGTCTTGTCCTTAGACATAGTCACTCTCCTTCGAGCTCTTTCTTCAGATCGTGCAGCAGGCTGAGCCGCTGCTGTTCGAACTTCCTGACCCACCGTTCGTAGACCTCGTGCAGCGGCACGGGATTGATGAAATGAAGCTTCTCGCGGCCCCGCTTGACCGTGCTGACCAGATTGGCCGCCTCCAGGATTTCGAGATGCTGGGTGGCCGACTGCCGCGCCATGTCCAGATGCTCGCAAAGCTGGCCGAGCGTCTGCCCGTTCCGTTCACAGAGAAGGTCGAGCAGTCTTCTGCGGGTCGGGTCGCCCAGTGCCTTGAAAACCTTGTCAGCGTCCATCTTTCTCGCTCTCGTCTAAGCTATTATGCAGGTATTTACCTGCATGTCAAATGCGAGCCGGATGGCGATCGACACGGGGGGCGTTCCCATCCGGGGCCTGCGTGTACTAACCTTCGCCCGCGAGGAGATGCTTATGCCTGAAGCTGCCAGGGGTCCCTTGAAAGGGATCCGTATCGTCGAGTTTGTCGGTCTCGGCCCGGCGCCGTTTGCGGCCATGCAATTCGCCGACATGGGGGCCGACGTCGTCCGCATCGCCCGCCCCGGCGCCGCACCGCTGCTGCCCGATCCCATCACCGGACGCGGACGGCCGTCCGTCGAGGCCGATCTCAAGAACGCCGGCGACGTGGCACTGGTGGCGGCGCTCGTCGAACGTGCCGACGCGCTCATAGAAGGGTTCCGCCCCGGCGTCATGGAACGGCTCGGGCTTGGACCGGAGGAAATGCTCGCGCGCAATCCACGCCTCGTCTATGGCCGCATGACAGGCTGGGGGCAGACCGGCCCGCTCGCCCAACGCGCCGGCCACGACATCAACTACATCGCCGTCACTGGCGCACTCGCTGCCATCGGTCCAACCGGGTATCCGGTTCCACCGCTCAATCTCGTCGGCGACTTCGGTGGCGGGTGCGATGTTTTTGGTCAGCGGCATGCTGGCTGCGCTGCTGTCGACCCAACGCACCGGTCGCGGCCAGGTTGTCGACGCCGCCATCTGCGATGGCACGTTGCAGTTGATGGCGATGGCCCATGAGTTCGCCGCAGCGGGCCAGTGGAACCGCTCCCGCCAGGCGAACCTGCTCGATGGTGGCGCACCGTTCTACGGCACGTACCAATGCGCCGACGGCAGGCACATCGCCATCGGCGCCATGGAAGGCCAGTTCTACGACGTGTTCCGGCAGGCGATCGGCCTCGACGAGGAAACGGCGCGATTGCGTGTGGATCCAGCCAACTGGCCCACGCTGCGCGAACGGACTGCCGCCCTGATCCGCACCCGTCCCAGCGCCGAATGGCTGGCACTGCTCGAAAACACCGACGCCTGCGTCTCGCCAGTGCTCGACCTCGAAGAGGCGCAGCACCATCCTCACCTCGTCGAGCGCAAGGGTTTCGTCAGGCTCGATGGCCTGGACCAGCCCGCGCCGGCACCGCGTTTCAGCGGTACGCCGACACAGGCGCACGCGCGGCCCACGAAGTTGCGGTCCTTGACCAACGCCCTGGCCGCTTGGTCCGGATGATCTGGAGCAAGTCCACAAGAAGTGTGACGAGTTTCTCTGTGCGGAACTGCGTCAAACAGGCAGACCGGGCGTCCGAAGAAGGGCGGAAATGCTCCGGAGAATCGTCACGCCGAAAAACAAAAAAGCCGCCATTGACCGGCGGCTTCACAATATCGATGGTTCCGGCGTCGCCGGATATTGCAGTCCTAGACGGCTGCTTCCAGTGTCGACAGGTGGTTCAGATAGGCTTCAGCCTTCGAACGCACGGCGTCGTCCTTGGCGTCGGCTACATCCTCGCGGGCCGACTGGATGCGGCGCAGCAGCTCGGCGCGGTCGATATCCTTCACCGGCGTCGCGGATTCCGCCAGCAGCGTGCAGCCGGCCGGAACGATATCGGCGAAGCCGCCGAACACGACGTAACGCTCTTCCTTGCCGGAAGCGGTCTTCACCGTCACGACGCCCGGCTTGATGGTGGTCATGACCGGTGCGTGGTTCGCCATGACAGTCATCTCGCCTTCCGTAGCGGGAATGACGACGGACTCGACCTGCTCCGAGACGAGCAGACGCTCGGGCGAGACCAGTTCGAATTTGAAAGCTTCAGCCATGGTGTCTCACAAATGCTTGGACGGTTTCCGAGCAGACCTGCCCGCATCGGGCAGTGATCGGGCGACAGCGCGGACCCGAAAGCCCGCGCTGAGGCGTCGTTTTCTTATGCCGCTTCCGCAGCCATGCGCTGGGCCTTTTCGATCGCCATGTCGATGCCGCCGACCATGTAGAAGGCAGCTTCCGGCAGGTGATCGTATTCGCCGTCGACCAGGCCCTTGAAGCTCTTGATGGTGTCTTCGAGCGGAACCAGCTGGCCAGGAGCACCGGTGAACACTTCGGCCACGAAGAACGGCTGCGACAGGAAGCGCTCGATCTTGCGGGCGCGGGCAACCGTGACCTTGTCCTCTTCCGACAGCTCGTCCATGCCCAGGATGGCGATGATGTCCTGCAGCGACTTGTAGCGCTGGAGGATTTCCTGGACGCGGCGGGCAACCGAGTAGTGCTCTTCGCCGACGATCAGCGGATCGAGCATGCGCGAGGTCGAGTCGAGCGGATCCACCGCCGGGTAGATGCCCTTTTCCGAAATCGCGCGGTTGAGAACGGTCGTCGCGTCAAGGTGCGCGAACGAGGTTGCCGGCGCCGGATCGGTCAAGTCGTCGGCGGGGACGTAAATCGCCTGCACCGAGGTGATCGAACCCTTGTTGGTGGTGGTGATGCGTTCCTGCATCTGGCCCATGTCGGTCGACAGGGTCGGCTGGTAGCCCACTGCCGACGGAATACGGCCGAGTAGAGCCGACACTTCCGAACCCGCCTGGGTGAAGCGGAAAATGTTGTCGACGAAGAACAGCACGTCCTGGCCCTGGTCGCGGAAATGCTCGGCGATGGTCAGGCCCGACAGGGCGACGCGGGCGCGCGCGCCGGGCGGCTCGTTCATCTGGCCGAACACCAGGGCGCACTTCGAACCTTCGGTCGAGCCGTTGTTCTCATGCGGGTCCTTGTTGACGCCCGACTCGATCATTTCGTGATAGAGATCGTTGCCTTCGCGGGTGCGCTCGCCGACGCCGGCGAACACCGAGTAACCGCCGTGCGCCTTGGCGACGTTGTTGATCAGTTCCTGGATCAGAACGGTCTTGCCGACACCGGCGCCGCCGAACAGGCCGATCTTGCCGCCGCGGGCGTAGGGAGCCAGAAGGTCGACGACCTTGATGCCGGTGACGAGGATCTGTGCTTCCGTCGACTGGTCGACATAGGCAGGCGCTTCCTGGTGGATGGCGCGCTTGGCCTTGGTCTTGACCGGGCCGGCTTCGTCGACCGGCTCGCCGATGACGTTCATGATGCGGCCCAGCGTCTCGTCGCCGACCGGAACCATGATCGGCGAACCGGTGTCGCGCACCGGCTGGCCGCGAACCAGGCCTTCCGAAATGTCCATGGCGATGCAGCGCACGGTGTTTTCACCGAGATGCTGCGCCACTTCGAGGATCAGGCGATTGTCGCCGTTCATCGTCTCGAGCGCGTTCAGGATCGGCGGCAGTTCACCGTCGAAGTGAACGTCGACAACGGCGCCGATGACCTGGCTGACGCGGCCGGCCGAGCCCGTTGCGGCTGCCTTTGCAGGCGCTGCCTTCTTTGCTGCCGGGGCCTTTTCCGCCGCGGCTTTCGGAGTAGCTGCTTTAGCCATCGTTCTAACCTCTGTGTCCGTTCGTTGTTACACGCGAGCCCGCCTTGCGGCACGGCATCACGTGGCTAGAGCGCTTCGGCGCCCGAAATAATCTCGATCAGTTCCTTGGTGATCTGGGCCTGACGCTGGCGGTTGTACGTGATCGTCAGCTTGTTGATCATGTCACCGGCGTTGCGCGTGGCGTTGTCCATCGCGCTCATCTTGGCGCCCATTTCACCGGCAGCGTTCTCGAGCAGCGCACGGAAGACCTGCACCGAAATGTTGCGCGGAATGAGGTCGCCGAGGATTTCGCTTGGCTCAGGCTCATATTCGTAGATCGCGCCGCCCGCAGCCGAGGCGTCGCCGACAGCCGAAGGCGCCGCCGCCGGAATCAGCTGCAGCGCGGTCGGAACCTGGCTGATCACCGACTTGAACTCGGAGTAGAACAGCGTGCAGACGTCGAAGCCGCCCTCGTTGAAGAGCGTGATCACCTTCTTGGCGATCATGTCGGCATGGACGAAGCCAACCTGCTTGGCGTCGCGCAGCTCGACGCGATCGATGATCAGCGACGCGAAGTCACGACGCAGGATGTCGTAGCCCTTCTTGCCGACGGTGAGAATCTTCACCGTCTTGCCCTGCCCCTGCAGCTTGCGGACGTGATCGCGCGCCATGCGCGAGATCTGGCTGTTGAAGCCGCCGCAAAGACCGCGCTCGGCCGTGCAGACGACGAGCAGGTGCACGTCGTCCTTGCCGGTGCCGGTCATCAGCGCCGGAGCATCGCCGCCGTCGCTCACCGCCTGGGCGATGTTCGCGAGAACCGCACCCATGCGCTGCGAGTAGGGACGCGCGGCTTCCGCAGCTTCCTGGGCGCGACGCAGCTTCGCCGCGGCGACCATCTGCATCGCCTTGGTGATTTTCTGCGTCGCCTTGACCGAGGCGATGCGGTTGCGGAGGTCTTTTAGCGAGGCCATGCCTTATCCGTCAGTGTCAGGCGAAGTTTTTCGCGAACGCGTCGATGTGACCCTTGAGCTTGCCGCGGAGGTCGTCGCTGAGCGCCTTCTCCGTACGGATGCCGTCGAGGACGTCCTTGCCTTCGGAGCGCATGTAGGCCAGCAGCCCCTGCTCGAACTTGCCGACCTGATTGAGGGCCAGCTTGTCGAGGTAGCCGTTGACGCCGGCGAAGATCACCGTGACCTGCTCTTCGGTCTTCAGCGGCGAGAACTGCGGCTGCTTGAGCAGCTCGGTCAGGCGCGCGCCGCGGTTGAGCAGACGCTGCGTCGCGGCGTCGAGGTCGGAACCGAACTGCGCGAAGGCAGCCATTTCGCGGTACTGCGCGAGCTCGCCCTTGATCGAGCCTGCAACCTGCTTCATCGCCTTGATCTGAGCCGACGAGCCGACGCGCGACACCGACAGACCGACGTTCACGGCAGGACGGATGCCCTGGAAGAACAGGTTGGTCTCAAGGAAGATCTGACCGTCGGTGATCGAGATCACGTTGGTCGGGATGTAGGCCGAGACGTCGTTGGCCTGCGTTTCGATGACCGGCAGGGCGGTCAGCGAACCGGCGCCGTTTTCGTCGTTCAGCTTGGCCGAACGCTCGAGCAGACGCGAATGCAGGTAGAAGACGTCGCCCGGGTAGGCTTCGCGGCCCGGCGGGCGGCGCAGCAGCAGCGACATCTGACGGTAGGCGACGGCCTGCTTGGACAGATCGTCATAGGCGATCAGGGCATGCTTGCCGTTGTCGCGGAAATATTCGCCCATGGCGCAGCCGGCGAACGGGGCCAGGAACTGCATGGGGGCCGGATCGGACGCGGTTGCCGCGATGATGATCGAGTATTCGAGCGCGCCGCGCTCTTCGAGCACCTTGACGAACTGCGCGACGGTCGAGCGCTTCTGGCCGACGGCGACGTAGACGCAGTACAGCTTTTCCTTCTCCGGACCAGCGACGTGGATCGCTTTCTGGTTCAGGATGGTGTCGAGGATGATGGCGGTCTTGCCGGTCTGGCGGTCGCCGATGACCAGCTCGCGCTGGCCGCGGCCAACCGGGATCAGGGCGTCGATGGCCTTGAGGCCGGTCGACATCGGCTCGTGCACCGACTTGCGGGGGATGATGCCGGGCGCCTTGACGTCGACGCGACGACGTTCCTTGGCCTTGATCGGACCCTTGCCGTCGATCGGGTTGCCGAGCGCGTCGACGACGCGGCCGAGCAGCTCCGGACCAACAGGGACGTCGACGATCGCGCCGGTGCGCTTGACGGTGTCGCCCTCCTTGATGTCACGGTCCGCGCCGAAGATGACGACGCCGACGTTGTCGCTTTCAAGATTCAGCGCCATGCCGCGGATGCCGCCAGGGAACTCGACCATTTCGCCCGCCTGGACGTTGTCGAGACCATAAACGCGAGCGATACCATCGCCCACCGACAGAACCTGACCAACTTCGGAGACTTCGGCTTCCTTGCCGAAATTCTTGATCTGGTCTTTCAGAATTGCGGAAATTTCCGCGGCGCGGATGTCCATCAGCCGACCTCTTTCAGTGCAAGCTTGAGCGAATTGAGTTTGGTTTTGAGCGACGTATCGATCTGGCGCGAGCCCATCTTGACGATCAGGCCGCCAAGCAGCGAAGGATCGACGGTGACGGTGATCGCCACATCCTTGCCGGCGACGCTCTTCAGCGCCGTCTTGAGCTCGGTCTGCTGCGCCGCCGTCAGCTCGTGCGCCGACGTCACGTCAGCGGCAACTTCGCCGCGATGCGCGGCCGAGATCTGGCGGAACGCCGCGATCATGCCCGGCAGGGCGAACAAGCGACGATTCTGCGCGACCAGACGAAGGAAATTGCCGGCAAGACCGGTAATTTTCGCCTTGTCGGCGATCGCCGCAATGGCTTTTTCCTGCTCGTCGCCCGAAAAGACCGGGCTCTTGATCAGGCGATCGAGATCAGCGCTGCCATCGAGGAGCGCGGCGAAACGACCGAGGTCGGCTTCTACCTTTGCAACGGTACCTGCTTCGAGCGCGAGTTCGAACAACGAACCCGCATAGCGCTCAGCAACACCGGAGATTGGCGAGGAAGATTGGGTCACGGACCGTCTTTTCTCTTATCTGACAGGCCGCAAGATTCTTGGAGCGAGTGTTGACCCAGCTAAATCTTTGACCTTACTGCGTTTTTTGACCCCGGAGCTCGCGGCAGCCGCATCCCCCCGGCCGAAAGTCGATTGCCGTCTAGCACAGGCTTTTGAGGACCGCAACACGTCCTCTAACAGCTGTATTGGCACTATTGTCGCATCCCGCCGGTCGGAGGCCCTGCCGGGGACCGATTCACGGCCAGAAGCCGAAAACAAACCCAAGGGGTAGGGCCGCCAACGTCAGTTCGATAACGATGGCTACCCAGTTGTATGGGGTGTTGGCGCCGTCGGACATCATGGCGACGACGCGGCCAAAGGCTGTGAACAGCCAGGACACCCCGAGCGCCATGTAGAGCCAGGGCTGGTCGAGCAGAAGCGCGCACAGGCCGAGGCCGAGGAAGAAGCCGGCCATCGTCGCCCTGCCTTGGGCGATCGCCTCGGGATTGTCGGCGCGCGCCTGCAGCCTGAGCAGGCGGAATGCGATCCTCGGGGCAAAGAAAAGGAGCGCGCCGAACAACAACGTGACGGCCGCGGAGCTCCACGCCAGCCATTCGCCCTGGCTGGTCGGCCACGGAAATGCGAATTCCATATTTCCCCCTCCGGCTAGGCCGTGAATCCGTGGCGATCATAGCGGACGGTGTGCCAAGCGCCAGAGCGCAACTGGCGGGAACGGCTGGAGCAGGTATGCTGTGCCGCGGAGCACTGGAGCGGACCATGGCCATACCGGAGCGCATAGTCTGGGCAATCGACCACCTCGCCGTTCGGCCAGGCGACCGGCTTCTGGAAATCGGTTGCGGGCGAGGAGTCGCCGTGGCCGGGATCACGCCGCTGCTGATAGACGGTCACATCACCGGGCTGGATCGGTCGGACAGCGCCATCAGCGCCGCCGAGGAGAGAAACCGCGCGGCAATCGCCGCCGGCAAGGCTGCCCTTGTGCAGGGCGCTTTCGCCGATTGGAAGCGTGCGGGCAGCGCCTTCGACAAGGTCTTTGCCATCAACGTCAACCTGTTCTGGCTCGAGGCCATGCGCGAGCTCGCCGTGCTCAAGCCGCTGCTTGCCCCCGGCGGCAGACTGTTCCTGTTTTTCGAACCGCCCACCGCCGGCCAGGTCGAAACCATCAGGCGCGCGGTCGAGGTCAGGCTGAAGGCCGCCGGCTACGTCGTCGAAGAGGTGATGACCGGCCCGGCTCCGAGCCCGCCACTTGTGGGCATCGTCGCACGGCCTGCGGGCTGAACTACAGGAAACTCTGCGGGTCGATGTCAACCTGCACGCGCACCGAGCCGCGCACCTTCGGCCCGGCGGCGAGCATCGCCTTGATGTAGCCCTGGATGTCGGCCTTGCGGTCGGCCTGTACCAGCAGGCGGAAACGATGGCGGCCGCCGACCAGCGCCAGCGGCGCCTCGGCCGGGCCGAGCACATGAACGTCCTGGGCGACATGTGCCGCACGCCGCAGCCCCCGTGCATGGCTCTCCGCCTCGGGCCGCGTCGCCGCGCTGACGATGATGCCGGCCAGCCGGCCGAAGGGCGGCAGCGCCGAGCGCTCACGTTCGGCGATCTCGCGCTCGTAGAACGCCTCCGAATCGCCGGAGACGATCGCCCGCATGACCGGGTGGTCGGGCTGGAAGGTCTGCAGCAGGCCAAGGCTCTTCTTGCCGGTGCGGCCGGCACGGCCTGTCACCTGCGACAGCAGCTGGTAGGTTCGTTCGGCAGCGCGCGGATCGCCATTGGCGAGGCCGAGATCGGCATCGACCACGCCGACCAGCGTCATGTTGGGAAAGTTGTGCCCCTTGGCGACAAGCTGGGTGCCGATGACGATATCGGCCTCGCCATTGGCGATGGCCTCCAGCTCCAGCCTCAGGCGCTTCACCCCGCCGAGCATGTCCGACGACAGGACGATGGTCCGCGCTTCGGGAAAATGATGGACCACCTCCTCGGCGATGCGCTCGACACCGGGGCCGCAGGCGACCAGATGATCGAAGGTGCCGCATTCCGGGCATGCCTCGGGGCGCTTTTCGTTGTGGCCGCAATGGTGGCAGACGAGCTGGCCGCGAAAGCGGTGCTCGACCAGCCAGGCCGAGCACACCGGGCAGCCGAAGCGATGGCCGCAGACCCGGCACAGCGTCAGCGGCGCGTAGCCGCGCCGGTTGAGAAACAGCAGCGACTGTTCCTTGCGCTCCAGCGTCTCGCGCATCTTGCCGAGCAGCACCGGCGACAGGAAGCCGCCGCGCGCCGGTGGCGAGCGCCGCATGTCGATAGTCGCGAGCTTGGGCAGCGCGGCTTCGGCAAATCGCGCCGACAGCACGGCGCGCGCATACTTGCCCTGCTCGGCATTGACGCGGCTTTCAACCGACGGCGTCGCCGAGGCCAGCACCACCGGGAAGGCGCCGATATGGCCGCGCACCACCGCCATGTCGCGGGCGTTGTAGTAGACGCGGTCCTCCTGCTTGTAGGCAGGGTCGTGCTCCTCGTCGACGACGATCAGGCCAAGGTTGTTGAACGGCAGAAACAGCGCCGAACGGGCGCCGGCGACCACGCGGACGCCCCCCTCCGCCACTTGGCGCCAGACGCGCTCGCGCATGCGCGGCGGCAGGTCGGAATGCCATTCGGCCGGCTTGGAGCCGAAGCGATTCTGAAAGCGCTCGAGGAAGGCCTGGGTCAAAGCGATCTCGGGCAGCAGGATCAGCACCTGCCTGCCCTTGTCGAGCGCAGCGGCGACCGCCTCGAAATAGACTTCCGTCTTGCCCGAGCCGGTGACGCCGTCGATCAGCGTGACGCCGAACTTGTCGGCCGCCACCTGAGCGCGCAGGCCTGCCGCGACGGCTTCCTGGTCGGTCGTCAGCTCGGCGGTGGCGTAGGACGCATCTGGCTCGGCCACCACCGGGCGCGGCGGGATCATCACCGTGTCGAACACGCCCTGCGCCCTGAGCCCGTCGATGACGGTCGAGGAAACGCCGACGGCATGGGCAAGGCCCGAGCGCGTCCAGGCCATGCCGTCATTGGCCATCTCGAGCACCCGGCTGCGCGCCGCCGTCATCCGGTCCGGTTCGCCGTCGCCGCGCTTGATGCCTTCCGTCCAGGGTTCGGGGTCGAACGCTTCCGGTGCGCGCAGGATCATCCGCGCCACCATGCCGGGCGGCGAGAGCGTGTATTGCGCCACCCAGTCGACCAGCCGCCGCATCTGGTCGGTGACCGGCGGACAATCGAAGACATGGGCGATCGGCCTGAGCTTTTTCGGGTCGACTGTTTCCACCGGCCCGTCCCAGACG
Source organism: Aminobacter sp. HY435 (assembly GCF_027568395.1). Classification (GTDB taxonomy): domain Bacteria; phylum Pseudomonadota; class Alphaproteobacteria; order Rhizobiales; family Rhizobiaceae; genus Aminobacter. The sequence continues at coordinate 238,357 of NZ_JANKZL010000008.1, read as the reverse complement.
ATGCCGGCCACTTCGCGCGGGCCGAGCGGCACGCGCACGATCGAACCGGGCACCACCTGCATGCCATCGGGGACGGCATAGGAGTAGGCGCGCTCGGCCGGCATCGGCACCAGCACGGGGGCAGCCCTGGTTCTTGGCGAATCGGCGGTCATGACGCGTGACCTTGCCCCGAACTTGGTTTAGAGCAAAGGCCGACCAGTTCAGTGCCCCGGCGGCACAACGCCACGACCAAGGAGACTCCCATGAAGTTTTTCGTCGACACCGCCGACGTCCAGGAAATCCGCGAGCTCAACGAGCTCGGCCTTCTTGACGGCGTCACCACCAACCCGTCGCTGATCCTCAAGTCCGGCCGCAACATCGCCGAAGTGACCAAGGAAATCTGCGACATCGTCGAAGGCCCGGTCTCCGCCGAAGTGGCAGCCACCGAATATGCCGAGATGATGAAGGAAGCTGCGGTTCTGTCGAAGATCGCCGACAACATCTGCATCAAGGTGCCGCTGACGCTCGACGGCCTCAAGGCCTGCCGCGCGCTGACCTCGGAAGGCCGCATGGTCAATGTCACGCTGTGCTTCTCCGCCAATCAGGCCCTGCTCGCCGCCAAGGCCGGCGCCACCTTCATCTCGCCCTTCATCGGCCGGCTCGACGACATGGCCGTCGACGGCATGGAACTGATCGCCGAGATCCGGCATATCTATGACAACTACGGCTTCGACACCGAGATCCTCGCGGCCTCGATCCGCTCGACCGAACACGTCAAGCGCGCCGCCCTGATCGGCGCCGACGTCGCCACCATCCCGCCGGCAACGCTGAAGGCGCTGGTCAAGCACCCGCTGACCGACAAGGGCCTCGAGATGTTCCTGGCCGACTGGGCCAAGACCGGCCAGAAGATCGGCTGATCTTTCACCGCAAGACCATCAAGGCCGGCGTCACCAGCGCCGGCTTTTTTGTATCCACGTCTCAGAGCAGCGGCGGCAGCCGCCGCTTCACCGGTTGCGCCTTGACGATCGAGCTGCTGGTTTCCGCCTTGTCGGCGATGCGGTCGAGGATCGTATCGAGTTCGCCGATCGAACGGATGTGCAGCCGTCCGACGAAGCAATCGTCGCCCGTAACCTTGTCGCATTCGGAGAATTGCGGGATCTGCTGGATCAGGTCCTGCACGACATGCAGCTTGCCCGGCAGCGGCCGGATGCGGACGATGGCCTGGAGCGTGTAGCCAAGCGCTGCCGGATCCACCTCGATGGTGAAGCCACGGATGACCCCGCGCTCCTCCAGCCGCTTCAGTCTCTCCGAAGCGCTCGGCGACGACAGGCCGACCCGCTGTGCCAAATCCTTCAGTGAAATCCTGGCGTCCTCGACCAGGATTTCGACGATGCGCCTGTCCAGATCGTCGAGCATTTCCACTCCTGAGCCTCTCCTGAGGATGCACCTTACTTTGTTAGGTTCAATCCGACAATCTCCTTCACCAACGCATGGAAATACCCATTCCGCCTGCGCAAGAATGCGATCGAACATCGAGGACAGGACCATGACGGAAAAAACGCGCGGCACCATCGAGATGACCACTGCCATGGCGATATCGGGAACCATCGGCGTGTTCGTCGTCCTCTCCGGCCAGCCTGTCCTGTCGGTCGTGTTCTGGCGCTGCGCCTTTGGCGCGCTGACGCTTTTGGCCATCTGCACCGCGCTCGGCCTGCTCCGCGCCGAGGCCATCGGGCGTCGACAGACTGCCTGGGCCGCTTTGGGCGGCATCGCCATCGTCGCCAACTGGCTGCTGCTGTTTGCCGCCTTTCCGCGCGCCTCGATCTCGATCGCCACCGCCGTCTACAACACCCAGCCCTTCATGCTGGTGGCGCTGGGGGCGATGTTTTTCGGCGAGCGGCTGACGCCGACCAAGCTCGGCTGGCTGGCAGTTGCCTTTGCCGGCATGCTGATGATCGTGCAGGCCAAATCCGGGACAGGCACCGACTATTTCACCGGCATCCTCATGGCGCTCGGAGCCGCCTTCTTCTACGCCATCGCGGCGATCGTCGCGAAAAGGCTCAAGGGCGTTCCGCCGCACCTGATCGCGCTCGTGCAGGTCGCGGTCGGCGTCATCATGCTTGCGCCCTTCGCCGACTTCACGGCACTGCCGGCCGACGCCGCGACCTGGGCGCTGCTCGTCGCCATCGGCGTCGTCCACACCGGTCTGATGTACATACTGCTCTATGGCGCGATCCAGAAGCTGCCGACCAATCTCGTCGGCGCGCTGTCCTTCATCTACCCGGTGGTCGCGATCCTGGCCGACTTCGTGGTCTTCGGCCATCGCCTGCAGCCGCTGCAGATGATCGGGGCGGCGGCCATCCTGGTTGCCGCCGCGGGAATGACACTCGGCTGGTCGCTCACCAGGCAGCGGCCGGCGCGCGCCTAGTCATCCTCCGGCATCACGCCGGTCGCGCGCATGCCTTCGATCGTCGTGGCACCATCGATGCGCAGCAGCGTCAGCGCTCTTGCGCCGGTGCGCTCTCGCACCAGCTCGGCCAGTTCGCGCGAATGCGTGACCACCCAGACCTGCGTCCGTTCGGCCGCCGCGGCGATCATGTCGGCGAGCGCCGGCAGCATGCGCACATGCAGGCTCGCTTCCGGCTCATTGAGCGCGACCAGCCTGGGCAAGCGATAAGACATCAGCGCGCCGGCCAGCGCCAGGAAGCGGATCTGTCCGTCCGACAATTCCTGGGGACGAAATACCCGTTGCGGGAACTCGGGCAGCGCCAGACCAAAGGTCGCTGTTTCCGCGGGCACAGGCACATCGAGCACGGCCCCGCCGAGTGCATCGCCGATCATGCGGTCAAGATCGACGGTGTCGCCGCGGATGTGGCGTAGCGTGGCGAACACGGCGGCCAGGTTGGCGCCATCCTCGTCCAGCATCGGCGCGGTGGTCGCCAGCGCCGGCCGCCGCACCAACGAATCGGCGTCGGTTCGGAAGCCATGATAAAAGCGCCAGCCGGCCACCGCTGCACGCAGATCGCCGACTTCCGGATAGCGGCCAGCGCCGCCGAGAAGCGACAGCGCCGTTTCCGAATTCAGGATACGATCGGGGTATTCGACGCGCCTGCCGTCGCCATCGCGGGCGAACACCGCCTGGCCCTTGCGCGTCATCATTTCGACGGGCCGCCGTCCGGCCTCGACGCTCAGCGTCTCTTCCTTGACATGCGGTTCGAACGCAAAGCCGGCCGAAACCGGCGGAGGCAGCCCGATTTCGACCCGGTAGCCATATTCGACTGCCGTTTCGTCGTCGACGAACCGGGCGTCGATGATGACGCGAACCGGCTGTCCGGTACGGCGCTTGCCCGACCACAGGACCGAGCTCATGCCGCCCTCGCCCGCGATCTCGCGGGCAAGCGTGCCGTCAGCCGATGCCTTGATCAGCTGAAGGGCTCGATAGAGGTTGGATTTGCCGACGCCGTTTTCGCCGGCGAAGACGCTGACCTGGCCGATGTCGAGCCGGATCGCGCGCAACGACCGGTAGCCGGCGGTGGAAAAGTACGTCAGGCGCATCGACAGGACCTGCCCATGCGCGCTGCCTCAGCCCTTGGAGATGTCCTGCGCGATGGCCAGCCTGAGCAGGTCGGCGAGCTCGCGCGCCGCGCGGTTTTCGGCGTCGCGCTCGGCGCGAAGCCGGGCGAACTCCTGGCGCGGACGGTCATAGGACGACGAGATGCTGCGCTTGCCCGCCGTGATGTTCTTGCCGGTCTTGATGTCGGTGATGACGTAGGTCGCGGTCAGCGTCATCGTGCCGGCCGTCGGCTCGTCGTCGACACTTGTCACCTGGGCCAGCAGCGTCGCCTCATTGGAACGATTGACCTTGAGGTTCATGACGTAGGGTGCCGCCGCCTGCTGCCCTGCTCCGCTGTTGAACAGGAAGATCAGGTGGTTGCGCACTTCCTGCGCATAGCGCGTGTCGACCGGCTTGATGTTGATCGCTGCCAGCTGCGCCGCCGTGCCGGATTCGATACCGGCGCCGGCAGGCCCGTCCGAATAGAGCGGACGGACAGTACAGGCCGAGACCAGTGCAACGGCGCCAAGCAAGGCCAGTCCGGCAGCAAAACGCAATGTATCCGCAGACTTCCGCGCCTTAGGCAACGACATTGACGATCCTCTGCGGCACAACAATCACCTTGCGCGGGCTCTTGCCATCCAGCGCCTTCTGCACTGCTTCCAGCGCCAGCGCCGCTTTTTCGACGGTCAATTGATCTGCGTCGCGGGCAATTGTCAAATCCGCGCGCTTCTTGCCGTTGATCTGCACCGGGTAGGTGATTTCATTGTCGACGATCAGCGCCGGATCGAATTTCGGCCATGGCCTGTCGGCGACCATTCCCTGACCACTGATCGCCACCCAGCACTCTTCCGCAAGGTGCGGCATCATCGGCGCGATCATCACGATCAGGATGTCGACCGCCTCGCGCAGCGCCGAAACCATGTCGGCGGACGCCTTGCCGGCGGCCGCGTCGGCCAGAGGGGCCTGCAGCGTATTGCTGAGTTCGTAGATGCGCGCAACAGCCTTGTTGAAGGCGAGCTTGCCGATGTCTTCGCCAACGGCCTTCAGCGCCTTGTGCGCGGCCTTTGAAACCGCAGCGGCATCGCCGTCGTGCGCTGCCTTCGGTTCGGCCTTGGCCAGCAGGTCAGCCGATTCGGAGATCAGGCGCCAGACACGCTGCACGAAGCGGTGCGCGCCTTCGACGCCGGCTTCCGTCCAGATGACGTCGCGCTCGGGCGGCGAATCCGACAGCATGAACCAGCGCGCCGTGTCGGCGCCGTAGCTGGCGATGATGTCGTCGGGGTCGACCACGTTCTTCTTCGACTTCGACATCTTCTCGATCGAGCCGATCTCGATGGGCGTACCGTCAGAGAGCAGCGAAGCGCGGCGCTTGCCATCGACGTCCTCGATCTTGATCTCGACGGGCGTCACCCAGCCGTTCGGACCCTTGTAGGTCTCGTGCACGACCATGCCTTGCGTGAAAAGGCCCTTGAACGGCTCGGCGATGTTCAGGTGGCCGGCTTCGCGCATCGCCCGGGTGAAGAAGCGCGAATAGAGCAGGTGCAGGATCGCGTGCTCGATGCCGCCGATATACTGGTCGACCGGCAGCCATTCGTTGGCAGCCTTCGGATCGGTCGGCTCGTTCTCCCACGGAGCGGTGAAGCGCGCGAAATACCACGACGAATCGACGAACGTGTCCATCGTGTCGGTTTCGCGGCGCGCCGCCTTGCCGCATTTCGGGCAATTGACGTGGCGCCAGGTCGGATGACGGTCGAGCGGATTGCCCGGACGGTCGAACTCGACATCATCGGGCAGCCTGACCGGCAGGTCGGCCTTCCGCACCGCCACCACGCCGCAATCGTCGCAGTGGATCATGGGGATCGGGCAGCCCCAGTAGCGCTGGCGCGAAATGCCCCAGTCGCGAAGACGGAACTGTACCTTGCGCTCGCCCATCGGCCGGTTGCCGATCGAGATCTGCTCAAGGCGATTGGCGACGTCGTTGAACGCATCCTTCGGCTTCATGCCGTCGAGGAAGCGCGAATTGATCATCACGCCGTCGTCGGTAAAGGCCTCCTCGGTGACCTGGAAGGTCGCGGCATCGCCGCCTTCCGGCATCACCACCGGCACCACCGGCAGGCCATACTTGTTGGCGAAGTCGAGATCGCGCTGGTCGCCCGACGGGCAGCCGAAGATGGCGCCCGTGCCATAATCCATCAGCACGAAATTCGCGACATAGACCGGCAGGGTCCAGCTCGGGTCGAACGGATGAACGACGCGGATGCCGGTGTCCATTCCCTTCTTCTCGGCGGTCTCGAGCGCGGCCACCGACGTGCCCATGCGGCGCACGTCTTCCATGAAAGCGGCGAGCTCGGGCTTGTTTTCGGCAGCCTTCTTGGCCAGCGGATGATCGGCCGAGATCGCCATGAACGAGGCGCCGAAGATGGTGTCCGGACGCGTCGTGTAGATTTCCAGCTCGCTGTCGCCCGATGGTGCGGTGCCGGCAGCCAGCGGCCAGCGGATCAGCAGCCCTTCCGAGCGGCCGATCCAGTTGCGCTGCATCAGCTTGACCTTCTCTGGCCACTCGTCGAGTCCGTCCAGCGCATCCGACAGGTCCTGCGCAAAATCGGTGATCTTGAAGAACCACTGCGTCAGCTCGCGCTGTTCGACCAGCGCACCCGAGCGCCAGCCGCGCCCGTCGATGACCTGCTCGTTGGCAAGCACGGTCATGTCCTCGGGGTCCCAGTTGACCTTCGACGACTTGCGCGTCACCAGGCCCTTCTCGACGAAGTCGATGAACAGCATCTGCTGGCGGTGGTAGTAGTCGACGTCGCACGTCGCGAACTCGCGGCTCCAGTCCAGCGACAGGCCCATCGACTTCAGCTGCGTGCGCATGGTGGCGATGTTCTGGTAGGTCCATTCCTTGGGATGGACCTTGTTTTGCATCGCGGCGTTTTCGGCCGGCATGCCGAACGCGTCCCAGCCCATCGGGTGCAGAACGTTGCAGCCGAGCGCGCGGCGATAGCGCGCCACGACGTCGCCCATCGTGTAGTTGCGGACGTGACCCATATGGATACGTCCCGAAGGATAGGGGAACATCTCCAGCACGTAGTACTTCGGCCGCGGATCGTCGTTCTCAGTTTCGAAGAGCTTTGCCTCGGCCCAGGCCTTCTGCCATTTGGGTTCGGACGCGCGCGGATTGTATCGTTCGGTTGCCATCGGATGTTTTTCACTTAAAAGCGTGCATGGACCGGGGCGAAAACCCGCGGTTCAGGAAATCGTTGCCGGGTGTTCATCATGGATTCCCGGACCCGTCAACTCCGGCGTGCCGGAGCCGGGCAAAATGCAGCAGGGCCATGGTATGGAAAGTTCGCTCGAACAGCTAGCGCTGGTGAAGCAGAAGATAGGTGCCGCCGAGCAGGAAACCAACAGGCCGGTCGGGGCCGTGACGCTGGTCGCCGTTTCGAAAACCTTCGACGCCGAGCACATCCGGCCTGTGATCGAGGCCGGCCAGCGTGTCTTCGGCGAAAACCGCGTCCAGGAAGCACAGGGCAAGTGGCCTCAGTTGAAGGCCGAGTTTCCGGACATCGAACTCCACCTCATCGGCCCGCTGCAGTCCAACAAGGCCAAGGAAGCGGTTGCGCTGTTCGACGTCATCGAGACGGTCGACCGCGACAAGATCGCCGCCGAGCTCGCCAGGGAAATCGAACGCCAGGGCCGCGCCACGAGGCTCTATGTGCAGGTCAACACCGGTTCGGAAGAGCAGAAGGCAGGCATCGGACCGCGCGAAGCCGTCGCCTTCGTCAAGCATTGCCGCGAGATCCACGGCCTCGCCATCGAGGGCCTGATGTGCATTCCCCCGGTCGATGAAAACCCCGGGCCGCACTTCGCCCTGCTGGCGAAACTGGCGCGCGAGGCCGGCGTCGAAAAGCTCTCGATGGGCATGTCCGGCGACTATGAACTTGCGGTCGCCTTCGGCGCCACCAGCGTCCGCGTCGGCTCGGCGATTTTCGGCAGCCGCTAGAGGTGCCGTCACCACAGCACAGTTGAGTGGAACGTCGTTCTCCACTATATTCTGGCTAGCCAAGCTAGCCAGGTGACGACGATGAACTGGCATCTGCAGGACGCCAAGAACAATTTTTCCAAGCTGGTCCAGCGCGCCCGGAAGGAAGGGCCGCAGACGGTCACCGTGCGCGGTGAACCGGCGGTTGTCGTGCTCTCAGCCGAACAATACGAGAAGCTGGTGGGCAAACGGAAAACGCTTGCAGAATACCTACTGTCCGGTCCCGTTTGGGATGAAGAGTTTGCGGCAGAGGTCGAGCGCCGCCCGGACTCGATGATCCGCGATATCGAGTTATGATATGTATCTACTTGATACAAACATTGTCTCCGACGTCCAAAGACGCCTGCCCAAACCCACGGATTGGCTTGCCTCCATCGACGCGTATTCGGTCAACTTGAGCGTAATCACCATCGGCGAAATCGAACGTGGCATCGTCAAGCGACGGCAGCAGGACGCCGAGCGGGCGAAGCCGTTGGAGCTTTGGTTGCACGAACTGCGTCATGAAAACGCGGATCGAATTCTCCCGATAACAGAAGAAATCGCGCTGGCTTGGGGCCGGTTGACTGCTGGCCGGACAAGAGGCAGTGCCGATACACTCATTGCCGCCACATCGCTGGTTCACGATCTGGTTCTTGTGACGCGAAACGTGGCCGATTTCGAAGGCATCGGCCTTCCACTGCTGAACCCCTGGACGCTGTAAGCGTGCAGTCCCTGTCCGAGGGTGGTCCAATTATTCACAGGCGCAAGCAAAAAGAGCCGGAGCCTTCGCCCCGGCCCTTTCGAAAGGTTTCGCCTGGCCTACTCGGCCGCGACGATCTTGCCGCCTTCCCACTTGAACAGCGAGAAGCTCGGCGAAGTCAGGTCGCCGCTCTCGCCATAGGTCAGGTTGCCGATGGCGGTTGCGATCGGCTCGCCCGACTTCAGCGCCGCGGCAACCGCTGCGGTGTCGTCGGCCTTGCCGGCCTTCTCGATGCCGGCCTTGAGCACTTCCACCGCGGCATAGGCGTTGAGCGTGAAGGCTTCCGGCGGAATGCCCTTGCCCTCGAGGATCTTCACCGCATCGGCGGATGCCGGGTTCTTCAGCGCGTCGGACGCGTTGGTGAACAGCGTGCCGGCAGCTGCCTCGTTGCCGATTGCCCAGAACTCGGTGTTCGACAGGCCTTCGCCGCCGATGATCACGGCGTTGACGCCGCCATCCTTCAGCTGGCGCGCCAGAAGGCCGCCCTCGGGGTGATAGCCGCCGAAGTAGATCACATCGACATTGTCGGCCTTCAGGCGCGTGATCAGGGCCGAGAGGTCCTTCTCGCCCGGGGTCAGCGAATTCCGCTGCACTTCCTGCAGGCCGCCGGCGTTGATCGCCGCCTTGAAGGCGTCGGCCAGGCCCTTGCCGTATGTGCCCTTGTCGTCGATCACCGCGACGCGCTTGTCCTTCATGTTCTTGAGCACATAGGCAGCGGCCACTTCGGCCTGCTGGTCGTCGCGGCCGCAGGTGCGCAGCACGTTGGTCAGGCCGCGGGTGGTGAGGTCCGGCGCGGTCGCGGTCGGCGTCACCATCAGGATGCCGTTTTCGGCAAACACGTCCGAAGCCGGGATCGCAACGCCCGACGTGACCGGGCCAACGACATACTGCACGCTCTCGCCGACCAGCAGATTGGCCGCCGAAACGCCCTGCTTGGGATCGCCCGCGTCGTCGGCGAGCTTCAGGATGATCTTCTCACCAAGGATGCCGCCCTTTTCGTTGATGGCGTCGACGGCCGCCTGGGCGCCGTTCTTGACCTGGGCGCCATAAGCCGCCACCGGGCCGGTGAGCGGAGCGACGAGGCCGATGGTGATGTCGGCGTGCGCCGCCGAAACGAACGCGATCGACGCGGCGAGCGTTACCGCAAAGGACTTCAAGTTCATGGCATTTCTCCTCTAACCCGCCACCCATAAGGGTCCGGCGGAAGCTTCAGAGCGCGGCGCGTCACACCGACGCAAATGCGCTCGACCACTTTGAAACGGGCACCGTCCCTCCGACAGGTTGATCGACGATGCGCTACAGCGGCAATACCCCTCCAGCGCCCGGCGGGCAATCGCCCCAGGCATCGCCGCCCGGTATTTGATTTGTGCCAGACCCGGCGCAGGGGTCAAAAATAGCGCCGCACGCGCGGATGCCGGCTCAGCGGCAGCGGCCGGTAGGACGGCCTGTACCGGTCAAAGCGCTGCTCTATGTCGGCGCAAAGCCGGTCGACATCGATCGACGCGCCCTTGATCGCGCGCAGCCCGGGCAGCCAGAACACGCCGAGCCCGGTCCGCTCGTCATGCGCCTCGCCAAGCACCTTGCCTTCCGGATCGATGGCGATAGGAAAATCGAGGCCGGACAGGCTGCGCAACCGCTCGATCATCCAGCCAAGGCTCAGCTTGGCGAGGTTGTCGTCATCGGCATAGCCGCCACCGACGTCGGAATGAACTCCCGGAAACCAGCATTGCTCGATGACCTGGCCTGACACCCGTGCATCGGCATCGGGCTCCTCCCATGGCACCAGCGCAAACGCCTTTCGGTTCTCGTCCACCGACAGTGCGTGCAGCCCGACCGGCACGCGCACCGACAGCTCGTTGTCGTGGAACTCGTGGCGATAAGGGTTCGCCACGTTCATGATCCCCGGCAGCCCAAGCGCGCGAACGGTGTCGAACACGCCGACGACATCGGGCATGACGCGCGCCGCGCCATGTCTGGCAGTGAAGTCCGCACCCGCCTTCTGGCGCTCGGGCTTGTCCTTGATCTTGTAGGCCTTGACCGCCTCCTCGGCGATGACCCGCCGCCGCTTCGCACCTGCCCCGGCCTTGTCTTGCGAGATGGGCGCGCCCTTGTCCGTCACGGCAATGCCGCAGGTCGACAGCACGCCGCCGAGGCAGCGCACGGTATACGCGCCACGGCTGAAACCGAAGAAGCCGATCCTCATGCCCGGCTGCCATTCGAGCATCAGGGCTTCGTAGCAATCGACGATGTTGGCGGTGATACCCCAGCCGGTCGCCTTGCTCCACAAATTGCGCAGCGTTCGCGTCCAGTCCCACTCGCCTTCTTCCGGCGCACCGAGGCCGGGGTCGTAGAACGCCCTGATGCCCGGCCGCCCGTCGATGGCCGCATACATCTGGAACACGTTGGTGTTCTTGAACAGCTGGTCGCCGACCTGCTCGACCTCGTCGGCGCGCACCCCGCGCTGGCCGGTTCCGTCGGAAAAGATCAAAACCCAGGCGTCATTGGCCGCAGGCATGGTCGCTTCTCGCCAAGGAAATCCCCGCCCGCAGCCTACACCAACGACGCGCACACGCCATGCCCGGCCCGCTGCCATGGCGCGTAGGGTTAACCGTTAGTGGACCAGGAACTCGCCGTCGACCTTGCGCCACTCATTGGGAGCGATCAGCTTGCGGTGAGTATAATGCACCGAATGCAGCGGGCCCTCGAGCTTGGCCCGCCAGAACGCGATGAAGCCGAACAGGATCGGGAACTTCGGCGCGATATCGTAGTCCTGCCAGATGAATGTCTGCAGCACATGCGGATGGTCGGGCATGTGGTAGAGTATCTCTGCCGTGGTCAGGCCGTAGCCCTTGAGCATCAGTTCCAGTTCAGAAGCATCGCGCATCGCAAGCCTTCCGTGTCGAACGGTCCTCCACATCGAGATTCTGCGCCTCGATCGTTAACCGTCTCATAAAACAACGGCGCGCGACCCTCATAAGTTCCAAGATATCAGCGCTTTAGCAGCCGCTGGGCGTGACTGCTGATCGCCAGATGGCGGCGTCGATTTGCCGCTACGGAATGACGTGAAGCAAATCCAATGTCTAATATTGTGGCGCGGCCTGAATTGATAATAATGCCCGCGAACGTGCGGCCCCAAGGTCGCCATTCGGCGCCAGTGAGGAGCCGCCGGATCGTTTCCGGGAGGAAGGGAAAGAAATGTCCGAAGTCCGTGTCCACCGCGTCCAGCCGGCGTGGAAGAAGAATGCGCTCATCGACAACGACACCTACCTGAAATGGTATGGCGAGAGCGTCAAGAACCCAGACAAGTTCTGGGGCAAGCACGGCAAGCGCATCGACTGGTTCAAGCCCTACACCAAGGTCAAGAACACCTCCTTCGACGGCAAGGTGTCGATCAAGTGGTACGAGGACGGACTGACCAACGTCTCTTACAACTGCATCGACCGCCACCTGAAGAAGCGCGGCAACCAGACCGCCATCATCTGGGAAGGCGACAACCCCTACGACGACAAGAAGATCACCTATAACGAGCTCTACGAGCACGTCTGCCGCCTCGCCAATGTGATGAAGAAGCACGGCGTCAAGAAGGGCGACCGCGTCACCATCTACATGCCGATGATTCCGGAAGCTGCCTATGCGATGCTCGCCTGCACCCGCATCGGCGCGATCCATTCGATCGTCTTCGGCGGCTTCTCGCCCGACGCGCTGGCCGGCCGCATCGTCGACTGCGAATCGACCTTCGTGATCACCGCCGACGAAGGTCTGCGCGGCGGCAAGGCGATACCGCTCAAGGAAAACACCGACAAGGCGATCGACATCGCCGCCAAGCATCATGTCATGGTCAAGGACGTGCTGGTGGTGCGCCGCACCGGCGGCAAGATCGGCTGGGCGCCGGGCCGCGACCACTGGTACCACGACGAGGTCCGCTCGGTGAAAGCCGAATGCAAGCCCGAGAAGATGAAGGCGGAAGACCCGCTGTTCATCCTCTACACCTCAGGTTCGACCGGCAAGCCGAAGGGCGTGCTGCACACCACCGGCGGCTATCTCGTCTACGCCTCGATGACCCACCAGTATGTCTTCGACTACCATGACGGCGACATCTACTGGTGCACGGCCGATGTCGGCTGGGTCACCGGCCACAGCTACATCGTCTACGGACCGCTCGCCAATGGCGCGACCACGCTGATGTTCGAGGGCGTGCCGAACTATCCGTCCGCCTCGCGCTTTTGGGACGTCGTCGACAAGCACAAGGTCAACATCTTCTACACCGCCCCCACCGCCATCCGCGCCCTGATGGGCGCCGGTGACGACCATGTGAACAAGACCTCGCGCAAGAGCCTGCGCGTTCTGGGTTCGGTCGGCGAGCCGATCAATCCGGAGGCCTGGGAGTGGTACTACAACGTCGTCGGCGAGAAGAAGGTGCCGATCGTCGACACCTGGTGGCAGACCGAGACCGGCGGCATCCTGATCACCCCCCTGCCCGGCGCGACCGACCTCAAGCCGGGTTCGGCGACGCGGCCGTTCTTCGGCGTGGTTCCCGAGCTGGTCGACAACGAAGGCAAGCTGCTTGAGGGCGCTGCCGACGGCAATCTCTGCATCGCGGAATCCTGGCCGGGCCAGATGCGCACGGTCTATGGCGACCACGAGCGCTTCATCCAGACCTATTTCTCGACCTACAAGGGCAAGTACTTCACCGGCGACGGCTGCCGCCGCGATGCCGATGGCTACTACTGGATCACCGGCCGCGTCGACGACGTCATCAACGTGTCGGGCCACCGCATGGGCACGGCGGAAGTCGAGTCGGCGCTGGTCAGCCACGACAAGGTCTCGGAGGCCGCCGTCGTCGGCTACCCGCACGACATCAAGGGCCAGGGCATCTACAGCTACGTCACGCTGATGGCCGGCGTCGAGGCAACCGAAGACCTGCGCAAGGAACTCGTCGCCCACGTCCGCAAGGAGATCGGCGCCATCGCCTCGCCCGACAAGATCCAGTTCTCGCCGGGCCTGCCCAAGACGCGCTCGGGCAAGATCATGCGCCGCATCCTGCGCAAGATCGCGGAGGACGATTTTGGCGCGCTCGGCGACACCTCGACGCTTGCCGATCCGGCCGTCGTCGACGATCTCGTCGCCAACCGCCAGAACAAGCGCGGCTGAGCCATTTCATCCCCCGCACACCGGAGCGGGGGATGATCCGCCTGAAACATGGATCTGGGCTGTGCTTTCCAGGCACTTGCACAACCGGCGAAAACACACCACCTTGTCATTCGTGTTCAACGAACTGAAAGGAGGTGATCCGATGTCGAGTGATTTCGTTATCCTGAACGTGGCCTCAGCGGATTGCCCTTTCGGGAAGCAGTCTTCCCGTTAAGGCGCGAGATGCGCGGCAGGTGATCTAGGTCACTGCCACTGAGCCGCGCCATGGACGGAAACACGGAAAGGCCGCTCCTTCGCAAGAAGGGCGGCCTTTTTGGTTTGGTCGCTCACATTGTCAGGTAGAGGATCTCGGTGCTTTCGATGATCGAGCGATACGCGGCATCAAGCTCTGGACCCGTCGATGCCTCGTAGTAATGCTTGATGGATGACCTGTCGGGCGACGAGCAATTCTTGAGCACGGCCTTGGCCTGCTCTCGTTCAGTCTTCGACATGCCCGCATCGTTCAGGTCGAAACCGATGGCGAAAATCTCGATGCCGTTGTCCTTCATGGACTTGCACAGTCCTTCCGCATGACGCCGGGAGGCGGCGCCATCGGATGTGGTCCCGGCGAAAGCCTTGTTGAACTGTCCGTCGGTCATGAGGATAGCCACCTTGACAACCTTGCTGGGATCCATGTCCGCCGGCCCGTCACCCAGCTTGGCCTCCTTGATGGCAGCGCGCCACTTTTCAGACAGCATGTAGTAGGCCCACTGGACGCCGATGGCTCCGGCGGTGACGCCCCTTGCGGAAAATTTTTCGATCGCCTTGCCGAGCTTGCCGGCATCCGAGGTAAGCGGCACCACACTGGCCACCGGGCAGCTTCCGACGCGATCGTCCCGGTTGATCTTGGCGGGATAGATCCGGCCGTCCGGCGCCACCCGTTTCGTCGCCGGGCCATCGTCGGTGTAATCCGCCTCCAGGTTCGGGGTCTTGCGTTCGCTTGCGCAATTGTCCGTCTGCCTGCCCGTGTTGTTCGAGATTTCCCTGGGCGTCGCATCGTCAGGCAGCGGCAGGTCACGCCCGCCTGACTTTTCAACGAAGACCGTCTTTTCAGCGAGCACGCCGACATTCACGGACTCGGCGTACGGCACCAACGCCACGCGCGTACGCGGATTTTCGAGCAATCGGTCCACCGCGTTCTTCGCCGCTGCCCTGAGATCCTTGATCTTTTGTCCCTCCATCGAGCCGGTGACGTCGAGCATCATCGCCACCTCGATGTCCTTGTCCGAATAGAGCGAAGCGGTGGTCGCCGTGACACGCTGGCGGTCGGCGGTGCCGAAAAGCGGGAAGAACACGTTGACGTCGATATGGGCGGTCGCCTCGACGGTGCCGGCAAGCCGATCGACCGTCACCTTGCCCAGCACCACCTTCTCGCCCGGCGCGAGCAGGCTCGTGGCGTTTGCTTCAAGGAAGGCTCTCACGACATTGTCTGCATCTTTGGTGCTGATGACGCCGGTGGTGAGATCGCGGGCGGTAGAAATGACCGCCGCGTCGACAGCGTTGGAAAGGCCGGACTTGACGTTGTGGAGCTGCGCGATGTTGACGCCGAAGCCAGCAGCAAGCGCGACCGCCGAAGCCGTGAGCCCGCCCAGGATGGCGAAGTTGCCACGACGGTCCGCTACAAGCCGCCTTGCCGCCGCCGCCAGCTTCTCAAGTTCCCGCATTCGATCCCCCGCCGCCAATATGCCTTTGGCAGGGGCATTGCAGGAATTCGGCCATTGAAGGCAGGCCAGCGACAGGCTGGCCCGTATTTGCTTCAACCTGTTGATCTTAATAGATAACCGTCGGCTTCTTGGTAAACAAAAGCTGAACGACGGGGAAAAACGGGCGATACGTTAACGGTTCAGTTACCCTGCCCGACCCTGCGTCTCATTCCGGCACGCGGCGGCCTGTGCCAGAACGGGTCAGCCGCACCAGCTGTCTCGCTTGCCGCCGCCATAGCGACGCACCAGGCCTTCGTCGAGCATTGCATCGCCGACTGCCGCGCCATTTCCGATTCGGACGTCGGCAAGCACGCGGCCGTAATACTTGGCACCGCCGATGTTGGAGAGGGAGACCGCGCCGCCAGACATCAGTTGCGCCAGCGCCTCGCGCGCCCTGACGGCGGCACTGCGCTCGGCCGGACAACGGCTTTTCATCTCGGGCGCGTCGATGCCGCGAATGCGGATGTTCACCCTCAGGGTCTGCCCCGGCCAGATATCGGCATCGGCAAGGAAAGTATCGCCGTCGATCACCTCGACGACGACGGCGCTGACCGGCCCGGCGAAAGCTTGGCGGCGTTTCGCCTCGGAAGGCAGCGCGGTCACTGCGGCGACAGCGAAAAGCGCGAACGTAGATACCTTGCGAATCCTCATTGCAAGGGATTTATTCCTATTTCATTGATCGTGCAATGCTGCGGTGGTCAGAGGCGCGGCTCGCCGGTCACCGGGTCTATCTTGATCTCAACCTTGGCCTTGTCCGTCGTGTAGTAGACGATGTCGTAATAGCCCTCGCTGTCCCATTCCACTTCGGAAACATAGCGGAACTGGTCGCGCTGCTGGATCTTCCCGATGATGTCGGACAGCTTCATCGCATCTTCCGGCGGGATGGGCGGCTCTTTCGTCTGCGCCCCGACCTGGGTAGCAACAAAAATGGCCGCCACCATGACAGCCAGGAACGTCGAATTCGTCATGGTCGAATTGGTCATGAATCATCCCCCTTGCGCAATAGGCGAAAGAAAACGAATGATACACGCTTCGGTTCCGCCGCATTTGGCAGCGCCAGCGTAAATCGGAGCCGGTCTTGATCGGGTGCAGGCCATCGGCAGCTTTGCACGTCGTTTTCGCCGCGCAGCGGATCGACAATCAGAAGTCGCTGGTCAGTCCCTTGATCTCCCAGTCGCCGTAGCGACCGGGTTCCTTGCCGCCGCGCCCGCCGATTTCACGCGGCAGCTTGGCTTCTTCCGCCTTGTAGGCCGCACGGCGCGCCTCGGCCTCGGCAAGCGCGCGCTGTGCCGCCGGGGTGAGCTGTTTCGGCGCCGGCTCTTCCGGCGCGCTCTCTGGCTTGGCCTCGCTCATCGAAATCCTCGGAAATGATTGAAACAAACACGGGTCTTTCCCATCATATAGCGAAGCGCGCAGCCAGGATCGACCCTGATGCCGGCGGAAAAGGACGGAGCGGACGATGAACATGATGCGGACGGCGATGCTTCTGGCGACCATGACGGCGCTGTTCATGGGCGTTGGCTATCTGATCGGCGGCTCGAGCGGCATGACCATCGCCTTCCTGATCGCCGCCGGCATGAACCTGTTCAGCTACTGGAACGCCGACAAGATGGTTCTGCGCATGAACCATGCCGTCGAGGTCGACGAACGCAATACGCCCGAATATTACGCCATCGTGCGCGGGCTCGCCGCCAATGCCGGCCTGCCGATGCCCAAGGTCTATCTGATCGACAACCCGCAGCCGAATGCCTTCGCCACCGGCCGCAACCCGGAAAACGCCGCCGTTGCGGCCACCACCGGACTGTTGCAGCGCCTCAGCCACGAGGAAGTGGCTGCCGTCATGGCACACGAACTCGCCCACGTGCAGAACCGCGACACGCTGATCATGACCATCACCGCGACCCTCGCCGGAGCGATCTCGATGCTCGGAAACTTCGCGCTGTTCTTCGGCGGCAACCGCGACAACAACAATCCGCTAGGCTTCATCGGCGTGCTGGTGGCGATGATCGTCGCTCCATTCGCCGCCATGCTTGTGCAGATGGCGATCAGCCGGACGCGCGAATATTCGGCCGACCGTCGCGGCGCCGAAATCTGCGGTAATCCGCTTTGGCTCGCCTCCGCCCTTGACAAGATCGCCCGCAACGTCAAACGCATCCACAATCCCGAAGCGGAGCGCAATCCTGCCATGGCGCCGCTCTTCATCATCAATCCCCTTTCCGGCGAGCGCATGGACAATCTTTTCTCGACCCACCCCAACACCGAAAACCGCATCGCCGCACTTCAGGCGATGGCGAATGAAGGTGTCCCGGCCCAGCGACAGGCGCAGCGACAAGCTCCGCAACAGTCGGCACCTTCAGGCGAAGGTCCGTGGGGAGGTCGTCCGGCACAGCCCCAGCAGCAGCCCGAAAAGCCCAGCCAATCCGGGCCATGGGGCCGCAATCCCTCCGGGCCGAAAGGCCCGTGGTCGTGAACGGCGAGCAGCGCGGCCGCCAGCCAAATCGCCAACGCCCTGGCAACAAGTCACTGAACAGGCCGGATGCACCGAACGCGCCCGGCCTTGCCGCACGCATGGCGGCGGCGCGCCTGCTTGCCGCCACCATCGACGCGCGCACCCCGCTCGACGGCCTGACCGACCATGAGCACGGCCACCCGCAATTCCGTGCGCTCGACATGCGCGACCGCGGCCTCGTCCGCGCCATTCTTGCAACCGCGCTTCGCCACCGTGTCACCATCGGCAAGCTGCTCTCGCGTCGCCTGGAAAAACCGCTGCCGGCCAACGCCACGGCCCTTTCCCACATCCTGAACGTCGCCGCCGCGCAGATCCTGTTCCTCGACGTCCCAGACAGCGCCGCCGTCGACCTCGCCGTGACACACGCCAAATCCGACCCGCGCACGGTGCGCTTCTCCGGCCTGGTCAACGGCGTGCTGCGCACCCTTGTCCGCGCCAAGGACGCCGAGCTGCCAGCGATGCTTGCCGAAACCGCCGACGCACCCGAATGGTTCGTCGAAAGGCTGACCACAGCCTACGGAGCGGAGCAGGCAGGCAACATCCTCGCCGCGCATCGCCTGGAATCCCCTGTCGACTTCACCGTCAAGTCCGATCCCGAAAAGTGGGCAGGGGAACTGGACGGCATCGTTTTGCCCACCGGCGCCGTGCGCATTGAAAAGCTGTCCGGGCCGGTTGCCGAACTGCCCGGCTACGCCGACGGCGCATGGTGGGTGCAGGACGCAGCCGCCGCATTGCCGGCCAGGCTGTTCGGCGACATCGAGGGCAAGCGCGTCGCCGACCTGTGTGCCGCGCCCGGCGGCAAGACAGCCCAGCTGGTTCTGGCCGGCGCGAATGTCGTTGCAGTGGAAGCGTCGAAGAACCGCCTGGCGCGCCTGTCGGTCAATCTCGAGCGTCTCGGCCTCCAGGCCGAAACGGTCAATGCCGACCTTTTGACCTACGAGCCGGCGGAGCTTTTCGACGCCGTGCTGCTCGATGCGCCGTGCTCGTCGACCGGAACTGTGCGCCGCCATCCGGACGTGCTGTGGACCAAGCAGCCAGCCGACATCTCCAAGCTCGCAGGCGTCCAGCGCAAGCTCCTCGACGGAGCGGTGAAACTGGTCAAGCCGGGCGGCCGGATCGTCTTTTCCAATTGCTCGCTCGACCCGGAGGAAGGCGAAGCGCTCGTCGCAGCCTTCCTGGCCGACCACAAGGGCAAGGTCGAGCTCGATCCTGTTCGCCCTGGCGAGGTCGCAGGGATCGACGAGTTCGTCACGGCCGATGGCTTCCTGCGCACCACGCCGGCCGGCCTCGACCTGGGCAACCCCGCCATCTCCGGCCTCGACGGTTTCTTCGCTGCACGGTTGTGCCGCGTGGCTTGAAAGCCCAGCCTAATTCATCCAGCGGTTGTTAACCCAAAATTCACTCTCGCGCCGGCGTCTGAAACCACTTAGTTTGGCCCCGGGCATGGGTGGTTCAGGAGGAAAATTGTCTCTCGCGGCGGACAGCACGACGCGCCTTTGGGCGCTCGTCGCCAAGGAGTTTTGGCGCAAGACGCGCCGGCGCCTGCGCGCCGGGCCGATCTATCGTTGGCGCTACTCCGGCCGCACGCCCGAACGCGTGCTGATCGCCCCGCCGGATCTGCGCCTCGCCGACCCGCAGATCGCGCTCGAAATCTACTACGGCCGCTTCCCGCTGTCGGGACATCTGGTAGAGACCGGCGGACAATCGCCATTCCTCGTCGACGTGCCCAACCGCGGCTGGCAGCGCAGCCTGCACGGCTTCCGCTGGCTGCGCCATATGCGCGCCGCGGGCACCGAGCTCGCCTCGGCCAATGCCCGCGCGCTGGTGTCCGACTGGATCGCGATGCACGGCAACCGTATCTCGGGTATCGCGTGGGAGCCGGCAACCACTGCCAAGCGCATCATTGCATGGCTGCAGCACTCGTCTGTCGTGCTGCAGGGTGCGGAATTTTCCTTCTACCGCGCCTTCCTGCGCTCGCTGGCGATGCAGATCCGCTACCTCCGCTCGGTCGCCAAGGAGATGCCCGACGGTAAGGACCGTCTGCGCGCGCGCATAGCCTTGTCCTTTGCAGCGTTGTCCTTGCCCGTTCCCGCGACAGCGCTGCGCTCGGCCACGCGCAATCTCGCCGACGAACTCGACCGCCAGATCCTGCCTGACGGCGGCCACATCTCGCGCAACCCGTTGTCGGTTCTGGAAATCCTCGCCGACCTTTTGCCGCTGCGCCACACCTATGCCAACCAGGCCGAGCAGCCGCCTTTGGCGTTGATCAATGCCGTCGAGCGCATGCTGCCGGCGCTGCGCTTCTTCCGCCATCAGGACGGCAGCCTGGCCCGCTTCAACGGCATGGGCGCGACCATCCACGACCGCATCGCCGCCATCCTGCGCCACGACGACACCGGCGGCGCGCCGCCATTGCATGCCACCCATTCCGGCTACGAACGGCTGTCGATGGGCGGCACCACTGTCATCGCCGACACCGGCACGGCGCCGCCCCTCGACGTCTCCTCGAACGCGCATGCCGGCTGCCTGTCGTTCGAGATGTCGTCGGGCCGCCAGCACTACATCGTCAACTCGGGCGTCGACACCTACGGCATCGCTGAACTGCGGCCGCTTGCACGCGCCACCGCCGCGCACTCGACCGTCACCATCAACGACACCTCATCGGCCAGCTTCGCCCATTCGCAGCGCCTGAGAGGCCTGGTCGGCAGTCCGCTCGTCGGCGGCCCGAAAGCGGTGCCGTGCCAGCGCATCGACAAGACGGGTATCCAGGGCTTCGTCGCCCGCCACGACGGCTACGCCCATCGCTTCGGCCTGCACCACGAACGCGAAGTTACGCTCTCGGCGGGCGGCAACATCCTGTCGGGCTTTGACCGCATCCTGAGTGGCTCCAACGGCGCCATCAAGAATGACGGGCGCGACTTCGTCACCGTGCGCTTCCACGTCCACCCCGACGTCCAGCTGTTCCGCGACCAGAAGGACCGGCTGGTGCTGACCGGCCCTGACCTCGACACCTGGGTCTTCGTCTCGCCGGACGTTGCGGCCGAGGTCGAGGAATCGATCTATTTCGCCGGGCTGGGCGGGCCGCGCCGCTCGCACCAGATCGTCCTGTCGTTCAAGGCCTCGGACATATCCGAAGTACATTGGCAGTTCTCGCGCACCCGCATCATCAACCGCCTTGAGGCCGAACGCGGCTGATCGGCGCGACAAGTCCTGCATTTCCAGCGGAAACCTGCGCTTGCTGCGCTCCACAGCTTGATTTCCAAGCCTCATATGCTAGTCCGCGCCCTTGCGTACGGTCGAAGATCGGCAGCGTTTTGCACATCGGGCTCGTGCGCAGACTGAAAGTACGCAGCGTCCCTTGCGCGTCCTGGCAATGGGCAGCGCTGTGGCAGCGTCTCTTATCCAAGCCGTGAAAGGCCCCCTCGCCATGGCCGTCGTGTCCAAGAAGATCCCCGCTCCCGACCTGGTGCCGATCCGGCGCGCATTGCTGTCGGTCTCCGACAAGACCGGCCTGATCGGCTTTGCCCAGAACCTGGCCAATGTCGGTATCGAGCTGGTCTCCACCGGCGGCACCGCGAAGTCCATCGCCGCCGAGGGCATCGCCGTCCGCGACGTGTCCGAGTTGACCGG
This sequence comes from Aminobacter sp. HY435, assembly GCF_027568395.1. Classification (GTDB taxonomy): domain Bacteria; phylum Pseudomonadota; class Alphaproteobacteria; order Rhizobiales; family Rhizobiaceae; genus Aminobacter. The sequence goes on along the minus strand of NZ_JANKZL010000008.1, from coordinate 217,012 downwards.
CTTTCCCGAGATCATGGACGGCCGCGTCAAGACGCTGCACCCTTCGGTCCATGGCGCGCTTTTGGGCGTGCGCGACGATCCCGAGCATGTCGCCGCCATGGCCGAACACGGCATCGCGCCGATCGATCTGGTGGTGGTGAACCTCTACCCCTTCGAGGAGGTCCGCAATTCCGGCGCCCACTACGCCTCGATCGTCGAGAACATCGACATCGGCGGCCCGGCCATGGTCCGCGCCTCGGCCAAGAACCACGCCTATGTCGCCATCGTCACCGACCCTGCCGACTACAAGAACGTGCTCGACTCGATCGTCGCCAACAATGGCTGCCTGACCTACGAATTCCGCAAGAAGCTCGCGGCCAAGGCCTTTGCCCGCACCGCCGCCTACGATGCGGCGATTTCCGGCTGGTTCGCGGAAGCGCTCGAGATCGAGACGCCGGACTGGCGCGCCTTCGGCGGCAAGCTTGAGAGCGTCATGCGCTATGGCGAAAACCCGCACCAGTCTGCCGGTTTCTACCTGACCGGCGACAAGCGCCCGGGCGTCGCCACCGCAACCCAGCTGCAGGGCAAGCAGCTCTCCTACAACAACATCAACGACACCGACGCCGCCTTCGAGCTCGTCGCCGAGTTCGATCCGGTCCGCACCGCCGCCGTCGCCATCATCAAGCACGCCAACCCCTGCGGCGTCGCCGAGGGCGAGACGCTCAAGGCGGCCTATGAAAAGGCGCTGGCCTGCGATCCGGTTTCGGCATTCGGCGGCATCGTCGCGCTCAACCGCACGCTTGACGCCGAGGCGGCCGAGGAGATCGTCAAGATCTTCACCGAGGTCATCATCGCCCCCGACGCCACGCCCGAAGCCCAGGCCATCGTCGCCGCCAAGAAGAACCTGCGCCTGCTCGTCACCGGCGGCCTGCCCGATCCGGATCGCGCCGGCGTGGCGGTGAAGTCGGTTGCCGGCGGCCTGCTCGTCCAGTCGCGCGACAACGCCGTTATCGACAATCTCGAGCTTCAGGTCGTGACCAAGCGCCAGCCGACGCAGCGCGAGTTGGAAGACCTGAAGTTTGCCTTCCGCGTCGCCAAGCATGTCAAGTCGAACGCCATTGTCTACGCCCGTGACCTGTCGACCGTCGGCGTCGGCGCCGGCCAGATGAGCCGCGTCGATTCGGCCCGCATCGCCGCCCGCAAGGCGATCGATGCGGCTGAAGCCGCCGGTCTGGCGGAACCGCTGACGAAGGGCTCGGTCGTCGCCTCCGATGCCTTCTTCCCCTTCGCCGACGGCCTGCTGTCAGCCGTCGAAGCCGGCGCCACCGCGGTCATCCAGCCGGGCGGCTCGATGCGCGACGACGACGTCATTGCCGCTGCCGACGCCCATGGCATCGCCATGGTCTTCACCGGCGTCAGGCACTTCAGGCACTGAAGTGGTCTTCTCCTTCTCCCCCCAGGGGAGAAGGCTCTACTTCGTCTCGTCCGCCGGATAGGGCGTCGGCAGCAACACCAGCAGCCCGCCCAGCAAGAACAGCACGATCATCGCCATGCCGAGGCGTGGCGATCCGCTGGCCGCAGTCACCGTCGCCACCAGGAACGGCGCGAGGAAGCTCGTCGCCCGCCCTGACAGCGCATAGATGCCGAAATAGCGCCCCGCCTCGTCGGCCGACACCGAGCGTGCCATGTAGGAGCGCGACGACGCCTGCACGGGACCGAAGGCAATGCCGACCAGCATGCCGAATGCGACATAGGCTTTCTCCGCCGGCGTGCCGAACAGCCCGCCGGTATCGACGCCTGGCATCTGCCACAGGCCGAAGATCGTGTACCCGGGTCCGGTTGAGACGATGCCGATGGTGGCGAGCGTCAGCAGCACCAGCGCGATCAGCACCACTGTCTTCGAGCCAAAGCTGGTGTCCAGGCGGCTCGCCACGAGGCAGCCGAAGATGGCAACGACGTTCAGGATGATGCCGTAGATGCCGATCTCGGTGATCGACCAGCCGAACATCGCCGCAGCAAACGCGCCGCCCAGTCCGAGCAGCGCATTGACCCCGTCCTGGTAGATCATGCGGGCGACAAGAAAGCGGAAGATGCCTGACCGCTTGCGCACGTCGCCCAAGGTCGACTTCAGCTCGCCCAGGCCCTCGCGCACGGCCGGGCCGATGGCCATGCCCTTGCCGCTGTCGGGCGTGAAGAAGAACATCGGCAGGATGAAGATGAAATACCACAGCGCCGAGATCGGGCCGGTGGCGCGTGCATCCTCGCCGGTGGCCGAATTGAGCCCGAACAGCGGCTCGACGCCGATGATCGTCTTTCCCGTCTCCGGCGAGGCCGCGAGAAAGCCGACAACGAAGATCAGCACGATCATGCCGCCGAGATAGCCGAGCCCCCAGGCGATGTTGGAGATCTTGCCGATATCCTCCTTCGCCACCAGCCGCGGCATCATCGAATCGTTGAACACGATCGAGAACTCGGCCGCCACCGATGCCAGCGAGAACAGGAGCACGATCGGCACCAGCGGCGATCCGGGTGCTGCGTACCACAGCAGGCACAGGCTGATGATCTTGATCGTCGCGAAGAAGGCGATCCAAGGCTTGCGCGGGCCCGTCTGGTCGGCGATCGAGCCAAGCACCGGCGACAATATGGCGATGACCAGGCCTGCGGCGGCAATGCCATAGCCCCAGGCCGCTTGCCCCATGGCCGGATCGGTGGCCATGCGCGAAACGAAGTAGGGGCCGAAGATGAACGTGGTCACCACGGTGAAGAAGGGCTGCGCTGCCCAATCGAACAGCATCCAGCCCCAGACGCCGCGCCGCGGCGTTTGCCCGGCAATCACTGTGTCAGCCATCGTCCCTCCCCGCGCCCGCACTGCGCGCCGCCCGAAGCTAGTGCATGGCCCCCAAAACCGAAACCGTTTTTCGGTGGTGGCCAACTCCCGATCCAAAACTGCGCTGCTTGCCGCGCCAGTTCATCAGGATCACGCATCGTCGCGGCCCGACTGGCAATGCGACGCGTGGAAAATGCCTGCCGCGACGGACGCGGCAGGCATCGCGGAAGCGTCAGCGCGCCGACAGGTCGCTCATCAGGCCAGCGGCAACCGTCAGGCGCGAAACGCTGATATCGCCCCCTTCGGTCAGCGCCTGGAGCCGCTCGCGGATGCGGCCGATGCGCTCGCCGCCCGCTTCCAGCCATGCCGCCACCGGATCGGCAGCACTCGCGTGCCCGGTCAGCGCCGCAACCGCGATCCCGCGGCGCGCTGCACCGATGGTGTCGGATGCACGCGACAGCGCCAGCCCCTCGTAATAATCGGAGGTGGTGATGGCATTGGCGGCATCTTCGATGCGCGGAATGCGGAAGGCCTCGCTGACGGCAAAAAACGCCATGGCCGCGGCAACGATGTCAGCCTTGGCCGTCTTCGCCACCAGCGCGATGTCGGGCACCAGCTCGCCGACTTCGAGCAGCGACAGCCGCTCGGCCAGCTTTTCCGGCGCGCCGGCGGCGACGAACCCCGCCTTGCGCTTCTGGATGCGGTCCTGGGTGAACGCCGGCACCATGCCGGCGAACTTCTGCTCGAGGGCCGAGCGCGCCTCGTGCAGTTCGGCGATCCGGCTCGCCAGCGGCGCTTCGTCATGATCGTTGCGCAGATACCAGCCGCTGGTCGCGAAGATCAGGCGGCTGACCGCCTGATAGAGGTCGAGCTGCGTCATGCCGTCGACGACGTTGTCGAGCGCGTCGATCTCGGCATAGAGCGCCGGCAGCGAAAAGCCATCGCGCACGACGGCAAAGACGCGCGCGACATCGGCAGCCGACCTGCCGCTCGATTCCTGCAGGCGGTTGACGAAGGACGGGCCGCCGCGATTGACCAGGTCGTTGACCAGCACGCGCGTGATGATCTCGCGGCGCAGCCGGTGGCCGTTGATCTCGGCTTCGTATTTCTTCGACATCCGGTCGGGGAAATAGCCCATCAGGTCGCGTGTGAACTGCGCGTCGTCAGGCAGGTCGCTGGCGACGATGTCGGAGAACAGCACGATCTTGGCATAGGCCAGCAGCACGCCGAGCTCGGCCCGCGTCAGCGGCTCGCCGCGCGTCTGGCGCTCGGCAAGGGCAGCGGCGGTCGGCAGGTTTTCGACCGCCCGGTCGAGCAGTCCACGCGCCTCGAGCGCACTCATGAAACGGCCCTGGTGTGCGATGTCCTGCAGCCCGCGCCGCGCCGCCAGCGACAGCGCCAGCGTCTGCTCGTAGTTGTTGGCAAGTACCAGGCCGGCCACTTCCTCTGTCATCTCGGCCAGCAGCTTGTTGCGCGCCGGACGCTGCAGTGCGCCGGAGCGCATTGCCGACGCCAGCGCGATCTTGATGTTGACCTCGACGTCGGAGGAGTTGACGCCGCCCGAATTGTCGATGGCGTCGGAGTTGCAGCGGCCGCCCTTGAGGCCGAACTCGATGCGCGCCCGCTGGGTGGCGCCGAGATTGGCGCCCTCGCCGATGACCTTGGCGCGGACCTCGCTGGCGGTGGCGCGGATCGCGTCATTGGCGCGGTCGCCAACCTCCTGGTTGGTCTCGCCGCTGCCGCGCACATAGGTGCCGATGCCGCCGAACCACAGCAGGTCGACAGGCGCGCGCAGGATGGCGCCCATGATCTCGGTCGGCGAGGCGGTCGCCTTGTCGAGCCCGATTGCGGCAGCCGCCGCAGCCGGCAGCGTGACCGATTTCTGCGCCCGCGAGACGATGACGCCACCGGCCGACAGCTTCGACTTGTCGTAGTCCTGCCAGCTCGAACGCGGCAGGGCGAACATGCGCGCACGTTCGGCAAACGACGCCGCCATGTCCGGATCGGGATCGATGAAGATGTCGCGGTGGTCGAAGGCGGCGATCAGCCTGGTCTGCTCGGACAGCAGCATGCCGTTGCCGAACACGTCGCCCGACATGTCGCCGACGCCGACGACGGTGAAGGGCGACGTCTGGATGTCGCGGTTCATCTCGCGGAAGTGCCGCTTCACCGCTTCCCAGGCACCGCGCGCGGTGATGCCCATCTTCTTGTGGTCGTAGCCGGCCGAGCCGCCCGAAGCGAACGCATCGTCGAGCCAGAAGCCGTGCTTCTCGCTGATGCCGTTGGCCGTGTCGGAGAAGGTTGCGGTGCCCTTGTCGGCGGCAACGACGAAATACGGGTCATCGACGTCGCGCCGCACCACGCCGACAGGCGGAACCACCTTGTCTCCGTCGAGATTGTCGGTGATCGACAGCATCGACGAGACGAAGTTGACATAGGCCGCCTTGCCGGCCTCGAAGATGGCGTCACGGCTGCCGCCCACCGGCAGCAGCTTCGGGAAGAATCCGCCCTTGGCGCCGACCGGCACGATGACGGCGTTCTTGACCTGCTGCGCCTTGACCAGGCCGAGCACCTCGGTGCGATAGTCCTGGGCGCGGTCCGACCAGCGCAGGCCGCCACGCGCGACAGAGCCGAAGCGCAGATGCACGCCCTCGACTTCAGAGCCATAGACGAAGATTTCGCGCCATGGCCGCGGCTCGGGCAGTCCCTCGACGCTGCGCGAATCGAGCTTGATCGCCAGCGACTGGCCCCTGTCCTTCTTGCCGGCGACGAAGTGGTTGGTGCGCAGTGACGCCTCGATCAGGTTGACGTAGCGCCGGATGATCGTATCGTCGTCGATGTTCGGAACCGCTTCGAGCGCATCCTTGATCTTGGCCTTGAGGTGCTTGGCCGTGACCAGTCCGTCCTTTTCCTGCGTCGGATCGAGCCGGGCAAGGAACAGCGCATGCAGGCCGCGCGCGATATCGGGATAACGGTTCAGCGCTGCCGCGATGAAATCCTGGCTCTGCGGAATACCGGCCTGCTGCAGGTAGCGGCCATAGGCACGCAGGATGACGATCTCGTTGGAGCCGAGCCCGGCCGTCTGTGCCAGCGCGTTGTAGCCGTCATTGTCGGCTTCGCCGGTCCACACCGACAGGAACACCTCTTCGAACAGCGCACCGCCGTCGCTGAGATCGATCGGCTGGCCGTAGGCGTTTTCCAGCTCCATGTCGTGGATGAAGATCTGGTCCTCGCCCTTTTCGCCGAGCTCGAAGGTGCGCTCGCTGATGACACGGAAGCCCATGTTCTCGAGCAGCGGCACGCGCCGCGACAGCGCCACCGGCGCGCCGTGGTGATAGATTTTCAGCGACGCCTGTTCCGGTGCCTGGCCGGCATCGCGATAGCAATCGATGACGATCGGGTTGGACGCACCGACGCTGGCGATCCGCTCGGCGTCGAGCAGGGCGGCGGCCGGCGTGAAGCTGTTCTGGTAGTCCTGCGGGAAATGGCTGGCGAGGCTGACCAGCGACGCCGACGAGCCGGCCTCGGCCGAGGCTTCGCGAAGGCCGTCTTCCCAGGTGCGCACCATGTCGCGGATGGCGGCCTCGATCGTTGCCTGCTCGACCTTCGGGGTCTTGCCGCCGGAGCGCCCGATGATGAAGTGCACCCGCGCCAGCCCGCCCTCGGGGAAGGCCGGGTAATAGGCCGACAGCCTGCCTTCGAAGACAGTCTTGAGATAGGCGCCGATCTTTTCGCGCACCGCCGAATCGTAGCGGTCGCGCGGCACGAAGGTCAGAACCGAGACGAAGCGGTCGAACTGGTCGACCCGCACCAGCGCCCGCACCCTTGGCCGCTCGATGAGGCCGAGGATTGCCTCGGCATGCTTGCGCAGCGTCGGCACCGCGATCTGGAACAGCTCGTCACGCGGATACGATTCGAGCACGTTGATCAGCGCCTTGCCGGAATGGTCGGCAGGATCGAAGCCCGATTTCTGGATCACCGTCTCGGCCTTGGAGCGCAGATAGGGGATCTTCATCACCGAGCGCGTGTAGGCGGTCGAGGTGAACAGGCCGACGATGCGCAGTTCGCCCGACAGCTGGCCCTTGGCGTCGTAGGTCTTGATGCCGATGTAGTCGAGATAGGCGCGGCGATGCACTGCCGACTTGGCATTGGCCTTGGTGACGATCAGCGGGTCCGGACCATGCAGGAAGACGCGGATCTCAGGTGTCGTCGACGTCGCGTCGATGGTGTCGCGGCGCAGCACCAGCACGTCGGGATCAGCGAGGATGCCCAGGCCCGGCCTGTCGGCGCGTTCCAGCGTGCCGCTCTTTTCGCCGCCCGAATACTTGAACTCGCGCATGCCGAGGAAGGTGAAGTTGTCGTCGCGCAGCCATTCTAGGAAGGCGATGGCTTCCGTCACCAGGTGCTTGTCAAGAGGGATCGGCGCGTAGCGGAACTCCGAGATGGCCTGGTCGAGCCTGGCCAGCATGCGCTTCCAGTCGGTCACCGCGGCGCGCACCTGGCCGAGCAGCTTCTTCAGCCGCTCGCGCAGCGCCTCGGCCGCTTCCTTGCCCTGCGGCGGAATGTGGACATGAATGACGCTGACCTTGTCGGCGGCGTCTTCGCCCTTGTGCGAACCGCCATCGCTGACGATCTCGTCGACACCGGTGCGGCCATGGCGGACCATGATGACAGGGTGGGTCACCAGCACCGGTTCTCCCGCCGCGTCGGTGATCTCGCCGAGCACCGAATCGAACAGGAATGGCATGTTGTCGTTGACCACGGTCACGACCGTTACCGGACGACCGTGGCGGATCACGCCGGCGTCCGTTTCGATGTCGATCACCGACGAACCCTTGCGGTGCTTGTGCACCGCCTTTTCCGCCAGCTCCGCCGCCCGTTCGAGCATGCCGGGCTCATAGTCGGCGGCGTCCTCGGCCGGCGCGCGCGCGAGCAGAAGTTCGAGCAGTTGCGGCGGTTTGGCTGAGGTTTTCGTGGAGGGGGTTGCCTTGGCGGAACTTGCCTTGGACTTCGTGGATGCGGCCATGACGTCAGTATCTCCCGTCCCGTCATATGCTTTCGGGCTATGGTAGCAGAAGGCCTGTCTTTAGCGACAAAGGTTTGACGGAAGGTTGGCAAAAATGCCTGTACGGTGGGCAGAAATTGCCTGCAAAACAGGCTGACGCAGCGTCCTCAAGGACTGCCGCATCGCCCACGTGCAACGAAAAGTATCACCCTCGCGCGGCAATCGCCGCCGCCGCGCCCGCCATCGTCGTTGCGCTCACCCGATTCGCGATGCGCATTGCCCGCCTGCTCTTCAGGAGTTTGCGCGCCTGGGCCGCAACCACGGCCAGCCCGAACACCGCCAGCGACAAACGAAAAAGGGCGCCTCCAGCGGAGACGCCCTTTCGACAATCCTGGAGCCGAGGCTTACGCCGCGCCCTTCGACTTTTCGAAGCGCTTGCGCTCGTTCGGGTCGAGATAGAGCTTGCGCAGGCGGATGGTCTTCGGCGTCACTTCGACCAGCTCGTCGTCCTGGATCCAGGCCAGCGCGCGTTCCAGCGTCATGCGGATCGGCGGCGTAAGGCGAACTGCTTCATCCTTGCCGGCGGCGCGGATGTTGGTCAGCTTCTTGCCCTTGAGCACGTTGACTTCCAGATCGTTGTCGCGGCTGTGGATGCCGATGATCATGCCCTGGTAGACCTTGACGCCGGCGTCGATGACCATCGGGCCGCGATCTTCAAGGTTCCACATGGCGAAAGCGACCGACTCGCCCTGATCGTTGGAAATCAGAACGCCGTTGGTACGGCCCGGCAGCTCGCCCTTGTAGGGCTGGTAGGAGTGGAACAGACGGTTCATGACAGCGGTGCCGCGCGTATCGGTGAGAAGTTCCGACTGGTAGCCGATCAGGCCGCGCGTCGGCGCATGGAACACCAGGCGCTGGCGGTTGCCACCCGAAGGACGCAGCTCGACCATCTCGGCCTTGCGCTCCGACATCTTCTGCACGACGACGCCGGCATGCTCTTCATCGACGTCGACGACGACTTCTTCGACCGGCTCGAGCAGTTCGCCGTTTTCGTCCTTCTGCATGACGACGCGCGGACGCGACACGGCGAGTTCGAAGCCTTCACGACGCATCGTCTCGATCAGAACGGCCAGCTGCAATTCGCCGCGACCCGACACGAAGAACGAATCCTTGTCGGCCGATTCTTCGATCTTCAGCGCAACGTTGCCTTCAGCTTCCTTGAGCAGGCGGTCGCGGATGACGCGGCTGGTGACCTTGTCGCCCTCGGTGCCGGCCAGCGGCGAGTCGTTGACGATGAAGGACATGGTGACGGTCGGCGGATCGATCGGCTGGGCGGCCATCGGCGCGTTCACCGACGGATCGCAGAAGGTGTCGGCGACGGTGCCCTTCGAAAGGCCGGCAATGGCGACGATGTCGCCCGCATGGGCTTCTTCGATCGGCTGGCGCTCGATGCCGCGGAAGGCGAGGATCTTGGTGACGCGGCCGTTTTCCAGCAGCGTGCCGTCATGGTGCAACACCTTGACCGCCTGGTTGGGCTTCAGCGTGCCTGCCTCGATGCGGCCGGTGATGATGCGGCCGAGGAACGGGTTGGCCTCAAGGATGGTGCCGATCATGCGGAACGGGCCGGGGTTAACGGTCGGCGCGGGAACATGCTTGAGCACGAGGTCGAACAGCGGGGCAAGGCCCTGGTCCTTCGGGCCTTCCGGATTCTCGGAAACCCAGCCGTCGCGGCCCGAACCATAGAGGATCGGGAAGTCGAGCTGCTCGTCGGTCGCGTCGAGTGCCGCGAAAAGGTCGAACACCTCGTTGATGACTTCCTGATGGCGCGCGTCGGGGCGGTCGATCTTGTTGATGACCACGATCGGCTTGAGGCCGACCTTGAGCGCCTTGCCGACCACGAACTTGGTCTGCGGCATCGGGCCTTCGGCAGCGTCGACCAGAACGATGGCGCTGTCGACCATCGACAGGATGCGCTCGACTTCACCGCCGAAATCGGCGTGGCCCGGCGTGTCGACGATGTTGATGCGGGTATCCTTCCAGTCGACCGAGGTCGCCTTGGCCAGGATGGTGATGCCGCGTTCTTTTTCGATGTCGCCCGAGTCCATCGCGCGTTCTGCGACGCGCTGATTTTCACGGAACGAGCCGGACTGCTTGAGGAGCGCATCGACGAGCGTGGTCTTGCCATGGTCGACGTGCGCGATGATCGCGATATTGCGGAGGTTCATATGATACTCGGGAGCGTTGCCGGCACAGCCTGTCGACGCGCCGCGTTTTTGGTTGGCGCGCTCTTACAGGTTTTTTCGCACGTGCGAAAGGGGGGCGGGAAAATCATGTGATTTTCTGGCCTGCCGCAAGACTACAAAATGTCGCCCCAGTCAGCGCGCCTTGCTGCTTTGAACAGGCCGCCATCGCGCTTGGTCAGAAGCTTTTCTTCAACGGAACCATCGCCTTGGCAGAGCTTAAGCTGGATTTTGCCCGATCCGCCGCGCGCTGGGGCAAGCACCCTGGCGGCAAAATTCGTCGCAGGCGTCCGTGACACCGCCAGATAGATGTATTTTTCATCTTCCCAGGGCACCTCGGCGCGTTTTGTCAGCCGATGCAGCCGCGAGCGCGCCACCCGCCGTGAAAAATGGCACCAGTCCGGTTCGGCGACGGGACAGGCCTGGCTGTGCGGACAAGGTGCCGCGAGATGCGCGCCCACCTCGATCAGGCGCGCACGGGCGCCAAGAATGCGCCGCCAGCCTGCCGGCGTGCCCGGCTCGACGATCACCAGCAGGCCCGACGCCGCCGCCCACAACCGCTCGACGAGCGAAAGCCCCTCGGCCGGCGACAGCTCGTCCAGCACATAGGCAAGCGTCACGAGATCGGCTTTTTGGACCTCGAAGCTCTTGGCCGCATCCGCCGCGCGCCATTCGACGTCCACGCCGGAATGCACCGCAAGCTCGCTGCCGACCTTGCGGATCGACGGGCTCGCTTCCAGCATCGTCGCCGACCCGAGGGTCTGCCAGCAATCCGCTGCGGCCCACAGCGCCGTGCCGGGGCCGGCGCCGACATCGAGTAGGCTTTGCGGCGCAAAGCCGGGCATCAGTTCTGCTACGCTTTCAAAGCTTGCGCGCACGGCGGCAAACGTCGCCGGAAGCCGCGTCGCCAGATAGGCGTTGGCGAACATCTCGTCGGACAAATGCAGCCGGCCGTCGCGCACCTCGGCGCGATAGCGGCTCGACAAGGTGTCGGCAGCACGCTGCAACTCGCCAAGCGGCACGCCTTCCAGCGCCCGGTCAACTGCCGCCCGCAATGCTGCCGGTAGTTCCATTCTTCTCCGCCTCCTGGCCAATACTCTGGTGGCGTTGATACGCCCATCACTGGTGGGGGTAATTTCCCACCGCCCCCACCAAGCCAAAAATCAGTTCAACCCGCGCTTTTCCATCATCGCCTCGGGCGATGGCATCTTGCCGCGGAAGGCCTTGTACAGCTCCTCCGGATCGGCCGAGCCGCCGGCCGAATAGATGTGCTTGCGCAGCTTCTCTGCCATTGCGGGGTTGAACGCATCGCCAGTCTCCTCGAAGGCGGCGAAGGCATCGGCGTCGAGCACTTCGGACCACATGTAGGAGTAATATCCGGCCGAATAGCCCTCGCCCGAGAAGACGTGCAGGAAGTGCGGCGTACGGTGGCGCATGACGATCGCCTCGGGCATGCCGAGATCGTCCAGCGTCTTCGCCTCGAAGGCGACGGGGTCGGCAGGCGCGTCCGGCCGGGCGTGGTAAGCCATGTCGACCAGCGCCGACGAGGTGAACTCGACGGTGGCGAAACCGGCGCCGAAGGTCTTGGCCGCCAGCATCTTGTCGAGCAACTCCTTCGGCATCGCCTTGCCGGTCTTGTAGTGCAGCGCGTGCTTCTCCAGCACCGCCGGCACCGTCAGCCAGTGTTCATAGAGCTGCGACGGCAGCTCGACGAAGTCGCGGCTGACCGAAGTGCCGGCCACCGAAGGCCAGGTGACGTCGGTCAGCATGCCGTGCAGCGCGTGGCCGAATTCATGGAACAGCGTCTTTGCCTCGTCGAGCGACAGAAGCGCCGGTTCGCCCGCCGCAGGCTTGGCGAAATTCATGATGTTGTAGATGATCGGCGTGGCCCCGTGGCCGAGCCTGTAGCCGGACTGCAGCGCGCTCATCCACGCGCCCGAACGCTTCGACTGCCGCGCGAAATAGTCGGCCAAGAACAGGCCGCGCTTGCTGCCGTCGGCATTGAACACCTCGAACACCCTCGCATCCGGATGCCAGGCGGCAATGCCCTTCTTTTCCTCGAAGGTGATGCCGAACAGACGGGTGGCCACATCGAAGCAGGCGTCGATGATTTTCTCGAGCTGCAGGTATGGCTTCAGCTCGGCCTCATCGAAGGCGTATTTTTCGGCCCGCAGCTTCTCCTGATAGAAGCGCCAGTCCCAGGCGGCGAGCTTGTCGTTGCTGCCGGCCGCAGCCGCCAGGCGCTGCAAGTCGGCCTCGTCGGCGGCGGCCTTCTCGCGCGCCTTGTTCCACACCGGCTCGAGCAGCTCCATCACCGCCTTGGGTGTCTTGGCCATGGTGTCGTCGAGCTTCAGCGCTGCATAGCTGTCATAGCCAAGGAGCCTGGCCTTTTCGGCACGCAGGCTCAGCGTATCGCGAACGACCGAGGCGTTGTCGGTGGCGCCGCCGGTTTCGCCGCGACCGGCAAAAGCCTTGAACGCCTTCTCGCGCAGGTCGCGACGCTCGGAGAAGGTGGTGAAGGGCTCGTAGATCGAGCGCGACAGGGTGACGGCATACTTGCCCTGCTGCCCCCGCGTCTCGGCGGCCTGGGCCATTGCCCCGCGCACGAATTCCGGCAGGCCGCCAAGGTCGTTTTCGTCGAGGAAGAGAACCCATTCCTTTTCGTCCGCCAGCACGTTCTGGCCGAATTTCGCGCCGAGCGAGGCAAGCTCTTCCTGGATCGCGGCAAGCCGCTTCTTGCCTTCGGGAGCGAGCTTGGCGCCCGACCGGACAAAACCCTTCCACGTCTTTTCCAGAACGCGCAGCGTCTCGGCGTCGAGGCCGAGCGAGGCACGGCGGGCATAGAGATCGTCGATTCGGGCGAACAGCTTCTCATTCATCGAAATGGCCGAGAAATGCCTGGCCATCTTCGGCGAGATCTCGCGTTCCATTGCCTGGATCGCGTCGTTGGTGTCCGCGCCCGCGCGGCACCAGAAGATCGACGAGACATGGTCGAGCGGCTCGCCGGCCAGCTCCAGCGCGGCCAGCGTGTTGGCGATCGTCGCCGGTTCGGAATTGCCGGCTATCGCATCGATCTCGGCGGCATGGGCGGCAAGCGCTGCATCGAACATCGGGCCAAAATCGCCGTCTTCGAACCTGGCGAAATCGGGTAGCCCGAGCGGACCGTTCCAATGGGTCAGCGCATGGCGCGCAAGATCGATCTTTTGGCTGGCGGACATGAGACGGCTTCCTCGATTGGCGTTCGGTTCGGACAGCCTCGATGTAGGGCCGGACCCGAGGCCGCGCAACCATGTTGACTCGCTCCGACATTTTAAATAAGCAAGCCATATAATAAGGATCACTTACTAAAATGACCGCGCCCGATACAGATACGTTTGGCTTCATCGTCAACGACCTCGCCCGCATCATTCGCGCAGAGATGGACCGCCGCGCCACCGACGCCGGCCTCGGCCTGACCACCGGCGAGGGCCGCGTGCTGCTCAACGTTCGCCGCACCGGCGCGATCCGCCAGAACCTGCTCGCAGAGCGACTTGGCATCGAGGCGATGACGCTGAGCGGCGTACTCGACCGTCTCGAAGGCAAGGGATACGTCGAACGCCAGGCCGACCCGGCCGACCGCCGCGCCAAGCTGATCACATTGACCGAAGCCGGCAATGCAGTCGTCACGGGGATCGAACCGATAACCGCCGCCATTCGCGCCGACGCGGCAAGCGGCATCGATGCCGACGATTGGCAAAGGCTTCTGGCAGCCTTGAGAACTGCCCGCGACAACCTGATCGCGGTGCGTTCGGAGGCTCTTTCCAGCGAAGGAGCCGCGGCATGAACATGCGTTCCGACATCACTGCGGTCGAAACCGCCGGCACACCCTCCCCTACGCCCGCGCCGATCATGAGCGAACGCCGCGTCTCGCTGATCGGCGGCTTGATGGTCGCCATCGGCCCTATCTCGCTGGCGCTGTTCACGCCGGCCATGCCCGAAATCGTCCAGGCCTTCGGCACCACCGAGGCAGCGGTCAAGATGACGCTGTCGCTCTACTTCGGCGGCTTCGCTTTCGCACAGCTGATCTGCGGCCCGCTTTCCGATGGCTTCGGCCGCCGGCCCATCACCCTTGCCTTCATGACGATCTATCTTGCCGCATCGGTGCTGGCGTTGCTCGCCCCCAACATCGAAACGCTCGTCGCCGCGCGCTTCCTGCAGGGAGTCGGCGCCGCCGTCGGCGTTTCGGTAGCGCGCGCCGTCGTCCGCGATGTCTTTTCAGGCGATCGTTCGGCCCGCATCATGAACATGATCGGCATCCTGCTTGCGCTCGGACCGGCAATCGCGCCGACTCTCGGCGGTCTGACGATGGAGTTCTTCGGCTGGCATGCGATCTTCATCGTCATGGTCCTGCTCGGCGTCGTCGTCATGCTGGTCACCGTCTTTGCCCTGCGCGAGACCGTCCAGCGCGACCTGAGCCGCATCCGCCCCGCGGCATTGCTGCAATCTTACGCCTCGCTGTTTCGCAGCCCATATTTCGTACTCTGCTGCCTCGTCATCGCCGGCACCTCGGGTGCGATCTACACCCAGGCAACGGTGCTCGCCTTCATCCTGATGGAGCGTGTCGGGCTGACGCCGACGCAGTTCGGACTTGGCATGCTGATGCAGACGGCCAATTTCATGGCCGGCGCGTTGCTCATGCGCATGCTGATGCCGCGCTATGGCGCCGCCAGGATGGTTCCGTTCGGCCTGAGCTTCATCGCGCTCGGCTCGATCAGCATGGCGGTGGTGCTTCGAACGTATGACCCGACGTTCCTGCTGGTCATGATCCCCGTCGGCATCTATGCCTTCGGCATCGCCCTGGTCATGCCGGCCATGATGACGGCGGCGCTGGCTCCTTTTTCCAAGAACGCCGGGGCGGCTTCCGCAATGATGGGCTTTTTCCAGATGGGCGCCGGCATGGTCGGCGGCGCGGCAGCGGCGTTGATGGGCGATCCGGTGGTGGCGATTGCAACAGTCATTCCGCTGATGGGCCTGACCGCCATTGTCTCATGGCTGCTCTGGCGCCGGCTGCCCGAGCCGTCGTTGCTGACGTGGCTGAAGTAATCGCGTCATGGCGCTTCGCAGCCGTCGCCAACCGTTGATTGCGTGTTGGCGACGATGCGCCCGCCCCTGGTCGTGAACATCTCGCGCATCGTCATGTCGTTGCCGGGAAAGTCGTAGCAGGCCAGCACCATCGTGGTGTCGCCGACTTCGCTCTCGATCTTGTGGCGGATGGTGGCGCCCTTGGCTGCGGTTTCCCATTCATCCATCGAGGCGATGAACTCGGCCTTGCTCTGGGTCACGTCGAGATCGTCGAGCCTGATCGTCGCGTCATCGGCAAGCAGCACGGAAAGCGCAGCCCGATCGGCCCTGAGCAAGGCATCATACCAGCGGTCGATGATGCTTTGCTGGGCGAGCACGGGATAGGCATGAAGGACCACGCCCAGCACTACGCACACCACGATTGGCCTGATCATCGCCGCTCCTCCGCAATGAACTGTCCAGCCATTAAGCCCAGATAGCGACCGGAATGCCATAGCCATCCTTGCCGGGCGGCGCAGGAAAGCTTCTGGTTTCACCGTGTCGGTGACGGTCAGCGATCAACATCATTGCACAGGCATCGAGGAAATCGTCGGTCGCAGCTCCGCGCGGCGGCGGCTGGTCGAGAAAGCCGCGGTCATGTCCGACGCGCGCAAGCAAGGCCTTGCGCTGCTCCATGCCGGCAGGGTTGACGCTGCCCTTGATCTTCTTCGGCAGGCCCATCGCCTGTCCGCCGTTCAGCCGCCAGAACGCCACCTCTGGGTGCGATTCGACGACACGCTCACGCAATTCGGGCCGCGCGATCATCAGCGCGTCGATCTCTCGAATCTTGGAGAAGATGCCGAAAGCCTGGATCGAAACGCCCCGCGGCGGATCGGAAGTGGCCATCGCGACAGCGCTCGCCCGCCGATGTGCCGCAGACCAGTCCTGAATGCTGGTGAAGTCCGCAGTCTCGGCATGGACAGCCGCCCGCGACGGGATCGAAAACACGCTCGACTGGCGCTGGCCGAGCAATGGCCGCACCAGAGCCTCGGGCCCGCGCCCGCCCTTGCCGCTGAGCTCCGGCAAGCCGATCGGCATGTCGACCGCCACCACCGCATCGCCTGGCAACGCCGCCAGCAACTGTTCAAAACGGCTGAAAACCTCCGCTTCCGGCGGCTCGCCCGGGTCGCGCCGGATCACCGCGATCCAGCCACCCTTGCAGCCGTCGACGCCGGCAATGGTCAAGCCTTGCGGCTCCGGTTCGGGTGCATCAGCGTGCGCAGCTCGACCATCGCCATCGGATGCGACAGGCTCTGGGAATCCGTTTCCAGCTGCAGCTCGTCACCGCCGCGTTTCGAGGTGCGAGCGAGGATTTCGTATACGGAGGCCGTGGTCGATTGCAGCGCCTTGGCCATCGGCTGGCCGGCAAGCAATCGCGCCAGGAACACCGCGGCGCTGAGGTCGCCGAGCCCGTTGGGCGGCCGTTCGACCGTGCGGTGCTCGGCCAGCAGCGCCTGCGTCTCGGTGACCAAGAGGTTGCCGGTGCCGTTCGCCATCATCGCCGGGGCCGAGGTCACCAGCATCGTCGCCGGCGGTGCGGCAAGTGCGGCAGCTACGGTCGCGCGCAGGTCGTCGAGCTTGGCGCCGACAAGCCATTCCAGCTCGAAACGGTTCGGCGTGGCGATATCGGCGAGCGGCAGCAGCCGGTCGCGGATGCCCTGCGCCAATGCTTCCGGGACATACAGCCCGCCGGAATCGCCGATCACCGGATCGCAGACATAGAGTGCTGCGGGCGTCCGCGCCTTGACCGTCTCGACCAGCGAAGCCACCGCTTCGACCTGGCCCGGTTCGCCGAGATAACCGGAAAGCACGGCGGTCACCTCGCCCAGCCACGGCGCGCGCTCGAGATCGGCCATCAGTGCCGAGAATTGCTCGGTCGGCGGCACGATTCGGGTAGCGCGGCCATGGCCCGGATGCCAGGGCAGCACCACCGTCGGCACCGCCCACACCGGATGGCCGAGCGTCTCCAGCGCGAACACCGCCGCGCGGTTGCCCACCGATCCGCGCGCCACATGGCTCGACACGACGATGACCGCGCGCGACCCGGCACTACCCGCTTGTGATGTCATGAATGGTCAGCCCCGAACGAAATATTGAATCAGCCACAGCAGCATGCCGACGGTCAGGATGAACCCAAGCGTGCGCCCGATGCGCGTTCCGATGTGCTCGATGCGGTCGGCCTTGTCGACGTCCGCCGCCGTCAGGTGACCGTGCATCTGCTCGGACTTGCGCGCCACATAGGACTTGCCGCCGCCTTCGCTCTCGCGCGCGATACGGTCGAGGATACGGCGCGATTCCTTCTCGCCGTCGCTGTCTCTTGGCGATGCCATCGTCAAAAACTCTCCCGGCGCCATCGCCGCGCGCAACCGGTTTTCTCCCGGCGCGTTTGTGATAATGCTGTCTTGTCAGTTGCTTTGTCGAGGGGACATTCCGATGCACATCCAAGCTTCGCCGGCACTTCCCACCCTGCGCCTGCTTCCGGCGTTCCTGCTTCTGGCGCTTGTCGTGCCGTTCCTGTCGGCCTGCGGCTACAACACAATCCCGACCCAGGAAGAACAGGCCAAGGCCGCGTGGAGCGAAGTGCTGAACCAATATCAGCGACGCGCCGACCTGATCCCCAACCTCGTCGAAACCGTGAAGGGTTACGCCTCGCATGAAAAAGACGTGCTCGAAGGCGTGGTCGAGGCGCGCGCCAAGGCGACCCAGGTGACGGTGACGCCGGAAACGCTGACCGACCCCAACGCCTTCAAGGCCTTCCAGGACAACCAGGCCGGCCTGACCAGCGCGCTGTCGCGCCTGCTCGCGGTGGTCGAAAACTACCCCGACCTCAAGGCCAACCAGAACTTCCTCGCCTTGCAGGCGCAGCTCGAAGGCACCGAAAACCGCATCGCGGTTGCCCGCCGCGACTACATCGAGGCCGTCCGCGTCTACAACACCTCGCTCAAGACCTTCCCCGCGATGATCTGGAACACGCTGTGGTTCCGCAACGAGCCGTTCCAGAACTTCACCGTCGCCGAAGACAAGCTCGAGGCGCCGAAGGTCAATTTCGGCACCAAGCAGGGCGGGTAACAGTCGCGGTCAGGCGCCAAAGCAGTGCTTTTCTCGCGGATGGATATGCCATGCCCCTCACCCTTACCCACTCCCCGTAAACGGGGCGAGGGCGGCGGCGCAGCCGCTTGTCCCTTCTCCCCGTTCACGGGGAGAAGGTGCCGGCAGGCGGATGAGGGGCGGCGCAAGCATCTCTTTGTAGCCCTACTGCCCCTGTTCGCACTGCTGACGACCGCCTGGCTCCTCGCCGCCCCCGCCTTCGCCGCCGAGCTTCCCGCCCTCACCGGCCGTGTCGTCGACAACGCCGGCATCATCGATGCCGCCACCGAAGCCGACCTCGTCGGCAAGCTCGCCGCCTTCGAGCAGAAGTCGTCCGACCAGATCGTCGTCGTCACGATCCCCAGCCTCGACGGCGAGGAGATCGAGCCCTATGCCAACCGGCTGTACCGCGCCTGGAAGCTCGGCCAGGCCGGCGAGGACAACGGCGCACTGCTGATCGTTGCGCCCAATGACCGGCGCATGCGCATCGAGGTCGGCTACGGCCTCGAAGGCGTGCTGACCGACCTGCACACCAAGCTGATCATCGAAAACACCATGGTGCCAGCCTTCCGCGCCGGCGACTTTTCGGGCGGTATCTCCAAGGCTGTCGACGACGTCATCATGGTGGTCGAGGGCGACGGCGCCGAACTCGAAGCCCGCGCCAGGCGCAACGAACAGAGCCAGTTCTCGGGCCTCAGCGAAGACGACATCATCTTCTTCATCTTCGTCGCCATCTGGATCACCATCTTCTTCGGCGGCATAGCCATGGCCATCCTGCCGCGCATGTATGGCCGCAAGCTCGGCCCCGGCCGCTACACCTGGCTCGGCATGACCTTCAACTACAACCAGCGTTCGGGCTCGTCGGGCGGCGGCTGGAGCTCCGGCGGCGGCGGCTTCTCTGGTGGCGGCGGCGGCTGGTCGTCAGGGGGCGGCGGCTTCTCCGGCGGCGGCGGCTCGTCCGGCGGCGGCGGTTCTTCGGGGAGCTGGTAGATGAGCGAAACGACCTTGAGCCCATCGGATCACGAGCGCATCGCCGCGGCCATCCGGACAGGCGAGTCGCGAACTTCAGGCGAAATCTACTGCGTCGTTGCCAGGCGCAGCGACGGCTATTTCTTTGCCGCGGTCTTCGCCGTCACGCTCGGCATCCTGATCGTCAGTCTCGGCGTGTCGCTGGCGCTCGACCACTTGTGGATCGAGGTGCAGGTGCCGCATTTCGTGCTGATCCAGCTGCTCGCGGTCGCCGCGGCCTCGGCGCTGCTGTGGTGGACGCCGGGCCTTCGCCTGTGGTTCGTGCCGCGCCGCCTGTTGTGGCGCGCGGCCCATGCCAATGCGCTCAGGCAGTTTTATGCCCGCAACGTCCACCTGACCTCGGCGCGCACCGGCGTGCTTGTCTTCGTCTCGCTTGCCGAACGTTATGCCGCCGTCATCGCCGACGCCGGCATCAACGACAAGGTCGAGCAAGCCCAGTGGGATGGCATCGTCGCAGATCTCATCGGCCATGCCCGCGACAACAGGCTCGCCGACGGCTTCGTCGTGGCGATCGGCGCCGTCGCTGCCTTGCTGTCGCTCCATGTTCCGCCGCAGGCAGGCGACGCCAACGAACTCTACGACCACCTGGTCGAAATCTGAACCTCCAGGGCGTCTTGCAATTCTTGTACTGGGCGGTCCGTCGCCCGCCTCCATGAGGCCAGGCGCCACGCTGGCGCAGGGCCAGGGTGAGTCCATTCTGACACACCCGCCGCGTTCTCGTTCCCAATCGCGTGAAAGACAGTTTCACCGGGCCGGCGGACTCTTTGCAACCGCCGCAACGCGGTTTATGGTTAAGAAACCATGAACACGCTGACCATCGACATCAGACGAGCCGAGCCCCGCGACGCAGATGCGATCGCCGAAGTCCATCACGAGGCTTGGCGCGGCGCCTATTCGGGCATCATCCCGCACAAGGCACTGACGGCGATGATCAACCGCCGCGGCGGCGAGTGGTGGGCCAACGCCATCCGCCGCGCCGCAACCGTTCTGGTGATCGAAATCGGCGGCAAGATCGCCGGCTACGCCACGCTCGGCCGCAACCGCGCCCGCGAACTGAAGCAGCAGGGCGAGATCTACGAGCTCTACATGCGCCCCGAATGCCAGGGCATCGGCCTCGGCAGCCGCCTGTTTGCCGCCGCGCGCCAGCGCCTTGCCGACCACGGCCTCAAGGGCATGGTTGTCTGGGCGCTCGAGGAAAACGACAACGCGCTCGCCTTCTATTCAGGCGCCGGCGGCCGCGATATCGCCGAAGGCGTCGAGGTCTTCGACCAAAAGGCGCTCAAGAAGGTCGCCTTCGTCTGGGAATGATCCGAAAGGCCCCGCCTTTCGTCGCAACGCCTGGACATCAATATTGCATTGCACGCGCGGCCCAAGGCGTTTATCGGGAGGCACCTTTAATTCTGGAGCCTCCCCATGCGCATCGATGCTATCTCGATCGGCAAGAATCCGCCTGAAGACGTCAACGTGATCGTCGAAGTGCCCGTCGGCGGCCAGCCGATCAAGTACGAGATGGACAAGGAAGCCGGCACGCTCGTCGTCGACCGTTTCCTCTACACGCCGATGCATTATCCGGGTAACTACGGCTTCGTCCCGCACACGCTGTCGGGCGACGGCGACCCGATCGACGTTCTGGTCTGCAATACCCGCCAGTTGATCCCCGGCTGCGTCATCAACGTGCGCCCGATCGGCGTGCTGGTCATGGAAGACAATGCCGGCCAGGACGAGAAGGTCATCGCCGTGCCGTCGCCCAAGCTGACGCGCCGCTACGAGAACGTCTTCAACCACACCGACCTGCCCGAGATCACGCTGCAGCAGATCGAGCACTTCTTTGGCCACTACAAGGATCTCGAGCCCGGCAAGTGGGTCAAGATCGGTGGCTGGCACGATGCGGCCTACGCCAAGAAGATGATCGTCGAGGCCATCGAGCGCGCCAAGGCCCTGAAGGCCTGACACGCCGCCCCCTGAGGGTCGACAGGAAATAGGGCGCGGTCGGCCTTGCTGGCCGCGCCCTAGTTTTGTGTCTTGCCTTCCGAATAAAACACCGGCATCGGCTCGCCGACCATCACGCGCTCGTCGGCGCCGCAGGCGAAATCCCGCACCTGTTCGTCGGCGATCTTGCGCGCCATCTCGTTGGCGTTGGGCTTGCCCGTCGCCAGCACCAGGGCGACCACGCAGCCATCCGCCTTGCCGGGCTGGCCGACCTTCGATACCACCAGCACCTCGATTTCCTTGTCTTCCTCAGCGGGTTCCGCCTGCACATACCAGCGCCGGATGGTGGCGAACGGGATCGCCTTGCCGTCATGGCTCGAAATGCGCCATTCGGCCTTGCCGGCGGCTCTGTTGAACGTCTCGAAGCTCTGCCATGGGACATCGATGAAATCGGCGGGCGGAAAACCGTAGAACACGGATTCCCGGAGATCGGCGGCAAAGACCAGCACCGGATAGCCGCGATACCCCGGACAGACGCCGTTGGCATAGTCGCCGTCGTCGCTGCCGGCCTTGTCGAAGACGACGCAGTCCCGATCGGCATCGGTCTCGACATAGGCGCTGGAAATCTCTTCCCCAGCCGCCTGCTGCCACGGCATGGCCAACGCCAGTGCCACCAAGAGCTTCCGCATTCCAGCCTCCCCTCGTCGCAATGGCAGGCCGCATATCTAGCGCGAGCGCGCGGCGCAGTCCACACGCCAGGGATGCAGGAAGGGAAAGCGGCGATGCGCAGTCAGGCCTGCGCGATGGCCGCCATTGACCGGCTCAACTCTGTCGGATCGCCGGCGATCCGCACCGTCTTCAGCCGTGACGTGCCGCCGGCGACGACCGACACCGAGCTTCTGGAAACGCCGAGCGCCTTGGCCAGCAGCCGTTCCAGCGCCGCATTGGCCGCGCCCTTTTCGGGCACGGCCCGCACGCGTGCCGCCAGATGGCCGCGCCCGTCGGCGGCGCTCTCGACACCTCCGACCGCATCCTTCGACGCTTTCGGCGTCAGCCGCACGAACAGCTCTATCCCGTCGTCGCGAAGACGGAAGAAGCCAACCACAGCGCCGTCAGATGACCATCGGCAGAATGGTGGTGAGGATGAACTGCCGCACGAAGAACAGCGCCAGCAAGAGGATGATCGGCGAAATGTCGATGCCGCCGAGGTCGGGCATCAGCCGCCTGATCGGGCGCAGCGCCGGCTCGGTCAGGCGAAACAGCATGTTGCCGATCGTGCCGACGAACTGGTTGCGCGGGTTGACCACGTTGAAGGCGTAGAGCCAGGAAAAGATCGCCGAAGCGATGATGATCCACCAGTAGAGGTCGAGGGCCAGGACGATCGTCTGAATGAGGGCGAGCATGCCGTTCTCCAATGAGTTGCCGACATTTAGCGATTGCATGCTTTTGCGGCAAGCCCCGCCGCCGGTCGCGCAATGTCGCTCAAGCCGGCGCGATAGTCGGCCTGGTCGAGCGACAGGACCCGTTGCCAACAAGCCACCGGCCCCACCGCGCCGCAACAAAAAAGGCCAAGGACCAAAGCCACGCGCTTGGTCCGCGCCATCCGCAACCGACCGGCGTCACCGGCGATGCGGCGCCGCGCCTGAACGCCATGGCGGCGCTTGACAGACGCTGCGTCACGCCAATAAATGCCTCATCCGCTGGACGGGGCTGTAGCTCAGCTGGGAGAGCGCGTCGTTCGCAATGACGAGGTCAGGAGTTCGATCCTCCTCAGCTCCACCAGCGGATAAATCTAGCCAATTTTTCCAAATAAAATCAATAGCATATGGCGGACACCAGACTTCCTGCGGACCCAGCCAAGTACCCAGTCTGCGTACCCACCAAGACGAAAATGTGGGAGCGGACGGACGCACCGGTTCCTTCACGCACGCCTGAGGATGCGCAAGGCGCTTGACCGGCTCACCTGAAGTGCCCCGGCGATGGCGTCGGCAGTCTTCCCTTGCACCTTGAGAGTCAGAACGTCCCTGCCTTCCGTTGTGCTGTGGGCGCTCTGTCCTTGTACTTGCCACAAGCCTTGGCCTTGGGAGATGGCTTGGCGGGAGCCGCCCCAGAGACCGGCCGGTCATTAGAGCGCCGTACGTCCGAATGGACGCACAAAGGACGCTCTAACTTACTGAGTTGACGCATCGTGCTTTCCGAAGAAAGGGTCCGATTTTCGGGCCGATGCGCCAGGGTGATGCTTCCGCGTGTCGCTTGACCTACTGTCTTTGTGCAGCCACGGGAACGTGACAGGAGTTCGTGCATGCGACGAATCTGTTTCAGCTTTCTGACGGCATACGCAGCTCTGTGCGCATTGGCGCTGGTCGTGGTCCCATTGAACGCAATCGGCGCGTTCGGCATGGAGCCGGACCCGCTGTCGGGTATCTTCGCGCTCCTGCTGGCTGCGCCCTGGAGCTTTTTCATGGATGCCTTGGCGAGCGAGGCCAGCGTTGTCTGGAACCTGCTGCTTCTCGCAGCCGGTATGGTTCTGAACGGCGTGATCCTGGCGTTCCTTTGCAGGCGCGTGCATCGAACCACGTCGTAGCACTGGCATCGCCTCCGGCGATTCTCTCGCTATGGGCAGTCGCTGTCGCGCACGAACCGGGCCTTCACCCAGCCATGTGTTGTCCTGTCCCCGCTGTAGTGCGTGATTGGGCACCATCGGCTGCCCCACGCGGCCGACGCCGGAACGCAGGTCCCGTCGAGATGGACGATGCCGTGCCGACCGGGCATCAGCCGATCCACGATTGCCGACGCGGCAGAAGCCTGGGAGCGCACGTTGAGAACGTCATCCGCCGCAACGTTGACAACTACCAGGCAACCGGGGCCCGACGTCGCCATTGCTGCCGGGATCGGCAATGCGATCCCGACAGCGGCAGCCACGCACGCGAGCGTTGGTACCGACACGCGTAGCCTGGCGGCGTGCAGATCGGGCAATTCAGCAGTCCGGATAGAGGTACCGGTTCGCTTCGGACACATCGGCTGGACATCCTTTGGGTGAATCGTGCACCCAACGCACGACGCGCTTGCCATCCGCGCGGAAGGAGCATTGGAACGTCATCGGAGGCGACGTTTCGGTGTCGCCGTTGACGGCATGTGTGCCGTCGGTTCTCTGCCCCTCATATTTCACGTTGATGATGCTCGCATCTACGTGAAGGTGTTTCGAGGCATAGGCGCGGCAAGCGTCGAGCATATGGTTCTGGTCGGCCGCGAGCGCGGCGGTCGCCGAAGCGACGAGTGCCACGACCCCGATGGCCAGCACGAATTTTTTCATTGCGATCCTCTCCCTTTGTGAGGTCCCGGTGATACCAGGCTCTTTTCAGTTCACCGAAACGCGCAGCGAAAACTCGACCCGCTTGCCGGTGTCCTGGTCATTGCCCATCAGGTAGACCCGGATCCGGTAGTCGCCATCTCGGGGCAGTACCAAATTCGCGCGTCCATCGGTGGACATCGAGCCGATGAAGATGGCCTCGTTCTGGCTGCCCGGCGGAAGGATGTTGAAGTAGATCGTCCCGTCGCCATTGGTTTTTTCGACCTGGATCGAGGCGGACGCCGTCTGTTCGGCACGCGCTCCAAGCAAATAGTCGAAGTAGTCGTGACCGACTATCGCGCCACTCACTGTCGTGCCGCTGGCCCCTGCCGGGAAATGGATCTTCGTACTTTCCTGGGCCGATGCCGATCCCGCAAGAGTGCTCGCAAGAAGAAGCGCCAGCGCTGCGAACTTTGATCTGAACGTCCTGGCCATGGCGTGACTTTCGATCACTTGATGCCGATGTCGATCTGGAAGGATGCCGTCTGACGTCCGCGATTGATGACCTCGACGACGTGGTTTCCCGTCTGCCACAGCTGGCCGGTGTAGGCCTTGTCGGGGCTCATCATGTCCAGCAGGAACGACCGGTCGGGATTGAAGATCTGGTATGAGATGCCGGACCCGCCAGGCACAACCTGGACCGTGAGGAATTGTCCATTTCGCGCACCGAGCACATAGCGTCTACTGCTCCCGGGCGTCAGCGAAGATTTGTATGATGCTTCGCTCCTGCCCCTCGCGAACTTGACGTTTACAGTATCCGTGACGCCTTCGGCGCTTCCGGCCATGGCGCCATTTCCGTCGTCGGCAGCCTCGGAAACGCTGAGTTCCTCAACGGTCCCGTCATTTGCGGCCAGGCAGCGCCAGACCGTGCCTCCGGCATCTCGTAGCATCACCAGCGTACCGGCTTGCGAGAAGTCGGAACTGATGATCTGGCCGCCATTGGCGGCATCGGGGCCACCAACCTGCCGCACGCGATCGATGCAGCCGTCGATGGCCGCCTGCTCGTCGGCAAGAGTCGGGATAGCGACAACCATTACGCCAGCCAGAACCAGCGCAATTCTTGCGACGTTTGCCATATCACCTCCGAGGGTTGGACCAAGAGACTTCGGCAATGCCGTTGAAGGCTCCGGTTGGAGCCTCGGTTTACTCGTCCTGTCTACTGGATCTATAGTGCGCCTTCGTCCGTCATCGACGTGACCTCGGCCACCTTGCCGCCCGAGACAAGGCAGCGCCACTTCGCGCGATTCTGCCCGACGCCGACGATCACCTCGGTGTTGTCTTGCGACATATCGGAGCTCAGGGTCACAACGTCCGGATTGTTGCTCTGACGGGTCACCGCACGCTCGCACGCTTGCTCGTCCGGGGCGCTCCCGGTACGCATTGCCGTAGCAGGCGCTTGCGCCGTCGTCTCGGAACATGCTGCGAGCGCAAGTGCTCCCCAAAGCAAGAATGCACCGTTGCAGAAATAGTTCATGGCCACTTCCTTTCCCCAGACTGCCAGCTGCGGAGACGAATGCGGCCACGGTACCCGTCTTCTTCAAGACATGATGCCAAAGTCGCATCCCGAAGGTCCAGCTTCTTTGTACCTCAAAACACGGGCAGAGTCATCCGAGGCTCTGACCGTGAACCGCTCGGCATGTTGGCTCGAAGCGCTGCCATTGCATCGCAATCTGGCGCGATGGTCGGCTGCATTTTCATAAGGTCCGGCCAGCGGACATTTGGAAGACACCCGGCAAGATTCCAGGCGCCGGGCGGCTTCGCAGGCAATAGAAATATCAGATTGCGCAACTGATGCATCAGTTGTAAGCATTCGTCTCCGATCACGCGATCGGCTGCACGCGGTACAGGAGGAGTCTCGCGCATGTCTTCAATCACTCGTCGTGGCCTCATGGCCGTCGCGGTTGCCGCCGCTCTGGCACCCTGCTTGGCGCTGCCTGCATGGGCGCAAACGCAGCCGAAGCTCGAGTTCCTCTACTCGCCCTATGCCGACTACGCACCGTTCTTCGTTGCCAAGGAATTTGGATACTTCGACGAGTTCGGCGTCGACGTGACGCTTTCGCCGAAGGGCGACACGGCCGAGACCATCCAGATGCTCGCCTCCGGCAACATCGAGGCCGGCGGCGCGACCTGGGGCGCCAGCCTCTTCAACGCGCTCGACCGTGGCGCCACCGTTGCGATCATCGCCACCCTGGCCCGGATGCCGGCAACGGTCCCCTCGCCGTCGCCCTTCATGGTTTCGCAGAAGGCCTGGGACGAAGGGATCAAGACTGTCGCGGACCTCAAGGGCAAGCGCGTCGGCATTCCCGGCCCGGGCGGCTTCGGCATGTATTCCACGGCCAAGGCCCTGGAAAAGGGCGGGCTGACCATCGATGACGTCGAGGCGGTCTTCCTGCCGCCCCCCGCGACTGCGGCCGCCTTCGCCAATGGCGCGCTCGAGGCAGGCTGGAGCATCGAACCCTTCGCCCAGCAGCTCGAGAAGCAGGGGCTTGGCCGCCGGCTGGTCGAGGACCACACCTTCGGTACCGAGCTCGGCCTGATCGCCTTCAACCAGGATTTTGTCGCCGCCAACGAGGATTTGGTGGTGCGCTTCATGGCCGGCTATCTCAAGGCTGCCCGCCTGCTCGACAATGGCGGATGGCAGGACGACAAGGTCGTTACGGTGGTTTCGAAATACACCGGAACCGAGCCCGACACGCTGCGCGGCATTCCCTATACCGTCCGTTCCGAGGATGGCGCCATCGACATGGCTTCGGTGCGCGAGCAGGAGGAGTTCTTCCGCAAGCGCGGCACGCTCGAATACGAGGGCCAGGCCAAGATCGACGCCGTCTATCGTCTCGATCTGCTGAAAGCTGCCAACGACCTGCTTGCTAGCAAGAAGTGATGGCAGCCGTGGGGGAGGCAGTGCATCCGTCCGCGGCGAAAGCGGCGCCGCCGGCCATCGAGGTCAGCCATCTGACCAAGGCCTTCTATGACAGCGAAGGCGACCGCGTCACCGTGGCCGTCTCCGATGTCAGCTTCTCGGTGGCGCGCGGCGAGTTCGTCTGCATCGTCGGGCCGAGCGGCTGCGGCAAGACCACGGTCCTGCGCATCCTCGCCGACCTCGAGCAGCAGCTCGGCGGCACGGTGAAGCTGAACAGCGCGACCCCGCCGGCCATGGTCTTCCAGGAAGCCTCCGTGCTGCCATGGCTGACGGTGTCGGAGAACATCGCCTTCCCGCTGAGCCTGAAGGGCGTCTCTCGGGCAAAGCAGGAGGCGCGCGTCAGCGAGCTGTTGGCGCTGACCGGCCTCACCGACTTTGCCAAGGCGCGCCCCCACCAGTTGTCAGGTGGCATGAAGCAGCGCGTGTCCGTGGCGCGCGCCCTGGTCGACGACCGCGAGATCCTCTTGATGGACGAACCCTTCGGCGCGCTCGACGAGCAGACCCGGCTCGTCCTGCAGCAGGAGCTGCTGCGCATCTGGGAGACGACCGGCAAGACCGTCGTCTTCATCACCCACAGTGTCGATGAGGCGCTGACGCTGGCCGACCGCGTGATCGTCATGTCGCCGCGACCCGGCACATTGGTCGCCAATCTGACGGTTCCCTTCGAGCGGCCGCGCGACGTTGTCGAGATGCGGCGCGACAAGCGGTTCTGGGACATGACATACGAGGTCTGGCGTCTGCTGGCCTCTCCAGCGGGAGCCTGAGATGAGTGCCACTCCCTTGACGTTGACGGACGAGCAATGGCGCCGGCTGAAGGCGCCGGCCCGCCGCGAACGGATCTTCCGCCTTGTTTCCTATTTCAGCCCGCTGCTGCTGCTGCTGCTTTGGGAGCTGTGCAGCCAGTTCAATCTGATAGACCGGCGCTTCTTCCCGGCGCCGAGCGCGATTGCCGGCACCGCCTGGCGCATGATCGTAAGCTTCGAACTGTTCGACCATATCGGCGCCACGCTGCGTCGCGTCGGCATCGGTTATGTCATGGGCGCCGTGCCAGGGATCATCATGGGGCTGATCCTCGGCCTGTCGCGGCCGGTGCGCCGGATGCTTGGACCGATCTTCGCGGCGCTCTATCCCGTGCCGAAGATCGCCATCCTGCCGCTGATCCTGCTGATCTTCGGCGTCGGCGACGCATCGAAGTTCGTCGTCATCGCCATCGGCGTGTTCTTCCTCATGTTCTACAACACCATGGGCGGGGTGATGCAGACGCCTCAGATCTACATGGACGTCGCCAAGAATGCCGGCGCGACCAGGCTGCAGATCTTCCGGCGCATCGCTTTCCCAGCAGCGCTGCCGAGCATCTTCACCGGACTGAAGCTCGCCGCCGGCTCGTCCTATATCATCATCGCGGCCGCCGAGTTCCTCGGCGCGCGCAGTGGCGTCGGCTTCTTCATCTGGGCATCGTGGCAGACCTTCGCGGTGTCGCGCATGTTCGTCGGCATCGTCGCCATTTCGGCCATGGGCTATCTCACCATCCTTGCGCTCGAGGCGCTGGAGCGACGTTTCGTGCCCTGGGCGAAGCACTGAGTGGGCTGAGGAACACAAGCTCATGACCGTTGAGGCCGACCCCACCGCCCATGCACCGGTTTCGGAGCGCATCTACCTGGCTCTGCGCCAGGAGATCATGCGCTGCGAGATCGTGCCGGGGACGACGCTCGATGCTGCCTCCATCGCCAGCCAGTACGAGGTCTCGAAGACGCCGGTGCGCGATGCCATGCAGAGGCTCGCCGCTGACGGGCTGGTCACGATCCTGCCGCGCAGCGGCTATCGCGTCGCGCCGATCACCTTCCAGGCCGTGCACGATATCCTCGACATGCGCTCGGCGATCGGGCCGCATGCGGCCCGCCAGGCGGCGCGCTACGCCACACCGGCGGAAATAGCCCTGCTGCGCCAGATCGTCAGGGAATATTCCGAGCCGATGGATATCGGCACCATGCAGCAGGTGGCGCGGCGCTTTCACCTCACTATTGCCCGCTGCAGCCGCAACAAGCGCTTCGTCGCGCTCTCGGAGAGCCTGTTCGACGAGCTCGAGCGCCTGCTGCGCTTCGCCATCGATTTCACGGTCAAGACGGGCGAGCATTCCGATGAGCACACGGCACTCGTCGATGCGATCGAAGCCGGCGATGGCGAGCGGGCCGCGACGATCGAGTTCGATCATATCAAGCACTCCCGGGAGTTCCTGATCGAGCGCCTGATGACGCTTGGCTACCTGTCGGAAAGCGAGATCCAGCTTGGCGGCACAGCAAGGAGCCCAGCCGAATGATCGCGATCCCTGATGCGGTAGACCGGCTGTCGGCTGCGCTCGGCGGCAGCCCGGCTGCCAGGCTCGCGGCCTCGGCGCTGGTCGAGGCCGATGCGCTCGGCCAGCCACGCTTCGGCATCGCCATGCTCGACGAATGGTCGGCGGACGCTGCCCCGGTGCCGGCACGCGAGGGCTCGCAGGCCATAAGTTGGCTCGACAGTTCTTCCTGCTTTGCGCCCCTGGCGGTCGCCAGCGCCACGCTCGACCTGGTCGAAGCCGCCCGACGGTTCGGCATCGCCGCCGTCTTCCTGCGCGGCGTCAGGGGCTTTGGCCGGCTCGCCCCCTTCGTCCGCCATCTCGCCGATGCGGGTCTCCTTGCTATCGCCGGTGCCGAGGGCCCGCCTTTCGTCGCGCCACATGGCGGCAGCCGTCCGGTGATCGGCACCAATCCGCTGGCGCTTGCCATCGGGCAAGGCGCGAACCGCATCGTCATCGACGTCGCCACCAGCACCACCACCATGGCCGACATCCGCAATGCCCGCGCTTCCGGCGCTCCATTGCCTGAAGGAATTGCTCTCGACGGCGAAGGTCGGCCGACCAGCATTGCATCAGAGGTTGCGGCGTTGCTGCCGCGCGGCGGCCAGATCGGCTCGCTGCTCGGGCTCGTGGTCGAGCTCATGGCCGGCGTCGCCGGCGGCGGCAGGGATGATCCGAAGGGCCGCGGCGTGTTCATCCTCGCCTTCGATCCGGCCCGTGCCGAAAAGGGCATCGACTGGCAAGCCAGGCTTGCCGGGTTGAAGAGCGATTGGGTGGATGGCGGCGGGCACTGGCCGCGCGGCGGCAGCCTGTCGATCGACGCCGAACTTGACGGCGATTTCGCACAGCGTCTCGACACCTATCTCGCCAGCATGACCGGCCCGGCAGGCCGATGACCACGCCGGCCACCCACCTGCAGAGATAATGATCCAGATGACGACAAAGCCTGTGTCCGCGCCTGTCCTTTTTATCGATCCTGTCGATGGCCTCATCGACGAGCCGCGCCGCATCGTCGTCTCCGGCCTCGCTGCCGACGAGCTTGTCGCCATCTCCGCCCGCACCGAGCGGGCGCGCGGCGTCGTCTGGATGAGCCAGGCGACCTTCATGGCCGACGCGCAGGGCGTCGTCGACCTGACCCGTGACGCTCCGGTCGGCGGCGACTATGCGGAAGTCTCGGCAATGGGCCTGATCTGGAGCCAGCAGCCTGTCGACAGCACGAGCGCCGAGCTCTTCGCCGACGATGTCATGCAGCCGCTAGAGACGACGCTGTCAGCCGAAACCGCCGCTGGCGCCCGGGCCGAGGCGAAGCTCTTTCAGGGTTTTGCCGCACCTGGAGTGGAGCGGCAGGAGATCCGCGCCGACGGGCTGGTCGGCACGCTGTTCACGCCGGCGGGACCTGGCCCTCATCCGGTCGTGATGGTGCTCAACGGCTCCGGCGGCGGCATCAACGAACCGCGCGCCGCACTGCTCGCATCCCGCGGCTACCAGGCCTTTGCGCTCGGCTATTTCAAGGCGCCGGGCCTGTCGCCCTTCATCACCGAAACGCCGCTCGAGTATCTTGAGACCGGCCTGCGCTGGGCGCGTCGGGAACTCCAGCCAAAGGACGGCTTCGTTGCGGTCAGCGGTCAGTCGCGCGGCGGCGAGCTCGCGCTCCTGCTGGGCGCCACCTTCCCGGACCTGGTCTCCGCCGTGATCGCGTTCGTGCCCGGCGCCATGGTCCATGGCGCCCAGGGCGCCGGTGATCCGGCGCGTGGTGGCTGGCAAGGCACCACCTGGACAAGGGGCGGCGCACCACTGGCGCATCTATGGCAAGACAATGCCGCCGTGCATTGGCACCCCTGGGCCGGCGATCCGCCGCCCAGCCGGCACCACTCGGTCTTCTTCGAGGGCTTGAAGGATACTGCGCTTGTGGCGCGGGCGCGCATTCCGGTCGAGAACATTGCAGGCCCGGTCCTGCTGATCTCGGGACGCGACGACCGCGCCTGGCCATCCAGCCTCTATTCCCGCATGGTCGTCTCGACCCTGCAAAAGCACGACCATCCGCATCTGGTCCGCCATCTCGACTTCGACGATGCCGGCCACGCCATCAACCTGCCGATCGTGCCGTCGACGCAACTGAGCCGCCTGCATCCGGTCTCGAAGGTGCCCTACACCAACGGCGGCACACCCTCCGGCAACTCCAGGGCCGACGACGGCTCCTGGCGCGGCATGCTCGCCTTCCTCGGCGAGGTCGCCGGCTCCGCAGGCCGCCAGAATGCCCAAGCAAACAGCTGAATTCTTCGAAAGGGAGACGAACATGCCCACAAGAGAACATTTGGAAGGCCAGTGGCGCGAATGGCGCTACGCCCATGTCGCCACGATGTTCCGCCCCTATGGCTGGACCTCGCTGGTTGCCCAGTATTGGCTGGAAGCGGACGACAAGGACGTCACTTTCGACCTGCTTCCCGGCACCTGGTCGGTTGAAGACGGCCGGGTCATGTTCACCCCGCCCGCTTCGGGGCCTAACCTTTCCGTCAATGGCGCGTATCCCGCGGGGCCAGTCGAAATCGTCCCGGGGCGCAACCAGACCTACGGCCACGGCAAGAGCGAGCCGGTCTACTTTGGCGTGAACGAGGTCGAGACCATCCTGCGCAGCAAGAATGACGGCCAGTCCCTCTACGGCGTGCGCGTGCGCGACCCCAGGGTGGCAACGTCCGTGGAAGAGGCAGGCGTCAGCGCGTTCGACTACGACCCGGCATGGCGTATCCGCGGCGTCTACCAGCCGACCGTAACAACCGAGTACGAGGCGGAGACGGTGGAAGCCGGCGTGCGTGAATCGACGCCGCGCATCGGCACCTTCACCTTCGAGCACAACGGCAAGAGCTACACCATCGAACTGATCGGCAAGGACACGGCATCTGGCGTGCAGCCAGTGGCGCATGTTCGCGACAAGACCAGCGGTCCCGTCACCTATGGTGCTGGCCGCGTCATCGAACTGCAGTTCACCGACGAGACGAACAGCCGTATCGACTGGATCGATTTCAACTACGCGGTCGCGCTGCCATGCGCCTTCACAAACTTCGTTACCTGCCCGCTGGTTCCTCGCGAGAACCAGCTCGATTTCGAGGTGCTCGCGGGCGAGAAGCGCCCCGCGCAGGATGTGGCGAGGACAATGACCTATCAGCCCGCAAGATCCGTCGCTTCCTGATTGCTCACCCCGGGTGCCCGTCAACAGCTGATGGGCACCCGCGCTTCAACGTGAACAGGCGACAGTCGGGAACCACCTGCTGAAATCAACCCGCCCGAGATTCTTCGCCGACTGGACTTAGCCCATCGGTGACAAACCCTTGAGAGGGTCCCCAGTCAAAGGCCGGCCGCTCGTCCAAAAGCCGCCGGCCTGCTGTTGGGCAATGGAGCAGTCACTCGGCTGTTTGCACCCAAGCCGACATGCATGTGGCCAGTGCTCGCGCTACTGCGAGCACGTTTGCCGCTGGCACAGTCGCTAGGACGACGACACCGAAAGCTTTAGCTCCTTTGGTCATCTGTTGGCGGGCACAGGTGAGGCGTAGCATCACAGCCGAGGGAAATGCTGACGCCCTTCCGAGAGGCCCAGCCATGGGGTGACGTCCCCTGCCGAACGATTGCTGATCCTGGCCGCATTGGTCTGTTGCCCCTCACAGGCCCGTGCCGATGAGGTCGACACCGCGATCGTGTTTGCGGTGGATGTGTCTGGTTCCGTCGATCCGGCCACTGCCTACCTGCAACGCGAGGGGCATGCCGCAGCGCTTTCTTCGCAAGCGGTGCTTTCCGCCATCGCCCGCACTCTCACGGGCTGCATCGCGGTCACCTATGTCGAGTGGTCCAGCTACGGCCAGATGCGCACTGTGGTGCCATGGACCAACATCTGCGGCGCAGAAGATGCAAACATTGTGGCGTCGGCCATCCGCAACGAAGGGGACAAAGGCCTTGGCTGCGAATCCATGTGCAGGACCTCCATTTCCTTTGCCATCGACCTGAGCATAAGGCTCTTGAACACCTACAATGGAAATCCGGCCAACAAGATCATCGACATCTCCGCCAACGGCACCAACAATGATGGACTGCCTGTTGCGGACAGTCGCTCGAGGGCGATCAAGGCCGGGTTTACGATCAATGCGATCGCAGTCCCGGAGTCCATGCCGGGGGTTCGAATCGATCTTGCTCAATACTTCGCCGACAACGTCATTGGCGGCCCAAATTCCTTTGTCATGCCGCTGTCGACGACCTCGCTCTATGCATCGGCACTGCGGCTGAAGATCGTAAGGGAGATCAGTGAGACCACGCCAAATCATGAAGTCGGGTCGGCGTCGACAGGTGCCAGCCTTCTCGAATGACGCGGAAGACGCGCGAACGGACTGACACCGATGTCAGAGACAAGAGCACCCGCGCCCCGGACGCAAGCTGCCGGGCTTGCGCCGAAACTCCGGCCTAGATCCCGGCCTGGGCGAAGGTCACCAGCCTGCGGCGATTTTCGCACCACAGCGCCAGGTTGATGCAGCGCAGGCTTTTCAGGAAGGTCAGCTTGACGCTGGCGCTTGCGGCGCGGAGCTCGCCAGAGGCGTCGAAACATGCCTGCAGGCGATAGAACGGCACACGGCTGCACAGATGATGGATGTGATGCAGGCCGATCGAACCGGTGAACCACTGCGCCACGCCCGGCAAGGCGTACCACGAGCTGCCACCGAACGCCGCGACATGCAGGTCCCAGGCGTCACCCGCATCCCAGCGCGTTTCCTCGAACTGGTGCTGGATGTAGAACAGCCAGCCGCCGGCCCAGGCGCCCATCACGACCACCGGCACGACAGCCGCAAGCACCATCCAGCCGGCCAGGTAGACCAGCGTGCCATAGACCGCCAGCAGCGCGAGGTTGAGGCCGCCGGCGCTGCGCCATGCTTCAAGCCGCGGGATTGCGTCATTATAGGGCAGGCGGTGAGCGATCAGGAAATAGATCGGCACGCCGATGACGATCAGCACCACCGGATTGCGGTAGACGCGGTAGGCCAGTCGCTGGCTGAACGTCATGGCGCGGTATTCGGCGACCGTGCGGGTGTCGATGTCGCCGATGCCGCGCTTGTCGAGATTGCCCGACGAGCCATGGTGAACGGCATGGGCCTTTTGCCACAGCGTGTAGGGCGTGAAGGTGAACACGCTGAGCACCCGCCCGATCAGCCGGTTTGCTGCGCGCGAACTGGTGAACGAGCCGTGGCCGCAATCATGCTGGATGGCGAACAGCCGGACCAGAAATGCCGCGCCGATGGGCGCCAGCACAGCCATCAGGCCGAAACGCCAGCCGCCGAGCAGCGGCCCGGCATAGGCGGAGAGCCACACCAGCAGCGCGCCGACCGCCAGGAACGGCACAAGCGTCACCGCAAGCTCGAAGGCGGCGCGGCGGTCGTCAGGATCGCGAAAGCGGTTGCAGTGCGAGGCGAGACGGCGAACCAGCGCCTTCTCGTCCGCATGATCGGCGGCGGCGGCCCCGGAAGGCAGGTCGTCCGTCCTGGACGACATCAGCATGGTCATACAGTCCCCGAAATCTCGCTGCCTACGTAAACCAGCGCGCACATGTCATTAGAGCCCGGCAGATGCCATGGCTAGTGGAACAAAGCGTGGCAAATTGGCAGGATACGGGCGCTCCACCGCTAAATTTTCGGGAATCAGCCGGCTAACCTTGCCGCATCAGGCCGTGCGACCGCTCAGATAGCGCGTCATCGGGGCTTCGACAAACGCGAAGACGCCGATGGAAACTGTCGTTACGACCACCGGCGTCAGCACCAGAATGGCAACTGGCACGTAAGACGAAGCGCCGGCGTGGGTCGAAATCTTTTCGGACACACCATTGACGAACTGGTGGCAGAGATAGATCGAGTAAGTGCATTTCGCGATGAAATTCGCAGGAAGCCAGGTCAGCGACCACCCTGCCCGCTCCAGAAGCACCGCGCCGAACAAGAGGCCGGTCGCGGGCACTCCCAACCCGACCAATCGTGGCAGCGCAGGCCAAAGGTAGGGCCGCAGAAGAACTGCGCTCACGCTGATGACAATCATGGCCAGGGCGGGCGATGTCGCAGCCTGGAAGTTCGACGTTCCGAACTTCTCGCCCGAGACCAGCCTGTAGACGACAACGCCGAGCGCGAAGTCGATCAGAATGGGGTTGGTGTAGGCAACGAGCGCCGGATTGTCCGGCGGGAACAACCAGCCAAGCGAGGTGATCAGCACCACGAAGGCAGCCGCAAGATACACTCCGTTCCTGACGCTCAGGAGCTGAAAGGCAGCGATGATCAGGCTAAACTCGACGATGACCACCAGCGTCCAGGTTGGATGAAGTATCGGATACGGGCCATAGGGGATGAAAGCCAGCGACATGACGAGCTCACGAACAGTGAGACTGCCGTAGCCTGAGGCGACGTTCTTGGCGGCAAAGGCAAGCATTGTGAAAATGAAATACAGCGGCAGGATGCGGATTGCCCGGTCGCGCAAATAGACGCCGGCCGGCTTGCCGGACCTGCCGAGCACATGGGCGGATAGAAACCCGGCGACGACGAGGAAAAGATCCGTTCCGAAGCGCAGTGTTTCCACCACCTCGGCCCCTGCGTTGACGGCATTGAAAACCGGCTCGAGGTGAACATAGACGATGGCAAAGGCGGCCAGCAGCCTCAGCAACTGGATATTGTTCCAGAACTGACGTGTTCCGTTCAGCGCGGACCGGCTTATCGTATTGTGATATTCGGCAGTGACCCTGGTTTTGACGGGCTGGACAAGGCCCGTCACCGCGAAACGATATGCGTACAGCGTCAACATGCTCGCGACGAACGCCGCCAAGCCGATAACGCCATACAACGCAACAGCCATCATGGCCCAGGCCTACCCATGCTTGAGGCTTTGGCCGTGGCCACGGCCGACAGGCGGCGCCTGCTGGCCCGCTGGCTTGCAGCCGCACATCCAAGCATACCGCTGCTCTACCGGGCCTTGAACCGGTGCAAATGGCTGTCGCACGCTACCCCTTACCTCTTTTGAGGCATCAGTCGAGGAGGCTGAAAGGCCCGGGCGCTATTTTCCCCGTCCGGCAGCGCCGCGGCCGCGTTTTCCTGTTGAGCGATTGCACCGTTACGGCTTAGGTCCACCAGATCGATATCGATGACGCCGCAAGGCGCACGGAGAACGCGTATCCATGGCTTCACTGGAATTCACCGCCGGCTCGGCGAAATGGGCGTCGCTCGCCAGCCACCGCATGTGGCTGCTGCAACAGGCGGACGCGCTGTTTTCCTTCTTCGAGCGCCAAAGCCTCAATCCGCTCGGCGGGTTCCACGAGCTCGACGACCAGGGGCGGCCGCAGGCACCCGGCTCCGTGCCGGGCAAGTTTGCCGGACGCCAGATCCATGTCACCACGCGCATGGTCCACTGCTTCGCGATCGCCCACCTACTCGGGCGCCCCGGCGCCGACGTTATGGTCGACCACGGCATGGACTTTCTCTGGAACTGCCACCGCGACAGCGCCAATGGCGGCTATTTCTGGGGCGTCGGCTACGAGGGGCCAACCAACGACACCAAGCAGGCCTACGGCCATGCCTTCGTCCTTCTTGCGGCCTCCAGCGCCAGGGTCGCCGGCCACCCCGACGCCGACCGCCTGCTGACCGACATCTCCACCGTCCTGCACGACAGGTTCTGGGAAGACGCCCATGGCGCGGTTGCCGAGGAATTCACCGCCGACTGGAAGCCTTTCGACACCTATCGCGGCCAGAACTCGAACATGCACCTGACGGAAGCTCTGATGGCGGCGTTCGAGGCCACCGGCGACAGCACCTATCTGCGCATGGCCGAGCGCATCGCCGACCTGGTCATCCGCCGCCATTCGGCCGCCGCCGGCTGGCGCCTGCCCGAGCATTTCAGCGCCGACTGGCAGGTCGACCGCGATTACTCCGGCGATCCGATGTTCCGCCCCTACGGCACGACGCCGGGTCATTCGCTGGAATGGGCGCGCCTGTTGCTGCAGCTGTGGGAACTCGGCGGCCGCAAGCTCGCCTGGCTGCCGGACGCGGCCAGGAACCTGTTCGGCCAGGCGGCAGCGGACGGCTGGGACAAGGCCATGGGCGGCTTCTACTACACGCTTGAATGGGACGGTTCGGCCCGGATCAAGGACCGCTACTGGTGGCCGTGCTGCGAGGCCATCGGCGCGGCGAGCTTCCTCAACGTCATCGACGGCGACAGTGCCTACGAGGAATGGTATCGCCGCATCTGGAGCTTCTGCGCCGCGCGCTTCATCGACCGTTCAAATGGCGGCTGGCACGCACAGCTCGACGACGATCTCAAGCCCAATGCCGGCCCGTTCTACGGCAAGCCCGATATCTACCACGCCCTGCAAGCGTGTCTGATCCCGCTGCTGCCAACCACCGGCAGCATCACCCGCGGACTGACGCAGACGGGCATCAAGCTGTAGGAGCAGGTCCGGAAAAAGCGTGCGGCGCGGTTTGCCGTTCGGAACTGCGTCAAGGGAGAGGCGAACAAGCTGCGATGCAGCTGGTATCCGCCTACTACTTCACTATCCGCCTGCTCGCCTCGCCAAAAATCTTCTTCAGGAACTCGTCGAGCCAGCGCTTGAGGTGCATGTCCCAGATCAGCCGGCCGCCGAGATGATCGCGCCCCGGCTGCGCGCCCGGCAGAACGAAACGCTCGGCTCCACGCACCACCCAGCGCTGCATCATGACGCGCGTCAACTCGGCATGGAACTGGATGCCCCAGGCGTTGTCGCCATAGCGGAAGGCCTGGTTCGGGTAGGTGTCGGATGAGGCCAGCAGCACCGCATCGCTGGGCAGCGAAAAGCCCTCGCGGTGGAACTGGTAGACCATTTCGGGCCAGTGCAGCAGCTTGCGGCCTTCCTCGGTCGCCTTGATCGGATACCAGCCGATCTCGACAAGCCCGTCGCCATGGCCCTCGACCTTGCCGCCGAGATGGTTGACCAGCATCTGCGCGCCGAGGCAGATGCCGAGAAACGGCCGGTTTTCGGCAAGCGGCACTGACAGCCACTCGGTCTCGCGACGCACGAATTCGTCATGGTCGTTGGCGCTCATCGGCCCGCCGAACACCACAGCCCCGGCATGTCCGTCCAGCGTGTCGGGAAGCTGGTCGCCCAATGGCGGCCGCCGGATATCGAGATCGAAGCCGTTTTCGATCAGCCCGTGGCCGACGCGTCCGGCGCTGGAGTGCTCCTGGTGCAGAACCACCAGTATCTTGGGCTTGGCCGTCCCCCGCATCGAAAGCCTATTCGTCCGTATCGGCCAGGCGTGGCGCCTTCTTCGCGGCTTTCAGCTTTTCGTCGATGCGGTCGCGTCGTTCGACGCCGATCAGCTCGGCGATGCGCCACAAGGTGTTGTCTTCGAGCTCATGCAACTCGCCATCGGCATAGACGATCTCCCAAAGGATGCCGATGAAGTCCTTGCGCGCTTCCTCGTCCAGGCTGCGCTTCAAGACGCTGGTGAAGGCATAGAGATCGACGGCCTCGTTGTCGGCCTGCTCGCCTGCCTTGACGATCTGGTCGAGCTCATCGCCGACGACGTCGTAGTACTCGCTGAGCAGTTTCTTGAGCAGTTCCCACTCGACGTCCTGGCGGTCGCCGTCGGCGTCCATGACATGGTACATCAGTGCCGCTGCCGCTATGCGCGGATCGTCGGCATGCGGCCGCCTCGCGCCCGAGGCAGGCAAATCCTTCAGAAACGAGATCATGCGTTCGAACATCGGAAAATCCTGCTGCGTCTTGGCCCTTATCTAGGCAGGGCGGCGCTCAAAACAATCGGAACCGGCTTTGCGAGGCATTGTCGCGCGCTTCATCGGGGTCGACGCCCGGATCGTCGGGCAACCGAATGGGTTCGGCCTCGTCCTCATCCTTGATGGGCGCCGCGTCATCGGCGGGCGGTGCGGCAACGATCACCTCCTCGGGCGCCTTGGCATGGCCGGTCTTGGCGTCCCCATCGCCATCGACCGCCACATCGACGATATCGTCTCCGGCGGGCTGCGCCGCCCGGATGGCCGGGATCGCCACGCGCTCTTGCGGCTCGTCATGCTGCTCGATCAGGCTGCCAAGGCGCTCTTCCGGCGCCTTCCACGCGAAGGCGTCGAGCCTGCCCGTCACCGGCGAGAACGGCGCCCACCGCTCCGACACCACACCGTCGGCGACCCAGGCCGGATCGCGCGGCGCGCGCACGGCCTTGGCCAGCCATTGCCGCACCTTGCCCTGGTTGCCGGTTTCGGCTTCCTCGATGTCGGCGAGCAGCAGATAGGCGCCCTCGCGTGGCTGCATCCGCGCCGCGGCCTCTGCCTCGCTGCGCGCCAGCCTGTAGTCCTGCGCCTCCAGTGCCGCCCGCGCCACGGCGAGCGAAGAGTCCGGGTGATTCTGCCGCAAGGACTGCAGCTTCTTGGCGCGCACCAGCCGGTCGAGAACAGCGTCGCCCGGCCGTCCATGCACGTAGAGGTCGGCGATCTCGGGCTGCGGTTCGGCTTTCCAGGCGCCTTCCAGCGCCTTCGAACCCTTGCGCACGTCGTTCTGGCGAAACAGCGCCTTGGCAGCGACGATCGCCGCCGGACCGAAGTCGGGCCGCAGCCGGTTGGCTTCGAGCGCCGCGACCCGCGCCGTGTTGAAGTCGCTGTCGAACATCGACATAGCCTTCGCCGTCAAAAGCACCGAACGCTTGTTGTTGGCGACATCCCGCTCGATCTGGCGCGACGCTTTTTGCGCATCGATCAGCGCCAGCGCGCCATCCCAGTCGCCACGCTCGGCCTTTTCTTCCAGCGTCGAGTCGGCCGCCCAGCCAAGCTGCGGCGCAAGCCCGGCGGCGCGCCCGGCATAGTGACGCGCAGCGGCACGGTCGCCCAGCCTTTCGGCTTCGAGATAGAGCCCGCGCAGGCCGAGCAGCCGCATCTCGGGATCGTCGAGCATGGCCTCGAACTTCTGGCGCGCGCCGTCATGGTCGCCTTCCAGCAGCGCCGCCTGCGCGTCGAGCAGATGGATCAGCGGTTCCTGGTCGGAGCGGATCAGCTTGGCCGCTTCCTTGTTCTTCTTGCGCGCCAGGGCCGCGTCACCGGCGCCGGCGGCGATCATGCCGGTCGACAGCGCCTGGTAGCCACGATCACGCCGACGGGCGCGGAAATGCCGGGCGATGGCATAGGGGCTGTTCCAGATCGACTTGGTCAGCCACCACAGCAGCATCACCGTCGCCACGATCGCGGTGACGGCCACGGCCGCAACCATCAGGCTGACCTGGTACTGATAGCCGCTGAAGGTCACCACCATGTCGCCCGGCCGGTCGGCCAGCCAGGCAAAGCCCAGCCCGAGCAGGAAGACGACGGCGAGGAAAAACAGGATGCGGATCATCTGATAGTCCTTCGCCTCATGCCTTCATCGCGTTGGCGACAAGCTGGTCGACCTGTTTTTCGACCTCGAGCCGCGCCTTGAGCTTGGCGGCGAAGTCCGCGCCGGCGGCCTTGGCGGCCTCGGGCAGCGTGTCGTATTCGGCCAGCGCCCTGGCGAAATCGCCCTGCGTGACGGCTACCTCGATGCGCGCCACGGTCTCCGGCACGCCCGGCCCCTCGACGGCGCCGATGGGGCGGACCTTGACCAGCGATTCTGCGCTCGACACCAGCCTTTCGATGACGCCCGCGTCCGGATTGACGGGTTTTGCCGCCGCGATCATCACGTTGGCGGCGGCATCGGTCTCGGCGATGAGGTCGGCGCGCGGTGCAACGCCCTTGTCGGCGAAGCCACGCAGCGCGGCAACTTCCGGCGCATCGGGCGAGATGGCGGCGAAGGTTTCGAGTTCGGCAGTGAATGCGCCTCCCCGGTCGACCGCTTGCTTCAGCGCCGACGCCGCGATGGCCAGCGCGATCTTCGGCTGCGACGCCTGCGCCTCGACCTTGGAGGTCAAGGTCGCGATGGACTGCTGCAACGTCGCGATCTGCCCGTCTTCGCTGCTGGCCGCCTCGCCGGCAGCCTTCACCGCCGCATCGAGGCCGGAGATCTTGTCGTTCAGCGCGGTGATCTCCGACGACGTCGCGCCGCCCTGGTTGAGCGCGGTCACCGTCGTCTCGATCTGCTTGAGGCGTTCGTCGAGCGCTGCCAGGCCGTCGGACGAACCGGCCTGGCCGGCAGGCGATTTCAGCGTCTCCACCTCGGCCTTGACCAGGTCGATCTCGGACCTGAGGCCGGCCGACGCCGCGCTCGATGCGCCAAGATCGGCGACCTGCGACTTCAGCGACGCCAGTTCCGCCTGCATCTGGCCGCCGTCTGCCGTGGCATCGCCGCTGCCGGGAGTGCCCAGCACGCCAGCATATTGCAGCCCGCCAGCAACCAACAGCGCAATCAGGCCACCGGCAAGACCCGGCAACAGGCCGGACGTCGGCTGGCGTGCCGGGGCACCGGATGCCTTCGCCGCTGCCCCAGCGGCGCCGTTGGATGACGACACTTTTGGCGATTCACTTGCCGCAGCAGGCTCGGCCTTCGGCTTTTCAGCCGGCTTGGCATCGTCGAAATTGTAGTCATAGGACGAGTAGCCGCTGGCGGCCGTCGCCGCACCTGTCTCCGACGGAGCTTCGGCCTTTGCCGCGACCGCCTCGTCGTCGATGGTCGCCGCAACGGGGTCGGCCGCTGCCTTGTTGGACGTCTCACCGTCTTTGACGCGCGAGACCGCGCCGGGTTCAAGCTCGATGGTCACCGGCTCGCGATGCGACTTCGAATGGCGCGTCTTCGGCGTCTTGACCATGCTTGGGGCTCCGCAATTTGATTGGCACAGGTCCCGCTGGAGGCGCGGGGTCGACGTTCAAAAATCAGTAACACCCACCGTCCCGCGAAAAAAGGCCGCGTGATGGCCATGCGGCCCGACACTGAAGACTGCGCCTCGTTTCTCAGAGGCCGCAAACAAAACGGCAAGGCCGCCTCAATCCGGGTCCCCGAGGAGCGCCAGAAGGGCGTCTTCGTTGGGATCGAGCGCCACCTCCACATTCAGTCCCCCGCCAAATGCCGCGGCGATCCGTGCCGACATGCAGCAACATCTGGCGTTGCGCAGGAGCAAGTCGGCCTCCGCATGCACCTCCATGAGCACGCCGAGGGCCGCCGCCGCCCGGGCCGAGTAAACCAGCACCGCGTCGATTGGTTGCCCCGACAGCGCCTGGCTGACGGCGGAACGCGGCGGCGCAAGCGCCACCGTGTCGTAGGTTTCGATCGGCACGACCTTGATGCCGTAGGCGAAAAGCCGCTTCTCGAACTCGGGCATCCGGACGCGGCCGCACAGATAGGCAAGCGTCGTCTCGCCCAGTTCGGTCGCGATCATCTCGGCGAGACCCGCG
Source organism: Aminobacter sp. HY435 (assembly GCF_027568395.1). GTDB lineage: Bacteria > Pseudomonadota > Alphaproteobacteria > Rhizobiales > Rhizobiaceae > Aminobacter. The sequence continues at coordinate 173,871 of NZ_JANKZL010000008.1, read as the reverse complement.
GCGTCGCCGGGGCCTTCACTGACGGAGAAGAAGCCAGCCCTGCGCGCGCTTTCGGCGGTGCGCGCGCCGACCGCGTGGCAGGGCAGGCCGCTCAGACGCTCGACCAGCCCGCTCGGAGCATGGCGCAGGGCATTTGCGCTGGTGACGGCAACCGCCTTCGCCTTGAGCGGAACGCTATCGCGCGCCACTGGTAGCGGCCGAGTTTCGGAAAGCGGCAGGATAACCGGCTCGAAGCCGAGCGTCTCGAGACGCCGCGCGGTGCGGGTGGCGCCGGGATCCGGCCTCGTCACCAGCACTCGCGCCATTGTCAGCCCCACCCCTCGAAGAACTTCTCGCCGGCACGTGCCCGGACCTCTTCGCCCGCTTTGCGGCCGATCGCCGCCGCGTCGGCTGCAGCACCTTCCGACTTGGCATCATACGACAATGTGCCGTCGGGCGTCAGGATCAAGCCTGAAAACGAAAGCCTGTCGCCATCGATTTCGGCATAACCGGCAATCGGCGTACGGCAAGAGCCGTCCAGCGCCGCGAGAAATGCCCGCTCGCAGGCCAGCGCCTGGCCTGTCGGCCTGTGATCGATTGCCGCAAGCATGTCGGCCACCGCTTTGTCGCCGATGCGGCTTTCGATGCAGATCGCGCCCTGTCCAGGCGCCGGCGGAAACACATCCAGCGCCATCAGGTCGGTGATGATCTCGGCGAGCCCGAGCCGGCGCAGACCGGCGTTGGCGAGGATGGTGCCCTCGGCCACGCCCTCGTCGAGCTTGCGCAGGCGCGTCTGCACGTTGCCACGGAACATCACCACCTCGAGATCGGGGCGCATGCGGCGGATCAGCGCCTGCCGCCGCAGCGACGACGAACCGACGACAGCGCCCTCCGGCAGGCCCATGATGGTCGGCGCCGAGCGGCCGATGAAGGCATCACGCGGGTCTTCGCGTGGCAAGAACGCCGACAGTTCGAGCCCCTCGGGCAGCTGCGTCGGCATGTCCTTCGACGAGTGCACGGCGATGTCGATCTCGCCGGCATACATCGCCTCTTCCAGTTCCTTGGTGAACAGCCCCTTGCCGCCGGCCAGCGACAGCGGCCGGTCCTGGATGCGGTCGCCGCTGGTCGAAATCGCCACGATCTCGAACGCTTCTTCCGGCAATCCGTGCGCCGTCATCAGGCGCGCACGCGTCTCATGCGCTTGCGCAAGGGCGAGCAGGCTGCCGCGGGTTCCGATTCTCAAGGCTTTGGTTTGCATAGCGCCTGGTCCGTGATAACCCCGCGCTGGCGGGGCGGTCCCGTACCTCCTATCTAGGAAATTACCACCGGGCAATCATGCAGGGTAGCGACCAATTGATCCGCGTTCTGGGAATTGAGACGAGCTGCGACGAAACCGCAGCCAGCGTCGTGGCACTCCAGGAGGGCCGCGAACCGCTTATCCTGTCGAGTGCGGTGTTCAGCCAGATCGAGGAACATGCCGCCTTTGGCGGCGTCGTTCCGGAGATCGCCGCGCGCGCCCATGTCGAGGCGCTCGACGGCATTGTCGAGGCGGCCCTGGAAGATTCGGGCCTGTCGCTCGACGACATCGACGCTGTCGCCGCCACCGCCGGTCCCGGCCTCGTCGGCGGGCTGATCGTCGGCCTGATGACGGCCAAGGCGATCGCGGCCTCGGTAGGCAAGCCGCTGATCGCCATCAACCATCTCGAAGGCCACGCGCTGACCGCTCGGCTGACCGACGGGCTCGATTTTCCCTATCTCTTGCTGCTCGTTTCCGGCGGCCACACCCAGATCGTCCTGGTCAAGGGCGTCGGCGACTACCAGCGCTGGGCGACGACCATCGACGACGCGCTCGGCGAAGCCTTCGACAAGACCGCCAAGATGCTGGCCCTGCCCTATCCCGGCGGACCGAACGTCGAGACGGCGGCCCAGTCGGGCGATGCCACGCGCTTCGTCTTCCCGCGTCCGATGAAGGGCTCGGCCCAGCCCGATTTCTCCTTCTCCGGCCTCAAGACGGCGGTGCGCCAGGCGGCAACGGCAGTGGCGCCATTGAGCGATCAGGACGTCGCCGACATCTGCGCCTCGTTCCAGGCGGCCGTCGCCGACGCACTTGGCGACCGCGTCAAGCGCGCGCTGGCCCGCTTCCGCCAGGAGTTTCCCGACTGCGCCACGCCTGCGCTGGTCGTCGCCGGTGGCGTCGCCGCCAACAAGCAGATCCGCGCCCTCCTGGAAAGGCTCTGCGCCGACAACGGCTTCGGCTTTGTCGCGCCGCCGATGGCACTGTGCACCGACAATGCCGCGATGATCGCCTGGGCCGGTATCGAGCGGCTGCGCGCCGATCTCGTCGAGCCCGACGCATTCGATTTCGTGCCGCGCTCGCGCTGGCCGCTCGACAGCGTGTCGGCGCCGGTGGTGGGTTCCGGCAGGCGGGGAGCCAAGGCATGAGCGCATACAAGGTCACGGTTCTCGGCGGCGGCGCCTGGGGCACGGCGCTTGCGCTTGCCATGCTGCGCGCCGGCCATGCCGTCACGCTGTGGGCCCGCGACAGCGAAAGCGTCGCGGCGATCCGTTCTGGAACCAACCCGCGCTATCTCGCCGGCATCAGCTTCGAAACCGGCATCGCCGCCACCACCGACCTTGCCCAGGCACTTGCCGGCACCGATTGCGTGCTGGTCGTCACCCCGGCGCAGGCGCTGCGCGCGGTACTGACCGAGGTCAAACCGCACCTCGCCGCGCATGTGCCGCTGGTGCTCTGCGCCAAGGGCATCGAGCGCGACACCGGTAGGCTGCTGTCCGATATCTCCGGCGAGATCCTGCCCGGCAATCCGGTCGCCGCGCTGTCCGGCCCGAGCTTCGCCACCGACGTCTCGCGCGGCCTGCCCACCGCCGTCGTCGTCGCCGCCAAGGACGAAGTGGTCGCTTCGGCCCTCGCCTTGCGCTTCTCGGCTGCCAACCTGCGCTGCTATTCCAGCGACGACCTGATCGGCGTCGAGATCGGCGGCGCGCTGAAGAACGTTTTCGCCATCGCCGCCGGAGCGGTCACCGGCGCTGGTCTGGGTGCGTCCGCGCAGGCAGCGCTCGTCACCCGCGGCTTCGTCGAGTTGCGCCGCATCGGCGCTGCCTTCGGCGCCCGCCCGGAAACCCTGATGGGCCTGTCCGGCCTCGGCGACCTGATGCTGACCTGCTCGTCGGTGCAATCGCGCAACTTCGCCTATGGCGTGGCGCTCGGCAAAGGCGAGGAACTGTCAGGCCGGCCGCTCGCCGAAGGCGTCGCGACCGCCTACATCGCAGCACGACTGACCCGCGAGCGCGGCATCGACGCCCCCATCGTCGCCGCGGTCGCGGCCCTGCTCGACAAGGCCATCACCATCAACGAGGCGGTCGCGGGACTGATGACCCGGCCACTGCGCGCCGAAGCCGACTGACATCGACTAGGAGGACAACATGCTTTTCGCACTGATCTGCAAGGACAAGCCGGGCCATCTCCAGGTGCGCCTCGACACCCGCCCCGACCACGTCGCCTTCCTCAACGAGCTGAACGCCAGGGGCGCGCTGAAATTCGCCGGCCCCTTTCTCGATGCCGACGGCAAGCCTGACGGCACGCTGGCGGTCATCGAAGCCGCCGATGCCGCTGCGGCCCAGGCGCTCGCCGCCACCGATCCCTACGCCAAGGCCGGCCTGTTCGAGAGCGTCGTCATCCGGCCGTGGAACTGGGTGTTCAACAATCCGGCCAACGCCTGAACTGCACCTAGAGGGGACGACATGAGCGAGAAGAAATACTGGCTGTTCAAATCCGAGCCGTTCAAGTTCTCCTTCGAGATGCTGAAGGCCAAGGGCAAGGACGGCACGCAGTGGGATGGCGTGCGCAACTACCTCGCCCGCAACAACATGCGCGCCATGCAGATCGGCGATCTTGGCTTCTTCTACCACTCCAACGAGGGACTGGAGGTCGTCGGCATCGCCGAGGTCTGCGCGCTCGCCCACCACGACAGCACAACCGAGGATCCGCGTTGGGAGTGCGTCGACATCCGCTATCACAGCGAGATTCCCAGGCCCGTCACACTTGCCGACGTCAAGGCCAACCCGGCGCTCGAAAAGATGGCGCTGGTCACCTCGATGCGCCTGTCGGTCCAGCCGGTAACCCCTGACGAATGGCAGGAGGTCTGCCGCATGGCCGGTCTCGACAAGGCGCCCTGAAGACACCGTGAAGACGCTATCGCCAGAGACGGCCGCCGGCTTCATCCGCGCCAACACGGCGCTGATGCGACCGCCGCATGTGCCCGAGGTCGCACTCTACCTGGCCGACGAGGCGCACGACCTGTGGCACCGCACCGAGGAACAGCTGGCCGAGATCGGGCTGCCGCCGCCGTTCTGGGCCTTTGCCTGGGCCGGCGGACAGGGTCTGGCGCGCTACGTGCTCGACCACCCCGATGCTGTCGCTGGCAAGCGCGTGCTTGATTTCGCCTCGGGTTCCGGCCTGGTCGCGGTCGCCGCCATGCAGGCGGGCGCTGCTGCCGTCGTCGGCGCCGACATCGACCCGTTCTGCGAGGCGGCGATCCGGCTCAACGCCGAAGCCAACGAGGTGCCGGTCGCTTTCACCGGCGTCGATCTCGTCGGTCTCGACCACGGCTGGGACGTCGTGCTCGCCGGCGACGTGTTCTACGAAAAACCCTTCGCCGACAGGCTCGTGCCGTGGTTCGACGCTTTGCGCCGGCGCGGCGCCGACGTCCTCGTCGGCGATCCCGGCCGCTCCTATTTGCCCAGGGCGCGCCTGGAGAAGCTCGCCACCTACCAAGTGCCGGTCACCCGCGCGCTCGAGGACGCCGAGGTCAAGCGCACCACGGTCTGGCGCTTCGCCTGAGCGATCAGGTCAATGTCTGGCCTGCTTCCTCGACGATCCACGCCCTGAACGCCTCGATGCGCGGATCGCCCTCCGAGCTCTTCGGATAGACGAGGAAATAGGCGAACTCGCGCGCCACCCGGATGCCGAGGTCGAACGGCCGCACCAGCCGCCCTTCCGACAGGTCGTTGGCGACCATGGCGAAATCGGCCAGCGCCACCACGCTGCCGTCGATCGCCGCCTGCACCGCGTCGGAGGAGTTGCTGAACACGATCGAGCGGCTGTCGTCGAAATCGTCGACCCCGGCGGCTGCCATCCACATCCGCCAGTTCGGCCAGGTCACGCCCTGCTGCGACCATTCGATATGCACCAGCGTATGATTGAACAGGTCGCGCGGCACGTTCAGCGGCGGGCCGGATTGCAGCAACTTCGGGCTGCACACTGGAATGATGATGTTGTCGAACAGGCGCTCCGCGTGCAGCCCCGGATATTTGCCGGTGCCGAAACGGATGCCGACATCGACGTCGTCCAGGTCGAAGTCGCGCACGTCATAGCTGATGTCGAACCTGAGCTCGATGTCGGGGTGCAGTTTGCGGAAACCGTCGACGCGCCGCATCAGCCATTTGGCGGCAAACTGCGCATCGAGCGTCACCTTGAGGAGGGCTGTCCCACGCGTCAGCTTGCGAGCCTTGGAGACGGCCCTGTTGAGCACGTCGATGGCGTCAGCGGAGGCATCGCAAAGCGCCGCTCCCGCCTCGGTCAAGCGGATGCTGCGGCTGGTGCGGATGAACAGCACCACGCCGAGCTGATCTTCGATTTCCTTGATCTGGTGGCTGACTGCCGCCGGAGTCAGGCCGAGTTCGTCGGCGGCGCGCGTGAAGTTGAGATGGCGGCCAGCGGCCACCAATGTCCTCAGCGCACGTGTCCCAGGCATCGAACGCATCGCGGGATCTTCAAACCGGATTTGATGATCGAGAAAGAACTGTTCGTTTCTCTTTTGTCTTGCAACGACCCATCATGAGACCAGTTGAAACAATGTCAAACCGGATTTGATGTCCGGGCGAACGGAACAGACCATGTCCACCGATGTCTTCAAGGCTCTCTATGTCCAGCCGAACCGGCTGCAGCCGATCATGGAATGGTTCAGGCAGATGCACGCTGCTCTCCACGTCCCCGCGGCGGACGGCTGCGATCTGAGCGCGCGCTATCGCCGCGACACAGGCATTGACTGCAAGGATGTCAGCCGCGCCGTCGACGCCGAGCTTGGCCGCCTTGGTCTCCTCGACATCGGCTGGCAGCAGCCACGCCGGCAAAGCCGCCGTTGACCCCATCTCCCAAGCTCACTCTGGGAGCACGCTCGACCCGAAGATCACGTCTCCCGATCTTCGGGTCGCTTTTCTTCAGCGAACCACCTTCATGACCGTCCGGCTCGACAGCAGCGGCAGCAGCCGGGCCATGACCTTCGCGGTCACCGCGACGCAGCCCTGCGTCGGCGTGAAACCCGGTCGCGCCAGGTGGAAGAAGATCGCGCTGCCACGTCCGCGCCGGCGCGGACGGATGTTCCAGTCGAGCACGATGCAGGCATCATAGAGGCGGTCCTCCCGCTTCATCCGCTCATGACTGGCGCCATAGGGTATCTTCACCGGCCTGTTGTAGTTGCGGTCGTCCGGCACCTCGCACCAGCCGAGGTCGCCGCCGATCGCGGCCATCGCGAGATCCGTGCCGCCCGGCGTAAAGCGGTCGCGGCGAAAGTATCCCGACAACAGGCGCATCGCCCCGAGCGGCGTACCGCCGTCACCCTCGCGCTTGTTCGAGGTGATCCCGCCGCGCCCGAGCGCGCAGGGAAACACCGTGCCTCCGACCTGGAGCAGGCCCTTCGTCCGGTCGCCTGGTTTCGTCCTGACCACGATGGTTGAAATACCCGTCCGCAAAAAATCACTCGCCCCAATTACGCCTTTGATTTTTCTTGTATGATCGCATTGCGGAACAAATCACCACCGCCGCAAGTTGTGGCGATCAGGTTCCGCATAAGATTGCCGCGGTCAACAGAATACTGACTTCAAACAACGGATTGATCCATGACCTCACGCACCATCCTCATCGTCGATGATGACGACGATCTGCGCAGCACTCTGGTCGAGCAGCTGGCGCTCTACGAGGAGTTCGAAGTCCTTGAGGAAGCGACGGCCGCCAAGGGCGTCAATGTTGCGCGCGGCGGCCTTGTCGACCTGCTCATCATGGATGTCGGCCTGCCCGACATGGATGGCCGCGAGGCGGTCAAGATCCTGCGCAAGGGCGGCTACAAGGCCCCCATCATCATGCTGACCGGCCACGACACCGATTCGGACACCATCCTGGGTCTCGAGGCCGGGGCCAACGACTACGTCACCAAGCCGTTCCGCTTCGCCGTCCTGCTCGCCCGCATCCGCGCCCAGTTGCGCCAGCACGAGCAGAGCGAGGATGCCACCTTCTCGGTCGGCCCCTACACCTTCAAGCCGAGCCAGAAACTTCTCATCGACGCCCGCGGCGGCAAGGTCAGGCTTACCGAAAAGGAAGCCTCGATCATCAAATATCTCTATCGCGCCGACCAGAAGGTGGTTACCCGCGACGTGCTTCTCGAAGAGGTATGGGGTTACAATTCGGGTGTGACGACCCATACGCTCGAAACCCACGTCTACCGGCTACGCCAGAAGATCGAGCGCGATCCTTCCAATGCCGAAATTCTTGTGACAGAAAGCGGCGGCTACAAACTGGTCCCCTGACCGAATTTCGCATCGACCTGAAATCATGTTCGATTTTCGGTAAGGGAGATGTGTAAAATTAAACTGTTATGGTGTCCCTTGCACGTGCAAGAAGATACAGGCGGCGCTCCGCGGCGGGATGGAGCAGCCGGCAAACGACAGCAATGGGGAGCGGTCTGAGAAGTCGGGGACATCATGGCGCTGGATGACGACATCCGCATCCTGTCCGGCGTGAGGCTTTTCGAGGGCTTCAGCCAGGAACAGCTGCGTTTGCTGGCGTTTGGCGCCGAGAACGTGCACCTGCCTGCCGACCGCAAGCTCTACCGCGAGGATGACGAGGCCGATTCGGCCTACGTCGTCATCTCGGGCCGCATCGCCCTCTATCGCGAAGGCGACGGCGAGCGGATCGAGATGGGATCTGCCGGCCCCGGCTCCATGCTCGGCGAACTGGCGCTCATCGCCGACACCAGGCGGCTGACCAGTGCTGCGGCCGAGGTCGATTCGGAAATCATCCGGCTCAACCGAAAAATGTTCCATCGCATCCTCGAGGAATATCCCGAGGCCGCCGAGCGGCTGCATGCGCATATCCTCGAAGACCTCCAGGACATGATCGCGCGGATCGAGAGCATGGCGCCGAGATTCGGGAAGTAGCTTCGCGCGGCGCTCGAAAACGCGGTCCGGTGAGACAGCTGGTGCGGCTTTCGAGAACCGGAGCGGAGCGGACATTCAGGTCCGTGAGCACCGGAAGCGCAGAAAGCTGCGGCAGATGTCCGCCGGGGCGGGTTTTCTCAGTCCAGATCAAACCGCGCAATGACAGGCACATGATCCGACGGTCGTTCCCAGCCGCGCGCCGCGCTGAGGATGTCGATGCCGGCAAGCTGCGGCGCCAGGTTGGCCGAGGACCAGACGTGGTCGAGCCTGCGACCACGGTTGGAGATCTCCCAGTCCTTCGCCCGGTAGCTCCACCACGTGTAGATTTTCTGGTCGTCCGGTACGTTGAGCCGCATCAGGTCGACCCATCCGCCGGCCTTGCGCATGGCTTCGAAATTTTCGGTCTCGACGGGCGTGTGGCTGACGACGTTCAGCAGTTGCTTGTGCGACCAGACATCGTGCTCGAGCGGCGCGATGTTGAGGTCGCCGACCAGCACCGAAGCGGATGCCCCGTCATTCAGGGCGCGGATTTCGTTCATCTCGGCGACGAAATCGAGCTTGTGGCGGAATTTCGGATTGATCTCGACGTCGGGCTCGTCACCCCCCGCCGGCACATAGAAATTATGCAGCACGACCTTCTTGCCGCCGGCATCGAAGCGCACCGAAAGGTGACGGCTGTCGTCGATCTCGCAGAAGCGGCGCTTCTCCACGATCTCGAGCGGCCGCCGGGCGACGGTGGCGACGCCGTGGTAGCCCTTCTGGCCATGGATGGCGATGTGTTCGTAGCCGAGCTTGCGAAACGCCGCCGACGGGAACTGGTCGTCCGGGCACTTGGTTTCCTGCAGGCACAGGACGTCGGGCGCCTTTTCGAGCAACAGGCGCTCGACCAGCGGCATGCGCAGGCGCACGGAGTTGATGTTCCAGGTGGCGATCGAAAGCGGCATGATTGGCATCCGGCGGGGAGTTCGCGGCGGAACCTGCCAGCCGCGCGCCACAATGACAAGCCGCGGCAGGCCGGGCGACGCTCCACGCGCCGCTTTCCACAGCTAACGACTGGAATGCGTCAGTCGTTCTTCTTCTTGTTGTTCAGTTCGCGGTTGAGCTTGTAGTCGATCTTGAAGGTGTCGGCGGCGAACGAGCCGCCCTGCTTGACGTTGAACACCATGACCGTGGTGTCCTTGCCCTGCGCGTCGGTGATCGTCCACTGGCGCAGCTCATAGGTCTTGGGATCGAACATCATGGTGATGGTCGAATTGCCGAACACCTGCTTGTCGGAAAGCTTGATGGTCGTCAGGTCGTCCTCTTCGGTGACACTCTTGACCTTGTTGCCGGAGAGATCGATGCGCTCGTCGAGCAAAAGCTTCAGCGGCGTCTTGGACAGCGGGTAGAGGTCGGAAGTCCGCATCTTCGAATTGAGGATCACCACCGACTTGCCGTCGGAGATGACCTTGAAATTCGACGGCGCTTCATAGTTGAAGCGGATCTTGCCCGGGCGTTCGAGGAAGAACTTGCCGCCGGTCTGCTCGCCGCGCGGACCGAACTGCACGAATTCGCCCGACATCGAACGAACGCTGGAGAAATGGTCTGCGATACGCTGCGCAGCGTCGGTCGCCTGGGCTTGCGCCGGGGAATTGAATGCAACCAGCGGCGTGGCCGTCAGCGCCATCGCTGCCGCGAGGCCGAGCAGGCGCCGGCGTGTCGGGGTGCGAAAATCGTCGTTCATGCCGTTACTCTCTCATTCCAGTTGGACGGTTCTATCGGCAGTTAGTAGGGCTGAAGTTTGACATGGTTCACGCAGCACCCACCGAACGCGAAAACGTGATCGCCGGTTCCTGGAATTCTACATCTTGTCGTCTTCGGTTGGCACCAGAATTTCGCGCTTGCCGGCATGGTTGGCCGGGCCGACGATACCTTCCTGCTCCATCCGCTCGATGATCGAGGCAGCACGGTTGTAGCCGATGCCGAGACGGCGCTGGATGTAGCTGGTCGACGCCTTGCCGTCGCGCAGCACCACAGCCACGGCCTGATCGTACGGATCGTCCGAATCCTCGAAATTGCCGCCGCCGCCGGAACCGCCGCCCTTGCCCGAGGGTTCGTCATCATCCTCGCCATCGTCTTCGGTGATGGCGTCGAGATACTCCGGCACGCCTTGCAGCTTGAGGTGGGCCACGACCTTTTCGACCTCGTCGTCGGAGACGAACGGGCCATGGACGCGCTGGATGCGGCCGCCGCCTGCCATGTAGAGCATGTCGCCCATGCCGAGCAGCTGTTCAGCGCCCTGTTCGCCCAGGATGGTGCGGCTGTCGATCTTCGACGTCACCTGGAACGAGATGCGGGTCGGGAAATTGGCCTTGATGGTGCCGGTGATGACGTCGACCGACGGACGCTGCGTTGCCATGATGACGTGGATGCCGGCGGCGCGGGCCATCTGCGCAAGACGCTGGACCGCGCCCTCGATGTCCTTGCCTGCGACCATCATCAGGTCGGCCATCTCGTCGATGATGACGACGATGTAGGGCATCGGCTCGAGATCGAGATCCTCGGTCTCGTAGATCGCCTCGCCGGTCTGGCGATCGAAGCCGGTCTGCACCGTGCGCGAGATCTTCTCGCCCTTCTTGTCGGCCGCGGCCACGCGGGCATTGAAGCCGTCGATATTGCGCACGCCGACCTTGGACATCTTGCGGTAGCGGTCCTCCATCTCCCGCACCGTCCATTTCAGCGCCACAACGGCCTTCTTCGGATCGGTGACGACAGGTGTCAGAAGATGCGGGATGCCGTCATAGACCGACAGTTCCAGCATCTTCGGATCGATCATGATCAGGCGGCATTCCTGCGGCGTCATGCGGTAGAGCAAGGACAGGATCATGGTGTTGATCGCCACCGACTTGCCCGAGCCGGTGGTGCCGGCAACCAGCACGTGCGGCATCTTGGCGATGTCGACGATGACCGCTTCGCCGTTGATCGACTTGCCCAGCGCCAGCGCCAGCTTCGCCTTGGTGGTCTCGAAATCGCGGCTCGCCATGATCTCGCGCAGATAGACGGTTTCGCGCTTGGCGTTGGGCAGCTCGATACCGATGGCGTTGCGGCCGGGAACAACCGCGACGCGCGCGGCGATCGCGCTCATCGAACGCGCAATGTCGTCGGCCAGGCCGATGACGCGGGACGACTTGATGCCCGGCGCAGGCTCGAGCTCATAGAGCGTAACCACGGGACCCGGGCGGACATGGATGATCTCGCCCTTGACGCCGAAGTCCTCGAGCACGCCCTCGAGCAGGCGCGCGTTCTGTTCCAGCGCATCCTTGGAAAGCGTCGGATCGCGGGCCACATTCTTGGCTTCGGACAGGAAATGCAGCGACGGCATCTCGAATGCTTCGGAACCGCCGATCAGCGTGGTCTGCGCCTCGCGCTGGACCCGTGCGCCGGGGGCTGGCCGTGGGGCCGGGGCCGCGACGCGCGCCGAGGCTGGCCCGGCCGAAGCGGGCGTGCGGAAATTCTGCACCTGGGCGCCAGACCCGTGGCGCGCTTCGCCTGCCATCGATGGCATATCGAAGTCGTCCTCGTCGCCGAAGACGTCCTGATCGTTCGGGTCGACCGACGCGGCGCGCTCCTGCGACACCATCTGGGCGAAAAACTCCGGCTCGACGCGGGCACGCCCGCCGGTCGTAACCCGCGCTTCCGCTAGCTCCGCCTTCTCGACCCGTTCGGCAGCCTGCCGCCAGGCGCTTTCGCGCCTGGCCGGCTCCATTCCGTAGCCCTCCTGCTCGCGGCGCCTGACCGCGCGGCGATGCAGATAGGCCTTGGCCGACAGCCACCAGTGGGTGATGGCGCCGAGCGCCAGAACCCCTTCGCTGTCTTCGTCGTCCTCGTCGTCGAAGCTGGCGAAATCCTGTTCGCGCATGTCGGGCTTGGGCTTGGCGTGAACGGCGGCGAAGCCGTTTTCACGGTTGAGCAGGCCAGCACCGTAGGCAAACAACCAGAGCGCGGGCGCAATCAAAAGCACGCCGATCACCGTTGCAACGAGACCGGTCGGATAGCCGCCAATGAAGATGCCCGGCACCTTCAGCACCATGTCGCCGAAAACGCCACCGAGACCGGTCGGCAACGGCCAGGTCGGCGGCGCGCCGACGCAACCGGCAATGGCCGCCGCAAGCAGCGCCGAGCCGAACCAGGCCAGCCCGCGTTTCGGCATGCGGTCGACGCCGCGCGCGGTGACGAACAGCACGCCCCAGATGACGGCGGGCATCAGGGCCGCGACAGATGCCAGGCCGAAGAACTGCATGGCGAGATCGGAAAACACCGCGCCGGGATAACCCATGGCGTTGGTGACCGTATTGTCAGTGGCATGGCTGAAGCTGGGATCGGCGACGTTCCAGGTTCCAAGGGCCGCCAGTCCGAAAGCCACGAACGCAAATAGGCCGAGCCCCGCGGCGCGGCCTGCCTGCCGTCGCGCGAAAGCCTGGATGCCGTGCCCCGTCTCGGTCAGCGCCAGCGGTGAGGAAACCCCAGAACGCATGCTTGTCCCCGTCCATAGATGCCAAGGCCCACGCGCGGACGCACAGCGGGCAGATTCGAGGACCAGACTATCGAGAGGAAGGTTAAGGGCGCATTAACCATGGCGACGTGAACCAAGATTGCCGCCACATTGCCACGAGGCGTTCCCGGGCTTGGGTTTTTGGCCCCACGCCCCAACTGCCGGAGGCCTGCATTCAGGCCACGGTTTTTCGCTCCGGGCCACAATCCGGACTTGCCGCAGCAAGCGCGCCGCCATACCTTATCATATTAGCCAGACCTAAAGCAGGAGGCACCGATGAAGCACCAGAGCATCGAGCAACTGCAGGCTTTCGCTGACATCCAGCCTGCCACAGCATACCTCCCCATGAACCGGACCCAACGCCTCGAACGCTGGGCCCAACTGCTGGAACGCGAGCCCGAGCGGCGGCTTGGCACGCTGTCCGGCACCGAGTATGCCTCGCGTGAGGCGCGTCATGCCTTGCGCGCCGGCGGCTCGCCGATAACGGTCGCCTTCGATGATCCGGTCTTCCGTTCGGCCGGACTTGCCGACGACAGCTACGGCGAGGCGAAGCGCTTTTTCGACCTGTCCGACCGGCAACTGCACAACATCGTCTGCTACTGCCATTTCGGCGAAACGGTGCGCAGTTCAAGCGCTGCCCGCCGCATCCGCACAGCGATCGGCCTGTGGCCGAGGCTTAAGGCATACTTCGCCTGAAACAGGTCCGGACATAAAAGGGGGCCCGGATTGCTCCGGGCCCCAAAAGCGTGGCCGCACAATTGCGGACACGACGGGATTGGGAGGATGCGGCGGCGAAATCTTCTTCGCCGCCGGCAATCACTAGCGCATCGGCCCGAAAATCGGACCCGATTTTCGGAAAGCACGATGCGCCAACTCAGTAAGTTAGAGCGTCCTTTGTGCGTCCGTTCGGACGCACGGCGCTCTAGCTGTGATAGGCGACTTCGCCGTGCGAGGTCAGGTCGAGGCCCTGGCGCTCGGCTTCGACGGTCGGGCGCAGGCCGACCAGCAGGTCAACCAGCTTGTAGAGCACCAGCGAGCCGATGCCGCACCAGATGACGGTCACCGAAACGGCGAGGAACTGCGTCCACACCTGGCCTCCGATCGACATCTCGCCGTAGCCGATGCCACCCAGCGCCTTGGCGTTGAAGATGCCTGTGCCGAGCGCGCCGACGATGCCGCCGACGCCGTGGATGCCGAACACATCGAGCGAGTCATCGTAGCCGAGCTTGATCTTCACCACCGCGACGAAGAAGTAGCAGACGACCGAAGCGATCGCGCCGAGGAAGATGGCACCGACCGGGCCGACGAAGCCGGCGGCCGGCGTCACGGCAACGAGACCCGCCACCATGCCGGAGGCGGCACCCAGCATCGATGCCTTGCCGCGGGCGACGACTTCGATCAGCACCCAGGCGAGGATCGCACCCGCGGTCGCGGTGAAGGTATTGATCATGGCGAGGGCAGCACCGCCATTGGCTTCGAGGTTTGAACCGGCGTTGAAGCCGAACCAGCCAACCCACAGGATCGAGGCGCCGACCATGGTCAGCGTCATCGAGTGCGGGGCCATGTTGTCCTTGCCGTAGCCGGTGCGCTTGCCGATCACCAGGGCGCCGACCAGGGCGGCGATGCCGGCATTGATGTGCACGACGGTGCCGCCGGCGAAATCGAGCGCGCCCCAGCCATAGATCAGCCCGTCCGAATCCCAGACCATGTGGGCGATCGGGAAGTAGACGAAGGTGACCCACAGCGTCACGAACAGCAGCACCGCCGAGAACTTGATGCGCTCGGCGAAGGCGCCGACGATCAGCGCCGGCGTGATGCAGGCAAAGGTCATCTGGAAGACGATGAAGACATATTCGGGAATGACCACGCCCTTGGTGAAGGTCGCCGCCATGCTGTCAGGCGTGACGCCCGCCAGGAACGCCTTGCCAAGGCCGCCCCAATAGGGGCTCGCAGCGTCGCCGAAGGCCATCGAATAGCCGTAGAAGGTCCAGATCACGATCACCAGCGCCACGATCATCGTGCACTGCATCAGCACCGACAGCATGTTCTTGGCCCGAACCAGCCCGCCGTAGAACAGCGCAAGGCCCGGCAGCGCCATGAACAGAACGAGCAGGGACGACGTCAGCATCCAGGCGACGTCGCCCTTGTTCATGACATCGGCGGGTGCGGCCGCTGCAGCCGGATCGGTCGCGGCGGGAATGGCTTCCTGGGCGAAAGCGGCCACGGTGCCAAGGGCACCGAGCGTCAGCGCGCCCAAAAGGGCCGTGCGCGCCGCCGTCTTCAATGAGGTAGGAACTTGCATTGAGGTCTCCATGACAATTGGTGGCCGCTCAGAGCGCGTCAGTGTCGGTTTCGCCGGTGCGAATGCGCACGGCCTGGTCGATGCCGAAGACGAAGATCTTGCCGTCGCCGATCTGGCCGGTCTTGGCGGCGGACGTGATCGCCTCGACGGCCTTGTCGACGAGGTCGGTTGAGACGGCGACTTCGATCTTGATCTTGGGAAGGAAGCTCACGGCATATTCCGCGCCGCGGTAGATTTCGGTGTGCCCCTTCTGGCGACCGTAGCCTTTGACCTCGGTAACGGTCAGGCCCTGGATGCCGACATTGGTGAGCGCTTCGCGCACCTCGTCGAGCTTGAACGGCTTGATGATTGCCATCACGATTTTCATCAGGTTTTCACCCCTTGCTGGTGCGGGTCCCCCGCGATTGCAGACATCGCCAGCGGACCCGAAAGCCACCGGTGAGTAACAAGGGTGATTCAAGGACCGTGCCAGTTGCCGCAGAGCCTATCTAACCATCTGAAATGAAACGGATAATGGCAAAACATGCACCTACCTATTCGCAGGTGCAGCAAATCAATTGCTCACAAAATGTGCAAAAGATAAAAAATGCCTAGTTTGTGCGCAGGCGTATCAGGCCTTCTTGCGCCACCGACGCGATCAGCGTGCCGTCCTGTGCGTAGAGCGCTCCACGCGTGAAGCCGCGCGAGCCTGATGTCGACGGGCTGTCTTGCGTGTAGAGCAGCCAGCCGTCGAGCGGGTGCTCGCGATGGAACCACATGGCGTGGTCGAGGCTCGCCGCCTGGATATCGGGATCGAAAAGGCCCCTGCCATGCGCGAAGGTAGCCGTATCCAGCAGCGTCATGTCGGAGAGATAGGCAAGAACCGCCGCCCTCAGGGCGCGGTCGTTCGGCACCGGGCCGGTCAGGCGAATCCAGACCTTCTGCAGCGGCGGCAGCTTGTCGCGGCTCGAATAATGCTCGGCATTCACTGGACGCAGCTCCAGCGGCCGCTCCTTTGCCCAGAACATGCGGATCATGTCGGGCACGTGAGTAGCCTCTTGCAGCAGCTCGCGCTGCGACTTGAGCCCGTCAGGTGGCGGCACGTCGAGCGGCATGGGCATCTGGTATTCGAGACCGGTCTCGTCGACCTGGAACGATGCCTCCAGTGAAAAGATCGCATGCCCGTGCTGGATGGCGACAACCCGCCGCGTGGTAAAGCTCGAGCCATCGCGGATCCGGTCGACCTCGTAGACGATCGGCACGGTGATGTCGCCCGGACGCATGAAATAGCCGTGCAGCGAATGCACGTGCCTGCCGGGTTCGACTGTGCCCTGGGCCGCGACCAGCGCCTGGGCGATCGTCTGGCCGCCGAAGACGCGTTGCCACTTCACCTGCGGGCTGCGACCACGATACAGGTTGTGTTCCAGCTTCTCGAGATTGAGAATGCTCAGAAGCTCTTGTATGGCGGCTGGCATGCTTTCCCCTTTTCGGGACCGAGGATGCAGGGTTTCCATCAGGAAGCCTCCGCCGAGTCAAGGCGGCAAGCCAGATACAGAGGAATGCCCATGGCCACCCGCGACACGGACGACAACAAATCGGCCAAGCTTGACGTGCTCGTTGCCGGTGCTGGCTATGTCGGCCTTGCTACCGCCGTTTCGATGAAGCAGGCCCGCCCCAATCTTCACGTCGCGATCGTCGATGCGGCTCCCGCCGAAGTCTGGCGCAAGGACGGCCGCGCATCGGCCATCGCCGCCGCTGCCTGCCGCATGCTCGACCAGCTCGGCTGCTGGGAAGAGATTGCGCCCGAGGCGCAGGCGATCAACGACATGGTCATCACGGACTCGAAGACCGCAGACCCGGTGCGCCCGGTCTTCCTGACCTTCGACGGCGAAGTCGGCGCCGGCGAACCCTTCGCCCATATGATCGAGAACAAGGTGCTCAACGGCGCGCTTCGCCGCCGCGCCGTCGAACTCGGCATCGGCATCATCGAAGGCGTTGCCGTGCAGTCTTTCGAAACGGGCGTAACCACCACGAAAGTACATCTGGCCGACGGGATCAGCTTCGAGACACGGCTTCTTGTCGCAGCCGACGGCGTCAATTCCAGGCTGCGCGACATGGCCGGCATCAAGACCGTGCGCTGGGAATACGGCCAGTCGGGCATCGTCTGCACCGTCATTCACGAGCGCCCGCACGAAGGCCGCGCCGAAGAGCACTTCCTGCCGGCAGGACCGTTCGCCACGCTGCCGCTCAAGCCGACCAAGGATGGCGTCAACCGCTCGTCGATCGTCTGGAACGAACGCACCGAGGACGCCGAGAAGCTGGTCAATGGCGACTCGTTCGTTTTCGAGGTCGAACTGGAGCAGCGCTTCGGCCTGAAGCTCGGCGAGATCCGCGTCGAAGGAAAGCCACGCGCCTGGCCGCTGGGGCTGACGCTTGCGCGCGCCTTCGTCGCCCCGCGCATCGCGCTCGCCGGCGACGCCGCCCATGGCATCCACCCGATTGCCGGCCAGGGGCTCAATCTCGGCTTCAAGGACGCGGCGGCCCTTGCCGAAACCATCGTTGAGGCCGACCGCATGGGTGAGGACATCGGCGCCCTCGACGTGCTGGAACGCTATGAGCAGTGGCGCCGCTTCGACACTGTGCGCATGGGCATAACTTCCGATGTGCTTAACCGGCTGTTCTCCAACGACATCGCCCCGGTTCGCGCCGTCAGGGATTTCGGCCTTGGCCTCGTCGACCGGGTGCCGCGTCTCAAGGACTATTTCATCCGCCAGGCATCGGGCCTGACCGGAGAGACGCCCCGGCTGCTCAAGGGCGAGGCGATCTAGGGACGGGGCCAATCCGCCTCTGCCGGGAGGTCCCCACTCGCAACCCCGGAGGTCTCTCGCAGCACCAGGCGGAGGCGCGCCCCGCAGCCGCCATCCACAACCTCGCAAGTGAACGGAGGCGTGTCGGGGGTCCATGCCGGAACGCCGGTAACGCCAGGAGAGTGAGGCCAGGAGAGGTCCAGAACTTCCCCCCATTCCGCACTTTGCGGTTGGTCGGTTGTGCGTCCTTCGACAGGCTCAGGATGAGGACCTTTGGTGCTGCCGGCGCACACGTTGCGAGGTTCTAGCAGGCAGCGATAGCGCAGACGGTCCTCATCCTGAGCTTGTCGAAGGACGCGCTCCCACGCAACCTCGCCTCGACACTGGCCTCCCGGCGCCGGCACGGGGACCAGCGCACCGCCGACAAGCAGACATTTTTGCGAGAGACTTTTTTCGCGCAGCACTGCTTTCCCGGCGACGGGACGCTGGCAGGCGCGCGAGGCAGCGCTATAGTCTCACCCGGTCGCCGCACCCCGGCCACGTCACCAATCAGGGAGAATGTCATGAACCACAGTGCCAATGCCGTCTGGAAAGGCAATCTGAAGGAAGGTTCGGGAACGCTCGACACCCAGAGCGGCGCGCTCAAGGGCCAGCCCTATTCGTTCAAGGCGCGCTTCGAGGATGAAACCGGCAGGTCCGGCACCAATCCCGAAGAGTTGATCGCCGCTGCCCATGCCGGCTGCTTCGCCATGCAGCTGTCGCATTTCCTCGCCGAAAACGGCACGCCCGCCGACAAGCTCGACGCCAAGGCGGTGGTGACGCTGGTCCCCGGCACCGGCATCACCGAAAGCGCGCTCACCCTTGTCGGCACCGTGCCCGGCATCGACGACGCCAAGTTCCAGGAGCTCGCCGCCAAGGCCAAGGAAGGCTGCCCCGTCTCCAAGGCGCTCGGCGCGATCAAGGTCTCGCTCGAAGCCCGCCTCGCCTGAGCCAACCGCGACGCAGCGCCGGCTACGCAGCCTGCGTGCCGGCGCGCACCTCCGACGGCGTCGCGCCATAGCGCTTGCGAAACGCCCTGTTGAAATAGGACAGGTCGTTGAAGCCGGCCTCATAGGCGATGTCGGTGATGCTGTGGCGGTACCAGGCGGGATCGGCCAGCATGCGGTGCGCCCGCATCAGCCTCTGCCCCAGCGCATATTCGGTGAAGGACAGCCCCTCGCTTTCAAACAGCTTGCGCACATAGCGCGGCGACAGCTGATGGCTGGCGGCGATCTGCTCGGCCGAAAGCCCGCGCAGGTCGGCGCGCTGGGAGATATCCGACTTGATGGCGGCCAGCCGGGCAGCACCAAGGCCGCGCCCCAGCGCCACCTGCTGGGCGTCGCGCGTCGCCCCCAGCGTCAGGGCGGTCAGGTCGAGCAGATGCGTCGCGATCATCCTGGCCATGTTCCCGGGCAGCGCCTCGTCCAGCCTCTGCAAGGCAGTGGCATAGCTCAGCAACAGGTGCATCGGCCCCTCATGCACCGGAATCGGCCGCATCAGCATGCCAGACACATCGCCCAGCAGAGGCTGCAGCGCCTTTCGCTCGAAACGCAGGTTGACATAGGTGAACCCCGGCCGCGTGATGTTGGCGCCGACGTAGCCTCCAGGCACGAACATCGCACAACCTGGCGGCACACTCTCTTCCTGGTTTCCAATCCGCATGTGGCTGCCGCCCGAAAGCGCGGCGATCAGGATCACATCGTCATTGTCGATCATTTGCGAGGTCACGCTGACCTTGACAGGCGAGGCCGTGCCGGTGGCGATGCCCACGCCCGGCAACAGCCGCACGCGCATGTCCATATGGACTGGCGCACCGCCAACCGGTTCGAGATCGGCATTCAGGATTGTCCGGCCGTAGACCTCGCGCAGGACCGCGAGCCGGTCCTTTTCAGGGAGATCGTCGGTCAAGACGCGAAAGGATGTGAACTGCCCGTCGGATATCGTCATGGTTCCACTCAACGAATTACAACTATTACGGGCAGGCGCACTTTCTATTTCGCGCATGAGAATAGGTCAAGCCTCGGTGCCGCCGAACCCCGAAAGAGGGGCCGTACAGTCCAAGAACTGTCGTTTCGACACGTCTAGGTTCCCGCTCGCATATCGAAGTGGTCAGTCCAGGCGGCACGAGGAAAACGGACATGCACCGCGTTCAATTGTTCAAGACGCTGGTGGCTCTGGCTGCGGCAGGGTTCAACCCGCGTGCCTTCCTCGCCCCCATGGCGCTTGGCGGCAAGCTGCCTGAACCGGACCGGGAAAGGCCGCCGAAGGTGCCTGAGAAACCTGATTCACAGCCGTGAATCGAGGCAGGTTCAAATTGTCCAGACGGGTCGCGTAACCGCGAAAACGGTCGGCAAACGGGATTTTACAGGTCTGGCTGTCCACGTCAGTGCCAGGGCAGTGGCACTGACGCGGCAGTACGGCGGGCCGGGCGCTTGGGGGCAGACCAGCGTCCGGCCATCACGCCGAAGAGCCGCATTTTTTCATTTGTTGCGCCCTGCCGCTCGGGCGCGCAATGCGCGGTCGCGCCGCACTTCGTCTTCGAAACCAAAAATCGCCGAAAATGTTTAGCTTCCGAGGGACCAGCTCACCGGGAGGAACCCTCATGCTGAACGTCCTGAAACCGCATCACTCCACCCTCGCCGCGGGCACCACGCTCGAACTCATCGACATCACCGCAGAGGCCGCCCGCATGCCGGGCTTTGACAGCCATGAGCAGGTTTGGCTCGGCCGCGACAGCGTCCGCGGCCTGACCGCGATCGTCGCGGTGCATACGACCGTGCTGGGGCCGGCGCTTGGCGGAACACGTATCTGGCCGCACGCGAGCTTCGAAGCCGGCGTCACCGACGCGCTGCGCCTGTCGCGCGGCATGACCTTCAAGTCGGCCATCGCCGGCCTGCCGCTCGGTGGCGGCAAGGCGGTCATCATCGCCGACGCCAAGACCGAAAAGACGCCGCAGATGCTCGAGGCCTATGCCGAGATGCTCAATGCGCTGGAAGGCCAGTACATCACCGCCGAAGACGTCGGCATGACGCTTGCCGATGCCGACTTCCTCGCCGCCCGCGCGCGCAATGTCAGCGGCACCACCAGGGGCGGCAGCGGCAACCCCTCGCCCTTCACCGCACAGGGCACCTTCCTCGGCCTGAAGGCCGCACTTGGCCACCGTACCGGCGGCGACAAGCTCAGCGGCGTGCGCGTCGCCGTCCAGGGCCTCGGCTCGGTTGGCTGGTCGTTGTGCGAAAAGCTGCATGCCGAAGGCGCGATCCTGACCGTCTCCGATCTCGACACCGTCCGCACGGACCGCGCGGCTGAAAAGTTCGGCGCAGCTGTCGTCGAAGGCAATGCCATCATTGCAGCCGATGTCGACATCTTCGCACCCTGCGCGCTCGGCGGCATCCTGTCCGCTGACACCATTCCGCAGCTCAAGGCAGGCATTGTGGCGGGCGCTGCCAACAACCAGCTGGCCACCGCCGACGATGGCGAGCGCCTGGTCGAACGCGGCATCCTCTACGCTCCCGACTACGTCATCAACGCCGGCGGCGTCATCAACGTCGCGGCCGAAATGGCCGATGGCGGCTATGACGTCGCAACCGTCACCCCGCGCGTCGCCCGCATCGCCGACACGCTGACCGCGATCTTCCGGCGCGCCGAACGCGAGGGCCGAACCACCGACGCCGTCGCCGAGGCCATGGCCCGCGAGATCGTCGAGGCTGCACGGAAGTAAAGCCGTTCAGATCCCTTCTCCCCGCTCGCGGGGAGAAGGGCCGGCAGGCGGACAAGGGGCCGCACGGCCTCTCCGGACAACGGGCCCAATGCAAGACGGCCCGGCAGCTTCCGCAACCGGGCCGTTTTCAATTATTCTGCCACGCGCCTACCCGCCGACGGCATCGAGCCGCGCCTTCAGCGCCGCCACTTCCTGTTCCAGGACGCGGACACGTTCCTCGAGCTCTGAAACGACGGGAGAGGCGGTGCCCGGCGCCCGGATCGTCGCGACGACTGCGGCATCGACATCGCCGGACAGAAGATGCGCGAAGCGATCCTCGCGCTGGCCGGGGGCGCGACCGATCTCCTTGACCAGCGCCGGCCTGCGGCCGATCAGCATGTCGAGTTCGGCGCGCACGGCGTCGGCATCGGCAAAGTTCGCCATGCGCTCAGTGCGGGCGAGCAATTCGTGGACGGTCTGCGGTCCGCGGAGAAGAAGCAGGCCGATCAGCGCGCTCTGGTTGCGCGTCAGCGAGAATTTCTGCGCCATCTGGTGTTCGTAACGCTCGACGCGCGAGGCGAATTGCTGCTTCGCCAGTCCTTTCGCCTGCAGCGAACCGAGTGCCCTGGTGATGTCGACCATCTCCAGGGCCATGACCGGCTCGCGCGACGTCTTCTGGTTGGCAGCGGCTACCAGCGCATTCGACGTCATCGGATAGACGTCAGGCGTCAGTTCCTTCTTCTCGATCAGGCAGCCGAGCACACGCGCTTCCACCGGGGTGAGGTTGGGAAGGTCTGAGTCCGTCATATGCGTTCCTGCCTCAGATCTCGGCTGCCGCGACGCCGCAGGCGCGCAGCCAAAAAACCGATCGCCGAGCTAGACCCGGCGCTCGACCATCATCTTCTTGGTCTCGGCTGCCGCGACGCCGCAGGCGCGCAGCCAAAAAAACCGGTCGCCGAGCTAGACCCGGCGCTCGACCATCATCTTCTTGGTCTCGGCTGCCGCGACGCCGCAGGCGCGCAGCCAAAAACCCATCGCCGAGCTAGACCCGGCGCTCGACCATCATCTTCTTGATCTCGGCGATCGCCTTGGCCGGGTTCAGACCCTTCGGACAGGTCTGGGCGCAGTTCATGATCGTGTGACAGCGGTAGAGCCGGAACGGATCCTCGAGGTTGTCGAGGCGCTCGCCCTTGGCCTCGTCACGGCTATCGATCAGCCAGCGATAGGCCTGCAGCAGCGTTGCCGGGCCGAGATAACGGTCGCCGTTCCACCAGTAGCTCGGGCACGAGGTCGAGCAGCAGGCGCACAGGATGCATTCGTAGAGCCCGTCGAGCTTGGCGCGGTCCTCATGGCTCTGCAGCCACTCCTTCGCCGGCTCCGGCGACACCGTCTTCAGCCACGGCTCGATCGAGCGATGCTGGGCGTAGAAGTTGGTCAGATCCGGCACCAGGTCCTTGACCACGGGCATGTGCGGCAGCGGATAGATCTTCACCGCGCCCGAAATGTCGTCGCAGCCCTTGGTGCAGGCCAGCGTGTTCGAACCGTCGATGTTCATCGCGCACGAACCGCAGATGCCTTCGCGGCACGAACGGCGCAGGGTCAGCGTCGGGTCGATCTTGTTCTTGATGTAGAGCAGCGCGTCCAGGACCATCGGACCGCAATCGTCGACATCGACGAAATAGGTATCGATGCTCGGATTTTCGCCGTCGTCGGGCGACCAGCGGTAGATGCGGTACTCGCGCAGATTGGTGGCACCCTCCGGCTTCGGCCAGGTCTTGCCCTGCTTGATCTGCGAGTTTTTCGGGAGAGCGAGTTCAACCATTCGAAATCGTCCTTCTCAATAAACCCGCGCCTTCGGCGCGATCTTGGCCAGGCTGATGCCGCCGTCTTCTTCCTTGAGCAGCGGCTCGGTGTGCACGGGACGGTAGGTCAGCGTCACCTTGCCGTCCTCGGCTACGGTCGCCAGCGTGTGCTGGCGCCAGTTGGCGTCGTCGCGCGCGGAGAAGTCCTCGCGCGCATGCGCGCCACGGCTTTCCTTGCGCGCTTCGGCGCCATAGACGGTGGCGATGGCGTTGGCCATCAGGTTCTCGAGTTCCAGCGTCTCGACCAGGTCCGAGTTCCAGATCAGCGACCGATCGAAGACCTTGACGTCCTTGAGCTCGCCCCAGATCTCGGAGATGCGCTTGCAGCCCTGCTCCAGCGATTCCTGGGTGCGGAACACGGCAGCGTCGTCCTGCATCGCCTTCTGCATCTTTTCGCGCAGCACGGCCGTCGGCGTCGAACCATTGGCGTTCCGCAACCTGTCGAAGCGGGCCATGATCTTTTCGACGCAAGCCTCGTTCGGCGCCGGGATCGGCGCGTCGCGGTCGACCACCTGGCCGGCGCGGATGGCGGCGGCGCGGCCGAACACCACCAGGTCGATCAGCGAGTTCGAGCCGAGGCGGTTGGCGCCGTGCACCGAGGCGCAGCCGGCTTCGCCGACGGCCATCAGGCCGGGCGACACGCGATCCGGCTCATCCTCGGTCGGGTTCAGCACCTCGCCCCAGAAGTTGGTCGGGATGCCGCCCATGTTGTAGTGCACCGTCGGCAGCACCGGGATCGGCTCACGCGTCACGTCGACGCCGGCGAAGATCTTCGCCGATTCCGAGATGCCGGGCAGCCGCTCGTGCAGCACCGCCGGATCGAGATGATCGAGGTGCAGGTAGATGTGGTCCTTGTTCTTGCCGACGCCGCGACCCTCGCGGATTTCCAGCGTCATGCAGCGCGAAACCACGTCGCGCGAGGCAAGGTCCTTGGCCGACGGCGCATAGCGCTCCATGAAGCGCTCACCTTCGGAGTTGACGAGATAGCCGCCTTCGCCGCGCGCACCTTCGGTGATCAGGCAGCCGGAACCGTAGATGCCGGTCGGATGGAACTGCACGAACTCCATGTCCTGCAGCGGCAGCCCGGCGCGAACGGCCATGCCGCCGCCGTCGCCGGTGCAGGTGTGCGCCGACGTCGCCGAGAAATACGAGCGGCCGTAGCCGCCGGTGGCCAGAACCACCATCTTGGCCGAGAAGCGGTGGATGGTGCCGTCATCGAGGTTCCAGGCCACGACGCCGGTGCAGGTGCCGTCCGGCTCCATGATCAGGTCGAGGGCGAAATACTCGATGAAGAACTGCGCGTTGTTCTTCAGCGACTGGCCGTAGAGCGTATGCAGGATGGCGTGGCCGGTGCGGTCGGCGGCAGCGCAGGTGCGCTGCACGGGCGGACCGTCGCCGTAGTTCATCATGTGGCCGCCGAACGGGCGCTGGTAGATCTTGCCTTCCTCGGTGCGCGAGAACGGCACGCCGTAATGCTCCAGTTCGTAGACCGCGGCAGGCGCTTCGCGCGCCAGATATTCCATCGCATCGACGTCGCCGAGCCAGTCGGAGCCCTTGACGGTGTCGTAGAGATGCCACTGCCAGGAGTCCGGGCCCATGTTCTGCAGCGAAGCGGCGATGCCGCCCTGTGCCGCGACCGTGTGCGAGCGGGTCGGGAACACCTTGGTGATGCAGGCTGTCTTCAGCCCCTGCTCGGCCATGCCGAGCGTGGCGCGCAGTCCGGCGCCGCCGGCGCCAACAACCACGACGTCGAACTTGTGATCGACAAAAGTGTAGGCGGAAGCTCCGCTGGTCTTGCCGTCCTTGGCCACCATATCAGCCTCCGAATGCCAGTTTGAGCAGGGCGAAGAGCGAAGCCACGCCCACCGCCATGGTAAAGAAAATATTGAGCATGATGAGAGCCAGCTTGCAGCCCTCGCCGTGGACGTAGTCTTCGATGACGACCTGCATGCCGAGCTTCATGTGGTAGAGGCCGGAGATCAGCACCAGGGCCATCACCAGCGCCACCAGCGGATTTGCAAATGTCGCGCGCACGGCTGCATGGTCCGCGCCGTTCAGCATCACCAGCACACCGACGAAAAACAGCATCAGCGGGATGTTGGCGACGGCGGTCAGGCGCTGGCGCCAGAAGTGCTCGGTGCCTTCGCGGGCGGAGCCCAGACCGCGCACTTTGCCGAGCGGCGTGCGCATGTCGTTGTTCGATCCGCTCATCTTATGCTCCCCGCACCATGTAGCCGACGATCCAGACCAGCAGGGTCAGCACGATCGAGCCGGCGACCGTCGCCCAGGCGATCTTCGAGGCGGTATGCTTCTCGAGGCCGGCGCCGGTATCCCAGATCAGGTGCCTGACGCCCCCGAGCAGGTGCTGCATCAAAGCCCAAGTATAGCCGAACAGCACAAGTTGCCCGATCCAGCTGCCGAACACCCAGCTGACGAAGTCGAAATATTCCTGCGATGTCGCCGCCGCGATCAGCCACCAGGCGACCAAAAGCGTGCCGAAATACAGCGCGCCGCCGGTGATGCGGTGAACGATCGACGTCGTCATGGTGACCGACGGGCGATAGATGGAAAGATGCGGCGACAGGGGCCGCGCGCGTGATGTGGCTTGGGTTGCTTGTGATTTGCTCATGGCTCCCCCGGTCTGCATCCGAGCGTGGCTATGTTTGAATACGGCGGCGCCGCACCAATTTGCGACGTCGGACTGCGCGCTTTCTAATGTGCTTTTTGCACCGCGTCAAAGTCGGAAAACCGTTCTGGCGCACCTATTTAGTCGCAGCACGGCTTCAATCGATTGAAGAAAAGGCACAGCTACCCGCACGGGTATGCCGCAGTGCGGCCGAGCCAACGACCAAGTGGCCGCAAACCGCCCGTCTGCATCGCGCCAAGCCTACCCGAACGCAACCGAAAAGCTCACCCCCTGCAGCCTGGACGACAGATTAACCATGTTTGTTAATCTGGATGCGCGAGCCCTTAACAAAGATTAAGAAAGCGTTAAGCTTTCGATTCGAGATGCGCCTCACTCTAGGGAGACAACAATGCGCCTTGCATTGACCTCTGCACTGGCCCTGACAGCGTTTGCGCTGGCCGCACCTTTGGGCGCCTCAGGGTCGGCTTTCGCCGGCGGCTGGGACCGCGACCGCGTCTATGCTGATTCGTTCGGCAATCTCGTCGTCGACAGCGCCGCCGGTTACAAGCGCATCCTGGTTGGCCAGGGAAATTCAGCCCGCAAGATGGCGAGCTATCTGAATTCCGGCGCGCCCAAAGTGGTCTATCTCGACCGGCAGGGCGAGCGCGCGACGCGCCATTGCTACCGCCCGCCGATGCTGCTCAAGGGCCGCAGCTACATGTATGGCTTCTCGGAAGGCGAGATCCCGCAACCCGGACGGGTCTGCCGCTAATATCTGAAGCGCCGCGCAGTCACGCGGAAGGCGGCTTGCTGCCGAACGGGACGATGTTCGATTCGACCATCGTTTCATAGTGGCTTCCGCTCGCCACCCGCACGCGGTCGCGCCCGTCCTTCTTGGCCTCGTAAAGCGCCGCATCGGCGCGGCGCATCAGCTGGTCGACGCCCTCTCCCCCGATCAGCTCGGCCACGCCGAAGCTTGCCGTGAAGCGCAGATGGCTCGGCAATCCCTGGATCGGCAGTCCGGAGAACGCGCTGCGGGCCCCTTCGGCAAACAGCCGGGCGGCGCCCAGATGTGCTCCCGGCAGGATGATGGCGAATTCTTCGCCGCCAATGCGCCCGGCGATATGGTGCGCCGAGGTCGATTCGTGAACGAAACGCGAGAACGCCTCGATGACGTGATCGCCCGAAGCGTGGCCGTAATTGTCGTTGATCGACTTGAAGTGGTCGAGGTCCGCAATCACCAGCGTCACTGGCAGGCCCTGCCGCGCGGCTTCGCGCAGGGCAAGAGCCGCCCGCCGCTGGAAACCGCCGCGATTGAGCAGCCCCGACAGAGCGTCGGTTTCGGATTTTTCGGTGGCGTCGACAAGGATGTCGCGCACCAGGATGACCAGCATCATCAGCGCGATCGACAATGCGAACACGGTGCCCAGCGCCTGCGAGATCATCGCATAGGTGCTCTGCAGATATTCGTGCGGGTCGGAGCCCGAGCCGCCGACAGCGAGCGCCAGATAGGGCTTCGAGAAGAACTGCAGTGCGCTCGCAAGCAGCACGCCCGACAGCGCGTAGTCGAACTGGCTGAGTTGCCTGCGCGACCTCAGTACAATCGCCGCACCGACTGCCTGGGCAATGGCGTATGGCGTCTGGAAGGTCATCATCCTGAGCAGCGAGTCGCGCTCCAGCCCCTGCGTGATGTACACGGCGACGGTCGCGGCGGCGAGGAACACCAGCATCGAACGCCATGGCGGCGCGATCTCGTAGCGCTTGGCGAGCCCGATATTCATCAGCGCCAGCGTGGCCAGGAACGCCGCGAAATTGGCCGCCAGGATCGGCCTGGTGTTGTCGAACATCGGGATCGAGAACTCGGTGCCGATATAGACGATGCCCATGGCGTAGCAGGCGGCGAACCAGCGGGCTGCGACGCGCTTCGGGTCATAGACGGCAATGACCATGAACGCGCTGGCCAAGAGGCCGGCGACGAACACGTTGATCGTCAGGATGAACGCTGCACCACTCATCGTTCGACAAGGTCTCCTTGCCGGCAACAGATCATATCGGCGCGAAAAAGACGTTAACGCGACCGCCCCCGTGAATGCGAAGATACGGTCCACAATGTTGAAATGGTTCACGATTCGCTAAATGATTGCGGCAGGGCCGTGCCCGCGCGCAGAAATGGCAGCCCAAAAGCAAAAAGGCGGCGGGTTGCCCCGTCGCCTTTTTTGTTGTCTGATCGTGCGCCTTGGCGCGCCGCGATTATTTCCAGTCGCGGATGTCGACGAAATGACCGGCGATCGCAGCCGCAGCCGCCATGGCCGGCGACACCAGATGGGTGCGGCCCTTGAAGCCCTGGCGGCCCTCGAAGTTGCGGTTCGAGGTCGAGGCGCAGCGCTCATGCGGCTTGAGCCGGTCGTCGTTCATGGCCAGGCACATCGAGCAGCCCGGCTCGCGCCAGTCGAAGCCGGCGGCAACGAAGATTTTGTCGAGGCCTTCGGCTTCCGCCTGTTCCTTGACCAGTCCCGAACCCGGCACGATCATCGCGCTGACGCTCGAGGCGACCTTGCGGCCCTCGACGACCTTGGCGACGGCGCGCAAATCCTCGATGCGGCCGTTGGTGCACGAACCGATGAAGACGCGGTCGATGGCGATGTCGGTGATCTTGGTGCCGGCGGTCAGGCCCATATAGTCGAGCGCGCGCTTCTTGGAGTTGCGCTTGTTTTCGTCTTCGATGATCTCGGCATCGGGCACCACGCCGGTGATGGCAACGACGTCCTCCGGCGACGAGCCCCAGGTGACGATGGGCGGCAGCTTGGCGGCGTCGAGCACGACAACCTTGTCGAAATGCGCGCCTTCGTCGGTGTGCAGCGTCTTCCAGTATTCGAGCGCCATGTCGAAGGCCTTGCCCTTCGGCGCGCGCGGCTTGTCCTGGACATAGGCATAGGTCTTTTCGTCGGGCGCGATCAGGCCGGCGCGGGCGCCGCCTTCGATGCTCATGTTGCAGATCGTCATGCGGCCTTCCATCGACAGCGCGCGGATCGCTTCGCCGGCATATTCGATGACGTAGCCGGTGCCGCCGGCGGTGCCGATCTCGCCGATGATGGCCAGCACGATGTCCTTGGCGGTGACGCCTTCCGGCAGCTGGCCGTCGACACGCGCCAGCATGTTCTTGGCCTTTTTCTGGATCAGCGTCTGGGTGGCCAGAACGTGTTCCACTTCAGACGTGCCGATGCCATGCGCCAGCGCGCCGAATGCGCCATGCGTCGAGGTGTGGCTGTCGCCGCAGACGATCGTCATGCCCGGCAGGGTGAAACCCTGCTCGGGGCCGACGATGTGGACGATGCCCTGGCGCTTGTCGTTCTCGGAATAGTACTCGACATTGAAGTCGGCGGCGTTCTTGGCCAGCGCCTCGACCTGGATGCGGCTTTCCTCGTTCTTGATGCCGTTCTTGCGGTCCGGCGAGGTCGGCACGTTGTGGTCGACGACAGCCAGCGTCTTTTCGGGATGACGGACCTTGCGGTTGGTCATGCGCAGGCCCTCGAAGGCCTGCGGGCTGGTCACTTCGTGCACGAGGTGACGGTCGATATAGAGCAGGCAGGTGCCGTCGTCCTGGCGGTCGACAACGTGGTCGTCAAAGATCTTGTCGTAGAGGGTGCGCGGTGCGCTCATGGCTTTGGATCCGTCGATATGAACAAGGGGAAGGCTGAAGGGCGCGCCAGAAACCCGTCGGCTAGGCGCAGGCGACTAGATAAGTCGGCTGGTCAGCGCGCCTGAAATCCGGGCAAAGAAACGCGACGGCAGGCGCTTGTGGTCCTGCAGCACGAAACCCTTGTAGGCCGGATCTCCAAAGAGCTCTTCCATGGCCTGCTCATATCAATCTTTTCCCTATCCGGCAATTGCGCTGCTTGGCGCGACCCGAATGGACGCAACGGAGACAGGCGGCCGAGCTCCAAGCCTCCTTGGCGTCAGGCGGCTTCCTGCTCGTGGCAGATCAGTTCCGCATCGCCGTCGCTCAACTGCTCCTTGAGCAGCGCACAGAAGTGCCGGCCGGCCCCGCCTGCGTCGGCGACAAAATGCCGGCACGTCCGGCACACGCCGAAGGCGCGCCCGCCCCGCGCCGCCAAGCCGGCCTTGACCAGCCGCTCCAGGCCGTCCCCCAGCGCCGCCTGCACCTCGGCCGGCAATCCGTCGAAAGCCCGCCTGAGCGTGTCGATGCCGTCGCGCCGCAACAGGTCGGCGCCGGCAGGCGACAGGCCGAGCCGCACGGAACGCGCGTCGCCGGGATTGGCGGTCTTTTCGATGAAGCCGCTGCGCTCCAGCGCCATCAAGGTCTGCGACACGGTCCCCTTGGTCAGGCCAAGATAGGCGGTCAGCGCGCCTGGCGTGCGCGAGAACCGGTTTGCCCGCGCCAGATAGCGCAAGGCCTCCCACTGCGCCGGCTTCAGCCCCTGCGCATGGCCCTCATTGGCAACGATTCGCGTCAGCCGCTCGACCAGTTCGACGGCGCTGTTCCTGTCATCCATGCGCAATTAGTATCGTATCAATACCAATCTTGCAATGCGTCGCCCTTGCTGCTATGCCCATTTTGTATCGACTCGATACCACTGGAGAGAAGCGATGAAACCGTTCCCATTCTGCGCAGCGGGCCTTGCCGTCGTCGGCCAGGTCGGCCTTGCCCAGGTCGCGCTTGCCCATGACATCACGAGCCCGGCCGACCCGGCCAGGCCCGCAGCCTTCGACATCACCGCCGCCAGCGCAACCACCGATGGACGCCTCGCCACTTTCGTGATGGAACTGGTGGGCGAGGCCGGCTCGGTCCTGCCCAAGGCGACCGGCAAGCTGCCTGGCGCGAAGGTCAACGCCTATGTCTGGCCCACGGGGTTCGACCCTTCCGTCGCTGGCTTTGCCGCGAAGTCGGGCATATTGGCGCTGGCGGTCACCGCCCATCCGGATTTCGATGACACGCCGCTGTTCGACGAAAACGCCGATGGCGACCCCGCCAATGATGGCGCCTCATGGCATTCGCACTGGGTCGTGCTCGGCAAGGACCAGGCCTGCGCCGCCGGCCTCAAGGTGCTCGACGTTTCCCCGGGAACGGACGTGCTGCCGGCCACCGCCCCGATGCTGCCTCTGGCGCTCGACAGCCCCGGCATGAGCCCGTCGCTCAAGGGCAAGGTCGCCAAGATCACCGTGCCGGTGAAAGGTGCGGATGCGGTCGCCTTTGACGCCGTCACCGCCGAACTGACCGTCAACGACGCAGGCAAGGCGCCGCTCCTGTGCGTCACCGGGGTCCACGACGTGGCCTCCGGCGATCTGTCGCTGCCTGGCAAGATCACGACCGCCAAGTAAGCTGCGGCAGGCCGGGACGCGGCGCCTGCCGCGTCCGGCTATTGCTCGCGCCCGCGTCGCATCCGCCACTCCAGCGCCCTGAGGCCGAGCGACAGCCCGACGGTCAGCAGCAGATAGACATAGGCGACGATCGAATAGGTCTCGAAGAAACGGAACGACCCGGAGGCATAGACCTTGGCCATCTGGGTGATGTCGGCGACGCCAAGCACCGAGACGAGCGAGGAATCCTTGACCATGGCGATGAAGTCGTTGCCATAGGGCGGCAGGATTGTCCTGAACGCCTGCGGCCAGACGATCAGGCGAAAACGCTGGTAGCGCGACAGCCCCAGCGCCTTGGCCGCCTCGATCTGGCCGATGTCGACGGCCTGGATGCCGGCGCGAAAGATTTCGGCGATGAACGACGAATAGGCAATCGTCAGCGCAATGATCGCCCGCCACAGCAGCGAGAAGTCGCGCACCTGCATCGGCTCGACCAGCCCTGCCGACTGCAGCGGGATGGTCACCCAGTTCCAGGCGAACACAAACGCCGGCGCGCCGACGAAGGCGATCCAGAACAGCAGCACCAGGATCGGCAGCCCGCGGATGATTTCGACATAGAAGCGCGCGATCTGGCGCAGCCATATCGAACCGGACAGCCCGAGCAGCGCGATGAACAGGCCGAGCGCCGAGGCAAGCGCAAAAGCGACAATCGTCACGAACAAGGTGACCCACAGCCCCTTGGTCAGCGTCGACAGTATCTGGCCGTAGACGTCGCTCGCGGCGATCGTCAGGGCGGCAGCGACGGCGATTGCCCCGGCGGCCACCAGCCACCAGGGAAAATCCGCCTTTGTGCCTGAACGGTATGACGGCGGCATTCAAAAAGCCTGCGGGCGCAAGGCGGCCCGGCCGCCGTGCGCGATCACTGGCCCATCTTGTAGTCGAGGAACCACTTCTTGTTCAGCGCATCGAGCGTGCCGTCAGCCTTCAGCGCGGCGATCGCGGCGTTGACCGGCGCGACCAGGTCCGAGCTCTTCTTGAAGATAAAGCCGAAGTCTTCGCTGCCCAGTGGCTCGCCAACCACCTTGAGCTTACCTTCCGAAGCATCGACATAGCCCTTCGCTGCGACGCTGTCTGTCAGCACCAGGTCGACGTCGCCCGCCTTCAGCGCCTGCACCGTCGCGCCGAAGGTCTCGAACAGCTTGATGCGCGGGTTCTGCTCGTTGCCGTCAAGCACCTCGTAGACCGCCGTATAGAATGGCGAGGTGCCCGGCTGCGCCGCGATCAGCCCGTCCTTGAACGCGCCGAAGCTCTTGGCGTCGGTGAAGCGGCTCTCGTCTGATCGCACCAGCATGAACTGCTGCGAGCGCATGTAGGGATCGGAGAAATCGACCTTCTCCTTGCGGTCGTCCTTGATGGTGATGCCGGTCATACCGATCTGGTACTGGCCGTCCGAGACCGCCTGGATCATCGCGTCCCACGAGGTGTTCTGGTACTCGACCTTGAAGTTGAGACGCTTGGCGATCTCGTCCATGGCGTCATATTCCCAGCCGATCTGCTTGCCGCTCTTGGGATCGACGAACTGCAGCGGCGGGTAGGCGTTCTCGGTCACCACCACCACCGTCTTACCGCCGAGATCCGGCAGCGTCTGGGCCATTGCGGCGAGCGGCATTAGCACCACGGCCAGCGCGCCGGCGAGCGTCAGCTTGAAGTTCTTCATCATCGGGTTCCCCAAAATATCCGAGACCGGCAACCGGTCGATTGCGCGAGACTTTAGCCGTCCCGGACATGCTTGCAAGCCGGCGCGATGTCATGGCGGGGGAAGAATTTGGAATCTTGTGCTCAAACGAAAAAGGGCGACCCGAGGGCCGCCCTTTCGAAATCCAACGTGGCGCAGATTATTCTGCGCTGGCCTCTGCGGCGGCTGCTGCCTCTGCGGCGGCCTTCTTCTCGGCGGCTTCCTGAGCGGCCTTCTCGGCTGCCAGCGCCTGGGCGGCCGCGACCTTCTCGGCCTCGATGCGGGCCTTCTCGGCGTTTGCTGCTTCGCGCTCGGCGTCGTTCAGCTTGCGGGCGCGGACGCTGGTGTTCTCGACGATACGAGCCGACTTACCGCGACGGTCGCGCAGGTAGTACAGCTTGGCGCGACGCACCTTGCCGCGGCGAACGATTTCGACGCCCTCGATCATCGGCGAGTAAACCGGGAACACGCGTTCCACGCCTTCGCCATAGGAGATCTTGCGGACGGTGAAGTTTTCCTGGAAGCCAGCGCCGGCACGGGCGATCACGACGCCTTCATAGGCCTGGACGCGGGTACGCGAACCTTCGGTGACGCGAACCAGAACGCGAACGGTGTCGCCGGACTGGAATTCGGGAAGCGTGCGCTTGGCTTCGATCTTGGCGGCCTGTTCGGCCTCGAGCTGACGGATGATGTCCATCGTAGTTACCTCTTCTTGTTCGTTCCGACAGCCAGAGCGCCCTACGCTCGCCTCGCAGTCGCATGGACCGCTCGGTTATGCCAGTTCTTGCTTTCGCTCGAAAAGGCAGGGGCGACTACACCGTCACTATTGACGGGTCCGGTCGATTTTTTCGTCCGGTCGGGCCGGCACATAGCGCTATTTCGGCCATTTGTCACGCCTCATCGGCCGCTTTTTTGCAGCTGTTGCGTGTAGCGCGAGCTTTTCGACCGGCCGCCCTGTCATTTGGACCAGAACGCATGCTTCGGCAAGCCACGGGTTGCGTCGCGCGCCGCAGCTTCCTAAACGGCAGGCGCAATCCCAAGCGCAGGCAGCCGAAGTGACCCTAGCAACCGTCGCCATCCTCTTTCTCGCCGGCTTCCTGTCGGGCGTCGTCAACGCCATCGCCGGCGGCGGCACGTTCCTCACCTTCGGCGCCATGACGATGATCGGCGTCCCGCCGATCTCGGCCAACGCCACCTCGTCGATCGCCCAGTTTCCCGGCTATATCACCTCGACCTGGGCCTATCTGGCCGACATCAAACGCATGTGGCGCGGCGCGCTGGCCTTCGCCGTCATCTCCGCCATCGGCGCGCTTTGCGGCTCGCTCCTGCTGCTGTCTCTCGACAATGTCTCGTTCGGCGCGCTCGTCCCCTGGCTGCTGCTCGCCGCCACTGCCCTGTTCGCCGCCGGTCCATGGCTGCGCCCGAAGAAGCTTGCGGAACGTCCAGAGGGTGCACCCTCGTCGCGTGCCGGCCGTGCCGTCCAGTTCTTCACCTCGATCTATGGCGGCTTCTTCGGCGCCGGCATGGGCGTGATGATGCTGGCCACCCTCGGCCTCACCGAAGGCGGCGACTACCATCGCCTCAACGCTCTCAAGAATATGCTGTCGATCGTCATCGCAGCGGTGGCCATCGTCATCTTCGCTTCCGGCGGCGTGGTCACTTGGGCGGCCGCCGCCGCCATGGTGCCTGGCGTCGCGCTCGGCGGCTACGCCGGCGTCTGGCTCGCCCGCCGCGTCCCCCAGGTCATCGTCCGCGCCTTCGTCATCGCGGTCGGCATTTTCCTGGCGCTTTACTACTTCTCGAAGGGCTGAGACGCCGCCGCTTCTCCCTTCTCCCCGTTCACGGGGAGAAGGTGCCGGCAGGCGGGTGAGGGGCGGCGCGAACGCCTATTGCTTCTTCTCCACCCGCGATGCCCATAGATCCGGCCGCCGCGCCTTGGTCAGCTTCTCGGCTTCCGCCCGCCGCCACTTGGCGATCTTGCCGTGATTGCCCGACGTCAGCACGTCGGGAATGGCCCTGCCCTCGAATTCCTGAGGCCGGGTGTAATGCGGATGCTCGAGCAACCCGCCTTCGAAGCTCTCCTCGTCGCCCGATACGTCGTTGCCCATCACGCCGGGCAACAGCCGCACCACCGCGTCGAGCAGCACCAGTGCTGCCGGCTCGCCGCCGGAGAGAATGAAATCGCCGACTGAAATCTCTTCCAGCTCGCGCGCGTCGATCACCCGCTGGTCGACGCCCTCGAAGCGGCCGCACAGGATCACCGCGCCCGGCCCCGCGGCAAGCTCGCGCACGCGCTCCTGCGTCAGCGGCTTGCCGCGCGGGCTCATCAGGATGCGCGGGCGCGCATCGCCCTCGGGAGACGCATGGTCAATGGCCTTGGCCAGGATGTCGGCGCGCATCACCATGCCGGCCCCGCCGCCAGCCGGCGTGTCGTCGACAGTGCGGTGCTTGTCGGTGGCGAAATCGCGGATCTGCACCGCCTCTAGCGCCCAGTCGCCACGCTCCATCGCCCGCCCCGCCAGTGACACCCCCAGCGCGCCCGGAAACATCTCCGGATACAAGGTGAGCACCGTTGCGCGGAACATCAGCGATTGCCCCCGGCGTCCTTCGGGCCGCGCGGGCGCTTGTCGAACTCGCCATCCGAGGGCGCGTTTTCGTCGTCTTCGTCATCGACCAGCCCGGCCGCCACCGTATCGATGGCCACGAAACCGCCAGCGATATCGACAACCGGCACCGCGGCTTGCGTGAACGGGATCAGCACGCCCTTGCGGCCCTGATACTGGATTTCAAGAATATCGCCGCCGCCGTAATTCTGCACGGCAAACACCTTGCCGACCGACTCGCCGTTTTCGTCACGGACGACAAGTCCAACGAGGTCGGTGTGATAGAACTCGCCCTCCTCGCCATCGTCGGGCAGCGCCGAGCGGTCGACGAAGAGCTCCGTGCCGGTCAGGGCCTCGGCAGCGTTGCGGTCGGTCACGTTCTTGAAGCGCACCACGACCACCTCGTTGGCCGGGCGGATCGCGGCGATCTCGAAGGCGCGTCCATCCTTGGCGTAGAGGGGCCCATAGTCGGCCAGGGCCAGCGGATCGCCGGTAAAGGTCTTGACGCGCAACTCGCCCTTGATGCCGTGGGCGGCGCCGATCACGGCCATCTGGATAGGATTTTCGAGTTTGGCCATCGCCTGCGCTTCACCGGTTGCTAACTTCGCTCAGTCATCACTGACTTATTCAATCGGACCCGCGCTGCCAATGCAGGAATTCCTCATCTCGGCAAAACCAGACCTGCAGCAGGCCCGCGAGGGCTGGCTCAAGGCGCTTTCGGGCGAACGCCGGTTGTCGGCGCTGACTGTCGACGCCTACGAACGCGACACGCGCCAGTTCCTGCAGTTTCTCACCGGCCATTGTGGCGGCCCACCCGGCATTTCCGACATCAGCGACCTGCGCCCGGCCGACCTGCGCGGTTTCCTGGCGGCGCGCCGCGCCGATGGCGCCGGTGCCCGCACGCTCGGGCGCGGCCTCGCCGGCGTCCGTTCGCTGCTCCGCTTCCTCGAACGCAAGGGCCTGGTCAACGCGGCCGGTTCCGCCGCCCTGCGCGCGCCAAGGCAGCCGAAATCGCTGCCCAAGCCGCTGACCGCCGTCGACGCCAAGCGCGTCGTCTCATCCGGCGAACAACTCGCCGAGGAACCCTGGATCGCCGCGCGCAACGCCGCAGTCCTGACCCTGTTGTACGGCTCGGGCCTGCGCATTTCCGAGGCACTCGGCCTGTCGGGGACCGCGCTCACCTCGCCCGGGGATGCGGTGCTGCGGGTCACCGGCAAGGGCGGCAAGACGCGCCTGGTGCCGGTCCTGCCGGTGGCGCTTGCGGCCGTCGCCGAATACCGCAAGCTTTGCCCCTACCATCTCGACGCCGACGGCGCGCTGTTTCGCGGCGCGCGTGGCGGCCAGCTCGATCCGGCGATCATCCAGCGCGAAATGCGCAAGATGCGTTCGGCCTTGAACCTGCCCGACACCGCGACGCCGCATGCGCTGCGCCATTCCTTCGCCACCCATCTGCTCGGCCGCGGTGGCGACCTCAGGACCATCCAGGAACTGCTCGGCCACGCCTCCCTGTCGACCACCCAGATCTACACCGGCGTCGACACCGCCCGCCTCCTTGATATCTACGAGGCCGCCCACCCGCGTGCCTGACTCTTCACGTCAATTGTCGCTGCGGCATTAACCGTTTTGCCGTTTTTGGGCGCTACACCAAGGCCATGAAACGCCTCGTCGCCATCGCCGATCGTGCCGCTCCGACCGCGCTGAAACTGGTTGCGGCCTTCAACGTGCTGTTTGTCATCGCCTTCTTTGTCGTGGCCTTGCTGCTCTCCGGCAAGGCCCGCGCCGAAGCACCTGCCTGCACCGGCGTCGACATGCTGGCCGAGTTGGCCAACAACGACCCCGCTTTGCTCAAGACGATCGAGGAAGAGGCGCGCAAGACGCTCAATGGCGAGGGCCTGCTTTGGAAGCTCGAGAAGCCCGGCCAGAGGCCATCCTGGTTGTACGGCACCATGCACGTCACCGACCCGCGCGTCACGACCCTTGAGCCGGCTGCGCAGAAAGCCTTTGACGGCGCGCACACGCTGGTCATGGAAACGACCGACGTCCTCGACCCCAAGGCGATGATGGCATCGCTGATGAAGCAGCCCGAACTGATGATGTTCACCGACGCGACCACGCTGCCGTCGCTGCTGTCGCCGGAGGACGCCAAGATCGTCAACGCAGCGCTTGAAGCGCGCGGCATTCCCGCCGCCAGCATCGTCAGGATGAAGCCCTGGATGCTGTCGTCGATGGTGGCCCTGCCTGCATGCGAACTGAACCGCAAGGCAAGCGGCGCGCCGGTGCTGGATATCCTCCTCGCCCAGCAGGCCAAGGCGGCCGGCAAGCAGGTCAAGGGACTGGAGACGGCAGCCGACCAGCTATCGGCGATGGCCTCGCTGCCCATGGAGTTTCATATCCAGGGCCTGGTCGAGACCCTCAAGCTTGGCAGCCGCATGGACGACGTCATCGAGACCATGGTGGTGCTCTACCAGCGCGGCGACACCGGCATGTTCTGGCCGCTGGTGCGCAATGTACTGCCCTCCGGCGCCTCGGACGATTCGGGTTACGCTGCCTTCGAGGAAGCCATGGTCACCACCCGCAACAAGACCATGGCCGAGCGCGCCGCCCCCATCCTCGACCAGGGCGATGTCTTCATGGCCGTCGGCGCCATGCATCTGCCGGGACCTGACGGTCTCGTCGAGCTGTTCCGCAAGGCCGGCTACACCGTGAGCGTCGGCGACCGCTAGCTGTCCTGTCGCGCCACGCGCGCCAGCATCGCCGGCACGATCACCCTGTGAAACGGCATTTGCGTAGAGCCATCAGCCCGGAGCGGCCTTCGATGCTGCCGCCACGACAGACCAATGCCCATCTTGCCGCTGCGCCGCGCGGCGAAACGCCGCCACCAAAACATCCTGAGCGGATTTTTGGGCCGGATTGAAACCGAAACGCATTTCGCGCGTTGATTGTCATGTTCACGCAATCATTGCGGAGCGCAGCTGAGGGAGATCTCAATGGTGAACAATCCAGATCCGAGCCGCCCACCGGCCAAGCAATCGGGCATGGGTAACACCTGGCTGATTGCCATCATCGTGGTGATACTTGCAGCCTTGGCCTACTACATGTTCGGAAGAACATCGGAAGCCCCCGCCCCGGCAGAACCGCCGGCGGCAACGACGCCGGCGCCTGCGCCGGCAGAACCGGCCCCAGCCCCTTCGGGCACCATGGCTCCCGCACCGGCTGAACCTGCCCCTGCAACGCCCGCTCCTGCCGAGCCGGCAACCCCGGCGCCAGCGGAACCGGCAGCGCCTGCCGGCGGCACCACGGCTCCTGCACCGGCAGCACCGGCCAACTAAGATCGAAGTCCAAAAATGCAAACGGCCCGCTCATCGAGCGGGCCGTTTCGTATCCGGGCGCTGCGCTCCTACATGTGGATCGGCTTGAAGAAGGTGGCGAGCGCTGCTTCCTTGACCGCCTCCGACATGGTCGGATGCGCATGGCAGGTACGGCCGAGATCTTCCGACGAGCCGCCGAATTCCATCAGCACCGCCGCCTCGTGGATCATCTCGCCGGCGCCGAAGCCGACGATCTGGACGCCCAATACCTTGTCGCTGTCCTTGTCGGCCAAAACCTTGACGAAGCCATCCGTGTGCAGCATGGCGCGGGCGCGGCCATTGGCCGTGAACGGGAACTTGCCCACCTTGTAGGCGACGCCGGCCTTCTTCAGCTCTTCTTCGGTCTTGCCGACGGAGGCGACTTCCGGGCTGGTGTAGACCACGCCGGGGATGACATCGTAGTTCACATGGCCGGCCTGGCCGGCGATGATCTCGGCAACCGCCACGCCTTCGTCTTCGGCCTTGTGCGCCAGCATCGGGCCGACGACCACGTCGCCGATGGCATAGATGCCAGCGATGTTGGTGCGCAGGTGGCCGTCGGTCTTGACCCGGCCGCGCTCGTCCATCTC
Source organism: Aminobacter sp. HY435 (assembly GCF_027568395.1). Taxonomy (GTDB): domain Bacteria; phylum Pseudomonadota; class Alphaproteobacteria; order Rhizobiales; family Rhizobiaceae; genus Aminobacter. The sequence goes on along the minus strand of NZ_JANKZL010000008.1, from coordinate 134,223 downwards.
GACACCGGCTTCCTTCAGGCCGAGGCCGTCGGTGTAGGGACGTCGGCCGGTGGCGACCAGCACGACGTCGGCCTCGATCGTTTCGGCGGCACCGCCCTTCACGGGCTCGAAGGTCACCGTCGCGCCCTTCTTGGCCTTGGCGACATCAGTCACCTTGGAGCCGAGCTTGAACTCGAAGCCTTGCTTGGCCAGCATGCGCTGGAACTGCTTGGCGACGTCGCCGTCCATGCCGCCCAGGATGGTGTCGAGATACTCGACCACGGTCACCTTGGCGCCGAGGCGCGCCCACACCGAGCCCAGTTCGAGGCCGATGACGCCGCCGCCGACCACCACCAGATGCCCGGGCACCTTCTCAAGCGACAGGCCGCCGGTCGAGGAGATGATCACCTTCTCGTCGAAGGCGACGCCGACGCCCGGAATGCCGGCGACGTCGGAGCCCGTGGCGATGACGATGTTCTTGGTCTCGAGCTCCTGGGTCTTGCCGTCGGCGCCCGTCACGCCGACCTTGCCGGCGCCCAGCACCTTGCCGGTGCCCTGGAAGCTGTCGATCTTGTTCTTCTTGAACAGGAACGACACGCCATTGACGTTGGCGGCTACGGTCGCATCCTTGTGCGCCATCATCTTGGTCAGGTTCATCTTCGGCGTGCCGACCTCGACGCCGAGCGCGTCGAAGGAATGCTGCGCCTCGGCCAGCATTTCCGACGCATGCAGCAGCGCCTTGGAGGGAATGCAGCCGATGTTGAGGCAGGTGCCGCCGAAGGTCGCGTTCTTCTCGACCACGGCCACCTTCAAGCCAAGCTGTGCTGCCTTGATGGCGCACACATAGCCGCCGGGGCCTGATCCGATTACGACGACGTCATATGCCATTGTCCTGTCCTTCTTGCCTTGGGGCGGTCAACGGCCGCCGCTCACGTTCAAAATCGAGCCCGTCGTATATGATGCCTCATCCGACAAAAGCCAGATGACGGCATGGGCAACTTCTTGTGCTTTGCCTTCGCGTTTCATCGGCACGAGGCCGCGAATGGCTGCAACCCGGTCCGGCTGTCCGCCGGACGCGTGGATTTCGGTATCGATGATGCCGGGACGCACCGCATTGACGCGCACGCCCTCGGTCGCGACTTCCTTGGCCAGCCCTATGGTCAAGGTGTCGATCGCGCCCTTGGAGGCGGCATAGTCGACATACTCGCCGGGCGAGCCGAGCGAGGCCGCCGCCGACGAGATGTTGACGATGGCGCCACCCGCGCCACCGCGCAGGCTCGACATGCGCTTGACCGCCTCGCGGGCGCACAGGATCGAGCCTATGACGTTGATGCGCATCATGCGCTCGAGCCGGGCGACGCTCATCTCGTCGACGCGCGCCTTCATGTCGACGACGCCGGCATTGTTGACGAAGGCGTCGAGCCGGCCGTAGGTCCGGTCGACCTCGGCGAACATGGCCAGCACGTCGGCCTCATTGCCGACATCGCCCTTGATGGCGATCGCCTCGCCGCCGGCAGCCTTCAGTTCCGCCACCAGCTCGTTTGCCGCTGCATCGTTCGACACGTAGCTGAACGCCACGCGATAGCCGGCCCCGGCCGCCAGCCTGCAAATGGCAGCGCCGATGCCGCGGCTGCCGCCGGTCACCAAGAGTACTTTCCCCCGGGCGCTCATTCCTGGCACCCCTTCAGCTCGAAAACGTCCCACGGCACCTTGGAAAAGCCGTCGGGGCCATAGGCTGCGGACGACCTCAAGCCATGGCCGAGATCGGAGAAGATCAGCTTCTTCGGCGCTGCCGCAGCGATGCGCTCGCGCGGCAAAAGCCCGACATTGCCCTGCTCGTCGACGCTGTAGATCACGCCCTGCCACACCGTGCAGGCCTCGATCTCCTCGCCGGTCACGTCGCCTTCCGGGCACTGGTGCATCAGCATGCCGTTCGGCCGGGCCACGTCCTGCGACCACATCACCACGCCGTCGAGCACGACATCGTTGTCGAGCACCATCTTGAAGCTGTTGGTGACGGTTGCCGATTCCAGCGTCGGCTGGAAGTCGATCTCAGCTGCCCCTTCGCGCTCGCCATAGACGGCGAGCTCGATCGGGCAGGCGGCATCGGCCGGCGTCGCCGACAGAACCGCAAGAGCCGTGGTGAACGCCGCTAGCCGCATCAGCCGGCCTGCGTCGTTGCGAGCTTGATGCCAAGCCCGATGAAGATCATGCCGGTCGCCTTGTTGAACCAGCGGCCCCAGGCAACGAAGCGCTCGCGCACCGACGCCATGGTGAAGAACATCGACACGCCGACGAACCACGCGATCAGCACCACGGCCATCAACAGGCCATAGACGCCCTTCACGGCGGCCGGCGTCTGATGGCTGACCATCGCCGTGAAAAGCGGCAGGAAAAACAGCACCGCCTTTGGGTTCAGCGCATTGGTGACGAAGCCCGTCAGGAAGCAGCGTGCAGCCGAGACCTGCTTCGCCGGCTCGGTTCCCTCAGGCACATCGAGCGACACCGTCTCCATCGGCCCGGCGCGCAGCGCCTTGATGCCGAGATAGACGAGATAGGCCGCACCGGCCCATTTCAGCAGCGAAAACACCAGCAGCGATTTCGACACGATCAGGCCGATGCCCAGGATGGTGTAGCTGACATGGAACAGCAGCGACACGCCGATGCCGACACTGGTGATGATGGCGGCGCGGCGGCCATGCACCACGCTCTGGCGCACGACCATGACGAAGTCGGCGCCCGGCATGACCATCAGCACGGCGAAGACGGCCATCAGTCCGGCAAACTCGAAAGCGTATTGCGTCATGCCTTTTGATCCTTCGCCGGCGCGCCCAGGCTGGCATTGCCCAAGGGCGCGTTGAACGCCCAGACATGGCCGAACGGATCCTGGATCTTGGCGTAGCGGGCGCCCCAGAACATGTCGTCGGGCTCCATGACAGCCTTCGCGCCTGCCGCTACCGCGCGCTCGACCGCCTGGTCGACTTGCCCGGGCAGCTTCAAATTGATGTTGACGGTCATGCTTGCGCCGCCACGGCTCAGGGGCGACAGCACGTCGTCACCGAATTCGGGAAACTCGTCGTGCAGCATCACCTCGCTGCCGAACATCGCGAGGTTCGCATGCAGCACGCGAAGCCCGTCATCGGCCATCTGCTCGAAGGTCTCGACCGCGTCGAATGCTCTTTCGTAGAAGGCGATCGCCTCCTTGCCGCCCTTGACGCAGAGATGCACCTGGATCGGGGGAATGTCGGGTTCGAAAGCCATGCGACCGTCTCGTTTCGGTTTCTTCAGGCAGCGATGTTACGTCATAAGCCGCACGACCATCAGGACCAGCCCCGCGATCGAAACGAACCAGACGAGCGTACGCAGCACGGGAACGCCGGCCACGTACAGGAAGGCATAGACAACGCGGGCGACGATCCACATCACGGCGCCCACGGCACCCAGCTCGCCCGTCTTGCCAGTCACCGCCAGCGCCAGTGCAAGCGCGATGAAGGCGGGATAGGTCTCCAGCATGTTGTTGAGCGACCGGATCAGACGCCCTGAAACGATGCTTTTTGGCGCGCGGCCGTCGTCGCGCGAACTGAGCAGGTACTTGATGCTGAAATCGCCCGACAGGTCGAGCGAAAGCGCCTGCACCAGTATGTGCACGAGCAGCAGCACGACACTCCAGCCCAGGACCCAGATTTCAGTCGACGCTGCAGCGGCTTCCATCAGCCCTCGCCAAAGCCCGAGCAAACGTCCATCGGGGATATCTCCAGTTCAAAAGCCATCGCTCTCAACTCAAAACATGATCTGCGAGGCTGTTGTCCGCTATCCAGACAGCGGCCAGGAAACAGCCAGCATCCCCGTTCCTTGCAACAATCTCACCAACGACAGTAAACCCGCGGCTATGCAGGCGTCGGCACGGGCTCAGCGAACAGTTACGACAACATCGATCTCATGAATATCGCCCGTGCTGTAATGTACGCGAATCTTCAGCACATCCTTTCCAGTAAACCCGGGCTCCGGTGTATACTGAATCGTTGTACCGGACACGATCAGCGATCTGCATTTATAGTACGGGTCTCGCGCATGTTTGCTCGATAGCTTGATCTTTCCGCGTCCGACTCTGGTTTTTCCATGCTTCGGGGGTGACACCACCTTTGCGGCTGGAAATGCACGAACACTGCAATCCCGATTGGCGTCCCAGTGTTCGGCGACGACGAATGTGCGGCCTTTCGAAGTTGATTTGTTCCATTTGAGGTGGGTTGTTTTCGCCTCTGCGCCGTTGAGCGTGAATGCCAAAAGCAACGCCGCCAAGGTTGCGCCCAAAAGTTGCGACAACTTCCTCAATTCCGCCCCCTCATATCTCAGCCAAGCTCAGGTTCGCCGCAGCTTGGCCAAGATTACATCGCACGACTGCCCACGCGAACGCGCGAACAGTAGGGCTGGATGTCTTAAAGGTCCAGCACCAGGCGTTCCGGATCTTCCAGGCTGTCCTTGACCCGCACCAGGAAGGTCACGGCTTCCTTGCCGTCGACGATGCGGTGATCGTAGGACAGCGCGAGATACATCATCGGACGGATGACGATCTGGCCGCCGACCACGACCGGTCGGTCCTGGATCTTGTGCATGCCCAGGATGCCAGACTGCGGCGCATTCAGGATCGGCGTCGACATCAGCGAACCGTAGACGCCGCCGTTCGAGATGGTGAAGGTGCCGCCCTGCATGTCGGCGACCGACAGCTTGCCATCGCGCGCGGCGACGCCGAGACGGCCGATTTCCTTCTCGATCTCGGCGATCGACATCTGGTCGGCATCGCGCACGACGGGAACCACCAGGCCCTTGTCCGTTCCGACGGCGACGCCGACATGGGCGAAGTTCTTGTAGATGATGTCGGTGCCGTCGATCTCTGCGTTGACGGCCGGGATTTCCTTCAGCGCATGCGTCACCGCCTTGGTGAAGAAGCCCATGAAACCTAGCTTCACGCCATGCTTCTTCTCGAAGATGTCCTTGTACTTCGAACGCAGCGACATCACCGCGCTCATGTCCACCTCGTTGAAGGTGGTCAGCATGGCAGCCGTCGACTGCGCTTCCTTGAGGCGGCGGGCAATCGTCTGGCGCAGCTTGGTCATGCGCACGCGTTCTTCACGCGGTGCATCTTCAGTGCTCGACGGAGCGCGGGCGGCGGCCGGTGCGGCGGGAACCGAAGCCGGAGCCGAAACGCCCTTGGCGATGGCGTCGAGCACGTCGCCCTTCAGCACCTGGCCGCGCTTGCCCGAACCCGCAATCTGGTCGACCGCGATGTTGGCCTCGGCGAGCAGCTTGGCAGCGGCAGGAGCCGGCGGCATCTTGCGCTCTTCGATGGCCGGTGCGCCGGCGACGGCGGCGGTCTGCGCCACGGCCTCCTTGACGGTCGACGCAGCGTTCGGGGACGATGCCTGGGCAACCGCCCCGGGCTTGGTGGCCGGCGCGCCTGCGCCAGCGTCGATCATGCCGAGCAGCGCGGCGACACCGACGGTGTCGCCTTCCTTGACGGTCTGTTCGGAGAGCACGCCAGCGCTAGGTGCCGGCACTTCGATCGTGACCTTGTCGGTCTCGAGCTCGACCAGGGGTTCGTCAGCGGCAATCGCATCGCCAACCTGCTTGAACCACTTGCCGATGGTTGCCTCGGAAACGGATTCGCCGAGGGTGGGGACACGGATTTCGGTAGCCATTTTTTGCCTGTCCGTTCTTGGTTATTCGCCGAGGGCGTCGTCGAGGAAAGCCTGGAGCTGAGCCAGGTGCTTGGACATCAGGCCCGTCGCCGGGGAGGCGGCGGCCGGACGGCCGGTGTAGCGCACGCGCTGATGCTTGGCGTCGATGTGGGCGAGCACCCATTCCAGATACGGGTCGATGAACGACCACGCACCCATGTTCTTTGGCTCTTCCTGGCACCAGACCATCTCCGCGTTGCGGAAGCGGCTGAGTTCGGTGATCAGCGCCTTGGCCGGGAACGGATAGAGCTGCTCGACGCGCAGCAGGTAGATGTCGTCGATACCCCGCTTCTCGCGCTCCTCGTAGAGGTCGTAATAGACCTTGCCGGTGCACAGCACGACGCGGCGGATCTTCGAATCCTTGACCAGCTTGATCGGCTCGTTGCCGAGATATTGGGCGTCGTCCCACAGCAGGCGGTGGAACGAGCTTTCGCCCGACATCTCCGACAGCGAAGACACGGCGCGCTTGTGGCGCAGCAGCGACTTCGGCGTCATCAGGATCAGCGGCTTGCGGAAGTCGCGCTTCAGCTGCCGGCGCAGGATGTGGAAGTAGTTGGCCGGCGTGGTGACGTTGGCCACCTGCATGTTGTCTTCGGCGCAGAGCTGGAGGAAGCGCTCGAGGCGTGCCGAGGAGTGCTCGGGGCCCTGGCCTTCATAGCCATGCGGCAACAGGCAGACGAGGCCCGACATGCGCAGCCACTTGCGTTCGCCAGACGAGATGAACTGGTCGAACACCACCTGCGCGCCGTTGGCGAAGTCGCCGAACTGCGCTTCCCACAGCGTCAGCGCCTTGGGCTCGGCGAGGCTGTAGCCGTATTCGAAGCCGAGCACGGCCTCTTCCGAGAGCATCGAGTTGATGACCTCGTAGCCGGCCTGCGCCGCCGACAGGTTGTTGAGCGGGATGTAGCGGTTCTCGTCGCGCTGGTCGTAGAGCACGGTGTGGCGCTGCGAGAACGTGCCGCGCTCGGAATCCTGGCCCGACAGGCGGATCGGATTGCCGTCGAGCAGGATCGAGCCGAATGCCAGCGATTCCGCCGTTGCCCAGTCGATGCCTTCGCCGGATTCGATCGCCTGGCGGCGGTTTTCAAGGAAGCGGCCGATGGTGCGGTGGACCTCGAAATCCTTAGGCACTTCGGTCAGCTTCTTGCCGACTTCCTTCAGCGTCTTGACCGGCACGGCAGTCTTGCCACGGCGCAGCTCGTCCTGGTTGTCGGCGGCGCGCAGGCCGGACCATGCGCCGTCGAGCCAGTCGGCCTTGTTCGGCTTGTAGGCCTGGCCTGCCTCGAACTCGGTCTCGAGGTTGGCGCGCCAGTCGGCGCGCATCTGGTCGACGTCGGCCTGGTTCACCAGGCCTTCGCCGATCAGCTTGTCCGCGTAGACCTGCACCACCGTCTTATGGGTGCGGATGTTGCGGTACATGATCGGCTGGGTGAAGCCCGGCTCGTCGCCTTCGTTGTGGCCGAAGCGGCGGTAGCAGAACATGTCCACGACGACAGGCTTGTGGAACTTCATGCGGAATTCGGTCGCCACCTTGGCGGCGAACACCACGGCTTCCGGATCGTCGCCATTGACGTGGAAGATCGGCGCCTCGATCATCTTGGCGACATCGGACGGATAGGGCGACGAGCGCGAGAAGCGCGGGTTGGTCGTGAAGCCGATCTGGTTGTTGATGATCACGTGCAGCGTGCCGGCGACGCGATGGCCGCGCAGGCCCGACAGGCCGAGGATTTCGGCGATCACGCCCTGGCCGGCGAATGCCGCGTCGCCGTGCAGCAGCAGCGGCATCACCTTGGCGCGCTCTTCCTGCGGCACGATCTCGCCGCGGGCGCGGCCGAACAGCTGGTCCTGCTTGGCGCGGGCCTTGCCCATCACCACCGGATCGACGATCTCGAGGTGCGAGGGGTTGGCGGTCAGCGACAGGTGCACCTTGTTGCCGTCGAACTCGCGGTCCGACGACGCGCCGAGGTGGTACTTCACGTCGCCCGAGCCTTCGACGTCGTCAGGGGCGTAGGAACCGCCCTTGAACTCGTGGAAGATGGCGCGGTGCGGCTTGGCCATCACCTGGCTGAGCACGTTGAGGCGGCCGCGGTGGGCCATGCCGAGCACGACCTCCTGCAGGCCAAGCGCGCCGCCGCGCTTGATGATCTGCTCCAGCGCCGGGATCAGCGCTTCGCCGCCGTCGAGGCCGAAGCGCTTGGTGCCCTTGTACTTGACGTCGATGAACTGCTCGAAGCCTTCGGCCTCGACCAGCTTGGACAGGATCGCCTTCTTGCCCTCGGCAGTGAAGCTGATTTCCTTGTCCGGACCCTCGATGCGGGCCTGGATCCACGCCTTTTCCTCGGGATCCGAGATGTGCATGAACTCGACGCCGAGCGTCGAGCAATAGGTGCGCTTGAGGATCTCGAGCATCGCGCGGATGGTCGCGTATTCGAGACCGAGCACGTGGTCGATGAAGATCGGGCGGTCATAGTCGGCCTCGGTGAAGCCGTAGGCCTCGGGCGACAACTCGTTGTAGTCCTCGAGCGGCTTGGCGATGCCGAGCGGGTCGAGATTGGCGTGCAAGTGCCCGCGCATGCGGTAGGCGCGGATCATCATGATGGCGCGAACCGAGTCGCGGGTCGCTTGCAGGACATCGACCGGCGAGGGCTTCACGCCTTCGGCCGCGGCCTTGTCCTTGACCTTCTTTTCGATGAGCTTCTCGACCATGCCCCAGTTGCCGTCGAGTGCGGAAACCAGCTCGCCATTGGCCTGCAGCGGCCAGCTCGGCGTCGACCAGGACGCGCCCTTGGCGTTCTTGCGGATGTCGCCCGCGTCGTCCTTCAGCGCGCCGAAGAAGTCCTGCCACTCGCGATCGACCGATTCAGGATCGTCGAGATAGGCGGCGTGCAGGGCCTCGATGTAGTCGGCGTTGCCGCCATAGAGGAACGAAGTGAGGGAAAATTGGTCGTTGGCCTGATCTGATCGTGCCATCTGATCTCGGAGCTCTGCTCCGTCTCCTTGTTTTGGTCCTTCGCGCCGCCTCGCCCTGCCGCCGCGTCACCCCCTGGGGTTCAAGCGCCGACGCCCTCCCCCCGCGATATGCAGGGAGAGGGCATTTCAGGTGAGATGGCTGGCGGGCTTGCGCCGCGAAAGACTCCTTCTCAGTATGAGCCGTCAGGCCCTTTTCAGCCCTTGATCGCCTCGACCAGCGTGGTGCCGAGACGTGCCGGCGACGGCGACACGCGGATGCCCGCTGCCTCCATGGCCGCGATCTTGTCTTCCGCGCCGCCCTTGCCGCCGGAGATCACAGCACCCGCATGGCCCATGGTGCGGCCTTCCGGTGCGGTGCGTCCGGCGATGAAGCCGGCCATCGGCTTCTTGCGGCCGCGCTTGGCTTCGTCGATGAGGAACTGCGCTGCGTCCTCTTCGGCCGAGCCGCCGATCTCGCCGATCATGATGATCGACTTGGTCTCGTCGTCGGCCAGGAACATCTCGAGCATGTCGATGAATTCCGTGCCCTTGACCGGGTCGCCGCCGATGCCGACAGCCGTCGACTGGCCGAGGCCCGCATTGGTGGTCTGGAACACCGCTTCATAGGTAAGCGTTCCCGAGCGCGAGACAACGCCGACCGAACCCTTGCGGAAGATGTTGCCCGGCATGATGCCGATCTTGCACTGGTCGGGGGTGACGATGCCCGGGCAGTTCGGGCCGATCAGGCGCGAGGCCGAACGGTCGAGGCGCGCCTTGACCTTGATCATGTCGGTCACCGGGATGCCCTCGGTGATGCAGACGATCAGCGGGATCTCGGCTTCGATCGCCTCGATGATAGCCTCGGCTGCGCCTGCCGGCGGGACATAGACCACGGACGCATTGGCGCCGGTCTTTTCCTTGCCTTCGGCAACCGAAGCGAAGATCGGCAGGGTCTCGCCCTTGGCGCCGGTCCAGTTCTCGCCGCCCTTCTTGGGGTGGATGCCGCCGACCATCTTGGTGCCGTGATAGGCCAGCGCCTGTTCGGTGTGGAACGTGCCGGTCTTGCCGGTCAGGCCCTGCACCAGGATCTTGGTGTTCTTGTCGATGAGAATGGACATGGATTTAGTTACCCTTCACCGCAGCGACGATCTTCTTTGCAGCGTCGTCGAGGTCGTCGGCCGAGATGACGTTCAGCCCGCTCTCGTTGATGATCTTCTTGCCGAGTTCGACATTGGTGCCTTCGAGACGCACGACCAGCGGAACCTTCAGGCCCACTTCCTTGACCGCGGCGATCACGCCTTCGGCGATGACATCGCACTTCATGATGCCGCCGAAGATGTTGACCAGGATGCCTTCGACCGCCGGGTCGGCGGTGATGATCTTGAACGCCGCCGTCACCTTCTCCTTCGAAGCGCCGCCGCCGACGTCGAGGAAGTTGGCCGGCTCTGCGCCATACAGCTTGATGATGTCCATCGTGGCCATCGCCAGGCCGGCGCCGTTGACCATGCAGCCGATGTTGCCGTCGAGGGCGACATAGGCGAGGTCATACTTCGACGCTTCGATTTCCTTGGCGTCTTCTTCGGTGGTGTCACGCAGCTCGAGCACGTCGGGGTGACGGAACAGCGCGTTGTTGTCGAACGACACCTTGGCGTCAAGAACGCGCAGGCGGCCATTCTTCATGACGATCAGCGGGTTGACCTCGAGCAGGCTCATGTCCTTTTCGACAAACGCCTTGTAGAGGATCGGGAACAGCTTTTCGCCGTCCGAAGCGGCTTCGCCCGAAAGTTCGAGCGCTGCATTCAACGCCTTGAGGTCGGCAGCCGTCACGCCCGCTTCCGGGTCGATCGCAACGGTGATGATCTTTTCCGGCGTGTCATGCGCAACCGCCTCGATGTCCATGCCGCCTTCGGTCGAAACCACGAAGGCAATCCGGCCGACCGAACGGTCGACCAGGATCGACAGGTACAGCTCGCGGTCGATGTCGGCGCCGTCTTCGATGTAGAGGCGGTTGACCTGCTTGCCGGCCGGGCCGGTCTGCTTGGTCACCAGCGTGTTGCCGAGCATCTCCTTGGAGAAGGCGACGACCTCTTCAATCGACTTGGCGAGACGCACGCCGCCCTTGGCGTCAGCCGGCAGTTCCTTGAACTTGCCCTTGCCGCGGCCGCCGGCGTGGATCTGGCTCTTGACCACGTAGAGCGGGCCCGGCAGCGCCTTTGCGGCAGCTTCCGCTTCCTCGATCTTGAACACCGGAACGCCGTCAGCGACCGGCGCTCCGAAACCCTTGAGCAACTGCTTGCCCTGATACTCGTGAATGTTCATCTGAACCCCTTACTTCTTGGCCAGGTTCGGCGCGATCGCCACGCAGGCGTCGCAGAGGCCCTTCACGGCCTCGACCGACTTCTCGAACATCTTCTGTTCGGCCTTGTTGAAATCGATCTCGATGATGCGCTCGACGCCACCGGCGCCGATCACCACCGGAACGCCGACATACATGTCCTTGATGCCGTACTGGCCCGACAGGTGCGTCGCGCACGGCAGGACGCGCTTCTTGTCGCGCAGGTAGGCTTCAGCCATGGCAACCGCCGACGAGGCCGGTGCGTAGTAGGCCGAGCCGGTCTTGAGCAGGCCGACGATCTCGCCGCCGCCCTTGCGGGTGCGCTCGACGATGGCGTCAAGCTTCTCCTGGGTGGTCCAGCCCATCTTGATCAGGTCCGGCAGCGGAATGCCGGCAACCGTCGAATAACGCACCATCGGCACCATGTCGTCGCCGTGGCCGCCCAGCGTCATGGCGTTGACGTCCTCGACCGAAACCTTGAACTCGTCGGCCAGGAAGTAGCGGAAGCGCGCCGAGTCGAGCACGCCGGCCATGCCGACGACGTGGCTCTTGGGCAGGCCCGAGAACTTCTGCAGTGCCCAGACCATGGCGTCGAGCGGGTTGGTGATGCAGATGACGAAGGCGTTCGGGGCATACTTCTTGATGCCGGCGCCGACCTGCTCCATGACCTTCAGGTTGATGCCCAGGAGGTCGTCGCGGCTCATGCCCGGCTTACGCGGCACGCCGGCGGTGACGATGCAGACATCCGCACCCTCGATGCCGGCATAGTCGTTGACGCCGACATAGCGGGCGTCGAAGCCATCGACCGGCGACGACTCGGCAATATCAAGCCCTTTGCCCTGCGGAATGCCTTCGGCAATGTCGAACAGAACGACGTCGCCGAGTTCCTTGAGCCCGATCATGTGGGCGAGCGTACCGCCGATCATGCCGGAGCCGATAAGGGCTATCTTGTTACGTGCCATGAAGGAAATTCCCTTTGCCTTGAACGACGCCGCGGGCGGCGGGGTGGAGTAGGTTTGGGCCAGAGAGGCCGCGAGAATGCAGCCAGAAATAGCGGCTCGCAATAGCTCCGCGGCCAAAAAAATTCAACCGATTATTTCGAGCTCAACTATTTCAATCGGTTAGAAACATTGGGATTTACGTAAACGTCAAAATTTTATGACAAAAATACAAACGAAAGATGAAGGAAACGGCGATAGCGGCCATCCGGGTCCGCGGCCGCGACGATGCGGCATGGCTCGACGCCGCCGCACCTTATGCCCTCGACGGCCTGTTGATCCCATCGGGTCGAAAGCCTGCCTCGGCTCGTCAGTCCATCGTCTCTTCGTCGCCCTCGATGATGGCCGAGATGTGGCGCAGGCGATCGCAATGATCCACCCCGTGTCCGAGCGAGGCCAGCACGCTGCCTTGCCTTTCGGGAGGCGCGGCACGCGACCTCACCTTCTCCCAGGCAGGGCCGCGCCCCAAGACAAAAAAGCCGCCGGAGCTTTCGCCCCGGCGGCTGTTTCACATGAATCGCCCGTTTTGGATTTACGCGGCGAGGTCGCGCAGCACGTACTGCAGGATGCCGCCGTTCTTGAAGTAGTCGAGTTCGTCGAGCGTATCGATGCGGCAGAGGATCGGGACATCCTTCACCGAACCGTCGGCGAAAGTGACCTTGGCAACCATCTTCTGGCGCGGCTTGATCGTCTCGAGGCCGTCGATCGTCACCTGCTCGTCACCCTTGAGGCCGAGCGTCTTCCACGACGTGCCCTCTTCGAAGGTGAAGGGGATGACGCCCATGCCGACCAGGTTCGAGCGGTGGATACGCTCGAAGGACTGGGCGATGACCGCGCGGACGCCGAGCAGGTTGGTGCCCTTGGCAGCCCAGTCGCGCGACGAGCCGTTGCCGTACTCGACGCCGGCGAAGATCACCAGCGGCGTGCCTTCGCTGCGATACTGCATGGCAGCATCGTAGATCGGCATCTCTTCCTTCGACGGATAGTGGAAGGTGTAGCCACCCTCGCGGCCGTTCTCGCCCAGCATGTGGTTGCGGATGCGGATGTTGGCAAACGTGCCGCGCATCATCACTTCGTGGTTGCCACGACGCGTGCCGTACTGGTTGAAGTCGGCGACACCGACGCCGTTGTCGGTCAGGTACTTGCCGGCGGGCGAAGCCGCCTTGATCGAACCGGCTGGCGAGATGTGGTCGGTGGTGATCTTGTCGCCGAACAGGCCGAGCACGCGCGCGCCCTGGATCTTGCCGATCTGGCCCGGCTTGGAGCCCATGCCGACGAAGTAAGGCGGGTTCTGCACATAGGTCGAGTTGTCGTCCCAGGTGTAGGTCTGGCCCTCAGGCGCCTGCACGTTCTGCCAGTTCTCGTCGCCCTTGAAGACGTCGGCATATTTGCGGGCAAACAGCTCGCGGGTGACGTTTTCGGCGATGAACTGCTCGATCTCGACATTGGTCGGCCAGATATCCCTCAGGAACACCGGCTTGCCGTCGCGATCCTCGCCCAGCGGCTCGGTGGTCAAATCCTTGGTCACCGAACCGGCGAGCGCGTAGGCGACGACCAGCGGCGGCGAGGCCAGGTAGTTGGCCTGCACGTCGGGCGACACGCGGCCTTCGAAGTTGCGGTTGCCCGAAAGCACGGCCGCGCCGATCAGGCCCTTGTCGTTGATGGTCTTGGAGATCGGCGCCGGCAGCGGGCCGGAATTGCCGATGCAGGTCGTGCAGCCGAAGCCGACGAGGTTGAAGCCGATCTGGTCGAGCTCCTTCTGCAGGCCCGACTTCTCGAGATACTCGGCGACCACCTGCGACCCTGGCGCCAGCGAGGTCTTGACCCACGGCTTCTGCTTCAGGCCGATGCGGTTGGCGTTGCGGGCGAGCAGGCCAGCACCGATCAGCACGCTCGGGTTCGAGGTGTTGGTGCACGACGTGATCGCGGCGATCACCACGTCGCCATGGCCGAGATCGAAGTTTTCGCCTTCGACGGCGTAGCGCTTCGACTGGTCGACGGTCTTCTTGTACTCGGCTTCGAGCGCGGTCGCGAAGCCCGAGGCGATGCCTTCGAGCGGGATGCGGCCTTCGGGACGCTTCGGGCCGGCCATCGACGGAACGACGGTCGCCATGTCGAGCTCGAGCAGGTCGGTGAAGACGGGATCGGCCGACGACGCGTCGCGCCACATGCCCTGCGCCTTGGAGAACTCCTCAACGAGCGCGATGCGGTTTTCGGCGCGGCCAGACATGTTGAGGTAGCGGATCGTTTCGACATCGACCGGGAAGAAGCCGCAGGTCGCGCCATATTCGGGCGCCATGTTGCCGATGGTGGCGCGGTCGGCCAGCGTCATGTTGGACAGGCCCGGGCCGAAGAACTCGACAAACTTGCCGACGACGCCCTTCTTGCGCAGCATCTGGGTGACGGTCAGCACCAGGTCGGTGGCGGTAACGCCTTCCCTGAGCTTGCCGGTCAGGCGGAAGCCGATGACCTCGGGCAAAAGCATCGAGACCGGCTGGCCGAGCATCGCGGCTTCAGCCTCGATGCCGCCGACGCCCCAGCCCAGCACACCCAGGCCGTTGACCATGGTGGTGTGCGAGTCGGTGCCGACGCAGGTGTCGGGATAGGCCGTCGTCACGCCGTCCTCGGTGTTCGTCCAGACGGTCTGGGCCAGGTATTCGAGGTTGACCTGATGGCAGATGCCGGTGCCGGGCGGCACGACGCGGAAGTTGCGGAACGCCTGCTGGCCCCACTTCAGGAACTTGTAGCGCTCTTCGTTGCGCTCGTATTCGAGCTCGACGTTGCGGGCAAACGCCATCGGCGAGCCGAACTCGTCGACGATGACCGAGTGGTCGATGACCAGGTCGACAGGAACCAGCGGGTTGATCTTTTCGGGATCGCCGCCGAGGGTCTTGATGCCATCGCGCATGGCGGCAAGGTCGACGACGGCGGGAACGCCGGTGAAGTCCTGCATCAGCACGCGCGCCGGACGATAGGCGATTTCGACGCCGGCGGTGCCCTTGTCGACCAGCCAGCCGGCAACCGCCTGGATGGCTTCCTTGGTGACGGTGCGGCCGTCTTCATTGCGAAGCAGGTTTTCCAGCAGCACCTTCATCGAATAGGGCAGCTGGGAGATGCCGGTCAGGCCGTTCTTTTCCGCCTCGATGAGGCTGTAATAAACATAGTCCGTGCCGGCAGCCGTCAGTGTGCGGCGGCAGTTGAAACTATCGAGTGATTTGGACACGTGCGATCCATCCTTGTCTGTTCAGCCTACGCGGGAACGGACTCCGATGGGCATGCAATCACGCGCAAAGGTGCGGGTACGGCCATTTCCGCTGTCCGCTCCCAAGCAACCCGAGCCGTTCAAGGCGGCGCGTGCGCTGGTTCGGCGCAAATTCTGTTTCCATGCCGACCGCTGGCATGGTCGAGTGGCATATAGAGAATTTATTGGAATAGTTCTAGACGGAGATTCGCCTATTTTGTCGCGGCGAAAGTGCGGGTGCAGGGCTTCGATGACGGAGGTTGAATGCGGCTGATTGCCGAGAATCTGAGTGGGGAACGGGGCGGCGAGACGATATTCTCCGGCATTGGCTTTTCGCTCGAGGACGGTGCAGCCCTTGTCGTCACCGGCCCCAACGGCTCCGGCAAGTCGACGCTGCTGCGCATCGTCGCCGGCCTGTTGCCGTACGCGTCGGGACGAATCAGCGTCGAAGGCGCAAGCGAGGATTTCGCGACGGTTCCGGCCGCCTGCCACTATCTGGGCCACCAGAACGCGATGAAGTCGGCCCTGACCGTCTCGGAAAACCTCGCCTTCTGGCGCGACTTCTCCGGCAGCGAAAGGCTCGGCATCGGCGAGGCGCTCGAGGACGTCGGGCTTGGCGGCCTCGGTCACCTGCCCTTCGGCTACCTTTCGACCGGCCAGAAGCGCCGTGCCGCGATCGCCAAGCTGCTCATCAGCCACCGCCCGGTCTGGCTGCTCGACGAACCCACCGCCGGGCTCGACAAGGCCTCGGAGGCGCAGTTCGCCGGCCTCATGAAAGCGCATTGCGCCGCAGGCGGCATCATCGTCGCCGCAACGCACCTGCCGCTCGGACTGGACCGGACAAAGACGTTGGAGATGGGGCGGGTGGCTTGAAAGCAAAGATGAAGCACCCCCGCTCCGCCTCGCTGCGCGAGGCACCTCTCCCCCTGCCCGGGGAAGAGGAAAAATGCAAAGCCTCGTTGCCAAGCGCGTTTCCTCCCCCCCGTCGATCGGGGGAGAGGTGCCGAGCGCAGCGAGGCGGAGTGGGGGTCGACCTCTCCTTGAGAGTCCCCCCATGCTAGCCCTCTACCTCCGCGACCTCAGGATGGGCGTCCGCGCCGGCGGCGGAGCGCTGACCGGCGTGCTGTTCTTCCTCGCCGTGATCGTCACCATTCCCTTCGGCGTCGGCCCCGACCTCAACCTGCTCGCCCGCATCGGCCCGGCGATCCTGTGGATCGGCGCGCTGCTCGCCGGCCTGCTCGGCCTCGACCGGCTGTTCCAGGCCGATCGCGAGGACGGCTCGCTCGATCTTCTGGTCCTCAACGCCGACCGCCACATGCTGGCCCTGACGGTATTCGTCAAATGCCTTGCCCACTGGACCGCAAGCGTTCTGCCGCTGGTCGCCGCCGCCCCACTGCTCGGCCTGTTCATGAACATGGAACCTGTAGGCATCGGCGCCGCCGCATTGACCCTGCTCGTCGGCACGCCGGCCATCGTCTTCATCGGCGCCGCCGGCGCCGCGGTGACAGTCGCCCTGCCGCGCGGCGGCCTGCTGATCTCGGTGCTGGTGCTGCCGCTGGTGATCCCGGTGCTGATCTTCGGCGTCACAGCAAGCTATGGCGCGGTCAACGACCCGGACCCGTTCACGCCGCCCTTCCTGATCCTCTGCGCGCTGACCATGTTCTTGGCCGTCATCGGCCCGCTCGCCGCGGCGGTCGCGCTGCGCTCGGGAACCGACTGATCACGTTTCCTTCAACTGCAACGGTGCGGCGCGGCGTCCGATTGCACCTGAAGCCCACGAACGCTAAGTGAGCCGCATGGCCGAAAACGTCGACATGAGAGAAGTCATCGCGAGGAAGCGCGCAAGATGAGCGCCCATGCACTCTACGTTACCGCCGCCTATGGCCTTTCCGCCCTTGCTATTGCCGGCCTGATCCTGTGGATATTGGCCGACCAGCGCGCCCGCAAGCGCGAGATGGCGGAACTGGAAGCCGCCGGCCACCGCCGCCGTTCCGACAAGAACGGAGTTGCCAAATGAGCGAACTGCCGCCCCAGGCGCGGCCGCGCAAACTGTTCGTGCTGTTGCCGCTGCTGGTTTTCCTGGCCTTGGCGGCAGTGTTCCTGATGCAGTTGCTCTCGGGCCGCGACCTCTCGGTCATCCCGTCGGCGCTGATCGGCCACGACGCGCCACGGACCGAACTGCCGCCGCTCGAAGGCATGTCCCTGCCCGGCCTCAACTCGGCGGAGTTCGGAGGCAAGGTCACGCTGGTCAATGTCTGGGCGTCGTGGTGCGCGCCTTGCCGCGAGGAGCATCCGGTTCTGCTCGAACTGTCGAAGGATTCGCGTATCGTCGTCGCCGGCCTCAACTACAAGGACAAGCCGGAGAATGCGCGCCGCTTCCTCGGCGACCTCGGCAATCCCTACAAGGCCATCGGCGTCGACCAGCACGGCCGCACCACCATCGACTGGGGCGTCTATGGCGTTCCCGAGACTTTTCTTGTCGGCAAGGACGGCAAGATCGCCTTCAAGCATGTCGGGCCGCTATCGCCCGAGGCGGTGAAGGCCTCGCTCATGCCGGCAATCGAAAAGGCGCTGGCGGCATCGCAGTAGCGCATTGGCCGGCCCATCGCCGGCCGGACTGACAAGCTCAGCCGTAGACGTGCTTGTAGGCCTGGTACAGCATCTCGCCGCGGTCGGCGCGCATGTCGGCCAGGTCGCGGCCCGAGAAGCTGTCGATCTCGGCAACGAGGCGCTTGTACTGCTTGCGCTTGGCGGCGCTCTGGCGAGCGCGGGTCAGAAGGCTGTCGAACAACATCTTGCGTTCCTTTCGTCTGCCGCCCGATGCGGCTTGAACCGACCTCCCTGATCGATCCGAACATGACATAGGAACTACTGCGCTGCAAAATGATATGCTGCAATGCAGCAATGCACGAAGCGCATGGGTTGCGTTGCCGCCTACTTTGACGGCTGCTCGTCCAGCGAATGGCGCATGATCAACGGCATCTGGCTGAAAGTGAACAGCAAAGTGATCGGCATGATGCCCCACACCTTGAACGCCACCCAGGCGTCGGTCGAAAACGACCGCCAGACAACCTCGTTGACCACGGCAAGGAACAGGAAGAACAGGCCCCAGCGCAAGGTCAGCTTGCGCCAGCCTTCGGCATCGAGCCGGAAGGCGGAGTCGAAGACATAGCCAAGCAGCGACTTGCCAAAGGCGAGACCGCCAAGCAGCACGACGCCGAACAGCGTGTTGATGATCGTCGGCTTCATCTTGATGAAGATGTCGTTCTGCAGGTAGAGCGTCAGTGCCCCGAAGACGAAGACGACCACGCCCGACACCAGCGGCATGATGGGCAGCGTTCGGGTCAGCATCCACGATGCCGCGAGCGCTACCGCGGTTGCCGCCATGAACAGGCCGGTGGCGATGAAGATCGGTTCACCGAGCTCCGCCAGAACAGGAAACTGCGACGCCAGCCATGCACCCCGTGCATTGGCGAAAAAGAACACCACCAGCGGCCCGAGTTCCAGCACCAGCTTCAGCAGCGGATTGACCTCTTGCTTCTTGGTTTTGGGGTCCGTCGGGTCGCTTTCGAGGATCGGTGCGTTCATGGCTCAGGCGACTCCTGCGATGGCTTTGGCGAAATCGCTTGCCGAAAAAGGTTCGAGGTCGTCAACCTGTTCGCCGACGCCGATGAAATAGACCGGTAGCTTATGCTTGGCGGCGATTGCGACCAAAATACCGCCGCGCGCCGTGCCGTCGAGCTTGGTCATCACCAGGCCGTTCACACCGGCGATGTTGCGGAAGATCTCGACCTGGTTGAGCGCGTTCTGGCCGGTGGTGGCGTCGACCGTCTGCAGCACGGTGTGCGGCGCCTCGGGATCGAGCTTGCCGAGCACGCGCACGATCTTTTCGAGTTCCGCCATCAACTCCGCCTTGTTCTGCAGGCGGCCAGCCGTGTCGATGATCAGCACGTCGGACCCGGCTTCCTTGGCCTTTTCGAAGGCATCATAGGCGAGACCGGCGGCATCCGCGCCGAGCTTGGTGGCGATAACAGGCGACTTGGTGCGCTCGCCCCAGATCTTCAGCTGTTCGATCGCAGCAGCGCGGAAGGTGTCGCCCGCGGCAAGCATCACCGACAGCCCGCCTTCGGTCAGCTTGGCTGCGAGCTTGCCGATTGTCGTGGTCTTGCCGGTGCCGTTGACGCCGACGACCAGGATGACATGCGGCTTGTGCGACAGGTCGAGTTCCAGCGGCAGCGCCACCGGCTTCAGGACCTTCTCGACCTCGACCGCCATGATCGAGCGGACCTCGTGGTCCGAAACATCCTTGCCGTAGCGGCTGGCAGCCAGCGCGTCGGTGACGCGAAGCGCTGTCTCGACGCCGAGATCGGCGCGGATCAGCACGTCTTCGAGGTCCTGCAGCGTGTCTTCGTCGAGCTTTCGCTTGGTGAAGATGCCGGCGATGTTGCCCGACAGCTCCTTGGATGAGCGCGACAGGCCCTGGCGCAGGCGCTGGAACCAGCTCTGCCTCGGCGCGGGCGCGGCCACGTCCACGACCTCGGCCTCGGCCTTCTGCTCGACCTTCTTCTGGACGGTGACCTTGCCGGCGGAGGGCTTTTGAGCCGGGGCTTCGGCAAAGGGCGACGGCTGGGCGTCCTCTCCCCCCTTGAGGGGCAGATGGTCCGTAGGACCAGAGGGGGTTGCCTCGGCAGCGCTGGACGTCGCGTCCGACGATTGGGCGACCCCACCCGGCCGCTCCGCAGCCACCCTCCCCTCAAGGGGGAGGGCAATCGCGGGCTCTTCGACAACCGGCTCCGGTTCGGGAACGCGCATCGTCGGTTCGGATGCCGGGGGCACCGGCTGAGCGGGAATTTCCTCGGGGAGTTCAGGCGGGGCCGGCTCGGCAGGCGGCACCGGCACTTCCACAGGAAGTGGTTCGGGCTCGGCCGGGGTCGGTTCGGGGACCGGCTGCTCCTTGGGCTTCTCGGGTGCCGGCTCCGGCACTTCAGGCGCGGGCGTCGGCTCTTCCGGCGGCGCCGGCAGTGTTTCCGATGCGGTCTCTTCTCCCCCCTTGAGGGGGAGATGGTCCGAAGGACCAGAGGGGGTTGCCTCCAGCTCGGCGACGACCCCACCCCGATCGACTTCGTCGATCGACCCTCCCCTCAAGGGGGAGGGAGACTCGAGCGCAGGCTCCCGCTCAACCGCCTCTTCCGCCGGTTTCAGCGCTTCCAGCGCCTCGAAATTCAGCGGCGGCAGAACCTCGTTCTCGGCCGGCTGCTCTTCAGCCTCCTTCTTGCCGAAGGAGAAGACTTTCTTGATGAACCCGAATGCCATGCGGTCGCTTTCGTCAGGCCGCGCGCGCGGCGGCCGGTGCCGCTGTCAGCCGCTCGCCGTCATGTCCGGCGATCTCGACTTCCAGAATTTCGCCCGGCGCACCCCTGTCGAGCGCGACGAGCGTAAAGCCTTCCGTCCGGCCAAGCCCCTCGCGTTCGACCAGCACCTTCTGGCGCGAACCCTTGAGGCTTTCGAGGTGGCGCGTGTAGGCAGTGTCGCCGGCGGCGCGCAAGCGCGCGGCGCGCTGCTTGACGATGTCGCGCCGGACCTGCGGCATGCGTGCGGCGGGCGTGCCCTCGCGCGGGCTGAACGGGAAGACGTGGAGATGGGTCAGCCCGCATTCCTCGACAATGCGGATCGAATTCGTAAACATCTCGTCGGTCTCGGTCGGGAAGCCCGCGATGATGTCGGCACCGAACACGATGTCGGGGCGTAACTTGCGGACGTCCTGGCAGAACTGGATCGACTGGTCGCGCAAATGGCGGCGCTTCATGCGCTTCAGGATCATGTCGTCGCCCGATTGCAGCGACAGATGCAGATGCGGCATCAGCCTGTTTTCGGTGGCGACGGCCTCGAGCAGCTCCTCGTCGGCCTCGATCGAATCGATGGATGAAAGGCGCAGCCGCCTGACATCGGGGACCTGGCGCAGGATCGTCTTGACCAGCTTGCCGAGGCGCGGTGCGCCCGGCAGGTCGGCGCCGTAGCTGGTCATGTCGACGCCCGACAGCACCACCTCGGCATAGCCATTGCCGGCGAGCCGCTTGATCTGCTCGACAACAGCCCCCATCGGCACCGAGCGCGAATTGCCGCGTCCGTAGGGGATGATGCAGAAGGTGCAGCGATGGTCGCAGCCGTTCTGGACCTGCACGAAGGCGCGCGCCCGTCCCTCGATGGCGTCGACCATATGGCCTGCCGTCTCGCGCACCGAAAAGATGTCGTTGACGCGGGCCTTCTCGAAGTCGTTGACGCCGAAGTCGGGCAGCGCGCGATAGTTGTGCGCCTTGAGCTTCTCCTCGTTGCCGAGCACGAGATCGACCTCGGCCATGTCGGCAAAGGCGGCCGGATCGGTCTGGGCGGCACAGCCGGTGACGATGATGCGTGCATCCGGGTTTTCGCGCCGCGCCTTGCGGATCGACTGCTTGGCCTGGCGCACGGCTTCGCTGGTCACCGCGCAGGTGTTGAAGATCACCGCGCCGCCCTTGAGTTCCTCGAGCCCGGCGGCCTTGGCCTCGCGCTTCATCACCTCGGATTCGTAGGTGTTGAGACGGCAGCCGAAGGTAACGACATCGACCGCCATCAGGCGACATCCTGCTGGTCACGCACCCACGCGCCCGTGGCCGGATTGAAGCTGCCGGAGAATTCCCACTCGGCCGGCCCGGTCATGACCACGTGGTCGTCGGCACGCCAGTCGATGTCAAGCGTCCCGCCGCTCGGCACGGTGACCATGACCTTGCGGCCGGTGCGGCCGGTGCGCGCGGCGGAGACGGCTGCGGCGCAGGTTGCCGAGCCGCAGGCCAGCGTCAGGCCGGCGCCGCGCTCCCAGGTGCGCAGGTTGAGCGTCTCGCGCGATGTCACCTGGGCGATCGAGATGTTGGCGCGCTCGGGAAAGATCGGATGGTTTTCGAGCAGCGGCCCGAAACGGTCGAGCTCGTAGGACCAGACATCCTCGTCGACCCAGAAGATGGCGTGGGGATTGCCCATCGAGGCGACCGACGGCGAATGCAGCACCGGCGCGTCGATCGGGCCGATCTGCAGCTCGATGGCGCGCGTGTCGCGGAACTCCTCGGCCAGCGGAATGTCCTGCCAGCCGAAGCGCGGAATGCCCATGTCGACGGAGATCGAACCGTCCTCATGCTCCTCGGCATTGAGGATGCCGGCAACCGTCTCGAAGGTGAACACCTTCTGCCCGGTTTCTGCAGCCAGCGCCTGCACCACGCAGCGCGTGCCGTTGCCGCAGGCCTGGGCATGGGTGCCGTCGGAATTGATGATCTCGATATAGTTGGCGGTGCCCGGCGTACGCGCATCGTGGATCGCCATGATCTGGTCGAACTTGGTTGCCGGATCGGCCGCCAGCGCGATCGCCGCGGCGGGCGTGACGCGATCCGCGCGGCCGCGCATGTCGGCAACGATGATGTCGTTGCCGAGCCCGTTCATCTTGGCGAAAGGGGCCTCCGTGGCCATGGTCGATAGGTCTCGCGGCTGTTTGGGGCCTATATGGCGGAAACATCGCCGAATTACCAGTCTCGCGGCGACCTGCTCTGTTGAGACAATTTTGCAACAAGTTCATGTGCAAACCCTATTTTAACCATATCCGGTTGAAATTCTGCCAACTTCGCCGCTTTAGAGGCGTTGATGATCGCGCGGGGACGCCCCCCAGACCTGCCCGACGGAGGGAATGCAATGGCTTTTTCGAAAACCGGCCTGCTGGCCGCATCGCTGGTCGCACTGTTGGCGGCGGCGGGCTGTAGCAGCACACGCATGTCCTCGATGGACACCCAGCCGGCACCGCTGCCCGCGGCTCCGGCCGGCACGGTAACCAGCGGCCAGCTGCCGCCTCCTTCGGCGCCGGGCGCCTCGCAGTTTCCGGCCGCGCCCCAGCAGCAGACCCAGGTCGCGGCGCTGCCGGCCGACGGCGGCGCTGCCGCTGCCAACGCGCCCGACCTGACGGCAACCTCGGTTGCCGGCGTCTGGAGCGCCACGGTTTCGGGCCAGAGCTGCAAGGTGGCGACGCCGCAGACCAAGTTCGGCCAGGGCTTCCGCGCCGGCCCGCTGCGCTGCCCGGCCCCCATCGACGGCGTCAAGTCGTGGAATGTCGCCGGCAAGCAGCTGACCCTGTTCGACGAAAGCGGTTCGCCGCTGGCCAGGCTCTATTCGTCCGGCGCAGGCCGTTTCGACGGCCAGACCTCCAACGGCCTGCCGATCTCGCTCAACCGCTGATCCAGGCTCAAGATGTTGCAGCGCGCGCAGCTTCTGCCGCGCACGCTGCAAGACAGATTTTCGAACGTTGTCCAGAGTAGACCATGCACCTGCGTGACGGCCTGCAAACCCATGTGACCGTCCGGCAGCGCTACGACCATCTCGTCGAGCTCGATAGCGTGCGGCGCGACCCGGCCCAGCTCAAGATCGTTGCCGCGCTCGATCTGCTGATCGACGAGATTTCCGACAAGCGGCTGGCGCGCAAGTCGAGCGCGCTCGGCTGGCTTTTCGCCAGGCGCAAGCCCCAGCACGCCCCGGTCAAGGGGCTCTATGTCCATGGCGGCGTCGGCCGCGGCAAGACCATGCTGATGGACATGTTCTTCGAGCTTGTCCCGGTCAGGCACAAGCGCCGCGTCCACTTCAACGACTTCATGGCCGACGTGCACGACCGCATCCAGAAGCAGCGGGCGGCGCGCAAGAACGGCTCCTCGCGCGACGACGACCCCATTCCTCCCGTTGCGGCCCAGCTGGCCGAGGAGGCCTGGGTGCTCTGCTTCGATGAGTTCTCGGTCACCGACATCGCCGATGCGATGATCCTGTCCAGGCTGTTTTCCGCGCTTTTCGGGCTTGGCGTGGTGCTGGTCGCCACCTCGAACGTCGCGCCGCGCGACCTCTACCGCGACGGCCTCAACCGCCAGCTGTTCCTGCCCTTCATCGGCCTGCTCGAGCAAAACGCCAATGTGCTGAACCTCGACGCCGACACCGACTATCGGCTCGAAAAGCTCGACCGCGTGCCGGTCTATCTGACGCCGCTGGGCGAAGCCGCCGACAAGGCCATGGACAAGGCCTGGGCCAGGATCACCGATGGCGAGACGGCCGCGCCGGCAACCGTCGCCGTCAAGGGCCGCAAGGTCCAGGTCCCGGCCGCCACCGCTTCGGCGGCGCGCTTTGCCTTCGCCGATCTCTGCGACAGGCCGCTGGCGGCGCGCGACTACCTGGCGATCACGGCGCAGTACAAGACGATCCTCGTCGACCACGTCCCGGTCATGGATGACGCCAACCGCAACGAGGCCAAGCGTTTCATCCTGTTCATCGATACAGTCTACGACCAGCATGTGCGCCTGGTCCTGAGCGCGGCTGCCACGCCCGACAAGCTCTATGTCGGCAAGCGCGGGCACGAGGCTTTCGAGTTCGACCGCACGTCTTCGCGTCTGATCGAGATGCAGGGCGCCGAATGGCTGGAAGCCTGGACCGGGCGCCACCCCGAGGCCGGCGGCGCGAGCCCGGTGGTCGCAGCCTCCTGACCTGTTCAGGCGCCGGACGGCGCCTCGGCCGAATGGGCGTATCTGGCGGTTGCCGCCAGCAACACGCCGAGCATCAGCCCGTTGAGCACATGCCACATGAAATGGGTGCCGAGCGGCCAGCTGTCGCAGAGCACGGGATCGATGACGCGGAACGTCACCGAGCCGACGAAGATGCAGGCAGCGACGATGTTGTACCAGCCGGCAGGGTTGCCCTTGGCGATGACCACGCCGCCGAAGAAGATCAGCGCCAGGAACGGCGGCAGGTAGCCTGTCGTGCCATTCGACGCGGCGCGCAGCCAGTCGGGCACCAAATAGGTCAGAAACCCGACAACAATGTAGAAGCCGAAGAAGATCACAAGCGCCCGCGGCCAGGCCATGCCGGCGAAGCGGCGCAGGTTAAACAGCGTATAGGCAAGGGTGAAGCCGGCAATCGGCAGGATGTCGGCCCACTTCGTGGCTTCCGTGGCGAAAGTATGAAACAGCGCCGAGCCGACACCGATCGCCACCACCCACCAGCACAGCACTTCGGCGAAGGTTCCGGCATTGCGCCGCCGTGCCTCGCCAAGCCCCCAGAAGCCGGCAGCAAGGAACGCCAGGTTGCTGAGCGCATTGAGCGGTTCGGCCCAGAGCCCCAGGCCCAGGCGCTCGCAATACAGATCGACATTCTGACCTAGATTTTCGAGCATCCGACGTCTCCCGCTGGCTTCGACCTTTAACGATTCGCATGCCGGTTTCGACAGAAATATCGCCGATCCCGGGGTGACGTAGCGGAAATCGCCGGCAGGCAAAGTTTCACCGCAACGTGACTTCCCGTTGAATGGCGCATCTGCCACATATCTCGCCAACCATAAAAAAGGCCGGTCATGCCGGCACACAAGCTGGATTGGACATGGAGTTTCGCGGATATTTTCGGCTGGCGGCGCTGGGGCTGGTCCTTGCTGGTTTTGCCGGCGCGGTTCGGGCCGACACAGCGGAACGTCCCCTGGGGGTGATCGAGCTCTTTACCAGCCAGGGCTGCAACTCCTGCCCTCCTGCGGATGAACTGTTCGCCGAGTTCGCCGCCGACAAGAACATGGTCGCGCTGGCCTATCATGTCACCTACTGGGATTATCTCGGCTGGCAGGACAAGCTGGCGAGCAGCGACAACACCGACCGTCAATACGCCTATATGCGCGCCTTCGGCGGACGCTCCGTCTATACCCCGCAAGCCGTCATCAATGGCCGGACCCATGTCAACGGCGCCAAGCGCGAGGATGTGACGGGCGCGCTCGACAATCTCGCCAGGACCGGCCAGGGCATGAATGTCGACATCGGCGTTGTCCAGAACAACGACACCGTCACCATCAACGTCGGGGCGGCTGATGGGCCGGCCAGCGCCGCCCACGTCATGATCGTGCATTTCCAGCCGCCGCAGGTCGTCGATCTCGAGCAGGGCGAAAACAGCGGCCGCCAGATCACCTACTGGAATGCCGTGACCGACGCTCATGCCGCAGGCATGTGGCACGGCAAGGCACAACGCTACGAATTGCCGAAGAGCGAACTGGAAAAGAAGGGTGGCTGCGCCGTGCTGCTGCAGGCCGTCGGCAAGGATGGCCTGCCCGGCCCGATCCTCGGCGCGACCATAGTGCGCAGGCCGACCATCTGAAGCAAAAAGGCCGACGCCAGATTGCTTCTGACACCGGCCTGTAATTTTGGGATCGTTGCGATGGCTCTGTTGAAGAGAGCCGAGGTTGGTTCGATCCGACGCTGACCCGTGGGCGGGGGGCTTGGGGTTTACGAGCCGGTGCCGGACCGAACCGTCTCAGGCAACAGGGGTAAATTCGTCGGACATTGGGGCGCTAGCGCGGATAAAAAACGGCAGCAATGTGGCGAGTCATCACCAATTCCAACAGATTGTCTCGCAATCGTTACCGCTGCGGTAACCTTGCAAAAAGCCTTTGCTGCTGCGGCGATTCTTAGCCGGGGTTGCATTTCGGGCCTGAAAGCGCGACCCTTCGGACGGATCAGAACCTGCGAAGGGAACGATTTATGACGGATCGCGCTGCTGGAGCGGAGGATGGCGAACCATCCCAGGTCATCCCGCTCCATCAAGTTCGCCGGGGGGAGCAGGGCCTGCCGGTGGCATTCGAGAGGCGGGAACTCGACCTGATCCTCAGGCTCTACAGCCGAATGGTGGCCGCCAACGAGTGGCGCGACTATGCAATCGACCATTTGAGCGACCGGGCCGTCTTCTCCGTCTTTCGCCGAACCAGCGAGACGCCGCTTTTCCAGATCGTCAAGGATCCCAGGCTCGCGCGCAAGCAAGGCGCCTTCAGCGTCATCGCCGCCGGCGGCCTCATCCTGAAACGCGGCCACGAACTCGCCCGGGTGCTCGGCGTCTTCGACAAGCGGCTGCAACTGGTCGAGGCCTGATCCCGCACCGCCGCTGCCCCAAGACAAAGCGGCGCCCGGCATGTTCCATGGCCATCCCCGCCCTGCGTGGGCGTTTCCGATCGAGGGCTGATTTCATGCGAGACATCGTCATTCGCGCCGCAACCGCGGACGACGTGCCGCTTCTGATGCGCGGCCTCAGGGGCATTGCCGAACATCTCGGCGAAACCGGCGAACTCGTCTGCACCGAGGCGGATCTGCGCGCGCATGGCTTCGGCCCCCAGCCGGCCTTCCAGGCGGCCGTCGCCGAGGCCGGCGGCGCTTTTGCCGGAATGTCCGTGTTCTTCCCGATCTTTTCGACCTGGTACGGCAAGCCCGGCATGTTCGTGCAGGATCTTTACGTGGAGCCGGCCTTCCGCAGCCAAGGCATCGGCGAACGCCTGCTGCGCCACGTGGCGCAGCTTGCTCACAAGCATGGCGGCGTCTATCTCAGGCTGTCCGTCGACGAGGACAATCGCCGCGCCCACGGCTTCTATCTGGATCTCGGCCTGGTCCATTCGCACGACCAGCGCTCATACATCGCCCAAGGCGATGCCTTCGCCGCACTTGCCGGCGAAGGCATGACTCAGCCGGTGGCGCGTGTCCGCCAGGCGCGGTAGAACAGCAGCAGCGCGTAGAACAGCATCAGGATCATCGCGATGCGGATCAGCGTCGCTGCGCTGGTCAGCGGCACGAACATCAGGGCAAGGCCGAACGCCGCGTAGACCGCGCCGCCAACCAGCGTCGGCCACAGCCGCGTCTGGCGTTCGCTGTCGAAAAAGCTCGAAGCCATCTCGATGAGGCCCACCAGCAGCGCCAGCACGCCGACCAGGCTGGTCAGGAACGACAGGGTAAAGACACTCACCAGGAATCCGGAACCGAGCACGATCAAGCCGGCGAGAATCGACAAGAGGTTGCGCGCCAGCACGAGCCAATGGTTGTTGTCACGCGGCCCGGCATAGTCGATCGTCGCCAGCCCCAGCACACCATCGACCAGCAAAAGGCCGCCGCCGACCAGCACCAGCAATTGCACCGCCTGCGTTGGATAGAAGAACGCAACCAGCGCCGCCGCCGCTATCAGCACGCCGCGCAAAGCCGTCAGCGTCGCCTCGAAACGTTTGCTCTTTCCCTCTGCCATGCCTGTCTCCGCCAGAGCTCCTGCGCATGTCCTCGAAGACCTGGATCAGCCCTCTCAGGCAACACGCCCCCTTCGCTATCCCGCAGCGTCCCTTGCGCGTCCGGCAGGACCACCGCGCTGCGAGCATGCACATTTGTCGAAGATAAGCGGGACAATGGCAACCGATTTCAACGGCCGTGTGACGGCAGCATCGGTGGCGGCGGGTTCCGGCTATCAACAGGCCGACGACCCCTTCGCCGACGCGCCCGGAATCTGACGCTACATTAGGAATTTCTTTCAATTTTGCAGGGAAGACTTACCCCCTAGGGGATCGGCAATACGACTGCCGGTGGCGAGGACGTGGCAATGCTTAGGGTCATTTCTTGTCTGGCTTACGAGCACGACTACTCGTTCGTGGTGGTCGCGGCGATTGTTTGCCTGGCCGGCGCAGTAATGACGATGCGGCTGTTCGATCGCGCCAAGCGTATTTCGGCCGAAAGCCGCTTCGCCTGGATCATGCTCTCGGGGGTCGCCTGCGGTTCTGCCATCTGGACCACGCACTTCGTCGCCATGCTGGGCTTTCAGCTGCCCCTCGATGTCGCCTTCAATCCGCTTCTGACCATAGCATCGCTGCTGCTTGCCATCGCATTCGTCGCCGCCGGCCTGTATCTGGCCGCCAGCCCCCTGCGAGGCCTGCCGGTTGAAGCAGGCGGCGCTGTCATCGGCGTGGGAATCGTGGTCATGCACTTCACCGGCATGCGCGGCTTCGAGGTCGCCGGACGTATCGAATGGGACCGGACGCTCGTTCAAGCGTCGATTGTGTTCGCGCTGGCCTTTGGCGCGCTGGCCATGCACTTGGCGGCGCGACAGCCCATCCGCCACTCGAAGCTTCTTTCGGTGGTGGCGTTGGTGCTCGCCATCTGCGCCATGCACTTCACCGCCATGGGCGCGGCCACCATAGTCCCCGATCCGTCGGTCCCGGTGCCGACGCAGGTGATCTCGAGCGAGCTCCTGGCGGTTCTGGTGCTTGCCACGATGGCGATCATTGCTGGGCTGACGCTGTCGGCGATGGATGCCCGCTCGCAGCGCGAGCTGGTCGACAGCTTCCGCCACGCCGCCCAGCACGATCCGCTGACGGGACTGCCCAATCGCGCCTTCCTGTCCGAAAGCCTGCCTGGCATGCTCGAGCAGAGCGCGACGGCCGGCCGCAAGGCCGCGGTCATCGTCGTCGACCTTGATCGCTTCAAGGAAATCAACGACGTGCACGGCCACCACGCCGGCGACCTGTTGCTGCAGACCCTGGCCGACAGGTTCAAGGGCTTGCTCGGCGCCGGAGAGCTTGTCACCCGCGTCGGCGGCGACGAGTTCGTCGCCGTCAAGCAGGGCATCACCGACAGCGCCGACATCGACAGCTTTGTCGCCAGCCTGATCGACGCAGTCCTCGATCCGATCGAAAACAAGTCAAAGACCTTGTCTGTCGGCGCAAGCGTCGGTGTCAGCGTTTTCCCCGACGATGCCGGCACCGTCGACGAACTGATCGGCGCGGCCGACCTGGCCATGTATCGCGCCAAGCGCTCGATGGGTGACAGGGTCTGCTACTACGACCGTTCGATGGATGAAGGCAGACGTGAACGCAGCGCCTTGGCCATGGAGCTGAGGCATGCCCTCGAGCGCGACGAGTTCGAGCTCTATTACCAGCCGCAGCACGACGTGCGCAGCGGCGAAGTCAGCGCCTATGAGGCCCTGTTGCGCTGGCACCACCGCGAACGCGGCTTTGTTCCGCCGGAAGAGTTCATCCCGATCGCCGAGGAAAACGGGTTGATCATTCCGATCGGCGAGTGGGTGCTCAAGACCGCATGTGCCGAGGTGGCCGGATGGCGCAGCCCCTACAAGATCTGCGTCAACATCGCGACCGCCCAGCTGACCCATACCGACCTGCCCAAAGTGGTGCACGAAACGCTGCTCGCTACCGGCCTTGCGGCATCGAGGCTTGAGCTGGAGGTCACCGAGGCGAGCATCATCGAGGATCGCGAAAGGGCGCTTCATGTCGTGCGCCAGCTCAAGTCGCTCGGCGTCTCGATCGCCATGGATGACTATGGCGTCGGCTACTCGTCGCTGTCGACCTTGCAGATTTTCCCGTTCGACCGGGTCAAGATCGACCGTTCCTTCGTCGAGGACGTCGCCACCAACAGCGCGGCGGCGGCAATCGTGCGCGCGACGATCCTTCTCGCCAACCAGCTCAACATTCCGGTGCTCGCCGAAGGCGTCGAAAAGCAGGACAGCCTCGACTTCCTGCGCGCCGAAGGCTGCGCCGAGGTGCAAGGTTTCCTATTCGGCCGTCCGCAGCCGCTATCCGAAATCGCCAGCCTCGTCGGGCGCAGCGAGATCCGCTCGCACCAGGCAGCGAAGACCTCAGCCGACCAGCGCGGCAAGGATGAAGCGCGAAGCAGGCAGCAGAGCGCCGCCTGAAGCGCCCCTATTTCGCGTGGGGGCGCGGCGTGTAGCCGTCCGATTCGATGACCGGCAGATGCGTCCAGCCGGCATCGCCGGGCAGGCGTGACCAGGCGCCGGCGGCAAGCACGCCGCCATCGACATGGATCGTCGTGCCCGACACCCAGCCCGACAAGGTATCCGAGGCCAGGAACAGCGCCGCCCCCGCTGAATCCGCCCCTTCGCCGAAGCGGCCGATCGGGAACCACCGCTTGAGATAGTCACGGTTTTCCTTGGGCACGCGCGGCGTCGCCACGATCTGCGCCGAATTGGTGGTCTCGGGCGCAATGGCGTTGACCCGAATGCCATGTTGGCCGAGCTCGACCGCCAGGCTCTGGGTAAAGCCGGTGATCGCCGCCTTGAAGGCCGAATAGACAACCGTCATCGGGATGCCGCGAAAGGCCTCGATGGTCGAGACGTTGATGATGCTGCCGCCGCTACCGCCTGCCCGCATCAGCGGTATCGCCGCCTTGCTCATGTGAAACATGTGCAGCAGGTTGACGCCGTACAGCGCTTCCCATTCCGCTTCGGTCGAATGCTCGAACTCGGTCTTGTAGCCGAGATAATCGCCGACATTGTTGACCAGCACGTCGAGCCGGCCGAAGCGCGCCTCGACCGCTCCGATCACGCTGGCGACATCGGCTGCCTTGCGCACGTCAGCCTCGACGACCAGGTGCCCGTCGCCGAGCGCCTCGCGCACCGAAGCCACGCGGGTCGGGTCGATCTCGGCGACCGCAACCTTCATGCCGGCACGCGCGTACAGCTCGGCGGTCGCCCGGCCGATGCCGGCGCCGCCGCCCGTCACCAGCGCCACCTTGCCGGCGAGCCCGAGAATGGAGAGTTCGTCCGACATGCTGTCCTCCACGGTCTGTGTCATTTTTCTTGCCTGGCGCGATCCGAATTCAGGTCAAGCCGATCCGAAAATGATGGGCCTCGAGAGGTCCGGAAGCGCTGAAGGCCGCAGGCCGGCCTCGCCTGGCTCCGAGCTAGTTCGGCGTTTCCTGCGCCTCGTAGGTGTGCGTGCCGACGACAGTCAGGGCGCGACGGGCCAGCTTCCAGCCGTCGGACGTACGGGCGAAACGGTCCTGGTAGCGGATCGTCATCTCGTAGCAGAGGTAGCGTCCGGCCGGATCGCGAAAGTAATGCCGCGCGATGCAGTAGGTCTCGCCCTCGGCACCGCCGTCGATCGGCTCGACCACCTGGTTGAGCACCGCATGGAAGGTCTTGAGATAGCGCCCGGCGACCATTGCCGGGATGCCGTGCAGCTGTTCGCGGCCTTCGAACTTTCCGCGCGGCGATTCGACGACGCCGTCAGCCGTGAACTGCGCGGCGAGCAGGTCGCCGTCGCCGCTGTCCACCGCATAAGCGTAGCGCTCGGACACGCGCCTGAGCGCGATCGCCATCAGCAGTGCCGCCTGATCGTCCGCCATGCTGCCCTCCCCTATGCGCGTTACTTGCCCGAAACCTGCGCGAACACCTCGCGGATCGCTCGCTGGACGTCGTTGCGGCGGTAGCCGAGGGTCTTGGTTTCTTCGGCATCCGGCTCATAGGCGAGGATATTGCCACGTCCCGGCACAATGAACATGTCGGGTAGCAGCGGATGCTCTTCGTTGCGCTCCTCGACCTGATGCGGATTGCCGACCGCGTCGAACAGCGCCTGGAAATACTGCTGGAAGGTCAGGTTCTCGTCGCCGACCAGATAGGCCTTGCCGCTCTCGGCGTTCTGGAACGCGCCCCAAATGGCTTCGGCCAGCGACTGCACAGACATGTAGTTGGTGCCGCCGGGCGGCGCGAAGATCGGCAGGTCGAGTTCGCCGCGGGCATAGGCCATCAGCGTCTCGTAGCGCTTGGTCGGCAGGCCCT
The DNA here is from genome assembly GCF_027568395.1 of Aminobacter sp. HY435. Lineage (GTDB taxonomy): Bacteria > Pseudomonadota > Alphaproteobacteria > Rhizobiales > Rhizobiaceae > Aminobacter. The sequence continues at coordinate 101,574 of NZ_JANKZL010000008.1, read as the reverse complement.
TGACGTAGCCGACGATCGACGGCGGGTTGAGCGTCGAGACGTTGAAATCGTCGGTCGCCAGCGCGCGCACGCCCTCGTCGGCCAGGCTGCGGCCGCGGACATAGGCGTTGGTGTCAACGAGGTTGGGCATCACCTGATGGTAGTAGCTGCCGATATGGACGACGCGGCGGACGCCTGCCTTGCGCGCCAGCTCGACAAAGGCCGGAACCCCCTCGATCTGCATCTTGGTCCAGAATTCGTTCTCGTCGACGCCCTTGGGCAGGTGGCGGATGTCATTGCCCGCGGCAAACAGGATGCCGTCGAACGGCGCCAGGTCGGCGGCCGAAAAGTCGCCCTTGGTGTAGTCGCCATAGATGGTCGGATAGGAAGCCATCGGCGTAGTTTCCGGCGCCGGCTTGCGCGCCGCCAGCACCACGTCGTTGCCCTGCGCCTTGAGATGAGCCGCGGTGTGGCCGCCGATCATGCCCGTTCCGCCAATGATGAGGATTTTCATGCGCACTCTCCCGCGGCATTCAGCAAAATTCGATGCGCGGACGATAGGCGGCAAGCCCGGAGCGACATCGTCCGTATCGACTACAGGACCATCTATGCGACGGCAGGCGTATCAGGGGCGAATGACGATCGTGCCGGTGAGCGTGGCCTGGCTGCCGTCTGGCATTGCGACCTCGATAGCCGCGTCCCAGGTGCCCGCGGCAGGCAGCTCGACTGCATCGACACGCCAGGTGCCGTCGCCGGGTTTGTGGGCAGCGGCGACGACCGGCACGGTCGCGGTGTCGCCTTTGCTGAGCCGCAGTTGCACGCTGCCGGCGTCGAGCGGCCCGAAATCTCCCGTCATCAGCATGATCGTGGCGGCAACCTTGCCCGCCCTGCCGGGGCTCAGGGTCAGGTCGGCCATGGCCTCGGCGGTATGGATATGGATCGCAGCCGGTTCGGCTGCCTCGATCGCCAGGATGCGCGGCGGCGGTGTGAAGCGAAACCCCGCGACCACGGCAAGGATCGCGGCCACAGCCAGCGTCTCCCATGCGATGTTGCGCACCAGCCGCCGCGTTGCGTCCGCCTCGCCCGCAAGCGTCGGCCCGGTCAGCCGCCAGCGGTTGGCGGCGGCAAGCAGCAGCAGGGGAACCACCAGCGCCAGCTTGGCCAGCAGCACGCGGCCATATGCGGTCCGCCACAGCGCTGAAGGCGTTTCGACCTGGACGAACGCCAGCACAATGCCGGCCCCGATCAGCGCTGCAACGACATAAGGGATGGAGGCGGAAAACCGGCGCAGCGCCTCGCCGGCCTCCGGCGTGCCGCGGCCATAGGCGAGCCCCAGCGGCAACAGCGCGCCGGCCCAGATGGCCACGCCGACACCGTGCACGAAAACCATCGGGCGCATCAGCCACTGCGGCTGGGCCGAACTGGCGTGGCCGCTGGCGGCGAGCGCGGCGCCGACACATGCCAGCGCGCCGAGCGAAAGCGCCCGAGCCAGGATGCCGTCGCTCACCAGCGTCAGCAACGTCAGCGCCAGCGCGACCACGGCAAGCACGGTGGTCAGGCTGTAGCTGGTCGCCGCGGCCGCCCGCCACGCCACCGAATCGCCGACAAGGCCGAGCGGCGCGCCAAGCGCATCGACGCCATGCAGGCCGAACGCCAGCGCAGCCGCAACAAGCCCGAGCGCGGCAAACGTCGCCACCGTGCCCTCGCCGTCATGGCCGCGCGAGATGAGCCACGAGTGCGCGAAAGCGCCGCCCGCACCAAAGAACAGGCACAGATAGAGCGCAAGCCGCGTGCTCCACAACACGCCGTCGAGCACCCGGTCGTCGAGCTGCGGCAAGGTCGGCGGCGTGGCGCTCGGCGCCCCGACCGCAAAGGCTACGGTTCCGCCGACCGGATGTCCGTCCGACGACACGACCCGCCACGCCAGCAGATAGCTGCCGGCGGCATTGCTGGCATTCGGCGGATCGATGGCGAGCATGGAATCCGAAGCGACGGCGTCAAGCGGCCGGCTGGTCCCGTCCGGCCCGATGAGCCGGAGCACCAGCGGCCGCACCGGCTCGCTGAAGGAGAGTGTCACCTGCGCCGGCCAGGCATCGATGACCGCTCCCTCGGCAGGTGCCGAACGCAGCAGCGAGGCATGCGCCGACGCCGCCGCCGTCACCCCGAGAAGGGCGACGGCTGCGATCAGCAGCGTCGCAAGCCTGTGCTGCAAGCGCACCGCTCAGTGACCCGAATGGTCCTGGGTCTGTCCGCCCATGGCGTCGACGGCGAACTCGACCGTCACTGCCCCGGCCTTTTCGAAGGTCAGCGTCCCCGCGAATTTCTCACCTTCTTTCACCGGCGCTTTCAAGCCGACGAACATGATGTGGTACGAGCCCGGCTTGAACGCGACCTCGCCGCCGGCGGGGATTTCCACGCCTTCGCCAATCTGGCGCATCTTCATGACACCGGCGGCGTCGACGGCCATTTCATGGATTTCGGCCTTTTCCGATACGTCGGACTGGATCGACACCAGCCGGTCCGGCTGGCTGCCGGTGTTCTTGACGACCAGATAGCCGGCGGCAACCTTCGCGCCGGCGGGCGTTGCCCGCGACCACGGGTGGCCGATTTCGAGATCGCCGAGCTTGAAGCCGTGGGCGAGCAGCTGATGGGTCGAGGCGAACAACAGAAGCAGGGCAAAGAGGGCAACGCTGACGCGCTCCTCGAGGCTGCGGAAGAGCGGGCGCGACAGCGCGCGTGTGAAAAAGCTCATGGATGTCTCCAAAATCGAATGGAATGGCCGACGCCTCGAGCGTGGCCGATAGTTCCGGAAAAGTCGGGTGGGCCGCATCAGCGGCAGGCGTCAGGCGGCCAGCGGCGGCGCGCGCGGATTTCCGGGATCGTGCTTGGCGTCCGTTGGCGGATCGAGCAGCATCGGCAGGAACGGCGCGGGAATTTCGATCGGCGAGGCAAGCGCCACCTCGTGACCTTGCGGCGGCGAAACCGCTGCCGACGAGACCATGTTGCAGCCGAGCGTGCAGCATTCGGGCAGGCTCGGATGGTCGCTCTTGGCGGGGGCGGTGTGATCGGTCGCCGTTGTGATGCACAGCGGATTGCCGAAGATGTCGAGTGGCGGCTGGCCCTGCCCGATCGCGAGGGCGCCGGCAGCCGTCTGCAGGACGAACAACAGCGCCGCGGCAAGCGCGACCCCGAACCCTGTTCCCCTGCGGCGAAATCCGGCCAAGCGTCGCGACCTTGTTCCTCGATCACCCACAGATAGCATCGATGGCGCGGCTGCGGAATTGCGTCCGGCTGCGACAAATTCTTTGTCCCGAAGAAGGCACCTGTTCCGCAGCAGCCGGCGAAGTTGAACCCTGAGGCGTTGCTAGGCCGGTATCGTCCGATGCGACGATGAGGCCGGCAACGGTGCCGGCTACGCTTTTGCCTGATCATGGGAGGCAAGGCATGACAGCGGGCTTCTTCGAGTTGCGCGACGTCTGGCGTGGCGGCGTCGCCACCTGGGAATGCGACGAGATGGGTCACATGAACACGCGCTTCTATATGGCGCGCTGCATGGAGGGTGTTGCCATGCTCTTCGGGCTCGCCGGCCTGCCCCGGCTGTTCGCGCCCGACACTGCCACTACCCTTACGGTCGCCAGCATGCACATCCGCTTCCTGCGTGAACTGCGCGCAGCAGCCTGCGTGCATGTCAGCGCTGGCTTCACCGCGATCGGCGGCGACAGCGCCTCGATCGTTGCGGTGATGTACAACAGCCAGACCGGCGAACAGGCGGCGACATTTCGCATCGAAATCCGGTATGCGGCGAGCGACGACGGCACGGCTCGGCCGTGGCCCGCCCATTTCATGGAGCGGGCGGGCGGCCAGCTAGTCGAGGTGCCGGCAATCGCCCTGCCCCGCGGCGTCAGCGACGCGCCAAGCGCCACCTCGGCCTCCCTGTGGCGGGCCGATGCGCTCAATCTGGTCAGTGTCGGCATGGGGGCGGTCGACACTGCGGGCTGCGATCGGTTCGGACAAATGCTGCCGCACGCCTTCGTCGGTGCCATGGCCGACGGCGTGCGCAACATCATCACCCCATTGCGCCAGCTGGCGGAGCGGCACAGCGGCAGGCCCGGCCCGCATTTCGGCTCCGCCGCCCTCGAATTCCAGGTCGTCAATTCGGGCTGGCCCCGCGCCGGCGACTGCTACGAGATCCGCGCCGGCATCGAAAGGGCCGACGCGCGGACCCAGTCGCTGATCAACTGGATGCTCGATCCGTTCACCGGGCGCAGCTTCGGCGCGATGCAGGTCATCGCCATCTGCTTCGATCTCGAGGCGCGCAAGCTGATGCCCATCAGCGCTGCGGCGCTTGAGGAGCTCGACGGCTGGGTAGTGCCGACGCTGGCGCTCTGAGCACGAAAAAGGCGCCACCCGCTTTCGCGGGCAGCGCCTGATTTCAAGCAGCCAAGCCGATCAGTCGATGTCGAACGACACGCCCTGCGCCAGCGGCAGCGCCTTGGAGTAGTTCACCGTGTTGGTGGCGCGGCGCATATAGGCCTTCCACGCATCGGAGCCGCTCTCGCGGCCGCCGCCGGTTTCCTTCTCGCCGCCGAACGCGCCGCCGATCTCGGCGCCCGAGGTGCCGATATTGACGTTGGCGATGCCGCAGTCCGACCCTTCGACCGACAGGAAGCGCTCGGCTTCCTGCAGGTCGAGCGTGAAGATCGACGACGACAGGCCAGCGCCGACCGCATTGTGCAGGTCGAGCACCTGGTCGAAGTCCGAGTACTTCATGACATAGAGGATCGGCGCGAAGGTCTCTTCAAGCACCGGGCCAACCTGGCCGGGCATCTCGACGAGCGCCGGCTTGACGTAATAGGCGCCGACATGACCCTGGTCGACACGAATGCCGCCGGTGATCTTGCCGCCGTGCTCGCCGGCTTCCGTCAGCGCCTTCTGCATGCCGTCGAAGGCCGCCTTGTCGATCAGCGGACCGACCAGCGCCGCGCTTTCCAGCGGGCTTCCGACCGAGACGCTGTCATAGGCCTTCTTGAGACGGGGAACGAGCGCATCGTAGACGCTGTCGTGAACGAACAGCCGGCGCATGGTGGTGCAGCGCTGGCCGGCGGTGCCCATGGCGCCGAAGGCAATGGCGCGCAGCGCCATGTCGAGATTGGCCGACGGGCAGACGATGCCGGCATTGTTGCCGCCGAGCTCGAGGATGGCGCGGGCAAAGCGCTTGGCCAGGCGCGGACCGACATCGCGGCCCATGCGGGTCGAGCCGGTGGCCGACACCAGCGGCACCTTCGGATTGTCGACCAGCACTTCGCCGACGGCGCGGTCGCCGATCAGCACCTGCGACAGGCCCTCGGGAGCGTCCGCGCCGAAGCGGGCGGCGGCGCGCTTGAAGATGGCGTCGCAGGCAAGTGCTGTCAGCGGCGTCTTTTCCGACGGCTTCCACATCACCGAGTTGCCGCAGACAAAAGCGAGCGCTGCGTTCCACGACCACACCGCGACCGGGAAGTTGAAGGCCGAGATAACGCCAATGACGCCGAGCGGGTGCCAGGTTTCCATCATGCGATGGCCGGCGCGTTCGGTAGCAATGGTCAGGCCGTAGAGCTGGCGCGACAGGCCGACGGCAAAGTCGCAGATGTCGATCATTTCCTGGACTTCGCCCAGGCCTTCCGACGGAATCTTGCCGACTTCGATCGACACAAGACGTCCGAGATCGGTCTTGGCGGCGCGCAATTCCTCTCCGAGCAGGCGCACCAGCTCGCCGCGCTTCGGTGCAGGCACGTTACGCCAGGTCCTGAAGGCCTTGTCGGCACGCTCGATGGCCTTGCCGGCTTCGGCAGGCGAAATCGACTTCAAGGCGCCGATCTGCTCGCCGGTCACCGGGCTGCGCACGACCAGGTCGCCGCCGGTGAAATCGGCCTTGGCGACGCCGAGCCGCTCGAGAAGGGCAGCGGTTTCGCTTGTCACGTTCATGCTGAATTCCTTTCCTCGTTCCTCACCAGCCGCCGTCGGCGCTCGATCGCAAGCCGCGGCGGCCATCATATCGTCCCTCCGCGGCCATGACCTGAAGGTGCTTGGCACTGCCTATAGCCTGTAAGGCCACCCGAACGCCACACCGCTCGTTGCAGTGCTGGCGCTGTCCGGCGCTTTGGCCGGCTGTGGTCCATCCAGGCGTCGAAAGCGCGGGCGGAACGTGTCTCTGGGGGGAGCTTAAAAAAACAACACCCGCCGGGGGAGGAGGTCCGGCGGGTGTCGTATTGGTGGCCAGCGTCTGGGAGGAGGTAGGCGCTGACCTATTCGTCGGAAACCTGGGAGGAGGTAGGCCCGACAAATTCGATGAGTGATATTTAGCTCCGCCGCGCTCTGATTTAAAGTGTTGATATTGCATAGGAGCTTTGCGTTTTGTGCAATGCAGCAAGTTCGCATCGCGCCGCAACACGCGACGGACGCTACGGCACCTGCGGCGGGCCGCCGCAGGTGCCAGGCTCTGCCGCCGCGCGCAAACGCGAAAGCTAGGCGAAAACAAAACGCAAGAGGCAGCCCATGAGCAGCTTCAAGTTGGCTCGCCTTGACATGGTGGAGCAGCAGATCGTCCGGCGCGGCATCGTCGATCTTGCGGTGCTGCAGGCAATGCGCAGCGTGCCGCGCGAGGATTTCGTGCCGCCGCCGCTACGCCGGCAGGCCTATGACGACACCGCTTTGCCAATCGAGGCCGGCCAAACCATCTCCCAGCCCTATATCGTCGCCCTGATGATTTCGGCGGCCGCAATTCGTCCGGGCAGCAAGGTCCTGGAAATCGGCGCCGGATCCGGCTACGCCGCCGCGGTGTTGTCCGGGATCGCCGGCAAGGTGGTCACCATCGAACGCATCGCGAAGCTCGCCGAACAGGCCCGCGCTCGCCTGCGGCGGCTCCGCTACCGGAACGTCGAGGTAATAACGGGTGACGGCGCCGGCGGACATCCGGAACAGGCGCCCTACGACGCCATCCTGTCCGCCGCCGGCGCACGCTCCATCCCCGAAGCCTGGAAGGACCAGCTTGCGATCGGCGGGCGACTGGTCATGCCGCTTGGGCCGCCCGGCGACCAGCAGCTGATCAGGCTGGTGCGCGTCACCGACAGCGAATTTGCCGAGACATCGCTAGCGGCTGTGCGCTTCGTGCCCCTGCTCGGCGGCACCGGATGATCGCAGCAGCACAAGAACCCGTGGGTTTTGCGCTCAAATCCATGCAAAAGTCGTTCGATTTTGCCGAAATCTCGCGACTTTTCCGGTGAAAATCCTGGAAATTCAGGCGACTTTTGTCGCCTGGAACTTGCGTTCCGGCATCGAGTTGGCATCCGGCTGCGTGGTCGCGCCGCCATTCATCGCCAGTTGCATCAACACCGTGTCGAGCCAGCGGCCATGCTTGTAGCCCGAGCCTTCCATGCGGCCGGTGTGGTGGAAGCCCAGCCGCTCATGCAGCTTGACCGAGGCGCTGTCGGCGTGGCCGTCGCCGATGACGGCGACGATCTGGCGGAAGCCGAGCCGGGTGCACTCCCCGATCAGCGCCAGCATCAGCCCCCTGCCGAGCCCCGCACCCTTGGCCTCCGGCGCGATGTAGATCGAATCCTCGACGATGAAGCGATAGGCCGGCCGCGCCCGGAAGGGTCCGGCGTAGGCATAGCCAAGGATCGCGCCGTCGCGCTCGGCCACCAGATACGGATATCCGCCCTGCATCAGCGTCTCGAACCGCGCGGCCATTTCCAACCGGTCTGGCGGGTCCAACTCGTAGGTGGCGGTCCCGTTCAGCACCGCGTCGGCATAGATTTCGGTAATGCGGCCGAGGTCGTCGGGCAAAGCGTGGCGTATCGACATGCTCATAATTTAGGCAATCCAGTTTACTGCCATCCATAAGAGCAGAGCGCTGCCCAAATGAAAAGGGCGGCCGATGGCCGCCCTTCGCATGATTTCGCTCTGACCTGCTTACTCGCGGTTGCCCAGGAACGACAGCAGGAACGAGAACAGGTTGATGAAGTCGAGATAGAGCGTGAGCGCGCCCATGATCGCCTTGCGGCCGGAGACGAGCACGTCGTCGCCCTCGAAATACATCTCCTTGATCTTCTGCGTGTCGTAGGCGGTCAGGCCCGCAAACACCAGCACGCCGATCGCCGAAATGGCGAACTGCAGGGCCGACGACTGCAGGAAGATGTTGACCACCATGGCGATCAGCAGACCGATCACGCCCATGGCGAAGAACGTGCCCATGGCCGTCAGGTCGCGCTTGGTCGTGTAGCCGAACAGCGACAGTCCGCCAAAGGCGGTGGCGGTGATGAAGAAGGTCTGCACGATGCTTGCGCTGGTATAGACCAGGAAGATCGACGACAGCGACAGGCCCATCAGGCCGGCGAAGACCCAGAACGCGGTCTGCGCGCCGGAAGTGCTCATCGACTGGATGCGGGCGCTCAGGAAGAACACCATTCCGAGCGGCGCCAGCATGACGACCCACTTCAGCGGCGAGCCATAGAGCGCGACGCCCAGGCTGGTCAGCATCTTGCCGTTGCCCATCGTGGCGACAGCGGTTGCCGGATCATTGGTGGTCGCCAGCATCATGGTACCGAACGCGGCGAGACCGGTGATGACCAGGCCAAGCGCCATAAGGTTGTAGACCTTGAGCATGTAGGCGCGCAGGCCTTCGTCGATCGACGCGTCGGCACGGGCACCGGCGGTCGCCATGCGCGTCTGGTAATTTCTGAAGTCAGACATGGTTTCCTCTGTTGCTTCTGCCCCGTCGGGTGTCGGGTCGAGACCCAGGCTCCGCTGGCGGGACTCCAGCATGCCTGCGGCGAAATATGATGCTTCTTTCGGGCCAGAACAAGGCCCGTAACGCTTTGAAACCCGCCGTGAGGCAACATTTCTCATACAAATGTATTTGAGATCACCCGGCGTTGCCGGCCTGGCTATTCCGTTCGCAGCACCGGCGCCGCCTTGTGACCCAGCACGCGCCACGTGCCGATGAGGCCGAATCCGACGGTCAGCACCAGTGCCGCGACGATCGTCGCCACCGCCACCTCGGGCAGGAAGCTCGATGGCAGCGACATGATCCTGGCCACCACGAACCACGCGGCCAGGCCACCTGCGGCGAGCGCAAACACCGCCGTAGCAAGCCCGATCAGCATGTATTCGAGCGAGAAGGCCGCGATCAGCGTCCTGCGTGTCGCCCCTAGCGTTTTCAGGATCACCGCATCGTGGATACGGGCACGGTTGCCGGCGGCGAGCGCCCCGGCCAGCACCAGCACCGAGGCGATCAGCGCCACGCCTGCCGCCGCGCGGATCGCCGTGCCGAGCTGGGCGACGAGCCGGTTGACCACGTCGAGCGCGTCCTTGACCCGAACGGTGGTGATCGCCGGATAGCTGCGCGTCACAGCGTTGAGGATCTTGGATTCGTCGGCCGGGTTCGCCTTCTCCTCCGTCAACGTCGCCAGCCAGCTGTGCGGCGCACCGGCAAAGGTATTGGGCGAGAACACCATGACGAAGTTGATGCCCATCGATTCCCACTGCACTTCGCGGAAGCTGGCGATCTTGGCCGTCACGTTGCGGCCAAGCACGTTGACCGTCACCGTATCGCCGAGCTTGAGGCCGAGCTCGCGCGCCTCCTGCGCCGAAAACGACACCAAAGGCTCGCCGGAATAGTCGGCCGGCCACCACGCACCCTGCGACAGGGTCGAATTCTCGGGAATATTCCTTGCGTAGGTCAAGCCACGGTCGCCGCGCAGCACCCATGCGCCCTCAGGAGGCACGTTGAGTTTCTGCACCTCGATGCCGTTGAGCGCCATCACCCGCCCGCGCAGCATCGGCACGCGCACCAGCTTGCCGCCGGGCGCCTCGGCCTCGACCAGCCTGGCGAAGTAGTCGACCTCGCCCGGCTGGATGTCGACGAAGAAGAAGTTCGGCGCGCGTTCCGGCAGGCTGCCTGATATCTGGCGGCGCAGATTGCCGTCGATCAGCGCCAGCGTCACCAGCAGCGTCAGTCCCAGCCCCAGCGACAGCACTACCGACGGCGTCAGCGCGCCGGGCCGATGGATGTTGCCGATGGCGAGGCGAAGTGCGGTCGAACGCACGCGTGGGCTCTTGCGTGCCAGCCACTGCACGCCGACCGCAACGGCGCGCAGCACCAGGAAAGCAAAGATCGTCGCACCGACGAAGGTCGTGGCAATGCGCCGGTCGCCGGCGAACCAGATGGAGAGAAGCGCAAGCGCTGCGGCGATGCCGAGCGCCGTTGCGATGTAGACGAGACGCGGCAGGCCACGGCCCTCGAAGCCCATCTCGCGAAACAGCGCCGTCGCCGGCACGTCGCGGGCGCGGCCCAGCGGCAGGATGGCGAAAGCCAGCGTCACCAGAACGCCGAACAGAGCAGCCATCGCCAGCGCGGCGGGATAGATCCCCGCTTCCGCCGGCACCGGAATGACCGATTGCAGTGCGGCACTTGCCGCGAACGGCATCAGCGCTCCGAGCACGAGACCGATGGCGATGCCGATGCCGGCGATCAGCAATATCTGGATCAGGTAGACCGACAGAACGAAGCCGCCCGACGCGCCAAGGCTCTTGAAGGTGGCAATGACACCGCGCTTGCCGTCGAGATAGGCGCGCACGGCATTCGCCACGCCGACGCCGCCGACCACCAGCGAAGTCAACCCGACCAGCGTCAGGAACTGCGAGAAGCGCTCGATGTTGGCCGACAGGGCAGGCGCTGCGTTGGTGCGCGTGCGCACGCTCCAGCCGGCTTCGGGAAACGCGGCATTGGTCCGCTCGCGCACCGCGGTGATTTGGGCCTCGCTGGTCCCGACCGGCAAGCGAACCTTGTAGGCGTGCTCGACCAGACTGCCCGGCTGGATCAACCCGGATGCCGTGAGGCCCTCCATCGACACCAGAAGCCGTGGCGCAAAGCCGAAGCCGTCGGAGACGGCGTCCGGCTCGGTGACGAGCCTGGCGCGCAGTTCGAAGGTCGTCCCGCCCAGCTTGATGCGGTCGCCGAGCTGGAGCTTCAGGCGCTCGAACAGAAGATCGGGGGCAGCTGCGCCAAAGGCGCCAGCCTTTTCGGCAAACAATTCGGTGCGCGGCAGTGCCGGCTCGGTCACCAGTTGGCCGTACAGCGGATAGGCATCGTCGACCGCCTTGGCTTCGACCAGCGACTGGTCGGAACCGTCTTCCAGCCGCGCCATCGAGCGCATGCCGGCATTGTGCGATACAGTGCCAAGCGTTTCGAGGAAGGCGCGCTCCTTGCCGGTCGCCTCGCGCTGGATCAACTGGAAGCGTATGTCGCCGCCCAGCAGCGCCTGGCCTTCGCCGGCGACTCCGGCGGTAATCGCCCGGGCGACCGAGTTGACGCCGCCGATCGCCGCCACTCCGAGCGCGATGCAGGTCAGGAAGATCATGAAGCCGCGCAGGCCGCCACGCATTTCTCGCGAGGCGAAGCGGAAGGCGAGAGGCAGGTCCTTCAGCATGCGGGCGCCCTCACGCCCTGACCTTTTCGGCCAGCGGCGCAAGCGTCGCCGTCTCGATCCGTCCCGAGCGCATCGCCACCTGGCGATCGCAGCGCGCGGCAAGCGCCGGATCGTGCGTCACCAGCACCAGCGTCATTTGGCGCTCAGCCGCCTTGGCGAACAACAGGTCGGCGATCTGACGGCCGGTGGCCTGGTCGAGATTGCCGGTCGGCTCGTCGGCGATGAGAATGCGCGGCTCCGGCGCCAGCGCACGCGCGATCGCAACACGCTGCTGCTCGCCGCCCGAAAGCTCGCCCGGATAATGCGTGACGCGGTCGGCCAGCCCGACGGCGGCGAGTTCGCGCTCGGCAATGGCGAATGCATCGCGCTTGCCCGCAAGTTCCAGCGGCACGGCGACATTTTCCAGCGCGGTCATGTTGGGAATGAGATGGAACGACTGGAACACGATGCCGATGTTGCGGCCGCGGAAGGCCGCGATCTGGTCCTCGCTGCGACCGTTCATCAGCTCGCCGGCAATCTTGACGGTGCCGGAATCGACACGCTCGAGCCCGGCCAGCACCATAAGCAGCGTCGACTTGCCTGAACCGGACGGACCGACGATCCCCGCGGCCTCGCCCGCAGCCACATCGAGACTGACACCCTTCAGAACATGGACGGACGACGCCCCCTGGCCCAATGTCAGCGATACATCCCGCAGTTCAATGACGGCTTCTGTCACGGCAAATCTATCCTATATGGAAACGTCAGGGCGGGGACTGTCTTCGTCATATCGGGTCCGACTTTATGGCTTTCAAACAACTTCTTGCCGCCGCTCTGTTCATCTTCGCAGCGAACGCCGCAGCGCCGCTGACGGCGAACGCCGAACCGTTCCGCATCGTCGGTTTCGGCGACAGCCTGATGGCCGGCTATGGCCTTGGCCCCGGCGAGGGTTTTCCCGAAAAATTGCAGGCCGCGCTACGCGCCCGCGGTCACGATGTGGTGATCGCCAATGCCGGCGTTTCAGGCGATACGACGAGTGGCGGGTTGTCCCGTCTCGACTGGTCGATCCCCGATGGCACGCAGCTGGTTATCCTCGAGCTCGGCGCCAACGACATGCTGCGCGGCATCGATCCGGCCCTCGTCGAGCAGAACCTCGACAAGATGCTGGCCCGGCTCAAGCAGCGCAACATTCCGGTGCTGCTGGCGGGCATGGTCGCCGCGCCCAATCTCGGCCACGCCTATGGCGAACAGTTCGGCACCATCTATCCGAAGCTGGCCGAAAAATACGGCACGGCCCTCTATCCCTTCTTCCTCGACGGCGTCGCCGGCGATCCCAGACTGCTGCTCGAGGATGGCATGCACCCCAACGCAGCAGGCATCGAGCGCATGGTGGAACGTGCTTTGCCGACGGTCGAAAAGGCCATTGCCGGCAAGTGATGCATCCATGCCGGGTTGCAACACTTCCCTTGCGTAATCGTTGCATCAACAGCAAGCGCTGAACAAACAGCTTGCCCGTTGTTGCGAACGATGATTCGCTGAGCTTGCGAATTTCGATTCGAGGAGAAGGGAGCCTGGCCATGCCGCGACTTTTCACCGCCCTCGAAATCCCGCGCGATGCGGCACTTTCCCTGTCCCTGTTGCGGGGAGGCCTGCCCGGGGCGCGCTGGATAGACGTCGAGAACTATCACCTCACCTTGCGCTTCATCGGGGATGTCGAAGGCCATCTCGCCGACGAGATCGTCGAAGCCCTCGACCGTGTCGACAGGCCCGGTTTCCAGCTGGAGTTGTCGGGCGTCGGCGCCTTTGGCCAGAAGAAGCCGCATTCGGTGTGGGCCGGGATGATCCCCTCGCCCGAACTCAACACCCTGCAGGCCGAGATCGAGCGCATCTGCCAGCGTCTCGGCGTCCCCAAGGATCCGCGCAAGTTCACCCCGCACGTCACATTGGCGCGGCTGCGCAACACCAGCCCGCTCGATGTCGCGCATTACCTTTCGGCGCGCGGCAATTTCGCGGCACTGCCCTTCAAGGTCGGCCGCTTCGTGCTGATGTCGTCACGCGACTCGGTCGGCGGCGGCCCCTATGTCGTCGAGGAAGCCTGGCCGCTGCGCAGCGCGGATTCGCGGCTGGCGAGCCGGTCGGCGAGCGCTTCCGAAGCTTCGCGGATCATGCGGTAGACAGCCGCGAAACCATCGTCCCCGCCATAGTAGGGATCGGGAACATCCCTGGTCCGTCCCGTGGCGTGGCCGAGGAAAAGTTCGACGCGTCCGGCGGCCTTGGCCGGCGCGCTGGCCTTGAGATCGTCGACGTTTGAGCGATCCATGCCGAGGATCAGGTCGAACCGCTCGAAATCGGCGGGAACCACCTTGCGGGCCTGCTGCGCGGTTATGTCGACGCCATATTGCGCGGCAATCGCGATCGAGCGCGGATCGGGCGCCGAGCCGGCATGCCAGCCGCCGGTGCCGGCCGAATCGACGACGAATTCGGCCTCGACGCCACGCTCGGCCAGGACCGCGCGAAACACCCCTTCGGCCAGCGGCGAACGGCAGATGTTGCCCAGGCAAACGAACAGGATCGATTTTACCGGCTTCTCGTTCATCGGACCCGCGCTATGCTGATGGGACGATCCTCGATTACCACGGGAGTGCGAAATGGCCAGAGAGAAACTTGGCGCGGCTGAAGTGAAGGAGGCGCTGGCCTCGCTCGAGGGCTGGGCGCTGGCATCGGACGGGCTGTCGATTGCGCGCAGCTTCGTCTTCAGGAATTTCAGCGAGGCCTTCGCCTTCATGACCAGGGTTGCGATGGCGGCGGAAAAGCTCGACCACCACCCCGACTGGTCGAACGTCTACAAGACCGTCGACGTCAAGCTGAACACGCACGACGCCGGCGGCCTGACCGAACTCGACATGAAGCTGGCCAAGCGCATGAACGCCTATTTCGGTTCTTGAAAATCCACCTTGCAGAGGGGGCAGAACCTTCCCACATCATTGCGCGAAGGAGAGTGTCCAGATGGTGAAAATTCCAGGTTTTGACCATTTCCGCAGCGGCGCGGGCGAAGCCTCCGCCGACGAAGGCGAGGTGCGTGAGAAGTTCTGGCGCAAGGCCAGGGCAACGGCCCGCCACGTTCCGTTCATGGAAGAGGTGGTGGCCGGCTACTATTGCGCCATGGACAAGAACACGCCGCTGCGCGCCAAGGGCATCCTTATGGCGGCGCTGGCCTATTTCATCCTGCCGGTCGACACCATTCCCGACATCGTCCTGGGGCTCGGCTTCACCGACGACGTAGCGGTGCTGACCGCCGCGTTGGCCGCCGTGCGCGCCCATATGACCCCGGCGCACCGGCTTGCCGCGAAGGAAAGCCTGCGCGATTGGTAAGGGCGGCCGCGCGCTCCTGTTTCAGACTGAAATCAAAAGTCAAACTCTTGCCGCTTTCGTGGTTTTCAACCGCGACAGGGACAAGTGGCCCGCTCACAACGGGCGGTTTGGCGGGGTTCCATGCGGCGAGCGTCCTTTCTGCGAGGCGATTCACCTTTTGGTAACCCAGATTAAATCAAAATGAAGCGAACGGGCGACCGCTGGCCGGCCCGCCCCGCTCCATTTGAAGTACAGGAAAAGCGATGCGCGGATTGATAGCTACTCTTTCAGGTCTGGTGCTTGCAGTGTCGGCGATGCCCGCACTCGCCCAGTCGGCAACCAAGATCGGCCAGCACAACTCCTGGGGCACCTACAGCTACCAGACCCAGAACGGCAAGGTCTGCTACGTGCTGACGGTGCCCACGGACAAGCAGCCGCCGACGCTCGATCACGGCGACATGTTCTTCTTCGTCAGCCAGCGCCCCGGCCAGAAGGTATCCTTCGAGCCGCAGTTCATCGCCGGCTACAACTTCCAGGACAATTCCAAGGTCGCGGTCACCATCGGCGACAAGACGTTTTCGATGTTCACCAAGGGCAAGTCGGCCTGGGTCGAAAACGCTGCCGAGGAGCCCGCGCTGATCGCCGCCATGAAGGGCGGCTCGGACATGAAGGTCTCCGCCAAGTCCGGCCGCGGCAACCCGACCAGCTACGTCTTCTCGCTGAAGGGCATCTCGGCGGCACTGACGTCGATCACCAACTGCAAGTAGCCAGCTTGCGAAATTGATGGAAAAGGCCGGGCGCCTGTCGTCCGGCCTTTTCGTATCCGGAACCGCGGCGCGGCCGGCCCTTACGAAACCGCCGGTCCGCGTACCACGTGAAGCAGCCCCGACGCCCAGTGCGGGGCGATCAGCCAGATCGCCAGCATGGCGACGGCGACCGCATGCAGCGCCACGATGGCATAAAGCCTGCTGCGGAACGGCTCCTTGCGCGTCTTGTGCCGGAACATCTGCTGGGCGATGACAGCGCCGACGCTACCACCGACAAGCGCCAGCCAGAGCAGGGTCTTTTCCGGGATGCGCCGCGCGCCAGTGCGAGCCAGGCGCTTGTCGCGCCAGAAGGCGAGGAACGCCGTGCCGTTGACGGCGAGCACCACCAGGACGATTTGAAGGATGTTGCTCATGGGCCAAGCATCGCAACCATTGCCTAACAGTTTGCGAAGCTGCGGCACAAATGCATGGCCGCCCAAACGTGACGTGGCGACAGACCTGTGATATGTCGCGCAAAATCCTACATTTGACGCGGACCCAACATTTGCCGCGATATGAACCTAGCTGAGCCCTGATGACCCTTTCGCTCGACCTCACCACCGATGCCACGCGCGACGCCTTGCGCGCCCGTGCGGCCTACCCCGCCAAGGGCGAGCTGATCGGCCTCACCCGCGACGAGCTTGCCGAAGCGCTCGTCAGCTCGGGCGTCGTCCCCGAGCGCCAGGCCAAGATGCGCGTCCAGCAGCTCTGGCACTGGCTCTATGTCCGCGGCGTCTCCGACTTCGCCGACATGTTCAACATCTCCAAGGACCTGCGCGCCGAACTGGCCAAGCATTTCACCATCGCGCGGCCCGAGATCGTCGAGGAGCAGATCTCGTCCGACGGCACGCGCAAGTGGCTGTTCCGCTTTCCGCCGCGTGGTGCTGGCCGCCCGGTCGAGATCGAGACCGTCTACATCCCCGAGGAAGGCCGCGGCACGCTCTGCATCTCGTCCCAGGTCGGCTGCACGCTGACCTGCTCGTTCTGCCACACCGGCACGCAAAAGCTGGTGCGCAACCTGACATCAGAGGAAATCCTCACCCAGCTGATGACGGCGCGCGACCGGCTCGGCGATTTCCCCGACCGCAACACGCCTGCCGGCGCCATCGTGCCGGCCGAGGGGCGGAAAATCTCCAACATCGTGATGATGGGCATGGGCGAGCCGCTCTACAATTTCGAGGCGGTGAAGAAGGCGCTGCTGATCGCCTCTGACGGCGACGGCCTGGCGCTGTCCAAGCGACGCATCACGCTGTCGACCTCTGGTGTCGTGCCGGAAATCTTCCGCACCGGCGAGGAGATCGGCGTCATGCTGGCGATCTCTCTGCATGCCACCAACGACGACCTGCGCGACCTTCTGGTGCCGATCAACAAGAAGTATCCGCTGAAAGACCTGATCGACGCCTGCCGCGCCTATCCCGGCCTGTCCAACGCCCGCCGCATCACCTTCGAGTATGTCATGCTCAAGGACGTCAACGACAGCCTCGAGGACGCCAAGGCGCTGGTCAAGCTGCTCAGGGGCGTGCCGGCCAAGATCAACCTGATCCCGTTCAACCCGTGGCCCGGCACCAACTATCAGTGCTCTGACTGGGAGACGATCGAGAAGTTCGCCGACTACATCAACAATGCCGGCTACGCCTCGCCGATCCGCACCCCGCGCGGCCGCGATATCCTGGCCGCCTGCGGCCAGCTCAAGTCGGAATCCGAGCGGATGAAGAAAAGCGAGCGCCTGGCGCTCGAGGCGATGATGATATCAGGACACGGCGAGGCGTGAGCCGCTTCCTGCTCTATCTCGGCAAATTCGCCCACATGGTTCTGGGCTATCTGGCGGCGTCGCTTGCCGCCTCCGCATTCCTCAACGTGATCTTCCTTGGCGCGGCCGGCCTGATGGCCGCCGATATCCCGCCGGAAGTGGCGACCGGATCGATGGTCTTCACCATCCCCTTCACCGCCCTCTTTGTCGCCTATTTTGCCTTCGTGCCGGCAGTGATCGTCATGCTGCTCGCCGAACTGCTCGGCAAGCGCGACTGGCTCTTCTACGCGCTGGCCGGCGGCTTCGTGGCGCTGGTGTTCATCGGCTTCGCCTACCAGGGCGGCGACCAGGGTTTTGCCTATCGCGATCCGCTGCTGCCGGTCTCGATCATCGGCAGCGGCCTGATCGGCGGCATCGCCTACTGGTTCGTCACCGGCCGGTTCGCCGGGACATTGCGCCCTACTTCGCCTGCGCCGTGAGGATCTTCAGCGCGAAGGCGGAGAACACGCCGGCGAACAGATAGTCGACGATGCGCGTCACGCGCGGGCTCTTCTTCAGCAAACCTGCGAACTTGTCGGCCGCGATGACCATCGGTGCGGTCACCGGCAGCGACAGCACGATGAACATTGCTCCCAGGAAGAACAGCTTGCCCGGCGCGTTGGTGTCGTGGACAGACACGAACTGCGGCAGGAAAGTCATGAAGAACAGGATGATCTTCGGGTTGAGCAGGTTGATGCCGAGCCCGGTCGCCCAGTTCTGGAAGAACGAGCGCGACGCACGCTTGGTGGTGTCGGGCGAAAACGCCGAGCCCTTTGATATCGCCTGGAAGGCGAGCCAGACGAGATAGCCGGCGCCGACGATCTTGAGCGCCATGAAGGCCTGCGGCGAGGCCACGATCAGCGCCGAGAGGCCCAGCGCAACCAGCGATGTGTGGATGACGATGCCGGTCATCGCACCCGCCATGCAGGCAAAACCCGCCTTGCGGCCTTCCGACAGCGCACGCCCGACAAACAGGGTCATGTCCGGGCCGGGCGTGATGGCGATGATGAAGGTGGCGACCGCAAACTGAAGGATGGTCGACCAGTCTGGAATGAAGGACATTGTCGTTTCGCCGGTTCTGCCGTGAAGGCAAGGTTTGGAGGGGGAACTGTCGGGGGATAGAGACCTACGCCCGCCCAATTGGCGCTTCAACTGGAAAGTTGGAATCCGCGCCGCCGGACCAATTCGATCCGGCGGCGTGGCTCAATCGGTTAGCTCGCGAAGTAGTTCTGCGTGCCGTGCGCCTCGATGGCTTCGGCGAGGCGGCCGAGCGCGTGCACATAGGCTGCGGTGCGCACCGAGACATTCTTCGCCTTGGCGACGTCCCAGATGGCGCGGCCTTCACGCTCCATGATGGCGCGCAACCGGTCATGGATTTCCTCGATCTGCCAATAAAAGCCCTGGCGGTTCTGGACCCACTCGAAATAGGACACAGTCACGCCGCCGGCGTTGGCCAGAATGTCAGGCAGGACGACGATGCCCTTCTTTTCCAGGATGGCGTCGGCTTCCGAAGTCACCGGGCCGTTTGCCAGTTCGAGCACGATACGCGCCTTGACCATCTCGGCGTTGTCGATGCGGATCATGTTCTCAAGCGCCGACGGAACCAGGATGTCGCATTCGACGCCGACGAGCGCATCGCCGGCGAGCAGTTCATGGCCGCCTTGGCCTGCGGTCGAAGTCACCGAGCGGCCGCTGTCCTTGGCCGCGAACAGCCGGTCGAGGTCGAGGCCGTCGGCCGCGCGCACCGCGCCTTCGGAATCCGACACCGCGACGATCTTGTGGCCGTCCGAGGCGAGCAGGCGGGCGATATGCTGGCCGGCATTGCCGAAGCCCTGCACGGCGATGCGCAGGCTGCCCTTGAGGCCAAGCTCGTCGGCGAGATGGCGGACCAGGTAGAAGCCGCCGCGGGCAGTCGCGTCACCGCGGCCAAGCGAACCGCCGAGCGCCAGCGGCTTGCCGGTAATGACGGCGGGCGAAGCCTGGCCAACGATCTGGCCGTACTCGTCGGCCATCCAGCCCATGATCATCGAATTGGTGTAGACGTCGGGCGCAGGGATATCGCGGTCCGGGCCGATGATGCGGGCGAAGGCCTGGATGTAGGCGCGAGAAAGACGTTCCAGCTCGGCCTTCGACAGCTTGCGCGGGTCGACCTGGACGGCGCCCTTGCCGCCGCCATAGGGCAGGTTCATGACAGCGCACTTGAAGGTCATCCAGAACGCCAGCATCTCGACCTCGTCGGCCGTCGATTCCGGATGGAAGCGGATGCCGCCCTTGGTCGGTCCGCGCGTGTCGTCATAGCGGCAGCGCCACGACAGGAACGATTTTCGCGAGCCGTCGTCCATGCGGATCATCAGGCGGGCTTTGGTCGTTTCTCGGGCGAATTTCAGTTTCTCGATCACGTCGGCGTCGACGCTCAGATGTTTTGCTGCCTCATCGAGGCGCACGAGTGCATGATCAAGAAGACTGCCTTCTGACATTATCAAAATTTCCCGTCGTGATGAATGGTTTTGCAATGTGGAGAGCAGCTGTGCAGCCGCCCGCAGTTCGACTGCACAAATTTGCGGCAGAACTCAATAACGAACAAAGTCGCACCCTGACGTCAGGTCAACAGCGGCCGGCGCACGCCGTTGTTCAACCGGCCCGAATCGTTTCGTTTTTGGGCGCAACCGGCAATTCGGCGCCGGCGCTGGTCCAAGCACGGATTACTGTTGGTCCTGGCACTGCGTTACCAAGCGGAACTACGGCATTGCGACGCAAATGCGCGTCCCAGGCCGATTGACTCTGCAACGACACATCCTTCAACTCGCCTCGCTTTGAGGAGTGGGCAATGCAGCCAGTATTCGACGGCCACAACGATGTGCTTTTCCGTTTGTGGCAGAACGCCGCGAAGGGTGCGGATCCGGTTGCCGAGTTCATGGAAGGCACCCACCAGGGTCATATCGACATGCCGCGCGCCAGGAAGGGCGGCCTGACCGGCGGTCTTTGTGCCATCTACATCACCTCGGGCGACCTGCCCGACGAGACGCGCGACGCCAACGGCCACTACGCCATCCCGCTGTCGGAGCCGCTCGAACGCGCGCCGTCGCTCGACATCGCCCTGGAGATGGCGGCGATCGCCTTCAGGCTGGATCGCGCCGGCGGCTGGAAAATCTGCCGCACGGGAGCCGAGATCGAGGCCGCGGAAGCCGAAGGCAAGTTTGCCGCAGTGCTGCACATGGAAGGCTGCGAGCCCATCGATGCCGATCTCGCCGCGCTTGAGATGTTCTATGCCGCCGGCCTGCGCTCGCTTGGTCCGGTGTGGAGCCGCAACACCATTTTCGGACATGGCGTGCCGTTTGCCTTCCCCTCGAGCCCCGACACCGGTCCCGGCCTGACCGACGCCGGCAATAGGCTGGTCAGGGAATGCAACCGCATCGGCATTGCCATCGACCTCGCCCACATCACCGAGAAGGGTTTCTGGGATGTCGCCAAGCTGTCCGACCAGCCGCTGATCGTCAGCCACTCGAACGCGCACGTGCTGACCCCGATCAGCCGCAACCTGACCGACAAGCAGCTCGCCGCCGTGCGCGAGAGCAACGGCCTGGTCGGGCTGAACTTCGCCGTCACCATGCTGCGCGCGGACGGCGCCAAGCGCGCCGACACACCGATGTCGGACATGATCCGCCACATCGACTATCTCGTCGGGCATGTCGGCATCGACGGCGTGGCATTGGGGTCGGATTTCGACGGCGCCACCATTCCGGCCGAGATCAGCGACGCTGCCGGCCTGCAGAAGCTCGTTGCCGCCCTGCGGGAGGCTGGATATGGTGCCGATGACGTGAAGAAAATCTGCCGCGACAACTGGCTGAGAGTATTGCGCTCTGCTTGGCACGAAGCAGCCGTTTAACAATAATTTTCGTCAACTTGGGGAACTGAAAGACATGTTTATCGGAAAACTCAACGGACATTTCCGCCTGATGCTCACCGGCGCCGCGCTGTCGGTCATGGCGCTTTCGGCGCCCGCGCTGGCCGTGACGCCGGCCGACACGCTGGTCCAGGCCTGGGCCATCGACGACACCATCACGCTTGACCCGGCAGAGTCGTTCGAGCTGAGCCCGGCCGAATTCCTCGGCAACGCCTACGACATGCTGGTGCGCCTCGACATCAACGACACCACCAAGGTGCGCCCCGGCGTCGCCGAAAGCTGGACCGTGTCGGATGACGGCCTGACCTACACCTTCAAGCTCAAGCCGGGCCTGAAGTTCGCCTCCGGCAACCCGATCACCGCCGAGGACGTCGCCTGGTCGTTCGAGCGCGTCGTCAAGCTCGACAAGAGCCCGGCCTTCATCGTCACCCAGTTCGGCCTGACCAAGGACAACGTCACCGAGAAGGCCAAGGCCGTCGACGCAAGCACCTTCGTCTTCACCGTCGACAAGTCCTATGCGCCGTCCTTCGTGCTCAACTGCCTGACCGCCACCGTCGGCGCCGTCATGGACAAGAAACTGGTGCTCGAGCACGTCGCGCCGGTCACGCCGACCGACGACTACAAGTTCGACAACGACTTCGGCAATGGCTGGCTGAAGACCGGCTATGCCGGCTCGGGTCCGTTCAAGATCCGCGACTGGCGCGCCAACGAAATCCTCGTGCTCGAGCGCAACGACAACTACTATGGCGAAAAGGCAGCACTCGCCCGCGTCATCTATCGCCACGTCAAGGAAAGCGCGACCCAGCGCCTGATGCTGGAAAGCGGTGATGTCGACGTCGCCCGCAACCTCGAGCCGGGCGATCTGGAAGCCATTTCCAAGAATGCCGACCTGGCCACGACCAGCGCGCCCAAGGGCACGATGTACTACATCAGCCTTAACCAGAAGAACGAGAACCTGGCCAAGCCGGAAGTTCGCCAGGCGCTGAAGTATCTCGTCGACTACGACGCCATCGGCTCGACCCTGATCAAGGGCATCGGCGAGATCCGCCAGACCTACCAGCCCAAGGGCGTTCTCGGCGCGCTCGATTCCGATCCGTTCAAGTTCGACGTCGCCAAGGCCAAGGAACTGCTCGAAAAGGCCGGCCTCAAGGACGGCTTCTCGATCACCATGGATGTCCGCAACACCCAGCCGGTGACCGGCATCGCCGAAGCCTTCCAGCAGACCGCTGGCCAGGCCGGCGTCAAGGTCGAGATCATCCCCGGCGACGGCAAGCAGACGCTGACCAAGTACCGCGCCCGCAACCACGACATGTATATCGGCCAGTGGGGCATGGACTACTGGGATCCGAACTCCAACGCCGAGACCTTCACCTCCAACCCCAACAATGCCGACGATGGCACGGTGAAGACACTGGCCTGGCGCAACGCCTGGGACGTGCCGGAACTGACCGAAAAGACCAAGGCAGCTCTTCTGGAGCGTGACAACGACAAGCGCGCCGCCATGTACAAGGAACTGCAGCAGGCAGCCCTCGACACCAGCCCGTTCGTCCTCGTGTTCCAGCAGACCGAGGTCGCCGGCCTGCGCGGCAACGTCAAGAACTACAAGCTCGGGCCGAACTTCGACTCGAACTTCGTCGCTCCCGTGACGAAGGACTGATCCATGACAGCGCCGCGCGTCCAATTGGGCGCGCAACGGGCGCTGTGACAATTTGAGTCCGTGCATGATCCCTGCCCGAAATCGGGGTCATGCACCAAAGGATCGGTCCATTGAGCAGCATGGAAACCCAGATGCCGGCGAGGCGCGCCAACAAGCGCGCCTCCGCCATTCTCAAGGCGGTCGCCAGTTTCGCGGTGATCGTGGCAACGACCTATCTCGGCCTGTTGGCCGTCACCTTCTTCATCGGCCGCGTCGTGCCGATCGATCCGGTGCTCGCCATCGTCGGCGACCGGGCGCCGGCCCACGTCGTCGAGCGCACCCGCGAGGAAATGGGCTTCAACCTGCCCTATTACCAGCAGTTCTTTCTCTATGTGAAAGGCGTGCTGCAGGGCGATTTCGGCACATCGGTGCTGACCACCAATCCGGTCATGGCCGACATCCGCCGCGTCTTCCCGGCAACCATGGAACTGGCCACCGTCGGCACCATCATCGGCGCAGCCCTTGGCATCCCGCTCGGCGTGCTCGCCGCCGTCAAGCGCGGCAGCCTCGCCGACCAGATCGTGCGCATCGTCGGCCTCGTCGGCTATTCGGTGCCCATTTTCTGGCTCGGCCTGCTGGCGCTTCTGGTGTTTTACGCCCGTCTCGGCTGGACCGCCGGCCCCGGCCGCATCGATGTGGTGTTCGAATATACGTTCACGCCGATCACCGGTTTCTACCTGCTCGACGCGGTGCTCAACCGCGACTGGGCGGCGTTCAAGGACATCTTCGCCCACATCATCCTGCCGGCCTCGCTGCTTGGATATTTCTCGCTCGCCTATATCAGCCGCATGACGCGCTCGTTCATGCTCAACGAACTGAGCCAGGAATACATCGTCGCCGCCCGCGCCAAGGGCCTGTCGGAAACCCGCATCATCTGGGGCCACGCGCTGCGCAACGCCGCCGTGCCGCTGGTGACGGTGATCGCGCTGTCCTACGCCGGCCTGCTCGAAGGCTCGGTGCTGACCGAAACGGTCTTCGCCTGGCCCGGTCTCGGCCTCTACATCACCAATTCGCTGCAGAACGCCGACATGAACGCCGTGCTCGGCGGCACGATCATCATCGGTTCGGTGTTCATCGCCATCAACCTTTTGTCGGATCTGCTCTATCGCCTGCTCGACCCAAGGACGCGGATCAGATGAGCCAAGCAACAATGACCCGCCGCGAGTGGCTGCTCACCGACCGTCCCCAGTCGCGCCTTCAGGCGCGGCTCGGCCGCGCCTACCTGACGTGGAGCCGCTTCGCCGCGAACAAGCTCGCGGTGATCGGCCTCGCCATCATCCTGGCGCTGCTGTTCGTCGCCGCTTTCGCGCCGCTTCTGGCGCCCTACTCGCCCTATCTCGGCGACCTCAAGAACGCCCGCCTGCTGCCGCCAAGCTCGACCTACTGGCTCGGCACCGACGACCAGGGGCGCGACATCCTCTCGCGCCTGATCTACGGCTCGCGCCTGACCCTGCAGGTCATCGTGCTGGTGGCGATCATCGCCGCGCCGATCGGGCTGCTCGTCGGCACCGTCGCCGGTTATGCCGGCGGCTGGCTCGATGCCGTACTGATGCGCATCACCGACATCTTCCTGGCGTTCCCGAAGCTGGTGCTGGCTCTGGCCTTTGTCGCAGCACTTGGACCCGGCATTGAAAACGCCATCATCGCCATCGCGCTGACCTCGTGGCCGCCCTATGCCCGCATCGCCCGCGCCGAAACCCTGACCGTGCGCAATTCGGACTATATCGCCGCGGTCAAGCTGATGGGCGCGTCGCCGTTGCGCATCGTCCTGCGCCACATCATGCCTTTGTGCATTTCCTCGCTGATCGTCCGCGTCACCCTGGACATGGCCGGCATCATCCTGACCGCCGCCGGCCTCGGCTTCCTTGGTCTCGGCGCCCAGCCGCCGCTGCCCGAATGGGGCGCGATGATCGCCTCGGGCCGCCGCTTCATCCTCGACCAGTGGTGGGTCGCCGCAGCACCGGGCGCGGCGATCCTGATCGTCAGCCTCGGCTTCAATTTGCTCGGCGACGGCCTGCGCGACGCGCTCGACACCCGTGGCGGTGGCCAATGAGCACGATGCTTCACGTCGAAGACCTGCGTGTTTCCTTCCCCACACGCACCGGGGTGGTGGAGGCCGTGCGCGGCGTATCCTTCACGCTCGGCCAGGAACGCCTCGGCATCGTCGGCGAATCCGGCTCCGGCAAGTCGCAGACCGGCCGCGCCATCATGGGCCTGACACCGCAGCACGCCAAGGTCGCAGCCAACAGGCTCGAGTTCTCCGGCATCGACCTGCTGAAGGCCACGCCCGCGACCCGCCGCTCGCTGCGCGGCAACCGCGTCGCGATGATTCTGCAGGACCCGAAATATTCGCTCGACCCGGTCATGACCATCGGTCGACAGATTGTCGAGACACTGCGCACCCATGAAAGCATCGGCCGCTCCGAGGCGCGCGAACGCGCGCTCGACATGCTGGCTGCAGTGCAGATCCGCGACCCCAAGCGCGTCTTCGATCTTTACCCGCACGAGGTCTCGGGCGGCATGGGCCAGCGCGCCATGATCGCCATGATGCTGATCGCCGGGCCGGAACTGCTGATCGCCGACGAGCCGACCTCGGCGCTCGACGTCACCGTTCAGCTCGACATCCTGCGCATCCTCGACCGGCTGGTGATCGATCGCGGCATGGGCCTGATCTTCATTTCGCACGACCTGCGCCTGGTCTCGACCTTCTGCGACCGGGTCATCGTCATGTATGCCGGCAAGGTGGTCGAGGAACTCAAGGCCTCCGAGCTGTCGCAAGCCAAACATCCCTACACGCAAGGCCTGCTGAACTGCATGCCCAAGATCGGCGCCGACCGGCATCCTCTGCCGGTGCTCGACCGCCAGCCGGAGTGGCTGCTGTGACCCCTGCCCTTTCACTGGACAAGCTGCGCGTCGTCTACGACGAATTCGTGGCTCTCAAGGACGTATCGCTGACCGTCGCCAGGGGCGAATCCTTCGGTCTCGTCGGCGAATCCGGCTCCGGCAAGTCGACGCTGCTGCGCGCCGTCGCCGGTCTTGCGCCTGTCGCCTCTGGCACCATCGACGTCGATGGCAAGCGCCTCGGCAAGTTCAGGGACAAGGCCTTCTACCGCCAGGTCCAGATGGTCTTCCAGGATCCCTACGGTTCTCTGCATCCGCGCCAGACGGTCGACCGGCTGCTGCTCGAGCCGCTCGACATCCATGGTTTCGCCGACACCGAAAAGCGTATCCTCAGGGCGCTCGACGAGGTCGGCCTCGGCTCAAGCTTCCGCTTCCGCTATTCGCACCAGCTCTCCGGCGGCCAGCGCCAGCGCGTCGCCATCGCGCGTGCGCTGATTCTCGAGCCGTCGGTGCTTCTGCTCGACGAGCCAACATCGGCGCTCGACGCCTCGGTGCAGGCCGAGGTGCTCAACCTGCTCGAACAGATCCGCCGCGACCGCAAGCTGACCTTCGTCATGGTCAGCCACGATCTCGGCGTTATCACCCACATGTGCGAGCGCCTGATGGTCATGCAGAACGGCCAGGAGGTCGAGCGGCTCGAAGCCGAGGCGCTCGCCAGCCGCGACGTCACCAAGGATTACACGCGCAATCTTCTGGTCGCCAGCGAAGGCTTCGTCCGCGAGCCTTGAGCTCGCTTGCCTGTTTTCATACGCGCCTGCACACTGAACTTGCAACGCTTACCGACAGGTGTCCGACCATGCTTCTGGGTATCGATCCTCTGCTCAACGCCGACGTCCTCCACGTGCTGCGCTCGATGGGCCACGGCGACGACCTGATCGTCGCCGACGCCAACTTTCCGGCCGAGGCGATCTCGCGCCAGACCGTCCATGGCCGCCCGCTGCGCATCGACGCCGACATTGTCAGGGTGATGCAGGCGGTGCTGTCGGTGATGCCCGTCGACACCTTCGTCGACGACGCCTTCGGCCGCATGGAGGTGGTGGGCAAGCCCGACGAGATTCCCGAGGTGCAGCGTCAGGTCGGCAGGCTGATCGAGGGGACCGGCACGAGGATGGTCGGCATCGAACGCTTCGCCTTCTACGACCGCGCCAAGAAGGCATATGCGGTCATCCAGACGCAGGAACGCCGCTTCTACGCCGACTTCGCCGTGCGCAAGGGCGTCATCCCGCCGGAGGCTTGAGGTTCGGCTCCAATATGGAGCCACCACCCATCCAGACCTGATGGCGCAACGTCGTCTGCGGCCTTGTCCTGACAGGGCCCAGCCGCCCCTCATCCCCTGCCGGACCTTCTCCCCGTAATGACGGGGAGAAGGGACAAGCGGATACGCCGACGCCCCCTCTCCCCGTCCTTACGGGGAGAGGGTAAGGGTGAGGGGCAGCGCCGAGCTCCCCGACCTGCCGGCGCCCTCTATGACAGCGACAGCTTCGCCGCGACGTCCTTCAGCAGTGCCAGCGTCTGGTCGATGTCGGCCTGTTTGTCGTCGATGCGCTGGATATAGGGGCAGGTCAGCACGGCGATCGCATAGCCGTCCGGCGACAGGATCGGCACCGAGATGTCGTCGATGGCGCGCATCTGCTGGCTCGGCCCGACACGGTGGCCGGCCTGACGATAGGCTTTCAGAACCGGCTCCAGTTTTTCCCGCGCCTCGGCCATCGCAGTGCCTTCCCAGCGCATCGCCAGCTCCGACTGCGCCTGCTCATCCAGGAAGGCGAGCAGGATGTGGCCGGAACTGGTGGTCAAAAGCTCGATATGGGCGCCGATGCGGATGCCGAACTCCCAGTTGCCGGGGCAACTGGCATGCGCGACGACGAGCGCCGCGCCGCCTTCGGGAACGACGAGATGGCAGGACTGCCCGGCCTCGCTGGCGAAAGCGTCCATCAGCGGCAAGGCGCGCGCCACAAGGCGGCGCACCGGTGGGTGGCGGTGGGCGAGGATGAACAGCTTCATGGTCAGCGCGTAGCGGTCGCCTTCCGGTGAGCGGCTGACATAGTCGCGCGCCACCAGCCGCTCGAGCATGCGGTAGACCTCGCTCGGCCCGCGCCCCATCGCCTTGACGATTTCGGCGCGCGTCAGCCCGCCCGGCTGCTCCGACAGCAACTCCAGGATGTCGAGCCCCTTGTCCAGCGCCGGGGCGCGATAGCGCTCGTCCTTGTCATTGGCGGCGTTAATCGGCCGTTTTGGCATCGCTCGAAATCCTCCCTCGTCACCATCCTCGCATTACCCCATTGCAAGGCCGGTTCATTTATGAATAGTATGTTCGTATATAGACAGACGCAAGCAGTTTGCTGGGAGGAGGCAACGGTCATGCGATTGAGCGGGAAACGCATTTTCATTTCCGCCGCGGCGCAAGGCATCGGCCGCGCCAGCGCACTTGCCTGCGCCAAGGAAGGCGCCCACGTCATCGCGACGGACATCAACGCGGAGGCGCTCGCGGCGCTGGCGGAGGAAAGCAGCAGCATCGAGACCCATCGCCTCGATGTCCGCGACAGCAAGGCCGTCGCCGCTTTCGCCGCCGGTCAGGCGCCGCTCGACGGCCTCTTCAACTGCGCCGGTTTCGTTCACAACGGCACGATCCTGGACTGCAACGACGACGACTGGGACTTCAGCTTCGACCTCAACGTCAAAAGCATGTACCGCACCACCCGGGCCTTCCTGCCCGGCATGCTGGAGCAGGCGGAAAAGACCGGTGGCGTGTCGATCCTCAACATGGCGTCGATGGCCTCGTCGATCAAAGGCTTCCCCAACCGGCTGCTCTATGGCGCCACCAAGGCGGCGGTCATCGGCTTCACCAAGGGCATGGCCGCCGATTACGTCCGACGCGGCATCCGTTGCAACGCTTTGTGCCCCGGCACGGTCGACACGCCCTCGCTGCGTGGCCGCATTGCCGCTGCCGCCGATCCGGTGCAGGCCGAAAAGGACTTCATCGCCCGCCAACCGATCGGCCGCCTCGCGACCGTCGACGACATCGCCCCGCTGGTGGTCTACCTGCTGTCGGATGAATCGCGCTTCGTCACCGGCCAGGCTGTCCTGGTCGACGGCGGCG
Source organism: Aminobacter sp. HY435 (assembly GCF_027568395.1). Taxonomy (GTDB): domain Bacteria; phylum Pseudomonadota; class Alphaproteobacteria; order Rhizobiales; family Rhizobiaceae; genus Aminobacter. The sequence continues at coordinate 72,601 of NZ_JANKZL010000008.1, read as the reverse complement.
TTACCATCTAGGCGGAGCGGCGGCCATGATCGAAAGGATCGACGGCCACTGCCATTACTGGACGCTCCAGCGCGGCGACTATGCCTGGCTGACGCCTGAGGCCACCCATCTCGCGCCGATCCATCGCGACTTCGGCGCAGCCGACATGCTGCCCCTCGCTGAGACGGCGGGCATAGGCCAGCGCATACTGGTCCAGGCCGCGCCCACGGAAGCGGAGACGGAATTCCTGCTCGATCAGGGACGCGAGGACAAAGCGGTCGCCGGCGTCGTCGGTTGGGTTGATCTGTCGACGGCGCAAGGCGTGGCCTCTCTGGAGCGCCTGGCCAAAAACCCGCTGTTCAAGGGGGTCCGGCCGATGCTGCAGGATTTGCCTGACATCGACTGGATCGCAACAAATCCGCATCCTGAAGCCATCACCGCGTTGAAGCGGCTCGGCCTGCGCTTCGACGCGCTGGTCATGCCCCGGCATCTTCAGGCGCTGAAGCGTTTCGTCGAGGCACACCCCGAGCTAGCAGTCATCATCGACCATGCCGCCAAGCCAGCACTTGCGGCCGAATCCAGCGATACCCGCCACGCCATGTGGGAGACAGGCATGGCAGCACTTGCTCGGCACCCGCAGGTGCATTGCAAGCTTTCTGGCCTGCTCACCGAACTGCCCGCCGACCGCCGCTCCACACCTGAAAAAGCCGCCGCGGCTCTCAGGCCGACAGTGGAGAAGTTGCTCGACTGGTTCGGCCCGCGCCGCATCGTCTGGGGATCGGACTGGCCGGTACTGACCTTGGCTGCGAGCTTCGGCTTCTGGATCGAGGTCACCGAACTCTTGCTCGAAGGTCTCAGCACGAACGAACGGGAGCAGATCCTGTCTGCGACGGCGCAGCGCTTCTACGGCCTCGAAGGAGGACGCGCATGAGCGCCCTCGTTTCGATGAAGGACATCGAGAAGTCGTTCCCCGGCGTGCGCGCGCTGCACAACGCCCAGCTCGAACTGCGCTCGGGCGAAGTCCATGCGCTGATGGGCGAGAACGGCGCTGGCAAGTCGACGATGATGAAGATCCTCGCCGGCATCTACCGCCGCGACGGCGGCGAAATCCTCCTCGACGGCAAGCCGGTCGAGATCAACTCGCCGCGCCAGGCGCAGGACCTTGGCATCGGCATCATCCATCAGGAACTCAACCTGATGCCGCATCTGACGGCGGCGCAAAACATGTTCATCGGCCGCGAGCCGCGCAAGGCCGCCGGCCTGCTGCTCGATGAAGGCAAGCTCAACGCCCAGGCCACCGAAATCTTCGCCAGCATGCATCTCAAGCTCGATCCGCGCACCCTGGTCGGCGGGTTGACCATCGCCCGCCAGCAGATGGTCGAGATCGCCAAGGCGCTGTCCTACCGTTCTCGCGTCTTGATCATGGACGAGCCGACAGCCGCCCTGAACGACGCCGAGATCAACGAGCTTTTCGCCATCATCGCCCGGCTCAAGGCCGAGGGCGTCGGCATCGTCTACATCTCGCACAAGATGGACGAGCTGAAGCGCATCGCCGACCGCGTCACGGTCATGCGCGACGGCGAATATATCGGCACCGTGCCGGCCGAGACGACGCCGGTGGAAAAGATCATCTCGATGATGGTCGGCCGAGCGCTTACCGACGAGCGCCCTGACGTGCCCGACCATGCGAATTCGGAGGTCGTGCTCGCGGTCAACAACCTCAATCGTGGCACTGTCATCCGCGACGTCTCCTTCTCCGTGCGCAAGGGCGAGATCCTCGGTTTCGCCGGGCTGATGGGTGCGGGCCGCACCGAGGTCGCCCGCGCCATCTTCGGCGCCGACCGCCGCGACAGCGGCGACATCTTCATGCACGGCAACAAGGTCGACATCCGCATGCCGCAGGACGCCGTGCGCGCCGGCATCGGCTACCTCTCCGAGGACCGCAAGCATTTCGGCCTCGCCACCGGCATGGACGTGCGCAACAACGTCGTGCTGGCGAGCCTTCGCCGCTTCACCGGCCCCGGCGGGCTGCTGAAGGAAGCGGCGATGCAAGACGCCGCAAGACGCTACATCGACCAGCTCGCGATCAAGACCCCGTCCGACCGCCAGGAAGTTCGACTGCTTTCGGGCGGCAACCAGCAGAAGATCGTCATCGCCAAATGGCTTTTGCGCGACTGCGAGGTGCTGATCTTCGACGAGCCGACGCGCGGCATCGATGTCGGCGCCAAGAACGAGATCTACAAGCTGCTCAACGCGCTCGCCCAGCAGGGCCGCGCCATCATCGTCATCTCGTCCGAGCTGCCTGAAGTGCTTCGTCTCAGCCACCGCATCGCCGTCATGTGCGAGGGCCGGCTGACCGGCATTCTTTCAGGCGGCGCCAGCCAGGAAGAAATCATGCACCTCGCAACGCTGCGCGGTGAAGGCGCCAACCATAACAATAAGCCGGCTAATGGAGAGGCCAAATGAGTGCGACCGCATCCACCGGAACTGCCTCGATAGGCTCGAAATTCTCCGGCGCCCACAGGCTGCTCGCCTTTGCCAGCCTGATCGCGCTGATCCTGGTGTTCAGCCTCGCCTCGCCCAACTTCATGCAGACCTCCAACATCATCGCCATCCTGCAGGCGACGTCGGTCAACGGCGTGCTGGCGATCGCAGCGACCCTGGTCATCATCACAGGCGGCATCGACCTGTCGGTCGGCACGCTGATGACCTTCTGCGCCGTCATCGCGGGCGTGGTGCTGACCTTCTGGGGCATGCCGCTCGGCCTCGGCGTGCTGGCGGCCATCCTCGCCGGTGCCGCCAGCGGAACCCTCTCGGGCACCTTCGTCGCCAAGCTCAAGATCCCGCCCTTCATCGCCACGCTCGGCATGATGCTGATCCTCAAGGGCCTGTCGCTGGTGATCTCGGGCACGCGGCCGATCTATTTCAACAACACGCCGGGCTTCACCCAGATCTCGCAAGGCTCGCTGATCGGAAGCGTCATTCCCGGCCTGCCCATCCCCAACGGCGTGCTGATCCTGTTTCTGGTGGCAATCGCCACGAGCTTCATCCTCGAGCGAACCATTCTCGGCCGCTTCACCTTCGCGCTCGGCTCAAACGAGGAGGCGGTCCGGCTCTCGGGTGTCAACACCGACCGCTGGAAGATCGCCGTCTACGCGCTCGCCGGCAGCATCTGCGGCATCGCCGGCCTGCTCATCGCCTCGCGCCTGAATTCGGCCCAGCCGGCGCTGGGCCAGGGCTACGAGCTCGACGCCATCGCAGCCGTCGTCATCGGCGGCACCTCGCTGTCTGGCGGGCGCGGCACGATCATCGGCACGCTGATTGGCGCGCTCATCATCTCGGTTCTCGCCAACGGCCTGCGCATTCTTTCGGTCGCCCAGGAATGGCAGACCGTGGTCACCGGCTCGATCATCATTCTCGCCGTCTACACCGACATTCTGCGGCGCCGCAGGCTTTGAGGAAGGCTTGCTTTGCGCAGCATTTTCGCGCTGCGCCAACACCAAGAAGAGAGCGAAAGCGCTCCACCAGCAACGATCAACCAAGGTTCAATCGGAGGAAACATGTTTACCAGACGCACCGTGCTCGGCGCCCTCAGCGCCATGACAATCCTCGGCTACGGCTCGACCATGGCAATGGCCCAGGACAAGCTGTACATCCCGCTCATCTCCAAGGGCTTCCAGCACCAGTTCTGGCAGGCCGTGAAGGCGGGCGCCGACAAGGCCGCCGCCGATCTCGGCGTCGAAGTCACCTTCGAAGGGCCGGATTCGGAATCGCAGGTCGACCGCCAGATCGACATGCTGTCGGCCGCGCTTGCCAAGAAGCCGGCGGCAATCGGCTTTGCAGCGCTCGACAGCCAGGCGGCCATCCCGCTGCTGCAGCAGGCCAAGGACGCCAAGATCGCGGTCGTCGCCTTCGACTCCGGCGTCGACAGCGACATCCCCGTCGCCACCGCCTCGACCAACAACATCGCCGCGGCAGCCCTTGCCGCCGACAAGATGTCGGAGTTGATCGGCGGCGAAGGCAAGGTGGCGCTCGTCGTCCACGACCAGACCAGCCGCACCGGCATCGATCGCCGTGACGGCTTCGTCAACCGCATGAAGGAAGCCCATCCGAAGGTCGAGATCGTCGCCATCGAATACGGCGAGGGCGATCATCTCAAGTCGACCGAGATCACCAAGGCGATCCTGCAGGCCAATCCTGATCTCAAGGGCATGTTCGGCGCCAATGAAGGCTCGGCCATCGGCGTCGTCAACGGCGCCAAGGAGCTCGGCCGCCAGCTGGTGATCATCGGCTATGACTCCGGCGCCCAGCAGAAGCAGGCGATCCGCGACGGCCAGATGGCTGGCGCCATCACCCAGAACCCGGTCGGCATCGGCTACAAGACCGTCGAGGCGGCCGTCAAGGCGGCCAAGGGCGAAGCGGTCGAGAAGAACATCGACACCGGCTTCTACTACTACGACAAGTCGAACATCGATCAGCCCGAAATCGCAGCGGTGCTGTACGACTGATCCTGTACAACTTGGCTCCCGGGGGCGGTTCGCCGCCTCCGGCTTCTTTCAATCTAAGGTGACATCAGATGAAACTGCTCCGCTATGGCCCGATGGGCAATGAGAAGCCCGGCCTGCTCGACGACGCCGGCCGCGTCCGCGACCTCTCGAGCATCGTCGCCGACATCGCCGGCGACGTGCTGACGCCGGAAGGCCTCGCCCGTCTGCGCGGCATCGATCCCGCAAGCCTGCCCGTGGTTGCCGGCACCCCGCAGCAGGACCTGCGCCTCGGCGCCTGCGTCGGCCGCATCGGCAAGTTCGTCTGCATCGGCCTCAACTATGCCGACCATGCCGCCGAAACGGGTGCCGCCATCCCGGCCGAACCCATCGTCTTCAACAAGTGGACGTCGGCCATCGTCGGTCCCGACGACGACGTCGAAATTCCGCGCGGCTCGGTCAAGACCGACTGGGAGGTCGAGCTTGGCGTCGTCATCGGCAAGCCCGGCCGCTACATCGACGAGGCCGACGCGATGAGCCACGTCGCCGGCTATTGCGTCATCAACGACGTCTCCGAGCGCGAATACCAGATCGAGCGCGGCGGCACCTGGGACAAGGGCAAGGGATGCGACACCTTCGGCCCGACCGGCCCGTGGATGGTGACCGCTGACGAGATTGCCGACCCCCAAAACCTCAAGATGTGGCTCGACGTCGACGGCAAGCGCTTCCAGGACGGTTCGACCAGGACCATGATCTTCTCGGTGCAGCAGGTCGTATCCTATCTCAGCCGCTTCATGAGCCTGCAGGCCGGCGACGTCATCTCCACCGGCACCCCGCCCGGCGTCGGCCTCGGCCAGAAACCGCCCGTCTATCTCAGGGCCGGCCAGACCATGACCCTCGGCATCGAAGGTCTCGGCACCCAGAGGCAGTGCGTCGTCGCCGCCTGACCTTTTGGAGCGAGATGCGGCCTCTCCGAGCCGCCATCTCGCTCTTGTTTCAGCCGCATGACCTTGGCCGAAAGGTCTTCGCCCTTTCGGGATCACGCTCAGAGGACCCCAGACCATGACCAGAATCATCGACATGCGGGTGCTCGACCTGCGCTTCCCGACCTCGCAGCATCTCGACGGCTCCGACGCGATGAACCCGGACCCCGACTATTCGGCGGCCTATGTCATCCTGGAAACCGACACGCCGGGCATCGAGGGTCACGGCCTGACCTTCACCATCGGCCGCGGCAACGAGATCTGCTGCGCGGCGATCGAAGCGATGCGCCATCTGGTCGTCGGGCTGGACATGGACAAGGTCACATCAGACATGGGCGCCTTCTGGCGCCATGTCACCTCCGACAGCCAGTTGCGCTGGATCGGGCCCGACAAGGGCGCGATCCACCTGGCCACCGGCGCCGTTGTCAACGCGGTGTGGGACATCTGGGCCAAGATGGTGGGCAAGCCGGTGTGGAAGCTGGTCGCCGACATGTCGCCCGAGGAACTCGTGCGCTGCATCGACTTCCGCTACATCACCGACTGCATCACGCCTGACGAGGCACTGGCCATGCTGCGCGACAAGACGCCTGGCAAGGCCGAGCGCATCGCTATTCTCGAGCGCGAAGGCTACCCCTGCTACACCACCTCGGCCGGCTGGCTCGGTTATGGCGACGAGAAGCTGCGCCGGCTCTGCCAGGAGGCGGTCGACGCCGGCTTCAACCACGTCAAGCTCAAGGTCGGCCGCGACAAGGCCGACGACATCAGGCGCCTGCGCATCGCCCGCGAGGTGCTCGGCCCCGACCGCCAGCTGATGATCGACGCCAACCAGGTCTGGGAGGTCGGCCAGGCCATCGACTGGGTGCGCGACCTCGCTTTCGCCAAGCCATGGTTCATCGAGGAGCCCACCAACCCCGACGATGTAGAGGGTCACCGAAAGATCCGCGAGGGCGTCGCCCCGGTACAGGTCGCCACCGGCGAGATGTGCCAGAACCGCATCATGTTCAAGCAGTTTATCATGCGTGGCGCCATCGACGTCGTGCAGATCGACTCGTGCCGCCTCGGTGGCGTCAACGAGATTCTCGCAGTGCTGCTGATGGCGGCGAAATACAACCTGCTCGTCTGCCCGCATGCCGGCGGCGTTGGCCTGTGCGAATATGTCCAGCATTTGTCGATGATCGATTATGTCTGCATCGCCGGGACCCGCGAGGGCCGCGTGGTCGAATATGTCGACCACCTGCACGAGCACTTTAGGGAACCCTGCGTGGTGCGCAACGCCGCGTATCTGCCGCCCACGGCGCCCGGCTTCTCCATCGAGATGAAGCCGGCGACGCTCGAAGACTTCCAGTTCCGCGGCTGACGGAGACGATCATGAATTTCGGGCTGAAGGACAAGGTCGTCATCGTCACCGGCGGCGGCGCGGGCATCGGCGGCGCGGTTTCGCTCGGCCTTGCCGCCGAAGGCGCCATCCCCGTCGTCTTCGGCCGCAGCCCGCTGGCCGAGGATTTCGCCGCTAAGCTCAAGGCGGCGTCTCCGCGCACGATGTTCGTGCAGGTCGAACTGATGCACGATCCAGAAATCGGCGCGGCCATCGAGCAGGTGGCAAAGACCCTCGGCCGCATCGACGGGCTGGTCAACAATGCCGGCATCAATGACGGCATCGGCCTCGAAGCCGGTCCCGACGCCTTTCGCGAGTCGCTCGAACGCAACCTGGTCCACTACTACACGACAGCGCACCACTGCCTGCCGTGGCTCAAGGCAGCGCGCGGTTCGATCGTCAATGTCTCGTCCAAGACCGCGCTCACCGGCCAGGGCAATACCAGCGGCTACACCGCCGCCAAGGGCGCCCAGCTGTCTTTGACGCGCGAGTGGGCGGCGGCGCTGCGCGGCGACGGTGTCCGTGTCAACGCGGTCATCCCCGCCGAGGTGATGACGCCGCTTTATGAAAAGTGGCTCGAGACCTTCGACGATCCCGAGGCGCGTCTGGAAGAAATCACAAGGCGCATCCCGCTCGGACAGCGCATGACGACGGCGGAAGAGATCGCCGACACCGTCATCTTCCTGCTCTCCGACAAGGCGAGCCACACGACAGGCCAATGGCTGTTCGTCGACGGCGGCTACACCCATCTCGACCGGGCCCTCGACTAGAAAATTGGCCGCCTACAATACCGGCCCGAGCATGGCGATGGCGTTGTTCCAGAGCTGGTGCGGCTTGCTCCATCTCGCGACCGTACGGTCGTCGATGGGCACGGCGGCATCGATGTAGGTCTGCTGGCGGGCGCGCAGCCGGGCGGTCATTCCCCGATCGTGCAGCAGTATGTTGTTTTCGAAGTTCAGTTCAAAACTGCGCCGGTCGAGATTGGCCGAGCCGATCAGCATCACTTCGCCATCGACGGTCAGCGTCTTGGCGTGCAGCAGCCCGCCGGCATATTCGTAGATCCGCACGCCTGCGTCGAGAAGCTCGCGGTAGTAGCTACGGCTGGCGGCGGCGACGATCCAGGAATCGTTGCGCTGCGGGAAAATGATCGACGTCGCGATGCCGCGATGAGCGCAGGCGCACAAAGCCGCCTGCAGCGGCTCGTCGGGCACGTAGTAAGGCGTCGAGATGACCAGCTCGTGCCGCGCGGCGTTCATCAGCGATATGAACATTTCCGGCATCGCCGAATAGCGCACGGTGGCCCCCGTGCCGATCACCTGCGCCGTGAACCCCGCTTTTTCCTGGCGCAAAGGTTGGCGCATGAGCTCGCTCAGGTCTTCCTTGATCTGAGCCATCCAGTCGCTGGCGAACAGGTGCTGGTTCTGCAGCACGATCGGACCTTCGAAACGCATCATCACGTCGACCCAGGGCGCGTATTTCGCCTTGATCGCGAAGGCCGGGTCGGCGCAATTCTGGCTGCCGCAATAGGTGACGCTGTTGTCGATGACGACGATCTTGCGGTGGTTGCGCATGTCGACCCGCCCCTTGAGCGGTCGTAGCAAGGCAATGCCGACGGGCAAGGCGCGGGCCAGCCGGACCTTGGCCGAGGCCATGTCGCGCCAGTGCGGCGAGCGGATCAGCCGACGCGAACCGATGTCGTCGACCATCACCCGGCAGATCACGCCGCGCATCGCCGCGCGCTTGACCGCCTCGACCATCTTCACGCCGTTGCCGTCGGGCAGCCAGATGTAGAACAGCAGATGGACATGGTCGGTGGCGGCATCGATGTCGGCGACGATGGCGTCGATGGTGCTATCGGAATCGTGCATCAGCTGCGCCCGGTTGGCGCCGACCGGCGGATAGTTGCTGATCGATTCGCCAACCCGGAACAGCGGAGCGTAGCGTTCGGGCACCTGCGGCTGCCCACGCCCGTCCAGATCCACGGCGTTGATCTCGGCGAGAGACGGCAGCCGCTTGAGCGCGTCGCGCAGCCTGGCGATCCGGCGCCTGCCGACATTCGTGTCGCCGAACAATATGTAGGCGACCACGCCGACCACCGGCGCGACCACGATCACCACCACCCAGGCCAGACGCGAGGCCGGTTCGCGATGCGGCCTCAGCAGCGCTCGAACCGAATAGATAACCTGCAACGCGATGGGTACGACAACCAGTGCCCAGCCAAAATAGGCGGATGCGTTCATGCTCGCGGCGTCCCTCCAGACCGAATGCCGTCCGAGAGTAGATAGGCCGGACGTCGAGCCATGGTAGCGACTGCACGAGCCTGACGCCATCGACGCCCGCGCCCGAGGCGCTCCGCTTTATTGGCCATGACGGAATGTTCGAGGTGCCGTTCTTCGTCGAGGCCACTGCCCTAGCGAAGGCCGGAACAAGACAGGCGGGGCGATGTTGCCTGAAGCCGAATGCCCGACGGGCCTTGGACGCGGCACGATAATTCGATCCACGATGTCGCGCGCGAAGCCTACGCACTGGGCGAGCATTGCCGCACGATTGGCCTGCTTCTACTTCAGCTCGATCCAGACCGGCGCATGGTCGCTGGCATCGTCGAGACCGCGCGTGTCGCGATCTATGCCCACCGACTTGAGCCGCTTGGCCAGCGGCTTGCTCACCAAAAGGTGGTCGAGCCTGAGACCGGCATTGCGCGGCCAGCGGTTGCGCCGGTAGTCCCAGAACGTATAGACGGCCTCGGCCGGAAACGCCTTGCGCACGGCATCCGTCCAGCCCTGGTCGAGCAGCTCGCGGAAAGCCGCCCGGCTTTGTGGCTGCACCAGCGCGTTGTCGTCGTAGGATTTGGTCGCATAGACGTCCAGCGCGCCGGGCGCGACGTTGTAGTCGCCGGCGAGCACGACCGGAATTTCAGCCGTTATCAGGCCCGCCGCATGGGCGCTCAGCCGGGCGTGCCAGGCAAGCTTGTAGTCGAATTTCGGCCCCGGCTGCGGATTGCCGTTGGGGGCATAGAGCGAAGCGACGAGCACGCCGTCGACCGCCGCCTCGATGTAGCGGCACTGCGCATCGTCGGGGTCGCCCGGCAGCGCCCATTGTGTCACCACGGGCTTTGTGTCGCGGGCGAGAATGGCCACGCCGTTCCAGGTCGACTGTCCGCGCCACACCGCGCCATAGCCCGCAGCCTCCAGCGCGGCCCGCGGGAACTGCCCGTCCGTCGCCTTCAGCTCCTGCAGGCACACGACATCGGGCTTCGCCTGTTTCAGCCACGCCAGCAGGTTTTCAAGCCTGCGGTTGACGTTGTTGATGTTGAAGCTGGCAATCTTCATGCGGCCCGCTAGCTGGTGATCCGCGCCCAGGCCGCCGCAGCTTCGGCCATCGTCTTGAGATGATCCGCGGCGGTGAAACCCGAGACTGTCTTGCGCGGCTTGAGATCGTGATCGCCGTCTTCCAGCCATAGCAACTCTATGCCGTCGGAAAGCGTGTAGCCCGAAACCTCCTCGCGCGTGCCGAACTCGTCGCGCGTGCCTTGCACGATCAGCGCCGGCGTCCTGAGCCCGGCCAGGTGTTTCGTGCGCAACTGTTCGGGCTTGGCCGGCGGATGGAACGGATAGCCGAGGCACAACAGCCCGGCGACCTTGCCGGCGCCGTGGAGTTCGTCGGCGATCATGCTGGCGACCCGCCCGCCCATCGACTTGCCGCCGATGATCAGCGGGCCTGTAGCGCCGAGCCGCTCGATCGCAGCCCGGTATTCCGGATTAAGCGTCTCGGCCCGCGGCGGCGGCTTGCGCATGCCCTCGCTTCGCCGCGCCGCCATGTAGCCGAACTCGAACCGCGCCACGCGGAAGCCGGCTCCGGCAAGCGCCTTGGCCGCCGCGGTCATCGACGCCGAATCCATCGGCGCGCCGGCGCCATGGGCAAGCAGGATGGTGCAAGGCGCGTCTTCGGCACCGTCGAAGAGGAAATCCATCAGCCAGCCGTCCGTTCTTTCAGATGCAGGTCGGCATACTGGATGCCCTTGGCCGCGGTCTTGGCCCACTCGGAGGTTGCGTCGAGCCTGAGATAGGAGGACCACCAGCGCCTGGCCTCGGCGAGGTCGCCGGCCTCATAGGCGAGATTGGCCAGGTTGAACATCGCGTCGGCATAGCCCGGATCGAGCGCGATCGCCTTTTCGAGATGCCGCCGTGCAGTGTGCGCCTTGCCCTGGCTGGCAAACAGGCCGGCGAGGTTGAACCACGCCTCGACGAATTTCGGATCGAGCTTGATCGCCCGCATGTAGCCCTGCATCGCCTCTTGCGCCATGCCGGCCGAGCGCAGGCAGTTGGCGCGGTTGAACGCCGCCACGCTGTCGCCGGGATCGGCGGCGAGGCAGCGCGCATAGAGCTCCGCCGCCTCCGCGAAGCGCTCGTCTTCCTCCGCGTCCTCGGCCAGTGCAAAAAGCTCTTCCAGCTCGGCGTCGTCGGCGCGGCCGAGCGGCAGCAGCCTTTGTCCGTCGAGTTCGGCGAGGTCCGCGCCCAGCCGGGCATAGATGCTGTCTTTTCCCTGCCCATGCAGCGACATCGCGCTCAGCGACGCGACCGCGCCCGAGCGCCGCACCGACCGGGCGATTGCGCTCCAGCTCGACCCGCCAGCCAGCAGCCCGGCATACTTCCGCGCCAGGATCAGGTCACGGAAGGCGTAGGGCTCAGTATCGCTCTCGAAGGCGTCGAACAGCGACAGAAGGTCGAGGTCGCGTGGCGCCATCCTCGATTGATCGAGCAGCGATTGCCGGGTCATGCCGGCGCCCTCGACCCTGTCGAGCAGGCCGAGCGCGCGCAGAAAGCCGTTCTCGCTGAACACCGGCCTGCCCGAGGCCATGGCGGCATCGAAGCGCGCCTCCAGCCTGGCCTCGTCGAGCTTGTAGAGCAGCGTGCGGCCGAACACGACATCCGTGGTGCGCCGCGTCACGCCATGCTGCAGCTCGCCGCCCTGCCGCGCCACCTCACGCACGCCAAGGCGACGCGGAAACGCCGCCAGCGCTCCGATCAGCCCAAAGATCCTGCCTTCGTTCACTTCTTGCCCTTGGCCTGCTTGCCGCCCGCGACCGCCGTCAGCTTGGCTGCCGGCTTTTCAGCCGCATCGGTCTTGGTCTTGCTCTTGGCCGGCGGCTTGGCCTGCCCGAGGCTGGCCTTCAGCGCGTCCATCAGATTGACCACGTTGCCACGCTCGGGCGCCGCAGCGATGATCGGCTTGTGACCCTTCAGCTTCTCCTTGATCATCTGCATCAAGGCGATCTCGTAGCGGTCCTCGTAGTTTTTTGGATCGAACGTCGTCAGCTTCTGCTTGATCAGCGCCATGGCCAGGTCGAGCATTTCCGGATCGGGCGTGCCGGCCGGGATGTTGCCGAAATACTCCGATGTGCCGCGCACCTCGCTCGGGTTGCGCAGCGTGCACACGAACATGCCCTTGTCGCGCGCGCCGATGGTCACCACCCGTTCGCGGCTCGACAGCACCAGCCTGGCGATCGCCAGCTTGCCGGATTGCCTGAGCGCCTCGCGCAGCACGGCGAAGGTTTCCTCCGCCATCGCGCCATCCGGCGCCAGATAGTAGGGCGCGTCCTGGTAGATGACGTCGACCGAATCCTCCTCGACGAAGGCTTCGATGTTCATCGTGTGGTTGGATTCGATCTTGACCGCCTCAAGGTCGGCCTCGTCGATGATGACGTATTTCTTGTCTTCGTACTCGTAGCCCTTGACCAGGTCGGAGCGGTCGACCAGCCCGAGTTCGGGATCGACCGGCTTCATGTTGATCCGGTTGTGGGTGTCCTTGTGCAGCTGGTTGAAGCTGATGCGCTCGCTCGAACTCGTCGCCGGGTAAAGCCGCACCGGGCAACTGACTAGGCTGAGCTTCAGATATCCCTTCCAACTTGCCCTGGGGGCCATGCTTGTCTCCTACGCAGATACATAAACAGACTAAGGCTTGGTACGGGTCGCAGCCGGCAGGTCGCGGGCGTGATCGTCGATTTCGGCCCATGGATCGCCGGAACTGGCCACAAGGCCGGGAAGCGAAGAATAGTTCAAATCTTCAGGAGCGTCGATGGACTCAAGATCAGTCCAGCTGAGAGGTGTCGACGCCGGCATGTTGGTGCGCGCCCGCAAAGAGTAGGGCGCGGCAGCCGTTGCACTGCGCGCATTGCGGTGAAAATCGATGAAGATGCGCTTCTTGCGGTTGTCCTTGCCCATTACCGTCGTGAAGGTATCGGGCGCCGTGGCGGTGATCAGAGACGAAATCTCACTGCTCGCCTGATGGAACGGCTTCCACCCGAGCTTGCGCGTTGTCGGCACCACGACATGGATGCCGCGCCCGCCCGAGGTCTTGACGAACGGCACCAGCCCGAGCTTTTCCAGCTCGCCGCGGACGTGAACGGCAGCTTCCACCACTTCGCGCCAGCCGATGCCCTCGCCGGGATCGAGGTCGAAGACCATGCGGTCGGGTTTGTCGAGATGCGCGCGCAGCGCGCCCCAGGCGTGGAACTCGACGACGCCGAATTGCGCCAGCGCCAGGTAGCCCCTGGCGTCCTCGACGGCGATGTAGCTCTTGGTCTCGCCTTCGGAGTTCCTGGTCTCGAACGAGGCGATCGACGGCGGCATGCCTGAAAAGGCGTGGCGCTGGAAAAAGCAGTCCTGCGGCCGGCTGCTCGGACAGCGAAACAGCGAGACCGGCCGCCCCATGATATGCGGCAGCATGAAATCGCCGACCGCCGCGTAGTAGACCGCGACATCGAGCTTGGTCGGACCGGCCTTTCCCATCACCCGCCGGGTCGGGTTGGTGATGGTGATGCCGGCAAGGTCGGCGTCGGAGATCAGCCGCTTGCGCGGCGCCCCTCCACCCGCCGACAGCTCGGCCTCGCGCAGGCCCTTGAACACCGCATGGCGCAGCGCATTGTCGCTGGTCTTGTTGGCGTAATGGATATGGGCCTTGAGCACCGGCCGCACGGGCATGACCTCCTTCGGCGCGCCTTCGAGCTTGTCCGCCCCCTCCCGAAGCCCTTCCAGGCGACGCCGCAACGATTGCAACGTCTCAGCATCGAAGCCGGTTCCAACCTTGCCGCGATACTCAAGCGTGCCATCGACCCATTCGGCGAGCGCCAGCGCCGCAAGCCCCTCAGCCGCCTGCGAGACGGTGTAGCCGGCGATGACGAAATCGCCGCTCTTTAGCGCCTTGGCCTTGCTCCAGCTTTGGCTCCGTCCCGAACTGTAGATCGCCGTGGCGCGTTTCGAGACGATGCCCTCCAGGCCCATCTCGCTGGCGCGGTCGTAGAGCCCTTGCCCGTCGCCTTCGACATGGTCGCTGTATTGGATGGCCGTTCCGGCATCGACCTGCCCGGACAGCAGCACGTCAAGCAGGCCCTTGCGCTTGCCCAGTTCGACGCCTCTGAGGTCCCATCCGTTGAGGAACACAAGATCGAAGGCATAAAACACCAGCTGCTGGTGATGGCCTGTCGCCAACGCGTCCTGCAATCCGGCAAAACTGCTGATGCCCTTGTTGTCGAGCACCACGATCTCGCCGTCGATGACCGCCTCGCTTACCGGCAATCCGGCGAACGCCTTGGCAAGGTTGCCATAGCGCTTGGTCCAGTCGAGCCCGCTGCGGGTGATCAGCCTTGTCGCGCCGCCCCCCACATGCGCCATGGTGCGGTAGCCGTCGAACTTGATCTCGTGCAGCCAGCCCTCGCCGGAAGGCGGCTTCGGCACGGCGGTGGCGAGCTGCGGCTCGACCCGCCCAGGCATCGGCCCGCGCACGGCACCGGCTAGCTTGCCTGGCTTCAGGTCGGCGGGCTTGGCGCGCGGCTTTCTTGACGGAGCAGCCAATTGCTCGATCATTCGGCCGCTTTTGACGCTTTCGGGACGCGTGGCAAGGATGTCGACGGTTTCGTCGGCAGCAAGATCGTGTTCCTTGAACAGCAGCCAGTTGTGCTTGTCCTCGCCGGGCTTCGGCTTCAGCCGTGCCAGCATCCAGCCGCCCTTCAGCTTCTCGCCGGCCAGCCGAAACTTGAAGGCGCCCTTGGCCAGCGCCTTCTCGGCGTCTTCCATCGGCGCCCACGCACCGGTGTCCCAGACGATCATCGGGCCGCCGCCATACTCGCCTTCCGGGATCACGCCCTCGAAGTCGATGTAGTCGACGGGGTGATCCTCGGTCTCGACGGCAAGTCGCTTGTCGGCGGGGTTGAGCGACGGCCCGCGCGGCACGGCCCAGCTCTTCAGCACGCCGCCAAGTTCGAGGCGCAGGTCGTAATGATCGGCGGTGGCATGGTGCTTGTGGACGACGAAGCGGTTGCCATGATGCCCGGCCGACAGGCCCGGCGGCTCCCGCGTCTTGGTGAAATCGCGCTTCTGGCGATAGCTGCGAAGCTTTTCCGCTGCCATGCGCCTATTGCAGGCCGGCCGGGTTTTCGGGGGCAGGCTCGAGCTCGAGCTCGCCCGGCGTCGCGCCATGCTCGAGCTGATCGAGCAGCGTGTCGCTGACGTCGTAATATTCGCCTGAAACCAGCACTCTGGAGACGGGCTGGCCGTCGCCCCTGAAGCGCCGCGAGCTGACAAAAACCTTCTGCCGGACAAGCGCGTCGGCAACGGCCTTGCGCTTCCTGATCTGGTTGGCAACCGGTGTACGCATACGCCCGAGGCTCCTGAACCCGCGAAGGCAACTATCCCTCAAAGCGCTGTTTTGATCAATCCGGGCGAATCGGACCTCCTGACATTCGGCCTTACCGGGCGGCATGCCGTTGACGGCCGAACTGCAAACCGCTTGGTCATCCAGCGTCGTCAGGTAGCCAAGCCCGATTGATTCACAAGGCGCCGGATGATGCCTGGAAACGCGGTTTTCCGAAGCCCAGAAACGACGAAGGCCACGGTGCAAACCGTGGCCTTATCGTGGAGTAATTGGAGCGGGTGAAGCGATTCGAACGCTCGACCCCAACCTTGGCAAGGTTGTGCTCTACCCCTGAGCTACACCCGCTCGCTGCGGCTCGTCGCCGTTGCCGCGCCTATATCGCCGAAGAGCGCCGGCAATGCAACAGGGAAAAGAGGCTCTTTTTCATCTTTTTTTCGCAGCCGCGAAAATCCCTTGTTTCCCCTCGGGAAGCACGCCGGCGCGCGAACACCGGGCTTGTGCGGGAAGCCGGCTTTGCCCATAAACCTCGCGCAACGGCAACTTCCGGAAGCTGCGATGACCGCCTCGACGACACCCAAGACCCGCGCCGAACTGCTCGCCTATCTCGCCGAGCTCGGCATTTCCGTGACCACCCAGGACCACCCGCCGCTGTTCACAGTTGCCGATTCACAGGCGCTGCGCGGCACGATTGCAGGCGGGCACACCAAGAACCTGTTCCTCAAGGACAAGAAGGACCAGTTCTTCCTGGTGACGGTCGACGAGGACGCCGTGGTCGACCTCAAGCAGATCCATCACCTGATCGGCGCCGCCAGCCGCGTTTCCTTCGGCAAGCCCGAGGCGCTGCTCGAGCTGCTCGGCGTCACTCCGGGCGCCGTCACCGTGTTCGGCCTCATCAACGACACGACGGGCCGGGTGAAGGTGGTCCTCGATGCGCCACTGCTGGAGAACAGGGTCATCAACGCCCACCCGCTGACCAACGACGCAACGAGCTCGATCGGCCGCGACGACCTGTTGCGATTCGTCGAGGCAACCGGCCATGATCCTGTTATCTTGAAAGTCTCGGCCTGATCGCCACATGGTGGCTGGACAAATCCTCCCAAAGCCGGCCGGCGATACATCGAAAGAGTGAAGATGAGCAACGAGAACAACCCCTTCGGCGGCATGGGCAGCAACTACGCCACCAACGTCCAGTATGGCGGAGACACCGGCGCGGCCCAGCCGCCGGCCAACCTCGTCAAGGACACGACGACCGCGGGATTCGCCGCCGACGTCATCCAGGAATCGCGCAACCAGCCGGTGCTGGTCGATTTCTGGGCGCCGTGGTGCGGACCGTGCAAGCAGCTGACCCCTGTCATCGAGCGCGTCGTCCAGGCCGCTGCCGGCCGCGTCAAGCTGGTCAAGATGAACATCGACGACCACCCGGCCATCGCCGGTCAGCTCGGCATCCAGTCGATCCCGGCGGTCATCGCCTTCAAGAACGGCCAGCCGGTCGACGGCTTCATGGGAGCTGTTCCCGAATCGCAGATTCGCGACTTCATCGACAAGGTCGCCGGCAAGGACAATGGCGCTGCCCAGGTCGAAGAGGCAATCGCCGCGGCTGCCGAGGCGCGCGTCGCGGGCGACCTTCAGACGGCCGCCCAGATCTATGACGCCGTGTTGGCACAGGCACCCGACCATGTAGATGCCATCGCCGGCCTTGCCGACATCCTGTTCGAGGCGGGCGACGCCGAGGGTGCCGCCGAAGTGCTGGCCCGTGTCCCCGACGACAAGAAGGAGACGGCGGCGATCGCCTCGGTGCGCGCCAAGATCGCGCTCGCCGAGCAGGCGGCCGAACTCGGCGACGCGGCCGAACTCGAGCGCCGGCTCGCCGCCAACCCCGCCGACCACCAGGCGCGCTACGACCTCGCCATGATCCAGAACGCCATGGGTCAGCGCAACGAGGCCGCCGACAACCTGCTCGCCATCGTCAAGGCCGACCGCACCTGGAACGAAGACGGCGCGCGCGCCCAGTTGCTCAAGCTGTTCGAGGCCTGGGGCTTCGGCGACGAGGCGACGCTGGCTGCACGACGCAAGCTGTCGTCGCTGCTGTTTTCGTAAAGGCCGCTCCCGCGTGGCCCCTGGGCCGCACGGGTCACGTGCAGAGGGAAAGAGATGCAGGCTGGAAACGCGCACTATCGGCTCGACACCGACCTCCCGGCGGCGGTTGCGCTGTTTCCGCTGGAGGGCGCGCTTCTCCTCCCGGGCGGGCGCATGCCGCTCAACATCTTCGAACCGCGCTACATCGAGATGATCGACGTGGCGATGGCCGGCACGCGGCTGATCGGCATGATCCAGCCGGCGCTGGACGGGGCGCTGCGGCCCGACGGCGAGCCGGAGCTTTGTTCGGTCGGTTGCGTCGGCCGCATCACCTCTTTCGCCGAGACGGGCGACGGTCGCTATCTGATCTCGCTGCAGGGCGTTTGCCGCTTTCGGCTTGGCCAGGAGGCTGCGGTCAAGACACCGTTCAGGCAGGCAAGGATAACGCCTTTCGCAACCGATCTGAGCGAGGACGCGACCCCGTCGGAGATTGATCGCCCGGCACTGCTCAAGGCGTTCCGCACCTATCTCCAGGCCAACGAGCTCGAGACCGACTGGGAAAGCGTCAGTCGCGCCGACAACGCCATGCTGGTCAACGCGCTGTCGATGATGGCGCCTTATGGCGCCGCCGAAAAGCAGGCGCTGCTCGAGGCTCCCGATCTCAAGACGCGTGCCGAAACGCTTGTCGCCATCACCGAGATGACGCTGGCCCGCGACGGTGACGACTTCGGCTCGGGCTTGCAGTAGTCTTGCCCGGCAACCGAGGCGCTGCCGCATGAGGTGACGGCAGGCGCACCCGCCCTGTCGGCCGGGACATCGCTCCGGCCCCAGGAAGACAGATACAGCAAGCAATGCCGGCGCAAGCATCTGCTGCCACGCCACGACATCTGAGGAAGCCGCCGATGGTCCATAATCCCAGCAGCCGCGATATCGACATCAAGCTGCTCGAACTGCTGGCCTGTCCACTGACGAAAGGCCCTCTTGTCTGGGATGCCGAGCGTAGCGAGCTGGTCTCCAGGCTGGCCCGCCTCGCCTATCCCGTCCGCGACGGCATTCCGGTGATGCTGCCCTCCGAAGCCCGCCAGATCGCCGACCAGGACGGCGGCCCTTCCGGCTCGCCACCCGCGCCTGCCGCCTGATTGACCTGTCCCTGTAGTCACCTTCCTTTCGGTTACTGGAAGTTCCGCCCCTTGGGCATGACGCTGCTCGCCTTGCGTGCCACCCGCTCGTAGGCCTGAACGACACGCGGGTCCCTGTTTGCCTTATCGGCGGCGCTTTGCCTTGAGGGACCAGTTTGGGCCGCCGCCGCGCGGATTCGCTCTTCGGCCTGCATTTCCTCCGACATCACAGCCAGCCAGTGCGTCAGGTCCTCCATCTTTTCGGCGACGATGTGGATGACGTCAGATTCCTTCTGCAGCTTGCCGGTGACGCGGATGAACTTCGACCCCATGATGACAGGCCGGAAACGCTCGAAGACACGTGCCCAAACGACGATGTTGGCGATCGAATGCTCGTCCTCCAGCGTGAGAAAGATGGCATTGCCCTTACCCGGCCGCTGGCGGACCAGGACCAGTCCGGCGACGGACACGCGTCGCCCGTCGGGTACATCGCCGAGCCGGGCATTGGGCACAATGCCCGCACGGTCGAGATGGTGCCTGAGGAAGGCCACCGGATGCGCCTTCAGCGACAGGCCGAGCGAGCGGTAGTCGTGGATGACATGCTCGCCGAGCGGCATGCGCGGCAGATGCGTCTCCGGCTCGTTGTCGACCAGCTGCACTTCGGGACGATCGAACAGTGGCAGCATTTCGGCGGCACTCTTGCCATCGAGCGCACGCACCGCCCAGAGTGCGGCGCGCCTGTCGATATCGATCGAGCGGAAGGCATCAGCCTGGGCGAGCAGCTCGATCTCGCCGACATCGAGCCCCGAGCGCAGCCAGACATCGCGCACCGAGACGTAGCCCTTGCCGCGCCGCTCGACGAATGCCTGCATCTTCTTGTCGGAAAGCCCCTTGATCTGGCGGAAGCCGAGACGGACGGCGTGGCTGGTCCTGATGACATCCCGCATCTCGGCGTGGCGTTGCTGGATGCGTTTTGGGTCGAAGCCTGAACGCTCGAGCGTGCAGTCCCAGACGGAGCGGTTGACGTCGACCTGGCGGATCTCGACGCCGTGATCCTGCGCATCACGCACCAGCTGAGCCGGCCGGTAGAAGCCCATCGGCTGCGAATTCAGGATCGCCGCGCAGAACACGTCGGGATAATAGGCCTTGAACCAGCAGGAGGCGTAGACGAGCAGCGCGAAGGACGCGGCGTGGCTTTCGGGAAAGCCGTACTCGCCAAAACCCTCGATCTGCTTGAAGCAACGCTCGGCGAAGTCGTGCTCGTAACCGCGCGCCACCATGCCCTTGATCATGCGGTCGCGGTAGTTGCCGATGGTGCCGGTGCGCTTGAAGGTCGCCATGGCGCGCCGCAACTGGTCGGCCTCGCCCGGCGTGAAGCCGCCAGCGACGATGGCGATCTTCATCGCCTGCTCCTGGAACAGCGGCACGCCCAGCGTCTTGCCCAGGATTTTCTCTAGCTCCTTCTTGGGAAAATCGACCTTTTCCTTGCCTTGCCGACGGCGGAGATACGGATGCACCATATCGCCCTGGATCGGGCCGGGTCGGACGATCGCCACCTCGATGACGAGATCGTAGAACTCGCGCGGCCGGAGCCGCGGCAGCATCGACATCTGCGCCCGGCTCTCGATCTGGAAAACACCAAGCGTGTCGGCGCGGCAGATCATGTCGTAGACATGTTGATCCCCAGGCGGCAATGTCGCAAGCGTGTAGGGCCGGCCGTAGGGGTCACGCTCGTCGTAATGCGCCTTAAGCAGGTTGAAGGCCTTGCGCAGGCAGGTGAGCATGCCCAGCGCCAGCACATCGACCTTCAATATGCCGACGGCGTCGAGATCGTCCTTGTCCCACTCGACCATCTTGCGCTCGTCCATCGCCGTCTTGACGATGGGGACGATCTCGTCGAGCCGATCCCTGGTGATGACGAAGCCGCCGACATGCTGGGACAAATGGCGCGGAAAACCCATGATGCCGTTGGCATGCTCGATCACATGCCTGGTCACAGGATCCGCCTTGTCGAGGCCGCCCGCCGCCGTTTCCTTCTCGCCAAGCACCGAGGAATACCAACCCCAGATCGAGCCCGACAAAGCGCCCCTGACGTCATCAGACAGCCCCATCGCCTTGGCCACCTCGCGCAGGGCCGAGCGACCGCGATAGGTGACGACGGAAGCCGCGAGCGCGGTGCGCTTGGCGCTGTATTTTTCGTAGATGAAGGCGATGACCTCGTCGCGCCGCTCATGTTCGAAGTCGACGTCGATATCGGGCGGCTCGCCACGTTCTACGGAAATGAAGCGCTCGAAGAGCACATCGACGATGTCAGGTCCGACATCGGTGATGCCGATGCAAAAGCATATGACCGAATTGGCGGCAGAGCCGCGCCCCTGGCAAAGGATGTCCCTCGAACGGGCGAACTTCACGATCTCGTGGACAGTAAGGAAATAGCGGGCGTAGTTGAGCTCCTCGACAATGCCAAGTTCGTGCCGAATGATTCCCTGAACCTTTTCCGGAACGCCGTCGGGATAGCGCTTTTTCGCCCCTTCCCAGGTCAGCCTCTCAAGCTCGGCCTGCGGTTGGAGG
Organism: Aminobacter sp. HY435; assembly: GCF_027568395.1. GTDB lineage: Bacteria > Pseudomonadota > Alphaproteobacteria > Rhizobiales > Rhizobiaceae > Aminobacter. The sequence goes on along the minus strand of NZ_JANKZL010000008.1, from coordinate 51,366 downwards.
CCCGATTCCGTCGGTTCGTCGGGGTAATTGTATTTGAGCTCCTCCAGCGAGAAACGCAGGCTTTCGGCGAACCGCAGCGTCTCGACCAGAGCCTCCGGATGGTTGCGGAAAAGCCTCGCCATATCGACCGGCGCCTTGAGGTGGCGTTCGGCGTTGGCCTTGAGCTCGAAGCCGGCCTCGGCAACAGGCACGCTGAGGCGGATCGCTGTCAGTACGTCCTGCAGCGGGCGCTGGCTCGGCGCATGGTAGAGCGCATCATTGGTCGCCATCAGCGGCACACCTGCCATGGCGGCCATGGTCGCGGCCTGCTCGATCCTGAAGCGGTCGTTGCCGCCGAAATTCGGCGCCACCGCCAGCCACAAGGAGGTACCGAAGCGCTCCTTGAGACTGCGTATAAGCGTAACGTCATCTTTGGTCGCAGCCGTGGCGTCGGGCAGGACGGCAAGTGATAGCAGGTCGCCCCATTCGAAAAGATCTCCCCGGTAGAGAAGCGGGGCGCCCTTTTCACTTTCAGGCCGGGTATTGGCCTGGGTGAGCATGCGGCACAGATGACCCCACCCCTTGCGGTTCTGCGGGTAGGCGAGCATGTCGGGCGTGCCATCAGCAAAGACCAGTCGGCAGCCCGGGTGGTAGGCCAGCCCCTCCGTCTGAGCCATCTTCCAGGCCCGCACGGTGCCCGCAACGGTATTGCAGTCGGCAAGACCAATGGCTGAAAGCCCCAGAAACTTGGCCGCGATCACCAGTTCTTCCGGCGCGGAAGCACCCCGCAGGAAGGAGAAATTCGACTGGATGCCGAATTCGGCATAGCTGGCGGCGACGACCATGTTCATGCAAAGACCCCATGCAGGAACCAGCGCGGCACCACCTGCGCATTGTAGAGGCCCTGCCTGTAGAGCCAGTAGCGGCGGCCCTCGGCATCCTCGATGCGGTAGTAGTCGCGCGTTGGCGCGTCCGCCTGCTCGCGCCACCATTCGGGCGCGATACGCTCGGGCCCTTCCGCCCGGGCCACGCGATGCAGCGCCCGGCGCCAGCGGAAATTGAGCGGCGGGCCATCGGGTACTTCGGTCGCCGGAACGTCAATGGGTTCGGGCTGGCGGAGCAGGCGGATGGGGCGATCGGCCTGTCGAGGCCGGCCAGCGCTTGCCTGTCCTTCCCTGGCTGGTTTCTTCACCGCTTCCTTGCGCGCCTCCTCCTGGGCATAGGGCCGGGCGGGCGCGGCACGTTCCGGCAGATGGCTTTCGACAGGGACAACCCCGAGCATGGCGGGCTCGCCAAGGCGCGCACTGATGCGATCGGCAAAGATCGCCAACCCCTCGCCGCCAGTCTCGACCTCGCCGGCGAGGTCGGCCTGGCGCGCGTCGAACCGGGCCGTCGACAAAGCTGAGAGGCGCACGAGGTCGAAGCCGTAGCCGGCGTCGATGCTCTCGCCGAGCGTCGCCAACCGCTCATGGAACAGCCTGCGCACCAGTGTCGGCTCACGGATGGGGCGTGACGCGCCGACCGTTATGCGGCTGACCATGCCATCAACCCGAAACAGCAGCAGTTCCAGGCCGCGCGCGCCCTCCTCGCGGCGCTCGAGGTCGACCTTGAGCGCGGCGGCGAGCAGGCCGACCAGCCGCTCGATGTCGTCGATCAGCGACAACGGGTCGGCGAGGTGGCGCTCGACTGAAAGCGGGGCTACCGGCAGGCGCGGCGAGATCGCCTCCTCGAGCCGGCCAAGCGCCTGGTCGAGGCGCTCGATGAGTTCGGCGCCGAACCGCCGGACGAGCGGCGCGCGCGGCCCCTCCATGATCGCGCCGATGGTGCGCAACCCCACACTTTCAAGGCTCGTCTTCGTCCTGGCGTCGATCCTGAGCGCCGACAGCGGCAGGCGGGAGAGGAAATTGCGCTCGCTGCCCGGAGCCAGGATCTGGCCGGCGACGAAGCGGGCGGCGGCCCACGCCGCCCCCGGAGTCGAGGCAAGGCCGGCGCGTACATCGAAGCCCTGGTGGAAGAAGCGCATCATGAGATCGTTGAGCAGCGCCTTTTCGCCGCCAAAGAGGTGGGCACAGCCGGTGATGTCGAGGAACAGCCCGTCGGCGCCGTCGAGGGCGACGAGCGGGGTGTAGCGGTCGCACCAGTCGGCGAGCCCTTCGAGCAGCCTGCGGTCGGCCTCGGGATCGGCTTCGACGACGTCGATGTCGGGATGCATGGCGCGCGCCTCGGCGATGCCCATGCCCCGCTTCAGCCGGAGCGCCTCAGCCCGCGCGTCGAGGCCGGCGATGCGCTGGGTGTTGCTCTCGCGATGGCTGGTCACCAGCGGCTTCAGCGGTTGCGGGCTTGAACGCCAGGACCGCCCCAGCCTGCGCCGCAGGATGCGTTCGGCCGCGAGATGGGGAAACCACAGCGACACGATTCTCTGGGCTTCGTTCTGCGAGGGTGCGTGCATCGGGGTTCCATTCCAGAATGAAGCTGCCGGCAAGAGCCGTGCGGCTCTTGCCGATCTCGACAGCGAAGGCAGGTGCTGCGATCGAGCCGGCCAGCGGGCCGAGGAGCGTTTGCCGCAGGCTGGCCGGCGCGGGCGAGACGACCAGCCGGACGGGCGCTGCCGTGGGCGCCGGCTCGGCCGACTGGCGCAGCAGGAAGACAGGGCGGCCGCTGTCCTGCGCCCGCCGGTGCAGGCGGCGCGTCGCCGTGAGATCGACGCTGCGCGGATTGCCACGCAGCTCGACGACAACAGCCGAAATCTCATCGATGCGGGCTGCCTCCTCGGCGATCCAGAGCACGTCGGCAGCCTTCGGCGCCTCGGCGAGCAACAGGTTTTCCGCGGTTATGCCGAAGAGCCCGCCGAGCCCCGGCGCGTAAGGCAGTCCCGCCTCCCGGAACATCTCTGCCGTGCCGACCCACAGCACCAGATCCCTGGGCTGCGACCGTTCCGTCAGCATGCCGCTGACGAGGCAAAGAGCGAACCCCGCGGCCGCGCCGGCATTGCGGGTCTCGGTTCCATGGATCTCGGTCAGGGCTGCCTTGGGCAGGCCGCCGCCAAGCACCTCGTCGAGCCGTTCGACACCCGTCGGCAGGAAGAAGTCGCGCGCCGAGGCGAGGCCGTTGCGGCGGACCAAAAGCCCCGCGACCGGCTGGCCGTCGGAAGGCGAGGCCAGCCTCTCGGGCAGCGTTCCCTCGATCTTCGCTATCTTCTGGCGCAGGGCAAAAACGACGTCCCGCGCCACGGCGCTCGTCGCCATGCCGATATGCCTTCCACCAACTGTTCCTGTTATGTTCTTATAGATTCCAGAGCCGACAATGAGAGTCAAGTCGATTCGAAGGGAATTTATTCCTCCCCCCGATCCTGCTTCCGGCGCTTATTTTTTGGGCAGGCGGCAAAAGCCTCGTAAGCGGCGCGGCGAACGGCTATATGCCCTCAAAAGGACGAAGAATGGCCCGCATTTACAAGACCCGCGCCTGGCATGACCAGCTGTCGCCCTCGATCGACGAGTTCGAGTTGCTTGCGCTCGAATCCTACGCGCATCTGCCGGAGGAGTTCCGTCAGCTGACCGGCGAAGTGGTCATCCAGATCGCAGAATTTCCCACCGACGAGATCATGGACGACCTGTCGCTGGAGACGCCGTTCGATCTGCTCGGGCTGTTCGAGGGCCGCGGCATTGCCGAACGCTGGAACCCCCAGACCGGCGACGGCCCCAACCGCGTCACCCTCTACCGACGCGCCATCCTCGACTACTGGGCCGAGAACGAGGAGACGCTGGGCGACATCGTCACCCACGTGCTGATCCATGAGATCGGCCACCATTTCGGCCTGTCCGACGAGGACATGGAACGGCTGGAGGAAGCCGCCGAATAGCGGCGCCCTCCCCGAAACTCAATAATCGCTGAGCTTGGTGACACCCGCTTCGTAGTCGTGCCCCTCGACGTCCTTCACCACGGCCTGGCCGCAGCGCATCGTCTTGGTTTCGGCGTCGAAGGCATAGGTCGGCGAACCGAACAGGTGCCAGCCCTTGTTCACGGCGGCGGTGACCTTGTGGCAAAAGGTGGCGTCGTCCGGGCCGGTGAGGAAGCGATAGAGTTTCATGTCGGTCTCCCTGTTCAGTGCCTGAGGCTTTCGAGCTGGACAGCCCGCGCCAGCAGCCGTTCGGCCTCGGCGAGATGCAGCCGCTCGACCATCTTGCCGTCAAGCGAGATGACGCCGGCAGAGACATTCTCGGGACGGGCGAAGGCGTCGACGACGGCGCGCGCCTCGACGAGTGCTTCGGCTGGCGGCGAAAACGCCGCATTGGCCGGGCCGATCTGGGCCGGGTGGATGATGCTCTTGCCTGAAAAGCCCATTGCCGCGGCTTCGCCGCATTCGAGGCCGAAGGCGTCGAGGTCGCGGAAATCGTTGGAGACGCTGTCGAGCATGTCGATGCCGCCGGCGCGGGCGCACAACACCATCTGCATCAGCCAGGGCCGCAGGTAGCGCCGATCGGGCGTAACCTTGACGCCGGTATCCTTGGCGAGATCGTTGAGGCCGGCGATCAGGCACGACAGCCGCGCCGAGGGGTCGCGGCCGAGCTCGGCGATGGCGGGCAGGTTGAGCAGCGCCCGTGGCGTCTCGATCATCGCCCAGAGCTTCAGCGTCTCGGGCGCATCGGCCTCGTCGAGCACGTCGTTGGCCTCGAGCAGGTCACGCGCCGTCTCGACCTTGGGCAGAACCACGCCGTCGCTGGCCCAGCCGCCGGCAGCGGCGAGATCGTCGGCGCCCCAGGGGCTCGCCAGCGAATTGATCCGAACCACATACTCGCGCCCGCCCTCCGGCCGCTCGGCGAAGAACTTCGCCAGCCGCTCGCGCGCCGCCGCCTTGTGCTCGGGCAGCACGGCGTCTTCGAGGTCGAAGATGACGGCGTCGCAGGCAAGCTGCGAGAGCTTGGCGATCGCCTTTTCGTTGGTGGCCGGAACGAACAGCACCGAACGGCGCGGGCGAGAGAGAGAATGTGACATCTGGTCTTCTTGCCCGGCAATGCTGGCCCTTGCAAGGGCTTGCGAGGCCGTGGCGTAACTGCTCTTGTCCTCCGGCATAACCACACGGGAACACTTCATGGCACGCTACGACGTGGTCATCATCGGCGGCGCGATCGTCGGCAGCTCGGTCGCCTACTACCTGCGCGACGAGGGCTTTACCGGCTCGATCGCCCTGATCGAACGCGACCCGCAATTCGCCAACGCGGCAACCACGCTGTCTTGCGCCTCGATCCGCCAGCAGTTCTCGATCCCCGAAAACATCCGCCTGTCGCAATTCACGCTTTCGCTGTTCCGACGCCTGAAGGAAGAGTTCGGACCCGACGCCGACATCGGCTTCCGTGAGGGCGGCTACCTGATCCTCGCCGGCGAAAACGGCCTGCCCATCCTCAAGGCCAACCACGGCGCGCAGATGGCCGAAGGCGCCGACATCGTGCTTGAGGACGCCGGGCAGTTGCAGAAGCGGTTCTCATGGATCTCGACCGACGGCATCACCGCCGGCGCCTATGGCCGCTCGGGCGAGGGTTGGTTCGATGCCCACGCCATGCTCGGCCTGTTCCGCAAGGCGCTGAAGGCCAGGAACGTCGACCTTGTCACGTCGGAAGTGGTGGGCGTCGAGCGCCAGGGCAACCGCGTCGCCTCGGTCACCCTCGCCTCAGGCGAGAAGCTCGAGGCCGGCATCATCATCAATGCCGCCGGCCCGAACGCCGGCAGGGTTTCGGCCATGGCCGGCCTGGTGCTGCCGGTCGAGCCGCGCAAGCGCAATGTCTTCGTGTTCGAGGCGCGCGACCGCTTCGACGACATGCCGCTGATGGTCGACCCGAGCGGGGTCTATGTCCGGCCCGAAGGTTCGGTCTACATCACCGGCGGCGCCGAGAGCGAGGACAGCGAGCAGGCGGCCGACCCGCAGGATTTCAACCCCGACTGGCCGCTGTTCGAAGAGGTGATCTGGCCTGTGCTCGCCACGCGCGTGCCGGCCTTCGAGGCAATCAAGCCGACGCGCGCCTGGGTCGGCCACTACGACTACAACGCGCTCGACCAGAACGCCGTCATCGGCCCGCATCCCGAGGTCGAGAACTTCATCTTCGCCAACGGCTTCTCCGGCCATGGCCTGCAGCAGGCGCCCGCCGTCGGCAAGGCGCTGGCCGAGCTCATCGTCCATGGCGGTTATCGCAGCATCGACTGCTCGGCCTTCGGCTACCAGCGCATCGCCGAAGGGCGACCGTTCCGCGAACTGAACGTGATCTGACCGACAGCGAAGAGGACGGGCAGCCGTCCCCTCCGGCCGTCAGTCCGAAGACGCAGCCGTGAACACCGCAAGCTGGGCCGCGAAGGCGCGACTGTAGGCCGGGCGCGCTTCGCCGCGGGCGACATAGGCGGCGATGTTGGGAAACTCCTCGATCAGGCCCGAGCCATGGAGACGGCGCAACACCGTCACCATCATCAGGTCGCCGGCGCTGAAATCGCCATCGAGCCAATCGGCATCGCCGAGATGGGCGGAGAGCTGGCCGAGGCGGACGCGGATGCGCTCCTGCAGCATCGGCAGGCGCTGGCCGAACCAGGGCTTGTCGCGCTCGACGAGGTCGGCCTGGTCGTACTCGACGATCGGCGGTTCGACGGTGCTCAGCGCGGCGAATATCCACATGATCGCCCGCGCGCGCCCGTTGGCGTCGTCGGGCAACAGGCCCGGGTTTCGTTCCGCGACATGGAGGATGATCGTACCCGATTCGAACAGGGCGAGATTGCCCTCCTCATAGGTCGGGATCTGCCCGAACGGATGCAGGGCAAGATGCGCCGGCTGCTTCATCTCGCGGAACGAGACGAGGCGCACATCGTAGGGAAGGCCGACCTCCTCGAACGCCCAGCGCAGACGCATGTCGCGCGCCTGTCCGGCGCCCTCGTCGGGCGAATTGGCAAAGGCGGTGATCGTGGGGCGCATCGGAAGCCTCTCCGAAAATTGGCTTCAAGCCGCGGGTGGCCGGAAATGGCCCCATGGCTTGTTGCCGGTTGCTGTCGCCATAGGACGAACGACCGCGGCGGCACCCGACACGGCGAAGCGTTATTTCTTGGCGGCGGGCTTCTTGCGGGCCTTGGGCTTGGTTACCGGCTCGGGCTCCTGGGCTGCCTCCATGGCCAGCCGTGCGGCGCGCAGGCGCGCGGTCTTGGCCTCGCGGGCGGCAACCTCCACGTCGAGGATCGATTGCGCGACCCTGGTCGTCGTATCGCCTTTTGCTTCAGCCTTGTTGAGGGCCGGAACGAACAGGTTTTCCTTGGTGATGGAACGCGCCATGCCGATAACTCCTTGAAACGAAAAAGGTCGGGAATTCCCGACCTTCTCCTGATTGCCTCGACGGCCGGCGCCAGTACATCCGTGGCTGCCAGCCGGAAGCAATGGCTTATGCGGCCTGAAGATTCTCGGCCGCGTTCTTGCCCGAGCGGTTGTCGCGGACGACGTCGAAGGACAGCTTCTGACCTTCAACGAGAGTGCGCAGGCCCGAGCGCTCGACAGCCGAGATGTGGACGAAAACGTCCTGCTCGCCGGTGTCGGGCTGGATGAAGCCGAAACCCTTGGTGGAGTTGAAGAACTTAACGGTACCAGTAGCCATGAGATTGCCTTTCAATCGACATAGTGAAGTAATCGCCAAGAAGAATTCCGGGCGAACTTATTCGATCGATTTTGAGGGGGAAGATCGTAGAGGCGCCAGGCGCGCGGAACAAAGTTCTACAGCAAGATCGATTTAGCCAATATAGCGCTCAATGCGACAATAGCAAGGCGTCACCGAAAGACGCGCCGGCCCGACGCCTCTGCCAAGCGAAAACTATTTCCTTGATATCGTCAACCACTCCACCCATATGAAGTCCATCGGCGAGCTTGCCGGAGCGAAACGCACATCGAGATACGATGCCTTGGGTTTTGCCGCGAGCCGCTGAATTTGCCCTGATCGACGGCATGCCGACCACGAATGTACCGGCGGCTTGCAGTGTCTCGGGAGCCAGAGGGAAGCGGGCTTTGCCCGCTTTTTTCATATCCGGCGTCCGCCGTCGGGCCGGGTTCGGTAGTCCCTTCCCACAACGCCCTTTGGCCGACATGATGCAAACGCGCCTCATGCGCTCACGCCGGGGGGATGGCATGGACTTCATGCGGCTGCTGAAATCGCTCGAGGAGCTGCTCTACGAGCTGGCGTCGTGGCTGGTTTTCTATCCGATGACGCTGTGGCGAACGCTGCGCCGGCCGCAAGCGATGATGCGTTATGCCGATGTCGAGCTCGGCGACGAAGTCGACGACCAATATACCGACACGCTGAGCCCGCCGATGTTTCTGCTGATCACGCTGCTGCTGGCGCACGGCTTCGAGCTGGCACTGGTGCGCCAGGAAACACCGTGGGCGCCGCCGTCGTTCCTCGCAAGCGACGCCAATCTCTTGTTGTTTCGCGCCGTGGCCTTCAGCTTCTTTCCGCTATTGATGGCGCTGCGGCTATTGCGCCACCGCGGCATTCGCATCGACCGCAACACGCTGCGGCGGCCATTCTACAGCCAGTGCTATGTCGCAGCGCCCTTTGCGCTGGTGACCAGCATTGGCGGCGTGCTGACCCGCATCGACACCCCTGCAACGGTGCTGTCAGGTGTTGCGCTGTTCGGCTGCGCCATGGCCTGGTACCTGACGGTGGAGACGCGCTGGTTTGCCCGCCATCTCGAGCTGCCGTTGCCACGCGCGGCACTGATGGTGCTCGGCGTCATGGCGGCGGCACTTGTCGCGGTGATTTTGGCCGGCGCAGTCATCGCCTTCGGGCTTGCCTCTGCCTGAGCGTGTTGCCTGCCGACGGCGGTTGCGCCTTGATCCCGATCAAAGCACTGTCCAACGTGTCCGTGCAAGGTGACATCATGCTTTGCCGTGCGAGGGAGGAAACCATGGTCGCGAGCAATAAGACGGCGGGGGGCCGGCGACCGGGCGCACTGCCGGAAGTCAGGGCGCTGACCGTCGCCGACATTCGCGCGAGCCTCGCCGAAGGCGCAGCCGATTTTGCCCGCGCGCCCGGCATCGGCCTGGCAATAGCGCTGGTTTTCGTGGTCATCGGCATGGCTATCACCACCTCGCTTCTGGTGCTGCACGAGCCGTGGCTGATCTATCCCTTCGCCATTGGCTTTCCGCTCGTCGGCCCGTTCGCCGCCGTCGGGCTCTACGAAGTCAGCCGCCAGCTCGAGGCCGGCAGGACGCCGACGCTCGGCGGCGTGCTCAACGTGATCTGGGCGCAGCGCCGGCGCGAGGTGTCATGGATGGCCTTTGTCATGCTGTTCGTATTCTGGATCTGGCTCTACCAGATCAGGCTCCTGATCGCGCTCATCCTCGGGCGGATGTCTTTCGCCACGCTCGACCGCTTCGCTCATGTCGTGCTGACCACCAACGAGGGCTGGCTGTTCCTTGGCATCGGCCACGTCGAGGGCGCGGCGCTGGCACTGGTGCTGTTTTCGATCACCGTCGTCTCGATCCCGATGCTGCTCGACCGCGAGGTCGATTTCATCACCGCCATGTTGACCTCGATCCGCACCGTGCTGGCGAGCCCCCCGGTGATGCTCGGCTGGGGCTTGATCGTCACGCTTGCCGTGCTCGCCGCCTGCGTCCCGTTCTTCCTCGGGCTTCTGGTGGTGCTGCCGGTGCTCGGCCATGCCACCTGGCACCTGTACCGGCGCGCCGTGGTGTAGCACGCCGCGCAAACCGGGCCGGGCTCCCTGCAGGGCGACCGAGGCGGAACCACACCGAGGCCCGCCTCGCCCCTGCAAGGAGCAAACGCGCCCGCTCAATTCCAGCTGGCGCCGGCGACCTGACGGACTGCCGCATTGAGCCGGTTCCAGACATTGATCAGGCCGATCGACAGAATGAGCGCCGAAACGGTCTTTTCGTCATAGTGCAGCGTTGCTTCCGCCCAGACGTCGTCTGGCACCGGATCGGACTTGTCGGCAATCCGGGTCACTGCCTCGGTCAGCGCAAGGGCCGAGCGTTCGGCGTCGCTGAACCATGGCGTGTCGCGCCAGGCCGAAACGGCGAAGATGCGGTCGTCCATCTGGCCAAGCTTGCGCAGCTCCAGCGAATGCATGTGCACGCACACGCTGCAGCCATTGATCTGGCTGGCGCGCAAGTGGACGAGCTTGCGCGTCACCTCAGGCAAGCTCTCGAGTTCGGTCGCCTTGTTGAGCGCAAACAGCGCCTGCATGGCTTCGGGAAGAACGATGGCGGGGTTGGTCATGCGGGATTGCATGGTGGCCTCCTGGCTGTTCGGGTTCGTTCGATCTTGACGTCGCCGCTCCTGAACCGGTCTGCTGTCACATCGCCCGGGATTGCTTCGTCATGACCTTGACGAAACGAGTGCAGGAAACGTGACGATGACCGACAGACTTTTTCTGAGCGAACAGTTCGCAGCCAACCGCCGGCATCTTGGCGCGGTGGCCTACCGCATGCTCGGTTCGCTCAGCGAGGCCGAGGACGCCGTGCAGGAAACCTGGATCAGGCTTTCGCGAAGCGATGCCGATGCAATCGACAACCTTGGTGGTTGGCTGACCACGGTGGTGGCGCGCGTCTGCCTCGACATGCTGCGCCAGCGCAAGGCAAGGCGCGAGGACCAGCTCGACGACGACAGCCCCGAGCCGGTCGCGCTCAATGCGCAGACGGTCGACCCTGAACGCGAACTGGCCATGGCCGACGCGGTCGGCCTCGCCTTGCTTGTCGTGCTGGAAAAACTCGCCCCCGCCGAGCGCATCGCGCTTGTGCTGCACGACATGTTCGACCTTTCGTTCGAGGAGATCGCCCCGATCGTCGAGCGCACGCCAGTCGCCGCGCGCCAGCTCGCCAGCCGGGCCCGGCGGCGCGTCCAGGGCAGCGACGAGACGCAGACGGCCGACCGGACGCGGCAGCGCGAAGTCGTCGACGCCTTCCTCGCCGCCTCGCGCGGCGGCGATTTCGCTGGCTTGCTCGCGGTGCTCGATCCGAACGTGGTGTTCCGCGCCGATGCCGTCGCATCGCGACTGGGCAATGTCGCCGAACTGCGCGGCGCGCAGGCCGTGGCGAACAATTTCAAGGGTCGGGCACAAAGCGCGCGGCCCGCACTCGTCGACGGGTCCATCGGCCTGCTGATCGCCCCGATGGGCAAGCTGCGCGTGGTACTGGCTCTGACCGTCACGGACGGCCGCATCGCCGCCATCGACGCCATCGCCGCCCCCGACAGGCTTGCGCAACTGGATGTGGTCCTGCTCGACGCCTAAGCCGCGGCGGTGTCATGCGGCTCTGCAAAAAGCCTTGCCGCGAGGTGATCGACAAAGACGCGGATCTTGGGCGCAAGGTAACGGCTCGCCGGCCAAAGCACCCGCATGGCGCCGCGGCTTTCGACGAACTCGCCGAGCAGCGGCTCCAGCGAGCCGGCGGCCAGCTGCCGCCGCACGGCATAGTCGGGCAGGCAGGCGATGCCCAGGCCCTGTTCGGCAAGATGGATGCGCGCCTCGATCGTGCTGGCGATCGCCCTGGCCGGCAATGCCAGGTCGAGTGCTGTCCCGTCGCGAACCAGCGGCCAGGCTTCGAGCTTGCCGGAAACTGGATGGCGGTGGTGCAGGCACGCATGATCGAGCAGGTCTTCCGGCGCCAGCACGGTACCCGCGTCAGCCAGATAGGCCGGCGACGCTACGATCCGGTGACGAAACGCGCCGAGCTTGCGGCTCATCAGGCGCGAGTCGGCTGCGGCCCCGGTCCGCACGACGGCGTCGAAACCGTCCTCGATGACATCGACCAGCCGGTCGGTGAAGTCGAGCTCCAGCCGAATGTCGGGCCACAGACGCATGAACTCCGTCAGCACCGGCATGAACAGCGCGCCCGCGATCGGCAGGCTTACGCGCAAGGATCCGCGCGGCGCTGCGCTGGCCTGCGTGATCTCGTCTTCGGCGGCTTCCAGTTCATCGACAATGCGCCTGCAGCGCAGCAAGAACTGGCTGCCTTCCGCGGTTAGCGAAACGCTGCGCGTGCTGCGATGAAACAGGCGCGCGCCAAGGCGCTGCTCCAGCCTGGCGATGGCCTTGCCGACGGCCGACGCCGAGATGCCAAGATCGCGCCCCGCTGCAACGAAGCTGCGCGTCTCGGCCGCCCGGATGAACACGTCGATGCCGCCGAGCCTGTCCATGCCATCCTCGCTATTGCGGACTGCTTTTCCTTATTGATGTGAATAGTAGACTGATTTTCGCCAACTGTCCGCACGCTATCTTTCTGGCCTCAAGCGATGGCGACGGAAGGCGGATGATGATCGGACGGCTGACGGATGGGCTGGTGGCGTTTGGCGCGGGCGCGTTTCTGGCCGGCATGATCGCCTCGAACAGCCTCTTGGCCGAACGCAGCTCGCCTGTGACCTCATCCCTGTTCGCCCACGGCATCGGCGCGGTTGTCGCGCTGCTTTTGCTTGCCGGGTGGCGCGTTGCCGTGAAACCCGACGTACCGCGCGTCACGGCGCCTGGCTGGGCCTATCTCGGCGGCATCCCCGGAGCGTTCACCGTAGTGCTTGCGGCAATCACCGCCAACGGACCGCTGGCGCTCTCGGGCACCATCGCCTTCATGCTTGTCGGCCAGGTGATGTTCGGGATGGCTGCCGACCGGTGCGGCTTCCTTGGCATTACCCAAAGACGGCTCGAGGCGCGCGACCTGGTGGTTGCAACGCTTGTGCTTGGCGGCAGCGTGCTGCTGGTCGTCGGGAGGCAATGACCATGGCCACCTACATCGGCCTTGCGGTGCTGAACGGCTTGCTGATCGGTCTCAGCCGATCGCTGAATGGCCGGCTTGCCATGGCGCGCGGCGCGCTTGGCGCTTCGTTCTGGAACCACCTTGTCGGCTTCGGATTGCTTGCGGTGATTGCGGCGCTGGGCGGCGGCCAGGAACTGGCGGGGGCGGTCGAGGCGCCCGTCGAAGCATGGCTGGGCGGCGTGCTCGGCGCGCTGTTCGTTGCGGCGAACAGCTTCGTGCTGGCGCGCCTGGGCACTGTCCGAACTGTGCTGCTGGTAATCTCCGGCCAGATGCTGTCTGGCGTTGCCATAGACTATCTGGCACGGGGCATGACGCTCGCCCCGTTGCAGCTTGCCGGCATCGCCGCCATCCTGCTTGGCGTTGTCGTCGCGCGCCTGCCGATGCCTTCATCCGCCCGACAACGGCAGCCCGGTTGAAGGCGGGTCCTGCGTCTTCATCAGATGCTTCGCCACCGCCGCGTAGGCCGGGAGCGAGGTCGGGTCGATGGCGACGGGTGCCGATATCAATCATTTTCAGCAACCATATGGCCGTTTTGCTTGTCCGGTCTGCGACTGAAACGCAGAATAGCAGGCTGCGGCGACAGAGGAGGTGTCTCTCCATCGGAGGAAAACACCATGAACGATCTGAGCCTCACGACGCTTGATGGCGGCATGACGATGGTCAGCGCCCCTGTGCTCGACGCCTTTGCAGCGAGCCTGCGCGGCACGGTCCTCAATGCCGGCGACGCCGGCTATGACGAGGCGCGCTCAATCTGGAACGCCATGATCGACCGCCGGCCTGGGCTGATCGTACGTTGCGCGGGCGCCGCCGACGTCATCGCCTCCGTCAGCTTTGCGCGCGACAACAACCTGCTGATCGCCGTGCGCGGCGGTGGCCACAACATCGCCGGCAACGCCGTGTGCGACGGCGGCATGATGATCGATCTCAGCGCCATGAAATCGGTGCGCGTCGACCGTGTCGCGCGCCGGGTCTGGGTCGAGCCGGGTGTCACTCTCGCCGACCTGGACAAGGAGACCCAGGCCTTTGGCCTTCTGGTTCCGACCGGCATCAACTCGACCACCGGCATATCCGGGCTGACGCTTGGCGGCGGCTTCGGCTGGACCACGCGCAAGCTCGGTCTGACCATCGACAACCTGTTGTCGGCCGACGTCGTGACGGCGGACGGCGAACTCGTCCGGGCGAGCAACGCCGAACATCCCGACCTGTTCTGGGCGATCCGTGGCGGCGGCGGCAATTTCGGCGTGGTGACTGCCTTCGAATTCAAGCTGCACAAGCTTGGACCGCAGGTGCTGTCCGGCCTCGTCGTCCACCCCTTCGCCGACGCCAAGGCCATACTCCAGGAATATCGCGCCGCACTCGAAGACGCACCGGACGAACTGACCTGCTGGGCGGTGGCGCGGCAGGCTCCGCCTCTGCCCTTCCTGCCGGCCGAATGGCACTGGAAGGAGGTGCTGGTGCTGGCCATGTGCTACAGCGGAGATCTCGCCGCAGGCGAGAAGGCGACAGCCCGCCTGCGCGGCATCGGCCAGCCGATTGTCGACGTGGTCGGCCCGAACCCGTTCACGGCATGGCAGGCGGCCTTCGACCCGCTGCTCCAGCCCGGCGCCCGCAACTACTGGAAGAGCCACGACTTTATCGAACTCGCCGATGAAACGATAGACGCCGTCTGCGCCGCGATCGGCAAGCTGCCAGGCCCGGAATGCGAGATCTTCATCGGCCATGTCGGCGGCGCTGCCGGGCGTGTCGCTTCCGACGCCACTGCCTTTCCACAACGCAGCTCGCACTATGTCATGAATGTCCATGCCCGCTGGCGCGAAGCCTCGATGGATGAGGCGTGCATGGGCTGGGCGCGCGACATCTACAAGGCGACCAAACGCAACGCCGTCGGCACCGCCTATGTCAACTTCATGCCGGCGGACGAGGCCGATCGCGTCGAAGCCGCCTATGGCGACAACTACGCACGGCTGCTCGAGGTGAAACGGAAGTACGACCCGGCCAACTTCTTCCGCATGAACCAGAACCTGCGTGCCAAGAAGGCCCGCAAGGCCGCCTGAGAGGATCTTGCCGCATCCCAATGCTGGACGGTGTCGGCCAACGCCTATATAACTATATCGTTATTTAGAAAGCAGGCAGGCATGACACCGTCCGAACGCCTCGACGCCACCTTCATGGCGCTCGCCGACTCGACCCGGCGCGCCATCCTCGCCAGGCTGATGCAGGGCGAGGCATCGGTCATGGAACTGGTCGAACCCTTCGACATGAGCCAGCCGGCGATCTCGAAACACCTCAAGGTGCTGGAGCGCGCCGGCCTGATTTCGCGTGGCCGCGACGCCCAGCGCCGGCCATGCAGGATCGAGGGCGAGGCGCTGGCCGAGGTAACAGGCTGGCTCGAGGTCTATCGCAGGGTCTGGGAGGGCAATTTCGGCCGGCTTGACACCCTGCTCGCCGAATTGCAGGCCAACAAGGGCGAAGCCTGACGCAAGCAGGGAGCGACGATGAAGCACCGGCTGGAAGTGACCACGCCAAGCGACCGCGAGATCGCCATGACCAGGGTTTTCGACGCGCCGCGTGACCTGGTCTTCGACTGCTGGCCGGACGGCTGGTCCTTCGCCGTCTGCGAGGTGAACCTTTCGGTCGGCGGCACCTACCGGTTCGTCTGGCGGCACGAAGACGGGCGCGACATGGGCATGACCGGCACATATCGCGCCATCCTGCGGCCCGAACGCATCGTCAGCGTCGAGATTTTCGACATGGACTGGACCGACGGCGAGGCGCGCTCGACCCTTGTGCTGACTGAAAGGGACGGCCGCACGATCAGCGTCAACACGATGCTCTACAGTTCGAAGGAAGCGCGCGACGGCGCGATCGCCATCGGCATGGCCAGGGGTGTAGGCGCCGGCTACGACAGGCTGGATGGCGTGCTGGCCGAACAGGTGGCCGCACAATAGCCGACGGCGCAGCCGTTGCGGGACGGACTCAGCGGCAGTTGCCGCGCAGATAGGCGTTGCCGTTCAGCGGCAGCTGGCATCCGCCCTGGTATCTCGGCACCTTGAGGTCCATCGGCTGATCGGCGGCCTTGCGATCCTGCGCGCGAAACTGCTGTTGCTGGCTCTGGAAGTCGCGGCGGGCCTGACGCTGTTGCAGGATCTGCAGTTCATTGAAGCGGCCCTCGCGGGCAAGCTGGTTGCGGTCAGGCTGGTCGGGCAGATCGATGGCAAACGCCGACCCAGCCCCGGCGAGCAGCATTGCCGCCGCCATCATTCCAACCATCGATTTCATCAGCTTGCGCATCGCAGTCCTTCGCTGGGTGGCTGGCCCATGCCACCAAGGTAGTGTGCATCGCCGCCGTTACAATGTCAGCGAGGCAACATCGCAGAACCGCCCGCTCAGGCACCTGACCACCAAGGTGTGGAGCCGGCTCGGCAGTTGACGTCGCGCCAGGGTGCTCCTATCTGAGGGCGGTCAAGGGCGGGAAGCCCCTGCCGCCCGCAGCCGCAAGGCCTGGTGAAGCTTCCCTCGAAAGTTCGTTTCTCTGTCGATGCGACGGCCGAAGCGGCAATGCGGGCTCCCGAGCTTCACCACGCCGTTCGTCCATCGCGAAGGAGCGAACCCATGACCACAGGTCACGACTACAAGAACAATGCCCGCCGGCTGCGCGACGCGCTGGCCGCCGAGGGCATCGCCATCAGCCATGCCAAGGCGCTCGAACTCGTCGCCCGCCAGGAAGGCGCGCGCGACTGGAACACCCTGGCTGCCCGTCCGACCGAAACCAGGACCGAAAGCGCTGCCGCAGGTGTTCCGTTTGCCGTCGGCGAAACGGTGTCTGGCACCTTCAATGGCAACCCGGCCAACGGCCGCGTCATCGGCCTCGAGGAGACCATCAAGCCGGACTTGTGGCGCGTCACCGTCGCATTCAACCCGCCGGTCGACGTATCGACCTCGAAGCTGTTTTCGTCGCAGCGCCGGCGCATCCAGATGGTGGTCGGCGCCGACGGCCGCTCGCGCCGCCTGACCGGCACCGAAACGGGGGTGATGGCGCTCAACCGCTCCTGACCCTCGCCCAATCCCGAAGCGGCCGTGGATCGTGAAAGCGATCTGCGGCCGTTTCCGTTCAAGAACTGGTCTCGCCGCGAAACCGCGGCGTGGAGTTGCGGATCGGGATGCACAGCGGCCGCTCATGCACCGGGTCGACGATGACCCTGCAACTGATGCCGAACACCTCTTCGATCAGCGCCTCGTTCATCAGCGCATCGGGCTCGCCCTCGGCAACCATGCCGCCGCTTTTCATGAACACCAGCCGGTCGGCATAGCGCGCGGCGAGATTGAGGTCGTGCAGCACCAGCACCACCGTGCGGCCATGCTCGCGATTGAGCCGGGTGACCAGGTCGAGGCAGTCGATCTGGTGGGCCATGTCGAGATGGTTGACCGGCTCGTCGAGGCAGATGACGTCGGTCTCCTGCGCCAGCACCATTGCGATCCACACCCGCTGCAGCTGGCCGCCCGACAGCGAGCCGAGGCTGCGGTCGGCGAGATGCGAGACACCAGTGCCAAACATCGCCGCCTGGATCGCTTCGGCGTCCGCCGCACTCCAAGGCTGCAGCATGGTCTGGTGCGGATAGCGGCCGAGCCGGACAAGCTCCTCGACGCTCATGTCATCCGGCGCGGACGGATTTTGAGCGAGCAGGCCGATATGGCGCGCCAGTTCCTTTTCCCTGAGGCTGGAGATCGGCACGTCGCCAAGGCGGATGTCACCGGATTTCGGCTGGTGCAGACGGCGGATGGAGCGCAGCAACGTGGACTTGCCGCAACCGTTCGGTCCGGCCAGCACGGTGATCTTGCCGCTGGGAATAGCGAGGTCGACATTGTCCAGCGCGGTCGCGGCGCCATAGGCGACGGTCAGCGACGCGACTGAGATGGCTTTATCCATTGGTGCTTCCCCTGCGCAGCACGAGGTAGAGGAAATAGGGCGTGCCGATGACCGCCGTGACGGTGCCCGCCGGCACCTCCGTCGGTGCAAACAGCACCCTGACGATAAGGTCGGCGCCGACAAGCATGATCGCGCCTAGAAGGAAGCTGGCGACGATGCCCGGCAGCACCGGACGTCCGACGATCAGCCGCGCCAGATGCGGCGCCATCAGGCCGATGAAGCCGACGCCGCCGGCAAAGGCGACGGCAAGCGCGGTCAAGGCGGAGGCGAGCGCGAAGACGAGGATGCGGAACACCGGCAGGTTGAGCCCGATGCCGCGCGCCGACACTTCGTCGAGATCGGCAGGCGGCAGGCGGCGCGCCACGGCGAACACCCCGACCATGGCGATGGCAAGACCGACGGCGACAACCTGAACTTCGCCCCAGTTGATCTCGTTGACCGCCCCCGCAAGCCAGCGGCTGGCTTGCGTGGTGCGGTAGATCGGCCCGACGATCATCAGGATCAGCGTCGCCGCCTTGCAGACCGCACCGACGGCAATACCGAACAGCAACAGCCGCACCGCCGACGAGGCTTGCTGCCCCGACAGCAGGAAGACTGCCGCAATCGCCAGCGACGCGCCAAGCATCGCCGCGACCGGCTGCCAGACGATCGAGGTGACCAGCGAATTGCTCTCGTCCGACAACAGCGCAAGGAAGATCACCACGCCGAGGCCGGCGCCGCCGATGACGCCGAGCACGCCGGGCGAGGCGAGTTCGTTGCGCGTCACCTTCTGCAGCAGATAGCCGGCCACGGCCATTGCGCCGCCGGCAAGGACCGCGATGGCAACGCGCGGCGCGCGCAACTGCAGCACCACCACCCGTTCGCCGCGGGAGCCACCGCCAAACAGGATCTCGCCGACGCGGCGCGGATCGATCCAGGTCGACCCGAAGCCGACGCCGCAAATCGCGAGGACCAGCGCAACGGCAGCAATGACGCCGACGGCGATCCAAGCGCGGCGGTTGAGCCTGAGCAATGCCGGCGACAGGCGCGGAGCGAGCGCACTCATGCGGCGCGCCTCCTCAGCAGGACGAGCAGCAGGCAGCCGCCGACGATCGCGGTGACCGCGCCCACCGGCGCCTCGCGCGGATAGATGACGAAGCGCGCGACAATGTCGGCGAGCGTTGCGTAGAGCGCGCCGACAAGCGCTGCCGCGCCGATCTGCTGGCGATGATCGAGCCCGACGAGCGCGCGGGCGGCATGCGGCACGACGAGCCCGACGAACAGCACCGGACCGGCCATCGCCACTGCCGCGCCGCTCAGCATCGCCACGGAAACGAAGCTCAGGCCGCGCACAACTCCGAGCGGCACGCCAAGGCCGCGCGCGGTCGAGTCGTCGGTCTGGAGAATGTCGAGCGACCGCGCCAACGAAAACGCCAACAGTCCGCCGACCAGGATGAACGGCAGCCCATTGAGCGCGAGCTCGATCTTGCGGTCGGCGAACGATCCGGCCAGCCAGAACAGCAACTGGTCGAGCATGGTTTCGTTGACCGTGAGCACGACGTTGACGAAGCTGTCGAACAGGCCGGCGAAGGTGACGCCAACCAGCACGATGCGCAGCGGCGAAATCCCGCCGGCTGCGGCGGCGAGGCCGAAGACGATGAAGCTGGTGCCCAGTGCGCCGGCAGCGGCTGCGACCGACAGGCCGGGTAGCGAGGCGACCCCGAAGATGCCGCTCGCCATGACCACGGCAAACGCCGCGCCGGCATTCAGCCCAAGCGTATCCGGCGAGGCGATGCGATTGCGCGCCAGCGTTTGGACGAGCACGCCGGCAATGCCAAGGGCAGCGCCAACCATCGGCGCCATCAGGGCGCGCGGCAGGCGCAGGTCGCGGATGACGACATCGGTTTCACTGCCGTCGAATGCGGTCAGCGCCCCCCATATCTCGGCCGGCGAGTAGAGCCGGTATCCGAGCGCCAGGCTGAGATACATCAGAACCAGCAGCGACACGCCGAGCAGCAAGAACAGCGCACGATGGCCGATGCGCCAATGCGCTCGGTTGCTCGTGGTCGACGAAGCGAGGGGCACGCGCGGGCCTTAATATGAGCTTGACAGTCAGGGTTTGTTCTGACCCTTTGCCAAACCTTCACGATCCCGTCAAGTTTGGAACGTTAGCCATGAAGCTCTTCGTCAAAGCCGCCCTCGGCCTCGCCCTGGCCGCCTTCGCCTCCGGTTCCGTGCTGGCCCATGAAGTAAAGCACGCCATGGGCGTGACCGACGTGCCTGAAAACCCGCTGCGCATCGTTGTGCTGACCAATGAGGGCACCGAAGCCGTCCTCACCCTCGGCTTCAAGCCGATCGGCGCGGTGCGCTCGTGGACCGGCTCGCCATGGTACAAGCACATCGCCGACAAGATGGAGGGCGTCGAGGTTGTCGGCGAGGAATCGGCCATCAACCTCGAGCTGATCGCCGGCCTGCAGCCCGACCTGATCCTTGGCAACAAGACGCGCCAGGAAAAGATCTACGATCAGCTCTCGGCGATCGCACCGACCGTCATGTCGGAACGCCTGCGCGGCGACTGGAAGGTGAACTTCGCGCTCTATGCCGACGCGCTTGGCAAGAAGGCCGAGGGCGACGCGCAGTTGAAGGCCTTCGACGACAAGGCAACCAAGCTGAGCGAGGCGCTGGGCGACAAGAAGGCGGAGAAGGTGTCGCTGATCCGCTTCATGCCGGGGCTGACGCGCATCTACTACAAGGACACCTTCCCCGGCATGATCTTCGACCAGATCGGCATCCAGCGCCCGGCGGTGCAGGACAAGCCGGGCTTCGCCGATGACGTGACCAAGGAACGCATTCCGGAGTTCGACGGCGACCGGCTGTTCTACTTCGTCTACGAGACCGGCAATGGCACGGCGAGCAAGCAGGCCGACGACTGGCTGGCCGAACCGCTGTGGCAGAACCTGCCGGTGGTGAAGGCCGGCAAGGCGAGCCCGGTCGATGACGCGGTGTGGAACACCGCCGGCGGCGCCATCGCCGCAAACCTGTTGCTCGACGACATCGCCCGCGCCTATGGCGTGACACCGGCACCGTAAGCCAGCCCCCGCGGCGCGCCGTTCGAAGCGACGGCGCGTCGAGCATGACCCAGCGTCGAAACGCTTTGATTCCCGTCCAAGCTTGTGTAAAGCGGGGCAAGCCAAATCCCCGCAACCGCTAGACGGGCAAAAAGCCATGGAAAAATTCACCAAGCTCACCGGCGTCGCTGCGCCCCTGCCGATCGTCAATGTCGACACCGACATGATCATCCCCAAGGATTATCTCAAGACGATCAAGCGCACTGGCCTTGGCACCGGGCTTTTCGCCGAAATGCGCTACAACGAGGACGGTTCGGAGAACCCCGATTTCGTGCTCAACAAGCCGGCCTACCGCAAGGCCGAGATCCTCGTTGCCGGCGACAATTTCGGCTGCGGCTCGTCGCGCGAGCATGCACCCTGGGCGCTGCTCGACTTCGGCATCCGCTGCGTCATCTCGACCTCGTTCGCCGACATCTTCTACAACAACTGCTTCAAGAACGGCATTCTGCCGATCACCGTCAGCCAGGCAGACCTCGACAAACTGATGGACGACGCCTCGCGCGGCGCCAACGCAACCGTCTCGGTCGACCTCGAAGCCAAGGAAATCCGCGGCCCTGACGGCGGCGTGGTCAAGTTCGACCTCGACGACTTCAAGCGCCACTGCCTGCTCAACGGGCTCGACGACATCGGCCTGACCATGGAAAAGGCCAGCTCGATCGACAGCTACGAAAAGAAGGTTGCAGAGACCCGTCCCTGGGCCTGACCTCGTTGGCACAACGCAGCTTCGGCTGAGTTTCAAAGCCCCGCCGCGATGTCCTCGCGACGGGGTTTTTTGCTGGGACAACAGGCTGCGGCTGACATGCCAATTCTGCCATGCCATTGTTGCAACTCGGGATTCGGAGCCTTGCCAGCGGCGGCACGCTCCAAGGGCATCGCGATCGAGGAGCCTCAGCATGAAGAAGATCATCCTCCCGGCAGCTCTGGCGCTGGCTTGCGCCACGACCTCTCTGGTCCTGGCCCAGGAGCCGGCAGCGCCCGAAACAATTCCCTTCGAGGGCGGCAGTTTCACCATCACCGAGACGCCGGAACTCGACAAGATCCTCGCTTATGACGGCAAGCAGCTGGCGCGCGACTACGTCGCCTTCCACCAGCGTACGGTCGATCTGGATGGGACCAAGGTCGCGATCTTCGCCGTCGGCGGCGGCGGCAACGCCTGCGGCCCGGAGACTGTGCTGGCGTGGAAGACCGAAGCGGGAATCCAGTCGGCGGTGGTCGGCGATGGCGAGTGCGGCACGCCGCCGGCGGCAGCCACCGGCGATGCGCTCTATTTCGTGCCCTATCTGCTGCCCGGAACCAAGGCGCCGGTGCGCGTCTGGTCGCCCGCTCAAGGTCTGCAGGTTGCCGGCGAACTGACCTTCGTGCCGCAACCCGGCACGACCTGGGCCGACCTCGACATAGAGCGCATCGCCTACGCGGTCGACGTGTTCGACAACGCCGATGTCTACAGGCAGGCCAGCGCCATGCTGGGCGACAAGCTGGAGGGCGTTGCGCTTGGTCTTTCGGTGTCGAGTGGCCTGGAAAAGACCGCCTCTGGCCTGATCTTCGCCACCGGCTGCGTGCCCCATGCGTGCGGCATCAACGATGCCTTCATCGGCATCGATGCCAAGGCCAGGAAGCTTTACGTCGCCAAGCAGGGCGATACGGCGAATCCCGGCACCTGGCCGGCGCTGGCCGCATGGCCCACCGAGCTGAGGGACGCCATGATCAAATCGCTCGCCACTGAATAGGGGAACGCCATGCGCAAGCTTATTTCAACCGGCTCGCCCTTCGAGAAGACCGCCGGCTATTCGCGCGCCGTGGTCCAGGGCGACTGGTGCTTCGTGTCGGGCACGACAGGCTACGACTACGCCACCATGACGATGCCCGACAGCGTCGAAGCGCAGACACGCAACTGCCTGGCGACCATCGAAAAGGCGCTGGTAGATGGCGGCTTCGAGATGGCCGACGTGGTGCGCGCGCATTACTACATCACCGACCAGAGCTATGTGGACCTGGTGTTCCCGATCCTCGGCGAGACGTTTGGCGACATCCGCCCGGCGGCGACGATGATCGTCTGCCAGCTCAACAAGCAAGAAATGAAGATCGAAATCGAGGTGACCGCGCTGAAGCGGAAATGAGAATAAGGGCTATGACTCTGTCAGCCGAGCCGGCGATGGCCTATCGACGACACCGAAGACAAGCCAACCAAACGAGCCGGCCTTACGATTCCCGCATTGTCACACGAACTGGAATAGTCGACAAAGTCGACGAAATTATAGCTGAAAAATGGGTTCTCTACGCAAACGCCTGAGTTATCTCATTTTTTTCCACCGGCTCTCTGCCGCTTTCCTTGCAATCTCGGCGCGCTTCCTGCCACCCTTCGCGCCAAGCTCCTTGACGGCGGCGTTTTTGCCGTCATCCGTTGCCTCAACGGTGATAATGCGCGCGTCAGCTGGGTCCCTCCCCGGCCTTTTGGTCCCATCGGCATCAGCTCGCCTGTGCCAAAGAATTTTCCTTTAGAGTGTCCAAGGCTATCCTGATGATGCGGTCGTCAAACAGGCGCAATTTGCGTGCAGCCGCATCTTCACCGCCAGGCCACTCCGGCAGAGCCGCCTTGATCTCATCCACTTGGGGGGCAACCTTCTCGTGATGCACCAACCAATCAACGGTCCCAAGCAACTCCATACCCAATGGAGATTCAAAACCGTCGATAAGCTTACTCGTGGCCTCCAACGCCGATCGATACGGCTTCGCTTCAGCGGTGGAGAAGTAAGCTGAGACACGTTCCTTTTTCTCATCGTCAAAGTGAATTGGCTCAAACGGCCCAGCATCACCTAACCGCTTATCACAATGTAAGTAACTGCCATCCAATGCATTCAACATGTGCTTCATCTTGTCCGAATACGGCCCATACTTATTGGCGCCGAATTCGAATTTCATTGCATCAAGCCCCTCCCTAGCAGCGAACCTCTCTACAAAATAACCAAGCTTCTGAACTTCAAGCAAAGAGCACTCAATTCCAAGAATACAATACCGCCTGACTAGCTCGGCTATTAATGCTCGCGCAGGAGTCAATTTCTCGACACCTGTACGCTTTGCCACGTTTTGGTATTGCCTGGTTGGCTCATACACCAAAATTTCGACGCCTTTTAATGGTTCTAGCTTTGCAAGAATGAGTTCTCGAACCCCAGGCCATTCCAGACCGCCGTTGCCGGCACCCAAGGGCGGGAGAGCAATAGATTTGATCTTCTTATGCTCCACTACGGTTTTGAGATGGTCTAGCCCTTCGGCTATCCATTCCATCTTTGATGGATATCGCCAGTGCGCCTTAGTAGGAAAGTTGACTATCCATTTCGGGCCATAGAGATCATTTCGCTCCGTCACGAACATCTCGCCGAGCCGAACTCGCTTCGCCGCACAAGCAGTTTCGTAGAGCCTGAAGTTTTCAGGAAAAGCCTCCTTGAACATCAAGGCGACGCCTTTCCCCATCACGCCAACAGTGTTGACAGTATTCACCAAAGCCTCAGTGTCGGCTTCGAATAGGTTGCCACGGACAAACTTAATCATCAGAGGAACCATCTCCTTTCTGCCAAGACCTTTGCCGTAGCGCCTGCTTTCGCGGCTTCAGCCTCGACTTCAGCCTTCATTTTCTCGTCATAGCAAACGATGCCGAGCAGCGCAGCCAGTGGAACATGCTTATGAACAAGCGCCTCAGCCTGATATTTTTCAAACTTGTCGACATCGTCGCGCTTGAAATCACGCGCTTGCAGAGTTGGCCAAATGATCCGATCCAGATCGGCCAAATCGTCCGAGAACTGCGCCATCCTCAGATAGGCATGCCGGTCAGCGAACACAAACGGAACCTTGAGTTTGGTCAGGTGATGCAGCGAAGAAACAAGGATCACTATGTCCCGCATGGAACGCTGCTTGATGCCGTTATAGCCCGTCTTGATATTGTAGAGCATCGGGCTGTAGGGGGTAAAATAGAAAGGGACGTAGTCACTCAGCGTGCCACCCGGTCCGGAGGGCACCGCTCTTTCGGTCCGCTTTTGAATAAGCTCTGGGTTCCCGATCTCGACATATTTCTTGCCCTCAACTGTCGCACGACAGTGGCAGCCGTCGGCCAGCAGCGGTCCGACATTGTCCTTGTGGACAATTCGGCAAATCAGCGCTTTTTCAGGATTAAGGTCTTTTGACATGATTCAAGCCTACTTTGCCACATGCTTAGCGGCAAGCACAGCCCGGTCGCCGTGGTTAGGCTACTGACGGGAATTCAAACTGAGAAACTACCTAGGCCAAGAGGTCCTTAGCGCCTAGTCACCTGCATCGCATTTGGCATATGCAACGCTCACCAGAAAGCTTCTCCCGCCCCTTTCCTGCTTGCACCGACGCCCCGCCAAGGCTAGCAAGACCGCGGTTCACGCATCTTTCGGAAAGGTTTCCAATGGCGACGCGCAATCTTCTTCTCCTGCCCGGCGACGGCATCGGCCCAGAGGCCATGGCAGAGGTCCGCAAGCTGATTGCGGCGATGAACGACAAGCTCGGCAGCGGCTTCACCACCGAGGAAGGTCTCGTCGGCGGCTCGGCCTATGACGCGCACGGCCAGGCGATCTCGGATGCCGACATGGCCAAGGCGATGGCGGCGGACGCCGTGCTGTTCGGCGCCGTCGGCGGCCCGAAATGGGATGCCGTGCCTTATGAGGTGCGTCCCGAAGCCGGTCTCTTGCGCCTGCGCAAGGACATGGAGCTGTTCGCCAACCTGCGTCCCGCAATCTGCTATCCGGCACTCGCCGCGTCGTCCTCGCTCCGCCAGGAAGTGGTCGAGGGCCTCGACATCCTGATCGTGCGCGAGCTGACCGGCGGCGTCTATTTCGGCGAGCCCAAGCAGATCATCGACCTCGGCAACGGCCAGAAGCGCGGCATCGACACTCAGGTCTACGACACCTTCGAGATCGAGCGCATCTCGGGCGTCGCCTTCGAGCTGGCGCGCACGCGCCAGAACCGCGTGACCTCGATGGAAAAGCGCAACGTGATGAAGTCGGGCGTGCTGTGGAACGAGGTGGTGACCGCCACCCACAAGGCCAAGTACGCCGACGTCAAGCTCGACCACATGCTGGCCGACGCCGGCGGCATGCAGCTGGTGCGCTGGCCCAAGCAGTTCGACGTCATCGTCACCGACAATCTGTTCGGCGACATGCTGTCTGATGTCGCGGCGATGCTGACCGGTTCGCTCGGCATGCTGCCTTCGGCCTCGCTCGGCGCGCCTGATGCCCTGACCGGCAAGCGCAAGGCGCTGTACGAGCCGGTGCACGGCTCGGCGCCCGACATCGCAGGCAAGGGCATCGCCAACCCGATCGCCATGATCGCGTCGTTCGCCATGTGCCTGCGCTACTCCTTCAACATGGTGGCCGAAGCCGACCGCCTCGAGGCTGCGATCGCCGCCGTGCTCGACGACGGCCTGCGCACCAAGGACATCATGTCCGAAGGCAAGACCGAGGTCGGCACCACTGAGATGGGCGACGCCATCGTCGCCAAGTTCTTCGCCTGATAGCAGGTCGATGAAGTGAGAAAACGGCGCCCACGCGGCACCGTTTTCTTTTGTGCTTGTGAAATTTCTCTAGGCGGCAGGCACGTAAGGCGGAGGAACCCTCACCCCAACCGGCACCGGACCCCATTTGTTTTCGTGCTTCTGCGACGGGATCAGGGTGAAGACGAAGATGATCAGGCCGCCGACATAAGGCAGCAGGATCAGCAGATAGAACCATCCCGACAAACCAAGGTCGTGAATGCGGCGAATGGTGACGGCGATGCTGGGCAAAAGCGTCGCCAGCACGAACAGGCCGGGGAACGCGAAACCGGCGATCGGCTCTTCCATACCAGCGTCGAGATTGCCGAGCGCGCCGTCGATGCCGAAGCCGATAGCCGACAGCGCGACGGCCGAGATCGCCCAGAACAGGTAGTAGCCCCAA
Source organism: Aminobacter sp. HY435 (assembly GCF_027568395.1). GTDB lineage: Bacteria > Pseudomonadota > Alphaproteobacteria > Rhizobiales > Rhizobiaceae > Aminobacter. The sequence goes on along the minus strand of NZ_JANKZL010000008.1, from coordinate 24,624 downwards.
TATTCCTTGCGCCGGGCGCGGGCCCGGAAGCTTGCATAGTTGGTGGTGATGGCACGCCAGAAGTACGACCACAGCCCGGTCGAGGCTGGCTCGGTTGCCGCTGCCACTCCGCTGAAGGCGGGCGTTTCCTGGTCGGAACCCCGGCGGCCGAACTGGGGCACCGACGCAGGCGCCGCAGCCTTTTGCGGCGCGCCGACTGGTGCATGGATCGCAAACACGTCGCGTGCCTGGCTGCCGCTCGGCTGAAACTCGATCTGGGTCCCCTTGCCGGGTATCGCCGTGCCCCTGAGGTCCTCGCGGGCGAAGGTGTAGCGGTTGCCGTCGACCCCGGCGATGAAGCCGAAACCTTGAGCCTGATCGTAGTGCAGCACTTCCCCGCGCATCTGTCGCCCCCGTGGATCGCGAGCCAGACAGTGTTCCAACTTGCCGCGTGCCGCAAGCTCCGGTGTCGTCGGGACGATCATCGGAGCGCGTTGGACAGCGTTGCCCTCACGCAACGCTCGCGGCGCGTTGATTAGCCGGTAACCATATATTGACTGTGAAATGCTCAACTCATGTTACCCTTTCGATAGGCAAAGGGCATGGGGTAAGGGACTGTGATTCGGGTCGACAGACCTCGAGATCCATCGGTGAGAAGATGGCGTCGCGGCGCCGCAAGGCCGCCACCCCCGACGCCTGTTTCTGCGATGCGCGGCTTCTGGGGCCTGATGCGGGCCTACTGGTTCTCGGATCGCTGGAAGGAAGCCTGGGGGCTGACGCTGGTGATCGCCCTCCTGACCGCACTTTCCAGCAAGGCCAGCGTGTGGATGGCCGAAGCCTCGGGCGAACTGGTCAACGCAATTGCCTTCTTCCACGATCCGACCAACCTGACGCCGCTGGCGTCGCTGCTTGCCAGCGCAGGCACTCTGCTTCTTCTCGTGCTGCTCAAGGATGCCGGCCTGACCGGGATAAGGCATCTGTTCTCGACCACCTTGCACCGCAAGTGGCGCGGCTGGCTCAACGGCCGCTTCAACGCAGCCCTTCTCGACGCCAACCACACTCATTTCCACGTCCAGACCGGCGGCATGGACGCCCTGGGCAACGCCGTCCCCCCGCCAGACAACATCGACCAGCGCGTCCAGGACTCGATCAAGGGCATGACCGGCGGTGCCATCGGCCTGGCGATGGGCGTGATGAGCGTCACCACCTCGCTCTATTTCGTCGGCCGCAAGCTGCTCGAGACCTCGGCGTCGGTGCGCGGCCTCGAATTCCTCGGCAATTACGGCAGCTTCGTGCTGGCCATGCTGGCGGTGGCAGCCTACGTCCCGGTCAACACCTACATCGCCATGAAGCTCGGCGGGCTGATGGAGCGGCTCAGCGTGCGCATGCAGCAGGCCGAGGGTAGCTACCGCGGCGAGCTGACGACCTTCCTGCGCCGCAGCTTCCATGTCGCAGCCTCGCGTGGCGAGGGCGTGCAGCAGGCGATGCACGACCGGCTCTATGTCGACATCGACAAGACCTGGGCGCGCCTCAACACCGTCAATGCCGGCTACATGTCGTTCGAGTTGATCTACAATTTCGTCGCCGCCCGCATCGTCGCATACGGGCCGGGGCTCATTCCCTACATTCACGGCCAGATCAACCTGAAAGGCTATATCACCGGCGCCGAGCTGGTGAACTCCCTGATCGGACAATGCTCCTGGTTCATCCAGGTGATGCCGGCCATCGCCACGCTGAAGGCCAACAGCCGGCGCGTGACTGACCTTGCCGAAGCGATCGAGAACGTCCGGCACCCGCAGGAGTTCTATGCCCTGACCGGCAAGTCCGAATTCAACTTCGCCAACCAGAACGCGGTCTTCGGGCTCAGCATCCGCAATCTCGAATTGATGCACCGCGGCAGTGACGCAGCGCCGTTCCTGACGGTCGCCAACCTGCGCTTCAAGCGCGGCGAATGGACCTTCATGCGCGGCGAGTCCGGCTGCGGCAAGACCTCGCTGGTCAAGGCGATCAACGGCCTGTGGCCATATGGCCGCGGCAGCATCGTCTTCCCCGAGGGCGTCAGGAGCTTCTACGCCACCCAGGACGTCAAGCTGCCGCAGGTTTCCCTCAAGCAGCTGGTCTGCCTGCCGGGCGCCGCCAGCGACCATTCCGAAGCGAAAGTCGCTGTCGCGCTGCACAAGGCCGGGCTCGGCGACTTTATCGAAAACCTGGACGACGAGATGCGTGAAGGCAAGTGCTGGGATCAGGTGCTGTCGGGCGGCCAGAAGCAGAAGCTGGTGGTCGCCCGCATCCTGCTGCTGCAGCCCGGACTGCTGTTCCTCGACGAAGCAACCGCCGCGCTCGATCCGGAAGCGAAAATCGCCTTCCACCAGGCGATCAAGGACAATTGCCTCGGCGTGACCGTCATCAGTGTGATGCACGAGGCGACGCCGCCGAAATCGGCGACCGGTGCCGAGTTCTACGACAGCGTGGTCTCCATCGCTGATGGCGTGGCGACCAAGCAGCCGCTGGTCAGCCTGCCGGCCGAACTGACCACGCTGCTGGCCCAGCCGCTGCCCGCTTCGGAACAATGGCCGCCGCTACGCTTTCCACGCATCAGGCTGAAGGAGAAGTAGGCCGCCGCCCGATTGACTCCTAACGCAAAGCGCGTAAAAGCGGCCTCGAACAGGGAACCCTCCGATGCGCGGCCTCTTGATGGCGCTTTTCGCATTCGATTTCCCCGGTCACGATGCCAACCATCGTGCCGGGCGCGGAGCCGCGTCCCTGCTTTCGACCAAAACCATGGCCAAAACCACCACCACCAAAACGGTGTGATTTCCCTTGGCCTGCTCACCCTCTCCCGGGTCTGGCCCGGGGGATGAAGCCCGCGCTGGCCAGCGGGTTTTCTCCAGGAAAAGAGCGGAGAGGGACAGGAGATTTTCGATATGGGTTTCAAGGTTGCAGTCGTCGGCGCTACGGGCAATGTCGGCCGGGAAATGCTCAACATCCTCGAGGAACGCGGCTTTCCGGTCGATGAGATCGTCGCCCTGGCCTCGCGCCGTTCGCTCGGCACCGAAGTGTCGTTCGGCGACAAGACGCTGAAGGTCAAGGTTCTCGACACCTACGACTTCTCCGACACCGACATCTGCATCATGTCGGCCGGCGGCAACATCTCCAAGGAGTGGTCGCCCAAGATCGGCAAGCAGGGCTGCGTCGTCATCGATAACTCGTCGGCCTTCCGCTACGACCAGGACGTGCCGCTGATCGTTCCGGAAGTGAACCCCGACGCGATTTCCGGCTTCTCCAAGAAGAACATCATCGCCAACCCGAATTGCTCGACCGCCCAGCTGGTCGTGGCGCTCAAGCCGCTGCATGACGCCGCCACCATCAAGCGCATCGTCGTTTCCACCTACCAGTCCGTTTCCGGCGCCGGCAAGGAAGGCATGGACGAGCTGTTCACCCAGACCCGCGCCGTCTTCGTCGCCGACCCGGTCGAAGCCAAGAAGTTCACCAAGCGCATCGCCTTCAACGTCATTCCCCACATCGACGTCTTCATGGACGACGGCTCGACCAAGGAAGAGTGGAAGATGGTCGCCGAGACCAAGAAGATGCTCGATCCCAAGATCAAGCTGACCGCCACCTGCGTGCGCGTGCCGGTGTTCATCGGCCACTCGGAAGCCGTCAACATCGAGTTCGACAAGCCGATCACCGCCGACGAAGCGCGCGACATCCTGCGCGAGGCCCCGGGCTGCCTGGTCATCGACAAGCGCGAGGACGGCGGCTACGCCACCCCGCTCGACTCGGCCGGCGAAGACGCAACCTACATCTCGCGCATCCGCGAAGACCAGACCATCGACAACGGCCTGTCGATGTGGATCGTCTCCGACAATCTGCGCAAGGGTGCTGCCCTCAACGCCGTCCAGATCGCCGAGCTTCTCGTCGAACGCGGCCTGATTTCGCCAAAGAAGAAGGCGGCCTGACGCCATGCCCGATGTCGTGCTGCGTCTGGCCGAGGCTAGCGACGCACACGACATCGCTCCTCGCATCCTGAGGGCGGCGCTCGCCGCCTTCGACTGGATGCCCCAGCTGCATACCCCTGACGAAGACTGCGCTTCGTCAGGGGCAGCCTGTTCACCGGGCAGCAAGTCACAGTCGCAACGCTCCAAGGCACAGTCGCCGGCTTCGCCGCCGTCGATGGCGACTGGCTCACGCAACTCTATCTTGATCCGGCCTGGACCGGTCGCGGCATCGGCACCCGGCTCTTGCGCCACGTGACGACAGGAATGACTCACGTGAAACTTTTCTGCTTCGGGGCCAATGCCGGCGCGCGCCGCCTCTACGAACGCCATGGCTTCGTCGCTGAAGCCTTCGGCAACGGCTCCGCCAATGAAGAAGGCCTTCCTCCGGATATCCTCTATGCCCGGCCGGGCCATTTCGGCCCTGCTTGCCCGGCTGGGTGAGGCATCTCTCATCTGGCAAGATGGGTTCCGTCGGCCGATCAGCGCGGCAACGGCAAACGCCTGAAATAATTCGACGAAATCGTGCGCGACGTCGCGATTGGAGGGTGACACTCCGGTCCCCTTAGGCACACAATGCCGATCTCTCCATGGTCGAATAAGGTATCAGGCCAGATGATCGTTCGCCCCCGCACCGGCCTGCTAAAACTGTTCTTCGTCATGCGCGGTTCGGTGGTTCCGCGCATCCTGCCGCAGATCTTCGGCTTCGCGCTTTATGGCGCGGCCGTGGTCGCCGCGATCAGGCTGCTCAATCTCGACCTCGGCAATGCCGGCGTCGCTCCCTTCGCGCTGCTTGGTGTTGCCCTTTCGGTCTATCTCGGTTTCCGCAACAATGCCGCCTATGACCGTTGGTGGGAGGCACGCAAGCTGTGGGGCCAACTCGTCTTCGAGATCAGGAACCTGTCCCGCGCCGCCACGGCGATGATCGCCGACAAAGGCGAACTCAGGCCGCTTTTGATGGATTCGCTGGCCTTTTGCCATTTCCTGCGCGGCGAACTGCGCCGTATCGACACCCGCGAGGCGGCGCGCCCGTTTATCGGCGATGCGGTGGACGACGTTTTCGCGGCGACCAACCGGCCGGATGCCGTCATGCGTCGCATCGGCGCCAGGATCGGGGCTCTCAAGCGCACGGGCACGCTGGAAGCTATGGATTTCCGCATCCTCGACGAGCGCCTGTCGGCGATTTCAGCGCTTCAGGCCGGCTGTGAACGCATCATGGGCACCCCCCTGCCCTTCGCCTATACGCTTCTCTTGCAGCGCACGGCCTACATATTTTGCCTGCTTCTGCCCTTCGGACTGGCCGCTTCCGCCGGATGGGCGACACCCTTGTTCACGGCGCTTATCGCCTACACCTTCTTCGGGCTCGACGCGCTGTCCGAGGAGCTTGAGGACCCCTTCGGAATGGAGGCCAACGATCTGGCGCTGGACGGCCTGTGCCGCGTCTGCGAGATCTCGGTGTTCGAGGCACTCGGCGAAACCCCACCACCGATGCTGGCGGCCGAAAACTACTTCTATTCCTAGGGCACAGTCGGTTGGCTATCTCAGTGCCCTTTCCAGAAGCCCATCGTCGCGACTGAATCTCGTCGCAGCGAGGCCGTTCGCCTCTGTTGCCGTCGAAAGAGTGCCAAAAAAGCAAAAACGGCGGGCCTTTCGACCCGCCGTTCCGCAAATCGCCAGATGGCGAAAGATTACTCTGCCGAAGCCTCGGCCGGAGCAGCAGCGGCAGCCGCGATGGCCGCAGCGGCGTCGTCCTGTGCCTTCTTCAGGGCTGCAAGACGCTCCTGGGCCTTCTTGCCCGGCTCGCCCTTGGTCGGGTTCGAACGGGTTTCGCGCTTCACAACGCCGGCTTCGTCGAGAAAACGAGCGACGCGGTCGGTCGGCGTCGCGCCGTGCGACAGCCAATGCTTGGCGCGGTCAACGTCGAGCTTGATGCGGTCGCCGTCCTTGGGCAGCAGCGGGTTCCAGGCGCCGATTGCCTCGATGAATCGGCCGTCGCGCGGGCTGCGGGCGTCGGCGATGACGACGTGGTAGTAGGGGCGCTTCTTGGAGCCGGCGCGGGCCAGGCGGATCTTAAGGGACATTGTCTTACTCCTGAATAGTTCTGTCTTGGGTTTGGTATGGTCTGCTTATTCCGCCATCAGGCGGAGGTAGTCCTGTCTGAGCCGCCATTTCGCTCGGCGGCCAGCATTTCGTGGTGCCTGATCACCTCGCGGATGATGAAGTTCAAGAACTTCTCCGCGAAATCGGGGTCGAGATGGGCGTCGTCGGCCAGGCGCCTGAGACGCGCGATCTGGGTCTGTTCGCGCGCCGGATCGGCCGGCGGCAAGCCATGGGTCGCCTTGAGAACGCCCACCGCCTGGGTGCAGCGGAAACGCTCGGCCAGCATGTGGATCAGCGCCGCATCGATGTTGTCGATCGATGCGCGCAATTCCTTGAGCTGCGCTTGAGGGGTGATCTCGGTCATCGCGCGCTCCTCACTTCTTCTTGCCAAGGCCAGGCAGGCTACCGCCGAGACCGGGAAGCTTCATGCCGCCGGGCAGGCCGGGCAATCCGCCACCACCAAGACCGGGCATGCCGCCGGGAAGGCCCTTGAGGCCGCCACCGAGACCGGCAGCTTCGGCCTGCTTCTGCAATGCTTCGAGCTGCTTGGGATCCATCTTGGAGAGATCGGGCATGCCGCCCATTCCACCCATGCCGCCGAGGCCCATCTTCTGGGCAAGGCCGCCCATCATGCCGCGCATCAGGCCACCGCCTTTGCCCTTGCCGCCCATGGCTTTCATCATGTCGGCCATCTGGCGGTGCATCTTGAGCAGCTTGTTGATCTCGGCAGCGTCGGTGCCGGAGCCGGCGGCGATGCGCTTCTTGCGCGAATGCTTCAAGACGTCGGGATTGGCGCGCTCGGCCTTGGTCATCGACGAGATGATGGCGAGCTGGCGCCCGAACATCTTGTCGTCAAGGCCGGCCGCGGCCATCTGGTCCTTCATCTTGCCCATGCCCGGCATCATGCCCATGATGCCGCCCATGCCGCCCATCTTCTGCATCTGGCCAAGCTGGTCAGCGAGATCGTTCAGGTCGAACTTGCCCGACTGCATCTTCTTGGCCATCGCCGCGGCCTTTTCCGCGTCGATGTTTTCGGCGGCCTTCTCGACCAGCGAAACGATGTCGCCCATGCCGAGGATGCGGTCGGCGATGCGCTTGGGATAAAACTCCTCCAGCGCATCCATCTTTTCGCCGACGCCGATCAGCTTGATCGGCTTGCCGGTGACGGCGCGCATGGAAAGTGCCGCACCGCCGCGGCCGTCGCCGTCCATGCGGGTGAGCACCAGGCCGGTAATGCCGACGCGGTCGTCGAAATTCTTGGCAAGGTTGACGGCGTCCTGGCCGGTCAGCGAATCGGCAACGAGCAGGATTTCGTGCGGGTCCGACACCTTGCGGATGTCGGCCATCTCGACCATCAGCGGCTCGTCGATATGGGTACGGCCGGCGGTGTCGAGGATGACGATGTCATGGCCGCCGAGCTTGGCTGCCTGGACGGCGCGCTTGGCGATGTCGACCGGCGACTGCCCGGCGATAACGGGAAGGGTCGCGACCTTGGTCTGCTCGCCGAGCTGGCGCAGCTGCTCTTGCGCGGCCGGACGGCGCGTGTCGAGCGAGGCCATCAGGACCTTCTTGCCCTGGCGCTCGGTGAGGCGCTTGGCGATCTTGGCCGAAGTCGTGGTCTTGCCCGAGCCCTGCAGGCCGACCATCATGATGACGACCGGTGCCGGCGCATTGAGATCGATCGCGACGCCTTCGGAGCCGAGCATCTCGACAAGCTCGTCATGGACGATCTTGACCACCATCTGCCCGGGCTTGATCGACTTCAGGACCGCGGCACCGACGGCCTTCTCGCGCACCTTGTCGGTGAACGAACGCACCACTTCCAGTGCAACGTCGGCTTCGAGCAGGGCACGGCGAACCTCGCGCAGGGCTGCCGAGACATCTGCCTCCGACAGTGCGCCACGGCCGGTCAGGCCGTTCAGGATCGATCCTAGCCGCTCTTGCAGCGATTCAAACATTCGACTTCCCTTCTCTCAGCCAACCGGTGTCGAACCGAGAGGTAATGCCTTTGCGTGCGCGAACCAAACCAAAAAGCACCCGGGGGCGCACTGCGCTGCCGGGTGTTGGCCTCCGGGATCGTTTGTAGCCGCTAGGGCGTCCCGGTCGGCCGCTCGGAGTGGAACTCTTCGCGGAATTTCGAGCGCTGTAGACAGGAAAAAGGCCCGCGAGTCAAGCTTTCGTGACGGTCTCCGGTCACGGCAGCTGTTCACCGTCCAGAATCCGGGCATAGAGCTCAAGGTAGCCCCGCGCGGTCTTCTGGATGTTGAAACGCTCGGCCGCAACCTCGCGGCAGCGGGCGGGCGACAGCGAAGCGGCCTCCTCAAGGGCACGGGCGAACTCGTCGTCGGTGACGAAGAGCCGGCCTGTCTCGGCATCGATGATTTCAGGCATCGCGCCGCACGGCGTGGCAAGCGCCGGCGTTCCGCACAGCATCGCCTCCACGGGCGCCATGCCGAAAGCTTCCGGTCCATCGATGGGGTTGAGAAATGCCAACGCCTCGCCGAGCAGCGCAAGCTTCTTCTCGCCATCGACGACGCCGTGAAAATGAAAGCGCGGGGCTAGGCTCTTGAAGAAGACAAGCTGTTTTCGAGCCTTGCTCCGGGTCAGCAGCTTCCAGCGCGCGCCACCGGCGATATCCAGTTCGAAATCGTACTTCCGCGCCAGGTCCACGGCGCGATTGAGGTTCTTGATCGCCCGGGCGATCCCAGCCAGGAACACGAGGCGCTGGCTCTTGGTCGCGGATAGCCGGTACGCATCGACGGGAAACCCGTTGTAGACGAAAGATTGTCGCCCGCGGTTGCGCGCATGGCTGGCGCTGACGAAACTCCAGTTATGCACGGTCACGGGAACGACCGGGCCTGGTCCATGACTGGTGAAGAGCGACGGAACGGACACGTCGAAATACGGTCCGTGGAAATGAACGAACTGGGCATCGGCCGGGATCGCTTCGCGATACTCTTCGCCTGTGGACGCCTGCCGCACCTCGAACGCTGCCGGCCCGGTCACCCGCCCCGCAATCACCACAACCTGGTGGCCGAGCCGAGTGAGCTCAGCGGCGAGCCATTCGACCTGCCTTTGACTGCCACCATAACCCTTGCAGGGAATGGGGCCGCTCACGACCAAAGCAATACGCATAGGCTGCCTACCATTGACACAATCCGATTGATGCGGGGGAGCCAGATCGGATGGCGGATTTCAGTTAGTCAGGCACTGTTAATACTTGTCGACGAGCTTGCTGTCTCGCCGGGGGGCGAAATATGGATGCTTACAAGGTGTTTTCCCACCATGTGTGACGATGCGGTCGGCTCGCATGTCACTTCACACAAACCGCGTCGCAATCGATCCCGGCCAAGCGCTGGCAGGGCTGATCGAAAACACCCCGTTCACAACCTTCAGGTTGCGGCGGGCGCCTCGTGCCGCTTTCGCCGCCGCTCGACCTGCGGAACCGACGCCTGCGATCACAACATCGGCATTTTCCATCGGTTTTCCGCACTCTCGCCATATTCACCGCTTGATCGTATGCGAGATTTTTGCCACCAGCCATTGCAGGACAGTGGGGACGTATACGCCTTCTTAACGATGACAAGAGAGCGTTCGGCTGGCAACATCCCTCCCAAGGGCATTGATTCAGGCATCAGGAGAACGGGCATGGCAATTCTTGCCAAGGTGAAGATTTTTGCTGCGGCCTCCGCAGTGCTGGCGGCGACTGCAAGCGGCGCCTACGCCGCGCAATGCGGCAACAACGCAAGCGGCTTCGAGGCATGGAAGGCTGATTTCGCGCAGGAAGCAAAAGCCAACGGCATCAAGGGTAACGCGCTCAGCGCCCTGGCCGACACGAAATATGCAACCAAGACGATTTCGGCCGACCGTAACCAGAAGAGCTTCAAGCTCTCGCTCGACCAGTTCATGGCCAAGCGTGGCGGCAAGACCATCGCCTCCAAGGGCAAGACCATCAAGAAGCAAAACGCGGCGCTGTTCCAGAGCATCGAGGCCCGCTACGGTGTGCCGGCAGGACCGCTGATCGCCATCTGGGGCATGGAAACAGGCTTCGGCGGCTTCCTCGGCAACCAGCACACGCTCTCGGCTGTCGCCACGCTCGCTTATGACTGCCGCCGTTCGGAATACTTCACCGACCAGCTCTATGCCGCGCTCAAGCTCATCCAGAGCGGCACGTTGAGCCCCAACGCGATCGGCGCGGCGCATGGCGAAATCGGCCAGACCCAGTTCCTGCCGGTCAACGTGCTGAAATACGGCGCCGACGGCGATGGCAACGGCAAGATCGACATGGTCCGGTCGAAGGCCGACGCACTGGCTTCCACCGCCAACTTCCTGCGCGGCCATGGCTGGAGCTCCGGCGGCGGCTACCAGCCCGGCCAGGCCAATTTCGGCGCGCTGCAGGGTTGGAACGCAGCCAGCGTCTACCAGCAGGCGATCGCCATCATCGGCGCCGAGATCGACGGCAACTGACCCCTGGCAACCTGACACAACCCTGTCAGGAGATATCAGGGGCATACTGGCAAAGCCGGTGCCTCGGACGCAAAATGGAAGCCCGGCGGCGACGCCGGGCTTTTTTGATGCGGACGAGGATCGAATTATGAACCGCTTGAGCGGACTGCCCGCCAATCTCTCGGGATTCGGCACTATCGAAGGCTATGTTCACTATCCCAAGACCGTGACGCCGGGGTTGCCGGTCACTGCCGGCGGCGGCTTGCTCAAATGGTACGACATATCAGAAGAAGCGACGCCGGTGACACGTGAAACCAGCGCGATGGCGCAGCGCTTCCTGGCGGCCGAGACGGCGACCGGACGCCTCAGCCTCAAGGGCGAGCTCGGCTTCGTCATCCTGCACCGTTGCGGCGGCGACTTTCATTTCCTGCTGGTCAGTTCGTGGCGCAACGCCAATGAAATGTGGGAGACGGTTTATGCCAAAAAGGCGGAGGCGTCCGACTTCTCATTGTTTGCGCTGCCCGGGCCGCATCGCGCGACCTTCTGCGTCTGGGAGCTCGCGGCGGTCAACCACGAGAGGCTGGCCTTCAGCCGCTACCTCTCGTCAGCCCGCGACGATGCGGCCAAGCGCGTCTATCTCGATGATATGTATGGGGGTGGGGCGTAGAGGACCGACGGACAAGCCGGATTGAATTGGCGCCACGCTGACGCCTCCCTCCCCCTGGTGGGGAGGGATACAGGGTTGGGGTAGTTCCACCGGTGCTGAAGACGCCGGTGATGCGTTCGGCAGCACCCCCACCCCTAACCCCTCCCCACAAGGGGGAGGGGAACCTCAGATCACCTATTGCGCGCAGCCAGCGTGCGCAGGCGCAGGGCATTGAGCTTGATGAAGCCGGCGGCGTCCTTCTGGTCGTAGGCGCCCTGGTCGTCCTCGAAGGTGACCAGCTTGTCGGAATAGAGCGACTTCGCCGACTCGCGCCCGATGACCATGACGTTGCCCTTGTAGAGCTTGAGGGTGACTTCGCCTTCGACGTCCTTCTGGCTGAGATCGATCGCCGCCTGCAGCATCTGGCGCTCCGGCGAGAACCAGAAGCCGTAATAGATCAGCTCGGCGTAGCGCGGCATCAGCTCGTCCTTGAGGTGCGCGGCACCACGGTCGAGCGTGATCGATTCGATGGCGCGATGCGCGGTGAGCAGGATCGTACCACCCGGCGTCTCGTAGACACCGCGGCTCTTCATGCCGACGAAGCGGTTTTCGACCAGGTCGAGACGGCCGATGCCGTTGTCGCGGCCATAGTCGTTGAGCTTGGCGAGCAGCGTGGCGGGTGACAGGCGCTCGCCGTTGATCGACACGGCGTCGCCCTGTTCGAAGCCGATCTTGATAACCGTCGCCTTGTCCGGTGCTGCCTCTGGCGAAATGGTGCGCATGTGGACGTATTCAGGCGCCTCGACAGCCGGATCTTCCAGCACCTTGCCCTCGGAGGACGAGTGCAGCAGGTTGGCGTCGACGGAGAAAGGGGCCTCGCCCTTCTTGTCCTTGGCGACCGGGATCTGGTGCTTTTCGGCGAAGTCGAGCAGGTCGGTGCGGCTCTTGAACGACCAGTCGCGCCACGGCGCGATGATCTTGATGTCGGGGTTCAGCGCATATGCCGACAGCTCAAAACGGACCTGGTCATTGCCCTTGCCGGTGGCGCCGTGGGCAATCGCGTCGGCGCCGGTCTTGCGGGCGATGTCGACGAGATGCTTGGAGATCAGCGGGCGGGCGATCGAGGTGCCCAGAAGATAGACGCCTTCATAGACGGCATTGGCGCGGAACATCGGGAACACGAAGTCGCGGACGAACTCCTCGCGCACGTCCTCGATGAAGATTTCCTTGATGCCGAGCATCTCGGCCTTCTTGCGCGCCGGCTCGAGTTCCTCGCCCTGGCCGAGATCGGCGGTGAAGGTGACGACCTCCGCATTGAGCTCGGTCTGCAGCCACTTCAGGATGATGGAGGTGTCGAGACCGCCGGAATAGGCGAGCACGACCTTCTTGACGTCTTTCCACTTGGACATTTGAGCACGGCACCTTTCGCGAGCGGCCGGCTGAGGCCGCGTTTCCCGCGCTTTCTAAGCACGAACGGCCAAGCGGGCAAGGGCGATGATGCCGCTGGGTGAGCAGGGGGCAGGTTCAGATCGACGCTCACATCTCCGCAGAAAGGGGCACGACGTCGCGGACAGCCTTCTTCTCCCCGTCCTTCACGGGGAGAAGATGCCGGCAGGCAGATGAGGGGCAGCGCAAACGCTGCAAGATTGCCCCTCACCCTTACCCTCTCCCCGTGAAGGACGGGGAGAGGGGGCATCCACGTCGCGCCTCGTCGACGACAGAGACTTGGCCCAACAAACCACCGTCGTCCTGCCAGCTACTTCCGCTTCATCGCCTCGAGCAGGGCGGCCCCAAACGCGCCTTGCTGCTCTGGCTTGCTCTGCTGCGGCTTGGGCGAGGCGCTGAACTTCATGTCGCGGCCCTTGGCGGGGGCTGCCGAGCGGGGTGCTGCCTCGCCGCCGTCCTTGCGCATGGTCAGCCCGATGCGCTTGCGCGGGATGTCGACCTCAACGACGCGGACCTTGACCACGTCGCCGGCCTTCACGACTTCGTGCGGATCCTTCACGAACTTGTCGGCGAGCTGCGAGACGTGGACGAGTCCGTCCTGGTGCACGCCGATGTCGACGAAGGCGCCGAAGGCGGCAACGTTGGTGACGGTGCCTTCAAGCAACATGCCCGGCTTCAGGTCCTTGATGTCGTCGACGCCGTCGGCGAAGGTCGCCGTCTTGAAGCCCGGGCGCGGATCGCGTCCCGGCTTTTCCAGCTCGGCGATGATGTCGCGCACCGTCGGCAGGCCGAAACGCTCATCGACGAAGGCGCGGGGGTCGATGGCCTTGAGGGCAGCACTGTCGCCCATCAGCTGGCGCAGGTCGCGCCCGCAGGACGCGACGATCTTCTTGGCGACGCCATAGGCCTCGGGGTGGACCGAAGAGGCATCGAGCGGCTCCTTGCCGTCGCGGATGCGCAGGAAGCCGGCGCACTGCTCGAAGGCGCGCTGACCGAGCCTGGGCACGGCAAGCAGGTCGCGGCGCGTGGCAAAGGCACCTGAGGCGTCGCGATAGGCAACGATCGACTCGGCAAGCGACGGCCCGAGGCCCGAGACGCGGGCGAGAAGGGGAGCGGACGCCGTGTTGAGGTCGACGCCGACGGCGTTCACCGCGTCTTCGACCACGGCTTCGAGCGAGCGGCCAAGCCGATACTGGTCGACGTCGTGCTGGTACTGGCCGACGCCGATCGACTTGGGCTCGATCTTGACCAGTTCGGCGAGCGGATCCTGCAGGCGGCGCGCGATCGACACCGCGCCACGCAGCGACACATCGAGATTTGGGAATTCGGCGGCAGCCGTGGCCGACGCCGAATAGACCGACGCGCCGGCCTCGCTGACGATGACCTTGGTTGGCTTTGGCGCGGGCATGTCCGTCAGCATGTCAGCGACCAGGCGCTCGGTCTCGCGGCTGCCAGTGCCGTTGCCGATGGCGATCAGCTCGACCTTGTGGCGAAGGATCAGCTGGGCAAGCTCGGCCTGGGTGCCGCGCACGTCGTTCTTCGGCGGGAACGGGTAGACGGTGGTGGTGTCGAGCACCTTGCCGGTGGCGTCGATGACCGCGACCTTGACGCCTGTGCGGATGCCCGGATCAAGCCCCATGGTGGCGCGCGAACCGGCGGGAGCGGCGAGCAGCAGGTCCTTGAGATTGCGCGAGAAGACGCGGATCGCCTCTTCCTCGGCGGCCTCGCGCAGGTCACGCATCAGGTCAAGCGACAAGGACAGCGACAGCTTCACCCGCCAGGTCCAGCCGGCGACCGTCATCAGCCACTGGTCGCCCGGAAGCGTCGCGCCGATCTGGTAGGCGGCAGCGATCATCCGCTCGACCGGCTTGACCGGCGAGGTGTCGTCGGCGTCGATCTCGAGATCGAGCGACAGCACATCCTCGTTGCGGCCGCGCAGCATGGCGAGTGCGCGGTGGCTGGGCACATTGGCCCAGCGCTCGGAATGGTCGAAATAGTCGGAGAATTTTGCCCCGGTCTCCTGCTTGCCATCGACGACGCGGGCCCGCATCACCGCGCGCTCCTTCATGTGGGTGCGCAGGCGGCCCAGAAGCTCGGCGTTTTCAGAAATGCCTTCGGCGACGATGTCGCGCGCGCCTTCGAGCGCTGCCTTCACGTCGGCCACCTCGCCGGCGACATAGGCAACCGCCAGTTCGGCCGGCACCTTCGATCGGTCGGCGAGGATGGCTTCGGCGAGCGGGCCGAGGCCGCGCTCGCGGGCAATCTCCGCCTTGGTGCGGCGCTTGGGCTTGTAGGGCAGATAGATGTCCTCAAGCTCGGCCTTGGTCGTTACGGTAGCGATACGAACCGCCAGATCGTCGGTCAGCTTGCCCTGGCTGGAGATCGATTCGACGATTGCCGCGCGGCGTGCTTCGAGCTCGCGCAGATAGACAAGGCGCTCGGAGAGATCGCGCAACTGGGTGTCGTCGAGACCGCCGGTGACCTCCTTGCGGTAGCGCGCGACGAACGGCACCGTCGCGCCCTCGTCGAGCAGCCCGACCGCCGCCACGACCTGCTCCGGCTTCGCGTTGATCTCGGCTGCGATGATCGCAGCGATTTTCCTGTTGTCGCCAGCCATGGAATCCTGGTGCCTGTTGAACGGTGCGCGAACATAGTGACGGATGGCCGGAACGCCAAACGGGCATTTTCCCGCGCCGTCTCAGGCTCCACAGAAAAAGCGGCAGGGCTGCGGCAATCGGCGCGGCAACGCATGGAAATTTGGCGCGCGGCTTGACGACTCTCCCGGGTATGATGGCGAAGGATACCCCCACACCTGACCCCTCCCCACAAGGGCGAGGGGGACGATAGCTACGAGCCGCTTCCTTTCCTCGCCCGGACTTGACCGACAGGGAAGCAGGGACGGTCGCCGGAATTCCCTTCCCCCTTGTGGGGAGGGGTTAGGGGTGGGGGTACTTGCCAACAGTCGGAATGGGAACAAAAAATGAAATTCGACCGAGTTCTGTTTGTCGCGGCGGCGCTGTTTGGCGCGGCTGGCGTGGCGCTGTCGGCGGCTGCCAGCCATGGCGGCAGCACCAATGTCGCCACTGCGGCCAACTTCCTGCTGTTTCATGCGCCCATTCTGATCGCCCTGTCGCTGCTCGTAGCCGGAAGCCGAGTGTTGCATGTCGGCGCGGTGATCCTGGTGGTCGCGGTTCTGTTGTTTTCAGGCGACCTTCTGGCACGCGACTATCTCGGGCAGCGCCTGTTTCCGTTCGCAGCGCCTCTCGGCGGCACCGGGATGATCGTTGGGTGGCTGATGCTTGCGGTCGGCGGGCTGTTGGCGCGCAAAAGCTAGTATTTGAGAGGCTTACGCCGCCCCTCATCCGCCCTTCGGGCACCTTCTCCCCGTAATGACGGGGAGAAGGAACGCTACGGAGCTGCCCCGCCAACCATCCCCTATGGAGTTAAATGGCCCTTCCGTGAAAGAGCGCCACGCTGACGCCTCCCTCTCCCCGTTCTCCACGGGGAGAGAGTAAGGGTGAGGGGCAGCTCGGCACCTACGAAATCGTGCAGCCGAACGTCAGCCGATCCGATAGGGCAGCGGGTGGCGGATGTCCTTGTCGATGACCAGCCGGCGCTTGAGCGGCGGCACGGCGCGCTGCTGGCAATTCGTGCGCTCGCAGATGCGGCATGAAATGCCGATTGGATCGAACGCCGTCTTGCTGCCCAACTCAAGCCCGTCGGCGTAGACGAAGTCCTTGGCGTATGCGACCTCGCAGCCGAGCGCGAGGGCATAGCGGCGATGCGGTGCATTGAAGCCGCCGCCGCCCTTGGAAATCTCCGTGGCTATGCACAGATAGCGCGCGCCGTCGGGCGTCTCGGCCAGCTGGCGGATGATGCGTCCCGGCTGCTCGAAGGCCTGATGTACGTTCCACAACGGGCAGGCGGCGCCGAAACGCGCGAACTGCAGCTTGGCGGCGCTGTGGCGCTTGGTGATGTTACCGGCGCGGTCGATACGGGCAAAGAAGATTGGTACGCCCTTGTGTCCGGGCCGCTGCAAGGTGCTCAGGCGATGCGCCACTTGCTCGATCGAGGCGCCGAAATGCGCCGCCATCAGCTCCAGGTCGTGACGCAGTTCGCCGGCCGCGCGCATGAAGGCCTGGTAGGGGAGGGTAAGCGCCCCGGCGAAATAGTTGCGCAGCCCCATCTTACAGATTTCCAGCGCCTCGCCGGTGCGGAATTCGGCCGAACGGGCCACCTGCGCGACCACAGGCTCCATCTCAAGCTCGGCGATCTGGAAGGCAATCTGGAAGGTGCGCGTCGCCACGGGCGAATAGGGGTTGAGGAACAGCACGCCCGACTTGGCGTCGAAGCGGCGCAGCGCATCGTCATTGGCGTCGGCCCGGGCGATGCGCACGCCATGGCGCGCCTCGAGGTGCTCGGCCAGCGCCGCATAGCTGTCGCGCTCGCCGACGCCGAGCTCGCCGGCCAACCGCTCGCCGGCGACATCGATGCCGTGGATGTAGTTGTCGACGAAGTGGAAGAAGTCGCGCACTTCCTCATATGGCGTCGGCTCGGTCAGGCCGACGCTCCTGCCGAGCGTGTCGTCGAGGCTGGCAAGCTGCTCGCTGTTGCGGCGATAGGCCTGGTGGGCCGAAATCAGCGCGCGGGCGAAACCCGGTGCGTTCTGCGTCACCAGCTTGAGCTCCTGCAGGTTCGGCGCGTAATTTTCGAACAACGGGTCGGACAGCGCCTCCGACAAGGCCGACAGCAGGCGATCGCCGTCGCCCTGCGAAATTTCCGAAATGTCGATCTGGAATTTCTCGGCAAGCGCCAGCAGTACCGACGCCGAAACCGGGCGTTGGTTGTTCTCGATCTGGTTGAGATAGCTGGTCGAAATGCCGATGCGCTCGGCGAAGCTCGCCTGGGTCGCCTTGTGGGTTTCCCTGAGCTCGCGCACCTTGCGGCCGATATAGAGTTTGCGCGACACCATATTTGCAAATTCGCAATTTACACTTTTTGAATATGTACATTACGCTTTCGCACACTTTCAACTGTTTTCCTGCGCGCCAACTGGGTCTAATGGGCGCACTTCGCTCCTTGCCGCGCACGCGACGAGGAGCCATTGTTTGCAATCTCGTAGTGCGGGAGAAAATCATGACGCTCTACCAAGCCGTCGCCAGCAGGCAGGCCAGCCGCATCACTCCATTGGATGTCGTCGCCGTCGTTGCAGGCTCCCTGCTGCTGACGCTGTCGGCAAAGGTCCAGGTGCCATTCTATCCCGTCCCGATGACCATGCAGACCTTCGTCGTCATCGGCCTCGGCCTGGCGCTGGGTCCGGTTCGCGGCCTGGCTGCATTGGCGCTGTACCTGGCGCAGGGCGCGCTCGGCCTGCCGGTCTTTTCCGGCACGCCGGAGCGCGGCATCGGCCTTGCGTACATGGCCGGCCCGACCGGTGGTTATCTCGCGGGCTATCTGCTGGCCGTGCCGCTGGCCGGCTGGCTCGCTGGGCGCGGCTGGGACCGTAACGTTTTCTCGGCGATGCTGGCAGCCCTGCTGGCCGCCGCCGTCATCTACATTCCCGGCCTGCTGTGGCTCGGTTCGCTGGTCGGCTTCGACCAGGTGCTGGCGTTCGGCCTCTACCCGTTCATTCCGGGCGACATCGCCAAGGCCGTGCTTGCCGCAATTGCCTTTCCCGCCGCCTGGAACTGGCTTTCTCACAAGGGCATGAACTGATGCGCGCCGTTCTCGAACAATTGGAAGCCCGCCGCGCCGAGGCCCGCATCGGCGGTGGCCAAAAGCGCATCGACGCCCAGCATGCCAAGGGCAAGCTGACGGCGCGCGAACGCATCGACGTCCTGCTCGACGAAGGTTCCTTCGAAGAGTTCGACATGTATGTCACCCACCGCACCACCGAGTTCGGCATGGCCGAGCAGAAGGTGGCGGGCGACGGCGTCGTCACCGGTTGGGGCACCATTAACGGCCGCCAGGTCTATGTCTTCTCCCAGGACTTCACCGTGCTCGGCGGCTCGCTGTCGGAAACGCACGCCCAGAAGATCTGCAAGATCATGGACATGGCGATGCGCAACGGCGCACCCGTCATCGGCCTGAACGACTCCGGCGGCGCCCGTATCCAGGAAGGCGTCGCCTCGCTCGCCGGCTATGCCGACGTGTTCAAGCGCAACGTCGACGCTTCGGGGGTGGTGCCGCAGATCTCCGTCATCATGGGCCCCTGCGCCGGTGGTGCCGTCTATTCGCCTGCGATGACCGACTTCATCTTCATGGTGCGCGACAGCTCCTACATGTTCGTCACCGGCCCCGACGTGGTGAAGACCGTCACCAACGAGATCGTCACCGCCGAAGAGCTTGGCGGCGCGCGCACCCACACCTCGAAGTCGTCGGTCGCCGACGGCGCCTATGAAAACGACATCGAAGCACTCGAGCAGGTTCGCCTGCTGTTCGACTTCCTGCCGCTCAACAACCGCGAGAAGCCGCCGGTCCGGCCGTTCCACGACGATCCCAGCCGGCTGGAGATGCGCCTCGACACGCTGATCCCCGACAGCGCGGCCAAGCCCTACGACATGAAGGAACTGATCCTGGCGATCGCCGACGAGGGCGATTTCTTCGAGATCCAGGAAGCCTTCGCCAGGAACATCATCACCGGCTTCATGCGCATCGAAGGCCAGAGCGTCGGCGTCGTCGCCAACCAGCCGATGGTGCTGGCCGGATGCCTCGACATCGACAGTTCGCGAAAGGCGGCGCGCTTCGTGCGTTTTTGCGACGCGTTTTCGATCCCGATCCTGACGCTTGTCGACGTGCCCGGCTTCCTGCCCGGCACGGCCCAGGAATATGGCGGCGTCATCAAGCACGGCGCCAAGCTGCTCTTCGCCTACAGCCAGGCCACCGTGCCGATGGTCACGCTGATCACGCGAAAAGCCTATGGCGGCGCCTATGACGTCATGGCATCGAAGCATATCGGCGCCGACATCAACTATGCCTGGCCGACCGCCGAGATCGCGGTGATGGGCGCCAAGGGCGCGACCGAGATCCTCTACCGCTCGGAACTCGGCGATCCAGAGAAGATCGCCGCGCGCACCAGGGAATACGAAGAGCGCTTCGCCAACCCCTTCGTTGCCGCCGAACGCGGCTTCATCGACGAGGTGATCATGCCGCATTCGTCGCGCCGCCGCATCGCTCGCGCCTTCGCCGCCCTGCGCGGCAAGAAGCTCGATGCGCCGTGGAAGAAGCACGACACGATCCCCTTGTGAGCAGGTCAGACATGTTCAAGAAAATCCTCATCGCCAATCGTGGCGAGATTGCCTGCCGGGTCATTAAGTCGGCCCGGAAACTCGGCATCGCAACGGTGGCGGTCTATTCCGACGCCGACCGCGAGGCATTGCACGTGAAGATGGCCGACGAGGCCGTCCATATCGGGCCAGCACCCTCGAACCAGTCCTATATCGTCATCCAGAAGATCATCGACGCTGTCAGGCAGACCGGTGCCGATGCCGTGCACCCCGGCTACGGCTTCCTGTCGGAGAATTCCAACTTCGCCGAGGCGCTGAAGGCCGAGGGCGTTGCCTTCATCGGGCCGCCGCCCGTAGCCATCGAGGCGATGGGCGACAAGATCACGTCCAAGAAGATCGCGGCTTCCGCCGGCGTGTCGACAGTTCCCGGCCATATGGGGCTGATCGAGGATGCCGAGGAGGCGGTGAAGATCGCCAACCAGATCGGCTATCCCGTCATGATCAAGGCCTCCGCCGGCGGCGGCGGCAAGGGCATGCGTATCGCCTGGAACGACACCGAGGCGCGCGAAGGCTTCCAGTCGTCCAAGAACGAGGCGAAGTCGTCGTTCGGCGACGACCGGATCTTCATCGAGAAGTTCGTCACCCAGCCGCGCCACATCGAGATCCAGGTGCTGGGCGACCAGCACGGCAATCTGCTTTATCTCGGCGAGCGCGAATGCTCGATCCAGCGCCGCAACCAGAAGGTCATCGAGGAGGCACCGTCGCCTTTCCTCGACGCCGCCACCCGCAAGGCGATGGGCGAGCAGGCCGTGGCCCTTGGCAAGGCCGTCGGCTACTTCTCGGCCGGCACGGTCGAGTTCATCGTCGACAGCGATCGCAATTTCTATTTCCTCGAGATGAACACCCGTCTCCAGGTCGAGCACCCGGTGACCGAGCTGATCACCGGCATCGATCTCGTCGAGGAAATGATCCGCGTCGCCGCAGGCGAAAAGCTGCGCTTTAGCCAGGACGACGTGAAGCTCAACGGCTGGGCCATCGAGAGCCGCCTCTATGCCGAGGACCCCTACCGCAACTTCCTGCCGTCGATCGGCCGGCTGACCCGCTACCGCCCGCCGGTCGAGGGCAAGCGCGACGACGGCACGGTGATCCGCAACGACACCGGCGTCTTCGAAGGCGGCGAGATCTCGATGTATTACGACCCGATGATCGCCAAGCTCTGCACCTGGGCCCCCGACCGCCTGACAGCGGTCGAGGCCATGGGCCGCGCGCTCGACGATTTCGAGGTCGAGGGCATTGGCCATAACCTGCCGTTCCTGTCGGCGGTCATGGACCATCAGCGTTTCCGCGACGGACGCCTGACCACCGCCTACATTGCCGAGGAATTCCCCGACGGCTTTGCCGGTGTTTCCCCGAGCGAGGCAGACGCCAGGAAACTGGCCGCGGTCGCCACCCTGATCAACCATGCGGTGCAGCGCCGCGCCGCACAGGTCTCCGGCACACTCGCCAACCACCAGCGCCCGCTCGGCGCCGAATGGGTCGCGACGCTCGCCGGCCATAGCTTGCCGTTGCTCTTCAAGGACGGCGCCGATGGCGCCATGGTCGAGTTCGCCGACGGCACGTCGCTTGCGGTGTCGAGCGACTGGCTACCCGGACACCCGCACGCCAATTTCGCCGTCGGTGGCACATCCATCGGCGTGAAGGTGTCGCGCTCGGGCACCGGCTGGCGCCTGCGCTGGCGCGGCATGGACGTCATCGCTCATGTCCGCAGCCCGCGTGTCGCCGAACTGGCGAAGCTGATGCCGGTCAAGCTGCCACCTGATACCTCGAAGATGCTGCTCTGCCCGATGCCGGGCGTGGTAACATCGATTCTCGTCAGCGAAGGCGACGAAGTCGAGGCCGGCCAGTCTCTGGCCACGGTCGAGGCGATGAAGATGGAGAACGTCCTGCGCGCCGAGCGCAAGGGCACGGTCAAGCGCGTCGCGGCGACCGCAGGCGAAAGCCTCGCCGTCGACGAGCTGATCATGGAGTTCGAGTGATGGCGCCTGGCGCCTCTTTACCCTCCCCGTTGTGGGGAGGGTCGATCCGCGAAGCGGAGCGGGGTGGGGGTCTAAGAACCCTACCATCCGCCACACTGGCTAGATTCGTACCTCTTACCCCCACCCCGGACCTGCGGTCCGACCCTCCTCACAAGGGGGAGGGTGAGCGCCCGCGCCTGAGGAGGCCCCAATGACCGACAAACCGACAATCGATTCCTGGAAGAAGCTCGCCGAGCGCGAGATCAAGGCGTCGCCTGATACGCTGACCTGGAACACGCCCGAGGGCATCGACGTCAAGCCGCTCTACACTGGCGACGATCTCGCTGGCATCGACAATCTCGATTCCATGCCCGGCTTCGCACCGTTCCTGCGCGGCCCGCGCGCCACCATGTATGCCGGCCGTCCCTGGACCATCCGGCAATATGCCGGCTTCTCGACGGCGGAAGCGTCCAACAACTTCTACCGCAAGGCGCTCGCCGCCGGTCAGCAGGGCGTGTCGGTGGCCTTCGATCTCGCCACCCATCGCGGCTACGACAGCGACCATCCGCGCGTCGAGGGCGATGTCGGCAAGGCCGGCGTGGCGATCGATTCGGTCGAGGACATGAAGATCCTGTTCGACGGCATCCCGCTCGAGAAAATCTCGGTGTCGATGACCATGAATGGTGCTGTGATCCCGATCCTCGCCAACTTCATCGTCGCCGGCGAGGAACAGGGTGTTTCACGTGAAAAGCTCTCGGGGACCATCCAGAACGACATCCTCAAGGAGTTCATGGTCCGCAACACCTACATCTACCCGCCCGAACCCTCGATGCGGATCATCGCCGACATCATCGAGTACACGGCCAGGGAGATGCCGAAGTTCAACTCCATCTCGATCTCCGGCTACCACATGCAGGAGGCCGGCTCGACGCTGGTGCAGGAACTCGCCTTCACCCTTGCCGACGGCCGCGAATATGTTCGCGCCGCGCTGAACAAGGGCCTCAACGTCGACGACTTCGCCGGCCGGCTGTCGTTCTTCTTCGCCATCGGCATGAACTTCTTCATGGAAGCCGCCAAGCTGCGCGCCGCGCGGCTGCTGTGGTCGCGCATCATGACCGAGTTCGAGCCGAAAAAGTCGTCGTCGCTGATGCTGCGCACACACTGCCAGACATCAGGCGTGTCGCTGCAGGAACAGGATCCCTACAACAACATCGTCCGCACCGCCTTCGAGGCGATGTCAGCGGCGTTGGGCGGCACCCAGTCGCTGCACACCAACTCCTTCGACGAGGCGATCGCCTTGCCGACCGAGTTTTCGGCGCGCATCGCCCGTAACACCCAGTTGATCCTCCAGCACGAGACCGGCGTCACCAAGGTCGTCGACCCGCTGGCCGGTTCCTACTATGTCGAGAGCCTGACCAACGACCTGGCCAAAAAGGCCTGGGCGCTGATCGAGGAGGTCGAGGCGATGGGCGGCATGACCAGGGCCGTCGCCTCCGGCCTGCCCAAGCGTATGATCGAGGAGGCCGCGACCCGTCGCCAGGCCGCCGTCGACAAGGGCGACGAGGTCATCGTCGGCGTCAACAAGTACAGGCTCGAGCAGGAAGACCATCTCGACATCCTGGAGATCGACAATTCGGCCGTGCGCCTGTCGCAGATCGAGCGCATCGAGCGGACGCGGCGCCAGCGCGATCCTGCCCGCGTCGAAGCGGCACTGGCTGCACTGGAACAGGTCGCGCGGTCGGGCGAGGGCAACATCCTTGCAGCCGCCGTCGAGGCCTCGCGCGCACGCGCCACGGTCGGTGAGATTTCCGACGCCATGCGCCGCGCCTTCGGCGATCATGCAGCGGTGCCAGAAGTGGTCGAAAACGTCTATGGCAAGGCCTATGACGACGAGCCGGAATTCCAGACGCTGGTCTCGCGCCTCGAACAGTTTGCCGGCTCACTAGGCGAGAAACCGCGGATCATGGTGGCCAAGCTCGGTCAGGACGGGCATGACCGCGGCGCCAAGGTGATCGCCTCGGCCTTCGGCGATATCGGCTTCGAGGTGCTGGCCGGTCCGCTGTTCCAGACACCCACAGAAGCCGCCGAAACGGCGATAGCTTCCAAGGTGCATGTCGTTGGCATGTCGTCACTGGCCGCCGGCCACAAGACGCTTGCGCCGCAGCTGGTCGAGGCCCTCAAGGCCAAGGGCGCCAAGGACATCATCGTGGTCGTCGGCGGCGTCATCCCACGGCAGGACTACCAGTACCTGCTCGACCACGGTGTATCAGCCGTGTTCGGCCCGGGCACCAACGTGCTCGACGCCGCTCGCGCAGTGCTCGACCTGATGGAAGGCAAGCGCCGCAACCAGTGAGGCTTTGTAGCTATTTGCCACGTGAAAAAGGCCCGCTTGCCGGGCCTTTTGCTTGGAATGATGCGAAGCCGGATCGACTGCCCGCTCAGGCCGAAACCTGCTCGCGGTCATGCTCGGCGATCATCTCGCGTAGCGCGTCCAGCACGCTGTCCTTCAGCCCCGGACGCTTCAGCGCGAACGCCACGTTGGCCTGGATGAAGCCTTCCTTGGAGCCGCAGTCGAACATGCGGCCGTTGAACGGCCGGGCGAAGAACGCCTGGCTGGCCGCCAGCCTGACCATCGCATCGGTCAGCTGGATCTCGCCGCCGGCGCCGCGCGCCTGCGTGCCGAGCAGCCCAAACACCTCCGGCTGCAGGATGTAGCGGCCGTTGATGTAGTAGTTCGACGGCGCCTCGGCCGGTTTCGGCTTTTCGACCAT
>NZ_JANKZL010000007.1 GCF_027568395.1 Aminobacter sp. HY435 | reverse complement strand
GGCGGCTTTGAAGTAGTTCTGGCATTCGGTTGGCGGGTAGAGTGTGCAGATGTCGCCGATCGCCTGCCAAAGGCCGTCGATGGTTCGAATGGCGCGTGCCCTGAGCTGGGACTTCAACTTGGAGAAGGCCATCTCGATCGGATTGAGATCGGGGCTGTAAGGCGGCAGGAACAGCATCCATGCACCGCGGGCCTTGATGGCCGCCTCTGCCTTTGGGCTCTTGTGGGCGGAGAGGTTATCGAGGATGACGACGTCGCCTTTCAACAGTGTCGGTGCGAGTTGGGTCTCGACATAGGCCTCGAAGATGCGCCGGTTCATCGGCCTGTCGACGACGAAGGGGGCGGTCAGGCCGAAGCATCTGAGGGCGGCGATGAAGGTCTGGGTCTTCCAGTGCCCGAACGGCGCCTTGGAGCGCAGCCGCTGGCCCTTGGGACATCTGCCGCGCAGACGCGTCATCTTTGTAGTGGTTCCGGTCTCGTCGATGAACACCAGGCGATGGGGTTCAAGCCGCATCCTTGGCTGGCGGGCGGCCCACTCCTGGCGCGCGGCGGCGACGTCGGGGCGGTCCTGCTCGCTGGCCAGTAGCGTTTTTTTTGAAGCGGTAGCCGTTGCGGATCAGCCAGCGCGAGATCGACGACGGCGCCACCACCGTGCCCCGCCCGGCCAGTTCGGCCGCCAGCTCCGGCATGGTGATGTCGTCTGTCTCGGCCACCCGGCGCATCAGGAAGTCCCGGTACGGATCGAGCTTGGAATAGCGCCAGCCGCCCTCCGGCTTCGCCTCGAGGCTGCCAGTCCGCCGAAACGCCGCCATCAGCTTCACGGCGAACGATACCGAAACTCCGAAATGCGCCGCAGCCGCATGGCACGACCCGCCGCATTCCACAAACCGCGCAACACGCTCACGAAGATCAAGCGAATAGGAACGGGTCATCGCAAATCACCTCCAACCGAAGTGAATCACGAAATCCAGTTCTCAGGAATCCCATTCGATTCAATCAGAACGCTCGCCGCTCTAGCCTAATTATCGGGGAAAACCATCCGTCTGCATCTGCCAATCGAGACTTCGGCAACCAGGTCTTGGCTAGCCAGCTTTGGAGTTGGCGCCGACGCTGCACTCGATCCCGTATTCGGCAAGCAGCGGCAGGGTACGCCTGCCGATCTGGTTCAGGTGGCTGATGTAATCGGGCACGACCAGCAGAATGCCATCGAGGTCGGCGTTCTGAACCTGCGTCGCGATCTTGCGGGCGAGCGTCCCGTAGGAGCCGATGAACGCTCCCGGCATCACCGATCGATATTGCGCGCCGCCGAGCGGCGCCAGAGACGAGCTGCTCATCTCCTTGAAGCCCTTGACGTTTTTCTCGTAACCGCGAGCGAGATCGGCAAGACCTTCGAGATCGACGCCCGCCTCGAGGTGATCCATCAGGGCCTGCGCCTCGGCGTCGGTTTCGCCCGGGATGAGCGTCATCAGGCCATAGACCTTGAAGTCGGGCTTGTTCAGTTCCTGGGCGATCGATTTGGCCTGTTTCGCCGAGTTTTCGAAACCGGACTCGGAGCCGCTCATGAGGAACGCGACGTCGCAATTGGCAACCGCAAATCGCAGCCCCCGCGTCGACGCACCGGCATTGACCAGCGTCGGCATCTTGGACGGCCGCGGGCTCAAAATGCCGTCGTCCATCTTGAAGAAGCGGCCTTCATGGTTCACCCGTTCCTCGGTCCAGAATTTCTTGACGACCTTGATCCACTCGTCGGCGACGTCATAGCGGTCGTCATGTGAGAGCGTGTCGTCCCACAGCCCGAGCGGATAGAAGCTCGATTGATGTCCGCCGGTGACGATGTTCATGCCGACGCGCCCCTCCCCGATCTCCGACAGCGAGGCCACGATCTTGGCGATGGCCGCGGGCGGATAGACGTTGGTGTGGGTGGTGCACCAGACCTTGATGCGGTCTGTCGCCTGGAGCAGGCCGCCGGTCGCGGCGATCGACTCCACCGTGTCGCCCCAGAAGCGGGTTGGGCCCTGCGCGCCGCGCCAGTTCTGGGGGCTGAGCACAAAGTCAAAGCCGAGAAACTCAGCAAGGCGTGCCACCTCAAGGGCGTGCTTGTAAGAGCCGGGGCTATACGGAGCATTGGCGGAGTGAACCCAGCCGTGTCTCACCGTCGGCAGAAACACTCCCGCTTCGATCTTCTTTGTCATGATACGTTCCACTCTTTTTGATTTAGCTGATAGGTATTCGAGGGCGTATTCACGACTATGCTGCATGAACAAATCGACTGACTATCCAGTTTTCATTGAGTATTTATCCACTCGGAGATGCCCCAAGAGATTAGGGACCCAAAGCGGGATCTTACCGCGCAAAGGTGGATTTTCGATTGGGAAAGGCGGCCATTTCAACGGACGGGTCTGTCGATCAGGGCTCGTGCGACTGTCTCCTTCGGGCTTTCGCCAAAGGCTTCTTTGTAGTCGATCGAGAACCGACCGAAGTGGTTGAAACCAACGTCCAGCACGACCGTAGAGATCTTCCGAACTGGACCCGGACACATCAACAACTCCCGAGCCCGCTCAAGGCGGATCTGCTTGAGATACCCCATGGGTGATTGTCCAACGTGCTCTCTGAACTGCGTACCGAGACGCGAGGCATTTAGACCTGCCGCGCGCTGCAAGTGACCAAGAGTGAGGGGTTCGGCATAGTTCTGTTCGACGAACGCCTTCGCCCTCTCAATGGAGGGAGGAAGAGCCGTCGACACCGCCTGGTCGATCTGGTCCTTCATGTTACTGTCTTGCGTAAGCAAGAGAGAGCGGATCAGCCCTCGCTCGAGCTCGGGTCCGATCCCTGGCAGGGTGAAAATACTCTGATCCCGGGCCAGCTCTCGCAGGTAAACTCGGACGCTGCGCCACCAGGAGGCAGACAATCCGCCCATGCCAGTCATTTCAAGGGCAAAGACTGGCAACTTGCCTCTCTTGCTGCCAAGCAGACGGCGCAGCTCGAGCTCGACCGTGCTGCGATGAATGGTAACGAGAAGGAAGCGACAGCCTTCGCTCACCTCGATCGAACCTTGTTGGCCGGGCGACAGGATGAAGGCACGCCCGTCGGAAAAATGGCTCTCGTGTTTGCCAGCAACGACAGTCTGCCTGCCCTTAAGCGGTAGACTGAGACTATAGTTTTCGTAGTCGCTGTTCAGCTGAACGGAAACGTTTGAGTTGTATTGCAGGTGACCGAACGAGCCGTTGCCCGCGGAGGTCACACTTCCCTGAAAGCTGAAATTGAACTTGTCTGGCGCCAGCACACGGAAAGCGTGCTGGCCGCAGAAGCTTTCCAGAAACCGGTACGCCTTGTCGGGGCTCTTTTCGCAGTAACTGACAAGTCTCTGCGCGGACATCGTTCTCCCTCGACCATAACCATGTTCACGGGAACTGGCGGCTTCGCCAGCCGGCGTCTTTGCCCGCAGGGCGGAAGATCAGCGCGTTGACCGCAACACCGGTGCTGGCAGGTCGGTAGTCACCGAAATACTCGGCACGGACTTTCCAGTATTCCTTGGTCACGTCCGTGGTGAGCGGACAGGCATAGTAGGTGGTCATCTTCACGATATCGGAC
Organism: Aminobacter sp. HY435; assembly: GCF_027568395.1. Lineage (GTDB taxonomy): Bacteria > Pseudomonadota > Alphaproteobacteria > Rhizobiales > Rhizobiaceae > Aminobacter. Next base: position 287,286 of record NZ_JANKZL010000007.1, on the reverse strand, counting down.
GTCGCAGCGCCCTCTCGCTTGAGGATCGCCTTGATGTTCTCGAAGCACTGCCTGGCCTGAGCGATCACGTCGCCTTCCCCCACGACTTCGCCGTTCGCACCAAGAGCGATCTGCCCGGAGAGATACAGGGTATTGCCCGCGCGTACGGCCGGAGCCGGCGGCATGTCCTTCTCCCACTCCCATTCCGTTGCTACGGACTTGATGTGACGCGCGCTCATTCCGATCCTCCGAGTTTCCGGTCGACTGCTCATGTCTGCGTTGACCGGGTTAAGCATGGCCGCATTTGAGCGCAGTCCCCTGAAGCGGCCTATCCGGTTTTCCATCTCGTTCTGTCCAAGAATGTTCGGCCTGTTCGAAGTGCGCCATCAAGGCAGCGCTTCCTGACGAGTTCATGCCCTGCGAACGCAACAAAAACGCCGCCCGATGCAGAAGCGTCAGGCGGCGAGACATGTCCTGGGAGGACACGGGGAGACTTCGGTGTTCTTGTAGCGTGGGCCTAGCTGTCGGAAGGCACTTTCTGCAGGCTGCGAAACGCGCTTCCATGGAAGACGAGTGGTTCCTCCTGCGGGCGGATGGTCAGAGCATCGACCCGCAACAAGACGATGCCGTGGTCCCCGGCGGGCACCACTGCCTCAATGGCGCAGTCGAGCCAGGCCGTGGCGCCATCGACAAAAACGGCGCCTTCCGGACTGTACGAAAGGCCGAGCTGATCGAATTTGTCTTCCGCTCTGGAGGCGAGACGGCGGACACTCTCATTGTGACGATCGCCGAGAACGCTAATCCCGACCCGCGGCAAATCCTTGAGAGAGGCCCATGTCTGCGAGGTCCATTGTACGCAGAAGGCGACCAAGGGCGGGTCGATCGAGACGGCGACGAAGCTGCTTGCCACCAGGCAAATCGGCTCGTTGTTGCAAACCGCGCTTACCGCGACCACTCCAGATGGAAAGCAGCCATACGCACGTTTGAGCAGTTTGATCTCTTCGTCAGTTCCTTGAAGGGGTTGGAAGGGCGGATCAGGAGTTAGATTGGTTTCGAGATAGCGAGACATCATCGTGCCCTCCACCCAAGGACCGCATTGGACAGTACATGCCCCCAAGCCTCGGCATACTTCCCAATCTGGATACCGTCTTCGTAGGTCTTGTCCGAAAGATACAGGCCTGGTGCCGGGCATGTTGCCCTCAGTTCGACAAGCAACGGCTTAAGGAGCAGATCAGGTGCCATGCCATGGGCAGGTCCAGCGCCGAGCATCAGCGGCACGGCGACAACGCCACGCAGGCCGTCACCTGTGGCGAACTGGTCGAGGAAGAGCTTCAACAGGCCGCTGTAAGTAGCCTTGAAGGTTGGACTTGCCACTATGACCAGTTCAGCGTTTGAGGTGGCCTGCACGGCCCTTGTGACACCCGGATCCTCCCACCCCAACAGGCCGGCCCCCAATTCGACGACATCGATGATCTGGTCCGGCTGGTGTCCGGTCAGCGCCGTCGCAAGCAACGTTGCGGCATGTGCTGTCCGCGATCCTGGTTTTGGATTTCCAACTACGACAACCGTAGACATTCTACCTCCCGTATTTGACTAGAGCCTTTTCCGCCAAGTGTCGGAAGGAGACTGAGATCGCGAACGGTGGGATGGGCAGATCCGGCGCATTGCCAACTTGCCTTTACCGCCGACCGCGACCTCGAATGACAGTCAGTTTGAAGATGACGCGGTAGCCGAGCTATCCAGTTATCTCAGCAACCTTGTACATATCTGGGCCTCCGCCGAGTGGTCGGCTCAGTTGCGGAGCACCTTTGCGGCCTCTCCTCCATGCCGGACATGGAGGGGCGATGTCTCGCGTAGGGACAAGACAACCAACGCCCCGAGCACCAATGCACCCAACGCAAGATGCATGACGTACTGGATGCCGTAGTGCTGGGCGACGTAGCCAGCGATGGCAGGCGCAATCCCGCCGCCAAATACTTCACCGACACCAATAACTATTCCCGATGCGCTGGACATCAGCTTCGCCGGCACCGCCTCCACGCTCAGCGGGCCTGTCGTCATCGCGATCAATCCAAAGAAAAACAAGGTGACCAGGAGCCAGATGAAGAGCTGCATTGCGTCCGGCCCGGTGGACATCAGCATCCACATCGCGCCCACTGCACCGATGCTGGCTATGACAACAACGGGCTTGCGGCCGAGACGATCCGAAAGCGTCGGCATCAGGAATGTCCCGAACATTCCACCGAAACCGATGGCCGAGAGCACAAATCCCATCTGCGTGATGTTGAGGTGGAGATAGTCGGTGAGGTAGCTCGGAAACAGTGCGCTCAGGACGATCAGGCACGTGAGCCAGCACAACATGGTCACGATGTTGCGGGGAATGTTGTGGTAGCGCAAGACATCCGACCATTTGTGATCTGACACGTCGGCGACCGACGTATGGCTTGCTGCAACCGATGGCTTGGTGTCACGCAGCACCCTGTACATCAGGAAGGCTACGATCAACCCTGGCAAGGACACCATGGCGAATATCCAGTGCCAATCCACCACGCCGAGCAACTGCGTGACCACGATCGGCGCGACACCGAGTCCGAACAACGGGAAGGCCGTCTGTTGAAGCCCGATGTTCAGTCCGTGGCGGCTCGGCTTTGACGCTTCGAGCGTCGCAACGATACTGGCTGGCGTATACGCACCTTCTGCAAATCCCATCAGCCTGCGGATCAGCATCAGGCTGAAGACCCCTGTCGCCGCGCCGCTCAATCCGGCCAACAGTGAAAAGATGATCAGCGCCGGAATGATGACCCGTCGATGCCCGATCCGGTCCGACAGGTTTCCCATGAATATCGCCGAAATGCCCCACGTAACGGCCAGAACTCCAGTGATGTGGCCGAGATCCTGGTAATCAAGATCCAAATCCTTCATCATCACCGGAAACAGCGGCATGATCATAAAACGATCAACGCCAACCAGAGCAAAGCCGCACGCCAGCAGCGCCACGGCCTTCCATTCATATTTCGGATCCCACGCAGGGCTGCCGCTTTGGTTCACTATGCTTCTCTCCGCTCGGGTTCCACGAGACCTCACGGAAGGCAATTTCCTCCTTTGCACTATCCGCAATCCTGGGGATTTTTGTCCAAGTCCAGATGGGCTGATCTGCGAGCCAACGGAACAAACGCGAGTGATACGACCGCGTTCCGACAAATTTTGCGGATATGTGTGGCTTATCGAGTGCGCTGCGGGACCGGCATGCCAAGCTCCGCAGCAGGTGCATGCGGCATACTGAGATGCGACAATTGCGCCAAAAATACTCCGCCGTCCAACGGAGGTAAACTTTGCCAAGCGTCGCAGGACAGGACATCGCCAAGAGCAGCAGTGGGTGCTTGACGTCGCCCGCAGATCTGGGCACACAGGTGATGCACAAATTGTGGCAAGGCCACTTCGAAAGAACGATTTTCTCAGCAAGATCAAATGTCTAGCTGGGATGCGGTGTTTATTTGGCTGGGAATCCAGGTTCCCCAGCCATTACTCCCTTCATCAACAAAAACAGCTACTTAGCTGAAGCGATGTTCGCAAGCGGAACATTTTTTCGGGTCATAATTCGGAACTCGGGCGGCGGCTAGGTCGTCTTGCGCGCCCCTGCCAAGAAACGCGGTTCCAGAACTCAACGGCCTCAGTTCGGGACTGTTGTTCGCGGTCCACGAGGTCCAGGGCGTGGCCCGCGACCGCGATTCTCGCCGGATCAAGCGGAAAAGCCAGGTGATACCCCCGTCGGTGAGCGCCTGCCGGAACCAGCGCTGTCGTATGCCGGTACCATCAACGCAAGACATCTACAAAATTATTGACTGACCAGTCAGTCTGCGTAATGTGGAGCCACACGAGCCGTCGGGTCGGTGCTCCTTCCATTTCACATTGACCTATCGACCCTACGATTTGCGCGCTTTCCTTCCTGGTACAACCACGCCCCGACGATTGCACGGCCACAGCAAGCAAAGGTCTCAGAATGCAGCCAAATACCTTGCCCATTGCGAACGAGACCATACTTAGGCACCTGGTGGATGAGCTTGTTCCAGGCGACGGTCGCTGGCCCTCAGCCTCCGAGGTCGGCGTCCACGGCGTGGTGATGTTGCGCCTGTTTGGCGATCAACCCTCCAGCGCCATCGAACAATTGGCTTTAGCGCTCGATTGTGGCTCGGACGGCCTGCTGAACGCCGCTTCGGAACGCCGCATCTCGGCTGTCCGACAGTTTGAAGCTGCAAACCCTGTCTTGTTCGAGAAAATCTACACCGCAGCGGTACTCGCCTATTACGAGATGCCGGGCGTAGTGGAGGCGATCAGGGCCGGGGGTCGACCATACTCCACATTCCCCCATGCAGACGGATACCCGATGCCGGCCTTTGACCTTGAACACGATACGCCGACCCACGGCCGCGGACGCTATCTGCGGACCGAAGACGTCGTGCCCCTGGACGTGTCGTCGATCGACCTTGGTTCAGCAACAACCGAACGTTGGGGGATGGAGCGATGAGCCGGCAGCGTATCTGCGACGTGCTGATCGTCGGCGCCGGTGCGACAGGGTCGCTCGCCGCGCTCGTCTTCGCGCAGGCCGGGCTCGATGTGGTCTGCCTGGAGCAAGGATCCTGGGTAAAGGCTGACGATCGGCCGCACGGACATGCGGACTGGTCTTGGCAGAGACGCACCAGATGGAACCCCGACGTCAACAAACGCGACCACGCCGACGATTTTCCTGTCGAGTCCAACTCATCGCAGGTCCTGATGTGGAACGCCGTTGGCGGGTCGACCAACGCTTATGGCGGGCTATGGCCCCGCTACCGCCCGTCGGACTTCAGGAAGGGCACCGAACACGGCCTTCAGCCCGACTGGCCCATCACCTATGAGGACGTCTCCCCCTTCTATGAGCTTGCGGATCAGGTCGTAGGCGTCTCGGGGCTGGCCGGCGACCCGGCAATGCCACCGCGAGAGCGCTGCCCAACCCGACCGCTGCCTGTATCCGACGTCGCCCGGCGGCTTTCGGCCGGTTTTGACAGACTTGATTGGCACTGGTGGCCCGTCGAGGCATCAGTCATCTCCGAAGACTATGACGACCGCCCTGCCTGCAACAACTGCGGCGTTTGCAATGGCTGCCCGCGCAGCTCAATGAACGAATACGCGACATCGATCTGGCCCAAGGCATTGCGTGCGGGGTGTGAACTGCGAACCCATGCCCGCGTCCTCAAGATCGAGAAGGGAGCGGATGGCCGCGCAACCGGTGCCTACTACAAAGATCGCAACTCCGGCCAGGTCCTGTTCCAGAAGGCGCGGATTGTTGTCGTGGCGGCCAACGGCGTTGGCACGCCGCGCCTCCTGCTGGCCTCCGACAACCTGGCCAACGGCAACGACCAGGTCGGCCGCAACCTGCTGCACCACACGCTGGTGGCGTCCGAAATGTGGGTCGACCGCCCGGTCGACGGCCACATCGGCTATGCCGCCTCGCTGATCAGTCGCGAATTCGCGGAAACCGACCTGTCGCGCGGCTTCGTCAACGGCTTCAACCTCAACTGCATCACTTCAACCCCCTCTGCCGGGGAGTTGGCAGCCGGATGGTTCTCGTCGGCCCGCGCGCCCTGGGGATCCGGGCACCATCGATGGTTCGAAAATCATTTCGGCCATTCCATCGGGGTCTTTGCCATCGGCGATGATCTTCCCAATCCCGAAAATCGCGTCACGCTGGACATCAGGACGGATTCGGACGGAATGCCCGGAGCCAGGCTGCATTACGCGCCCGGTGAGAACGACAAGCGCATGATGAACTACATGCTGGATCGGCTGAAGGATCTCGCGCAGGCATGCGATGCCGTCGAGTATCGCCTGCAGGATTACCGCGACGAAAATGGGGTCTACCGGACGCCCGCCTGGCATATGCTGGGCACATGCCGGATGGGCAAGGATCCGGAAACCTCCGTGGTGAACGGCTGGAACCAGAGTTGGGAGGTGCCCAACCTGTTCATCATCGACGGGAGCGTCCTTGCAACCGGCGGCACCGTGAATCCGACGCCGACGATATCCGCGCTGGCCTTACGGTCCGCGACCTACATACGCGACAACTTCGCCGCCTTGTCCAAGGCCACAAGTGTTCCGTCAATGGCATGATTGCCGAGCGGAGCGAGCAGTCTCCGTGACGCTCGCTCCGTCTCAACTACAAGAAAACGTGGGCCACATCCCTCAATAGTGGCCCACTCAACCGGGACGCAGACCGGTTCCGTCCAGCGAACTCAGGTGATCCGGCCGCGCGCTGCCACCGGCTCGGCCCGGACGTAATACTCTCCCCTGACGAGATGCACGCAATCGACCATGTTGCTGACGACACAGGCATGGTTGGGGATGATGCGCAGGAATTCCCCCACCGAAGGCATCTGCTCGCCGCCATATTCGATCCGTCCGTGCTCTTCGTTGAGCGAAATGACCGAGCTGTCGGGGCGGTCCAGAACCAGGCCATGGCCGCTCATGCCGAAGAGATCGGACGTCAGGACCTTTGTGCCGGCATCGATGATCGCGCGGCCGCGCGCGGGCGAACTGATGACGGTGGTCAGCACCGTCAGCGCGCAATCCTCTGGCCCGCAAGCACCTGAAGTGACAAGCGAGCGATCATTGTAGATGTAGCTGCCCGGCCTGTACTCGGTCAGGCTGGCGTGATGCTTCATTGCATAGAGGTCGGGGGTTCCGCCGCTCGACACGACTTCAGCTTCGATCCCCGCGGAACGAATGAGGCAAGCAACACGCTCCAGCCATTCGCCGGCCGCATTGCCCTGGCCGGGAGCCGGGTAGGTCATCACGCCAGCGAAACGCAAGCCTGGGGAGCTGGAGATCTGCCTTGCCAGTTCGAGCGCATCCTCCGGCGTCAGGACGCCGCACCGCTGCATGCCGGTGTCGCATTCCACCAGGACGCCGAGTTCACTTTTCCCGTCCGCGAATGCACGCGCAAGGCCATCAACGACTTCGGCACTATCGGCAACCACCGAAAGGTGGCACCGCTCGGCGAGACGCCTGAGCCGCCCAAGCTTGCGATCGCCGACAATGTTGTAGGAAATGAGGATGTCGTCGATCCCGGCATCGGCCATTACCTCGGCTTCGCCGATCTTCTGCGCCGTCACGCCGACCGCCCCCGCCGCCAATTGGGCGTACGCCAGTAGCGGCAATTTGTGCGTCTTGATGTGGGGCCGGACTGTGACGCCGAGCTTGTCACACTGCTCCTGGCAGCGCGTGATGTTCCGTTCGACGACATCCAGGTCGATCAGCACCGCGGGTGTTTCGACGACGTCGCGCCAGCGCAGCGGCCCGGCTTCCGGCAGCATCAGGGGCGTTTCGGTCATTCTTTTCCGTCCAAGGATTTGACGTTGCGCAGATAGTCGAGAACCATTTCGGTCATATGCTGGAGACGTACCTCTTCCGCACCCTGCCCCAGCAGATCGCGATTGAAGACCACGCCGAGGGTCCAGCGATTGGCCAGGAAGAAATAGCCCAGGCCGACGATCGAGATGTAGAGTTCGACGACATCGACATTCGACCGGAAAATGCCCTGCTCCTGACCGCGGCTGATCAGCTCGCTCAGGCGCCGCGATAGCGGCGTGAACATGTTGCGGATGCTCGCCGATTGCTCGAGATGCTGGGCCTTCATCAGGTTTTCGGAATTCACCAGCACGATGAATTCGGGATGATCGACGAAGTACCGGTATGTGTGCGCGATGAGTTCGCGGATGCCGGCTTCCGGTTCGAACTCGTCCAGAACCAGGGCCTCGTTCTGCGAGCGAAGCTCCTGATAGATATCTTCCAGGACTGCTACGAAAAGATCATCCTTCGAACTGAAGTAGTGATAGAGAACACCCTTGCTCATGCCCGTGCGAGTGGCGATCCGGTCCGTGCGGGCGCCGTCGTAGCCGTTCTCGGCAAATTCCTCGCGAGCTGCCTCGATGATCACGAGCCTGGTGCGCTCGGGGTCGCGCTTTCTTCCCTCAGCCGGCTTTGCTTCGCTGCCAGAGCCTCGATTACGCGTTGCTACCATTGGATACGCTCCTTGGTTTCGGCTGCGAAGAGGTGGAGGTTGGTCGGGTCGAAGGCGAGCCCGACACGCTCTCCTTGCACGAGATGCTGGCGGGTCCGGGACTGGACCGTCCACTTCTCGGATCCAACTGAAAGAATGACGTTCGTTTCACACCCGGTATGTTCGACGAGATCAACCGTTCCGGTGAGCCCGGCGCCCTCCGGAGAAACAACTTCCAGGTGTTGCGGACGCACCCCAGCCACAACCTCCTTGTGAGCCGACGGCGGGACGTTGGCAAGGTCGATCGGACCAGAGCCGGCATGGAATTCGAGCGTGGCTGATCCGTCTCCGGCCGAAAGCGTTGCGCTGCCCAGGTTGATCGTCGGCGAACCGAGGAACCCAGCGACGAAGACATTTGCCGGCTTGTCGAAGAGTTCAAGCGGCGTGCCCACCTGCTCGACCTTGCCGCGGTTCATCACCACGATCCGGTCGGCCATGGTCATCGCCTCGATCTGGTCGTGCGTGACATAGATCGACGTGGCGCCCAGCTGCTTGTGCAATTGGCGCAGCTCGATGCGCATGTGATGCCTTAGTTTCGCGTCGAGATTGCTCAGCGGTTCGTCGAAAAGGAAAGCCCGCGGCTCCCGTACCATCGCCCTGCCCATCGCGACGCGCTGACGCTGTCCCCCGGAAAGGGCACGCGGTTGGCGGTCAAGAAGGGCGTCGAGATGCAGCGTGTTGGCGACTTCGGCGACAGAACGACCAATATCGTCCTGGCTGGCGCCGCGCAGCTTCAGGGGAAAGCCGATGTTCTGCGCGGTCGTCATATGCGGATAGAGCGCATAGGTCTGAAACACCATCGCGAGATCACGCCGCTGCGGCCCAACGTCGTTAACGACCTCGCCATCAATGGCAATGGTGCCTCCCGAGATCGATTCCAGCCCTGCGATCATCCGCAGGAGCGTGGACTTGCCGCATCCGGACGGACCGACCAGGACGACGAATTCGCGATCCTCGATTGCGATACTGACGTCGTCGATGATCGTGACCGAGCCATATTGCTTGCGAATATTGGTGAGATTGATCGAAGCCACTCAGCTCCTCCTACTTGACCCCACCAAGCGCCATTCCCCCAATGAGGTAGCGCTGGATGGTTGCGAAGACGATTGCGACAGGCACCGACGCAAGTAACGTCGCGGCCATGATGAGATGCCATTCAATTTGATAGAGAGTGCCTGTCAGGAACGCGATCTGGACCGGCGCGGTCTGCTGGCTGACCTGGCGCAACAGCGTCAGCGACATTGCGTATTCGTTCCAGGAATTGACGAAGGTGAAGATTGCCGTGACGACAATTCCGGGAAGGCACAACGGCAGGAAGACGCGGACGAAGGCACTGAACCGGCCGGCGCCGTCGATCCACGCGGCCTCTTCGAGATCCTTCGGAATGGTCGCGAAATAGCTCTGCAGCATCCACACGGCAAACGCCATGAAGAAGGCGCTGTGCGCGATGATGACCGACAGCAGGCTGTTGACCAGGCCGAAATAGGCAAACATCCGGAACAGGCCAATGATCAGTACGATCGGCGAGATCATCTGGGTGATGAGCAGGTAGTTGGTCAGCGCGCCCTTGGCGGGAACCCGCATCCGGGTGAGCGCATAGGCGGCCGGTATCGCCACGGCGAGGGACAAAACGGTAGCCCCGACGCTGATGGCAAGTGAATTTGCCAATGCCCGTCCAAACCCCTTCTCGAAGATGAGTTCGGCAAAATTGCCCAGATAGAACTCGCGCGGCAGCCATGTCCGATGGAAGGTGAATATCTCGTCCTTCTGCTTCAGCGACGTCGACAGCATCGTCGCGTAGGGAAAAAGTACGACCACGAGGAAGGGCGAAAGCAGCGCCCAGCAAACGAGACTTTTCTTCGCCTTAGACATCGTTGCGCGCCCCCTGCGCTTTTGTCAGAAACAGATAGACGACGGCAAAGACCAGCAGCATCGCGAACATGACCACGGAACCGGCTGCTGCGTTGCCAAGCTTTCCGAAGGCGAAGGCCTGCTTGTAGACATAGGTAATCAGAATGTCGGTCCGGTTGGCGGGACCGCCATTGGTCATGATCCAGATGATCGGGAAGGAATTGAAAACATAGATGACGTTGAGGACGAGCGCGATCTGCATGAACGGCCAAAGCAGCGGCATCGTGATGTAGTAAAAGCTCCTGGTCGACGACGCGCCGTCGATGGCGGAGGCCTCATACAGGGACTCCGGGATGGACGTCAGCCCGCCGAGGAGGATCGTCACGGTGAACGGCACCGACACCAAAATTCCGACCAGTATCTCAAGTAGGAACGCCATCCTGGCGTCGGCCAACCACGGATAATTCTCGAACGGCAGGCCAAGTGCGGCCAAGGTCATGTTGAGCGTGCCGAAATCACCATTGACGACATAGCGCCAGACCACCGCCGTCATCGCCAGCGAGATGGCCCACGGCAGCAGCACGATCGTTCGGGCAATTGTCCGGCCGTAGAAATCCTCGTTGAGGATCAAAGCAATCGGCACCGAGATCAGCAGGGTTCCGCCCACGACGGCGACCGTCCAGACAAGGGTCTGGCGCGCAGCCTGCAGGAAAACCGGGTCGGCGAACGCCTTGGCAAAGTTGGCAAGGCCAGCAAACTCGCGGACAACGCCGGTGCGGCTTACGTCAAAGAGCGACATGCGGATCACGTCGAATATCGGATAGCCGATCACGGCGACCGAAAGCAGCAGACAAGGCGCAATCAGGATCAGCGCGAAGGCCGGACCCGGTAGCCCCGTCTTGCTCGGCCGGCCCGCGTTAACGCCCCGTCCTGGAGCGGTCTTCTCAATTGCCCGCATGCGCGCTTGACCTTTAAGGAAGAGAGGTGGCGTGGTCGTCACGCCACCTGAGTAGAGTGGGATTGCCCGCAGGCGATGATTTCAGGGCCTATTCTTCTTCGGCAAGAATCGCGTCCATCTTCGCGGCCGCCTGCTTCAAGCCTTCCTCAGCCGAAACCTCGCCTGCGTAGATCCTGGACAGTTCGGACTTGAGGCCGTCCGCCATCTCTTCCCAGCGCGGGAACAGAGGTGCGAACTTGGCCATCGATCCCATTTCCAGGAACACCGACATCTTCGGATTCTCGGTGAAGAAGGGCTCGGTCGATTCCGCCTTCAGGACCGGCACGAATCCTTCGAGCTTGCCGAACTCAAGCCTGTTTTCCTTGTTGAAGATGAACTCCAGGAACTTCATAGCCTGGGGCTTCACCTTCGAGGATTCCAGGACGGCGATCGTGTCGGTGACGCCGTAGGTCGCCTCAGTCGTGGCGACAGGGATGCGGCTGATGCCGTATTCGACATCCTTGCCCTGCTCGGCGAGTTGCGCATTAAACCAGGGGCCCGACAGGACCATGCCCATCTTTCCGGCGGCGAAGAGATTCTGCAGGTCTTCGCGGCTGGCGCCGTTTACCCCCGGCTGCGTGACATTCGCCTTGATCATGCGCAGGTAATTGTTGGTTGCCGTCACGGCCTCAGGCGAAGCGAAACCGCTCTTGCCGTCAGGTCCGAGAATGCTGCCGCCATGGGTCCAGAGGCTGTAGAACCAATAGCCCTCGGTATCCAGGTCTCGACCCTGGACGCCGATGCCGTACACTTCATCGCCCAGCGCGTCGATCTTCTTGGCTGCCTCGAACGCTTCGTCCCAGGTTGCCGGCGGATTCGCGATGCCAGCCTTCTCGAAGAGCTTCTTGTTGTAGAACAGGCCGCGTGCCGACGCGGCAATCGGCAGGCCCCATGTATGGCCGTCCTGCTTCTGGAGGTCGAGATAGGTCGGCACGAAGGTGTCGGCAAAGTCGGGCGACATCAGGCCTTCGATCGGCGCCAGCGCCCCGTCCTTGGCAAAGCCCGCCATCCAGCGAGTCGCCATATGCGAGATGTCAGGCGCGGTACCAGCTGAGATGTCACTCACCAGCTGCTGCTGCATTTCAGGCCAGGGCAGGTGCTCGACCTTGACCTCGATTTCGGGATTCGCCGCGTTGAACTTTGCCGCCAGATCCTGGAAAAACGGACCGGTCTTCGTGCTGTATTCCGCGACGCGGACCCGAACTGTTTCCTTGGCCCAAGCGCTGCCAGAGTGCAGCAACGCCGCTGCAGTGGCCGTGCTGACGATCAGCGCGGCCAAAAACTTCTTGCCCATAAGAACCTCCCAAATGGTGCTGTAGATGTCGAATGACGCAGCCATCTGGAATGAAAATGGTGTCATTGTCAATATTGACTGACCAGTCAGTATGTGCTTTTTTGCTGCGCAGATCACTACCCCATCTTGAACGGCCCGAGCGCAACAGGCGCTGCACAGGGCCCTCACCGGAGACGAGCTCGCCAATGGCACGACGAACAGTTCTACAAGGCGGCCACGTCCTGGCCTTCGGCGGCGCACCGGGCGCAATTGCCGATGTCGCTATCGCTGACGGTCGCATCGTGGCGATCGGCGCCGGCTTGTCGCGCCCGGAAGATATCGTTGTCGACGCGCGAGAAGCAATCGTTCTGCCGGCGCTGACCGACATCCACACACATATCTACTGGGGCGCCACCTCCCTGGGGGTCCGCCCCGAGCTGGTTGCGCATCGGTCCGCGACCGGAACCTTCGTCGACGCCGGTTCGGCCGGGGCAGGAAACTTCGAAGGCCTGAAAACCTTCATCTTCGAACCGCTGCCCTTCCACGCATTTGCCTTTCTCAACATCTCGTTTCCGGGAATCTTCGGCTTTTCCAAGCGCGTGATGGTCGGCGAATGCTGCGACATGCGCCTGGTCGACGCCGAGAGCTGCATCGAAGCCGCGCAAGCCTATCCGGAGCAAATCGTCGGTATCAAGGTGCGTGCCGGCCGGAAAGCTTCCGGCGAAAACGGCGGCGCAGCGCTCGAGGTGGCACTTGAGGTGGCCGAGCGCCTGAACCTGCCGGTGATGTGCCACGTCGACCTTGACCCTCCCACCATCGAGGAAGTCCTGCAACGGCTGCGGCCCGGTGACATCATCACGCATTGCTGCCGGCCGGATCCCAATGCGGCGACCGAAAATGGCCGCGTCCGCGAGGCCGTATGGCGCGCACGCGAGAACGGCGTCCATTTCGACATCGGCCATGGCATGGGTGGTTTCTCCTTCCGCGTCTGCCGCGAGATGCTGGCCGAAGGCTTCGTGCCTGACCTGATCAGCTCGGACATCCATTCGCTTTCGGTGAACGGCCCTGCCTTCGATCTTCTGACCACGATCAACAAGATGATCGCACTCGGCGTCGACCAGACGACGGCCCTGGCTGCCGGCAGCGCCAACCCTGCAAAGGTGATCGGCCGTCCTGACCTCGGCCGTATCGCTGTCGGCGACGAAGCCAATGTTGCCGTGCTGAAATGGCGGGATGAACCCTGGACCTTCAGGGACGCGGCCGGTGAAGGCCTCGACGTTTCCACAAGGCTGGTGTGCGATCGCCTCATCGTGAAGGGCCGTCAGATCGACCCGGCGGGCGGCAGCCATCCCATGCAATCCCAGTAAGAATCCAAGCGGAACAACGACGATGGAACACAGCGTAGTTCAGGCGCACCATTTCATAGCGGGCAAGTGGACGCCCTCACACAGCGGCAAGACGTTCGAGGCGAGGTCGCCTTACGACGGCAAGCTGCTGGCAGTGCTTGCCGAGGGTGACCGCAGCGACGCCCAAGATGCGATCAAGGCAGCGGAAGCCGGTTTCAATGCGCTATCCCGAATGTCGGCATGGGATCGGTCACGCCTCTGCAACCGCGTCGCCGATATCATCGAGAAGCGCCGCGACGAACTGGCCCTCACGCTCGCACTCGAGCAAGGCAAGCCGCTGGCGTCAGAGGCCTATGGCGAAGTCGATGCCGCCGCCACCGGATTCCGGGAGGCTGGTGAACTCATCAAGTGGCTCGAAGGCGAGTTCATCCCGGTCGAGACACCCGGCAAGCGCGCCATCAGCTTCCGTCAGGCACGTGGCGTCTACGCGATCGTCACGCCCTGGAACTTCCCGATCAACATTCCCGTCGAGTATCTCGCGCCCTGCCTAGCGGCAGGCAACGCGGTGGTGTGGGTGCCCGCCCCGACGACGTCGCTTTGTGCCGTCAAGCTGATGGAATGCATCGCCGAAGCTGGTCTCCCCGACGGGGCGGTAAACCTTGTCCTCGGCCCAGGTGCGGTTGTCGGTGACGAGATCGTCGCCAATCCCGGCACGCATGGCATCGGCTTCACCGGCAGCCCGCAGACCGGAAACGCCATCGCAAGGCGTGGAGCCGGCAAGCCGATGCTGCTGGAGCTCGGCGGCAACGGACCCGTCGTCGTGCTCGATGATGCAGATCTGGATCGCGCCGCACAGGCTGCCGCCTTCGGCAGCTTCTTCAATGCCGGGCAGGTCTGCGCCGCCACAGGCCGCATCCTCGTCACCGAAAAGAACCACGACGCCCTGGCCGCCCGCATCGCCGGCATTGCCGAGGCGATCCGCCTTGGCGATCCGCTTCTCGCCGAAACGACAATGGGTCCGCTGAACAACCCCCAGGTGCTCGCCAAGGTCGAACAACATGTGGCAGACGGATTGTCCCGCGGCGCCGACATCCTCACCGGTGGAAAGAAAGGGGCGGGTCTGCTGTACCACCCCACCGTCATGGGACGCGTAGACCGCCATGCCCTGCTCAACACATCCGAGACCTTCGGACCAGTAGCACCCCTGGTGGTCTGCGCTGACGACGCCGACCTGCTCGACACGGCCAACGCTTCATCGCACGGACTTGCCGCCAGCGTGTTCACCCGCGATCTCAGCCGTGCCTTTTCATTCGGCGAGAAACTGCGTGCGGGTCTCGTCAACATCAACAGCGCAAGTTGCTACTGGGAACTGCACCTGCCGTTTGGCGGCGCTTCGGGCAAGGCCAGCGGGCTGGGCCGCCTCGGCGGCAAGCATACGCTGCGCGAAGTCACCGACGTCAAGACGATCACTTTCGACATCAGCTGAGCAATAGGCCGGGCGGCTTCGCGCCGCCCGGTTCGCCACACCAACGATCAAACACAGGCCGGCATCGCGCCGCCCGCGAACATGCGCCCGGTTTCCCGGGACCAAACACCATCGAATCGCAAGCGAGGAACGATGCGACTTTGTAGCTATCTCCATAACGGCCGCGCCGGATACGGCGTTGTGGCGGACGACCGCGTCATCGACATCAGCAGCGTCCTTGGCGACCGCTTCCCGACCCTCGCAAATCTCCTCGCCGAGGAGGACTTCCTCGACATCTGCACCCAGGCGATCGGCCGCAGCTCCGAGCTGCCGCTTGCCGGCATCGCGCTGCAAGCGCCAATTCCCAATCCGGGAAAGATCATCTGTGTCGGGTTGAACTATCACGACCACATGGTCGAAACGCGCCACGCACCGACACAGCATCCGACCTTGTTTGCCCGCTTCGCCGACTCCCAGTGCGCGCATGGTGAGCCGATGCTGATGCCGTCGGTTTCCACTGAGTTCGACTTCGAGGCGGAGCTCGCCGTCGTCATCGGCAAAAGCGGCCGTAAACTCCAGGCGGATGCCGCATTGGATCACGTCGCCGGCTACTCGTGCTACAACGACGGCTCCGTGCGCGACTGGCAGGTCCACACGTCGCAGTTCCTCCCGGGCAAGAACTTCCCGGCGACCGGAGCCTTCGGGCCGTTCCTGGTCACCGCCGACGAGATCCCCGACCCGCAGGATCTGGCCATCAGCTGCCGCTTGAACGGCAACACCGTCCAGGCGGCGCGCACGAGCCAGATGATTCACTCGGTGGCCGAGCTGATCGCCTACATCTCGCGCATCACTCCACTTTCACCCGGCGACGTGATTGTGACCGGCACGCCCGGCGGGGTCGGCTTCGCCCGCGTGCCGCCCCTCTTCATGAAGGAAGGCGATCTTGTCGAAGTCGACATCGAAGGTGTCGGCCTGCTGCGCAACCGGATTGCGCGTGAAACCATCCAAAGCGCCTAGCGGCAATGCGCGCAGGCACAGTGCTTGCCTTGCCCTTGCCAGCCAGGTCGGCACGTGGCGAGGGGCACG
This sequence comes from Aminobacter sp. HY435, assembly GCF_027568395.1. Taxonomy (GTDB): domain Bacteria; phylum Pseudomonadota; class Alphaproteobacteria; order Rhizobiales; family Rhizobiaceae; genus Aminobacter. The sequence continues at coordinate 271,194 of NZ_JANKZL010000007.1, read as the reverse complement.
TTCGTTTGTTTCAGACCAGATGGCGACAGGCCCATCTGGCATTTCATTTTCAGGAGAGACACCATGGGCGAAGTGATTGAATTTCCATCTGGCGGCTACCGTTTCATCAAGGGCGTATCGCAATATTCGGGCGGCGTAGCGGCCTTGCCGGGCTTTCGCCTGGAACGGGTGCGCTTTGCGCAGCCCCTGCCCCTGAAGGAAGGTTTTGCCGAGATAAAGAAGATCATCGCGGCTGCCGGCCGGCCGCTCACGGCATTTGCGGCGTGCGAATTGCGGTCTCCGGCGCCATTCACCGAAGAGGGTTTCGTTGCCTTCAACAGCACCTACACGGAAACGCTGAAAGCCTGGGGCCTGCTCGACACCGGCCTCAATCCCGTGGCGCGCAGCAACGTCTGTCCGCAGATCGCGCCGCCGCCGGTTCCGTCGATCTATGCCTTCTCATTCACGGTGGCCGCCGCCGAAGCCACGCCTTCCTTCGTCATCTCCGGCTCCGCCGAAGTGCCGGAAGGACATGCGGCCTATCGCGACCATATCGTCAGCCGTGGCGATCTCTCCCCCCAAGGCTTGCGCACCAAGGCGCAATTCGTGCTTGAAGAAATGGAGCGTCGCGCCAGCACGCTGGGCTTCGGATGGGAAAGTGCGACGGCGGTCCAGGTCTACACCATCCACGATCTCTACCCGTTCCTGGCTGACGAGATCGTCAAGCGCGGTGCCGCACGCGCCGGCCTGACCTGGCACTACAACAATCCGCCCGTCGTGGATCTCGAATACGAGATGGATCTCCGGGGCGTTGCCGCGGAACATGTCGTCTGAAAGCGCTTATCGGATGACCATGCGTACTGACATCGGCAGCTATGACTATGTCATCGTCGGGGCGGGCTCGTCCGGTTGCGTTCTGGCAAACCGGCTGAGCGCCGACCCCGGCAAACGGGTGCTGCTTCTGGAAGCCGGCGGTTCGGACAACTATCACTGGATCCACGTCCCGGTCGGCTATCTCTACTGCATGGGCAATCCGCGTACGGACTGGGGCTATCGGACAGCGGCGGAGCCCTGCCTGAACGGCCGCTCGCTTGCCTATCCACGCGGCAAGGTGATGGGCGGCTGCTCGTCCATCAACGGCATGATCTACATGCGCGGCCAGGCCGCCGACTACGATCAATGGCGCCAGCTCGGAAATCCGGGCTGGGGCTGGGACGACGTGCTGCCGCTGTTCAGGAAGTCGGAGGACCACCATGGCCTTTCCGGCCAGTTCCACGGCCAGGGCGGCGAACTCAAGGTCGAACGTCAGCGCCTGAGCTGGCCGATCCTCGACGCCGTGCGCGAGGCCGCCGAAGAGCTCGGCGTGCCGAAGGTCGACGATTTCAACGACGGCAGCAATTTCGGCTCGTCCTATTTCGAGGTGAACCAGAAATCCGGGTTCCGCTTCAATGCCGTGCGCGCCTTCATCAAGCCTGTTCGGCACCGCAGGAACCTGACGATCCTCACCCATGCGCAGGCGCAACGCATCCTGTTTTCCGGCCGTCGGGCCACCGGGCTCGAACTGCGCCACAAGGGCCAGCCTGCCCATGTGAAGGTATCAGGCGAACTCATCCTGTCAGGCGGCGCCATCGGCACGCCGCAGCTGCTGCAATTGTCGGGCGTGGGACCGGCCGGCCTGCTCGGACGTCACGGCATAGACGTGGTCCACCACTTGCCCGGCGTCGGCGAGAACCTGCAGGACCACCTGCAGATCCGGACGGCGTTCAAGGTTTCGGGAGCAAAGACGCTCAACGAGCGCCAGGCAAGCCTCACCGGCAAGGCCCTGATCGCGCTCGAATATGCTCTCAAGCGTTCCGGCCCCATGTCCATGGCACCGAGCCAGCTCGGCATCTTCATGAAGTCGGATGCGCGCTTTGCGACACCCAACATCGAGTTCCATGTCCAGCCGCTGTCGCTGGAAGCCTTCGGCCAGCCACTGCACAGCTTCCCGGCGATCACCGTTTCGGTCTGCAATCTCAGGCCTGAAGCGCGCGGCCATGTGCGCATCGTCTCATCCCGTCCCGACGATCATCCCGAGATCGCGCCCAACTATCTCTCCACGGAGGGCGACCGCGAGGTCGCTGCCGCTTCGATCACCATCGCCCGCCGGCTGATGGAAACCCGACGCATGGCCCAGTTCCGCCCCGAGGAATTCAAGCCGGGCGCACATATCCAGGCGCCCGAGGAGCTCGCCCGCGCCGCCGGCGACATCGCCACGACGATCTTCCATCCCGTCGGCACGGCTCGCATGGGCAGCGACGATATGGCGGTGGTCGATCCTCAACTGCGCGTGCGCGGGCTTGAGGGACTGCGCATCGCCGATTGCTCGATCATGCCGACGATCGTCTCTGGCAACACGCACGCCCCGGCGGTGATGATCGCCGAAAAGGCAGCCAAGTTAATCGCGTGAATTCTGGCCATGTTCGAACATGGGACGGGCCGACAGGCAGCTTGCCACTGAGAGGTTCTAATTGCGAGTAGATGGGTCGAATATGCGCGGCGGGGACTACGAGTAGAGATATCCAACCCCGCGGATGGTCTTGATTACCTGCGGCTTGGAAGGATCGCTTTCGATCTTTTTTCGCAGCCTGGAAATCCTGATGTCGATACTGCGATCGAAGGGATCCCATCCGCGATCATGGGCAAGCTCCAGCAATTGGTCACGGTTGAGCGTTCGGCCGCGATTGTCCGCAAACACCTTCAGGAGCTGGAACTCCATCGGCGTAATGGCGATGTCCGTACCAATGGCGTCGAGAAGCTTGTGGGTTTCCAAGTCCAGGCGGCAAGTGCCAAATTGGGCTATGTGCGGACCCAGATGATCCCCCCTCGCCGGTTCCTGGCCCGAGGTTCGGCGCAGAACAGCTTTCACCCGCGCGAGCAACTCGCGCAGGTCGACGGGCTTGGCAACATAGTCATCGGCGCCAACTTCCAGACCAACCACCTTGTCGATGATCTCGGCAGACCCTGTCAGCATGATGATCGCGACGTTGGAATGCTCGCGCAGATAGCGCGCCAGCGAGAGACCGTCTTCGCCAGGCATGCGGATATCGAGTATGACGACATCGACTGGCTGCGCGTCGATGAGCGTGCGCAGCGCGGGACCGGCATCGGCGGTCGTTACGGCGTAACCATTGCGCTCCAGATACTCCGCGACCGCATCGCGTACATCCGGCTCGTCATCGCAGACTACGACGTGTGGGCTGGCGGTCAACGCGTCCTCACCTCAGGCTGAAAATAACCTTCTTCGACCGGGCAGGCAAATCAATCGTGCTTCAGCCGCCCCTGTCGACCAGTTTGGAAACAAACATCCGGAGTTCGAACGGCTTTACGGGCTTCTCGAGGTAAGGCCGCTTCGTTGCGCGCAAGAAGACCTGCGCGTCGGGGCTGATCGTATCGCCGGTCAGGAAGGCGAGCCTGCCCACCTCCGCGGGGTGGTAGTCGGAGACATGATTGTAAAGCCTGCGACCATCCATGTCAGGCATCCTCAGATCGCTGAGAATGACATCGAATGGTCGCTGCTTCAGCTGCGCCACCGCCTCTTTGCCCGACCTGGCAATGAACACCGTGAACCCATCGCGAGTTAGAATTTCGGCTATCAACTCGCCGACGTCCTTTTCGTCATCCACCACCAGGCAGAAGCGCCCCGTCGACCTGGACGGTTCGGATGCGTCGGTCTCGGCGCGGTCGGGGACCTGGTCGGATGCGGGCAGCGACACCACGAAGGTGGATCCGCCGCCTTCCGTCGTTTCGACCCGGATCGTGCCTTGGTGGGATTGTACGATGCGATGACAAAAAGACAGGCCGATACCGGTCCCCGCCCCTACCTCCTTGGTGGTGAAAAAGGGCTCGAAGATACGGGGCAGGATTTCTTCCGATACGCCAGGGCCGCTATCTGCCACCTTGACGACGATATTGCCGCTCTCCGCGTGACGACAGGTCGAAACCGTGATCTGCCGTTGGCCGTCCCAGTCATGCAGCGCGTGCTCGGCATTGACCAGCAAATTGATCAGAACCTGGCTGAGTTGATCAGGGTCAGCCCAGATCGCCGGCAGGTCAGATTCGAGTTCAAGTGCCAGCTTGATGTCGGACGACTTGATGGAATAACCCACCACTTCCGTCGCCGCCGTCACGATGTCGTCGATTGCGACGTTCGAGGTCCTTGTCGGTTGCTGCCTGGCCATCGCCAGGAATGTCTTGACGATCCGGGCGCAGCGTTCCGCAGCCTTGCTGATCTTGTCGGCTCGTTCAATTGTCTTGGTGTCCGATGCCGTCTCCTTCAGCGTCAAGGACATGCCGAGCACCACAGACAGCGGGTTGTTCAATTCATGTGCCACGCCCGCAAGCAACCCACCGAGCGCCGACAGCTTCTCGTTCTGGTGTAGCGTTTCGCGCTGACGCTCCAGCTGCTGCTGCATCTCGATACGATCGGAGAGGTCGTAGGTGTGCGAGACGATGACTTGCTCGCCATGAAAATCGATCAGCTTGGCCGAGATCGAGCACCAGCACGGTTGCCCGTCCTTGCGCTTGAGCTGTGTCTCGAAATCGTCGACCGCCCCCTCCCGCAGCAGGCGCTCGACGAATTGCTTCCGATGCAACGGGTTGATGTAACTGTCGAAGGCGCGCTCGACATCGCCGAGCAACTCTTGCGATGCCGGACTGCGATAGAGCACCCTCCCATCATCCACCCGGGTCATCTGGATGCTGGCCGGGCACGCCTCGAGAACGCGACGCAACAGTTCGTCGGCCTCCTTCGCCGCCAGTTCGGCACGCTTGCGCTCGGTGATGTCGATCCGGGTGACAACGAACCCGCCCTCGCGGGTCGGACAATTCGAAACGAAGAACCAGCCTCCATCGCTGTGCTGGAATTCCTGCTGGCGGAACTCTCGCCGATCCTTCGCCCGTTCCACCAGCCAGTCATCGATCCTGTCCCTTGAAATGGGAAACTGGTTGCGTTGCGCCGTCACCCGCAGGAAGTCGAACCAATTGACCCCCGGAACCAGCACGTCGGCGCTGACGGAATGCATCTTGCGGTACTGGCTGTTGGCCAGAACCAGTCGATCGTCCTTGTCGTAGAGCGCAAAACCTTCGGCCAGGGATTCGATACCGTCGGCCAACCGCTCGTTGGCCTGCCGGGTCTGATCCTGAGCGACGATCATGTCGGTGATGTTTGTCGCGTTGGAGACGATTACCGACCGTCCCTGGAAATCGATCAGCCTCGCCGAGATCGAGCCCCAGAAGATATTGTCGTTGGCATCGTACTGGCGCACGCGAAAATCATCGATGCAGCCCTTTTCCAGCAGGACGCCGACCAGCGCCTGTCGGTCTTCGGGCTCAACGTAGTAGTCGTCAATGAGCGTGCGGTCGCCATAAAGCGCCTTGCTGGCGGGATTGCGGTACAGCGTTTCCCCGGCGATGGTCGACATGCGCGTCGGCACCGGGCAGGCATCGAGCACCAATTGCATGAGGACCATCGCGTCACGTTCAGCCGCCTCGGCCTTCTTGCCGTCAGCTTGTTGCATGCGTCATCTCCTCGAAATAGGCAGAAGCCTCCGTATCGCGTTCACTGCGGCGTGAAGGCCGCTCGCTGAATACAGGCCCTGTGTTTCGGTTTGAGATCGAGACCCTCCCGTTTTGTTTCAATTTTTCCGGACTTCGCGCCAATTAGGTGAACAAACGAAACATTTCTTCTCCGGTTTGGAAGGCTGGCTGAAACAGGGCTGCGTTAGCTTTGCAGCACCGACTTCGCTCGGCCGCTCTGCGCAGCCGAAGGAGTCTACCAAAAATCCTGAGCTCTGTTGATGGGCTACGGCTCGGTGCGCGACGTCAACGACCCGAACTTCCCATGAGGAGATGGACGATGAGACTGACCCTTTTCGCCTTAGCCGCTGTCTTGCCGACATTCGGCGCAGCCTTTGCCAACGATATCGGCTCGATAATGGTGTTTCCGAGCTTTGACGGAGTGCCCGTCAGGCAGCCACACGCGGCGCCTTATACTGCCATGCCGGGAGTGGCTCCCGATTTCCCGTCGAAAACCTCGCTGGGTGTCCCTGGAAGGATGCGGTACCTGTTTCGGGAAGCGCCAGTGCGTTCCACGGTCCGCAACGGCGCCAAGCCACTCATCCAGTGCGCTGATCCCACGCGGCATGCAGACTGAGCCCCGATATGGCAAAAGACGCGTCGGGTACGAACTGAAACAGAACTGGTGTCCGGCATCAGCTGGCGCCTTGGCCCGTAGTTCGAAAACGATTTTCTGAAATCCCGATGCGCAGATCTAAGCATTGGTGTGTCCTTCTGTGCATTGGCCCGACCCGGGAGCCTGGAAGAGATCCAGCGGAACTCCCCGGCACAACTCGTTGCCCAACATCGCGGGCGGTCTCGGACCCGGCAATCTCCCTCACCGGGTCTGGCCACAAATGCCCTGCACGCTCCGCCTGACGCTGGCGGTGATGGCTACCAAGCCCGATCGCCAGCCTGCGCGTCGCGGAAACTCGCTACCCCATCCCCACTGACCGACCCTTTCGCCGTGATCCGAGGGCTGCGACCTGTCAAGGCGCGCTGTCCAGGCGTGGCACATGGCCCATGCCTGCTTTCCGCCGACAGACGGGCCCCGCACCCATTGGCCGCCAAGATGAAGCCGCCTGTTCCGACGCCTCAAGGGGTTTCGCAGCCACGACGCAAGCGTGGGTCTGTCTCCCTGGCTCGCTCGCCAACCTGAAATGGCCCGAGCCCAGTGCCGGTTGAATGGAGTTCCGACATTCTTGTCGGGGCTGATCTTGTCGGAAAACCAGTTTCCTGCGCCTGGAGACGCGATCGCCAGGGGCTGCCTGAAACGCCTCTGTGGCGGGCATATCTTCCATTTTTCTTCGTTCCTTGCCCGATTGAAACAAACGAAACACTGATTATCGATTTCAGAAAATAGCTCGAAACAGCGAGAGCCTAGAACGGGGACGTCGCCGATTTGGCGTCACCTCCCAAGAAGGAAGCACTCAATGAAGACCTTTGTTCTCGCCGCCGCTTCACTCGCCTTCATGTCTGGCGCCGCCCTGGCATCGTCGTCGAACGGCATGATCGCCATGTTCAACCCGTCAGCGCGCGTCATCACGCTCGAAAACGGCAAGAGCTTTACCATTCCGCGCGATGTTGCCCTTCCCCCCCTCCAGGTCGGCGAAAGGGTCTCGATCCAGCTCAATGACGAAGGTGACAAGGTCACAAGTGTGTTGCGGTAGTTCTGATCCCCACGGATCTCCGCAGCAGGCGGCCTGACAGGCAGCCGCAAAGCCATGGGCGCCGCTCCGCCCATGGCTTTTGATCGGCGTCAGGCCGGCATCATCAGCGCCACGGCTGCGAACGAAAATCGATTGCTTCGGATCGCGACGCTCATAGCCAGGCTGTGTCGCCCCACGCCGCCGTTGCAATTTCGCGATTGTCAGGAGTCAGCATCTGCGCTATCCATCATTTCGACATTTATAGGATTGTTGAAATATGGATGAACGCCAGGCGCTGATCGCATTGGGGGCAATGTCCCAGGAAACGCGGCTGAAGATCGTTCGGCTGCTGGTGAAGGCTGGCCCGGAAGGCATGGCCGCAGGCTCCATCGCGGAAGCCGCGGGGGTCTCAGCGTCGAATGTCTCGTTTCATCTCAAGGAGCTCGAGCGTGGTGGTCTGGTTGCCGCCCGCAGGGACGCGCGCTCCATCGTCTACTCTGCGGAGTTCCAAGCCTTGAGCGGCCTGATCCGGTTTCTGATGGAAGACTGCTGTGCGGGCAACCCGGCCATATGCCAGCCAGCCCCTGCCTGCTGCTAGCATTCGGACAACCAGAAATCATGTCGACATTCGAACGCTATCTGACCCTCTGGGTCGCCCTTTGCATCGTCGTGGGCATCGCTCTCGGCCATCTGATGCCTGATGTCTTCCACGCAATCGGCGGGGCAGAAATCGCCAAGGTGAACATTCCGGTCGCCGTCCTGATCTGGCTGATGATCATCCCGATGCTGTTGAAGATCGACTTCGCCGCCATGGGCGAGGTCGGCAGGCATTGGCGCGGCATCGGGGTCACGCTCTTCATCAACTGGGCGGTGAAACCGTTCTCGATGGCGCTGCTTGGCTGGCTTTTCATCGGCTGGCTTTTCCGCCCGTATCTGCCAGCAGACCAGATCGATTCCTACATCGCAGGCCTCATCATCCTGGCAGCGGCCCCCTGCACGGCCATGGTCTTCGTGTGGTCGAACCTGACCAAGGGCGAACCGCATTTCACCCTGTCGCAGGTGGCGCTCAACGATGCCATCATGGTGGTTGCCTTCGCGCCGATCGTCGGTCTGCTGCTCGGCCTGTCCGCGATCACCGTTCCGTGGGGCACGCTCGTCCTGTCTGTCGTGCTCTACATCATCATTCCGGTGATCATTGCGCAGGTGATAAGACGTCGGCTACTCGCCTCAGGCGGCCAAAAGGCGCTCGACCGCCTGCTTCATACCCTGCAGCCTCTCTCCCTCGTGGCGCTGCTGGCGACGCTTGTCCTTCTGTTCGGCTTCCAGGGTGAGCAGATCATCGCGCAGCCGATGATCATTGCGCTGCTGGCGGTGCCGATCCTGATCCAGGTCTACCTGAACTCGGGCCTTGCCTACCTGCTCAACCGCATCTCCGGCGAACAGCATTGCGTCGCAGGTCCGTCGGCGCTGATCGGCGCATCCAATTTCTTCGAACTGGCGGTTGCCGCCGCCATCAGCCTGTTCGGCTTCAGTTCTGGCGCAGCACTGGCAACCGTCGTCGGCGTGCTGGTCGAGGTGCCTGTGATGCTGTCGGTCGTGTGGATCGTGAACCGCAGCAAGGGCTGGTACGAGCGCGGAGCGGCGGTCAAAACCTCCAACGAAGCTGAAAGGACCGCATGATGGACATCACCATCTACCACAATCCTTCCTGCGGCACGTCCCGCAACACCCTTGCCCTCATCCGCAACGCCGGGATCGAGCCCATGGTCATCGAGTATCTGAAAGCGCCGCCGACGCGCGCGGTCCTGCAAGACATCATCTCAAGGGCTGGCCTGACAGTGCGCGAAGCCATCAGGCAGAAGGGAACGCCCTATGGCGAACTCGGCCTGGAAGACTCCACGCTGACCGACGATCAGCTTCTGGATGCCATGCTGAAACATCCTATCCTGATCAACCGCCCGTTCGTCATCACGCCGTGGGGCGTGCGCCTTAGCCGCCCGTCCGAGGTCGTTCTCGACATCCTGCCGCTTCCCCAGAAGGGACCCTTCTACAAGGAGGATGGCGAGCCATTGATCGATGCCGAAGGAAACCGAGTTGCCTGACCTGCCCAACATCGCCGAAGACGCGCTGGAACTGCCTGACCCCTCCAAGCTGTCCGTCGCCCTGTCGACCCACAAGCCGCGGATCCTGCTTCTCTACGGTTCGCTTCGTGGACGCTCATACAGCCGTTTCCTGACCCAGGAGGCTGCGCGCCTGCTGGAGCACTTCGGTGCCGAGACCCGCATCTTCGATCCGGCTGGCCTGCCTCTCCCAGATGGCGCTACAACCGATCACCCGAAGGTTAAGGAACTCCGCGAGCTCTCCCTGTGGTCAGAAGGACAGGTCTGGACCAGCCCCGAACGACACGGCGCGATGAGCGGCGTCATGAAATCGCAGATCGACTGGATCCCGCTGGCCGTCGGCTCAATCCGGCCGACCCAAGGTCGAACCTTGGCCGTCATGCAGGTGTCGGGCGGATCGCAGTCGTTCAACGCGGTCAGCCAGATGCGCATCCTCGGCCGCTGGATGCGCATGATCACCATTCCGAACCAGTCTTCCGTGGCGAAGGCCTACCAGGAGTTCGATGAGGCTGGTCGCATGAAGCCGTCGTCCTACTATGACCGCGTGGTCGACGTTATGGAGGAGCTGGTCAAGTTCACCCTGCTCACCCGCGATGTCGCCCCGTATCTGACGAACCGCTACAGCGAGCGGAAGGAAGAAGCACAGAAGCTCGAAGCTCGCGTCAAGCTCAAAGCCATCTAGGTCGCATCATGACGTGGAAGACGGCATCGTCCGTTCCTATCGAAGATCGACGCGGCGCAGTCATCTGGGGCCTGGGCCTGACCCAGATCATTGGCTACGGCACTTTGTACTACAGCTTCAGCATCCTGGCGCCCGACATGGCCAGGGATCTCGGCTGGACACGGGAATGGGTGTTCGGCATCTTTTCGGCAGCCCTGCTGCTCGGCGGCTTGGCCGCGCCTTCCATCGGCCGCCGCATCGACCGTCACGGCGCAGGCTCGATGATGGCGCTCGGTTCGCTGGCCGCAGCCCTCTCGCTGGTCATGTGCGCGCTTGCGCCAAGCCGCCTCGTCTTCGTCGCCGGCATGATGGCGATGGAGATCGCCTCGACATTTGTCCTCTACAACGCCGCCTTTGCCGCCTTGGTACAGGCAACGCCCCGAACGGCCCAGCGAAGCATCACCCACCTCACCCTCATCGCCGGCTTCGCATCGACCCTTTTCTGGCCGGTCACAGCCGAGCTTCACAAGCATCTGACCTGGCGGGAGGTGTATCTGGCCTTCGCCGTCCTCCATGTTGCCATTTGCCTGCCGATTCATGTCTGGCTTGCGCGGACGATGGGCATGGAGCGCAGGAATCAGGCTGTCGGCCGGAGCAATGCCGGGGCAATCGTCGAAGGGAAACTGGCTCCGGGTGACCGTCGCAGGGTGTTCGCGCTCATGGCGCTGGGATTCGCGCTTCAGGGGCTCGTCCTGTCGTCGCTGCTCGTTCACATGGTCCCGCTCCTCACCGCAGTCGGGCTCGGGACCAGCGCGGTACTGGTGGGGACGCTGTTTGGTCCTTCACAGGTCGTCAGTCGCTTCATCAACATGCTCGCCGGCCACGGCCTGTCCCAGTTGGCCCTGGCTGTCATTTCCGCGGCCCTCCTGGTAGTGGGCCTGGCAGCGCTGCTGTTGTCGGCGCCACGGCTCTATGGCGCAGTGGCCTTCGCCATCCTGTTCGGCCTGGGCTCTGGCCTGACGAGCATCGTACAGGGCTCCCTCCCCCTGGCCCTGTTCGGTTCCGAGGGCTACGGCGCGCTGATGGGTCGGATATCCGCCATCAGGCTGATCGTGTCGGCGCTCGCACCGTTTGTCTTCTCGATGATGATGGCGCATGTGGGGACCTGGTCGGCGTTGTCCGTGACTATCGCGCTGGGGATTACAGCCGCTGCCGCGTTTGCCAGCATCGGATGGAAGCCGCAATCACCCGAATTGGTATCGGCGACGTGAGCTTTGGCGCCGATCCCCGCGAGCCGTCTCGCCAGCCCCTCCCATTTCTACGTCAGGGAAAGAGCGGATCGCTCGTCATTGTCTGCTCTCCGGCGCGTAGTGGAGGATGACAACTCCTGACTTGAGCGTCCTCGTTTCCAGATGTCTCAGGGGTACCCGGTTCAGACCGCCCTTGAAGAGCGGCGTGCCTCTCCCGAGAATGACGGGGTTGATCCCGAGGTGATATTCGTCGATCAGGCCGTGCTCCATCAGGGTCGCCGTGAGGTCGGCGCTGCCGAACACGAATATGTCTCCGCCGTCCCTGGCCTTCATCTTGGAAACTTCTTCCACGACATTGCCATTGAAGAGCGTCGTGTTGTTCCAGTCGGCGCTTTTCAGCGTGCGCGAGAAGACGACCTTCTCGACCTTGTTCATGAAGTCCGCGATCCAGCCTTGCTCGGCCGGCCAATAGGCTGCCATGAGCTCGTAGGTCACACGGCCGAAGATCAGCGTGTCGGCCTTTTCCTGGGTCTCACGAATGTAGTTCTCGAGTTCTTCGTCGAAGACGAACCAGCTGATGTCCCTGTCCGGACCCTCGAAGAAGCCGTCGACGGTCACCATGTCCCATATGATCAGTTTTCTCATGGAACCCTCCTCTTTGTGTCTTGAATTCCTGGCCTTATTCCGCGAAGCGGAAGCGCATGTCGCCCGCCAACCCGAGCCGACGGGAACCATTTCAGCGGGCTGTGACGAAGCGTTCCAGCTTGCCCAGGGTTTGCAGACCCAGTTCCACGGCACCGAAGCCCTTCGCCTCCTCGAACTCGACGGGCGTGCTGAACACCATGCCCAGCGTTACCTTCGTTGCCCCGTCCTGATCCTCGAACGAGGCCCAGGCGTCGGCATGTTTCGGCCCGTTTTCGCCCCATAGCAGCGCATAGCCGATCCTCGCCTCGGGCCGGACCTCGTGATAGCGATGGTGGTTCGGGAAGACCGTGCCGTCGGGCGCGATCATGTCGAACACCCATTCGCCGCCGCTGCGCAGGTCGATCCTCTGCGTGCGACAAGAGTAGCCTTCCGGCCCCCACCATTGCGGCAAGGTTTCAGGGTTCATCCAAGCTCCCCACACGATGGACCGCGGTGCCTGAATCACCCGCTGCAACACCATGGTCCGTCCAGCCACGCCCGCGAGGTTGTCCAGTGCTGCGCCGTAGCCTGCTCGATAGCCCGCCTCCATATCTTCCGCCAGCGAGGAGAGCTGCACCGTGATGACCAACCGGCTACGCTCGTGCGTGCCCGACATATCCGCCGTCACCAGCGCGACCGATTGCGTCACGCCGTCGGATGACATCACCTCGTAGTTCACGCTGCCCAGTTCCGGCTGCAACGCCAGCCAGCCGCACTCGCAGCGGATGTCCGGCGGGCGCTCGCCCTTGCAGAGCGTGACCTCGCGTCCACCCACCCTGGTATCTGCTTCCAAGAACTCCACGGTGACCGAGGGCGATGGCGCAGCCCAGATCGCCCGCGCGGCCGGGGCTGTCCACGCCTCCCACAGCACGGCCAATGGCGCGGCCACGTCCCGTTCGAAGGTGAGCGTCGCAATACGGCCCTTCCCGTCCTCAGGAGAAGCGCTGGTCGCACTGTATGCAGCGAGGTTCTGTGTCATGCTCCGCTTTCCTTCATCACATTCATCACAAATGCATCCAGCCGGTCGAGGCGAGCCTGCCAGATAGACCGCTGTTCATCGAGCCATGACCGCATCGGATCCAGAGCCTCAGGTACGATGGCGCAGGTACGTATCCGCCCATCCTTGGACGTGGTGATCAACCCTGCCTCCTCCAGCACGGAAAGGTGCCGCATCACCGTGGGCAGCCGCAGTCCGGTAGGCCCGGCCAGATCCGTTACCCGCGCAGGTGTTTCGGCAAGCCGGGATAGGATCGAGCGGCGGGTCGGATCCGCCAGTGCATGGAAGAGCAGCGAGAGATCAGTGTCATGCTTAGCCATATCGCTAACTATCACCCGATTTGAGCGTGGCGCAAGTGAATACTTCGTCAAATAGCTAAGTTTTCTCCGCCCGAGCTAGGAGCGGTCGCCATTCTCGTTCGCATGAATGTCGCACAGGCCGACGCCTCACGGAGATCGCCGAACTCGCAGCGGCGTGACGACGCTGGCCGGGACACACCGAAACGCTTTGCAGGCAATGCCAGACCCGGCTCACCACCGGTCCGGCGACGACAAGGATGTGCATCGGCTTCGCGCAGCGGCCGGTGCCAAGGCTGGACCGAATTGCGGATCGTGAAAGCGGGCTGGTGGCTATCACGGCAGGCGCCACTCGACTTCGCTGGGAACAGCTTCACCGGCCCTGGGCGCGTCTTCGCAATAAACAAGGACAGCTGTTGCAGCTGCCAAACGTCTTGTCACACGTGCTCCGCGATCACCGCGAGGAAGGCGGGGCCGTAGCGGTCGAGCTTGGCTTCGCCGACACCGGGCACGTTCGCCATCTCGGCGCGCGACGCCGGTCGCGCCGCCGCCAGCTCGATCAGGGTCTTGTCATGGAAAATGACATAGGGCGGCACGTTCTGCAGGCGCGCTATTTCCGTGCGCTTCCGCCGCAGTGCCTGGAACAGGTCCTGATCCCCATCGCTGACGGCAGGCTGCGCGGTGCTGCCTGCGACCTTGCCGCGCCTGGCGCGCGAAGGCGCAGCCACACGCAGCATCAGTTCAGGCTTGTCGCGCAGGAACTCGCGGCCGGCGGGCGCGATCGACAGGCCGCCATGGCCGGTGAGGTCGACGTCGATGAGGCGCAGCGCGATCATCTGGCGCAGGATCGCGCGCCACGTGCGGTTGTCATGCTCGGTGCCGATGCCAAAGGTCGATATTCGGTCATGGCCGAACTGGGAGATGCGCTCGTTTTCCACGCCCAGCAAAACGTCGACAACATAGGCTTGCCCGAAACGCTCGCCGGTGCGGTAGATGCACGACAAGGCCTTTTGCGCAGCAATGGCGCCGTCGAACAATCTTGGCGGCTCGGCGCAGGTATCGCAATTGCCACATGGTTCGCAATGGTCGCCGAAATAGGACAAAAGAACCTGCCGGCGGCAGCTTGCCGTCTCGGCCAGCCCCAGCAGCGCGTCGAGTTTCTGCCGCTCCATGCGCTTGCGCTGGTCGGGCGCCTCCGACTCCTCGATGAAGCGGCTGCGCAGCGCGATGTCGTCGTAGCCGTAGAGCATCAGCGTGTCGGACGGCAGGCCGTCGCGCCCGGCGCGGCCGGTCTCCTGATAATAGGCCTCGATGCTGCCCGGCAGGTCGATATGGGCGACGAAGCGCACATCCGGCTTGTCGATACCCATGCCAAAGGCGACAGTGGCGACCATGATGACCGCCTCGCCATGCTGGAAGCGCATCTGGTTGGCCTCGCGCGCCGCCTTGTCCATGCCAGCGTGATAGGCGAGCGCATCGTAGCCGAGGCCTTGAAGCCAGGCGGCGGTTTCCTCGGTCTTGCGTTTCGACAGACAGTAGACGATGCCGCTCTCGCCTCCGTAGCGCTTCAGGAATTCCTTGAGCTGGGCACGCGGATTGTCCTTTTCCTCGATGGCGTAGCGAATGTTGGGCCGGTCGAAGCCGGCGATGAAGGCGTCGGTTTCGTCAATGGCGAGATGCGACAGGATTTCCGCGCGCGTCGGCTCGTCCGCCGTGGCCGTCAGCGCCATGCGCGGGGTACCGGCAAAGCGCGACACGACCGCGTCGAGCTGACGATAGGAAGGGCGGAAATCGTGGCCCCATTGCGACAGGCAGTGCGCCTCGTCGATGGCGATCAGCGACAGCTTCACACCATCCAGAAGCTCCAGCACGTCAGGCCGCAGCAGTGTTTCGGGGGCGACATAGAGCAGGTCGAGCGTACCCGTGCGGATATCGTGCCACAGGGTGCGGCGGTCGTCGAACGACAGGTCGGAATTCAGGCTTGCCGCCCGCACGCCTGCCTGCCGCAATGCCGCCACCTGGTCGGCCATCAGCGCCAGAAGCGGCGAAACGACGACACCCATGCCGGGACGGACGATCGCGGGGATCTGGTAACAGAGCGACTTGCCGCCACCTGTCGGCATGAGCACGAAGGCATTGTTGCCGGCAAGCACATGCTCGACGATCCGCGCCTGCGGCCCCCTGAACGCATCATAGCCAAAAACAGTCTTGAGGATTTCGAGGGCGGTGGCGGTCATCGGCAGCTGCATGGAGAATCACGGAGATGTCCTTCATAGCAGCATCGCCGTCTTGGCTGTCCGTCTCCCTGCAACTGTTTCTCATAGCCACCGTAGTTGTCGCGTCGCAGCATAAGATTGCTGCAACGGCCATGACCATCACCGTGACATGCCTCATCCCGCGACGATGTCTTTTTGCATTGCACAATGGCGCCGGACAGTCAAAATATGGCGGCATGAGCCGCACTGCCCTAAGGATTCTTATCATCGACGAGAACCGCATTCGTGCGGCCATCATCGAGGCTGGGCTGCACGAAGCCGGGCACACCGCGGTGACGTTGATTCATGAGATGACGGGCATCGCGCGGCGTATCGCCGAGGTCAGTCCCGACGTCATCGTGATCGACCTGGAAAACCCCAATCGCGACATGCTGGAAAACATGTTCCAGCTTTCGCGCGCGGTGAAACGACCGGTTGCGATGTTCGTCGACCGTTCCGACAGCGCCTCCATCGAGGCCGCGGTGGAAGCAGGCGTTTCAGCCTATGTCGTCGACGGCCTGCGCAAGGAGCGGATCAAGCCGATCCTCGACATGGCGATCAGCCGGTTCAATGCGTTTTCGCGGATGGCGCGCGAACTTGAGGAGGCGCGCAGCGAACTCGAGGACCGCAAGGTGATCGACCGCGCCAAGGGCATCCTGATGAAGTCGCGCAAACTCTCCGAGGCGGACGCCTACGCGCTGCTGCGCAAGACGGCGATGAACCAGAATCGCAAGCTTGCCGAGATCGCGCGGAGCCTGGTGACCGCGGCCGGGTTGTTGGGGGACGATGCATGACCGAAACCCGCTTCGAGATTTCAGCCGGTTTCCTGCCGCTGCTCGACA
Organism: Aminobacter sp. HY435; assembly: GCF_027568395.1. Lineage (GTDB taxonomy): Bacteria > Pseudomonadota > Alphaproteobacteria > Rhizobiales > Rhizobiaceae > Aminobacter. Next base: position 254,866 of record NZ_JANKZL010000007.1, on the reverse strand, counting down.
GTTCGCTTCTGGTGGTTGCGCGGGAGAAAGGATTTGCGGGCGACGAAGGCGTTGCCCTTCATCTGGCTCGCGAAACCTCATGGGCAAATGTCCGCGACCGCATCGCTGTCGGCCATTTCCAGGTCGCGCATATGCTGGCGCCGATGCCGATCGCCTGCAATCTCGGGCTGACACCGCTGGCCGCGACGACGGTCGTGCCGATGGCGCTCGGGCTTGGCGGCAATGCCGTGACCGTTTCGAACCGGCTGTGGGCGGAACTGACCACGCATGGCGCCGCCGGCGATCTCGCGCCGCGCGCGACAGGTGAAGCGCTCAAGGCGGTGGTGGCGCAAAGGGCGGGAAAGCCGCCATTGCGCTTCGCAGTGGTGCATCCGCATTCCGGGCACAACTACGAGCTTCGCTACTGGCTTGCCGCCTGCGGCATCGATCCGGACCGCGACATCGAGATCGTGATCCTTCCGCCGCCGCTGATGGCCGATGCGCTCGGCTCGGGCGCGCTCGACGGCTTTTGCGCAGGCGAACCGTGGAACACTGCCGCCGTTTTGCTCGGCCACGGGCGCATCGCCACCGTCAAGGCCAAGATATGGCGCTCAAGCCCGGAAAAGGTGCTGGGTGCCGACGCGCGCTGGGCGGAGGCCAATCCCGAGGCGCTGGCAGCGCTGCTACGCGCCCTCTACCGCTCCGCGCAATGGTGCGCGGAGCCTGTCAATCATCCCGAACTGGCCGCCATCCTGTCGGCGCCCGGCTATGTCGACCGGCCGGCGGAATGGATGCTGCCAGCGCTGTCAGGTATCCTGCGCGCCGGGCCCGAGACGACGGTCGGCGTCGAGGATTTCTTCGTTCCGCAGGCAAAAGCGGCAACTTTTCCGTGGAAAAGCCACGCGCTGTGGTTCTACAGCCAGATGGTTCGTTGGAGCCAGGTCGCGCATTCGGCCGAGAACGCGGCAGTGGTCCGCGAAACCTACAGGCCCGATCTCTATCGCGCCGCCCTCAAGCCGTTGGGCGTGGCCCTGCCGGGCGCCAACGCCAAGGTCGAAGGCGCGCTTGCCGCGGCCACTCCCGTCGGCTCGGCAGGCGCCAGCCTGACGCTCGGGCCTGACGGCTTCTTTGACGGCAGCCTGTTCGACCCCGACGAACTTGATAGCTATATCGCCGGCCAGCGAGACGCGTTCGCCCGCTGACCCGCCGTCAATTTTTGTGCACTGCACATGAAATAGGCAATCGCCACCTGCAATTGATCATTCATTGATCGCCGGAATTTCAACGGCCACCATCGTTCTGCATAGCTAAGCATCTGACAATAAACGGAATCGCCGTGCCCACCCAAACTGGCACGCTTTGTGCGTTGCAATAGACAAGGCCTCCGCATCGGTCCGAAACATCGGGTTTCGGCAAGCACGATGCGGAACTCCAGGACTGGAGCGTCCTTGGCGCGTCTGACCGATGCGCGGCGCTCCAGAGGCCAGACATATCGGCGTCCAATGGCGGGCGCCCCAGGCAAAGCTGCCGACCAGACGACCGCGATCCCGGATGTACGGACGCGCGACCCTGGCCGGCAGCTTTTTTTGTTTTCGCGATCCAGACCAGCGCGGCGCCTCCCACGCCGCCCAACGGAGCCGACAATGACCGCAACCCTCCAAGGCGCGCCCTGCCAGGACAATGCTCCAGCCAGGGCGCTTGCCATCTCCACCCTCGCCTTCACCGTCTGCTTTGCGGTGTGGACGATCTTTTCCATCATCGGCGTGCGCATAAAGCAGGAGCTCGGCCTCTCCGAAACCCAGCTTGGCCTGCTCATCGGGACGCCCATCCTGACTGGTTCGCTGGTGCGCATCGTGCTCGGTGTCTGGACCGACCGCTTTGGCGGGCGCCTCGTCTACACCGCCACCATGCTGGCGGCGGCCATCGCCACCTTCCTGCTCGCCTTTGCCCAGACCTACACGCAGATGCTGATCGCGGCCCTCGGCGTCGGCCTCGCTGGCGGCTCCTTCGCCGTCGGTGTCGCCTATGTCTCGCGCTTCTTCCCGGCGGCAAAGCAGGGCACGGCACTCGGCATCTTCGGCGTCGGCAATGTCGGTGCGGCCGTCACCAAGTTCCTGGCGCCGTTCGTGCTGCTTGCCGGCGGATGGCAGGAGGTGGCGCTGATCTGGGCCGCTTGCCTGGGCTTTATGGCCTTCATCTTCTGGTTCGGCACCGAGGATGACCCGGTCATCCGCGAGCGTCGCATCCATGGCGGTCAGCCGAAGGCTTTGTGGAGCGAGTTCGCGCCACTGAGGAACGTCCAGGTCTGGCGCTTCGGCCTCTACTATTTCTTCTCCTTCGGCGCCTTCGTCGCGCTGGCGCTGTGGCTGCCGCGCTATCTCATCGGCGTCTACGGCTTCGACATCGTCACCGCAGGCATGATCGGCGCCGCCTATTCGATCCCCGCCAGTATCTTCCGCGCCTATGGCGGCGTGCTGTCCGACAGGATTGGCGCGCGCACGGTCTTGTACTGGACCTTCGGCGTGTCCGCACTCGCCACGCTGATCCTGTCGCTTCCCGCGGCCGACTATGTCGTTCACGGCATCAGCGGCCCGATGTCCTTCCATTTCGAGGTCGGGCCCGTGGCCTTCATGGTCGTCGCCTTCGTACTCGGCTTCTTCATGAGCCTGGGCAAGGCGGCCGTCTACAAGCATATCCCGGTCTATTACCCGCAAAGCGTTGGCGCCGTCGGTGGCCTTGTCGGGATGATCGGCGGGCTCGGCGGCTTCATCCTGCCCATTGCCTTCGGTGCCCTCAACGACCTCACCGGCCTGTGGTCGAGTTGCTTCATGCTGCTCTTTGCCATCGTCGTCGTCTCACTCATGTGGATGCACCTGTCTATCCGCAAGATGTCGAGCGAACCTGTCACGCCGGTCTCCGTTGCCGCAGAGTAAGGACCATCACCATGACCGAACGTCTCGTCATCATCGGCAACGGCATGGCTCCGGGCCGCATGCTGGAGCATTTGCTGGAAGCAGCGCCCGGCCGCTATCAGGTCACCATCTTCAACGCCGAGCCACGCGTGAACTACGACCGCATCATGCTGTCGCCGGTCCTGTCAGGGGAAAAGGCCTTCGAAGAGATCGTGATCCACGGTGACGGCTGGTACATCGCCAACGGCATCACCCTCTACAAGGGGCACAAGATCGTCGCCATCGACCGCGAGGCCAAGACCGTCACCTCCGACCAGGGCGTGACCGAGCCCTACGACAAGCTTGTCGTTGCCACCGGCTCGGTGCCCTTCATCATCCCGGTGCCGGGCAAGGATTTGCCCGGCGTGCTGACCTACCGCGACCTCGACGACGTCAACGCCATGCTGCTCGCCGCCCAGTCGCGAGCGAAGGCGGTGGTGATTGGCGGCGGCCTGCTCGGCCTGGAGGCCGCGGCGGGTCTGAAGGAGCAGGGCATGGATGTGACGGTGCTGCACGTCATGCCGACGCTGATGGAGCGCCAGCTTGATCCGGCCGCTGGCTATCTGCTGCAGCGGGCTGTCGAAGCCCGTGGCATCGCGGTCATGACCAAGGCCAACACCAAGGCCATCGTCGGCAACGGCAGGGTCAAAGGTGTCGAACTTGCCGACGGCACCATCATCCCGGCGACGCTGGTGGTGATGGCGGTCGGAATCCGGCCGAATGCCGTCCTTGCAAGGGAGGCCGGCCTTGAGGTCAATCGCGGCATCGTCACCGACGACCGGATGCAGACCTCGGACCCGGATATCCTCGCTGTCGGCGAATGCGCCGAAGTTGGCGGCAATGTCTATGGCCTTGTCGCGCCGCTTTACGAGATGGCGCGCGTGGCGGCGGCCGGCCTCGCGGGTTCAGGCGATCGCCGCTTCGCTCACGTCGACACCCCGACGAAGCTCAAGGTCACCGGCATCGACCTGTATTCCGTCGGCGATTTCGCCGACGGCGACGACCGCGAGGAGATCGTGCTGCGCGACGCATCCGCCGGCATCTACAAGCGCGTCGTACTGCGTGAAAACCGCATCATCGGCACGGTGCTGTTCGGCGAGACCTCGGACGGCGCCTGGTTCGGCGACCTGCAGAAGAAGCAGACCGACATTTCCGAGATGCGCGACACGTTGATCTTCGGCCAGACATTCCAGGGAGGGCCGTCCGCGGACCCTTTGGCGGCCGTTGCGGCACTGGCGGATGATGCGGAAATCTGCGGCTGCAACGGCGTCTGCAAGGGCAAGATCGTCTCCACCATCACCGACAAGGGCCTGACCTCGCTCGATGACGTCCGCGCCCACACCAAGGCCTCGGCATCGTGCGGCACCTGCACCGGGCTGGTCGAGAAACTGATGACGCTGACGCTCGGCGACAGCTACAACCCGGCGGCCGTGCAGCCGATGTGCAAGTGCACCGACCTCGGCCATGACGACGTGCGCCGGCTGATCAAGGCCAAGGGGCTGAAAACCATCCCCGAGGTCATGCAGGAGCTGCAGTGGAAGACGTCCTGCGGCTGCGCCAAGTGCCGGCCCGCGCTCAACTACTACCTCGTCTGCGACTGGCCGGACCAATATGCCGATGACTACCAGTCGCGCTTCGTCAACGAGCGCGTCCACGCCAACATCCAGAAGGACGGCACCTATTCGGTGGTTCCGCGCATGTGGGGCGGGGTGACCAATGCGGACGAGCTGCGTGCCATCGCCGATGTCGTCGACAAATTCGAAATCCCGCTGGTCAAGGTCACCGGCGGCCAGCGCATCGACATGCTCGGCATCCGCAAGGAAGACCTGCCGGCTGTCTGGTCCGACCTCGGCAAGGCAGGGTTCGTCTCCGGGCACGCCTATGCCAAGGGCCTGCGCACGGTGAAGACCTGCGTCGGCTCCGACTGGTGCCGCTTCGGCACGCAGGATTCGACAGGGCTCGGCATCCGCATCGAAAAATTCATGTGGGGTTCGTGGACACCGGCCAAGCTCAAGATGGCGGTGTCGGGCTGTCCGCGCAACTGCGCCGAGGCGACCTGCAAGGACGTTGGCGTGATCTGCGTCGATTCCGGCTATGAGATCCACTTCGCGGGTGCTGCCGGCCTCGACATCAAGGGCACCGAGGTGCTCGGGCTGGTGAAGAGCGAGGACGAGGCGCTCGAGGTGATCGTCGCGCTGACGCAGATGTATCGCGAGCAGGGCCGCTATCTCGAACGCATCTACAAATGGGCCAAGCGCGTCGGGGTGGCCGAGATCAAGCGCCAGACCCTCGACGATGCCGACAAGCGCAAGGCCTATTACGAGCGCTTCGTCTTCAGCCAGAAATTCGCCCAGGTCGACCCGTGGTCGGAGCGCGTTTCCGGCAAGGACAAGCACGAGTTCCGCCCGATGGCCTCGGTCGGTTTCGCGGAGGCAGCGGAATGAGCGAGATGGACTGGATCGCGATTGGCACGTTGGCCGACATACCGTTGCGCGGCGCGCGCTGCGTGAACACGCCCCAGGGCAAGATCGGCGTGTTCCGCACCGCCGACGACCAGATCTTCGCCATCGAGGACCACTGTCCGCACAAGGGCGGGCCGCTGAGCCAGGGCATCGTGCATGGCGCGTCGGTGACCTGCCCGCTGCACAACTGGGTGTTTTCACTCGAAACCGGCAAGGCGCTCGGCGCCGACGAAGGCGCGGTCAGGACGATACCGGTACGGGTCGAGAACGGCCGGATTTCGCTGGCGCTGGAACCGGTGGCGTTGGCTGCGGAATGAATGCGATGGACACGATGCCGGCGGCCGAAGTGAGGACGACCTGCCCCTATTGCGGGGTGGGTTGCGGCGTGCTGGCGCGCGTCGCCACGGACGGATCGGTCACCGTCCGTGGCGACCCGGATCATCCTGCCAATCGCGGCAGGCTTTGCTCGAAGGGCACCGCACTTGGGGAAACCACTGGCCTCGAAGCGCGCGTACTGTCGCCCGAGATCGGCGGCCGGGAAGCGGGTTGGGACGAGGCGCTCGGGCTGGTGGCGCAGCGTTTTTCCGAAACGATCGCCCGACACGGCCCGGATTCGGTCGCCTTCTACGTCTCGGGGCAACTGCTCACCGAGGACTATTACGTCGCCAACAAGCTGATGAAGGGTTTCATCGGCTCGGCCAACATCGATACCAATTCGCGGCTCTGCATGGCCTCCAGCGTTGCCGGCCACAAGCGCGCCTTCGGCGAAGACATCGTGCCTGGTGTCTACGAGGATTTTGAGCTCGCCAACCTCGTCGTGCTCGCCGGATCGAACGCCGCCTGGTGCCACCCGGTCCTGTACCAGCGGCTGCTTGCCGCGCGGGCCGAACGCGGGACACGCATCGTCGTCATCGATCCCAGGCGGACAGCAACTGCCGACGAGTGTGACCTGCATCTGGCGATAGACCCCGGCACCGACGTTCTGCTGTTCAATGGCCTGCTGGCGCAGCTTGGGCGCAGCGGCTCCCTCGACAAGGACTACATCGGCGAGGCGACCTCGGGTTTCGCCGAGGCACTTTCGGTCGCCACGGCCGACGCGCCTTCACCTGAGGCGGTCGCGGCAGGATGCGGGCTGGCGCCGGCCGACGTCAGGATGTTCTTCGAGCTGTTCGCGGCGACGGAGCGCTGCATCACCGTCTACAGCCAGGGCGTCAACCAGTCCGCGCACGGCACCGACAAGGTCAACGCCATCATCAACTGCCATCTTGCCACCGGGCGCATCGGGCGGCCTGGCATGGGGCCGTTCTCGGTGACGGGCCAGCCGAACGCCATGGGCGGCCGCGAGGTCGGCGGTTTGGCGAACCAGCTTGCGGCGCACATGAACTTCGACGATCCCGGGGCTATCGACCGTGTCGGCCGTTTCTGGCGTGCACCGAACATCGCCCGCAGCCCCGGCCTGAAGGCGGTCGACATGTTCCGCGCCGCCGGCGACGGCCGCATCAAGGCGCTGTGGATCATGGGGACCAATCCAGCCGCCAGCATGCCTGACGCGACGCGCGTGCGTTCGGCCCTGAAGGCCTGCGATTTCGTCGCCGTTTCCGACGTCACCAGGACCGATACGACGCGCTTTGCCGACGTGTATCTGCCGGCAGCCACCTGGGGCGAAAAGGACGGCACGGTCACCAGTTCGGAACGGCTGATATCGCGCCAGCGGCCGTTCCTGCCAATGCCCGGAGAGGCACGGCCTGACTGGCGCATCGTCTGCGATGTCGCCAGGCTGATGGGCTTCGGCGCGTCCTTCGACTATGCCGGACCGGACGCGATCTTCCGTGAGCATTCCGCACTCTCTGGTTTCGAGAACGATGGCGAGAGGCTGTTCGACATTGGCGCGCTCGCCGGCCTGGAGAAGTCGGAGTACGAAAGCTTCGTGCCGCGCCATTGGCCCGCGACGGGCGGCGGAAACGATGCGGACCGCCTGCTCGGGGGCCGGCGATTTCCAACGCCCGACGGCCGCGCGCGCTTCGTTGCCGTGCGACAGGAAGGCGTCGCCCACCCAACCGATGCGCAGCGCCCTATCGGGCTCAACTCGGGGCGCCTGCGCGACCAGTGGCACACGATGACCCGCACCGGCCAAGTGCCGCGGCTGATGGCCAATGCGCCGGAACCAAATATCGAGATCAATGCGCTGGATGCAGCCCGCAGCGGCTGCGCCGATGGCGACCTCGTCCGGCTGGACAGCCCTCATGGCTTCGCGCGCGCCAGGGTGAAGATCAGCGACGCCCAGAGGCCGGGCACCGCCTTCCTGCCGATGCACTGGAGCGGTCAGTACGCCGCGAACGCTGGAACCGGGTCGCTCGCAAGTCCGCTGTGCGATGCCTTTTCGGGCCAGCCGGAACTCAAGCATGTGCCGATCAGGATCCAACGGGAAGAAATAGCCTGGACCGGCATCCTCGTGACCCGGCGCGACCTCAGGCCGACAGGCTTCGTGCACTGGAGCCGCCGGACCGTCGAGGGCGGCTGGGTCTACGACCTCTGCGGCACCGAAACGCCTGACCAGGGCATCCTGCTTGCACGTCCGTTCCTGGATGTCTTTCGCCGCGATGCCCTGGTCGAATACACCGACAGGCGCGGCCTCAACTACCGGGCTGCCGCGTTGGGCGATGACGGGACGCTGGCCGAAGCGTTGATGGTGGCGCCACCTGGCCAATTGCCGCCGCGCGACTGGCTGGTACAACTTTTGGGATCGCGCCAGCCGCTGTCCCCGGCCGACCGGATGGCGCTGCTGTCAGGGCGTTCGCCAGTTCCGCTGCCGTCGATCGGCCGCGTCGTATGCGCCTGTTTCAATGTCGGCGTAAGCCAGATCACGGATGCCGCCGCAGTTGGCTGCACCAGCGTCGAACAAATCGGCGAACGCCTGCGTGCCGGCACCAATTGCGGCTCCTGCCGGGCCGAGATAGGGGCAATCATCAATGCAGATCGTCGCGCCGCAGCCGAGTGAACTCTCCGCGCCACGCATTGGCTGGGCACGTTCCCAGCTATTGGCTTCGCGAAAGAGACCTTGAATGGGGCCGTTCCGGTCGCTGCGCATTGCAGACAACCGCGAGTTGATCCACTAATTGCGGCCGCCGGGTTGGTCCCGCAGAAACGTCAAGTGCGAAGTGCACTGGGCATGAGGAGGAAACGTCGTGCATGAACTTGCAATCCTGTTCTCCATCCTCGGGGTGTTCCTGCTCGGGGCCATCAGCCCGGGCCCTAGCTTTGTGGTGGTTTCGCGGATCGCGATTTCCAGTTCGCGTGCAGATGGCATAATGGCAGCGTTGGGCATGGGTATAGGCGGCTTTGTTTTCGCCTGCGTCGCGGTCGCGGGCCTGACGGCGATCCTGCTGCAAGTTGAATGGCTTAACATTGCGCTACGGCTGACCGGAGGAGCCTACTTGGTTTGGCTGGGCATCAATATCTGGCGCGCCGCGCCAGAACCGATTGAGGTTGCCGAGACGGCGGCTGGACGGCCAAGCACACTTTGGAAGTCCCTGACACGAGGACTCTTGGTGCAACTGTCCAACCCAAAGACAGCAGTTTTCTATGCTTCGATGTTCGCCGCGCTTTTGCCATCGCCGACGCCATCCTGGATGTTGCTTGCTTTGCCGCCGCTGCTCTTCCTCAACGAATTTTTATGGTACACCATCGTCGCGCTGGGTTTCTCATCGCGTGGACCGAAGGCTGCCTATCTGCGATCTAAGATCTGGATCGACCGCGCTGCAGGAATGGTGGTTGGAGCGCTTGGCGTGAAACTCATAACCGACAGCGTACGATCTTCTGCTTGAAGCATTGCTCCTGCGTAGATCGCCCGGTCGCCCGCACCGGGTGGGACGGCCCCTTCAAAGCCGGCGTTGCCGTTCCTGGCGGCGCGCTGACTTGGATTACGGCAGCAGGCACACTGGCGTTGACCTGTGCGTCGACGGCCGCGCACGCACTGTCATGCCTGCGTACCAATCCGGCAGGGCTCGGCCATTTGTCATGATGGCCGAGCCCCATTGTGCGTCGGTCAATCGCGCCACGAAAGGCGCGCTCCGAAAACCGGAGCACCCTCCTTTGTGCAGGCAGCCGACCTAGGCCTCGAGCCAGACGCGCGACGCCACATAGCCGTTCGACATGTCGTTGCCGACGTCCTCGGTATAGCCCTTTAGAGCTGATGTCGCGGCGTTGATGTTGTTGTTGAACACCGGAATGATCGAGCCGCCTTCGTCGCGCACCATCAGTGCGGCAGCACGATACAGTTCCGCGCGCTTTGCCTCGTCTTCGACGACGCGCGCTTCCTTGATGAGCTTGTCGAAGTCCGGACGATTGAAGTTGGTCTCGTTGGCCGGCGAACCCGCCAGGTGCTCGGTGGCATACATCAGGTCCTGGGTCAGGCGGCTGCCGTAGTAGGACATGCAGAACGGGGCCTTGCGCCAGATATTGTTCCAGTAGCCGTCAGCCGGCTCGCGCTTGACCTCGATCTGGATGCCGGCCTTCTTGGCGTTCTCCTGGTAGAGGATGGCTGCGTCCACTGCGCCGGGGAACGTGCCGTCGGACGTGCGCAGCACGACCGGACCGTCATGGCCGGACTTCTTGAAATGGAAGGCGGCCTTGTCCGGATCGTAGGCCCGCTGCTCGATGTCGGACGGGAAGTTGGGATAGGTGGCGTTGATCGGGAAGTCGTTGCCGATGGTGCCGAAGCCGCCGAGGGTCGTCTGCAGCATGGCCTCGCGGTCGATAGCATATTTCAACGCCAGACGCAGGTCGTTGTTGTCGAAGGGCGCAGTGTCGACGAGCATCGGCAGCGTGTAGTGGCCGCGGCTCGGTGCGTTGAGAATCGTGACGTTTTGCGCGCGCTTCAGCAGCGTCACGGTCTTGGGGCTGACGGCATTGATGAAGTGAACGCGTCCCGCCGAAATCGCCGCTATGCGCGCGGTGGCGTCGTTCATGGCGATCATCTCGACGCTGTCGACGTAACCGCGGTCCTGCCAGTCATTGACGTTCTTCTCGAACACGGCACGCACGCCCGGCTCGAAGCTGACGAGCTTGTAGGGGCCGGTGCCGACGCCTTCGGCAGGATTGTCCATGCCGCCATTCGGCTGGATCATCAGCAGGTGGATGGTGAAGACCAGCGGCAGGTCGACATTGCTCTCCGAGAGCCTGACGTGGAGCTCCTCACCCTTGGCCTCGACGGTCTCGATGGAGGCGATCATGCCCCGCGCACCGGAACCCGACTCTTCCTTCATGTGGCGGCGGATCGTCTGGGCGCAATCCTCCGCGGTCAGCTTCTTGCCGTTGTGGAAGGTGATGTCGTTGCGGACCTTGAACACCCAGTCCTTGGACTGGTTGCTGGATTCCCAGCTGGAGGCGATGCCCGGGAGGGCCTTGCCGGTGGCAGGATCGCTGGTGACCAGCGTATCGCCGATCGTGCGCGCGACCAGGAAGGCGAAGGAGCCGATCACCTTTGCAGGGTCAAGCGTGTCGGTCGTGGCAGCGCCATCGATGCCCAGCTTGAGGGTGCCGCCCTTTTTCGGCGTTGCCGCCGCTTGCGCATGGGCTGCACCGGCGAGCCCGCCCAGCAGAAGGCCAGCCCCGATCGTGCCCTTCAGGAAGTCACGCCTGTTGGCCGCAAGGTCCATGCCGATCAAGTTCGATTTCTTCATTTCCATTCCCCCTTCTTAGAGATCAGTCAGGCAGCCGGAACCAGAGCGCGCCCGGCAAGGACGCGCTCCAGCCAGCCGATTTGCATTTCGGGCACCGAGCTCAAGAGCTTTTCGGTGTAGTCGTCGTAGGGTGGTGCAAGGACGGACGCCTTGTCGCCCTGACGAACGATGCGGCCGCGATGCATGACCGCGACGCGATCGGCGATCGCCCGCACGATGGCGATGTCGTGGGTGATGAACAGGTAGGAAACGGCTGTCGCCTCCTGCAGCCGCATCAGCAGCTTCAGAATGCCCTCAGCCACCAGCGGATCGAGCGCGGAAGTCGGCTCATCGCACAGGATCAATTCCGGTTCGGCCGCCAAGGCGCGGGCGATGGCGACACGCTGTTTCTGCCCGCCGGACAGCTCGGCCGGATAGCGGTCGAGAAACTGCGGACCCATCTCGATCTGGCCAAGCAGTTCAGTGACCCGTGAGGTTCGCGCAGCTCCCCTGAGGCCAAAATAGAGGGTCAGCGGCCGGCCAATGATATCGCTGACCTTCTGGCGCGGGTTCATCGCCGTGTCGGCCATCTGGTAGATCATCTGGACGCGGCGCAGTTGCTCGAGCGTACGTTCCTTGCGGGCGGGCGGCAGCCTTTCACCCTTGAACGTGACGGTGCCCTGACGCGGCGGGAGCAGCCCGGTGACGACGCGCGCCAGGGTCGATTTTCCCGATCCGGACTCGCCGACCACAGCCAATGTCTGGCCTTTCGGCAGCGACAGCGACACGTCGTGCAGGACAGTCATGCTCGAATAGCCGGCCGTCAGCCCTTCGATTTTCAGCAGCTCTTCCTCGGCCTTGCGGACAGGCTCGCGCACGGCCTGGCGAATGCTCACCAAGGCCTTGGTGTAGTCCTCGCGCGGCGTCTCGATGATCTGCCGGGTCGGGCCATATTCCACCGTCTTGCCGTGCCTGAGCACCATGATGTCGTCGGCGACCTGGGCGACGACAGCGAGGTCGTGCGTGATGTAGAGCGCGGCTGTTCCGGTCTCGGAGATCGCGTGCTTGATTGCTGCCAAAACCTCGATCTGGGTGGTCACGTCGAGTGCGGTGGTCGGCTCGTCGAAGACTATGAGTTCGGGCCTGGCACAGAGCGCCATGGCGGTCATGGCACGCTGCAGCTGACCACCAGAGACCTGGTGCGGGTAGCGTTCGCCAAAGCGCTCCGGTTCGGGAAGGCCGAGCACCTTGAACAGGTACTGGGCGCGCTTCTTGGCTTCCGGCTGCGTCATGAGGCCATGCCGCACGGTCGCCTCGATGACCTGCCGTCCCAGCTTGTGAGCGGGATTGAAGGCGGCGGCGGCCGATTGCGCGACATAAGCCACGCGCGCGCCGCGAATGGTGCGCACGCCGCCCGGCGACAGGGCCGTCACGTCAACGCCATCGAGCAGCACCTGGCCGCCTGAAATGCGCACGCCACCACGGCCATAGGCCAGCGTCGACAGGCCGATGGTCGACTTGCCAGCACCGGATTCACCGATCAGGCCAAGGACCTTGCCTTTTCCAACATCGAAGGAGACGTCATCTACCAGCACCAGGTCGCTGGCCGATCCATCAGCCTGGTGCGCGCGCACCTCGATGCGCAGATCCCGGACCGAGAGCATCTCACGCATCGCCACGCCCTCCCTTGAGGCTCGCGGTGGAATTGATCATCCAGTCGACGACCAGATTGACCGAGATCACCAGGCCGGCGATCGCGGCACCGGGAATGAGCGAGGCCGAAACGCCGAAAATGATGCCGTCCTTGTTGTCCTTGACCATGCCGCCCCAGTCGGCGGCCGGCGGCTGGATGCCAAGGCCCAGAAACGACAGGGTCGCGAGGAACAGGATGGAGTAAGCAAAACGCAACCCGAACTCGCCCAGCAGGGGTGCCAGGGTATTGGGCAGGATTTCGCGGAAGATGATCCACAGCTTGCCTTCGCCACGCAGCCAGGCGGCCTCGACAAAATCCATGACGCTGACGTCGAGCGCGACTGCCCGGCCGATGCGGTAGACGCGCGTCGAGTCGATCGCAGCCATGACCAGGATGAGGATCAGGGTGCCTTGCGGCAGCACCGCGAGCACGACAAGCGCCAGGATCAGCCCTGGGACGGACATCATCAGGTCGTTGAACCGCGACAGCAGCTGATCGACCACGCCGCCGCTGACGACTGCGGTGAAACTGAGCAGCATCCCGATGGCGAATGACAGCATGGTGGCGGCCAGGGCGACGAAGAGCGTGGCGCGCGCACCAAAGATCAGGCGCGACAGGAGATCGCGACCGAGGCTGTCGGTACCAAGCAGGAAGTCTCCACCCATCGGGGCCCAGACTTCACCGACGATGGCGCTCTGATCGTAGGGCGCGATCAGCGGCGCAAAGACTGCGCAGGCCACAACGACCAGAATCCCCGCCGCGCCCACGCGTGCACTTATGGGCATCGATTTCAGTCTCATCGCGGATGCCTCAAGCGTGGGTTCGCCAGGATCGAAACGATGTCGGCCAACAGGTTGAGTACGATATAGATGGCCGCGAAAATCAGTCCGCAGGCCTGGACAACGGGCATGTCGCGCACCGTCACGGCATCCACCATGTATTGGCCGATGCCTGGGTAGACGAACACCACTTCGATGACGACGACGCCGACCACGAGCGCTGCAAGGTTCAGCGCAATCACCGTGACGATGGGCGCCACGGCATTGGGCGCGGCGTGTTCGGCAATGATGCGCAGCGCCGAAAGTCCCTTTAGTTCGGCGGTTTCCACATAGGGCGACGACATGACGTTGAGGATCGCCGATCGCGTCATGCGCATCATGTGAGCCAACACCGCGACGACCAGCGTCAGCACCGGCAAGGCGATGGCCGAAAGCCGTTCGCCAAGGCTCATCCCGTCATAAACGGTCGCTGGAAAGGCCGCGACGCCGAGCTGGACGGTAAAGAACTGGATGAGCAGGTAACCGATGAAAAACTCGGGCAACGACACCGCGGCAAGCGACAGGATGCTGATGGCGCGGTCGGGAAAGCGGTTGCGGTAGCGCACTGCGATCATGCCAAGGCCGAGCGCCAACGGAACCGCGATTGCTGCTGAGGCAACGGCAAGCAGCATCGAATTGCCCAGGCGTTTCCAAAGCTGCTCGGCGACCGAGTTGTGGTTGGACCACGAGGTTCCGAAATCACCCTGGACGATGCCCCCCAGCCATTCGCCGTAGCGCTGGATCATCGGGCGGTCGAGGCCCAGTTCCTTGCGCACATGCTCGACCGATTCCGGTGTCGCGTCGCGCCCGAGATAGGTCGCGGCGAAATCGCCCGGCAGCATCTCGACCCCGCCATAGACCAGCATCGAGGCCGCCAGCAGCAGCCCGAAGCCAAGCAGGATGCGGCGCAGGATCAGCCTTGCGAGCAGGTTGTTCGAGCGCCCTGCTGAGGTCGCTATCTGGTCGTTGCCCGGCGCGCTCATCCGTACCGTGCTCCCGGCCCTTCACCGTAGACCAGCATATTCAAGGCAACCGGACGGCGGCTTTGCGCTTCACGCACGCTGCGCATCCGCGAAATGCCCCTCACGCCTCCTGCGCGACCATTTCGGCATGGCTGCTTCGACCTCCGCTTCGGTGGCGAAGGTGTCCTTCTCGAACCGCTCGAGACGAAAGCGGGTCGGATCGACGAAAGGTTTCTGGCCGAGGATCAGTTCTGCCGACAGGCGGCCAAGGCCCGGGCCATGGCTCACGCCGCTTTCGTTGTCACCGCCCACAGCAACGACATTGGCCGTGCCGGGGACGCGGCCGACCAGCAGGCCACGGTCGGGGGTGTAGCAGGGCACGCCCTGCGCCCAGTTCGAGATCTTCGATCCGCGCAGCGGCGGGAAGATTTCTTGCAGACGCGCGAGATCGCCATCGGCCATGGCCTGCATCAGGTCAGGCTTGTGCGGCTGTCCGGGCGCAATCCATGCGTCGCTGAGCTTGTGATAAGAGTGGTAGTGCCCACCCGTTCCCCACATGATGGCGCCAAAGGTTTCGCGCAGCCAAAGGCCCAGTTCGCGGCACTGGACGGTCGGGATGGTCGACGGCAGGCCACGGCTGTCGGTGACGATGCGGGTTGCGAGCACCCGGAGCAGCGGCAGTTTCCAGCCGAGCGTCTCAAGCAGCTCGTTGTTCCAGGCGCCCGCGGCGATCACCACGCCATCGGCCTGCAACGTGCCCTTGTCGGTCTCGATCGTCACGCCGTTGCCGGCATCTTCAATGCCAACGACCTTCGTATGGTCCCGGAACGTACCGCCCAGCCTGGCGATTTCGCCAGCCAGCGCACGCAGGCCCAGCGTCGTGTCGAACTGGATGCCATGAGGGTTGTAGGCGCCCGAGTGGACCTTCGACGGGTCGATCAGGCCCTGCATCTTCTCGCCAATCTCGGCCGCGTTGAGGTCCTGCATTTCGGCCGGCGCATAAGGCGAGTCCAGCACAGGACGTACGAATTCTTCGCGACCTTCTTCCGTCAGCGCCATGATCAGCGTGCCGTTGGGACGGTAGCCGATTTCGTCGCCGAGCTCGCTCAGTGCCTTGTAGAAGTCGAGCCCGTATTGCTGGAGCTTGAACCCCTCCTCGCCAAGCGGGATCATGCCGGCAGACCAGTGCGACACGAAACCGGCGCCTGCGCCGCTGGTCGCCTTGGCGAGTTCGCCGGCCTCGACGATGGTGACGTCGGCGCCTGCCTTCAGCAGGTGGTAGGCGGTGCAGCAACCGATGATGCCGCCGCCGACAACGACGATCCGCTCGCGTTTTGCATTCGTGGCCATGATGTTCCCCCTTCTTGCCGCCTGTTCAGGCGGCGTTATGCACGTATGTATCGAGCCACCACAGGATGCGGGCAGCGCTGTCGAAATATTCCGGGTAGCTGCGCATGCTGTGCCCGGCGTTGGGATAGATGACGAGCTCGGCAGGCGAGCCCGACCTGACGGCAGCGAAGTAGCATTCCTCCGCCTGGCCCGCCGGGGTGCTGCGGTCGATGCCGCCGGCCATCACCAGCGTCGGCACCTTCTTCTTGTGCTTGAAGAAGGCCGGGCTGCGCTCGAAATAGGCCCCCGCTTCCGCCCAGGGCGAGGCATCAAGCATGATCTCGTCGAATTCGGGGATCTGCGTCGTGCGGTGCTGGCTGTACCAGTTGCCGACAGGCGACAAAGGGATCGCCGCGGCGAAGCGATCGCTCTGCGACGGCAGCCAGGCCGACATGAAGCCGCCATAGCTGGTTCCTGTCACGGCGACCTTGGCGTCGTCCGCCCAGCCCTTTGCCACCAGCGCGTCGACGCCGCTGATGATGTCGAGCACGTCGGCGCCGCCCATGTCGCCCTTGACGGCGCGGGCAAAAGCGTCGCCCCTGCCGGTACTGCCACGCGGATTGGGGTAGAAAACCGTCCAGCCGAGGCTGACGAGCATGGGCGTCGTGCGCATCCGCCCCATCCAGCGATTGCGGTGCGCGGAGATCGGACCGCCATGGACATCGACCAGAAGCGGTGTCGGCCCCTTGATGTCGCGGGGGCGTACCACCCAGCCCTGCATCTCCAACCCATCGGGCGCTGTCCAGGTGAATGGCTCGACGGAGCCGCAAGGCGACATTGCCTGCTCCGCTTCGGGCGCAGCCAGCGTTACCACCTCGCGCACGCCGGCGGCGGACGCTTCTGCCAGGAACGGCGCCCGCGCATAGGCCTCACCGACGAACAGGCAGCTTCCTGCGCCTAGCGGGAACGAGGCCGGAACCCACTCGCCATGGGCCATATCTCTGGACGCCCAGCTTTCAGTCGCTGTCGAGCGCGTCAGATCGTAGTCGCCCGCCACCGTTTCGTGACCGCGAAGGCCGGCGAAGTGGATGACGGACGGCGAACGCCATTCGACCGAGGTCACGTCGGCGCCCCGGCTGTCCAGCACCTCGACCGCTCCACTGCGTGGGTCGAGCAGGCAGAGCTGGCCATAGACGATGCCGCGGTCGCTGCAGAACGCTTTGACAAATGCGATCTTGCCGCCATCGGGCGAAGCCCTGACGCAGCCGATCTGGTCGGGCGGACTGTATTTCGTCGTTGCAACGCCGGTGGTCGAATCGACGAGAGAAAGGACCGCCCGATACCAACTGCCCTCGCTGTGATGGTCGCTTGATATCGCCGCGATCGAACCGTCGCCGCACCAGCTTGCTTCCCACACATTCAAGGGTGCCGCCGTGAGCTGACGCGGCTCGCCCTCGCCGTCCCAGGTCCAGATCGTACGCCACAGTTCGCCGCCTTCGTCGGAGCGGACTTCCGGAATCCATGCTGGCGCATCCGACTTCTGCTTCTGGGCGAAACCGCCATGAATGCCGGCAAGATCGGCGGCCGTGCCCGCCACCACCATCAGCAGCTTCGATCCGTCCGCCGACCAGTCGATCTGCTCGATCCGTCCGGCAACGGTCCGCGTCTTCAGGCAGCGGCCGTCCGACCAGATCTCGATCCGGTCGGCTGCAGCGTCGTCGCCGGCACAAGCCACCGCCAGTGCGTCGCCCGCGGGCGAAAGCCTTATCTGACGGGTGTCCCGTTCATTCAGGCGCTCGATCGCGCCACCATTGCGCGCGACGCGGCAAAGCCTGTTGCTCACGCCATATTCGAGACCGCCCTCGAAGCTCTGCCCGATGAAGTGCAAATGCGGAACATTCTCGTGCCCGCACAGCGCGCGACCGCTGTATATGTGCCCGCCCGGCGCAAGCAGCGCTCCGTACAGCTTCAAGGTCGCCGTGAACTCGGGCGACGAACGGAAATCTCGCTCCATGGGCTCTCCTCCAAGGGCCAACTCGGCACACGCCAGACGCACCTCCTCCGCCCGGGCACACACGGTGCACCGGCCAGAAAATCCAACGGCTTGGCGAGGTTGCCTGTGCGTTAGGCGGCAACATTACAGGCAATATCACGCCTGTCTAGACATAGATGTACATTTCTATGTCATAAAAGTCTGGCGACTTCGACGTGACGAAAAATTCGCTGCCAAGGGCCTGACGCCGACCGTATAAGGGTCAAAAAGGGGAAGACGGACCATGCCACAAAAAGAACGGAAGGCAGCCGCTTCAGGGGAGGACATGAAACCGGTCGAAGAAGCGGCAATCGAGGGATCGTCGCGGACGTCGAAGCAGGACTGGCTCAACCTGGCGATCAAGACGCTGGTCGAGGACGGCATCGACCAGGTCAAGATCCAGGTCATGGCCAGGAAGCTGAACGTCTCCCGCTCCAGTTTCTACTGGTTCTTCGAGAGCCTGGGAGACCTGCACGAACAGCTGCTGCAGAACTGGCTGCGCAGCAACACCGATCCGGTGGTCGATCACGCCTTGAGACCGGCGCCAAACATCAACCGCGCGATCCTCAACGTGTTCCAATGCTGGATCGACGACCGGCTGTTCGACCCGCAGCTCGACATTGCCGTCCGCATCTGGGCGCGACGCGATCCCTCGATCCGGGCCGTGATCGACGAAGCGGATACGCGCCGCATCGATGCAATCACCGCCATGTACCAGCGCTACGGCTATGACGAAAAGAACGCCTTCATCCGCGCCCGCGTGCTCTATTTCATGCAGATTGGCCATTACACCCTCGACGTCGACGAAGCACTCGACGTCAGGGTCTCGTATGTGCCGGCCTATCTGCTGTCCTTCAGCGGCCAGGAAGCCGAACCCGGCGATATCGCCGCCTTCGACGCGTTCATCGGCAGCCTCGGGCGTCGGCAAAAAATGGCCAAGGACTGAACGTTGGCCGGTTTGGCGCACCCCTGTGTCGCGCCTCCATCGCGTCCGGGCGTTTGACTATAGCTTCGCCTTGGTGCTGCGCGGCGTGGCCAATAGCAGGTTTGTTTCGCTGCCTGTGATGCCTGGGATCAGCCTGATGCGGCGCAGGACGGCGTCAAGATCGGTGAGCGTGGAAGTCCGCAGTTCGACCACCAGGTCCCAGCGACCGTTGGTGGTGTGAATTTCGGAGACTTCCGAGAAGCCGCCAAGGGCGCGGATCACCCGATCCGAAACATGGCCCTCGATCTCGATCAGCATGATGCCGCGCACAGCCTGGTCGACAGCGTCGGCGCGTAGGATGACAGTGTAGCCAACAATGTCGCCCGACTTTTCCAACCGCTCCATGCGGGCCCGCACAGTGGCACGGGAAACACCGAGATCGACTGCCAGATCGGAGATGCTGCTGCGCGCCTGGTGACGAAGCAAGGTGACAAGCCGCTTGTCCAAATCGTCCATGATGGTTCCATTCCGCGCATTTTGACCGCCGATTTGGACAGTTTGCATATCGAAACCACCATTTCAATGGCTTCAAAATGCCAGCGTGAACCCGTCCAATATGCCCTCTTCAAGCTCAATTGGCGGGTGACGACGAATGCACTGCAAGATCCTGGGAGCTCCGGTTCAAGACGGGGCCGGACGCATGGGCTGCGAGATGGGGCCGAGCGCGCTGCGCACCGCGGGCCTGGGCGCGGCGTTGCTGGAACTCGGCCATACCGTGACTGACCTTGGCACTGTCGAGCCTCGTCCGGCCGAGGTGCCCAAACACGCCAACAGCGCGCTCAAGTCGTTGCCCGAGATCGTCGCATGGACAACGGCTATCGCCGAAGCCGCTTATGCCGCCAGCGACAACGCCATGCCGATCTTTCTCGGCGGCGACCACAGCATGTCCGCCGGCACCTTGTCGGGCGTTGCCCGTCGCGCCGCCGAACAGGGCCGGCCGCTGTTTGTCCTGTGGCTTGACGCCCATCCCGACTTCCACACGCTCGAGACGACGGCGAGCGGCAACCTGCACGGCGTTCCCCTCGCCTATGCCAGCGGCCTTGCCGGCTTCGAGGGCTATTTCCCCGCGCTTGCCGCCACGGTCGATCCGCGTCGGGTATGCACGCTCGGCATCCGCAGCGTCGATCCGGCCGAGCGGCTGGCGCTGACCAAGGCGGGCGTTACCGTGCATGACATGCGCTCGATCGACGAGCATGGGCTGGCGCCGCTGCTGCGCGCCTTCCTCGAACGGGTCGCCGCGGAGAACGGCCTGCTGCATGTCAGCCTCGACGTCGATTTCCTCGACCCGGCGATCGCACCTGCCGTCGGCACCACCGTTCCCGGCGGCGCCACCTTCCGCGAGGCGCACCTCGCCATGGAAATGCTGCACGACAGCGGACTGGTCTCCAGCCTCGACCTGGTCGAGCTCAACCCGTTTCTCGATGAACGGGGCCGCACCGCAATCCTGATGGTCGACCTGACCGCCAGCCTGATGGGCCGCCGCATCATGGACCGCCCGACGAGGAGCTTCTGATGACCGCGCCCAAGCTCAACATCGTGCCTTTCGTCAGCGTCGACAACATGATGACGCTGGTGCTCGAAATCGGCGTCGACCGTTTTCTCGGCGACCTCTCCGGCTATATCGAGGAAGACTTCCGCCGCTGGGAACTGTTCGACAAGACCCCGCGGGTGGCCTCGCACAGCCATGACGGCGTCATCGAGCTGATGCCGACCAGCGACGGCCAGCTCTACGGCTTCAAATACGTCAATGGCCACCCCAAGAACACGCGCGAGGGCCTGCAGACCGTGACCGCCTTCGGCGTGCTGGCCGATGTCGGCTCGGGCTACCCGATGCTGCTCACCGAAATGACCATCCTGACCGCGCTGCGCACCGCGGCGACGTCGGCGGTCGCGGCAAAATACCTGGCGCCGAAGGGCTCCGACACGATGGCGATCATCGGCAACGGCGCACAGTCCGAGTTCCAGGCCCTCGCCTTCAAGCAACTTCTCGGCATCGACAAGCTGCGCCTCTACGACATCGATCCCGAGGCGAGCCGCAAATGCGCCCGCAACCTTGCCGGCCAGGGCTTCGAAATCACAATTTGCAGGACCGGCCAGGACGCCGTCGAAGGCGCCCAGATCATCACCACCGTCACCGCCGACAAGCAGTGCGCGACGATCCTGACCGACAACATGATCGGCTCCGGGGTCCACATCAACGCGGTTGGCGGCGATTGCCCCGGCAAGACCGAGCTGCATCGCGACATCCTGCTGCGCTCGCAGATTGTGGTGGAGTATCCGCCGCAAACCCGTATCGAGGGTGAGATCCAGCAGTTGCCTGCCGACTATCCGGTCATCGAGCTGTGGCAGGTGATGACTGGCGCGGCGCAAGGGCGCAGCGACGCCGGCCAGATCACGCTGTTTGATTCCGTCGGCTTCGCCATCGAGGACTTTTCAGCGCTTCGTTATGTCCGCGACCAGTTGCGCCTGACCAGACACTACGAAGAGCTCGACCTGCTCGCCGACCCGGACGAGCCGCGTGATCTGTTCGGCATGCTGTTGCGGCACCGCAAGCAATCGGCCTAGCTGGAGACGCGCTCGGACACGGCCAGCGCAAGATTTCTTGCCACTGGCGCGCCCGACACCGACTCTCAGAGGCGGCATTGTCGCATCTGGGTCTCGTAGCTCTGCGCCATCGAGACCGTCGAACGCGCGTAGCGCTGCATGGAACTGTTGTTCTTCCAATCGCCGCGCCCATAGCCGCTCCAGCCGAAATAATAGGCCAGATAGAGCGAATAGGCGTCGTCGCGGGCAACGCCATAGGTCTGGGCCGTTTTGGAATGATACCAGCCGACAAAATCGATTGCCGAGGCGAAGCTGGTGCGGCGAGCCGACCAGTTGCCGGTTTCGCGCTGGTACTGCGTCCAGGTGCCGTCGAGCGCCTGCGAATAACCATAAGCTGTGCTTGGACGCTTCCACGGTATGAAGCCCAGGAGCTTTGTCCGAGGCGGACGGGCGTTGCTCTTGAAACCTGATTCCTTGCGCAGCGTCGCCATCAGCACATGCACGGGCACACCATACTTTTGTTCGGCCCGCTTGGCATCGGTGTGCCAACTTTCGATCCAGCCATCGCGCTGCTGGAAGACCGCGCAGAGATTGTTGATGTCCTCGGGCGGGGTTGCGCAACCGGCGACCGCGAGCACGACCGCGATCGGAAGCATTTTGATAAAATTGGAGCTGCGCATGTTGTTGGGCTATGGCGCAAAGGTAAACAGAACCTTGCTGGCGGCGGCGGCGCCCTCTCAACCCTAGCCAATTGGGCGAACCGATGCACGCTTGGTAAACAGGGAGTTAACCAAGGCGCGTTTGGTGCCAATCCGGCTGCGCACGCAGCGAAAATTGGTTTGCGCGGTGCCAATTCCCGATTTTCAGGCCGATGCTGTGGTCAGACAAGTGCGTCGAGTGCCTGGCGCTGACGATGCATCTCAAGAAAGACGCGGTAGTCGCGGTCGAAACGCGCGCGTGCCGCCGGATTGGGACGACGCGCCCGGCCTTCCTGCCGCATCGCAATGCAAGCATCGGCTAGGCTCGGATAAATGTCCGACGCCGCAGCGGCCGCCATGGCGGTGCCCAGCAATACGGCGTCGCCGCCGACCGGTTCGATGACAGTGCAGGCAGTGGCGTCGGCATAAAGCTCCATCAGCAGCGGATTGCGGGTATGGCCGCCTGTGATGTGCAGCGTGTCTATCACGTAGCCATTGCCGTTGAGCGCATCGAGCACATTTCGCGTGCCGAGCGCTATCGCGACCGCGGTACGCCAGTAGAGCCTGCATAGGCTGTCGAACGAGGCGTCGAGCGTCAGCCCACTGATGACGCCTACTGCGTGCGGATCCGCAAGCGGCGAGCGGTTGCCATGGAAATCCGGCAGCACGTGGAGCCGTCCCGCGAGATCGAGGCCTTCGATGGCGCGCAACTGCAGGATGCGCTCGGTGATCGCCTGGTGCATGGCGGCTTCGGGTTCGCCGCCCGCGCCATGCCAGCGGATGACGTGGTCGAGCAGCGCCCCGGTGGCCGACTGTCCGCCCTCGCTGAGCCACAAGCCTGGCAGGGCCGCGCCGTAATACGGACCCCATCCGCCGGCAAAGGCGCGAGGCTCGGGCGACATCGCCATGACGCAGCTTGAGGTTCCGGCGATCAGCGCCAGGTGGCGCTCGATGCCCGGCATGCCGCCGATCACGCCGAGTGCGCCGGCAAAGGCGTCGATCATGCCGGAACCGACATGGCATTGCGTCGTCAGTCCAAGCGCCTTCGCGGCGTCTTCGGTGAGCAAGCCAAGGTTCGCGCCGACCGGACTTGCCCTTGCTGGCAGGCTGGCATGTTCAAAGAAGTCCGCGAGGCCGACCGAAGCAAAGAAATCGTGCCGCCAGCCTTCGCGCTCATGGGCGAGATAGGTCCATTTGGCGGCCAGCGTGCATTGCGAGCGGGCAAGAGAACCACAGGCCTTGTAGGTCAGGAAATCGGCAAGGTCGAACAACTGGCCGGTGCGCGCCCAGCTTTCCGGCCGATGACGCTTCACCCACATCAGCTTGGGCGTCGCCATCTCAGGCGACATCACGCCACCGACATATTTCAAGACCTCGTGCCCGGTGGCGGTGCATTCGTCGGCCTCCGCCAGGGCACGATGATCGAGCCAGACGATGGTGTCCCAACGAGCCTCGCCATCGTCGGATACTGAGATCTGTTCGCCGCTCCAGCCACGAAATACCGTCGAGCAGGTCGCGTCGAACGAAATGCCGGCGATGTCCTCCGCCGCAACTCCCGCTTGCTGGCGTGCGTCGCGAACCGACGCCGAAACGGCAGACCAGATGTTTTCGGAATCATGCTCGGCATGGCCGCTCGATGAGCGGTTCATCGCGATCGTGTGCTCGGCGCGCCCCAGCAGGTGGCCAGCGCGGTTGAAGATGCCCGCCCGCGCGCTTCCCGTCCCCACGTCGACCGCGCAGACCAGTTTGTCCATTCAGGACGCTTTCTTTCCCGCTCTCGGCTTGGTGACAAGCGCCAGCGTTTCCAACCTGCCGGCGAATATAAAGGGCAGCCGGATTGACGCAAGCGCGGAGCTTGCGTCGGCGGCCACCGGATCTGGTCACTCAGGCAAGATACCGTTCAAGGGTAGCGGGCGTCCCATTCTTCCACAAATCGGCGAGGCTGCGCCCGAAAGCCAGCGCAAAGGCGGCATTCTTGCCGACGTCACCGTAAATGTCCTCCATGGTCAGCCAATGCTGCGGATCGTCTTTGGCCTTGCGGGCAGTGGCTTGCAGGCGATCCCAATTGGGATCGTTCGGCTCAATGGCGACACCGGACTCGGTCGTGCCATGGCAGTAGCGGCACCAGAGCGCGGATTCGAGCGCAAGACCGTCAATGCCCTTGCCCGCTTTCAGCCTGTCGGCGATGGTCGGGATGACGAATTTCGGCTGCCTGTTCGAGCCATCCAGGCACAGGCGGCGCACAGTGTCGCCGATCTTCGGATTGGCGAAGCGCTGTTCGATCAGTTGGCAATATTCCTCAAGTACGACGCCGGGCACCGGCGGCACGGTCGGCATGATCTCCTCACGCTCGAGCTTGGCCAGAAAGCCGCGCACCAGTGGATTCTCCATTGCCTCGTGGACGAAGTGAATGTCCATCAGCCCGGCAGGATAGGCGATGGTCGCATGTCCGCCATTTAGTATCCTGATCTTCATCAGTTCGAACGGGGCGACATCCTTCACGAATTGCGCTCCAGCCTGTTCAAGTGCCGGCCGTCCCGTTGGAAACCGGTCTTCCAGCACCCACTGCCTGAACGATTCGCAAAATACCGGCCAGTTGTCGTCGACGCCGAATTGTTCCGAAAGGATCGCGCGCTCGCGGTCCGTGGTTGCGGGCGTGATACGGTCGACCATGCTGTTGGGGAAAGCGACGTGGTCGCGTATCCATGCCGCTAGCTGGCTGTCCACCAAGGCCGCAAGGCCGACCAGCGCGTCCGCCGTGACCCTGCCATTGTGGGGGATGTTGTCGCAGGACATGACAGTGAACGGCTCGGTCCCTTCCTGCCTTCGGCGCATCAGGCCAGCCAGCATCAATCCGAACACCGTCCTGGAAGCGGCGATATTGGCTGCGTCGGCCACGATCTGGGGGTGAGACGGATTGAACAGCCCCGACGCAGGATCGATGAAGTAGCCGCCCTCGGTGATGGTCAGCGACACGATACGGATATCCGGATCGGCCAGACGGGCAACGATGGCTTCGCTGTCGCCAGGGCGGATAAAATCGATCATCGCGCCGGTGACGCGCGCGCTCATATGGCCGCTGTCCTGCTCTACGACGGTGGTCAGCCAGTCCTGTTCGGCCAGCTTCTGGCGTCCGGCTTCTTCCGCCGCAAGCACGCCCGCACCGACGATGGCCCAGTCGTGATCGGCCCCTGAATTGAACAGTTCGTCGAGATAGACCGCCTGATGCGAGCGATGGAAATTGCCCACTCCGAAATGCAGGATGCCGGCCCTGAGCCTGGCGCGGTCGTAGGCTGGGCGCTGGACGCGCAGAGGCAATTCCGCAAGTGTTGCGGAAGACAATTTGACGGTCATGGTCTCTACCCTCTCCTTGAGGAGTTCGGGGTTCAGCTCATCCACTGGCCGCCGTCGACATTGTATGTCTGGGCGACGATGTATTCGGCCTCGCTGCTGGCCAGGAACACGGCCATGCCGACGAGGTCCTCGGCCCGGCCCATGCGGCCGTAAGGCACGCTCGCGCCGACAAGGCGCTTCTTTTCGCCGAGCGGCCGACCTTCGTGTTTGGCAAACAGCGCATCGACATGGTCCCAATGCT
Organism: Aminobacter sp. HY435; assembly: GCF_027568395.1. Taxonomy (GTDB): domain Bacteria; phylum Pseudomonadota; class Alphaproteobacteria; order Rhizobiales; family Rhizobiaceae; genus Aminobacter. The sequence continues at coordinate 229,158 of NZ_JANKZL010000007.1, read as the reverse complement.
CGCCGTCGACGACGCCGGGCGCGATCGCGTTGACGTTGATGCGATGCTTGATCAGGTCGAGCCCAGCCGACTGGGTCAAGCTGATGACAGCGGCCTTGGTGGCGCAATAGACCCCGACGAGTGCTTCGCCCCGTCGCCCCGCCTGGCTTGCCATGTTGATGATCCGGCCGCCGCGGCCGCGTGCGATCATCGACCTGGCCGCCGCCTGCAGGGTGAACAGGGTTCCCGCGACATTGACCGCAAACAGCTTGTCGTAGCTGGCCTTGCTGATCTCGACGATGGGCGCCAGGTCGAACAGCGCGGCATTGTTGACCAGGATGTCGATGCCGCCAGCCTTGGCTTCCACCGCCCGGATCGCTGCCTCGATGGAGCCGAGATCGGTGACGTCAAGCTTTACGGCGTAGGCGTTGCGGCCGATTTCCGATGCGGTCCGCTCGGCTGCCTCAAGGTTGATGTCGCCTATGGCAACGACGGCCCCTTCGGAGACATAGGCCTCGGCGAAGGCCCGGCCGATGCCGCGCGCTGCCCCTGTTATCAGCGCTGACTTGCCCTCGAGCCGGTTCACAGTGCGCTCCCGTCCGGGCCGAAGCGATGCAGCTTGGCAAGGTCCGGAGACAAAAAGACGGTGTCGCCGTGACTGACGACAAACTCGCCGCCCGTTCGGACGTTGATCGTGCCGACGTCGGTATGGACATGCAGGAAAGTGTCAGCGCCGAGATGTTCGGCAACTCCGACCGTGCCTTTCCAATCGCCAGCGGTGGTGGAAATGTTGATGTGCTCGGGCCGGATGCCGATGGTGGAGGCGCCGTATTTGGCAGCGGTGGCGCCGTCCATGAGATTCATCTTCGGAGAACCGATGAAGCCGGCGACAAACAGGTTTTTCGGCGAACGGTAGAGCTCCAGCGGCGAGCCAACCTGCTCGATGTTGCCGGCGTTCAGCACGACGATCTTGTCGGCCATGGTCATCGCCTCGACCTGGTCGTGGGTGACGTAGATCATCGTGGTCTTCAACTGATGGTGCAGTTCGCTGATTTCGAGCCGCATGGTGCCGCGAAGTGCCGCGTCCAGGTTCGAAAGCGGCTCATCGAACAGGAATGCGGAAGGCTGCCGCACGATGGCGCGGCCGATGGCGACGCGCTGGCGCTGGCCGCCAGACAGCTGGCCGGGACGTCGCTCGAGATAGTTGGTCAGGTTGAGCACGCGCGCGGCGTCGCCCACCTTGCGCTCGATCACTGCCTTGTCCTCGCCGGCCATCTTGAGCGGGAAGGCGATGTTGTTGCGCACGGTCATGTGCGGATAGAGCGCGTAGGACTGGAACACCATGGCGAGCTTGCGCTTGGCCGGCTGTTCCGAGGTTACGTCGCGGCCGTCGATGTTGATCGATCCGGCCGAGGTGTCCTCCAGCCCGGCGATCAGGCGCAGCAGCGTGGACTTGCCGCACCCCGAGGGGCCGACGAAGACAACGAACTCGCCGTCTTCGATTTCGAGATCGATCTCGGGGATGATCGTCGTCGCGCCGAACGACTTCGACACCTTCTTCAGAACTATGTTGCCCATCGTTTCCTCCCGGGATCGACTATTTGACGGCGCCGAAGGTCAGGCCGCGAACCAGCTGGCGTTGCGAGAACCAACCCATGATGAGGATCGGCGCGATCGCCAGCGTTGAAGCCGCCGATAGCTTTGCCCAAAACAGCCCCTGCGGGCTCGAGAACGAGGCGATGAAGGCGGTGAGAGGCGCAGCGTTGGCGGCCGATAGCCGGATCGACCAGAACGACTCGTTCCAGGCGAGAATGATGTTGAGCAGCAGCGTCGAGGCGATGCCCGGCACCGCCATTGGCGTCAGCACATGGACGATCTCGTTGAACAGCGAGGCACCGTCCATGCGGGCTGCTTCCAGGATCTCTCCCGGAATTTCGCGAAAATAGGTGTAGAGCATCCAGACGACGATCGGCAGGTTGATCAGCGTCAGAACGATGGTCAGGCCAAGCCGCGTGTCGAGCAGCCCGGTGTCGCGGAATATCAGGTACATCGGCACGAGCACGCCGACCGCCGGCATCATCTTGGTCGACAGCATCCACATCAGCACGTCCTTGGTGCGCTTGGTCGGCGAGAACGCCATCGACCATGCGGATGGAATGGCAATCACGAGGGCGATAAGGGTCGAGCCGACGGAGATGATCACCGAGTTGATGAACGGCTTGAAGTAATCGTTCTGGCTCTGCACCGCGAAATAGCTCTCAAGCGTCCCCGAGGGGATCAGGCTGAAGCCGGCAATCGCTTCCGGCTCGGTCTTGAGGCTCGTGATGATCGTGTAGAGGATCGGAAAGAAGATCATCAGGGCGACCGCCCACGCGGCTATCGTGAAGCCTATCTTGCGTCTGGTGGAGACTGCGCGTGCCATGGTGCGCTCCTACTTGTCGAGGTTCTTGCCGACCGCGCGCATCAGGAAGATGGCGACGATGTTGGCGAGGATGACGGCTATGACGCCGCCCGCGGATGCACCGCCGACGTCATAGCCAAGAAGGGCCGTGCGATAGATCAGGAAGGCCAGATTGGTCGTGGCGTAGCCGGGGCCGCCATTGGTGGTGACCAGGATTTCCGCATAGACGCCAAGCAGGAAGATCGTCTGGATCAGGATGACCACCGTGATGGCGCGGGCCAGGTGCGGCAGCGTCAGGTACCAGAAGCGATTGGCGAAGTTGGCGCCGTCCATTTCGGCGGCTTCCTTCTGCTCCTCGTCGAGCGACTGCAACGCGGTGAGCAGGATGAGCGTCGCAAACGGCAGCCACTGCCAGGCGACAATGATGACGATCGAAATCAGCGGGTAGTGGGCAAACCAGTCGATCGGCTTCAGCCCGACGGATTTGCTGATGTCGGCCAGCACGCCATAGCCGGGGTGCATGATCATGTTCTTCCACACCAGCGCCGCCACCGGCGGCATGACGAAGAACGGTGAAATCACCAGGATACGGACGATGCCCTGGCCGAACATCGGCTGATCGAGCAGCATGGCCAGCGCAACGCCGCCGACCACGGTGATGACGAGCACGCCGATCACGATTGCCAGCGTGTTCCAGATCGACTGCAGGAATGCCGGATCGGTCAGGAAGAACTTGTAGTTGAACAGGCCGGCGAAGCTGACATTGCCTGGATTGAGCAGATTGTAGTTCTGGAACGAGAACCACAAGGTCATCGCCAGCGGCACGATCATCCAGATAAACAGGAGAATGACCGACGGCGCCATCATGAAGCGCGCAAGCGTGCGGGTCTGTCGAGTAGCCATGGCGAGCACCCTGTCGTCTAACGGGGAAAAGCGGCCGCCCGACTGGGAACGGGCGGCCGAGGCTCTGGGAGGTACTTTTCTACTTGATGTAGCCGGCGCGGGTCATCTCGCGGACCGATACCTGCTGTGCCTGTGCCAGCGCATCATCGACCGGCATCTGCCCGGCGAGTGCCGCCGAGAAGAGCTGCCCGACAGTCGTGCCAAGGCCCTGGAATTCGGGAATGGCGACGAACTGCACACCGACATAGGGCACCGGCTTGACGGTGGGCTTGGTCGGGTCGGCCGAGTTGATCGAGTCCAGCGTCATCTTGGCGAACGGCGCGGCCTTCTGGTACTCAGGATTGGCGTAGAGCGAGCTGCGCGTGCCCGGAGGCACATTGGCCCAGCCTTCCTTCGAGGCGACGAGCTCGAGATAGGGCTTGCCGGTCGCCCACGAGACGAACTTCTGGGCTGCTTCGGCTTTTTGCGTGCCAGCCGGAATACCGAGCGACCATGCCCACAGCCAGTTGCCGCGCTTGCCCAGCCCGTTGTCGGGCGCAAGCGCATAGCCGACCTTGTCGGCGACGGTCGAGTTCTTCGGATCGGAGACAAAGGATGCGGCGACGGTTGCGTCGATCCACATGCCGCATTTGCCCTGCTGGAACAGCGCCAAATTCTCATTGAAGCCGTTTGACGATGCGCCCTGTGGCCCGGCGTCGTTCATCAGCTTGACGTAGGTGTCGAGCGTGTTCTTCCACTCGGGCTGGTCGAACTGCGGCTGCCAGTTCTCGTCGAACCAACGCGCGCCGAAGGAATTGGACATGGCGGTCAGGAAGGCCATGTTTTCGCCCCAGCCGGCCTTGCCGCGCAGGCAAACGCCATTGATGTCGTTGGCGCGGTCGGTCATCTTGCGCGCCGCCTCGCCGATGAACTCCCAGGTCGGAGCCTCGGGCATGGTCAGGCCGGCCTTCTCCATCAGGTCCTTGCGGTACATGACGAAGGAGCTCTCGCCATAAAACGGCGCTGCGTAGAGCTTGCCGTCAGCCGAAAGGCCGCCGGCGATCGCGGGGATGATGTCGGCGGTGTCGTAGTCGGCGCCGAGATTGTCGAGCGGCAGGAGCCATTGCTGCTTGGCCCAGATCGGCACTTCGTAGGTGCCGATGGTCATGACGTCGTACTGGCCGCCCTTGGTGGCGATGTCGGTGGTGACGCGCTCACGCAGCACGTTCTCTTCAAGCGTCACCCACTGCAGGTCGATGTCGGGGTTCTTGGCTTTGAAGTCATCCGCAAGCTTCTGCATGCGGATCATGTCGCCATTGTTGACCGTGGCGATGGTGATGGTTTCGGCATGCGCGGCGAATGCGAGCGCACTCGTCCAGCACAGGCTCGCAACGAGCATGTTGAGTTTCATCGAATTCCTCCCAAAAACCAAAGTGAGCATTTGCCTTGGTTGTGAGCAATTATTCATTCGTCGTGATTTATGTCAAGCGGGAATCTGCTGACGGCAAAAACCCGCAGGCCGGGGTTGCCGGCGCGCGGGTCGATGATGATAACGATGTCCTGGTAGAGGCCGGGTCGCTGCCTTGCCGCGTGGGCAGCCTCAGCCCGCGAGAAGGGCCGCGGCGGTGCGCTCGTCGGTAATCAGCCCGTTGACGAGGCGGCGCGTGATCGCGGCCAGGATGCCGGGCAGCTTTCGCTCGCCCATGGCAAGGGCGACGACGAGCGACTTTTCGCGCGACGGCAGCGGCGCCGAGGCGACGCGGTCATTGGTGATGCCCTCGATAAGCCGGCCATCCTTGTCGAACGCCCAGCCAACGATTTCGCCGACCGCACCCGCCTTCTGCAGCGCCTTGAGCTCGGTTTCGGTGATGAAACCGTCTTCGTAGAGCGGCGCCTTCGGCCCCATGTCGCCAACACCGACAAAGGTAACGTCGGCCTGGGCCGCGAGTGCCAATGTCGGCTGGATCAGTGGCTGGCTGTGCAGCATCTTGCGCTCGTCCGGAGACGAGGCGATTGCCGGCAAAGGCATTGGAAAACTACGGGCCTTGATGGTGTCGGCCATCGTGAAGATGACGTTGTAGAACGCGGCCGAACCGTCGGGCGAAATGTTGCCGGTCAGCGAAACCACCTTGTGTTGCGGGCACTCCATCGGCGGCAATTGTTCGATCGCTGCCTTCAGCGTTCGGCCGGTGCCGATGGCCATCACGATCGGCTCGGGCGAGCGCAGCCATTTTTCGATTTCCGCTGCCGCGGCCTGGGCGATGCCCATGGTGGAAGAGGTGGAGTCGGGATCGCTCGGCGTTACTTCGACCAGATCCAGCGCGAAGCGGGATCGCAGCCTTGCGGCGAGATCCAGGCAACTGGCGATGGGGTGGTCGACGCGGACCTTGATCAGTCCTTCGGACATTGCCAGCGACACCAGGCGCTGCGCCGTCTGGCGCGATACGCCGAGTTTGGCGGCGATCTGGTCCTGCGTGTTGCCGGCGACATAATAGAGCCAGCCGGCGCGAGCCGCCTCGTCGAGTCGTGGGTTGCCGCTGTCTTGCCGGGCGCTCATGTGAAAATGCCTCGAAATGCTTGGGGCAGTTTCGCAGGCTTTGCGTCATTGTGCAATTGCCTCAGCAGTGCGGCATTTGTTCGAGCGGTGCGACGGGCAAAAATCGGCCGAACTCCCAAGTCACCGGCGTTGCGGCCGCCTGGATATCTGGCTCCCCTTTCGGTTGCAGAGGGAACGGCGTGTGGTCTCAATGGTTCCGAGGGCTGCGTCGAACTCAAAACCGGAACGACCAAAAAAGGCATGCCAACGTGGCAACGGCGAACACAACGAAGGCGAGGCTGCGCAACAGCACGTTTCGCCGAAACTCGTTCATTGCGAGATGGCTGCCGACCACGGCGGCAACGACCAGGAAACGCCAGTTGAGAAGCGCCGATGGCGCCGACGTCTGGCCGAACGCCCAGCGCGCGGCGATGCAGCCGACAATGGTCGCAAACAGCGCAACCACCACCCAATTGAGCATGTCGGCGGCGTTGAGCAGCACGAAGCTCGCCGCCTTCAGCGGCAGTACCATCATCAAAAGTGCCGCGAAGAAATAAATGCCGGCCAGCGGCAGGAAGCTGTCGGCGTTGGCGATGGCTTCCAGCCGCTTTGCCCCAGAGTTGCCGAAAGGGTAGCCATGCTGAAGCACCGCAAGGCTGAGCGCCATCAGCAAGGCTGTAAGAGCTGAGATCAGCAGAAATGTCGAGACCGTCTTGTTCATCGCAGGGAGCATCCGAATCGATATTCGCCTGCGTAGTCTAGAGCGCCGTGCGTCCGAATGGACGCACAAAGGACGCTCTTACTTACTGAGTTGGCGCATCGTGCTTTCCGAAAATCGGTTCCGATTTTCGGGCCGATGCGCTAGCCGAACGGCAGCTTCCAAATGCTTGGGCGGGCGTTCAGATTCCCATTACCCAGACGACCGCGCTCGACGCTCCGAACATCACCGCCAGGTAGAACCAGTCTGTCCAGTCCATCGCAACCTCCTGCTTGGCATCACAGTGCCTCAGAGTCCGGTAGAACTTCCCATCCCGTTGCCAAGCCCTCGCGCAATTCTCTCCGGCACAACGCTTCACGAGCGCAAGCGTTGCGTCGGGCGAAAAGATAGCCGCCTGCCTTGCCCACATCGGAAGCAGTGAAGGTGCTGGAAAGCTGCCGCCCGACGGGCAAGGCAAGCGCGATCAGTCGACCTGAAGCGATACGGCCGGATGCAGCTTCTTGAGATTTGGCAGCGACTTGGTCTGCCAGGGGATCTCCGAGCTGCCCTTGACGACCAGTTGGACGTCGGGATGCTTGCGCACCTCGATGGTGAATTTCGCCAGAAGGTTGATCCCGGACGAGTTGAGGAATTCGAGGTCCGTCAGGTCGAGCGTGATCGACGCCGGCTTCGTCGCCAGAATGTCGGTCATCAGCGCCATGATCGGTGCGTAGGCGTCGGTGCCCGACAGCCGCATGGTGCCGTCGAAATGGACGTCCGTTCCCTCGGTCCAGACACGGTATTCGTCCGTTTTGATTTCCATGAGCGGTTCTGCTTTTCTAGTGGGACTGGGAGACGGGGATGGTGGCGAATGTCTCGACGTGCACGCGCTTGCCGTCATCGACAGGGCTGAAGATCCAGGCAAGACGCGCGCCATAGTCGCTCATCAGCGTCAACAGGCCAAGGCCCGAGCCGGAAGCCTCGGGATCCGCGGCATTGGCCTCGATGCGCTCGATCAGCAGGTCGCCCGGATCGCCCACGGTGATCTCCGAAAGCAGTTCCTGGAAGGCAGCCGCGGTTTGCGTTGCGACGACATTGGAAACCTTCACCTTGAAGCTGTCCTGATCCATGGACGCCTCGACCATGATCTCGCCCGGTTCGCGGAACTTCACCGCATTCTCGATCAGTTCGTTGACCAGGTAGCCGATATTGTGCCGGACCTCGCGATAGTCGTTGCGCGAGGAATGATAGGGCAGCGCGAACATGTCGGCGATGAAATCCGACGTCGTGGCGCAATGGTGCCACTTCAGGTCAAGCGGCCCGTCGAACAGCCTGACGCGGCTGATGCTGTCGTTCATGCCGATCACGATCTCGGCTGGTCCATACAGAGTGGTCATGGCTCACCTGTGCCTCATGACGACGAGGGTGATGTCGTCGTGGATTTTTCGGGTTCCGATGTGGGCCATGAGGTCCTCGACGATACCCGTCTTGATTTCTTCGGCGCTGGCCCCGCGACGCTGCACCGCGCTTTCGCAAAGCCTGTCGAGACCGAACAGTTCGCCGCGCGCGCCCTCGGCTTCAGTCACGCCGTCCGTGTGCAGGACCACCACGTCGCCGCTGGCGAAGGGTATGTTGCGTGTCGCCACGAATGGCGAAATGTCTTTCTCGAGGCCGATGGGCAGGCCGAGGTCGATCGTGTCGATACGCTCGACCGAGCCACCGGCGCGCACGACAAGCACCTCCTCGTGCTGCCCCGACAGCACCAAGTGTTCGTCTTCATAGTCGAGGAACGCCAGCGACAGATGCTTGTCGGAGTTGGTCCGCTCGAGGTTCTTGAAGATGGCCCGGTTGAGCTGGTTGAGGAACAGCAGCGGGTCCCCCTGCCCGGTTTCCTGCAACGCGCGCGCCACCGACTGCACCATCAGCATCAGGACGCCGCTTTCCAGGCCGTGCCCGGTGACGTCGCCGATGCCGATCTTCAGCTTCCCGGCGTGCTGCAAGACGTCGTAATAATCGCCGCCGACTTCGTCGGCCGGGCGCATGAAGGCAGCGATTTCGACGCCCGGAATCTTGGCGAGCTCGCGGTCCTTGGGCAGAACCATCATCTGGATCTGGCGGGCGACGTCGAGTTCGGCACCGAGGCGGACATTTTCGCTGCGCAGTTTCTCATTGAGCGAGGAAATCTCGACATTGGCGTATTCAAGGTCCCTGGTGCGCTCGTCCACCAGCTGCTCGAGATTTTCGGTGTTGTAGCTGATCTCCTCGGCCATGCGGTTGAACGCGACGCCCACCTCTCCGACCTCGTCCTTGGTCGGGATGTTGACGCGGACCGAGTAGTCCTTGTTCTGCAAGCGCCGGGCAGCAGCTGCCAGCGCGCTGAGGCCCGCCGTGATGCGCTTCGACAGCCCGAACACCGCGGCGAACACGATCAGCAGCGAAACGATGATCGCCAGCAACTGATAGAGCAGGATGCGGTTCGTGGCCTTTGAAATGCTCTCCTGGGCGGCAACCAGCGAGGCGTAGATCTCGCCCTCCGGCACGACGATGCCGACCGACATTGCCTGCTTTTCAGCCGGCCCGGCGCTCCACAGATTGGTCGGCTTCAGTCCCTTGAGTACCACGATATAGGGAACGCTCTCGCCATCCTGCTGCAGCATGACGTGCTGGATGACGCCGTCATTTTCTTGCTTGAGATCGAGCGAGGCGATCGCCGGCTGCGTGCTGCCGTGCAACGAACGCTCCAGTCCGGTAACGCCGTCGACGCCCTTGTCGCTCGACGAAACGAGGCCGATCGTCGCTTCGCTCTTCGGATTGATGGCGATGACGTTGCCGTTCGGCATGCTGAGGAAGCCGAAGCCGGTCTCGGCGATCTTCACGTTCTCGACGATCTCGGCAAGCTGGTCGAGCGTGATGTCGGCGCCCGCCGCACCGGCCACGCCCTTGCGGTCCTTGGTCCACAGGGGGTGGAAGAAGCTGACGATGAGCTTGCCGGTGATCGCGTCGGTGTAGGGGGCGGTCTGGGTGATGCTGCTTTCCGGTACCGGACGCGTCGCCGGATCGCGCGCCCATTGCTCCCACGAGCCATAGATTCCGGGAAAGAAGAACTCCCAGAATTCCGCGCTGTTGTGCCCGGGGTACAGCCTGTCGAAGGTCTGCGCCTGGTCGGTATAGGGTGCTGTGCGGAAGATCGGCCGTTCCTTCGGCCCGATGAAATACATCTGCAGCTTCGACGAACCGCTGTTCATCAGGCTCGGCGCGACGAGGTCGAGCACCGCGCTGTTGTCGATCTCCTGCTGGACGGCAGGCAACGGCTTGTGATCAGGGCCGAGCAGGTAGCTCCAGACGCTGACCACCGACGGGGCCCCCGGGAGGTTCTGCGCCCATTGGCCCTTCGCGTCGTAGACGACATCCACCGAACCAGATGCCTGGCCGGCAAGCGTCGAGCCCACCTTCGCCTGTCTGTCGGGATCGTCGATCTGCCCCTGGATCACGCCGGCCAGCGATTGCACGTCGGCATGGACGCGGTCGAGCAGAAGGTCGACGCGCGAAGCCGTCGATTCCGCGTAGGAGCGTATGTAATCCTGGTTGGCCTCGGTCAGGCCGGCGCCAACTTCCGACGCCGCGTCCTGCGATAGCCGCTGCACGTTCCACAACGCCAGCCCGCCGCTCAGCAGCAGGTCGAACAGCACCGCACCGCCCACGACAAGCACGAACTTGGCGCGGAACGAGCGCAGCCCGAAACGGGGCATTTCCTTGCTGTCGTCACTCATCGTGGTTTACGTCCCGATGCGACCCAGATCGGCCAGCCCGCATATCCCTTGGGATGAAGTGCCGCAAATATATGATCCTTGAAGCCCTGCCGGAACTGCTTGATGAATTCCGGCGAATCGCCGCGCTTGACCGCCATCTCTCCGGCATAGACATCTTCCCACGCGGCGACGACATCGGCAAAGTCCTGCGGGTCGCCGTCGAGATTCGTCACCATGAAGCTTTCGACGCGGATGTCGTCGAAACCGGCGTCGGTCAGGTAGCGCCGGCTCTTCGGTCCCAGCTCGACGTCCATGTCGAAATGCTCGAACAGCCTGGCCACCTCGGTGTAGGTCCACTGGATGCTTTCGGCGCGTGGTTCGCCGAGGCAGTGCGAGTTCTTCTCATTGGTGATGTAGACGCGGCCGCCCGGCTTGCAGATCCGGAACAGCTCCTTGAGGATCAATCCGGGCCGGTCGAAAATCTGCAGCGAATGCCGGCAGGTCACAAGATCGAACTGGTTGTCTTCGAGCAGCATCTCCGACGCGTCGCCATAGGTGTATTCGATGCCGCTGATGTCGAACTCGGCCGCGACCTGGCGCGCATAGGCAAGGCTCGACTTCGAATGGTCGAGGGCCACGATCCGGGCCGGCTGGAATTCCTTCTGCGCCAGCACGGCGAAGTCGCCGATACCGCAGCAGATGTCAGCCATGGTGATGCCCGCGCGCATGCCATGCCTGGGCAAGATCGCACGCTCGTGGCGCCAGGTCATCTTGGTCTGCGTGCGCAGGATCGGGATGAAGCCGCCCTCTTCGAGGAAGCTTTGGCCGGGGTAGAACTCGCTGTCGTACTCCTCGACCGAGATGTTCGGCTCGATATGGTGGAGACGGCCGAACTTCTGTGTCGTCCAGCCGACGACGCTCGACGTGATGACCACAAATCTGAGGTCGGCCCGGGCGCGGCAGCTGTCGATGATCACCCTGGAGAAGGCGTGGAACGCCATGTTGTTCATTTGCGCCAGGCGCCTGACGTTCACATACAGGATGCCTCGCACCCGCTCGATCGAATCCTTGAGCAATGCCAGCGACGGCGCGATTTCCTCGATCGCCTGGGGCCGCACGGACCCGGATATCGTGAATTCCTGGTTGCTCAGGTCGAATTGCGCCTTGTATCGCGCCTGAGCGCCGAAAGCGGTTGCGCTCAATGTGCAAGTCCCCCGAGAGGGAGATCGACAACGAGGGTAACCGTGCCGTCATCGCCCTCGCCCAGGTTGACCGTCGCATTGTAGCTGACGGCCAGTTCGAGCAGCATGATATCGCGGCTGGGCGCGACATCGCCCGAGAGCGAGCTCAGGTAGCGGTCCTTGACGTCGCTGGCCTGGATGCGAGCTACCGCCGCTTCGAAGAAACGGCGCTCTTCCTCGCCGCATGAGAAAGTCAGCTCGACGCGGTCCATATCGCCGTCGCGCGACACCTTGCATGCGAGCGCCCCGCCATTGTGGCGGGTGCGGAAGGTGATCTCCAGAAGCTCGTTGAGGGCCGATGAGAACAGGTTCGAAAACAACACAGAATCCGGCCGGTTGTGGCTGATGGTACGGGCCAGGTAGGTCGCGATGTAGTCGCAGTGCGACCAATTGGCGTGGAAAGAGGCAATCTGCATGTCGATCTGGATCATCGTGCGAAACTGATCGTCCGCAGCGGTCTCGTGCGTTGGTGTCATCGGCATGGGCTGCTCTCGGTTATGCGGCATTGGCTGCTCTGGCAAGTGGTTCGGGAAATTCGTTTCAGTAGCGGTGCGCGTGGACGCCGGCGCGCTATTTATGGCGCCCTTGCCCTTCCAAATCGTGCACTTCCTGCAACGGACGGACGGTGTAGTCGCGCAGCGCCGACACGCTCATGGCCGCGCCCAGGAAGTTGCCTTGCAGGCAATCGCACCCCTCGTCGATCAGCCATCGCGCCTGCCCCTCGGTTTCAACCCCTTCGGCGGTGACGCTGATGCCCAGCCCGTGCGCCAGGCTGAGGATCGATCGCACGATGGTCTGGCTCTTCTGATCGGTGACCAGGTCCTTGATGAAGTACTGGTCGATCTTCAGCGTGTCGAACGGGAAGTTCTTGAGGTAGCCCAGTGACGAGTAATGCGTGCCGAAATCGTCGAGCGAAATCCGGATCCCCAGCACGTTGAGCGTGTTCAGAGTATCGAGATTGTCGACGGTCTGCTCAAGCAGCACTGTTTCGGTGATTTCGAGCTCGATCCGGTCGGCGCGGATGCCGACGCTGTCGATGATCTGGGCGACGGTGTCGGTCAGCGATCCACCCAGGAACTGCGCCGGCGACAAGTTTACCGCAATGGTCAGGGGTGACGGCCAGGTCATGGCCTGCCGGCAAGCCTGTTCGAGTACCCAGCGGCCGATTTCGTCCATGAGGCCATCGGTTTCGGCCATCGGGATGAACACATTTGGCGGAATCAACCCGATTTCGGGATGATTCCAGCGCAACAGCGCCTCGAACCCGACGATTGTAGCCGGCGGACGGATCAGCGGCTGGTATTCGAGGTAAAGCTCGTCGCGCTCCAGCGCCATGCGCAGGCTGCGCCGGAGATTTTCGCGCTGCTCGAGCAGCAACATCATCGAGCGATTGAAGGTGCGGAAGCAGCCGCGACCGTCGCGCTTGGCCGCATAGAGCGCGATATCGGCAGCCTTCATCAGCTCTTCGCTCTCGGTGCCATGTTGTGGGCCGAAGGCGATGCCGACGCTGGCACCGACGAAAAGCGGGATATCGTTGATGATGAACGGCGCCTTGAAGGCATCCACCAAAGCCTCGGCAAGCCATTCGGCATCCCCAGGCTGCCCCTTGCCGTACTGGATGACCGCGAACTCGTCCCCGGCATAGCGATAGGCCGAGTCGCCATCCTGCAACACACCGCGAATGCGATTGGCCGCCAGTTGCAGCAAGGTGTCGCCGGTGCCATGGCCAAGGGTATCGTTGACTGACTTGAAGTCGTCGAGATCGATCTGCAGAAGCGCCGAACGCTCACGTGGCCCGTTGGCGTCGGACAGGATCTCGTCCAGGCGTTCGCTGAAACGCCGCCTGTTCTGCAAGCCGGTCAGCACATCGTGCGTGGCCTGGTGCAGCAGCTTCACATGCTCGGCTTCTTCGACTGGCTTGGCATGCATGTCCGCCGATTCAATGATGCCCAGGCCGTCGGATGTGCGAAACAGCAGCGCTCGAAGCGGCTTGCGGTTGGGCACCAGATGCAGCGCGGTGGTGCATGGCACGCCGTCGCGCAGAACGCGGTCGAGCGCTTCCCGGGATTCGCCGTCGGCAAGCGCCGGATAGATCTCCCACACACTCGCGCCAGCCACCATGGCGCTGCCGCGAATGTCGCCCAGCCGCGCCGCAAATTGCGTCAGACGCAGGTCTCCATCGTAGAATGAGACCAGATCGGCGGTATTCTCCAAGAGATTGGCTAGCCGGGAGTCATTGACCGATGGCTCATGGTGCCCAGCCCCGCTCTTCCCTGCGCCCTTCAGATACCCAAACAAATTCCAAAAGCGGTGCAAGTCCGCATCTCCTCGCCGCTAGTGATTCAAAAACTAGCACAGAGCCGGAAGCGCTTACAAACCTCGTTCCACGACTGTACCAAGATATTGTGCACTGCGAACAGGTTGGGAGCCTCAACTTAAGCCAGCGGTTAACAAGCGCCTCAGAACATGAGTAATTTCTGATATTTAGCAACAGTTGACTGTGGATCTGCAGTAGATGGCGCTGCCACCACCTGCACTTGCCCAGGGCAATCTGACGCCTTGTTGTCGAAACATGCCGCCTAACTTGCCCGGCCCGCCAAAACAGGGAAATTACCGGCGCGTTCTGCCCGGCAGGATGCATGCGTCTTTGCTACATCGTCCAGCCGACCCTGAATTCACCGGCAAAAACACGAAACTGCTTCTAACAGAATTGGCGGTTTGCCCACTTGTGCCTGCAAAGCAACGGGCAGAAGCTGCATCACGTTTGCTCGGCAATCATGCCGGGCGTGGAGCAAACGGTCGCCGCCCGGCTCGGGAAGGCGGCGCCTGCAAGGCGCCGTGAGCTGCTGGCGGCATGAGGGACATCGGATTTCGACGCAAGCCTTGGTGATCCGTGCGGCTTCACGGTTCTCGCCAAAAGCGCGCGTCAGGAACCGCGGAACCTCGACCGCATGGGAGGAAGCAAAGAGTGCTCGAGAAGTATTTCAATCTGAAGGACCAGGGGACATCCGTCCGGACGGAGGTGATCGCCGGCATCACCACTTTCCTCACCATGTCGTACATCATCTTCGTCAACCCCGAGATCCTGTCGACCACCGGCATGGATCGCAACGCCGTGTTCGTGGCAACCTGTCTGGCCGCCGCGCTCGGCTCCATGATTATGGGCCTGCTCGCAAGATGGCCCATCGGCATGGCGCCGGGCATGGGCCTCAACGCCTTCTTCGCCTTCACCGTCGTTGGCGCCATGGGCTTCACCTGGCAGCAGGCGCTGGGCGCCGTGTTCATTTCCGGCGTCATCTTCCTGCTGCTGACGATCAGCGGCATACGCAGCTGGCTGATCGCCGGCATCCCGCATTCGATGCGCAGTGCGATTGCCGCCGGTATCGGCCTGTTCCTCGGCATCATCGCCCTGAAGAGCTCGGGCATCGTGGTGGCGAGCCCGGCGACGCTGGTTACGCTCGGCGACCTCAGCCAGACCGGCACGCTGCTGGCCATCGCCGGCTTCTTCATCATCGCAGCACTCGACGCGCTCAAGGTGCGCGGCGCGATCCTGATCGGCATTCTGATCGTCACCATCGTCTCGATGATGCTCGGCGTCAGCCAGTTCGGCGGTATCGTGTCGATGCCGCCAAGCATCCTGCCGACATTCCTGCAACTCGACATCGTCGGCGCGATGCATTCGGGTCTGGTGCATGTGATCCTGGTGTTCGTTCTGGTCGAGGTGTTCGACGCCACCGGAACCCTGATCGGCGTCGCCAAGCGCGCCGGCCTGATCGAGCCCGGCAAGCCGAACCGCCTCGGTCGCGCGCTGCTCGCCGATTCCACGGCCATCGTCGCCGGTTCGCTGCTCGGTACCAGCAGCACCACCGCCTATGTCGAAAGCGCCTCGGGCGTGCAGGCCGGTGGCCGCACCGGGCTGACGGCAATGGTCGTGGCCGTGCTGTTCCTTGCTGCGCTGTTCTTCTCGCCGCTGGCAGGCTCGGTTCCGGTCTATGCGACCGCGCCTGCCCTGCTCTACGTCGCCTGCCTGATGGTGCGCGAACTGATCGACGTCGAATGGGCCGACATCACCGAAGCAGCGCCCGCCGCGCTGACCGCGCTGATGATGCCGTTCACCTACTCGATCGCCAACGGCCTGGCCTTCGGCTTCGTCAGCTATGCCGTGCTGAAGACGCTGACCGGCCGGCCGGGAGACGTCCACCTGGCAACCTGGCTGGTGGCGGCGCTGTTCGTCATCCGCTTCGCTTTCTTCGCTGGATAAGGCAGTTCCGGCGCGGACAGGCGCCTGGACAAAACTCGGCCCGCCGGGGTTCGCGATGGCGATCCCCGGCGTCTTTTTTGATCCATTCTCACCGGCTATTGCGGCGCTGCGGCTGCCGTCTCGCCGGGTGGCAATATCCTGAACAGGAAGGTCGATACCTTTTCTCCCGGTTTCACGGGATCCGGCACCTTGTGACTGACCGGCTTGACGCTCTGCAGGAAGGCGGCGATGGCGCCTGCATCCTCAGGCGTCAACTGGGCAAATGCATGCCACGGCATGATGGGCGCGAGTTCGCGCCCGTCCGGCCGCTGGCCGGTCTGGATTGCGGCGACGATCTGCTCCCTGGTCCAGTCGCCAATGCCCGTTTCCTTGTCCGGCGTGATGTTGCGCCCGACAAACACGCCGAGACCCGGGATTTCAAAGCCGACGTCGGAGCCGCCCAAAAACTTGGCGTCGTCCGGCTTGCCAAAAAAATAGCCAGGCGTGTGGCAGTCGTTGCACCCGCCGATGGTGACCAGGTATTCGCCGCGCGCAACGTCCTTGTCTTGAGCCTCGGCCGCTGATGCTGCGGTCAACGCTGCGGCCAGCAATGCAAGTCCAAGTGGTGTCCGGTTCATCGCCTCACCCTTTGTCATTTGCTGTTGTGTCGAGCTCGCAAATCCGCCGCGATCTGCCATCCTCCCGCCCCAGGCAGGGGCAAAGGGACCGGCGATTCTGTCATCGCTGCGCCGGCCTGCAAAGTCACCCAATCGGATACGGTCGCGACGCGGCCCGGGCACACTTCCACAGCACGCGAAAAGTGAGCTTTCGTTTTTCCGAATCTCCACGAAAAACGAAACCTTGCATTGCGAAAGATGCCGGGACTGCGCGACTCGACCCGCATTCGCGGAGAATTTGAGCAAAGATGCCCAATAGGCATGGCAGGCGGATGTCCCTCGTATCTCCGCGAGATCCCATCAGGTCGGCATGCTTAACGCAAAGCGAAGGCGCTGCATCATCGGTATATTTCGTTTGACATTCGATCTTGGTTCGAAATAATCCAGCACCAGCTTCGAAAAGGTGCTGGATTGCTGCAGTGCGAAAAGGCGGCGAAGGCGTGAGCATACCGGAAATACACGACATTTTTGTTATCGGCGGCGGCATCAACGGCTGCGGAATTGCACGCGATGCAGTTGGCCGCGGCTATTCGGTCTATCTCGCCGAAATGAACGATCTGGCTTCCGGCACATCATCGTTTTCCACCAAACTCATCCATGGCGGACTGCGCTATCTCGAGCACTACGAGTTCCGCCTGGTGCGCGAGGCACTGATGGAGCGCGAGGTGCTGTGGAAAAACGCACCGCATATCATCTGGCCGATGCGCTTCGTGCTGCCCTACGCCAAAGGTCTGCGCCCGGCATGGCTGATCCGGCTCGGGCTGTTCCTCTATGACCATATCGGCGGCCGCAAGCTGCTGCCGGCGACACGCACGCTGGACATGCGCACCGACGCCGCCGGCAAGCCGCTGAAGCCGATCTTCGCGCGCGCCTTCGAATATTCCGACGGCTGGGTCAACGACGCAAGGCTGGTGGTGCTCAACGCCCGCGACGCCGCCGACCGTGGCGCTATCGTTCGCACCCGCACCAAGGTCACCAGCGCGCGCCGCGAGGCCGACCACTGGACCGTCGAGGTCGAAGACACCCGCACCGGCGCTCGCGAAGAGGTCAAGGCGCGGCTGGTGGTCAACGCGGCAGGGCCGTGGATCGACCACGTGCTGACCGAAACCGTCGGCCAGAACAACGTCCACAACGTTCGCCTCGTTCAGGGCAGCCATATCGTCGTGCGCAGGAAGTTCGACGATCCGCGCGCCTATTTCTTCCAGAACAGGGATGGCCGCATCATCTTCGCCATTCCCTACGAGGAAGACTTTACCCTTATCGGCACCACCGACCAGGACTATGACGGCGACCCGCATGAGGCCAGGATCACTCCGGCCGAGACGTCCTATCTGTGCGAGGCGGCGAGCGAGTACTTCTCGGAACCGGTGAAGCCGGAAGACATCGTCTGGACCTATTCAGGTGTGCGCCCGCTCTATGATGACGGGGCGACGAAGGCGCAGGAAGCGACCCGCGACTACGTGCTGAAGGCCGAGTCGCGCGACGGCCAGGCGGCGATCGTCAACATCTTCGGCGGAAAGATCACCACCTACCGCCGTCTCGCCGAGTCGATGCTCGAGATCATCGAGAAGCACCTCGGCAAGAAGGGCAAGCCCTGGACTGCAGCGGCCGCCCTGCCCGGCGGCGAATTTCCGGCCACCGCCTTCGACGCGGAGGTCGCCAAGCTCAAGTCGGCTTATCCGTTCCTCGAGATGAAGCTCGCCCGGCGGCTGACGCGGCTTTACGGCACCCGGGCAAAAACGCTGCTCGGGCTGGCCAAGTCGGAAGCCGACCTCGGGCGCAATTTCGGCGCCGACCTGTTCGAGGTCGAGGTCCGCTACCTGGTCGCCAACGAATGGGCGATGACTTCGGAAGACATCTTGTGGCGGCGGACCAAGCGCGGGCTCAAGCTCGACGCAGAGCAAGCGGCGGCACTCGACGAATTTCTGCATGGAATTAGCCCAGGCGTGCATCACGCCGCGGCAGAGTAGGCGCACATCCGCCTGCATCTGCCCTCGGGAGGAGGGGAAATGCTGGAACTGCGGAATGTAACCAAGACAGTCGCCGGCGTGGATCACATCCGCGACGTGACGCTTTCGCTTCAGCATGGCAGCCTCAACGTGCTGCTTGGGCCGACGCTGTCGGGGAAAACCAGCCTGATGCGGCTGATGGCGGGGCTTGACCGGCCGACCTCGGGCTCGGTGTGGTTCGACGGAGCGGACGTGACCGGCGTTCCGGTGCAAAGGCGCAATGTCGCCATGGTCTACCAGCAGTTCATCAACTACCCGGCCATGACGGTGTACGAAAACATCGCCTCGCCACTGCGTGTCGCCGGCATGGACGGTGCGAAGATCGACGCCGAGGTCCGGCGGGCGGCCGAACTGTTGAAGCTCACGCCCTATCTCGACCGCACCCCGCTGAACCTGTCTGGCGGGCAGCAGCAGCGCACCGCGCTCGCCCGCGCCATCGTCAAGAACGCCAGGCTGGTGCTGCTCGACGAGCCGCTCGCCAATCTCGACTACAAGCTGCGCGAGGAGTTGCGCGCCGAGTTGCCCAAGATTTTTGCCGAGACCGGCGCGATCTTCGTCTATGCGACGACCGAACCGCACGAGGCGCTGCTCTTGGGGGGCAATGTCGCGACGCTGTCCGAGGGACGCGTCACCCAGTTTGGGCCAACGATCGAGGTGTTCCGCAAGCCGAACGACCTGGTCACGGCGCGCACGTTCGCTGATCCGCCCCTGAACACCATCGTGCTCAGGAAAAGCGGCGACAGCTTCCAGCTTGATGGTGAGGTGGACCTCCCAGTGCCGGAGGAACTCACCGGCATTGCCGACGCGAGCTATACGATCGGCTTCCAGCCCCACCATCTTTCTTTCAACAGGCGCACGACCGACGCGGTCGGCGTGAAGGCCAAGGTCTCGGTGACCGAGATCACCGGGTCGGAAAGCTTTGTCCACCTCGACTTCGCCGATGTGCGCTGGGTGATGCTGGCCCACGGCATCCGCGTCTTCGAACCCGACGAGGCGATCGAGGTGTTCATCGACCCCTGCCACATCATGGTCTTCGACGCGGACGGCCGTTCGGCTGCGCCGCCGCCGCGGCTTGCGGCATAGGAGGAGAGTGAGATGGCGCGCATCGATCTCAACCACATCCGCCACGCCTACGGCGCCCATCCGAAGTCGGAGAGCGACTACGCGCTGCGCGAGGTGCACCACACCTTCGAAGACGGCGGCGCCTATGCCCTGCTCGGCCCCTCGGGTTGCGGCAAGACCACGCTGCTCAACATCATTTCCGGATTGCTGCACGCTTCGCACGGCCAGCTGCTGTTCGATGGCAAGGACGTGACCCGGCTGTCGACGCAGGAACGAAACATCGCCCAGGTGTTCCAGTTCCCGGTCATCTACGACACCATGACGGTGTACGACAATCTCGCCTTCCCCCTGCGCAACCGCGGCGTTGCCGAGCCCGAGGTCGACCGCAAGGTGCGCGAAACGCTCGACATGATCGACCTCGCCGACTGGGCGAAGCGCAAGGCGCGCGGGCTGACCGCCGACCAGAAGCAAAAGATTTCGCTCGGGCGCGGACTGGTGCGCTCCGACGTCAACGCCATCCTGTTCGACGAGCCGCTGACCGTCATCGACCCGCACATGAAGTGGGTGCTGCGTTCGCAGCTGAAGCAGCTACACCGCCGCTTCGGCTACACCATGATCTACGTCACCCACGACCAGACCGAGGCCCTGACCTTCGCCGAGAAGGTGGTGGTGATGTATGACGGCCAGATCGTCCAGATCGGCACGCCGGCGGAACTGTTCGAGCGTCCCCGACATACCTTCGTCGGCTACTTCATCGGCTCGCCGGGCATGAACGTGTTGCCGGTGGCGATCGACGGCCGCCGCGCGCGGCTCGGCGACCATGTGCTCGACCTGCCCGGAACGCCCGAGACCGACGGCAACGCGATCGAGCTCGGCATCCGCCCCGAATACGTCCGGCTGGGCACAAGCGGCATGCCCGTTTCGATCCATAAGGTCGAGGACATCGGCCGCCACAAGGTGGTGCGGGCGCGCCTGGAAGGGCGCGAGATCGCCGCCATCCTCGGCGAGGACGACCATGTGCCGGCGGAACCGCACGTGTCCTTCGACCCGGCCGGCATCAACCTCTACGAAAGATCCTGGCGCGTCGAGATGGGAGCGTAGACCATGGAAAAGACCTGGAACAACAGAGCCTGGTTCATGGTGCTGCCGGTGCTGGTGCTGGTCGCGTTTTCGGCCGTCATCCCGCTGATGACCGTCGTCAACTACTCGGTGCAGGACACCTTCGGCGGCAACCAGTTCTTCTGGGTGGGCAGCGAGTGGTACCAGGAAATCCTGCATTCCGACCGCTTCTGGGCGGCGATGGGGCGCAACCTGCTGTTTTCCGCCATCATCCTTGCGATCCAGATCCCGCTCGGCATCTTCATCGCGCTCAACATGCCGCGCAAGGGCTGGGGCGTGCCGGTGTGCCTGGTGCTGATGGCGCTGCCGCTGCTCATTCCATGGAACGTCGTCGGCACGATCTGGCAGGTATTCGGCCGCATCGACATCGGCCTTCTCGGTCGCGGGCTGGCCGAACTTGGCTTCGACTACAACTACGTCAACGACCCGTTCGACGCCTGGGTGACGGTCATCGTCATGGACGTCTGGCACTGGACCAGCCTTGTCGTGCTGCTTTGCTATGCCGGCCTGGTGTCGATCCCCGACGCCTTCTACCAGGCGGCCAAGATCGACGGCGCCTCGCGCTGGGCGGTGTTCCGCTACATCCAGCTGCCCAAGATGCAGCGCGTGCTTTTGATCGCCGTACTGCTGCGCTTCATGGACAGCTTCATGATCTACACCGAACCGTTCGTCGTTACCGGCGGCGGCCCGGGCAACTCCACCACCTACCTGTCGATCGACCTGGTCAAGATGGCCGTCGGCCAGTTCGACCTTGGGCCGGCGGCGGCGATGTCGATCGTCTACTTCCTCATCGTGCTCCTGCTGTCATGGGTCTTTTACACCGTCATGACCAACTACGACGCGGAGCGCTGAGATGGCCGGGACAAAGGAAATCGTCATCAACGCTGCCGACGACAGCGTTATGCGCAGCGCCGGAACCAGCCGGTCGCAGGCGCATGGCGGCGCCTTCAACGAGGCGCTGGCCAGGCGCATGCGCCGGCGTGGCGAGGAATCGCGGCTCTGGTGGCTGGTGCCGACGCTCTACATCATCTTCCTGATGCTGCCGATCTACTGGCTCATCAACATGAGCTTCAAGTCGAACCAGGAGATCCTCGGCACGTTCTCGCTGTGGCCACAGAACCCGACGCTGCGCAACTACGGCGTCATCTTCTCCGACCCGTCCTGGTACAAGGGCTACATCAACTCGATCATCTATGTGGTGATGAACACCGCGATCTCGATCGCCGTCGCCCTGCCGGCCGCCTACGCCTTCTCGCGCTATCGCTTTCTCGGCGACAAGCACCTGTTCTTCTGGCTTCTGACCAACCGAATGGCGCCGCCGGCGGTGTTCGCCCTGCCCTTCTTCCAGCTTTATTCGGCCTTCGGCCTGATCGACACGCACATCGCCGTTGCGCTGGCGCACTGCCTGTTCAACGTGCCGCTGGCCGTGTGGATCCTCGAAGGCTTCATGTCGGGCGTGCCGAAGGAGATCGACGAGACCGCCTATATCGATGGCTATTCGTTCCCGCGCTTCTTCCTCAAGATCTTCGTGCCGCTGATCGCAAGCGGCATCGGGGTCGCGGCATTCTTCTGCTTCATGTTTTCGTGGGTGGAACTGCTGATCGCCCGCACGCTGACCACGACCGACGCCAAGCCGATCGCCGCGATCATGACCCGCACCGTCTCCGCCTCGGGCATGGACTGGGGCGTGCTCGCCGCGGCCGGCGTGCTGACCATCATTCCTGGCGCGCTCGTGATCTGGTTCGTCCGCAACTACATCGCCAAGGGCTTTGCCCTGGGCCGGGTCTGAGGGAGCGCTGAGATGGACTTTTCCTGGATGGCCTGGACGCTGCCCACAGCAGCCTTCTTCACCACCATCTTCCTTATGCTCGCCGGCATGTGCGTGTGGGAATATTTCTCGCCCGGCGGCAATCCGCGCGTCGGCGTGCTGCGCTTCGAGACGACGCGGGGCGACAGGCTGTTCGTCTCGCTACTCGGCAGCGCTTTCATCAATCTCGCATGGCTGGGTCTCGTCGGACCCAACCTGTGGTGGGCTCTCGCTCTCTGCGTGGTCTACGCTATCGGCGTATTCCGCTTCGTCTAGGGCGAGAAATGTTGGAACCGCGGCAAGCACGCCGCGGCGCCAAAAGGCAATTGCAACCTTGTTTGGGAGGACTGGAATGCGACTGAAAATCTTGACGTCAACCAGCGTGATCGCCCTGCTCTTGGGGGCCAGCAATGCATTTGCCGGGATGGACGAGGCGAAAGCCTTCCTCGATACCGAGATCAAGGACCAATCGGCGCTCGATCGCGCCGCACAGGAAGCCGAAATGCAGTGGTTCATCGATGCCGCGAAACCTTTCGCCGGCATGGATATCAAGGTCGTTTCGGAAACCATCACCACGCACGAATATGAATCAAAGACGCTCGCCAAGGCGTTTACCGACATCACCGGCATCAAGATCACCCACGACCTGATCGGCGAAGGTGACGTCATCGAAAAGCTCCAGACCCAGATGCAGTCGGGCGAAAACATCTATGACGCCTATGTCAACGACTCCGACCTGATCGGCACGCACTGGCGCTACCAGCAGGCGCGCAGCCTGACCGACTGGATGGCCAACGAGGGCAAGGACGTCACCAATCCGGGCCTCGACCTCGCCGACTTCATCGGCTCCAAGTTCACGACTGCTCCTGACGGCAAGCTCTACCAGCTTCCCGACCAGCAGTTCGCCAACCTGTACTGGTTCCGCTACGACTGGTTCAACGACGAGAAAAACAAGGCCGACTTCAAGGCGAAATACGGCTACGACCTCGGCGTTCCGGTCAACTGGTCGGCCTATGAGGACATCGCCGCGTTCTTCACCGGCCGCGACATCAACGGCCAGAAGGTCTATGGCCACATGGACTACGGCAAGAAGGACCCCTCGCTCGGCTGGCGTTTCACCGATGCCTGGCTGTCGATGGCCGGCAATGGCGACAAGGGCCTGCCGAACGGCCTGCCGGTCGACGAATGGGGCATCAAGGTCAACGACAAGTCGCAGCCCGTCGGCTCGTGCGTGGCACGCGGCGGCGACACCAATGGCCCTGCCTCGGTCTACTCGATCGTCAAGTATCTCGACTGGCTGAAGGCCTATGCGCCGCCGGAAGCCCAGGGCATGACCTTCTCGGAATCCGGCCCCGTGCCGGCCCAGGGCGCGATTGCCCAGCAGATCTTCTGGTACACCGCGTTCACGGCCGACATGGTCAAGCCCGGCCTGCCCGTGATGAACGAGGACGGCACGCCGAAGTGGCGCATGGCGCCCTCGCCGCACGGCGTCTACTGGAAGGACGGCATGAAGCTCGGCTACCAGGACGTCGGGTCCTGGACGATCCTCAAGTCAACGCCGGAGGATCGCGCCAAGGCGGCCTGGCTGTATGCCCAGTTCGTCACATCCAAGACGGTGGACACGAAGAAGAGCCATGTCGGCCTGACCTTCGTGCGGCAGTCGACGCTCGATCACAAGAGCTTCACCGACCGCGCGCCGCAGCTTGGCGGCCTGATCGAGTTCTACCGCTCGCCGGCCCGGGTGCAGTGGTCGCCAACCGGCACCAACGTGCCTGACTACCCGAAGCTGGCTCAGCTGTGGTGGCAGGCGATCGGCGATGCGTCTTCCGGCGCCAAGACGGCACAGGAAGCCATGGACTCGCTGTGCGCCGAGCAGGAAAAGGTGATGGAACGGCTCGAACGTGCCGGCATCCAGGGCGACATCGGCCCGAAGATGGCGGAAGAGCACGACCTCGCCTACTGGAATGCGGAAGCGGTCAAGGCCGGCAATCTCGCGCCGCAGCTGAAGATCGAGAACGAAAAGGAAAAGCCGATCACCGTCAACTACGACGAGCTGGTGAAGAGCTGGAGCAAGTAAACATTTCGGGCGAAGCTTTCGCCCGGCCAACTATCCGGGGAGACGGCGCACTGCCGTCTCCCCTATTTGTGCAAGTGACTGCAGGAGTTTGGAAATGAGCGGTTTCGTTTTGGCCATCGACCAAGGCACGACATCCAGTCGGGCAATCGTGTTCGATGCGTCGATGAAGGTTGTCGGCGTCGGCCAGAAGGAATTCACCCAGCATTTTCCCGATTCCGGCTGGGTCGAGCACGATCCGGAGGAGATCTGGCGCAGCGTGGTCGACACATGCAAGACCGCCCTTGCGAAAGCGGGCAAGACTGCCGCGGACATCGCCGCCATCGGCATCACCAACCAGCGCGAAACCGTGGTTATCTGGGACAAGGCGACGGGCAAGCCGATCCACAACGCCATCGTCTGGCAGGATCGCCGGACCGCGGAGCTGTGCGCCAAGCTCAAGAAGCAGGGCCTCGAGCCACGCTTTACCAAGAAGACCGGGCTGCTGCTCGATCCCTATTTCTCCGGCACCAAGATCGCCTGGCTGCTCGACAAGGTGAAAGGCGCACGCAAGCGCGCCGAGCGCGGCGAACTCCTGGCCGGAACCATCGACAGCTTCCTGATCTGGCGGCTTACCGGCGGCAAGGTGCATGCCACAGACGCCACCAATGCCTCGCGCACGCTGGTCTACAACATCGAAAAGAACCTCTGGGACGCCGAGTTGCTCGACATCCTGCGCATTCCGGCCGTCATGTTGCCACAGGTCAAGGACTGCGCCGACGACTATGGGGTCACCGAAAAGAGCCTGTTTGGCGCAGAGATACCGATCCTCGGCGTCGCCGGCGACCAGCAGGCGGCGACCATCGGCCAGGCCTGCTTCGACCCGGGCATGATGAAGTCGACCTATGGAACGGGGTGCTTCGCCATCCTCAACACCGGGAGCGACATCGTCCGGTCAAAGAACCGGCTGCTGACAACCATCGCCTACCGGCTCGACGGCAAGACGACCTATGCACTCGAAGGCTCGATCTTCGTTGCGGGGGCTGCCGTGCAATGGTTGCGCGACGGCATCAAGGTGATCGGCAAGGCCGAGCACAGCGGCGAGCTCGCGGCGCATGCCGACGACAACCAGAACGTCTATCTGGTGCCGGCCTTCGTCGGTCTCGGCGCGCCCCATTGGGATGCCGAGGCGCGCGGAGCGATCTACGGCCTGACACGCAACACCGGCCCTGCCGAATTCGCCCGGGCAGCATTGGAGTCCGTTGCCTATCAGACCCGCGACCTGCTCGACGCGATGAAGAAGGACTGGAAGACCAAGAACGGCAAGACGGTGTTGCGCGTCGATGGCGGCATGGTCGCCTCGGACTGGACCATGCAGCGGCTGGCCGACATCCTCGATGCGCCGGTTGACCGCCCGACCGTGCTGGAGACGACGGCGCTGGGCGCCGCATGGCTGGCGGGTTCGCGGGCCGGCGTCTGGCCGAAGGCGAAGGAATTCGCCAAGGCATGGGCGCTCGACCGCCAGTTCAAGCCGGACATGGAGCCCAAGCTGCGCACCGCCAAGCTCAAGGGCTGGCACGACGCTGTGCGTCGGACGCTGACCCCATGACAACGGACGCGTAGCGGCCAGTCCTACCGGCGGGCGGGATCATCCCGCGAGTTTCGGAAACAGCGCCAAGGCCTCGGCGGCAAGCGCGCGGGTCAGTTCGCCGGCCGGCATCTCGCGGCCGAGGCGGGCCGCCTGGCCCGACCACAGCGACATGAAATCGCCGGAGCCCTTTGGCTCCGATGCCGCCCTGAGGGGCGCCAGCGCGCCGCCAGCCAGCGGAAACGCCGGGGCGATATCCGAGATCGGGCCAACTTCGCGCATGATCCGATTGACGATGCCGCGCGCCGGGCGGCCGGTGAAGACATTGGTCAGCGCGGTGTGATCGTCCTTGGCGGCGCGCAGCGCCTGCCGGTGCGGTGGCGCGACCTTGGCCTCGGGACAAAACAGATAGGCGGTGCCGATCTGGACGGCTGACGCGCCAAGCGCGAAGGCGGCGACAATGCCGCGTGCGTCGGCGATGCCGCCCGCGGCGATGACCGGCAGCCTGACCGCATCCACCACTTGCGGCACCAGCGCGAAGGTTCCGGGCTGGTTGGCGACGTCGTCGGTCAGGAAGATGCCGCGATGGCCACCGGCCTCGGCTCCCTGCGCGATGATCGCGTCGCAACCGTGTTGCTCCAGCCACGCCGCCTCGTCGGCAGTTGTTGCCGAAGCCAGTACCTTGGCGCCAGCCGCCTTGACCCGGTCAAGCAGGGCGGCGTCCGGCAGGCCGAAATGGAAGCTGACCACCTCCGGCCGGAATTCCTCGACGATGCCGCAGAACTCTTCATCGAACGGCGCGCGCGCCGAGCGCGGCGTCGGGGCCGACGGATCGAGACCAAGTTCGACATAGAAGGGCTCGAGCCGCTTCTTCCACGCCGCCTCCCGCGCCGGATCGTCCTCGGGCTGCCGGTGGCAGAAGAAATTGACATTGATCGGCCGCGACGTGCGCTGGCGGATGATGCCGAGTTCCGTTCGGGCTTTCTCGGGCGTCATCAGCGCGCAGGGCAGCCCACCCATGCCGCCGGCTTCGGAAACGGCGATGACCATTTCGGACTCGACGGGACCTGCCATCGGCGCTTGCAGGATCGGAAGCTCAAGGCCCAACAGATCAAGAATTCTACGATCGGGCCACATGGCGTCGTCCTCCGAAGGGCAGCTTTCAGGCTGTCTGCTGGCGCTCCGCCCTGCGGGCTGCGATCTGGCGCATCGCCATGACGCGACGGCGCAAGATCTCGGTGCGCATCACCATTAGATGCAGGGTGAAGAACAGAAGGGTAAAGCCAAGCGCCATGATCATCAGGGGCCAGAGCATGGACGGGTCGATGGTCGGACCGTCCATGCGGAACACCGAGGCCGGCTGGTGCAGCGTGTTCCACCATTCGACCGAGAACTTGATGATCGGAATGTTGACGAAACCGACCAGCGTGATGACCGCGGCTGCACGGGCGGAACGCGCGGGGTCATCGAGCGCGCGGGTCAGCGCGATGATGCCGAGATACATCAGGAACAGCACGAACACCGACGTCAGCCGGGCGTCCCAGACCCACCAGGTGCCCCACATCGGCTTGCCCCAGATCGACCCCGTCAGCAGGGCGAGCGCGGTGAACACCGCACCAACCGGGGCGGCCGACTTCAACGCGACATCAGCCAGCGGATGGCGCCAGACCAGCGTACCCAAAGCGGAGATCGCCATGACCGAGTAACACATCATCGACAACCAGGCGAAAGGCACGTGGATGTACATGATGCGGACGGTAATGCCCTGCTGGAAATCTTCCGGCGCGGCGAAGGCAAGATAGAGCCCGATGCCAAGCGCAAGCGCCGACATCGCGGCCAGCCATGGGACAAGCTTGTCCACCAAGGCGATGAAGCGTGTCGGGTTGGCGAGATCGCTGATGCGCCGGGATTGCGAGGTCGTCTGGGTCATGGATGCTAATTAACCCCACTGCGGCTGCGCTGCAATCGGCCGCGACGTCGCGGCGAGCTTCAGGCGGGGCCGGCCAGGCGATGTCCACACATGCGCTCAAAGACAAACGGGGCGCCGAAGCGCCCCGCCGAATTGCAGAGGATGCAGGCCTATGCGATCAGGCCGCAGCCTCGACATGGGTAACGCGACGCACCTCGTCGTCGTTGAGCAGGCCGCCGGCGCGAAGCAGCGAGGCGAAGCGGCCATTGCGGGCGGAAAGCTCGGCAAAACCGCCCATCTCGACGACATGGCCATGATCCATGAAGACGACCAGGTCGGCATCACGCACGGTGCTGAGGCGATGGGCGATGATGAACGTCGTTCGTCCATCGCGCAGCATGTCGATGGCATCCTTGACGCGGTTCTCTGTCTCGACGTCGAGCGCGCTTGTCGCTTCGTCGAGCACGAGGATCGGCGCGCTCTTGAGGATGGCGCGGGCGATGGCGATGCGCTGGCGCTCGCCGCCCGACAACGCGCCGCCGCGTTCGCCGACGCTTGTGTCGTAACCTTCGCTTTTCGACAGGATGAAATCCTGCGCAGCCGCCGCGCTGGCTGCGGCGTGGACTTCCTCGTTGCTGGCGCCGGCGCGGCCGAGGCGAATATTGTCCTCGATCGAGCGGTTGAGCAGCCCGGCGTCCTGGAACACGGTCGCGATCGAATGGCGCAGCGACTTGCGGGTCACCGTGCGGGTGTCGATACCATCGACGAGGATGCGGCCATGCTCGGGCGTGTGGACGCGCTGCAGCAGGTTGATGAGCGTGGTCTTGCCGGCGCCCGTCGGGCCGACGATGGCGACCGTCTGGCCGGCGCTGACCTCGAACGACACGTCGCGCACGCCCTGCCCCGAATTCGGGAATTCAAAGCTGACGTTTTCGAAGCGGACGTGACCGGTGACGTTTTCAAGCTCACGCAGGCCTTCCGGCTCACGATGATCGCCGGCCGTGTCTTCCATGCGGTAGAACTCTTCCAGCTTCGACCGGGCGTCGAAGATCTGGTTCACGAAATTCGAGACCTGGTCGAGGCGGCTGATCAGAAGCGTGGCAAAGCCGGTGAAGGCAACGATGTCGCCGATACGCAACTGGCCCTCCGTGACCAGATAGGCGCCGATCAGCAGAACGACCATCATCGAAATCGTCGACGCCAGGCGATGCATCGCCGAAGCCAGCGCCCACCAGTCCAGGACTGGGTTCTGGGCGGTGATCAGCGCCTGAACGAAGCTGCGCAGCGATTCCGTTTCCTGGCCGAGGCGGTTGTAGCTCTGCAGAACAGCGACGTTGCTGACCGAGTCAGAGACGTGAGAGAACACCTTGTGGTGGTGACGCTCGACCATGGCCTGGCCTTCCTTGGTCTTGCGCATGACCAGGCGGCCGATGGCGACGTACAGCGCGCCGAGCGCAATCAGCACCAGGGACATGCGGACATCGAGCGAAAACGCGGTCGGAACGAGCAGCACAAGGGCAACGGCGGTCGAAAGATGCGTGCGCATGAATTCGAGCCACAGCGTAAACAGCGAGTCGACCGCGCGCAGCAGGGTGTGCAGCGAATGCGAGGTGCCGCGCTGCTGGTGCCAGGACAGCGGCATGGTGACGACGCGTTCGAAAGACTGGCACAGCACTTCGCCACGCCGGGCATGGGCCAGGCGGTCTGCGCCACGGGCGACCAGAACGAAGGCTACGATGTTGAACGCACCGAAGCCCGCCCACAGCGCCATGGTTGGAACGACTTCCGATTTCTCGGCTATGGCATCGATGATGCGTCCGAAGAGGATCGGTTCTGCAATGGTGACGATCGCCAGCACGATGTTGGCGGCGCAAATGAGCGCAACCTTCCTGCCGTCAGCGGCAAGATAGCGGAGCGCTCTCCAATAAACCTCAAGCAACGACACTTTGGTACCCCTTGAGTCCCGTCCGTCCCTTTATTGTGCACTGCACAACGGCCGATAGATAGCGACCGCCAGTCCGCAAGACAATGCGCACATAGCCGCTACGTTCAAAAATATCGAACAAAACATTTCAACGGCCAGTAATCTGGTGTGATGCGATAAGGAATTGAGAAATAAGGAAAAAAGGCATGGTTGCGGCAAAATAATGACGAAACCACGTTACTTGGCGTCGCAGCCCGCTCCGGCCTAAGCCGGAATGCGGACCACGACCTCGATCTCCCCGCTGTCGCGCATGGCAAAGGACCCGTCCTTGCCCTTGACGCCGTCAACGTCCGCCTTCGCAGCCTTAGTGGCCTTGTCCCTGACCACCCGCAACCTGTAGACGGCGCCACCCATACGCAGCGTGGCCGAATACCCTTCCCAATGTTTGGGGATGGCGGGCGAAACCACCAGTCGGTCACCTCGGCGGGTGATGCCGAGAATACTTTCCACTGCCGCTCGATAGAGCCAGCCGGACGAGCCGGTGTACCAGGTCCAGCCGCCCCGGCCGGCCTTCGAAGGGTCGGCATAGACGTCGGCTGCCACGACGTAGGGCTCGACGCGATAAGTCTCGGCGGCCTTTTCATCGAGCGCGTGGTTGACCGGGTTGAGCATGGAGAAGCAGCGATAGGCTTCATCCACCTGTCCCATTTCGGCCAGGGCGATGACAAACCAGATCGCGGCGTGGGTGTACTGCCCGCCGTTCTCGCGCACCCCCGGCGGATAGGCCTTGATATAGCCCGGGTCCTTGGCGGTCTTCGAGAATGGCGGCGAGAACAGCTTGATGATGCCAAGCTCGTTGTCGACCAGCGCGGCGGTGGCCTGGTCCATGGCGGTGCGTGACCGCGCCGGGTCGCCTTCGCCCGAGATCACGCTCCACGACTGGGCGATAGAGTCGATCTTGCACTCGTCGGAATGGCGCGAGCCGAGCGGCGAGCCGTCGTCGAAGCTGCCGCGGCGATACCACTCGCCGTCCCATGCCGCGTTCTCCAGCGCACGCTTGAGAGAAGCCGCATGCTTTTCCCAGGCGCCGGCGCGCTTGGCGTCGCCCTCAGCCTTGGCCAGTTGGGCGAATTCGCCCAATGTCCTCAGCAGGAACCAGCCAAGCCAGACGCTGTCGCCCTTGCCGCCCTCGCCAACGCGGTTCATGCCGTCGTTCCAGTCGCCGCCGAGGATCAGCGGCAAACCGTTCTTGGCGGTCCGCTTGATGGCAAGGTCGAGCGCGCGCGCGCAATGCTCGTAGAGCGTGGCCTTCTTGCTCGAACGATCGGGCGTGAAGAACGCATCGTGTTCGCCCGGTTTCAGCGCCGGCCCTTCAAGGAACGTCAACTGCTCGGCAAGGATCGCCTTGTCGCCGGTGACGGCAACATAGCGGGCAGCAGCGCTGGCCAGCCAGACGACGTCGTCGGAAATCATGGTGCGCACGCCAGCGCCAGTACGTGGCAACCACCAATGCTGGACGTCGCCTTCCGCGAACTGGCGGCTGGCGGCGTTCAATATCTGTCCACGCGCCAGATTTGCGTCGTGCATCAACAGCGCCAACGTGTCTTGCAGCTGGTCGCGGAAGCCAAACGCGCCGCTTGCCTGGTAGAAGGCCGAACGGGCCCTGATACGGCAGGCCAGGCTCTGGTACGGCAGCCAGTTGTTGACCATCGCGTCGAGCGCCTTGTCCGGCGTCTCAACC
Source organism: Aminobacter sp. HY435 (assembly GCF_027568395.1). Taxonomy (GTDB): domain Bacteria; phylum Pseudomonadota; class Alphaproteobacteria; order Rhizobiales; family Rhizobiaceae; genus Aminobacter. The sequence goes on along the minus strand of NZ_JANKZL010000007.1, from coordinate 197,544 downwards.
TGGATGGTGTCGAGGAAGCAGCGCCAGTCACGTTGGTTGTCCGCCAGCCTGGTATCGAAATCAACCTTGAGATGACGCGCGACAAGGTCGCTCGCCTCTCCCTCGGAGCCGGCATCGCCAAGCAGCCATAGCAGCGACACCGAGCCGCCTGCGGGCACCTCGACGTCGTGGGCAATGGCGGCGCACGGATCGACGCCCGCCTCGACGCGGCCCGACAGCTCGGCAGCGAGCGTCACCGCCCGCGGGGCGTCGACCGATCCGCCGGAGCCGATGAACTCGTGGCGGTCGGCAGTCAAAGAGCTGGCCTTGCCACTGATCGCCATGAACGCGACGCGTTCGCCAAAATCGAGTCCGTAGCTGTTGCGCGCGAACATGGCGCCCGTCTTGTCGTCGACCGACGGAACGATGTTGGGCGCGGTCTTGGCGCGGCTGCTGCCAAGTACCCATTCGGCATATGCGTAGACCCGGACCTTGGCTGCCACCGCACCGGAATTTTCGATGCGCAGGCGCGAGACCCTGACCGGGTCGGCCGGGTCGACCAGATGGGTCAGCTCGGTGCCCAAGGTGCCGCGCTTGGACTTGAAAGTCGAATAGCCCTGGCCATGTCGCGCCTCATAGGCGGCGCCCGCCTCGCGCACGACAGCGGCGATCGGCGAGTAGGTCCGCCCACTGGCCTTGTCGACAATGTAGACTGCCTCGCCCGGCCGGTTGGTGACCGGATCGTTGGTCCATGGCGTCAGCTGGTAGTCGCGGCTGTTGCGGCTCCAGGTAAACGTCGCTCCCTCGGCGGACGAATGGAATCCGAACCCGCTGTTGGCGACGACGTTGATCCACGGCTGCGGCGTCGTACGCTGGCCGTTGAGACGCACGACGTAGTCGCGGCCGCCGGCGTCGAAGCCGCCGAAACCGTTCCAATAGGCCAGGCCCTCGCCCGACGCCTTGCGGGCGCCGCGCGAGGCGGGCATCTGCGAGACAGGCGCGACAGGTCTGTCGGGGGTCTGCGACTGCGCCAGGGCATCGCGCGCCAGCAAGGCGGCCGCTTCGGCGCGTTCGATCTGGTCGAAGATGGTGCCGTTGCGGGTGTGCAGGCAGACACGGGAGACCGCCAGAAGCGTGCGATACGACGCCTCGTCCATCAGATCGCGCCGGACCGCGAAGATATGCTGGCGCGGCCCGAGCTCCTTGCCGCGCAGGCGGCTGTTCTCGCACAGATGCTCGATCGCCTGCTGCAGGTCCTGGACATAGGACGAGGCCTGCTCGTTGACGATGACCAGATCGGCAACGAGGCCGCGGGCGCGCATGTACTCCTGGAAGCGCAGCGCCTGGGCGACGATCTCGATGTCGGCGATGTCGCCGATCCTGATTGCCAGGATCGGGAAGTCGCCGGAAATCGCCATCGGCCAGAGCGCCGATTGCGGACCGAGCCCGGAAGCAATGGCATCCGCCGACAGGCGCAGGAACGGATCCGGATAGATCAGGTACCGCGCCAGCTTCTGCACATTGGCGGCATCCGCCAGGCTGAGCCCGAGATGGCGGGTCTGCACCTGCGAACGCGTCCACGACAGCATCGCCTGACGCTGGTAGCCTTCGGGATGGTCGAGCCGCGAGACCGTCTCCTCGACCTCTTCGCGCGTCGCACCAACGATGGTCCAGAAGGTCAGCGTCACCTTCTTGTTGGCGGGAACGCGCACGCGACGGCGCAGGGCAGCAACCGGGTCGAGCGTGAAGCCCGCGCTGCCAGTCAGTTTGGCGCCGGGGTCGAACGCTGCCGGGTCGGCAATCGTGCGCCCGCGCCCAATGAAGGCGCGGCGGTCTGTTTCGGCCTCGGTGTCGCGCACATGACCAGACTGATCGGTGACGAAATGCGCGGCAACGACCGAAGGCTCGCCGGCGGACCGCGTGCGGCGGGTGGCCAGGATGGTGCTGCCGTTGTGCGTGATCTCGGTCTCGACGAACATCTTCGAGAAGGCCGGATGCGCAGTGTCGTTGGCCTCGGGCGCAAGGACCAGTTCGGCGAACGACGTCACCTCGATGTGGCGATCGACGGCCGCATCGTTCCAGATAACCACGCGACGCGCTTCGCCATTGCCCTCGGACACGACTATGCACTCGACCTCGCTGCGCAGCGTGCCGACTGTCTTGATGAAGTTGGCCTTGTCGTCGCAGAACACCGTCTGCACCTGCTCGCCGGTGGCGCGCTTCGGTTCGGACGTCGCCGACCACCAGTCGCCGGTCTCGGTGTCGCGCAGGAACAGGTAGGTGCCGAGACGGTCTTCCGTCGGATCGGGCTGCCAGCGGGTGATCGCCATGTCGTTCCAGCGGCTGTAGCCGGAGCCGGTGGCTGTCACCATCACCGAATAGCGGCCGTTCGACATCAGGTTGGTCGACCGCAGCGACCGCATCGGATTGAGCAACAGACGCGTGTCGGCGCTGTGATCGGCGGTCTCGTCCTTGGTGTGCTCGGCGACTTCGGTGCGCACGGTTGCGACAGGAATGTCGCGCGGCGCCTTCTCCTGCAGCAGCAGTTCGGCCGCCTCGATGACCTGATCGCTGTGGAAGCGGTCACGCATCCTGCCTTCGAAGATGACGTTGGCGATCGACACGATCGACATGCCCTGGTGGTGGGCCATGTAGTTGTAGACGACGGCATGGTCGGTGCCTTCGGGCACGCGCTGCGGCGTGTAGTCGACGGCGTCGTAGTAACCGTAGCGGCCCATCGCCCCGACCTTGCGCAAGCGCCTGAGGTTGGACGTAGCCTCGGCCGGCATGAACTGCGCGGCAAGCACGGTGGCGTAGGGCGCGATGACGGTGTTCTGGCCAAGACCGCGCTTGAGGCCGAGACCGGGCACGCCAAAATTGGTGTACTGATAGGTCAGCTCGCGGTCGCGGCCGTTGTAGGCGGCTTCCGAAATACCCCACGGAATGCCCTTCGAGCGGCCATACTGGATCTGGCGGCGGATGATCAGCTTGTTGGTCTGGTTGAGGATGCCGCCCTGCGGCTCCTTCATCACCAGCGGCGGCATCAGGTACTCGAACATCGAGCCGGACCACGACATCAGCGCGCCCTGGAAGCCGATCTCGACGATCGGGCGGCCCAGGCGGAACCAATGCTCGGTCGGCACGTCGCCCTTGGCGATGGCGAACAGGCTGGTCAGACGCGCTTCCGACGCCAGAAGGTCGTAGCAGCTTTCATCGAGCTGGTGCTCCTCGACACGATAGCCGATGGACAAGAGCTTGCGCTCGTTGCGCATCAGGAACGAGAAGTTCATCTCGAAGGCGAACTTGCGGGCGCGCTCGCGCAGTTCCATCAGCTTGACGCGGAGTGAGCTAACCGCTTGATCGTCGCTATGGGCGTCGTTGACATGGGCCTCGCAGGTAACTTCGAGCGTCCTGGCCCAATCGGCCAGCTGCTCGCTTTTGGTCGAGGCGGCCTCGGTGTGGATCGCACCGGCCAGCTTGCGGATTTCGCCCGACAGCACGGCGAGGTTGATCGTGCGGATCGAGGCCATTTCCGGTTGCGACTTGATGGTTTCAACCGCACGACGCATGCCGTCGACCCGGTCGATCAGGCGCTGGCGCAACGGGCGAAGCTGGCGGCGGTCGTCCGGAAGCTCGGCGACGCTCTCCTCGATGATTGAAACGATGTCGAGAATGCCCTGGAAATCGCCCTGCAGATGCACCGACGGCGCCTCGGCCCATTCCGAACAGGCGGCGGCGACGGCGACCAGGTGCCCGGCCAGATTGCCGCTGTCCACGCTCGAGACATAGAGCGGATAGAGCGGCCGCAGCGTCGTTGTGTCGTACCAATTGTAGAGATGGCCGCGAAACCGCTCCATCTTCTCGATGGTCGACATCGTGGCGTCGATACGCGTGACTGCGTCGGATAGGCTGATCCAGCCGAAATCGCGGGCCGAAACCACCGACAGCAAGTAGACGCCGATGTTGGTCGGCGAGGTGCGCGTGGCGATGACGCCGGTCGGATTTTCCTGGAAATTGTCCGGCGGAAGGTGGTTCTGCTCCGGGGTGACGAAGGTCTCGAAATAGTGCCAGGTGCGGCGCGCGACGGTGCGCAGCATGTGCACGTCCCATGGCGCGACGTGCAGCCGGTCCTCGGTCTCCGCCGAGCGGCTGATCAAGCAGGCAAAGGCGGGGGAGCCGGCCCAGAAGATGGCAAAGGCGAAGGCGACGAAGGCACCGGTCGAGTCGGCGAAAACAGGTATCGCCAGGCCAACGACGGCGATGATCACCGCACCATACATCATACGGTAGTAGGCGGCGAGGTCGTTGCCGCCGGACTTGTGCGCCTGCGAGGCCGTGCGCCACTCAAGGAGGTTCTTGCGGCTGACAAACAGACGATAGAGCGTACGGATGATCGCATCGCCCATCATCCAGGCGAGATGCGCCATCAGCACGACCTTGAGCGCCACCATGGCGGTGCCGAAGGCGAGATCGCGGGCCAGCGCGCTGAAATGGCCGCGCGCCGTGGCCTCGCGGTTCTTCGGCAGGATCGCATCGATGATATCGAAGGTCGGCGCCATGAACAGGCTGAGAATGAGCAAGGCCTGCCATTGCGCGGCCTGGGTGAACGGCAGCAGGGTCCAGCCGGCGATGGCCGCCATGACCCAGAAGATCGGAGTCAGCGAGCGGCGCAGGTTGTCGATCATCTTCCAGCGCGACAATGCGGGAACGCCAGAGCTCGGATCGAAGATGAAGCCGAGCAACTGCCAGTCGCCGCGCGCCCAGCGATGCTGCCGCGAGGCGTCGACCGAATAGCGCGTCGGGTAGTCTTCCACCACCTCGACGTCGGTGACAAGGGCGGCGCGTGCCAGCGCGCCTTCGAGCAGATCGTGGCTGAGAACGGTGTTTTCAGCGATGCGGCCCTTGAGCGCTGCCTCCATGGCATCGACGTGGTACAGGCCCTTACCGGTGAAGGTGCCCTCGCCGAAGACGTCCTGGTAGAGATCGGAAACGGCGAAAACATACGGATCGAGGCCGCGGTTGGCCGAAAAGACGCGCTGGAAGAACGACGCTTCGTCACCCGTGGTCAGGGACGGCGTGACGCGCGGCTGCAGGATGGCGTAGCCGGCCGTGACAACGCGGCGCTCGGCGTCGAACTCCGGCCGGTTGAGTGGATGGCACATCTTGCCGACCAGCTTGGCGACGGAGCCGCGTGTCATGCGCGTGTCGGCGTCGAGCGTCATGACATGGATGACGTTCTCCGGCAGCGGCGCGTCGGTGGGCAGGAAGGTGGTGTCGCCGTCGCCACGCAGCAGCAGGTCGAGTTCATGCAGCTTGCCGCGCTTGCGTTCCCAGCCCATCCAGCAATCCTGCGCGGGATTATGCAGCCGGCGGCGGTGCAGCAGGTAGAACCTGGGCGCGCCTTCGCTGGGGTAGCGCTGGTTCAGCCGGGCGATTTCGCGGCGGGCGTACTCGTAGATCTCGCGGTCGCCGGTCGACACCTCGACCTGGCTGTCGGGCCAGTCCGACAAGACGGCGAAATGGATTTCACCGGCCATGTTGGCGAGGTGGTGGACCTCGATGTTGCGGATGTTCTCGTCAACATCGTCACGCGAACCGATCAGCGACGGCACAACGACCAGGGTACGCGCTTCGGCCGGAACCCCGTCCTTGAACTCGTAGCCAACGAGCCGGGTCGGTTCGAGGAACTTGAGCACGATGGTGTTGAAGAAGGCCAGCGCGCCTTCGCTGGCCGGCACCGAAAACAACACCAGCATCAGCGCAATGGCGCCCGCCGGCAGGCCAAGCGCGGCCAGCGCGTTGCCGGCGAGGAACAGCAACAGCACGGTCAACGCGAACACCGGCACGGCAATGCCGAGCCAATTGGTCTTGCGGAAGGCGCGGTTGACCAGCCGGCCTATCGTCGGCCGGTATCCGATTGCCCGTTCAAGCTCCTGGCGGCGTGGCCCGACAAGGAAGAAGCCAACGTCGGAGCAATCCTTCTGCAGTTGTGGCGCACCCTCCGGAACCGGCTTTTCGGCGTCGGCAAAATCCGTCGCCCGTTCGGCGACCTGATATTCCGAGAGCTTCGAGTGCCGGGCGAGTTCCTCGATGGCCGCGCGGTACTGGTCGCGCGACGCGAAATCGAGTTGGGCGAAATTCGTGCGCTCGCGCAACAGCGCGTCAACACGGCTGACGTCCTCGAACCATACGGTCCAGTCCTGGTCGTCAATGAGCCTCAGGCCGCGGATGATGTTGCCGGTGGTGACATTTCCTGACGACAGCGTGTGATGCTCGCCGATGATGATCTCTTCGGCGTCGCTGCCAGACTTTTCGAGCTCATTTTCCAGCCAGCTCAATGCCTTACCGGCATTTTGCGAGCCATCGCGCAAACGGTACAGAAGCTGCGTGGCGAAGGTGGTGTCGCGGGCATGCGCGGCATAGGCCTGCAGCAGGGCCAGGCCGTCGTCCTTTTCCTGCACGGTTTGCAGGCGGTCGGCGACGTCGTTGGCGATGGCGCGCATTTCGCGGGCGCGATTGACGCGCACCGCGATGCGACGAAGGTTTTCGATCAGCACGAAGCGCAAAAGCGACGGCAACGCCCAGAGCTCGCCGATCTGAAGCGGTTCGATGGACTGGTAGCCCTCGACGATGGCCTTGAACATCTGCGCCGAAACAGTGCTGTCGGAATGGGCGACGTAGACCCAGGCTATTGCAAGGGCGCGCGGCACCGACTGGCCCGGCGCGATCTCCATCGTCGGCAGCTCGCGATAGAAGCGCTTCGGCAGGTCGCGCTTGACCTGATAGATCGTCTCTTCGACCAGATAGTTGTTGTCGAGCAGCCATTGCGCGGCAGGCGTGATCGGCTCGCCCCTTCCCTGCGCCGCATTGGTGTCGCGATAGACCTGAAGGATACGCTTGGCGCTTTCGCGGATGCGCGCGTGGAAATCAAACCCGCCAAGGCCGAAATAGGATGGCAGCTCCTTGCGCGCCAGGCTTTCGCCCGTGGCCCTGAGCCGATCCTCATGCAGCACGGTCGCCCGGATGGGCTGCTCCGCGACGGCCGGGAAGCTCGGCACTACATCGTTGATCCGGCGTGGGTCGGTCTGAATATTCATATACAGCATTGTCCGTTTGGCAGAAAAATCCGCGCCACCTTGCGGCGTCGCGGACCTGCCGCATAACCAGTTCAAACAACAAATGGTTGCATGGCAATACAACAGTCGTTGTACCGCTTTGCACCTGCGATTTAGTGAAAATATGACGTCGCCATCGCCCGCGACGCCACGTGCCACATAGCAGTGCCGAGTTCAGATCGGAACGCAAGTATTCAGGCTTTTTCGTGTTCAGCCAAACAAAATTGGGCATATGTCAGGCAGTGCCCTCAACAGGGCACCGCCTGCCGAGTTAGGCACCCGGTCCAGCGTCACCTGCTGCGCGGCAGAACCGTATAGACCCGGTCGATGAAGGCGTGAAACTCGGACATGTAACTCTCGAGGAATTTCGCGGTGTCCGGAACCGTCACGTCTCCGTCGTCGGTAATCAATCCCGGCTTGAACTGGATATAGGCCTCGGGCGCGTTCATCTGCGGCGAATTGCAAAAGCTGAGCACGCTGCGAAGGCTCTGCTGCGCCACTGCAGTGCCAATCGCACCCGGCGACGTTCCGATCACCGCCGAGGGCTTGCGGGTGAACGAATTCTGCCCGTAGGGCCGGCTCGCCCAGTCGATGGCGTTCTTCAATCCGCCAGGGATGGACCGGTTGTATTCGGGGGTGACGAACAGCACGGCGTCGACGTTGGCCAGGGCCTCCTTGAATGCGCGGGCGGCGGGCGGGAAATCAGCGTCGTAGTCATAGCTGTAGAGCGGAAGGTCGCGGAACGAGATTTCTTCCATCTCCAACGTTTCCGGCTTTAGCCGAACCAGAGCCTTGGCAAGTTTGCGATTGATCGAACCGGCCGCCAGACTGCCGATGAAATAGCCGACCCTGTGGTTGTCCATCACAGCTTCTCCCTTTGCCGCGCGGTTTCGGCCGGCGGCCTGACCTACCGTCCCTGAAAAGGAACAGTCCTCCAGTAACTAGCGGACGTCACGGCAAAGTGGAGGGTGCCGCCATGACATGATGTTGACGGCCAGCAGGCTCACCGCCGTGGCAGGCGCGATACGGAGCCTTCCCGCGCCGGGATCGAGACACAGCGTGTCCCGCTCGCCGAGGTCGATCGTCCCCTCGCCAACGCCGATGAGCGCCGCACCGGAAGCGATAAACAGCAGGAACGTCCCGTCACCCGCCTCAATATCGGCCTCGCGCGCCAGCTCAAGCCGGCGAACCCGATGGTTGTGGCTTCCACGGCGGGTCATCACGTTGAAGTCGAGCACGGGGCCGTCGACCAGTTTGGCGGATGTTGCGACATCGCCGGGGAAGACGCAGGGCTCGGAATGCCGCGACAGCAAGTGTTCGCCAGCGCCCTCGATCGCCAGCCGCATGGTGCCTTCGAGCACTGTCAGCGTGCGGTCGATACCGGAAAAGACGGAAAACGGGCCGCCGGCTGCCACCTGCGCCATCGAAATGCGCCAGTGGAAGTCGTCGAGCCCGGCCGCAGGCGGCCACGCGATGATTTCGGTCGTCACGCCGCCGCCGTTCTTCCACGGCATCGGGCGGCAGTCGGCGTGACGGATGATGCGCATGGTCAGCCCAGGATTGTTAGCCCAAGATCCCGGGCAGGTTGAGGCCCTTGTCCCTGGCGCAGTCAACGGCGATGTCGTAGCCGGCGTCGGCGTGGCGCATGACGCCCGTTGCCGGGTCGTTCCACAACACGCGCTCGAGTCGGCGGGCAGCATCGTCGGTGCCATCGGCGCAGATGACCACGCCCGAATGCTGTGAGAAGCCCATGCCGACGCCGCCGCCGTGGTGGAGCGACACCCAGGTTGCGCCGGATGCGGTGTTGAGCAGCGCGTTGAGCAGCGGCCAGTCGGACACGGCGTCCGAGCCGTCCTTCATCGCCTCGGTCTCGCGGTTCGGCGAAGCCACCGAGCCGGAGTCGAGGTGATCGCGGCCGATGACGACGGGCGCCTTGAGCTCGCCCTTGGCGACCATCTCGTTGAAGGCGAGGCCGAGACGGTGGCGATCGCCGAGGCCGACCCAGCAGATACGCGCCGGCAGGCCCTGGAAGTGGATGCGCTTGGCCGCCATGTCGAGCCAGTTGTGCAGGTGCTTGTTGCCGGGGGTCAGTTCCTTCACCTTGGCGTCGGTCTTGTAGATGTCCTCGGGATCGCCCGAAAGCGCTGCCCACCGGAACGGTCCGATGCCACGGCAGAAGAGCGGCCGGATGTAGGCCGGCACGAAGCCCGGAAAATCGAAGGCGTTCTCGACACCCTCTTCCTTGGCCACCTGGCGGATGTTGTTGCCGTAGTCGACGGTGGGGATGCCCATCTTGTGGAAGTCGAGCATCGCCTTGACGTGCACCGCCATCGACGCACGCGCGGCTTTTTCCACGGCCTTGGGGTCACGCTGGCGCTTGTCTTCCCACTCGGCCACCGTCCAGCCAATCGGCAGGTAGCCGTTGACAGGGTCATGTGCCGAGGTCTGGTCGGTCACCGCATCCGGCTTCACGCCGCGCCTGACGAGTTCCGGCAGGATTTCGGCGGCATTGCCGAGGAGTGCGACCGAAATCGCCTTCTTTTCCTTGCAGGCCTTGTCGATGATGGCGAGCGCGTCGTCGAGATCCTTGGCCTGGACGTCGACATAGCCGGTCTTGAGGCGCATCTCGATGCGGCTCGCCTGGCATTCGATGGCGAGGCAGGCGGCACCGGCCATGGTCGCGGCCAGCGGCTGGGCGCCGCCCATGCCGCCGAGGCCGGCGGTCAGGATCCAGCGGCCGGCGAGGTCGCCGCCAAAGTGCTGGCGGCCCATCTCGACGAAGGTCTCGTAGGTTCCCTGAACGATGCCCTGGCTGCCGATATAGATCCACGAGCCGGCCGTCATCTGGCCGTACATCATCAAACCCTTCTTATCGAGGGCGTTGAAATGGTCCCAGTTGGCCCAGTGCGGCACCAGATTGGAGTTGGCGAGCAGCACGCGCGGCGCATCCTTGTGGGTGCGGAATACGCCGACCGGCTTGCCCGACTGGATCAGCAGAGTCTCGTCGCCTTCCAGCTTGCGAAGGGCGGCTACGATGCGGTCGAAGCTGTCCCAGTCACGGGCGGCGCGGCCGATGCCGCCATAGACGACGAGTTCGCCCGGCTTTTCCGCGACCATCGGGTCGAGGTTGTTCATCAGCATGCGCAGCGGCGCTTCGGTGAGCCAGCTCTTGGCGGTCAGTTCCGTGCCCGTCGCTGCGCGGATGACGCGGGCATTGTCGATGCGGGAATGTTGGGTCATGCGGAAACCTCCCTTGGCGTGTGTCAGTTGCCCGCCCAGGCGAGCGCGGTCTTGAGGATGTCTGTCAGCGTCGCGCGGATCGGCGCGGAGAATTCGGCGTCGTAAGGCACTGGCCAGTTGGACGGTTCGCCCTTGCCTTCCGGCTCGAGCATGTAGCCGCGATTGGCGAGTTCCATCTGCAAGGCATGGACCCCTTCGGAGGGACGACCATGGTGACGGGTGATCCAGCCACCCTTGAAGCGGCCATTGACCACCCACGGCCTGCCGGTTCCGGCCATGATCGCAGCGACCTTGTCCTGCAGCACCGGATCGGTGCTCGTGCCGTCGTTGGTGCCAAGATTGAACACCGGCAGCCGGCCATCGAACAGGCGTGGCATCACCGAGCGGATCGAGTGGCAGTCATAGAGCACGATCTTCGGATGCAGCGCGCGGAGGCGCGAGATTTCGCTCTCCAGGGCAGCGTGATAGGGCTCGAAATAGGCAACGCGACGCCGGTTTATCTCGTCTGCGTCCGGCTGATGCTCCACCTTGTAGAGTGCATCGCCGTCGAACGTAGTCGTTGGGCAAAGCTCAGTCGTCGCCTGCCCCGGATAAAGCGAAGCGCCGGAAGGGTCGCGGTTGACGTCTATGACCGAGCGCGACACGGACGTCCGCACCACTGTCGCACCAAGGCCTTCGGCGAAATCGTAAAGCTTGTCGATCCACCAGTCCGTGTCGCGGCGCGCAAGCCATGTCGTGACGAAACGATCATCGAGCCCGACAAGGTCGGTTCCGGTATGCGGAATGCTGACCAGAAGCGGCGCATCGCCCCGCTTTACCGCCAGCCAGGAGGTTTCACTCATGCCGGCGCCCCCGAGACTGCTGGCAGTTCGACGCCGGCGATTGCATCAACAATCGCGCCTGAGCGAACCAATGCGATGGCCTTCTCCATGTCGGGATGGAAATGGCGGTCGTCGTCGAGATGCGGCACCTGGGCCCGCACCATCTTGCGCACCGCCTCGAGCGCTTCGCTGGAGGCGAGCGGCGCATGGAAGTCACAACCCTGGGCTGCCGCAAGCAGCTCGATGCCGAGCACGCCATTGGCGTTTTCGATCATGCCAAGCAGTCGGCGGGCGCCATGGGCGGCCATGGAAACATGGTCTTCCTGGTTGGCCGAGGTCGGGATCGAGTCGACGCTGGCCGGATAGGCCTTCTGCTTGTTTTCGGAAACGAGCGCCGCTGCCGTGACCTGCGGGATCATGAAGCCGGAGTTGAGGCCGGGCTTCGGCGTGAGGAACGCCGGCATGCCCGAAAGTGCCGGGTCGACAAGCATGGCGATGCGGCGTTCCGACAACGAGCCGATCTCGCAGACGGCCAGCGCAATCATGTCGGCGGCGAAGGCCACCGGTTCGGCGTGGAAATTGCCGCCGGACAGTGCGGTGTCGTCCTCGGTGAAAATCAGCGGATTGTCGGTGACGCCATTGGCTTCGGTGCCGAGCGTGTCGGCCGCCTGGCGCAGCAAGGTAAGCGCAGCGCCCATCACCTGTGGTTGGCAACGCAGGCAATACGGGTCCTGCACACGCTCGTCACCGACCCGGTGGCTTTCGCGAATGGCGCTGCCGGCCATCAGGTTGCGCAGCGTGTCGGCGGTCTCGATCTGGCCTGGATGCTTGCGCAGCATATGGATGCGCGGATCGAACGGCGCGTCCGAGCCCTTGGCGGCGTCGGTCGAGAGCGCGCCGGTGACCAGCGCCGACTGATACAGGTTTTCCGCCTCAAACAGGGCGGCAAGCGCGTAGGCCGTCGAAAACTGCGTGCCGTTGAGAAGCGCCAACCCCTCCTTGGCACCCAGCGTGATCGGCTCGAGTTCATGCGTGACGAAGGCCACCTTGGCTGGCACGATGCCGTGCGGCGTATGGCAATCGCCAACGCCGATCATTGTCGCAGTCATATGCGAGAGCGGTGCGAGATCGCCTGACGCGCCGACTGAGCCCTGCGCCGGGACGACCGGGATGACGTCCCTGGCAAGCATTTGCTGCAGCAGGTCGATGGTCTGCTCGCGCACGCCCGAAGCGCCCTGTGCGAGGCTGGCGAGTTTCAGCGCCATCATCAGGCGCGCAACAGCGACGGGCATCGCCTCGCCGACGCCGGCGGCATGGCTGAGCACGATGTTGCGCTGCAGGGTTTCGAGGTCGGATGCCGGAATGCGAACGCTGGCGAGCTTACCGAAACCAGTATTGATGCCGTAGACCGGTTCGCCCTTGGCGACGATCCGCGCCACCGTCTCGGCGCTGGCCTTGATCCTGGGCCGGCAGGCCGGATCGAGCTGCGGGATGGCTCCACGATAGATGGCACGCCAATCGGCAAGCGTTGCGCTACCGGGCTTGAGAACGAGCGTGGTCATTTTCCTCTCCAGATACGGGCATGGAGCGGGTTGAACCCCATGCGATAGACAAGTTCGGCCGGGCTCTCGATGTCCCAGATGGCCATGTCCGCCCATTTGCCTGCTTCGAGCGTGCCGGTTTCGGCCAACAGCCCAAGCGCACGCGCTGCTTCGCGGGTGGTGCCTGCGATGCACTCCTCGACGGTCATCGCAAACAGCGTGGCCGCCATATTCATCGTCAAAAGCAGCGACGCGAGGGGCGACGTGCCGGGGTTGTTGTCGGTGGCGACCGCCATTTTCACCCCGTGCTTGCGAAACAGGTCGACCTGCGGCTTTTTCGTCTCTCTGATGAAGTAGAAGGCGCCGGGCAGGATAACGGCGACCGTGCCCGCTTTCGCCATTGCGGCGGCACCCGCGTCGTCGGTGTATTCGAGATGATCGGCCGACAGTGCGCCGTAACTGGCGGCAAGTGCGGCGCCGCCGAGATTGGACAGCTGGTCGGCGTGGAGCTTGACCGGCAGGCCCTTGGCCACGGCCGCATCGAAGACGCGGGCCATCTGGTCTGGCGAAAACGCGATGCCTTCACAGAATCCGTCGACCGCATCGGCGAGCCCCTGAGAGGCGATCGCCTCCAGCATCGGACCGGCGACGAGGTCGACATAAGCGTCCTTGTCACCATTGGCTTCCGGCGGCAGCGCATGGGCGCCGAGGAAGGTGGTGCGAACGGTGACCGGGCGCTTGCCGGCTAGCTGCCGCGCAGCGCGCAGCGACTTGGTTTCGTTGTCGATGTCGAGGCCGTAGCCGGACTTGATCTCGACGGTCGTCACTCCTTCGGCGATCAGCGCATCGAGACGCGGCAGGGATTGCGCCACCAGATCGGTTTCGGAGGCTGCACGCAGCGCCTTGACTGAGGAAATAATGCCGCCCCCCGCCCGCGCCACCTCTTCATAGGTCGCGCCGGCAAGACGCATCTCGAACTCGTTGGCGCGATTGCCGGCGTGGACGAGATGGGTGTGGCAATCGATCAGGCCGGGTGTGATCCAGCGGCCTGCACAATCGACGGTCTCCGCGCCCACCACCAGATCGGCGGGCATGTCGGCTTCAGGCCCGGCAAAGGCGATGCGCCCATCGCGAACGGCAATCGCGCCCCGCTCCACCCTGCCCAGATCCGGCGCCCCCTCGATGAGGGTCGCCAGCCGCGCATTGCGCCAGATCCTCACTGCTGACTGCTCTCCAGCCATGATCTTTTTCATTTCCTCCAACTGCTATTATGTATATACATATTGGAATGCGATGCAAGTGGTATCGTGCGGGTCGCAAACAGGGTGAGGAAAACGATGGCGACGATCTATGCGCAGAGGGCGCTGCTGGCGGATGGCTGGCAGGAAAATGTGAGACTGGAGATAGCGGACGGCATGGTCTCCACCGTCCAGCCTGATGCAACGCCGCAGCCCGGCGACGAACGCCACGCCATTATCATCCCCGGCATGCCCAACCTGCACAGCCACGCCTTCCAGCGCGGCATGGCGGGGTTGGCCGAAATTCGCGGACCTTCCACCGACAGCTTCTGGTCCTGGCGCGAGGTGATGTACAAGTTCGCGCTGTCGATGACCCCGGAGCAGGTCGAGGCGGTGGCGGCACAACTCTATGTCGAAATGCTTGAAGCAGGCTTCACCCGCGTCGGCGAGTTCCACTATCTGCACCACGACCGCGACGGCAGCACCTATGCCAACATCGCCGAGATGGCCGAACGCGTCGCGGCCGCCTCGACCGAAACCGGCATCGGCCTGACATTGCTACCCGTATTCTACGCCCATTCGAGCTTCGGCGGCGCGCCGGCCAATCCCGGCCAGCGGCGATTCATCAACGATACGAATCGCTTCGCAAGGCTTTTTGAGAAATGCAGCGAAGCGCTGAAAGGCATCGATGGGGCAGTGCTAGGTCTCGCCCCGCACAGCCTACGCGCCGCGACGCCGGAGGAGCTTGCCGCCGTGACCGCGATGACGCGCGGTCCGATCCACATCCACATCGCCGAGCAGGTGAAGGAAGTGGAGGACTGCATTGCCTGGTCGGGCGCTCGCCCGGTGGAATGGCTGCTCGGCCACTCCAATGTGAGCGGGCGCTGGTGCCTGATCCACGCCACGCACATGACCGAGACGGAGACGATCGCCCTGGCCCGCACGGGTGCTGTGGCCGGTCTGTGCCCGATCACCGAGGCCAATCTCGGCGACGGCGTCTTTTCGGCGCCTTTGTTTGCCGAACATGGCGGCAGGTTCGGTGTCGGCTCGGATTCAAATGTCGAGATCAGCGTCGGCGGCGAGCTGCGCATGCTCGAATATTCGCAGCGCCTCGCCCACCGCGCCCGCAATGTGCTTGCCGCCGCCGGCCAGTCGACCGGACGCGCGCTGTTCGATGCGGCACTTGCCGGCGCGGCGCAGGCCCTGGGTGCAGGCCCCGCAGGTGTCACCAAGGGCGCTGCGGCCGATCTGGTCTCGCTCGACGCCGACCATCCGACGCTCGCCGGCAAGAGCGGCGACGCCATTCTCGACGCCGCGATCTTTGCCGGCGCAGACCGGATCGACAGCGTCTGGGTCCGCGGCCGCAAGGTTGTGACCAACGGCGCACATTTCCGCCGCGAGGCTATTGCGGCAAGGTTCCGCGCCGTGATGATTGAACTGTCCGCGGCTTAGGCGAAGGAGTTTCTGTGGCTGATTCGACTGGAGAAGCCGAAATTTCAGACGATACGGCGGGCGCGGAAGCCTCGCCGTCACTGTACCAGCGCATCCTCAACGACATCCGGGACCGCATCGTTTCGGGCGAATGGGAGCCGGGCTATCGCATCCCTTTCGAGCATGAACTGACCGAGCAGTATGGCTGCTCGCGCATGACGGTGAACAAGGCGCTGTCACAACTGGCCAAGGCCGGGCTGATTGAAAGGCGACGGCGCTCCGGCAGCTTCGTGCGGCGGCCACGGTCGCAGGCGGCGGTGCTCGAAATCCACGACATCCGCATCGAAGTCGAGGCGCTCGGCCTGCCCTACCGCTACGAGTTGATTGCCCAGTCCAAGCGACGGGCGACCGCATCCGACCGCGAAAGACTGGGCCTGGGCACTTCGGCGCCGGGCCAGATCATGGCGCTGCAATGCCTGCACTATGCCGGCTCGCGGCCGTTTTGCCTGGAAGACCGGTTGATCAATCTCGCGGCGGTGCCAGGCGCCGGCGACGAGCGCTTCGCCGAGGCGGCGCCAGGTCCGTGGCTGATTGACCGCGTCCCGTGGAGCGCGGCCGAGCATGTCATCCGGGCAACCGCAGCCGCCGCCGAGATCGCGGCCGACCTCAATCTCGCGCCGGGCGCGCCCTGTCTTGTCATCGAACGCCGGACCTGGAGCGCCGAGCATCCGGTGACGCATGTGCATTTCACCTATCCGGCCAACGCGCATGCGGTGGTCGCCCGCTTCACGCCTTCGGACAGCTAGAGCATTTTCGCTTTTCTTCGAATCGCGAAAACGCTCTATCTCCTTGTTTTGACGCAATTCCGAACGGAAAACCGCGTCACACTTTTCCTGGAATTGCGCTAGGCACCTTCAAACAAGAACGCCGCACGTCCAGGGACGCGCGGCGTTGATGCGAAATGCCTGCCGAGAACGCGAACGCCCCCGGCTGGACGCGTCAGGCGGCAGCCGTGACGATGATCTCGACCTTGTATTCCGGCGCGGCGAGCTTGGCTTCGCCGGTGGCGCGCGCAGGCGTGTTGCCCTGCGGCACCCAGCCATCCCACACCGAGTTCATTTCGGCGAAGGTCGACATGTCGTCGAGCCAGATGATGGCCTGCAGGATCTTGGTCTTGTCAGTGCCGGCCTTGGCCAGTAGCGCGTCGATCTCGGCGAGGATCGCCTTGGTCTGAGCGGCGACGCTTTCGCCCGGCGCGCCAACCTGGCCGGCCAGGTAGACGGTGTTGTTGTGGATGACGATCTGGCTCATGCGCGGGCCGACATCGATACGACGAATGCTCATGGTGGTCTCCTTCCGTTGGGGTGGCGCCCTTGTAGATTTCGCAAGCCCTTGGACGCAAGGCCGCAATGGCCAAATTCCGTGGTCCAGCCGCCGTCACAGCCGTTTTCACCAGCCAAATCCACGACATTGTCGCGGCGGCCGCGTTGACTAATGTAATAACATCACATATCCAGTCTCCATATTATCAGTCGCAGCAAGACACGCCGATGACCGACGCCTGCCTGACATTCAAGGACCTGACCCTTGGCTACAACAGCCATCCAGCGGTCCATCACCTGAACGGCTCGATCCGCACCGGGTCGCTGACCGCTATTGTTGGCGCCAACGGTTCGGGCAAATCGACCTTGATGAAGGGAATCGTCGGCGTGCTGAAGCCGATGGCGGGCAGTTGCACCATTTCGCCGGGCAAGCGCATCGCCTACCTGCCGCAGCAATCGGAGCTCGACCGCAGCTTTCCCGCCCGCGTCATCGATCTCGTATCACTCGGGCTTTGGCCTCGCCGCGGATTGCTCGGCCGCTTTACCCGCGACGATCGCGAGGCGGTCGCCAAGGCGCTGATGGCCGTTGGTCTCGAAGGCTTCGAGAAGCGGGCGATCGATACCCTGTCTGGCGGCCAGCTGCAGCGCGCGCTGTTTGCCCGCGTGCTCGTCCAGGACGCCGACATCATCCTGCTCGACGAGCCGTTCAATGCCGTCGACGCCAAGACGGTCGGCGATCTCATCGCGCTCATCAAGCGCTGGCACGGCGAGAACCGTACGGTGATGGTGGTCGCGCACGATCTCGAACTGGTTCGCGCCAATTTTCCCGACACGCTGCTGCTTGCCCGCCATCCCGTTGCCTGGGGCAAGACCCTCGACACGCTGAGGTCCGAAAACCTGCTGAAGGCACGCCGTTTCGACGAGGCCTGGCACGACGATGCACCGTGGTGCGAGCCGGTCCACGGCCATTCGCATGACCATGCGCACGACCACGACGACCACCATCATCATGAGCATGGCGACGTCCACGACCGCCCCGACCATGAATCCGGCCCGCGGGCAGCCTGACCATGTATGATTTCCTGATCGCTCCCTTTGCCGAATTCGGCTTCATGCAGCGCGCCCTTGCCGGGTCTCTGATGCTGGCGCTCGGTGCCTGCCCGGTCGGCGTGTTCCTGATGCTGAGGCGCATGAGCCTGACCGGTGACGCGATGGCCCACGCCATCCTGCCGGGGGCCGCCGCCGGCTTCCTGCTCTACGGCTTGCAGATCGTTCCGATGACCATAGGCGGGCTGATCGCCGGGGTCATCGTGGCGCTCGGCGCCGGTGCCGTGTCGCGCTTCACGGTGCAGCGCGAAGACGCCTCGATGGCGGCCTTCTACCTGATTTCGCTGGCGCTCGGCGTGCTCATCGTGTCGCTGCGCGGCTCGAGCGTCGATCTGATGCATGTGCTGTTCGGCACCGTGCTGGCGCTCAATGACGACGCCTTGACGCTGATCGCGCTGATTTCTGGCATCACCTTGCTGACGCTGGCGATCTTCTGGCGCGCGTTGGTCACCGAATGCCTCGACCCGCTGTTCCTGCGTTCGGTCAGCCGGCTGGGCACGCCGGTGCACTTCATCTTCCTTGGCCTTGTCGTGCTCAATCTCGTTGGCGGGTTCCAGGCGCTTGGCACGTTGCTTTCGGTCGGGCTGATGATGCTGCCGGCTGCGGCCGCCCGCTTCTGGACGGCGCGGGTCGAGCCGATGTGCCTGGTTGCGTTCCTGTTTGGCGCCGTGTCGTGCATTGCCGGACTGCTGATCTCGTATCACGCCTCCCTGCCCTCAGGCCCGGCGATCATTCTGTCGGCCGGCGTGATCTACCTGGCGTCCATCTTCTTCGGCACGCGCGGCGTCTTCAACACCAAGCTTCGCCGCCATCGCCACCGCACCGCCTGATTTCGATTTTCTGGTCCCCAAGACGGGAGAACTTCATGCTGACAAAGATTGCTTTCGCCTCCGCGATGAGCGTTATAACATTAAATTTCTGGTCCGCTTCCGCTTCGGCGGAGCCGTTGAAGGTGGTGGCGAGCTTCTCGATCATCGGCGACCTCGCCAACAATGTTGGCGGCGACCGCATCGAACTGACAACGCTCGTCGGCCCTGACGGCGACGCCCATGTCTACGAACCCTCGCCGGCCGATGCCGTCAGCATGTCCAGGGCAGATGTGGTTCTGGTCAACGGCCTGAATTTCGAAGGTTTCCTCAAGCGGCTGGTAGAGGCGAGCGCGACCAAGGCGTCCGTCGTCGAGTTGACCAAGGGCGTCATGCCGCGGAAGATGCAGGAAGCGCACGACCACGCCGCCGAAGGCGAACAGGCCGATGACGGTCACGACCACGGCGATATCGATCCGCACGCGTTCCAGTCGATCGCCAACGCCAAGGTCTATGTGAAGAACATTGCCGACGCCTTTTGTGCGGCCGATGCGTCGGGCTGCGACACCTACAAGGCGAATGCCGCGGCCTATGCCGGCAAGCTCGATGCGGCAGAGGCAGACGTGAAGGCCACGGTCGAAGCCATTCCCGCAACCAAACGCGCCATCATCACTTCGCACGACGCCTTCGGCTATTTCGAAGACGCCTATGGGCTGACCTTCCTTGCACCGGAAGGCATTTCGACCGAAGCGGAAGCGTCGGCAGCCGATGTCGCCGCCCTGATCAAGCAGGTGCGCGGCGACGCGGCATCCGCCATCTTCGTCGAGAACATCACCAATCCAAGGCTGATCGAGCAGATTTCCGCCGAAACCGGCGTCAAGGTCGGCGGAACACTCTATTCGGACGCACTGTCCAGGGTTGACGGGCCGGCTGCGACCTACATCGACATGATGACCGGCAACATCGCCACGATACGGAAGGCGATCGAAGGTGATTGAGGACGCCCGCCCGAGCACCGTTCGTCACGACATATCAGCACGTTAGAGCGCAATTCACGTAATCTGATTCAACACCCTGGCGTGCCGGGATCCCCATCCCCGATCAGCCTGCAAACGGCGGGATCACTCGTCTCTTGCCCTCAGCCTCCATGTAACGCAATAACATTTGGAGTTTCAGCCTCGTCGCCATCGGTGGTTCGGGCGAAGCTCACTGAGCACACGGCGCCGGCTTCCGGGCCGGCGCTTCGCCTCGAACGCATCTCAACAGCTGTTGCCCCGATGCGCCGACAGTGGCAAGACTGGCGCGCCGACCCGCCGCGTCGGCGGCCAACATTCTGCGAGGACACCATGGAATACCGCCAGATCACCGAGGAGTACTCGGTTTCCGGCCAGATCGAGCCGGACGAAGTTGCAGCCATCAAGGCTGCCGGCTTCAAGAGCGTCATCTGCAATCGCCCCGACAATGAGCAGCCAGGCCAGCCTTCGGCCGACAGCGTCAAGGCGGCTGTCGAAGCTGCAGGCCTGACGTTCCGCTACATTCCGGTAATCAGTGGCCAGATGACCGGCGACAATGTCGCCGACATGGCGGACGCACTGGACGAGATGGAGGGCCCGGTCTTCGCCTATTGCCGCTCCGGCACGCGCTGCACCAACCTCTATCTGGCGATTCAGCAGAACAAGGGCTGACTTCTTCGTCAGCCTAACCCCAGCCGCTCGACCTCCTCGCCACGAAACCTCAGGTCGTAGTCGAGAAAGAACTCGTCGAGCGGCGGCGGCGCGACCGAGGTGCCCGACAACATCGCGTGGACCTGCCCGCGATGATGGATTTCATGAAGAAACAGATGCGCCAGAAGGTCGCCGATACGCTCGGGGATCTGGCCTGCTTCACCGCGGTCCGACAGGACGTGGCGGTCAAGATCGGCTTCGCCGAGACGGTCGCAACAGGCGACAAGTCGCCGATCGAACGCCCCCTGCGCCTTGGCGAGCGCTGCGGGATCGTCAAAATCGACAAAGCGGTGGAAAACCTTCCGCCCCTCACCGCCCTCCTCGATCATGTCGAGGTAATACAGGTCGACCGAGAGGATGTGGTTGAGCGTCTCCCTGAGCGAGGGAAAGAAGCTCGTGCGTTCGGCTTCGAACTCGCCGGGCTGCAACGCTGCCATGGCGCGGTAAATGCGGTCGTTGGACCACAGATTGTTCCGCGCCATGCGGCGGAAATGTTCGCTCATCCGCATGACGGCCGGGCCCGAGCGCTCAGGGCAAAGGCTGTTCGAAACGGCCGACAAGCCGTTCGATGGCACCGAAAATCGAGTGACCGGCCTTGTCCTTCATTTCAACCCGCACCGTATCGCCAAGCGAGACCGCAAGCGTTTCGACCTGCCCCCTGACGACAGCGCCTGCAATCAACGAACGTCCTGCGGCCGCCTCGGCGATCAGCTTCGGAAAGTTGGTCGACCCCGTCGAAGCCACGGTGCGCGCACCGGCGAAAAGGGGAAGATGCACCGCGCCATCCCAGGCGGCCCCGAGCTCGTCGGTTGTCACTGCAACTGGCGACAGGGCCGACGTGCCGATCTGGCCACCGTCCAGCACGGTGTCGACGCAAAGCACGACGAGCGCGACGGACTCGAGCGCCGACGCCTCGCTTGCGCCCATGGCGACATCCGCCACAACCACCGCCGCGGCCGCTTCGACCTTGGCGTCGCGGGCCTTGCCGGCAAGCTCGATGGCATCGCGCGGGCCAACGATGGCGTCGCCGCCACCGACTCGCTGGAATGCCCTGGGCAGCGGCGAATGCGCGTCATGCTCGTGAAAGCGCGCGGAGGGTACCGAGCCAACCTCCAGGGACTGCGCGAGCGACGCCAGATGTGGCGAAATCCGTCGCCAATCGTCGAGCGCGGCCTGCAGGCTTGGTACGAGGAAGGATGCGTCGGTGTAGCGCGTCAGGTCACGCGATACGACGACCAGTTTGCCGTCACGCGAGCCGTTCTTCAGCGTTGCCAGTTTCATCTCGATCCTCCCGAATCCCGATATGGTCGCCCCCGAGTGCAACAACATGCCCGTCGTGACCGATCGTCAAGGGACCTGCCCAGGTTTTCCTGACAGCCTCGATCCAGTGGGCCTCGCTGATCTCGGCATCGTCGGCCGGAATGAGGTGGTTGAGCACGAGGCGGCCGACCCGGGCGCGCGCCCCAATCTCGCCGGCCTCGCCGGCCAGGCTGTGGCTGGCCATCAGGTGTTGCCTCAGCCGCGCGCCATTGCCGGTGCGCGCGACCAGTCGCTCGACGCCCTCCTCGAGCATGGCCTCGTGCAAGAGGATGTCGACGCCGCGCGCGAATTCGGCGAGCGGCGGGAAGAAGGCGGTGTCGGCGGAAAAGACGACGCTCTTGCCTTCGCAATCGAAGCGCAGGGCAAAGCAATCGGTCACCGGCGGATGATCGACGCGCAGCGCCGTCACCCGAACATCGCCTTCGAGGGTGACGTCCCCTTCATCGAACTCGACAATCTCGACCATGGCGCGCAGGTCCGGACGCCCCTCATCGTCGATGCGGGTTTCGATATCGAATTCAAGCGCTTGCAGGAACCCACGCCAGTATTGATTCAAGCCGGCCGGGCCGAATACCTTGACCGGGGTGGCGAGTCCGGCGGTCCATGCGGTGTGGATGAGTGGGCCGAGCTCCAGCACATGATCGGAATGCAGGTGGGTGACGAAGATCAGGTCGAGCGCCTTGAGGGCAACCCCGGCATCGGTCAGTCCGCGCGTCACGCCCAATCCGCAATCGACGACGATGGTTCGGCCGCCCAGCTCAAGAAGTGTCGATGTCGGCCACGGTCCGCCCGGGCGGATCGCCGGGCCACCCTTGGTTCCAAGCAAGACGAGGCGGTCGCTCATGCGCCCGCGTCCGAATTCAAGTTGCGCCGATGCCTCATGCCAAAGCTCTCCCTGACGCCCAAGCTAGAGCGCGGCCGGCGATCAAGGCAATATGAAAAGCGTCAGTCGACGCGGCGCGGGTACTGGGCGCGCGGCGGAATCCAGTGATGCACCAGCGCCAGCACCAGCAGGCTGACGCAACTCAGCAGCACGACGATGAACAGCGTGCTGCCATGATAGGGCGTGGCTGTCGCCACCAGAGGGATCGCTCCTGCCGGGGGGTGGGTGACACGGAACATCAGCATCAAGGCAATCGACACGCCGACCGCCACCGCCGACACTTCCCAAAGGCCGGGGAACGTCATCGCAGCCGCCACGCCGATCAGCGTGGCGATGAAATAGCCAGCGAAGATGTTGATCGGCTGCGCCAAGGGGCTGGCAGGCTGACCGAACAAAAGCACCGCAGTCGCGCCCAGCGGCGCGATCAACATCGGCAGGCCGGTGAACGATGCCAGGCCGCCTACGGCGGCCAGGCCGACAACCGCGCCCGACCCCGACTTGAGGTGCGACAGGAACTGCCCTTTCGGCTCATGCCGGGCGGTCAAGGTACGAATGTGGCGGCGCATCGGCATATCCAGTCGAACAGCGAGCCTCGATAGCAAATCGCAGGCCCGACTGACAATGCGCTTTTGTTCGAAAAATTCGCCTTACAGTGAAATTTCTTTCCTTACGTCACCAATCCATCACGACCTTGCCGGAATTGCCGCTGCGCATGGCGTCGAAACCAGCCTGAAAGTCGTCGATGCCGATGCGATGGGTGATCAGGCCGCTCACGTCAAGCGGCCCCTGGACCAGCGCGATCATCTTGTACCAGGTCTCGAACATCTCTCGACCATAGATGCCCTTGAGATGCAGCATCTTGAAGATGACCTTGTTCCAGTCGATCTCGAAACCGGTCGGCGCAATGCCGAGAATGGCGATCTTGCCGCCATTGTTCATGGTGTCGATCATGTCGCGGAAGGCGACGGCGGAACCGGACATCTCAAGACCCACATCGAAGCCCTCGGTCATGCCTTCGTCGCGCATCACATCGCGCAGCTTTTCCTTGGACGCGTCGACGACATGACGGACGCCCAGTTTCCTGGCCAGTTCCAGACGCACGGGGTTGATGTCGGTGATAACGACCTTGCGGGCGCCGACGCACTGCGCCACCAGCGCGCCCATGATGCCAATGGGGCCGGCGCCGGTCACCAGCACGTCCTCGCCGACCAGGTCGAACGACAGCGCGGTGTGCACGGCGTTGCCGAGCGGGTCGAAGATGGCTGCGACCTCGTCGGGCACATCGTCGGGGATCGGCACGACGTTGTGTTGCGGGATCGCCAGAAATTCGGCGAACGAGCCGGGACGATTGACCCCGACACCGAGCGTGTTGCGGCACAAATGGCCGCGCCCGGCGCGGCAGTTGCGGCAGTGGCCGCAGACGATGTGCCCTTCGCCCGAGACGCGCTGGCCGACCTTGTAGTCCTTCACCGCCGTGCCGAAATCCACAACCGTCCCAACGAACTCGTGGCCGGTCACCATCGGCACCGGCACCGTCTTTTGGGCCCATTCGTCCCAGTTATAGATATGAACGTCGGTGCCGCAGATCGCCGATTTCCTGACCTTGATCAGCACGTCGTTCGGCCCGATCTCGGGCATTGGCACTTCTTCCATCCAGATTCCGGGTTCGGCCTTCGCCTTCACCAGCGCGCGCATCATGTTCGACATCGTTTAGTCCTCGGAATCCCTTGATCCAGAATCACTTTTCCAAGTGCGGTCGTTTCAGGAAATAACGCCCAATTCGCGTCCAACCTCACCAAAAGCCGCAACGGCCCTATCGATATCCGCAGTCGAATGCGCCGCCGACATCTGGGTGCGGATACGCGCCTGCCCCTTTGGCACCACCGGGAAGGAGAAGCCGATGACATAGATGCCGCGCTTCAGCATGCGCGCCGCCATTTCCTGGGCGAGTGTTGCATCGCCAAGCATGACGGGGATGATCGGATGATCGGCACCGGCGAGCTTGAAACCGAGATTGCCCATGCCGGACCTGAAGCGGGCCGCGTTGTCATAAAGCTTTTCACGCAAGGTCCCACCTTCGGCGATGAGCTCCAGCACTCTGATCGACGCGCCGGCGATGGAGGGCGCCAGCGTGTTCGAGAAAAGATACGGGCGCGAGCGCTGGCGCAACCAGTCGACGACCTCGCGCTTGCCCGACGTGTAGCCGCCGGAGGCGCCGCCGAGCGCCTTGCCGAGCGTTCCGGTGATGATGTCGACCCGGCCCTCGACGCCGCAATGCTCCGGCGTGCCACGACCGTTAGCACCAACGAACCCGACGGCATGGCTGTCGTCGACCATCACCATCGCACCGTACTTGTCGGCTAGATCGCAGACGCCCGTCAGGTTGGCGATTATGCCATCCATCGAGAACACGCCATCTGTGGCGATCAGCTTGAAGCGGCTGCCCTCGGCCTTCTTCAACTCTGCCTCGAGCGCGGCCATGTCGTTGTTGGCGTAGCGGAAGCGCTTGGCCTTGGACAAGCGCACGCCATCAATGATCGAGGCGTGGTTCAGCGCATCCGAGATGATTGCGTCTTCTTCGCCCAACAGCGTTTCGAAAAGCCCGGCATTGGCGTCGAAGCATGACGAATAGAGGATCGTGTCCTCGGTGCCGAGGAAGGCCGACAGCTTTGCCTCGAGCTCCTTGTGCTCTTCCTGCGTGCCGCAGATGAACCGCACCGAAGCCATGCCGTAGCCGTAGCGATCAAGCGCCTTTTTGGCGGCGTCGCGCAAATCATGGCTGTCGGCGAGTCCGAGATAATTGTTGGCGCAGAAGTTCAGTACCTTTTCGCCGGCAACCTCGATCTCTGCCGACTGCGTCGAGGTGATGACGCGCTCGGACTTGTAAAGGCCTGCCTGTTTCAGGCCTTCGAGTTCCGAGGACATGTGCTCCAGGAACGCTTTGGTCATCGACAGTTTCTCCTGCTTCGCTTTGGAAGCGGACTGTCGCGCGGCGCGGCTGAAAAATCCATGAAAAAGGCGACACCGATGACGACCGGGTGACGCTGTGCCGCGCCCGGTCGTCGTCGCGGATCGGCTAAGGCCGGTCGCTGGTCAGCGGGGCGCCGATGATGTCGATGCCGTTGCGTGCGCAAACCTCGGTAAGGGCCGCGATCACCTCAGGGGTAGGCATCTCCTGCGGCGGAATCTCCGCCCGTTCGGCCGGAACGCTGACCTCGCGCACCATGCGCTCGAAATCGCCGCGCGTCGTGATGGTCAGGCAGCGCGCGCCTTCGGCCGAGATGACGCGATAGCAGTGCGGTATGCCCTTCGGCGCGAGCAAGGTCTGGCCGGCGTGGCCGTAGAAGTCCTTGCCCTCGACGTTGAAGCGCATGACACCTTCGAGGATGTGGAACACCTCGTCCTCGTTCCGGTGGATGTGCAGCGGCGTGGCCGAACCGTAGGGCATCAGATGTTCGATGACGCTGATGGTGTCGGCACCGGCCTCGCCAGATACCTTTATGGTGGCGAGGGTGCCGTTGAACCACAACAATTCACCGTTGCTGTCCGTCTTCGCATTGATGGTCATAGTCTGTCCTTTTCGAGCAGCGCGGCGGGAAGAGCCGCGGTGGCCTCGGGTTAAAGCGCCACCGTATCCGTTCGAATTCGACAAAACCGAAAGCTGTATCCGTTATCTGAAACAATTCGCGCATTTTGCGAAAACAGCGCCAGCCGCGCCTGTCAGGATGCGACCTGGCCGTGCGCCGCTTCCCTGACTTCGAACGATTGCGCCTGGCGATCCTGCCTGTCGGATCAGCAGCGCCAGGGGACGACATGAGCGACGCCAGCATTTCGAGCATCCGCATCTTCCGGCAGTGGCAGCCGTTTCGTGGCGGCACCTGTCGTTGCTCCGGCGGGCGCAGCGCAGAAGGCTTCGATTCGACGATCGTCGAAATATCCAGCAGGGACGATGCGACCGGCTATGGCGAGATGGCCCCGCCGGGCAGCTTCCACGACCCCGCCTTCGCCGCCGGCGAGGCGATGAAGGAGCTGGCGCCGCAGTTTATGGGCAGCGAAGCATCGGGAACCTGAAGGTCACGATCGAGGATACGGGCGGTGCGCAAGTCGATACGGCAGCCTATGGCGGGCTGATGATGTCGACGCCGGAAAACCTGCGCCAGCACACGGTCGACTTCCACAACTGGGTGACGGTGGCCTCCGCCGGCGGCGACTTCGCCATCGCCGATGGTGCGATGGTTCCGCCACAGGGGCCGGGGCTCGGCCTGGCCGTCGATCCGCTGGCGTTCGACGAGCCATTGTTCAGCTGCAAGCTTTGAAATGAGTTGGCTGGACGGACACGCCCCCGCACCCGTCCAGCCGAGCATCGGCGCTATGGTAGCGGGGCGCCGATGACCTGAAACTTGTCGTGTGCAAAGCCACGCGGATCCTTCGCCAATCCGGCCTGCGGCATGAACGCATCTTCGGGCAGGCTCATTTCGCGGATCAGCTGCTCGAATTCACCGCCTTGGGTAACGACGAGACACGACGCGCCCTCCGCCGATTCGATCCGGAACGTGTGGGGCATGCCCTTGGGTGCCATCACCGTCTGGCCGGCATGTGCCAGGAAAGCCTTGCCGTCGACCTGGAAACGCATGCTGCCTTCCAGGATATGAATGATGTCATCGCCGCTGAGTTCGACATGGAGAGGGGTCGCACCTCCGCGCGGCATGCGGCACTGAATGATGCTGACCCCGTCATTTTCGGCGCTCGCCGGCACCCGGATGGTCATCAGGTTGTCGCCAAACCAAAGAACCCTGGCGGCGCTCCCGGTCTTCTCATGCGCGGTCATCGATGCTCCCCTGCCCTGCGACGCAAACTGTCGCGCAGTCCGGGAAGTAGCGATGCCTTGTAACCATTTGAAGCCGAGCAGCGCGGCTGATGTTACAGAGCCTGAAACAATACGCGCTCCAGGTGAATTATATTCGAACCAACTAAACCCAGAAGCGAATGCGTAGCGCAAATCCGCATTCAACAAACATGCCTCAATGTATGACGGCCGCAGGATCGCTCCCACGGCCGTCAAGGCAGAATTCAGATGAAATTCGGCTTAGAAGAACGCCTGCAGGCCGGTCTGGGCACGACCGAGGATGAGCGCATGCACGTCGTGCGTGCCCTCATAGGTGTTGACCGTCTCCAGGTTCTGCGCGTGGCGCATGATGTGGTAGCCGATCTGGATACCGTTGCCGCCATGCATATCGCGAGCGACGCGGGCGATGTCGAGCGCCTTGCCGCAGTTGTTGCGCTTGATGATCGAAATCATCTCGGGCGCGAACTTGCCCTCATCCATCAGGCGGCCGACGCGCAGCGAAGCTTGCAAGCCAAGCGTGATTTCGGTCTGCATGTCCGCCAGCTTCTTCTGGTAGAGCTGCATGCCGGCGAGCGGCTTGCCAAACTGCTTGCGGTCGAGGCCGTACTGGCGGGCGCGGTGCCAGCAGTCCTCGGCAGCGCCCATCGCCCCCCAGGAGATGCCGTAGCGGGCACGGTTGAGGCAGCCGAACGGCCCCTTGAGACCCGACACATTCGGCAACAGCGCGTCTTCGCCGACTTCGACGCCGTCCATGACGACTTCGCCGGTGATCGAGGCGCGCAGCGACAGCTTGCCGCCGATCTTCGGCGCCGACAGGCCCTTCATGCCTTTTTCCAGCACGAAACCGCGGATCTGGTTGTCGTGGGCTGCCGACTTGGCCCAGATGACGAACACGTCGGCGATCGGCGCGTTGGAAATCCACATCTTGGCGCCGGAGATCTTGTAGCCATTGGCCGTCTTTTCAGCGCGGGTCTTCATGCCGCCCGGATCGGAACCTGCGTCCGGCTCGGTCAGGCCGAAGCAGCCGATCCATTCGCCCGAAGCGAGCTTGGGCAGATACTTCTTGCGCTGTTCTTCCGAGCCATAGGCATAGATCGGGTACATCACCAGAGACGACTGCACTGACATCATCGAGCGATAGCCCGAATCGACGCGCTCGACTTCGCGCGCGACGAGGCCGTAGGTGACGTAGCTGGCGCCAAGGCCGCCATATTCCTCAGGAACGGTAATGCCGAGCAGGCCAGCCTCGCCCATTTCGCGGAAGATCGACGGATCGGCCTTCTCCTCGAGATAGGCCTCCTCGATGCGCGGAGCGAGCTTGTCGGCTGCAAACGCCGCCGCGCCGTCGCGCACCATGCGCTCGTCTTCGGTCAGCTGGTCTTCAATCAGGAAAGGGTCGGCCCACACAAAAGTGCCACCGCCTGCCGGGCTTGATCCGCTCATAGTTCCTCCGAAACAGTCAATTCGTTGGCCGCATCCTAGACCGCTTCGGCGGCTTTCGCTAACAAGTAATCTTGCAAAGTTGATGCATAAATCCGATCAACTTGGATCAGGGCCCTTCCCATGCGCCGCGCCTATGTACCAACGATTGCAGAGCTTGAGGCCTTTCGCGCCTGCGCCCGATACGGCACGACCATTCGCGCGGCCGATCAGCTCGGGCTGACGCAAAGCTCGGTCAGCCGCTCGATCGGGCAACTGGAAGACCGACTGGGCGTTGCGCTGTTTCATCGCGTCAGGCAGCGGCTGGCGCTGTCCGACGCCGGCCGGCGTTTTGCCCGCGACGCCGAGGCAATCCTCGACAGCCTGCATGAGGCTGCGGTTCGCACCATGGCCTTTGGCGGCCAGTCCGACGTGCTGAGCCTGGCAGTGCTGCCGACGCTGGCCGACCGCTGGCTCATTCCGCGCCTGGCGGGCTTTCACGCTGCGGCACCCCATGTCGCCATCGATCTGGCGGTGCGGCTGGAGCCGGTCGACCTCGAAACCGAAGCCTTCGACGCGGCCGTGCAACGCGGACCGGTCGAGCCGGGGCAGCCGGGACTTGTCCGCCTGTTCGATGAAGAGCTGGTCGTGGTGGCGGCGCCGGCACTTCTTGACGGCCGCGCCTCGCTAGACGATGCGGAACTGGCGGCGCTGCCGCTGCTTCAGCAATCGACGCGGCCGACGCTTTGGCTGCAATGGTTCCAGGCCGCCGGCGTCGACCCGCGCACCACCTTGCGCGGCCATCGCTTCGAACAATTCTCGATGGTGGTCGAGGCGGCCGTCGCCGGCCTTGGCGTAGCCCTGGTGCCGCAGGTGCTCGCCGAACGCGAGCTGGCGGCGGGCCTGCTTGCCATGGCCTCGCCCAACCGCATCGCCGGCGACTTTCCCTATCGCCTTGCCTTCCGCCCCGGCACCGAGGACCGGCCGGGGCTGCGCGAATTCGTGCGCTGGCTGACTGCAGAGGCGCAGCCGATCAGATCCTGAGGCCATAGCGGATGCCGTCATAGATGGCGGCGTGGATGTTGCGCGCCTGCACGGCATCGCCGATGCGCAGCAGCAGGAAGCGGCCGTTCGGATTGCCTTGCGGGAAGATATCGCCGCCCTGGATCAGGCGCTCATAGTCGATGGCGCCGGCGTTCTTCGACAGCGGCTTGAGCTCGAAATAGAGGTCATCAAGCGGTAGCGTGCCGTGTTCGACGACCACCTGGTCGACACGCCGTTCCTCGCTCCACCCCTTGGCGAAGTCGGAGGTCAGGGTCGCGACCAGCTGATTGCCGTCGCGCCGCACCTGTTGCAGCCGTGTGTTGACGGTGATCTTCACGCCGTTGCGGTGGAACGCCTCCATATAGGGTACGTGGTTCATGCCGCCGATCTCGGGGGCAAAGAAGCGCTCGGGCGTCAAAAGCTCGAGCTTGCTGCCGGCCTTGCCGATCAGCTCGGCCGCCGTCATGCCCTGGTGGCCGCCATTGTCGTCATAGAGCAGCACGTTCTCGGCCGGCTTGACGCTGCCGGCGATGATATCCCAGCTCGACGTCACGAGGTCGTCGCCGGCATCGAGCGGCGGGTTCTGCGGCAGGCCACCGGTGGCGATCACCACCGCATCCGGGCCGAGCGCCAGTACGTCGTCCACACCGGCCCAGATGTCGTAGCGGATCTCGACGCCGAGCCGCTCCAGCTCGGCCAGCCGCCAGTCGACGATGCCGATCAGCTCGCGCCGGCGCGGGTTCTGGGCTGCCAGCCGAACCTGGCCGCCTGCCTGGCTCGATGCTTCCAGCACTGTCACCTTGTGACCGCGCTCGGCCAACACCCGCGCCGCTTCGAGACCGGCTGCACCGGCGCCGACCACGACGACATTGCGCAGCGGGCCGTCGGTGCGGGCAATGACATGCGGGATCGTCGCTTCGCGGCCGGTGGCGGCATTGTGGATGCACAGCGCACCACCGCCTTCGTAGATGCGGTCGAGGCAGTAGGTGGCGCCGACGCAGGGCCTGATCCGGTGCTCCTCGCCGGCCATCACCTTGGCCGTGATATGCGGGTCGGCGATGTGGGCGCGCGTCATGCCGACCATGTCGAGTTTGCCGGCGGCAATCGCATGACGAGCGGTGGCGACATCCGAGATGCGCGCGGCATGGAAGACCGGAAACTTGGTCGCGGCCCTCACCTCGCCGGCAAAATCGAGATGCGGCGACGCTGCCATGCCATGAATGGGGATCACGCCGGTCAGCGCGGCATCGGTGTCGATATGGCCGCGGATGATGTTGAGGAAATCGAACTTTCCCGACGACGCCAGGCGTCGGGCGATCTCGACGCCCTCCTCGCGCGAAAGACCCTTGTCCATGTCCTCGTCGGCGACCATGCGGATGCCGACAAGGAAATCCGGCCCGACGGCCGATCGCACCGCATCGATCACCCGCCGGGTGAAGCGCAGGCGATTGTCGAGGCTGCCACCATATTCGTCGTCGCGATGGTTGGTGGCCGGCGACCAGAAACCGTCGAGCAGATGGCCGTAAGCCTCGAATTCGATGCCGTCGAGCCCTGCCGCCTGCATGCGCTGGGCGGCCGAGGCATAGTCGGCGACGATGCGGTCGAGATCCCAGTCCTCAGCGGTTTTTGGGAATGTGCGGTGGGCGGCCTCGCGCACCGGCGAGGCACTGAGCACCGGCAGCCAGTCGGCCTTGTTCCAGGTGGTGCGCCGGCCGAGATGGGTCAGCTGGATCATCACCTTGCAATCGTGCTCGTGGCAGGCATCCGCCAGCTCTGACAGCCACGGCACGATGGCGTCGTCATAGGCATGCAGGTTGCCGAAGGCTGCCGGGCTGTCGCGCGAGACGATGGCCGACCCGGCCGTCATGGTCAGCGCCATTCCACCCTTGGCCTTCTCGGCGTGGTAGAGCCGGTAGCGCTCCTTGGGCATGCCGTCCTCGGAATAAGCCGGTTCATGGCTCGTCGACATGACACGGTTCTTGAGCCGCAGATGCTTGAGCTGGTAGGGTTGGAGAAGCGGATCGTTGCTCGTCATTGCCTTCCTGCATTATCAGGCGCTAATACACGCCACTTGAAAATCTGGCCCGTGCAGTCTGGCGCATGCCGCCTTTCAGGCAATGAGCCAGGCCAATTCAGAAGAGCCACCCAATGACCGTCACCGACACCCTCACCCAGCTTGGCACCCATGTTCAGACGCCGACTTCGCCCGAAGCCGCCGTGCTCGAAACCGTGCCCTACGAGCGCGTCGGCGGCCCACCCGCCATCGTGCGCTTCACCTGCCCGGAGTTCACCTCGCTGTGCCCGGTGACCGGCCAGCCCGACTTCGCCCACATCGTCATCGACTATGCCCCGGACCGGCTGCTGGTCGAATCCAAGTCGCTGAAACTGTTCATGGTTTCGTTCCGCAACCATGGCGCTTTCCACGAGGATTGCACGGTCATGATCGGTCGTCGCGTCGTCGAAGCGACAAAGCCGCTGTGGCTGCGCATCGCCGGCTACTGGTATCCGCGCGGCGGCATCCCGATCGACGTGTTCTGGCAGACCGGCACGCCGCCCGAGGGCTCCTGGCTGCCCGAAACAGGTGTCGCGCCCTATCGCGGGCGCGGCTGAACTGCTTCGACGCTCCGGCATATGCTCATGGCGCCACGGGGTCATCTTGCACCTCGACCTTGGCGATCCTGCCGCTTGCATCGAAATGCACCGTCTCCTCGCCGGACCTGACGAGCCGTGCGCCGGTGACGGCATGCGTCGCCTCGAGCCGCCAGCGCGACCAGGCGGAGCACGGCGAGCGTGCGGCCACCTCCTCGTCCTTGGAGACCTGGTCGCCATAGACGGCGAAATAGCCGCGAAACGCCGCCATGATCGCGTCGCGGCCGACAACGATTGCGCCGACGCCATCGGAGACATACTCGGCATCCGGCGCGAAGCAGGCCTCGATGGCCGCGAAGTCGAGGACGTCGATGGCGGCGTGGTAGTGCGTCAGCGCCGCAACGGGATCGAACGCGGTCTCATGCATATTGCCGGCGACCATCAATACCACGCGTCTTCCATCGACGCCTTCTTGCGCGTCATGAAGTCCTGCAGCGCCTCGTCGATGCCGGGGTCGAGCGGCGGCGCCTCATACTCGGCGAGCATCGTCTTCCAGCGCTTGTTGGCGCGCTTGGCCGCGTCGTCCGAGCCTGCCGCCTGCCACTTCTCATAGGGCTCGTTGTCGGCGATGGCCGAATCCCAGAAGGCCGTCTCGTAATTGGCCATGGTGTGGGCGCAGCCGAAGAAATGGCTGCCTGGGCCGACCTCGCGGAAGGCATCGAGCGCCAGCTGGTTGTCGTCGATCTTCACGCCGTCGAGATAGGTGTGCAGCGCACCGCAGAAATCGGCATCCATGACGAATTTTTCGTAGGACATGGACAAAAGCCCGTCGAGGAAGCCGGCGGAGTGCAGGATGAAGTTCGCACCGCAATGCACGGCGGCCAGCATCGACATGGTGCCCTCGTTCATGGCGTGGGCGTCGGGCAGCTTCGAGGTGGTGAAATTGCCGGAGCATCTGAGGGGTAGATTAAGCCTCCGCGCAAGCTGCCCAATGACCATTGAGCCGATGGCGGGCTCCGGCGTGCCGAAGGTCGGCGAGCCCGAGCGCAGCGACATCGACGACAGGAAGTTGCCGAAGATGACAGGCGCGCCGGGCCGTTCGAGCTGGGTCAGCGCACAGCCGGCCATGGTCTCGGCCAGCGACTGGGCGATGGCACCCGCATTGGTCACCGGCCCCATGGCGCCACCAAGGATGAAGGGCACGATCACCGCCGCCTGGTTGGCGCGGGCATAGGCGCGCAGCGCGGTGGTCATCGTCGCGTCCCAGACCAGCGGCGAATTGACGTTGACGTTGCCGAGGATGACGCAGTTCTGGTCGACGAACCTGTCGCCGAAGACGATGCGCGCCATATCGATGGAATCTTCCGCGCGGGCTTCCGAGGTCACCGAACCCATGAAACCGCGGTCGGAATAGCGGATGTGGCTGTAGACCATGTCGAGATGGCGCTTGTTGACCGGCACGTCGACCGGCTCGCAAATGGTGCCGCCGGAATGATGCAGCCAGGGCGAGGACTGCGCCAGCTTCACGAAATTGCGAAAATCCTCGATGGTCCCGTAGCGGCGGCCCTTGTCGAGATCCATGACGAAGGGCGAGCCATAGGCCGGCGAAAACACCACGCTCTTGCCGCCGATCTCCACCGAGCGTTCGGGATTTCTTGCGTGTTGAGTGAAGGTCGCAGGTGCGGTCTTGAGCACCTCGCGCAGCAGGCCGGGCTCGAACTTCACCAGCACGCCCTCGACCTTGGCTCCTGCCCGCCGCCAGTGATCGAGCGCAACGGGATCGTCGCGGAACTCGATGCCGATCTCGGCGAGGATCCTGTCGGCCGTCTGCTCGATGCGGACCAGGTTCTCCTCTGAGAGGATGTCGTAGGTCGGGATGTTCCTGACGATATAGGGTCGGCCATGCGCCTCGGGACCGTGCGAGCGCTGCTCGCGTCGGGCGTTGCGGCCACCACGCTCGCGGCGCTTGGCTGGCTCGGTCTGGGTTTCGGGCGCAATGACGTTCATGCATGGCTCCAAGGCGTTCCAGCATGAAGCTAGCCTTTGGATCGCGCGCTGTGACGCTTGAAAATCCTCATCATTTGCATAAGCTGCATTTATGCAAAGCCTGCGACACCTCCTGCCCTCAGCCGGCAGCCTGATCGTCTTCGAAGCCGCCGGGCGGCTGGCGAGCTTCACCGCCGCCGGCCGCGAGCTCGGCATGACCCAGGCCGCGGTCTCCTATGCGATCCGTGGCCTGGAGGACCAGTTCGGCGCCAAGCTGTTCCAGCGCCGCCACCGGCAGGTTCTGCTGACCGAGGCCGGCGAACGCTTCTATGCCGACGTCACGCTCGGCCTGTCGCATATCCGCAAGTCGGCGGAGGAGCTTCGCGCCCGCGCCGGCGGCATGCATGTGACGCTGTCGGCCTCCACCGCCTTTGCCTCGTTCTGGATGATGCCGCGGCTGCAGAAGTTCCGCGACGACCTGCCCGGCATCGACCTGCGCATCCAGACCGCCGACCGCGACCTCGACCTCATCGCCGAGGGTATCCCACTGGGCATCCGCGGCGGCGACGCCACCGACTGGCCCGACTACGAGTTACTGCAGATCGCGGACGAGGAGGTCTATCCGGTCGCCGGCCCAACCTATCTGGCGCGCGCCGGCACGCCCACGACACCGGCCGAGATGACGCTGCATCACTTGATCCACCTCGAAGAGCCTTATCGCCCAGCGACTAACTGGAACGAGTGGTTCCAGTCAGCCGGCGTGAACGGCGCTGTCGCCAAGCGCGGACTGGTCATCAACGACTATGTGCTCGTCATCCAGGCGGTCATGGAGGGCCAGGGCATCGCGCTCGGCTGGCGTCACCTCACCGACCGCCTGATCGCGGCGGGGCTACTGGTCAGGCTTTCCGATCACGTGATGATGACCGGCAAAGGCTTCCACGTCGCCTGGCCGAGGAACCGCGTCCTGAGCGAAAGCGCTGAAAAGGTGCGCGACTGGCTTGCGGCGCAGGCATAGAGCGTCCCCGCAGACTACGATTCCCACCGATATCACCTCGCCAAAGCTGTCCCGGCGCGACCGAATCCCGCTATAGTCTGGCGATGCCAATTCGCCAGCTTTCCGAAACGATGATCAACCAGATCGCCGCCGGCGAGGTCGTGGGGCTACACGGTGGCTAACAAGAACCTAGCTCCTGCAGATAGTCGTGTGAGACGTGCCCTGCTCAAGCCGCTCTCACCATCTAGGCGAGGCGGTCGCAAACATAATCTGCTTGAGGCACTAGGGCGACTTGATGAGCGCGTGCAGAGTGAAGACACCCTAAACAATATCAAGAAAATGTTGGATCGGCGGCATACGCCAAAACGGCCAAAGACAAACAAGGATACTGTCCGGCAGATCGCACTAGCCCAAGCTCTTTATGATTCTAGACGCATATCTCTGCACCAATATGTAGTAATGGCATCCTTTCCGGTAGAAGACATACACTCCAAACGCTGGCTTGGCAGAGAGTATGATGATGATCTCGCACCGCTCGTCGCAGCCATCGACGCGATCGAACGCACCGGGGGATTAGGCCCCAACGAGTACTGGGGAAGGAATGAAGGCCCGCCGGAGCACATAATTCTAAATCAGCAGTACGAAGATGTTCTTGACCAGAAATTTGAGAGTGCTCTTCGCGAATTTGGTCTCGACGACCTATCGCGAATGTATCGAGATGATCGAGAGCGTTTCGACAAACTGCGGGAGCGCGGACGCCGATCCGTCTTCCATGATGGCGAATACGAACTAGCTCTCAGAGATCTGGTAGATCAGTACGAGAGGGAAGCTCGCAAGGCTGCCAATGTAGGCGCATATACCGTGGCCATTGCCGGCCTCGGGGCAGGCATAGAAGGCTTGCTTTTACTTCGGTGCCTTCGTTCGCCAGTAAAATCGGCTAAAGCATCTAAGGAATTAGCGCGAAGACCAAAATCACCCAACGACCCTAAGACTTGGTCATTCGAAACCTTAATTGAGGTCTGTCTGTCGTGCGGATGGCTCCCTCCAATCGAAACGGCGATTGCAAGGTACGATACAGCCGCCTTGAGCCATATGCTTCGGCACATGCGGAACTACATACACCCTGCGAGAAGAGCGAGAGACAAACCCTGGGCTGAAACCGACGGGCGAGATTTTGCAGATGCTGAAGCCATCTATATCGTTCTGCTATCGACCTTAGCGAAAGGTCGGTCGACCAAAGCTAGAAAAGTTGATTGAAATGCCCATTCGCCAGCTTTCCGAGACAATGATCAACCAGATCGCCGCCGGCGAGGTCGTGGAACGGCCAGCCAGCGTGGTCAAGGAACTGGTCGAGAACGCGCTCGACGCAGGTGCGGCGCGCATCGAGGTGGCGACATCAGGCGGCGGGCTCGGCCTGATCCGCGTCGTCGACGACGGCTCCGGCATGCCCGAGGACGAGCTTTCGCTCGCAATCTCGCGGCACTGCACGTCAAAGCTCGGCGAAGACATCCTCGACATCCGCTCGCTCGGTTTCCGCGGCGAGGCCTTGCCGTCGATCGGCTCGGTGTCGAGGCTGACCATCCGATCGCGCACCAAGACCGCCGACAGCGGTGCAGAGATCTCGGTCGAAGGTGGCCGCGTCGCCTCCGTGCGTCCGGCACCGAGCAACCGCGGCACCACCGTCGAGGTGCGCGACCTGTTCTTCGCCACCCCTGCCCGGCTCAAATTCATGAAGACCGAGCGCGCCGAGGCAACGGCCATCGCCGACACGGTCAAG
The DNA here is from genome assembly GCF_027568395.1 of Aminobacter sp. HY435. Classification (GTDB taxonomy): domain Bacteria; phylum Pseudomonadota; class Alphaproteobacteria; order Rhizobiales; family Rhizobiaceae; genus Aminobacter. Next base: position 160,362 of record NZ_JANKZL010000007.1, on the reverse strand, counting down.
CGCATCGCGATTGCCTTTCCCTCCGTGCGCTTCACGCTGTCGGGCACCGACCGCTCGACGCTGGAGCTTTCGGCCACCGGCGACGATATCGACGGCAGGCTCGGCCGCATCGCCCAGGTGATGGGCAGTGATTTCCCCGACAACTCGATCGCCATCGATGCGGCGCGTGAGAGCGTACGGCTCGAAGGCCACGTCTCGATCCCCTCCTACACGCGCGCCAATGCGTTGCAGCAATACGCCTATGTCAACGGCCGGCCGGTGCGCGACAAGCTGATCGCCTCGGCGATCCGTGGCGCCTATGCCGACGTCCTGCCGCGCGACCGCCATGCGGTGACGGTGCTGTTCCTGACGCTCGACCCGGCCACTGTCGACGTCAACGTTCATCCGGCGAAAGCCGACGTGCGCTTCCGTGACCCGGGGCTGGTGCGCGGCCTGATCGTCGGCGCCATTCGCCAGGCGCTGGCCAACGCCGGCATCCGACCGGCGACGACGGGCACCCAGGCGATGATGAGCGCTTTCCGTTCCGGCGGGCCTGCCTACGCGCATCCCGGTCCGTCAGCCAACCACCGCAGCTACAATCCGGAATTCCGCGCCACTCCCTCAGCGGGCTTCGGAGCCGACTTTCGCGCCGCGCCTTCGGCAGGCTTCGGATCCGGTTTCCGAGGAACGCCTTCCGCCAACTACGATGCCGCGCACTCGCCGTTCCGGCCGCTCGACACGGGCTTCGCCGAGGCGGAGCAGGCGAGCTTCGATGCCGGGCCGCTCCACAGCGCCGATGCCCGCGCCGGCCAGGCCGAGGTGGTCGAAGCGCTGCTGCAAACCGAGCTGGGCGCCGCACGGGCACAGGTGCATGAAAACTACATCGTCGCGCAGACAAGGGATTCGCTCGTCATCGTCGACCAGCACGCAGCACATGAGCGGCTGGTCTACGAGGCGCTGAAGAACGCGCTGGATTCGCGCCCGATCCCCGCGCAGATGCTGCTGCTTCCCGAGATCGTCGACATGCCCGAAGAAGACGCCGAGCGGCTGGCCTTGCATTCGGAAACGCTGGCCCGCTTCGGCCTTGGCGTCGAACGTTTCGGCCCTGGTGCTGTCGCCGTGCGCGAAACGCCTGCCATGCTGGGTGAAACCGACGTCACGCAACTGGTGCGCGATCTTGCCGACGAGATCGCCGACAGCGACACGGCGGATACGCTGAAGGAGCGGCTCCACGCCATCGCCGCCACCATGGCCTGCCACGGCTCGGTCCGCTCGGGGCGCAGGCTGCGGCCGGAGGAGATGAACGCGCTGCTGCGCCAGATGGAGGCGACGCCCGGATCAGGCACCTGCAACCACGGGCGCCCGACCTATATCGAACTCAAGCTCGCCGACATCGAAAAGCTGTTCGGCCGGCGGTAGATGCTGCCGGCGTCTCCAGCGCATGCGTGCTTGACCTGACCGGTGTTTTGTGGCCGTAAAAGCCTTGCCGACGCCACGCATCCGCAGGATGGGCAAAGGGCGCTCAAATGTTTATCCTGTGCGTGATCCCGAGGCCCGGGCCATGCACGACGAAGTAGAGCACTGATCGATGATGAACCGCTTCGAAGGTCCCGGCTCGCGTGAAGCCCGCATCCGCTATCTCGATGGCGACTTCCAGGTGACGAGCCCCGGCTCCTTCGTGCGCTGCGCGGTGACGGGCGATTCCATTCCGCTCGACGAGCTCAAATACTGGAGCGTGGCCCGCCAGGAGCCCTATCGCGACGCAACTGTTTCGCTGGCGCGCGAAATCGACATGAACCCGGACCTGCGCAAGCGCCGCTAACCGGGCGCCCGCCTACGCCGACTGGGTTCGGCCCTCAGCCCGCGATCTTGCGGCGGCGCCAGGCTTCCAGCGTCTCGTCGATGATGCGCTCGGCGGTATGCTCGATGTCGAAGACCGCATCGATTTCCAGAACGTTGAGGCGCTCGAGGAATTCGGCAGACGCCGCGCCATGGCGCAAGCGGGCGGCATCCTTCGACGTCGTCACCAACTCGAGTTCGCCCGCCTTCGCCGCAGCGACCAAGTCGTCCAGTTCATCGGGCAGGTAGAAATGATGGTCGGCGAAGGAGTGCGCCAATACCACCGTTGCGCCAGCCTTGGTCAGCGTGTCGAAGAATTTTTCCGGATGCCCAATGCCCGCGAATGCAAGGAAGCGGCGGCCGGCGAACGCCTTCTTCGCGCCACGCGGCTTGGCAATCGCTGAAAAGATCGGCTTGCCGGCGCGGGCCGCCTGACGCACAACCATGTCCGCCCTGTCGCCCTCGCCCATCTTGAGAACGGCGTCGGCGTAGCGCAGTTGGTCGGCCAGCTTGGCGCGCATCGGACCACCGGGGATGACGTGGCCGTTGCCCAGTCCAAAACGGGCGTCGATCACCACCAACGCATAGTCGATATGGACGCGCGCGCTCTGAAAGCCATCATCCATGATCAGGAAATTGCAGCCGCGCTCGATCAGCAGGCGCGCGCCCGCCGCGCGGTTGGCCGACACGGCGACCAGCGCATGCTCGGCCAGAAGCAACGGCTCGTCGCCGACATGCTTGGCGCTGTCATGATGCGTGTCGACCATATGCGGCTCGGAAAAGCTGCCGCCATGCCCGCGCGACAGGATGCCGGGCACCAGATGCATACGTTTTGCCTGTTTCGCCAGCGCGATGGCGACGGGCGTCTTGCCGGTTCCGCCAACGGTGAAGTTGCCGACGCACAGCACCGGCGCGGCCACCTTTTCGCGTCTGGCGGTCTTCATGCGCCGTCCGGCGACAAGGCCATAAAGCGCCGACGCCGGGTACAGCGCGAATGCGCGCCAGTCCGGCTTTTCCCACCAGAAAGGAGGCGCTTCGCTGGCCAATTTACCTCCCGCCCGCGCCCTTGAGGCGCGATTGCACGATCAGGGGGTGGATGAAGGGCTCAAGCGCCTTGAGCGTGCGGGCGAGCGCGCCGCGCATCTCTTCCACGGTCGAGGCACTGGCAGCTATCATGTCGTGGCGGGCGATCTCGTTGCCGAGCAGGAAGTTCACCGCGCCGGCAAGCATGTCGCGATCGCGCACGATCTTGGCACCGCCGCGATCGATCAGACGTTGATAGGTGTCGCGGAAATTCTGGACATTGCGCCCGGCGAGGATGGCAGTGTCGAGCATCGCGGGCTCAAGCGGGTTTTGCCCGCCTTCGGAGGTCATTGAACGGCCAACGAAAGCGATTTCGGTCAGGCGCAGATAAAGCCCCATTTCGCCGATCGTGTCGCCGAGCAGAATATCCGTGTCCGGCATGATGCGATCGCCGGTGCTGCGGCGCGCGACGTTGAGGCCCATGCCCGTCAACTCCGCCGCCAGATCCTTGCCGCGACCAGGATGACGCGGCACGATTGTGGTCAGCAGGCCGCGATGACGATTGCGCAACATGGCGTGCACTTCGGCCGCCACGACCTCTTCGCCTTGATGCGTGGAGATGGCCGCCCATGTCGGGCGACGTCCGATCTGGCGTTTGACCATTTCAAGCGCTTGTTCATCGACAGGCGGAGGCGCCGTATCGACCTTCAGATTGCCCGACACGGTCACCGGTCGGGCGCCCAGCGCGCGAAACCGTTCGCCGTCGACCTCGGACTGGGCGACCACATGGGCCATGTTCTCAAACAGAGCCTCGGCGATGTAGGCGCGCTTCTTCCACGACTTGAACGAGCGATCCGACAGGCGGCCGTTGACCAATATCTGCGGAACCCGGCGCGCGCCGAGCTCAAGAATGGTCATCGGCCAGATTTCGGATTCGGCGATGATGGCGAGGTCGGGATGCCAATGGTCGAGGAAACGGCTGACCGCCGGCTTGAGGTCGAGCGGCACATATTGATGGATGATGCGATCTCCCAGACGCTCCTCCGCCACCTGCGTCGACGTCACCGTTCCGGTGGTCAGCACGACGTTGATGCCATAGCCCAGGATGCTTTCGATCAGCGGTACAACCGCGATGGTTTCACCGACGCTGGCCGCATGAAACCAGATCAACGGACCATCCGGCCGGTCGCGGCTGGCGATACCGTAGCGCTCGCGCCGCCGGTTCTTGTCTTCCTTGCCTTTAGAGGCCCGCCAGGAAACATAGCCGCCGACGAACGGATAGGCTGTCGCTCCGGCAAACCGGTAGGCGCGAAGCAGCGTGCGAGCCCAGCGTTCGCTCATTTTTCGCCATCCACCAGGCGGTACGCCTGCTCGGTGGCGTAGTCGATGGCAGCGGTCAGTTCCAGGCGCTTGCGCTCCATTTCGGCGTCGTCGGCGTCGGCGGAAACCTCGATCAACGGCGCGACATAGATCGCGCTGCGACCAAAGGGCAGATTGATCGTTGTCTTGTCCCAGCTTTTCTCGACCACCTTGCGCCGGCTGGTGGCGACGGCCGCCGGGGCGATCGGCCGCCCCGAAAGGCGCGCGAGCAGAATGATGCCCATGCCGGCGTCGCGCGGCGTTCCGTGGGGAATGTCAGCGATCATGCAAACGTTCTTGCCCGCATCGAGCGCCTTTTTCAGGGCGATGAGAGCCGTTGCCCCGCCCTTTTCAAGCTTGCTCTTGGTCGAACGACCGCCGGACCCGCGAACGGCGTCGATGCCGAACTTCTTGATGACCAGCGCATTAAGCTCCGCATCGGCGCTTCGCGACACCATGGCGACGAGCTCGCGACCGCTCGGATAGAGCGCCGGAGCGAGCAGATGCTGGCCGTGCCAAAGCCCGACGATCAACGGCTCGCTATCAGCATAGGTGCCGCCCGAAAGCTCGAACGAACCCTTCACCAGCGGATTGGTCACGCGAACGAAGCGCATCGCGCCGGCAAACAGGCTGGCAAGCGCTGCCTTGGCGAAACGCGACTTCGCGAGCGGCTCGCGAATGCGGCGCCAGACGTTCTTGGTCGGCGCGGCCTTGGCCTTGGCACGCTTCTTCTTCGTCGCGGGCCTGACGGCCGACGACGCTATGCGAGACTGCTCCATCAATTCTGACCGGGCGCCTTCGCGTCCGGCTCGAGCAGCCGATGGAGATGCACGACGAAGTAGCGCATGTGGGCGTTGTCGACGCTGGCCTGAGCCTTCGACTTCCAGGCCAATTCGGCCGACTTGTAGTCGGGATAGATGCCCACGATGTCGAGCGCGTCGAGATCGCGGAACTCCGTGCCGCCCAGCGTTTTCAGCTCGCCACCGAACACCAGATGCAAAAGCTGCTTCTTACCGTCTTCTTCGGCCATCTGCTTCCTTAATTCATCATATCAGGGGTCCGCTTGGTCTAGACCAAAGCGGGCCGTTTTGGAACAGGCTCCAGCGCTATCGGCTGTCGAGCCTTTCGAGCACCGCCGCCATGGCCTGCAACAGCTCACCGCTGCCGGCCATCAGCGCCCCGTGGACTATGTTCGCGCCGGCGAATGCAGGCCTGCGGCCGCGCCCGTCGAGCAACTGCCCGCCAGCCTCGGACAATATAAGCTCGGCCGCCGCGATATCCCAGTCATGCGCGCTCGGCTTGACGAAACTCGCGTCGAGCGCGCCGCTTGCGATCATCGCGATGCGGTAGGCCAGCGATGGAATGTATGCTTCGCGCTCGAGCCTTGCCTGCCATTCCTCGGGCAGCTTGTCTATCATCGGTTTCGGTCCGGCAATGCGCAATCGCTCGCCCCCGGCCTTCAGCCTGATCGGAGCGCCATTGAGGAAGGCCCCTCCATCTGCGGTAGCCCAGTATGTCTCGGCACGGGCGGGACATTCGAGCACGCCGGCAAGGGAACGGCCATCTTGAACCACGGCGACGCTGACGCACCAGGCGGTGCGGCCTTCGACGAAACCGCGGGTGCCATCGATCGGATCGACGACAAACGTGCGGGGCGCCGAGAGCCGGTCGCGATTGTCGGCGGTTTCCTCCGACAGCCAGCCATAGTCTGGACGGGCGGCAAGCAGCGTCTCGCGCAGATACCGGTCGGCGGCGTAGTCGGCTTCGCTGACCGGCGAATCGCCGGTCTTGAACCAGACTTCCGGGCTCTGGCGGAAATAGCCCATGGCGATACGCCCGGCTTCGGCAGCGGCCTGACGAAGCAGTTCGAGATCGGCCATAACGCCTTCTTTGTCGGCTAGATCAGTTCCCGGCAAGGGTCATGCCTTCGATGAGCAAGGTGGGGGCCGCGGTACCGTAGTTGCGGTCGAGATCGCTGGCCGGAACCATGCGCAGGAACATGTCCTTGAGATTGGAGGCGATGGTCACCTCCGATACTGCCCAGGCGAGTTCGCCATCGTCGATCCAGAAGCCCGATGCGCCGCGACTGTATTCGCCCGTCACCATGTCGACGCCCTGGCCGAACACCTCGGTTACGTAGAAGCCGCTTTTCAGCGAACGAATGAGCTCTTCCGGCGACTTGTCGCCCGCCTCGATGGAGAAATTCGTCGACGTAGGCGACACCGAGGATCCGCCGCGCGCACCGCGCCCGTTGGTGACGAGCCCGAGTTCGCGGGCCGCTGATGTCGACAGGAACCAGTGGTTGAGAACGCCGTTCTCGACCATCTTCAGCGTCGCGCCCTCGACACCCTCGCCGTCGAACGGACGCGATGCCTGGCCACGGCGCTTCAGAGGCTCGTCGATGGCGGTGATTGCCGCCGATGCCACCTGCTTGCCCATCATGTCGCGCAGGAAGCTGGTCTTGCGAGCGACCGAAGCGCCATTGATGGCGCCGGCGAGATGTCCGGCGATACCGCGCGCAACACGGGGATCGAAGATCACGTCGACGGGGCCGGTCGCCGCCTTGCGCGCGTTCAGCCGCTTGACGGCGCGTTCGCCGGCCTTGCGGCCAATGTCCGCCGCCGCGTCGAGATCGGCGAAATGGATGCGTGAGGAATATTCGTAGTCGCGCTCCATCGCCGTGCCCTCGCCGGCAATGACGCTGGCCGAGCGCGAAAAGCGCGATCCGACGTAGTGGCCGACAAAACCGTGCGAGGTGGCAAGCACCAGACCGCCCAGGCCGGCGCTTGCACCGGCGCCGGATGAGTTGGTCACGCCCTTGACCGCAAGCGCTGCCTCTTCGGCGGCGAGGGCGTCTTCCTTCAGCTGTTGCGCGGATACGACGGTATCGTCGAACAGATCGAGGTCGCGCTGCGATCTGGCGAGCAGCGATGCGTCAGCCAATCCCTGATAAGGATCCTCCGGAGATACCTTCGCCATTGCGACGGCGCGCTCGGCCAGAACCTTCGGGTCGGATGCCGCCGTGGCGGAGACACTGGCCACGCGCTGGCCGACAAACACCCTCAGCGACACGTCTTCGCTTTCGGAAGCGCCGGTGCCTTCGACCTTGCCGAGGCGGACAGAGACACTTGCCGAACGGCCTCGCACCGCAACCGCGTCGGCAGCATCGGCCCCGGCCTTCCTTGCGGCTTCGACCAGGCTCGCCACGCGATCGGCCAGTTTTGCGGCGTCATTCGTATCGTTCATTGGTGTGTTCCGGTTGCTGCCGCGTCGGGGCACGGCCCATACCACCCATCTATTGTCCCCACCCCGCTTGTGCAATGGGCGGGTGCGTGTTCAAACGGCGAGACTTGGGGTCAAGTGCGCCGTTGCGGGCGCCCGACGTTTCCCCAAAGCCTTGAATCCGCGCATCGGCGCCGAATCATTTCGGGAATTCGACATGTCCAACCAGGCCAGGGCTGCATCGACGGCGAAGTTCACCACCGGCTCGACCATGCGCCACGTCGTCGTGATGACCGGCACCGGCTCGATCGGCCTGATCGCCATCTTCATCGTCGACGCACTCAACCTGTTCTACATATCGCTGCTCGGCGTCGAGGAACTGGCGGCGGCGATCGGCTTTGCCTCGACGCTGCTGTTCTTCACCGTGTCAATCTCGATCGGCTTCACCATCGCCTGCAGCGCACTCGTCGCCCGTCGCCTTGGTCGCAACGAGCGCGAGGAGGCAGCAAGAATGGGTGGCGCATCGATGGTCTTCATGGGGCTCGCCACCTTGCTGGTGACGTTGGCGACGCTTCCCTTCCTGCGGCCGATGCTGTCGCTGCTCGGCGCAACCGGCGACACCCTTGAGCTGTCCACACGCTTTTTGTTGATGGTGCTGCCGTCGTTTCCGATCATGGCGCTGGGCATGTGCACGACCGGCATCCTGCGCGGCGTCGGCGATGCCAAGCGGGCGATGTATGTGACGCTGGGCAGCGGCGTGGCCGCCGCTATCTTCGATCCGCTGCTGATCTTCGGGCTGGACCTGGGGCTCGACGGCGCAGCTATCGCCACCGTGCTTTCGCGCGCGGTGATGCTGCTCATCGGCCTGCACGGCGCACATGTCGTGCACAAGCTGATCCGCCTCCCCAACGTCAGTGGCCTGCGCGAAGCGGTACGGCCGTTCTTCGCCATCGGCGTGCCGGCCATGCTGACCCAGGTGGCGACGCCTGTCGGCAATGCTTACGTCACCATCCAAATCGCGGCCTTCGGCGACCAGGCCGTCGCAGGCTGGGCGATCATCGGCCGACTTGTGCCGGTAGCGTTCGGCGTGATCTTCGCATTGTCGGGAGCGGTCGGGCCGATCCTCGGCCAAAACTACGGCGCTCGGAAGTTCGATCGGCTGACCACGACGATGCGCGATAGCCTGGTCTTCACCATCGGCTACGTGCTGGTCGTATGGGGGCTGCTGGCCATCTTTGCCAATCCGATCGCCAACATCTTCGGCGCACAAGGCATCTCGCGCGAACTGATCGTCTTCTTCTGCCACTTCGCCGCCGGTAGCTTCCTGTTCAACGGCGCGATCTTCGTGTCGAGCGCGGCCTTCAACAATCTCGGCTATCCGACCTATTCGACGGTGTTCAACTGGGGCCGCTCGACACTGGGCGTCATTCCCTTCGTCTGGGCCGGGGCGCACTATTGGGGCGCCATCGGCGTCATCGCCGGCTGGGGACTGGGCGCGGTGGTGTTCGGCGTGGTGTCGATGGTGGTGTGCTTCAGGGTGGTCAAGGCGATCGCCAGTGAGCCGCTGCATGAGGACGTGCCAATCCCCGCCCCGCCTCCGGCAGCGCAATCGCCGTTCTCAACGGGCAAGGCCTCGACCCTGCCGTAGTAGCCCCGGCTGCTACTGCAACAGTTCGTCGACGGCTTGCTTGAGCTCGTCCTTGATCGCCACGGTCTCAGCCATCAACTGGTCGATCTTGAGGAAGTCCAGCGCGCGGAAGCGCGACACCGGCGGACGCAGGAAGATGTCCGGCTGGCTCTGCCCGAGCTTGTTGGCGATGATCGATTGCATCATCAACTGGCTCGCACCGAACATCAGGTCGATGGAATTCGGCTGCTTGCGCTCATTTTCGAAAGGTGCGCCAACGACATCGATGGCAATCGTGTAGTCGGCCATGCCGTCGAGCAGGTCGAACGGCACCGGATTGTAGATGCCGCCGTCGATGTAGAGCGTATTGCCCCGCGTCACCGGCTTGAACACCGCGGGAATCGCCGCCGACGCCGCCAAAGCCGATATCAGCTCGCCATTGTCGAACACCGCCAGGCAATGGCCGTAATAGTCGGTCGCCGTGACCTTGAGTGGCGTCTTCAGCTCTTCGAACGTCGCCGGAAGCGCCTCGGGCAGGAATGCCTTGAGAATGCGTTCGACATTGAACTGGGTCACCCGGATGCCGCTTTCGACCATTTCCGAAAGCGTGCCAGGCCGCGCCTTCCACATGCGGCTTGCCACTTCGGCCGGCCGGCCGAGTACGGCGCGGGAATGCTCGTGGATTTCCTTGCCGCTCAATCCGGCGGCCATGCCGGCGCCCATGATGGCACCGATCGAGGAGCCGGCGATCGCCACCGGCCTGATGCCCAATTCGTCCAGCGCCTCGATGACGTGGATGTGGGCAAGGCCGCGCGCGCCGCCGCCGCCGAGAGCGAGTGCGAAGGTCGCACTCACCCCTTCGAACCCTCGGCCAGCTTCGGGCCAAGGATCATCACCGCCGGCTCGGCCGTCAAAAGCTTGCGGGCGACTTCCTTGACCTGGTCGAGCGTGACGGCATTGATGAGATCGATACGCTTCCGCATGTAGTCAATGCCCAGTTCGTCGGTCTGAAGATCGACGAGCGTGGCAGCGATCGCTCCCGAAGAGTCAAGATTGTTGATGGCGTAAGCGCCGAGCATGTACTTCTTGGCGGCCTCGAGCTCGGCCTCGGTCGGCCCTTCCTCCGCCATCTTGCGCACCACGTCGCGAATAACGCCGAGCGTTTCGCCGGCCCTGTCGGAGCGGGTTGCCGTCGAGATGATCAGCGCCGACGAATGCTCCTGGTTGGCCAGCGCCGAGCTGACATTGTAGGCAAGGCCGCGCTTTTCACGCACTTCCTCGAACAGTCGCGACGAGAACGTGCCGCCACCCAGAATGTGCTCCATCAGAGCGGCCGCGAGGAAATCGGGCGCATCGCGCGGCACGCCGGGGTAGATCAGCTGCAGCGAGGTCTGTGGCAATGGATATTCGACCTGCACGGTCTGGTCGAGCTTGGGTTCGACCCGTTCGACCGGGCGCAGGTCCGACTTTTCCGGCAAGTCGCCGAACACCTGGTCGAGACGCTTCTTCAGGGTCTCGGCATCGATCGCGCCGACCACGGCGACATGCAGGTTGTCGCGGGCGAAGTTCGCCTTGTGGAAGGCCCGAAGATCGTCGGCGGTAATCGTCGCCAGCGACTTTTCGGTGCCTTCGTCGGGGCGGGCATAGGGGTGGTTGCCGTAGATCGCTTCCGACCACTTGCGCGCGGCCTGGGTCTGGGGATCGCGAGCGTTGGCAACGATGCCGTTGACGATCTGCGAACGGATGCGGTCGATGGGCGCCTGATCGAAGCGCGGCTTTTCAACGGCCAGCTTGAGCAGTTCGAAGGCTTCGTCCTGGCGGTCCGCCAGCATGCGCATCGAGCCGCCGATGCCGTCATTGCCTTCGCTGAAGCGCATCTCGGCGCCAGCGTCGTCGAGCCGAACCTGGAAGGCGTCGCTGTCGAGTTCTCCGGCGCCCTCGTCGAACAGGCCGGTCATCAGGTTGGCGAGGCCTTCCTTGCCGGCCGGATCCTGCGTGCTGCCGCCGTCGAACAGGAAACGCATGGCGATGATCGGCACGGAGTAATCCTCGACCAGCCAGGCGGTGACGCCCTTGTCGGACTTGACCTCCTGGATCTTGACCTCGGCGCGAGCGGCGACCACGGCCGGCAAGAGCATGCACAGCACGGCGAGCGTCAGCGTCGCCGCCGACACAAGCGGCCTGAAACGGGTTGTCATGGATGTGGTCATCGGATCACTTCTCGACTGATTTTGCCGGAAGCAGGTAGCCGGCCACCGAACGATCGGGATTGAGGTACTTGGCGGCAACGGCCTTGATCTGCTCGGGCGTCACGGCGCGAATGCGGTCCGGCCACCGGGCGATGTCCTCGACCGAGCCGCCGGTCGCCAGCGTGCTGCCGTAGATGTTGGCCATGCTCGCCTGGTTGTCGCGGGCAAAGATCATCGAGCGGACGAAACGGTCCTTGGCCTTGTCGAGCTCGTCCTGCGTCACGCCGTCGTTGATGATGCGGCGGATCTCGACGTCGACCGCCTCTTCCACCTGCTGCAGCCCGGCTTCGCCCCGCGGCCCGCCATAGACGGTGAAGCTCGTGTCGTCGACCATCGTCCCTTCGAAGAAGGCGCCGGCCGAAGACGCGATGCCGTCCTTGACGACGAGCCCCTGATAGAGCCGGCTGCGGTTGCCGCCCCCGAGGATTTCGGAGAGCAGGTCGAGCGCTTCGGCCTCGCCGTCCTTGGCGGTCTGGTATGAAGGCACCAGCCAGGACTTGGAGAAGCTCGGAACGCTGACGCGCTCGTCGGTCAGCTCGACCGTGCGCTTGGTGTTCTGCTCTGGTTCCTTGGGCCGCACCCGCGGCGGCAGATCAGGCCCGCGGGCGATCTTGCCATAGGTCTTCTCGGCCATCGCCTTGACGGCTTCCGGCTCGACGTCGCCGGCGACCACCAGGATCGCATTGTTCGGCGCATAATAGCGATTGTAGAACTCGGTCGCGTCGACGCGGTTGAGCTGCTCGATTTCCTGCATCCAACCGATCACGGGGATGCGGTAGGGCTGGTTCTGGTAGAGCGTCGCATCGACCTCTTCGTTGAGCAGCGCGCCGGGGTTGTTTTCGATGCGCGAGCGGCGCTCCTCGAGAATGACGTCCCGCTCCGGACCGATCACGGCATCGGTCAAAACCAGGTTGCGCATCCGGTCGGCTTCGAAACTCATCATGGTTTCAAGCGCTTCGGGCGCAACCGTCTGGTGGTAGGCGGTGTAGTCGTAGGTCGTGAAGGCGTTCTCGGAGCCGCCGATCTCGGCGACCTTCTGGCCGAACTCGCCAGCCTTGTGGTTGGTGGTGCCCTTGAACATCAGGTGTTCGAAGAAGTGGGCGATGCCCGACTTGCCCGGCGGTTCGTCGGCGCTGCCGACCTTGTACCAGACCATGTGGGTGACAATCGGCGCGCGATGATCGGGGATGACCACCACCTGCATGCCATTGTCGAGGGTGAAGCTGGAGACCGCCCAGTCCTTGCGCGGCGCCTCGGCCAGGGCCGGCGCGGCGATGGCCAGGCCTAGAGCAAGCACTGCCGGCAGCGAGCCTTTGGCCCGCAAGAATCCCAATATCATCGACTGCCTCTGAATGTGTACGTGCCCGCCTTATAGGCCCGGGCACGAAGCAGCAGGAAGTGAATTGTTCGTAATGTAGCGGGCAGAACGCGGCTGAAGTCAGGCGAACGCAAGCATATTCCATTGTCTGCAGAGCGCTAATCGTCGCGACGGGGTAACGGCACGGCTTCCGCAACTCGGCGCAGGAACGCTGTACATTCAAGCGGTGCTGGAAGCGCCTTTTTTCGAGGCGACGTTCGACGACAGCCACGAGCCGATCAGGCAGTGGCGGTGGCGCCGATTCAGGCTGCCTCGAGAAAGCGGATTACCGTTTCGCCGTACGACCGTTCGTCGACGACGGAAAAGCCCGGACCCGGCTCGAAGGCAACTGACGCGGTCTCTTCGACAACGCAAAGCGCACCGGGCGCGAGCCAGCCGCCGTCACGCGCCGATTTCAGGGCGCGTTCGCCAAGGCCCTTGCCATAGGGCGGGTCGGCGAAGACCAGTCCGAAAGGCCCGAGCGTGCCGGCATCGCCGAGGCCGGTGGCGTCGCGGCGGAAGATCTTGGTCCGGCCGGTCAGCCCGAAAGCCTCGACATTGGTGCGGATCAGGCCCCGGCCTTCGGCCGATTCCTCGATGAAGACGCAATAGGCGGCGCCGCGCGACAGCGCCTCGATGCCAAGAGCGCCTGTGCCGGCGAAAAGGTCGAGCACACGCGCGCCTTCAAGCCGGCCGCCGAAGCGGTGGGCAAGCATGTTGAACACCGCCTCGCGGGTACGGTCGGTGGTCGGACGGATCGCGTGATCGCGCGGCGTGGCCAGAGCACGACCACGCAATTGCCCACCGACTACCCGCATCAGCTACGGCCGCCCTTGCGCGGTCCGCCCGAACGTCCGCCACCATCGGGACGGTCGCCCCTCGGCTTGTCGAAACGCGGCTTGTCGGCGCGCGCCTTGTCGCGAGGCGGCCGCGAAGCGGCTTCGGCCTTGGACTTTTCGCTCAACGGGCGAGCGCCCGGCGCCATCCACACATTGGCCTTGCGCGCGCCGGGGGTTTCGAACGGCTTCTTTTCGCGGTCGTCGCCCTTCTTGCCGCCGAACTTCTTGTCGCCAAAGCCAGGCTTGTCGCCAAACCTGGGCTTGTCGCCGAACCTGGGCTTGTCGCCGAAGCTCGGACGCTCGGTCGACAGGCGGCCAAGCACGTCCTCGCGATGACGCTCGCGGTCGCGCTTGCGGTTCTTGATCAGGCCGCCCTCGCCGATGTCGAGGCGCGCAGCACGCGGGGCGCGGGGAGCTTCCTCTGCGCTGCGTTCCTCGCGACGCAGAGTCGGCTTGTTGGAGAACGGCTTGACGATGTCGGCGTCGAAATTGGCGCCGGACTCCTCGATCAGCCGCTCGCCAAGCTGGTCGCGCAGCATCTTGCCCTTGATTTCCTGGACGTGTCCCTCGGGCAGTTCGCCGAGCTGGAACGGTCCGTAAGAAATGCGGATCAGGCGGTTCACCTCGAGGCCGAGCGCGCCGAGGATGTTCTTGACCTCGCGGTTCTTGCCTTCGCGCAGGCCGATCGTGATCCAGGCGTTGCTGCCCTGCTCACGATCGAGCGTCGCCTCGACGGCGCCGTAGAACACGCCGTCGACGGCAATACCGTCCTTGAGGCCGTCGAGCACCTTCTGCTCGACCTTGCCGTGGACGCGAACGCGGTAGCGGCGCAGCCAGCCGGTGGCAGGCAACTCGAGCACGCGCGACAGTCCGCCATCGTTGGTCAGCAGCAGCAGGCCCTCGGTGTTGATGTCGAGGCGGCCGATGGTCATCAGGCGCGGCAGTTCCGAAGGCAGAACGTCGAAAACGGTCTTGCGGCCCTCGGGATCGCGGTTGGTGGTAACCACGCCCGCCGGCTTGTGGAACAGGAACAGCCGGGTGCGCTCGATCGGCGGAATTTCCATGCCGTCGAGGTGGATGACGTCATCGGCCATGACGTTGAAGGCCGGCGAAGACAGGATCTTGCCGTTGACCTTGACGCGGCCGGCCGCAATCAGTTCCTCGGCGTCGCGGCGCGAGGCGATGCCGGCACGCGCCAGGCGCTTGGCGATACGCTCGCCCGGCTCAGGAGCCTCTTCAGTCCTGCGCGGGCGGGGCTTGAAGCCCTCTTCCCTGGGGCGACGATCGCCTTCGGGACGGGGACGAAACGCCCTCGCCTCGCCGCCTTCGCGCTTCTCGTAAGGCCTGCCGCCTTCGGGACGGGGGCCAGAACGGAACGGACGGTCGCCACTTGCGGGCCGTGCCTCGCCGTCGCGTGGGCGGAACTCACGATGAGGACGCTCGCCGCCTTCGGCCGGACGTGCGCGATAGGGCTTGTCGCCGCCAAACGAGCGGCCGCCTTCGCGCTTTTCGTATGGCTTGCCTTCTGGACGCGGTCCCTTGCGGAACGGACGCTCGCCGCCCTCGGCGCCGGCTTCGCCGTCGCGCGGACGGAATTCACGACGTTCGCCGCCTTCGGCCGGACGCGCGCGATAGGGCTTTTCGCCGCCAAAGGAGCGGCCGCCTTCGCGCTTCTCGAACGGCTTGCCATCCGGGCGCGGTCCCTGGCGGAACGGCCGATCGCCACTTGCAGGGCGTGCTTCACCATCACGTGGGCGGAATTCGCGATGCGGACGCTCACCGCCCTCGGCGGGACGGGCGCGATACGGCTTGTCGCCGCCAAGCGAGCGGCCGCCTTCACGCTTCTCATAGGGCTTGCCCTCAGGGCGCGATCCCTTGTGGAACGTGCGTTCGCCGCCTGCGGGCCGGGCGTCGTCGCGGGGGCCGAAATCGCGTTTGGGACGATCAGGACGATCACCGCCGCCGGCAGCGGCCGGGCGCGGTGCATACGGCTTCTTGGCAAACGGCTTGCCTGCGCCATCGGCGCGCGGCTTGCCGAATTTCTTTGCTCCCGCGTCGCGGTTGCCCGCGCCGCCGGGTTTGGATCCGCCCTTGCGGAATTTTTTTCGATCGTCGTCCATGGTGGCCTTTGCCCTTTTCGGCGGCTAGATAACAGGAAGCTCAGGGGTTAGCGAGGGGTAACAGGATGGTTAAGGCGTGAAGCGGCCCGATTTCATGGCGTTTGCCTTTGCCGAAGCCGAAGCCGCTGCCGCTCGCGGCGAGGTTCCAATCGGCGCTGTCATCGTCAGCGGCGGCGAAATCATCGCCCGCGCCGGCAACCGGACCCGCGAACTGAACGACGCCACTGCCCACGCCGAAGTGCTGGCAATCCGCGAGGCATCCGAAAAACTCGGCTCCGAGCGGCTCACCGGCCACGATCTTTATGTCACGCTGGAACCCTGCACGATGTGCGCTGCGGCCATTTCATTCGCGCGGCTGCGGCGGCTTTATTTTGGCGCCGCCGATGAAAAGGGCGGCGCAGTGGTCAGCGGTGTGCGCTTCTTCGCCTCGCCGACCTGCCATCACGCGCCCGACGTCTATCCGGGAATAGGCGAAACGCGGTCAGCAGAAATACTGAAGGGCTTCTTCAAGGACCGGCGTGACCTCTAGCCGCGCCGTACCAGGCCTAGATCAGAATGGCCACCAGCTGCTGCCCTTCTTGGCCAGCTTCTTCTTGCGGCGTTCCTTCTTGATCTCGTCTTCGCCGAGTTCGTCCTGGGCCGCGCTGGTGGCAGCCTGGCGATAGGCGAGCGGCGGCTCGCTCAAATACTTGCGGCTCGTGATGCTGCCCTGCTTGTTCTCGCGCAGGCGGCGTTCGATCTCGGCCTTGCGCTGCGCAGGCGTCCACTTGCTCATGTCCGGTCCGTTGAGCGCGGACATGTCATTGACGACCTGCGGCTCGAAGTTCGGATTGTCGCGATTCTTGGTCGCGTCGTCGCGAATGCGGGCACGGCGCGCCTCGGGCGATTCGGGCCAGTCCGCGCTCGCGGTCTGCACGATGTTGTCCTGCGGCGCGGGCAGCGCGGCGGCCTGGCCAGCCTTGGGCTTCACCAGTTCCGGCCGCGGCTTGTAGTCGATGTTGTTGGTCTTCGGCTTCAACGACATGACGTTGGTCAAGTCGGTGGCAAGCTGCTCGGTCGCAGACTTGTCAGTGCCGTAGGTGGGCGCGCTCATGCAGCCCGTCAGCGCGAGGCCGGAAACGGCGAGCGATGCATACATAGCTGCGCGCGCGCTGATGCGGTCCGTCATGCCAAGAATTTTCACTCGAACGCCTCTCGCTAGATGCCGGTTTTGAGCCGGGCCCCGATCCGTGTTGCTCATCCGACGGAAATCCGGCGACATAATGTCTGCCGAAGATTTGCGCTTTTACCTTAACGAGCCGTCAAGGGCAACGACCGGAGGACTGTCGCCGTCCGGTCGTTGCATTTCAGTCACCCGTCAAATGCGGCCAAGCGCCTGCAATTCATGCAGCGTCGCCGCATCGCGGGCCGAGACGTCGGCGAAAGCCGCGTCAGACCCGACATCGGCGGTGTAGCGCCAGGACCGCGCGCACTTGACCAGACCGCGGTCCTCCGCCTTTTCGACGACGACGGCGACACCCGGAACCTCGCGGAGAGCGAAGGCAGCGGCCGGCACGTCGCCGTGCGAGATGACGAGATCGCTGGTGATGCTGATCTCGGCCAGGTCGATGCCATCGAGAGCTGCCTCGAGCACGGCGTCGGTCATGTAGACGACCGGCACTGCTTCCAGCGACGAACCGATGGTCTTCTTGGCCCGTTCCAGCTCCAGAGCCCCCGTCACCACGCTGCGCACCTGGCGAACCTTGCGCCATTTCTCGGCCAGCGCCTCGTCGCGCCAGGCGGCCGGCACCCCTGGGAACTGCTCGAGATGAACCGAGACAGCCTCGGGGTTGCGCTCGAGCCATGCCTCTTCGGTGGTGAAGGGCAGCATTGGCGCCAGCCACTTGACCAGGCAGTCGAACAGTTCGCGCACGACGTGGACGGCGGCCTTGCGGCGGGTGCTCGACGGCGCGTCGCAGTAAAGCACGTCCTTGCGGATGTCGAAGTAGAAGGCCGAGAGCTCGACGACCATGAAGTCGATCAGCGCGCGGGTGATGCGCTTGAACTCGAACTCGTCGTAGCCCTTACGGACCAGCGCATCGAGTTCGGAGAGCCGGTGCAGCATCAGCCGCTCCAGTTCCGGCATCTCGGCAAGCGCCACCTGCTCGCCGTCGTCATGGGCGAGCGTGCCGAGCATCCAGCGGATGGTGTTGCGCAGCTTGCGGTAGGCGTCGATGTTGGTCTGCAGCACGTTCTTGCCGAGGCGCTGGTCTTCCCAATAGTCGGTGGTCATGACCCACAGCCGCAGGATATCGGCGCCCGACTGCTTCATGACGTCCTGCGGAACGACCGTGTTGCCGAGCGACTTGGACATCTTGCGGCCTTCCTCGTCCATGGTGAAGCCATGGGTGACGACCGCATTGTAAGGCGCGCGGCCGCGTGTGCCGCAGCTTTCGAGCAGTGACGAGTGGAACCAGCCGCGATGCTGGTCGGAGCCTTCGAGGTAGACGTCAGCCGGCCACTTGAGGTCCGGACGGTCCTCGAGCGTGAAGGCATGGGTCGAGCCCGAGTCGAACCAGACGTCGAGGATGTCCATGACCTGTGTCCACGGCTCGCCAGCGCGGTTACCCAGGAAACGCTCGCGTGCACCTTCGGCGAACCAGGCGTCGGCGCCTTCCTTTTCGAAGGCATCGACGATGCGGGCGTTGACCGCTTCGTCGATCAGCACGTTGCCGTCGGGGTCGGCGAAGATGGCGATCGGCACGCCCCAGGCGCGCTGGCGCGACAGCACCCAGTCGGGGCGATCCTCGATCATCGCGCGCAGGCGGGTCTGGCCGGCGGCGGGTACGAAACGCGTGTCGTCGATGGCCTGCAGCGCGCGGCTGCGCAGGGTCGTGCCGTCGCCGAGTTCCTTGTCCATGTGGACGAACCACTGCGGCGTGTTGCGGAAAATGATCGGCTTCTTCGAGCGCCAGCTGTGCGGATAGCTGTGCTTTAGGCGACCGCGGGCGAACAGGGCGTTGCGCTTGATCAGTTCGTCGATGACGGCCTTGTTGGCGTCGCCCTTCTTGCCGTGGTCGTCGATGACGCGGGCTGCGCCGCCTTCGCGATCGGGACCGAAGCCCGGCGCGTCCTTGGTCAGGAAGCCGGCATCGTCGACGGTGAAGGGGATCGAGGTGTCGATGCCGCGCCTGTGCAACGCGGCACTCGCATCCATCCAGGCATCAAAATCCTCGCGACCATGGCCGGGAGCCGTGTGCACGAAACCGGTACCGGCGTCGTCGGTGACATGGTCGCCAGCGAGCATCGGCACGGGGAACTCATAGCCGCCGCCAAAACCTTTCAACGGATGCGATAACACAAGCTTTCCAAGCTCTTCGCCGGAAACGCTGCGGATCAGATTCAACGTGATCTTGGCTTTGGTCGCAGCATCTTCGGCAAGAGCCGCGGCAAAGATCAGCTTCTCGCCCGGCTGTGGTCCGAAATCGTTCTCAGCGGCCATCACCTCATAGAGGCCATAAGCAATGCGCGGCGAATAGTTGACTGCCCGGTTGCCGGGAATGGTCCACGGCGTCGTCGTCCAGATCACGACATGGGCGCCGGCCAAGCTCTCTCCATCGACCACCAGATCGCTGACGTCACTGGCATCAACGTCGGTCCGACGAATATTCCTATCGAATTCCTTATGGAACTCTGACGGACGTAGCGAGTTATCTGCGCTCGCCACTGGGAACTTCACCCAGATCGTGTCGCTCTCGTAGTCCTGGTACTCGACCTCGGCTTCGGCAAGTGCTGTGCGCTCGACCACCGACCACATGACCGGCTTCGAGCCGCGATAGAGCTGGCCCGACTTCGCGAATTTCAGCAATTCGCCGGCGATGCGCGCCTCGGCGTGGAACGCCATGGTCGTATAGGGGTTCTTGAAATCGCCGACGACGCCGAGACGCTGGAACTCCTCGCCCTGGACCTTGATCCAGCCGGCGGCGAACTCGCGGCATTCCTTACGGAACTCGTTGATCGGCACCTCGTCCTTGTTCTGGCCGGCGGCGCGATACTTCTCCTCGATCTTCCATTCGATCGGCAGACCGTGGCAGTCCCAGCCCGGCACGTAGTTGGAGTCATAGCCGCGCATCTGAAACGAACGGGTGATGACGTCCTTGAGGATCTTGTTCAGCGCATGGCCGATGTGGATGTTGCCGTTGGCATAGGGCGGGCCGTCGTGGAGCACGTATTTCTCGCGGCCGGCGGCGCTTTCGCGCAGGCGCTTGTAGAGGTCCATCTTCTGCCAGCGGGCAACCGTCACCGGCTCCTTCTCGGGCAGGCCGGCGCGCATCGGAAACTCGGTCTGCGGCAGATATAAGGTCTTGGAATAGTCGATCTTTGCGGACGTATCGGTCATCTGTCTTGCCATCTTGCCCGGCAAAGCTGCCACGGGCGTTCAACTGTCGTGATGTGGAAAAGCGCCTGAAAGCGCGCAGGCAGAAACTCCCGGACTTGCGGACAGCCTCAGGCCGCCCGGAAGGCCGGGCCTGTAATTCGTATTGCGGTCGCGAAGACGGGCGCGAAAAATCTCATGGCCGCGCTTTTAGCGGAGCCGGAGCGCGGAATAAAGCGCCTAATTCAATCGGGATCAAAGGTTGAAGTCGAAGCGGTAGCTGGTCGACACGCCAACCGTCAGCTGATCGCGCGAGCCGCGCTCCTTGACGATCGAGGAATCGGCCGCCGGCCCCATCAGCCTGGAGTATTCCGTGAACAGGCTGGCGGTGACATTGTCCGTTGCCTTCCAGGTGATCGCGCCGCCGATGCCGGCCGATTTGACGCCGCCGCCCGGATCATACTGGCTAAGACCAGAAGCAGCGGATTCCTGTGCATTCACGCCATAGTAGGTGTCGAAATAGTCGTCCGTCGCAAAGGAAACGCGGGGGCCGCCGGACACGCGAATGGCTGGCGTGACGTCATGGAACGCATCGACGGCGATGTCGGCGACAAGACCGCTATGCGACCTGATACCATGACGGACCTCGGCGCGCGCGCGCATCCAGTCGGTGGGATAGAATTCGAAGAAGCCGCCGACCTCACCGCCCCAACGGACATCGTGCAGGCCTTCCAGCTCGTCTTCGGCGTCACGGCCAAAGATGATCTTGCCGGTGGCACCTGCCCTGACCACGCCGTCGTCGATCAGCGCCAGGGAGATGTTGTCATTGCGGGATGAGAAGCGGGTGTCATTGCCGGCCTTGCCGAGCGAGATGATCGGCTGGGCGCTGAACATGAATTTCTTGGAACCCTCGAAGCTCGGACCGACCATGCCGGTCGCGCCGAGCGTCAGGTACCAGTCGCCCTTGATCCAGCCAAATGCGCCGTCGCCGGCCATTGCCGGGCTAGCCACAAGCACGAGGGTAGCAGCCGCTACAGAATATCGACCGAAAAACAACATCATTTCCCCACGTACACAAAAATCACTCGCCGGCACAGCTTGGATTTGCTGCGAGTTCGGTAAAATTTGAATTAAATCGGAAATGTCTTTGTTGACGACCACAAGTTGAGAGCACTGGACGGACTCTCCTGACAGGGCTAGCGTCGGCACTGGCACAAAGCCACGCCTTTATCGTCAGCAATATCAAGGAGAAGGGAAACATGGCAATTTCCGATCAACTGCCCGCCGGAGACGTCGCCGCGCTGCGTTCCAAGTGGGGTTGGTTCGTATTCCTGGGCATCGCCCTCTTGGCACTTGGCGTTATCGCCGCTGGCAACCTTCTGGTTGCCACGGCGGCGTCGGTGTTCTTCGTCGGCGCGATGATGATCGTCGGCGGCATCGTCGAGATCATCCACGCATTCGGCGTGAAAAGCTGGGGCACCTTCTTCTGGTGGCTGCTCAGCGGCATCTTGTACCTGGTGGCTGGCTACCTGGCCTTCGCCAACCCGATGCTGGCGGCAGGCATCATGACGCTGTTCCTGGCCATCGCCCTGATAGCCTCGGGCTTGCTACGCATCTGGGTCGGCTTCACCGGCAAGGGACTTCAGGGCTGGGGCTGGGTTGTCGCAGGCGGCGTGATCACCGTGATCGCCGGCCTGATCATCTCCAGCGGCTGGCCGGTCAACAGCCTGTGGATCCTCGGCCTGTTCCTGGCGATCGACCTGATCTCCCAGGGCGTTGCCAACATCGCCTTCGGCTTCGGCCTGAAGCGGGCTTGATCTGCAGGCAGGGACGGAATGGACACGCCGCGCATTTGGGCGCGGCGTATCCGGTATCGAGCTAGAAGGCGACGGCCTGATCCAGTTGGGAAAGCGGGCGCACGCCCGAAAGCAGCGCCCTGGCCTCCTCTTCGTCGCGCTTCATCTGGACGACCAGCGCATCGAGGCCTTCGAACTTCACTTCGCCGCGCAAATAGCCGAAGAACGACACCGAGGCGATTTCGCCATAGAGGTCGCCGGTAAAGTCGAAGACGAAGGTTTCGAGCAACGGCGCACCATTGTCGTCGACAGTCGGCCGGCGGCCGAAACTTGCGACACCGTCGTGCAAGGTGCCATCGGCACGACGGAATCGAACAGCATAAATCCCCTCCTTCAGTGCGGCTTCGGGCGACAGCCGCATGTTGGCGGTAGGAAAGCCGAGCGTGCGGCCAAGCTTGGCGCCGCCGACCACTTCTGCCTCGACCGTATAGCGATAACCGAGCAGGCCGGCTGCCTCCGCCGCCTCGCCTTCGGCGAGCAGCAAGCGGATACGGCTCGACGAGACGATCTCGGCGCCCTCGTCGCGGAAGGCGTCGACCAGCGTGACGCCAAAACCGAGCCGCTCGCCGGCAGCCATGAGGAATGCCGGCCCGCCCTGGCGGTTCTTGCCAAAGTGGAAGTCGAAGCCGGTCACGGCATGGCTGATGCCGAGGCGGCGCTCGAGGACGCCGGTGACGAAATCCTCGGCCGAAAGACTGGCAAACTCACGCGTGAAGGGGATCTCGATCACACCGTCGAAACCGAGCGCTTCGATCAATCGCGCTTTGACATGCGGCGGCGTGAGCACGAAGAGCGGTACATCCGGCTGAAAAACCTTGCGCGGGTGCGGCTCGAAGGTCAGCACGAGCGCCGGCACGCCCAGGCGGCGCGCCTCTTCCAGTGCGCGTTCCAGCACCGACAGATGGCCGCGATGGATGCCGTCGAAATTGCCGATGGCCACGACGCCGCCACGCAACCGTTCCGGAACCGTTTCCCCACCCGAGACGCGAAGAAATGCCTTTTGCATGGCGACGACTACCGAAGCCTCGGAATGGTGGCGACCGGCGAATAGCCGTGCTTTTCGAGAAACGCCGCCAGCCTGTGCGGATCGGGCGCATGCGCTTCGCCGTAGTCGCGGGCATGGATGCCGCCCGACACATAGAGCACGTCAATGCCATTGTCGGCGGCGCCCTTCACGTCGGTGAACATGCCGTCGCCGATGGCAAGCGCATCAGCCCTGGCGACATCGTGACCAAGCACCTCCGACGCCGCTGCCAGCGCCGCCTCGTAGATCGGCCTGTGCGGCTTGCCGGAGACAAGCGTGCGGCCGCCGAGCAATCCGTAGTCACGCGCCAGCGCGCCGGCGCACCAGATCATCTCGTGTCCGCGTTCGACAACGATATCGGGGTTGGCGCAAATGAACGGCAGATTTCGCGCGCGCAGCCGCCGCAGCATCTCGGCGTAGTCGGCGGGCGTTTCCGTCTCGTCGTCAAACAGCCCGGTGCAGACCACGCAAGAGGCCTCGAACTCCTCGACCAAGTCGATGTCGAGACCGTCATATATCGGATAGTCGCGCTCGGGGCCGACGTGGAAGATGCGTCGCGGGCCAGAGCGGATCAGATCGCGGGTGACGTCGCCTGAGGTGACGACCCTGTCCCAGGCCGTGGCCGGAACGCCCAAGGTCGCCAACTGGGCGATGACGCCCTCGCGCGGACGCGGCGCATTGGTGATGAGAACCACGGCGACGCCCTTGTCGCGCGCGGCCGCAAGTGCGGCTGCGGCTTCAGGAAAAGCGCTGACGCCGTTGTGAATGACGCCCCAGACATCGCAAAGCAGCGCCTTGTAGCGACCGGTAAGCGCTTCAAGCGACGCGATTGATTGGGGCAAGCCCGCCATTGTTCATCCTCAGATCGATCCCACAGGGGAAAATCCGGCCGGGCGGCCGAGCAGTCCGGAATTATCCGAACCCGCCTCGCCTGTCACGACCTTTCGGCCACCGATATGCGGCCAGCGCATTCCGCGGCTCGTTCGTCCGCCCATGGCAAGTGGGCGATTTGGTTACCGTCCCACTAAATGGCGAGCGAGAGTTCTCGTTATTTCAGGAACTCGAAATTTAAATGTTTGTGAGATCGTTGCCAGATTGCGCTGGGGGCATCATCACATGATCCGCAATTTCCTGAGGGACACCCGAGGCAACTATGCAGTCCTGGCGGTAATCGCGATGGTGCCCATCATGGGCGCGCTTGCGCTGGCGGTCGATTACGCCGAAGTGTCGCGGCAGCGCGAGGCAACGCGGAACGCCCTGGACGCAGCGAACATGGCGGTCGCACGCCAGATGCTGCAGGGCACGTCGGACGAACCGACGCTCAAGCGTTTCGCCGAAGATTTCTTCAAGGCCAATCTGGGACCTGTCAGTCCGGCGAATGCACCGCTTACGGTGACGTTTCCGGCCAACAATTTTGGCGGCGGCACGCTGAAGCTGGAAACCAACCTGAAATACAAACCGATGTTTCTGCCGGTTGCCGCGGCTTTGCTCAACCAGTCGAGCAAAGACGTAGATCTTAGCTTCCACGTCATTTCCGAGGTCCGCCTCAAGAACACGCTCGAAGTCGCACTTGTGCTCGATAACTCAGGCTCCATGGCCTATCTGGGTTCCGGCACAGGGCAAAAGCGCATCGACCTGCTGAAGGCCGCCTCCAAGCAGCTCGTGGACAAGATGGCGGATCAAGCCGCCGCGATGAAACAGATAAATGAGCCGGTGCGCTTCGGCCTCGTGCCATTTGCTGCGGCCGTCAACGTCGCTCCTGACACCGACGACCAATCCTGGCTGGACACGGAGGGGCTGTCCCCTATCCACCATGAGAATTTCGATTGGTCGAAAATGACGGCGGCAAATGCTCCGTTGCTCGGCAACAGATACGCCGAGTTCTCGGGCGGCACCTGGCGCAAGCGGGGTACCGGTTGGGGCGATACGGTTGGCCAACCGCTCACCCGCTTTAGCCTCTATCAGGACATGGTCGCGCAGACCGACCGTGAAGAAATCCCGAATACCAAGCGCCGTGTCTGCAAGAAATCCAGCAGCAAGTGCGACAGCTACACCTACGAGCCGGACTACGAATACACAATCGCCCAGTACACCAGTTGGCAGGGTTGCGTGGAAGCCAGGCCAGCGCCCTACAACAACAATGACGCACCAGCTTCGAAGACCGAGCCGGCAACCCTGTTCGTGCCAATGTTCGCGCCTGACGAAGCCAAGCATCTTTGGCGCGACCTGGACAACGACAATATCTACGACCTGAATGGAGACAGTTTCGACTACTCCAATAACTGGTGGGCGGATTGGGAAGATTCCGACGCCACCTCGCGCCAGCGCGACGTGAGAAAATATTTCCGCGTCAAGCCCTACGATGCCTCGCCGGCCGGATCGGGCGCCGGGCCGAACCTTTCCTGCACCACAAATCCAATCACGCCGCTTGCGGATGTCAGCGTCCAGGAGGGCAGATCGGCGATCAAGGCCGCCATTGACGACATGGCCCCGAGTGGAAACACAAATGTTCCTGAAGGCACCGCCTGGGGTTGGCGGGTCGTTTCCAGCGGGCCGCCTTTCACCAACGGGCGGAAGGACGGCGAACGCGGCAACGACAAAGTCGTCATCGTCCTGACGGATGGCGCCAACACATACACCGACCTGGGCAACACGGACGCAGGTTACGCCAAGAACAGGTCAACTTACGCAGCCTATGGCTACACCGGACAGAGCTACGATGGGACCGGTGTCACAAGGATGTTCTTGGGGACCAGTTCGTCTGTCGGCAAGACCAACTACACCGCCTCCAATTACCAGGCGGCCATGGACGAGCAAATGCAGGCGGTCTGCGCGAACGCAAAAGGCCCGAAGGCGCGCAATGAACAAGGTGCAGGCAACGACAGCGTCATCGTCATGACTGTGGCGCTCGATCTGAGCCCGAGCAAGGATGACGAGAAGAAGGCGATCGAAGCGCTGAAAAGCTGTTCGTCCTATTCCCGGACAACGGTTGGCAAGAAGCTGTTCTGGAACGCCACCGGCGCCAACCTGATGCAGGTGTTCAAGGAAATCGCCGACGAACTTTCCAACCTGCGCATCGTCAGCTGACGCCAGCTCCTGCAATCACACGGCCGCCGCCGTTTCCGCGGCAGCGGCCTCGCTTCTTCCTGCTGCCGTCCTCAATCCATATGCACGGCAGGCGCGCCGCCTGACACTTGCGCCCTGGGCTTGCGCAAGAGCAGAGCGAGAGGAATGGCGCACAGTGTGACGATCATCATCAGCTTGAAGTCGTCGATGTAGGAGATCATCAGCGACTGCACGTTGACCAGCCCGTCGATCTGGGTCAGCGCCGTCGGGTCGCCGGCGGCGGCTCCGGGCGACAGCGCCGCGAGGTTCGGATTGTAGGGCGTGATGTTCGTCGACAGCTCGGCATGATTGATCTGGATGTTGCGGGTCAAAACCACCGAGACGATGGAAATGCCGATCGACGAGCCGATGTTGCGCACGAGGCTGAACAGGCTCGCGGCGTCGGTGCGGTATTGCGGCGCAAGCGTCGCAAACGAGATCGTCGACAGCGGCACGAATACCAGTCCGAGCCCGAGCCCCTGGAGGACCCCGGTCCAGATGATCAGGTAGTCGTCCATCTGCGGCGTGAAACCCGTCATGTAATAAAGCGACGTCGCCGTGAAGACGAGGCCGGTGACCACCAAGACACGGGCGTCGATGAGGCGGATCAGCCGGCCGACAAGCAGCATCGAGATCATGGTGCCGACACCGCGCGGCGCCATCACCAGGCCGGTGGTGATGGTCGGATAGCCGTATATGCGCGACAGCATCGGCGGCAACAGCGCCATGCTGGCCAGAAGGATCACGCCGATCACGAAGATGAAGACCAGGCCGGTCACGAAGTTGCGGTCGGTGAAGATCCTGGGATCGATGAAGGTGTTGCGCGAGGTCATCATGTGGACCGCAAAGACCCAGAATCCGGTGATCGACAGGCCGAGTTCGATCCATATCTCCGCTGACGAGAACCAGTCGACCTCGCCACCGCGATCGAGCATCAGTTGCAGCGCACCGACGCCAAGCGACAGCATGGCGAAGCCGAAGAAATCGAACCCGCGCAACCGTTTGGCGACCGCAGGCAGGAAGGCCGCCGAGCCGAGGAAGGCTGCAATGCCGACAGGCAGGTTGATGAAGAACACCCAACGCCAGTTGAAGCTCTCGGTCAGCCAGCCGCCGAGCGTCGGACCGATGATCGGACCAACCATGATGCCGGCGCCCCACAGCGCCATGGCCTGGCCGTGGCGCTCCTTGGGGTTGATGTTCAGGAGGAAGGTCTGGCTCAGCGGCACGATGGCCGCGCCGAACACGCCCTGCAGCAGGCGGAACAGCACCATGGACTCGAGGTTCCATGATATTCCGCAGAGCATCGAGGCAACGGTGAAGCCGACCACCGAGGTCAGGAACAGCTGCTTTGCGCCGAGCCGGTCGGCCATCCAGCCGGTCAGCGGCGTCATGATGGCGGCGGCGACGATATAGGACGTCAGGACCCAGTTGATGGTGTCCTGGGAGGCGCCGAGATCACCCACCATCGACGGCAAGGCAACGTTGGCAATGGTGGTGTCGAGCACCTGCATCACCGTCGCCAGCATGATGGAGATGGTGATCAGGCCGCGGTGCGGCACATCGGTGAGTGACTTTTCAGCTGACTGGCTCATGGGAGCGACCTTGAAAGACCATTGTCTGGTCGTCAGGCGGCGACCGGAGATATGCCCTGCACGGTTCGGCCGCAAGCGGCCGGACCGTCAGGAAAACACGCGCGAGCTGGAGGGCTTGCGCTCTTACTCAGCGGCCACGGCGTGGCCGAAAACCGAACCAAATCCACGCGAAACGCCAGTGTCGATGGTTACGGTTGCGCTCATGCCGGTGCGCATCGCCAGTTCGGCGGCGGCATCGTCGAGCTTGATGCGAACCGGAATGCGCTGGGTGACCTTGACCCAGTTGCCGGTAGCGTTCTGTGCAGGCAGCAGCGAGAACTCAGCGCCGGTGCCGGCGCCGATCGCCTCGACCGTGCCGCGGAAGGTGCGGTCCGGATAGGTGTCGAGCACGATCTCGGCTTCCTGGCCCGGCTTGATGTGGGTCAGTTGCGTTTCCTTGAAATTCGCCTCGACCCACGAGTCATCGGTTTCCACCAGGCTGAACAGCGCGGTGCCGGTGCCAACGAACTGGCCGACCTTGAACGATGCGGCCTGCGAAACGACGCCGTCGGCCGGTGCACGAACCGTGGTCTGCGCCAGGTTGAACGCAGCCTTGTCGCGCATTGCCTGCGCCGACAGGACCGTCGGATGCTGGTCGGTCGCAATGTCGGGATTGCCGCCGAGCGCGGCCTTCGCGCTGACGATGCCCTGAGCGGCCACGCCATGCAGCTGCCTGGCCTTGTCGAGATCCATGCGGGCTTCGTCGAGCGACGACTTGGTGTTGACGCCCTTGGTGACCAGATCGTCACTGCGATCGAACTGCGACTGGGCATATTCGAGCCCGGATGCCGCGACCCGCTCCTGGGCGACCGCCTGGCTGTAGGCGGCGCGCAACTGCTCGACATTGAGGCGCGATGTGGCCAACGCCGCATCGGCCTGGGCCAGAGCGATACGATATGGCTCGGGATCGACCTCGAACAGCACGTCGCCGGCCTTGACCAGCGTGTTGTCCGCGACCGCCACCTTGGTGATGCGCCCCGGCGTTTCGGAAGCGATGCTCACCCTGGCCTGGCGCAGATTGGCGTTTTCGGTCTCTTCGTAGCGGCCGCCTGTCACCCAATAATAACCACCGCCAACAACCAGCGCCACGGGCAAGGCAGCCATCAGCACGAAGCGGCCGCGCCTTTTGGGCGCGGGCTTGGCCGCAGGTACCGGCTGTGGCTGGCTGGCAGGGGTCTCGAGTTCGACCTTCTCGCTGTTCTCGTTCACTTTCGCCACCGCGTTCATTTCATTGCCTCTTTCAAACAGTTCGGCTCGGCGGTGTCACCCGCGGAAAGGTTGTCGACGATCACACGCAGGCCGTGGATCGTTGCCTGCCGTTCGTCCGGCGTCAGTCCAGTGAGCGCACGCTCATAAACATCTCCGGCTACGGCCTTGATCTTGGTGAAGACATCACGGGTCTTGTCGGTCGGGAAGACCATGCGCACGCGCCGGTCGCTCGTTCCCTGGCGACGTTCGACCCAGCCGGCCTCTTCCATCCGATCCAACAATCGCGACACGCTGATCGGTTCAATTTCAAGAAGCTCGGCGAGACGCGCCTGCGCCACGCCCTCCTCCTTGATGAGCCGAACCAACAGCCGCCATTGCGCCGCCGACAGGCCATATTCGCTGCCGCGCTGCTCAAACGTGCGCCGCATCAACCTGGCCGCGTCGTGGATCAGGAAACCCAACCTATCTACACCTTCGTTATTCATGAGCCGCATATATTATAAGCATGCTCACCATTCAAGGCTTTTTTTGCAGTGCGGCATAACCAGGCAGATCACATTGTCGCGCCAATCCAGGGCGATTAAGGCAGCGTTAAGCACCACCGCCGAGAATCGCTGAAAGGCTGCCCATGTCAGACGAAACGCCCCTCCCTCGCCGCCCCATGAGCCGCAGACTGGTGCTGCAGGCCGCCGTCGGCATGGGTGCGCTTGCGGTGGCACGTCCCGGCTGGACGGCGATAATGCCAACCGTCGACGAAGTTGCCCGCGATCCCGAGTTGCCCGCGCTGGGCAATGCGGACGGCGATGTGACCATCGTCGAGTTCACCGACTACCAGTGCCCTTACTGCAAGCTGAGCTTCCACCAATTGTCGGAGGTGATGAAGGAGGACACGGGCATCCGCCTCGTCCTGCGCGACTGGCCTATATTCGGCGAAGTATCGCGCAACGCGGCCCTTCTTACCCTCGCGGCCAACGGCCAGGGGCGCTATGCCGACGCGGTCCACGGACTGATGGCCAACCACGACCGCCTAACCTTCCGCCGAACGGCCGACCTTCTCGGCGAGGCGGGCGTCGATGTGAAGCTGGCGCGACAGCACCTCGACGCACAGGGCGACAGGCTGGCCCAGTTGCTCTCCCGCACCGATGCACAGGCCAGTGCCTTCGCACTCCGGGGGACACCTGGATTTCTCATCGGAAATGCGCTCTACAAGCGCGGCATGACGGCGGACGACTTCCGCCAGGCAATCGCCAAGGCGCGGGCATAATCGCCCACATTTTCCTGCCGTCACGCCATTGTCGTTCCCTTGACAGTATATGGGTGAACTACTATTTCAGCGGCACGTTAGCACTCGCCTGAAGTGAGTGCTAACCAAGTCCGGCTCGACCGGACCGAGGGTTCTCAACAGTTCACCGAGGAAGTTCAAATGGCACAGTCGAAGTTCCGCCCGCTTCATGACCGCGTGGTCGTTCGCCGGGTTGAATCCGAATCCAAGACCGCCGGCGGGATCATCATTCCCGATACGGCCAAGGAAAAGCCGCAGGAAGGCGAAATCGTCGCCGTCGGCACGGGCGCTCGCGACGAAGCTGGCAAGCTGGTCCCGCTGGACGTCAAGGCCGGCGACCGCGTTCTGTTCGGCAAGTGGTCGGGCACCGAAGTGAAGCTCAATGGCGAAGACCTTCTGATCATGAAGGAATCCGACATCATGGGCATCATCGGCTAATCGCCGTTCCCATTCGCACCATCCAATCTGAAATTCGGGCCTTAAAGGCCCATCGAGGAGCTTAAAATGGCTGCCAAGGAAGTAAAGTTCTCCCGTGACGCCCGCGAGCGCATGCTGCGCGGCGTCAACATCCTCGCTGACGCGGTCAAGGTGACCCTCGGCCCGAAGGGCCGCAACGTCGTCATCGACAAGTCGTTCGGCGCCCCGCGCATCACCAAGGACGGCGTTACCGTCGCCAAGGAAATCGAGCTTGAAGACAAGTTCGAGAACATGGGCGCCCAGATGGTCCGCGAAGTTGCTTCGAAGACCAACGACATCGCCGGCGACGGCACCACGACGGCGACCGTTCTGGCCCAGGCCATCGTTCAGGAAGGCCACAAGTCGGTTGCCGCTGGCATGAACCCGATGGACCTGAAGCGCGGCATCGATCTGGCCGTGGCTGAAGTCGTCACCCACCTCGTCAAGAGCTCGAAGAAGATCAAGACTTCGGAAGAAGTCGCTCAGGTCGGCACCATCTCGGCAAACGGCGAGAAGGAAATCGGCACGATGATCGCCGAGGCGATGCAGAAGGTCGGCAACGAAGGCGTCATCACGGTTGAAGAAGCCAAGACCGCCGAGACCGAGCTCGAAGTCGTCGAAGGCATGCAGTTCGACCGCGGCTACCTCAGCCCCTACTTCGTCACCAACCCCGACAAGATGGTCGCCGAGCTGGAAGACGCTTACATTCTCCTTCACGAGAAGAAGCTCTCCAACCTCCAGGCCATGCTGCCGGTTCTCGAAGCCGTCGTGCAGACCTCCAAGCCGCTCGTCATCATCTCTGAAGACGTCGAAGGCGAGGCTCTGGCCACGCTCGTCGTCAACAAGCTGCGTGGCGGCCTGAAGATCGCTGCCGTCAAGGCTCCGGGCTTCGGCGATCGCCGCAAGGCCATGCTGGAAGACATTGCCATCCTCACCGGTGGCCAGGTCATCTCGGAAGATCTCGGCATCAAGCTCGAAAACGTTGGCCTGAACATGCTCGGCCGCGCCAAGAAGGTGTCGATCTCCAAGGAGAACACCACCATCGTCGACGGCGCCGGCAAGAAGGCCGAGATCCAGGGCCGCGTTGCCCAGATCAAGCAGCAGATCGAAGAGACCACGTCGGACTACGACAAGGAGAAGCTGCAGGAACGTCTCGCCAAGCTGGCAGGCGGCGTTGCCGTCATCCGCGTTGGCGGTGCGACCGAGATCGAAGTCAAGGAGCGCAAGGACCGCGTCGACGACGCGCTGAACGCAACCCGTGCAGCCGTTGAAGAAGGCATCGTTCCTGGCGGCGGCGTGGCTCTGCTGCGTGCTTCGCTCGCGATCACCGCGACCGGCGAAAACTCCGATCAGCAGGCTGGCATCAACATCGTCCGTCGCGCTCTGCAGGCTCCGGCCCGCCAGATCGCTTCGAACGCTGGTGCGGAAGCGTCGATCGTTGCCGGCAAGATCCTTGAAAACAAGGGCGCGACGTTCGGCTACAATGCACAGACCGGCGAATACGGCGACATGATCGCTTTCGGTATCGTCGATCCGGTCAAGGTCGTTCGCACGGCACTTCAGGACGCGGCTTCGGTCGCCGGCCTGCTCGTCACCACCGAAGCCATGATCGCCGAAGCTCCGAAGAAGGACTCCGGCGCTGCAGGCGGCATGCCCGGCGGCATGGGCGGCATGGGCGGCATGGGCGGCATGGACTTCTAAGAAGTCCAACAAGCACGCCCATGAACTTCGGTTGCTCAAGCCCGCGAGCGGGCTTGAGTGGCGGCATGGACTTCTAAGTCCAGCTTCCCGGAAGCTTACGGAAAGGGCGCCTTCGGGCGCCCTTTTTGCATTCCAAGACAAGCAAAAGAAAATCATGCAGCACCCGGAACCAAACCCGACCTGCCGCGTTGTGCTGATGTCCCAGGTATCCGGAAGGAGAAATCCCAAGGAAAACCGAAAGACAACAGGACGCCTCCAGCACGTTAAGCGGTGCGGGAGGCGTTCTGCTATCTCGGCCTATTCGGCAGCGGCGACATAGCTTGGAACGCCGGCGTGGCGCCTGATCTCGGCGACCGCCGCTGCGATGTTCTGGTTGCCGCGCAATGCCCGCCTGCCCGCCTCGATGGTCAGATCCACCTCATCCTCCGGCAGTTTCAGGCGCGTCGGGACACGGTTCAGCTTGGCGCGCATGGCTGCGTCGACATCGTGGAACGAGATCAACTCGATCACCAGATCAACGTCCCGACAGTTCCAGCCGGAGAGAGTCCCCCGCAGCCGCCTGACTTCGGACAACGGCAGGCCGCAGCGGAAGCGCACGAGTTCGTCCTTCCAGTTGTCGGTCGCCAGCTTGAGCGCGTCGAATTCGTTGCGGACCAATGACGAAATCGTCGTGGCGGTAACCGCGCTCAACAGCGGCACGATCGTCGGGCCGCCGATGGTCTCCCCCCAGCTTGCGGTGGTCGACTGCCCGGCGTCGGCAACGATGAAGATGAACTTGCGCAGCTTGACCGCCCCTGCCGGCGACAACGGGCCGTAGGGCGTCTGCGCCGACAAGCGCTCGATGGTGAAGCCGGTCACGCCGATGTTGTCGGTCAGGCCGCCATCGAGCAGCTTCACATAATCGAGGTCGTCTGTCTTCTGGTAGGATTCGAGCGCACGCGCATAGGAACGCAGCCGCATCGAAACACCGGGCGCCTCCAGCGCACTGGTCAGCCATTTCGGCTGCCTGTAGCTGCAGTTGGGGTCGCTTGCAGAGACCACAAGCGGCGCGAAGGCCACCGGAACAGCCGCCGAAGCCGCCACAGCGTCAGACAGGCGGACTTTGTCGAGGTCGCTGCACAGGGCGGCAAACGTGTCATAGGTGAACAGGAATGGCGTGCGGTTGTAGACGTCGGACGCATTGATCCAAACCACCGGCGCATCGGAGCGATCGAGCGCCTCGAATGTAGCGCCGTCGAACAGATTGTCATCGAGCCAACGCGGAAATCCCTGGCGGTCGTTGACGCCGCCATTGTAGGCACGCGCAAGATTGACCGGCGAAAGTCGCATGCGCAGATAGGCCTCGCCGTCCTTGAGCAGGAACCGCTCGCGCAAATCCTGATAGCCGTCCCGCCCCTTGTAGCCGAAATAGGTTGCCGTAACCGCGCCGCCCGAGGCGCCGGAGATCATCCTGATGTCGTCGACGAGCGTTCGCCGCTCGGGCTGCATGTCGATGACCATCTCGTCGAGTTCGCGCAGGACGCCGTAGGAGAATGCCGCCGCCCTGGTTCCACCGCCGGAGAAAGCTAGCCCGACAACGGTCGAACCGTCGTCGGAAGGCTCGGGGATGAACTCTTCGGAATCGCGGCCGACGACGGATACAAGCTGGTTGATCGGACCGACATCGCCGCTGACGCAACTGGTGGACAGCAAGGCGCAGGCGAGCGCGACGCTTGAACTAAAAACCCTCACGCCATCCCCCTGGCACTCGCACTTACGGTGGCGAGCTTACCCATATTGCGGAGGCAGGGCAAACCAGCACGGCCTTTGCGGCGACGCCGACCGCAACATAGAAATCATTGAACCGATTAGGATTCCGTATGGCCTCAATCTCCGCTTGATGCCTTTGGTGCAACGCGATAGGCCGATGCCCGAAACGAGATTTTTCGGAGACCTGATCGTGACAGCCCAGAAGACCAGAACCGAGACCGACACCTTCGGACCAATCGAGGTTGCTTGCGACCGCTATTGGGGCGCGCAGGCGCAACGCTCTCTGGGCAACTTCAAGATCGGCTGGGAAAAGCAGCCGCTGTCGGTCGTGCGGGCGCTCGGCATCGTCAAGCGCGCTGCAGCTGAAGCCAACATGGCCCTCGGCCGCCTCGACCCCACGGTCGGCAACGCCGTTGTTGCCGCCGCCCAGGAAGTCATCGACGGCAAGCTCAACGACCACTTCCCGCTCGTCGTCTGGCAGACCGGCTCTGGCACGCAGTCGAACATGAACGCCAATGAGGTGATCTCCAACCGCGCCATCGAGATGCTGGGCGGCGAGATGGGCTCGAAGAAGCCCGTGCATCCCAACGACCACGTCAACATGAGCCAGTCGTCGAACGATACCTACCCGACGGCCATGCACATTGCTTGCGCCGAGCGCATCGTCCACGACCTTCTGCCGGCGCTCCAGCACTTGCATGCCGCGCTGGCCCAGAAGGCCAAGGAGTTCGACCACATCATCAAGATCGGCCGCACCCACACCCAGGATGCGACGCCGCTGACGCTCGGCCAGGAGTTCGGTGGCTATGCAGCCCAGGTCGCCTCGTCGATCAAGCGCATCGAACTGACCCTGCCCGGCCTGCAGGAACTCGCCCAGGGCGGCACCGCCGTCGGAACCGGCCTCAACGCCCCCATCGGCTTTGCCGAGAAGGTCGCCGAAAGCATCGCCGCGATCACCGGCATCGCCTTCGTCACCGCACCGAACAAGTTCGAGGCACTGGCCGCCCACGACTCGATGGTGTTCAGCCATGGCGCGATCAATGCGGCCGCAGCCGCGCTGTTCAAGATCGCCAACGACATCCGCTTCCTCGGTTCAGGCCCGCGCTCGGGCCTCGGCGAACTGTCGCTGCCGGAAAACGAACCCGGCTCGTCGATCATGCCGGGCAAGGTCAACCCGACGCAATGCGAGGCGCTGACCCAGGTCTGCGTGCAGGTGTTCGGCAACAACGCCGCCCTCACCTTCGCCGGCAGCCAGGGCCATTTCGAGCTCAACGTCTACAATCCCGTCATGGCCTACAACTTCCTGCAGTCGGTGCAGCTGATGGCGGACGCGGCAGTCTCCTTCACCGACAACTGCGTCGTCGGCATCGAGGCGCGCGAGGACAACATCAAGGCAGCGCTCGACCGTTCGCTGATGCTGGTCACGGCACTTGCGCCGACCATCGGCTACGACAATGCCGCCAAGATCGCCAAGACCGCGCACAAGAATGGCACGACGTTGCGCGACGAAGCGCTAGCGACGGGCTTGGTCAGCGCTGAAGACTACGATCGAATCGTTCGTCCCGAGGACATGACCCGTCCGGGCTGATAGCTACTGCCAAGATTTGGCGCTGCGCTTGTGCGGGAAGCGTGGCGCCAACTGCAAAACCATTCTATTGGTGAACGATCTGTCGACACATTCGCACCTTTAGTGAACAGTCGAATTCCGCTAGGTGTTGGGCATCGAATTTCAACGGAGCCCATCCCAATGTCGAACGCTTCCATCACCGCTTCAAAGACTGCCCTCAGCACCAATGCCTCGGCCCTCACGCTCGTCGGCCGCGTCTTGCTGTCGATCATCTTCATTCTCGCAGGCTTCGCCAAGCTGACCGCCATTTCCGGCACCGCCGGCTGGTTCGCCAGCCTCGGCCTGCCCGCTCCGACCGCGACCACCGTCGTCATCGGCCTGGTCGAGCTGCTCGGCGGCCTGGCTATCCTGGTCGGCTTCCAGACCCGCATCGCCGCGATCGTGCTCGCAGTGTTCACGCTTACCGCAACCGGTATCGCGCATCTCGACTTCGCCGATCAGGTACAGGTGATGTTCCTGCAGAAGAACCTCGCCATCGCCGGTGGCCTGTTCGTGCTCGCGGCCTTCGGCGCCGGCGCACTTTCGGTCGACGGCCGCCGCGCATAATCGAAACAGTCGCCTCCCAAGAAGAGCCCGGGCTTGTCCCGGGTTTTTTTGTATCTGCGCCAGCCGGCCACATCTCCCGCCGACTGATGACTTTCGCAACGGCCCAGCGCATCCTCCGCCTTCGATGGAGGGAAGACGCCAATGCTCAAAGGCCTGGTTCTGCTCGCAGCCCGACTGCTCATCGCCGTGCTGTTCGTTCCCGCCGGCGTCAGCACGCTGACCAATATTTCGGGATCGGCCGGCTACTTCGCCGGTTTGGGCCTGCCGCTCCCTACGCTGCTTGCGATCGTCGTCGGGCTGATCGAGCTGCTCGGCGGCGCGCTTGTGATGGTCGGTTTTCAAGTGACGCTGGTGTGCGCCGGCCTCGCGCTCTTTGCGGTGGCAGCCGGCTTCATCGGTCACTACGGCCAGGGCGGCGGCGACCCGGCGCTGACCTTCATGCACCAGCAGGCGCTGATGAAGGACATCGCCATATCCGGCGGACTGCTCGCGCTGGCAGCGGCCGGTGGTGGCGCGTTGTCGCTCGACCGGATATTCGGGCGGCGGCCTATTTGACCGATATGCTCGGACCGCCCTCGACGGCCAGCACCAGCTTGCGGCCAGTGACTTTGGCCAGCTGCGCGAGGCGGCCTGCCGGGCGCTCGCCGTAGAGCTCGCTGAACTCGGCCGGGATGACCAGCGCAAGGACGCCGTCGCGCTCTTCCCAGCGCAGCTTGGGCATGACACCGGGCATCGAGGCGGACAGCAGGTAGACGACACGCATCATCGCACCCAGGATGCGGGCGCGTTCGAGATAACGCGGCGTGGCCAGCTCCTTCAGCTCCGGCGCGTAGCTGTCGTTGAAGACGCCGTCATGCCGGAACAGGTTGGCCAGCGCGAGGAAGGCGCGGCCGGGATGGTCGACGCCGATGAACGAGGCGTGAGCAATGATGTTGAGCGACTGCCTGCCGCGATACTCGGGGTGCGCGCGCCAGCCAATGTCGGCAAGCAAGCATGCCGCGTGGCGGTAGCGCGCCTCCTCGTCGGTCTCGTCGATGCCGAAGGCGGCAAACGACTTGCGCGTCCACTCCGTCAGTTCATGGGCATGCAGCACCGAGCGCGCCCGCAGCAGGGCAAGCTCCTCGGCTGCGGAGATCAGCGGATCGGCGCGTCTGTCGTCTTCGTCGAGCAGCGAATAGAGAAAGCCTTCGCGCACGCCGAGGGCGGAAACGACAATCTTCTCGGGCTTCATCGCCGCGATGATTTCCTGCAGCACAAGCGCGCCATAGGGCAGCAACGAACGACGGTTCTTCGAAACGCCTTCGATGCCCTTGATCTTTTCAACTTCGCCGCGCGCCACCTGACGCAGGAACGGCGAGAGTGTGCCAGGGTCCATCTGGTAGTGATGCATCACTTCCAGCGGGTAGTTGGTGGTGTTCATGTGCAGCCGGGCGAGATTTCGCCAGGTGCCGCCGACGGCATAGAAGGTGCGCCCCTGCCCGCCCTGCAACAGCTTGGCGCGGGCCAGTTCGGCATGGGCGATCCTGGTCGCCTGCACGAGCGAGCCCTTGGCCATGTCCTGCAGCCGCAGGCCGCCCAGCGGCAGGGTGATGCCATCGCCGATCTGTTCGCCCTTGACGTCGACAAGCTCGAGACTGCCGCCGCCGAGGTCGCCGGCGATGCCATCGGCCGGATGGAATGCGGAGATGACGCCCATGGCCGAGAAATAGGCTTCCTCGCGACCGGAGAGCACGCGTATCTCGGTCCCGAGGATCTGCTCGGCGCGATGGATGAAGTCCGGACCGTTCACGGCTTCGCGGGCCGCGGCTGTCGCCAGCACATACATCTTCTCGGCGCCAGCCTGTTCGGACAGAGCCCGGAAGCGGCGGAACTCCTCCATCGAGCGCGTCACGGCCTCGGCGTCGAGCTTGCCGGTCGAGACGATGCCGCGGCCAAGACCGGCCAGCATCTTTTCGTTGAACAAAAGGGTCGGCGAACGCGCCAACCCTTCATAGACGACAAGACGAATGGAGTTCGAGCCGATATCGATGATCGACAGCGGTCGGCGGTCCTTGAGCCGGCCCTGCGAAAGAGCCGCCATCAGTTGGACGCCGCCTCGGCCTTCTTGCGGCGTTTGAACTGGGCGATGCGCCTGGGCGCATGAGATTTCAGCGCGTCACCCCGTCCGGAAAGGCTCGGATTGGTCATGAAATATTCCTGCGCGTTGAACGGCTCTTCACCCTCGTCCAGCGTCACGCGCCGCGAGGTACCATCCGCCAATACTTCGAAACTTTGCTGGTTGTCCATGATGTTTCCCAGCATGACCTGGCCAAGCACCTGCTCGTGTACAGTCGGAATGGTGATCGGCACCATGCACTCGACGCGTCGGTCGAGATTGCGCGGCATCAGGTCGGCCGACGAAATATAGACGATCGCTTCGTCCGAAGGCAGGCCATGGCCGTTGCCGAAACAATAGATGCGGCTGTGCTCGAGGAAGCGGCCGACGATCGACTTGACGCGGATGTTCTCCGACAGACCCGGCACCTGCGGCCTGAGGCAGCAGATGCCGCGCACGACGAGATCGATCTCCACGCCGGCCCGGCTGGCGTCGTACAGCGCATCGATGATCGCCGGGTCGACGAGCGAGTTCATCTTCATCCAGATCTGCGCCGGACGGCCGGCACGCGCATGCTCGACCTCGTCGGCGACGTGCTTGAGGATGCGGCTTCTGAGCGTGTAGGGCGACAGCGCGATGCACATCTCTTCCGCCGGCTCGGCATAGCCGGTGATGAAATTGAATATCTGCGCGACGTCGCGGGCAATCATCGAGTCGGTGGTGAAGAACGACAGGTCGGTGTAGATGCGCGCGGTGATCGGGTGATAGTTGCCGGTGCCGAGATGCACGTAGTTGCGCAACCGGCCGTCCTCGCGGCGCACCACGAGCGACATCTTGGCGTGCGTCTTCAGCTCGAGGAAGCCGAATACCACCTGCACGCCGGCGCGCTCGAGATCGCGGGCCCAGCGGATGTTGGCTTCTTCGTCGAAGCGCGCCTTGAGCTCGACCAACGCCGTCACCGACTTGCCGGCCTCGGCGGCGTCGATCAGGGCGCGCACGATCGGGCTGTCGTTGGAGGTGCGGTACAGCGTCTGCTTGATCGCCACGACCTCGGGATCCATCGCCGCCTGACGCAGGAACTGCACCACCACGTCGAACGATTCATAGGGGTGATGGACGACGAAGTCCTTCTCGCGGATCGCCGCGAAGCAGTCGCCGCGATGGTCACGGATGCGTTCGGGGAAGCGCGGGTTGAAGGGCGGGAACTTGAGATCGTCGCGCGGCACGGCGACAATCTCCGAGATCTGGTTGATCGCCAGCGGTCCGCTCAGCACACTGACCCGGTTGGCCGAGACGCCAAGTTCGCCGGCGACGAATTCGCGCAGTTCCGACGGCATCTGGCTGTCGAATTCGATGCGGATCACCGAACCGCGACGCCGGCGCTTGAGCGCGGTTTCAAACAGTCGGACCAGGTCCTCGGATTCTTCCTCGACCTCGATATCGCTGTCGCGGATGATCTGGAACGTACCCGAGCCCTTGACCTCATAGCCGGGAAACAGCTTGCCGATAAACAGGTTGACCGTTTCTTCGATCGGAATGAAGCGGACGGCGCGCTTGCGGTCCGGCAGGCGGATGTAACGGCGCAAAGCCACCGGCAAGCGCAACAGCGCGGTCATTTCCTCGCCGTTCTTGCGATGCCTCAGCTGCAGGGCGATGGAAAAGCCGAGATTGGGGATGAACGGGAACGGGTGCGCCGGATCGATCGACAGCGGCGTCAGGACCGGAAAGACCTGCCCCATGAAGTGCTCTTCGAGCCACTTCTTCTCATCCTTGGTGAGGTCGCCGGCCGAAATCGTCTCGATGCCTTCGAGCTTGAGCAGCTCGAGCAGGCTCGACAGGCTCTTTTGCTGATCCTCCTGAAGCCGCTCGACCTCGAGCAGCAACTGCTCGAGCTGCTGTTCCGGCGTCCGTCCGTCCGGGCTTCTGACGGCAATGCCCTCGCGCACCTGGCCGGCAAGGCCGGCGACGCGGACCATGAAAAACTCGTCGAGATTGCCGGCCGAAATCGAAAGGAAACGAACGCGTTCCAGCAATGGATGGTTCGGATTCTGCGACTGCTCGAGAACGCGCCGGTTGAACTGGAGCCAGGAGAATTCGCGATTGACGAAACGGTCCGGGTTGCCGTCGGCACTATCGGTCGGCGACTTGTCGTTTACGAAATCGGTATGGACCGGCCTCAACTGATTCATGGCAACCCTTCCACTGCAGCGTTCCGCCGCTTATCCGGCTCAACTTATCCTCTGACAGGCAATTGCGACAGTTTCATTTCAGCATCTTGCAAACCCGCCGCTTATGATACAAACGCTGTCGAATTGCGGCGCCGCGCATCCCTGTGGACGCGCCTACGGCGCCGTGGCATTCATGCGCGAAATTCCTCAGAAGGGAAAAACACCATGGCCGGCGGCTCCATCCCCCACTTCCAGAACGATGCTGGACATGCCGTGATCGAGATCGGCGTGAAGGAATTCATGTGCGTTGGCGCGAACCCGCCCTTCGATCACCCGCATGTGTTCCTCGACATGGGCGCCGACTCAGAAAAGGTCTGCCCCTACTGCTCGACGCTGTTTCGCTATTCGCCTTCTCTGAAGGCCACCGAGACCCAGCCGGCCGGTTGCCTGTACGTCGTCGACCGGGCTGCCTGACAAAGCCATGCAAAAGCGACAGGTCGTCATCGCCGGCGCCGGTATCGCCGGCCTGACCGCCGCGCTTTCATTTGCCAGACACGGGTTCGCGGTTCGACTCTACGAACGTTCGCCGATCCTCGAGGAGGTCGGCGCCGGGCTGCAACTGTCGCCCAACGCCACCCGCATACTTGATCGGCTTGGCGTCCTCGACATCGTCAGCCCGGCCACTGTACGCCCTGACGCGGTGGTGCTGCGCGAAGCAACAACCCTCGCCATGCGCGCGCATGTGCCGCTGGGTACTATCGGCGAACGCCGCTGGCATGCGCCCTATCTGGTTGCCCATCGCGCCGATCTTCAGAGCGCCCTGCTGGCGCGCGTTGCCGGTGACAATTTCATCGAGATCGTGACCGGGGCGACCGTCGCCAACGTCGAGCCGAACGACGACGGCGTTGTCTTGTCGATCGACCAGGGCGGCATCGTCTCAACCACGCAAACGCCGCTGTTTGTCGGCGCCGACGGGGTCTGGTCGCAGACCAGGCGATTGGTCGGCCCTAACGAAAAGAGCCGCTTTGTGGGCCAACTGGCCTGGCGAACGACGGTACCAACGGACAGCGAGGCTGGCCGCGGCTTTGCCGGGTTCGGTTCGCTCGGTGCGGTAACCACGTTCCTGCATTCAGGGTTCCATCTCGTCGCCTACCCGATCCGCGCCGGCAGCGCGATCAATCTTGCCGCCTTCACGCCGGGGACCGCCATCGCCGAGCAATGGTCGGGAGAAACCGACGCCGGGGCTCTGGAACGCGCCGCCGCAGGCGCGGCGCCTGCCCTGTTGGAAGTGATCAGGCAAGCAGGCCCCTGGACGGTCTGGCCGCTGCACACCGTGGATGCGTCCAGGCCATGGAGCACGCCATCGGGCATCGTCGTCATCGGCGACGCCGCCCATGCGATGACGCCGTTTGCGGCGCAAGGCGCGGCGATGGCCGTTGAAGACGCATTTACGCTTGCCGATGCGGTCGCTGCGGCGCGGAAGCCGGCCGAGGCCCTACCTCAATGGGAGACGATGCGCCGCCACAGGGTTACCAAGGTCGCCCGGCGCGGAGCGCTCAATCAGTTTGCCTGGCATGCAGCCGGACCGGTGGCCCTGGCGCGCAACCTGTTCCTCAAGCTGAAATCGCCGCAAGGCCTCGCCGCCGACCTCGACTGGCTTTATGGATGGACGCCGCCTGGCTGGTCGGACGAACGGTTGTAAAGATCCAGCGACCAGCGCAGTGACACCGGCAACGGGTTCCACCACCCCGTGGTGAGTCCTGCTTGTCGCAAGGCTGCGGCAGTCCAGGTGTTGCAGCCGGCAAGGGCCGTGAACCTGCCATTGGCCTCAAAGAATGCATCGTTGGCGCCATAGCCAGCGCCGGCGATCCTCAGAACGCCGCGGCCGTCGCGCTGGAAACTGGCAGACATGAAATCGAGCATCGCGGCGAATCCGTCTTGCCCTACGTCGAAACGTTGAACGGCGGGATGGCGCGGATCGATATCGCCTGCCACGTCGACATGCATGGCGGACTCGTCAAGCGTCAGCGCAGTCGCCAGCGGGCCGGCCTTGAGCTCCGACCATGTCGGTGTCTGCAGGTAGAAGGCGCGACTGCCCCAGCCGAACACCAGGTAGCGTGCACCCGCCACATCGAGTGGAAGGCCTTCGCCGAGGAGGAAGCCGAACGTCGCCAGCGTCTCATCGTCAATCGGCACCGCGATATCGGTGTGGATCGGATTGGTGAGAACCAGGATATGGCGCGGGGTGCCGCCGGGCTCGGCAGTGCTAAACAATGGTCTCGGCAACAGCGTGCCAAGGGCGAGCGCGGCGCATGCCAGCGCCACGGCAAGACCGAGGAAACGCAGTAGTCTTTTCACCTCGCCGCCTTCTCCATGGGACCGATATGAAAAGACCCGGCTTTACCGGGTCTTTTCGCATATTCGGAGCAGATGGCTGCTAGAGCGCCGTGCGTCCGAATGGACGCACAAAGGACGCTCTAACTTACTGAGTTGGCGCATCGTGCTTTCCGAAAATCGGGTCCGATTTTCGGGCCGATGCGCTAGTGCAGGATCTGGCTGAGAAACAGCTTGGTGCGCTCATGGCGCGGATGGTCGAAGAATTCGGCCGGCGTGTTCTCCTCGACGATCTGGCCCTGATCCATGAAGATCACGCGATTGGCGACCTTGCGCGCAAAGCCCATCTCGTGGGTCACGCACAGCATGGTCATGCCTTCTTCGGCGAGGCCGACCATGGTCTCCAGAACTTCCTTGATCATTTCCGGATCGAGCGCCGAAGTCGGCTCATCGAACAGCATGATACGCGGGTTCATGCACAGCGACCGCGCGATGGCGACGCGCTGCTGCTGGCCGCCCGACAACTGGCCCGGATACTTGTTGGCCTGCTCGGGGATCTTGACCCGGCGCAGGAAGTGCATCGCCTGCTCCTCGGCCTGCTTCTTCGGGGTCTTGCGTACCCAGATCGGCGCCAGCGTGCAGTTCTCGAGGATCGTCAAATGCGGGAACAGGTTGAAGTGCTGGAACACCATGCCGACTTCGCGGCGGACCTCGTCGATCTTCTTCAGATCGTTGGTCAGTTCCTTGCCATCAACGATGATCTTGCCCTTCTGGTGCTCCTCCAGGCGATTGATGCAGCGGATCATTGTCGACTTGCCGGAGCCGGAAGGTCCGCAAATGACGATGCGCTCGCCACGCATGACGCGCAGAT
Source organism: Aminobacter sp. HY435 (assembly GCF_027568395.1). Taxonomy (GTDB): domain Bacteria; phylum Pseudomonadota; class Alphaproteobacteria; order Rhizobiales; family Rhizobiaceae; genus Aminobacter. The sequence continues at coordinate 116,740 of NZ_JANKZL010000007.1, read as the reverse complement.
TGATGTCCTTGAGGACGTTGAACTCGCCATACCACTTGTGCATGCCGACGATGTCGATGGCCACATCCGTGTCCGAGATGTGCATCTTGGCGCGATCGACCTTTATTTCGTCTGCGCTGACTGCGTTTTCGATGGCCATAGGCCTCTCCCCTGTAATTTGCGTTAGCGCTTATGCCCTGTGTCGAGGCGTTGTTCCATATAAATAGAATAACGCGACATGCCGAAACAGAACATCCAGAATACCAGCGCCGCGAAGACGAGGCCCGAGGCCGGCGTCTGCGGCGAGGCCCAGGCCGGATCCGAGAAGTTCTGCCTCACGACGCCGAGCAGGTCGAACATCGAGATGATGTAGACAAGACTGGTGTCCTTGAACATGCCGATGAAGGTGTTGACGATTCCGGGAATGACCAGCTTCAGCGCCTGCGGCAACACGATCAGGCCCATCTTCTGCCAGTAGCTGAGCCCCAGAGAATCAGCGCCTTCGTATTGTCCTTTCGGGATCGCCTGCAGACCACCGCGCACCACCTCCGCCATGTAGGCCGAAGCAAACAGCGACACACCGATCAAGGCACGCAGGAACTTGTCGAAGCTCATGCCGGCCGGCAGGAACAACGGCAGCATGACGCTGGCCATGAACAGCACGGTGATCAGCGGCACGCCGCGAACCGTCTCGATGAAGATGACCGAGACCATCTTGACCACCGGCATCTTGGAGCGTCGTCCCAACGCCAGCAATATGCCGAGCGGCAGCGACACCACGATGCCGACGAACGACAAGGCGAGCGTGACCAGCAGGCCACCCCAGAGCGGGGTTTCGACATGCGTCAAGCCGAACATATCGCCGACCAGCAGGACGTAGGCGACGACCGGAAACACAAGGAACAGCAGGAAGGCGTTCAGCCCCTTGCGAGGAACGCGCGGCACCATCAGCGGCACAAGCAGCACCACGAACATGATCGCCACCAGGATCACCCGCCAGCGCTCCTCGATCGGGTAGCGGCCGAACATGAACTGGCCGAACTTCGCCTTGACGAAAGCCCAGCACGCGCCGGACCAGCCGTCGGGCTGGATGCCACCTTGCGCCACCGTCGAGCAGTAGGTGCGGTCGGTGCCGGTCCACTGCGCGTTGACCAGCGCCCATTGGAAAAGTGGCACGACAATCGTCGCCGCGATCGCCAGGCCGATGAAGGTCAGGATCGAATCGACCGGGGTCGCAAACAGGTTCTTGCGGGCCCAGGCCACCGGCCCGCGCTCGCGGGGCGGCGCCGGTTCGGGCAGAGCCATTTCCGTGCGGACATAACCGATATTCTCAGACATATCCGCCTCCTACCTTTCCACCAGCGCCATCTTGGCGTTGAACCAGTTCATGAAGGCCGAGGTGATCAGGCTGAGCCCGAGATAAACGACCATCCAGATGGTCACGATCTCGATGGCCTGTCCGGTCTGGTTGAGCACGGTACCGCCAACCGCGACCAGATCGGGGTAACCGATGGCGATCGCCAGCGACGAATTCTTGGTCAGATTGAGATACTGGCTGGTCAGCGGCGGAATGACGATGCGCAGCGCCTGCGGCACGACGACGAGCCGAAGCGTCTGCCCCGACCGCAGACCAAGTGCGGCGGCGGCTTCGCTTTGCCCGCGGCTGACGCCCTTGATGCCGGCGCGCACGATCTCGGCGATGAACGACGCGGTGTAGAACGACAGGGCAAGGTAGAGCGCCAGAAACTCCGGCTTGATCTGGAAACCGCCGGTCAGGTTGAAGGTCGATTTCTTGGGCAAGTCGAAGGTCAGCGGAAAGCCGGTCGCGGCGAGGGCCAAAAGCGGCAAGCCCACGATCAGCGCGATCGACACCCACAGAACCGGAAACGGCTGGCCGGTGGCCATCTGGCGCTGCTTTGCGCGCCGCGCCACAAACACCGACATGGCAATGCCGATGGCCAGCGCCACCAGGATCAGCGATGCGCCCTCGTCCCAGACAGGCCGGGGCAGATAGATGCCGCGGCTGTTGAGGAACGAGCCGAACGGCAGCTCGATGCTCTCCTTTGGCAAAGGCAGCACCGACAGCACGCCAAAATACCAGAAGAAGATGACCAGCAGCGGCGGGATGTTGCGGAACACCTCGACATAGACCGTGCAGATCTTGCGGATCAGCCAGTTGTTGGCAAGCCGCCCGACGCCGAGAAGAAAGCCGATGATCGTCGCGGTGACGATGCCGGCCAGCGCCACGATGACGGTGTTGAGAAAGCCGGCCAGCAGCGCGCGGCGGTAGGTCGAATCGGAATCGAACTGGATAGGCGTATCGCTGAGGTCGAAACCGGCGCGGCCATTGAGAAAGCCGAAACCGGAGGCCACGTTGGCTCGCTTCAGATTCTCGGCGGTGTTGCCGACGATCCAGTAGACGAGCACGCCGAGCGCGACGACGACGAGTGCCTGGACGAAGATGCCGCGCACCTTCGGATCGTAGAGCAGCGACGCGCGGCCGCCCCCTACGTCACGGGGTATGTCCTGCGTAGCCATCTGAAGTCCCTCTTGAAGAGTTACCGGGAGACGGTGGATCCGTCTCCCGGTTCAGACTTCTGATCAGCGGATCGGCGGTGCGTACTGCAGGCCGCCCTTGGTCCACTGCCCGTTGAGACCGCGTGCGATCTTCAGCGGGCTGCCCTGACCGACATTGCGTTCGAACAATTCGCCATAGTTGCCGACAGCCTTGACGATGCTGACGACCCAGTCGTTGTTCAGGCCGAGATCGGTGCCGATCTTGGTGTCGGCCTCGGTGCCGAGCACGCGCTTGATCTCAGGATTGCCGGAAGCCTTGAGCTCGTCGACATTCGCCTGGGTGATGCCGAGTTCCTCGGCGGTGAGCAGCGCGTAGTAGGTCCAGCGGACGATGTCGTTCCACTTGTCGTCGCCCTGGCGGACGGCCGGCCCAAGCGGCTCCTTGGAGATGATCTCGGGCAGAACGACGTGGTCGTCCGGCGAGCTCAGCGTCAGGCGGATGCCATAGAGGCCGGACTGGTCGGTGGTGTAGACGTCGCAACGACCGGCGTCGTAGGCGGCGTTGACCTCTTCGAGCTTTTCAAAGACGACCGGATTGTACTCCATCTTGTTGGCCTTGAAGTAGTCGGCCAGATTGAGCTCGGTCGTGGTGCCGGTCTGCACGCACACTGCGGCGCCCGACAGCTGCAGCGCCGAATTGACGCCCGGCAGCTTCTTGGCGTTGATCATGAAACCCTGGCCGTCATAGTAGGTGATGCCAGCGAAGTTCAGGCCAAGCGCCGTGTCGCGGTTGATCGTGTAAGTCGTGTTGCGCGACAGCAGATCGATTTCGCCCGACTGAAGCGCGGTGAAACGCTCCTTGGCCGAAAGCGGCGTGAACTTGACCTTGGTGCCATCGCCGAACACCGCGGCCGCAACAGCGCGGCAGAAGTCGGCGTCGAGGCCCGTCCAGTCACCCTTGTCGTTTGGCGCCGAGAAACCGGCCAGGCCGGTACTGACGCCGCATTGCAGAAACCCCTTCGCCTTGACGTCCTCAAGCGTGCCTGCCGAAGCGGCCGATGCCATGAGGCTTAGTGCGGCAGCCCCGAGAATGCCCGAAACAATGTATTTCATGACCCACGAACCCTTTTCTGTTTTTCCAGGCTGGCGCCTGTTTTTTTAAAGTGTGAACTCAGCATCCCCTATCCGGCCCATTTCCGGATTACGCATCCTGCCGGCGCGCTTTGCTGCAGTCCGGTCCACAAATGCCATCGAAGGCGATAATTCTTATCAGGTCAAGCAATAAAGCCGGGCATGCGACCAACATCCAAGGCATGCCAAAGATCGCGGCCAGGGCCGGCCGCCCAGCGACAGAAACTGTCGAAATATGAATTGGCTACCTGCGCCGCAGACCAATGGCTGCGGGGAGCATCCGTCCGGCGCGCGGCCTGAAGCCGACGCGCCTTGCGGCCAGGAAACGGGCCATCACGACGGTGACGATGACGCCGAAGAAGAAGCCGGCGACCACATCGGACGGATAGTGGGCGGCGGCTGCGACCCGCATCATCGACAGGACGATGCCAACACCGCAGAACAACGGCCACTGGCGCGGAAACCAGATGCACAGCACGGCCGCCACGGCGCCCAGCGTCGTCGAGTGGCCGGAGGGAAAGCTCGACAGGTACTTGCTCACCACGAACGGGTCGAAATGATAGGCGCCGACTTCGCCGAACATCCACGGACGCGCCCGCCCGACGACGATCTTGACCAGATTGACCGCGATGCCGCTGATCGCCACCGCACCGAACAGGAACGCCGACTGGCCGAACACCGTCACCAATCTGGATTTCACCCGGTGGCCATTGCCGCGCCAGTCGGCCGTGGCGGCGAGCAGGTAGAACACCAGCGCCGGAACCAGGAACCATTCGGATTTTCCGCTCTGGCTCAGCGCCGCCATCCAGCCGGTGAGCCTGCCGCGATGGCTCAGGACAAAGTCCATGACGCGCGCATCGAACGGAAACAGAATCGCCACTGCGACCGCTCCGACAAGCGCCACGATCGACAGCTGGCGCGGCCAGAGCCGATAGCGCTCGCCCACGGGGCTGCGCCACATGCGCCGCCACGAAAACGCAATCGTGCCGCCGAGCCGCCTGACATGCCCGGCCGGCCAGATCTGGCCCAGCCGACGCCCTTGCCCTTGCGGTTGCGCGGGCCTGGCCGTCCCATCATGGCTGGCGTCTTGACTGAAGGGGTGCGGATTCATGACTCGAGACAACAGCAGGATCAAAGGCATCAACACGCGGCTCGCGCATTCGGGCCACGATCCACACGGCTTTCATGGCTTTGTCAATCCGCCGCTCGCGCATGCCTCGACGGTTCTGAACCCCAACGCAGCAACGATGGCGTCGCGTGGCCAGAAATACACATATGGCACGCGCGGAACGCCGACGAGCGAAGCCCTGTGCGAGGCCATCGATGAACTGGGGGGCTCGGCGGCACTGCTGCGGCCCCTTCCGGCCTTGCTGCCGTCACCCTTGCGCTGCTCGGCTTCCTTTGGTCCGGCGACCATGTGCAGATCACCGATTCCGTCCACCACCCGACGCGTCAGTTCACCGACGCGATGCTGACGCGCCTCGGCGTCGATGTCTCGATCCACGCAGCCACCAAATACTCGGCTAATTCATTGGCTTTGAGGGGAGCCCAGCGATCCTTAGAAGAGATATTGCGGCATGTCTGTCTGTACAGTTCGCCAACACCCAGTCTCTAGGACTGTATTGCTCAGGCGAAACCTGCAGCAATTGCAGGAGTTCCTCCTCCCCTGACCAAAACGCTCCAGTCGCATACGACAGATACGGTGCTGCACTGCAAGCCGACTCAACCTCTTCGTTGTAATCAACTCGACGCACTAAGGTGGGAACATTCATCGCCCATGCCTCAGCTAGGGCAATCCCCTGACTCTCGCTTCCACCAACAACAATACACACCTTGGCTCGGTCTAGCGCAGACCTATACTGCTCCGCACTATACGCACCATAGCGAATTATTTCATAATCATTGCCAGAAGCCAGAATAACTTCTGCGATCCGAGCAGACAATTCTGGTTCACGCTTATCGTATATAAGAACTTTGCTCCGCAAGCTGCCGGACGGCGACCACTGCGATACGTCGACGCCAGCGGGCCAGACTTCGATTTTCCCGCGCAGTCGAGGCTCATCAGCCTCATACATACATTTGACCCACTCGCTAGGAACTAGGACAACATCGATTTCCGGGGAGGCAAGCAGGCTATCTTGCTCGAAAGCGCGCACCACTATGTTTGGTCCAACAATGAGCCTCTGACAGAGCCCTTGGCGCTTCGCTTGAATGCCAACGCGAACCGATACATGCCCGCTTACGGCATGGAAAATTTTGGCAGTCTGATTTCCGTAGTTCCGCGGATAAAGCCATTTGACCGAAGGCAGGCTGTTAAGACCATCCACCAAACTGCGAGTAACAGCGCTGTGCCCTCCATATTTTGGATGCTCAACACCCCTCAGCCACTCCTTAAGCAACAAAACCCAATGGTTTAGCGAAGGACGCTGCTTTTCGGCCGTAAATATAATAACGTCGTAATTTGCCATCGCGCCTGCTTTTCGGGACGTTATTTCAATAGAACCAATGGGGCGAAGGAGCAGCAAACCCTCTCATTTCCCAGCTTTCGAACTCGGCCCTTTTCCGCCTCTTTTCTCTAAATTTCCGAAGCACAGACAGCCCCCAAATTTTCAATGCGCGCAGTCATATCGACGTGTTCACCAGCTGTCAGCAAACGAACGAACAATAGCCGAAATGCAGACTATTTACGCCGCCATTCTTCCCAAACGAACTTGTAACACCACTGACACTCGTGAGTGGTCGAAAGCGCGCGGCGTATGGCATCACGTGCAACTTCATCTTTTCTACTATACCGATGGAACTGAACCTGAATAATATCGATTCCTGAAATAATTCCGGTCGAAATTAGATGAGGCAGTATTTCATACTCTCCGCCCTCGATATTAATCTTGAGAAGCGCAATATGCCTGACACCTATCTGATTCAGATATGCCACAGCCTCCACGCTTCGGCAGGTTACAATTGGGCCTGCTGTCGTGGTTGAACTGGATGCATCACCATCATCTGAAAGAGTAAAGCTTCCCTGATTGGACGCGAGAGCAACGGGATGAATGAACACATTGTCCCATCCTGCAAACCTGTCTTGTACAGCACGGGCAAACTTTGGGTGGGCCTCGAAAATGTGCATCTGCACATTATATTTTTCCAGGATGCCGGCAGCCCATTTCCCTTCGTAGCCCCCTAAATCGACTACGACATCACTTGCCGTAAACTCCGGGAAAAAATAGCGGCGTTCTTCGCCTCTGTCGTCAAGCCAACGCTGGTGTTCCGAGCTGTGAAGCTTCTGGTAGCTGTGGGCTCCAGAAAGACGCTTCGTTATTGACTTCCACAGTCCCATTTTGAACTTTCCGAATGAATCTGCACGCCTCTACATCAGTGTCGTATCACTTGATAAGATCAGCAGGGACAGGCTTCCGGGACCTGTCTGTCGCGATAACAACACCGCACAGCGTTGCCAGTTTTGACAAGGTTTTGAGTTCTTTGGCGATCCCGACAGGATTCGAACCTGTGACCATCGGCTTAGAAGGCCGGTGCTCTATCCAGCTGAGCTACGGGACCGCTGGCCAGCCCTTGTCGAGCCGGCATGATGTTGGTTCTGGACGTCAGTGAGTCCAAGGCGTCCGGCGGTCATACCGGAAATTGTCCGAGTAGGAAATCTGCCGGCGCTTGGCTTCCTTGGGCTCCTGCACGCGGAAGGCGATGCCTTCCTTTTCGGCATAGGCGACGGCTTCTTCGCGGGTCTCGAAGGTCAGCCTGATCTGGGTCTTCATGTCGCCGGAGCTGGTGTAGCCCATCAGCGGGTCGATCTTCTTCGGCTTCTCGGCGTCGAATTCGAGCACCCAGTGCCCCGTCTTGGCTTTGCCCGACTGCATTGCGGTCTTGGCAGGGCTGAAAATTCGCGCGGACATAACTACCTCACTCGTGAGTCCGCCGCTCGGGCAGACATCCAGATGGGCCGTCAATACTGCGCAATGCCCCCCTCTGCAAGGCTCGTGGCCACAAGCAAGCCGAGATAGGACAGGATGGATGTCAGATTCAGCTTTTTTGCCCTTGCCTTGTCGAACGGAAGCCACTAGGCACAGCCACACAAGGCGGTCCGGAGTGTAGCGCAGCCTGGTAGCGCACCTGATTTGGGATCAGGGGGTCGCAGGTTCGAATCCTGCCACTCCGACCAGCCTCGTCAAGATGACGACAGCGTCTCTTACCCCCCCACCGCGTCCGGTCGCTTCGCCCGCCTGGCAGCGGCGCCTTTCTCCCAAAGATATCCGGCAACGCCCAGCGTCGCAGCTGCGCGCGTCAAGATTACGCTTTTGCGCCGCGTGTCATGCTGCCTTATATGTCCTGCATGAGCTGGCGAAGCACTGCTTCGACTTTGCCAGTTCAAGTCCGGGATGGGAGGGACGAAGCATTGTCGGAGCTTTCTGAACAATTCATCGATCAACTCTATGAAGCCTCGTTCATACCGGAAAAGTGGCCGGCGTTGCTTGCCGACTTGTCCGAAGCCGTCGAAGCAATGGGCGGATGCCTTTTCACGCTGGCGCGCAGCAACAGTGCTTATCTCGGCTCAAAGTCGATCTCCGCCTATCTCGACGAGTTCATGCAGGATGGCTGGCTGGCCATCAACACGCGCACCACCCGCGCAGCCGCCCTGGCGCATCCGGGATTCCTGACGGATCACGACCTGTACAGTGACGAGGAACTCGAAAAAGAGCAGATCTATCGCGAGTTCCTCAGGCCGCGCGGCATGGGCTGGGTGGCGGGTACGCTTGTGCCGCTGCCGTCGGGCGACGTCCTGGCTTTCAGCCTGGAACGACAGACCTGGCGCGGACCGTTCGAACGGCACTATGTCGAGGCGCTCGACAGGCTGCGGCCGCACATCGCGCGCGCCGCCATGGTCAGCGCCCGCCTCGGACTGGAGAGGGCGCGCGCCGGCGCGGCGGCACTCGAGGCCTTGGGGCTTCCGGCGGCGGTGCTGAGCGGGCGTGGCCAATTGCTGGCCTGCAACGACCTGATGCACGGGCTGATCCCGACTGTCGTCCTCGACGGGGCGACACGCGTCCAGCTTGTCGAGCGGCGGGCCGACTGCATGCTGGAAAACGCCCTGGACGGCATGGCGGGCGGCGTAAGGCGCGGCATCGTGCAGTCGTTTCCGATCGCCGGCGCCGACGAAAAGACGCAAAGCGTCGCCCATCTCCTGCCGGTGCGCGGTTCGGTCAACGACCTGTTCAGCCGGATGCACAGCATCCTCGTCATCATGCCGATGCCCGGCGCCAGCGCACCGCCGACAAGCGTGCTGCAGTCGCTGTTCGACCTCACGCCGAGCGAAGCGCGCATCGCCGCCGCCCTGGTCGCGGGCCGTTCGATCGACGCCATAGGCAAGGATTTCGGCATCTCGCGCGAGACCGTGCGGACGCATCTGCGCGCGATCTTCGCCAAGTCGGGCGTGTCCAAGCAGTCGTCGCTGGTGCGTCTGCTGCTGGGGGTGACACTGCCGCGTGCGGCGCTGTGATGCTAGACCATCGGCCTACTCGACAGGCTGCCGCCGGGATGCGCATCTAGCGCCGGGAGGACGACACTTGCCATATCTCGACATCTATCTCGCGCAGCTCATCGACCCGTTCCGCATCGGCTTGCTGGTTGCGCTGGTGCTCACCGCCGCCAGTACGGCGCAGACGCTCAACCGCTGGATCCCGATCGCGCTCGGCGTCGTCTTCGTTGCAGTGCTGATACCGTTCAGCATCGGCGCAAGCTCGACCGTCGACACCACGACAGCCGTGCTTGTCGGCCTGGTTTCCAACGTGACGATTGCCGCCGTGCTCGTCGGTGCGAAAGCGGCCTATTCGCGGCTCACCTGAGACGCGCCATCAAAGGTCCAGTTCGCTCTGGCCCGCATCCAGCGCGTTGACCGTTTCGGCGGCCAGCGAGCGGGTGATGCGCACCTGCTGCTCAAGCGCCGCCCTGTCGAGACGCTCGACAACACGGATCGCAGTCGACAGCGAACGCTCGATGCGGCGCACCAGGAACTGCACGACATGCGGCTCGACCTCGACCTGGCGGTCGGCGAACAGCTTGGTGATGACGCCGGCCAGAAGCAGGTCGTCCGGCTCCTCGATCTCGACGGTCGCCGCGGCCTTGAGGCGTGAAGCGAGGTCGGCAAGCGTCACGCCCCAGGCGCTGGGAAAGCTTCGGGCGGTCAGCAACAGGGTGGATCCGGCCCCGCGAACCGTGTTGATCAGGTGAAACAGACCGTCCTGGTCGAGCCTGCCCTGATCGGCGTCGTCGATCAGCACGGGCGCGGCTCCGATCTCGCCCAGATGCGCGGAGATGTCGTTGGCGCGCAGTTGCAAGGCGCCCGAATGCTCACGCCAGATCGCGGCGAGATGCGACTTGCCCGAACCGGAAGGGCCGGCCAGCAACACCACCGGCGCCGGCCATTCCGGCCAGCGGTCGATCAGTGCGGCGGCTTGCGCGTTGGCCTCTGAGACCACGAGATGGTCACGCGAAAACCCTGGCGAGTGGCCAAGATCGAGCGGCAACTGGCGCGGGGTCTCAGGCTCGCGCATCGCTGTCACTTTTTTGGGCCGGCGTCGCCGGACGTCTCGGCCGGGGCATGCTTCGAGTGGCCGTTGTAGAGCGGCGACTCGAGATAACGCGAAATGGCGAAGCGCACGAGCACGGCCACCGCCGCCGCCGAGGGAACCGCGACCAGCAAGCCGACGAAGCCGAACATGGCGCCGAAGGCAACCAGCGCAAACATCAGCCAGACCGGGTGGAGACCGACGCTCTTGCCGACCAGACGCGGCTGCAGGATGTTGCCCTCGATGAACTGGCCGACGAAGAACACGCACGCGACTGCCACGACCATGGTCCAATCGGGCCAGAACTGCACGATGGCGACGCCGACCGAAAGCACCAGCCCGAGCAGCGAGCCGACATAGGGTATGAAGCTGACGAGCCCAGCAAAAAGCCCGATCAGCACGCCGAAATTCAGGCCGGTCAAGGTCAGGCCGGCGGCGTACATGATGCCGAGCACGATGCACAGCGTGCCCTGCCCGCGAACAAAACCGGCGACGGCCACGTTGATGTCGCGAGCGATCTGCCTGACCGTCTGGACGTGATCGCGCGGGACCCAGCTGTCCACCACCGACACCATGCGGTCCCAGTCGAGCAGCATGTAGAAAGCGACAACCGGCGTCACGATGAACAAGCTGGCCACGGAAAACAGTGCCACGCCCGAGCTCCAGATCGACTGGAAGATGGTCGAGAGAAAGCCGAAGCCCGCCGTTACGACCGAGTTGAGCGCCTGGCGCAGGCCACTTGCATCGACGCCGAAGCGCTGCTCGAGCCATTGCGGATTGAAGTCGGTGACCAGTTGCTGGAGCTTTTCGAGATAACCCGGAACCTTGGCTGCGAAATCGGCCATCTGCGAGGCGAGCACCGGAACGATGATGACCAGCGCGAGGACCAGGAAGATCAGGAAGCAGACAAGGATGACGACAGTGGCCATCAGGCGCGACAGCCCGAACCGCTGCAGGCGGTCAGCGACGGGATCAAGGAAATAGGCGAGCGTCATGCCCGCCACGAAAGGCAGCAGGATGTTGCTGAACAGGTAGAGAAAGCCGACGAACAAGACAGCCGAAATCAGCCAGAATCGGATCTGCTTGCGGAATGCCGCTGCCGCTGCAGCGTCAGCCGCTTCATCGTCCATGGGAGGGGTCGCTTTCGCCATAACCGTTCATATGCCTAAGCCAAGCCACGAGATAGGCCGCCGCCGAAGCGACGGTCAAGAGCCCGGAGACTGTTATCAACGCCGGACGAACAGGACCCATCTCGAAGCCAAAGGCAAGTTCGGCAAGCACAATTGCCGCCAGAACGATCTGCGCGGCCGTGTTGGCCTTCGAAACCAGAAGCGGTTTCACGGCCACCGGATTGCCCATCACCGACGACAGCAGAACGGCGCAGACAATCAACGCGTCGCGCGAAACGGCGAGCACCACAAGCCACAACGGCAAGTGACCGACCATGCCGAGCACCACAAACACGCTGACCAGCAGCAGCTTGTCGGCCATCGGGTCGAGATAGGCGCCGAGCTTGGTCTGCTGGTTGAAATGACGAGCGATGAAACCGTCGACGCCATCCGAAACGCCGGCAATGACAAAACCGGCGAAGGCCCAATCCCATTGGGCCGAAAGCATGGCGTAGATCACGCATGGCACGAGGACCAGCCTCATGACCGTGATCATGTTCGCAACAGTCACAACCACATCCCGTCTTGGTGTTTTCCGATACATGGGCGAGACTGACGGCAGCCGCAAGGGACAGCCTCGGCGGCCTGTCCACTGCTTTGGCTGCCCATCGGGTCGCAGGCGGCCTCATTCGCTTGCGGGAACCGGCTGTTCATGCGAATAGCGCGCAAAAGGCGCACGACATCAGGATGTGACGATGAGCGAAGGCAGCAAGGGTCTCACCTACGCGCAGGCGGGCGTCGATATCGACGCTGGAAACCTGATGGTTGAAAAGATCAAGCCGCTGGTGCGTTCGACGCGCCGGCCCGGCGCCGATGGCGAAATCGGTGGCTTCGGCGGCCTGTTCGACCTCAAGGCGGCCGGTTTCAGCGACCCGATCCTGGTCGCGGCGAATGACGGCGTCGGCACCAAGCTGAAGATCGCCATCGACGCAGGAAAGCATGACACGATCGGCATCGACCTCGTCGCCATGTGCGTCAACGACATCGTCGTCCAGGGCGCCGAGCCACTCCTGTTCCTCGACTATTTCGCCACCGGCAAGCTCGACCCCAACCAGGGCGCCGACATCGTCTCGGGCATCGCCGAAGGCTGCCGCCAGGCCGGCTGCGCGCTGATCGGCGGTGAAACAGCCGAGATGCCCGGCATGTATCACGGTAACGACTACGATCTCGCCGGCTTTGCGGTCGGAGCTGCCGAGCGCGGCCAGTTGCTGCCGACCGACGACGTGGTCGAAGGCGACGTGCTGCTCGCGCTTGCCTCGTCGGGCGTTCACTCCAACGGCTATTCGCTGGTTCGCCGCATCGTCGAGAAGTCCGGACTGAAATGGAGCGACCGCGCCCCGTTCGCCGATGGCCCGACCCTTGCCGAAGCGCTGCTCGAGCCAACCCGTATCTATGTGAAGTCCCTGCTCAAGGCGATCCGCGAGACGCACGGCATCAAGGCGCTGGCACACATCACCGGCGGCGGTTTCCCCGAAAACATCCCAAGGGTCCTGCCGAAGGAGTTTTCGGCCGAGCTCGACCTGTCGGCAATCGAAGCGCCTGCGGTATTCTCGTGGCTTTCGCGCACCGGCGGGGTCGCGCCCGAGGAAATGATGCGCACCTTCAACTGCGGCGTCGGCATGATCGCCGTCGTCGCGGCCGGCCAGGCAGCCCAGGTAGCGGCCGTGCTGCAGGAAGCAGGCGAAACCGTCACGCCGATCGGCCGCATCGTGCCGCGCCGCGACACCGGTGTCATCTACCGCGGGTCGCTCGCCCTATGAGCATTCAGCGCAAACGCACCGTCATCTTGATTTCGGGGCGCGGCTCCAACATGGCCGCGCTGATCGACGCCGCTGCCGTCCCGGACTTTCCGGCCGAAATCGTCGGCGTTATCGCCGACAAGGCCAACGCTCAGGGCCTTGGCATCGCCGCCAGCCGCGGCATTGCCACCAAGGTGGTGACGCGCGGCGAGCACCCGAGCAAGGACGCCCATGACGCGGCAATCGACGAGGCGCTGGCAACCTTCGGCGCCGAGATCGTGGCGCTTGCCGGCTACATGCGGCTTTTGACCGCCGGTTTCGTCGAAAAGTGGCAGGGGCGGATGATCAACATCCATCCGGCGCTGCTGCCCTCCTTCAAGGGCCTCGACACTCACCAGCGTGCGCTCGACGCCGGGATTCGCGTCCATGGCTGCACGGTGCATTTCGTGACGCCCGCGATGGACGATGGCCCGATCATCGCCCAGGCGGCGGTGCCGGTGCTGATCGACGACGACGAGCCAACGCTGTCGGCGCGCGTGCTCAAGGCCGAGCATCGCCTCTATCCGCTCGCCCTCAAGCTTTTCGCCGAGGGCAAGGTGCGCATGGACGGCAACCGCACGACCTTCTCCGGCTTCGCCGATACGGCCAGCCGTGACGCAATCGCGGCCCCCAATCCGGCCCGCGAAGAGATCGACCTCGAACAGCTGGCGCGCATCACGCCCTGACGGAGGCGGCCATGGCAAGGGCAAGGCATCTGCTGCTCCTGCGCCACGCCAAGTCGAGCTGGGCCGATCCGGCGCTCGCCGATTTCGACCGGCTGCTTGCCCCACGGGGCGAGAGGGGCGCATCGCGAATGGGCGCGGAAATCGCCCGCCGCGGCTGGCTGCCGGATCTGGTCCTGGTTTCGCCCGCTACCCGCACGCTCCAGACCTGGCGGCTTGCCTCTGCTGGCTGGCCGCAGCCCCTGCCCCCACTAGATTGCCCGCATGCCCTCTACGCGGCCGCAGCGCGCGCCATTCTGGCGGAAGCGCGGGCTGTGGAGGCAGGCGTGCGGTGCCTGCTGATCGTCGGCCACAATCCCGGCCTTGAAGACCTTTCCGCAGGACTTGCCGGTCCCGGTTCGGACGGCAGGGCCTTGCTGTCAATTGCGGAGAAGTTTCCGACGGCGGCGCTCGCCCGCTTCGAAATCGAATCCCCCTGGGACGCGCTGCAGTTCGGAACGGCGCGGCTGACCCATTTCATCCGTCCCAGGGACCTCGCCTGACGGCAGGCTCAGTGGATCGTTTCCACCGGCGCGCAGTTCTCGCGTTCCATCTGCAGCGTGGTGTGATGCAGGTCGAACTTCTGCTGCAGCTGCGCCTCGATGGCGCGACGCACCGCCTCCGCGTCGCCACCGGGCGCGAGCACGACATGGGCGCTCAGCGACGCCTTGCTCTGGGTGATCGCCCACAGATGCAGGTCATGCACGGACTCCACGCCAGGAACGGCCGTGAATGCGGCCTCGACGTCTGGCAGATGAATGCCGGGCGGTACGCCTTCGAGCAGAATGTTGATGCACTCCTTGAGCAGCGTCCAGGTGCGTGGAAAGACCATGAAGCCGATGCCGACGGCGACCAGGGAATCGATCCACTGCCAGCCGGTCAGCCAGATCAGGCCAGCGCCGACGATAACACCGATGGAGCCGAGCATGTCGGCCCAGACCTCGAGGTAGGCGCCCTTGACGTTGAGGCTCTTGTCCTTGTGCCCGGCAAGTACCCGCATCGACACGACATTGACCACAAGTCCCAGCGCCGCAACGGTCATCATGCCGAGCGAGGCGATCTGCTCGGGTTCGTAGAGGCGAACATAGGCCTCGTAGAGGATGTACAAGGCAACCGCGAGCAGCAGCAATGCATTGAAGGCCGCCGCCAATATCTCGAAGCGGGCATAGCCGTAGGTGCGCAACAGATCGGCCGGTCTGCGCCCGATATTGATCGCCAGCAGAGCGAGCGCCAGCGCCATCGTGTCGGTCAGCATGTGGGCGGCGTCGGAAATCAGCGCCAGGCTTCCGGTGAAGATGCCGCCAGCCACCTCGATCAGCATGTAGGCGGCGCTCAGGCCGAGCGCGATCCACAGCCGCGGCACGGGCGTATCACTGACGTCGGCGTGCTGGTGATCCCCGCTCATCGCATGCTCCCGGATCGCTCTGGATTATCGCGCGGCGCGCACCCACACCTTGTTGTCGTGGACGGCAGCGCCGCCATAGGGCGCCGGTGCATCGGCCCCGGTCAGCACATTGATGCCTTCGCCGCGCTCGTGGTCGGAATTTGGCCAGATGCCCTCGGCAATGACCACACCACGCTTGATCTTGTCGAACAGCCTGGCATGCAGCACGACTTCGCCGCGGGTGTTGCCGATCTCGACGCGATCGCCCGTGGCGATGCCAAGCGCGGTTGCATCTTCGGAATGGATCAGCAGTTCGGGCCGCCCTTCCTTCTCGCGCGACACCGGCGTTTCGGCGAAGGTGGAGTTGAGGAAGTTGCGCGCCGGCGAAGTCGCCAGGCGGAACGGATGCTCGGCGTCCGCCACCTCGATCAGATCGACATGGTCGGGAAAAACAGGCAGTTCGGCGACGGGGCCGAAAATGCCCATGCTCTTCGGCGGCTTGTTGGGGGCGATGCCGCCGTTCCACTGCGGCTTGAAGCGGAACTTGCCGTCGGGGTGGCCGAAACCGTTGAGGAAATGGGCATCCTCGAATTCCGGCTGCATGTCGGCCCAGCGCTGCTCCTTGAAGGAATCGAAATTGCCGAGCCCCTTCTTCTCGAGGATGACGTCGATATGCTGGCGTTCGGTCAGGCCGAAGCCCGGCATACCAGAGACTCCCAGCCGCTTGGCCAATTCCTCGATGACATAGTGGTTGGTGCGCGGCCCCTCCGGTGGGTCGATCAGCTTCGGCCCCAGCGTGATGTGCTGGTTGCCGCCACCCTTGTAGATATCGTCATGCTCGAGGAACATGGTCGCCGGCAGCACGACGTCGGCGAGCTTGGCGGTGTCGGTCATGAACTGCTCGTGCACGCAGCTAAACAGATCATCGCGCAGGAAGCCCTTGACCACCAGCCGCTGCTCGGGCGCGACATTTGCCGGGTTGGTGTTCTGGATCAGCATCGCGGTGACGGGCGGGCCGCCATAAAGCGCGTCCTGCGCATTGGTCAGCACAGGCCCGATGCGCGAATGGTCGAGATAGCGGATGCTGGGATCACGAAACTTCGTTCCCTCGAGCAACTCGCCGTTGAGCTTGAAGATGCCTGAATTGGAGTGGAAGGCGCCGCCGCCCTCATACTGCCACGCCCCCGTCACCGCCGGGATCGACAGCGCCGCATGCATGTTGACCGAGCCGTTGCGCTGGCGCGAGAAGCCGTAGCCGAGGCGGAAGAAGGATTTCTTGGTGGTGCCGACCAGCCGGGCAAAGGCCTCGATCTCCGCGACCGACAGTCCCGTGATGGCAGCCGCCCATTCAGGCGTCTTGTCGCCCAAATGTGCTTCGAGGCCTTTCGGATCGTCGGTGAATCGTTCGAGATAGGCGCGGTCGGCGAAACCTCGCTTGAACAGCACGTGCATGACAGCGCAAGCCAGCGCGCCGTCGGTGCCGGGCTTCAGCACCAGCGCCATGTCGGCCTGCTTCATGGTCGCCGTCTCGTAGATGTCGACGACGACGATCTTGGCACCGCGCTCCTTGCGCGCCTTGATGGCATGGGTCATCACGTTGACCTGGGTGACCACCGCATTGGTGCCCCATATGACGACACAGTCGGACTTGGCCATCTCGCGCGGGTCGGAACCGCGCAGCACGCCGGTGCCCATGACATAGCCGGTCCAGGCCAGATTGGTGCAGATCGAGCCGAAGAAGCCGGAATACTTCTTGGCGTGACGCAGCCGCTCGATGCCGTCGCGCTGCACCAGCCCCATCGTGCCGGCGTAGAAATAGGGCCAGACGGTCTCCGAGCCGTATTTTTCCTCCGCCGCGATGAATTTCTCCGCGACGAGGTCGAGGGCCGCTTCCCAGCTCGCCTCTTTCCAGACGCCTTCGCCTTTCGCGCCGGCGCGGACCAGCGGCTTCAGCAAGCGGTCGGGATGGTGAACGCGGTCGGCGTAGCGGGCGACCTTGGCGCAGATGACACCGGCCGTGTAGCTGTTGGTCTTGGCGCCATGGACGCGGCCGATGCGCTTGTCGTCGAGCAGCTCGACGTCGAGTGCGCATGTCGACGGGCAATCGTGCGGGCAGGCCGAGTGGCCGATCCTGATCTTGGCATGCTGGTTCATGGCGCCAAACTACAAGCTTTCGGTTGCAAGGTGTAGGGCCAGCGCGGACCGTTGACTTACCCTCCCCCTTGTGGGGAGGGTCGGCGAGCGAGCCTTGTGAAGCAAGGCGAGGTGGGGATGATCTCAATCACCGGTCGAATACCCCTACCCCGGACCTTTGGTCCGACCCTCCCCACAAGGGGGAGGGTGAAATACCCTACTCGGCGATGCCTTCTTCGTATTCGGCCGACATGGTCAGCCACTTTTCCTCATGGCCGCTGAGCTGAGCGGCGAGTTGCGAGCGTTCCTTGGCTAGCTGCGTCGCCGTGGTCGGGTCCTTCTCGTACAGCCGGGGATCGGCCAGCTGGTCCTCGATGCCGTCGATACGCTTGCGGATGCGGTCCATCAGCGCTTCGGTGGCTCGGATCTCCTTGGCCAGCGGCTCCATCGCCGCGCGCCGCGCCGCGGCCTCGCGGCGCTTGTCGGCCTTCGACGCCTTGTCGGCCTCGCGCTCCTTGCGCCGGTCGCCCGACACGCCCGTCACCAGCGTCTTGTAGTCCTCAAGGTCGCCGTCATACGGGTTGACCGAGCCGTCCTTGACCAGCCACAGCCGGTCCGCCGTCGCCTCGAGCAGATGGCGGTCGTGGGAGATCAGGATCACCGCGCCCGGGAAGTCGTTGAGCGCCATGATCAGCGCCTCGCGGCTGTCGATGTCGAGGTGGTTGGTCGGTTCGTCGAGGATGAACAGGTTCGGCCCGTCAAAGGCCGACAGGCCCATCAAAAGCCGCGCCTTCTCGCCACCGGAAAGATCCTTGGCGGCGGTGTTCATCTTCTCGGTTGGCAGGCCGAACTGGGCGACGCGGGCACGCACCTTCGATTCCGGCGCCTCCGGCATCAGCCGGCGCACATGCTCGTAAGCGTTTTCCTCGGGCCTGAGATCGTCAAGCTGATGCTGGGCGAAGATCGCCACCTTGAGCCCCGGCGCAATCGTCACCGAGCCGGTCTCGGCCTTCAGCCGGCCGGCAAGCAGCTTGGCGAAGGTCGACTTGCCGTTGCCATTGGCGCCGAGCAGCGCGATGCGGTCGTCGGCATCGATGCGCAGCGTCATCTTCTTGAGGATCGGCTTGTCGGCCTGATAGCCGACATTGACGCGATCGAGCGCGACGATCGGCGAGGCAACGGTCTTCACCGGCTCGGGGAAACTGAACGGGCGCACGTTGTCCTCGATCAGTGCCGCGATCGGCTTCATCTTTTCGAGCGCCTTGATGCGCGACTGGGCCTGGCGCGCCTTGGAGGCCTTGGCGCGGAAGCGGTCGACGAAGGACTGCAGGTGCTTGCGCGCCGCCTCCTGCTTGACGCGGCCCTTTTCCTGCAACTCGCGCTGCTCGGCGATCTGGCGCTCGAACTGGTCATAGCCGCCGCGCCAGAAGGTCATCTTCTTCTGGTCGAGATGGACGATCGAGTTGACCGCGCGGTTGAGCAGGTCGCGGTCGTGGCTGATCAGGAGAACCGTGTGCGGGTATTTCGACACGTAGTTCTCGAGCCACAATGTGCCTTCGAGATCGAGATAGTTGGTCGGCTCGTCGAGCAGCAGAAGATCGGGTTCCGAAAACAGCACAGCCGCAAGCGCCACGCGCATGCGCCAGCCGCCCGAGAAGGACGAAGCCGGACGCCGCTGCGCCTCGTCGTCGAAGCCGAGGCCGGCAAGGATCGTCGCTGCGCGCGACTCGGCCGAATGGGCGTCGATGTCGGCAAGGCGGATGTGGATCTCGGCGATGCGGTGCGGGTCGGTGGCCGTCTGCTCCTCGGCGAGAAGTGCGGTGCGCTCGACATCGGCCTTGAGCACGATGTCGATCAGCGGCTCCTCGGTGCCGGGCGCTTCCTGCGCGACCTGGCCGATGCGCGTGTTCCTGGGCAGGCTGATGCTGCCGGTTTCCGAACTGAAATCGCCGGTGATCGCCTTGAACAGCGTGGTCTTGCCCGTGCCGTTGCGGCCGACGAGGCCAGCCTTGGTGCCGGCAGGCAGGGTCAACGACGCGTGGTCGAGCAAAAGGCGGCCGGCAATGCGGAGGGAGAGGTCATTGATGATAAGCATGGCGTGGCGGTTTTGGAGGAGAGTTGCGGCATTGGCAAGGGCGCGCAGCCCCAATCAGCCACAACGCGTGATCGAAAGGCAAATGCCCCACCTCTTTCAGGCGAAAACCTTTCAGGCGAAAACCGGCCTGTGGCTACGGTGCAGGGCTTCCCCGGCAATCTCGCCGCCGACGCCCACCGCTTCACCGTCAACCGAAGCCGGCGGCGGCGACGCGTGACCGATGGCAAACAGGACAGCGCTGCCGGCGGCCAGTATTGCAAAGAGCATGAACATACCCTGCCCGCCAAACGCCCCGAGCGCCAATCCGCCGAGCAGAGGCCCAAAGAAATTGCCGACGGCACTCAGTGAATGGGCGCCGAAATAGGCGCCGCGGTTGCCGTCGTTGGAAATCCGGTCGACCAGAACATATTCTGCCGGCACGACCAGCACCTCGCCGATGGTGAACACCACCATGAAGCCGATCAGCATGGTCGCATCCATCGAGATGGCAAAGCCGAGTTCACCGGCGAGGAACAGCACGCACCCCAGGACCATCGCCTTCAGCGGCCCGACCCGTTCGATCAGCATGCGGGCGGGCGCAGTGGCAAGCACGACAACTGTCGCGTTGGTTGTCACCAGCAGGGCAAATACCTTCATGCCGTCGGCGAGATTTGTGGTCAGGTACTGCGACAATGTCACAGACCACTGGCCATAGACTGCCAGCAGCAGTATTCCGCCACCGACATAAAAGAGCAGCCGGCGATCGCGCAGCGCTGCACTCAGCCGGCGAAGGCCCGGCGAGGACGCGGCCTTCGCCTGCGAACTGCTGGCCAGAACGGCGGGCACGACGATGAAAATCGATGCGGCGAAGACGAAGTGGACCGCGCCCGCAATGACAAACGGAAGTGGCGAATTGGCGCCGATGGCCAGCCCGATCATCGGGCCGACGGCCCAACCGGCGTTGATGACCAGATAGCGCCAGGAAAACATCTTCAGCCTGAGGTTTTCGGGCGCGGCGTCGCTCATCAGCGCGCGCGACACCGGCTCATAGACCGCTGCTGCGACAGACGACACGACATGAGCAAGTGCAAAAGCCATCACCGACTGAGCCAGGCCGAGCCCGACCAGCCCCAGACCGGCAAACAGCAATGCAGCAGTCAATACAACCCTGCGGCCGATGCGGTCGGAGATGGTTCCGGCAAACGGGCTGACAGCCGCGCCAAGCAACGGCCCGATGCCGATCAGCACGCCGATCAGCGCAGGGCTCAGGCCGAAATCACCCTGCAGGCGGATCGCCAGAAAGGTCAGGCTCATGCCGCGGGCGATCGCCACCATGCCCGAACCGGCAATGAGCAGCAGCACGATGGCCTGCCCGGTCTTCGCACCCAATGCGCGCACTGAACGTTCTCCTGCGTAGCCACCGCCGGCGGCAGCCGAAGCGCCAGCATGTGTCGCAAGCGCTCACCAAAGACAAGCGGCCGCGGCGGTGAGTTCCAATGATCCAGACACACTCATGACATCTGGCCCGTGGACTGGAGACGCGAGCCAGAAACGCAAAACGGCCCGCCGAAGCGGGCCGTCCAACAATCTCATGTCACTGCGGAGCTCAGCGGCTGGCCATGCGCAGCAGCTTGCACAGTTCGCGGAGATCGCTCTCGAAGGCCATCGGGTTCGAAAGAACCATCTTGCAGCGCTTCACATAGGCAGCCACCTGAGCGGACGACATGCCGCCGATGACGCCTGGATTGATGCCAGGTCCGCCGGGGCCACCAGGACCGCCAGGCCCGCCAGGGCCTCCAGGTCCGCCGGGTCCACCAGTGCCAGGCCCACCAATATTGATGCCGATATCGGCGAGCGTGTTGCCACCAAGACCGACATTGGCCTTGACGTCAGCCAGCCCCTTGCTGCCGCCAACGTTGGCGCTGACATTGGTGGTGAGCCCTTTGTTGCCGCCGACTGAAGCCTTGGCGTTGGCGTCCACGAGGCCTTTGCTGCCTGCGACGCCGGCATCGACATTGGCGTTTATCCCCTTCGAACCGCCGACGCTGGCACTGACATTGGCACTCGCGAGACCTTTGCTGCCACCGGAGCCAAGCCCAACATCAGCATTGACGCCGCCCGAACCGCCCACTGTCGCGCCGATGCCTTTGGAATCGATCGAAACACCGAGACCTTTGCTGCGGTCACCGATCTCCAAGGCGCTGGCCGGTGCCATAAGTGCCCCAAATACGATTCCACCGGCCAGCGTCGCTGCTAATGACTTCGAAAAACCAGTCATGGATGTCTCCCTGTGGTTGCCAAACTCAACAACCAGTTACCTGAAACCGGCTGCGCACCTAGTAACGTATTCCATGCGAAATAAGTTTCAGCTCATATTCTATGATCAGAGCTCTTTTTACACATGGTCACTTTACGCTACTTGAACCAGCAAACACACGAATCCTTTCAATCATATTTTTCTAAAATATATCATTTTAATCGAATTCGACTTTATCAGGCGAATGCCCTGCCATCCTCGGTTCTTTGAAAATAAATCAGATCGAGCCCTACGGACGGGCGCCCGAGAACTGTCAGGATCATATGGGCCTGCCCTCGATGATGCGTCTGGTGGTTGAAGAAATGAACCAGCGCCGGCGCCAGCCGTTGCGAAATGGTACGCATGTCGGTGACGGTCATGTAGGTGAAGCGGCCGGCGAATGCCTTGTCGCTCAGTCCGTCGATCCATTCGACGATGCGGCGGTCTTCAGCTTGCCGCGTCGCCTTCAGCCTGGCGAGGTCAGCATGTATGACGGCGTCGAGGTTCGCCGGTGCTTCCCCCTGCCCGGTGAAGCGCTTGAGCCAGATGCGGTCGGCAGCCAGCAAATGGTTGAGCGTTCCGCGCATCGATTTGAAGAACGCCCCGGTGTCCCGACCGAATTCTTCCTCGCTCAGGTCTCCGGCGGCGGCGTATATCCTGTCGTTGGCCCATTGATTATAGGCCGCCATCATCATGAAATGCTGTTTCATCTGTTACCCTTGTGCTTCGAAGCTTTCCGCCATTCCTACGTGCAGCGGAAACCATCGCCAATGACCAATCTGCCCTTCCGGCAGCATTGCGCGGACGCCGAGCGCCGCAGTCAGCCCCTTGGCAATGCTGCGGGCGGCCTGTATAGAGCCCGCCACACCGCATTTCCCCTATCTCACAAGGAATTATCATGGCGATCGAACGCACATTCTCGATGATCAAGCCGGACGCAACCAAGCGCAACCTGACCGGCGCCATCACCAAGATGCTCGAGGATGCCGGCCTGCGCGTCGTGGCCTCCCGCCGCGTGTGGATGAGCCGCCGCGAAGCAGAAGGTTTCTACGCTGTCCACAAGGAACGCCCCTTCTTCGGCGAACTGGTTGACTCCATGTCGTCGGGCCCGACGGTCGTCCAGGTCCTCGAAGGCGAAGGCGCTATCGCCAAGAACCGCGAAGTGATGGGCGCCACCAACCCGGCAAACGCCGCCGAAGGCACCATCCGCAAGGTTCACGCCCTGTCGATCGGCGAAAACTCGGTTCACGGCTCGGACGCTCCGGAGACCGCCGCAGAAGAGATCGCCTACTGGTTCTCGGGCACCGAAGTCGTCGGCTGATCTAGCCGCGGCTCTCAAGCCACCGATCAAGAATCGAAAAGCCGGGGCTCAAACCCCGGCTTTTTGTTTGGCTATC
The DNA here is from genome assembly GCF_027568395.1 of Aminobacter sp. HY435. Classification (GTDB taxonomy): domain Bacteria; phylum Pseudomonadota; class Alphaproteobacteria; order Rhizobiales; family Rhizobiaceae; genus Aminobacter. The sequence goes on along the minus strand of NZ_JANKZL010000007.1, from coordinate 93,582 downwards.
GCGCTGCAGTCAGGTCGGCGAATCAAGCTTTCCAAGGACTTGATCCAATTTCCGGCAAAACTGATTCAATCAGCCGGCGGCTGCGAAGCGGAGGATGTCCTTGCCATCCTTGTCGGTCAGCACCAACTTGCCCTGCTCGATGCGGAAGCTTGCGGCGCCGTCCAGCGCCTGATGGAACTTGTGTTCCTGGTCCATGACTTGCTGCTCGCAAGCCATCTGTGTCGAGCCCATCTGGCCGAACTCGACCTTGCTGCCATCGACCTTGGCGCTGCCGAAGAAACCGTTGCAGCCGCCACGGCCCGAGACCTTGCCATCTACCGCAACGCGCAGGGTCGGCTTGGCCTTTTCGTTTACAGCCGCCCCATTGATGTCTTCGGCAACCCAGTCGCGGTCAAACAGCGAAACCTCTTCGGCGCCGCCCTGCTGGCGCACCATCTTGACCAGGATGGTCTGCGGCCCGGCAGTCAGCGGATCGAGCGCATGGCGCGTGTCATTGATGAACCAGAGCTTGTCGTCGACGCTGATGCGTGCCTGCAGGGCATAGCTCATGTTCGGCTTGACCGCCGCGGGATCGAACGGAATCGAGAATTTGATCGGCACCTGGCCGGCGGGGTCGATGGTCTGCTCGCCAAGCACCTTGGCGGGCGCATCGGCCAGCGAAACGTCGGCAAGCTGCACCGAAAGCACCGCGTTTGGCGGCAAGGCAATGCGCTCGCGGTAAAACACCTCGCCCGTCACCGCCGTCTCGTCCGCCGTCGCAATCGCAGGAATGGCGAGCATTCCGACCACCAGCGGCGCCAAGCCGAACACCAGAAATTCCGCAAGCTTGCCGATCAAAGCAGCCTCCCCATTTGTCGTTGCCAAAACCACATACGGCACCGCGCCGCGCATCGGACACCGAAGGTACAAACGAATAAGGTGGTTCCGTGGCCGCCTGAGCAGATCGCGACCGCCATGGTCAGGACTTCGCCCAGCGGGCAGCGGCGGCGTCGTCACTTTCCTTGGCGTCGACCCAGCTGCCTTCGCTGCCGTCGACAAGGTGCTCCTTCTTCCAGAAGGGTGCGCGCGACTTGAGATAGTCCATCAGGAAATTTGCGGCTTCGAAGGCAGCTTGCCTGTGCTTCGAGGCTGCGACCACCAAAACGATGTTTTCACCTGGCCTGATCTTACCGAAGCGATGGATAGCGGTGATGCCAGAGAGCGGCCAGCGCTCGCTGGCCTCTTGCGCGATGCGGGCAATCTCCGCCTCGGCCATGCCGGGATAGTGCTCGAGCTCGAGCGCCGACAGGCTGCCATTCTCGTCGCGGCACAGGCCGGTAAAGGTGACGACCGCCCCGACATCCGTCCTGCCTTGCGTCATCAGGGCAATTTCAGCGGCGACGTCGAAATCCGCCGCCTGGATGCGTACCATGGGTGCCGCCGCGGCGATCATGGCATCAACCGCCCGTCATCGGCGGGAACAGGGCAATCTCGCGGGCGCCAGCCACTGTCTCGCGATGCTCGACATGTTCCTGGTTGATGGCGACGCGGATCACTTCGGGATGTTGCAGGGCGCTTTCGAATTCCTCGCCGCGCGACTTGAGCCAAAGCAGGAGATCGGACACCGTCTTCACCTCGGCAGGCAGGTCGACGTCTTCTTCCGCCTTGCCGATGCGCTCGCGAACCCAGGCGAAGTAGATGAGCTTGGTCATGCCGCTCACTCGTCCATGATGTGCTTGAGGCCGGCGCGGAAATAATCATAGCCGGTGTAGAGCGTCACAATCGCTGCGATCCACAGCAGCACGAGGCCGATCTGGGTCGTCAGCGGGAAGATCTTGTCGCCTGCCGGGCCTGCCAGCAGGAAGGCGATCGCGACCATCTGGATCGCGGTCTTCCACTTGGCGAGCTGCGTCACCGGAACGCTTACCTTCAGCGCAGCGAGATATTCGCGCAGGCCCGAAACCAGGATTTCGCGGCAGAGAATGATGATCGCCGCCCACAGCGACCAGCCTGCGATGCCGCCGCGGTGATCGGTATCTGCGGCCAGCAGCAACAGGCAGGTGGCTACCAGAAGCTTGTCGGCGATCGGGTCGAGCATCTTGCCGATGTTCGAGGTCTGCTTCCAGGCGCGCGCCAGATAGCCGTCGAGATAGTCGGTGACGCTCGCGGCAATGAAGATTGCCAGAGCGCTCCAGCGGGCGAAATCGCTCGACTTCAGGCTGCCTTCGAGAAAGAAGCAGATGACCACCAGCGGCACGGCCACGATACGCGCGTAGGTCAGCATGTTGGGCAGGTTGAATGCGCGCTTGGCCATGGTCTCTAATGCTCTTTCCGTCTGCCGTAGTGAAATCAGAAGCGGGCGTAAGGGGTCAACTGCCTATCGATAGTCCAGGCGGCGCTAGAACGCCAATCCCTGTGATCACCCATTATCGTGAAAATGGTTGTAAACAAGGCGCGCGATCGACTCCGATATGCCTTCTACCGCCATCAGGTCTTCTACTGCCGCCCGGCTGACCGCCTTGGCCGTGCCAAAGGCGTGAAGCAGCGCTCGCTTGCGCGCCGGGCCAATGCCGCCGATTTCATCGAGCGGATTCTTGACCATTTCCTTCTTGCGGCGCGCCCTGTGCGAGCCGATGGCGAAGCGGTGCGCCTCGTCGCGCATGCGCTGCACGAAGTAGAGCACCGGGTCGCGCACCGGCAGGGAAAACGAATCCTTGCCCCTGACGAAGAAGCGCTCGCGCCCGGCCTCGCGGTCCTGCCCCTTGGCGACGCCGATGGCGACGACGCGGTCCTCGACACCCAATTCGGCAAGCATGGCACGTACGGCCGTCATCTGCCCCTGACCACCGTCTATCAGGATGACGTCGGGCCAGGCCGGGAACGCGCCATTGTCGTCCAGTGCTTGCTCGGCTTCCGGCTGTTCGCCGCCATGTTCCTTAAGCAACCGCGAGAAGCGGCGCGTCATCACCTCGCGCATCATGCCGAAGTCGTCGCCGGGGGTGATTTCGGTCGAGCGGATATTGAACTTGCGATACTGGTTCTTGACGAAGCCCTCGGGCCCGGCGACCACCATGCCGCCGACGGCATTGGTGCCCATGATGTGGGAGTTGTCGTAGATCTCGATGCGAACAGGCGGCTTCTCCAGCCCGAATGTCTGGGCAAAGCCCTCGAGAAGCCGCGCCTGCGTCGATGTCTCGGCAAGCCGGCGGCCAAGCGCTTCGCGGGCGTTCTGCGCGGCGTGGTCGACCATGTCCTTCTTCTCGCCGCGCTGGGGAACCGAAATCGCGACCTTGTGGCCCGCGCGGGTGGACAGCGCCTCGGCAAGCAGCGCCTGTTCCTCGACCGCATGCGACAGCAGGATCGCCCGTGGCGAGGGCTTGTCATCGTAGAACTGCGCCAGGAACGAGCCGAGCACCTCGGCCGCTTCCAGGGAGGGGTCGGCCTTCGGGAAGTAGGCTCGGTTGCCCCAGTTCTGGCCGGTGCGGAAGAAGAACACCTGGATGCAGGTCTGGCCGCCCTCCTGGTAGATCGCAAAGACATCGGCCTCCTCGATCCCTTGCGGGTTGATGCCCTGGTGGCTCTGCACGTGCGACAGCGCCGCCAGCCTGTCGCGGTAGACCGCGGCGCGTTCGAAATCGAGCTCCTCGGCGGCCTGCTGCATCTGGGCCGAAATCTCGGTCTTCACCTTCTGGCTACGGCCAGAAAGGAAATCCTTGGCCTCGCTCACCAATTCGGCATAGCCCTCGCGCGAGATCTCGCCGGTGCAGGGCCCGGCGCAGCGCTTGATCTGGAACAGCAGGCACGGGCGCGTGCGGTTGTCGAAGAAGCTGTCGGTGCAACTGCGCAGCAGGAAGGCACGCTGCAACGAATTGATGGTGCGGCCGACCGCCTGAGCCGACGCGAAGGGGCCGAAATAGTCGCCGCCCTTGCGCGAGCGCGCGCCGCGATGCTTGTAGATACCCGGTGCCGTGTGGTCACTGGTCAGCATGATGTAGGGGAACGACTTGTCGTCCCGCATCAGCACGTTGAAGCGCGGCCTGAGGCGCTTGATGAGGTTCGCCTCGAGCAGCAACGCCTCGATTTCGGTGCGGGTGACGACGAATTCCATCGTCGCCGTCTCGCGCACCATCTTGCCGATGCGGTTGGTGTGGAAGCGCCCCTGCGCGTAGTTGGTGACGCGCTTCTTCAGGCTGCGCGCCTTGCCGACATAGAGCACGTCGCCGGCACCATTCATCATGCGATAGACGCCCGGCGCATTGGGCAGGCGCTTGACGAGGGTCTGGATTACCTCGGCGCCGACCATGCCGTCGGCATCGCCGGCATGTGCGGTCCAGTCGATGGCGGTGAACGGCAGATCGGGGCCCGAAGGCGCAATTTCCTCGTCCGCCGCCTCGTCATCAAGGTCGATGTCGGGCATGTCTTCCGCCGGGCCTGCACCCTTGGCGCTGCCTGGCCTGCTATCGGATTCGCGTGAACTCATTCCACCATGCCTGTCACGTCCGGCGTCTCCCAGGCAAGATGCTGCCCTCCATCCAGGGCAATCATTTGGCCGGTGACCGAGCGGGCGTCCCACAGGTAGCGGATCGTCGCGCCGAATTCCGAAAGCGCCGGACCATGATTGAGGATCAGGCTGTCGACCTGGGCATTGAAGGCGGCATCGTCCTGGCGCGAACTCGGCAATGTCGGACCCGGACCGATGGCGTTGACGCGGATGCGCGGCGCCAGCGCCTGTGCCATCGTCTTGGTCGCCGCCCAGAGTGCCGCCTTCGACAGCGAATAGGAAAAATACAAGGGCGTCGGCTTCAGCACGCGCTGGTCGACCATGTTGACGATCAGCCCCTCGCCCTCCTTCGGCAGTGCCGCCTGGAAATTGCGGGCGAGAAGCGCCGGCGCCTTGACGTGCAGGGCAAAATGCCTGTCCCAGGCATCCCATTCGAAATCGGTCACCAGGTCCGCTTCGAAGATCGAGGCGTTGTTGACCAGGATCGAAAGCTTGCCAAGCGTCGCCTCGGCTTGCGCCACCAGGCCGTCGACGGCCACCATGTCGGCGAGGTCGGCTTGCACAACGGCTGCCCGGCCGCCACGATCGTTGATCCGCGCGGCCAGTTGATCGGCCTCGTCGCGCGCGCGATTGCAGTGGATGGCGACGCCGAACCCATGAGCAGCAAGATCCTCCACGATTGCGCGGCCGATCCGCTTGGCTCCCCCGGTTACCAGCACATTGCCTGCCACGCTTGCCATCCAGTGTCCTTTCGCTTTCACGTCCTTGCAGACAAGGTTCGGTTACCTTCCGGTAACTTCGGTAAAAAGCCGTTCAATCATGGGGCAGCAATGTGACCGCCGACAGAAGATGCTGTCCGGGTCGGCTGTGCAAATCAGTCCGGCTCCAGACATATAGAATGCTCAACCCCTTGCTCCAAGCGGCTCGCAGCGAATGCCGCGCAAAGCTGCTGACACCTCTGTTGCATTAGCGCAACGTCATGTTCCAGCCTCATTTGCGCCAGGGAATGACCCCACTTCAGGTTCGGTTCAGCCGCATTTCGACACGACATTCGGAACCGTTCGGCGCCCAGTCCGTTTCTCCCCCCGGACGGGCAAAAAGGGCGCCATTTGGAAAGAAAGCCAGTGTTTCGTTGGCTTAAGGAGTAAAACAATGACTGCCATTCTAAAGCACGCCCGTCCGCTCGCGGCAGCGTTCGGCCTGGTCGCTCTGGCGGCAATGCCTGCATTCGCGGCTGACGTCGTCATGGAAGAGCCGCCGGCACCTGTCGCGCCGATGGAGCAGCCCCCGCTCAACACCTGGTCCGGCCCCTACGCCGGTGTGACGATCGGCTACGGCTTCTCGGGTGAAGCGCATGACAAGACTGCCGGCAACGAGATCGGCACGAGCGGTTTCCTTGGTGGCGCCTTCGTCGGCTACAACTACCAGATGGAAAACTTCGTGGTCGGCGCTGAAGGCGATATCGGCTACAGCGGCATCGACGGCGACAACGCCGGCACCAACGTCAAGACCGGTGTCGACGGCTCGCTGCGCGCCCGTCTCGGCTATGTCGTGACGCCTGACATCCTCGTCTACGGTACGGCCGGTGGCGCTGGTTCGCGCGTCAAGGTTTCGGACGGCGTCAACAGCGATTCGAACACCGCTCTCGGCTGGACGGCCGGCGCTGGCGCCGACATCAAGCTGACCGAGTCGGTCTTCGGCCGCGTCGAGTACCGCTACACCGACCTCGGCACCGACAACTACGACCTCGGTGGCGTTGGCCATGACGTGTCGGTCAAGGATCATCGCATCCAGTTCGGCGTTGGTATGAAGTTCTGATCCCAGCGATCAGTTTCACGGAAAAGCCGGGCCTTGTGCCCGGCTTTTTTGTTGTTTGGCTGTTTGCTTTCTTGGGCGCGCGCTGGCACTACGCGCCTGAAGTATCGAGCATGCAGCAAGCAAAATGACCCGACAGATTGTCAGCCAGATCTACGGTGGCTTGGGCAACCAGCTATTCCAGTTCGCCATGGGACGAGCCATGGCGCTGCGCAGCCAAAGCACCTTGCTGCTCGACAAGCGCTATTTCGCGAACAACGTCACCTACCGGCTTGGACACTTCAATACGGAGCAAGCTCTGACCGCGGGTCGGCTGCCTCCCCTGCGCGAGCATGAAAGGCTGCGCTACCGACTGTGGCGGCGCTTGAAACTGAAGCCGCACCTTCTCAAGGAGAACGGTCTCGCCTTCCACCCGCACCTGCTCGAACCGACAACGAATGTCTGGCTCCACGGCTACTGGCAATCGGAGCGCTATTTCGCCGATGTCGCAGACACGATCCGCACCGATCTTCGCATAGTTACGCCGGCCTCCGACGAAAACCGGAGGCATCTGGCCATGATCGCCGAAACTCCGGCCATTTCCCTGCATGTCAGGCGAGGCGATTATCTGCTGCCGGAAAATCAGACGCTTTTTGCCGCTTGCACGGAGAGCTACTACGCCCGAGCCCTGGAGCTGATCGCTTCCGAGATGCGGGCCGAACCGCTCGTCTATGTCTTTTCAGACGATCCGGCATGGGCCCGCGACAACCTTTCGCTGCCTTTCGAGAAACGGGTCATGGGCCACAACGGCCGCGACGACGACTATGAAGACATGCGCCTGATGAGCGCATGCCAACACCACATCATCGCCAATTCCACCTTTTCGTGGTGGGGGGCCTGGCTCAATCCGGCGCCGGACAAGATTGTCGTCGCACCCGCGACCTGGTTCATCGACCCCAAGGCCGCCAACCCCGACATCATTCCGGAGCACTGGCGTCGAATCGCCAACCACGGCTGACGACGACAGTTGCGGGGTATCGCAATTCCGGACGCGTCCGGCCTATCCCTGAGGGATCACCGACTTCAATTCCGGGAACTTTTCATCGAACCGTGCAGCCCAGCGCTTGAGGCGCGGGCGGCCCTTCTCCCACTTGCCGGCAAAGCGCAGGTCGAGGTAGCCGATCGTCGCGCGGAGCGCGATCTGGCCGGCGGTGATCGTCTTCGGCAGCTTCGGCGGATTGGCGTTCAACACGTCGAGCGCCCTGACGACCTTCGACCATTGCTTGTCAATCCACGGCTGGTGGACGATTTCTTCGGGCCGCCCGCGACGTTCATAAACAATCGCCAACAGGCTGTCGCAAACGCCGTCGGCCAAAGCCTCGAGACGCTCCGCGTCGAGCCGCTTCTGGGCATTGCGCGGGAACAGCTTGTTGCCCGATTGCCGGTTCAGATACTGGGTGATGACGCGGCTGTCATAAATGCTGTCGCCGTCGTCAGCGATCCAGACCGGGATCTTGCCGAGCGGATTGGCGTCGGTCAGCATCGCCGGCTGCGGTCCGGTGTCGACGGTAACAGACTCCACCGGTATCCCGGCATAGGCCGCCGCCATGCGCACCTTGGCGCTGTAGGGCGAAGCGGGAGAGAAAAACAGCTTTGGCATTGCGAGATCCCCTTTTCGGGGTGGACCTTATTCAGCGAGGTCCTGTCGGGCAACGCGCAGATCGACGAAATCAGCGGTCACGCACAGGCGGCATCACGACCTTGTCGAGCCGGCAGGCACGACGGTCCACCTCGGGACAGGCGCGAAATTCGAGCCCCTTGGTCATGCAGATGCGTATCTCGCGGAGATAGCGCCGGTCGCATGTCACCGCGACCGAATCGGCCGTCATTGTCGGATTGGATTGCAGGAACGCCCGCTCGGCCTGCGCCGGTGCCAAAGTCTTGTAAGCCTCCAGCCGTCGGAATTCGGCCGGGACTTCGATCTTTTGCCGGGCCGCGCGCAGAACCTCGAAATAGTCCTGCTGGTTCAGGCCGGAACAGGCCCCGTGCTTTCGCCATTGATAGCGGATCAGCCCGGCCGAGGGCATCAGGTCGTAGAGGCCGCGGAGCGTATCGGACGAAACATCGCTGTTTCCGGTCGGACAATTCTCGGGATAGCCGCGTTCGAATTGCGGCCACAGCCCATGCACCACGAACGCATAGGGCCGCCCTGCCTTGCATTGCTGGCCGTTTGCCCGCTCGCCTTCCGCCTCGCAATAACTAGGCGACCAGGAAAGCGCCAACACGTAGAAATCGAAGCCCTGCCCCACAGGCACGCCCGCATGCCGCGTCTTGTCAGCACTGTCGCCGGGCTGTTCCTGTGAACAGGCCGCAAGCAAGACCATCGCGGCGATAGCCCAGGCCACCGCACGCACGCCCGCAAGATACCTCATGGCCTGGTTCGGCAAGCCTCAGCGCAGGACGCGGCAGTGACCGTTATAGACATACCAGCGGTCGAAGCCCGAAACGCAGAATTCGACATTGTTGCCGATCGAAGCGAAGCCCATGCCCTCCTCGACCAGATACCAGATGCTGCGATCGCTGCCGTCGGAGAGCAGGACGGTCGCGCCGCAATAGGTGCGGCCGATCGGACGGTCCTCGCTCGCCGGCAGATAGCGGTTTTCGTGGATGCCCTGGAAATCGCTGATCGCCACCTGCGGCAAGTTCGGCACGTGGCGGACCTGATAGGCGAAACGGCTGGTGATGCGGTTGAGCACCGAGGCATTGCTGCACATGCCGGAGTAGCCGGAATTGTCGGAGTACACGGCGAGGTCAGCAGCCTGCGTGGAGGCAGTTCCGAGCCCGGCCGCTCCAAGTCCGATCAGGGCGGCGAATAGGGTACTGGCGACGCGACTCATGGTTCCCTCTCCAAAGCTGGCACAACCCAGTTTGCGGTTTCGCCGGGCTGCGGTCAAGAAGCCTGCTACTCGTCCGCCAGCCACTCGACCGACCAGCGCGCGCCCGCGGTCTCAGCAAGGACTTTGTTCAGTGCCGGCAGCAGTATCTTGAGCTCGCTTTCCAGCGAATAGGGTGGATTGACCACCACCATGCCGGTTCCGTCGAGGCGCGGTTCCGACGACGGCGGACGGATGTAGAACTCGATATCCATGATCTTGGGAATGCCAGCGCCAGCCAGCGCTTCGCGGAACGCGCCGACTGCCTTGCGATCCTTGACCGGATACCACAGCGCAAAGATCCCGCCCGGCCAGCGCTTGTGCGCCCTTGCCAGGCCATCGACCAGACGATCGAATTCGCCGCCGACCTCGAAAGGTGGATCGACCAGCACAAGCCCGCGCTTTTCCTTGGGCGGCAGATGCGCGCCGAGCGCCAGCCAGCCGTCAAGCTGCGTCACCCTGGCCTGGAAATCGCCTTCGAACTGACTGGCCAGCGCCCTGGCGTCGTCGGGGTGCAATTCGATTGCGGACAGCCTGTCCTGCTTGCGCAGCAAGTGCCGGGCGATGAGCGGCGACCCGGGATAGTATCCGATCCCGCCTTGCGGGTTCACAGCGCGCACGGCTTCGAGGTAGGGCGCGAGCAATTCCTGCGCCTCGGCAGGCGGGCTGGCGTCAACAAGCCGGCCAATGCCGTCGTGCCACTCCCCGGTCTTCTGCGCCTCTTCCGACGACAGATCGTAAAGACCAATGCCGGCATGCGTGTCGACGACGCGAAAGGCCTTGTCCTTGCGCTTGAGATAGTCGATCAGCCGCGCCAGCACGGCATGCTTGACGACGTCGGCGAAATTCCCGGCATGGTAGGCGTGGCGATAGTTCATGACTGGTCCGCACCCCTGCCCCACCTTCGCGCGGGCGGTTGCGAGTTCGGGTTCTGCGGTCGGTTGCGGCCGCTCCTCAACGACAACACCAAACCGATGAAGCCGATGGCCATCAGTGAAAGACCGATCGGCTGGGCACGTCCGTCGGCCTCGATGCCACCGGCGCGCAAGATGAGATCGACGCTCTTGATCTGGACGTTGTCGGCATCACCCTTGTCGATGCTGAAGCGATAGGTTCCGGGCTGGACTTCACGAATCAGACCGGCATCGTCGCGAAAAATCGGGTCCGGCAGCTGCGGGCTGCGCTCGCGCGGCGTGGTGTCATAGAAATTCAGCGCCTCCGCCAGAACGGTCTGGCCACGCGTCGAGGCCGTGATCGTCAGAATCGCACGCGCCGGCTTGACCACCGGCGGCGCGTGCGTCGTCAGATCGACCAGCACGCGCACCGGGGCGTCGGCGCTGGCCAGGGCGACGTCGACGGGTCGAAAGGCGCCACCCCGGTCGTAGACGCGATACAGGCCGATCTCGCGGCCGGAGAAATTCGTCGCCGCCCAGGGGTAGACGATGCCGAGGCCGGTGCCGGCAAGCAGGATAAGAAGAAACAAAGACCGCATGGCGCTCGAGCTCTGGGGTCGGCGGCGAATGCCGGCCGAATGGATCGTTGCTCCCTACTAGGGCTTTTGCCGGTCAACGCAAAGTCCGGGCGCGAAACTGGACGTGGCCATCGAGCCGGAGACGAGTGCGGCAGATGGCGGAGCGCTTATGGCGAAAGGTTGCGGACCACCGTCTCCCCGAACTACCGGCAGATGACGAGCTGAACATTAGAAATATGCAATAAATGCCTTCCAACCCTGAAAACACGTTACTTTGCAATCTCGTCCCACCATGCAGGCATCATGCAAAGCAAAACCAAGACGTTGAATCTGGAGAATACAGTTTCTGATTTGCACCTTGACCGGGAAAGAGCAGATTTTTTGACGTTGACGCAGCGAAAACATTGCCTCATCTCTGCGCGACACTGCATCCGGGGTACGCCAGAACATGCACAGAAAATTGCGCCTTTTGAGCCGCATGGCGACGCTTTGCCTGTCGACATCGCTTCTCACCATCGGCGCAGCGTCGGCGTCCGGCGACCCCCGGGATCCCAATTTCTGGCGTACGCCGGAATTTTTGGCGCAGTACGGACTGGACTGGATAGGGGCGCAATATGCCTACGCCCGAGGGCTAGACGGCAGCGGAGTGACCATCGGGATCGTCGATTCCGGCATCGACATGGGCCATCCGGAATTTGCAGGCAGCAACTTCAACGGGCTCGGATGGGACGGCGTCAGCTGGGCGACGGACCTCATGGGGCACGGAACGCCAGTGGCCGCCGTGATCGCAGCCAAGCGCGACGGCAAGGGCATGCATGGCGTCGCCCCTGGTGCGACGGTCCTCGAGGCAATCTACACGGATCGCAACGGCGAAATCGATTCGGCCGCTGTGCCTGGAGCAATCGACTGGTTGCTAGGCAAGAAAGCGCCATTCATCCTGTTCGAACTGGGTTACACGTTTGCCGTTACCGAAACGAGTGCCGAAGAATACGAACTTTATGTAGGAGCGCGGTTGGCGGCCTTCCGCCGTGCTTTCGACGCGGGCACGCTGATGATCGTACCAACCCACAATCAGGGCTTGGACAATGCCAATCCGGAATCGGGGCTCCCCTATCTGTTTCCCGAACTGGAGGCGGGGTGGCTGGCCGTCACAGGCTACGCCTACGAAGATGCGAACAAGTGCGGCGTCGCCAAGAACTGGTGCCTCGCCGCCCCGGCAAGCCAGATCTACACGGCTGTTCCCGGCGGCGGCTATGACGAGGTCTGGGGCACTTCCTTTGCCGGCCCGCATGTCGCCGGCGCAGCCGCCTTGGTGCAGCAGCTCTTTCCCTACATGACACCATTCCAGATCAAGCAGGTGCTGCTTGGCACCGCCAACGACATCGGCGACCCCGGCGTCGACGACGTCTACGGCTATGGATTCCTGGACGTCAGCGTGGCCATACTTGGTCCGGGCAAGTTCGACTGGGGTGATTTCCGCGCAGTGCAGACGACGGCTGACAGCCGCTGGTTCAACGACATCACTGGCGCAGGCGGCCTGATCAAGGCGGGCGGCGGCGTGCTGTCGCTGTTTGGCAACAGCACCTATTCCGGCGCAACGCGGGTTGAAGACGGCACGCTGGCAATCGCCGGCAGCATCGCTTCGGACACCTATGTCGAGGCCGGCGGCCTTCTCAGCGGCGATGGAACGATCGTCGGCGACGTCGACAACCGGGGCGCCATCTACGCCGGATGGGGTGGCGACGGCGGCACGCTTGCGCTCGACGGCCACTATGCGCAATCCGATGGCGCGACGATGACCGTCATGCTCGGCGCGCGAGACGGCACCAGCCTGCTCGACGTGTCCGGAACAGCTTTGATCGATGGGCAGCTTGATGTGCGACTGGCGTCGGGCGGTTACACCGGCGACATGCGCCACACCATCCTGGCGGCCGGCGACGTTACAGGCATGTTCGATACGCTGTTGGCCTCTTTCGCGTTTCTCGACGTGGGCGTCGATTATGACCCCGGCCACGTCTATCTCGACGTCAACCGCAATTCGACGGCCTTCACCGCTCTCGCGGCAAGCGACAATGGTGCTGCCGCAGCGGCGGCCATCGAACAGCTGGGCATCGGAAACTCCGTGTTTGACGGCGTCATCGGTCTGAGCGCCAGCGGGGCGCCGGCCGCATTCAACCAATTGACCGGCGAAATGCATGCCGCGCTTGCCGGCTCACTCATCGAGACAGGCAGCTTCGTGCGCGACGCGGCCACCGCTCGCCTGCGCTCGGCCTTCGCCGATGTCAGCTCCCCTGCCTTGCCAATCATGGCCTACGGTCCCGGCGGGATGGAACTTGCCGCCGCCGACACCGACCGTTTCGCCGTCTGGTCGCAGGCGCTGGGCGGATGGGGCTGGAGCAACGGCAAGACGTCCGATATCGAGCGCTCGACCGGCGGCCTGCTGTTCGGCGGCGATGCGGAAGTGGGCGATGACTGGCGCCTCGGCCTGATCGGCGGCTACAGCAACAGCTCGTTCCACGCAGACGGCGCTTCCGGCTCGTCGCAGAACATCCATCTGGGTGCATATGGCGGCGCCGCCTTCGGCGCGCTCAACTTGCGCGCGGCGGTTGGCTATACCTGGCATGACATCGGCACCGCGCGCGACGTCAGCCTTCCAGCCCAGAGCGTCCTGCGTGCCGCCTACGATGCGGCAACCGCGCAGGCATCCGGCGAAATCGGCTATCGTATGGAGGCAGGCCGCTTCCGGCTCGAGCCGTTCGGCGGGCTGGGATATGCCAGCATCCGTACCGAAGGCTTCAGCGAACGAGGCGGGGCGGCGGCGCTGTCGAGTGCGGCCTCGACCTTCGACACCACCACCTCAACGCTTGGCCTTCACACCGCCACCGATGTCTCGTTCGGGTCGATCTCAGCCACGGCGCGCGGCACCTTGGGCTGGCGTCATGCCTTTGGCGACGTGACGCCGACCTCCAGCATGGCTTTTGCCGGCGGCGCGGCCTTCGACATTGAGGGACTGCCGATCGCCAGGGACGCACTCATCCTGGAAGCGGGAATCGATGCGACGCTCAGCGCTACGGCCCGGCTCGGCCTGTCTTATGCCGGGCAGCTAGCCGGCACAGCGCAGGACCATGCGTTCAGCGCCGATCTGAGCATCAGGTTCTGACGACAGGCCATGCGGCGCGGTCAGGCCTTGCGCTCCCAGCGTCGGTCCGCCGTCTGCTGCCAGTAGGTAACGGTGTGGCCTGCAGCCTTCATCGTTTTCCAATGTTCGCGCGCGCCCTCCAACTGAGCCGCATCATGACCGTCGAACAGGAACACCGCGCGCTGGTAGGGACCGATGTCAGGAGGCGAAGCGCCATCGACGAGAAAACGGATCTCGGCGGCGTTTGGATTGCCCTCGCCGGTCGTCAGCACAACCGGTTGGTCGGGCGCATGCGGCTCACGGTCGGAGCCATGCGCCAGAAACGATTCGTCACGGAACGTCCACAAATGCGCGTCCAGCGCATCGCGCCGTTCCTCTGAACCGGTCTGGACGACAGCCTTCCAGCCGCGCTGCAGGGAGCGTTCGAGCAGGCCCGGCAGAGCGTCTTCGAGGGTCGATTCCGTCAAATGGTAGAAAAGAACTTCGGCCATCGGGCAATGCTATGCCCCAATTCGTGGCGCCGGTGAAGCGCCGAGATGCCGCCGCGCCGAAAGGTTCGACGCGGCGGATTGGTCGATCAGCCTTCGTAGTGGTCGCGCACCAGCCTGTCGAGCAAGCGCACGCCGTAGCCCGAACCCCAGGACTGGTTGATCTCGTTGGTCGGCGAGCCCATCGCGGTGCCGGCGATGTCGAGATGCGCCCAGGGCGTATCCTTGACGAAGCGCTGCAGGAACTGCGCGGCGGTGATCGAACCGCCATAGCGGCCGCCGATGTTCTTCATGTCGGCGTTCTTGGAATCGATCAGCTTGTCGTAGTCCGAACCCAGCGGCATGCGCCACAGCTTCTCCTGCGTCGCCGTGCCCGATGCGGTCAGGCGTTCGGCAAGCTCGTCATTGTTGGAGAACAGGCCGGCATGCGTCTGACCGAGCGCGACCATGACCGCGCCGGTCAGCGTCGCCAGGTCGATCATGAATTTCGGCTCGAAACGCTGGTTGCAGTACCACAGCGCATCGGCCAGCACGAGGCGACCCTCGGCGTCGGTGTTCAGGACCTCGATGGTCTGGCCCGACATCGAGGTGACAATGTCGCCGGGACGCTGGGCGTTGCCATCGACCATGTTTTCAACCAGGCCGATGATGCCGACCACGTTTGCCTTGGCCTTGCGCGCAGCGAGCACATGCACCAGGCCGGTGACGGCGGCGGCTCCGCCCATGTCGCCTTTCATGTCTTCCATGCCTGCCGCCGGCTTGATCGAGACACCGCCCGAATCGAAGACGACGCCCTTGCCGACGAAGGCGATGGGCTTGTCCTTGGCCTTGCCGCCATTCCACTGCATCACCGCCAGGCGGGGCGGACGCACCGACCCTTGGGCAACGCCAAGAAGCGCGCCCATGCCGAGCTTCTTCATTTCCTTTTCGGTGAGAATCTCGACCTTGACACCGAGCTTCTCAAGTTCCTTGGCCTGCGCGGCGAACTCTACCGGGCCGAGCACGTTGGCCGGCTCGTTGACGAGGTCGCGGGCAAGCACGACGCCGCCAACGATGGCTTCGGCGTCGGCAAAGGCCTTCTTCGCCGCCGCCGGATCGGCGCAATGGATCGTGACCTTGGCTGCCTTCTTGTCGTCGGCCTTGTCGCCGTTGTCCTTCTTCGTCTTGTACTTGTCGAAGCCATACGACCTGAGAAGCACGCCCGCAGCGACGCCGGCCGCAGCCGCGCCATCAACGCTCGCGCCGGCGAGATCGAGTATGACGGCCACTTCGGCGGACTTGCGCAACTGGGAGGCAATGACGCCGCCAAGCTTCAGCCAGGCATAGTCGTCAAGCGCCGAAACCTTGCCGACTCCGACGGCAACCAGGCGATCGATGCCGGTGCCCTCAGGCGCGAGCACTTCGAGCGTGCTGCCGAACTTGCCCGTGAAATCCGCCACGGGAAACGCCCGATCCATCGTCTTGCCAGGGTCGTTGGCCCGCGCCGCATCGCTCAATGCGCCATCTTCGGCGCAAAACACGATGACGCTGCCTTTTTTCGGCGTGCCTGGCTTGGCGAAACTGATCGACGGTGTGGAAGTCATGATTTCCTGCTTTCGGGTCCCGTTCAGATGGTGCGCGACATTTCGTCGTTTTGGCCGTTTTGGCAAGTCTCCCGTCAATTACGGCAGCTATGCGTAAAAGTGAAATTTCCGTAGAAACCCTTGGTTAACCATCTCCCTTCGGCCTTTCTTAGCCATTGCCGCCGAGAGTCCGGACAGCAAGGAGATGGTGTTGGAATGACCCCGGCTTGAAAGGGCCAGTTGTGCCGGCTTGCCTTGGACTATAATTAGAAGCCCACCGGCCCTGCGGATCTCGCAAGGCAGCCATCTCGGAAACACGGAATCCTGGTCATCTATGAAGGTCGTCGAACGCTATATCTTGCGTCGTGCGTTCGCGGTTTTCATCGCGGCGCTGACCTGGACGTTGGCCATCGTCTGGACGACCCAGGTGCTAGGTCGAATCGACCTGGTCACGGATAGCGGGCAGTCGGCACTGACCTTCTTCGAGGTCGCGGCGCTGATCCTGCCGACGATCATCCCGATTGTCGTGCCCTTCGCGCTGGTCATCGCCGTAGCGCAGACGCTGAGCACGATGAACGCAGATTCCGAACTGGTGGTCGTAAATGCCGCCGGCGCCTCGCGCATGACGGTGATCCGGCCGATCATGATCCTGGCGATCGGCGCCAGCCTGTTTTCGTTCGTCATCGACAATGTCGCCGACCCGGTGGCGCGCCAGCGCAACCGCGAACTGATCGCCACATCGCGTGCCGATCTTCTGTCGCTGATCATCCAGGAAGGCACATTCCGCAAGATCGACGAAGGTCTGTTCGTGCAGGTCGGCGAACGGCTTCCCAATGGCGGGCTGGGCGGCATTTTCGTTGCGGATTCGCGCGAGCCGAACATCGACCTGGTCTACTACGCCAAGGATGGCTCGTTCATCGAGCACAACGACAAGCAGATGCTGGTGATGAACGACGGTGTCATCCACCGGAAGGCGCCCGGCGGCGAAGTCTCGGTCATCAGCTTCGATTCCTATGCATTCGACCTCAGCGAGTTCACCGCGGCGGCCAACGAAGTCACCATGCGTCCGAAGGACCGCTCGACCCCGTACCTGATGAACCCACCGGGGAACGACAAGCTGTTCCAGCGAAATCCGCTGCAATTCAAGGCCGAGCTAGACCGCCGCTTCACCGAATGGCTGTACCCGATCGCGTTCGCCCTGATCGCCCTCGCGGTCGCCGGAGACGCCCGTTCGCACCGCGAGGCGCGAGTCCATCCGCTCATAACGACGGTAGCGATCGCCCTGTTCTTCCGCTGGATCGGCTTCTTCGTCGACAGCAAGGCCGAGACGATCGCCTGGGCCGGCTACCTGGTCTACCTCGTGCCGATACTCACCTCGGCGCTGGCCATCTGGTTCATCGCGACACATCGCACGATGGAACTGCCGACCGTTTGGTCGGACCGGCTGGCCAACCAGTTCGTACGCCTCAACGACTGGCTCACCGCCTTGCGTATGCGCGTCAATGGTGGTCCCTCCGGACGGGGAGCCGCGTGATGGGCTGGACACTGGGCCGATATTTCTTCTTCCGCTACGCGACGATCACGGCGTGGTTTTTCGTTGGTATCTACGCGCTGATCTTCATCATCGACGTCACCGAATTCTCAAGCAATGTCGGCGACCTGCCGGGTTTCAAATTCAGCATCGCATTGACCGTTTCGGCGCTACGGGTGCCGATGATCATGCAGCAGACAGTGCCTTTCGTGGCGCTGTTCAGCGCCATGGCAACGCTCATCTCGCTCAACAGGCGCTACGAACTGGTCATCGCACGCGCCGCCGGCATCTCCGCCTGGCAGTTCCTGATGCCCTTCTGCGTCGGCGCGCTGCTGTTCGGCATGATCACCGTCGGCGTGCTCAACCCCATCGCGGCTTACGGATTTTCGCATTCCGAAACGCTCGAATCGGAACTGCGCTCGCGCCAGTCGAACTCGGTTTCGGCATTCTCGGCGCCCTGGCTGCGCCAGAAGGCCAACGGAACCGAGGTCATCATCGGTGCGCGCGCCGTCCTGAACCAGGGGCTTGAGCTGTCCGACGCCGTGTTCTTCATCTTCGATGGCGACGGCAACATGGTCGAGCGCAAGGATGCCGAACGCGCCTATCTGCGCGATGGCCACTGGGAACTGGTCAACGTGCGCAGCATGAAGGGAGGCGAGAACTTCACGGCCTCGCCAAAGGACCAGGTGGCGACGAACCTGAAGCCCGCGTTCGTGCAGGAGCGGCTGGCGCGACCCGAGACGATCCCCTTCTTCGAACTGCCGGCAAAGATCGAAGTGGCGCGTTCGTTCGGTCTGAGGGCCAATGCGTTCGCGATGCAGTTTCACTCGCTCGTCGCCCTGCCCTTTCTACTGGTTGCAATGACGCTCATTGCTGCAACAGTGTCGATGCGATTTGCGAGGATGGGCCAGTCAGCAACGATGATTCTGGGTGGCGTCCTGGCCGGCTTTCTGCTTTATGTCGTTTCGGTTCTGGTCAAGGCATTTGGTAATGCGGGATTCGTGCCGACTTATATTGCGGCGTGGCTCCCAGTTGTCGTAGCAATGTTTTTCGGGGTGACTTTCCTGCTTTACAGGGAGGACGGTTAGTGAGGGGCGTAATGGCCAGCCGCAAGACGGCCCAGTACAGGGCGCGCCTTTTTGCTGCGACTGCGCTCGCATGCCTTTTTGCGTTCGCGATTCCCCTGAGTACCCCGGCTGCCGCGCAGACGATCGCCGACCTCGCGCCTGACGTGCCGGAAGGCACGCAGATGCTGCTTGAGGCCGACACCCTCGTTTATGACAACGACGCCAGCACGGTGACCGCCGTCGGAGGCGTACAGATCGACTACGCAGGCAATCGCCTCGTTGCGCAGCGCGTCACCTATGATCGCAAGACCTCGCGCTTGGTGGCCAGCGGCAATGTCGAGATCGTCGATTCCAGCGGCACCAAGATCAATTCGCAGGAAATCGACATCACCGACGATTTCGCCGACGGTTTTGTCAACACGCTGCGTCTCGAGACGGTCGACAAGACCTATTTCGCCGCAGAGAGCGCCAAGCGCGAAGGCGGCATCCTGACCACCTTCAACAACGGCGTCTACACCGCCTGCGAACCGTGCGAACAGAAGCCTGACAAGGCGCCGATCTGGCGCGTCAAGGCGCAGAAGATCATCTGGAACGGCGAGAAGAAGACGATTCGATTCGAGAACTCCAATTTCGAGTTCTTCGGTTTCCCGATCGCCTTCCTGCCAGCCTTCGAAATCGCCGACCCGACTGTGAAGCGCAAGAGCGGCTTCCTGATGCCATCGGTGACCTACAAGAGCGAACTCGGCGTCGGCGTTGGGATTCCCTACTATTTCGCGCTGTCGCCAACCTATGACCTGACGATCAAGGGCACCGGCTTCACCAAGCAGGGCTTCCTTGGCGAAGCCGAATGGCGCCAGCGCTTCAACAACGGCGAATACAACCTCAAGATAGCGGGCATTCACCAGCAGAACCCCGACAAGTTCGACCTTAACACTGTCGACCGCGGACCAGCAGGCGACCCCAACAAGCTGCGCGGCATGGTCGGCACCAAGGGGCGCTTCGACCTTAATCCGCGCTGGGCTTTCGGCTGGGATGTCATGGTCCAGTCGGACAAGAACTTCTCCCGGACCTACAACATCGAGGGGTTCCAGGACTCGGTGCATCGCTCCGAAGTCTACCTGACGGGCCTCAACGATCGTAATTACTTCGACCTCCGTGCCATGCGCTTCCAGGTCCAGGAAGAGGCTCTCGACAGCGACCCGAATTCGCGTGCCGACAAGCAGCCTTGGGTACTGCCGTCGCTCGACTACGCCTACATTCCCGACATGCCCCTGGCCGGTGGGCAGCTTTCGTTCAACGTCAACACGCGCGTTATCCAGCGCGACGAGTTGGATGAGACTCTGACGAACCTGGCTGTTCCTTCATCCACCTACAGGGTCCCCGGTATTGCGGGTTCGTCCGGGCGCGTGACCGCCGAGGGCGAGTGGAAGCGTACGCTGATCACCGATGGCGGCCTGCTGGTCACGCCGTTGATGGCGTTCCGCGCCGACGGCAGCTATCTCAACGCCGACAATGAATCGCTCAACGCGATCAACAACATGGCGAACAACCTCGGCGTCCAGGACGACGTTCGCTCTTCGCTGTTCCGCTACATGGCGACGCTCGGGCTGGAGCTACGCTGGCCGGTTCTGTTCTCGTCGACGAGCGCGACCCATGTGCTTGAACCGGTAGCTCAGGTCTTTGCCCGTCCGAGCGAAGGTGATATCGGCGGGCTGGGCATTGCCAATGAGGATGCACAAAGCTTCGTCTTCGATGCGGCATCGCTGTTCGAGCGCGATAAGTTCTCCGGCTACGACCGGATGGAAGGTGGCACGCGCGCCAACCTCGGCCTGCGCTATTCCGGCAGCTACGGCAATGGCTGGACCACCAACGCGCTGGTCGGCCAGTCCTATCATCTCGCCGGCGACAACTCGTTCGCAGCACCGGACCTCGTCAATGCGGGCGCCTACTCGGGTCTCGAAACCGATACGTCCGACTATGTCGCCCTGGCCGGCATCGCCAGCCCGAATGGCTTCTCGGCCTCGGTCAGCGGTCGCTTCGATGAACGGACGTTCGACGTTCGACGCGCCGAGATGAAGGTCGGCCTGGACGCCCGCCCGATCGCGGTGTCGGCGCGCTACGCCTATATCGAAGCGCAGCCTCTCTACGGCTTCAGCTACGACCGCCACGAGGTTTCGCTCGGTGCCACTGCGCGTTTCAACGACGAATGGCGCGTCTTCGGTTCCGGCACCTACGACATCCAGAACGAAATTCTGGTCAACAACGGCGTTGGCTTTGCCTATGACGACGAATGCTTCACCTACATGATGACCTATTCGGAATCCCGCGAACTTGACAACCGGGACGACGTATCTCGCAAGGTGGGCTTCAACATCTCGTTCCGCACGCTTGGCGGTTTCGGCAACTCCAGCAGTACGTTCTGACATCTCTAGCTCAGCGTCGGGGGCCGCCTGACATCGTTTTGCCGCATAACGCGGCCATGGACGAGGCAACGTTTATCCGGGCCACGCTTGGATTTGGGGTTTGAACGGGACTTATTCGATGCGGAAGTACCTTTTCTCGGCTAGCTTCGCGCTGCTCGTTGCAGCGACGTCATTTTCGGTGACGTCCTACGCGCCACCTGCGCAGGCGAGCGAAATCAAGTACATCGTCAACGATGTGCCGATCACGAGCTACGACATCCAGCGCCGCGCGGCGTTCCTCAAGCTGCAGAAGCGCAAGGGCGACGCCAAGGAAGAGATGATCGAGCAAACGCTGCGCCAGGCGGAAATGAAGCGGCTCAACATCCGCGTTTCCGACAAACAGGTCGACGACGCCTATGCGCGCTTTGCCGGCTCGAACAAGCTGAAGCCCGAGCAGATGGACCAGATCCTGTCGCAGGCCGGCGTGACCGCCAGCCACTTCAAGGACTACATCCGCACCCAGATCGGCTGGAATCAGGCGCTTGGTTCTCGCTTCCGCGCCGAAACCGGCGGATCTGGCGGTACGAGCGAGCAGGATGCGGTTCGACGCATGTTGCAGCAGGGCGGCGCAAAGCCGTCTGCCACCGAGTACATGCTGCAGCAGGTCATCTTCGTCGTGCCTGCCTCCGAGCGCGGCTCGATCGGCAAGCGCAAACGCGAGGCGGATGCCATGCGTGGACGTTTCAACGGTTGCGAACAGACCCGCGAATTCGCCAGGGGCCTGCTCGACGTGACGGTTCGCGACCTCGGCCGTGTTCTGGCACCGCAGCTGCCGCCGGAATGGGCCGACCAGATCAAGAAGCTCAAGGCCGGCGGCGTAACGCCGGTTCGCGAAACCGAGCGTGGCGTCGAGTTCATCGGCGTTTGCAGCGCCCGCGAAGTCTCCGACGACAAGGTCGCCCAGATGGTCTTCCAGGCTGAAGGCGCCGGCAAGGGCGATAATGCCCAGGCGGACGAACTCAACAAGAAGTACCTGGCCGAACTGCGGGCCAAAGCTCGCATCGTCAACCGGTAAGCCGTGCGTGCCTCCGGCGCGCCGCTTGCGCTGACATCAGGCGATCCCTCCGGCATCGGCCCCGAAATCGCCGCCGCTGCATGGCGATTGCGCAAGGAATTCGACGTGCCGGCGTTCTACCTGCTCGGCGACGCCAGCCTTGTCGCGACGCGGGCCAGGCAGGCCGGCATAAACGTCGATATCGTTGAAACCGATCCGGCCGGTGCTTCCGCACTGTTTGCGTCTGCCTTGCCGGTCGTCCCGCTTGCGACGGCCTTTGTCGACGCGCCTGGCAAGCCACAGAGCGGCAACGCCGCCGGCATCATCGAGGCAATCGACCGTGCGGTCGCGGACACGATCGAAGGCCGCGCCGCAGCAGTCGTCACCTGCCCGATCGCCAAGAAGCCGCTCTACGATGCCGGCTTCCGCTTTCCGGGCCATACCGAGTATCTGGCGCATTTGGCATCTCAGTGGACCGGAGCGCCCGTCACGCCGGTGATGATGCTGGCTGGTCCGGAACTACGAGCGGTGCCCGTGACCATCCACATAGCGCTCGCCGAGGTTCCGCAGGCCCTCACCCTCGAGGCGATCGTCGAGACCGCCCGCATCACAGCAAGAGACCTGCGCAAGCGGTTTGGCATCGCCAGCCCACGCATCGCCGTTTCGGGCCTCAATCCGCACGCAGGAGAAGGCGGGGCGATGGGGCGCGAGGACGAAGACATCATCCGCCCCGCAATCGACCTGCTTCGGGCCGAGGGTATCGATGCGTTCGGCCCCCTGCCCGCCGACACGATGTTCCATGGGCGTGCGCGGGCCGGATACGACGCCGCAATCTGCATGTATCACGATCAGGCGCTGATCCCGGCCAAGGCGCTGGCCTTCGACGAAACCGTCAACGTCACGCTCGGGCTTCCCTTCGTCCGCACTTCGCCCGATCACGGCACCGCCTTCGACATCGCCGGCAAGGGCATTGCGCGCCCCGACAGCCTGATCGCAGCGCTGAAACTGGCGCGGCAACTGGCCGACGTCGAAGCAAAGGCATCATGAGCACGAACACCAGCATCGACGGCCTGCCGCCGCTCCGCGACGTTATCGAGCGCCATGGCCTGCAGGCCAAGAAGGCGCTGGGACAGAACTTCCTGCTCGACCTCAACCTGACCAGCAAGGTGGCGCGCGCCGCCGGCGATCTGTCTGGCGTGACGGTGGTCGAGGTTGGCCCGGGTCCGGGTGGCCTGACGCGCGCACTGTTGATGAACGGCGCCAAGCGAGTCGTCGCCATCGAGCGCGACGAACGCTGCCTGGCCGCGCTCGCCGAGGTTTCCGCGCACTATCCGGGGCGGCTGGAGATCATACCCGGCGACGCGCTGAAGACCGATTTCACCGAGCTTGCAGAAGGGCCGATCAAGATCGTCGCCAACCTGCCCTACAATATCGGCACCGAGCTCCTGGTGCGCTGGCTGACGGTGGCGGACTGGCCGCCATTCTATGAGTCGTTGACGTTGATGTTCCAGCGCGAGGTCGCCGAGCGCATCGTTGCTGACCCGGCAAGCTCGGCCTATGGCCGTCTCGGCGTCCTGGCAGGTTGGCGCACGCAAGCGAGGATCGCCTTCGACGTGCCGCCGCAGGCATTCACCCCGCCACCCAAGGTGACGTCGTCTGTCGTGCATCTCGAGCCGCGCAAGCAGCCCTTGCCGGCGGATGTGAAAATCCTTGGCCGCGTGACCGAGGCCGCCTTTGGACAGCGCCGCAAGATGCTGCGCCAGAGCCTGAAGAGCCTGGGCGGCGAAAAGCTGCTGGAAGCGGTGGGCATCGACCCGACGCGACGCGCCGAAACGCTCAGCATCGAGGAATTTGTCTCGCTGGCCATCGCCGTGTGAACGCGACGTTCCAACGAAAGAGCTCTCCCCTTCGGGGAAAGCTGCGCTTCAGATCTTCTCGTCGAGCAACCTCGAAACGAAATCGAACAGGCCGGGCCGGCGGTCGCGGCGCAGCCGCTCGGCGGTGACGATCGAACGGACCTCGGCGAAAGCGCGGTTGAGGTCGTCATTGACGACGACATAGTCGTACTCGCCCCAGTGCTCGATTTCGTCGCGGGCGTTCTTCAGCCGCGTTTCGATCACTGCGTCCTGGTCCTCGGCGCGGCGCTTGAGGCGCGCCTTCAGCTCGCCCATCGACGGCGGCAGGATGAAGATAGAGACGATATCGCCGCGCATCTTTTCCTTGAGCTGCTTGGCGCCCTGCCAGTCGATGTCGAACAGCATGTCGCGGCCCTGCGCCATCGCGAGCTCAACCGGCTCGCGCGGAGTCGCATAGAAGTTTCCGTGCACCTCGGCCCATTCGAGCAGCGCGTCATTGTCGCGCAGAAGCTCGAAGTCGCGCTTCGAGGTGAAGTGATAGTGCGCGCCGTCGATCTCGCTGCCGCGGCGGGGACGGGTCGTCACGCTGACCGACAGCTTCAGCTCCGGATCGGTCTCGATCAGGTTGCGCGAGATTGTCGACTTGCCCGCACCCGAGGGCGACGACAGCACCAGCATCAATCCACGCCGCTTGATTGCTTTGGACGGGTTTTCGGCGCTCATGCGCTACTCCAGATTCTGTACCTGTTCGCGAAACTGATCGACGACGGCCTTCAGCTCCAGCCCAATGGCGGTCACCGAGGCGGCGTTCGACTTCGAACATAGAGTATTCGATTCGCGATTGAATTCCTGCGCCAGAAAATCGAGCTTGCGGCCAATCGGACCGCCTCCCGAGATCAGGGCGCGCGCAGAGACGACATGCGTCTTCAGACGGTCGATCTCCTCGCGGATATCGGCCTTGGTGGCGAGAAACGCCGCTTCCATGTTGAGCCGCGCCTCATCGAGCGCAGGCGAGGCGTCGAGCAGCAGGCGGACCTGCTGGGCAAGACGCTCGCGTATCTGCGCCGGCTCGCGCGACGGATCGGCCTCGGCCCGCAGCGTCAGGTCCTCGATCGCGGCGACATGGCCCGACAGCAGGACGCGCAGCGCCTCGCCCTCCGACTTGCGCGCCTCGACGAGACCGGACAGGCCGGCTTCAAGGCAGGCCAGGATGACGGCGTCGACAGCCGTGCGCTGTTCTTCGGTCTCCACCGCTTCGGGCACGTCAAAGACGCCGCGCAGCGCCAGCAGACCATCGGCGCTCGCCGGGGCTGCGCCAAACTGCTCGACGAGACGGTTGGCGAGCCCCGCGACATCGCGCAGGAATGCCTCGTTGACGACAGGCTGGACCTGCGAACCGATGGAGCGGCTGACAGTCAATGTTGCCTGGACGTTGCCGCGTGAAAAGCTTTTCTGGATGGCCTGACGCGCCGAAAGCTCGAGCCGTTCAAACCCTTGAGGCAGGCGCAAGCGCACTTCGACGCTCTTGCCGTTGACCGACTTGACCTCCCAGGCGATGGCCGTGCCGTCATGCTCGGCCGCAGCGCGGGCAAAGCCGGTCATACTCTGCAAATTCATCTCGCCCGCCTGTCCCGCTCGATCGGTGCGCTATTTCTTCTTGACGGCATTGGTCGTGGTCGCGTCCTTCTTGGCCTCGTCTGCCGCCTTCTCGTCTTCGACAACCTTGCGCTGGAAGGCGCGCCAGCGCGCGACATTCTCATTGTGCTCGTCCAGCGTCTCGGCAAAGACGTGCCCGCCCGAACCGTCGGCGACGAAGTAGAGATCCTTGGTCTTCGACGGATTGGCCACCGCCTCGAGCGAAGCCTTGCCCGGATTGGCGATCGGCGTCGGCGGCAGGCCCTTGATGGTGTAGGTGTTGTAGGGTGTCGGCTTGTCGATGTCGGATCGATAGATCGGGCGGTCGGCCGGCTTACCCTTGCCGCCGAAGATGCCGTAGATGATCGTCGGGTCCGACTGCAGCCGCATGCCCTTGTTGAGGCGGTTGATGAACACGGCCGCCACGCGTGAACGCTCGTCGCCGCGGGCGGTTTCCTTCTCGACGATGGACGCCAGCGTGACGAACTCGTTGACGTCGGCAATCGGCAGGTCTGCAGTGCGCCGCGCCCAGATCGTCTCGACGAGTTCCTTCTGATCAGCCAGCATCTTGTTGATGATCTGCTGGCGCGTCAGGCCGCGCGTGAAGCGCTGGGTGTCGGCGGCCAGCGTGCCTTCCGCGGGCATGCCGCTGGGCATATCGCCCGTCAGCGCCTCATGCTCGGCAATGCGCTTCCAGGCTTGCTCGACGGTCAACCCTTCCGGGATGGTGATCGAATACTGCACGGACTTGCCGCTTTTCAGCAGTTCCATGATGTCGTGCATCGAGGCGCCAGCCTGGACCTCGTATTCGCCGGCCTTGAGCGAACCGTCATTGCCGTAGGCGCGCACGCCGATGCGGAAAATGCGGGCGTCGCTGATCAGGCCGCGGCGTTCGAGCTGGTCGGCGATGTCGGCGACCCCGGTGCTTGGCTTGACCAGGAAGGTGCTCGGCACGGTCGACGGACCTTCGCCGTTGAACTCCTGCTTGCCGAAATACAGCGCTGCGCCGCCGGCGAGGATCGCCAGAACCGCCGTCGACATCATGAAATTCA
This sequence comes from Aminobacter sp. HY435, assembly GCF_027568395.1. Taxonomy (GTDB): domain Bacteria; phylum Pseudomonadota; class Alphaproteobacteria; order Rhizobiales; family Rhizobiaceae; genus Aminobacter. Next base: position 67,118 of record NZ_JANKZL010000007.1, on the reverse strand, counting down.
TGAACACGACGATCTGGTTGCGCGAGGCGCGCGAACGCTTCGGCGGCGGCGTGCCTTTTTCAGGCCGCAGCGCTTCCTGCGCAGTCTTCGGTACGATCGGATTGGCCGGTGCGGATCGCGGTGCTCCGTCCCCCTGACCTGGCGTATTGATGCTCATGTTGCCTCGCCACTCCCTCTTGCGTCGAATCCCCGCCGGGAGACTAGGCCTGAATGTGGCAGAAATCACGGCAAAGGGCCCCGAACGGGGCCCCTGCCCACAGGCGATCAGCCGTCATAGCGCTGGAACACCAGCGATGCGTTGGTGCCGCCAAAGCCGAACGAATTCGACAAGGCGACGTCGATCTGCCGGGCGCGTGGCTTGTTCGGGACCAGATCGATCGCCGTCTCGCGCTCGGGGTTGTCGAGATTGATCGTTGCCGGCGCGATGTTGTCGCGAATGGCGAGGATCGAGAAGATGGCCTCGGCAGCGCCGGCGGCCCCGAGCAGGTGGCCGATCGACGACTTGGTCGAGGACATCGAAACCTTGGAGGCAGCCGAGCCGACCAGACGCTCGACAGCGCCGAGTTCGATGGTGTCAGCCATCGTCGAGGTGCCGTGGGCGTTGATGTAGTCGATGTCAGCCGGCGTCAGCTTGGCGCGCTTTAGGGCGGCCGTCATGCAGCGGAACGCGCCATCGCCATCCTCGGCCGGAGCCGTGATGTGGTGGGCGTCGCCGGTCAGGCCGTAGCCGACCACTTCGGCATAGATCTTTGCCCCGCGCGCCTTGGCATGCTCGAGTTCTTCGAGAACGACAACGCCGGCACCCTCGCCCATGACGAAACCGTCGCGGTCGCGGTCATAGGGCCGGGAAGCCTTTTCGGGCTCGTCGTTGCGGTCGGTGGACAGCGCCTTGCAGGCGGCGAAGCCGGCCAGCGACAGACGCGTCACTGGCGCTTCCGCACCACCCGCAACCATCACGTCGGCATCGCCGAACATGATCAACCTGGCCGCATCGCCAATGGCGTGCGCGCCGGTCGAGCAGGCGGTGACCACGGCATGGTTCGGCCCCTTGAGGCCGTGCCGGATCGAAACCTGACCGGAAACGAGATTGATGATCTGGCCGGGAATGAAGAAGGGGCTGATGCGGCGCGGGCCACGTTCCTTGAGGATCAGGGCATTCTCGGCAATGCCGTCGATGCCGCCGATGCCCGAGCCGATCATGACTCCGGTCGCAAACTGCTCTTCCGGCGTCTTGGGCGCCCAGCCCGCGTCCTTCAACGCCTCGTCGGCGGCCGCGATCCCGTACAGGATGAAGTCGCCGATCTTGCGCAGTTCCTTGGGTTCCAGGACTGCTTCGGGATTGAAGGTATTGTTCGTGCCATCACCCCTGGGGATGACATTGGCAATCTTGCAGGGGAGGTCTTCAACCTCAAACTCCGAGATGCGCCTTGCGGCGCTCCGGCCGGAAAGAAGCTCTTTCCAGCCGTGCTCGTAGCCCATGCCGAACGGTGAAAGCAGGCCTAGGCCCGTTACGACCACACGCCTCATCGCAGGCATCCCTGACAATCTGCGATCGCTCAGGCCGAAGCCTTGTCGATGTACTTCACGGCATCGCCAACCGTCAGGATGGTCTCGGCCGCGTCATCGGGGATCTCGACGCCGAATTCTTCTTCGAACGCCATAACGAGCTCGACCGTGTCGAGGCTGTCCGCGCCCAGGTCGTCGATGAAGCTTGCAGCTTCCGTCACCTTGTCGGCGTCGACGCCAAGATGTTCGACAACGATCTTCTTGACGCGCTCTGCGGTGTCACTCATGTGGGCATCCTCAGTCTGGTGTTTCTTAGGTCTTCGTTAGCGGGCGGAATGCCGCTAATCAAGCTCAATTCTACGCTTTCCCAAAGCGCTCGGGCAGCGGTCCGGTATCGGTCCAGCCACCTGATGGATCGCGGCATTACACGAATTCTTTACCGCGTCCAAGGGCCAAAAGGCCGGTTTTCCCGGCCTATCGGCGTCTCATTTGCCTATCCCGCCGAATAAATCGGACGGAAAGAGGCAAACGGAACTCAGATCATGGCCATGCCGCCGTTGACGTGGATGGTCTGGCCGGTGACGTAGGCGGCCTCATCCGAAGCGAGATAAGCGACGGCGGAAGCGACTTCCTTGCCCGTGCCCATGCGCTTGGCCGGGATGGCGGCCATGATCGCCTCTTTCTGCTTGTCGTTGAGCTTCTCGGTCATCGCCGATTCGATGAAGCCCGGAGCAACGCAGTTGACGGTGATGTTGCGGGTCGCGATCTCCTGCGCCAGCGACTTGGAAAAGCCGATCATGCCAGCCTTGGAGGCGCAGTAGTTGGTCTGGCCCGGATTGCCGGTGACGCCGACGACCGAGGTGATGTTGATGATGCGACCATGGCGGCGGCGCATCATCGGATGGGTCAGCTCGCGCGTCAGGCGGAACATCGCCGTCAGGTTGATCTCGATGACCTGGTCCCAGTCGGCATCCGACATGCGCACGAACAGGCCGTCCTTGGTGATGCCGGCATTGTTAACCAGGATATCAACGCCTTCGAGCTCGACCTCGGCCTTCTGGCCCAGCGCCTTGACCTCTTCACGGTCGGAAAGATTGGCCGGAAACAGTTTTACGCGGTCGCCCAACTCATTGGCGAGCGCCTCGAGCTTTTCGACGCGGGTGCCGTGCAGGCCGACGATGGCGCCCTGCTTGTGCAGGATGCGGGCGATTTCCTCGCCGATGCCGCCGGATGCGCCGGTGACGAGTGCCTTGCGGCCGGTCAGATCGAGCATTTTGCTACCTTCCTTGAAGAGCGCACCCTTCACAGGGTGGGTCGTTTGAATTGCTCAGGCGAGCGCGGCGAGTGCCGCATCGACGTCTGCCGGGCTGTTGATGGCAGTGGTCGCGATTTCTTTGTTGATGCGGCGGGCGAGGCCCGACAGCACCTTGCCGGCGCCCACTTCGTAAAGCGTTGTGACGCCGTTGTTGCCGAACCATTCGACCGTCTCGGCCCAGCGGACGCGGCCCGTCACCTGCTCGACGAGGCGGGCGGCGATCTCTTCGGGATCGGTGATCGGCTGAACCGAGACGTTCGCCACGACCGGCACCACCGGCACGTTCTTCTTCACCGCCGCCAGCGCCTCGCGCATCTTTTCGGCAGCAGGCGCCATCAGCGCCGAATGGAACGGGGCGGAGACCTGCAGCATCAGCGCGCGCTTGGCGCCCTTTGCGGTGCAAAGCGCGGCAGCGCGTTCGACAGCCGCCTTCTCGCCGGAGATGACCAGTTGGCCGCCGCCATTGTCATTGGCAATCTGGCAGACCGAACCCTGGGCCGCTTCGGCGCAGGCCGCGTCGACATCACCCTGATCGAGGCCGATGATTGCTGCCATGGCGCCCTGCCCGGCCGGAACGGCCGCCTGCATGGCGTCGCCACGAATGCGCAGCAGGCGGGCGGCGTCGCCAACAGTGACGAAACCGGCGGCGGCGAGTGCGGAGTATTCGCCGAGCGAATGACCGGCGACATAAGAAACCTTGTCCTTGAGCGAGAAGCCGCGCGATTCGAGCGCGCGCATCGCGGCAATCGAAACAGCCATCAGCGCCGGCTGGGCGTTGGCCGTCAGGGTCAGCTTGTCTTCCGGCCCTTCCCAGATCAGCTGCGAAAGCTTCTCGCCGAGCGCGTCATCGACTTCCTCGAAAACGTGGCGCGCTTCGGGAAATGCATCGGCCAATTCCTTGCCCATTCCGACAGCCTGGCTGCCCTGCCCTGGAAAAGTAAATGCGATGGCCATGTTGGTCTCCGGGTGCTTGATCGGTGTGCCTCTGACGCAATGCACGCAACCAAGTCAAGTCTTGAGCGTTTTTTGATCCACCGCGCGCAATTAATCACAACTGATTAAATCGAAACACGCTTTGTTGCCTGCCGCTTCTCAATTTTGCCATAAGCAGTGCGTTTTGGATGACGGTTTCGTGACAGCTGCGTGACGCGTCTGTCGAGCCATCGAGGAATTTGAGTTGGCAAACGTTGCTCCAGGCCGCCTGGCCGCGATCAAGGACGAGGAAAACGAGGCCGTAGCGGCGCTCGGACGGCGTGCCTATGCCCTTGGCGTGCTGCGCTCGGTCATGGTCACCCTCGCGGTTTCGGCAATCCTTGTCTTCGCCATCGAGTTCATCGCGCGCGGCTCTTTCGTCGACACGCTCAACTTCTTTCAGCAGCCGTTCAAGCCGAGCTGGACCACGGTGGCCTTGTTCGCACTGCTGCTGATTGGCCTCGATGCGCTGCTCGGCCGTCCCTACAACGGCCTGCTTGTCGTGGCCCCTATAGCGCTTGGCCTCGCATTCGTCGGCCATCAGAAGTCGATGTATCTCGGCGACCCGCTCTATCCGACCGATTTCCTTTACGCGCGCCAGATCGTCGAACTGATGCCGCTGCTGGTGCGCGAACGCCCACTGGCCGGCATCGGCATCGCTGCCGGGCTGATCGTCGGCGTCTCGCTGCTCGTTTTCGCCTGGCGCCACTGGCGTCGTCGCGTACCGGTGATGACGTTCTGGGCGCGCATCTCGCGCCTTGCCATCGCCCTTCCGGCCCTCGCCTTCTTCGTGTCGATCATGGACTACGCCACGTTCTCATGGACGCGCGACCGCCTGCAGATCATCCCGATGATGTGGGACCAGAAGGAAAATTATGCTTCCAACGGATTCGCCATCGCGTTTGCGCTGAACGTGCCGATGGCCAAGGTCAAGGCGCCGCACGGCTATTCCGAAAAGGCGATCGATGCGATCGCCAAGCCGGAAAAGGCTGCCGCCGTGCTGCCCGAGGAGAAGCCCGACGTCATCATCGTGATGAGCGAGTCCTTCTGGGATCCGAAGCGCCTTCCGGGCGTCAACATAACGCCCGACCCGATCCCGAGCGTGCGCGCTGCGCAATCGGGCCATGTCTTTTCGCCCGAGTTCGGCGGCATGACCGCCAATGTCGAGTTCGAGGCGCTGACCGGGTTCTCGAACGCGTTCCTGCCGGCCGGCTCGATCCCGTATCAGCAGTATGTCCGCGCACCGGTGCCGTCGCTCGCCACCTTCTTCAGGAGCGAGGGATATGAAACCAAGGCCATCCACCCGTTCGGCGGCTGGTTCTGGAACCGCGCGCCCGTCTACAAGGCGTTCGGCTTCGACCGCTTCATGTCGGAAGAAAACATGCCGGCGCTCGAAAAGCGCGGCCCCCTGGCGTCCGACGCGGCCCTTACCGAAGAGATCATCCGCGAAGCCGACGCGACCGACCACCCATTCTTCTTCTTCGCGGTGTCGCTGCAGAGCCACGGCCCGTACGAGCCGAACCGCTACACGGACACGACCCACAAGGTCGAAGCCCCCGGCATCTCGCAGTGGGCACGCGATTCCACGCTGACCTATGCCGAAGGCGCTTCCGACGCCGACCGCAGCCTGCAGCGCCTGATGGACTGGGCCAGCAAGCGCAAGCGCCCGACCGTCATCGCCTTCTTCGGCGATCACCTGCCGCCGCTCGGTCCCGTTTATGTCGAGACCGGGTTCATGAAAGAGCCCGTCGCCAAGCGCAAGGCGCCGATCGACGAGATGCTGGCGCAGCACGAGACGCCGCTGGTGGTGTGGTCCAACCGCACTGGAGCTGCGCGCGACATCGGCGCGATCAGCCCGGCGTTCCTGCCGCTGCACGTGCTGGAGACGGCCGGTATCAGCCACCCGTACTACACTGGCTTTCTCGGCGACGTACGCGACCGCTTCCGCGTCGTCGACCGCAACATGCTGATGCCGACCACCGGCGAGTCGGTGTTCGACTGGTCGCGCCAGAAGGAGATCGACCCCTCGATCCGAGATTTCCGCTGGCTGCAGTACGACATGATGTTCGGCAAGCGCCGGGGCGCCAAGCAATTCTTCCCGGAAACGATCGAAAAGGTCGTGGCCAACCGCAGCCGTTCGCCGCTCTACCTGCAGCCCGGCGTCCTGGGCTGAGGCAAAGCCAGCAAATCTGCCGGTTTTGCCGAGAAACTCGGGGCTGGCCCTTGCCTTTGAGGCACTTTGCCTGTAGACGCCCGCAATCTGCCGGTCCCAGCTGGGGGCTGAACGGAGGGCCGGAGGTTTTCTTGAAAGCCGCCGTGTGAAGCGAAAACGCTTCCGCCTCCCGTGTCTCCGCTCTCGACCGTCTCGTCGTGCTCCTTTCTTCCCCTGATGAGGCCGCAAGGCCCCGAAGGGTCAGGGAGGTCGCAGAGGCTCTAGCCGCCGGGACCGGAAGATGGAAACGAAGAAAGGCAAAGAACTATGGCTCTTTATGAACATGTGTTTCTTGCCCGCCAGGACCTTTCGCAGCAGCAGGTCGATGCACTTGTCGAACACTACAAGGGCATCATCACTGCAGCTGGCGGATCGGTTGGCCGGGTTGAGAACTGGGGACTGAAGTCCCTCACCTACCGCATCAACAAGAACCGCAAGGCGTACTACACGCTCATGGACATCACTGCTCCTTCGGCTGCCGTCAAGGAAGTCGAGCGCCAGCAGGGCCTGTCCGAAGACGTTCTGCGCTTCATGACCGTCAAGGTCGAGGCGCATGAAGAAGGCGTCTCCGCCATGATGCAGAAGCGCGAAGAGCGCTCCGAGCGTGGCGACCGTGGCTTCGGCGACCGTCCGTCGCGCGGCTTCGGCGATCGTGACCGTGGCGACCGTGGTCCGCGCAGCTTCGGCGACCGCGATGGCGGTGGTGACCGTGGTCCGCGCCGTCCGCGCGAAGGTGTTGAAGGGGGTGCAGAATAATGGTCGACATCAATCAGATCCCGACCCGTCGTCCTTTCCACCGTCGTCGCAAGACCTGCCCGTTCTCCGGCGCCAACGCCCCGAAGATCGACTACAAGGACGTGCGTCTGCTGCAGCGCTACATTTCCGAGCGCGGCAAGATCGTTCCTTCGCGCATCACCGCCGTCAGCCAGAAGAAGCAGCGTGAACTCGCCCAGGCGATCAAGCGCGCCCGCTTCCTCGGCCTGCTGCCCTACGTGGTGAAGTGATATCAGTTCCGGCCCGGCGGCACCTGCCCCGGGCCGGAATGTTCCTCTTCGCGACGGGCGCGGTAGGGTAGACCTCAAAATCCCGGGTTGGGTTTCTCAGGAACCCTAACTGCCGCGACAGGCAGGACAGCGAAACAGGCGCACCATGCGCTCCAGTTGCTTCCTTGCCCGTTGAATTTTTTTCGCTGCCTTTGCAGCCAACGAAAGGACAAGGACAATGGACGTCATTCTCCTCGAACGCATTTCCCGCCTCGGCCAGATGGGCGACACCGTCAAGGTCAAGGACGGCTTTGCCCGTAATTACCTGCTGCCGAAGGGCAAGGCGCTGCGCGCCAACGAAGCCAACAAGAAGAAGTTCGAAGGCCAGCGCGCTCAGCTCGAAGCCCGCAACCTCGAGCGCAAGTCAGAAGCACAGCAGGTCGCCGACCAGCTCGACGGCAAGGTTTTCGTGGTCGTCCGTTCGGCCGGCGAAACCGGCCAGCTCTACGGTTCGGTTTCGACCCGCGACATCGCCGACATCCTGATCGCCGAAGGCTTCACGGTTGCCCGCAACCAGGTCGAGCTCAACCAGCCGATCAAGACCATCGGCCTGACCAACGTGGCGATCGCGCTGCACGCCGAAGTCGAAGTCACCATCACGCTCAACATCGCACGTACGGCTGACGAAGCCGAGCGCCAGGCGAAGGGCGAGACGCTGACGACCGCTGAAGCCATCTACGGCGACGACATCAACGAAAACGCCCGTCCGGACAGCTTCTTTGATCCGAACGAAGACGGCGAAGGCGACGAGGGCTGATCTCAGCCGCAGCTGTCAGATCCAGTTTTCTGGACCAAGCCCGGGTGGAAACATCCGGGCTTTTTTTGTGCCAGGTGGAACTTGAACATGGGCGCGCCAGTTACCAGTTTCTGACAACAGGACTGACACATCGCGAGCATTGCCCATGAACGTGTTGCTGCAGCGCATTTTCGCAAAACTCGTCCGCATAGGTAACCTGACCGTCACCGGGCCTGATGGCCAACCGCATCGCTTTGGCGACGGCAGTGGTGAACCGGTCCACATGCTGATCCGCACGCGGCGAGCCGAACGAGCCATCACCTTCGACCCGACGCTGGCCGTCCCCGAAGCCTACATGGACGGGGAGATGGACATCGTAGAGGGCGACATATTCGGCTTCATGCGCATCGCCTTCCAGAATCTCGGCAACGGCACCGTCGACGCCGCCTGGTCGCGGGCCATCGAGGGCCTGCGCGTTGCCTTCCGCCGCTTCCAGCAGGTCAACACGGCAGCGCGGGCCAAGCGCAACGTCGAGCGTCACTACGATTTGTCTGGCGAGCTCTACCGGCTCTTCCTCGATGCCGACATGCAGTATTCCTGTGCCTATTTCGCTGATCCCGACATGACGCTCGAAGAGGCGCAGCAGGCCAAGAAGGCGCACATCGCCGCCAAGCTGCGGCTGAAGCCCGGCCAGTCGGTGCTCGACATCGGCTCGGGCTGGGGCGGCCTTGGGCTCTATCTTGCGCGCTCGTTCGAGGCGCAGGTTTTGGGCGTCACGCTTTCCGCCGAACAGCATGCAGTGGCGACCGAACGCGCCCAGGCCGAAGGGCTCGACAGTAACGTCCATTTCGAAATCCGCGATTATCGCGATCTCGTCGAGCGCTTCGACAGGATTGTGTCGGTCGGCATGTTCGAGCATGTCGGCGTCAACCACTACCGCACCTTCTTCGACACGATTGCCAAGCGCCTGAAACCCGACGGCGTGATGGTCTTGCATGCCATCGGGCGTTTCGGCCCGCCGACGGCGACCAGCGCCTTCATCCGCAAGTACATCTTCCCCGGCGGCTACATCCCTGCCCTGTCGGAGGTCCTGCCGGCGATCGAGAAATCAGGCCTGATGGTCACCGATGTCGAGATTCTCAGGCTTCACTACGCCGATACACTGAAGCACTGGCGCCTGCGCTTCGCAGCCAACCGTGACAAGGCCAAGGCAATCTACGACGAACGATTCTGCCGGATGTGGGAATTCTATCTCGCGGCCTCCGAAGCTGCGTTCCGCTGGCAGGACCTGATGGTGTTCCAGATCCAGCTGACCCAGCGCAACGACACACTGCCGATGACTCGCGACTACATTGCCAAATGCGAGAAGGCGCTGACCATGCACGAGATGGCGCATCGCCGCCCCCTGCCGGCAGCCAAGACCAGCCGCAGGCGCAAGGTCGGGGACAAGGAATAGCGCGACGCCTGCCCAACCGGGCCTTGCGCCACATGCGGCTCCTGTAGGAAATAAGCCCGTCTCCGTCTCGAGCTGGGCCTGTTTCATGATTTATGCCATCTACGCCGCCGCTGCCCTTGCCGAGATCGCCGGCTGCTTTTCCTTCTGGGCGTGGTGGCGGCTCGACAAGTCGGTGCTGTGGCTCGTCCCGGGAGTCGCCTCGCTCATCGCCTTCGCCTGGTTGCTGGCACTGGTCGACGCCGATGCAGCAGGACGCGCCTACGCCGCCTATGGCGGCATCTACATCGCCGCCTCGCTCGGCTGGCTGTGGCTTGCCGAAGGCGTGCGCCCCGATCGCTGGGATCTGGTGGGCGCCGCCATCTGCATATTCGGGGCGTCGGTCATCCTGCTTGCACCAAGGGGTGCATAAGCAAGTGACGGTTTGCCAGAGCCGAACTCCTTACCACTTGACGCTCAGACCGATGTTGCCCTCGAAGACGCGCTTCTTCTCGCCGCCGATGTTGGTGGTGTAGTCGGCCGTGGCAAACAGGCTGGTCTGTTCGGTCAGCTTTGCGATCACGCCACCGCCGAATTCGACTGATGTCCCGCCTGTCTCGACGGCAATCGGGTCGCCGCCGAGATCGAAGCTCTGCTCACCGTCGAATTCATGCCAGAGATTGGCCTTGAGATAGGGTTTCAGCGTAGCGGCTTCGGTCTGGAAGAGGCCTTGCAGGCGCACACCCAGCCGACCGGCCAGCACATCGTCGGAATTGAACGACACCGTCGAGAATCTGTCGGCCTGGTCGTCAAGCGACACGTGCTGCCAGACCAACTGGCCCTGCGGCTCCAATGTCCACTCCGGCGTCAGCGCGATGGGAGTGCCGCCCTCCAGAGATGCAGTGACGCCGGTTCCGCCAACATCCAGGCGTTCGCCGCCGCTGGAGGTGGCGTCGCCGCCGAACCGGGTGCCCATCAGGACACCGTCGAGATACCAGCCACTTGGACCCACATGGGTCCAGCTTGCGCCGAGGCTGGTGCTGTTTGCGTTGATGTCGCCGAAATCCGCTACCGGCCCCGCGACCGTCGGCGACTTCACATCGCCGCTGACGCGCGTGTGGCCGACAAACAGTCCGACGCGGTCATGATGGCCGCTGGCCGTCTCCCGGCCATAGATGTCGAGGCCTGCCTGCATGCCGAACAGCGTGCCGTCGAAGTTCGGCGTCAGGGTCCCGGTCCAGGACATATCGACACTCTGGCCGAAGACGCGCCCCCATGCAGCCGGCATCTGCCCGGCACCCTGCACCTCGGGCTGTTCACCGCGGCGCTCGTGGAATGTGCCCAGCGTCGACATGGCCAGATAGTTCGCGAGCGGCGAGATGACCGCGTAGGTCGGAACCTCGCCGCGGAAGAGCGGCATTGCGCCGCCTACGAGCCGGTCCGGATTGGGCAGCGGCATGACGGCGGCCGGGTTGACCACCAATTGCGGCGTCTCGGTCAGTGGCGGTGGTGTCGGCTCGCCAGTGGCGGGAGGTGCTGGCGGGGCCTCGGGCTCCTCATCCGTCGGCAGCACCGGCGGGGTCGGGTCAACGGGCGGGGTGACAGTGTCGCCCTCACCCGGAATCGCAACAGGCGGTATGCCTGACGTCGGCGGCGGTGGCGCTGTTTCGGGATCAACGGGCGCAGGTTGAGGATTTGGTTCGATCGGCGAAGGCCCCGGCGCTGGTTCGGGACTGGTCGAAGACATCGTCGAGCGCAGATACCAGTTCTCGCCTGCACCGGCAGCGTCGCCCTTGAACAGCAGATACTCGTAGGCGCCGGCGGCCACTCGACTGGCAAGGGCGAAGGCACCTCCGGTCGTCGCACCGCCGATCGCCTCGACCACCAGGATGCCATCCGCGACAGTCAAACCGCCGGCACCGCCGGCATTGACAACCTCTATGCCCGTCGAGCCGGTAGCGGCGCCGCCAGATATGACCAGCTTGTCCGAGGCCGAGCCGTCGCTGCCGAGCACGGTGTCGAGGAACAGCAATCCGCCATTGCCCTGGTAGTTGCCATTGATCGTGAACGTATCGCCAGTGCCACCACCGCCACTGGTCAGATCAATGCGGCCGGCATTGATGACATTTGCCAGCCCGCTGACGGCCAGCACGCTTGCATTGACCCCACCGCCGAACAGGGTGCTGGTGGCATCGACCGTCAGCGTGCCAGTTCCGGTGCCGGCGTCGCCGAGCACAAGATTGCCGTCGAAGGTCAGTTCGGTGTCATTGGTGGCGTCGATCGTTTCCCAATTCTGGAACCGCGCGATGCCGGCTGCCGAGACATTGTCGAAAGTCAGGCTGTCCGTGCCGTCGCCGCCATTGATCGCAACAGTCGCACCGATGTTGGCGTTGCTGAGATTGGAGAGCTTTGCCGTGTCACTGTCACCGCCAAGATCGACAGTGCCGTAGATGATGCCGCCACCGTCCCATGTGAAGGTATCCGTGCCGACACTCAACAGCACGCTGCCGCCGACGGAGCCGCCTGTCACCGTCACACTGTCGGTGCCGCCGCTGACACTGATGTTGCCGCCGATCGTGCCGCCCGAAAGGATGATGGTGTCATTGCCGAAGCCGGTGACCAGGTTCTTGTCGATGGTGCCGCCAGACATATCGAACAGATTGTCATCGAGCTTCATGTTGACGCGGCCGATGCGGCCGCCGGTCATATATGCCGTGTCGCCATCCTCGAAGAAATCGACGATACGACCGCCAGACATGAAAAACGTGTCGAGCCCGTCACCCTGGCTGAGCGACTGGATCTGGCCGCCGGTCATCACGAAATCGTCGGTTCCGCCGCCTTGCTGGACGTTGCCGGTTATGGTGCCGCTATGGATTTCAACGCGGTCGACACCTCCCCCGAAGGTGACGGTGCCATTGATCGTGCCGGTGCCACCACCCGGCATGGTCAGCGTGTTGCTGCCTGTAGTGTCGGTCAGCCCTGCACTCGCGCCGCTGTCGCAGACATAGATGCTGTTGCCGACGGTCGGCGTCAGGTCGCAAGCGGCAATGCCGGCTTGCGTCGACCCCAACAAAGCCATGGCAGTGGATGCCAGCCAGCCCACTCGAGCCGTCGCCGGGCGAAGAATACGCATGTTGCCTCCTCAAGCAGATGAGGCCAATGCGCAAACACAGCGCGAATTGGCCCCTGGGACCCGCAGGGCAAACGCATCGCCATGTGCCGCATCGCGATGAAAATCCCCCTAGGGAGGACAACGATCATCGAATATCCAAGCAAAATCAACAAGAAGCTTGGCGATCTGCGCGTCGACTCGCCGGGCGCTTTGTTAGGGAATTCAACGCTCCACAAATATTCCTGTTTTGTTCTTGTCGGCTCGACGCTAAAATCCTTGCGAATCGCGTCAACCGGTTTCCACCGTCCAGCGCCCGTGCCTGTGGACGAGTGTGAATAGCGTGACCAGTTGAAATGACGATGGGCGGTTTTGGTCCTGGCTCTGCTACTGGGAACGTTCGGCAACGGATTGGGGACGACATTGGCAGAGGCAGCGCGCAAGTTCGAAGTGGCGGAAGCGACCCCGCTCTATCGGGAAGCCCCGAACAACATCGAGGCCGAACAGGCGCTGCTCGGCGCAATGCTGGTCAACAACGACGCCTTTTACCGCGTCTCCGACTTCCTCAAGGCAACCCACTTTTACGAACCGCTGCACCGCAAGATTTTCGAGGTCTCCTCCGAGCTCATCCGCATGGGCAAGATGGCCAACCCGGTGACCATCAAGACCTTCCTGCCCGCCGACGAGAAGGTCGGCGACATGACGGTCTCGCAATATCTGGCCGCCCTTGCATCCAATGCCGTCACCGTCATCAACGCCTCCGACTACGGCCGCGCCGTCTACGACCTCGCCACGCGCCGCGCGCTGATCACAGTCGGCGAGGACATGGTCAACATCGCCTATGACGCGCCTGTCGACATGTCGCCATCCGAACAGATCGAGGACGCGGAGCGCCGCCTGTTCGAGCTTGCCGAAACCGGCCGCTACGACGGAGGCTTCGAAAGCTTCTCCGATGCGGTCAAGACCGCCATCGACATGGCCAGCGCCGCCTACATGCGCGACGGCCATCTCTCCGGCGTCGCCAGCGGCCTGCACGACCTCGACGCCCGCATGGGCGGCCTGCAGTCTTCCGACTTGATCGTGCTCGCCGGCCGCCCCGGCATGGGCAAGACCTCGCTCGTCACCAACATCGCCTTCAACGTGGCGCACGCCTATGTGCCGGCGCAGCAGGCGGACGGCTCGTTCAAGGCCGAAAATGGCGGCGTCGTCGGCTTCTTCTCGCTCGAAATGTCGTCCGAGCAGCTCGCCACCCGTATCATTTCCGAGCAGGCAGAGGTGCCTTCTTCCAAGATCCGCCGCGGCGATCTCACAGAGGCTGACTTCGAAAAGCTGGTCAGTTGCACCCAGACGCTGCAGAAGATTCCGCTGTTCATCGACTCGACCGGTGGTATCTCGATCGCCCAGCTCTCGGCGCGCGCCCGCCGCCTCAAGCGCCAGCGCGGCCTCGACCTCATCATCATCGACTATATCCAGCTGATGCAGGGCTCGTCGGCCAAGTCGTCGCAGAACCGCGTCCAGGAAATCACCGAGATCACCACCGGCCTGAAGGCGCTGGCCAAGGAACTCAACGTCCCGATCATCGCGCTGTCGCAGCTGTCGCGCCAGGTCGAAAGCCGCGACGACAAACGCCCGCAGCTCTCCGATCTTCGCGAATCGGGTTCGATCGAGCAGGACGCCGACGTCGTGATTTTCGTCTACCGCGAGGAGTACTACCTCAAGAACAAGGAGCCGAAGCCAGGCACCGACGATTACATCAAGTGGGAAGGCGACATGGCCGAGGTGCGCGGCAAGGCCGAAGTCATCGTCGCCAAGCAGCGTCACGGCCCCACGGGCACCGTCAGCCTGGGCTTCCAGGGCGAGTTCACCCGCTTCTTCGACCTCGCGCCCGAGCATCATTTGCCGGAGAGGTTTGGAGAAGAATAGGCTTTGTCCGACACCGCATTTCTTCCCACCTTGTCCTACTCGCCTGCCGGTCTGGCCAGAAGGCCAGTAGGCGGCGTGCCGATGCTCAGTTCCCCCTCAGCAGAAATGTATTCCCGTCCCCATGGCTAAAGCCCGCGTTCAGTTCGTCTGCCAGAATTGTGGCGCCGCGCACCAGCGCTGGGCCGGCAAGTGCGATTCCTGCGGCGAGTGGAACACGCTCGTCGAGGAAGGCACGTCGGGCGGCATCGGCTCCGGCCCCGGATCGCTGAAGAGCGCGCGCAAGGGCCGCGCGGTCACGCTGACCTCGCTGGACGGCGACATCGAGGACGCACCGCGCATCGTCTCGGGCATCGGCGAACTGGACCGGGCGACCGGCGGCGGTTTCGTCCGTGGCTCTGCCTTGCTCATCGGCGGCGATCCGGGCATCGGCAAGTCCACACTGCTCACCCAGGCGGCCGCAGCGCTGGCTTCGCGTGGCCACCGCGTGGTCTATGTGTCGGGCGAAGAGGCGGTGGCGCAGATCAGGCTGCGCGCCCAGCGGCTCGGCGTCGCCTCGACGCCGGTGGAGTTGGCCGCGGAAACCAATGTCGAGGACATCCTCGCCACCATCGCCGACGGCAAGCGGCCAGACCTGGTCATCATCGATTCGATCCAGACGCTGTGGACAGACCTCGCCGACTCGGCGCCCGGCACCGTTACCCAGGTGCGCGCCGCGTCCCAGGCGATGATCCGCTACGCCAAATCGACGGGCGCAGCCGTCGTGCTGGTCGGTCACGTCACCAAGGAAGGCCAGATCGCCGGCCCCCGCGTCGTCGAGCACATGGTCGACGGCGTACTCTATTTCGAGGGCGAAGGCGGCCACCACTACCGCATCCTGCGCACCGTGAAGAACCGATTCGGCCCGACCGACGAGATCGGTGTGTTCGAGATGTCGGACAAAGGGCTGCGCGAAGTCGCCAATCCATCAGAATTGTTCCTCGGCGAACGCCACGCCAAATCGCCGGGTGCTGCGGTTTTTGCAGCTATCGAAGGCACGCGACCTGTGCTGGTGGAAATCCAGGCGCTTGTAGCGCCCTCGACGCTTGGTACGCCGCGCCGCGCCGTCGTGGGCTGGGATTCGCCACGCCTGTCGATGATCCTGGCAGTGCTCGAGGCGCATTGCGGTGTGCGCTTCGGCCAGCACGACGTCTATCTCAACGTCGCCGGCGGCTACCGCATCTCGGAACCCGCGGCGGACCTGGCGGTAGCTTCCGCACTGGTTTCATCGCTCACCGGTATTGCCCTGCCTGCTGATTGCGTCTATTTCGGCGAAATCAGCCTTTCTGGCGCGGTGAGGCCGGTTGCTCATGCGCAACAGCGCCTTAAGGAGGCCGAAAAGTTGGGGTTCGGAAGGGCTGTATTGCCTTCCGGCAGTGGGGACATCGCAGGCGGGACAAATGCCGGGACGTTCCAACCATCCGCGCTGGCGGACCTGGTGGCGCGGATAGCCGGCTCAAAACGAAGCCGCGCGGAAGAGACGGACTAAAGCCGCCGTCATGGAGTGGACGAGACGATGCCGATAACGCTGCTCGACGGAATTCTGGTCGGCTTCACCCTGGTTTCGGCGATGCTTGCCATGGTGCGCGGCTTCTCGCGTGAAGTGCTTTCGATCGCTTCCTGGGCGGCGGCGGCCATTGCCGCCTTCTTCTTCTACAAGCCGGTCGTGCCCTACGTTCAGCCCTACATCGACAACGAAAAGATCGCCATGGCGGCCGCCGCCGGCATCGTGTTTGTCGTGGCGCTCATCGTCGTCACCATCATCACGATGAAGATCGCCGATTTCATCATCGACAGCCGCATCGGGGCGCTCGACCGCACGCTCGGCTTCCTCTACGGCGCAGCGCGCGGCGTCCTGGTCGTCGCCGTCGGCCTGTTGTTCTTCAACTGGCTGGTCGGCGACAAGGCGCCAGGCTGGATCACCGAAGCCAAGTCGCGCCCGCTGCTCGAAAGCATCGGCACGACGCTTGAAAACCTGCTGCCCGAGGATCCCGAGAACTCGATCCTCAAGAAGCTCAACCCGCAGGGCGAAGAGTCCGGCACCGCGACGCCACCGGCGGAAGGCGGCGCGGAAGCGCCCGCCGAAGGCGAAGCCGATGCTCCCGCCGAGCCGGCGCCGAGCAGCAACTGACGATGGCGTGAAGGGCGCGGAACTTCCGTTGCCCTTCACGCCCCTTGGCACTATATAGCCTTTTTGCGACGAGAGGCCTCGCCCCATGGCAGACGCATCGACCGCTCTTGCAGCGGAAGCAGATGATCATTTCCACGACGAATGTGGTGTGTTCGGCATCTTCGGCCGACCGGAAGCCGCGGCGATCGTCACGCTGGGGCTGCATGCGCTCCAGCACCGCGGCCAGGAGGCCGCCGGCATCGTCAGCTATGACGGCAGCCAGTTCCACGTCGAGCGCCACATCGGCCTGATCGGCGACAACTTCACCAAGCAGTCCGTCATCGACCGGCTAAAGGGCAACCGGGCCATCGGCCACACGCGATACGCCACCACCGGCGGCGCGGGCATGCGCAACGTGCAACCCTTCTTCGCCGAGCTGGCCGACGGCGGCTTCGCCATCGCCCACAACGGCAACCTGACCAATGCGATGACGGTCCAGCGCGCGCTGCAAAAGCAGGGCGCGATTTTTTCATCGACGTCAGACACGGAAACGCTGCTTCACCTCGTCGCCACGTCCAAGGAACGCGACCTGAACTCGCGCTTCATCGACGCCGTTCGCCAGGTCGAAGGCGCGTTCTCGCTGGTTGCGATGTCGTCGAAGAAAATGATCGGCTGCCGCGACCCGCTGGGCATTCGTCCGCTGGTGCTGGGCGACCTCGACGGCGCCTGGATCCTCGCTTCCGAAACCTGCGCGCTCGACATCATCGGCGCACGTTTCGTACGCGACCTGAAGCCCGGCGAAATGGTTGTCGTCACGTCGAAGGGCATCGAGAGCATGTTCCCGTTCGAGCCGCAGAAGTCGCGCTTCTGTGTGTTCGAGTATGTTTATTTCGCCCGCCCGGATTCCTCGGTCGAAGGCCGCAACGTCTATGACGTGCGCAAGCGCATCGGCATCGAACTGGCCCGCGAGAGCCCGGTCGACGCCGACATTGTCGTGCCTGTTCCCGATTCGGGAACGCCGGCGGCGATCGGCTTCAGCCAGGAAGCGGGCCTGCCGTTCGAGCTTGGCATCATCCGCAACCACTATGTCGGCCGCACCTTCATTTCGCCCGGCGATTCGATCCGGCACATGGGCGTCAAGCTCAAGCACAACGCCAACCGCCGCATGATCGAAGGCAAGCGCGTCGTGCTCGTCGACGACTCCATCGTGCGCGGCACCACCAGCCAGAAGATCGTGCAGATGGTGCGCGAAGCAGGTGCCAAGGAAGTGCATATGCGCATCGCCTCGCCGCCGACGCGCGCTTCGTGCTTCTACGGCGTCGACACGCCGGAAAAGGCCAAGCTTCTGGCGTCGCGCATGTCGATCGAGGAAATGGCGGAGTTCATCCGCGTCGATTCCCTCGGCTTCCTGTCGCTGGACGGCCTTTATCGCGCAGTGGGCGAACCGGGCCGCAACGAAGAGCAGCCGCAGTTCTGCGACGCCTGCTTCTCGGGCCAGTATCCGACCCGCCTGCTCGACCACGAAGGCGCCGACAACGTCCGCACGTTGTCGCTGCTGGCGACCGGCGGACAGTAGGCTACGTCCACAATTGATGTCTGGCCGCAGCAGGATCTTGGCGTTGCCGTGGTCGCGATGACCGCCCCCAAGCCGGTGATGCGCTCATGGGCTTGTCCGGGAGCAACCGGCTCAACGGCTGGACATGATCGTCTTTCGAACGGCCAGCACCTCGCCCGGGCCATGAACGGCTGCGTACAGCAATCCGGCCAGGAAGGTGAAGTGGTCGACGAAAAAGCCGAACTCGGCCTGATTTGACTGCCAGTGCGACGGGCCGTGGAAGGCGAAAGCCAGGAAGATCACATAGGCTCCGGCCAGGAGCGCCGCTTCCGAAAAGAACGCGCCGCTGAGGAAGGCCAGCACCAGCCCGACCTCGAAGAAAGCCGCGATCCATGCCAGCGCCAGCGCAAACGGAAAGCCGGCTGCGGAGATATAGGCGGCTGTGTCTGCCATACCGGCGAATTTGAAGATGGCCGCCATCGCAAAGACGCCGGCGAAGATCAGCCTGGCAAGCAGGATTGCAGCAGTTTTGCCCATCATGTCCTCCTGTGGGGTAAGTCTCGTATCCTAGGACGCAGCGCAGTCGGGATTTCCGACATCGTGGGCAAGAAATAGGGCATGGCCATGCACCTGCGGCATCCATTCAGCCCCGATGGGGTTTTGTTCGAGACAAAATCGTCCTATCAGGCTGCGGAACGATCAAGATCGAACTGGATGCCCTGATGACCACCGTTCCCGACCTTTCCGGCCGCATCGCCCTCGTCACCGGCGCCTCGCGCGGCATCGGCTACAACGCCGCCAAGCAACTGGCGGCGGCCGGCGCGCATGTGATCGCGGTTGCGCGTACGGTCGGCGGCCTGGAAGAACTTGACGACGAGATCAAGGCTGCCGGCGGCAGCGCCACGCTCGTCCCGCTCGACCTGACCGACATGACCGGCATCGACCGGCTGGGCGGCTCGATCCACGAGCGCTGGGGCAAGCTCGACATTCTGGTCGCCAACGCGGCCGTGCTCGGCGTAATCGCACCGATCGGACATGTCGAAGCCAAGGTGTTCGACAAGGTCATGAACATCAACGTCAATGCCACCTGGCGCGTCATCCGCGCCGTCGATCCGCTGTTGCGCATGTCCGACGCCGGCCGCGCGGTGGTCGTAAGCTCGGGCGCGGCGCATTCGGCGCGCGCATTCTGGGGGCCTTACGCTGCGTCCAAGGCAGCCGTCGAGGCGCTCGCTCGCTCGTGGGCCGACGAGACCAAGAATACCAAGCTGCGCGTCAACATCTTCGACCCGGGTACCAGCCGCACCGCAATGCGCGCGCAGGCCGTGCCGGGCGAAAACCCCGAAACCGTGACCCATCCGTCGGAAACGGCAAGGCACATCCTGCCGATGCTCGACCCGGCGCTGACCCACACCGGCCAGATCTACCAGATCAGGCAGGAGCGCTGGGCTTCCTACCAGATGCCTGCCTGAGACAGCGTCTGCCAGCAACTCCACCGGGACCGACGCAACGATCGCGCGGCTGCCGCGTTGACGCCGGTCATGCTCGCATCGCGTTGATGGTGGCGGCGTTCATCCGGGGCGGTTCCGCTACGACCTGGTCGCATACGCCGCGCTGATCGCGGCAGTGCGGCGGCGGTGCCGTTGCTGATGCTCGTCTGGCCAATGCAAGCGGCATCCTGCACGGTCGTTCGAATTCCACTTTGGCGACACGCAAGCGTGATTGGCGGCGGATTTCCACTCGCCCTAGCTTGCCTGATCGACGAAAACAGGGAGGAACATCCGCATGAAACACCTACTTCTCGTGTCGGCAGTCCTGTGCGCCGGTCTCGGCACGGCCTATGCACAAGACAACACCATGAGCTTTTTCGTCACCAGCGCCGGCTCCGGCAAGGGCGCCAATCTGAGCGGCCTCGAGGGTGCGGATGCCCATTGTGCCAGCCTGGCGGAAGCCGCCGGCGTCACCGGCAAGACCTGGCATGCCTACCTCTCCACCGGCTCGGTAGACGCCAAGGACCGCATCGGCGCTGGCCCATGGGTCAATGCCAAGGGCCAGAAAATCGCCGACGATGTCGCTTCGCTGCACAGCGATGCCAACAACATCAACAAGGAGACCGCGCTCGACGAAAAGGGCAATGCCGTCAACGGCCGCGGCGATACGCCGAACCGCCATGACATCCTGACCGGTTCCAACCCCGACGGAACGAAAATCGCCGACCAGACCTGCGGCGACTGGACCCTCGATGGTACCGAGGGGGCGGCCATGTTGGGCCACCACGACCGCATGGGGCTCGACGAGTCGGCTGCCGCGAAATCCTGGAATTCCTCGCACGCATCGCGTGGCGGCTGCAGCCAGGAGGCGCTCAAGGGCACCGGCGGCGACGGCCTGTTTTATTGCTTTGCCGCGAACTGAGCAGTCCAGGGGCGCTTCGGCGCCCCTATCCCTGCACGGTCACCGAAAGCTCCGGGCGAACGGCAAGCGTCTGGAACACCACGCAATAGCGCTCGGTCAGCTTGACCAGCGCGTCGATGCGCTCCTGTGGCTCGTCGGTATCGAGCTTGAAGCCGAGCCGGATGGCGCGGAACCCTACCGGCGCATCCCTTGTAACGCCAAGCGTGCCGCGAAAA
This sequence comes from Aminobacter sp. HY435, assembly GCF_027568395.1. Taxonomy (GTDB): domain Bacteria; phylum Pseudomonadota; class Alphaproteobacteria; order Rhizobiales; family Rhizobiaceae; genus Aminobacter. The sequence continues at coordinate 46,545 of NZ_JANKZL010000007.1, read as the reverse complement.
TCGAGATCGCCTTCGGCTGAAACAACCGCCTCGCCAAGCCTGAACTCAAGTGCCGTCGCCACTGCCCTGAGGGTGACGCCGGCGCAGGCCACCAACGCTTCGAGCAGCATGTCGCCGGAGCACAGCTCGAGCCCGGTGCCGCCAGTCGCCGGATGCAGTCCCGCCGTCAGAAGCGCTCGTCCAGTGTCGATCTTGCAGGAAATGGACTGGTCGTCGACCGCGCCTCGCGCCCTGAGCGTGATCAGCGCGCTCGCGGCATTGTCGCGATAGGCATCCTTCAACGGCCCCTGCAGAGCCTTTAGTTCCTGGGCGTCCATGGACTTCCTCCGCATGCGCTGCCCTGACAATACCACGCCATCGACCCATCGGCATGGCAATGCTGACAGCAGGCTGGCAGCAGCGGCGCGATAGAGTATCGTGCTGCAGAGAGGATGGTCGCGATGCCGGCTGGTTCGGATCACAGGCTCGGTGTCGCGCTCGTGTCGGCCTCGACCGTGGTGTTCGGGTTTGCCGGGGTGCTGACCAAGGCCATCGACGCCGACCCGCTGACGGTGACGTGCTGGCGCGGCCTGATCGGCGGCCTGCTGATGACCGCCTATGTATTATGGCGACGCCGCGGAATTGGCGGCGAGAGCCTGCGCCTTGGCTGGCCCGGTTGGCTGCTGGCGGTGCTCGGCACGATCGCCAGCATCGCCTTCATTGCAGCCTTCAAGAACACCTACGTCGCCAACGTGGTCGTCATCTACGCCACAGTCCCATTCGTCGTGGCGTTGCTCGCTTGGCTGATCATCGGCGAGGCGTTTCGCCGCGAAACGGCAATCGCCGCCGCCGCCTGCCTTGTCGGCGTCGCGATCATGGTGCGTTCGGGGCTTGGCGGCGGCCATGTCCAAGGCGACCTGCTGGCCCTGGTCATGACGCTTACCTTCGCGCTCTACGCCGTTCTCGTGCGCCGATTTCGCGACGCACCCGTCGTCTGGGCCGGCGCGGTGTCCGGCTTGCTCGGCTTCATTCCGGCGTGGTTCGTCAGCGATCCGTTGAACGTACCCGTGACGGACTGGCCGGTGCTCGCGACATTCGGCTGCACGTTCGCGCTTGCCGTCATCTTGTGGACCGAGGGGGCGCGCCGGATCCCGGCCGCAGAGGCCGGCCTGCTCGGCACCATGGAGGTTCCGTTCGGCATATTGTTCGCCTGGCTGTTCCTGGGAGAAGCGCCGCCAGCCGCCAGCCTGACCGGCGGAGCGATCGTGCTTGGCGCGGTCGTCGCACACAGCTGGCGCGACTGGGCGACCTCGCGCAAAGGCATTTCGGGCATCGTGCAAAAAGAATCAGAAAATGTTTGAGGTTTGCGGAACCATTTCGGTCAAGCCGCGTTGTTGTGGCAGGACGGGTTGCCCATCCCCCATCCCCTCCACCCGTCCCTTTCAGCTTAAGCCGGTCGCAAGACCGGCTTTTTCCTGTCTGGAGCATAGGGATGGAGGTTACGATGCGCATTGACCTCGCGTCGTCATCGGCTAGGTTCGGTGCGCGCGGCTTCGGTCAAACGGCCCGTGCGCATTGGGAGGTGCGGCATGATCCTGGCCAGTGCAGTTCTGCTCGGCGTCGCCGCGGCCATCACGCTGGCGGCGTGGTATCTGACGTATGACCTCGGCATCGGCTTTCGCCAGGCTGTGCTCTACTTGCCCTTCAAGCTCGCCTACAGGGTGCGTGACAGCGCGATGCGCCAGGCCCGCGAGGTCGACGCCGCCGTCATCTATGTGATTTCCCACCAGTCCCGCATCGAACCCGCATTGATGCTTTCGCTTTTGCCGGAGCAAACACTGCACATCCTCGACGAGGCCTCGGCGCGCTCCCATTGGCTGGAGCCCTGGCGCGAACTCGGGCGCACCATAGCCTTCAACGCCGAACATGTTTTTGTGAGCCGCCGGCTGGTTCGAGTGCTGCGCGGCAAGGGCCGCCTCGCCGTCTACATTCCGGACACTGTGGAGCCCGACGTCAAATCATTCCGGCTGTTTCGCGCCATCGCCCGCATCGCCATGCAGGCGGACGCAAAGATTGTCCCGATCTTCGTGTCGGGAACCCGCTATCTGCCGTTCTCGCTGACACCGGCGGAGCAGGCACCAAGAAGCCTGTTTCCGGGCCTGGCCATTGCCGCCCTGGCCCCAATGACGGTCGCCGAGTTGCTGCAACGCGCAGGCTATGACAACACCACCACCGCCAATGCGCTGTTTGACCGGTTCGCGGAGGCGCGACTGGCCGGAACGGACCTCAACCGGGGTATCTTCTACTCGATGGTCGACGCCGCCGAACGCTTCGGCGCGTCACGCGTCATCATCGAGGACGTCGTCGCCGGCCCGCTCAGCTATCGCCGGCTGATGACCGGCGTGCGGGTGCTCGGAAAGCGCTTCGAACAGATGTCGATTCCCGGCGAGGCGGTGGGGGTGCTGCTGCCCAATTCCAACGCCATGGTGCTGTCGCTGCTGGGGCTGATCTCCGCGGCCCGTGTCGCAGCGATGGTCAACTACACGGCCGGACCTGCAAACGTCGCCTCGGCGATGAAGACGGCGGCGATCAAGACGGTGATCTCGTCCCGCGCCTTTGTCCAGAAGGCCGACCTGGCCGAGGTGGTCGCTGCGATCGAGCAGGCCGGCACCCGCGTGGTTTGGCTGGAGGATATCAACCAAAGCATCTCGACAACCGAGAAGCTGTCCGCAGCGCTGCAATGGCACAGGCCGCTGCAGCCGCAAGATGCGGCGAAACCCGCCGTCGTCCTGTTCACCTCGGGCTCCGAAGGCACGCCAAAAGCCGTCGTCCTGTCCCACCGCAATATCGTCGCCAACGCGATGCAGGCGGAGGCCCGCATCTCGATCTCCTGCACCGACAAGCTGCTCAACGTGCTGCCGGCGTTCCACTCCTTCGGCCTCACCGGCGGAACCCTGCTTCCGCTGCTGACCGGCATCAGGCTGTTCCTGTACCCCTCGCCCCTGCACTACAAGCTGATCCCCGACATCGCCCGCAAGGCGCGCCCGACGATCATGTTCGGCACCGACACGTTCCTTGCCGCCTATGCCCGGACGGCCGAGGACGGCGACTTTTCCAGCCTGCGCTTCGTCGTCGCCGGGGCCGAGCCGGTCAGGCAGGAAACACGCCGCGTCTGGCGCGAACGGTTCAGTGCCGAGATCGTCGAGGGCTACGGCCTGACCGAGGCAGCGCCGGTGGTTTCCGTCAACTCGGCGTCCCACAACCGCGACGGCACCGTCGGACGCCTGCTGCCCGGCATGCGCATGCGGCTGGAGCCTGTCGACGGCGTCAGCGACGGCGGCAGCCTGTCGCTGCTCGGCCCCAACCTGATGATGGGCTACATGAGCGCCGACCGTCCGGGCGTCTTGCAACCGCTCGACGGCTGGCACGATACCGGCGACATCATTTCGGTCGACCGCGAAGGCTTCATCACCATCAAGGGCCGGGCCAAGCGGTTCGCAAAGATCGCCGGCGAGATGGTGTCGCTCGGAGCGGTCGAAATTGTGGTGCAGGCGCTGTGGCCGGAGCAGCACCATGCGGCTGTCGCTGTGCCGGACAAGCGCCGAGGCGAGCGTATCGTGCTCGTCACCACCGCCCCGGACGCCGACGCCGAGACGCTGCGCCTGTACAGCAAGCAGACCGGCGTCGCCGAACTGATGGTACCGCACGATATCGTCAAGGTCAGGGAACTGCCGGTGCTCGGCTCGGGCAAGACCGACTACGTCACCGCCAGGCGCATGGCTATCGACCAGCTCGGGCTGGCGGCGGCCTAAATTCAGCTTTCCGGCGTCGTCTCAGGTGTTTCGACTGCTTCCACAGCGGCCGTGTCGGCCGCAAGCTTTGCGCTCTCGATCCTGGAACGGCGGGCATAGGCGCTGGCGCTGAGCGGCAAGAACAGCAAATAGCCGACCACCGATGCCGTCAGCGTCTGCCAGGGATAGCCGGTCAGGAGCAGCACATAAAAAACCGCCGCCAGCATGACGGGCAACAGGTATTCCCTGCGGATGGTCAGCTTCTTGCCGGAATAGACCGGCAGGCGGCTGACCAGCAGGAAGGCCACGAGGATGGTGAAGACTGTCGCGGCATAGGCCACTTCGCGCGTGCCTTCGATGCCGAGGAAGCCGAGATACATCGGCAGCATCAGCATGATGGCGCCGACCGGCGCTGGAACGCCGACGAAATATTCAGCCTGCCATGCCGGCCGTTCCAGATCCTCGTCAAGCACGTTGAAGCGTGCCAGCCTCAGCCCCATGGCAATGGCGAAAAGCAGGGTTGCGATCCAGCCGAACGAGCCCGCCTTGTCGAGCAGGTAGGCGTAGAGCACAAGCGCCGGAACGACGCCGAAATTGACGATGTCGGCGAGCGAATCCATCTGCGCGCCGAACTTCGACGTCGCCTTCAGCATGCGCGCAAGCCGGCCGTCGATGCCGTCAAGGAATGCGGCCAGCAGGACCATCACCACAGCCGATTCGAAGCGGCCCTCGAAAGCCAGGCGAATGCCCGACAGTCCGGCGCAGATCGCCAGCACGGTGATCAGGTTGGGCAACACCATGCGCAGCGGAATTTCGCGGATGCGCGGTCCGCCGCTGCCATGCGGCTCGAAGGGATTGAAGGATGACAACGCCGCCGTCCTCAGGAAACCCGCACCAGCGGTGCGTGGCTCGTGCCGCCGAACTCGGCGAGAATGGTTTCACCGGCGACGGCCGTCTGGCCGACCGCAACTCGTGCGACCGCGCCCGCAGGCAGGAAGACGTCGACGCGGGAGCCGAAGCGGATGAGGCCGAAGCGCTCGCCGACGGCGATGTTTCCGCCGACATCGGCCCAGCAAACGATGCGGCGCGCCACCAGGCCGGCGATCTGCACCGCCGCCACCTGCCCGTGCGGGCTGTCGATGACCAAGCCGTTGCGCTCGTTTTCCTGGCTCGCCTTGTCCAGCTCGGCATTGAGGAACTTGCCCGGACGATGCTCGATGCGCACGATCTTGCCGCGCACCGGCGCACGGTTCACGTGGCACGAAAAGACATTCATGAACACCGAGATGCGGGTCATCTCGCCATTGCCGAGACCGAGTTCGCGTGGCGGAACAGCGGGGCCGACAGCCGAGACCACGCCATCGGCGGGACTGACCACGAGATCGTCGTCAACCGGGGTCACCCGCTCGGGGTCGCGATAGAAATAGGCGCACCAGGCGGTCAGAATCGCTCCGACCCAGAACAGCGACGTCGAAAACAGTCCGAGCAGAACAGTGATCGCCGCAAACCCGGCGATGAAGGGGTATCCCTCGCGATGCACCGGAACAAAGGCGTTGCGGATCGTATCGGCTATGCTCATGAAGGGGCGGCCATCGCTGTTGAAGTTCCGGAGTGCTTACCGGAAACGCCGGCCCGCCGCAACGCGGCATTGGCGCGGCCCCCCTCGCCCGGAGACGGCACACGCCGCAGCGACTGGCGGCAGGAGCTCCGCCAACGCACCTGAAGACTGTCACGCTCCTGCGGTTTGCCGGCGCAAGGCATGGCCGACGCGGCCGGAAAGGAACGTCCTTGCGAGCGAATGGCTGCGCTACCTCTCGTCCACAACTTCCGGCGTGCGGCGACGCGTGACGACGCCGAACTCGTCTTCCTCGCGAACCTTGCGCAGCCGTTCTTCGGCTTCCGTGGCCTCGCGCTGGCGGTCCCACATCTTGGCATAGAGGCCGCGATGGCGGAGCAATTCGGCATGGGTGCCGCGCTCGGCGATCTGGCCATCCGCCAAAACGATGATCTCGTCGGCTGAAATTACCGTCGAGAGCCGGTGCGCGATCACAAGCGTGGTGCGGTCCTTGCTGACCAGATCGAGCGCGCTCTGGATGTCGAGCTCGGTTTGGGTATCAAGCGCGGAGGTCGCCTCGTCGAGCATCAGGATCGGCGGCGCCTTGAGGATGGTGCGGGCAATCGCCACGCGCTGCTTTTCGCCACCAGACAGCTTGAGGCCGCGCTCGCCGACCATCGACTTGTAGCCGTCGGGCATGCGCTCGATGAAGCTCGAGATCTGCGCCAATTCCGCCGCCTTCTTCACATCCTCCTCGTCGGCATTCATGCGGCCGTAGCGGATGTTGTAGGCGATGGTGTCGTTGAACAGCACGGTATCCTGCGGAACCATGCCGATCTCGGCGCGCAGGCTCTCTTGCGAGACGTCACGAATATCCTGCTCATCGATCAGGATCGCGCCCTTCTGGATGTCGTAGAAGCGGAACAGCAGGCGCGAGATCGTCGACTTGCCAGCGCCCGAAGGTCCGACGATCGCGACGGTCTTGCCGGCCGGCACCTCGAAGCTGACACCCTTCAGGATCTGGCGGTTGGGGTCATAGGCGAAATGAACGTCGCGGAACTCGACCCTGCCGGAGGCGACGACGAGTGCCGGCGCGCCGGGCTTGTCGACCACTTCCTGCGGCACATCGAGCAGGTCGAACATCTTTTCGATGTCGGTCAGGCCCTGGCGGATTTCGCGGTAGATCATGCCGATGAAATTGAGCGGCACCGAAAGCTGCATCAACATGGCGTTGACGAAGACGAAATCACCGACTGTCTGGGTGCCAGCCATGACTTCCCGCGCCGACATCCACATGACGATCGCCATGCCGACGCCGAAGATCACGCCCTGGCCGAAGTTGAGCCAGCCCAGCGAGGTCCACGTCTTGGTCGCGGCGCTTTCATAACGCGCCATCGAGCGGTCGAAGCGCTCGGCCTCCATGCGTTCGTTGTTGAAGTACTTGACCGTCTCGAAATTGAGCAGCGAGTCGACCGCCTTGGTGTTGGCGTCGGTGTCGGAATCGTTCATTTCGCGGCGGATGGCGATGCGCCAATCGCTCGCGCGCACCGTGAACCAGACATACAGCCACACGGTGACAGCCACCACGGCGACATACTGCCAGCCATAGGCGAAGGCGAAGATTCCGGCGGTCAGCGCGAATTCGAGAACGGTCGGCGCGGTGTTGAGGATGGTGAACCGAACTATCGTCTCGATGCCTTTGGTGCCGCGCTCGATGATGCGCGACAGCCCGCCGGTGCGGCGTTCCAGGTGAAAGCGCAGCGACAGCTGATGCATGTGCACAAACGTGCGATGGGCGAGCTGGCGCACGGCGTATTGGCCGACGCTGGCAAACAACGCGTCACGCAGCTGGTTGAAGCCCAACTGGACGATGCGCACGAAATTGTAGGCGACGACCAGCATGACGGGTGCCGCAAGCAGCGCCGGCAGCGCCAGCGGCGTGCGCTGGTCGCCGGCCAGTGCATCGGTCGCCCATTTGAAGAAATACGGCCCCGCAACCAGCGTCAGCTTGGCGACCAGAAGGAACACGGTAGCCCAGACGACCCGCGCCCGCAGGTCGGGCCTGTCTTCCGGCCACATGTAGGGCCAGAGGTTCCTGATGGTGCTGAAGGTCGAGCCGCGTTCGGCGGAAACGGTCTTGTTAGCCACTGCTGTTGCCTTGATTAGGTGCCGGCGCCGTCGAGGGCGCAGCAAGATTCCACGAGCGCGGAGACGGATGCGGAGACTGCGGCGAGCGCTGCCTCGTCGATCTCGTAGCGCGAGCGCTGCCGCTCGGGCGCATAACGCACCAGGCCAGCTTCGACGAGAATTTTGAGGTGTTGCGAGACGGTCGATTGGGCGAGATCGAGATGCTCGACCACTTCCTTGCAGCAACAGGCCCTGCCGCCACCGAGCCGGCGCAGAATTTCAAGCCGCGCGGGATGCGAAAGGGCTGCGAGTTTCTGCGCGACATCCTCGGTCGAGGCGGCGCGGCAATCTTGCTGTGCGGAGAAAGATTTCATCGTCTATCGACGATATACGATGGAATGATTTCGTGCAACCTGAGTCGATTGAAACAGCGATGCTGCTGACGTGCATCAGCCCGAAAACCGGAGAGATTTTCGGGCTGATGCATGAACTTGAAGAATTCGGCGCCGCATCGGTGGCGCTGCGACGTGCCTCAGGGTTTTGGAGCGGGCATCGCCTGTTCGCCGATGGCGTCCATGTTGGCCGCCTCGCCTTCCTTCGACTTCTCCGGCACCCGGAACACCTGCCCCGGCCAGATGCGATCGGGGTCGCTGATCTGATCCTGGTTGGCGAGATAGATGGTCGAATAGCGCACGCCGTGGCCGTAGACGCGGCGCGAGATGCGCCACAGCGAGTCGCCGCGGCGGATGATGACCGCGGCATTGACCGGCTCGAGCTTCGGCGCGGTAACCTCGGCTGCGGCCGGCGCGCCGTCTGCAGGTTTCTGCGGATCGGCCGGAACGGTGCCGCCCATTGCCACTGTGGGCTGCGCTGCGCCCGGCTTTGCGGCCTCAGCGGCGGCAGGGGCAGTTTCCTGCGGTGCCACCGCTGCTATCGCCTCACCCGGATCGCGCTGGAACGGCACTGCGGCGCGCGCAACGACCTTGACGCCATCCGGCTCAAGCGCATCGACGCGGATGATGTAGTCGCCGACCGGCAATTCGCGTTCGGCTTCGATCAGGAAACGCCCCTCCGGCGAAGCCTGTGTTTCGCCAATCAGAATTTCGTTGGCATAGGCACGGACCTTGCGGCCTGCGTCAGCAGCGCCTGCGATGAAGATCTTCTTGCCTTCGATCTCGACCGCCTCGACGGCGATCCTGGTCTCCGGTGACGCAGCTGCCGACTTTGCCGGCGCAGGAGCGGGCGCGGCTTCAGGCGTGGCCGCCGGGGCAGTACCGGCCGCCGGCTGCTCAGCGACAGGCGGCGTAGCCGGAACCTTGGCGGGGACAGGAACGGTAATCAGTTCCGCCGGCTTGCCGGGCTCTTCGACCAGCGCAAGAACCTGGCCACCAGGCTGTTCGGGCACCGAGACGACTGCCGTTTCGGTCGAGGTGGCAACTGTGTTGTCAGGTGCTGTCGCGCGCAGCACCAGCTGGTAGTCGCCGGGCTTCAAGGGCTTTTCGAGCACGATGGCAAAATCGCCATCGGCGCCAGCCGTCGCCGCGCCGATGACCTGCGAGCCGGTGACGATCTCGACCTTGGCGCTCGGCGCGGACTTGCCGGCGACAACCACCGAGCCGTTGTCTTCGACACGAACCACATCAAAGGATGGAGCAACGACCGAACCAGCAGGCTGCTGCGCCGCAGGCGCTTCAGTCGCCGGCTTGCCAGCTTCGGGCGTCTTGCTGGCCTGGGGGGCGACAGTTGCCGGCGCCGGCAATGTGGCCACTGCGGCGGGTGGCTGCGAAAGATATGGATCGAGCGCGCCCGACACATAGGCGACTGTTGCAGCGGCGACCGAGCCGCCAGCTGCCAGAAGGAATATTTTCAACGGAGTAATTGCCATATTTTCCTGCCCCTGAGCCCGGAACGGGTCTACCTTGTTTTGCCGGCAGCGACAAGAAAAAGCCCGCAAAGGCTTGACCCGGGGCACGGAGGCAATACCCAATCAGGCCATGAACAAGATTCGATCCATCTGCGTGTATTGTGGCTCGTCGCCTGGCCGCGACGAAGTCTATTTGAAAGCCGGCCATCTGCTTGGGCATTCGATCGCAAAAGCCGGTCTGCGGCTGGTCTATGGCGGCGGCACCAAGGGCATCATGGGTGCAGTCGCCGACGGCACCCGACGTGCCGGCGGCAAGGTCACCGGCATCATTCCGCGCTTCCTGATGAACAAGGAAGCGACCGAGACGGCGCTGACCAGGCTCGACGAGCTCGTCATCACCGACAACATGCACGAGCGCAAGCACCTGATGTTCGAGAAGTCGGACGCGTTCGTGGCGTTGCCGGGCGGCATAGGCACCGTGGAAGAGATCGTCGAGATCATGACCTGGGCCCAGCTCGGCCATCATCGCAAGCCGATCGTCTTCGCCAACATCAAAGGCTTCTGGGACCCGATGCTGTCTCTGCTCGACCACATGAAGACGGAAGGTTTCGTCCACACCTCGCATCTCGTCCAGCCGCTGGTCGTCGATGAGCCGGAGGCGGTGGTCCCCGCAATCATGACCGCGGCCGGCGCGGACGCCACGCCGACCGAAGGCGTTCAGTCGTTGATCGACAAGATGTAAGCGCGGGGCTCAGGCCCTGGCGCGCAGATCCTCGGTGATCGCTCCCGAGGCCGTGACCTCGTCCTCATGCGGCTGGTCGCGCCAGATCTCTGCAAGGGCAGCGTCGTACCATTCGCGCATCGCAGCGGTGTCGAGCATCGTTGCGATGTATTCGGCTGACCTGCCGCCGAAATCGAGCGCGTAGGTCTGCGCCCGAAACACGACCGGGGCAAAAAACGCATCCGCCGCCGTGAACCTGTCTCCAGCCAGGAACGGACCGCCAAAACGGTCGAGACCCTGGTTCCACAGCGCACCAATGCGCGCGATGTCCTTTTCCAGGCCAGCCGGCCGTTGCTTGAGGGCGACGCGCACGCCGCAGCTCATGCCGCAGATGTTGCGCAGGCTCTGGAAACCGGAGTGCATCTCGGCCGCAGCCGACCGCGCCCAGGCGCGGGCCGCCGCATCGGTGGGCCAGACGCCTGGATGGCGCTCGGCGACGTATTCGACGATCGACTGCGAATCCCAGACGGCGATTTCTCCATCGATCAGGCAAGGCACGCAGCCATTGGGCGAAAAAGAACGGAAATCAGGCTGCCCCGGCAGGTTGCCGAATGGCACCTGGCGCTCTTTGAACGGGATGCCGAGCGTGCGCATCAGCACCCAGGGCCTCAACGACCAGGACGAGTAGTTCTTGTTGGCAATATAGAGCTCGTACATTCGTTCCATCGCTACTGAGGTCAGCTGTTCTTTGTCCGCTCGGAGTACATCGACCACGTGTAGATCGCGAGCGCCACCCAGATAAGGGCGAACGCGACGGCGCGCTCACTGCTGAACGGCTCGCGGAAGATGAAGATGGCGATGACGAAGATCATTGTCGGTGCGATGTATTGCATGATGCCGATGGTCGACAGGCGCAACAGCTTGGCGCCGTTGGCAAACAGGATCAGCGGCACCGCCGTCACCAGGCCGCAGCCCAGCAGCAGCCAGACATCCGTCATCTCGGCGGAAAAGAAGTGTCCAACGCCAGACGACTGCAGGTAGACGATATAGCACAGGGCAGGAATGCCGAGGATCAGCACCTCGAGGAAGAAGCCCTGCGCCGGGCCGATCGGCAGGGTCTTCTTGAACATGGCGTAGAAGCCCCAGGACAGCGCCAGGACGATGGACACCCAGGGCAGGCCGCCGCTTTCCCAGGTCAACAGGCCGACCGCGAGGGCGGCTAGGCCGATGGCCAGCATCTGGGCGCGCGTCAGCTTCTCGCCGAGCACGACGGCGCCGAGGAAAACGCTCAACAGCGGGTTGATGTAATAGCCCAGCGCTGTTTCGAGCGCCCGGTCGTTGCCGATGGCCCAGACATAGACGCCCCAGTTGATGGTGATCAGCGAAGCGGTCAGAGCGCCCAGCGCCAGGGTGCGCGGGCTGCGCAAGGCGGTCTTGATGTCAGCGGTGCGCCCGAGCCACCACAGCAGCACGGCGGCGATCGGGATCGACCAGATGATGCGGTGAGCGATCACCTCGGCAGCCGGAATGTGCGCGACGGCCTTCATGTAGAACGGCAGGAAGCCCCACATCAGGTAGGCCGAAAGGGCAAACAGGAAGCCACGCGTGGCTTCGTCGCGGGAAATGGCTGGGGCTTGCGTGCTCATGGCGCGAACCTATGCGCCTGACGCCCGGCTCGCGCCATTTCAAAATAGTGATGGTCCATGCGCTTTTCGTTGATGGATCAACCCCTGTCGAACGTCTGCGACAGCTGGCAAACGCGGCAGCGACGCCTATTCCGCCGCCACCAGCCCGGCCATCTCGCGGTTCTTCATTAGCTTGTAGATGATCGAATCCATCAGCGCCTGGAACGAAGCATCTATGATGTTTGTCGACACGCCGACGGTCCACCAGCGCGCTCCGGTGGCGTCGTGCGATTCGATCAGAACTCGCGTTATGGCCTCGGTGCCGCCATTGAGGATACGCACCTTGTAGTCCGCCAGTTCCAGGTCCCCGATCTCGTCCTGGAACTTGCCGAGGTCCTTGCGTAGCGCGATGTCGAGGGCGTTGACCGGGCCATCCCCTTCGGCAACCGACATCTTGTCTTCGCCGTCGACAACAACCTTGACCACCGCTTCCGATACCGTCTTGAGGTTGCCGTTGGCGTCGAAGCGACGTTCGACGAGACAGCGGAAGCTGGTGACCTTGAAGAATTCCGGCACGCCATGGAGCATCTGCCGGGCCAGAAGCTCAAAACTGGCGTCAGCGCCTTCATAGGCATAGCCCTCGGCCTCGCGCTCCTTGACCACCGCAATCAGCGCGTCGAGCCGGTTGTCGTCCTTCGGCACGTCGATGCCGCGGCGCTTCAGTTCGGCGATGAAATTGGCCTTGCCGCCCTGGTCCGAGACCATGACCTTGCGGCGGTTGCCCACCGTTTCCGGCGGCACATGCTCGTAGGTTTGCGGCTCCTTGGCGATCGCCGAGGCATGGATGCCGGCCTTGGTGGCAAACGCCGACGCGCCGACATAGGGCGACTGCGTTTCGGGCGCGCGGTTGAGCAATTCGTCGAAAGCCCGCGAAAGCCTGGAAATGCCGGTCAAGGCTTCGGCCGAGATGCCGGTTTCGAAACGCGCGGCAAAATGCGGTTTCAGAGCCAGCGTCGGCACGATGGTGACCAGGTTGGCGTTGCCACAGCGCTCGCCGATACCATTGATAGTGCCCTGCACCTGGCGCACGCCGGCCTCGATGGCGGCCAGCGAATTGGCCACCGCCTGGCCGGTATCGTCATGGGCGTGGATTCCGAGGTGAGCGCCCGGGATGCCGGCCGCGATCACCTTGGCGACGATGTCGCGCACTTCCGAGGGCTGCGTGCCGCCATTGGTGTCGCACAGCACCACCCAGCGCGCGCCGGCCTCATAGGCTGTCCTGGCGCAGGCCAGCGCATAGTCGGGGTTGGCCTTGAAGCCGTCGAAAAAGTGCTCGCAGTCAACCATCGGCTCCTTGCCGGCCGCGCCCGCCGCCTCGACCGATGCGCCGATGCTATCCAGGTTGTCTTCGTTGCTGACACCGAGGGCGACGCGGACATGGTAGTCCCAGCTCTTGGCGACAAAGCACACGGCATCCGATCTTGCCTGGACCAGCGCGGCCAGTCCGGGATCGTTGGATGCCGACACCCCTGCCCGCTTGGTCATGCCGAAGGCGACGAACTTCGCCCGCCTGGTGCGCTTTTGCTGGAAGAACGCCGTGTCGGTCGGATTGGCGCCGGGGTAGCCGCCCTCGACATAGTCGAGGCCGAATTCGTCCAGCATGCCGGCAATCGCAATCTTGTCCTCGACGGAGAAATCGATGCCCGGCGTCTGCTGGCCGTCGCGCAGCGTCGTGTCGAAGAGATAGATGCGTTCTTTACCCTCCCCCTTGTGGGGAGGGTCGGCGCGCAGCGCCGGGGTGGGGGGTGAGGCCGTCATTGGTTGAACCCCCACCCCGTCTCACGCATTCCGCTGCGCTCCATGCGCTCGCCGACCCTCCCCACAAGGGGGAGGGTGAGGCCGCCGCACCGTCGTGCCGACACTTGCAACGTGCGCATCATCACTGTTTCCCTGCGAACCTGTCGGTCGCCCTGATCAGCTGATCGAGAATGCCCGGTTCCGAATAAGCGTGGCCCGCGCCTTCGATCAGATGGAAGTCGGCCTGCGGCCAGGCCTTGTGCAGCGCCCAGGCATATTTCGCCGGGCACGGCATGTCATAGCGTCCATGGACGATGACGCCGGGAATGTCGTGCAGCTTGTGGGCGTCGCGGATGAGCTGGCCTTCGTCGAGCCAGCCGGCATGGACGAAATAGTGGTTCTCGATGCGGGCGAAGGCCACCGCAAAATCGTCCTCGCCGAACTTGCCGCTGGTATCGGGATCGGGCAGCAACGTGATGGTCTCGCCTTCCCATATGCTCCACGCAAGGGCGGCTTCCACCTGTGCCTTGCGGTCGTCACCCACCAGCCGCTTGCGGTAGGCCGCCATCATGTCGCCGCGCTCGGCCTCGGGGATCAGCTCGACGAAACGTTCCCACTTGTCGGGGAACATCTCGGAGACGCCGAACTGGTAAAACCAATCAAGCTCGGCGCGGGTGACCGTGTAGATGCCGCGCAGGACGAGTTCGCTGACACGATCCGGGTGCGTTTCGGCATAGGCGAGCGCCAGCGTCGAGCCCCAGGAGCCGCCGAACACCTGCCATGTGTCGAAACCGGCCATCTCGCGCAGCCGCTCGATGTCGGCGACCAGGTGCCAGGTGGTGTTGGCCTCGAGCGAGGCATGCGGCAGCGACTTGCCGCAGCCGCGCTGGTCGAACAGCATGATGTCGTAGAGCTTGGGATCAAACAGCCGCCGTTGCTTCGGCGAGGTCGCTCCACCGGGTCCGCCATGCAGGAACACCGCCGGCTTGGCGCCTCTGGTGCCGGAGCGCTCCCAGTAGATCTGGTGACCGTCGCCGACATCCAGCATGCCGCTTTCGAAGGGTTCGATCTCTGGATAGAGGCCGCGCAGTTCGTTGCTCATAGTTTCAGTCCATGTTCCGGCCAGTTGGCCGTCTCTTCGTCGGGATGCTGGAAGGAAATGATCGATTCCTGCCGCTTGTAGTAGTCGGAATTGTCGTGAACCTCAGCCTGGAAGATCGTCTCGACCCAGGGCAGCCTTGCGGCATGATTGATCTGGATGGTCGGAGCCAGGTCGGAACGGTCGTCGAAGGCACCGATGGTGATTTCCAGCCCATCCGGCTGGCGAAAGGTCATCGGCGTGCCGCAACGCTGGCAGAAGCCGCGCGCGATGTTGACCGACGACTGGAAGTAGCTCGGCTCTTCGCGGATCCACTCGACGCCGTCGTTGGGAACGGCGACGAACGCGCCGAAGAACGAACCGAACTGCTTCTGGCACATGCGGCAATGGCAGATCGAGACGCGTCCAAGCGCGCCGTGGATGCGGAATCGAACGGCGCCGCACTGGCAACCGCCGGTTCTGATTGTCTCCGTCATGACCTGTTCTCCGCTGGCCATTGTTCAGTGTCGTGGTCGGGGTGCTGATGGTTCGAGGGCGCTATCGCCTGATACCAGGACGTCTCGTCCGACGACGGCTCAAGCGTGTCGAGTTCACCGAACCAGGGCTGCCTGGCATGGAGGCCGCACTGGAACGTCGGCTTCACCGCCTCCGGGTCGTCGAGCGAGCCGAGCACGACGTTGATCGTGTCGCGGTCGACGACGTCGAACAGCAGCGGTGTGCCGCAATCGCGGCAGAAGCCGCGGCGCACGATGTCGGACGACTGGAACCAGCCGATCTCGCCACGCGTGACGGCGAATTTCGCCCTGGGCGTGCGCGCCAGCGGCATGAAGTAGTTGCCGGACGCCTTCTGGCACATGCGGCAATGGCAGATATGCGCATTCTCCAGCGCCTGGTCGATGCGATAACGTACCGCCCCGCACTGGCATCCACCTGTTGCCGACGTCATTTGCGATCCTCCGGCCAGCGTTCGGTGTCGTGATCGGGATGCTGGTAGGAGACGATGTCGTTGACGAAATCGGCCGCGTCAGGGTCTTCCTCGGTCGAATAACCAGGCAGTTCGTGGATGCCGTCGACATAGGGCAGCTTGCCCTCGAGCCCCCACTGAACCGTCGGCGCGATCTCCTCCGGCTCGTCGAAGGCAGCTATCGCCAGTGCCGTGCCGTCCGGCGCCTCGTAGCTCAGCGGCGTGCCGCATTCGCCGCAGAAGCCACGCAAGGCATAGTTCGAGGAACGGAACCGCTTCGGCTCGCCGCGCGTCCAGGCGAGCTTGGCCTTCCGCACCGAGACCAGCGGGGCGTAGAAATTGCCGAACGCCTTCTGGCACATGCGGCAGTGGCAGACCGAGGCGTCGCCGAGTGCGCCTTCAACATGAAAGCGCACGGCGCCGCACTGGCATCCGCCCGAATAGACAGGCCTGTTGTCGAGGCTCATCGGGCCGACCCCTCAACCCGGCGCATGGCACACCGCCTCGATGTTGTTGCCGTCAGGGTCGAAGACGAATGCGGCGTAATAGTCAGGATGATAGTGCGGCCGCGGACCTGGCCCGCCATTGTCCTTGCCACCAGCAGAAATCGCCGCCGCATGGAACGCTTCGACCTCGGCCCGGCTCCGCGCCGTGAACGCGTAGTGCCGGCCCGGCCCGGCCGGCGCTTCGTGCAGCCAGAACACCGGCCGCTCGCGGCCGTAGCCGCCGACCTTGACGCCGCCGGTATGCTCCGCCGGCACCATCATCAGAAGCGACGCGCCCAACGGCGCAAACGCCTTGTCGTAAAACGCCTTCGCCTTATCGAAATCGGTTACCGAAATTCCAGTGTGGTCGATCATTGCACGAACTCCTCTTCATGCGGACGGCCGCTCCGGCCGAGATCACGATGTGCTGGCAGACGTTATCCATATCGCGAAGCGCGTCGTCGTTCCAGAAGCGTAGAATGGTCCAGCCGCCGGCCCGAAGACACGCCGCACCCCCTGCCCTGCCATCATCACCGCTTCACTTCCCACGTCGTCACACGCTCGCCGCTTACCGGATCCTTGCCGTCCTTGAGCTGCACGCCCTGGGCCAGCAGCTCGTCGCGGATGCGGTCGGCCTCGGCCCAGTTCTTTTGCGCGATGAAGGCAAGGCGCTCCGCAATGACTTTCGCAACCTCCGCCCCGTCAACTTCGGCCGCGTCGAGTGTGAAGCCCAGGAACAGCAGCGCAGCCTTGAGCTCAGCTGCAGCGATGCCGCCCGACTCGCCGGCCAGTTGCGACAGTCCATGGAATGCGGTTGCTGTGGCGAGATCGTCGCTGAGTGCTGCGATAAGCGACGCAGGAACGGCAGCCTCGGCAGCACCGGCGCTGTCGGCCGCGCGCTTCCATTTGCGCAACGTGTTCTCCGCCTCCTCAAGCTTCCTCACCGAGAAGTCGATCGGCTCGCGGTAGTGCGTCATCAGCATGGCCAGGCGCAGCACTTCGCCCGGCCATTTGCGGCCGCCGAAATTCTCGGTCTCGAGCAACTCGTGGATCGAGAAGAAGTTGCCCAGGCTCTTGGACATCTTCTGGCCCTCAACCTGAAGGAAGCCGTTGTGCATCCAGTAGTTGGCCATCACCTCGGTACCGTGGGCGCAGCGCGACTGGGCGATCTCGTTCTCATGGTGCGGGAAGATCAGGTCGAGCCCGCCACCGTGGATATCGAAGACCTCGCCGAGATAGGCCGACGCCATCGCCGAGCACTCGATATGCCAGCCCGGACGGCCGCGTCCCCACGGGCTGTCCCAGCCCGGCTCCTCGGCCGAAGATGCCTTCCACAACACGAAGTCGCCGGGATTCTTCTTGTGCGCCTCGACCTCGACGCGGGCACCGGCCTGTTGCTCGTCGAGATTGCGCTTCGACAGTTGGCCGTAGTCGGGCATCGAGCCGGTGTCGAACAGCACTTCGCCTTGTGCCTCATAGGCATGGCCGCGATCGATGAGACTCAGAATCAAGGTGATCATGTCGGCACGGCCGTCGGGGCGGGGCTGCACGAATTCCGTGGCGCGTGGCTCGACAGTCGGCTCGAGGCAGCCAAGTGCTGCGACGTCCGACTGATACTGGTTGGCGGTCTTTTCGGTGACGCGCCTGATCGCCTCGTTCAGCGGAAGATCGGGAAAATCACGCAGGGCGCGCGCGTTGATCTTGTCGTCGAGGTCGGTGAGGTTGCGCACATAGGTGACGTGATCTTCGCCATAGAGATGGCGCAGCAGCCGAAACAGCACGTCGAAGACGATCGCTGGCCGAGCGTTGCCGATATGGGCAAAGTCGTAGACGGTCGGGCCGCAGACATACATCCGCACGTTTTGCGGATCGATCGGCACGAAGTCCTCCTTCGTGCGCGTCAGCGTGTTGGTAAGGCGCAGGCCCCTGAATGCTTCAGACATAGAACTCCCCGTGTGCGTGGCCCCGGAAAATCTACGATCTTCGCAAGGATCATGCGCCAATTCTCAGTTTCACCGCGTCCTTTGCACGTCCGAAATGGACGCGCGGCGCCGTGGCCTGCTGGCCCGGGCGTTTGACCTGTCTTTGTGAAGAGGAGGCGAAAACGTCCTGACCAGCGCGAACGCTAGCCAATAATGCAAATGCCGGAAATGGCGAAAGACGTTTTCATCAGGGGCTTTATCGCCTCGGACCCTGTTGCCGTCAAGACGCATCGACATGAAACTTTACCGCCGCAACCGGAACGGAAGCAGCACCGAAACAATTTATTAAACATAGCGGCACCGTAATGAAACATTGCCCGGCTAGAAGCCGCCGCATGCCACGAATTCGACCGAATCCGTAAGCAAATGCAGCCGATCTCAACAGAGTTGACTTAAGGGAAGAGACCGATGAAACGAAAACAGGCCGAACAGGACCGAGCGCGTAGCCAGTACGCGGAACTTGCCAAGCACTACCGGGCCATTGGGCCTGCTGCGATCGCCGCCGCGCTGATCTGCGCGACGAAAAAGGAAAAGTCAGCGCCGAAGCTGAACAAGGCCGCCTAGACGCGGCTGACCAGGCTGAGCCCGATCGCGGCCATGACAAGGCCGATCACGACATCGAGGACGCGCCAGGCGGAAGGCCGGGCAAACACCGGCTCCAGCAGCCGGGCGCCGTAGCCAAGCCCAAAGAACCAGACGAATGATGCCGTCGCAGCGCCAAGCCCAAAGGCAAGGCGCGCCTGGCCCTCATAGGACGCCGACAGGCTGCCGAGCAGCACGACGGTGTCGAGGTAGACGTGTGGGTTCAGGAAGGTGAAGGCAAGACAGGCGGCGACTGCCGGCCAGAGCCGCGCCTCGCCCGACTTCGCAGCTTGCAGTACCTCTGGCTTCATGGCGCGGCGAAAGGCGATGATCGCATAGGTGAACAGGAACAGCGCGCCGCCCAAGGTGACGACCAGGATCAGGTTCGGCGACCGCGAAATCAGCGTGCCGAGCCCGGCGATACCGGCGGCAATCAGCAGCGCATCCGACGCCGCACAGATCAGGCACAGGATGAAGACGTGCTGGCGCAGCAGCCCCTGGCGCAGGATGAACGCATTCTGCGCGCCGATCGCGATGATCAGCGATGCGCCGAGCAGAAATCCGGAAATGGCGGCGGAAAGGACTGGCGTGAACACGCCGCCTTTCTAGCGCCCCCTCAGAACAGTTTCATCTGGTCGTCGTCGCTGGACTTACGCTTTTCCGCTTTTGGCTTCGCCACCCTGGCCGGCGCTTCGTCGTGCAACGGCTCCACGCGGTCCTGTATCTCAGGCCCGACATTGGCGAATTTGTTGACCAGGTCGGAGACGGGAATCTGCTCGAAGAAATCAGACTGCGCCGGCCGCATCAATTCGGCGACATGGCGCGGCTCCTGGGTGCGGCAGTCGAGCCAGCGCGTGAAGTTCTCGGGCTCGATGACCACGGGCATGCGGTCGTGGATGTGCCTGATGTCGGCGCTGGCGTAGGTGGTCAGGATCGCCGCCGTATCCATTTCCGATCCGCCCGGCTCGCTCCACGTCTCCAGCAGCCCGGCCAGTGCCACCAGCCCGCCCTTGCGCGGCCTCAGCCAATAGGCCTGGCGGCGATTGCCCGGCAGCTTCTTCCATTCGTAGAAGCCGGAGACAGGAACCAGTGCCCGCCGGTGTCGCATGGCGTTTCGGAAGGCGGCCTTGTCGATTGCCGTTTCCGAGCGCGCGTTGAACAGCAGCGGCATGTCGGATGGGTTCTTCGCCCAGGCCGGGATCAGGCCCCAGCGGGCCAAAAGCGCCATGCGGTCGGGCAGGTTCGAACCCGGGGGCCGCTGCGGCCCTGCCGTCACCACGAGGATCGGCTGTGTCGGCGCCACATTGTAGCGCGGCGGAAAGCTCTCGAGGTCGGCTACGCCGAGAAAGGCGGCCGTCTCGTCGGGCGATGCAATCACCGCTATTCGTCCGCACATCGCTTCACGTCCTCGTTCGGAGAGAAAGTGGCGATGGATCGCGCCGGCCGCAACCGCTAAAGCAGCTTACCCCCTGCCGAACATGGGGCGGCGCTAACAGACAGGACGGCGGAATGAACCAGACAAGCATCGTCCCTGCCGTTTCGGTTGCCGTCATGCGCGATGGCAAGATCATGCTGGTGCGGCGCGGGCGCGCGCCATCGAAAGGGCTTTATGCCTTTCCGGGCGGGCGGGTCGAGGATGGCGAAACGCTGGAAGAGGCGGCGCGGCGCGAACTCATCGAGGAAACAGCCGTCACGGTGGCGGAACTTGTGCTGCTGCGCGCGATTGAGATCGACAGCCGCGACGACGGCGGCTCGCTCTATCTGCTTACCGTCTTCGGGGCGCGCCACGCGCAGGGCGAGCCTGTCGCGGCGGACGACGCCGACGAGGCTGCCTTCTTCACCCTGGCCGAGATCGAGCGGTTGCCGTTGACCGACTCGACGCTGGAAATCGTGCTCGAACTGGTGAGCGGGCAGTCCGCCCTGCCGTGATCACCGTTGGATAGCGCCGCAGCGGCCTTGCGGCAGCCAAATTGTTTCGCCACAAAACGCTGATGAGCCGCGCTTCGACCCTGTTGATTGCCATGACGCTTGCCGCAAGTACGACGCTTGCCGCGCCCGCCCGCGCCGTCGAGGCACCGTTCGAGCCGGGCCTGCTGCGCCTGGCCGAAGTGCTGGGCTCGCTGCACTTCCTGCGCAACCTGTGCGGCGAAAAGGGCACGCAGTGGCGCGGCGAAATGGAAAAGCTGCTGCTGTCGGAAAACCCCTCGCCCGAGCGCCGCGCCCGCTTCATCGCCAGCTTCAACCGCGGCTACCGCTCATTCGAAGGCACCTACACCGCTTGCACCGCCTCGGCCACCGAAGCGATCAAACGCTACATGAGCGAAGGCGAGACGCTGAGCCGCGACATTGCTTCGCGCTACGGCAATTAACAGGCTATTTACTTTCCCGGCATTGCCTACCGTACACCGACGACCGATTGTGTTAGTTCTCTTAACGGGACATTAAAGGGATAGCTCAAGTTGATCCGAATCAGCGGGTCGCTTGGCAGGGTGAAAGACCGCAATGGAACAAAGCCTAACCGACATCGACGCCCTGGTTCGGGAAGAAAAGCGCCTGACCGCCGTCGAGAGCCATAACGAGGCATGGGCCGAAGGTCTTTCCGCCGGCATCGAACCCGAGATCATCGCCGAGGCGGCGCTTGCCACAGCGTTTGCGGAGATTGTTGCCGCAAATGGCGAAAAGGCGGCTGTCGCCATGCTCAACCGCATGCGCGCCAAGCTTGAGGCCGGCGAGTTCGAGCCACTGCGCCTGCGGCATTGAGCGCTACCCCGGTTCTTTGACTAGCCGACGCGGGTTCGGCATCATGCCGGCATGTCACAAGAATCCCCCGGAGCGTAGTTCGATGCGGCCACACACTGACCTTGCGCCTCGCGCCACGTTTCGAATCGCGGCCTTTGGCCTCGCAGCGTCCTTGATCCTAGGTCTCGGTTCGACTTCGGCGCAGGCGCTGAGCGAAATCAAACGCGAGGAAATCCCGGCTCCCGTGACGCCGCCGAAGCCGGCCGACTCACAGACCGCGCCGACGGAAAACGCAGTTCCGATGCCGGATCCGATCCAGGCGCCACCGGCAACGTCGCCCAACGGCGCACCCGCCGACCAGCAGACGAACCCCGACGAGGCCGAGCCGGACGGCTCCACGCCGGCCGAGCCTGGCGATACCGCCAATCCGGCGATGCCTTCCATCGACAGCGACGGGCCGCTGCCCGAGATCATCTACGACCTTTCCCGCTTGCCGGAACCGGTCAGCCGGATGCGCACCCTTCTGGTCGAAGCGGCCAAGACTGGCGACATCGAAAAGCTGCGGCCTTTGATCGGCACCGGCGACAGCATGCCCCAGCTTTCCTTCGGCGATATCTCGGGCGATCCGATCGAGTTCATGCGCTCTCTGTCGGGCGACGGCGAAGGCCAGGAACTCCTGGCGATCATGGAAGAGGTCCTTAGCGCCGGCTACGTGCATCTCGGAGAAGGCACCGACGAGGACCTCTATGTCTGGCCCTATTTCTTCGGCCTGCCGCTCGACAAGCTCGATCCGCGCCAAAAGGTCGAGCTGTTCAAGATCGTCACCGCCGGCGATTACGAAGACATGAAGCAGTACGGCACATATGTGTTC
This sequence comes from Aminobacter sp. HY435, assembly GCF_027568395.1. Taxonomy (GTDB): domain Bacteria; phylum Pseudomonadota; class Alphaproteobacteria; order Rhizobiales; family Rhizobiaceae; genus Aminobacter. Next base: position 24,364 of record NZ_JANKZL010000007.1, on the reverse strand, counting down.
TATCGCCTCGGCATAACGCCCGAAGGACACTGGGCGTTTTTTGTCGCGGGCGATTGAGCAGTTGCCTCTTCCTTCTCCCCGTTCACGGGGAGAAGGTGGCCCGAAGGGCCGGATCAAGGGCGGCTCCAAGTTCTGAGCGGTAGGCTCGGGCCCTCACCTGCCTGCCGGCATCCTCTCCCCGTGGACGGGGAGAGGAAAATTACTTAACCACCGCTTCCGAAAATTCGACCGCCCTGCCCTGCGACGGCGTGGTGATTTCGGCTTCCCACATCACGCGGATGCCGCGGACGATGGTGCCGACCGGCCAGCCGGTGACCTGCTTGCCATCATAGGGCGTCCAGCCGGCCTTCGAACCGGCCTGGGCATTGGTGATTGTTTCCGTTCGCTTCATGTCGACGACGGTGAAATCGGCATCGTAGCCGGCGGCGATGCGGCCTTTGCGCGCCATGCCGAAGATGCGGTTCGGGCCGTGGCTCGAAAGATCGACGAAACGCTCCAGCGTCAGCCGGCCGGCATTCACATGGTCGAGCATGATCGGCACCAAAGTCTGCACGCCGGTCATGCCCGAAGGCGAAGCCGGATATGGCTTGGCCTTCTCGGCCAGCGTGTGCGGGGCGTGGTCGGAGCCGAGCACGTCGACGACGCCTTGGCCGATGCCATGCCAGATGCCGTCGCGGTGGCGTGCCGAGCGCACTGGCGGGTTCATCTGCAGCAACGTGCCGAGGCGGGCATAGTCGTCAGAGCTCATGGTCAGGTGGTGCGGCGTCGCCTCGCAGGTGGCGACGTCCTTGTGATGCTCCAGGAAGGCAATCTCCTCTGATGTCGAGATGTGCAGCACGTGGATGCGCGCGCGCTCCTGCCGGGCGATGCGCACCAGGCGCTCGGTGCACTGGAGTGCTGCGATCTCGTCGCGCCAGACCGGATGCGAGGACGGGTCGTTGTCGACGCGCAGGCCCTGGCGCTCGCGCAGGCGGAACTCGTCCTCGGAGTGGAAGGCAGCACGACGGCGGGTGTTGCGGAGGATGGACGCCACGCCCTCGTCGTCTTCGACCAGAAGGTCGCCTGTCGATGAGCCCATGAACACCTTGATGCCGGCAGCACCCGGCAGGCGCTCCAGTTCGGCGACGTCCTTTGCGTTGTCGCGCGTGCCGCCAACCCAGAAGGCGAAGTCGCAGTGCATGCGCGCGGTCGCCCGGCTCACCTTGTCGGCAAGGGTGGCCTCGCTCGTTGTCAGCGGGTTGGTGTTGGGCATCTCGAAGACCGCGGTGACGCCACCGAGCACGGCAGCGCGAGACCCCGTCTCCAGGTCTTCCTTGTGCTCGAGGCCCGGCTCGCGGAAATGCACCTGGCTGTCGACCACGCCGGGCAGGATGTGGAGGCCCCGGCAGTCAATGGTTTCGCCAGCCGATGCGCTGCTGAGATCGCCAATCGCGGCGATCCGGCCATTGGTCACGCCGACGTCACGGAGGCCGATGCCGTCATGATTGGCGACCGTCCCGCCCTTGAGGATGAGATCGAAGGTGATTGCCATCGCGGGTGCCCTTGTCTGGAAATTGCCTGCGGCTTACGTAATGGCTCTCCGAAATGCAAGATCAGGTCCATGCCGACAGCCATTCTCGCCGACCGCGCCATTGTCGATGTTTCCGGTCCCGACGCCGAGCACTTTTTGCAAAACATCCTGACCGTCGACCTTGCGGCGCTCGGAGAGCGTGAAGCGAAGCCCGGCGCGTTGCTCGCGCCGCAAGGCAAGATCATGTTCGATTTCCTGGTGTCGCGCAGCGGCGAAAGCGCGCTGCGTCTCGAATGCCGGGCCGATATCGCGGATGATTTCGTCCGCCGCCTGATGCTTTACCGGCTGCGCGCCAAGGCGGATATTTCCAAACAGGATCAAGTTGTTGTCTCTGTCTCATGGGAAGATGATTCAGCTGCTTCGCAATCCGATTCAACGGTCCGCGACAGCCGCTTCCAACAGCCCGTGTTCCGCCATTACGGCACGGCGCCTGCTGCCAGCGCCACCGAGGCCGGCTGGCACGCCTTCCGCATCGCCAATGGCGTCGCCGAGAGCGGAGCTGACTACGCGCTGGCAGACGCCTTCCCGCACGACGTGCTGCTCGACCAACTCGACGGCGTCGGCTTCAAGAAAGGCTGCTTCATCGGCCAGGAAGTCGTGTCGCGCATGCAGCACCGCGGCACGGCCCGCCGTCGTGTGCTGCTTATCTCCGGTGCCTCCGACCTTCCCGAACCTGGAACCGACCTCGTCGCCAGCGGCAAGGTGGTCGGTACGCTGGGCTCGGTTTCCGGCAAGACTGGCCTCGCCATCGCCCGCATTGACCGGGTGAAGGCAGCGCTCGACGCCGGTGCTGTGATCGCGGCCGGCGACGTCACTGTTACCCCAGCGATCCCCGACTGGGCGCGGTTCACCTATCCTGAAGTCGCCGGCGCGGAAGACGCCTGATGGCCGACCGTCCCGGTGCCCCGGCGCGAGCCTGGCAGCGCATGCTGTCTGGCCGCCGCCTCGACCTGCTCGACCCCTCGCCACTCGATGTCGAAATCGCCGACATCGCCCATGGTCTCGCCCGCGTTGCTCGCTGGAACGGCCAGACTTTTGGCGACCACGCGTTTTCCGTGGCGCAGCACTCGCTGCTGGTCGAAGCAATCTTCCGCAGGATCGTGCCTGCGGCCTCGCCCGAAGCACAGCTTGCGACTCTCCTGCACGACGCGCCCGAATACGTTATCGGCGACATGATCTCGCCGTTCAAATCGGTGGTCGGCGGAGGCTACAAGTCGTGCGAGGAGCGGCTCCAGAACGCCATCCACCTGCGCTTCAGCCTGCCCGCTGCCATCGCACAGGGGCTCAAGAAGGACATCAAGCGCGCCGACCAGATCGCGGCCTATTTCGAGGCGACGGAACTCGCCGGCTTCTCGGTGGCGGAGGCAACCCAGTTCTTCGGTCGCCCGCGTGGCATTTCCATCGACGGGCTCGATCTTTCGCCGCAACCGGCCAAGCGCGTGCAGAAAGCCTTCGTCGATCGCTTCCAGGCCATCGAGAAGCAAAGGGCGAAATAGTTCCCTAGTTCGGGGGGATGAACGCCTGGCTGATCTCCTGGAACACCGGCATCGCCTCCAGCCGTGACGACAGCGCGGCAAGCGCAGGGAACCCACCGATCGTCACCAACCCCGGATGGGCGTCGTTGATGAAGCGCAGCACGCAGACCACGCCGATGTCGGCATGGCCGATGCGATCGCCAAACCAGTAGTCGCTGTCCCTTCCGGCGCGGTCGGTTTCCAGTACGCCCAGCACGTCGGTGATCTGTGTCCGGCAGCGCTCCACCCACACCGTGGACACCTCCTTGTGCAGCCGCCGCTCGTAGAACAGGCTGACCGCCTTGTCACCCAGCCCCATGGCAAGGGCGGCGACCTTCAGGGCCTGGTGGCGAGCCGGTTCGGCGCTCGGAAACATCGCCTGTCCGCCGGGCGCCAGGCTGTCGAGATAGTCGAGGATGATGTGGCTCTCGATCAGCGAATCGCCGTTGTCGAGCACCAGCGTCGGCACTCGCGTCAGCGGATTGTAGCGCCTGACCTTGTCGGCATCACTGAAGGCCGACCACGGCTCGTGGGTGAAGGCAATGCCATAGAGCCTGAGCGCTATGCCGACACGGCGGACGAAGGGGCTATCATACTGGCCGATGAGGATCATGTCGTGCGTCCCGAAGCGAAAATGCCGGGCGATACTACACGAGACAATGCCCCGATCCAGAAGCCATGGATCGGGTTCGGCGGCAGCAACTTTGCCGGCACCAGCTTGCCAACGACCGCCCAGGGCCCGCGCGGCTGGCCTTGGCTCATTTCGCTCGATGCTTGCCGGGCTGGCCACGCAGTTCAAGATAGGCCACCAGCACCATCACGACGGTCGACGCAGCCTGCGATCGAAGAAGATCAAGGGAGACGGGAATTGGCAAGGCAGCTGTCAGTCCACCAGCGTGCCGCAGGTCAGATTGGCGATGGCGCCTGTCATCGCCCCTGCCCGATCGGAAGCGACGAAGGCGGCAAAGTCGCCGATCTGGGCCAGTGTCGGGAAGCGCCGCAACAGCGGCCCCGACGCGGCGCGCGCGGCGAGCATATCGTCAACCGACATGCCAGCCCTGCTGGCGAAGCCCTCGAAGGCGGCGCGCGCATGCGAGACATCGAGCGCTTCGGGGACGGCGTCCGGGCGAAGGCAGACGACCCTGATGCCCCGCGCCCCGAGTTCGCCGGCCAGGATGCGCGACATCGCCTCTACCGCGGCACTGGCCACGCCGTTGCCAAGAAATCCAACTCCCGACATGCGCGCGCCGGGCGTCGAAAGCGTCAGCAGCACACCGCCCTCCGGCATATGGCGCGCGACAGCGCGGGCGGTCAGGAAATTGGTCCTGACATAGGCGCCAACCGGCCTCTCGAAATCGGCAAGGGAGAGCTCCGCAAGCGGCGTTCCCTGCACATGGGCGATACCGACGGCATTCACCGCGATGTCGATGCCGCCGGTCCTCGACGCCACAGCGTCGGCGTGGCGCTCCACGGCCTTTTCGTCGAGCGCGTCGAGCACAGCGACTTCCGCAAGGCCGCCGTGCGCACGGATGTCGCGCGCCGTCTTGTCCAGCCGTTCGAGCGTGCGTCCGGCCAGGAACACGCGTGCGCCGTCACGGGCAAACGCGCTTGCCGCAGCACCGCCGATTGCACCGCCGCCGCCATAGACGACGGCCGTCCTGTCCTTGAGCAACATGTCAGGCTTCCTTTCCTGCGCCGTTTGCCTGCGGTGCGGCGATACGGGCCGCGTAGTCGGCCACCAGCCGCGTGTGAGCCTTCCAGAACCCCTCGGGCTCGCGACCGGCAAGCCGGTCGGCAAGGATGCCGAGATGCGCATGCCAGCCGGCGGCGACGTTGAGCATCGCACCATGACCGGTCAGGCGGCGATGCGTGACGGTCAGCAGCACCTTGTCGTCGCGCGATTCGAGTTCGAAGCGCACCTCGGAGCTTTCGCCCGCCTCGGCCCGGCCACCCCAGCTGTAGGCCAAAAGATGCGGCGGCTCGCAGGCGGTGATTTCGCCCACCACCTTATGCTCGGCAAAGGCGGCCATGTGTGGGGGCGGCGGATCGTCGTTGCGGGTGAGTGCGGAGTTGCGGAAGATGTTCTCGACCTTGCCGCCGGCGCGCAGTTCCATCGGTCCGCCGGCGAGCCAGGTCGCGCGCTTGTCGGCGTCGGTCAGGTAGCGCCAAAGCCGTTCGATCGGCCCGGGCAGCAGCCGCTCGATGCGCAATGTTCCGGATTCGGTGACGACGCCATAGGGCAAATGCAGGGACTGCGTGGTCATGAGCCTTGTCCTCCAGAGGGGTGCCCGGCGGCATCCTCGGCCTCGAGGATGGCCTGCAAGGCGTCGAGCCGCTGGTTCCAGTATTTCTCGTAGTGGCGGAGCCATTCGACGCCCGCATGCATCGGCATGGCATCGAGGCTGCAAATGTGAGTGCGCCCCTGGACGCTGCGCGACACCAGCCCTGCCCGTTCCAGCACCTTGATGTGCTTGGAAGCGGCGGCGAGCGACATGTCGAAAGGCGCAGCCAGATCGCCGACATTGCGCGGCCCCCTGGCGAGGCCGTCGAGCATGGCCCGCCGCGTCGGATCGGAGAGTGCGTGAAAGATGGCGTTCAGCCGTTCTGTATTTTTCTCAACCATAAGGTTGAATTTATGCCGAACAGGCGGAACTGTCAACCAATAGGTAAAATGACTATTTGCCGTTGCGATCGAGCCGGTCGAGGAACCATTGCGTCAGGCGCACCCAGACCTCGTCCTTCTCGCCGGAATCCTCGACGCCATGGTCTAGGTTCGGGTTGTCGTTGACCTCGATGACGAACACCCCGTCCCTGGTTTCCTTGAGATCAACGCCATAGAGCCCGTCGCCAATGCAGCGCGCGGCGCGCACGGCCGTGTCGATGACATGCGCCGGCGCGTGCTTCAGCGTGAAGGTCTTGATGCCGCCTTCGATCGGCTTGCCCTTGCCCTCGTGGTTGACGATCTGCCAGTGCTTCTTGGCCATCAGGTAATGGATGGCAAACAGGGGCTGGCCGCCAAGCACGCCGACACGCCAGTCATACTGCGTCGGCATGAATTTCTGGGCGATCAGAAGATCGGAATCCTCGAGCCAGGCGGTAGCCAGCGACTTCAGCTCGTCGAAATTGGACGCCTTCTTCACCCCGCGCGAGAACGAACTGTCGGGGATCTTCAGCACCAAAGGGAAGCCGAGCGTATCGGCGGCGAGCTGCAGGTCGAATGGCCCGGCGATCATCACGGTCGGCGGCACCGGTACGTTGTTGTAGGCCATCAACTCGTTGAGATAGACCTTGTTGGTGCAGCGGATCATCGAAAGCGGGTCATCGATGACCGGCATGCCTTCCTGCTGGGCGCGGCGGGCGAAACGATAGGTGTGGTTTGAGATCGATGTCGTCTCGCGGATGAACAGCGCATCGTAATTGGCAAGCTTGGCAAGATCCTTCCTGGTGATCGGCTCAACTTCGACACCCATTTTTTCGGCGATGCGGGCCCAGTGGCGCAGCGATGAAATCTGGGATGGCGGCAGTTGCTCATGCGGATCGATCAGGGTGGCGAAGGTGTAGCGTGAAGGCGTGCGCGCCTTGGTGTCGCGCCATTCGCGGCTGGTGTAGGTGTCAAGCGCCGCAACGAAGCGTTTCTTGTCGGCGTCGGCCAATCGGCCGAGCGCCGCGAAGCCGATCTTGTGGATCGCCGCCCATTCGCCGTCCTTGATCGCCACTTCCAGCGCCGGCGCGCGGAACCAGTCGAACAAGAGCCGGGCAAAACGGTCCCATGCCTTGGACGGGCCAATGCCGAAAAACACCGTCACCTTGGCGGGAAAGCCGCCGCCGAGATCCTTGCGGCATTTGTTGAGCGCGAGTTCAAGTTCCGGCAGCGCGTTTTCGTAGAGCTTGCGTTCCGACAGGTCGATCATCGTCTCGACGGTCGGGATCACCTTGTGGCCGCGCGAGCCGGCCAGCAGCGAGGCATAATAGCCCCGGCTCTGGTAGGTATAGCGGTTGGACAGGTTGATGATCTTCGGCCGTTGGCCGCGAAACAGCGAGGGATGGGCGAGATAGTCACGATTGGTGATGATCTTGTGCGGCGTCGCGGTCTGGTCGAGATCGCTCTGCCGGCCGGTGAGGATGACCCAGGTCATTTTCTGGCGGACTTTCCGAGGATGATGGCTGCACGCAGGCCGTCGGCGCCGAACTGGGCCATGCGCATGAAGATGTCGTAGGGAACGGGAATGTTGGCGGCATCGGAGGCCGTCTCGCGCTGTTCGTCCTCTATCCAGGGATCGTGGATCAGTATGTGGCCGCCGTCGTCGCCGATGGCGAGCACCCAGTGCGGCACCTTCTTGCCGAACATGATGAAGCCTGAGATCAGCACCAGCGCCAGCTTGCCCTCGGCCAGCCGCGCCCTGATGTCGTCGAGCCCGAACGGCCGGTAGGCGACCGGGATTGCGTATTTGTCGGCGCGAGCGCGGAAGTCGGCCTGCGCAAGCTCCATCACCCGGCGCTTCTCGGCGCTGCGCACCGACTGCAGGAACAGCGCGCCTTCAGCCGAGACGAGTATCTCGGTACCGAGCCCGGCCTCAAATGCCGCCACCGCCAGCCCGAAAGGTTCGCAGCCGCCCGGCCCCGACATCATGAAGATGGTCGTCGCCTCGCGCCACAGCCTGATCTCCATCACCGGATCCGGCACAAACTTCCGGTCGAAGTTGGCCATCGCCATCATCAGGCAGCAAGGCCCGCAGGTGAAGTCGCAGGTCTGGGCGTAGAACGGCACCTTCGTGGTGATCGGCACCTCGCCCCGCAGCATCTTCTCGTAGCGCAGAGCGGTCATGCCGTCTTCGTAATAGTCAGGCTCCTGGCCGATGCGGCGATAGCCGTTCTGCTCGTAGAGCCTGATGGCGCGGAGATTGTCCTCACGGACCTCGAGCCGCATCATCATGCGACCATGCGCGTAGGCGACGCGCTCGGCGGCGTCGAGCAGGCCGCGGCCAATGCCTTTGCCGCCGAGATCCGGGGCGATGGCGAAGGAATAAAGCCGCGCCACGCCGCTGCCCTTGCGAAACAGCACCATGGCGTAGCCGGCAATCTTGCCGGCGGCCTCGGCGACGAGCGCCTCGGCGGTTTCATGGTCGATGAGCTGGCGGAAGGAGCGGCGCGAAATGCGGTCGCCTGGGAACACGGCGTTTTCGATGGCGACAAGCGCATCGACATCTTCAGCGCGGGCCGTACGAATGTCGGCTGCCATCTGGTCCTGAGAACCTCGTCTGGGCGGAGAAGCCCTGATGGATATGTCCGTCCGAGGCGCTCGCAGTGCCTCAAATGCACTGCGCAGTCACGCTCCGATTCGGGCCTTATTGTGACATGGAGCAGGGCTCGACGAGGATATGAATCTCATAGGGATTCGTTTGAAAAGCGATGGGGCTCGACCAGCCCAATATTATCCCCATGGTGAGCCTGTCGCCGGGCAGGCGACCGACCGACTGCCTTAGGACCGTGCCATCCCTGCCCCGGCGATCAGTTGCTTGTAGGCGTCCCGGGCGACAACGCCGAGTTCCTGCGGCGGCAGGGTGCCGACGATGACGCAGCCATAGCCCTCATCCTCCCAGTAGATCGCTTCCGGCCCACCGCTCGCCAGCGTGAAAGTGCCCTTGGAGCGCTCGCCGCCCTCGGCGATGACATACACCGAAATGCGGTTGCCCTCGGCGTCGGCATAAAGCATCAGCGCCGCCGTGTTGCCGCCAGCCGGCACCAGCCGGCCACCGAGCAACTGGAAGCCATTGTTGCTGAGATCGGGCGCCACGAGCTTCAGGCCGGTGCGCTTGGACAGCCAACCGGTCAGATAGTCCGGGTTGGAGCCATCGACCTCGACCGGCCGGTTCTTGTCGCCGGCAAACGTCAGATGGGCGGCAATCGCCTGCTCTGCCATGCGATCATCGGAACCGACGGGCGAACCTAGTCCGTTCGTCCCCAGCAGGTATCCGCCAAGTCCGCCTGCCACAAGCAACGTCGCAGCCGCCGCCATGCGCCACCACGGCGGGCTCGACTTGCGTTTCGGCGTATCGCCTTCGATCACAGCCGCAAGGCGCATCGGAACGGGCTCGTCGAGAACGCCGACAAACAGGCCGCCCAGCGCGGCATTGTCCGCCGCGTAACGCTGGCTCTTCGCCTTCATGTCCGGATTGGCTTCCAGCCAGGCCTGGTAGGCGGCGCGTTCGTCCTCCGGCAATTCGCCATCGATTGCCAGGTGGATATCGCGGTCTGTAAAGTTGCGCGCGTTCATCTCTCGACGATCCTTATCGTCCGGCGCCGGGCCTGATCGTCCAGCAGCGCGCGAAGCTCTTCGCGGCCACGCGCAATTCGCGACATCAGCGTCCCGGCGGGAATGCCAAGCATGGTCGCCGCCTCGGCATATGAAAACCCTTCGATACCGACCATCACCAGCGCTGCCCGCCTGTCGGGGCTGATCGCCTGCAATGCATCGACGATCTCGCGCGAGGCAACAGTTTCGGCCTGCATGCCGGGCGTGGCCAAGGCCTCGTGCGCGTCGAGCGGCAGGATCGCCGCCTCGCCGCGCCGGTTAACCTTGCGCACATGGTCGATGAACAGATGATGCATGATCGTAAACAGCCACCTCCTGGGGCTTTCTCCGGTACGCCAACTTTCCATGCGCAAGAGCGCCCGCTCGAGGCAGTCCTGGACAAGGTCGTCGGCGGCGTCGCGGTCGCGCATGAGCGCGCGCGCATAGCGGCGCAGGCGCGGTATTTCCTGAAGGATCGCTGCTTTCTTCTCGTCCATGACCGCGGATCGCAACTCGCCCTCTCTGCACGCCGATTCAACGCGCGTTGCCAGCGCAACGCAAGCGGCCGAACTCTGGTGCAGCACCCGTCGGTCACCCAATCATCCAAATAACGCTTCAGGCGCGCGGTCTATTCCACAATCCATCAGAAAAGTTGAAGCATCCGCTAGTTCAATTGATTTTGAACATCGGCACGGATCGGATAGAAACCGGGTTCTCACGGGAGATGCAACGATGACGGCAACGGCAATGAACAGCAGGTCGCGCAGCAGCGTGCCGTGGCTGATCATCATCTGCGGCTGCCTGATTGCAGCGCTGACCTTCGGACCGCGTTCGTCGATGGGTTTCTTCCAGTTGCCGATGCTCGCCGAAAAAGGCTGGGACCGCACCACGTTCGGCCTCGCCATGGCGATCCAGAACCTGTTTTGGGGTCTCGGCCAGCCGATTTTCGGCGCCATCGCCGACCGCTTCGGAAGCTGGCGCGTGCTGACCCTGGGGGCCGTGCTCTACACGCTCGGCCTGTACATGATGGCCCATGCCGACAGCGCCTCGATGTTGTATCTCAGCGGCGGCGTTCTGGTCGGCCTTGGCGTCGCAGCAGGCTCGTTCAGCATCGTGCTTGCCGCCTTCGCCCGCAACACCAGGCCGGAAAACCGCAGCCTCGTCTTCGGCATCGGCACGGCCGCCGGCTCGGCCGGCATGTTCATCTTCGCGCCGATCAGCCAGGGCCTCATCGACACCTATGGCTGGTCGGATACGCTGGTCTACATGTCGATCGCCATGCTGGCGATCCCCGTCCTGGCCATCCCGCTTGCCGGCAACTCGAAGTCGGGGAAGGTATCCCAGGTCGAATTCGAACAGACGGCGCGCCAGGCCTTGTCGGAGGCATTCGCCCACCGGAGCTACCTGCTGCTCACCTCGGGCTTTTTCGTCTGCGGCTTCCAGGTGGCATTCATCACCGCCCACTTCCCCGCCTACATCAGGGATATCGGCATCGACGCCCGCTACGCGGTGATCGCACTTGCCCTGATCGGCTTCTTCAATGTCATCGGCTCGCTGGCCTCGGGCTTCATCGGGCAGAAATACTCCAAGCCGCATTTCCTCGCCTGGATCTACCTTGCCCGCTCAGTGCTGGTGACGGCGTTCCTGCTCCTGCCGCAGACGCCTGCAAGCGTCATCGTCTTCGCAACCATCATGGGACTGTTGTGGCTGTCGACCGTGCCGCCGACCAATGGCCTTGTCGCCGTCATGTTCGGGACGCGCCACCTCGGAATGCTCGGCGGCATCGTGTTCTTCTCGCACCAGATCGGCTCGTTCCTCGGCGTCTGGCTCGGCGGCTATCTCTACGACCGCCTCGGTTCATACGATCCCGTGTGGTGGCTCGGCGTACTGCTCGGCCTGTTCGCGGCCGCGGTCCACTGGCCGATCAAGGAGCGGCCGGTCGATCGCCATGCCGTGCTGGCGCCGGCCGAGTAAGGCCTTCAATTCAGCCAACATGAAAGAACCGGCGCAACCACGTTGCGCCGGTTCTTTGTTATTGACGCTCGCAGTCTCAGAACCGGTAGTTCAGGCCCGCCTTCAGCGTGTTGCTGCCGAGTTCGTCGGCCTGCTTCACGCCGCCTACCGTCGAGCGTACCTTGCCGTAGTCGACGTGGTTGTATTCGATCTTACCCGAGACCTTGTCGCTGATCGCCTGCTCGACGCCGGCGCCCAGCAGGATGCCGCCCTCCCAATTGTCGCCCGAGGAGACATTGCTCTTGGGCGTGAACTTGGTCACGCCGTAACCGGCGGTTCCGTAGACCAGCGTGCGATCGAGGGCGACGCCGGCGCGAGCCTTGGCAGCGGCGTCGAAGTTGCGCTCCAGCTGCGCACCATTGGCGATGTTGTGGCGGGTGCCGTTCGAGAAGCTGGCATCCATCTCGGCGCCGTAGACGAACATTCCGGACTGGAAGTTGGCGCCGACCTGGCCGCCGAGGCTCCAGCCGGTCTTGCTGGAGAACGGGTTCGGGAAACCGTCATTGGAAACGCCGACATGGCCACCGCCATAGATGCCCGACCAGTCGTAGGCGCCCGAGCTTTCCTGGTAGCCCGATGCCATGTCGGCCGCATGGGCGACGGCGGGCATGACGACAGGTGCCAGACCGGCGATGAGAACGAAAAACAGATTCCGCGTGGACATAGTGTAGTGCTCCGACATTGCTCAGGACCCGTCGATCCGCGATCGCGATCCGTTGACGGGGCGTCGGCGCAGCGGCAACAGGGAGGTGTTTCCGACGGCCGGTCCCGTGCGCCATATCATTGACGCGAGCGGAACTTGGCTCTCACCGGTTGCCGAAAGATTGCTCGAACTGAATAAAGTTCGATTTGATGCGGCAATCTTTCAGTAATGTTAACAAAAGCTTAATGCGATCGGATGAGGACGTCCGCACGGCAGGCAAGGCGATTGGGGGGAGATCTGCCTGCCATGGGGGCGGGATCGATCAGAAGCGGCGGTTGAGGCCGAGCTTGACGCTGTGGTTCAACAGGTCGTCGGTGCGACGGGTGCCGCCGGCAACGCCGAATGCACGTCGCTTTGAGTAGCTTCGGTCAAGCCTTCGTTGCCGCGTCGTCGTCCTGGCGCGCCGCTCTGGTGAGCAGGCGCTGGTAGAACAGCCCGATCCCGATCAGCACCGCTCCGAGCCCGATGAAAGACAAAGCCCTGAGCACGCCCTGGAGCTCGGACATGTCGAACAGGAAGACCTTTGCGACCGCGACCGAGATGAGCACGGCCGAGGCGATACGCAGGACCTGCGACCGCAGTGTCACGCCTGCAATGAGCAGCCCGACGCCCATGGCCAGCCAAAGCGCCGAGTAGGCGTAGGTCTCGACTTGCCCTAGCCCTGCCCACAGGCCGATGTGCTCGCCCTGGAACAGCCGGCGCAGTGACAGGGTCGCGTAGGCGAACAACAGCAACGCCGACGCCAGCGCCAGCATGGCCGAGTACCATTTCGGGCGCTTGGAGCGGGCGTAGTAAGCAAGTGCTGCGGCAGCTACCGCCGGCAGCAGGTAGGCCAGGAACAAAAGGTTGAAGAACGGAATCCGGCCTGTGCCTTCGTCGGTGAACAGCGGATTGAGCACGAGGAAGTGCTGGGCGAGGATGAACAGCACCGAGAGAACGCCAAGGCCAAGGGAGCCGTAGCGCAGCACCGGACTGGGCGAACGCATGTCTAGCGCTACCAGGATGCCGGCGCCGCCGAGCGAGATAAGCGTATAGATCGCCTGCTCGGCCAGGGTCGGCGCATTCGACGTGATAACGCCGCCGTTCATGGCATGACGCACCAGCATGGCGACCGTCAGCAGGGCGAACAGCGCAGCCACAGCCTCCATGACAAGGCGCTGACGCCCATTGGTGGTTCGGGAGAGCTGCCAGGCGGCAAAGCCGAAGGCCAGCGCCGGGATGCCGTAACCGCTCAGCAGCCAATTGAACACCGGGGTGCGTCCGAGCACATCCGCGCCGACGATTGTCGGGTCGAAGGCGATCCGCACCAGGACGGCGATGGCCGCTCCGACACATAGCCAGCCGAGCGCCGGATAGCTGCGCAGGCGCGTCGCAAGCGCCGGCAGAACGGCGGATGCCCCGAGCAGGACAGTGGTAAGCCCGGACCCGAAGCCTATGTGCAGCACCAGAAGCAAGGCCACGCCGGCCCCGCCGAGAGCGAACGACACAGCCGGGCCGCCATGAAGCGGCGGCTCCTCGCCACGGGCGATCCACTCGCCGCCGGCGACAAAGGCCGCGGCCAGGATTGCAGCGATCAGCGCCCGCACGAGATCGCGGTCTGGATTGCCATAGGTCAGCCACAGCGACAGCGCCACGACCAGCGGCACGGCAACGCCCCAGCCCGTCCATGCGGCGGCGCGCCACGGGGAGGCTGCCGCCAGCCGCCGCGCGCTCCAGAAGCCGGCGCCGGCGAAGACCAACCCAACAACCCAGCCGATGCGGCTGAGCAGCGAACCGGCCGCCTCTATCGGCAGGCCCTCCACCGTCAATCCGCCGATCGGCAGGTCGAGTTCGAAGGTGCCGCCGAGTATGCTTCGCAGATAGACCAGCACGATGACCGCGCCTGCTGCAAACAGCATGACCAAGGCCGCCGAGCGGTAAAGCGCCACCAAAAGCATGGCGAGCAGAAGGATCGCCCCGCGAAGCTGACCGCCCAGTTCTGCGTAGGTCGGGTGGATGAACAGGACCAGTGCGGTCATCGCGACAAAGAACGCCGGCACGAAGGACGGCCAGTCCAGCGGCGCCGTCAACAAATCGTCGCGCGGTCTCAACCACAGCAGGGCGAGCGTCGCCAGCGTCACTGAACTAATGAACAGGACCACCGGGAACTGGGCGACGGGCGCGTCGGCGAGATAGAGAAGCGTCCACAGGCCGGTGCCGACAAAGGCCGCGCCGATCAGCAGCGTCCACCGGCGGATACGGGCGACCGCTGCGGTCGCCACCAGCACGATGGCGAGATAGCCGAACAGCGCCCAGACGTTCGGTGCGGTGGACGAAATCAAGGCCGGCGTCACCATCGCGCCGAGCAGACCGAGGCCGGCCAGGGCCTGACCATGCGCCAGCGCGGCGGCGATGGTGGCTACGCCGACAATGCCCAGCAGGACGAAGGCCGGGCCGGCGCCGATGAAGCCGTACAGCCCATGCGCCGCGTAGATCGTGCCGAACAGCGCGAAGGCGCCCGCCGCAGTGAGGATCGCCGGGATGTAGGCGCTGCCTCCCCCTTCCACCTGAATACGGTAGCCGGTGCGGCGAATGAATTCGCCGCCGCCGACCAGGACAAGCCCGAGCAGCGTGGCCATCGTCAGTCGCGCGCCGGGGCCGAAAAAGCCCTGCTCGATGGAATAGCGGATCAGGAAGACGGCGCCGAAGGCAAGGGCCAGCCCGCCGACCCAGACGGCCCAGCGGGTGCCGAGCGCCGTCTCGATGTCGGCCTTTTCACGTGAGGGAGCGGTCTCGGCCGATGCGGGCTTTTCGCTCCACGGTCCGGCCACGGCGGCTTCAGCTTCGGTGCTTGCCGCCAGCGGAAGCTCCTCGCCTTTTGGAGCCTCCATCGGACTGGGCAATATCGCCGCCTGGTCGTCCGCAGACGCCACCTCGGCCTCCAGGGCAACAGGCGCTGCTGCCGCCTCGACCGCCGGTTTCGACACCGGCGCTGCGGCGACGCCGCCCAGCACGAGTGAGCGCAGCGCCCCCAACTCGCGCTCCAGCAGGTTCAGCCGCGACTGCTGCCTGGAGACGATGATGATCAGTGCGACGACGGCAATGACGCCAAGAAGGCTTTCAAGCATGGCCAGCTCCCCTCAGATTGGCCCGGATTTCAACGCGCCGCGAGATTGGCGACCGGAAAGATCGAACATGTCTCTGTGCCGAACGCCAACAGCTTGCCGCTGGAGTCCTTCAGCGTGGCTTCGGAGACAGCGATGGTCTTGCCCCTGTGGATCACCCTGCCCTCGCAGACGACTTCGCCGGTGTTCGGCGTGATCGGCCGGGTCAGATTGACCTTGAATTCGACCGTCGAGTAGGCTTCGCCCTTGTCGAGCGTGGCATGCACGGCGCATCCGAGAGCCGAATCGAGAACCGTCGCCGCCCAGCCACCGTGCACCGTGCCGAGCGGATTGAGATGGCGCTGGTTCGGCACGCCGCGGAAGACGACGCGCCCCTCATCCACTTCGGTCAGCCCGAAATTCATCACCGCGGCGATCGGCGGCGCCGGGTAAAGCCCTTCGGCGACGCGATGCAACAGTTCCTTGCCCGAATACAGGTGCACGTCGCCATGCGGGATCGTGCCCAGGCCCAGCGGAGAGACAAGGCCGGGAAACAGCTCAACTTCGCTCATGCGGCAGTTTCTCCACGGGAGATGGAACGTGCGGCGTGGAATTTGCGCAGCGCCACCAAAAGTCCGCTCCGGGCGTCCGGCACTTCGATGCCGCGCGGTTCATAGACATGACGGGAAAAAAAGAAGCTGCACAGCCTGAAGGCATCCTCGATGTCCGCCAGATCGGCTCCCTGGCGCGACCCGCGCTGCAGGAATGGAGGCAATGCAAACAGCTTGTCGCGCCACGGCTCGCCGGCGACGCGCGAAACGGCGCGGCCGGACTTCGGCGAGACGTAGGTCAGTTCCTCGACGGTGCCGGTCGCCGCGCACTCGGTGAGATCGAGTCCGAAGCCAAGCTCCTCGAGAACGAGCAGTTCGAAGCGAACCACCAGTTCGCCGACAACGTCGCCGTCGTTGAGATGATCGATCAGAATGGCCAGCGTCTCGTAGAGGCCGGCATGCGGGTCGCGTTCGGGCAAGAGCCTGAGATGTGCGGCCAAGGTCTGGAGCGCGTAGACGGCGATGGCGCTGTCGATCAGCCGGGCGGCGTTGAGCTCGATCGGTTCGGCCTGGAAGGTGCCCAGGTGCTCGTCGAGCCTGGCCCGCCAGATGAGGTCGACGCGGTTGCCGGCCTGCAGAACAGGCTGCTGCTTGCGCGACCGGCCGCCGCGCACAAGGCCCAGATGCCGGCCATGCGCGCGCGTCATCACCTCAAGCACGGCGCTGGTTTCGCCGTGCTTGCGGGTGCCGAGGATGATTCCTTCGTCGCGCCACTCCATTGCCGGACCATCAGCCGGTTGCGCGGCGAAATCAAGGAGAATGGCGCAGCCGGACCGGCTGCGCCGACGCCCCTACGCGTCTGGCAAAGGCCGGATGGCGACCAGCAGCAGCAAGGCGCCCAGCACCAGGACAGCCGCCCCCAGGGCCAAGGGCAAAAGGCCAGCCGTGATGAAGGGAGCCACAGCCGCGGTGCCGATCGCGGTGGTGCCGAGAATGGCCACCACGACGAGCGCTGCGCCGCGCGCGTCGTCGCCATGCGAGGCGACCACGGCGCGATGAAAGCCGGGCGGCCCACGGAAGCCGAGTCCGAGGTTGAACGGGATGAACAGTGCCGTCACCACCAGAGTGTTGCCGCCGCCGGCCAGCGCGTAGCCCAGCATGGACAGACCGCCCAATGCGGACAGCAAGGTGCCGACCCAGATCATGCGCTCGGCGCCAAACCGCCCCGTCAGCCGGCCGGTGGCGTTGGCCGCGACGATGAAGGTGGCAATGCCGGTGACCTGCATGATGATGAAGTCGGTCAACGTCGCGCCAAGTGCGGCGACAAAAACCGTGGGCGCTGCGAAGACGATGACCAGCAGAGCGCCGAGCGTGAAGGCATGGCTCACCGCGTAGCGCAGGAAGGTGGCGTCGCGCAGCAGATGGGCATAGCCGCCCGCGCCCTTGCCGGTCGTCAACGGTGGCAGATGGCGACCAAGGCTGGCGACCGCGGCGGCCAGCAGCAGCGCCAGCACGGCGATGACGTTGAACGAGGCGTTCCAGCCGGCGACCGACAGCAGCCAGACGCCGGCGATCGGGGCCAGCGCCGGCGTCAGCGATTCGATCGAGCCGAGCAGACCAAGCTTGCCGACAGCGCGCTCGTCGCCGAACAGCGCCCGGATCATGCCCGGCGCGAATACGGCGGCAGCCGAGCCGGCAGCCCCTTGCAGGAAACGCAGGCCGATCAGCATTTCCAGCGACGTGCTGATGCCTGCCAGTGCGGAAACGACGCCATAGGTAAGAAGCGACCCGACCAGCAGCCGACGTTGATCGAAGCGCGCGCCGAGCGTGCCGAAGGCGAGCAGCCCGACGGCCGCGCCGGTGACAAACGCGGCGAGCACCATTTGCGCCTGCGCATAGGTCCCGCCCAGAACCTCGGGCAGGCTGGGAACCGCCGGCAGCACGAGATCCGTGCCGGCGATGCCGAGCACAGTGCTGGTTACGATGAGGCCGAACGCGATGCCGCTGTGGCCGCCATTCCGATTGGTGGTCATTGTCCTGCCGGTCGATATCTGTCGGTGGCGTGTCAGTGCCCGACGATGGCGGGCAGGTCAATGTCGCCAACGGCACATATCACTGCCTCAGCGGCCATAGAGCCTGGTCCATCGCCCCGCCAGCCTGGAGCGGCACGCCGGGCATCCCTCCGGGCCGGCGCTTCCGCGGCTACGCGCGCTCTTCCCAGACCTGAGCCAGCTCGACGATGGTCCGCACAGCTTTTTCCATGTCCTGACGGCTGACCCATTCGAGCGGCGAGTGGAAGGCATGGCCGCCGGCGAAGATGTTCGGGCATGGCAGGCCCATGAACGACAGGCGCGATCCATCGGTGCCGCCGCGGATGCTGCCGCGCACCGGCTCCATGCCGGCGCGGCGTATGGCCTCGATGGCATTCTCGACGATTTCGGGATGGCGATCGAGCACCACCTTCATGTTGCGGTACTGCTGCTTGACCTCGAAGCTGTAGCTCGAGCCGGGGAAGCCCTTCATCACATCCTTGACGATCGCTTCGAGCATGGCCTCCTTTTCGGCAAGGCCCTCGTCATGGAAATCGCGGACGATCAGGCTGATCGTCGCCTTGTCCAGCGAGCCGCGCACATCAGTGGGGTGAACGAACCCCTGCTTTCCCTCGGTGGTTTCGGGGGCCGTGTCCCTGGGCAGCCGATCGATGATCGCGCCGGCGATCTTGATGGCGTTCTCCATGCGCCCCTTGGCGAAACCGGGATGGATGGCGACGCCGGTGATGACGATCTCGACGCCATCGGCGGAAAACGTCTCGTCTTCGATGGTGCCGGCGGTCTCGCCGTCCATGGTGTAGGCGAACCTCGCACCGAGCTTTTGCAGATCGACCTTGTCGACGCCACGGCCGATTTCCTCGTCGGTGGTGAAGAGGATCTTGATGTCGCCGTGCTTGATGCCGGGATTGTCGACCAGGATCTTGGCCGCAGCCATGATCTCGGCGACGCCCGCCTTGTCGTCGGCGCCGAGCAGCGTCGTGCCGTCGGTGGTGATGATGTCGTTGCCGATCTGGTTGTTCAATTCGGGATGTTCGCTGACGCGGATCACCCGGTCGGGATTGGCCTTGAGCACGATATCGCCGCCGGCATAGTTGGCGACGATCTGCGGCTTGACGCCGGTGCCGGTGAAATCGGGCGCCGTGTCCATGTGCGAGCAGAAGCAGATGACCGGGACCTGCTTGTCGCTGTTCGAAGGAATGGTCGCGTAGACGTAGCCGTGCTCGTCGAGATGCGCGTCGGCGATGCCGATCGCCAACAGTTCCTCAACCAGCACACGGCCGAGATTCTTCTGCTTTTCGGTCGAGGGCTGGCTCGACGATCTGGGATCCGACTGCGTGTCGATGACGACGTAGCGGAGGAAGCGATCGGTTACGGTGTCGGTCATGGCAATTTCCCCAATGCATCGGCTCTGCACTGCTATAGCGGCGGCCGGCGCAGCGGTGAATGCATTTTGCCGACGACGCATTATGCCAGCGAACCCGGCAGCCGCCGGGCTACTTGTCGCCGGGCTTCTTCTTGCCGGTCAAAAGCGCATAGACCGCCATCGAATGGCCATGGCCGAGATCGAACTCGTCGCGCAGCCATTCGATGATCTGCCCGGCCTTCACGCCCGGCTTCAGCTTGCCGTTGTCGGACAACCCCTTGCCGTCGGCGAGCGCAAGCAGCTCTTCCGGACCCTTGCCGGTCTTGGTCTTGATGGTATCGAGATAGGCCTGAAAAGACATCTTGTTCTCCTCGTTGACAGTTGAATGGATCAGGCGCGGCGGCGGTTGGCGAGCACGCCGCCGGCGATGATGGCCGCCAGCCCCACGACCGACAGCATGGTCAGCACGTCGTTGAACAGGGCTGCTGCCAGCACCACGCCGAACCCCGTGCCCCAATAGCCGAGCTGGCTGAAAAACACCGGTCCGCCGATCTCCTGCAGGCGGAAATTGAGCAGGTAGGACGAGGCCGAGGTGGCGACCATGCAGCCAATCCAGAACAGGATGTCGCGGTCGAAAAAGACCCAGCTCGACGGCGCCTCGAAGAACGGCGCGACAAGCGCCACCATCAGGCTGGAGCTCAGCAGGATGCCGCAGGAAAAGGCTAGCGCCGACGAGCCCCTGGGCCAGTAGGCCGAGCGGATGATGTTGCCGGCGGCAGCACAGGCCGGGATGGTGATGCCGAGCAGCACCCAGACAGTCTGCGAAAAGTCGATCTCCGCCAACTGCTGCTGCACAAGGGCGGCCATGCCGGCGAGGCCGATCAGGATGCCGGCGAATCGGCGGAGATACATGCGCTCGATGCCAAGCCCGGCGGCGAAGCTCATCGTCAGAAGCGGCGACAGCGAATAAACGGTCGAGGTGTAGGCCGGCCCTACCCGGTCGACGATGTAGTAGCCCAGCACCGTCGGGATGGTGAAGCTGATGATGCCGAGCACCAGGTAGAGCACGATATGGCTGCGCTCGCGCGGGATGCCCTGACCTGAGGCCGCCAGCAACGGCAACAGGATCAGGCCAGCGCCGATATTGGCGACCAGCGCCAGCTGGAACGGCTGCATGCCGGCATTCAGCGCCGCCTTCGAGATCATGATGCGGGTGGCGAAGACGAGACCGCACAGCGCCAGCAGGAACAGCGGCGAGCGCGCGGCATAGGCTACCGGCAAACGGAGAACTTGCTGTTGCGTCATGGCTGACCTCGATATATCTTACTGTTAAGATAAATAGCGGAATTATCTTAGTGTCAAGACATCTCGACGAAAATAATGGGGAATTGGCCGGCGACGGCTTGCACGACGGCATCGACGCGCGCCGGGCGCAGTGGGCCAGGGAACTGCCTCGTGTCGACACGCGCGGTATGGCGATCCTGGGTCGGGCCCGCTGGATCACGCTCGCCGCGCGGCCCAGGATCGAGGCGATCTTCGACGCCTACGGGCTCGACACTGGCGAGGCCGACGTGCTGTTCACGCTGCTGCGCTCGGGGTCGCCCTATCGGCTGCGCCCGACCGAGCTCTACAAGTCGATGATGATCTCGTCGGGCGGTGTCACCAATCGCATCGCCAAGCTGGTCAAGGCGGGCCTGGTCAGGCAGGTCGCCGCGGATGGCGATGGCCGCAGCCTGCCGGTGGAGCTGACGGACGAAGGCATGGCCCGCGCGCGCCAGGCCTTCGAGGCCGACATGGCGGCCGAGTCGGAGATGCTGGAATCGCTTTCGCAGGACGAGCAGCGACAGCTCGCCAGCCTGTTGCGAAAGCTCGCGCTGTCGCTCGGCAGTTCGCAGTCGCTCGAGTAGCGCCTGCGAACGGAGGGCTCCGCGTCAGGGGCGTTGCAGCTGCCGCAGGAGTGCTCGCGTCGCATCGGCCAGCCGGCCCACTGTCGCATCCGGGTCGCCGCGATCGGCGCTGAACACTTCCACAGCCAGGACAAGCTCCTGGTTCGCGCGCCGGAGCATGCGGGCCAGTTCGGCGACAGGCTCGTCGCCCTCCCCCGGCGCCAGCCGTCCGGCCATCGGCACATACGGCTCTCCCGGCTGCGGGCGGCGGCGGCCGCTGATCTGCGCTTCGAATATTCGCGGCGACAGCGACGTCCGCAGTTGCTCCGGCGAGCCGCCCGAGCGCAGGAAATGCCATGTATCGAACATTACGCCGACATCGTCGCGACCGCTCTCCTCGACGATCGCCAGCGTCGTCGCAAGGTCGGCAAAGCCGGTGTCGGGTATGAACTCCAGCGTGATGCGGACGCTGACGTCGGCGGCGCGTTCCGCTATCCTGCGCACCGCTTCGCCCATCAACCGCCGGTCGACAGGTTTGCCGAGGAAATGCGCGACATTCAAAGTGCGCGCACCGAGCGCCGTCGCCGCCTTGAGGCAATCGTCCACGCTGTGCAGGAACAGATGACGCCATTCCGGCCGCACGTCGTTCGCATCCGGAAGGCCAGGAAGACCGGACATCAGCGCGTCGATCACGCCAACCGTCACCCCGAGTTCGCCCAGCCGACCGCGCAGGACCACGTCTTCCATGCCGGCATCGAAATATTGTCCGGGCTGGACATGGATCTCGGGAAAGCCATGGCGGGCGGCCAGTTGAGCCAGCTGCAACAGGCTTGCTCCGGGCGCGCAGCCCCAGCACAGGGCGGTGCCCGCAAGTCCATCCGCAGCAACAGATTTGCCCACCAGAACGTCTCCCGTATCGACAACCATTCAGCTCTCCCCGCATGAATTGCCCTATCTACCGGCAGGCAGGGCGGTGCCAACGCCGTCCGAACAGACTAGCTACGAAGTAGATTCTTCTCGTCCGGAAAGCTGCTACAGCAACAGGCGCCTAGGGAATCAGCTGATGGACCGACCACGCAACAAGGCCATGCCAAGCATTCCAGACCCTACATCCCTCGCCGAGTTCGTCGTCGCCGGACAGAAATCTTTCAGCGGCCTCGATCTCAGCCACAGCTCGCTTGCCCGCCTCGACCTGAGCGGCTGCGAATTCGTCGACTGCAACGTGTCGGAGTGCGATCTCTCGGCGGCCATGCTGACCGACAGCCGGTGGATCAACTGCCGTATGCCACGGGCCAGGCTGACCTCGATCGATGCCGTCGACGCGCAGTTCGAGGGCTGCGATCTTTCGAACACCGACTGGACGCGTTCGCGGCTCAACACCGTCAAGTTCACCCGCAGCAAGCTTACCGGCGCGACGTTCGCCGACTGCGCGATGAACGGCGCCGACTTTCGGGAGTGCCGGCTCGTCAGCGTCTTCATGTCCGGGGTTTCGTTTCGCCGCAAGACGCTCGAAAGCCTCGATTTCAGCGACGCCGACCTGAGGGACTGCGATTTTCGCGAGACTGTTTTCGACGGCTGCAGCCTGCGTGGCGCAGCGCTGCGCCTCTGCCGATTCGACAAGGCCGACCTGCGCGGCTGCGACCTCGGCCCGTTGAAACTCAACGATGCGGCGTTCCTGAAGGGCGCGGTGATCTCGAAAAGCCAGGCGACCGACCTGTTGCGCAATCTCGGGCTTCAGGTGCTGTAAGTCGGCTGGTTGCTCGCGCCAGGCTCACGTGCTGGTCTTGAAGCGGGCCGCATCTTCCGAGCCGCGAGTGGCATCGCCCGCGCTGTAGGAATGCGCCCCCGCACCGGCGAGCTTGCCGCCATCGACGATCAGATACTCCTCGCGAATCGGCCGGCCCGCAAACCAGCACTCCAGGATTTCGCGGGTGCCGGCGGCGTAGCGCGCCTGGGCGGACAGCGACGACCCCGAAATATGCGGCGTCATGCCGTGATGCGGCATCGATCGCCACGGATGGTCCTTGGGCGCCGGCTGCGGGAACCAGACATCGCCGGCGTAGCCGGCAAGCTGGCCGCTCTCCAGCGCACGCGCTACAGCATCGCGATTGCAGATCTTGCCGCGCGCTGTGTTCACCAGATAGGCGCCGCGCTTCATCCTGGCGATCATGGCCTCGTCGAAGAGATTTTCGGTCTCGGGATGCAGTGGCGCGTTGATCGTCACCACGTCGCAAACAGGCACCATTTCCGCCGCCGTCTTGTGGAAGGTGAGGCCAAGTTCCTTTTCGACCGCCTCAGGCAGGCGATGGCGATCGGTGTAGTGCAGCTTGACGTCGAACGGCTTGAGCCGGCGCAGCACGGCGCTGCCGATCCGGCCTGCGCCGACGGTTCCGATCTGCATGCCTTCGACGTCGTAGGAACGCGCGACGCAGTCGGCGATGTTCCAGCCGCCCTTCACGACCCATTCGTAGGAAGGGATGTAGTTACGCACGAGCCCCAGGATCATCATCACAACGTGCTCGGATACGCTGATCGAGTTGCAAAACGTCACCTCGGCGACGGTGATGCCGCGGTCCATCGCTGCCTGCAGGTCGACATGGTCAGATCCGATGCCGGCCGTGATCGCAAGCTTCAGCCGGCTTGCCTTGGCTATTCGTTCTTCAGTAAGATAGGCGGGCCAGAAAGGCTGCGAGATGACGATTTCGGCGTCGACGAGCTCGCGTTCGAAAACGCTGTCGAGGCCATCCTTGTCAGCGGTCACAACCAGACGGTGCCCGGCGTTCTCAAGAAACTTCCTGAGGCCGAGTTCGCCCGACACGCTGCCGAGAAGCACCCCGGGCTGGAAGTCGATCGCCATCGGCGTCGGCAATGCCTGCCCGCCGGGATAGCGGTCGAGCCTGGGCAGGCCGTCCCGCGCGTATCTTGTGGGGTAGCCGTCGATTGGATCGTCATAGAGGACGCAAACGACCTTTGCCATTTTCGTATCTCCCTTCATCTCAAAACGACGAGGAAGACGTCCCATTGGTGACAATTGCCGCCGCCAGAACGCTGTTCAACGGGCGGTACGCTCTGACTTGGCTGAGGCTAGCAGGCGCTTCCTCGTTCGGAAAATTGCGCGCTATCCAAATTAGATGGAGAGGCCGAACGTGGTTTCAAGACCATCGAGCGCGCCGCACTCGATGGGATTGATCCTCGCCCAGCCCGCCTTCGTCTAGGTCGTGTGGACAATTACCGGATCCATAGGACAATTGCAGCTATTGTGACGACGGCGAGGTAGTGTCTCGCGGTTTTCTCGAAACGTGTAGCGACCCTTCGGAACTGTTTGAGCTTGGAAAAGC
>NZ_JANKZL010000006.1 GCF_027568395.1 Aminobacter sp. HY435 | reverse complement strand
TGCGCTGCGCGAAATGGCCGACAAGCTCAAGGCCAACGGCGTCGAGGTGAAGTATGCGATCCACCCCGTCGCCGGCCGCATGCCCGGCCACATGAACGTGCTGCTCGCCGAGGCCAACGTGCCCTATGACGAGGTCTTCGAGCTCGAAGACATCAACTCGGAGTTCGCCCAGGCCGACGTCGCCTACGTCATCGGCGCCAACGACGTGACCAACCCGTCGGCGCGCGATGACAAAAGCTCACCGATCTACGGCATGCCGATCCTCGACGTCGACAAGGCCCGCACCTGCCTGTTCGTCAAGCGTTCGCTCGGCTCCGGCTATGCCGGCATCGACAACACGCTGTTTTACAAGGACGGCACCATGATGCTGCTCGGCGACGCCAAGAAGATGACCGAGGAAATCGTCAAGGCGTTTGATCACTGAGCCAGGCTCGGCCATCCGACATCAAACAACGACCAAAAGCCCGGCAAACACGCCGGGCTTCTCAGTGCGAAAACCATAGACCGCTCAGTTCGATCATGTCTTAGGACTGGCCTTGGTCGTCATAGTTCTGGTCGAGCGCACGGGTCCGGGCAGCTGGGGCTGGTGCTCCTGGGCCGCCAGATACTCATTTTGCCCCTGATGGCCGCGCGCCTCGCCGGCGGCCCCCCGGCTTCAGAGCAAATCCTGTTGCCGTTGATTAGAAAGACACTTCCAGGCGGACTTTCTCGGCCACCGACCAGCGGGGGTGGCGCAGTGCGCCACTTGATCGGGTTTCTGTCCTATTGAAATGAAATATGTGCAGCAAACATCGAGACAATCGTGGTGTCTTGTCTGCATAAGTCATACGGGTTATCACGGATTGTTGGCCGGCGGGGGCAGGGCAAACAACCAGGAAGTTCTCTGTGAAGGGCATTATATTAGCAGGCGGTAGTGGAACAAGGCTCTATCCCGCCACGCTGGCAGTATCCAAGCAGATATTGCCGATATACGACAAGCCGATGATATACTACCCACTCGGCGTCCTTATGCTTTCTGGCATTAGAGAAATACTTGTAATTTCGACTCCCAGGGATCTGCCACAGTTCCAGCAGCTGCTAGGTGATGGATCGGCATTCGGTGTTTCACTTTCCTATGCGGTGCAGCCATCGCCGAATGGGCTGGCCGAGGCATTCCTTATTGGAAAAGACTTCATTGGCGCCAGTCCCGTAGCGCTAATACTGGGCGACAATATTTTCTATGGTGACGGGCTCTCCGATCGCTGTCGGGCTGCTGTTGCCCGCAAAGGCGGTGCTTCCGTTTTCGCCTATCAAGTCGAGGATCCGCAGCGCTATGGTGTCGTGACCTTTGACAGGGCGACGCAGCAGGCGTTGTCGATCGAAGAAAAACCGGTCGAGCCGGGTTCGAACTGGGCGGTCACGGGCCTCTATTTCTATGACAACTCGGTTGTCGATATCGCCTCGTCGATCCGCCCATCGGCGCGTGGCGAGCTTGAGATCACCGACGTCAATCGAGCCTATCTGCAGCAAGGCAATCTACATGTCGTTCGCCTCGGCCGGGGCTATGCATGGCTCGATACGGGAACGCATGACAGTCTCCACGAGGCGTCGTCCTTCGTGCGCACAATCGAGCACCGGCAGGGCATCAAGATCATGTGCCCCGAGGAAATCGGATTCGAACTGGGCTATTTGACGGAAGAGCAGACGCTTGCGAGGGCGGCTTCCCTGGGCAATACCGACTATGCGCGCTACCTCGTGAGGCGGGTCAAGGAAATATCCCATGGTTGAGGTCCGCAATCTTGGTCTGGACGGAGTCTTCGAGATACGTCCGCCCAAATTCGAAGACGAGCGCGGCTTCTTTTCCGAGACATGGAACGCTGAACAACTGGAACGATTCGGCCTGTCCGTCGATTTCGTCCAGGACAATCATTCGTTTTCCCGCAAACGTGGCGTGATGCGCGGATTGCATTTCCAGACGCCTCCTTTCGCGCAGGACAAGCTGGTGCGGGTACTCCGCGGTTCGGTTTTCGACGTCGCGGTCGATATCCGAAGCGGTTCGCCGACTTTTGGCCGGTGGGTCGGCATCACCCTGTCAGACAAAGAATGGAATCAGATTCTGGTGCCGAAGGGGTTTGCGCACGGGTTCGTGACGCTCGAGCCGGACACCGAGGTCGTCTACAAGGTCTCGGCGCAATATTCGCAGCCGCATGACCGTTCGATTCGATTCGACGACCCGGCGCTTGCGATCGACTGGCCCGTGCCGGCAGCAGACATGAAACTATCCGCCAAGGACGCCGCTGCGCCTAACCTTGCCGACATCGAAACCGGGTTCGCTTACTCGTGAAACAGGCTCTTCAAACCGTTCTCGTAACCGGCGGCGCCGGTTTCATTGGTTCGGCCGTGTGCAGGCACCTTGCGGCAACCGGACGTTACAGGGTCGTCAATCTCGACAAGCTGACCTACGCAGGAAATCTGGCATCGCTGCACGATCTCGATGGGCATCCCTGGTATCGTTTTTATCGTGCAGACATCTGCGATATCGACGCCGTCAGGCATATTCTGCAAGCGGAAGATGTCGACCTGGTCATGCATTTGGCGGCGGAGAGCCATGTCGATCGCTCGATCGACGGGCCGATGGCCTTCGTCACGACCAATGTCCTGGGCACGACCAGCCTGTTGTCGGCAGCCCTCGATCATTGGCGCAGCTTGAGCGAGAGCAGGCGAAAGAGCTTCCGATTCCATCACGTGTCTACCGACGAAGTGTTCGGCGACCTGCCATTCGATTCCGGCGTCTTCACCGAACAGTCACCCTATAAGCCGTCGTCGCCCTACTCAGCGTCAAAGGCTGCTTCCGATCATTTCGTGCGGGCCTGGCATGAAACCTATGGGCTGCCCGTTGTTCTTTCCAATTGCTCGAACAATTATGGACCCTACCATTTTCCGGAGAAGCTGATCCCGCTGGTCATTGCGAATGCGTTGGATGAGCGGCCATTGCCGGTCTATGGCAAAGGCGCCAATGTGCGCGACTGGCTGTTCGTGGAGGACCATGCCCGTGCCCTCGAAGCAGTGATGACCAGGGGCGAGGTTGGGGAAAGCTACAACATCGGCGGCCGGGCAGAGCGGACCAATCTTGAGGTGGTCGAGGCCATCTGTGCGCTGCTTGATGCTCGCCGCCCAAGGGCTGGCGGCGGTTCCCATCTCGATCTCATCAATTTCGTCACCGATCGGCCAGGACATGACCGGCGTTATGCCATCGACCCGACGAAGAGTGAGGCGGAACTGGGCTGGCGGCCGCAAGAGACTTTCGAGACCGGTCTTGCCAGGACCGTCGACTGGTATCTGGAGAATGGCTGGTGGTGGCGGCCGCTTCGCGAGCAGCGCTTTGACGGAAGCAGGCTCGGGCTGGTCGGTGCGAGGTGAGAATACTGGTTATTGGAAAGTCTGGCCAACTGGCGCGTTCGCTGGCGGTCCGGGCTGAAGGGCAATCCGACATCGAAGTCGTATGCGTCGGGCGCCCGGATTTCGACCTGGAAGATGTGTCGACGTTCGTGCCGGTCTTGAGTGCGGTCAGGCCGGATGTGGTCATCAATGCCGCGGCGCATACGGGTGTGGACCGGCAAGAAGACGAGCCCGCGCGTGCCTTTGCAATGAACGCGGAAGCGCCCGGCGTCCTGGCGAAGCTGACCGCAGAGTCGGGAATTCCGATTGTCCACGTTTCCACCGACTACGTGTTCGACGGTCGTGCAGTTCGCCCCTATGTCGAGACCGACCTTCCGAATCCGCAGACCGTCTATGGCCGCAGCAAGCTTGCCGGCGAAGAGGCGGTCCGGCGCGGCAACGCTGACCATTTGATCGTCAGGACAGCCTGGGTCGTGAGCTGCTATGGCAGCAACTTCGTCAAGACGATGCTAAAGCTGGCCGAAGCGCGAGATAGCCTGCAGGTTGTTGCCGACCAGCATGGTAACCCGACGGACGCGCACGATCTGGCCGACGGTTTGCTGGCGGCTGCCCGCGTCAGGCGCGATCGCGGCCGCTTCCAGCAAAGCGTGTATCACCTGGCTGGAAGTGGCCGGGCGAGTTGGTTTGAACTTGCGACCTGCGTGCTTCATGCGAGCGAGGCGCTGTCGGGACCTTGTGCCGCGGTCGAGCCGATCAGCAGCCGGCAATGGCCGGCAAAGGCTGAGCGCCCGATGAACTCGGAGCTGGATTGCGAAGCGTTCTTTCGGGATTTCGGATTTCGCGCAGGTGCCTGGCAAGATAGGGTCGCCGCCATTGTCGCGGCCATTGGCGAAGCCAAGGCCAATGTTTGCGGGGGGGCTTTGGGGTCCTAGATTCCAGCCCGGCCGGCCGAGTGCGTGACTGGTGCGGTCAAGAAAATGTCGACAAACTCGAGAATCAGATGACTGAAGATAATAAGAAGAACGACATTTTCACATTTCCGAATCCGGCAGAAAAGATGGAGATGACGGGCGAGCGGTATGTATCGAGCCTGACGGGCCAGATACAGAACGAGCACTATCATCGGTATCTTTTTTCACTACAATTCGGAAATGGGAAGCGCGTCCTGGATGTTGCTTGCGGTGAAGGATACGGATGCCATTTGCTGTCGCAGGTTGCCTCTGAAGTTGTTGGTGTCGATCTCGATGTCGGCACCGTAGACTATGCGCGCCGAACATACGGAACAGCTTCCGTTCGATTTGTTGCTGCCGATGCTACGAAATTGCCTTTCGAAGACGCCAGCTTCGATGTCGTGACGAGTTTCGAAACGATCGAGCATTTCGAGGGCCACGAGGCGTTCCTTGCCGAAGTGGCACGCGTCTTGCGGCCCGATGGGATCCTGATCATCTCGTCGCCCAACCGGACTGTTTATACCGAGCAAAACAATCATCATAATCCCTTCCATCTGCGGGAGTTGGACCGCGAGGAATTCCTGTCCGCCCTTGGCGGCCACTTTTCTGATGTCGCCATCCTTGAGCAGCGCGCGATCGATGGCTCCGTATTGATGTTGGACGGGGCAAGCGCAGGAATGGATGGCTTTGAAAGCCATGACGGGCGCGCGTTTCACAAGACCCAAGGGGTCCCGTCGACGCATTATTTCGTTGCCGTGGCTGCAAGGATTCCGCTGCCCGAACTCAACAGCAGCGTGATGTTCAATGGCGGCTACCTGGGGCAGATGTATCAGGATCTCGAAGGTGCGACCGCACGTGCTGCCGAAGGTGAGCGGCAGCTATTGCTTGCGCAGTCTGAAATGACCCGCGTCGCGACCGTAGAGGCAGAAGCGCGGGCGCGTCTCGTCGAACTGGAGCGTGAACTGGTCGAACTGCAAGACGCGCTGGCGGCGGCGGCCCGCACCTCCGCGGAGCGTGAGCAAGAGCTCAGTCGTTTGTCCGGCACGATCGAGCAGGCCCGGCTTGCGACGGCGAGAGCCGACGAAGCCGAGCGGCAGCTTTCGCTTTCCCAAGCCGAATTGGGGCGGACTGCGGATGTCGTGATAGAGGCGCAGGCGCAACTCGCCGAGCTGGAGCGAGAGGTTGTCGGATTGCAGGCAGCGCTCGTGCCCGACGGTGCAAGATCGTCTGAGCACGGAAATGGCCATCCTTCCAGCACACTGGATGAAATTTCGAACGCGCAGCTGAAGAATGATGGAAGCACTAGCAAGAGCACTGAATATCTTGGTGCTGACACAAGCAAAATACGTCAAGACGTCGGCGCAGAAGTTGCAATCCTCCATCAGAGGTTGATATTGAGGGTTAGGGAACTTGCCAAACTGGGGGCGATCTTGGATGACTACAAGCGACGTATGTCTGCTGCCGAAAAGGCTATTGTCGATCGGGATGCCGAACTCGGCAATTACGCCCGTCGGCTTGGCACGATGAAGTCTTCTGCATCTTGGCGGCTGACGTCACCATTGCGCGCGGTTGCGGGCATTTTTGCTTCGTCGTCCGGGTCAATATTTGGGCTGCGTCTTGCTGCTTTTTGGCGCCATCCGACGCGTCCCAAAAAACGCGCGGAATACCTATTGGCACGACTGCCGAGAAATTGGGTCGCCGTTGACGGTCCGCCAGATACCGCGACGCGCGTTTTCACGAATATCAAAGCAATCGCCAGGCATCCGTTCTCGCCGGCGAAGCGAAGGGCACATCGCGGCAGGCAGCGCGGCGAGCATCTGCGTCAAAAATCCAGCGACCTGCTTCAGGCGATGCCTTTGCCGGCGCCGCATACTCCATACGCCAGCCATTCATCGTTTGCTGCCAGAGTTGATGGAGACGGCAATCTTTTCAGGCACTATGTCCGAACCGCGCACGGCATGGCGAACGGCACTGAATTCGTCCCGCTGTCACGCGAGCATGTCGATGCCGGGCGGTTCTCGACGAAACTGATCGCTTACTATCTGCCGCAGTTCCATCCAATCCC
Source organism: Aminobacter sp. HY435 (assembly GCF_027568395.1). Classification (GTDB taxonomy): domain Bacteria; phylum Pseudomonadota; class Alphaproteobacteria; order Rhizobiales; family Rhizobiaceae; genus Aminobacter. The sequence goes on along the minus strand of NZ_JANKZL010000006.1, from coordinate 406,583 downwards.
GGAGAATGACGAGTGGTGGGGCAAGGGTTTCACTGAGTGGCGCAATGTGGCGCGCGCCTTTCCAGTGTTCGAAGGACATTATCAGCCGCGCATACCGGGCGAACTGGGTTACTATGATTTGCGGGTCACCGAAGTCATGCGCCGGCAAGTGGACCTTGCCAAGCAATATGGACTGTCGGCGTTTTGCTTCCACTTCTACTGGTTCGGGGGCAAGCGGCTGCTTGAGATGCCGCTGGAGACCTTCCTTGGCAACGAGGATTTCGATCTCGAGTTTTCGCTGTGCTGGGCCAACGAGAATTGGTCGAAGCGCTGGGATGGTGGCAACAATGAGCTGATGATTTCCCAGCAGCATTCACCAGACGACGATATCGCGTTCCTTCGCTATCTCGACAAGTATTTCCGCGATCGACGCTACATGAAGGTGGACGGAAAGCCTGTCCTTACGATTTATCGGCCGAGCATCTTCCCTGACATCAAGGCCAGCGTGGCCAGATGGCGTGAGGAAGCCGGGAAGATGGGCTATCCGGGGCTTTATCTGATCGCGACGAATTCGTTCGCATACAGCGATTATGCGGCAGATGGCTTTGACGCGCTGTCTGAGTTTCCGCCACACAGCGTGCAGGCGGAACAACTCCAAGATCGCCTTGACTTGGCCACTGTGCGCAGTGGTGGTTATGTCTATAGCTACCAGTCATTGGTGGGTTGGGAAGCCACAAAGCAAAGATTCCCAGGAGTGGTCCATCCCGGTGTAATGCCTACTTGGGACAATAGTGCGCGCCGACCATATGACGGGCACATTTTTCACGGTGCCACGCCAGAATTGTTCGGCAAGTGGCTGACATACTCAATTGAATGCGCCGCAAAACACTCTGAGGGTCAGCGGTTCGTTTTTATCAACGCGTGGAATGAATGGGCAGAGGGCGCTTACCTCGAACCGGACGCGAAGTACGGCTATGCTTGGCTGCAGGCCATCCGAGATAGCTTAGAGGGGAAAGTGCTGGCGCAGTCCTCTTCGCATTCTGGGGGCAATCCTCGGCATCATGGGCTATCGGCTATCCTTCCGTGCTACAATCATGCTCGCTTTCTTCCCGAGCGGATAGCATCGATTCTGAATCAGAGTTCGCCGCCGGATGAGATCATTTTCATCGACGACGCTTCAGATGATGACAGCGTGGCAGTCGCGGAATCGCTTCTTAGTGCATCACGTATTCCCTATAGAATCATTGCAAATAAGGTTAATTCCGGGTCCGTCTTTCGGCAGTGGATCGTGGGAATGGAGCTCGCCAGCTATGACCTTGTGTGGATTGCTGAAACTGATGACAGTGCAGACGAGGGGTTTCTGAAGGAAATACGTCCTGCGTTCGAGCGCGAGGACGTAATGATTGCCTATGGGCGCATCAAATGTATCGACCCTGATGGGAGGCCCCGTACAGACCTTGATTCTTACTATGATGGTCTTCGCTGTTCTTCTTGGGGCGTCTCAAAACTAAATCCTGCTTGGAGAGTATTTTCCTGGGATTTTGCGATAAAGAATATTATCCCGAACGTTTCTGGTGCAGTGTTTAGGAGGCCAATCCTGACAGAGAAAGAGAAGTTACGGCTATGTGAGTACAAGTTTGCAGGGGATTGGTATTTCTATTCCTTGGTGTTACGAGGGGGTGTCCTTTCCTATTGTAAGGATGCTAGATCGTTCTTCCGTGTTAATTCACATAGCGCTTCTCGAAGTTCATTTTTTACTGATCGGCATCTTCTTGAGCATCAAATGATTCTTGATGATTTGAGGCGAGAGTACTGTTTGGGAGATGAGGCTGCCGAGGCGCATACCCGCATGCTGGCCGTCTATTTTCCGCAGCATTCATTTGATGAGTTGATGCCGAATATGCTCGGAGCAGGTTCTGCAGCCAATAAATCGCAACCACTTCGGATTTGCATTGCCGCTCACAGTTTCGCTGTCGGCGGCGGCGAGGTGGTCCCGGTAGAGTTGGCCAATGAGCTAAAGGGGCTTGGACATCACGTCACTTATCTCGTCATGGAGAGGCAGGAGCCGGGTGATAGATCTATCAGGGGGCGGTTAAGGCCAGATATTCCTGTGGTATATTGGGATGATGTTAAGGCCCATTTCAAGGAATTTGTCGATGGTTATGGAATAGAGGTCCTGAACTCTCACAATGTCACGGTTGAATACAATTTGTACCGTGCTGGGATTGAAATAAATATAGCTTATATTTCGTCTCTTCATGGCGGGTATGAGACAGTTCCTCATATATTGAAGTCAAAATTTGTGTCTTATTTGAAAAGAAATGTAGACCTCTGGCTGTATCTTTCACAAAAAAATAAGGAAATACTGTCTGAAAAAGGTGTTCCAGAGGCGAAGTTTGAACGAAGCTTCAACGCCGTGCCACCTATGTCGAATCCATTGATTCGAAGGGCTGCGTTAAGGGAGGCGAATGGCATACCTAGCGATGCCTTTTGTATGGTGTTGTGTTCTCGCGCAATTGAAGAAAAGGGCTGGAGGACGGCAATTGAGGTTTGCATAAAACTGAATAGCTGTCGCGAAGCGCCCATCTTTCTGGTTCTGATCGGCGATGGTCCGATGGTCGAACCGCTGCGGAAGGTTTATGGTGAACTAGGGTTCATTAAGTTCCTGGGTCACATAGACAACCCGAGGCACTACCTTGCTTGCTTTGATCTAGGGATATTCCCCAGCGTCTATGCCGGCGAGAGTTTTCCTCTGTTTCTCTTGGAATGCTTCGAGGCAGGCTTGCCGGTCGCAAGTACCGACATTGGAGAAATTGCGTATGTTATGGGTGATTCGAAGGTCCAACCAGGTGGCCTTGTTTCATTTAGGAGTGCGCCGGAGTCGATGGTCGATGAAATGGCCGGCATTGTAGAAGGATATCTGACGGATCCAGACATTTATGCCCAGGCAGTCCTTGAAGCAAGAGTAGTTTCAAAGCGGTTTGATATAGAAAAATTATCTAGATTCTATGTGGATGTATTCAAGAAAAATCTGAAGTGCAAAGTACCCATGTCGGGAGTTAGTAATGTATAGCAATGTTCAAGTTGCCGGTATTCGTCAAATCGGCGCGTGGACGGCTAGTACGACCGTGGCTGGGGCGCTGGACGATCTAGGACTAAACTCCGGAAACATGATGTTTACGGAAGCGCTTTGCCGTCTATTGGGACGGACGTCGCCTATTCCATTCTCGCTTCCCGAGAGGGAATTGGAGGGATGCGATGCGCTTGTGCTCGCTGTTGCCAATTGGATTAATGAATATGACGACTTTGGTTGGTTGGCCGACCGGATAGAACGCTCTGACATGGCGGTTTTCTTGGTTGGGGTCGGGGCGCAGGCTTCGATGGACATGGTGTACCCGCGCATCAAGCCCGGAACTTTGCGGCTCCTTAAGGTGGTGGCTGAGCGTTCAGTCAGTATTGCAGCAAGAGGGGAGTTTACCTGTGACGTCTTGGAGCACTTTGGCATCAAGAATGCGGTTCCGGTGGGTTGCCCTTCACTTTTGTTGGCCGGGTCAAGTGGGATCGAATTTACCCAGAGGGCGTCAACGGCGAGAACAGTAGTTCATGGCACTCGTCATGGATATCAGCAAGCGGTCGGACTTCAGAAGTTTATGTATCAGCAGGCGTTCAAGCATGATTACGATCTGCTATTGCAGTCAGAGCATCCAGATATCGTATTGGCGTTGGACCTAGTTGAAGAACATAAGTTAGCGGAGAAAGCGTACGAAGCTGTACAGGGTGTCTATGGTGCCGGAAGTGTGGATGCAACAATTCGCTTTCTCAAGGCGCATGGGTTGTTCTATTTCAACTATGAGAGTTGGATCTCCGCAATGAAAGCGCGCACCTTCTGCGTGGGAACGCGCATTCATGGAACGATCGCATCAATTCTTGCCGGTACGCACGCTACGCTCATAGCGCACGATTCGCGAACGTTGGAGATGGCAAAAGCGATGAGCATCCCATATGTGGAAGCAAGTAGCATTCCAACGGACGTGGACATGGATGTCGAAAAGTTGTTGGAAATCAGCAGGTATTCTAACGTTGCGATTTCGTATGATGCATACCGCCAAAAATACATGGAATATTTCGAGGCAAACCGGCTAGCGACATCGCCAATTGCGATGATTTAGTGGCGACTTATGCGCAGGTGCAAGAGTCGATCGGGGCAATGAAGGTTAATCTGGATCTTGTCGTCGTCACGCACAACAGTGCGATGGTTCTCGATGCGCTGCTTCGCAGCGTACCCGCCTGGGTCAACATCATCGTTGTCGACAATGCGAGTTCGGACGGATCGCTGGCGATCGCCGAAGCTGCGGGCGCGCGCGCAATCCAGATTGGCAGGAATGTCGGCTATGGCAGCGCCTGCAACATTGGCGCGCGAGCTGGCAGCGGCGCCCTGCTGCTGATCGTCAATCCTGACCTTCGCTTCGAGCCTGGAGCGATCGAGGCGCTGGTTGCTGCGGCTGTCGCTTATCCCAACGCAGCTTTCAATCCGCGCTTCTATTCGGGATCTCGGCGCCGTTTCCGCAAGCGCTCCAGATTGCTGTCCGTGTCCGAGAGCTGGCAGGGCGCGCCACCGGAAAAAGATTGCGTCATTCCGGTACTGCACGGCGCCTGCATTCTTATCCGGCGTCAGCATTTCGAACAGGTCGGAGGCTTTGACTCCGAGATATTCCTGTTCCACGAGGACGATGACATCAGCTTGCGACTGCGACAGGCGGGCGTTGAACTTCGCCTGGCCGCAGGCGCTGTCGTTGATCACGCCGAAGGTCGCTCAAGCCTGCGCACGCTGGAGTCGGGGCGTATCAAGGGCGAGGCGATGGGCAGGTCCCTGGTCTATGTCATGGGCAAACACAAGTTGCCGCTGGACGTTCAGGCGGAGCGTCATCGTACCTGGCTGAAGCTGCTGCAGCCTCAGGTCCTTTTCAGCAGTGCGCGCCGTTCCAAGCTGCTGGGCTTCATACGCGGCCTGCATGCCGGGCCACTCGACGATTTCGGAAAGAGCCCATGAGTCAATCGCCCGGGCGGCCATGGCGCGAGCAGACGTCATGGACACGCAAGCTGTGGGCGGCCTTGCGCCGCACCATTCGTCGAGGGTCATGGCGGGGCGACGACGGCCGCTTGTATGATTGCTATGTCGACAACGCGCAAGGGCGCTACCCGGTGGCCGACTATGGGCCATTCGCGCCCCAGCAGGCCACGCCGGGCGATGTTCGCCTGATTGCCTACTACCTTCCGCAGTTTCATCCGATTCCAGAAAACGACGAATGGTGGGGCAAAGGCTTCACCGAGTGGCGCAACGTCGCGCGGGCATTTCCGGTGTTTGAGGGGCACTATCAGCCTCGTCTGCCCGACGAACTCGGCTATTACGACCTGCGCGTGCCGGATGTCATGCATCGCCAGGTCGAACTCGCCAAGCTCTACGGCATTTCCGCCTTCTGCTTTCATTTCTACTGGTTCGGAGGCCGGCGTCTGCTCGAAGGGCCGTTGGATCACTATCTGCGGACAGCCGAGCTCGATCTGCCATTTTGCCTGTGCTGGGCGAACGAGACATGGTCGAGGCGCTGGTCAGGACGTGAGCAGGATGTGCTCGTGGCCCAACGGCATTCGCCGGAGGACGACATTGCGGTCATTCACGGACTCGACAAATACTTCCGCGATCCGCGCTATCTGAAGGTCGATGGCAAGCCAGTCCTGACAATTTACCGCGCTGGGCTGTTCCCGGACATCAAGGCGACGATCGCGCGGTGGCGCGATGAAATGACGAAGCTGGGATATCCGGGCATCTATCTCATTGCCACCAACTCCTTTGACTTCACTGGCCATCAGGAATTGGGCTTCGACGCACTTTCGGAATTCCCGCCGCACTGCATGTTCACGGCCAATATCGAAAAGCAGCTGAACGTCTCCCGGTTCAGGGATGGCGGCCGCATTCGCAGCTATGCGGATGTGGTCGCGGTCGAAACCGCCAAGCCGGCAGTCGAAGCGGTGGTGCATCCTGGCGTCATGCCGTCATGGGACAACAGCGCGCGCCGGCCCAACTCGGCGCAGATCTACCATGGTTCGACGCCGCAGCTGTTTGAGCAGTGGCTGTCGCATTCCATGTCGCGCGCCGCGGCAAATCCCCCGGGCGAGCAGATGGTTTTCATCAACGCCTGGAACGAATGGGGCGAAGGCGCCTATCTCGAGCCGGACCTGAGATACGGCTATGCCTATCTGGAGGCATGCGCCTCGGCCATCAGGGAGCATGGCCGGTCCCGCGCGCCACGACCTCGGGAAAGCACCCAGCCGCGCTGAGCAGCCGCGTGCAACAGACACAAAGTCACGGCCGGGCGCCAGGATTCGAGCCTGCGACGGGCTTGCTGCCATGCCGTATTCGGTGCTGCCTTCGATGGCGCTTCTCGTCCGTTTGGCGGCATGGAAAAAAGATGTGAGGCAAGTCCCACATTTGGCCTTGTGCGATCCTCAATCAGCCGTTATCTACACGCCGCGCCGGTAACGGCCGATCACGACCGCGGAGAGGTGGCAGAGTGGTCGAATGCACCGCACTCGAAATGCGGCATGGGTGCAAGCCCATCGGGGGTTCGAATCCCTCCCTCTCCGCCATCGCCCTTTTGCAGGGCGCGCGCTTCCCATCCTGCCAATGACCGATCAATCCGCGTGGCTGGCCGACGCGCCGGCTAATCTCGCGGCACCAGGCGTGTTCGCCTTGACTCCATGGCAACCTTCGGTTACGGGACCCCCTGCAATCGGCGTGGAGAATTCTCTGCGCCGTTTGCTTTGAACCCGTAACGACTGACAAAAAGACGGCCGAACCGCCCAGGCAGTTCAACAAGGCCGACCGAACAGCGAAAGGCATAAAATGTTCGCAGTCATCAAAACGGGCGGCAAGCAGTACCGCGTCGCCGCCAATGATGTGATCAAGGTTGAGAAGCTCGTCGGCGCAGCCGGCGACACCGTGGAATTCGTTGAAGTGCTCGCCGTCGGCGAAGGCGACAACGCCGAGATCGGCGCGCCCTTCGTGGCTGGCGCAGTGGTGACGGCGGAAGTCGTCGAGCACGGCCGCAACAAGACCGTCATCGCCTTCAAGAAGCGCCGCCGCCAGAACTCGCGCCGTGCGCGCGGTCATCGCCAGCATCACACCACTGTCCGGATCTCCGAGATCCTGACCGGCGGTGCGAAGCCTTCGAAGAAGGCGGCTGTGAAGGCCGAAGCCGCAGCTGACGCAGCTGCAGAAAAGCCCGCGAAGAAGGCAGCGCCGAAAAAGGCTGCAGCCGTCGCGGAATCAGAGTAATCAGAGCGACTGAAGGAGAACATCCATGGCACATAAAAAAGCTGGCGGTTCGTCGCGCAACGGTCGCGATTCAGAGTCGAAGCGCCTTGGCGTGAAGAAGTTCGGCGGCGAAGCCGTGATTCCGGGCAACATCATCATCCGTCAACGCGGCACCACCTGGCATCCTGGCGTCAACGTCGGGATGGGCAAGGACCATACCCTTTTTGCTCTTGAAGCCGGCGCCGTCGCGTTCGCCAAAAAAGCCAATGGCCGAACCTACGTATCGGTTAATCCGATTCTCAAGGCCGCGGAGTAGCCGGTTCCGCACTACAACACCGGCGCCCCATCTCGGGAACCGGTGTCTGGCCAAGCCAGGAAAAGGATCAGGGGAGATGGGTTTCCATCTCCCCTTTTCATTTTTCCTGGAGGATTTTTACATGGTTGCCGAGAAGGAAGACAGCGAAGACGAAAGGCTGTCGATCGACTGCCCGATATTGCTGACCGAGCGGCTGGTCCTGCGTCCGCCGCATGAGGACGACATCGCCGAACTGGTGGAACTCGCCGACAACCGGCATGTCGCCGAGATGCTGTCGCGCATGCCGCACCCTTACGGCGAAGCCGAGGCGCGTGCCTTCCTGTCGATGGCGCGGGCGCAGCGTGGCGGCGTCGTCTATGCGATCACTCTTGCCGACAGCGGTGCTTTCGTCGGATCGGCCGGGCTCAACTTCACCGACCGTGGCCTTGAACTCGGCTATTGGATCGGCGAGCCCTACTGGAAGCGCGGCTACGCCACCGAGGCGGCGCATGCGCTGGTCGACCTGGCGTTCCGCGCAACCGACGTCAATGTGCTCAACGTCTCGTGCCGGGTGATCAACCCGTCGTCGCGGCGGGTCATCCACAAGTGCGGCTTCCAGTATGCCGGGCAGGGCATGCTGAATTCGATCGTCGCCGGCCAGGTGCCGGTCGAGCGCTACCGGCTCGACCGCAAGACCTGGGCGAGCCTGAGGTCGTGGGCGCGCAGCTGAGATGCCTACAGCGCCGCGCGTCCAATCGGACGCGCAAAGGACGCTGTAGCACTTTGAGTCGGCGCATGATCCTTCCCGAAAATCGCTTCCGATTTTCGGGGTCATGCGCTCAGGCCAGCTCGAGCCAGACCGGCTGGTGGTCGGAGCCTTCGGCTTCGGCGTCGATGCGCACGGATCTGACCTTTTCGGCCAGGTTGGCGTGGACGAAGGCATAGTCGATGAGGCGGCCAGGCTGCGAAGGGGTCGCGTCGGTCCAGGAGACCGACCCTTCCGCAACGCCGCCGGCCAGCGCATAGGCGTCGACGGGGTGATGCAGCACGATTTGCGCGCCTTCGACAGGATCGGGCGCGCCGGTCAGGGCAAGATGTTCGGGCGAGCCGGGCGTCATGTTGAAATCGCCCATCAATACGAATTCCTCGGGACAGGGGAGCTCGGGGAAACCGTATTCGACAGCGCCCGTGAGGGCGCCGCCTTCCATCGGATAGGCGTAGACCCGCTCCTTGAGGTGGCGGATCTGCGCCATCCTCTCTTCAAGATTGACGTGGTCGAGATGCACCGAATAGACGCGCAAGGGACCGGTGGGCGCCATGACCAGCGCTTCGAGTGCGGCGCGTTGCAGGTTGCCGCGGTTGAGGCGCCTGGTGCGCGGCAAAAGCAGGTTGCGCGACGACACGATCGGCCAGCGCGACAGCACCATGTTGCCGAACTGCAAACGCTTGTTGGCCGGCTTGCCGTCGTCGCCGAGCATGCCGAAGTCGATGTCCATGGCAACGCCGTAGACGTGGAAATAGTCAGGCAGAAGCCGGGTGAGCCCCTCGACCATGTCGGCCATGCCGTTGCGCATGAAGTTGCGGGTCACCTCCTGCAGCGCCACGATATCTGCGCCATCGACGGCAGCGGCGATGCGCCCGAGATCGTAGCGGCCGTCGCGGCCGACACCGTACTGCGTGTTGTAGGTGACCAATTTCATCGCCAATTCTCCCGTCATTCCAGGCGCCGTCCAATCCGCACTCGCCCTTCGCCGCGCCTTGCGCTATGGCAGGGTCGCTGAAACAACCAAATAACAGCAAGAGACGAACAGTCCGATGAAATTTCTCGACCAGGCCAAGGTTTACATCCGCTCCGGCAACGGTGGCGCGGGCGCGGTGTCGTTCCGGCGCGAAAAGTTCATCGAGTTCGGCGGGCCGGATGGCGGCGACGGCGGCCGTGGCGGCGACGTCTGGCTGGAGGTCGTCGACGGCCTGAACACGCTGATCGACTATCGCTACCAGCAGCATTTCAAGGCGCAGACCGGTGTGCACGGCATGGGCCGCAACATGACCGGTGCCAAGGGCTCCGACATCATCCTGAAAGTGCCTGTCGGCACGCAGGTCTATGAAGAAGACAACGAGACGCTGATCTGCGACCTGACCCAGATCGGGCAGCGCTATCTGCTCGCCAAGGGCGGCAATGGCGGCTTCGGCAACCAGCATTTCAAGACCTCGACCAACCAGGCGCCGCGGCGCGCCAATCCCGGTCTCGAAGGCCAGGAGATGTGGGTCTGGCTGCGGCTGAAGCTGATCGCCGACGCGGGCCTCGTCGGCCTGCCCAATGCCGGCAAGTCGACCTTCCTCGCCTCGGTCACAGCGGCCAAGCCGAAGATCGCCGACTATCCCTTCACCACGCTGCATCCGGGTCTCGGCGTCGCCCGCATCGACGCGCGCGAATTCGTCATCGCCGACATTCCCGGCCTGATCGAAGGTGCGCATGAGGGAGTCGGCATCGGCGACCGCTTCCTGGGCCATGTCGAGCGCACGCGCGTTTTGCTGCATCTGGTTTCGGCGCAGGAAGAAAATGTCGGCAAGGCCTACAAGACCGTTCGCCGCGAGCTCGAGGCCTATGGCCATGGCCTGTCCGACAAGATCGAGATCGTGGCGCTGAGCCAGGTCGACACGCTGGACGCGGATGAGCGCAAGAAGAAGGTGGCATCGCTGAAGCGCGCGGCCGGACGTGCACCGATCCTGCTTTCGGCTGTTACCCGCGAGGGCATCGAAGAGACGCTGCGCGCCTTGATGAGCATCGTTGAGGAAGCGCGCCAGGCAAGCGGCGACGTCGCGCCTTCCGATGCGCGCTGGACGAAGTAGGCAGACGTCATGACGATCCCTTCGCTGAAGACCTACAAGCGGATCACCGTCAAGATCGGCTCGGCGCTTTTGGTCGACCGTTCGACCGGCCTCAAGCGCCAATGGCTGGCTTCGATGGCTGACGACATCGCGGCGCTGTCCGAGGCCGGCGCCGATGTGCTGGTCGTTTCTTCGGGCGCGATCGCGCTCGGCCGCACCATCCTTGGCCTCGGCAAGCGCGCGTTGAAGCTCGAGGAAAGCCAGGCGGCGGCGGCCGTCGGCCAGATCGCGCTGTCCAGCGCCTGGGCGGAAGAGCTTGCCCGCAAGGGGCTGAAGTCGGGCCAGATCCTCGTCACCCTCGGCGACACCGAGGAGCGCCGCCGCTATCTCAACGCGCGGGCCACCATCTCGACGCTGCTCAAGATGAAGGCCGTGCCGGTCATCAATGAAAACGATACGGTGGCGACAAGCGAAATCCGCTACGGCGACAATGACCGGCTCGCCGCGCGCGTGGCGACCATGATGGGCGCTGACCTGCTCGTGCTGCTGTCGGACATCGATGGCCTGTATACTGCGCCGCCGGCGCTTGACCCGAACGCGAAATTCATCCCGGTCGTCGACCGTATCACGCCCGATATCGAGGCTATGGCCGGGGGAGCCGCCTCCGAACTGTCGCGCGGCGGCATGCGGACGAAGATCGACGCCGGCAAGATTGCCACCGCGGCAGGTACGGCGATGATCATCACTGCCGGCACGCGGCTGTCGCCGCTGATGGCGATCGAACGCGGCGAACGCTCCACCTTGTTTCGCCCGAGCGGCAATCCGGTGAAAGGCTACAAGACCTGGATCGCCGGTCAATTGGAGCCTGCGGGACGGTTGACGGTCGATGCGGGTGCCGTGGGCGCGCTGCTTTCCGGCAAATCGCTGCTGCCGGCCGGCGTGAAGCTGGTCAGCGGCAATTTCTCGCGTGGCGACACGGTGGCGATCCTGTCGCCGGAGGGCCGTGAGATCGCGCGCGGACTGGTTGCCTATGACGCAGCGGATGCCGTAAGGATCGCTGGGCTGAAGACGACGGAAATCGAGACCGTGCTCGGCTATGAGGCGCGCTCGGCGATGATTCATCGCGACGATCTGGTGGTGAGCCACGCGGAAACGGTCGAGATGCAGGCGGAAGGGTGAGGACATGCTGAAGGCGCATGAAAGCCAGGACACGGCACAGCTGATGGCCGAGATCGGCCGCAAGGCCCGGGCTGCGGCGCGTCCACTCGCCATCGCCAGCGCCGAGCGCAAGCACGCCGCCCTGATCGGCATGGCCGACGCCATCCTGCGCCGCGAGGACGATATCCTCGACGCCAATGCCATCGACGTGAAGAACGGCGAGGAAGCCGGCTTGAGCGGTTCCTTCATGGACCGGCTGAAACTGACGCCTGGCCGCATCCGCGACATGGCCGACGGTATCCGCGCGATCGCCGATCTGCGCGATCCTGTCGGCGAGGTTATCGCCGAATGGGATCGCCCCAACGGCTTGCATATCGAGCGCGTGCGGACGCCGCTCGGCGTCATCGGCGTGATCTATGAAAGTCGCCCCAATGTGACCGCCGATGCCGGCGCACTGTGCCTCAAGGCGGGCAATCCGGTAATCCTGCGCGGTGGCTCGGATTCGCTCAATTCGTCGCTGGCTATCCATTCCTGCCTGGTCGAGGGCCTCAAGGCGGCGAAGCTGCCCGAGGACGCGATCCAGCTGGTGCCATTGGCCGACCGCGCCGCCGTCGGCGAAATGCTCAAGGGCCTGTCGGGCAATCTCGACGTCATCATCCCACGCGGCGGCAAGAGCCTTGTCGAGCGCGTGCAGACCGAGGCGCGGGTGCCGGTCTTTGCCCATCTCGAGGGCATCTGCCATCTCTATATCGACAGGTCGGCAAAGCTCGACATGGCGGTTGCCATTGCCGTCAACGCCAAGATGCGGCGTACCGGCATCTGCGGCGCCGCCGAGACGCTGCTGGTCGACCGTGCGGTTGCCGCGACCCATCTGGTGCCGGTTCTCGAAGCGCTGCGCAAGGCGGGCTGTGAGGTTCATGCCGACGAAGAGGTGCTTGCCGCCTTTGCCGATGCCAAGCCCGCGACGGACGCCGACTGGGTGACGGAATATCTCGACGCCATCATTTCGGTGAAGCTGGTCGATGGGGTCTCGGGCGCCATCGAGCATATCGAGACCTTTTCCTCGCATCATACCGAGGCGATCCTCGCCGAGGATGCGAAGGCCGTCGAGCGCTTCTTCAACGAGATCGACTCGGCGATCCTGCTGCACAACGCCTCGACGCAGTTTGCTGACGGCGGCGAGTTCGGCATGGGCGCCGAGATCGGCATCGCCACCGGCAAGATGCATGCGCGGGGCCCGGTCGGCGTCGAGCAGTTGACCTCGTTCAAGTACCGCGTGCGCGGCAGCGGCCAGCTCAGGCCGTGATGGGGATTACCCTCCCCCCTGTGGGGAGGGTGGCGAGCAAAGCGAGCCGGGTGGGGGTAACAAACTGACTTCTGAGGTACCCCCACCCCGCTCCGCTGCGCGGATCGACCCTCTCCACAAGGGGGAGGGTGTAGCTGCGCAATACCTGCGCATGCCGCATGCGATGAAGGGCATGCAGGTCGGGTTGTTCGGCGGGTCGTTCAATCCGCCGCATGCCGGCCATGGCCTGGTTGCCGAGATTGCCATGCGCCGCCTGCAACTCGACCAGCTGTGGTGGATGGTCACGCCCGGCAATCCGCTGAAAAGCACACGCGAGCTCGCGCCGCTCGCCAGGCGCATCGAGCTGTCGGAGCAGATCGCCAGGGATCCGCGCATCAAGGTGACCGCCTTCGAGGCGAGCCACAATGTGCGCTACACCGCCGACACGCTTTCGCTGATCAAGGCGCGCAACCCGGGCGTCGATTTCGTCTGGATCATGGGCGCCGACAATCTGCGCGATTTCCACCACTGGCAGCGCTGGCGCCAGATCGTCACGACCTTCCCCATCGCTGTCATCGACCGGCCGGGCGCAACGCTGTCGTTCCTGTCGTCGGTGGTCGCCAAGACCTTCGACCATGCCCGCGTCGACGAGGGCGACGCGCCGCGCCTGGCGCGGATGAAGGCCCCGGCCTGGACCTTCATCCACGGACCGCGCTCGCTGCTGTCGTCGACGGCTTTGCGCAACGGCACGGCGAAGCACAAGTCCTGAGCGCCTACCCTGCGCCTGGCGCGCCCTTGGCCAGCACATTTGCCGCCTCGCCGAGATCGATGTCACGGGCGAAGTGGCTTGCGACGAACCAGATGACTTTCTGTACCGGGGTCTTGGGGCTTTCCAGGCATGAGACGCGGGCGTTATGCACCAGGCGCCGCAGCGTCACTTGATGGCGATGCTGTCGGGAGGCCTTTTGCATGAATAGTCGCCGGGCCAAAATCGCCCTGCGGCTTGAGCCAGCCCGACGATTTGGCAAGGCCAGTGCTGCAAATGTCGCATTTGCAGCTTCGCAGGCCAGAAAGGCCGGCGAAGCTGACGCCATGCAACATCAGGCCGGCCACCAACCAGCGGAAGATCAGGGCGAGGCGCACCAGCCCGCAATCGCGGTCGCCGGCGTCATCGTCGCGATGGCGCTCGTGGCGATCGGCAACGGGTTGATGTTCGCCTACATTCCGGTCAGCCTGGGCGCTGCCGGCTATGCGCCGACATGGGCCGGGACGATCCTGACCGGGCTTTCCGCCGGCGGGCTTGCCGGCTGCCTGCTCACCGGCTCGCTGGTGCGCCGCGTCGGCCATGCCCGCGCCTACATGGTGTTCTCGGCTCTGATCGTGCTGTCCAACGCGACGATCGGGGCGGGCGTGTTGCCTGTCCTGTGGATCGCATCGCGCGTGCTCTACGGCTTTTCGATCTGCGGCCTGTTCATTGTCTCGCAGAGTTGGCTCAACGATGCCGTCGGCAACAGCATCCGCGGCCGCGTCATGGCGATCTTCTACGTGTCCTATGTCGTGGGTCTCGGCGTCGGGTCGTTCCTGCTTGGCCTTGTCGATCTCGGCAGCGCGCAGGCGCCGCTGCTGGGCATCGTCTTCAGCGCCATCTCGATCCTGCCGGTGGGGCTGACCCGGTTGCGCCAGCCACCGGCGCCGCAGGCCGCGTCGGTGGCGTTGGCGCGCGCCTGGCGCATTTCGCCTGTCGGCGTCGCCGGTATGCTGGCGGTCGGCGGCCTGTCGATGATGATCGCCGGCTTTGCGCCGATCCATGCCACAGCTATCGGCCTGAGCCAGCAGCAGGTGGCGACGCTGTTGTTTGCCATGCCGCTCGGCACCTTGCTGTTCCAGATCCCGTTCGGCTGGATTTCCGACCGCACCGACCGGCGCTATGTCCTTGTGGTGGCAAGCCTCCTGGTGGTGATCGCGGGCGTTGCGGCAAGCCGGTTCGACGGCAGCACGCTTGCGCTGATGGTCTGCATCTACATCGTCTGGAGCGGAGCCAGCGAGTCGATCTATTCGCTGGCCAACGCCCATGCGTCGGACCGCGCCAGCAAGGACGACCTCGTGGCGCTGTCGAGCAGCATGCTGTTTGCCTGGTCGCTGTCCGGCTTCGTCGTACCTGGGCTCGGAACCATCCTGACCGCCGTCCATGGAACCCACGCGTTCATGTATGTGGCGATCGCCATTGCCGCCGCCTACACCGTTTTCGTACTCTGGCGGCTGCGCATCAGCCGGGCAGTGCCGGCCAGCGACGCCGGCAGTTTTGCGCCGATGGCGGCGCAGGTCCCGCCCAGCCTGGAGCCCTGACGGCACTTTCGCCGGACGCTTCGGGAGGCCGGCGGTCCACGATCTCAAGCCTTTGTCTTGAAACTGTTGCCCAACTCTGCCTATCTAAATGGTGTCATCGTGAGTCCACGGTGATTTGGTTGTTGCTGTCGGAAAGGGAAGACACTGAGAACAGCACTTCGGAAGAAGGCGGAAATCCTGCCTTCGCCGGCCGGGATAGGCGAATTCGACGCCGTTGCCCGTGCCATCAAGACAGTCCTTGCCAGTCTGGAAGACTCCAAGGCCGAAGAAATCGTCTCCATCGACATTCAGGGCAAATCGAGCCTGGGCGACTACATGGTCGTTGCCTCGGGCCGGTCGCACCGTCATGTCGCGGCGGTGGCCGACCACCTCCTCAAGGCGCTCAAGGATGCCGGTCTCGGCAATGCCCGCGTCGAGGGGCTGTCGGGTGCCGACTGGGTGCTCATCGATTCAGGCGATATCATCGTCCATATCTTCCGGCCCGAAATCCGTGAGTTCTACAACATCGAGAAGATGTGGCAGGCCCCGGATCTCGAGGAGGAAACGGTTCACTGATGCTGGCGCTCCGCACGTCCGCCGGGCGCGCGGGGACGTTCCAGCAGCCTGAACCGGGTCGACGCATCAACGGAAATTCGATTCCGATTTTCCGGTCGATGCGCTAGACGTCGGGGATGAAGGTAGCGATACATGCCGTGGGCCGTATGAAAGCCGGCCCCGAGAAGGAACTTGCGGACCGCTATCTCGATCGGTTCTCGAAGAGCGGCGGGGCACTTGGCTTCGATTTTTCCGGCGTCACCGAGATTGCCGAGAGCCGCGGGCGCGACGTCGACGAGCGGCGCCGCGAGGAGGCCGACAAGCTGCGCGGCCAGATGGCGCCGGGCACGGCGCTCATCCTGCTCGACGAGCGTGGCAAGAACCTGTCCTCACAACAATTCGCCGACAAGATCGCCACCCTGCGCGATGGTGGCCAGCGCGGCCTGATGCTCGCCATCGGCGGTCCGGACGGTCATGACGAGGCCCTGCGCAACGAAGCCAACCTGCTGATTTCGTTCGGCGCCGCCACCTGGCCGCACCAGATGGTGCGGATCATGCTCGGCGAGCAGCTGTATCGCGCGGCGACCATTCTTTCAGGGCATCCCTATCATCGCGCGTGAACGCCCGGAATTCGACAAAATGGCTGGTCAAGTCTCCCGAACGGCCGTACCGGACCGGCATGGTTGATGGTTCGTTAACGATGCCGCCGCTAGAATCGCAAGCCTACAACCGGATCATCTGATGGCGCGGAAATTTCCCCTGGGGGCGTGGCTTCGGCCATGCCGTGGCGTTGCTGCGGCGGGGCTGCTTGCGCTCGCCTGCGGCGCTGCCGCGGCCCAGGATCCAGTGCCTGCTGCAGACCCCGAGCGGACTCGTTCGGAGCTCGAAAGCGTTGCCCGCGACATCAAGGTTTCGGCCGAGCGGCGCGAAAAGCTGGTCGCGGAAATCGCGCAGGTGAAGAAGGATCACGCCTCCATCACCGCAGCCCTGATCCAGTCCGCCAAGACCGAACGCAAGCTCGGACAGGACATCGAGGACATCGCCGCCAAGCTCGAGGGGCTGAAGGAGCAGGAGGCGGGCATCCGCACCTCGCTCAACATGCGCAAGGCGGTTCTGGCCGAGGTGCTGGGCGCGCTGCAGCGCATGGGGCTCAATCCGCCGCCGGCGATCCTGGTCAAGCCGGAAGATGCGCTGTCGTCGGTGCGCAGCGCCATCCTGCTCGGCGCCGTGGTGCCGGAACTGCGTTCGGAAACCGAGATCCTGATGGCCGATCTCAAGGAATTGTCGCGGATCGTTGCCTCGATCGAGGCCGAACGCGACCGGCTGGCCACGGCGATGACCGCCCAGGCGGGAGAGAAGGAACGGCTCAACCTGCTGCTCGAGGCCAAGGGCCGGCTGCGCTCGGAATCCGAAGTCGCGCTGGCCGACGAGACCAAAAATGCGGCCGAACTGGCCGCCAGGGCGGAAAGTCTCAAAGATTTGATCGCCTCGCTGGACAAGCAGGCAGCCCGGAAAGCCGCCGATGCGGAAGCCGCCAGAAAAGCCGCAGAGGCGGCGGCAAAAGCGGCCAACGAACCGATCGTCGCGGTCGTTCCGGAGGCCAACCAACTGATTGCTTCTGCTCCGTTTTCGGTGCTTCAGGGGCAAGTTTCGCTGCCCGTCGCCGGGCGCATCAAACGCCGCTTTGGCGCCGATGACGGGATCGGCGGAACCATGCTTGGGGACATGGTTGCGACACAATCGGGAGCCATCGTAACCGCTCCGGCGGATGGAAGCGTTCTTTATGCGGGGCCTTTCCGCTCCTATGGTCAACTCTTGATCCTCAATGCCGGCGACGGCTATCATGTCGTCTTGGCGGGGATGAGCAGAATCAGCGTCGCGCCGGGTCAGTCCGTACTAGCAGGCGAACCGATCGGTGCGATGGGAGAGGCGAGGGTGGCGAGCACCTCAGCCTCTGACAATGCAAATGCGACGCCGGAGCTCTATGTCGAGTTCCGAAAAGATGGAAAACCCGTCGATCCGGCCCCATGGTGGGCGGACCGCACCTCTGGAAGGACATGAAATGATGCGTAAACTGTCGCTTCTGCTTGCCGGAGCGCTGATGGGGGCCACGGCAATGAGCGTGGTCTATGGAGCGGCCGGCACTGCGGCCAATGCGGCAGGTTCCGAAACCTATCGCCAGCTCGCCATCTTCGGCGATATCTTCGAACGGGTGCGTGGCCAGTATGTGACCCCGCCGGACGAGAAGTCGCTGATTGAGAATGCCATCAATGGCATGCTGACCTCACTCGATCCGCACTCCTCCTATCTCAACGCTGAAGCCGCCAAGGACATGCGCGTCCAGACCAAGGGCGAGTTCGGCGGCCTCGGCATCGAGGTGACGATGGAGAACGAGCTGGTCAAGGTGATCACGCCGATCGACGATACGCCGGCGTCCAAGGCCGGTGTGCTGGCCGGTGACTACATCTCCAAGATCGATGGCGAAGAGGTTCGCGGCCTGACGCTGAACGACGCCGTCGAGAAGATGCGCGGCCTGGTCAACACACCGATCAAGCTGACGATCCTGCGCCAGGGCGCGGACAAGCCGATCGAGCTGTCGATCATGCGCGACATCATCAAGGTGAAGGCGGTCAAGTACCGGGTCGAAAACGACGTCGGCTACATGAAGATCACCTCGTTCACCGAGAAAACCTTCGACGATCTGCAGAAGGCGATTGCCGACATCAAGAAGCAGGTGCCCGACGACAAGCTCAAGGGCTACGTTCTCGACCTCCGCCTCAATCCGGGCGGCCTGCTCGACCAGGCGGTCAGCGTCTCCGACACCTTCCTCGACCGTGGCGAGATCGTTTCGACCCGCGGCCGCGATCCGAAGGACATCACCCGGTTCGACTCGCGCGCGGGCGATGACATCGACGGCAAGCCGCTGATCGTGCTGATCAATGGCGGCTCGGCGAGCGCGTCTGAAATCGTCGCCGGCGCGCTGCAGGACCTGCGCCGCGCCACGGTGGTTGGCACGCAGTCCTTCGGCAAGGGATCGGTGCAGACGATCATCCCGCTGGCCGAGAACGGCGCGCTCAGGCTGACGACGGCGCTGTATTACACGCCGTCGGGCAAATCGATCCAGGGCAAGGGCATCACGCCCGATATCAAGGTCGACCAGCCGCTGCCGGAAGACATGCAGGGTCGCGACGTGACCCGTGGCGAGTCGGAACTCAAGGGTCACATCAAGGGTGCCGAAGAGAGCGACCAGGGCTCGGGCTCTGCAGCCTATGTTCCGCCGGAAGCCAAGGACGACCTGCAACTGCAATATGCGCTGGAACTGCTCCGCGGCCAGAAGACGGATCCGGCTTTCCCGCCGAATCCCGACAAGGCCGTGATGAACCAGCAGTAATGGCGGCCAGCGAAAAGCTGGCCTGCACGACGAGGCAATGCAATGCTGCCGGGACCGCAAGGTTCCGGCAGTCTGATTCGGGGCAGGCGTAGAGCGCCGGGCGTCTGTTCGGACGCGCAAGGGACGCTCTAAGTTTTTGAATTCGTGCATCGAGCTTTCCGAGAATCGTTTCCGGTTTTCGGGCCGATGCGCCAGGCCACAGGGCACGGCGTGGTGCAGATCGACAAGGAAATCGACCGTCCTCTTGGACAGGCGCCGAAGCGCCGTCCGGCGGCTGCGCGGACGCCATGGCTGCGCAAGGGCACGGTTGCGGCGAGCGTCGGGGTCCTCGCAGTTGTTGCGGTCTCCGCCGGCATCGCCTGGCGCGACAAGCCGTTTCGCGTGCCGGAAGTGGTTGCCGAGGTCCAGCCGGCGGTGCCTGCGGCCGCGCCGGCTGCAGCGCAGCACAAGGCGCCAGCTTCCAATGGTGGGCCGACGATCATCAAGGTCAATCCGCAGGCCGGCGACAGCGGCGCCATCGTCATCAGGGATCCATCAGCAGTCAGCCAGAACGAACGCATCGCGCATCTCCCCGACAGGGCGCTGATCGAAGACAGCGCCAGCGGGCCGCTGCCGGTCCGCGCAGCGGACGGCCGGCGGCCGTTCGACGTCTATGCCCGCGCCTGGTCGGGTGCACGCGGCGCGCGCGTGGCAATCGTGATTGGCGGGCTGGGGCTGTCGCAGACCGGGACGCAGCAGGCGATAGGCAGGCTGCCGCCGGAGATCACGCTTGGCTTCGCACCGCAGGGCAACAGCATCGGCCGGTGGATGCAGGAAGCACGGCGCGAGGGCCACGAGATCGTCATGCAGGTGCCGCTCGAGCCCTTCGACTTCCCCAACGTCAATCCCGGCCGCAATACATTGACTGTCGATGCAAGCGCCGACGAGAACCTCAAGAACCTGCGTTGGGCGCTGTCGCGCACCACCAACTACACTGCCGTGATGAATTACATGGGCGCGCGGTTCTCGACGTCGCCGGAAGCGATGGAAGCGATGATGGCCGAGCTTGGCAAGCGCGGCATAGGCTATGTCGACGACGGCTCGACGGCGCGCAGCCTGGCTCCCGAGTTCGCGCTGAAGAACGCGGTGCCTTTCGCGGCGGGCGATGCGATCATCGATGCTGTCCAGGAGCGCAGCGCGATATTGAACAAGCTGGACGAACTGGAGCGGACGGCGCGCGCCAAGGGATTTGCCATCGGCACCGGCAACGCCTTTGACGTGACTGTCGATGCGGTGGCGTCCTGGGCAGGCGAAGCGCGCAAGCGCGGCATCGAGATCGTGCCGATCTCGGCGGTCGCGAGCGATCCGGAGCGAGGGTAGGAAAAGCATGTCGAAAAACAAGGTTGCGCCTCAGGATCTGCCCTATCGGCCCTGCGTCGGGATCATGGTGCTGAATGCCGCCGGCCTGGTGTGGGCCGGCCGGCGCATTGCCGAGCCGGACAGCGAGCTGTCGAATACCGACCGGCTTTGGCAGATGCCGCAGGGCGGCATCGACAAGGGCGAGGATCCGTTGCCGGCGGCCTTGCGCGAACTCTACGAGGAGACCGGCATGCGCAGCGTCTCTCTGCTGGCCGAGGCGCCGCAGTGGATCAATTACGACCTCCCGGAACATCTGATCGGCATCGCGCTCAAGGGCAAGTATCGCGGCCAGACACAGAAATGGTTCGCCTTCCGCTTCGAAGGCAGCGAGGACGAAATCGCCATCAACCCGCCGCCCGGCGGCCACTCGGCGGAGTTCAGCAACTGGGCGTGGAAGCCGATGCCGGAACTGCCGGAACTGATCGTTCCGTTCAAGCGGCCTGTCTATGATCAGGTTGTCGCTGCGTTCAGGCATCTCGCCTGACGGCTCATTTCTGACGCTGAAAAACCATCGAGAACAAATAGATAGCCTGTCTCCTCTGCCCGGCCTTGACATTGCAGGCCGGGTCGGCAACCCTTGGGCGATGTGCAATTTCGCTCACATCGGCAGCTTTGCCCTGTTTCGGGTCTGCCCCATCGCGGGATCTTAGCCCCGGCTCGGTCGCCATGCGACTTCCGAGCCCTGGGGGCGCACACTCCAACGCATGAAATCATCAGTACCGAGCCGCGTCGCGGTTCGGCTTGAATTTTGACCACGTCCGCTTGCAGCGGGCGACCGGACGCGCGCCATCGATGCGGCGGCCGGACGAGAACTTATGAGGCTTCCATTGCGCCAGAACATCAAGCAACGCCGCGAGCACGACATCGTGCTGAGCGAGAGCGATCATGCCAGGCTGACCGGCCTTGCCGAGTCCAGCCTCGACCGCCTGCCGGAAATCGCCGAGGAACTGCTCTCCGAAATGGAGCGCGCCAAGATCAAGCCGCTGGGCCGCATCCCGGCCAATGTCATCCGGATGGGGTCCAAGGTGACGTTTCGTGGCGACGACGGCGAGGTCAAGATAGTGACGCTTGTCTATCCCGGAAAGGCTGACATTGCCGAAGGCAAGGTCTCGATCCTGACACCAGTGGGCGCTGCCCTGATCGGCCTGCGCGAAGGCCAGTCAGTGGCGTGGACCTCGCGCGCCGGCCGCCGTCTTGAAATCGAGATCGTCGCTGTCGAGGCGCCGCTCGACGGCGTCAACTGAAGGTTCGCCTTGCCAACTTTGGAACTGTGCGCACGCCGGGCCGCAGCCCGCGTCCGTGGAGACAAGCCATGACCGAATGTCAGTTGACGACCAAGGATTTCGCCATCGTCCGGACCATGCTTGACCGGTTGGCCTGGTCCGGAGGCCCGCTTGTCGCGCTGTTGCGGCGCAAACTTGCAACGGCGCAGGTTGTGTTCTCGAACGAGGCCGACCCCGACGTGGTCACACTGAACAGCCGGGTGGTGTTCAGTGTCGACGGAGGCGCGCCGCATACGCGGGTTGTTACGCAGGGGGCGGTGGACGGCATGGTCGGACAGACCATTCCGATCACAGTTCCGCGCGGATTGGCGCTGCTCGGGTTGCGGAAAGGTCAGTCGATATCGGTCGAAGGCGGCCGAGGTGCGACCGAGACCGTTCGTGTCGACAACATCCTCTACCAGCCGGAAGCGACCCGCCCGGGCATTTCGTCGGTGCCGGACGTCAATGAAACGGCTCAACGCCGCTTCCCTGTGCTGGTGTTCAGCGCCGACGACCCGAAGCCACTTGGCGCGAGCACGAAAATCCGGCACATCTCGGGCAATGGCGATGATCCGGGGCCTTCGGCGGCCTAGCGCATCGGCCCGAAAATCGGACCCGATTTTCGGAAAGCACGATGCGCCAACTCAGTAAGTGGAGCGTCCTTTGTGCGTCCATTCGGACGCACGCCGCTCCAGGGTGCGCCACCGAGAGGGGAACAATGCGGGTAGTGGTCATAGGCGGCGGGGTGATCGGGGTCACGACTGCCTATTATCTCGCCGAAGCCGGGCATGAGGTGGTGGTCTACGATCGCCAGAGCGGTCCGGCGCAGGAGGCGAGCTATGCCAATGCCGGCGAGATTTCCTCCGGCCATGCCGCGCCGCTGGCCGCTCCGGGGATGCCGCTCAGGGCGCTCAAATGGTTGGTGGCCAGGGACAGCCCACTGGTCTTCAGGCCGAAGTTCGATCCGAAGTACTGGCTATGGATGGCCAGGACGTTGCGCAATTGCACGGCAGAGCGCTACGCGTCGAACAAAGCCCAAATGATGGCGCTTGCCGAATACAGCCGCGACTTGCTCAGGGTGCTGCGACAGGCGACCGGCATCTCCTATGACGAGCGCAGCATGGGTACGCTGCAGTTGTTTCGGAGCCAGGAGCAGCTTGACCAGGCAGTTGCCGATTCGAGCATGCTTGACCGTTTCTCGATCCCTTACGACATCCTGGATGCGGACGGCTGCCTTGCCGCCGAGCCCGGCCTGGGATCGCTGCGCGACAAGATTGCCGGCGGCATGCGCTTGCCCGATGACGAAACCGGCGATTGCCGGTTGTTTACCGAGCGCCTTGCCGAGCTGTGCGCGGCACGAGGTGTCGTCTTCAAGTTTGGCAGGAAAGTCGTTTCCATCGATCACTGGGGTGGCCGGGTACGCCGTATCGTTGCAACTGACGGCAAAGTCGAAGCCGATGCTTACGTAGTTGCTGCAGGCAGCTATTCCGAGCGCTTCATGCGCAAGCTCAGCCAGCGTTTGCCGGTCTATCCATTGAAGGGCTATTCGCTGACGGTTCCGATCTCCGATGCACGCTTGGCACCGGTCTCGACCGTGATCGACGAGACCCGCAAGGTTGCGATCACGCGGCTGGGCGACCGCATCCGTATCGGAGGTACGATGGAGATGTCAGGTTTCGACGTGGCGCTTTACGAATCGTGCCGCCCGCCGCTGGAGCGCGCGCTCGACGAACTGTTTCCGGGCGCCGGCGATCTTCGTGAGGCGCGTTTCTGGTGCGGGCTGCGGCCGATGACCCCCGATGGTCCGCCGATTGTCGGCAGAGCCAGGTTTCCCAATCTCTTCGTCAATTCGGGTCACGGCATGTTTGGCTGGACGATGGCCTGTGGCTCCAGCAAGATCTTGGCCGACATCATCTCGGGCCGTGCGCCGGAGATCGATGCGAGCGGCCTTGGACCTCAGCGGTACTGGAACTGAGCCAGGAAGCCGGCGATGTCGCCGCAGCCAGATGCCGGCGCTTCTTCCGACGCGGCGGCAGGGGCGATGAAGCACGTCGGAAAGGTCGGCGGTTCGGCATGCTCGGGCACGGCTGAAACGCCCGCGCCGTTGCGCCGGCGTCGCATTGTCGTCGAGCGTGACTCAACGGCTGCGCGACGACGCGACGCCCCCTTCGAGCCAACGGCGGTTCTCGACGCAGGTTCGTTCGACCGCCTTCAGATGAACAGGGCGCGTTCGTGCTCGACAGCCTTGGTGATGAACCCCGCGACCGTCTGGATGCGGCGAAGCGGCCGGACGGATTCGTGGTAGACAATCCAGTAAGCCCGCCGGATCGGAGCGACCGCGGCAACCGGGACGATCTCGGGAATGGTGCGGGCAATGAAGGTGTGCAGGATGCCGATGCCGGCACCCGAACGCACGGCCTCGACCTGGCCGAGCGCCGACGAGATCGAGAAGGCGGAGTCCCAGGCTGGATTGAACTCGGTTGCATAGTCGAGCGACTGGCTGACGACGAGGTCGGGGACGTAACCGATCAGGCGATGACTGGACAGGTCGCTGCGTGCTGCCGGCAAGCCATGCTCCTGTGCATAGGCGCGCGAGGCGAACAGGCCGAGCGAATAGTCGACAAGCTTGGCTGCCACCAGTCGACCTTCGCGGGGCCGCTCGGTGGTGATGGCGATGTCGGCCTCGCGCCGCGACAGGGAGAAGGTACGCGGCACCGGGACGAGCTGGATCTTGAGATCCGGATGCAGGGCGGTCAGCTGGCCCAGCCGTTGCGCCAGGAAGGCCACGCCGAAACCATCGGGAGCGCCGATGCGCACGGTGCCAGCTACCTCGTCGCCTTCTCCCGATATCTCGGCACGGGCAGTCAGCATGTCGGCTTCCATTCGCTCGGCTATTTCCAGGAAGCGCTCGCCTGACGGCGTCAGCTCGCTGCCGGTGGTCAGCCGCCGGAAGAGCTTTGTCTTGAGTGCCTCCTCAAGTGCTGCGACGCGGCGTGAGACGGTGGCGTGGTTGAGTTCCAGCCGACGTGCCGCACCCAAAATCTGGCCGGTGCGCGCGACTGCGAGGAAGATGCGGACGTCATCCCAGTTCATGTGGCCCCCTGGCGGACACATGACCCCTCACGCATGCAGTGCGGGGCCAATGTCTCAGCAGCACCTTACTATGCGTGAAATCGCATTCAATCCGACTTTGCACTTTATTTTTTGCACAACGGGTGCGTTTGCCGTCGCGTTGCAATGGGGCGCGTTAAGCAGGACAATGAATTATCCAACAAGGAATTGGGAGAGAAGCAATGGTCGACTATGGTCATTTCATCGGCGGCAAGCAGGTCGCCGGAACTAGCGGACGCAAGCAGGACGTTCTTCAGCCGATGGACGGCTCGGTCCGTGCAACGGTAGCACTGGCTTCGGCGCAGGAACTGCGTGCCGCCGTCGAAAACGCCAAGGCCGCACAGCCTGCGTGGGCCGCGACCAATCCGCAGCGCCGCGTGCGCGTGCTGATGCGCTTCCTCGAACTGGTCAACAAGGAATATGACTCGCTTGCCGAACTGCTGGCCCGCGAGCACGGCAAGACCATTGCCGACGCCAGGGGCGACATCCAGCGCGGCCTTGAAGTGGTCGAGACCTGCATCGGCGCCCCGCACATGATGAAGGGCGAGTTCACCGACGGCGCTGGCCCCGGCATCGACGTCTACTCGATGCGCCAGCCGCTCGGCGTCGTCGCCGGCATCACCCCGTTCAACTTCCCGGCGATGATCCCGCTGTGGAAGATCGCTCCGGCGATCGCCTGCGGCAACGCCTTCATCCTGAAGCCGTCGGAGCGCGATCCGGGCGTGCCGATGCGCATCGCCGAACTGTTCCTCGAAGCGGGTCTGCCGGCAGGCATCCTCAATGTCGTCAACGGCGACAAGACGGTGGTCGATGCGATCCTCGACGACCCTGACATCAAGGCCATCGGCTTTGTCGGCTCGACGCCGATCGCGCAGTACATCTACAGCCGTGGTTGTGCCAACGGCAAGCGCGTGCAGTGCTTCGGCGGCGCCAAGAACCACATGATCATCATGCCTGACGCGGACATGGACCAGACCGTCGATGCGCTGATCGGCGCCGGCTACGGTTCTGCCGGCGAGCGTTGCATGGCGATCTCGGTTGCCGTTCCGGTCGGTCATGAGACTGCCGAACGCCTGATGGAAAAGCTGGTCCCGCGCGTTGAAAGCCTGAAGGTTGGCCCGTCGACCGACTCGTCGGCCGATTTTGGTCCGGTGGTGACGCGCGAGGCGCTCGAGCGCATCAAGGGCTACGTCGACATCGGCGTGAAGGAAGGCGCAAAGCTCGTCGTCGACGGCCGCGGCTTCAAGATGCAGGGCTACGAGAACGGTTTCTACATGGGCGGCTGCCTGTTCGACAACGTGACGGCAGACATGCGCATCTACAAGGAAGAGATCTTCGGCCCGGTGCTCTCGGTGGTGCGTGCGCCGACTTATGAGAACGCCATCAAGCTCGCCAACGACCACGAGATGGGCAACGGCGTTGCCATCTTCACCCGCGACGGCGACGCGGCGCGCGATTTCGCTTCCCGCGTCCAGGTCGGCATGGTCGGTATCAACGTGCCGATTCCGGTTCCGATCGCCTACTACACCTTCGGCGGCTGGAAGGCGTCGTCCTTTGGCGACCTGAACCAGCACGGCCCGGATGCCTTCCGCTTCTACACCAAGACCAAGACGGTCACCTCGCGTTGGCCGTCGGGCGTCAAGGATGGTGCGGAATTCGTCATCCCGACGATGAACTGACCAGCCGCAATTTTTGTGATGAAAGGCAGCCCGGAACTCGCTTCCGGGCTGTTTGCTTGCAGGCCTTGCCGTCTGTCGTCTGGGTCACCATATCGAATCCAGGGAGCGCGATGACGCTCTCTTGTGACAGACCGGAAACAGAAGGAGCGACGCGATGAAGACGTCGGAGCCGGCCTGGATCGTTCCGGGACAGTGAGGCAGCCCATGGACCTGCCTTTGCCGGAACGTGAAGGCAAAGGAGGTGCCACATGGCACGCAATTTCTCGACCAAATGGATCAGAATGGCCACGCTTGGCGCTGCGATGGTGCTGGCCGCGGCACCCGCGCAGGCGCAATTTGTCTGCGATGCCCACGACAATCTGGTCGCGCGGCTCGCCGAGGCCTTCCAGGAAAGGCAGATCGGCTATGGCGTGGTCGGAAACTCGGCCGTCATTGAAGTTTTCGTTTCGGCGACCGGCACCTGGACGATGACCATGACCGACGTCAGGGGGCGGAGTTGCATCGTGGCCGCCGGTGATGGCTGGGAAAGCACGCTCGACGTCGTGGCTTCGGACCAGGGCCGCTGATTGCCGGTCGCCAGTTCCGCCGCGCAGCGGTGCCCGTTTTTGTCTTGGTATTTGTCCATCGATGACGGGTGGCATGTTGCGTCGCTTGCATTGCGAGCGCACCATCATTCTCTGCAGATGCGGCAAGGAGGTGCCAGATGGCACTCGTGCTCGTATTGCGCGTAGGCTGTCTCGTAGGGATGGGTGCTGCGCTGGCGTTGTCGTCAACCGAGACCGGCGCGCAAGTGATCTGCAGCGATCACGACGCAATCGTCGACGGACTTGCCGATGGCTTTCAGGAATGGCGGCTTGGCTACGGCGTGGCCAGCATCACCACCATTGTAGAGATCTATGTCTCCGACAGCGGCACCTGGACGATGCTGATGACCGACGTCAGGGGGCAGAGCTGCGTTCTGGCAGCCGGAGACGGATGGGAGAGTTCGGTCGATCTGGCCGACAAGACCGGGCCGCAGCGACACTGATTGCTCAGGCGCCCGGTTCGGCTCACCGCGTCGCGGCGGCTTCGGCGTGGGCGCGCAGCATCGACATCAGCCGCTCGGATTCCTGCGCTGCACCGTCTTCGTCATGTTCGAGGATCGAGCGGATCAGCGCCACATGATGTTCGGCCGAGGCGGCGAGGCCGGTGTCGCGCTGGTAGCGAAACCAGAAGCGGCGACTGTGGGTTTGCAATGGGGCCGCGAGACGTGCGGCGAAATCGTTGTCGGCGGCAAGCGCAAGGGCTTCGTCAAGCGCCTTGTCAGCGGCGAGGAAGCCGAGAACATCCGCTGCCAGAACGGCCTTCTGCATCGCCAGGGCCGCAGCGTGAAACTGGTTGGCCGCATCGCGGGTGACGAAACGTGCCGCCGAGCGGGCAAGCACGATCTCGACACCGCGTCGCGCATCGAGCACGCGCAGCCAGTCGCCGGGGTGCAGCGGCGCGATCGCCAGGCCGGCGCGCGGCCGGATCTCGACCAGACCTTCCCAGGCCAGGCGCTGGATCGCTTCGCGCACAGGCGTGCGGCCGAGACCGAGCATGTCGATCAGGGAGCCTTCCGTGGCGATGGTGCCAGGGGCCAGCTCCAGCGTCACGATGAGCCGCTCGAGCTCATGATAGGCGCGTGTCGCAGCCGGTTCCAGTTTCTCAGCTTGCATGACCGAATCGCTTGATAGTACAATGATATATTTTTGATATATCAGAGCTGAATCTGGATTGACAGCATTGGTTTGGTCGTCATATATCACTGATATATCAGAGGAGATATCGCCATGTGGGCCGGAGTCATTCCAGCAGTCACCACCAAGTTCACCGCGGAAGATCGTCTCGATCATGCCGAGATGGAACGTTGCTTTGCGCTGCAGATGGAGGCTGGGTGCGATGGCCTGATCGTCGCCGGCTCGCTCGGCGAAGGCCCGATGCTGTCGCATGACGAGAAGATCGAAGTGCTGAAGACGGCGCAGAAGGTGGCTGGCGGCAAGCCGGTGCTGCTCACTGTCAACGAGGCTGGCACCCGCGAAGCCGCCGCGATCGCCAAGCGCGCCGCCAAGGAAGGCGCCTCCGGTCTGATGGTCGTGCCGAGCCCGATCTACCACACCAATGCGGAAGAGACGGTCTCTGCCCTGCGCGCGGTCGCCGAAGCCGGCGATCTGCCCGTCATGATCTATTCCAACAGGCTCGCCTACCGCGTTGACGTCACCGTCGACCAGATGGAGGAACTGGCGTCCGACAAGCGCTTCGTGGCGGTCAAGGAATCGTCCGACGACATCCGCCGCTCGACCGAGATCATCAATCGCCTCGGCAATCGCTACGATCTCTTCACCGGCGTGGACAACCTTGCCTTCGAAGCGCTCTCGGTCGGCGCCATTGGCTGGGTCGCCGGCCTGGTGGTCGCCTTCCCGCGCGAGACGGTCGCCATCTACCAGCTGATGAAGCAGGGCCGCCGCGAAGAGGCGCTGGCGATCTACCGCTGGTTCCGCCCGCTGCTCGACCTCGACGTGTCGACCTATCTGGTCCAGAACATCAAGCTGGCGGAAGTGCTGGCGATCGGCTCCAACGATCGCGTGCGCATGCCGCGCAAGCCGCTGTCCGGCGAGCGCCGCAATGCGGTGGAAAAGATCATCAAGGACGCGCTGGCCGTTCGGCCCAAGCTGCCGTCTTTCTGAGTGGACGATCCCGAGGATCGAAACCGATTTTCTGGATCATGCGCTAGTTGAATGCCTTGCAGCGCTTGCGCGTCCAATGGGACGCGCGACACTGCTGGGGAAGAAGGCCCTGGGGGAGGGGCAAGGCATGAGCGTAGCGGTCGATGAGATCGACATCGCCATCATCGGCGCCGGCATTGTCGGCATCGCTGCGGCTGCCTATCTGGCCGAGGTCGGGCAGAAGGTCACCGTCATCGACCGCACCGGCATCTGCGAGGAGACGAGCTCGGGCAACGCCGCCGCCTTTGCGTTCTCCGACGTCTTGCCGCTCGCTCACAAGGGCATGATCGGCAATGTGCCGAAATGGCTTGCCGATCCGCTCGGTCCGCTCAGCATTCCGCCCGCCTATCTGCCCAGGCTGCTGCCCTGGCTCTATCGGTTCTGGCGCGCCGGCTCGTCCGCCAACTACGAGGCAAGTCTTGCGGCGCAGGCCGGGCTGATGAAGCTGGCCGAGCAGGAATGGGCGTCGCTGATGGCACGCTCGGGGACCGGCTCGATGCTGCGCGAGGATGGGGCGCTCGAACTCTACGAGAGCGACGACGAGTTTCGGGCTGCCCTGCCGAGCTGGGAGGCGCGCGAGCGCTTCGGAATTTCGGGCCGGCATCTCGGCAAGGCCGAGCTTGCCGGCTATCAACCGGGTTTGTCCGATCGCTTCACGCGCGGCACGTTCGTCCCCGGCTGGAAGACCGTGTCGGACCCCCAGGATCTCGGCAAAGCGATCTGGCGCCACGCCGAAGGCATGGGCGCGCGGTTCCTCAAGGGTGATGTCGCTCTCGTCCGGCCGGTCGACGGCCGTGTGCTCATACAGCTCAAGCAGGGGCGCACGCTGTTTGCGCAAAAGGTGCTGATTGCGGCGGGCGCGTGGTCGCACAAGCTGACGCGCCAGCTCGGCGACATCATCCCGCTCGAGACAGAGCGCGGTTACAACACGACGCTCCCCGTCACGGCCTTTGAGGTCAAGCGGCAATTGACCTTCCCTGGCCACGGCTTTGTCATTACGCCGCTTTCGACCGGCCTGCGCATTGGCGGTGCGGTCGAGCTTGGCGGCCTCACACGCCGGCCCGATTATGCGCGCTCCAGGGCCATGCTCGAGAAAGCGAAGAAGTTTCTGCCCGGGCTCGACCCATCTGGTGGACGCGAATGGATGGGCTTCCGTCCGTCCCTGCCCGATTCGCTGCCGGTCATCGGCGGTTCGCAGCAACACCCCAACATCCACTATGCTTTCGGCCACGGCCATCTTGGCTTGACCCAGTCGGCGGCGACCGGTCGGCTGATCCGCGACCGCATGCTCGGCAATCCGCTGCCGCTGGATATCGCCCCCTTTTCCGCCCAACGTTTCTGACGCAAGGTGTTACCCATCATGGCCCGCCATTCCTTCTTCTGTATCGACGGTCATACCTGCGGCAATCCGGTGCGGCTGGTGGCCGGCGGCGGTCCGCGCCTCGACGGTTCGACGATGATGGAGCGCCGCGCGCACTTCCTCGCCGAATACGACTGGATCCGCACCGGCCTGATGTTCGAGCCGCGCGGGCATGACGTGATGTCGGGCTCGATCCTGTATCCCCCGACGCGCGACGATTGCGATGTCGCGATCCTGTTCATCGAGACCTCGGGCTGCCTGCCGATGTGCGGTCACGGCACCATCGGGACGGTGACGATGGCGATCGAGCACGGTCTGGTGAAACCCAAGACCCCCGGCGTGCTGCGCCTGGATACGCCGGCTGGGCTGGTCATCGCCGAGTACAGGCAGGTCGGAGAATATGTCGAGGAAGTGCGCATCACCAACGTGCCGTCCTTCCTCCATGCCGAGGGGCTGACCGTCGAATGCCCTGGGCTGGGCGAGATCCGCGTCGATGTAGCCTATGGCGGCAACTTCTACGCCATCGTGGAGGCGCAGGAGAACTTCCGCGACATGGCCGACTACTCGGCTGGCGACTTCATCGCCTGGAGCCCGGTCGTGCGCCAGCGGCTGAACGAGAAGTATTCGTTCGTGCATCCCGAGAACCCCGGTATCAACCGTCTGTCGCATATGCTGTGGACCGGCGTCGCAAAGCACCCGGAAGCCAGCGCGCGCAACGCCGTATTCTATGGCGACAAGGCGATCGACCGTTCGCCTTGCGGCACAGGCACCTCGGCGCGGATGGCCCAGCTGCACGGCAAGGGCAAGCTCAAGGTTGGCGAGGACTTCATCCATGAATCGATCATCGGTTCGCTGTTCAAGGGACGCGTCGAACGCGAGGTCGAGGTAGCCGGCAGGAATGCCATCATACCTTCCATCGGCGGCTGGGCGCGGATGACCGGGCTGAACACGATCTTCATCGACGAGCGCGATCCGTTCGCACACGGCTTCGTAGTCAATTAGTCGTATGGAAGGTGTTTTGCAGGGCTAATATGTCTAGACAATCTTTAGGAGGAGATTGACGGCGAGACGCAAGAACCTGTTGCTTTTGTGCAATCGAACGCAGAATTCTTCGGTATTTGCGCAAAATGTGACCGGAATCGACAAAGACATTGCGTTGAGCCAATGTTAGGTTCGCGATGGTCCAGAGCCTGGATCAGACAAAAACAACGGCGGTCGCAAGGCTGCTCCATAAGGCGCGGCGAGGTTGAAAAATCCCGTTGCAATCCGGGCTCGAAACTTTAGGACTAGGGGAAATATCAATAGGAATGCGCGTTTGCGCGACATTCCAGGGGAGCCGCTTTCATATGCAGTATTTTGTCCAGCAGATGGTCAACGGGCTGACGCTTGGGTCCATCTATGGCCTGATCGCGATCGGCTATACGATGGTCTACGGCATCATCGGCATGATCAATTTCGCCCACGGTGACATCTTCATGCTCGGGGCCTTCGCCGCCCTGATCGTGTTCTTGATCCTCACTGCGATGTTCACGTCGGTGCCTGTCGTCGTCGCCTTGTTGCTGATGATGGTCGTGGCGATGGCGATGACCAGCCTCTACAACTGGACCATTGAAAAGGTCGCCTACCGGCCGCTGCGAGGGTCGTTCCGACTGGCGCCGCTGATTACGGCGATCGGCATGTCGATCGCGCTGTCCAACTTCGTCCAGGTCACCCAGGGTCCGCGCAACAAGCCGATCCCGCCGATGGTTTCGACCGTCTACAACGTCAACGGCATCTCGGTTTCGCTGAAGCAGATCATCATCGTCATCGTTACGGTGCTGCTGCTGGCCCTGTTCTGGTATCTGGTCAACAAGACTTCGCTCGGACGCGCCCAGCGTGCCTGCGAGCAGGACCGCAAGATGGCTGCGCTGCTCGGCATCGACGTCGATCGCACCATCTCGATCACCTTCATCATGGGCGCAGCCCTGGCCGCCGTCGCCGGCACGCTGTTCCTGATGTACTATGGCGTCGTCGCCTTCTCCGACGGTTTCGTGCCCGGCGTCAAGGCGTTCACCGCAGCGGTTCTCGGCGGCATCGGCTCGCTGCCCGGGGCGATGCTCGGCGGACTGATGATCGGTTTCATCGAAAGCATGTGGTCGGCCTACTTCTCGATCGACTACAAGGACGTCGCCGCCTTCTCGATCCTTGCCATCGTGCTGATCTTCCTGCCCTCCGGCATCCTTGGCCGGCCTGAAGTCGAGAAGGTCTGAGATCATGGCCAATATCGCCAAAATCGATCGCGAAGATACCAGCCCCATCCAGCGCGGCATACGCGAGGCACTGTTTGCGGGCGTCATCTCCTTCGGCCTGTTCTTCCTGTTCATCGGCCTGAAGACCGACCAGAACATCTCGAACGAACTTATCCTGGTTCAGCGCTGGGGCCTGCTCGCCATCGTCGTCGCCCTTGTGATGGCCGGTCGCTTCACCATGGTCGCCTTCGTGCGGCCGATGATCGACCGCCGCAACGCCGAAAAGGCCAAGCTGCCGCCGGTTGCCGAGGAGGCAGGCTTCTTCCGCAAGAACTTTTCCAAGATCGCGATCCTGGTGCTGTTCATCTACCCGGTCCTGATGGTGCTGCTGTTCGGCTTCCAGGGCTCGCTCAAATGGGTCGACAATTTCGGCATCCAGATCCTGATCTATGTGATGCTGGCCTGGGGGCTGAACATCGTCGTCGGCCTCGCCGGCCTGCTCGACCTCGGCTATGTCGCCTTCTACGCGGTCGGTGCTTACGCCTATGCCCTGCTTGCAACGCATCTCGGATGGTCGTTCTGGATCCTCTTGCCGGTCGCCGGCATCATGGCCGCCTTCTGGGGCGTCATCCTCGGCTTTCCTGTCCTGCGCCTGCGCGGCGACTATCTGGCGATCGTGACGCTGGCGTTTGGTGAAATCATCCGTCTGGTGCTGATCAACTGGCGCGAAGTCACCAACGGCGCCGCCGGCATCTCCGGCATCCCCAAGATCAGCTTCTTTGGTCTGGTGTCGTTCAATGTCTCGGACCCGAACTACATCGCCAAGGTGCTCGGCATTGCCCAGTCCGGCGCCTACTACAAGATCTTCCTCTACTACCTGATCCTGCTGCTGGCGCTGCTGACGGCCTTCGTCACCATCCGCCTGCGCCGTATGCCGGTGGGCCGCGCCTGGGAAGCGCTGCGCGAGGACGAAATTGCCTGCCGTTCGCTCGGTATCAACACCACGACGACCAAGCTGACGGCATTCGCCACGGGAGCCATGTTCGGCGGCTTCGCCGGCTCGTTCTTCGCTGCGCGCCAGGGTTTTGTTTCGCCTGAATCCTTCGTGTTCCTGGAATCGGCGATCATTCTCGCCATCGTGGTTCTGGGAGGCATGGGCTCGCTGGTCGGCATTGCGGTGGCTGCCGCGCTGATGATCGGCGGTACCGAAATCCTGCGCGAAATGGAGTTCCTGAAGCACGTCTTCGGACAGGACTTCACGCCTGAACTGTACCGCATGCTGCTGTTCGGCATGGCCATGGTGATCGTGATGCTGTGGAAGCCGCGAGGTTTCGTCGGCAGTCGAGAACCCACAGCCTTCCTGCACAAGCGAAAGGCCGTCTCAAGCGCCTTCACCAAGGAAGGACACGGCTGATGAACGCGAGCGTTTCCATGAACAAGCCGATCCTCCAGGTCGAGCATCTGTCGATGAAGTTCGGCGGCCTGGTCGCCATCGGCGACCTGTCCTTCGAGGCCAAGCGCGGTGAGATCACCGCGCTGATCGGCCCCAACGGCGCGGGCAAGACCACGGTCTTCAACTGCATCACCGGCTTCTACAAGCCGACCGAAGGCATGATCCGGTTCAACGGCCGTGACGGCGGGGAATTCCTGCTCGAGCGCATGCCCGACTTCCAGATCACCGCCAAGGCCAAGGTGGCGCGCACCTTCCAGAATATCCGGCTGTTTTCGGGCATGACGCTGCTTGAAAACCTTCTCGTGGCACAGCACAACAAGCTGATGAAGGCTTCGGGCTTCACCATCCTGGGCTTGCTTGGCCTTGGGGGCTACCGTAGCGCGTCAGCGGAGTCGATCGAACTGGCCAAGCACTGGCTTGAGAAGGCCGAGCTCATCGACCGGGCCGACGATCCGGCGGGCGATCTGCCCTACGGCGCCCAACGGCGGCTCGAGATCGCCCGCGCCATGTGCACAGGTCCCGAACTGCTCTGTCTCGACGAGCCGGCGGCTGGCCTCAATCCCAAGGAGTCGCTGGCGCTCAACACGCTGCTCAACGACATCAAGGACAACACCGGCACATCGATCCTGCTCATCGAGCACGACATGTCGGTGGTCATGCAGATCTCCGACCATGTCGTGGTCCTCGAATATGGTCGCAAGATCTCCGACGGCGACCCGCTGTCGGTTCGTACCGATCCGAAGGTCATCGCCGCCTATCTCGGCGTCGACGACGAAGAGGTCGCGACCGTCCTGGTCGAGGTCGGCGACGAACAGGTCATCGAGGAACTGGAAGGCGTGCCGGATCCGGCGCATGGCCCAGCCTCGTCCGCATCGATGATGGCCGGCCCGGTCAGCGACACCATCAACCATCCCGTCGACCATGGCGAGATCGTCAGCGTCGCCAAGGGAGCGTCGAAGGCGGCCCAGGTCGAGGCGCGTTCGGCAGCGGCCAAGGCCAAGACGAAAACCGAAAAGCCCGTGGGCCTGATGGCTTCACCAGCCACCAAGACAGCCGCGCCAGCTGCCAAGCCTGCAAAGGCTGCGGTTGCGCCAGCCGCCAAGGCTCCGGCCAAGGCTGCTGCAAAGCCGGCTGGAAAGGCCGCTGCGCCGAAGGGCGTGACAGTCTCCAAGGCGGCAGTTGCGGCAAAGCCCGTGGCGGCGAAGGCCGAGCCCAAGCCGGTGGCCAAGGCTCCAGCCAAGCCAGCCGCGTCGGCAAAGCCGACTGCCGGCAAGAGCGCAGCGGCGAAGCCTGCCGCAGCTAAGGTTGCCCCGGCGGCCAAGCCTGCGCCGGCTGCTGCCAAGCCGGCCGCAAGCAAGAGCGCTCCGGCAAAGCCGGCGGTGGCAAAAGCAGCGAAGGCGCCTGCGGCGGCGAAGACCATCGCCAACGTGCTGGCTGCGCCGCGTGGCGGCGTCGCCGACCGGCTGATCCTCATCAAGGGCATCGGTCCGGTCAACGAAAAGAAACTCAACGATCACGGCATCTTCCATTTCGACCAGATTGCGGCGTGGAAGAAGTCCGACATTGCCGCGGCGGAGGCGTATCTCGCCTTCGACGGCAGGATCGAACGGGAAGACTGGGTGGGGCAGGCCAAGGCGCTGGCGCGTGAAGCGGCCAAGCCGGCGAAAGCCAAGCGCGGAGGTGGCAAGTGACGGACCAGGTCTTGCTCGACGTCAAGAATGTCGAGACTTACTACGGCAACATCCGGGCGCTCAACGGTGTCAATGTCACCGTCAACCAGGGCGAGATCGTCGCCCTGATCGGAGCCAATGGTGCTGGCAAATCGACCCTGATGATGACCATCTTCGGCACGCCCCGGGCGCGCAGCGGCACCATCACCTTCGCCGGCACAGACATCACCGACATGCCGACGCATGAAATCGCCCGGCTGCGCATCGCGCAGTCGCCGGAGGGGCGGCGCATCTTCCCGCGCATGACGGTGCTGGAAAACCTGCAGATGGGCGCGAGCCTCGACAAGCTGCAGCATTTCGACGAGGACGTGGAGAAGGTCTTCACCCTGTTCCCGCGTCTGAAGGAGCGCATCAACCAGCGCGGCGGCACGCTGTCGGGCGGCGAACAGCAGATGCTGTCGATCGGCCGCGCGCTGATGGCGCGTCCGAAGCTGCTGTTGCTCGACGAGCCTTCGCTGGGCCTTGCGCCGCTGATCGTCAAACAGATTTTCGACGCCATCCGCGAACTCAACCGCACGCAGGGCCTGACCGTGTTCCTGGTCGAGCAAAATGCGTTCGGCGCGCTCAAGCTCGCCACACGCGGCTATGTCATGGTCAACGGCGTCGTCACGATGAGCGGCTCCGGCAAGGACCTGCTCGCCGATCCAGAGGTTCGCGCCGCCTATCTCGAAGGCGGTCGCCACTAGGAGTTCCTATCATGCAAGGTATTCTCTACGAGGAACCCTCGATCTGGCAGTTCTTTTTCGTCACCTGCCTTTTGGGCGGGTGGGCGGCGTGGATGACCGGCCGCGCCTGCGCCCAGACCTGGCGCAGCTATCCGCAGCTGCTGATCTACATTCTCGGGCTTGGGCTCGGCGTGCGGTTCATCCATCACGCCCTGTTCAACGGCACGATGTTCTCGCTGCAATACTACGTGGTGGATACTATCGTGCTGCTGGTGTTGGCGACGCTTGGCTACAAATACACGCGCACCAACCAGATGGTGAAGCAATACCACTGGCTCTATGAAAAGGCGTCGCCTCTTTCTTGGCGCGCGAAGACTTAAGGGGTTCTACGACGCCGATTCGCCAATGAATCGGCGTGACAACTGCCGGAAAATCGGCAAACTCGCCTTTCTGCGATATGGGTGGGCATCGCATGAAAGAAACTCCACGCCCACTCAATTAATGGGAGTGTGTCAATGAAGAAGTCACTTTTGTCGGCGGTTGCGCTGACGGCGCTCGTCGCTTTCAGCGGCAGCGCATGGGCCGAGATCATCGTCGGCGTGGCCGGCCCGATCACCGGTCCTAACGCTGCCTTCGGAGCGCAGCTCCAGAAGGGCGCGGAGCAGGCCGTTGCAGACATCAACGCAGCTGGCGGCATCAACGGCGAGCAGATCAAGCTCGTGGTCGGCGACGACGTCTCCGATCCGAAGCAGGGCATTTCGGTCGCCAACAAGTTCGTCGCCGACGGCGTCAAGTTCGTTGTCGGTCACTTCAACTCGGGCGTCTCGATCCCGGCCTCGGAAGTTTACGCCGAGAACGGCATCCTCGAAGTCACCCCGGCTGCGACGAACCCGCAGTTCACCGAACGCGGCCTGTGGAACACCTTCCGCACCTGCGGCCGCGACGACCAGCAGGGCGCCATCGCCGGCGCATATCTCGCCGAGAAGTTCAAGGACGGCAAGATCGCGGTCATCCACGACAAGACGCCTTACGGCCAGGGCCTCGCCGACGAAACCAAGAAGGCGATGAACACAGCCGGCCTGACGGAAGTCATGTACGAAGGCGTCAACATCGGCGACAAGGACTTCTCGGCGCTGATCGGCAAGATGAAGGAAGCCGGCGTCACGATCATCTACTGGGGCGGTCTGCACACCGAAGCCGGCCTGATCATCCGTCAGGCAGCTGACCAGGGCCTGAAGGCAACCCTCGTCTCGGGCGATGGCATCGTGTCGAACGAACTGGCCTCGATCGCCGGCGACGCGGTTGCCGGTACGCTCAACACCTTCGGTCCCGATCCGACGCTGAACCCGGAAAACAACGCGCTGGTCGAGAAGTTCCGCGCTGCCGGCTTCAACCCTGAAGCCTACACGCTGTACTCCTATGCAGCCATGCAGGTGATCGCCGACGCCGCCAAGAAGGCCGGCTCGACCGATCCGCAGGAAGTGGCGAAGGCCATGAAGGCCAACACCTTCCCGACCGTGCTCGGCGAGATGGGCTTCGACGAAAAGGGCGACCCGAAGCTGCCAGGCTACATCATGTATGAATGGGTCAAGGGCGACGACGGCAAGTACACCTACAAGCCGCAGAAGTAAGCTCTCGACGTCGTTTTACGACAGATGCCCGGCGCTTTGCGCCGGGCATTTTTATTTGCCGGTCCGCAATAAATGACGGCCCTGCCGCTACGGAAATTAAATCGGTTTAAAGACTTCTGATTTGGGTTGCACTGCAGCATTTTCCCGCTAATCATTCGCCGCTTCTCAATTTCCGGTGTTTGGAGTGTTTACGTGCCGATCAGCAAGATCCTCGTCGCCAACCGATCTGAAATCGCCATCCGCGTCTTCCGCGCGGCGAACGAGCTGGGGCTCAAAACGGTGGCGATATGGGCTGAAGAGGACAAATACTCGCTGCACCGCTTCAAGGCCGACGAGAGCTATCAGGTCGGCCGCGGCCCCTGGCTCGCCAAGGACATGGGGCCGATAGAAAGCTACCTGTCGATCGACGAGATCATGCGCGTCGCCAGGCTGTCCGGCGCCGACGCCATCCACCCGGGTTATGGCCTTTTGTCCGAGAGCCCGGAATTCGCCGAGGCCTGCGCCGCAAATGGCATCACCTTCATCGGGCCGAAGGCCGAGACAATGCGCCGCCTCGGCAACAAGGTCGCCGCGCGCAATCTGGCCATCGAGGTCGGCGTGCCGGTCATCCCCGCCACGGACCCGCTGCCTGACGACATGGAGGAGGTGAAGAGGCTCGCCGCCCAGGTCGGCTACCCTGTCATGCTCAAGGCGTCGTGGGGCGGCGGTGGGCGCGGCATGCGGGCCATCCGCAGCGAGGCCGACCTCGCCCGCGAGGTGACCGAGGGCAAGCGCGAGGCCAAGGCGGCGTTCGGCAAGGACGAGGTCTATCTCGAAAAGCTGATCGAGCGCGCCCGCCATGTCGAAGTCCAGATCCTCGGCGACACGCACGGCAATGCGGTGCACCTGTTCGAACGCGACTGCTCGATCCAGCGCCGCAACCAGAAGGTCGTCGAGCGCGCGCCGGCGCCTTATCTGAGCGAAGAGCTGCGCCAGGAGCTGTGCGGCCATGCGCTCAAGCTGGCCCGCGACACCGCCTATGTCGGCGCGGGAACCGTCGAGTTCCTGCAGGACGCGGATACCGGCAAGTTTTACTTCATCGAGGTCAATCCGCGCATTCAGGTCGAGCACACCGTCACCGAACAGGTGACAGGCATCGACATCGTCAAGGCGCAGATCCACATTCTCGACGGCTTCGCCATCGGCACGGCGGAATCGGGCGTGCCAGCGCAGGCCGATATCCGCCTCAACGGCCACGCCCTGCAGTGCCGCATCACGACGGAAGATCCCGAGCAGAACTTCATCCCCGATTACGGCCGGATCACTGCCTATCGCGGCGCGACGGGCTTCGGCATCCGTCTCGACGGCGGCACCGCCTATTCGGGCGCGGTGATCACCCGCTTCTACGATCCGCTGCTGGAAAAGGTGACCGCCTGGGCGCCGTCGCCCGACGAAGCGATCGCGCGCATGCACCGGGCGCTGCGCGAGTTCCGCATCCGTGGCGTGGCGACCAACCTGACCTTCCTCGAAGCGATCATCACGCACCCGTCCTTCCACGACAATTCCTACACCACCAAGTTCATCGACTCGACACCGGAGCTGTTCGCCCAGGTCAAGCGCCAGGACCGCGCCACCAAGCTGCTCAACTACCTGGCCGACGTGACTGTCAACGGCCATCCCGAGACGCGCGGCCGCGCGGCGCCCAATCCGGATGCGGCAGCACCGGTCGTGCCCTGGTTCACCGGGCCTGTTCCCGATGGCACCAGGCAGAAGCTGGACCAGCTCGGGCCGGAAAAGTTCGCCGCCTGGATGCGCGCGCAGAAGCCGGTGCTGATCACCGACACGACGATGCGCGACGGACACCAGTCGCTTCTTGCCACGCGCGTGCGCACCCATGACATCGCCAAGATCGCCGGTACCTATGCCCGCGCGCTGCCGCAACTGCTGTCGCTTGAATGCTGGGGTGGAGCCACCTTCGATGTCGCGATGCGCTTCCTGACCGAAGACCCGTGGGAGCGGCTCGACAAGGTGCGCCAGGCGGCTCCCAACATCCTGTTGCAGATGCTTTTGCGCGGCGCCAACGGCGTGGGCTACACCAACTATCCCGACAATGTCGTGCAGCATTTCGTGCGCCAGGCTGCGGCCGGCGGCGTCGACCTGTTCCGCGTCTTCGACTGCCTGAACTGGGTCGAGAACATGCGCGTGTCGATGGATGCGGTCGGCGCCGAGGGCAAGTTGTGCGAAGCCGCGATGTGCTACACCGGCGATCTGCTCGACCCTGACCGCGCCAAGTACGATCTCAAATATTACGCCGGGCTCGCCAAGGAGCTCGAGGCTGCCGGCGCGCACATCATCGCCGTCAAGGATATGGCCGGCCTGCTCAAGCCTGCCGCAGCGCGGGCACTGTTCAAGGCGCTGCGCGAGGCGACCGACCTGCCGATCCATTTCCACACCCACGACACATCGGGCCTGTCGGCGGCGACGGTGCTGGCGGCGGTCGAAAGCGGCGTCGACGCCGTCGATGCGGCGATGGACGCCTTTTCCGGCAATACGTCGCAGCCTTGCCTGGGCTCGATCGTCGAGGCGCTGCGCGGCTCGGATCGCGCGCCGGCGCTCGACCCGCACTGGATCCGCCGGATCTCGTTCTACTGGGAAGCTGTGCGCAACCAGTATGCCGCCTTCGAAAGCGACCTGAAGGGACCGGCCTCGGAAGTCTATCTGCACGAGATGCCGGGCGGACAGTTCACCAACCTCAAGGAGCAGGCGCGCTCGCTCGGCCTCGAAACCCGGTGGCACGAGGTGGCGCAGGCCTATCACGACGTCAACCTGATGTTCGGCGACATCGTCAAGGTGACGCCGTCGTCCAAGGTCGTCGGCGACATGGCGCTGATGATGGTGAGCCAGGACCTCAGTGTCGCCGACGTCGAGAACCCGGCCAAGGACATCGCCTTCCCGGACTCGGTCGTGTCGATGCTGCGCGGCGACCTCGGCCAGTCGCCGGGTGGCTGGCCGGCGGCGCTGCAGAAGAAAGTGCTGAAGGGCGAGAAGCCGATCACCGTCCGCCCCGGTTCGCTGCTCAAGCCCGCCGACCTCAAGGCCAGCCGCAAGGACATCGAGGGCAAGCTCGGCCGCAAGATGAGCGAAAACGAGTTCGCCTCGTGGCTGATGTATCCCAGGGTCTTCACCGACTTTGTCGGCGCGCAGGAGAACTACGGCCCGGTCAGCGTGTTGCCGACGCCGACCTATTTCTACGGCATGAAGCCCGAGGATGAGGTTTTCGTCGACATCGAAAAGGGCAAGACGCTGGTCATCCGCTGCCTGGCCGTCGGCGATGTCGACGAAAAAGGCATGGTAACGGTGTTCTTCGAACTCAACGGCCAGCCGCGCCGCGTCAAGGTGCCTGATCGGGCGCATGGCGCATTGGCTTCCAAAGTCCGGCGCAAGGCAGAGGCGGGCAATGACACCCATGTCGGCGCGCCGATGCCGGGGGTGGTCTCGACGCTCGCGGTTGCGGCCGGCCAGCCGGTCAAGGCCGGCGACGTGCTGCTGTCGATCGAGGCGATGAAGATGGAAACGGCATTGCACGCCGAGCGCGACGGCACCATCGCCGAGGTGCTGGTGCGTGCCGGCGACCAGATCGACGCCAAGGATCTGCTCGTCGTCTACGGCTGATTGCAGATGTGCCGCGCGTCATAACGTGCGGCGCGCCAGCCTTAGCGCATTTTCGCTTTTCTTCGGATCGCGAAAACGCTCTATCTCCTTGTTTTGACGCAATTCCGAACGGAAAACCGCGTCACACTTTTCCTGGGATTGCTCTAGAACAGCCCCTGGCCGCTCGAGGCTTCCTCGGCCACGCTGCGGCGGATCAGGCTCTTGTACATGAAGCCGCGCTGGCCGTTGTAGACGACTGTGCACCAGTTGCAGTCGGTTTCGGCCTCGATTGCGGCATTCGCCGGCACGACAAGAATGACATTCGACTCGTCAGCGGGACCATCGCGCAGATTGGCGTATTTGGCCGCCTTGGCAGGACGAAGAGCGGGCAGCGGGCCGTTCAGTGCCGCAGCTTCGCCGCTCGCCAATGGGTCGATCATGCCGGTCGACGCCTCAAGCATCGCCACCTCGGCCTCGCTCTCCGCCACCTGGACGTCGATCGAGCCGCGCAACCCCTCGGCAATCCCGGCAACTGTCGAGGGGATGGCTGGCTGGACAAAGGTCCCCAGGCCTGAGCCTGGGCCGGTGCGCTCGTCTGGCCCGGAAGCCGCCACGTTCTCGAAGCGTGAGGTCGTTACCGGCAGGACCTCTGCTTCACGCATGACGGGCGCGGGCTGGCGCGCCTGCTTGGTGGCGACGGTGTCGCCGGCGCCTGCCGACGCGTCGGCGCTGACCGCGGCAGTGGTGTCGACTGTTGCGTGCTGCACAGGCACGGCCGCAGTCTGCGTCGGGTCGGTTGGGGCAGTTGCCGGCCAGAGTGACCCGGCAGCGACGATGGCCACGGCGGCAATGCAGCCAGCAGCGATGACCGCTGTGCGAGAGGCCAGGAAACGGGACGGCGACAGGCTGCTGAGCTGACCGTGCAGCGCAAGCGTGCCGCCAGTCGCGACAGCAGGGAACGCGGGGGTATTCATGGTACAAAACTCCACAACGATGCGATCCGGCTGCCAGCCGGCATCGACCCCCAACCCAAGACATGCTGCAAATGCGTGCGAGCGGAAGTGTTGCCTGTTCCGCCGCGGTTCCTCGGAATTCGCCTACATCGGCTATTGGACGGAATTCGGGCAGAAATTAACCTTGGTTAACCGTTGGCCCAATCGATGTGCCCAGCTTCGGGTTGACGTCAATTTCAATCGATTTAAAGTTGTGTCGATCAGGCCATTCATCGACCGCCTTGGGCAACGGCGTGCCAGCCGTTTGAATCTGAAGTATGTGCGGCGGCCTGAAATCGATTTCGGCGGCAGCGCCGCTATGCTAGGAGCCGCAACCTATGAACGCCATCAACGCCTCCGACATCGCCAGGCGCGGCCGCTGGGCAGTCGCCGCCGCTTTCTTCATCAACGGCTTCGTCACCGGCAGCTGGGCGACGCAGATCCCGTTGCTGCTCGGCCGCCTCGGGATCAGCGAGTTCATCCTCGGCATGCTGATCCTGGTGTTCGGCCTCGGTGCGCTGACCGCCATGCCGGTTTCGGGCTACCTGATGACCAAGCGTGGTTCACGACCGGTGGTGGTCGGTTTTGCCTGGGTCGTGGTGTTCGCGCTGCTGCTGGTGGCGCTTGCGCCCAATGTCTGGCTGGCGGCGATCACCATGTTCATCTTCGGCGGCTCGATTGGCGCCATGGACGTGGCGATGAACGCCAATGCGGTGGCGGTGGAAAAGAAGCTCGGCCGCGCCATCATGTCGTCTTCGCACGGCTTCTGGAGCCTTGGCGGCTTCGCTGGCGGCGCGATCGGCGGCATTCTGATCCAGAGTTTCGGCTATCTGGCGCATGCCGGTTTCGTTACCATCGCTGCCGCTGCGATGTCGGCATTCGCGCTGCGCCACCTCGTCGGCGAAGACAAGCCGGTGGCGCTTGAGCATCGTCATTTCCGCCTGCCGCGCCTGCCCACCATCTATCTGGTCGGGATCATGGCGCTGTTTTCGATGGTGCCCGAAGGGGCCGTTCTCGACTGGGGCGCGCTCTATCTCCAGCAGGAGCTCGGCGCCGACATCGCCACCGCCGGTTTCGCCTTCGCCGCGTTCTCCGGCATCATGGCGTTGATGCGATTCCTTGGCGACGGCGTGCGCAACCGCTTCGGCGCGGTCAACACGCTGCGCGTTTCGGCGCTGCTTGCCGCGGCGGGCATGTTCGCGGCCGGCCTCGCGCCGAGCCCATGGGTCGCCATCGCGGCGTTCGCGATGTGCGGCCTCGGCGTCGCCAACATGGTGCCGATCGCCTTCTCCGCTGCCGGCAACCAGCCCGGCGTGCCGTCGAACATCGGCATGAGCGTGGTCACGACCATGGGCTATTCCGGTATCCTCGTGGCGCCCTCGGCCATCGGCTTCGTCGCCGAGCGCACCGGCTTCGCGCCGATCTTCGTCACGCTTTCGGGGCTGCTTGTCGTCGTCAGCCTGATGGCGGGGCTTGCCCGTCACGCCGACTTCAAGCCGATGTCGCAGGCCGCGCCCGCCGAATAGGATGTACATCCTCTCAAGCGCCGCGACAGCTGCGGAGAGGGCCGCTGCCGGAGGGGCCGTTGCCCCACGAGCGCGAGT
This sequence comes from Aminobacter sp. HY435, assembly GCF_027568395.1. Classification (GTDB taxonomy): domain Bacteria; phylum Pseudomonadota; class Alphaproteobacteria; order Rhizobiales; family Rhizobiaceae; genus Aminobacter. The sequence continues at coordinate 361,964 of NZ_JANKZL010000006.1, read as the reverse complement.
GCGGCCACGCGGTATGGCGCCGATCAGGATCAGGATCAGGATGACGAGCAGCAGTGTCGTCAATGTCATGGATCAAGCCCCGGATTCCCTGTTTCCAAAAGCTGAACGCAAAAGGCCGCCCGGCGTTTCGGGCGGCCCTTGATCCGGTTTGCGCGTGCCGGCTATTCGGCGGCCTTGGGGAAGGCCACGTCAGGCGCGTCGTGCTTTGGCGCAGGCGGCATGCCGGTGTCGCGCGAGAAGCGCTCCCGGCCCCACCTGAACATGTTGCCGAACCAGCTGCGCTGACCTGGCTTCCGCTTTTCACGCGTGAACACCATCAGCATCGCCGGCGTCACCACCAGCGTCAGCACGGTGGCAAAGGACAGGCCGAAGACAATCGCCGACGACAAGGCAATCCACCATTGCGTCGACGGCGCATTGATCGTCGTCTCGTGATGGAAGATTTCCAAGCCAAGGCCAAAGGCGATCGGCAGCACGCCGAGGATCGCCGACAGTGCGGTCAGCACCACCGGGCGCGCACGCTCGCGGCAGGTCTGCAGCACCGCGTCGGTCTTGTTCCAGCCTTCCTCGCGCAGCCGGTCGTAGGTGTCGATCAACACGATGTTGTTGTTCACCACCACGCCCGCCAGCGCGATCATGCCGATGCCGGACATGACGATGACGAAGGACTGTCCCGTCAGCAGCATGCCGAGCAGGGCGCCGACGGTCGCCATGACCACGCAGGTCAGCACCAGGATCACGCTGGTGAACTTGTTGAACTGCGCCAGAAGCACGATGAAGATCAGGAAGATCGCCGCGCCGAAGGCATTACCCAGGAAGGCGCTGGCCTCGGCGCTGTCTTCGTTCGAACCGGCCAGCTTCCAGTCGATGCCGGGCTGGGCCATCTCGCTGACGGCCTTGCTGACTTCCGCCTGCACCGCCGCAACCTGGTAGCCGGTCGCGACGTTGCCCTGGATCGTGATCGTGCGCTTGGCGTCGATGCGGTTGAGGATACCGACGGTCAGTTCGGGCTTGCGCGAGACGAAGTTGGAGATCGGCACCGAACCCTGCGGGGTGACGATGCGCAACTGGTCGAGGGCTGCGAGCGTGCGGCGGTCCTCGGGCAAACGCAGGCGGATGTCGACGGCGTCGTCGGCGCCCGCCGGGCGATAGTCGGTCAGCTTGAGACCTGTCGTCACCAGCTGGACGACGGTGCCGACAGCGGTCGGGCTGACCCCGTACTGGGCGGCCTTGGAGCGGTCGACTTCCAGCGCCCAGTCGATGCCGGGCGGCGGCAGGCCATCGGAAATGTCGATGACGCCGGGCACCTTGGCGACCGCAGCGGCGACCTGCTTGGCGTAGTCGTTGAGGCCGGTGGGGTCGACCGCGGACAACTGCACCTGGATCGCCTTGCCGGTCGGCGGGCCTGCGTCGGGCACGCGCACCTCGACGTCGACGCCGGGAATGCCGGCCATCGCGGTGCGCAACTCATCGAGGATGGTGTGCGCCGACTTGCGTTCGCGCCAGTCGACGAACTCGTACTGGATCACGCCGACGACATCTTCGGGGATGTCCTGGCCGCCACGCGTCTTGCCCGAGCGGGTGTAGACGGACTTGATGCCCGGCCAGCCCAGCATGCGGTTTTCGGCCTCGCGCGTGGCTGCGTCCATCTCCTCGAGCGAGAGGTTGCCGCGGGCGTGGACATAGAGCAGGCCGTAGTCGGGCTCGACGGTCGGGAAGAACTCGACGCCGTTGCCAAGCTTCACATAGGCGTAGGTGCCGCCGACGAGCAGCGCGACCGTCAGCACCAGGGCGGTGACCGGGAAGCGCACGGCCTTCTTGACGACGGCCATGTAGGTGCCGTCCTTGTGGTCTTCCTCGGTGTGGGCCGGGGCCTTGGCGAACAGGGCGCCAAGCGTCGGCGCGAAGATCAGCGCATAGGCCATCGACGCCGCCAGCGTCACGATCAGCGTGATCGGCAGATACTTCATGAAGTCGCCGATGATGCCGGGCCAGAACAGCAGCGGCGAAAATGCCGCGATGCGGGTCATGGTGGCGGCGATGACCGGGCCGGCCATGCGCTTGGCCGCCAGCTCGAACGCCTCTTCCTTGGGCATGCCTTCCGACATGCGCCGCTCGGCGAACTCGGTGACGATGATGGCGTCGTCGACGAGCATGCCGACCGCAAGGATCAGCGAGAACAGCACGATCATGTTGATCGTGTAGCCCATCAGCGCCAAGGCCAGGATGCCCATCAGGAACGACGACGGGATGGCCAGGCCGATCAGCAGCGAGGCACGACCCGACAGCGCGTAGAGGATGACGATGAAGACCAGGATGACGGCGATCAGGACGTGGTTCTGCAGGTCGGTCAAAAGCTGGTTGACGAAGACCGACTTGTCCTGCGTGTAGGTGACCTGCATGCCCTCTGGCGCAGTCTTGACGAATGCATCGGCCACGGCCTTCGCGCCGTCGATGGTTTCGACGATGTTGGCGCCGATGCGCTTCTTGACCTCGATCGCGATGGCCGGCTTGCCGTCTAGGCGCGTGATGGTCTCGGCGTCCTTGAACGTCGAGCGCACAGTGGCGAGATCCTGGACGCGGACGACGGCATTGGGCGTTGCCACGACAGGCAGGCGCGCGACATCCTCGGGCGTTTCGATCAGCGCCGGAACCTTGACGGCATACTTGCCCTCGGAGCCTTCGATCGCGCCGGCGGCAACCAGGCTGTTGGACTGGCTGATGCCCTGGATCAGCTGGTCGAGCTGGAGCCCGTAGGACGACAGCTTGACCGGGTCGATGATCGCCTCGACGAGTTCGTCACGCGAGCCCTGCAGCGTGCCTTCCAGCACGCCCGGAACTTCCTCGATCTGGTCGCGCAGTTTCTTGGCGGCGACCGTCAGCGCCCGTTCCGGCACGTCGCCCGACAGGGTGACGACCAGAACCGGGAATTCCGACAGGTTGACTTCGTTGACCGTCGGCTCCTCGACGCCCGCCGGCAGGTCGCGCTTGGCATCCTGCACCTTGTTGCGGGTGTCGATCAGCGCGTCGCTGAGGTCGGTCGACGGATCGAATTCGACGATGACGTTGGCGCCGCCCTGAAAGGCGTTGGAGCGCATCTCCTTGAGCCCCTTCAGGCTCTTGAGCTGCGATTCAACCGGCCTCAGAAGCAGCCGCTCGGCGTCTTCGGGTGAAATGCCCTGATAGATCAGGCTGACATACATGATCGGAATGGCGACGTCCGGCTCTGCCTCCTTGGGCACCGCGCGGTACGAAAGCGCACCGGCGATGACCAGAAACAGCAGGACCGACAGGGTCAGCCGCGCATTGCGGATCGCAAGCTTGACGATGTCCATGGGTTAAAGCGTCCCGGTGGCGTCTTTTGTGAGCTTCTGGATGACGGCTTCGCTGGCGGGCTGGGCGTTGACTTGGTCGCCCTCCTTCACCAGGTCCTGGCCGGCGATGATGATCTTCGCATCGGCGGGAATGCCGCCCAAAACGAGGCCGTCCTGGGTGTCGTCTACGAGGTCGATCGGATAGAAAACCACCTTCGACGAGGCGTCGACAGCGCGGATGCCAAGGTCGCCGTTTTCGCCCAGCGTTACCACGGAACGCGGCAGCATCACGGCGTCGATCGGCTCGGCACGCACGGTGATCTCGGCCGTCATGCCGGCGGGGATGGCGCCATCGCCGTTCGGAATGGCGATCTCGACCGGGAAGGTCCTGGTCTGTGCGGTGGCATCGCGGCTGATGTAGCGTAGCGTGCCCTTGACCACCTTGCCGTCGACCAGCTTGACTTCAGCTTCGTCGCCGATCTTGACGTAGTGCAGGTCGCGCTCGGAAATCTCGCCCTTGCCGAGGATGGGATCGAGGCTGAGGATCGTTGCGACTTCGGCTCCCTGCATGACCGAGCTGCCCATTTCGACGCTGACCTTGTCGACGACGCCGTCAAACGGCGCCTTGACCTGATTGCGCGCAAGCTCTGCCTCAGCGGCTTGCAGCTGGCTCTGGGCCAGCGTGAAGGCCGACCACACCGCATCGGCCTGGAGCTTCGGCGTATTGCCCGACTTGACCAGCTTCTGCGTGGCTTCCCACGAGCCGCGACGCTCGTCGAGGGTAGCTCGAGCGGTCTCAACCGCGGCGGTCTTTTCCTCGGCGTCAAGCATCAGGACGAGATCGCCCTGCTTGATGTGCTGGCCCTGCTTGGCCGGCAGTTCGGCGATGATGCCGGCGGCACGTGTGGCAAGCGTGGCGCGCTTGTCTGCCTCGGTCTGGCCCGAAACACGGATGGCGCGAGCATGTTCGACGCGCGGTGGCGTGACCACCATCACCGTGCGCAACGGCGCCTTCGGCTGCTCGACATTGGCGGGTTTCTCTTCGGGTGAGGTCTGTGCGCTGCCTACCGACGAAAATTTGCCGGTGCCCATCCAGGCCGCAAAAGCGACGAGCACGACCAAGGCTGCAAGCTTATGGAACCTAATCTTCGACATTGTCGTTATCCGTTAAGGACGGTTACGGCTCACCGCCATCTTGCTTGGCGCGTCGTCCCGATATGGTAGCGCGCAATGCCGCATTCAATCCGCCGCGGGGGCAAAGCGGGGGAAGGGCGTCTTCTACTCCAAATGTGCCGCGCGAAACAGTCAGAAAAAGTAATCGGTACATCATCCTGACAAAACTGGCAGGAAGAGTCAGCACGCTGCGGTTGCGCAGCGAAAACCCAGCAAATTCGCGGGCTGGTTGTGACTCAAGCAGCCGCCGGCCTGGTCCGACTGGCGAGAAACTCCCGAACGCGGCGTCCGGCCGAGGGCTGTCGCATCGGCTTCATGCCATCGTCGAATTGCCCGGACAGGTCGAGTGTGGCGCTCTCGCCAACCGAATCAAAGTTGTCTTCCAGCCAGTCGCTGGCTGCGGTGCGGCCGAGGTCGCGCAAGTATTCGAGGAAGGCCCATTCGGCGTTGATCTTGGAGGACGGAACGAGATCCTCGAATGCTTCGTCGGCATCGATCCGGTGCATGCGCATGTCGCGGAACTCGCCTTGCGGAAGCCGACCTCCGTGCGAGCCTCCGCCCTGCAGCGCGATATTGATCGGTTTCGTCTCCTCCGCCGTGCCGTTTCCAGTCATGGCGTTCATGTCTGCTCCTTTTGAGGGTAGGGGCTATTGCGCGGTCCAGCCGCCATCGACCGAGATGTGGGTGCCGTTGATCTGGGCTGCGGCGTCAGAAGCGAGAAACACAGCGGTCGCCGCGATCTGCTCGACGGTGACGAATTCCTTGGTCGGCTGGCGGTCGAGCATGACCTCGCGCACGACAGTGTCGCGGTCCATGTTGTGCGCCTTCATCTGGTCGGGGATCTGGGCCTCGACCAGCGGCGTCAGCACGTAGCCGGGGCATATGGCATTGCAGGTGATGTTCTGCTGCGCCACTTCCAGCGCCACCGTCTTGGTCAGCCCCATGATGCCGTGCTTGGCCGACACATAAGCCGATTTGTAGGCCGAGGCGACGAGGCCGTGGGCAGAGGCGATGTTGATGATCCGCCCGCCGCCGGCCTGCTTCATCAGCGGCAGGGCGGCCGCGATGGTGTGGAACGCCGAGGTCAGGTTGATAGCGATGATCGCATCCCACTTGTCGGTCGGAAACGCGTCGACGGGGGCGACATGCTGGATGCCGGCATTGTTGACGAGGATATCGACGGACCCGAAGCGCTTGGCCGCCTCGGCCACCAGCGTGCGGCATTCCGCGCCCTTCGACATGTCGGCCTTGAGGTAGACGGCCTCGGTCTTGTGCGCGGTGGCAAGCCTTTCGGCGATGGCGTGGTCGGCCGGCGTGTCCGAAAAGGAGTTGAGAACGACGTTGCAGCCTTCCCTGGCGAAGGCTTCGGCAATTGCCAGCCCGATGCCCGAGGTCGAGCCGGTGACAATTGCGGTCTTGCGAGTGCTCATTTCGAAAAGTCCTTGGCAGTGGTCACGGGGAAACGTTCATGTTGCCATGCAGCATATTTGCGCAAGGCGGCGCAATAGAAGCGTGCGCCCGACAATTTTTACGAAACCGCGACTTACCAATCGTCGTAGGCGGGACACTCGGAGTCCGGGACCTGCGAAAGCAGGAAGCGCTTGTCGTCGGTTCCTGATGTCAGTTCGAAGGCGTTGTCCTCGTCCTCGCCGCAATCGGCCGTCATGCGCAGGCGGCCGATCGCCTCGAGATCGACCAGGATCTTGCCGGCGTCATTGCGCTTGACCTTGACGCCGCCGCCGTCGCAATCGACGCCGCAGAAGATGGCCTTGCCGTCGGCGGTCGGGCTGCACTCGCCCATGGCGGAAAGCGGCTTGGCCTGCTTTGTGTCGCGCAACTTCGCCAGCAGCTGGAAATAGTAATTGCGCTGGCCTTTTGGTGCGAACTCGTCGGGATCATGGATGTAGTAGGCGATGCGGAACTGCATTTCCGTCACCGCCTGCTTCGGATGGCCCTTGAGGTGGGCCTGATCGTAGACGCGCCGGAAGCAGGCGCGGGCACCTGCCTGGGGCGAAACAAAACTGGCCAGCTCGCCTTCCTTCCCCGGCTCGATGGCCTGCGCGGCAACGTCGCAGGCGGAGAAAAGGCACAGGACCAGTGCAAGCGACTGCGAGGCAAGGCGAGGCATCGGCAGCATCCCCCATGGATCGAACCATCATAGCGCAATCCCCGGCGCTGTTAAGCCAAGGCGCTGACAGGTGGAGCTTCGATTGACAAGCCGCCCGGCCTCGGACACTTCTTGCCGCATGTCCGACATCAGCTATCACGATCCGCGCCTGGCAGCCGTCTACGACGCGCTGAATCCGTTGGGCGACGACTCGGCCTTCTATCTCGAAATGGCTGGCGCCGAGCCAAGAACCATCCTCGACATGGGCTGCGGAACCGGTCTGTTGACGACGGCCCTTGCCGCGCGCGGCCATCTGGTGACCGGCGCCGACCCGGCCGCGGCGATGCTCGACATCGCAAGGCAGCGCCCGCATGGCGACAGGGTGAAGTGGATCGAAAGCGATGCCGCGCGACTTGATCTTGAGGCGCGCTTCGATCTGATCGTCATGACCGGTCATGTCTTCCAGGTGTTTCTCAGCGACGAGGCGATATCCGCGGCGCTCGGCAATCTTCGCCGGCATCTCGCGCCCGATGGCCGCCTCATTTTCGAAACCCGCAATCCGGCGCGTCGGCAGTGGCTGCAATGGACGCCTGAGGCGACGCGGCGGCGGCTCGACATCGCGGGCGTCGGATCTGTCGATGTTCACTACGAGGTCACGGCTATGGATGGCCAGATGGTCAGCTACGCCAGCCATTTCCGCTTCGGAAACGGCGATGCCGTGATCGCGCCCAGCACGCTGCGGTTCGTCGAGCCGGCGCAACTGGCCACGGCGCTTGCCGGCGCAGGCTTCGGCGAAGTCGCATGGTACGGCGACTGGGACCGGTCGCCACTGCTTGCCATGAGCGCTGAAATCATCGTGGTCGCCAGCCAGCCCAGCTTCGCCCTTGGCGGGCGCGGCGACCTGCGATATTGACATCGCGCCCAGCACGCGCCACCTCAGACGCTGATACCTCGAGCTTACAAAGGCCGTCCATGTCCGGCTATTTTTCCTCTCCATTCCCGCGCCGCACCTCGGTGGGCGTCGACGTCGGCGGCGTGATCGTCGGCGGAACCGCCCCTGTCGTCGTCCAGTCGATGACCAACACCGACACGGCCGACATCGACAAGACAGTCGCCCAGGTGGCTGCATTGCATCGCGCCGGCTCGGAGATCGTGCGCATCACCGTCGACCGCGACGAGAGTGCTGCCGCCGTGCCGCACATCCGCGACCGGCTTGCCCGCGTCGGCATCGATGTGCCGCTGGTCGGCGACTTCCACTATATCGGCCACAAGCTGCTGGCCGATCACCCGGCCTGCGCCGAGGCCTTGGCCAAGTACCGCATCAATCCGGGCAATGTCGGCTTCAAGGACAAGAAGGACAAGCAGTTCGCCGACATCGTCGAAATGGCGATCCGCCACGACAAGCCGGTGCGCATCGGCGTCAACTGGGGCTCGCTCGACCAGGACCTGCTGACCCGTCTCATGGACGAGAACCAGGCGAACGGCTCGCCGCTCACCGCCAACCAGGTGATGCGCGAGGCGATCGTGCAGTCGGCGCTGATCTCTGCCGACCTCGCTGAGGAAATCGGCCTGCCGCGCGACAAGATCATCCTGTCGGCCAAGGTCAGCCAGGTGCAGGACCTGATCGCTGTCTACACCATGCTCGCCGCTCGGTCCGACCATGCGCTGCATCTTGGCCTCACGGAAGCCGGCATGGGCTCCAAGGGTATCGTCGCTTCGTCGGCGGCGATGGGCATCCTGTTGCAGCAGGGCATCGGTGACACCATCCGCATCTCGCTGACACCGGAGCCGAACGGTGACCGCACCCGCGAGGTGCAGGTGTCGCAGGAGCTGTTGCAGACGATGGGCTTCCGCCAGTTCGTGCCGATTGTAGCCGCCTGCCCGGGCTGTGGCCGCACGACGTCGACCGTGTTCCAGGAACTGGCCCAGACCATCCAGGAAGACCTGCGCAAGAACATGCCGGTATGGCGCGAGAAGTACCCGGGCGTCGAGGAACTGAAAGTCGCCGTCATGGGCTGCATCGTCAACGGCCCCGGCGAATCCAAGCATGCCGACATCGGCATCTCCTTGCCCGGCACCGGCGAAACGCCGTCCGCGCCGGTCTTCATCGACGGCAAGAAGGCCGCCACCTTGCGTGGTCCCGCCATCGCCGCCGACTTCGAGAAGATGGTCGCCGACTACATCGAGCAGCGCTTCGGGCGCGGCGGCAGAGCGGCGGCCGAATAGGGATGGCGGTCACGGCGAGGGTTGCACTGGCATTCCTCGTCGCCCTGACCATGTGCGCCGAGGCGCTGGCCGACCCGCCACGCTCGCGCAAGAAGGATCACGTCGCTCGCGTCTGCGATCTGATCGACACTCATGCCAGGCGGCATGGGCTGCCCAGCGAGTTCTTCGCCCGCCTGATCTGGAAGGAAAGCCGTTTCGACCCCAATGCGGTCAGTCCGGCGGGGGCGGAAGGCATCGCCCAGTTCATGCCCGGGACGGCACGCATGCGCGGCCTTGCCGACCCGTTCGACATGGAGCAGGCGATTCCGGCCTCGGCGCGCTATCTCGGCGAACTGAAGACCGGTTTCGGCAATCTCGGGCTGGCGGCCGCGGCCTACAATGCCGGCGAGAACCGGGTGACGCGCTGGTTGTCCTCGGGAGGGTTCCTGCCGCTCGAGACCGAAGACTACGTGCTCGACATCATGGGCGAGCCCGCCGACAATTTTTCTGAAAAGACCCATGCCGGCACCAACCGGCCGCTCGATGCCAAGGCGACGTTTCTCGAAGCCTGCCGCAACCTGCCCATCATCATGTCGGCGACGGTTGCGATGGCCACAGTCCACGCCAAGCCGTGGGGCATCCAGGTCGCAGGCAACTTCCGGCGTTCGGCGGCTATCAAGCAATGGCAGCGCATCCAGGGACGCTTTCCGGCGCTTCTGGGCGACCACGATCCGGTGGTCAGTCGGGTGCGCACGCCGATCGGCAGGCGCGGCCTCTATGCGGTGCGTATCGGCGCCGACGACCGCGCCGAAGCGGGCATCATCTGCGGCAAGTTGCGGGGCATCGGCGGTTCCTGCATCGTCGTCAGGAACCGCTGACGACTGATCGTTCAGGCGGCGGCGGTGGCCGTAGATAACGACGGGTCGCCACCGAGCAGACGATGGATGGCGGCTGTGTCGTCGCTCTGACGGAGGCGTGCCACCAGCTCTGCGTCGCGCAGCAGGCGGGCGATCCTGGCAAGCAGGTTGAGATACTCTTTGGGCGATGTCTCCGGCAGCAGCAGCAGAACCACGATGTCGACGTTCTGGTCGTCGACCGCTTCGAATGGGCAGGGCCTGGCGAGACGGACAAAAGCGGCGAACGGCTTCGCCAGGCCGCGCACCTTGGCGTGCGGAATGGCGATGCCGTCTCCGAGCCCTGTGGAGCCGAGCCGTTCCCGCGCGGCCAGCGCTGCGGTGATGTCGGAAGCGCTGGCATCGCTGCGCTGGGCGGCGTGACGGGCAAGCTCCTTGAGCAACCGCGTCTTGCTGTCGACCTCAAGCCCGAGGATGACGTCCTCGGGCTGTATGACGTCATGGAAGTTCATTGGTCGGCGCGCCGTCAGGTCGCGAGCATGCTGGCAAGCGCCAGTCCGCCGAGCACGACGGCCGTGACAAAAAACAGGCGCGTGAACATGAACGGGTCGGTCTGGCCCCTGACCGGGCGCTGATCGTTGGCGGGCTGCCTGACGTCGGGGATTTCCGAATGGACGAACCTGTCCGGGATATGGGTGCGAAGCATGGAGATCTTCCTTTTGTTTCGCGCCGGAGCGGCAGGGTCTGCCGTCGTCCGGTGCGCCCAGGAAGCTAAGAGCCGCCGCATCAGTATTCGAGAGAGGCAAACACCCGAAGAAATAGGAAAGTCATAAAGGGGCGGAACGCAGATCCCGCACCGAATTCGGGTCAGGCCGACTGCACCAACTCGATGCTTTCGCTGAGCCATGTGCCGATCTTGGCGCCCAGCTTGTCCGGCGACACCGGCTTGGGCAGGTAGTCGTCCATGCCGGCCTCGATGCATTTTTCGCGGTCGCCCTTCAGCGCATGCGCGGTCACGCCGATGATCGGGGTGTGCCGGCCGCTATCGGCCTCCTCGGCGCGGATGGCGCGGGTGGCCTCGTAGCCGTTCATTTCCGGCATCGAGACATCCATCAGCACCAGCTTGGGACCAAAGGTGCGGTACATCTCCACCGCCGTGCGGCCGTTGCCGGCGATGCGGTGGCTGAGGCCGAGGCCGGACAGGATTTGACCGAAGACGAGCTGGTTGACCTCGTTGTCCTCCGCCACCAGAACGTCGAGCGCCTCGCCATGCAGCGACATCGGCTCCGGCTGGACCAGGGGGGTGGGGGCCGGACCGCGAATGACGGTGAAGGGCGGCGGCGCATGCCGGACGGGCTCGCGCACGAATTCGGTCCTGGAGCTCTGCGCGCGCGCCTTTTGCACGGCGGCGATGACGGTGCCGAGCAGCACCGCCGAACGCGCCGGCTTGGTGAGGTGGGCGGCGATGCCGAAATCCAGCACCATGCGGCCGAAGTCGACCTGGTCGACGGAAGTCAGCAGCACGACCGGGATCGAAGATGTACGGCTGTCGGCGGCGATCGCCTTGGCGACGTCGGCGCCGTTCATGCCCGGCATCTGGTAGTCGAGGATGACGCAGTCGACGCTGGCGCCGAGTTGCGCGGCGCGGTCGAGGAAGGCAAGGCCGATGGCGCCGCTTTCGGCGGCGGCGCAGTCGAAGCCCCAGCTGCGCAGCTGCTCGAGCAGGATCTCGCGGTTGACGGGATTGTCGTCGACGACCAGCACGCGCGCGCCGGTGACGTCGACCGGGACGATGCCGCCACTCTCCTGCGCTTCGTAGACCGGCAACATCGCCGTGAACCAGAAGACCGAGCCCTTGCCGAGCTCACTCTCAACGCCGATATGGCCGTGCATCAGGTCGACAAGGCGTGCGGCGATGGCGAGCCCAAGTCCGGTGCCCTCGTGGCGGCGGGTCGAGCTGCCGTCGACCTGGGCGAACTTCTCGAAGACGCTCTGCAGCTTGTCGGCGGGAATGCCGATGCCGGTGTCCTCGACGCGGACCTTGAGCGCCACCATGTCGTCGGTCTGCTGGCCCGACACATCGACAAGCACGTGGCCGCGTTCGGTGAACTTGACCGCGTTGCCGAGCATGTTGGTGATGATCTGGCGGAAACGCCCGACATCGCCGACGAGATGGGTCGGTAGCTTGGGATCGATGCGGACGATGAGCTCGAGGTTCTTTTCGGCGACCCGGGCGGAGATCAGGGTGGCGACGTCCTCGACCGCTTCGCCGAGAGCAAAAGGTGCCGGATCGAGCGTCAGCTGACCGGCATTGATCTTGGAGAAATCGAGCACGTCGTTGATGATGGTCAAAAGCGCGTTGCCCGACTTCACGATGACATCGGTGAAGGTTTTTTGGCGCGGCGTCAGGTCTGTTCGCGCCAGAAGTTCGGCCATGCCGAGCACCCCGTTCATCGGCGTGCGGATCTCATGGCTCATGTTGGCGAGGAATTCCGACTTGGCGCGGTCGGCGGCCTCCGCCTTGGCCAAGGAGGCAGAGCTTTCGGCGAAAGCCTTGCGGATGGCGCTTTCCATCGGGCGGAACACCCACAGGGCGACGGCGCCGATGACGAGCACCAAAAGCAGGCTTGCGGTCATCAGCAGCCTGTCGCTGCGCGCCTCGGCAAGCTTGCGCTCCTCCTCCATGACATTGCGCGCCCTGATGAGCATCGGCTGGGCGAACAGGTCGTTCTGGTTGCGAATCGCGCGGTGGGTCCATTCATCCGGCTTCTGCGCCGCAGCCAGGCCGGTCAGGTTGAGGGCCATGTCGCGGGCCGACCAGAACAGATCGCCGTTGACGGCGGCGCTGTCGAGTTCGCGCAGCGACTTTTCGCCCATTGCGGGGCGCACCCCGGCGATTGCCGCGGTCAGGCTTTCGATGCCTGCCTCGATCCTGGCCGCATGGTTGCGTGCGGCGGCGGCAAGCGCCTCGCGCGTCTCGGGCCGCCAGGCGGAGGTGGTCGTTTCAGTGAAGTTGGAGGCGTTGCGCAGGTCGCGCGTGAAGGAAAGCAGCTCGGTTGCGATGGCGTCGACGCTGCGGCGATAGGCGTTGCCATTGCTGAAGGCAGCCATGACCGCGGCAGAGGTCAGCGCGAAGATCAGGAGACCCGACAGGTATCTGATCCGTATAGAACGGATGAAGGACGAGTGCTCCGGCATGCGCAACCCCAACACATACGCACAATCTTAACGAGCCGGAATAGACACCATTAACATTAAGAGTTTCTAACCCTGCGCGGTCGCCCGCGCAGGTTGCAACAGTCAAAGCGAAGCATTGTTCAACTGTTGCGGTTGGCAATAAAGCTTGCGGCGGCTTTCAGCATGATCGCCCGCTCGCCGAAAGGCTCGATCAGGTTGTGGGCCTGGCCGACAAGCCCGGCGAGTTGCGTTCTTGCCCAGTTGGCGCCATGCAGCGAAACCAGCGTCGCCTTGCCGGCGGCGGCGTCCTTGCCGGTTGCCTTGCCCATCGTCTCCGCGTCCGCCGTCAGGTCGAGAAGATCGTCGGCGAGCTGGAAGGCAAGGCCGATAGCCGAACCGAATTCAGCCAGCCTCTCGCGATCCTGAGGCGAAGCCCCGGCGATGATGGCCCCGGCTTCGCAGGCAAAGCGCAGCAAGGCCCCGGTCTTCATCGCCTGCAGGCGGATGATGCCGGCTTCGTCGGGCTTGTTGCGCTCGGCGTCGAGGTCGAGCGCCTGGCCACCAACCATGCCGCCCGGACCGGCGGCGCGCGCCAGCGCCAGCACAAGTGCTGCCCGGCGGTCGGCCGGCAGTTGCGTCGCCTCGTCGGCTATGATGTCGAAGGCATGGGTCAACAGGCCGTCGCCGGCGAGGATCGCGGTTGCCTCGTCGAAGGCCTTGTGCACGGTCGGCTGGCCACGGCGCAGGTCGTCATCGTCCATTGCGGGCAGGTCGTCGTGGATCAGCGAATAGCAATGCACGCATTCAAGCGCGGTCGCGATGCGCAGCGCCGCTTCGCCGTCGGCGTCGAACAGGGCAGCACTTTCGAGAACGAGAAACGGCCGCAGTCGCTTGCCGCCGTTGAGCGCGCCATGACGCATCGCCGCCATCAGATGCTGGGGCCGGACGATTTCGCCCGGCAGGATTTGCTCGCTCAGCAGGAGCCTGAGTTCCGTCTCCACCGCGTCGGCGCGCAAGCGAAGGGCGGTTTCGAACATGATATCGCTGTCGATCGTCATGGCGGCGAGCGGTAGCCGACAGTCAGGCGTTGCGCAAGAAGCCAACCGCCTTTATGCCGAAAGGCTGACAGGCAAGGGCAGGGTGGGTTGTCGGAACCGATCGTAGAGCCGGAAACCGAAAGGCTGGAGATGGGAGCAAGACGCGGGTTTTCCTCGCGTGGTGGTCTGCGTCGCTGGATGCGGCTCGGTGTGCTCGCGATCGCGGTGATGGCGGCGCTGCCTGTCGTTCTGACGGTGCTCTACCTGCCGCCTTTCGTGCATCCGGTGTCGACCCTGATGCTCAAGGATCTCGCGACCTTGAGGGGCTATGACCGGCAATGGGTAGCGCTCGGCGACATCGCGCCGGTTCTCGCCCATTCTGTGATCATGTCCGAGGACGGGCAGTTCTGCTCGCATCGCGGCGTCGACCTTGGCGAGCTCAGGGGCGTGATCAGCGATGCGCTTGACGGCGAGGCGACTCGCGGCGCATCGACAATCCCCATGCAGACGGTGAAGAACCTGTTCCTGTGGAACGGGCGCTCGTTCGTGCGCAAGGTTGTCGAGCTGCCGCTGGCAATCTACTTCGACGCGCTGGTGCCCAAGCGCCGGATCATGGAAATCTACCTCAACATCGCCGAATGGGGGCCGAACATCTACGGCATAGAGGCGGCGTCGCAGCACTATTTCGGCAAACCGGCGAAGCAGCTGTCGCGCCGGCAGGCGGCACTTCTCGCGGTCACCTTGCCCAATCCGGCGGCGCGCAACCCGGCCAAGCCGGGGCCTGGCCTTCGGCGTCTGGCTTCGGTCATAGAGCGGCGTGCGTCTCGAGCAGGCGCCTACGTCCAGTGTCTCGACTGACTAGTATGTGGCTGGCTTGAAAAAAGAGTCGGTTCGGGCTGGTCAACGGCGGTTTCGCCGTGTATAGGCTCGCCAACTTATCTCAGTTTCCGGCCTTGGAGCGGCCCTTTCACGAGGGCGAACAGGGTCAATTGACCGATTGGTGGAGTATATCCATGGCTGTTCCAAAACGAAAAACCTCCCCGTCCAAGCGCGGCATGCGCCGTTCGGCCGATGCCCTCAAGGCGCCGACCTACGTCGAGGACAAGAATTCCGGTGAGATGCGCCGTCCGCATCACATCGACCTGAAGACCGGCATGTACCGCGGTCGCCAGGTTCTGACGCCGAAGGAAAGCTGAGAAGCTTTTCCGCGTCACGCGTGATAAAGAAAGGACCGGCCCTGCCGGTCCTTTCTTTTTGCGTGCCGGCCGGCAATTCGAAGCTTCGCGACTGATATGAGCGACGTCGGACCATTGTCCGACGAGCCAAGGCGGCTGTAGTAGTTTGAAGCTCGGCATGATTCTTTTCGGGGATCGATTCCGATTTACGGGGTCGGGCCCGGGCCGCGATGCCGCAAGGCGCCGGCGCAACGCGGAGAAGGCTCCATGCTCGCTGGCATTCCTCTTCTGATCATACCCTTTATTCTGTTCAATGCAGGGTTGGCGGGCTTGTTCGGGGCCGGTCCGGCCAGCGATCCGTGGTCGATCGAGGTGGTCTCGCTGACCATGATGTCGGGCGGCGTGTTCAGCCTGTCCCTCGGCGACCTGCTTGTGGTCGTCGCGCTGCTGTTGTTCTTCGTTGAAATCGTCAAGGCGACGCGCACGACCAGCGCCTCGGTCGTCGACCATCTGCTATCGACCTTCGTGTTCGTCGCGTTCCTGGTCGAGTTCCTGCTGGTGCGCGCGGCCGCGCACTCGGTATTCTTCATCCTGATGGTGATTGCGCTGCTCGACGTGCTCGCCGGGTTCTCGGTCTCGTTGCGCTCGGCGCATCGCGACGTCACCTTCGGCCGAGAATAGCGCGCCCGCGAAGGGCGCGCAGAGATCTACACCTTGGCGACGAAACCCGCGGCTTCGATTCCGGCTATCGCCGCCAGTTCATCATTGTCGGAGGTGTCGCCGGAAATGCCGACCGCGCCGAGGACGTCGTCGTTCTTGTTGCGGATCAGCACGCCACCGGGCACTGGCACGATCTTGCCGCCTGAGACCGCCGACAACCCCTGGAAGAAATGCGGGCGTTCGACGGCGGCTGTCCCCAAGGCCCGCGAACTGGTGCCGACGGCGAGCGCGCCGTAAGCCTTGCCGGAGGCCACTTCCGCACGGATAAAGGGCGCGCCATCCTGGCGCTGGAAGGCGAGCAGATGACCGCCGGCGTCGAGCACCGCCACGCCGAGCGGCTTGAAATTCTGCCGGGCGCCGAGTTCGAAAGCTGTGGCGATGATTACGTTGGCCTTGGCCAGGGTCAGTTCGGTCATGGCGGGTCCTCTGTTGTTGGGCGCCTTGTGGATCGCCCCGAAAAACGATCCCGGCAAGGCAAGATACTGGGGCGCTCCAAGTGGCTGAGCGCGGTCTGCGCGTCCAGCTGAATGCGCCACGCCTAGCAAACACGCTTGGCGCGCCGTGCAAAACCCTGCGTCAGGTTGAAAATCTCTCGCCCAAACGGGTAGTGGCGGTGCGGTGACCGGAGGCCGTTGCCGGCGACGCGCTCCCGCTCATGTGCAAGGGGCCGCCTTGGCGGCGGCCCGACTGGTCACATCGAATCGATCTTGCGCTGCATGGCGGCGATCTGCTCCTTGAGCTCCTTCAACTCGTCGGGCTTGTCGGCAGGCGCCTTGGCCGGCTCGGCCGGAGCGCTGCCAGCGCCGGCGGTCGGGAACGGGGTGAACATGCGCATCGCGTTCTGGAACATTTCCATGTTGCGGCGCGTCTGCTCTTCCAGCGCCTTCATCGGGGTGGCGCCCTTCATCATGTCGATCGGCGCCTTGCCGAAGCTCGACTGGATCTGCTCGCGAAAACGCTCCTGCTCCTTGGCGAAGGCGATCATCGACTGTTCGAGAAAGCTCGGAACGACCATTTGCATCTGGTCGCCGTAAAACGAGATCAACTGGCGCAGGAACGGGATCGGCAGCATGTTCTGCCCGTCCTTGTTCTCCAGCTCGAAGATGATCTGGGTCAGCACCGGATGGGTGATGTCCTCGCCGGTCTTGGCGTCCTGGACGGTGAACTCTTCGCCCTTCTTGACCATTTCGGCCAGGTCTTCGAGCGTCACATAAGTGCTCGTGCCGGTATTGTAGAGCCGCCGGTTGGCGTATTTCTTGATTGTTACAGGCTCGTCTTTTGCAGGCATCAGCATCCTCCCCCGGAAGACCGGTATGCCATGTAAGCAGCCGGTAACATTGCGCCTGCCTATCAGGATAAGCGTAAAGCAACCGCAAATCCAAGCAATTTGTGCAGTGCAAGAATGGGCGGCGGCGATGCGCCGGGAAAAGAATGCTGCGCAGCAATGCTGCACTGCGGCCGCAGCATGGACCGCGTTCGGATTTTTCCGGTTTGACTCGTGTCATGGAACGGGCAAGAAAAGTCGTGAGCGCCAATTCAAGACGCACACAAAACCATTTCGCTTCTCGAAGTCCGGAGAGAATCATGTCCGCCCCCACCTCCATCGTCGTAGCCAGCGCGGCCCGAACCGCCGTCGGCTCGTTCAACGGCGTCTTCGCCAATACGCCGGCCCACGAACTCGGCGCGGCCGCCGTCAGGGAAGCTCTGGCGCGCGCCGGCGTCGATCCCAAGGAAGTCGACGAGGTTGTGCTCGGCCAGATCCTGACCGCCGGTGCCGGCCAGAACCCGGCGCGCCAGGCTGCAATGGCAGCCGGCATTCCGCAGGAAGCCACCGCCTGGGGCCTCAACCAGCTTTGCGGCTCGGGCCTGCGCACCATTGCCGTCGGCATGCAGCAGATCGCCATGGGCGACGCCAGGATCATCGTTGCCGGCGGCCAGGAGTCGATGTCGATGGCCCCGCACTGCCAGCATCTGCGCAACGGCGTGAAGATGGGCGACTTCAAGATGCTCGACACGATGATCAAGGACGGCCTGACGGATGCCTTCTACGGCTACCACATGGGCAACACGGCCGAGAACATCGCTCGCCAGTGGCAGTTGAGCCGCGAGGAACAGGACGTGTTCGCCGTCGCTTCGCAGAACAAGGCTGAAGCCGCGCAGAAGGCCGGCCGGTTCGCCGACGAAATCGTGCCCTTCACCATCAAGGGCAAGAAGGGCGACACCGTCGTCGACCAGGACGAATACATCCGCCATGGCGCAACGCTCGAGTCGGTCGCCAAGCTGCGTCCGGCTTTCGACAAGGAAGGCACTGTTACTGCCGGCAACGCGTCGGGCATCAATGACGGCGCCGCCGCTGTCGTCCTGATGAGCGAAGCCGAGGCGGTGCGCCGCGGCGTTACCCCGCTGGTGCGCATCGTTTCGTGGGCGACCGCGGGTGTCGATCCGCAGATCATGGGCACCGGCCCGATCCCGGCTTCGCGCAAGGCGCTGGAAAAGGCTGGCTGGTCGGTCGGCGACCTCGACCTGGTCGAGGCCAACGAGGCGTTCGCGGCGCAGGCCTGCGCGGTCAACAAGGACATGGGCTGGAACCCCGACATCGTCAACGTTAATGGCGGGGCGATCGCCATCGGCCACCCGGTCGGCGCATCGGGCGCCCGCGTGTTCAACACGCTGGTCTACGAGATGCGGCGACGCGGGGCCAAGAAGGGTCTCGCGACCCTGTGCATCGGCGGCGGCATGGGCGTCGCGATGTGTGTCGAGGCGATGTAAACAGACAAACGAAAGGGCGGCCAATGTGCCGCCCTTTTTGTCATCATAAGCCTGTCACGAGATCAGGCCATCAAGCGGCAAAGCAGAAAAGGGGAAACGCATGAGCAAGGTTGCACTCGTCACGGGCGGAACGCGCGGCATCGGCGCCGCCATTTCGATGGCGCTCAAGAATGCAGGCTATTCGGTTGCCGCCAACTATGCCGGCAATGACGAAGCGGCGCAGAAATTCAAGGCGGAGACCGGCATCCCGGTCTACAGGTGGTCGGTCGCCGACTACGACGCCTGCGAAGCCGGCATCAGGCAGGTCGAGGCCGACCTCGGCCCGGTGGCGGTCCTGGTCAACAACGCCGGCATCACCCGCGATTCGATGTTTCACAAGATGACTCGCGACCAGTGGCGCGAAGTGATCGACACCAACCTGCACGGCGTCTTCAACATGACGCATCCGCTGTGGAGCGGCATGCGCGACCGCAAGTTCGGCCGCGTCGTCACCATCTCGTCGATCAACGGCCAGAAGGGCCAGGCCGGACAGGCAAACTATTCGGCATCGAAGGCCGGCGACATAGGCTTCACCAAGGCGCTGGCCCAGGAGGGCGCGCGCGCCGGTATCACCGTCAACGTCATCTGCCCCGGCTATATCGGCACCGACATGGTGATGGCGGTACCGGAAAAGGTGCGCGAATCGATCATCGCGCAGATCCCGGTCGGCCGCCTTGGCGAGCCGGAAGAAATCGCGCGCTGCGTGGTGTTCCTGGCTTCCGAGGATTCGGGCTTCATCACGGGGGCGACCATCACCGCCAATGGCGGACAATATTTCGCCGGCTGAGCCGCATCGCTGACAGGCAGGGACGGCGCCGCGAGGCGCCGTCTTTTTTGCATCATTCCCAGCCTGGCTGGCGCACAATAAGGAAGCCCGCAGTCGCAACACTGCGGGCTTTTTCTTTGAGACACGCCGATTTGGAGCGCGTGGGCGATCGAGGGCAGCATGCGGCCGAAGGCCGATGTTGCCCACGGTCTCATTCCGGCTCGAACAGTGCCTTGTGGGTGATGCCGGCAAGGACCGCGCCGACGATCGGGGCGACCCAGAACAGCCAGAGCTGCTGCAGGGCTATGCCGCCGACGAACAATGCCGGGCCGGTCGAGCGGGCGGGGTTGACCGAGGTGTTGGTGACCGGGATCGAAATCAGGTGGATGAGGGTCAGCGCCAGGCCGATGGCGATGGGCGCGAAGCCCTTTGGCACGCGACCATGGGTCGAGCCGAGGATGATCATCAGGAACATGAAGGTCAGAACGACCTCGATGATCAGCGCCGACGACAGGCCGTACTTGCCCGGTGAGGCGTCACCATAGCCGTTGGTGGCGAAGCCGCCGATGCCGGCAAAGTCGGCCTTGCCGGTGACGATCACATAGAGAACTGTCGAAGCCACGATCGCGCCCACCACCTGGACGACGATGTAGGGGATCAACTCCTTGGCTTCAAAGCGTCCGGCCACCATCAAGCCGACCGAGACCGCAGGATTGAAGTGTCCGCCGGAAATGCCGCCGACGGCGTAGGCCATGGTCAACACAGTCAGGCCGAAAGCAAACGCGACACCGAGAAATCCGATGCCGAGTTCGGGAAAGCCGGCTGCGAGCACCGCGCTGCCGCAGCCGCCGAAGACAAGCCAGAATGTGCCAAAGAACTCCGCAAACAGACGTTTGGTCATGAATAGTCCCTCCGTTCATCGCTCTGCACGGTGCACCGCATTCTTTCCGGAGGGCCCGTCCGGGCATTCCCCGCCGCGCAGACTCAACAATCGAATGGAGACACGGCTCGATCCGTCGCACAATTGGTGTGCTTACCTTAAGGGAATGCAATCACAGATTTTTTCGACTTGGGCAAAGCGTGCCGAAACGGCACGCAATGGTTAACGCTGCTTGCGCTGCCGGTGGGCAAGCTTGTGCATGGCTTGTGGGCAATCGGTGGAGCGCCAGTGGAAAACACAAGATGTAGCGGTGAACAAACCGGGAAAATGTCGCCGACAGTGATTCGTCGCCAGTTCGTTCCGCATTTGGTTCAATTCTTAATCAAATGCCGGTTGCATGGTCCCTCGCGCTTAACGTAAAGGTAGGAAAGGTGAATATTTTCATGGTTTTGACTGAGTGCCGGCAGGTGCGAGAACCTGGCAGCCGGAAAAAGTTAACGCAGGCACGTCTGAGCGGAACGGAAATATTTTAGTGAATCTGCATGTGGTGCGGATTGTCCAGGCTTCTTCTATATGTTGGGGTGAACAAAACCTGAATCATCGGGAGTCAGTGATTCGTCGCTGATTCGTTCCAGACTCGTTCCAACTCTTAAGGCTGGAACATTTCTGCTTTCGCTTCGGCCCCGAAATCCCTATGTGTCCACTCGGCGCGACGAGCGCCGCAACGCCGGGCGCGCCTGGTGCCGAGGGTGGTTCCTTAGAATGAATGTGCACTCCAGGCAGAACGATCCCCTGATCCTCTCGGGCAGAGATGTGACAGCGGTGCTGGGGCCGACCAACACCGGCAAGACGCACCTCGCCATCGAGCGCATGGTCGCTCATGAAAGCGGTGTCATCGGACTGCCGCTGCGCCTTCTGGCGCGCGAGGTCTATGGTCGGCTGTGCGAGAAAGTCGGCGCGCACAAGGTCGCGCTTGTCACCGGCGAAGAGAAGATCCTGCCGCCGGGGGCGAGATATTCGGTCTGCACCGTCGAAGCGATGCCGCGCCAGACCGACGCCGCGTTCGTCGCCATCGACGAGGTGCAGCTTGCCGGCGATCTCGAGCGTGGCCACATCTTCACAGACCGCATCCTGCATCTGCGTGGCCGGCAAGAGACCTTGCTGCTCGGCGCGCACACCATGCGCGGCATTCTTGAAAGGTTGCTCAAGGGCGTGTCGGTCGTCACCCGGCCGCGCCTGTCGCATCTCGCCTATGCCGGTTCGAAGAAGCTGACCCGGCTGCCGCGCCGCTCGGCCATCGTCGCGTTTTCGGCCGACGAGGTCTACGGCATCGCCGAGCTGATCCGGCGCCAGCAGGGCGGCGCTGCCGTGGTGCTCGGGGCGCTCAGCCCGCGGACCCGCAATGCGCAGGTCGAGCTCTACCAATCCGGGGACGTCGACTATCTGATTGCGACCGACGCCATCGGCATGGGGCTCAACCTCGATGTCGATCACGTGGCCTTTGCCCAGAACCGCAAGTTCGACGGTTATCAATTTCGCCAGCTGACCGCCGCCGAGCTCGGCCAGATCGCCGGTCGCGCCGGGCGGCACCTGCGCGACGGAACGTTCGGGGTGACCGGCCGCGTCGACCCTTTCGACGATGAGCTGGTCGAGAAGATCGAGGCGCATGATTTCGACCCGGTGAAGGTGCTGCAGTGGCGCACTGCCTCGTTCGACTTCGCCAGCATCGACGCGCTCAAGCGCTCGATTGACACGGTCGCGCCGGTCGAAGGGCTGACGCGCGCGCTGCCGGCTGTCGACGCCCAGGCGCTGGAGCATCTGTCGCGCGATCCTTCGATCCGCGACCTCGCGACCGGCAGGGAGCGCGTGGCGCTGCTGTGGGAAGCCTGCGCGCTGCCCGACTATCGCAAGATCGCGCCGGCTCAGCATGCCGATCTCATCGCGTCGATGTATGACGATCTTGCCCGCCGCGGTCATGTCGACGAGAACTACATGGCTGAACAGGTGCGCCGGGCCGATTCCACCGAGGGCGACATCGATACGCTTTCGCACCGCATCGCCCAGATCAGAACCTGGACTTTTGTCTCCAATCGTCCCGGATGGCTTGCCGATCCGGCACATTGGCAGGAAAAAACGCGCAACATCGAAGACAGATTGTCAGATGCACTGCATGAGCGGTTGACGAAACGCTTCGTAGACCGCAGGACTTCCGTCCTCATGCGCCGCCTTAGAGAAAACAGTATGCTTGAAGCCGAAATCAGCCAGTCCGGAACCGTCGTTGTCGAAGGTCACCATGTAGGTGAATTGCAAGGGTTCCGTTTTACCGCCGATCAAAGCGTCGGCGGCGAAGACGCCAAGGCGGTGCGCAACGCGGCGCAAAAGGCGCTGGCCGCCGAATTCGAAGCGCGCGCCGAGCGCTTCGCTACCTCGCCAAACGGCGACATCGCGCTAGGCTCGGATGGCGTGCTGCGCTGGATCGGCGCGCCGATCGGCACCCTGGTCGAGGGCGAGGATGCGCTGAAGCCGCGCGTCGTGCTTCTGGCCGACGAGCAGCTGACGGGTCCGGCCCGAGACAAGGTTGCCGCGCGCGCCGACCGTTTCGTCAATTTCCAGATCGAGCTTTTGCTCAAGCCGCTGGTCGATCTGAAGTCGGCCGACCAGTTGTCCGGCATCGGCCGCGGCATCGCGTTCCAGCTGGTCGAGAATTTCGGCCTTATGAACCGTCGCGACATTGCCGAAGAGGTGAAGTCGCTGGATCAGGAAGGCCGCGCGGCGCTGCGCCGTCTCGGCGTGCGCTTTGGCGCCTACCACGTGTTCGTGCCGGCTCTGATCAAGCCGGCGCCCGCCGGTCTCGTGACGCTTTTGTGGGCGCTCAAGAATGACGGCAAGGACAAGCCGGGCTTTGGCGACGTCGTCCACGCGCTGGCCGCCGGCCGCACGTCCGTCGTCATCGATCCGACCTTCGACAAGACCTTCTACAAGCTGGCTGGCTTCCGCAATCTCGGTCGTCGCGCCGTGCGCGTCGACATCCTCGAGCGTCTCGCCGATCTCATCCGTCCGGCGCTTGCCTGGAAGCAGGGAACCGGCACGCGTCCGGAAGGCGCTTACGATGGCAGCGCTTTTGTCGTCACCCCCCAGATGATGTCGATCCTCGGCGCCACCGGCGACGACATGGAAGAAATCCTGAAGGGCCTGGGCTACCGCGCCGAGCCGAAGCCGGCCGCCGAGGTCAAGGAAAAGCTGGAAGCCATCGATACTGCCGTTCGCGATGCAGTCGCCAAGGCAGCCGCCGCGAAAGCCGCAGCTGCCGAGGCTGCCGCTGGCAGTGAAGCCGCCGATGTCTCTGCCGAGCCATTCGCCGAGACGGCCGAAGCCGCCGGCGAAGCAGCACCCGTTGCCGAGGTTGCGGAGCAGCCGGAAGCCGTCGCCGAGGCAGTCGTCGAGGTTGCCGCGGAGCCGGTGGCCGAAGTCGAGGCTGCTGCGCCGGAAGCCGAAACCGTTGCGGCCGAAACGCCCGCAGCCGAAGCCGGTGCAGCGGAAACGCCTGTTGCTGAAGCAGCAGAGCCCGCCGAAGAGCCCAAGCCCATCTTGTTGTGGCGTCAGGGCCGCTTCGAGCAGCGTCCGCGCCACCGTCAGGACAATCGTCCGCGTGGTGGCCAGCGCGACCAGCGCACGGCAGGTGCCCCCGCGGCCCGTCAGGGCGAGGGCAATCGCAGCCGCGAGGCAGGCGAGGGCGGGCGCGACAACGGTCGTCCGCGCTTTGACCGCAAGCCTGGCGGCAAGCCGCAGGGCGAGGGCGGACGTCCCGAGCAGCGCAACCGTGGTGAACGCCCCGCCGGCGACAAGCGTGACGGCGATCGCGGCGGCTTCAAGGGAAAGCCGGCGTTCCAGCAGAAGCCACGCGAGGAGCGTCCGGTGCGCATCGATCCCGATTCGCCCTTCGCCAAGCTCGCCGCGTTGCGTGACCAGTTGAAGAAGTAGAAGCCTTGGCCGGCGAGGGAAGACAGCGCATCGACAAGTGGCTGTTCTTCTCGCGCGCGGTGAAGTCGCGCTCCCTCGCCGCCAAGCTGGTGCAGGGCGGCGGCGTCAGGTCAAACGGCCAGAAGCTTGGCCAGGCTTCCGACCTGGTCAAGTCCGGCGATGTGCTGACGATCACGCTGGACCGCCGCATCCTGGTCTACAAGGTGCTGTTGCCGGGCGACCGGCGCGGGCCGGCCGAGGAAGCGCGGCGGCTCTACGAAGACATCTCGCCGGCGTCGACCCCCAAGGATCAGGCGCCGCCTGACGCCCGCCCGCCGCTGCGCGACATGGGCAGCGGACGCCCGACGAAGAAGGAACGCCGCGCCACCGACCGCCTGCGCGGCGAGTAGCCGCCTTGCCGGCGGGATCGATTGCCGTTTGTTCAAGGCCTATGGCAACGCCTTCGCCCGAGTGCCGCGCAAGATGAGAAAGACGTTCCGCCAACCCGGCTCTGCGCGGAATGGCCGCCCTTGCAACAGCCCGGCAAAGGGGCTACCTCACCAAAAACGATACGAAGTACGGGAAGTTCCGGAGCCACCTCATGACCTACGTCGTCACCGACAACTGCATCAAGTGCAAGTACACCGATTGTGTCGAGGTCTGTCCGGTCGACTGCTTCTATGAAGGCGAGAACATGCTCGTCATCCATCCCGACGAGTGCATCGATTGCGGCGTTTGCGAGCCGGAATGCCCGGCTGACGCGATCAAGCCGGACACCGAGCCGGGTCTCGACAAATGGCTCCAGATCAACACCGAATATGCCAGCAAGTGGCCCAACCTGACGACCAAGAAGGACGAATTGCCCGAGGCCAAGGAGTTCGACGGCGTCGAGGGCAAGTTTGAGAAGTTCTTCTCCGCCGAGCCGGGCGACGGTAACTGAGGGCAGCGGAGCCGGAAGGTTCCGCGCCAGGGGGCTTGAGCGCTGCCATTGTCTCTTGACGTGGCTAACCCTTCGCGTATGCAGCAAAATCTTGATTCTTGCGACTTTTTGTGTTACAGCTCGGTCAACATGCCGATGACACAACGTCGATCTATGGCTCAAAGCCTAAATCACTGAAAGGTGCAACCCCAATCCGGACCAGAGTAATCTGGGCACGGCGGTCGCGTTATTTGCGGTTTGCTGGGTCCAAGTTCTCCGATTGGGGGGGTGACTGTCGTGCGGCAGAATGTCGCGTGTTGCGACTATCCTCGTTCAGCCGGCCTCGGCGGGCCGGTGTTACAAGAAGGAGTTCAGGGCGTATGGCAACAACTACCATCCCGCAGAAGAAATCCGCAGGGCGTCACGGTTTCAAGACCGGCGAGTATATCGTCTATCCGGCGCACGGCGTAGGCCAGATCGTTTCGATCGACGAGCAGGAAGTGGCGGGACACAAGCTGGAACTCTTCGTCATCGATTTCCAGAAGGACAAGATGCGCCTGAAGGTGCCGGTCGCCAAGGCGACGTCCATCGGCATGCGCAAGCTGTCGGAGACCGACTATGTCGAACGCGCGCTGAAGGTCGTTCAGGGCCGCGCCCGCGTGAAGCGCACCATGTGGTCGCGCCGCGCGCAGGAGTATGATGCGAAGATCAACTCCGGCGACCTGATCTCGATTTCGGAAGTCGTTCGCGACCTCTACCGTGCCGAGAACCAGCCCGAGCAGTCCTACTCCGAGCGTCAGCTCTATGAGGCAGCACTCGATCGCATGGCGCGCGAACTGGCTGCGGTCAACCGCCTGTCGGAGACCGAGGCCGTCCGCCTGATCGAGGCAAACCTCAACAAGGGTCCGAAGCGCGGCGCCAAGGCCGACAATGAAGAAGCCGAAGTCGACGAGCAGGAAGAAGCTGCCTGATCCGGCCTTCGGTCCCGTACAAGAAACCCGGCCATTGGCCGGGTTTTTTTGTTGGTGACGGGCGTGGTGCCTGTTGGTTTTGGGGGGTAGGGCGCCTGCGGTGACGCCCCAGTACCCTCATGGTGAGCCTGTCGAACCACGAGGGCGCTGGACGGGGCCATGAGGTCAACTCAATAGCAGGCTGCACGACCTTTGCGGTCTCAAGCGGTCGCAGCCTGGCGCGCTGATGGTTCGACAGGCTCACCACGAGGGCTACCGGGACCGCGGGTATGTGCTTCGCTGCATACGTCTCGGCGACGCGGCTAGCCTTCGCCACCCTCGCCGCCACCCTCATGCGCGTGCTGGTGGGTGATCGAGGCGATGAAGCGCCGGGTGCGTTCGTGGCTGGGGTTGCCGAAGACTTCCGCCGCCGGCCCTTGTTCGACGATCGCGCCGGCTTCGAGGAAGACCACCTCCTGCGCCACCTTTGAAGCCAGCCTGAGGTCGTGCGTCGCCATCACCATGGTGGTGCCTTCCTTGGCGAGCTGGTTCAGCACGTCGACGACTTCCTGCGCCAGTTCCGGGTCGAGCGCCGAGGTCGGCTCGTCGCAGAGCAGCACCTTGGGCGAGGGGGCAAGCGCGCGGGCAATCGCCACACGCTGCTGCTGGCCGCCCGACAGCGTCGCCGGCCAAGCATCCTCCTTGTGCGACATGCCGACCTTGTCGAGCAGCGCTGCCGCTCGTTCGCGCGCCTTCGCCTCCGGCCACTTCAGCACCGTCACCAGACCCTCCATGACGTTTTCGATCGCCGTGCGGTGCGGGAACAGCTGGAAGTTTTGGAACACCATGCCGGTCTGGCGGCGCAGCTGCTGGATGGCCCTGGTGGAAACCTTGACGCCGGGTTCGAACGCGATCGCGTCGTCGCCTATGCGCACCGTGCCCGACGTCGGAATCTCGAGCAGGTTGATGCAGCGCAGAAGCGTGCTCTTGCCGCCGCCCGAGGGGCCGACGAGTGCGGTGACGCTGCCTTCGCGGATGCTTACCGAGACGTCCTTGATGACGGTATTGTCGCCGAAGCGCTTGACGATGTTGGAAAGACCGATCACGACCGCGCCTCCAGGAAGCCGCCATAGCGGTTGAGCCGTTTCTCGAGCCGGACCTGCAGCGCCGACAGCACCGAACTCATCGCAAGGTAGAGCAGGGCCGCTTGGACGTAGAGGATCAGCGGTTCGTAGGTGGTGGCGACGATACGCTGCGCGGCCTGAAACATCTCCGGAACGGTGATGGCGGCGGCAAGCGAGGTGTCCTTGACCAGCGAGATGAAGGTGTTGGAGAGCGGCGGCACGGCAACCCGCGCCGCTTGCGGCAGGATCGTCCGGCGCATTGCCTGGCTCCAGGTCATGCCGATCGAGTAGGCGGCCTCCCATTGTCCCTTGGCGACCGAGCTGATGGCGGCGCGGATGATCTCGGAGGAATAGGCGCCGACATTCAGCGTGAAGCCGATCAGGGCCGCGGGAAACGCGTCGAGCACGATGCCGACGCTGGGCAGGCCGTAGAAGATCAGGAACAGCTGCACCAGCAATGGGGTGCCACGAATGACCCAGACGTAGAAGCGGACGATGGACGCCAGCCACCACGGTCCGAACAGGCGGGCCAGGGCGGCCCCCAGACCGACCGTCAGCCCGAAGGCGAAGGACAGCAGCGTCAGCGGCGCCGTGAAGACAAGCGCGGCCCACAACAGCGGGCCGAGCGATTCCAGCATCAATTGCAGCCAGTGTGGCAAGATAATGCTCCCTCCCCAAAACGGGCGAGCCCGGAAAATCGCAGATTTTCCGGGCAAGTTCATGGGGAAAATGAAAATGGGAATTCAGGACATGGAAAAAGGGGTAGCCGCCTTGCGGCGGCCACCCCAGCGGGAGGAACTTGTTACTGCGAGACGTCGGTGCCGAAGTAAGTCTCGGAAATCTTCTTGTAGGTGCCGTCGGCCTTGATCTCGGCCAGCGCCTTGTTGATCGCTTCGACGAGTTCCGGCTCGCCCTTGCGCACGATCACGCCCGAAGCGTCGGCCTTGTCTTCCTCGGCGACGATCTTCACGTCGGCATCGGGCTTCTGCTTCTTGAAGTCGTAGAATGAGAGCGAGTCGTTGATG
Source organism: Aminobacter sp. HY435 (assembly GCF_027568395.1). Lineage (GTDB taxonomy): Bacteria > Pseudomonadota > Alphaproteobacteria > Rhizobiales > Rhizobiaceae > Aminobacter. The sequence goes on along the minus strand of NZ_JANKZL010000006.1, from coordinate 333,770 downwards.
GTGGCGTCGGCGCGGCCGTTAAGCACGAGCTGTATCGACTGGTCGAAGCCATCGGTTCCGACGAGCTCGGCGCCGTTGGCCTCGGCGATCTTGCCGAAGTTGCTGGTCAGCGACTGGGCCGATTTCTTGCCCTTCAGGTCGGCGAAGCCCTTGATGTCGTCGTTCTTGCCGCTGACGATCAGCACCGCCTTCGAGATGATGTACGGATCGGAGAAATCATATTTGGCCTTGCGCGCCTCGGTAATGCCGACCTGGTTGATCACGGCGTCGTAGCGCTTGGCGTCGAGGCCCGCGATCAGGCCATCCCACTTGCCTTCGAGGAATTCGGCCTGCACGCCGAGACGCTTGGCGATCTCGCGGCCGATCTCGACGTCGAAACCGACAAGCGCACCCGCTGCGTCGTGATAGGTGAAGGGCGCGTAGGTTCCCTCGGTGCCGATCTTCAGCGTGCCTGCCGACTTGATCTGATCCAGATTCTCGCCGGCGTGACCGGCTGCGATCGCCGCAAGTTGCAGCGTTGCGGCGACGGTGAACGTTTTCAACCAGTTCATCTTGTTCGATCCCGAATTTTGTTGCCGCCAATTTTTGGCGCGCAGATTGTGATTGAGCTCAATCTGCCAGAAGCAGAAGCACATATTAAGGAACGAAATTCCAATTCTGCTGCCAAAGTGAAATCAGAATCCTGAGGCTGGCCGGCCTCCTTCCTGCCGTTGGAACGATTTCGAAAATAGCGCGTTCTCGCCCGTGGGGAAGTACCAGCGGGGATCAGGTGAAATGGCGGCGGCAAGCCGTTCAAGGGCAACGCAAGGAGCAGTCGATGGGCATGGACAGGGCTGGATTGGGGGGCGAAGCCATGATGTTGCGGGCTGCGTCGCGCGCGCCTTACCTGGAACGGGGAGAGGAACTTGCGCTTGCCATTCGCTGGAAAGAGAAACGCGACCAGCAGGCGCTCGATCGCATAGCAACCGCCCACATGCGGCTTGCCATCTCGATGGCAGTCAAGTTTCGTCGATACGGTCTACCGATGGGCGATCTTATCCAGGAGGGTCATGTCGGCCTGCTTGAAGCTGCCGCGCGTTTCGACCCGGATCGCGACGTGCGTTTCTCGACCTATGCCACCTGGTGGATCAGGGCGTCGATGCAGGACTATGTGCTGCGCAACTGGTCGATCGTGCGCGGCGGAACAAGTTCGGCGCAAAAGTCGCTGTTCTTCAATTTGCGCCGCATGCGCGCCCGGCTGTCGCAAAGCGGAGAGCCGGTCGGCGCATTGTCGGCCTACAAGCAGATTTCAGTCGCCCTTGGCGTGTCCGAGGCGGATGTCGCCCTCATGGATATGCGGCTGTCGGTGCCCGACACGTCCCTCAATGCTCCGTTGAACGTCGAAAACGATTCCGGTGAGCGCATGGATTTGCTGGTTTCCGATGCGCCGCTGCCGGACGAGCAGGTTTGCGAGACGATCGACATCGAGCGACGCTCCAGCTGGCTGCGCGACGCGCTGTCGGTGCTGAACGAGCGCGAGATGCATATCATCGCGCAGCGCAGGCTGAGCGAGAACGGAGCCACGCTCGAAGAACTTGGCTCGCTTCTCGGCATATCGAAGGAACGCGTGCGTCAGATCGAGACCCGCGCCCTGGAGAAGCTGAAGTGCGCGCTGGTCAAGGAAAACAGCGCGTTCTGCGTCTTCTGACTATCTGTCCGTCACGATCTTGACCTTGTCGCCCGCCGACAAGGTCGCGCCGGGGGCCAGCGCATTAAGCACCCGGAACAGGTCCAGCTTGCGGTCGACGCCCACCATGCTGGCCGCGAGCGAGCCCATCGTCTGGCCCGGCTGAACCGTGACAACGCGGATACGCAGCGGCTTGAGCGCCGCCTTCTCCGCGGCCGTCATGACGTGGAAGCTCGAGCTTACCGAACGGGCAACGCTGTCGAGTTCGGTGCTCGCGGTCGGGGCGGCAGTCAGCAGGCGATAGACCTGCGCGCCGGCGCGGATGACCATGATGTCGAACTTCCAGCCCTCGGCGCTTGCGCGCGCAAATGCTGCTTCATTGCCGTTGATCGTTTCCGCTCTGATGCTTGACGGGTCGAGACCCGCAACCCAGCCGCTCTTGATGTAGTCGGAAAGCGAAAGCTTGCTGTCGATGGTCACGCCGTCGAAGCGGATGGCGATGTTGCCGGGGCCTGTCGCGGTCACGGCGGCGGCGGTGTTGTCGATGACAAAACCCTGCGGCACGGCGAACGAGATGCCGAGCTTGGGATGCAGGAACGTCGTGCCGCGCACATAGCCTTCGTCGGGCGTATCGCCGAACAACAGGCCATCGATGCCGGCAAGGAAGGATTCGCGGTCACGCTGGCCGATGCCCGGCGCGCCGAACTGGCGGGCGTGACGTTGCGCCAGATCGATGCGCTGTGGCGCGTTGGGGTGGCTGGCGAGAAAGTCGAGGCTGGCGTCGGTGGCGCCGCTGACGGCGCGCAGGTCGCTATAGGCGGCCATCGATTGCAGGAAGCGTCCGGCGGCGAATGGATCGTAGCCGGCCTGGCCGCTCATCTTGATGCCGATGCCGTCAGCTTCGAGCTCCTGGTTGCGCGAGAATTGCGCCAGCCTGAGCTTGCCGCGGATAAGCGCTGCCTTGGCTGTCGGGCTTTCGCCGAGAACATCGGTGACGACCTTGGTCGCCAGAACCTCCTCGGCCTCCTTCTGCTGGCGCTGGACGCCATGGTTGGCGGTGACGTGGCCCATCTCGTGGGCGATGACGGCGGCGAGTTCAGCCGAATCGTTGGCGAGCGCCAGCAGGCCGCGGGTCACGTAGAGATAGCCGCCAGGCAGCGCGAAGGCGTTGACGTTGGGCGAATTGAGGATGGTGATGCGGTAGGTCTGGTTCGGGTTTTCCGAAACCGTGGTCAGGCTGCCCACCACCTTGGCGACCATGCGCTCAAGCTTGGGATCCGAATATTCGCCGCCATAGGTGGCGAGGATACGCGGATGCTGGGCCTTGGCGATTTCAGCCAGCTTGTCGTTGCGCGAAACGTTGTCGACCGTCACCGGATTGTTGGACGGCTGAAAGCCCGACTCGCGCAAATCTGTCGAATTGAGTGCCTGGCAGCCGGCGACAAGCGCCAACAGCGCTACGGCGACGGCTAGTCGCGTGTGGCGTGACATGCGCATTTCGGGACGGCCGTGGCGGCGGGTAGGCAGGGCAGTTTCCTTTCGGCATTCCTGGCAGAGAGCGAAGCAACCGCCGAATATCTAGCTTGGACCTAGCCACACTCTCCCGGCAGACTCAATAAGGCGTACTTCACCAGACTGGCGATTTGGCCGTAAATTATGTCGGCTTCCGGGCAATCTGGCGTGAATATGTCAGCGGTTTGCCTCGCCGACATAGCGCCGGAACGCCTCGGGTCCAGATTCGCCAAAGAAATCAGCGGTCTTGCCAGTCGCCGCAATGGCGCCAGCTTCGATGAAGACCATGTTTTGCGCGAGTTTTCGCGCATCCTCCGGCTGATGTGTCACGAAAAGCACTGTCATGTTGCGTTCGGCCTGAACGCTTTCGACAAGGGCGAGCATGTCGTCGCGGAGCGCTGGGCCAAGCGAAGCGAACGGTTCATCCAGCAGCAGGATCGGCCGATCGCGTACCAGCACGCGGGCGATCGCCACGCGCTGGCGCTCGCCGCCGGACAGTTCGCGCGGCAGGCGGCTTGCCATGTCGCCAAGTCCTACGCGGGCAAGAGCTGCCGCAACGTCCTGCCGGTCGGTTGGCGTCAGGCGCAGCGAGGGCGAACGGCCCAGCCCGACATTGGCGGCGACGTCGAGATGGGCAAACAGATTGTTTTCCTGAAACACCATGGAGACAGGCCGGCTGGCGGGCGGGAGGCCGGTTACGTCGATTCCGCCAATCAGCACGCGGCCCTCGCGCGGCGTTTCGAAGCCGGCGACGAGGTTGAGCAAGGTCGATTTGCCCGCGCCGCTCGGTCCCATCACCGCAGTGATCTCGCTGGACTCGAAGGTGACATTGAAGCGGACCATCGTCTCGCCGTAGCTGAACACGACATCGTCGAGTTGCACGGATGCGCTGGAAGTCATTTGGAAGTCTCTTTCCCGAGGCGATCGGCGAGCATCATGAGGGCCAGGCACAACATGCCCAGCATCAGCGCCAGTCCGGCCGCGTCGTCGGTTCGGTAGCTGCCCATGCGAGCGAGCAGAAGATAGGGCAGCGTCTGCACGGCGTCGGATCCGAACAGGGCGATGACCCCGAGGTCGCCGAGCGACAGGGCCGTCGCAAAGGCAAACGCCGTGGCAAGCGGGCGCCGGAGCACTGGCCAGTCGATCAGGCGCAGCCGGCTCCAGCCGGAAATGCCGAGCTGGGCGCACAGCCGCTCGTGCCGTTCCGCCGCCGCATCGTGTGCCGGACGGATGGCGCGGACGGCAAACGGCATCGCCATCACCGCGTTGACCGAGACGACCATGAAAGGCGCGAGCGCGAACACGTCGACGCTCTGGCGCACCAGCACGAACCAGCCGGCGCCGATCACCACGGGCGGTACAACCAGCACGAAGCCGGCGCCGGTGTCGGTCATGCTCTCGAGCAGGGTTTTGGGGTGGTTACCGCGAGTCGCCGCCAGCGCGCGTCGCGCCATGACCAGGGACAAGGAGAGCGTACAGCCGAGCGTTGCCGACAGCGTGGCAAGCGCGATGCTGGTCGCTGTAGCGCGATGAACGGCTGCCTCGCCGGCCAGCCGAACAAGGTCCGCCTTCAGCCCGGAGGCGACAGTCGCCAACATCGGCCCGCCGACGAAGCCGAGTGCAAGGGCGACGACGGCGGCATTGAGCAGCTTTTCGCCAAAGCCCGCCGAGATGTAGCTGCGGCGCGCCACTGACAGATTGGCGTCGCCCGTCGTGTTGGCGCCGAGCCGCAGCAGCGCCAGCACGACGGCAGCCGTCAACGCGATCTGTAGCAGGGTCAGGGCGACGGCGCGCGCGGGGTCGAAGTCGAAGCGAAGCGCCTGGTAGATGGCGACCTCCAGCGTTGTCGCGGCCGGGCCGCCGCCGAGCGTCAGGACGATGGTGAAGGAGGTGATGCAGAGCATGAACACCAGTCCTGCGATGCCGGGCAGGGCGGCGCGGATGGCCGGCCATTCAACCAGCCTGAAGCTGGCGCGCGCACCCATGCCGAGCTGGCTTGCCAGCCGCCATTGGTCGGCGGGGACGGTCTGGAGCGCTTCAAGCAGCAGCCGCGTCGCCAGCGGCAGGTTGAAGAAGACATGGGCAACGAGAATACCCGACAGACCATAGATGCCCGGCCAGGTTCCGCCGGTCAGCGCTGCCAGCGGTTCGGCGAAGTAGCCGGCGCGGCCATAGAGCGACAGGATGCCGAGCGCGGCGACGATCGCCGGCAAGGCCAGCGGTACGGCAAACAGGCGCAGGATCAGGCCACGGCCGGGAAAGGCGGGATGCCGCGACAGGGCGCGGGCGACGAGGATTGCCGGGCCGACCGACATCAGCATCGACAAGAGCGCCTGCCACACGGTGAAGCGCGCGACGCGGAACAGGTAGTTATCGAAGGCGGCCGCCGCGCCTTGCGGGTTGCGCACGGCCTCGATGCCGAGCCCGGCGAATGCACCGCCGATCAGGATGCCGATGGCCGCAAGCGCAATGACGCCGGCGGCGATGCGGGGGTCGGTGGCAGGTCTGGCCAAGGTTGCGCTGCCCCTCACCCTTACCCTCTCCCCGTGAACGGGGAGAGGGGGGCGCCGGCGTTGCCGCTTGTCCCTTCTCCCCGTTCACGGGGAGAAGGTGCCGGCAGGCGGATGAGGGGCAGCGCAGTCACCTCAGAGATAGCCTTACTTGCTCATCACGCCGAGCCACTCGTCGACCCAGGCCTTGCGGTTGGTGGCTACTTCGTCGGGGCTGAAGATCAGCGTCTTTGACGGCTTCACCAGTCTGTCGAAGGCGGGGTTGAGCGGCTTGTCGGTCTTGCCGGCGGGCAGCATCCAGTTGGTCTCGGGAACGGCATCCTGGAAGCCGGGGCCGGTCATGAAGGCCATGAACTTCTCCGACAGCGGGTTGTTGGCGCCCGTCGTGGTGATGCCGGCGACCTCGATCTGCAGGTAGTGGCCTTCCTCGAACGGCGCGGCCTGGTAGCGCTCCGAGTTCTCGGCGACCATGTGGTAGGCCGGCGAGGTGGTGTAGGACAGCACCATCGACGCTTCGCCCTTGGTGAACAGGCCGTAGGCCTCGCTCCAGCCCGGGGTGACCGTCAGCACGCGGCCCTTGAGCTTCGCCCAGGCCTCGGGCGCCTGGTCGCCATAGACCGACTTGACCCAGAGCAGCAGGCCGAGGCCCGGCGTCGAGGTGCGCGGATCCTGGATCGCGATCTTCTGCTCGGGGTCGCCCTCGACCAGTTCCTTCAGGCTCTTCGGCGGGTTCTTCAGCTTCTTGGTGTCATAGACGACCGCGAAGTAACCGTAGTCGTAGGGCACGAAGGTGTCGTCCTTCCAGTCGCCCGGAACCTTGACGTCGGCGCTGACCGCGCCGTGCGGCGCAAACAGGCCGGTCGCCTTGGCCTCGGCGGTCAGGTTGGTGTCGAGGCCGAGCACGATGTCGGCCCTGGTCGAGGCGCCTTCGAGCTTGACGCGGTTGAGCAGCGCCACGCCATCGGCGACCGACACAAAGTCGACGGTGCAGGCGCAATCGGCCTCGAACGCCTTCTTGACCTGCGGGCCGGGACCCCATTCGGAGGTGAAGCTCTCATAGGTGTAGACGGTCAGCTTGCCCTCGGCCGAAGCCGGGAAGGCCATGGCTGTCAGCGCCACGGCGGAAGTCAGGGACAGGATCAGCGAGCGCATCGGCGCCTCCTTCATGGGTGTTGAAAGGGAATTTGAAGCGCCGGGCGTCCGAAGCATCTAATCCCTCCGCCGGTACAAACCGGATCAGGTTCAGCGGGTTGGCAGGTATCATCCTTGCCTCTCAGCCGGCCCCGCTTGCGCGTGACAGGCACCCCGTTAGAGCGCTCCAAGGAATAGAGCCGGCGAAGAGGCCGCGCAAGCGGTAGTTTTACCGCGCCTGCCCGGCCTTCCGTTTCGGTTGCCGGGCTGGTAAGGCGCATGCCATGAGCCGTTTCACCATCCTTCTCGGCGGCGACCTGTTGCCGACGCCGCGCCTCGACCGACAGGTCGCGGGCAGCCGCGTCATTGCGGCCGATTCCGGCATTCGTCATGCGGGCGCGCTCGGGCTGATGCCTGAGCTCTGGCTCGGCGATTTCGACTCGGCGCCGGCGGAGGTGGACCCTGCCTTCGCAGCCGTGCCGCGCGAGGTATTTCCCGCCGAAAAGAACAAGACAGACGGCGAGTTGGCGATTGCGGTCGCCCTGGAGCGCGGGGCGACATCGCTCGTGCTCGTCGGCGCCTTCGGCGGTGCCAGGTCCGACCACGCCTTCCTTCACCTCACGCTGGCGCTTCGCCTGGCCGAAGCCGGCAGCGAAGTCCTGCTGACCAGCGGTCACCAGGAGGGCGTGCCGCTGCTTCCCGGCACCGCAAGCTTCGACTATGACGACGGCACGCTGTTTTCGGTGCTGGCCTTCTCAGAGCTGACCGGCTTGACCGAAGAAGGCGCGAAGTGGTTGCTCGACGGCGTCGACGTGCCGTTCGGCTCTTCGCTCACCCTCTCAAACGAAGTCCAGGGAACACTCAGGATTTCGCTCGGCAGCGGCCGCGCCCTGCTCCTCGCCCATCCCTTTCCTGCCTCGGAATTCTGATCATGGCGCCACCGCTTCTCAATCTCGACGGCATTCGCCTGACCTTCGGTGGCACGCCGCTGCTCGACGGAGCGTCGCTGTCTGCCTCTTCAGGCGACAAGATCGCGCTCGTCGGACGCAACGGTTCGGGCAAGTCGACGCTGCTCAAGATCGCCGCCGGCATGATCGAGCCGCAGGACGGCGAGGTGTTTCGCCAACCCTCCTCGACGATCCGCTACCTGCCGCAGGTGCCCGACATGGACGGCTTCGCCAGCGTGCGCGCCTATGTCGAAGCCGGCCTCGGGCCTGCCGACGATGCCTACAGGGCGACCTATCTGCTCGATCATCTCGGCCTGACCGGCGAGGAAAAGCCGGGCGACCTGTCCGGCGGCGAGGCGCGCCGCGCGGCGCTTGCCCGCGTCATGGCGCCGGAGCCGGACATCCTTTTGCTCGACGAGCCGACCAACCATCTCGACCTTGCCGTCATCGAATGGCTGGAAGAAGAGCTGATCCGCACCTCCTCGGCGCTGATCCTGATCTCGCACGACCGGCGCTTCCTCGAACGTGTCAGCCGCAACACGGTGTGGCTCGATCGCGGCCAGACGCGCCGGCTCGACCGCGGTTTTGCCCATTTCGAGGAATGGCGCGACCAGATCCTCGAGGAGGAAGAGCGCGAGCAGCACAAGCTCGGCCGCCAGATCGTGCGCGAGGAGCATTGGCTGCGTTATGGCGTGACGGCGCGGCGCAAGCGCAACATGCGCCGCCTCGGCGAATTGCAGTCGATGCGCCAGAAGTTCCGCAGTCATCGCGGCGCCGAGGGCGTGGCAACGATGGTGGCGAGCGATGCGGCGGAATCCGGCAAGCTGGTCATCGAGGCCAAGAACATCGACAAGAGCTTTGGCGAGCTGACGGTCGTCAAGGGCTTCTCGACCCGTATCCAGCGCGGTGATCGCGTCGGCCTCGTCGGCCCCAACGGCGCCGGCAAGACGACGCTGCTCAAGATGCTGACCGGCGAGCTGGAGTCTGATGCCGGCACGATCCGTCTCGGTGTCAATCTCGAGATCGCCACCCTCGACCAGAAGCGCGAGGCGGTCGATCCGAACGAAACACTGACGAGCTATCTGACCGACGGACGCGGCGAAAACCTCGTCATCAATGGCGAGCAGCGCCACGTCGTCTCCTACATGAAGGACTTCCTGTTCAAGCCGGAGCAGGCGCGCACCCCGGTGCGCGAGCTCTCCGGCGGCGAGCGCGCCCGGCTGATCCTGGCCCGCGTGCTGGCGCGCCCTGCCAACCTTCTGGTGCTCGACGAGCCGACCAACGACCTCGACATGGAGACGCTGGAGCTGTTGCAGGAACTGGTCGCCGGTTTCGCCGGCACCGTCATCCTGGTCAGCCACGACCGCGATTTCCTCGACCGCACGGTGACCAGCATCATTGCCCCCGACGGCGATGGCAAATGGATCGAATATGCCGGCGGTTACGCCGACATGCTGGCGCAGCGCGGCGGCACCAAGCTCGAAGACCGCAAGTCGCGCAAGGCCGGTACTGAAACATCGAGCGCGGCGCGCAGCGAGCCCGAGGCGCCAAAGGGGCCGGCCAAGAAGCTTTCGTTCAAGCAGAAATTCGCACTCGAAAACCTGCCCAAGAAGATGGAGGCGGTGACGGCCTCGATCTCGCGGTTGGAAAACCAGATCGCCGACCCAGCCTTCTACGAACGCGACCCGCACGGCTTCCAGAAGACCATCGCCGCGCTCGACAAGGAGCGGGTGACGCTAACCTCGCTCGAGGAAGAATGGCTGGAGCTGGAGATGCTGCGCGAGGAACTGGAAGGCTGAACCTCTCAGGCAGGCTCGCCGGCCGCCGCGCCAACGCCCAAGTCCGTTCGCAAGCCGACAAATGTGACGATCGATTCCGCGCTGGTCGAGGAAGCCAAGGCGCTCGGCCTCAACCTGTCGCAGCTTGCCGAGGAAGCGCTGGCCAAGGCGGTGTCGGAGGAGAAGTCGCGGCTCTGGCGCGAGGAAAACAAGGAAGCTATCGAAAGCTCGAACGAGTACGTGCGGCGCAACGGCCTCCCGTTGGCGAAGTACCGGATGTTCTGATGGCTCGCTTCGATCTGTAGCCGCTTACAGATCAGGATGGCTTCCTACTCGACGTGCAAACCCACCTGCTTGTGCATCTCAACACAAGGATCGTCGTTCCGCTGTTGTTGCCGCATGCAGCACCGCTGCCTGCGCCAAGGCTGAATCCCAGCTTTGACATCGAAAGTAAGCGCTATGTGATGGTGACGCAGTTCATGGCTTCGGTCCCATCGTTTGAACCAAACGACGTGGCCGGCAATCTGGGACATCATCACGACCAGATCGCGGCAGCCCTGGACATATTGTTCCAGGGCTTCTGACGCGGTCTCTGCCCGCGTCAGAGCGCAGTGACTGGCGAGGCTTAGCCGGCCGCCTTTTCCTGCCAGGACTTCATGGCGTCCTCGAAGACCTTTTCGCCGGGGATGCCCTTTTCCAGCGTGAACAAGGCACGGCGGCCCGACTTGTAGACAACGGGGACGTCGATCCAGCTCTGGCGGCGCAGAAGGTTCAGGTTGGCGTCCATGCCGGCCTTGGTGTCGTCGAGCGCAACGAGGAAGAAGCCGTCGGCGATCTTCGCGGGAATGCCGATCAGCGGATTGCCGGCATCCTGCTCGGAACCCTTCAGCGCGACGCGCAGGATGTTCTCGATGCCGCCGCCTTCGAAGCCTTCTGGCGTCAGGAAGATCATTTCGAGGATGTGGCTCGCCGGCAGCGTCTTGTCGGCGTTGCGGCGGATGGTCATGCGCAGCTGGATGTCCTTGCCCGGGATCGTTGCCTCGGCGCGGATCGCCGGCTCCGGCGGAAGGTCGCCGCCCGGCGATTCCTGAACCACGGTCCACACGACCGAGCCGGGCTCAGCCGAGCCCTGGGCCACGTTGGTGCGCTCTTCGTAGAAAATGGCCTTCTGGCCGACAGCCATGGGCGCCGTTTCTCCGGCCGCAGGCGTGGTTGTTGCTGACGCGGGCGGCGTGACCGGGACCGGTTCGGCCGGCGTCGCGGCTTCTGGCGCTGGCGGCGGAGCCTGCGTCAGGGCGGCAACGGACGTGCCTTCGCCAACGGTCGTGGAGCCACCGGCCGGACCCGGATCGACTTCCTTGCCGTCCTCGGTCATGCGCTGGGTGAACTTCTGCTCGCCTGTGGCGGGCGCCTGGGCGTTCTGGCCGCCGTTTGCCGGCGGGTTCGCCGCGGCATCACCTGCGGGCGCCGGCGTTTCGGCAGGCGTATCGCTGTCCGATCCGACAAATGCGTCACGGTTCGACCACAGCGCATAGCCGCCGGCGCCGACGACCACGACCGCGAGAGCAGCCGCGATCAGACCACCGCTGATGCGCTTGCGCGGCTTCTGCCGCGTTTTCTGGAAGGGATCGATATCGCTGGCTGCGGCCTGCGGAAATTCTTCGTCTTCGGCGGGCAGGGCGGGCTCGTCGTCATGGTCGTAGCTCGCCGCAAGATCGGGCTCGCGCTGCTGCGGCGCGGCTGCCGGGGGCGCAACAGGCGCGGGAGCGGGCTGCGGGACAACCGGCGTGACCGCGCGGACTGCCTCCGGTTCGGGTGCGCGCGGCGTATAGACCGGCTGGTTCTTGTTGCGATCGATCGACGAGAAGACGTTTTCGAGTTCGGCAAGCGGATCGTCCAGCACCGGCGCTGCCGTGTAGCCGGCCTCGACCGTGGCAATCGCGTCTTCCAGCGACTTGGTCTGGCGTTCGGCCACGGCTGCCGGCGGCTGCGGGTTCAGCGCAGCCAGCTTCGCCGCGATCGTTGAGCGCGCCTTGTCGTAGACGCGCGCGCGCATGGCAGGCGTGGTTTCGCCCATGCCGTCCAGCGTCTTCTTCAGAACCGCTACGAAGTCTGCCATTCTATCGTCGACCTATGTTCGTCCGAGGGCCGCGCAACCGCATGGTTCGCGGCCCAATTGTATGTGTCTAGTCTTCAAACGGGTCGGTCACAAGTATGGTGTCGTCACGTTCGGGGCTGGTCGACAGCATCGCCACGGGCGCGCCGATCAGTTCCTCGATGTATCGGACATACTTGACCGCCTGCGCCGGCAGGTCGTTCCAGCTCCGGGCGCCCGCAGTCGTTCCCTTCCAGCCTTCGAGGGTTTCGTAGACCGGCTCGACGCGCGCCTGCGCGCCCTGGCTCGCGGGCAGGTAGTCGATCAGTTCGCCATCGAGCATGTAGCCGGTGCAGACCTTGATCTCGTCGAGGCCGTCGAGCACGTCGAGCTTGGTCAGCGCGATGCCCTTGATGCCGTTGACGGCGACGGCTTGGCGGACCAGCACGGCGTCGAACCAGCCGCAGCGGCGCTTGCGCCCGGTAACCACGCCGAACTCATGGCCGCGGGTGCCCAAGAACTCGCCGACTTCGTTCTGCTGCTCGGTCGGGAAGGGGCCTTCGCCGACGCGGGTGGTGTAGGCCTTGGTGATGCCGAGCACATAGTGGATCGAGCCCGGTCCCATGCCCGAACCCGCTGCCGCCTGCCCGGCGACCGTGTTGGACGAGGTGACGAACGGATAGGTACCGTGGTCGATGTCGAGCAGCGTGCCCTGCGCGCCCTCGAACAGGATGCGCTCGCCGGCGCGGCGCTTGTCGTCCAGCACCTTCCAGACGCGGTCCATGTAAGGCAGGATCTGATCGGCGATGGAGGTCAGTTCGGCCATGATGACGTCGTGCGTCACTTCGGCGTGGCCGAGGCCGCGGCGCAGCGCATTGTGGTGCGTCAGAAGCCGCTCGACCTTCAGGGGTAGAGTTTCCAAATCCGCCAGATCCATCACCCTCACCGCGCGGCGGCCCACCTTGTCCTCGTAGGCGGGGCCGATGCCACGGCGCGTCGTGCCAATCTTGGTACCCGAATTGGAAGCGGCGTCCTCGCGGAAGCCATCCAGTTCGCGATGCAGCGACAGGATAAGCGCGGTGTTTTCGGCTATTTTCAGGCGATCCGGGCCGATCTCGACGCCCTGGGCGCGGATCTTTTCCAGCTCAGCCACGAATGCATGCGGGTCGAACACCACGCCGTTGCCGATGATCGACAGCTTGCCGCCGCGCACGACGCCGGAAGGCAGCAGCGACAGCTTGTAGACCACGCCGTCGACCACCAGCGTGTGACCGGCATTGTGCCCGCCCTGGAAACGCACCACGACGTCGGCGCGTTCCGACAGCCAATCGACGATCTTGCCCTTGCCTTCGTCGCCCCACTGGGAGCCGACGACCACCACATTGGCCATGATTTTTTCCTTCAGATTTCGCGCAGCAGGTCGCGAACAGTTCAAAATGACAGGCCTCTATAACGCCAAGCAGTTGGAAGCGCGACCTTTCTTTGCCCTTCGAGGCACAACAAAATGCCGCGTTGGACGCATTTACATGCCTTGCTTGGACACTTAGGCCGGATGCCAGACACATTGTCAGCGAGAGCCCGCCTGCATGTACCGAAACGCCTATGTCCTGTTGCTGCTGACCGCCCTGTTCTGGGGCGGCAACGCCGTATCGGGCAAGCTTGCCGTCGGCCATGTCTCGCCGATGCTGCTGACGGCGATGCGCTGGGGCTTCGCCGTCGCCATTCTCGGCCTCATCGGCTGGCCCAGGCTGGTCGTCGACTGGCCGGTGGCGCGCAAGCATGTGCCTTTGCTTTTCGGCCTTGGCGCGCTCGGCTTCACCCTGTTCAACGCCGCCCTCTATTCGGCGCTCAACCACACGTCGGCGATCAATGCCAGCATCGAGCAGGCCGGCATCCCGATGGTCATATTCGCGGCCAACTTCATCCTGTTCCGCATCAAGGTGACCATAGTCCAGGTCCTCGGCTTCCTGCTGTCATTGACCGGCATCGCGCTGACGGCGAGCCATGGCGACCTGTCGACCCTGGTCAAGCTGGACATGAATTTCGGCGATGCGCTGATGTTGATCGCCGTCCTCGTCTACAGCGGCTACACGGTGGCGTTGCGTTTCAAGCCCGATATCCATTGGCAGAGCCTGATGATCGTGCTGACCGGGTCGGCTTTCGTGATGTCGATCCCCTTCGTTATCTGGGAATACGCCGCCGGCCGCTTGATCGCGCCTGATCCGACCGGCTGGGCGCTCGCCGCCTATATCGTGATCTTCCCGTCGATCATCGCCCAGATCTTCTACATTCGCGGCGTCGAGCTGATCGGCGCCAACCGCGCCGGGCTGTTCATCAACATGGTGCCGATCTTCGGCACCATCCTGTCGGTGCTGATCATCGGCGAGGACTTCCAGCTCTATCACGCGGTCGCCTTCGCCCTTGTGCTCGGCGGTATCTGGCTGGCCGAGCACAGCGGGCGCAAGATGGCTGCGAGGCAGCAAAGGGAGCTTGGATACCTGCCGGACTGAGGTGGCTGGCCACGCGTTATTCAGCGGCAACAACCAGCTTCATGCGAATGTCTCCAAAGTGGGAAATATCCTGCTGCGGAAGATGAAAAGAAAAAGGCGCGGGGACAGCCGCGCCTTCCTTCGCCTTGGGAGGCTATTACTTCCGAGAGATTGCTCAGAAGCCGTTGACGTCGAACTGTAGGCGCTTGGCCGAGTCGATCGACTTGTGGTCGCGCACCTTGGCAAGCACGTCCTCCGGGAAGGGCGCGTCGAGATAGAGCAAGGCGATGGCGTCGCCGCCCGGGCGGTCGCGACCGAGCTGGAAGTTGGCGATGTTGACGCCGCTTTCGCCGCACACCGTGCCGAGCAGGCCGATGATGCCGGGCGCGTCGGCGTTGGTGGTGTAGAGCATGTGCTGGCCGACCTCGGCATCGAGATTGATGCCCTTGATCTGGATGAAGCGCGGCTTGCCGTCGGAGAAGCAGGTGCCGGCGATCGAACGGGTCATGTGCTCGGTCTTGACCGACAGCTTGATGTAGCCGTCGAACACGCCCGACTTGTCGCGCTTGACCTCGGCGACGATGATGCCGCGCTCCTTCACCATGATCGGCGCCGACACCATGTTGACGTCGGAAACCTGCGGACGGATCAGGCCGGCAAGGGCTGCGCTGATCAGCGCCTTGGTGTTCATCTGCGCGGTCTGGCCGTCAAACAGGATTTCGACCTCGGTGATCGGGTCTTCCGTAACCTGGCCGACAAATGCGCCGAGCACCTCGGCAAGCTTGACGAACGGCTTCAGCCGTGGCGCTTCCTCGGCGGTGATCGAGGGCATGTTGATGGCATTGGTGACCGCACCCTTGACCAGATAGTCGGCCATTTGCTCGGCAACCTGCAGGGCGACGTTTTCCTGCGCTTCCGAGGTCGAGGCGCCGAGATGCGGGGTGCAGACGACGTTGTCCATGCCGAACAGCTCGTTGCTCTCGGCCGGCTCGACCTCGAACACGTCGATGCCGGCACCCGCCACCTTGCCGCTCTTCAGGCCGGCGATCAGGTCCTTCTCGACGATCAGGCCGCCGCGGGCGCAGTTGATGATGCGCACGCCGGATTTCATCTTGGCGATCGACCCGGCGTTGATGATGTTGCGCGTCTTGTCGGTCAGCGGCGTGTGCAGCGTGATGAAGTCGGCACGTGCGAACAGCTCATCGAGCTCGACTTTTTCGACGCCCAACTCCTCGGCGCGATGCTCCGACAGGAACGGGTCGAAGGCAACGACGTGCATCTTGAGGCCGACGGCGCGCGTGGCGACGATCGAGCCGATGTTGCCGCAGCCGATCAGGCCGAGCGTCTTGCCGGTGATCTCGACGCCCATGAAGCGGTTCTTCTCCCACTTGCCGGCATGCGTCGAGGCATTGGCCTCGGGTAACTGGCGGGCGACCGCGAACATCAGCGCGATGGCATGCTCGGCGGTGGTGATCGAATTGCCGAAGGGCGTGTTCATGACGATGATGCCGCGCCGCGAGGCGGCGGGAATGTCGACATTGTCGACGCCGATGCCGGCGCGGCCGATGACCTTCAGGTTGGTCGCCGCAGCGATCAGCTTTTCGGTGACCTTGGTCGCCGAGCGGATGGCAAGGCCGTCATACTGGCCGATGACTTCGAGCAGCTTTTCCTTGTCCTTGCCGAGGTCGGGCAGGTAGTCGACCTCGACGCCGCGATCCTTGAAGATCTGGACGGCGGTGGTGGAGAGCTTGTCGGAAACGAGAACGCGGGGCATGGGCGTGTCCTTGATTGTCTGGTGTCTGGACTGCCCCTCATCCCCCTGCCGGGACCTTCTCCCCGTCTGGACGGGGAGAAGGAGGCTGGCCGCTACGTTGGCGACCCCCTCTCCCCGTACTTGACGGGGAGAGGGTAAGGGTGAGGGGCATGCAATACTTGTAGGTTGGCTCAGGCCGCAGCCTTGAGCGCTGCCTTCTGATTGGCGAAGGCCCAGTCGAGCCAAGGCATCAGGGCAACGAGGTCGGCAGTCTCGACGGTCGCGCCGGCCCAGATGCGCAGGCCGGGAGGGGCGTCGCGATAAGCGCCGATGTCGAAGGCAACGCCTTCCTTTTCGAGCGCCGTGACCATGGCCTTGGCAAAGGCCGCCTGGCCGTCCTTGTCGAGGCTGGCCACTTCCGGGTCGACGATCGACAGGCACACCGAGGTGTTCGAGCGTGTTTCCGGCGCGACGGCGAGGTTGGCGAGCCAGCCCGACTTCTGCACGAAAGCGTCGATTGCCGCGAAGTTGGCGTCGGCGCGGGCGATCAGCGCACGTAGGCCGCCCAGACCCTTGGCCCAGGTCAGCGCATCGAGATAGTCCTCGACGCAGAGCATCGACGGGGTGTTGATCGTCTCGCCCTTGAAGATGCCCTCGATCAGCTTGCCGCCAGAGGTCAGGCGGAAGATCTTGGGCAGCGGCCAGGCCGGCTTGTAGGTCTCGAGCCGTTCGACGGCGCGCGGGCTGAGGATCAGCATGCCGTGCGCGCCTTCGCCGCCCAACACCTTTTGCCAGGAGAAGGTGACGACATCGAGCTTTGCGAAATCGAGGTTCTGGGCAAACGCCGCCGAGGTGGCGTCGCAGATGGTCAGGCCCTTGCGGTCGGCGGGGATGAAATCGCCATTGGCGACGCGCACGCCGGACGTCGTGCCGTTCCAGGTGAAGACCACGTCGCGGTCGAAATCGACCTTGGCGAGATCGGGCAGCTCGCCATAGGCGGCCTCGAACTTGCGGACGTCTTCGAGCTTGAGCTGCTTGACCACGTCGG
Source organism: Aminobacter sp. HY435 (assembly GCF_027568395.1). Lineage (GTDB taxonomy): Bacteria > Pseudomonadota > Alphaproteobacteria > Rhizobiales > Rhizobiaceae > Aminobacter. The sequence continues at coordinate 316,841 of NZ_JANKZL010000006.1, read as the reverse complement.
TGATCCAGCCGGCGCCGAACGATTCCCAGGCGACCATGTCGACGCCGCGCTCGCCGAGCAGCGACCACAGCGCCATCTCGACGGCGCCGGTGTCGGAGGCCGGAACGATGCCGATGCGGTAGTCGGCGGGAACCTGGAGAACTTCGCGGGTCAGCGCGATGGCCTGCTCGAGCTTGGTCTTGCCGACCTTGGCGCGGTGCGAGCGGCCGAGCGGCGCGTCGGCGAGGCCCTGAAGCGACCAGCCGGGACGTTTTGCGCAGGGACCTGAGGAGAAATTGGGGTTTGCCGGACGGAGTCCGGGCTTGGCGACGATCGTCATCGTGGTTCTATCCTTCCAGATAGTTGGCCCCTCGTTGGGGAGGGGTGGCCCACGGACGGCGATATGCGTTTAGCGTTCGGGCGTCAAGAGGAATGTTTCTGTCGCAAAGAGGACATGCTGCGATAGCGCCGTATGGGGGCGCCAGACTATGGGCCGCGATCGGCAACGCCCGAAGACTGCAAGCCCCGCTTGCTCGCCCGGCAGCAGATAGCCTGCATGCACCAGGTGGTCGTGCAGCAACTCGCTGACAGCATCCTGCCAGATGCCTCGCTCTGCCTGCCGCGGCGATACTCGTCCGCCGCGTCCAGAACGGCCGATGGAAACCTCATATGCACGGCCTCAGTCTCCGCCGGCCGCCACCCTCGGGATGACGCTGGCGGAGTTGGTACGTGTCCAATGCTCATCGTGGGCACTGGAAGATCAACTTGAGGCGCACGCCGATGCTTGTTTGGCGATGCAAATTAACGCAGAACCGGCATCGGCTTGTGGAACTTACATCAGGGGACGGGTTGTGGCCTACGTGTTCTCACTCGGTCCTCGATTTCAAGAGCGACTTGTCGCCCGTCCGGCAGCATTGACTGTGGCCTCGCTGGCGGCAATCGTCGGCATCTCTCTGGCCCTCGGATTCTACAATTACGACTTCCTCTACGGCGCCCATGCCGACGAACCGATGAAAGTGGCGCTGGTTGTCGACAAGCCCCACAACTATTTCCATCCGCCGTTGCTGATCGTTCTGGCAAGGCTGGTTGCCTGGTTTGGGTCGGCTTCCAGCGACCTCGAACGGCTTTGGGCCGGTCGCTTCGTCAGCGTCATGGCGATGGCAGCTGGCAGCGCGCTCTTCTACCTCGTATTGAAGCGTTACGCTGATAGTCTGCAGGCCTTCATCTGGAGCTGCGTTTTCGCGACCTCTCCGGCAATCGCGGTGCACGCTCACTTCTTCAAGGAGGATGCGCTGCTCGTGTTCGCTATCTGCCTTGGCCTCCATGCGCTGGCGCGGCTCGCGGAAAGAATGGATCTGCGAAACCTGGTTTATTTCGGCATTGCTCTTGGTCTTGCACCGTCGGCCAAGTATGTCGGTCTTCTGAACAGCGTCGGGCTGTTCGCCTTTGCCCTGTGGCACTGCCGGCCAGGCACGAGGGGCGCCGCAATAGTCGTCGTCTCGGCCCTCGCCACCATGCTTGCCGTTCTGCTTGCCTCCCTGGCGAGCGAAAGCGGGACCGGTCTTGGCGATGTGCTGGCGGGTTTGGCAAGGGAACTCAAGCACGCCGAAGACGGTCACGACCTCAAGGAATGGTTCTGGGCAGGCTATGGACTCACCCATCTGCGCCATCACCTGCTTGCTGGCATCACGGCGATGACGTTTCTGATCGGTCTCGGGGCAATCTGTCTCGCCCTCGCCAGGGACCGGAACCGGCAGGTCGCAGCCTTCGCGGCCGGGGCGCTCATTTGGTTGTTCCTGCTTGAGCTCTCGCCGCTCAAGATCGTCGGGCAGATGCGCTATGTGCTTCCAGTTGTCATTTACTTCCTGCTGGCCGCTGGGATTGCGAGTTCGTGCTCAGTTGCCTCGCGGAGCCGGGCCGGCGCCATGGCGTTGGCTCTGGTTGCGCTGACGGTCACCGCACATGCGGGCATTTCCTATGTTCGGAACATGAACCCCAGCAGGGACACGCGGACGAAGGCTGTCGAGTTCCTGACTGCCAGCGGCACGGTCAATTTCGTCTCCGACTATCCGATCGGTTATCCGGTGGCGCAGACATGGGACTATCGAACGCTGGCCTCGCATGACTATCTGCTGTCGCTTAGGTTCGAGCGCTATCTGCGTGGCGGCGAATTGAGAAGACAGGACGCGCAAGTCTACGCCCTGGCGTCGATGTACCATTGTCTCAACGGATATGTCGTCGCAACGTTTTCCCAGCTCTATGGGGACTACGGCTTCGTGGCGCCAACTGTGAAGATTTACGATCTCAAGCGTGGCGCTTCATGCATCCCGCCAGCCTGGCCGGCGTCTGGCTGGTGACGGCCTTGGCAAGTCCCGGCGCCCGCCCGGGGCATAGGTGCCAAATCGCCCCTCGCTCTCAGAGTTTGCTTCCCACGTTTTGTCTCGGCCGCAGGTAGCCGTTCGTCACAAGATGCTCGTGCAGCAGCTCGCGGATGGCATCCTGACGGCTCGCCTGGTGGAGTTTGTCGCGCCGATATTCGTCGACTGCATCAATAACCTCCGCCGGAAACCTCATATGCACTGCCTCGGTACCGACTGGTCGCCGTCCCCGTTTCGGTAAGTCGTTCGCCAATTGCAATTTCCCGAATTTTATCTGCAGGAAAAATAGTTTCCTAAATTTGAGTTGGCAAGGTGGCCTTTTGCAATTGGCCGGAAAAAGTCCTGCGCGGACGCCGGGCGCTCCAAAAGCGCAAATGGCGGGCCGAAGCCCGCCATTGCCGTTCGCCGTGACTGGAAGCGACTACCAGAGATCGTAGCGCAGGCCGACCTTGACCTGATGGTAGTCGACACCCTTCTTGACCGTAAGGGTGTTGACGTCGACATATTCGAGGTCTGGTGAGGTCAGATACTGATAGCCGACATCGATGGAAGTGTTTTGGGCGACCTGGTAGGCAACGCCGGCGCCAACCGAATAGGCCATCTTGTATTGCGTGTCGTGGGCGTAGAAGTCGAGCGGCGGAACAGCCGCCGGGTCCGTGTCCTTGACCGTATGGCTGGAGTAGATCAGGCCGATGCCGGCGCCCACATAGGGCGTGAAGCCAGCGATCGTACCAAGATCGACATAGGCGTTGGCCATGCCGTTCCATACATTGTTTTCGAGCGACAAGGTCTCGGTGCCGAAAGTCGCGTCATAACGGTCATTGGACAGGAAGCCGAGATTGAGTTCACCGCGGAAATAGTCGGTGAAATGATAACCTGCGCCGATGCTGCCCGTGATGGACGTGTTGCGCGTTTCGACACCCAAAAGCGTGAAGTTGTAGGGCGACTTGTTGATGTTGTAGCCAACGTCGCCGCGCAGGTACCAGCCCGAGCCGACTTCCACCGGCACATATTCAGGCGCTTCCTCGATGACGATTGGCGGGTCGTAGTCGGCGGCATGTGCCGCCAGCGGCGAAAGCAAGGTCGCGGCCAGTGCCATGGCTGCCCGAGAAGTGATGGTCATGATCGCATTCTCCCGAAATGGCGCCAGGGTGTTGCCCGAGAATCCAGCAGCCGTTCGAGGCATTGTTAACCATAGAGGTTAAGTCGCGGTTAAGCATAACAAGGGGTTGGCAGGCCGCGCCGGGACGCCTGGCGCCAGCAAAAAACCGCCCGGCATGCCGGGCGGTTCGCGGTTGCGGTGTGTATCGAGCAGCCTAGTTCAGCGAGTAACGGACGCCGAGCTTCAGGTCGTGCGAAGCGATGTTCTTGAAGGTGATGCCGGAGACGGGAGCATAGGAAGGATCGAAATTGTAGATCGTCCCCGTCTGTGCATCACCCAGGTTGACGTAGCTGTAGCCCAGATCGATGGTCATCCGCTCGGTCGCCTGGATGCCGATGCCTGCGTGAAGTGCCCAGGCGAGGTTCCATTTCGACGTTGTGTTGGCGTAACCGCCGCCGTTGAAAAGTTCGTTGACGTCGCGGAAGTTCGAGATCGTGTTGCGGGATGCGCCCAAACCGGCGCCGACATAGGGGGTAATGCCGTAGAACGTGCCGAGATCGGCATAGGCATTGGCCAGCAGCAACCACTCGGATTTCTTGCCGCTGTAGTCGTTGGTGTAGACGTTGCCCGGGCCGCCGGGGGTCCTCTCGACCCTGTCGAGGGCATTGAAGTCGGCCGCGCCCCGGTATTCGACCCCGATGTCACCGCGCAGGTAGTCGTTGAACTTGTAGCCGACGCCGACGCCCATGATCGGGGCCGAGGAGAAGCTGCCTTTGTCGAGCCACGTGTGGGACATGATCGTGGGGCCGCTGAAGGCGTCGGCCTCGAGGCGGTCGAGCCTCTGGTTGCTCATGCCGATGTGGCCGCGCAGATACCAGCCGCCGTAAACCGGCGCCGGGACCTCGATAATCGGGTCTGGCATGTCGGCTGCGTAAACCGGTGCACTGACGCCGGCAAGCAACGCGGCAGCGACCACCCTTCTTCCAATAAAGTGCATGATGAATAACCCCATACTTACGGACCCGCTACGCGCCCGACCATCACTAACCGGCGTGGATAATGCTTCGTATAGGTTAAGGTGTACTTAACCCTGCTGGTTAACCACGACAGGTTGCAAAGGCAGGGCTTGCCGCAAACAAAAAAGCCCGCCTGGGGGCGGGCCTTCAGGTCGGTGGATTGCAGCCGGATCAGGCGGCGGTGCGGCTTTCCGCGATAACGCCGACGATGTCGTTGACCACGGCCTCGACCAGTTGGGGATCGTCGCCCTCGGCCATGACGCGGATCAGCGGCTCGGTGCCGGATGGGCGGATGACCAGGCGGCCCGTCTTGCCCAGGCGGTTGCGCGCTTCCTCGATCGCTGCCTTGACCGGGGCTTCCTCGAGCGGCTGGCCACCGGCAAAGCGCACATTCTTGAGCAACTGGGGCACGGGCTCGAAGGTGCGGCTCAGCTCGCTCATCGGCTTGTTGGAGCGCTTGATGCAGGCGAGTACCTGGAGCGCCGCCACCAGTCCGTCGCCGGTGGTGGAGAAGTCGGACAAAACGATGTGGCCGGACTGTTCGCCGCCGATGTTGAGGCCGTGCGCGCGCATGTGCTCGACGACATAGCGGTCGCCGACCTTGGTGCGGTGCAGCTCCAGCTTGAGATCACCCAGGAAGCGTTCGAGGCCGAGGTTCGACATGACCGTCGCAACGACGCCGCCGCCGGCCAGGCGGCCGCTCTGCTGCCACGACTGGGCGATCAGGCCCATGATCTGGTCGCCGTCGACGATGGTGCCGTTCTCGTCGACGATGACGACGCGGTCGGCGTCGCCGTCGAGCGCGATGCCGATATCGGCACGCACCTCGTGGATCTTCTTCTGCAGGGTGGCCGGATGGGTCGAGCCGCAGTCGTCATTGATGTTGAAGCCGTTGGGCTCGACATTGATGGGGATGACCTCGGCGCCGAGTTCCCACAGCACCGCCGGCGCGACCTTGTAGGCAGCACCATTGGCGCAGTCGACGACGATGCGCAGGCCCGACAAGGACATCGAGCGGGGCAGGGTGCGCTTGGCGAATTCGATGTAGCGGTCATGCACGCCGTCGACGCGCTTGGCGCGGCCGAGACCGTCGGAATCGGCGAGCATGGTGCCCACGTCCTGGTCGAGCATCGCCTCGATGCGCTGCTCGATCTCGTCGGACAGCTTGTAGCTGTCGGGGCCGAACAGCTTGATGCCGTTGTCGTAATAGGGGTTGTGCGAGGCCGAGATCATGACGCCGATGTCGGCGCGCAGCGAGCGCACCAGCATGGCCACAGCCGGCGTCGGGATCGGACCGAGCAGGAACACATCCATGCCGGCGGCGCAGAGGCCGGCGACCAGCGCGTTCTCGATCATGTAGCCGGACAGGCGCGTGTCCTTGCCGACCACGACGCGATGACGATGGCTGCCGCGCTGGAACGACAGGCCGGCGGCCATGCCGACCTTCATGGCGATCTCCGCCGTCATCGGAAATTTGTTGGCCCGTCCGCGAATGCCGTCGGTGCCGAAATAGCGTCCAGCCATGTTTAGCCTGTCCCCGTGGAGTCCACCCGCGCTTGCTTTGCCACAACCTGGGGCGACCAACGCATCACATTTAGTGAGTTTATGTCACAAAACCTTAGGAAAGGGTTGGGGATTTTGGAGTGTCAGCGCTCGAACACAGCGAACCTCACCTCGGGCGGATCGGAGCGGACTAGCGCTCCGGTTCCGTCTTTGCCGTAGAAGAAAAGCCTGATGTTGGCGGCAACGAACGTTCGCTTCGTCACGTATGCCACCGCTTCGGGACGAAAGGGGTGGGCGGGAGGCTCGTGATGAGCGTCTACAATGACCTCGTATTCTGAAGCTAGAAACTCACAAAATGTAGCAATGGAATTCACCAAATCGAATTCGCCAAATCTATCGTTGTGTGCCCAGACCTCGGTTCGCAGGAAGCGGAATCCAAGGTTGGGGTCCGCTTCAAAGGCTAGGCCCGCATACAGCGTCGCTTGCCGGCTTTGATTCCTTAGTTGGCCATGCTTCGCAGTGTCTGCGACATCTCCCAATCGCTGTCGAAGGTCTTCGGCCGCCGGTGAGAACATAGCCTTGGCTGAGCCACGCACTGTCTCGGGAAAGTGGTAGGCGGCAATTGCTAGTTTCGCGGTCTGAGCCGTGACGTCGTTGATTTCGGATTGAATGCACACATTGTCAGCTAATCGGGTCCTGAGCTCCTGCAACGGAGCGATCAATTCATGATGAAGCCGAGCAGCGATCATACAAACTCCATAGCATCTTCTTAGATTGACAGAAGTACGGCCGAGTTACTTTGGCGGCGTTGTCACGCACATACCAGCATTTTGGTTTCTGCAGCGTGCCGACGACTTCGGAGAAAGCTTGGCGGAAGCGATCGTCTGCCTGGAGGTCGCCTGCGGCCGGCTCCAGAATGCAAAAACGCCGCTGAGTTTCCCCAGCGGCGTTTTTCATTCAGTCGGCGTTTGATGCCTCAGTTCGACGGCTGCGGTTCCATGCCGCCTTCGGGCTCGGAGCCTTTCTTCTTGCCGCGGGTCGAGCCGGCCTTTGGTACTGCCGAGCCGCGCGAGGTCGGCGTATCGTCGCCCATGTCGCGCGAGGGCTTGTTGCCGGCGATCAGTTCCTTGATCTCGTCGCCCGACAGCGTCTCGTATTCGAGCAGGCCTTCGGCAAGCGCGATCCAGTCCTTCTTCTTCTTGGTCAGGATGGCGCGGGCGGTGGTGTAGGCGTCATCGATCAGGCGGCGCACTTCGGCGTCGATGATCTGGGCGGTCTCTTCCGAGACGTTCTGGGTGCGCGCCACCGAATGGCCGAGGAACACCTCTTCCTGGTTCTCGCCATAGGCAACCTGGCCGAGCTTGTCGGAGAAGCCCCAGCGGGTAACCATGGCGCGGGCCAGCTTGGTCGCCTGCTCGATGTCGGAGGACGCGCCGGAGGTGATGTTTTCCTTGCCGAACTTGATCTCCTCGGCGACGCGGCCGCCCATCATGATGGCGAGGCGCGAGACCATGTACTTGTAGCTCATCGAGTAGCGGTCGCCCTCGGGCAGCTGCATGACCATGCCGAGCGCGCGGCCGCGCGGGATGATGGTCGCCTTGTGCAGCGGATCGGCCGCCGGCACGTTGAGCGCCAGGATGGCGTGGCCGGCTTCGTGATAGGCGGTCAGCGCCTTCTCGGCCTGGGTCATGGCCGAGGAGCGGCGCTCGGCGCCCATCATGATCTTGTCCTTGGCGTCCTCGAACTCCTGCATGGTGACGAGGCGCTTGTTGCGGCGCGCCGCCATCAGGGCGGATTCGTTGACGAGGTTCATCAGGTCGGCGCCGGAGAAGCCCGGGGTGCCGCGCGCGACCACCTTGAGGTCGACATTGGGCGCCAGCGGGACGTTGCGGACGTGCACCTTGAGGATCTTCTCGCGGCCGACGATGTCGGGGTTCGGCACCACGACCTGGCGGTCGAAGCGGCCCGGACGCAAGAGCGCGGGGTCGAGAACGTCGGGACGGTTGGTCGCGGCGATCAGGATGATCGATTCATTGGCCTCGAAGCCGTCCATCTCGACCAGCAGCTGGTTCAGCGTCTGCTCGCGCTCGTCGTTGCCGCCGCCGAGGCCAGCACCGCGATGACGGCCGACGGCGTCGATTTCGTCGATGAAGATGATGCAGGGCGCGTTCTTCTTGGCCTGTTCGAACATGTCGCGGACGCGGGACGCGCCAACGCCGACGAACATTTCAACGAAGTCGGAGCCGGAGATGGTGAAGAACGGCACATTGGCTTCACCGGCCACCGAGCGGGCCAGCAAGGTCTTGCCGGTGCCGGGAGGGCCGACGAGCAGCACGCCGCGCGGAATCTTGCCGCCGAGGCGCTGGAACTTCTGCGGGTCGCGCAGGAACTCGACGATTTCCTCGAGGTCTTCCTTGGCTTCGTCCACGCCAGCGACGTCGGCGAAGGTGACGCGGCCATGCGCTTCGGTCAGCAACTTCGCCTTCGACTTGCCAAAGCCCATGGCGCGGCCGGAGCCGGACTGCATCTGGCGCATGAAGAAGATCCACACGCCGAGGATCAGGATCATCGGCAGCCAGGACAGCAGCACCGAGAAGATCGAGCCGGAGCCGTCATTTTCAGGACGGGCGTTGATGGTGACGTTCTTTTCCTCGAGACGCGAAACCAGCGACGGGTCGCCGGGCGAATAGGTCTGGAAGCCGTTGGAGTTGTCGACATAGGTGCCGCTGATCCGGTCGCCGGCAATCGTCACCGTCTTGACACGGCCCGACGAAAGCTCCTGCAGGAACTGCGAATAGGGCACATCGCTCGACGCGCCGCGTGTTTGCGGTGTCTGGAACAGATTGAACAGGGCGATGAGCAGAACGGCTATGATCGCCCACAGCGCGAAGTTGCGATAGTTCGGATTCATCGAATGTCCCGTTGGCGTCCACGGGGAACGCGCATGGTGAGAGTAAGCTTGTCCCTAACATAGGGAGAGGCTGCCACATTGCCAAGCTCGTCCCTAAGTCGAGGTTAAGCTCCGATGCCAATGTGGCCACGGCGTGGCGAGGGCGGAATTGCCGCCGCGCCGAGCAGCTTCGACATGGCGATTGCCGGCGCCAGGTCGAAGCCCGGCAGGAAGCGGACCCAGGGTGCGGCAACCGGCACGGCGTGTGTGGCGGACAGCAAGCCGACAAGGCTTTCGCCGCGCCACAGCGCGGGCTCCGCCACAAGTGCAGTTCTGGCAAGACTTTCCGGGATGCCGGCTACCGAAATCGCTTGTCTGCTAGCGGCGTTGCCGAGCGGCGCGATGCTCAACCCTGCCGCGTCCTGCGGCGGTGAAATGCGATACCTGCCATCCCAGATGCCCTCTGCGATCTGTTGCGGGGCGGGCAGGCTGCGTGTCTCGCGCAGCAGGAAGATGCCAGTTTTCCGGCATTCGACGAGCGCGCGCGACAATGTGGCGCGGCGGGGATTTTCCACCGGGCCGGCGAGGTGCCTGTGCAGCGCGACGGCACGCGCGGTGTCGGCAAGCTGCGTTGCGCCGCCGGCTGCGGCGACCAGCAGGCGCAGCGCATACATGGCCGCTTCGCCATCGGCGGCCTCGGCGAATGCCGGCTCGAGCCGGATCAGGCCGGGCATGGGGCGGCTGGCGAAGTCGACGATCAGCTTGGCGGCGCGCTCGCCGATCCCGCTTCGCTCCGTTCCGGCGAGCCGCGCGCCGGCCAATGCCGCGTCGACAGAGGCGTGGTCCTCGCGCAACGACAGCCGCAGGCGCGGGCGCTCGTAGGTCTCGTTGATGTTGGTCGGATCGTCGAGCCAGCTTTCGCCGCGCGCGCGGAGAACTTCGCGCAGGGTTTCGCGACGGGTGGTGAGAAACGGCCTGGCGATCCAGATGTCGCCGTCGAACAGGGTTGCCGGCGCCATGCCGGCGCTGCCCCGGCCGGTGCCGCGCGCCGCGCGCATCAGCACGGTTTCAGCCTGGTCGTCGGCGGTGTGGCCGGTCACGACAACAGTTGCGCCAGCCTGCCGTGCGGCGGTTGCCAGCAGGTCGTAGCGGGCGTCGCGCGCGGCGGCCGGAATGCCTGCGGTCGGCTTCTCGCCACGCCATGCCATCGTGCGGTGCTCGATGCCGTGGCGCGCGCACGATGCGGCGACCGCGCCTGCCTCGGCGTCGGATCCGGGCCGCAGCCCATGGTCGACGGTGACAGCGAGCAGCCGCACGGTGGCCGCGTGCCTGTCGAGATGGTCTTTCAGGAGAAGGAGAAGGGCTGTCGAGTCACTGCCGCCCGAAACGGCTGCAACGACGGTTCGCTGCGCGGCGAAGTCAAACTCGGAAAAGCCTTGATGAAAAAAACGCATGGTCGGGCTGCGTCAGCACGCGGCGAGCGCCCGTTCCTGCTTGACGCGCTCCTTGATGGCGCCGGAGGCGTCGGGGTAGCGCTTGCCGATTTCGTTGAAGGTGGCGCAGGCGACTTCGCGCTGCTTGAGGCCGACGAGCGAAACGCCGAGTTTCAGCATCATGTCGGGCGCCTTCTTGGACTTCGGATATTCCTTGCTGGCGGCGAGGAAGATTTCGGCCGCGTCGCGGTACTTCTTTTGCCCGAGCAGCGATTCACCAAGCCAGAAACGCGCGTCGGCGGTCTTGGGGTCGGCGGGAAAGCGCGAAATGTGGTCGCGGAAACCCTGCTCGGCGGTGTTGTAGTCGCCGGAGAGCACGAACTGGTAGGAGTTGCGGTAGAGCTCGTCGGGATCGTCGGTCGAGGGCAGGGCGGCCACGGCGGCACCGTTCGAGCCGCTTGCTGCGGGTGCCGAAGCTGCCGGTTGCCGGGTGCTCGGAGCGGGGGCCAGGGCGGCATTGTCCTCGGTCGAGGTGGAGACGACGTTGCCGTTCTTGTCGACGGTGATGGTGCCGAACGTCGTCGGAGGCGCGCCGGTGCCGCCGCCGACGGTTGCGCCCGGGTCGCCGGTGCCGCTTTCGACGATCACGTCCTCGACGCTGGCTCCGCCGGCGGCGGGGGCGGTTGCCCCGGCAGACTGCTGTGTGTTGGGTTGAGGCGCCGCAGGCGCCTCAACGATCGAGGAGTTGGAATTGCCGGAAGCGTCGGACTTCTTGGGCTGTGCGCCGCCTTCGAGTTCCTGGAAGCGGAATTCGTTGTCTTCCTGCATTTTCCGCATTTGCTCCTGCATCTGCAGGATCTGGAAGTTCAGTTCCTCGATGCTGCCGTTGAGCTTGCGGATTTCCTCTTCGAGCGAAGTCACGCGCGGATCGCCCGCCTGGGCGAGCTGGATCGGTGCTTCGGTGCTTTCAGTCTTGCTGCCGAAAACGCCCGGCAGGCCGATTTTTGGGAAATCGATGCCGATGCCGTCGCGCGCATGCGCCGCGGCCCCGGACAAAAGGAAGATGGCAAGTGTGCCACTCAGGATTGATCGAAAATGCATTAGCCTCTCGCGGTGGAACGGAACGGGTTGCTTTGCGCCGATGCGCTTTCGTCATTTATCAGGACGCGAGACTTCGGCCAAATTTTGTTTCAGACCAACAGATAAGCAAAAGGCGGCCCGAAGACCGCCTTTCGATATTTCCGTGTGGCAGTTTTGCCGATCAGCTGCCGGCGCCCGAAAGCGTGGTGACGGCGCGACGGTTCTGCGACCAGCAGGAGATGTCGTCGCAAACCGCGACCGGACGTTCCTTGCCATAGGAGATCGTCTTGAGGCGGTTGGAAGCGACGCCCTGCGAGATCAGGTAGTCGCGGGCGGCGGCGGCGCGACGTGCGCCCAGCGCCAGGTTGTACTCGCGGGTGCCGCGCTCGTCGGCATGGCCTTCGACGACGACGCCATACTGGCCGTACTTGTTCAGCCACTGCGCCTGACGGGCGAGGATGCCCTGGGCGTCAGCGCGGATCGACGAGGAGTCGGTGTCGAAGAAGATACGGTCGCCGACATTGACGGTGAAGTCCTGGGACGAACCCGGGGTTGCCGCACCGGCGCCGCCGCCGAGGCCGAGGTCGGCCGCGCTGTTGGGGGTCTTCTTCGAGGCACAGCCGGCGATCGCCAGCGACGCGACGAGCGCCACCATCACGGGGTTGGTTGCAAGTTTTGCGATACGGCGCATCCCGCCTCTCCTTCGCATTCAAGTGATTTCGTTGAACAAGCAGTAACCACGTTGCGGTTAACCGGCATTCAAGAAACATGGTTAAAATTTTGTTGCCGCCTGCCCATGCGTCCCAGCACTGCGGCTTCAGTTCAACTCGTACTTCGCCGCGCACCGTAGGCGGAAATACGGCGGAAAGGCGGCATCATTGGGCAAATGACGCCGCCTGGTCCTTTAGGCTCGCCTTCGGGCAAAGGTTAATGGCGACCGTTGCAAAAGCGCCGCGCATCCCTGGGACGCGCGGCGCTTTGCAGTGCTCGTATCGTGCCCGGACAAAGCCCGGTCCGGAGCTTAGGTCCGAAGGTTAATCGAGAAGCGGCGACCAGGCCGGATCGGAAGCGAAGCCCTGCGTGGGGATCGCCTGCTCGTTGCGGCCGGTCAGGTCGACCGAGTAGAGCTTGGGTCCGCCGCCGCCGGGCTGGTCGCGGAAGAACATCACGACGCGGCCGTTGGGCGCCCAGGTCGGGCCTTCCTGCTGGAAGCCGGTCGACAGGATGCGTTCGCCCGAACCGTCGGTCTTCATCACGCCGATCTGGAACTGTCCGCCCGACTGCTTGGTGAAGGCGATCAGGTCGCCGCGCGGCGACCACACGGGCGTCGAATAGCTGCCGCCGCCGAAGGAGATACGGGTCTGGCCCGAACCGTCCGCGCCCATGACGTAGATCTGCGGCTGGCCGCCGCGGTCGGAGGTGAAGACCACCTTGGAACCGTCGGGCGAATAGGATGGCGAGGTGTCGATGGCGCTGGAATTGGTCAGGCGCGTGGTGGTGCGGCTGCGCAGGTCCATCGAGAAGATGTTGGAATTGCCGTCGTCGCGCAGCAGGCTCATGATCACCTTCTGGCCGTCGGGCGAGAAGCGCGGCGCAAAGGTCATGCCGGGGAAATTGCCGACAAGCTCGCGCTGGCCGGTTTCGATCTGCAGCAGGTAGACCTGCGGCTGACCGCTTTCATAGGACATGTAGGTGATTTCCTGACGCGTCGGCGAGAAGCGCGGTGTCATGGCGATCGAGCGGCCGTCGGAAAGATAGCGCACATTGGCGCCGTCCTGGTCCATGATGGCGAGGCGCTTCTTGCGCGCGGTCTTGGCGCCGGTCTCGTCGATGAACACGACGCGGGTGTCGAAGTAGCCCTTCTCGCCGGTCAGGCGCTCATAGATGGCGTCGGCGATGATGTGGGCGATGCGGCGCGAATTGGCCTTGTTGGCGAAAAACTGCTCGCCGGCGAGCTGCTGGCCGGCAAAGGTGTCCCACAGCCGGAACTCGGCCTTCAGCCTGCCGTCCGCTTCCTGGCTGACCCGGCCGGTGACCAGCGCCTGGGCGTTGATGACCTTCCAATCCTCGAAGCGCGGCGCGACGTCGGGGTTGGAGATCTTCTCGATGAAGGCGCCCTTGTCGATCGGCGCGAACAGGCCGGAGCGCTGCAGGTCGGCGGCGACGATGCTGGCGATTTCCGCGCCGACGCCGTCACCCGACAGGAAGTCGGTGATGGCGATGGGCAGCGGCTCGACATTGCCCTTGTTGACGTCGATCTCGACCAGAGCGCGCGCCGGCAAGGTGGCGAATGCGGTCATGCCGCTGGCCATCGCGCTGATCAAAAGAATCGCTTTGACAATATGCTTCATTACACAGGCCTCTTAGTTCCTTGTGAGCGCAGGCGCTCAGAACATCTCGCTCGGGTCGAAATTGACGATGACTTGGTCCCAGCCACCAGCGTATTTGTCGGCCGGCAGATTGTAGGGCGCGCATTGGAGCACCGCGCGGCGCGCCGATTCGGCGGCTGCACGCTCGATGCCGGCCGAACCGCCGCCAGAGATGATCTCGGGACGCCCCTCGACCTCGCCGGTCGGGGTCAGGCTGAACTGGATGGAGACTTTCAGATTGCCGCCGTCCATGGCACCGGCAGGCACGTTCCAGCAGCGCTGGATCGCGCCACGCAGGGCGTCCATCTCGCTTTGGCTCAGCTTGTTGCCGCCAGTGTCCTTCTTGCCGCCCAGCGATGCCTGTTCGGTCGAGCGCTTGGCGCCGCCGCCCGAAGGCTTCTGCTTGTTGAGAAGGGCCGCCACCTCGTCGGCGTTGAATTCCTTCTCCTCGGACTTCGGCTTGGACGCGGCTTCCTGGGTCTTTTTGTCTTCCTGCTTGCGCTCGGGCGTCTTGGCCGTCTGTGCCTGCGGCGGCTGCGGCTTGGCCTCGGGAGCCGGCGCGTTTTCCGGCAGCTTGACGGCTTCCGCCTCGGCCTGGTCGGAGACGATGGTCTCGGCAACCGGGTCGGGCTTGACCTCCTGCTTGGGCTGCGGCTGCGGCGTCACTTCGGTCGCCGGCACCGGAACGGGCTTGGGCTCGGCCTGCTTGGCCGGCTCGGGCTTGGGCTGCTCGACCGGGGTCGGCTTCGGCTCGGGCTTGGGCGAGGGCGGCGGTGCCGCTGCGGCGTCCACGTCCTTCTGGGTCGGTTCGGGCGTCGGCGGCTTGTCGCTGTCGATCTTGTTGTCGCCGACGTTCTGTGCGTCGGCGACGATGTCGGGGCGCGTGGTGGGCGTCGGCGCCGGCTTTTCCCTGGCGGGAGCCTTCTTGTCGCCCTTCTGGATCTGGGTGATCGCTTCCACCGGCACGATGTCGACCGGAAACGCCTCGACGTCGGCGACTTCGAGGGCGCTCGGGGCCGACAGGGTGAACAGGCCGAAGCCGAGCACCGCTGCATGCAGGACCACAGATGTCGTGAGGCCGGTCTTCATTTTCGCGGACTACTGGTCCTGTTCCTGAAGGGTGACGAGACCGAGGTTCTTGTAACCAGCGGCCGAGATACGGGCCATCACCTGCATCACCGTGCCGTAGTCGGCGGTCTTGTCGCCGCGCACATAGATGCGCTCCTCGTAGCCGGTCTTGGAGATGGCTTCGAGCTTCGGCACGACTTCATCCAGCCCGATCTCGGTTTCCTGCAAGTAGATCTGGCCGCCCTGGTTGACCGAGACGGTGATCGGCTGCGTGTCGGAATTGAGTGCCTTGGCCTGGGTTTCCGGCAGGTCGATGGGCACGCCCACGGTCATCATGGGCGCAGCCACCATGAAGATGATGAGCAGCACCAGCATGACGTCGACCAGCGGGGTGACGTTGATCTCGGACACCAGCGTGTGACGGCGTCCCCGCCGTCCGCGTCCGCGGCCACCGCCGCCTGCGCCAACTGACATTCCCATCGTCTACTCCTCAGGCCGCGCGCTGCTGCGCGACTTTTTCATCGATTTGGCGCGACAGTATGGCGGAGAACTCGTCGGCGAAGCCTTCCATGCGCCCGGCCAGCTTGCCGGCGTCTGACGACAGCTTGTTGTAGGCGATGACCGCCGGGATGGCGGCGAGCAGGCCGATTGCGGTTGCCAGCAGCGCCTCGGCGATGCCGGGGGCGACGACAGCCAGGTTGGTCGACTTCGAACCGGCGATGGCCTGGAACGAGGTCATGATGCCGATGACGGTGCCGAACAGGCCGATGAACGGAGCGGCCGAGCCGATGGTGGCGAGGAAGCCGAGGCGGCCCTCCAGCTTCTCCATCTCGCGCGTCAGCGCCAGATCCATCGCCTTGTCGATGCGGGTCTGCAGCGCCAGCGGCGATTTCGCGCCCTTCTCGAAGCTCTTCTTCCACTCGCGCATGGCGGCGACGAAGATCGCGCTCATGCCCGTGGTCTTGCGATCCGACAGGTTGCGGTACAGCTCTTCCAGAGACTGGCCCGACCAGAAGATCTGCTCGAAGCGGTTCAGCGCGGCGCGCATGCGATTATAGGAGATGACCTTGTCGACGACGATCGCCCAGGTCCAGACCGATGCGCCGAGCAGGCCGATCATGACCAGCTTGACCACCCAGCCGGCCTGCCAGAACAGGGCCCAGATCGACATATCTGCGCCATGCTGGGCGAGAGGTAGGTTTTCCATCTTGAAACAGTCCTTAAGATTTCCGGGCCTGACCACGAAGCCTGCTTTGAGTTCCGGATAGGTCCGCGAGGCTGCCGATTTCGCTCGTCGCTATCCCAAGTTCAAAACAGGCTCATTGCTGGCCCTGGCGCATCCCCGTTGTGGTCCGTTCGCGCGAAGCTTCCGGAAGTGCCCCAAAATGCGCTTTCGCGGCCTTTTCGGGGCGAAATTTGGTGAAAGGAAGGCCGCTGGCATTCCTGACGAATTTCACTTCGCCCTTAATGGACCGTTATGGTTAAGGATGGGTTAGGAAGTTGGACCCCGGGCGGTGACTCACGGTCATCTCCGCGAAGCGGGGCGTCGGCCAATCCCGGGGCCTGGCGCCGGTTTCCCGCCAAGCAGGAAACGGTCAGGCGTTGATGCTGGTTCTGCCGACATCACACAAACTTGTGATCGGCCAAAACTCCGTGAGGGTGCGGCGGACGATGGCGGCGAGCGCGCAACTGGAATTTAGGTGGCAGCCTCGCCCGCGTTGCATCGTCAACAGGCACTGTCATGGGCGCCCGGGGGCACGTCGCCATGCGGCCAGGCTGGCGGTCCTCGCCGCAAGGCGCGTCACGGTCTCTCAAACAACCTCGGGCATAAAGGCTTCGATCCAGTCCTTGGGGAAACGCCTCGGGCGGCCGTTCTCGCCGATGATCGCCGCTTCGACCTTGGCTTCGACCAGCATCTCGTCACCGCGCTTCAACTGCTGGGCCATGGTGATGCGGGCGCCTGAGATGTCCTTGGTCCGGGTCTCTATGGTCAGGATGTCGTCGATCTTGGCCGAAGCGCGGAAATCGATCTCCATGCGGCGCACCACCCAGACGATCTTCTCGCCATGCTTGCCGTCGGCCAGTTCGGTGTGGTGCACGCCGGCAAGGCGCAGGAAGTCGGAGCGGCCGCGCTCGAAGAATTCGAGATAGCGGGCATGGTAGACGACGCCGGAAAAATCGGTGTCGGCATAATAGACCCGCGCCATCAGCCGGTGGCCGAACGACGTCAGTGCGCCGGAAAGTCCTGCTGCAAGCGCGTCCTGTTCACCATGATCGGCCATGGGGCTTTCCTTTTTCTTGTCTTGCGGGCACGTCTCTTGTCGATACCGAACCGGATGGCAGCAATGGCGGCGATGATCAAGACCTGTGTGGCGGCGCTGCTGGCTGTAGCCTTGTCGGTCGGTTCGGCTGCGGCAGCAAGCTTCTCGATGAAGCGCGGCATCAATCTCGACATCTGGGAAACATGGCCAGGCGAGGACCGCTGGAGCGAGGCGGAGGTGATCCTGCCCTTCCCGGAATGGCGCAAGCGCCTGACGGAGGCCGACCTCAAGGCACTGGCCGCCGACGGCTTCGACTTTGTCCGCATCCCCGTCGACCCGTCGGTGTTCCTGTCGGGCAAGACGGAGGCGCTGCGCAAGCAGCTGTTTGCGAGCGTTCTCGAAGCGGCCCGTGCGGTCAACGCCGCCGGCCTCAAGGTGGTGGTAGACCTCCACCTCATTCAATCAGGCGGCAACGGCCAGATCGGCATGACCGAGGTGATGGCCGACCCCGAGCAGTTCGACCGCTATGTCGAGATTGTCAGGCAGATGGCGCAGACCCTGTCCAGGCAGGATCCCCAGCGGGTGGCGCTGGAACTGATGAACGAACCTGTCGTCGACTGCGAGCCGGGCGAGGTGAAGGTCTGGCCGGAGCGGCTGCAGCGGCTTTATGCAGCGGCCCGCGCGTCGGCCACGCGGCTGACGCTAGTGCTCTCGGGCGGCTGCTGGGCCAGCGCCGAGGGACTGGCGGCGATCGACCCCAAGGCCATCCCCGATGACAATGTGATCTGGACTTTCCATTCCTACGCGCCGTTCCTGCTGACCCATCAGGGCGCGACCTGGGCCGGCGACTTCATCCCCTACGTCACCGGATTGCCTTATCCGCCCTATGATGTCCCCCGCGCCGAGCTTGACACGGCGCTCGACAAGATCAGGAAAAAGATCCGCGCCGAGGCTCCAATGCTGCGGCGCTCGGGCCTCCTCAGCTATCTCGACGAGCAGGTCGCGACCGTCGACAGCAAGGAAAAACTCGCGGCCGAACTGGATGCGCCCTTCGCCCTGGTCGCGGCGTGGGCTGCGAAAAACGGCGTCGCCAGTGACGACATCTATCTCGGCGAGTTCGGCATGATCCGTCAGGAATATGGCAACCCCAACGTCATGCCGGGCCGATGGCGGGCGGCTTACGTGAAGGACATGATCGCCCGCGCCGAAACCCATGGCTACGCCTGGTCCGTCTGGGGCTATGGCGGCGCCTTCGGCATCGTCGACGAATTCGAGGGCCGCAAGGCCGATCCCGATGTGCTGGAGGTGGTCAGGGGGCTGAAGTAGCGACCGGGCTTTCTGTCATTGATTGTAGGAATATTTAGGCCGAAAACCGCCAGTCGCGCGCATGATATTCGGCGTGCAGCCTGACGATGTCGGCTATCAGTCCTGGACGATGGCCGAGCATGTGTCAGTCCTCTTCCTGGAACAGGTTTATCTGTTGCACCGCGAGTTCTCTTGGCACGTCAAGGCCGAGGTGCTTCCAGGCGTTGGCCGTCAGCATGCGGCCGCGCGGCGTGCGCTGGATGAAACCCTGCTGGATCAGATAGGGCTCGATGATATCCTCGATGGCGTCGCGCGGCTCGGACAGGCCGGCGGCTATCGTCTCGATGCCGACAGGGCCGCCGCCGAAATTCATCGCGATCATCGAAAGGTAGCGCCGGTCGAGCGAATCGAGACCAAGCGCGTCGACCTCGAGGCGCGACAGCGCCTCGTCGGCGATGCGGCGGTCGACCGGGCCTGAGCCGGCGACGGCGGCGAAGTCGCGGACGCGGCGCAGCAGGCGGCCGGCGATGCGCGGCGTGCCGCGGGCGCGGCGGGCGATCTCGATGGCGCCGTCGTCGGCCAGCGGCATGCCGAGGATGCGGGCGCCGCGGCGCACGATCAGCTCGAGCTCCTCAACCGTATAGAAGTTGAGCCGGGTCGGGATGCCGAAGCGGTCGCGCAGCGGATTGGTCAAAAGCCCGAGACGCGTCGTGGCGGCGACAAGCGTGAACTTGGCGAGGTCGATCTTCACCGAGCGCGCCGCCGGGCCTTCGCCGATGATCAGGTCGAGCTGGTAGTCCTCCATCGCCGGATAGAGGATTTCCTCGACCGCCGGGTTGAGCCTGTGGATCTCGTCGATGAACAGCACGTCGCGCTCTTCGAGATTGGTGAGAAGGGCGGCAAGGTCGCCGGCCTTGGCGATGACCGGGCCCGAGGTCGAGCGGAAATTGACGCCGAGCTCGCGCGCCATGATCTGGGCGAGCGTCGTCTTGCCGAGGCCGGGCGGGCCGACGAACAGCACGTGGTCGAGCGCCTCGCCGCGCCCCTTGGCCGCCTCGATGAAAATCTTCAGATTGGCGCGCGCCGCCGCCTGGCCGACAAAGTCGTCCAGTGTCTGCGGACGCAGGCTGTTGTCGGCATCCTCGCCGCGTTTTTCGGGAGTGATGAGACGGTCGGGCGAATTCATGCGCCCGTCCTCGCACGACGCCGGGCTGCAAGCAACATACTCACCGCGCCAGCTCCTTCAGGCCGAATCGGATCAGCTTGGAAGAATCGGCGCCCTCGCCGGCGCTCTTCATGGCGGCGGCAATCGCGTTGGCGGCGATGTCGCGGGAATAGCCGAGATTGACCAGCGCCGAGACCGCGTCCGCGATCGGGGCAGGGGCGACGCCTTCGCCGAGTTCCTGCTTCAAGCCGATCGTGCCCGTTGCCTCGCCGGCAAAAGCGGGGGCCTTGTTCTTGAGTTCGGTGACGATGCGCTCGGCGACCTTCTTGCCGACGCCGGGCGCCCTGGAGACCATGGCGATGTCGCGCAGGGCGATCGCATTGGCGAGGTCGGAGGGCGCCAGCGTCGACAGGATGGCCAGCGCAACCTTGGCGCCGACACCCTGGACATTGGCCATCAGCAGCTTGAACCATTCGCGCTCGAGTTCGGTCTTGAAGCCGTAGAGGCGGATCATGTCCTCGCGGACATAGGTCTCGATGAACAGGATGGCGGCTTCGCCGGCGCCGGGCAGGGCGGCGAGCGTGCGTGTCGAACAATAGGCGATGTAGCCGACGCCATGGACGTCGAGCACGCAATAGTCCTCGCCGATCTCGTCGACGGTGCCCTTCAACTTGCCGATCATGTGCTGCGTTCCGTCATGCGTGGGAGTCAGGTGCGATGAATTGGCAACAAGAATAAGTCAAGAACATCAGGCCTGCGCGGCAGAGGCAAGGGCCGCCAGCCTGTAGGCCGGGCTCTGGCGGTGGTGGGCATGGCAGATGGCGATGGCCAGCGCGTCGGCCGCGTCGGCGGTGTCGAACAGCGACTTGGGCAGCAGCACCTTGACCATCATGGCGATCTGCTTCTTGTCGCCGTGGCCGACGCCGATCACCGCCTTCTTGACCGCGTTGGGCGAGTATTCTGCGACCGCCAACCCCGCGCGCGCCGGCACCAGCATGGCGATGCCTCGGGCCTGGCCGAGCTTCAGCGTGGCGGTGGCGTCCTTGTTGACGAAGGTCGCCTCGACCGCGGCCTCGTGCGGCATCTCACGGTGGATGACGTCGGCGAGCCCGTCGTGCAACTGGCACAGCCGGCTGGCGAGCGCGGCCTTGCTGTCGGAGCGCACGGTGCCGGCGGCGACGAAGCGCAGCGAATTGCCGAGCGATTCGATGATGCCCCAGCCGGTGCGTTGAAGGCCCGGGTCGATGCCAATGATACGAATCGTCTCTCTCATCCGCGAACTCTATCTCCACGGAGGCAAGACGCCAGAAAAATGTGAACAAAACAGAAACAATCCCCGCTGATCGCGGGGAGCACGCCAAAGGCCCGGCGCTAGTTGCGGGCGAAAGCCGTGTTGAGCAGGCTGATCTGGTCGGAAACCGGGTTGCTGCGACGCATGGCCTGCATCGGCATAACGGTCGCGCCGTTGCCGTAGATCTCCTCGTCCATGCGGCGCACATGCGCCTGGAGGCGCAGCGAGCGGCGCACCAGATCGACAAAGTCGGCCGGCAATTCGTTCCAGCCGGCGGCGTCGTCATGGGCGGAGGCGGTGTCGAGCCGCACCTTGGACTTTTCGGAAGCGACCTGGTCGCGGGTCATCTCGCCGGAATTGGCGGCGCGTTGCAGCAAGAGCCAGGAGGCGATCTGCATCAGGCGCGTGGTCAGCCGCATCGATTCGGCGGCGTAGAGCGTGGCGGCAAGGCGCGACAGCTTCTTGGCCTCGGCACGGCCGGCCCCGTCGAGGTATTCCGCGGCCTGTTCGACCAGCCCCATGCCCTCATTGTACAGGGGTTTGAAGGATGGCGAAAACACCCGCCTTTCAGCGAGCTTGATCGTATTCGCGCTTTCCCTCGAAGGCTCGTTCATCATCGGTACCCTGCATCCCTGGCCGCGTCGTGTCCGTCTTTGCCGACGGATTCTGCGAGCCCACTCCTATACGCTATGCCCATTGAAAATGCGCTTCCCGCCGGCTGAACGCAAGCGCATGTTTAACAAAGGGTTAACGCGCCGTCGCCGGACGCTTGTGGAAGGCGTTGGTCATCGTGGCGCGCGAAAAAAAAGAGCCGCGAAAAATGCGCGGCTCTCAGGAGTTTAACAGGGAGGCGTCAAACAAAGTGGCTCCAACCACTCGGTAAGAATCCAGATCACTGGATATGCACATTAAACACATGGAATGCTTAATGGAGCCTTAAGGTTACCGGCGGTCGACGGTTGACTGTGCCGTACCGGGACAGTCAACCGAAGCAGCCCCGGTGTTCGCCGGCTACAGATTCGAACGGCCCCTTACCGGCAAACGCTTCCGCTTCCCTAGGATTTCCAGATCACCGGCAGCGCGATGAAGGCAAACAGCAGCATCGCTGCGTAAAAGCCCATTGACGAAATTGCGACCACCGGCTCGATTGCAGCGTTGCCGCCGAGCAGGAAGAACAGCCCGACAAGCAGGCCGATGCCGCTGACGGCGGTCAGCCAGAAATGCAGCTTGGCCAGCATCTTGTCCCGCGCCACCGGAAACAGATGATAGAAGACGGCGAAGACCGCCGACATCAGCCAGCCCGCGACCATGGTGTGGGCGTGGACCGGCATCTGGCTGTGATCCTGGCTGATCGACATATGCAGGCCAAGCGCCATGCCAGCCAGCGCATAGACGATGGCGAGCGTGAAGAAATTCCGTGCTACCCCTTGCATGATTTGCTCCAAATGCCTTCCCCCCGCAGGGAATGGGTTGTTGTCCGCGAGCCGCGCGGTCGGTCGGCGTCTGCTCTAATATCGGCAGTGTTTCCAGCGCATGCCGCACTGTGCTGCGATGTGCAGGCAGACAGTTACATTGAAAGCTTGAAAGCCCGGCCGCCTCCCTGCCGCCGGCTGTGCACGCACGCGCCGTCCCCACGGCGCGGCCGACGATAGCATTGTTCCTGGCGCGATGTCGCTTCGACTGGAGGTCCCGCGCATCCACCTTCCGGGCGCAGCGCCCTCCCAAGGCATCGGCGCGGAAACACAGCGATTTTTCGCCGACACACGGCAGATACAGCGCGAGCGCTATGTGCCGCCGCCAAAGATTAGCCGCGCCTGAAACGAGCGCTGCGATCTCAATCAGGCGAAAGGTACTGTTATGGATTGGTACTCCCTCATCAAGTTCCTGCATGTCGTGGCCGCGGTCGTGTGGGTCGGCGGCGGCTTCGCGCTCATGCTCCTGGCGGTGCGGGCCGACCGCGCCGGCGACACCGACGGCATGCTGCAGGTCATGCGTTCGGTCGGCGAACTCGGCAACCGGTTGTTCATGCCTGCGTCGCTGGTCACGCTTCTGCTCGGGCTGGCCATGTGCTGGTTCTGGGTTGGCTTCAGCGATCTGTGGATCGTCATCGGCCTTGCCGGCTACGCGACGACCTTCATGATCGGCACGTTCGTGTTCAAGCCGACAGCCGACCGCATGGCCGCGATCATCGCCCGCGACGGCGTCACGCCCGCAGCGCTCGACCAGGGCCGGCGGATCCTCAAGGTGGCGCGCTTCGACTATGCGATGATGCTGGTCATCGTGGCCGACATGGTTCTCAAGCCGACGCTGTCGGATGGCCCGATCCTGGGGGCGATGGCGGTCGTGTTCATCGCCGGTCTGTGGGCGGCGTTCGACGGCCTGCGCCCGGCACCTGCCGCCGCTGTGTGAGTTGACGAGGCGGCGCCACTGCGCCGCCTCGCGCCTGTCAGTCCCTGGCCATGTCGCGCAGGCGGAATTTCTGGATCTTGCCGGTCGAGGTCTTGGGGATCTCCGCGAAGATCACCGCCTTCGGCACCTTGAAGCGGGCGAGCAGGCTGCGGCAATGCTCGACGATCTCGGCCTCGGTCGCCGCCTTGCCGGGCTTCAGCTCGACATAGGCGACCGGCACCTCTCCCCACTTGTCGTCGGCGCGGGCGACCACGCCGCAGGAGGCCACCGACGGGTGCTTGTAGAGCGCGTCCTCGACCTCGATGGACGAGATGTTTTCGCCGCCCGAGATGATGATGTCCTTGGAGCGGTCCTTGAGCTGGATGTAGCCGTCGGGATGCATCACGCCGAGGTCGCCCGAGTGGAACCAGCCGCCGGCAAAGGCCTCTTCGGTGGCCTGCCTGTTCTTCAGGTATCCCTTCATGACGATGTTGCCGCGGAACATGATCTCGCCGATGGTCTCGCCATCGTCGGGGGTCGTTTCCATGGTCTCGGGGTTCATGACGGTCAGGTCTTCGAGGGCGGCGTAGCGCACGCCCTGCCGCGCCTTTTTCGCCGTGCGCGGTCCTTTTTCGAGCTCGTCCCATTCGCCATGCCATTCGTTGACCACGGCGGGTCCATAGGTCTCGGTCAGGCCGTAGAGATGGGTGACGGCAAAACCGGCGTCGGCCATGCCCGCCAGCACGGCTTCCGGCGGCGGCGCGGCAGCGGTGTTGAAGGTGACCAGTTGCGGAAACGCGCGCTTGTCCTCGTCCTTGGCATTGATCAGCAGCGACATGACAACAGGCGCCCCGCACAGATGGGTCACGCCATGGTCGGCGATGGCGTCGTACATCTGCTTGGCGCGCACCCAGCGCAGGCAGACATGGGTGCCAGCCTGCACGGCAAGCGTCCACGGGAAGCACCAGCCGTTGCAGTGGAACATCGGCAGCGTCCAGAGATAGACGCAGTGCTTGCCCATGCCGGCATGGATCGTGTTGGAGTAGGCCATCAGCGCCGCGCCGCGGTGATGGTAGACCACGCCCTTCGGGTTGCCCGTCGTGCCCGAGGTGTAATTCAGCGAGATGGCGTCCCACTCGTCGTCCGGCATCGACCAGACGAAATTCTCGTCACCCGAGGCGACGAAGTCCTCGTAGTCGATCGTTCCGAGGCGCTCGCCCTTGGGGTAGGGGGCGTCGTGGGGATATTCGAGGTCATCGTAGTCGATGACGAGCGGCTTCACCGTTGCCAGCGCCAGCGCCTCCTTCATCACGCCGGAGAACTCGCGGTCGACGATCAGCAGGCTGGTTTCGGCATGGTCGAGCTGGAAGGCGATGATCGCCGCGTCGAGGCGCGTGTTGAGCGAATGCAGCACCGCCCTGGTCATCGGCACGCCGAAATGCGCTTCCAGCATCGGCGGGGTGTTCGACAGCATCACCGTCACCGTGTCGCCCTTGCCGATGCCCCTTTTGGAGAGCGCCGAGGCGAGCTTCAGCGAGCGGCGCCAGAAATCGCGATAGGTCAGGCGCTGGGCGCCGTGGATCACCGCGACATGATCGGGGAAGGTCCTGGCGGCGCGTTCGAGAAAGGTCAGCGGCGTAAGCGGCTGGTGGTTGGCGGGGTTCTTGTCGAGGTTTTCCGCGTACTTGCCCATCGCATGTCTCCCTGGTGCATGACCCAGCGCCGACCCTAGATCAGAGGCCCCGACGGGTCATCTTCACATAAAGTCGCGTACCCCATCGTAAAGGAGTTTGACCGCCACGATCGCCACGGTGACGTAGGTGAAGGGGTAGAAAATCTCCGGCCGCATCCGACGGACCAGCCAGGCGCCGGCAAGGGTGGCCAGCGGCGCGATCGGCATCAGCGCCAGCGACGCCGTCAGGTTGGCGGTGTCGAACTGGCCAAGCGCGAAATAGGGAACCAGCTTGATGGCGTTGGTGACGGCAAAGAAGATGACGCCGGTGCCGGTGAGGACTTTCGGGTCGAGCCGCAGCGGCAGCGTGTAGACCTGGAACGGCGGGCCGCCGACATGGGCGACAAAGCTGGTGAAGCCGGCGACCGAGCCCCAGAAGGCGGCGGCGATGCTGTTCGGTTCGGCCTTGTGGTCGGCGCCGTGGCGCAGGCTGGCATGGATCCAGCGCGCCACGAAGACGATAGCGATGGCGCCGACGATGAAACGCACATTGTCTGCGGTCACCACCGAGGCCATCAACCAGCCAATGCCAATGCCGACAATCGAGCCGGGCAGCATCTGCCACAGGATCGAGCGGTCGTAGACGCCGCGCCAGGTCCACAGCGACACCAGGTCCATCAGGATGAGAATCGGCAGCAGGATGGCCGCTGCCTGCACCGGCGAGATCACCAGCGCCATCAGCGGCACGCCGACGAAACCGACCGCGCCGCCAAAGCCGCCCTTGGACAGGCCGACGAGAATGACCGCCGGGATGGCCGCCGCATAAAACCACGGGTCGAAAAGGAGCGCTGTCATGGAGAGCCTTTCGCTTCGGAAATAGCCCGATCGCGGCGGCTTGGCGAGAGCCGCTCCAATCTTTTCATGTGCTTGGGTTGGGCTGCGCGTCCTGTTCAACGGCAACACTTTGTTCTATGCCCCAATGCAAACATGATCGCCTTGCATAGGCGACAAGCATCCGGACCGAGGAAGATGAACGCAAACACGCCGCCCAATCGCTGCCGCATCGTCCTGATCGCGCCGCCCTCGGTGAAGCCTGAGGCTGTCGCGGCCGCATTGTCGGGTGGGGATGTCGCCTCGCTGATCCTGCCGGACGAGGGCGTTGACGCCGTCTCCTTCCAGAGCTTCGCCGAAAAGGTCGCCGCCGCAGCGCGCGCGGCCGGCGTCGCCGTGGTCGTTGCCGGCGACACGCGCGTCGCCGGGCGCATCCATGCCGACGGCATCCATGTCGACGGCAACAAGGATGCGCTCGCCGAAGCCGTCGAAAGCTATCAGGACCGCATGATGGTCGGCGCCGGCGGTGCCAAGACGCGCGACGACGCGCTTGAACTTGGCGAGGAGCGTCCAGACTACATCTTCTTCGGTCGGTTCGGTTTCGACAACAAGCCAGAGCCGCATTCGCGCAATCTGTCGCTCGGCCAGTGGTGGGCCGAGATGATCGAGATCCCCTGCATCGTCATGGCAGGTTCGGACATCGCATCGGTCGCGGCCGTCGCGGCGACGGGGGCAGAGTTCGTCGCCCTGTCGTCGGCGGTGTTCGGCGACGGCATCGACCCTGGCGAAGCTGTGGCCCGCGCCAATGCGCTGCTCGACGAGACTGCGCCGCATTTCGAGGGCTAGCAATGAACAGGTCGCGCCTTCTCGCTTCATTGTTGTGCCTGGGCTTCGGGCTCGAGCCCGCGATGGCTGTCGAGAGCGCGCCGCTGACTGCGTCCGATGCGGGTGCCGTGCCCTCGCTGGGCAAGCCGGCAGACAGCATCGACCCCAGCCGTTTTGGCCCCGCGCCGATGCCGCTCGACGCGGTCATGCCGATGGTTCCGCCGCTTCCGCAGGGCACGCCGGCCAGCGAGACGGCTCCCGGACAGGCGCCAGATCTTGGCGCCAACCCGACGGCCAAGCCGAGGGATGGCATCGACCCCAACCGCTTCGGCGGCAAGCCGTCCGACGAAGCCTATGGCGCGTTCCAGCGCGGGCTCTACAAGACCGCCTACAATCTTGCTGTTCCGCGCGCCGAAGCCGGCGACGCCGCAGCCCAGACGCTGGTCGCCGAAATCCTGTCGCGCGGCCTCGGCGTCGCGCGCAATGATGGCGCTGCTGCCAGGTGGTATGAAGCGGCAGCCGAACAAGGCGTGCCCGAGGCGCAATTCCAGTACGCCCTGCTGCTGCTCGACGGGAAATACGTCAACCGCGATGACAAGGCCGCCAGCGCGCTGATGCAGGCAGCGGCCGAAGCCGGCAACCGGCTCGCCCAGTTCAACTATGCGCAGATGCTGATCCAGCGCGAGCCCGGCTCCAAGGGGCTCGAAAAGGCGGTGCCCTATTTCGAACGCGCCGCGGCCACGGGGCTGGCCGACGCGCAATACGCGATGTCGCAGGTCTACGCCAACGGCGTCGGCGGGCGGCTGCGCGACGACAGGCGGGCCAGGCTGCTGCTGGTCCAGGCGGCGCGGCAGAACTACGACACGGCGCAGTTCGACCTGGCCTTGTGGATGGTCGGCGGCCGCGGCGGCGAGCGCGACCTCAAGTCGGCTTTCGGCTGGATGAAGCTGGCTGCCGAAGGCGGCAATGTCGCCGCGCAAAATCGCCTTGCCAAGTTCTACATGGGCGGCATCGGGGTCGATCCCGATCCGATCCTGGCCGGCGCATGGTACATCAATGCACGCCGCGCCGGGCTGACCGACCCGGAGATGGACGACTTCCTGCGCGGGCTGACGGATGTGGAGATGAAGCAGGCGCTGGAGCGGGGAAACCGCATCCGCTGATATCAGCGAAAATCGCGAGTTCTCTTGCCTCGAAGGGCATTTTGTGGTCTTGGAGGCGCCGATAGCGCCCCTTCCGGCGCGAACCTCTCTTCCGGAACCCAAGCATGGCCAAGATCAACGGCAACGAAATCCGTCCCGGCAACGTCATCGAGCATGACGGCGGCCTGTGGGTGGCGGTCAGGACCAATCACGTCAAGCCCGGCAAGGGTGGTGCGTACAATCAGGTCGAACTGAAGAACCTCATCAACGGCACCAAGCTCAACGAGCGTTTCCGCTCTGCCGAGACGGTGGAGAAGATCCGCCTCGAGCAGAAGGACTTCTCGTTCCTCTACGAACAGGGCGAGGCGCTGGTGTTCATGGACACCGAAAGCTACGAACAGCTCGAGTTGCAGAAGGACTTCGTCGGCGACCGCGCCGCATTCCTGCAGGACGGCATGATGGTCACCGTCGAGCTGTACGACGAGCGTCCGATCGGCATCGCGCTGCCCGACCAGGTGACGCTGACGATCACCGAGGCCGACCCGGTCGTGAAGGGCCAGACGGCTGCTTCGTCCTACAAGCCGGCCGTTCTCGAGAATGGCGTCCGCGTTCTGGTTCCGCCATTCATCTCCTCGGGCGAGCGCATTATCGTCGACACCAACGAGCTCACCTACGTCCGCCGCGCGGACTGAGCACGGCAACGGAGAGTTCTAGATCATGGCGCGTTCAGCGATCCTAAATGTCATGGTGCAGGCCGCCATGAAGGCCGGCCGTTCGCTGGCGCGCGACTTCGGCGAAGTGCAGAACCTGCAGGTTTCGCTGAAGGGACCGGGCGACTATGTCAGCCAGGCCGACCGCAAGGCCGAAGACATCATCTTCGCCGAACTGTCGAAGGCGCGTCCCGGCTACGGCTTCCTGATGGAAGAGCGGGGCGCCGTCGAAGGCGAGGACAGCCAGCATCGCTGGATCGTCGATCCGCTCGACGGCACCACCAACTTCCTGCACGGCATTCCCGTGTTCTCGATCTCGATCGCGCTGGAGCGTCAGGGCCAGATCGTCGCCGCCGTCATCTACAACCCGGCGATGGATGAGCTGTACACGTCCGAACGCGGCGGCGGCGCCTTCCTCAACGACCGCCGCCTGCGCGTCTCCGGCCGCGCCAAGCTGTCGGACGCCGTCATCGGTTGCGGCGTGCCGCATCTCGGCCGCGGCCATCACGGCAACTTCCTGCTCGAACTGCGCAACGTCATGGGCGAAGTGGCGGGCGTCCGCCGGCTCGGCTCGGCCGCGCTCGACCTGGCTTATGTCGCTGCCGGTCGCATGGATGGTTTCTGGGAAACCGCGCTGTCGCCATGGGACGTCGCTGCCGGCATCCTGCTCGTCCGCGAGGCCGGCGGTTTCGTCTCCGATGGCAAGGGTGGCCAGGACATGCTCGACGGCGGCTCGATCGTCGCCGGCAACGAGACGATCCACCGCTCGCTGCTGAAGACGCTGAAGAAGCCGGTCACACCGCGCTGATCCGCCGCGTTCGCGGCTTCTTGCGCCCAAGCCCTGCGCCTGCCCATAGTGGAGGCCGCGCAGGGACGGGCCATGTCGGACAATCAACATCAACGGACTGCTGTGCCTTTCATCGGGCGCTACAGTCATTCGCGCGCCGAACTGATCGCCGACGGCATTGTCCATGCTGTCGGCATCGTTCTTGCGGTCGCGGCTGGCGCGGTACTGCTGTCGATCTCGGCCGTCCATACCGCGGCTGGCGAATATCTCGCCGCCGTGGTTTTCGTGGTGGCGCTGCTCACCGTGCTGACGGTCTCCCTGATCTACAATCTCTGGCCCATCTCGCCGGCCAAATGGGTGCTGAGACGCTTCGACCACGCCGGCATCTATTTGCTGATCGCGGCGACCTACACGCCGTTCCTGACCCAGCTCGACCGCTCCACGGCGATGTGGATGGCCTGCATCGTCTGGTCGGCTGCTGCTGCGGGCATGTCCATCAAGCTGTTCTTGCCCGGCCGGCTCGACCGTCTGGCAATCGCATTCTATCTCGCCATGGGCTGGAGCGGCGTCGTCATCCTGCGCCCTTTGATCGTCACCCTGCCTACGACGACCTTGTGGCTGCTCTTCGCCGGCGGCGTGGTCTACTCCTGCGGCGTGGTGTTCTACGCCTGGCAGCGCCTGCGCTTCCAGAGCGCGGTCTGGCATGGATTTGTGGTCACGGGCGCGGGGCTGCACGTCGCGGCGATGATCGATCTGCTGGTCGTTGCCCGGCTTTAGCCGGGGCATCGACGGCGCAGGCCGCGCAAGCGCCTTTCATTTTCGTCACATTTCCGCTTACAGTCATGGGCGAGTATTCGCGGGAATTGGAACCGGGGCGCCGATGGCATTGCTGAAAACACCAGGGGCTGGAAAAGGCTCCGACGTCCTTAGCTACGATCCGTACCGGCTGTCCTCGCCTCAGGTGTTCCTGCTGACGATGATCATCTTCCTGGCGATCGTGGCGTTCATAGCGGCGATCCTGACGCGGCAGATTTCCGGGGCTTTCGGCACCAATCCCGGCCTCAACGGCCTGATCCTCGGCGTGCTTGTCGTCGGTATCGGCCTCGCCTTCGCACAGGTGATGCGCCTGTTCCGGGAGGTTCGCTGGGTCAATTCGTTCCGCGCCGGCACCGAAGCGACGGAGCCGGTGCTGCTTGCGCCGATGAAGGCCATGCTCAGCCGCTCGTCGTCGATGGCGTTTTCGACCAGCTCGATGCGGACGATGCTCGACTCGATCGCCACCCGCCTCGATGAAAGCCGCGACGTATCGCGCTATCTCGTCGGCCTGCTGGTCTTCCTCGGCCTGCTCGGCACCTTCTGGGGCCTGCTGGCGACCATCGGCTCGATTGGCGACACCATCCAGTCGCTGGATCCCGGCACGGGCGACGCGGCCGCCGTGCTCGAGGCGCTGAAGGCCGGTCTTGCCGCGCCATTGCAAGGCATGGGCACGGCATTCTCGTCATCGCTGTTCGGTCTCTCCGGGTCGCTGGTTCTGGGCTTCCTAGACCTGCAGGCCGGCCGCGCCCAGACGCGCTTCTACACCGAACTGGAAAACTGGCTGTCTTCGGTCACCGACCTGTCCTCCGATATCGTCGGCGCCGACAGCAAGGGCGGCTCGTCCGACGAGATCCGCGCGCTGTCCGAGCGGCTGCGCAACATGCAGGAGCAGGGCGGATCCAATCCGCGCGTCGCTGCCGCCATGGCCAATCTCGCCGACGGCATATCCGGTCTGGTCAAGAACATGCGCAGCGAGCAGCAGATCATGCGCGACTGGGTCGAGGCGCAGTCCGACGAGCAGAAGGCGATGCGCAACACGCTGGAGAAAATCGCCGACGCCCTCAAGAAAGAGGGAGTCCACTAAGTGGCTCTGGCGCGTGGGCGGCGAGGTGATCGCCGTATCGACTATTGGCCCGGTTTCGTCGACGCACTGTCGACCCTGCTGCTTGCCATCATGTTCCTGCTCTCGGTTTTCGTGCTGGCGCAGTTCCTGCTCAGCCGCGAAATATCGGGCAAGGACGAGGTGCTGAACAGGCTCAACTCGCAGATCAACGAGCTGACCCAGCTTCTGGCGCTGGAAAAATCCAATGCCCAGGACACGGAGGACACGCTGGCCAACCTGCAGGCGTCGCTGTCTGCCGCCGAATCGGAAAAGAGCCGGCTGGAGCAACTGCTGTCGCAAGGGACGGGCGCCGGCGAGCAGGCGACCGCGCGTATTGGCGCGCTGTCGGGCGAACTCGAAAACGAACGCCAGGTCAGCCAGCGCGCGCTCAGCCAGGTCGAACTGCTCAACCAGCAGATCGCCGCGCTGCGCCGGCAGATCGGCGCTCTCGAAGAAGCGCTCAATGCCTCGGAAGCGCGCGACAAGGAGTCCAACACCAAGATCGCCGATCTCGGCCGCCGCCTGAACGTGGCGCTGGCCCAGCGCGTGCAGGAGCTCAACCGCTACCGCTCCGATTTCTTCGGCCGCCTGCGCGAGATCCTGTCGGACCGCGAGAACATCCGCATCGTCGGCGACCGCTTCGTGTTCCAGTCGGAAGTGCTGTTTCCGACCGGCTCGGAAGAGATCAACGAGGCCGGCAAGGGCGAGATGAAGAAGCTTGCCGACGCCATCATCGAGCTGCAAAAGGAAATCCCGCCCGAGATCAACTGGGTGCTGCGGGTCGACGGCCACACCGACAACATTCCGCTGTCGGGTACCGGCCGCTACCGCGACAACTGGGAGCTCTCCTCGGCGCGTTCGACCTCGGTTGTGAAATTCCTGATTGAAAACGGGGTGCCGGCCAACCGCCTGGTCGCCGCCGGCTTCGGCGAATTCCAGCCGCTCGACCCCGCCGACACGGCAGATGCGCGTTCCAAGAACCGCCGCATCGAGCTCAAGCTGACCGAACGCTAGAGCATTTTCGCTTTTCCTCGAATCGCGAAAACGCTCTATCTCCTTGCCTTGACGCAATTCCGAACGGAAAACCGCGTCACACTTTTCCTGGAATTGCTCCAGATCAAAATCCCGTGCGCGAAAAACCCGCCACATGTGAGGCGGTAGAGGCTTCGCGCAGTTTGAAATATGGCGGCCAACATTATCTTTTCTTAATTGGGAATGCCTGCGCCGCGGTCCTAACGTCTGGGCGCAGTCCGGGTGCCGCCGGCGATGACCTCCCACCGCGACGCGACGGAACTTGACGGGCTGAACAGTCCAGGGTGCCGACGGCATCCTGCGAACTCGGGAGACGCAGCCATGCGCTCTTTGATCGTCCAGGCGGCAGTTGCCGCAATCCTTGTTTCGACGCCTCTCGCATCGGCCCTTGCACGCGACCATGACATGCACGGAGTCAGGGAGCCGCGCATATCCGATCACTCCGGCGACGGCGATTCCAGCAATTCGTCGGCGCCGATCTCGGGGCAGCCGCAATTGCGGCCGGTCGGCGTGGTGTTGAGCGAGCTTCGCAGCGACGATGCCAGGATTGCCGCGGATCGCCGGATGAAGCTCATCACGGCTGTGGACGCGCGCAACCTTCGCGCCGAAGACGCGGCAATCCGCAAGGCGGCAGTCAGCGACGCAGGGTATGGCGGCATGCTGTCGGCGGGCCAGTTCAGCCAGTTGCAGGCGCAGGTCACCGGCCTCGCCGACCAGATCAATCGCGACGCCAGCCGCGGCTAGGTCCGATAACGCAAGCTGGCCGGCGTCCGATCGACCATCGGGCGCCGGTTGGCCGTCAGTAGCCTCCGGCCATCCTGGTCGAGACTTGAGCATGGCGGCTGCCGTTCCGGCAGGTGGTGGACCACCTGAACGGCCTTGCGAAGGGGCGCGGTTTGGTATCCTCTCGCCGCGATTTGAGACAGAGGAGAAGCCATGTCCTTCGCAAAACTCGACGAACTCGGCCGCAAGCTGGAAGCGCTGGAGCATGCGCTCGCAATTCTCGGCGCCGACGAGGCCACACACATGGCTGTCGGCGGCGGTGAAAAGCGCGCCGAGGCGCTGTCGGCGCTCGCCGGCATGCACCACCGGCAGGCAACTGCACCCGAGATCGTCGACTGGATTGCGGCGGCCGAGACCGAAACCCTTAACGAAGAGCAGATGGCCGCGCTCGGCGAATTCCGCCGCCAGTACACCAATATGACCTGCCTGCCGTCGGAATTCGTCGAACGGCAGACGTCGGCGCGGCTGCGCTGCGAGCAGCTGTGGCGCGACCTCAGGGCCAAGAATGACTGGGCCGGGTTCCAGCCGGCGCTCGAAGGCATTGTTTCGCTGGTGCGCGAAGAGGCGGCGCTGCGCTCGGACGCGCTCGGCCTCGCTCCCTACGATGCGCTGATGGAGCAGTACGATCCGGGCAATCGCATCGCCGACATCACGCCCGTCTTCACTGATCTCAAGGCCTTCCTGAAAGGCTTCGTGCCCGAGGCGCTGGCCGTCCAGCAAGAACGTCTCGCCAAAAATCCGCAACGCGCGCTGTCGGGCATCTATGCCATCGAACGCCAGCGCGAGCTCGGCCTTGCCATGATGGGCGCGGTCGGCTTCGACCTGACGCGCGGCAGCCTGTCTGTGTCGCACCACCCGTTCTGCGGCGGCGTGCCGTCGGACGTGCGCATCACCACGCGCTACAAGACGTCCGATTTCCTGTCGGCGCTGATGGGCGTTCTGCATGAGACCGGCCATGCGCTCTACGAGCAGAACCTGCCCGAAGCCTGGTCGCACTGGCCGCTCGGCAAGGCGCGCGGCATGGCCGTGCATGAGAGCCAGAGCCTGTTCGTCGAAAAGCAGCTCGGCCGCAATCCGGCCTTCTGGCACTGGGCGCTGCCGCTGGTCGAGCAGCATCTCGGCGAAAGCTGGACGATCGACGAGATCCTGCCGCATGTGCATCATGTCGAGCGCGGCCTGATCCGCGTCGACGCCGACGAGGTGACCTATCCGCTGCATGTCATCTTGCGTTACGAGCTTGAGCAGGAACTCGTCTCGGGCCGGCTGTCGGTCGCCGACCTGCCCGAGGCCTGGGACGCCAAGATGCGCGACTATCTTGGCCTGTCGACCATCGACAACCCCGCCGATGGGCCGATGCAGGACGTGCACTGGCCAAGTGCCGCCTTCGGCTATTTCCCATCCTATACGCTGGGCGCGATGATGGCCGCCCAGCAGTGGGCGACGATCGTTGAGGCTCATCCCGCAGTCAACGAGGAGATCGCGCGCGGCCATTTCGAGACGGTCAACACCTGGCGCCGCGACAACATCTGGTCGCAGGGCTCACGCTGGTCGACGCCGCAACTGCTCGAACGCGCCACCGGCGAAAAGCTCAACGCGGCTTATTTCACCGAGCATCTGAAGAAGCGGTACGGGGCCTGATTGATCCAGACAAACTGCCTCTCCGCGTAAACGGGGCGAGGGGTCGTCGGCGTTTCGGCCAGCCTCCTTCTCCCAGTCGTACGGGGAGAAGGTCCGGCAGGGGAGAGGGGCAGCTGCCTCGTTCCGCGAGGTAACTGAGTCAACCTGGTTTCTCCTTGATCGCGACGATGCTTTTGTCGGAAACTTGACCAACAAAGGGCTTGGGAGGGGCAGGTGGCGGATCATGCAGATGCGATCGTCATAGGCGGCGGGCTCGCCGGCCTCGTTGCCGCGGCCGAGCTGGCGGACGCCGGAAAGCGCGTCATCATCCTCGAGCAGGAGAGCGAGAATTCGCTCGGCGGCCAGGCCTTCTGGTCGCTCGGGGGCCTGTTCTTCGTCGACAGCCCCGAGCAGCGCCGCATGCGTATCAGGGACAGCCGCGACTTGGCGCTGCAGGACTGGATGGGCTCGGCACAGTTCGACCGCGCGGAAGATTTCTGGCCGCGCAAGGTGGCCGAGGCCTTCATCGATTTTTCCGCCGGCGAGATGCGGTCCTGGCTCCATGCCCAGGGCATGCGCTGGTTTCCCGTCGTCGGCTGGGCCGAGCGCGGCGGTGCCCAGGCACATGGCCACGGCAATTCGGTGCCGCGTTTCCACGTCACCTGGGGCACCGGGCCGGGCGTGCTGGCACCGTTCGTCCGGCGTGTCCGGGAGCACGCCGCCGTTGGCCGCATCGAGCTGAAATTCCGCCATCAGGCGAGCCGCCTGATCAAGACCGACGGTGCCGTCACGGGTGTCGCCGGCGAGGTGCTCGAGCCGTCGAGGGTCGAGCGCGGCCAGCAGTCGGGCCGCGCCGTGGTCGGCGATTTCGAGATCCGCGCTGCCGCAGTGATCGTCACCTCCGGCGGCATCGGCGGCAATCACGATCTCGTCCGCAAGGCGTGGCCGGTCGTGCGTCTCGGGCCGGCGCCGAAGAGGATGGTCGCCGGTGTGCCGCATCATGTCGACGGCCGCATGATCGCGGTCACCCAGGCAGCGGGCGGCGCGGTCATCAATGGCGACCGCATGTGGCACTACACCGAGGGTGTGACCAACTGGAACCCGATCTGGCCCAACCACGGCATCCGCATCCTGCCGGGGCCGTCGTCGCTGTGGTTCGATGCGCTGGGGCAGCGGCTGGAGGCGCCGTTCCTGCCCGGCTTCGACACACTCGGCACGTTGAAGCGCATCCTGTCTGTCGGCTACGAATATTCATGGTTCGTGCTGACCCAGAAGATCATCAAGAAGGAATTCGCGCTGTCGGGCTCCGAACAGAACCCCGACCTTACCTCCGGCCGCTGGATTGAGGTGCTGAAGAGCCGCCGCGCCAAGGGCGCGCCGCCTTCGGTCGAGGCCTTCAAGCGGCATGGCGAGGATTTTGTCGTGCGCGACAATCTCCGCGACCTGGTCGCGGGCATGAACGCGCTTGCCGGCAACGACCTCATCGACCACGACCGGCTGCACGCCCAGATCGGGGCGCGCGACCGCGAGATCGACAATCCGTTCTGCAAGGATATGCGCAGGTCACCGCCATCCACGGCGCGCGCCGCTATCTCGGCGACCGGCTGGTGCGCACGGCCAAGCCGCATAAGATCCTCGATCCTGAAAACGGTCCGCTGATTGCGGTGCGTCTCAACGTGTTGACGCGCAAGACGCTGGGCGGGCTGCACACCAATCTCGATGGTCAGGTGCTGGACGCGTCGGGCGAACCGGTGCCGGGCCTCTACGCGGCCGGCGAGGTCGCTGGCTTCGGCGGTGGCGGCTATCACGGCTACAATGCGCTTGAAGGAACCTTCCTCGGCGGCTGCATCTTTTCCGGGCGCTGCGCCGGCAGGCACGCGGCGGGGTAGCGGGAGCCGGCAGTGGCACCGTCGGCATCCAGTTGACGCAGGCAGGCTATTTGAAGATTGTCCGGGCGAAGTTCCAGCAACGCGCGAGCAATCCGATGACCATCTCGTCCCGCCACAGCTACCGCACGCTTCCCTTGCCTGATTACAAGGAGAAACCCCTGGACGAGATGCGCGCCGGCGCGCAGTCGTTCTACGACGAGATCAGGACACGCCACACGGTGCGCGATTTCTCAACGCGTCCGGTGCCGCGCGACATCATCGAAACCTGCATCATGGCTGCCGGCACCGCGCCCAACGGGGCCAATCACCAGCCCTGGCACTTCGCCGTCATCGGAAATCCCGACATCAAGCGGCAAATCCGCGAAGCGGCCGAGATCGAGGAACGCGCCTTCTACGAGGGACGTGCCGGCGAGGAATGGCTGAAGGCGCTGGCGCCGCTTGGCACCGACGCGTCGAAGCCGTTCCTCGAGGAGGCGCCCTGGCTGATCTGCATCTTCGGCGAGCGCAAGAGCCGGTCGGCTGACGGGGTGATGCGCAAGAACTACTACGTGCCGGAATCGGTGAGCATCGCCACCGGCTTCCTGATCGCGG
This sequence comes from Aminobacter sp. HY435, assembly GCF_027568395.1. Lineage (GTDB taxonomy): Bacteria > Pseudomonadota > Alphaproteobacteria > Rhizobiales > Rhizobiaceae > Aminobacter. The sequence goes on along the minus strand of NZ_JANKZL010000006.1, from coordinate 279,816 downwards.
CGCTGCACCGCGCAGGCCTTGCGACGCTGACGCATACACCCAATCCCATGAGCTTTCTCAACGAGATTTGCGGCCGCGATCCGCACGACAAGCCGTATATCCTGATGGTCGTCGGCTACCCCAAGGAGGACGCCACGATCCCGGTGCACGCCACCGAGAAGCGGCCGCTGGCGGAGATCGCGACGTTCTTGTGAAGATTGGCTTGTAAGGCGAGGGCCTATTTGCCCTCGTTCACGGCGAATGGATTGACGATCCGCAGACGACCTTCGATTACCCTGCCGTGCTGCATGTCTTCCGACCACAAGACAGTGCAGTTCGCGCAAAGAGCCGTAGCAACCACAAGCGCGTCGTAGAACGACAGGCCGTCGTGTTCGGCCAGTCTCAAGGCTTCCGTGTGGATTTCCGCATTCAGCGGCAGCACGCGTGGACACAGCGTGCGAATGATCGCGATGGCGTCGCCGATCTCGGCCCAACTCATGCCCAGCTTGCGATGCGCGACATTGGCGAACTCGTTGAGTCCCTGGACGCTGACGCTGCAGCCCCTGGCCAGCAGCTGTTCGGCCGTCTTACTGCGTGGGTCCGTGGTGAAGGCGTAGACAAGGATGTTTGTGTCGAGCAGCTCGTCCGCCGCAGCCATCACCTTACGTTTGCCTCGTCGCGGTCGAACCGCCACCCGGCGGGCAGCGGCTTGCGCAGCCCGTTGAGGCGTTCCAGCGCGCGCGCGCGGCTTCTGTCGAGAGCGATGTCGAAGGCGCGGTCGCCGGCAACCCGGATGTCGATCTCGTCGCCTTCCTTCAGGTCAAGCGCCTCGACGACCTGGGCGGGCAATCTGATAGCGAGGCTGTTGCCCCATTTCGAAACCTGCATGCAAGCCTCCATGATATACAAGATCAATGTATATCACATGCATTGCAATTCCAAGAGAAGCCTACTCCGCGGCACCCTTGAAGGCGCTGGCGCCGGTGTCGAACTGCAGCTTGGCGAGGCGGGCATAGACGCCGCCCCTGGCCACGAGGCTCTGGTGCGTGCCTTCCTCGACGATCTGGCCGCCATCGACGACCAGGATGCGGTCGGCCTTGAGCACGGTCGCCAGCCGATGCGCGATGACGACGGTGGTGCGGCCCCGCATCAGGTGCTCGAGCGCCTGCTGGACCTGCTTTTCGCTTTCGGCGTCGAGCGCCGATGTCGCCTCGTCGAGCAGCAGGATCGGCGCGTCGCGCAGGATGGCGCGGGCAATGGCGATGCGCTGGCGCTGGCCGCCTGACAGCGTCACGCCACGCTCGCCGACTTCGGTTTCGTAGCCGTCCTGCAGCTTTTCGATGAATTCGTCTGCGAGTGCTGCCTCAGCGGCCCTGACGATGTCGACCTTCGCAGCGCCGGGGCGGCCGAAGCCGATGTTGTCGGCTGCGGCGCTGGCGAAGATCGTCACGTCCTGCGGCACGATGGCGATGCGCTCGCGCACGGCCCGCGGATCGGCCGTTGCCACATCGACGCCGTCGATCAGCACGCTACCCTTCTCCGGGTCGTAGAAGCGCAACAGCAGCGAAAACACCGTGCTCTTGCCGGCACCCGATGGCCCGACGATCGCCACCGTCTCGCCGGGCTTGACGGTGAAGCTCATGCCATGCACGGCAGCCCTGTCGGGCCTGACCGGATAAGAGAAGGTCACGTCGCGGAATTCGATCGCGCCGGTGCTCGTGGCGGGCAGCGCCACCGGCGCGGCGGGAGCGGCGACCGTCGGCTCTTCGGCCAGGATCTCGGTGATGCGTTCGGCCGCGCCGGCAGCGGCGCTCAGTTCGCCCCAGACTTCGGACAGGGCGCCGAGCGCGCCGGCGGCAAATACCGAATAGAGCAGGAACTGGCCGAGCGTGCCGGGCGAGACGACGCCTTCGAGCACGTCGCGCGAACCGAACCACAGCACGGCCACGACCGAGGCGAAAATGGTGAAGATGGCAAAGAAGGTCAGCACCGAACGCGCCAGAACCGAGGCGCGGGCTGCGTTGAAGGCGGTTTCGACGGCGGCTGCGAACTTGCCGGTGACCAGCTTCTCGTTGGTGAAGGCCTGCAGCGTGCGGATGGCGCCGATCTGCTCGCTGGCGAATGCGGTGGCATCGGCCAGCGTGTCCTGGGCGAGGCGCGACTTGCGCCTGACCGAGCGGCCGAAGGCGACCAGCGGCAGGACGATGAGCGGGATGGCGCCGATCACCAGCCCCGACAGCTTCGGGCTCGTCACCACCATCATGCTGAGCGCGCCGAGGCCGAGGATGACGTTGCGCAGGGCAACCGAGGCGGTGGCGCCGACTGCCGACTTGATCTGGGTGGTGTCGGCGGTCAGGCGCGAGACGATCTCGCCGGACATCGCCGTGTCGAAGAAGGCTGGCGACAGGTTGGTGACATGGGAGAAAACGTCGCGGCGAATGTCGGAGACGACGCGTTCGCCAAGCGTGATGACGAAATAGTAGCGACAGGCCGAGGCCAGCGCGAGCAGTGCTGCGATCGCCACCAGCATGGCGAAATAGTTGGCGATGAAATCCGAATCGGCGGACGAGAAGCCATGGTCGATCATCCGGCGCACCGCGATCGGCAAGGTCAGCGTGGTGACGGCTGCGGCGATCAGCGAAACGATGGCGCCCACCACCAGTTTGGGATAGCGGTAGAGATAGGGATAGAGCCTGCCCAGCGGGCGAAGCGAACGCCGGCGCTCTTCGTTAGCGGCCGTTGTGGTGTTCGCCATGACATTTCCCTCTCGGCCGCTGCCCTTTGCCGGCTGGGCGGCCTTGTGATTCAATTTCGGCTGATGTATAGGCACGCCGACCGTTTCTGAAGCCGTGGTCTATCTAGCTGCGGCTTCGAATTTTCGAAAGAGGCGCATCGCCGCAGGATACCTGCGCAATCCGCGCCGCGACAGCAGGAATAGAGCGATGAAAGCCGATATCCATCCCGACTACCACGTCATCAAGATCGTGATGACCAATGGCACCGAATACATGACCCGCTCCACCTGGGGCAAGGAAGGCGATACGATGAACCTCGATATCGATCCGACCACGCACCCGGCATGGACCGGCGGCCAGCAGACCCTGCTCGACCGCGGCGGCCGTCTGTCGAAGTTCAAGAAGCGCTACGAAGGCCTCGGCATCTAAGCCGACCTGTATCGCTGGCTATCAAGAACCCGCCCTCGTGGCGGGTTTTTTGTTTGGTGTAGGCCCGCACAACTCGCGTCAGCTTGCGCTGCCCCTCACCCTTACCCTCTCCCCGCAGGCGGGGAGAGGGGGCGTCGACGCCGCGGCCAGCCTCCTTCTCCCCGTTCTTACGGGGAGAAGGTCCGGCAGGGGATGAGGGGCGGTGCAAAGCTGGCCAGGTAGCCGCGCTTAGCCAATCGCCGCGATCTCCCGCAGCGCCATCGCCTTGTAGTCGGCCACCAGCGCATCGCCCTCCGCCCGCTCGACCGAGATCGCCAGCCGCATCGCCGCCTCGCCCAGCGACATGATCAGGAACGCCTTGCGCTCGACCTCGCCAGTATCGACGCCCGGCATGACGCGGTGCCAGGCCTCGGCCAGGAGCGCGCCGTTGGTCCTGGAGTCGCGCAGGTCGATGTCGCGCAGCGCCTTGTCGGCCTGCGTGCCCGACCAGATGTCGCGCATCACCGGTTCGGCCAGGAAGATGCCGTAATAGGTGTCGACCAGCCCGCCGAAGGCCTGGAGCAAGCCATCCACGTCGCGCACGCCTGCCAGCCCGTCGGCGATGCAGGCGCGGCCCTCGGCGTTGTAGCGCTCGGCCAGCGTGCGCACGATGGCGCCCTTGTCGGGAAAGTATTGGTAGAGCGAGCCGATCGAGACGCCGGCGCGCTCGGCCACCTCGCCCATGCGCATGGCATCGCTGCCGCTTTCCTCGATCAGGGCGGTGGCGGCCCGCAGCATGCGCTCGACCCGCTCCTGGCTGCGCTTCTGGCTCGGCGCCCGGCGCAGCGCGCCGCTCTCTTCGGTCTTGTCCATGTCCAGGCCCACCGCGATTCCGCTTGACGGCCATAATATGAGGGTTTATCACATTTGCAAATGTGAGTATTGCTCACGTTATGTTGGAGGCCAAGATGCAGTCTGAGAATGCGAATGCTCCATTCCTCATCCTCGGCGGCACCGGCAAGACCGGCCGCCGTATCGCCGAGCAGCTTGCGGCCCAAGGCCTGCCGGTCCGCATCGGCTCGCGCAAAGCCATGCCCGCCTTCGGCTGGGACGACCGCTCGTCCTGGGCCGAGGCACTTGAAGGCGTGCGCGCCGCCTACATCGCCTACCATCCTGATCTCGCCGCACCGGGCGCGGCCGAGACCGTCGGCGAGTTCGCCCGGCTTGCAGTCAGCAGGGGCGTCAAGCGCCTGGTCCTGCTGTCCGGTCGTGGCGAGCCCGAAGCCCAGCGCGCCGAACAGGCGGTCATCGCCTCGGGCGCCCAGTGGACGGTTCTGCGCTGCAGCTGGTTCGCCCAGAACTTCAGCGAAAGCTTCATGCGCGACATGGTGCTCTCCGGCGAGGTCGCCTTGCCGGTCGGCGACGTCGGCGAGCCGTTCGTCGATGCCGACGACATCGCCGATGCGGCCGTCGCTGCGTTCACCGACGACCGCCATATCGGCCAGCTCTACGAACTCACAGGTCCGCGTCTGCTCAGCTTCCGTGACGCCGTTGCCGAAATTGCCGCCGCCAGCGGCCGGGATATCCGCTTCACCGAGATCACGCCCGCCGATTTCGAGGCAGGACTGGTCGCCGAAGGGCTGCCGCCGGACCTGAATGCGCTGCTGACGATGCTGTTCACCGAAGTGCTCGACGGGCGCAACGCCCATCTCGGCGACGGCGTCGAACGGGGACTTGGTCGTCGTGCGCGGGACTTTCGCGACTACGCCACCGCAGCTGCCGCATCGGGTGCCTGGGGAGAGACAAAATGATCGCCACAATGTTTCCCGCGCTCACCTTCCTCGCCGTGATCGGCAGCGGCCTTGCCGCCGGGTTGTTCTTCATCTTCTCGAACACGATCATGGCGTCGTTTGCCAGGCTGCCGGCGGCACAGGGCATCGCCGCCATGCAGCAGATCAACCTGACCATCATCAACCCGGCCTTCATGGTCGTGTTCATGGGGCTGGCGGTGCTGTCTCTGGCTCTCGCGGCCAAGGCGGTCTTCGGCTGGAGCGAACCCGGCGCGGCCTGGCTGCTCGCCGGCAGCGTCGCCTATCTGCTCGGCTGCCTTGCGGTGACGCTGGTCTTCAACGTGCCGCTCAACGACGCGCTCGCCGCCGTCGATCCCGCAAGTGCCGATGGGGCCGCGATGTGGGCGCGCTATCTCAAGGAATGGCTGCCGTGGAACCATGTTCGCACAGCCGCCTGCATGGGCTCGCTCGGCGCCTTCGTCATGGCGCTTGTGCGCGCCGCCTAGAGCAATTCCAGGAAAAGTGTGACGCGGTTTTCCGCCGGAATTGCGTCAAAACAAGGAGATGGAGCGTTTTCGCGATTCGAGGAAAAGCGGAAACGCTCCAAGAAAAAGGCCGGGGCAGCCCCGGCCTTTCTTGTCCCTCAAGCCTGGCGCTTCCAGCGCGCCACGGCGTGCTCGATCAGCCGGTCGACGAGATCGGGATACGAAACGCCCGAGGCCGCCATCGTCTTCGGATACATGCTGATGTTGGTGAAGCCGGGGATGGTGTTGACCTCGTTGACCAGCGCCGAGCCGTCCGCCCTCACGAAGAAGTCGACGCGCGCCATGCTTTCGCAACCCAGCGCCAGGAAAGCGCCGCGGGCGATTTCCTGCAGCCTGGCGATGGCGCCTTGCGGCAGCTCGGCCGGAATGCGCAGCGCAGCGCCATCGGCATCGATGTACTTGGCCTCGTAGGTGTAGAAGCCGTGGCTCGCCGCCGGCACGATCTCGCCCGGCACCGAGACGGACAGCGATCCGTCGGGCGCTTCGAGCACCGCGAACTCGACCTCGCGGCCGGCGATGAACTCCTCGATCAGCACCTTGCGGTCGTGCCTGAAGGCCTCGGCCAGGGCCGTCTCCAGCTGCGCCGGCGTTTCGGCCTTGCTGACGCCGACCGACGAACCTTGCCGCGCCGGCTTGACGAAAACGGGCAGGCCGAGCGCCGTTTTTATTGTTTCGAAACCCGGTGCCTGGCCAACATGCACGGTGATTCCGCGTGCCACTGGCAGGCCGGCTTCCTTCATCAGCCGCTTGGCCGTGTCCTTGTCCATGGCGTTGGCCGAACCCAGCACGCCGGAGCCGACATAGGCGATGTCGACGACCTCGGCTAGGCCCTGCACCGCGCCGTCCTCGCCGAATGGTCCGTGCAGCACTGGAAACAGCACGTCGACCTTCGGCAATTCGAACGGCGCCTCGTGCGGGGGCAGGGCGACCAGCCGGCCCTTGCCGCCGGGCACCAGCGCCACCTCGGCGCTATCGGTCGGCACGGACTTGGGCAGCGCGCCGTCACGGTCGAGTTCGGCGAGGAACCAGCGGCCGTCGCGGGCGATGCCTATCGGCACGACCTCGTATCGGGACGCGTCGATCGCCTTCACCACATTGCTTGCGGACATGATGGAAACGTCGTGCTCGGCGGAGCGCCCGCCGAAAAGGACTGCAATGCGTGGTCGCGAGGTCATGCGTTCTCCCAATTGTCCGGCCTGCCGCTCCTCGGGCCACGGGTGGCGGGCGATTCCAGCTTATGTGTGGCAACTTCCGGGCGTTGCGGCGGTGTTTCAGCCCTGCGCCTTTGCCTTATGTCCCTTGCGGTCGGAATGGCCGAGATCGCGCTCGGGGTCGATTACATCGCGCACCAGCTGCTTGAGCTGGGCCGCATCGGGAAAGCCGCCGTCGCGCTTGCGGTCCCAGATCAGCTTGTCGTTGCAGGTCACCGTGAAGATGCCGCCGGTGCCCGGCACCAGCGTCACCTCGCCCAGCTCGGCGCCGAAGGTCGACAAAAGCTCCTGCGCCATCCAGCCGGCGCGCAGCAGCCACATGCACTGGGTGCAGTAGGTGATGCGGATCTGGGGCAAGGGGGCGTCGGTCATGGGCAACCCGGAGCTGAGTGGTGCGTCCTTCGAGGCCCGCTTCGCGGGCACCTCAGGATGAGGAAGGACGGTGTCGCCCCTCCACGGTTCAATGTTCAGGCCAGTGACAGCGCCAGATCATCATGCCGGCTGCCACGGTCCTCATCCTGAGGTGCTCGCCCAACGGGCGAGCCTCGAAGGACGCAGAACAAAAAAGGCGTCAAACGAAAACGCCCCGACGTAGCCGGGGCGTTCAAAGGTCAAGCCGCGCTGAGCTTGGCCAGTGTCGCTTCGTCGACTTCGAAGTTGGCGTAGACGTTCTGGACGTCGTCGTCGTCTTCGAGCGTGCCGACCAGCTTCATCAGCGACTGGGCGCGTTCTTCGTCGACCGGCACGTTGTTCTGCGGCTTCCAGATGATCTTCACAGACTCGGCGTCGCCGAGCGAGGCTTCGAGCGCTTTGGACACTTCGGAGAGGTTTTCGAAGGCGCAGGTGATGGTGTGGCCGTCCTCGTCGGACTGCACGTCGTCGGCGCCGGCCTCGATGGCGGCATCCATGACCTTGTCGGCGCTGCCGACCTTGGCGTCATAGACGATCTCGCCGACGCGGTCCCACATGAACGACACCGAGCCGGTTTCGCCGAGCGCGCCGCCGGATTTGGTGAAGGCGGCGCGAACGTTGGACGCGGTGCGGTTGCGGTTGTCGGTCAGCGCCTCGACGATCAGCGCGATTCCGCCCGGGCCGTAGCCCTCGTAGCGCACTTCTTCGTAGTTTTCGGCATCGCCCATCGACGCCTTGGAAATGGCGCGGGCGATGTTGTCCTTGGGCATCGACACGGCCTTGGCGTTCTGGACAGCCAGGCGAAGGCGCGGGTTCATCGAGGGGTCGGGCACGCCGGTCTTTGCTGCAACGGTGATTTCACGCGCGAGCTTGGAGAACATCTTGGAACGCACCGCGTCCTGGCGGCCCTTGCGGTGCATGATGTTCTTGAATTGTGAATGGCCGGCCATGGGACCCCTGTTTTGTCGCTTTGGCGAGATTGGAATGGGCCGCGTTATAGATAAATCGGCTCAATACGTCCAGACTTCAGGCTTTTCAGCACTCGCGAAAACGTGACTCCGCGTGGCAGCTGGCAGCTGAGATAGTGCGGCGACGCCTCGAACGCACGAGACCGCGATGCCCCTTCGCCTGCTCGCCGCCTGCTTCGCTGTTGTGATCTGCCAGGGCACGCCCGCGCGCGCCGCCGACGATCCGGTACCCAGCAAATGCATGGCCATCGCCCAGTCCTTGCCCGAGGTCACCTACGCCAGCTTCATGCCGGCGCAAACCTTCGTCGATGGCGAGGTGACCATCACCTATGCCGGCCACTCGACCTATGTCATCGAAACGCCCGGCGGCGTGCGCATCGCTACCGATTTCAGCGGCGTCTATGGCGCGGAGCCGCTGCCGCGCGTCGCCACCATGAACAAGGCGCATCGCACGCACTACACCGACTTTCCCGACAAGGGCATCGAGCACGTGCTGCGCGGCTGGAACCCGGAAGGAGGGGCAGCCAAGCATGCGCTGGTGGTCGACGACGTCTACATTCGCAACGTGCCGACCGACATCAGGCGCTTCGGCGCCATGGAAGCGGGCGGAAACTCGATCTTCATCTTCGAGGTCGCAGGCCTGTGCATCGGCCATCTCGGCCACCTGCACCATCGCCTCGAAGATGCGCATTACGGCGCCATCGGCAGGCTCGACGTCGTCATGGTGCCGATCGACGGCGGCATGACGCTGTCGATCGATGCCATGACCGAAATCACCAGCAGGCTGTATTCCTCGATGATCCTGCCGATGCACCGGCATTCGACTGACATCGGCGAGTTCACCGGCATGATGGGCGACGGTTTCGCCGTCGAGTTCCGCGACAGTCGTTCCGTCGCGGTCTCGATCAGGTCGCTGCCGAACCGCCCGACGATCGTCGTGCTCAACGGCGTCTAGATGTGAGCTTTCAGGAGGTTGTCCATTCGGTCCGAGGAGACTGGAGTTACCAAGCTGCAGCACTCTCCGGAGGGTCCGAATGAACATCCACAAGAATGCCCGCCTCACGCCGCTGCGTCGAGAAGAAATGGCTCGGGCGGTGTATGAGAGCCTGGCCCAAAATGCGGCGCCCGGAATAGGCCCGGATGCGAAAACGGCGAACCTTGCGGTTCGCCGTTGTCTGGGTGGTCAGTGGCTGTCGGCCCGATGTTGCTTGCGGCGATTGCGCTGCAGCATGTTCAGACCTTCGACAAGGGCCGAGAAGCCCATCGCGGCATAGATGTAGCCCTTGGGCACGTGGTAGCCGAAGCCGTCGGCGATCAGCGTCATGCCGATCATCAACAGGAAGCCCAGCGCCAGCATGACGATGGTCGGGTTCTTCTCGATGAAGTTGGCGAGCGGGGTGGCGGCCAGCATCATCACCGAGACGGCGACGATGACGGCGATGTACATGATGCCGATCTCGTCGGTCATGCCGACGGCGGTGATGATCGAGTCGATCGAAAACACCAGGTCGAGCAGCAGGATCTGGAAAATCGCCGCGCCCATCGAGAGCTGCAGCGTGCGCGATACGATCTCGTCCTTGTGATCCTCGGGGTCGACCGAATGGTGGATTTCCTTGGTCGCCTTCCACACCAGGAACAGGCCGCCGGCGATCAGGATCAGGTCACGCCACGAGAAGCCGTGGCCGAAGGCGGTGAAGACGGGTGCCGTCAGCGCGACGATGAAGGAAATCGTAGCCAGCAGCACAAGGCGCATGACCAGTGCCGCCGAAATGCCGAGGCGGCGCGCCTTGGCGCGCTGGTGTTCCGGCAACTTGTTGGTCAGGATCGAAATGAAGATCAGGTTGTCGATGCCGAGCACGACTTCCAGCGCGATCAGCGTCAGCAGCGCTATCCATGCGGTCGGATCGTTGACGAAGGTGAAATACGGCGCAAGGAATTCGATCATCTTGGTGTCCCCGTTGTCCTTCTGGATAACAATCGAGCGGCCGCGCGGGGCCGCTCTAACATCTGCTGACGTGTCGCGGGCAAGTAGGTATCCACTGGCCCCTCGTCAATGTCAGGACCAGAAAGATGGGAAAGTTTCTTCGAGGCGCGGACCGCGGCGCAACGGAGCAATCCGTTCGGCGAGGCCGGTGCGGTCGGAGATATCGAGGCCGACGCCGCAGATCGTCGCCTGCCCGTTGGCGGCCTCGAAGCGGCCCTTCGGCACCTTCGACAGGAAGCGGTTGAGCGGCTCCTCCTTGTCCATGCCGAGCGAGGAATCGTAGTCGCCGCACATGCCGGCGTCGGTCAGGTAGGCGGTGCCGCCATTGAGGATCTGGTGGTCGGCGGTCGGCTGGTGGGTGTGCGTGCCGACGACCAGGCTGGCGCGGCCGTCGACGAAATGCGCAAAGCACATCTTTTCGCTCGTCGCCTCGGCGTGGAAGTCGATGACCACCGCATCGGCCTGCTCGCCAAGCGGGCAGGCGGCCAGTTCGCGTTCGCCGGCCTGGAACGGATCGTCGAGCTCGGGATGCATGAACACCCGGCCCATGATGTTGGAGACCAGCACGCGTGCGCCGTTCCTGGCGATGTAGACGCCCGAACCGCGTCCGGGCGTGCCCTTGGGAAAATTCGCGGGGCGCAGGAAACGTTCTTCGCGCGGCGCAAACGCCAGGGCCTCGCGCTGGTCCCAGACGTGGTTGCCCGTGGTCACCACGTCGGCGCCGGCATTCAAGGTTTCGCGAAAGATCTCCTCGGTGATGCCGAAGCCGCCGGCGGCGTTCTCGCCGTTGACGATGACAAAATCGAGCCGGAAATCCGAAATCAGGCCGGGCAGCTGGTTCCACACCGCTGTGCGCCCAGCCTTGCCCACCATGTCGCCAAGAAAAAGAAGTCTCATGACGTCATCTACAATTCAGGGACGAAGCTGCGCAACCCGCTTTCGGTCAGTATTTCGGGGATGATGACGTCATGGTTTTCGTCCGGAACGCGCTCGACCTCCTGGCAGTCGAAGGCGATGCCGATCAGTCTCGGTTCGATTCCCTTGTCCTGCAGCCTCGAGATCGCGCGGTCGTAGTAGCCAGCGCCGTAGCCGATGCGGTGGCCGCGCCTGTCGAAGGCGGCCAGCGGCACGAGCATGATGGCCGGGTCAAGAACCTCGGCCTCTTCGTGCGGGCCGACCGTGCCGAAGCCCATGTCGACCATCGGCGCGCCGCGTACCAGTTCGCGAAAGACAATGGTGGTCTTGTCGAGGATCGCCGGCAGGCAGAGCCGCGCCCCATGCTCGCGCAGTGCAAACATCATCGGCCGTACGTCGACCTCCGAGCGCATCGGCCAGAAGCCGGAGACGACCGTGCCGGGCTCGAACTGGAGATTGTCGCGCGCCGTCTCGGCCATCTCCAGCGCCGCCTCGATGCGCCAGAACTGGTCGAGCGCGTCGCGCCGGGCCAGCGCTTCCTTGCGCAATTGCTTCTTGATCTCACGGTGAGAGGTCATGCCGTGCCCCATTCTCCTGTCGTAACAAGTGTTTGGCACATCGGCTGTCGCAACGGCAACGCAGAAGTCGCCGCTTTAAGGGCGTGGGTAGGCAGGTTTTATCCGGGTGGGGAGGTGACGATCCACGCAACCGGTGAAGAAGTCGATCCCGGAGACCTACAAAGTAGGTGGGCGCCGTATGGAAAAACCCACGGGTCTTCCCAGGGACAGCTCCCTAAGGATCGTTAAGGCCCCGGGGAAAATGCTCTCCTGCCGCGAGGCGCAGACCGTCATGCCCAATATAGGCCCTGCGGCCGCGATGCGCCATGGCAATGCGACCGTCCGTGCAACGATATTTGCGGCCCGGGCGCGACCTTGCTCCTCGGCCCGCACCTGCCTAGTGTCTGCGCCGACGAATTGGGAGTTACGCATGCGTTTTGAAGGAACGGCGGCCTATGTCGCCGACAAGGATCTGATGGTGGCGGTCAACGCGGCGATCGCGCTGGAGCGGCCGCTTTTGGTCAAGGGCGAGCCCGGCACCGGCAAGACCGAGCTTGCCCGCCAGGTGGCCGCAGGCCTCGGCCTCGAGATGATCGAGTGGAACGTCAAGTCGACGACCAAGGCGCAACAGGGGCTCTACGAGTATGACGCGGTGTCGCGGCTGCGCGACAGCCAGCTTGGCGACAGCCGCTTCAACGACATCAGGAACTATATCAAGCGCGGCAAGCTGTGGGATGCGTTTGCCGCCGGCAGGAAGGTCGTGCTTTTGATCGACGAGATCGACAAGGCCGACATCGAGTTCCCCAACGACCTGCTGCAGGAACTCGATCGCATGGAGTTCTTCGTCTACGAGACCGGCGAGACGGTTCGCGCCGATGTCCGGCCGATCGTCATCATCACCTCGAACAACGAGAAGGAATTGCCGGACGCCTTCCTGCGCCGCTGCTTCTTCCACTACATCCGCTTCCCCGACGTCGAGACGCTGCACAAGATCGTCGAGGTCCATTATCCCGGCATCAAGCAGAACCTGGTGCGCGCGGCGCTGACCCAGTTCTACGAGATCCGGGAGGTTGCCGGTCTCAAGAAGAAGCCGTCGACTTCCGAAGCGCTCGACTGGATTCGCCTGCTCGTTGCCGACGATGTCGCACCGGAGGACCTGCGCGCCGACCCCAAGAACGCCTTGCCCAAGCTGCATGGCGCGCTGCTCAAGAACGAGCAGGACGTGCACCTGTTCGAGCGCCTGGCGTTCTTGGCGCGGCGGCAGGGGTGATCCGACGAGCCCATTGAAGGCACCCCCACCCCTAACCCCTCCCCACAAGGGGGAGGGGAACCTGCAGATGCCCCTTGCCACCACGAGCGCTGGGGAACGAATTTGGCGGGTGGTGCGGGAAAATTCCCCTCCCCCTTGTGGGGAGGGGTTAGGGGTGGGGGTGCAGGGGCAGGCCACAACTCCCGGCCAGCGCATTTCCACGCTGTGGACCGTTGGCCGGATGGCAATGCTCGGGCAGTTTCCCCGCAGCCGACGCAATCACGGAAAAGCAAACGCCATGACCGAAATCACTATTCGCCCGCTTCAGTTCGCCGACCATGCCGAGTGGCGCCGGTTGTGGACTGCCTATCTCGATTTTTACAACACGGTGCTGCCCGAAAACATCTACCAGCTTGCCTGGAAGCGACTGTTCACCGAGGGCGAGTTCGAGCCCAAGGGGTTCATCGCCATCGTCGACGGCAAGGCGGTCGGGCTGACGCATTACCTCTACCACCGCTCGGGCTGGTCGGAGGCCAACAACTGCTATCTGCAGGACCTGTTTTCCGACCCGGCCGCGCGTGGCAAGGGCGTCGGTGCCGCCCTCATAGACGCGGTAAGGCAGCAGGCGGCGGCGATCGGCGTCACCAATGTCTACTGGATGACCCACGAGACCAACGCCACCGCGCGCAAGCTCTACGACCGCGTCGCCCGGCGCACCGGCTTCATCGAATACGATCTGCTCTGAGGCGACAGGCGATCTCCCGGATCGCCTGCTACGCCGCCGAAAGCTCAGCCCGCTGTGCGCTCCACCCACTGACGCCACTGGGCTTCGTTACCGCGGAAGACATTGAGGTCGATCTTGCCGTCGACGCCGTGCGACAGGCCTGAACCCGAATACTGCCAGAACACCCAGTTGCGGCCCGGATAGACCTTGGACGGAGGCTCGGCCACGGCGCGCAGCCAGAACGGATAGTTCTGGAAGTGGCCGCGCAGGTTGTCCTTGTAGAAGTCGGGCGCGGTGTAGATGACCGGGCGCTGGCCGTAGTGGCGCTCGAGCTTGTCCATGAAGACCTGCATCTTCTCGCGGATCTTCTCCGGGCTGTGACGGCGCTTGCAGCTCGATTCGCCGTTGTATTCGACGTCGATGACCGGCGGCAGCGCGCCTGGAACCTTGGGCACGTTGCGGATGAACCATTCGGCCTGCTCGCCGGCGGTGCGGCACCAGTAGAAGAAGTGGTAGGCGCCGCGCTTCAGGCCGGCGGCCTCGGCCGCGCGCCAGTTCTTCTTGAACATCGGGTCGAGATGGTCGCCGCCGTCGGTGGCCTTGATGTAGGCGAAGTTGGCGCCCTGCGTGCGCAGCTTCGGCCAGTCGATGTCGCCCTGCCAGCGCGAGACGTCGACGCCGTGGACGGCGAAATTCTTGGGCGACATGGCCTTGCCGAAATTGATCGGCTTGGCGTCGCGGAAGCGGCGGCCATAGATCTGGCCGGGCGCGAAGGGTGTTGCCTTCATCGGGTTGGAAGGCGCTATCAGCGCGATCGGCTTGGCGTCGGGCGTGGGCACGTTGTCGAGTTCGATGCGAGGTGCCGCCATCGCCATCTGCACCGGCTCCTCGGTGACGATCCCGGACGGCACCGGCGCGACCAGCACGTTGGCTCGCGGCATGGGCGCCATGGCGGCCTGCATGGGCGCGACGGGTGCTGCGGCGGTGATCTCGGCCTGCGGGATGGGGCTTGCCGGACGGGCGACCGAGGCCGTCGTTTCCTTCGACGGGGCAGACGACATGATGTCGCTGAGCCCCATGCTCGAGGTGCAGCCGGACAGAGCCAGGCTGGCGAGAACGATCGCTGATGCCGCTGAGAAACGCATTGGAACCCGTACGCTAGACAATTCGGATCGGAGGCAGACTTGCCCCCGTTTGCCCATTGACGGCAATTGCTAACGGGAAATTACCAAAAAAGACTGAATCCGATTTTTACTTTAATAGACTTCAAGTGTTGCAAGCGTGCCGAAAAGCTGCTCCCCACGGCTGGATGCCACGTGGACGCGGCATCGTTGGCCGGGCTTGCCTGCTGGCCCGCATGAAAGCACAGTGCCCGCATGTTCATACCCTTCTTTCTCGAACTCAAGGCGGCCAAGGTTCCGGTGTCGCTGCGCGAATATTTGACCCTCCTCGAAGGGCTCGACGCCGATCTCGTCAGCTATGACGTCGAGGGCTTTTATTATCTCGCCCGTGCAGCGCTGGTGAAGGACGAGCGCCACATCGACCGGTTCGACCAGGTTTTCTCCCGCTACTTCAAGGGCGTCGAGGCGATCTCCGGCGAGGGCGGCGTCGACGTCGCCAACATCCCCGAGGAGTGGCTGCGCCGGCTTGCCGAAAAGACCCTCAGCGATGAGGAGAAAAAACTGGTCGAGTCGCTCGGCGGCTTCGAAAAGCTGATGGAAACGCTCAGGCAGCGGTTGGAGGAGCAGAAGGGCCGCCACCAGGGCGGCTCCAAGTGGATCGGCACCGCTGGCACCTCGCCCTTCGGCGCCTATGGCTACAATCCCGAGGGCGTGCGCATCGGCCAGGAGACGAGCCGCCATCGCCGCGCGGTAAAAGTCTGGGACAAGCGCGAGTTCAAGAATTTCGACGACTCCGTCGAGCTCGGCACGCGCAACATCAAGGTGGCGCTCAAGCGCCTGCGCCGCTGGGTGCGCGAGGGCGCCGAGGAAGAGCTGGACCTTCCCGGCACCATCCACGCCACCGCCGACCATGGCTATCTCGACGTCAAGACACGGCCCGAGCGGCGCAATGCGGTGAAGCTCCTGATGTTCTTCGACGTCGGCGGCTCGATGGACGACCACATCAAGGTGGTGGAGGAGCTGTTCTCGGCGGCGCGCGTCGAGTTCCGCCAGCTCGAATATTTCTACTTCCACAACTGCCTCTATGAAGGCGTGTGGAAGGACAACCGCCGCCGTCATGCCGAGGTCATCGCGACGCTCGACGTGCTCCACAAATACGGCCACGACTACAAGGTGATCTTTGTCGGCGATGCCTCGATGAGCCCCTACGAGATCGCCTATGCCGGCGGTTCGGTCGAGCACTGGAACCCCGAACCGGGTGCGGTTTGGCTGCGCCGCCTGCTCGAACAGTGGCCTAACGCCGTCTGGCTCAACCCGACGCAGGAAAAGCACTGGGGCTACACCAGCTCGATCAAAATGATTTCGGAGATTTTCGCCAACCGCATGTACCCGCTGACGCTGGCCGGGCTCGAGGCAGCAACCAGGCAGCTGTCGCGGAAGCACTAACTCAAGGCGCGGCGCCGTACTGGCTCACCATGAAGTGATGCCCTGTCAGGCGGCGCCTCTCGTAACTATCTGTGCGAAGACCACGATGGACCAGAAAAGTCCGGGAGACCCCAGAATGGACGCCAAGACCTACCCTGTCACCCGCACCGACGCCGAATGGCGCCAGATGCTGACGCCCGAGCAATACCAGGTGATGCGCCACCACGGCACCGAGCGGCCGGGCAGCTGCGCGCTGCTCCACGAAAAGCGCGCCGGCACCTTCACCTGCGCCGGCTGCGACCAGCCCCTGTTCGAGGCCAAGCTGAAGTTCGAAAGCGGCACCGGCTGGCCGAGCTTCAACGATCCGGTCGAAGGTTCGGTCGAAACCACCGTCGACCGCAGCTACGGCATGGTGCGGACGGAGTGCCATTGCTCGCGTTGCGGCAGCCATCTCGGCCACGTCTTCCCTGACGGTCCGCCGCCCACCGGCCTGCGCTATTGCATCAATGGCGTGGCGCTGAACTTCAAGCCGGCCTAAAGCAGGCTTGCGAGAATGATCCAGATCGTGGCGCCCACCTTCATCGCGTTGGCGTTGGGGCTCTCGGTCAGGTCGGCCGTGCGCAACACGCTGCCATAGAGAAACAGATTATAGGGCAGCGGCACCAGATGCACGGCGACGGCCAGCAGGGCCGACATCTTCGCCGCCAGGATCAACAGCGCGATGATCGTGGTGGCGACGTTGATGATGCTGCCGATCACCACCATGTCCCACCAGAACAGCTGGCTGAGCGGCACCTCGCCGTGCCAGCGGCGCGAGAAGAACGCCGCCAGGCCGCCTTGTCCGATTCCGGTATTGCCTGAAGGGTGGAATTGTCCCGCACTGCTCATGCCCGACCTCTTCACCTTCGCAACGAACCGCCCCGCGGCTCGCGCTCCATGCCATTCTAGCAGGTAAATAGGGCATCATCCGGATCGTCTTTACAAGTCGGACGAACGCTTCACCTGCCAATACCGTGAACGATTGGGCGCCTGGGCTACTTCAGACGGTTCAGGTCGGCGGCGCGGTTGTCGATGATCGCCTCCATCGAGAAGAAGCCGGTCACCGTCGCCAGGTCGAAATTGGTGATGAGTTTCTGGTAGAAGGCATCGTAGCCGGACATACCCCGGGCCACCACCTTGATCAGATAGTCCCAGTCGCCGCCGATGCGGTAGAAGTCGATCACTTCGGGAAGGCGATCGACATGCTTGCGGAAATCGTCGGCCCATTCCTTGGAATGGTGGCGTGTCCGGATCATGACGAAGACGGTCAGGTCGTAGCCGAGGGCGGCCATGTCGATGTCGGCGTGAGTCCCGCGGATCAGGCCGGTGGTGTTCAGCCGCTGCAGCCGCCGCCAGCAGGCGTTCTGCGACAGTCCGACACGTTCGGCCAAATCACGCTGCGAGATCGAGCCGTCCTTCTGCAGGCATGACAGGATCTTGCGATCAATTTCATCTATCTTTTCCATCTTGGCGATCAAATGACACAAATCTGGCGGTCTGTCGCGAGAAAACGATGAAGTTTCTTCGCTGAATAACGATTAGACTCCTCGCTCATTCCGATTTGGAAGAGTTTCGCAGTCAGAGGAGCGCGAACATGAACGCCACCGCCGGTTTGCTGCAGGGTTTCAGGCTGAGCCTCGACGGCGACACGGTTGCCGCGCTGCAGGCCGGGCTGGTTGGCCAGAGCGCCCGGATCGAAGGCCCGTTCGGCGCGAAGGCGCTTGTCTATGCCGACTATGTCGCCTCCGGCCGCGCGTTGATGCAGATCGAACGTTTCATCCTCGACGAGGTTCTTCCCTACTACGCCAACAGCCACACAGAGGCGTCCTACTGTGGCGGCTTCATGACCCGGCTGCGCCGCGAGGCGCGGGCCGCGATCGCCGGCTGCTGCGGCGCGACCGGGGATCATGCGGTGATCTTCGCCGGCTCGGGCGCCACGGCCGGCCTCAACCGTCTGGTCAAGCTGCTCGGCGTTGCCGACGGTGTCGCCGCGGGCAAGCGCGTCCGCGTCATCATCGGCCCCTACGAGCATCACTCCAATATCCTGCCCTGGCGCGAGAGCGGCGCCGAGGTGGTCGAGATCGCCGAATGCGCTGACGGCGGCCCCGATCTCGCGGCACTCGATACAGCGCTCGCCGTGCCGGCGGATCTCACGGTGTGTGCCTTCTCGGCTGCGTCCAACGTCACCGGCAACATCACCGATGTCGCCGCTGTCACCCGTCGCATCAAGGCCGCAGGCGCCAAGGCCGTCTGGGACTATGCCGGCGCCGGGCCCTACCTGCCGGTCGCCATGACGCCTGCCGACGGCGTCGAGATCGACGCGCTCGTCGTCTCGCCGCACAAGTTCATCGGTGGCCCGGGCGCCTCGGGCGTGCTGATCGTCCGCCGCGATGCGGTTGTCACCGTCAAGCCGTCCTGGCCGGGCGGCGGCACGGTCAAGTTCGTCTCGCCCACCGCCCACGACTACAGCGACAACATCGAGGCGCGCGAGGAAGCCGGCACGCCCAACGTCGTCGGTGACATCCGCGCCGCGCTCGCCTTCCTGGTCAAGGATGCGCTGGGTGTCGAGGCAATGCAGGCGCGCAATGCCGAACTCACTCGCCGGGCGCTGGCTGCCTGGCGCGGCGTCGACCGGCTGGAATTGCTGGGTTCGCCCGACGTGGCGCGGCTACCGATCTTCTCGTTCCGGGTCAGGGACGGCAAGGGCGGCTACGTCCACCAGCAACTCGTCACCCGCATGCTGAGCGACCGCTTCGGCATCCAGGCGCGCGGCGGCTGTGCCTGTGCCGGACCCTATGTCCATCGCCTGCTCGGCATCGACGCCGAGGAATCGGAAGCCATGCGCGCGGCGATCAAGGCCGGCGAAGAAATGAAGAAGCCCGGCTTCGTCAGGCTTAATTTCAGCGTGCTGCTGTGCGAGGAGAAGATCGCCTTCATCCTGGCTTCGGTGGCGCAGCTGGCTGGCGATGCGCCGCGCTACGAAGGTCATTACGACTTCGATCCGGCCCGGGCCATCTTCTTCCCGCGCGAGGCCGAAATGGCGGTGGCCTAGCAACATCGCCTTGAGCGCGATGCGAGAGCATGTACCATCCATCGCTTGCATTGAGTTCGGTTTTTGTTTGCCATGAACGCTTGATATTTCGCTCCTGGCTGCCCCCCAAGCCGAGCGTCATGGAACATCGTTTGCGCCTCGGGGCCGCGAGCTGGCCCTGACGCGCCGCAGACCGGGCCGGTCCGGCTGGAGAATGCCTGAGGCCTCGGACGCCGGCACAAATGAAAACGCCGGCATCGCTGCCGGCGTCTTACATGGGCGATCGAAACGATCTCAGGTCATGCCGAGGGCGGCCTTGTAGAGGTCGAGGATCGCCTCTGCCTCGTCGCGCTCGGCCTGGTCCTGCTTGCGCAGGCGGATCAGGGTGCGTAGCGCCTTGGTGTCGAAGCCTGTACCCTTGGCTTCGGCGTAGACGTCCTTGATGTCGTCGGAAATGGTCTTCTTTTCTTCCTCAAGGCGCTCGATGCGCTCGATGAAGGCGCGCAACTGGCCTGCGGCAACAGTCTGGCTGGTCTCGGTGATTTCGTCGGCCATGGGGCACTCCGCATCTGTGACTGGGCATGTGACTGGGGATTGACGCGACTCGGGCGCGCCAAGGTGATTTCGGCGGTTCGATGCCTTATGCAGCAGGGAGGGTCAAGGGGACGCGACGGCGCAGCTGACACTGCGCCGCAGATTCAATGATCCTTCGGGCGGTTGGCCTCGAAGGCAGCCTTCTGGGCGTCGGTCGCTTCGCGCTGGTGTTTCGCCTGCCATTCCGCATAGGGCATGCCGTAGACGATCTCTCGCGCTGCTTCCTTGGACAGCTCCACGCCGGCGGCGTCGGCGGCGTCGCGATACCAGTTGGACAGGCAGTTGCGGCAAAAGCCGGCGAGCCCCATCATGTCGATGTTCTGCACGTCGCTGCGTTCGCGCAGGTGCTCCAGCAGACGGCGAAACGCGGCCGCCTCGAATTCGCGCTGCTGCGCCTCGGTGAGTTCGGCCATTTTCATCTCCATCACGGCGGCCCGGTGCGCGAGCCGAATTGCCTGACCTCATGTATATCGGGGCGCCGGTCGATGGCGTCAACGATTGGAGCCAGCCGCTGAGCCCAGGCTGTCGTCCCGGCGTCGTCGCCAATGAGGTCCTGGCGAATCTCGAGCAAGGCATGGGCAAAGCCGTTGACGATGCAGTGCTTGAACATGGTGTCGCCGCGCAAGGCGCCATCGTAGGGTTCGTTGTCGCCGACGACGAGTTCGGGATCGGTGGCCAGCAATTCGATCAGCGGCCAGGCGGCGCGATGGTCCATGTCCCAGAGCACGCCGGCATGCCATGGCCGGGAGCGTCCCTGCATGACAGGGGTGAAGGAGTGGATCGACAGGATCAGGGGCGAACTGGCCGACTGCTTGTGAACAGAGGAAATCATGGCGCCAACCGCGTCGTGATAGGGCCGGTAGAATTTTTCGAGCCGGCGTTCGCGCTCGTCCTGCGACATCGGATAGTTGCCGGGAATGACCGAGCCGTCATAGAGTTGGCGGATCAGGGTCGGGTCGTCCTCGCCGCGGTTGGGGTCGATCAGCAGGCGCGAAAAGTTCGCCAGGACCGCCGGCAGGCCCATGATGGCGGCCAGCTTGCGCGTCACCTGCTCGGCGCCGATGTCATAGGCGATGTGGCGGTCGAATTCGGCCGGCGGCAAGCCGAGATCGCCGTATTCCTCGGGGAGTTCGCGTCGGGCGTGGTCGCAAAGCAGCACGATGCCTCGCTTGCGGTCGCCTTCGATGATCTCGAAGGGAGCAAAAACAGCGGTTCGCGTCATCGGCGGCAATTTGTCCTTCGCTGGGGTCGACGCGGCGCCGTGGCCGTCGCTGATGTGGGGATATGTGCTAACGCCGTTGTTTTGCCAACCTTTTTTCGAATATGCCAGAGTGGGCAGCAAATCACGCCGGCCGCGCGCATCTAAATCGATTGGATAAGCGCCGCACCGCGCGTTGACATGCGCGTGGACATTGCCGAAAAGGGGCACCTGAAAATGCAGAACACGTCGAAGAGGGGCTTTGAAATGGGACTCGGAGGAGGGCCGCGCATACGCTCAGCCTTCGCAACGGTTGTTCTGTTTCTCTCGGTTCCGCTACTTGCAGCCGTCGCGGCGACGCCCGCAAGGGCCGACTTCAGGGTCTGCAATGCGACCCAGAGCCTTGTCGGAGTCGGCATTGGCTACCGCGCCAAGGCCGGCTGGATCACCGAAGGCTGGTGGCACATAGAAGGCTCGACCTGCAAGACGCTGATCGAAGGGCCGCTGTCATCGAGGTTTTATTATCTCTATGCGGAAGATGCCGAGCGCGGCGGCCGCTGGGATGGCCCGATCACCATGTGCGTGGCTGAAAAAGAGTTCAAGATCGCCGGCGTCACCGACTGCGTAGCGCGCGGATTTCAGCGCGCCGGCTTCCAGGAATACGACACGGGCGAACAGGCGAACTGGATGGTCCAGCTCACCGACGAGCCCGCAACGGGCGGCGCCACAGCCGCCTCGGGAACGAACGGTCAATGAGACGCAGCCGGAAGGTCAAGATACTCGCAACACTCGGACCCGCCTCCAACGACGAGGCGATGATCCGAAAGCTCTTCGATGCGGGCGCCGACGTCTTCCGCATCAATATGAGCCACACCGACCACGAGTCGATGCGCACCCTGGTCGGCCGTATCCGCAGCGTCGAAGAAGCGGTCGGGCGTCCGATCGGCATCCTGGCCGACCTGCAGGGCCCCAAGCTCCGCGTCGGCAAGTTCGCCAACGGCAACGAAGAGCTGAAGGTCGGCCAGACCTTCACCCTCGACGACAATCCCGAGCTTGGCACGTCGAGCCGCGTGCACCTGCCGCATCCCGAGATCCTCAAGTCGGTGCAGGAAGGCCATCGCCTGCTGATCGACGACGGCAAGCTCGAGCTCAGGGCTACCAAGACCGACGGCAAGTCGATCGTCTGCAAGGTCGTCGCCGGCACCAAGATTTCCGACAAGAAGGGCGTCAGCCTGCCCGACACCGACCTGCCGGTCGGCGCGCTGACCGAGAAGGACCGCAGGGACCTCGACGCGGTGCTCGAGACCGGCGTCGACTGGGTCGCGCTGTCGTTCATCCAGCGTCCCGAGGATCTGGCCGAAGCGCGCAAGATCGCGCAGGGCCGCGCGCTTTTGCTGTCCAAGATCGAAAAGCCGCAGGCTGTCGCACGCCTTGCCGAAATCATCGAGCTGTCCGATGCCCTGATGGTCGCCCGAGGCGATCTCGGCGTCGAAATGCCGATCGAGGCGGTGCCTGGCATCCAGAAGCAGATCACGCGCGCCGCGCGCCGCGCCGGCAAGCCGGTCGTGGTCGCAACCCAGATGCTGGAATCGATGATCACAGCACCCGTGCCGACCCGCGCCGAGGTCTCCGACGTGGCGACCGCCGTGTTCGAAGGCGCCGACGCCATCATGCTGTCGGCCGAATCGGCCGCTGGCCAGTATCCGGTCGAGTCGGTCGCAACCATGGACCGCATCGCCCAGCGGGTCGAGAAGGACCCGACCTATCCGGGCATCATCAACGCCCAGCGCTCGCAGCCGGAAGCGACCGGCGCCGACGCGATTTCGCTCGCGGCGCGCGAGATCGCCGAAACGCTGAAGCTGTCGGCGATCATCACCTACACCGCCTCGGGCGCCACCGGCCTGCGCGCCGCGCGCGAGCGGCCGCAGGTGCCGATCATCGCGCTGTCGCCGATCCTCGCCACGGCGCGTCGCCTGTCGCTGCTGTGGGGCACGCATTGCGTGGTGTCGCCCGATGCCGCCGACCTCGACGACATGGTCGATCGCGCCTGCCGCCTGGCCTTCCACGAAGGTTTTGCCGGTGAAGGCGACCGCGTCATCATCACGGCCGGCGTGCCGCTGAGGACGCCCGGGTCGACCAACATGCTGCGCATCGCCTATGTCGGGCCCGAGGGCAAGGGCAGCAGGTAAGTTACGGGATCAAGGCAGTAGGGGAGTAGGGCAACAGGCGGCTCCGGCCGTCCACGCGCCTGGCTCTCTACTGCCCTACTCCCCTAGATCGGCGCCTTCTCGTTCACGCACACATCCGTGCCGTAGGCATCATTGGCAATGCGGGCCTCGACCGCTTGCGCGGCGGCCCGCAGGTCGCGGTCCGTGCCGGCCAGCTTCTCGACGGCCGCCAGCACCAGATCGGGGGCAACCCAGTCCGGCTTGTGGCCGAGGTTGTGGACCCACACCAACTCGGCGCCTGGAATGTCGCGGGCGAGGCCGATGGAGTGGATCTCCTCGTAGACGACCGTATCCTCGTCGCCCGAAATCACCACCGTCGCCGCCTTGATCTCGTGATAGCGCGGCGCGGTCGCCAGAACCTGCCGGTACAGTCCTTCGACGTCGATCGCGTTGGCGCGGAAGGCCCTTGGGCGCAGCACCAGCTTGATCGACGCTTCGTCGACATAGCTATCGGGCACCTTGTTGGGCGAGAACACGCAGGTCGTCGCCGCGGCGATGCGCATGAGCCCGACCGGATTGGCAACCATTGCCGCAAACAGCCGGCCGACCACCGGCCTGGCGCTCAGGCTGTAGTACCAGGAGGTGTCGCCGCCCGGCCAAGGGTGCGTCGCCGCCGACAGGAACAGCAGGCCGCGCGTCTTGTGAGGATGTTCCAGGGCAAAGGCCGCCGCGATCGAGCCGCCGAACGAATGCCCAACGATGATAGCGTCCCGGATACCGAGCCTGTCCATAAGAGCAGCGATCGTCGCGGCTTGCGCTTTCTGTGTCTCGTTGTTGCCGTCGCCGCGCCCCGACCAGCCGTGGCCTGGGCGGTCGAAGAACAGCATCTCGGCGCGGCCTTCGAACAACGGCCTGAGCGGCAGCATCTGGTCCTTCAGATTGGCGCTGGCGCCGTGGATGAAGACCAGCGGCGGCAGATCCGCTCCGCTTCCGGCCGGCACATGGACGTAGTGGATTCTTGCGCCGTCGATGTCGGTGAAGTCGCCTACTGGCGCGTTGCCGCGCTCGATCAGCCAGGCGGCGGCCTGGGTGAGACCGGTGAGGGCAAGGACGATCGCAATCAGCAGTACCAGGACAAGGATGAGGATGTTCATGCAGCCGGGGCGGGTGAGGGAGCAGGGCGGGAAGGCGAACAGTGAATAGCGAGTAGTGACAAAGAACAACGCCAGCGCAGGCCGCACTGACGGCGCGCGGCCTAACTGATCACCATTAGCTGCTTCAAATGCCTTCGCCCGCAAGCTCTTCCGACAGCCGCGACACCTCGTTCTGGGCGTTGCGCATCATCGGATAGATGTCGAGCACGCGCTGCCAGGCCTGCAGCGCCAGCTGGTCGCGCCCGGCGCCGGCCATGATCTGCGCCATTCCGGAAATGGCGCCGAAATGGCGTGGTTCGAGTTCGAGGGTGTGCTCGATGTCGGCCATCGACTTGCGGTAGTTGCGCATCATGAAATGGACGGTGGCGCGACGGTTCCAGCCCTCGGCGTAGCCGGGCTGAAGCGTGACGACCTGATCGAGGAAATCGAGCGCGACGTCGAACTTCTTGGCTTCAAGCGCCTGTTGCGACCACAGCATCATCGCATCGATGGAGGCGCTGCCGGACTTGTTCCACTCGGCCCAGATGTTGCCAGCGATTCGCTCGGCGGCCTTCTCGTTTCGCTCGCGCTTCAGCGTGCCGAAAAGCGTGTCGAGGCGATTTTCAACCTTGGCCTCGACCGGCTTGCCCGTATTCTGGGCGAAAGCCGGAAGGGGCAGCTGGCATGCGATGAAAATCACGGCAAAAACGGCAAAAACGTTCCTCATGCGAAAAGTCTAGACCCTCGCATGGGAACGTCAAACTGAAATTGCCGTGATGCGCCGGCCGCGAGCGGCCGGGTCTGCATCAGCCCTGGCGAGCCTTGTAGCGCGGGGCGGTCTTGTTGATGATGTAGATGCGGCCCTTGCGGCGGACCAGCTGGTTTTCCCGGTGGCGACCCTTGAGCGCCTTGAGCGAATTCTTGATCTTCATGTTACCGACCCGTTGGATGGGCCCATGTCCGGGCCGAACTGAAAGGCAAGCCCGAAGGCGCGCCCAATTTGTGTGAGAGGCTCATAGACGAGGAGTCTTTGCCAGTCAACCGCGGGCAGCACTAAGGCTGCGGATTGATTCATCTATCTGTTCTCGACGCAGCCGTTTGAGGCGCGCGGGGAGCGCTTGCCGGCCTCAGGTCCCGCAAGCATGAGTGCAAAGAGCGGGACGCCAAAGGCTATCGCCGCACAGGTGCGCTTACCGGCGCGGCGATATGCGCGTGAAATGGCCCATCTTGCGGCCCGGCCGCGCTTCGGCCTTGCCATAGAGATGCATCGCGACATCCTGCTCGGCGAGCAGTGCCGGCACCTTGTCGATGTCGTCGCCGATCAGGTTCTCCATGACGCAGTCCGAATGCCGGTTGGCGTCGCCGAGCGGCAGTCCCGCGACTGCGCGAATATGCTGCTCGAACTGCGACACGACGCAAGCCGCCTCGGTCCAGTGGCCGGAATTGTGGACGCGTGGGGCAATCTCGTTGGCCAGCAGCGAGCCGTCGGCCATGACGAAGAACTCGACGCCGATCACCCCGACATAGTCCAGCGCATCGAGGATCCTGCGCGCCGCATCGCGCGCGGCCAGGGCGGTCGATTCGCCTGCCGCCGCCGGCACGGACGAACTGGCGAGGATGCCGTTGCGGTGGATGTTTTCCGCCGGATCGAACGCCGCGACGGCGCCGTCGACGCCACGCGCGGCGATGATCGAGATCTCGCGTTCGAAGGGCACGAAGGATTCGAGAATCAGCGGCACATTTCCAAGCGACGAACAGGCGCCGTCGAAGCCGCCCGACGTCATGTTGCGGAAGACCATCTGGCCCTTGCCGTCATAGCCCATGCGCCGGGTCTTGAGGATGCCGCTGCCATCGAAGGCATGCAGGGCGGCGGCGAGTTCCTCGTCGTTTTCAACGGCGCGGAAATCAGCCGTGGCGATGCCGATGCCGTTCAGGAAGGTCTTTTCGGCCACCCGGTCCTGGGCGACTTCGAGCGCGCGCGCCGGCGGATAGACGGCCACCGAGCGCGCCAGGTGCGCTGCGGCCACCACGGGCACGTTTTCGAATTCATAGGTGACGACAGCGCTGGCGCTGGCGAGTTCGTCGAGGGCTGCGGGGTCGTCGTAGGCGGCGACGATCTGGCCGTTGGCGACCTGGGCGGCCGGGCAATCGACCTGCGGTTCCAGCACCACCGTGCGGTAGCCGAGGCGGGCCGCAGCCATGGCAAGCATGCGGCCGAGCTGGCCACCGCCGATGATGCCGATCGTCGATCCGAGGGGAAGGGGGGCGGTCACGCGTCGTCCGTTGGCTTTTCGGCGACCTTGGCGGTCTGGGCGGCGCGCCACTCGTCGAGTCTTGTCGCCAGGGCGTCGTCGGAAAGAGCCAGAACGGCTGCGGCAAGCAGGGCGGCGTTGGCCGCCCCGGCCTTGCCGATGGCAAGCGTGCCGACGGGAATGCCGGCTGGCATCTGGACAATGGAGAGCAGCGAATCCTGGCCCGACAGCGCCTTCGATTCCACCGGCACGCCGAACACCGGCAGCGAGGTCATGGCGGCGGTCATGCCGGGGAGATGGGCAGCCCCGCCGGCGCCGGCGATGATGACACGGAAGCCTTCCGCCTTGGCGCCCTTGGCGAAGTCGTAGAGCCGGTCAGGCGTGCGGTGGGCGGAAACGATGCGGGCGTCGAAAGGGATGCCCAGCATTTCGAGCAAATCGGCGGCGTGTCGCATGGTTGCCCAGTCGGACTGGCTGCCCATGATGATGGCGACGTCTGCTCTGTCTTTGCTCATGCGCGGCATCCCTGCTTGCAAGGCCTGCGCATAACGGAAATGCAGCGCGACCGCAACCAAGGCGGCAGCTTGCCCGGCGGTTTCTCAGGCGATGATGTCGGGGATGATCCGGTCTTCGATCTGCGAGATCCGGTCCTTCAGGATCAGCTTCTTTTTCTTCATTCGCTGGATCTGGAGCGGATCGCAGCCGACAGCGATCATCGCGTTTATCGCGGCGTCGAAATCGGCATGTTCCTGCTTCAAGCGCGCAAACTCGAGGCGAACCTCGGCTTGTTCTTGTTCCGACATGTCTACCGTCTGCAAATTCACTGGCGCACCCGGGGCGCTCCTAAAGCGGGTCGGCGACTCCTGTCACCGGCGGAGAAGCCCTTATCACATTTCATGCTGTCAGGAAATGCTACCACGGTTTATTCGACATTGCCGGATGGCGGTGGCAGAGTGTCACGGTTCCGTCACAGAGCGCTGTCTGCGGTGGGCAGGCTCAGTGCGCGGTGCTTCGAGGAAACCATGAAAGGGAGAACCAATCATGTCTCTTGCATCCCATCTTGAAGAGCTTCAGCGGAAACATGGCGATGTCGAGCGTCAGCTTGACGAGGCGATGAATCATCCGTCGATGGACGACCTGCAAATTGTCGCGCTGAAGCGTCGCAAGCTGGCACTCAAGGACGAGATTGAGAAACTCAGAACGGGACCGACCCAACACTAGGTCTCGAGCTTGGAGCGAAATACATCCTGAACATCAAGGATGCTCTAGGTCTTTGAATCTGCCGATCCTTGTTCCGCAGATGATTTTCGTTTGCGGGAGACTGGGCAGTTTTTCTCATGATGATCCGCCGGCAAGACCGGCGGAGCAAGCGCCGGCGGCAGTGACTGCCTGCCGCCGGGAAAATGCCGGCATTCGTCATCGGGCAGGCTGGAAGCGGAGATAATCCTGGCTGCGCCGATGCTCGCACCGGGCATGTCCCAAGCCTGCTTTCAGGCGTCCCAGAACTGGTCCAGCCAGATGTTCAGCCGCATGAAGCCGGTCGAGCTTATTGCGTAGACGCGGCTCGTACCTTCGGGTCTCGCGCTGACCAGGCCAGCATCGAGCAATACCTTCAGATGCTGCGAAACCGCAGGCCGCGACACCGGCAATCCGGCGGCAAGCTGGTTGACCGTCTTGGGGCCACGGCGAAGCTCCTCCAGCAGATGGCGCCGGTTGGCGTCGGCAATCGCAAGGAACGGGTCTTCGACTATCATGGTTCAGTTGTGCCGCAAGAAGCGACGATTCTCAACCGCTGGTCGCGGGCCGGTGGAGCGCGCCATCAGTTGTCGTCTTCGGGTTTCTGGCGCGGGTCGAGCCGCAGCGATTCCGGCGTCGCGGAACGGTCGGCGGGAAGCGTCTTGAAAGCCTCGCGATCCTCGATCGGCACGGCCGCGCGCCGCCTGATGCGAAGGGCGGTGTAGCCGGCAAGCGCGAAATGTGCGGCAGCGGTTGCCAGGAACAGCGCCTCGGGCCGCAGCACATCCATCAGGCTGGCGCCGAGCAGCGGGCCGACCATGGTGCCGAAGCCGTAGAGCAGCAGCAGTCCGCCCGAAACCTTGACGAAATCTTCCGGCTTGGCGTGGTCGTTGGCATGCGCCACCGCCAGGGAATAGAGCGTGTAGGCAAAAGCGCCGTAGCAGGCGGCCATGGCGATGACGAACGGGCCGGAACGGGGCGCGACGAGAAAGATCAGCACGGCGGCGACAGCCGAGGCGAGCGATGCGCCGATCAGCACATAACGGCGGTCGGTGCGGTCGGAAATCTTGCCGATCGGAATCTGCAGGGCGGCGCCGGCGATGACGACAAGGCTCATCATCAAAGCGATTTCGGGCGTCGAGATGCCGATGCGCGCGCCATAGACCGCGCCCAGCGTGCCCCAGTCGCCGTTGGCGACGCCGATCAGGAAACAGGCGACGGAGGCGACCGGCGAGTTGGCGTAAAGCCCCTTGATGTCGAGGGAGACGTCCTGCAGCGGCTTGGGATGGGCGGCGCTCGAAACGGCGGTCGGGATCAGCGACAGGCAAAACAGGATGCCGGTGACCATGAACAGCGCGTCGCTTTTCACGTCGCCGCCGGCAACCATCATCTGCCCGGCCATGATCGAGGCGTAGGTGACCATCATGTAGAGGCCGAAGACGGTGCCGCGGTTCTCGTTGGTGGCGCGCTCGTTGAGCCAGCTTTCGATGACCATGAAGGCGCCGGCCATGACGAAGCCGGTGAAGGCGCGCAGCAGGATCCAGACATACTCGTCGACGATCAGCCCGGTCAGCAGGGCGACGATGGCGGCCGATGCGGCGAAGGTGCCGAAGGCGCGGACATGGCCGGCGCGGCGCACGACGCGCGGGGCAAAATAGCACCCGGCGACGAACCCGCCGGCCCAGGCCGAACCCATCAGGCCGAGCGCTGCGGTGGAGAAACCTTCCTCCTGGCCGCGCAAGGGCAGCAGCAGGCCGTGCAAGCCGGAGGCCGCGAGCAAGAAGGCCGTGCCGCGCAGCAAGGACAGGATCGGCCGGTAGGTTGCAAGCATCAGGTGTCCCACCACGAATCAATCAGGAAGCTATGAGGTGATGATAGCCTCTTTGGGGCCTATATGGGGCGGGGCAAGGCTCAGCCGCGCTTGAACTTGAACAGCGCCTCGGCCGCCGATTTGGTCGAGCCCTTGGCCGCCAGCTCGGCTTCGAGCCGCACGATTTCGGCGCGCAGGGCAGCGATGCGCTCATTAAGCTCGCCGACGGACAGCAGCGACAGATCCTGGCCGATCTCGTGGACGGTTTTCTTGCGGGCCGGTTCGTCGTCGAACATCGCCATGTGAACTCTCCATTCGCGGTCGGGCGTTTGCCTGATTTGACAATCAGAATACATAGAGCGGCCAACGACATGTAAAGTCCGGCGTGGGCCGGAGCAGCGGAGACCGAAAAGACATGGCCACTGTCGCCAGACTTCCCGAAAAGATGCTTGCGGTTGCGATTTCCCAGCCGGGCGGGCCGCGCGTGCTCAAGGCGGAAAAGCGCAGCCTGCCGGAGCCGGGCGCGGGCGAAATCCTGATCCGCGTGCATGCGGCAGGCGTCAACCGGCCCGATGTGCTGCAGCGCAAGGGGGCCTATCCCGCGCCGCCAGGCGCCTCCGACCTGCCCGGGCTCGAGGTCGCCGGCGAGGTCGCGGCACTTGGCGAGGGCGCGACGCGCTTCCGCATCGGCGACCAGGTCTGCGCATTGACGCCGGGCGGCGGTTATGCCGAATTCGCCAAGGTGCACGAGAGCAATGCGCTGCCGCTGCCCAAGGGCTTCACCTACAGCGAGGCCGCGGCGGTGCCGGAGACCTTCTTCACCGTCTGGCACAATGTGTTCGAGCGCGGCGCGCTGAAGGCGGGCGAGACGCTGCTCGTCCATGGCGGCTCGTCGGGCATCGGCACTACCGCGATCCAGCTCGCCTCGGCCTTCGGCGCCTATGTCATGGTCACCGCCGGCTCGGAGGACAAGTGCGCCGCCTGCCTCAAGCTGGGCGCCGACCGGGCGATCAACTACCGCAGCGAGGATTTCGTCCAGGCGGTGAAGGACGCCACCGACGGCAAGGGCGCCCAAGTCATCCTCGACATGGTCGGCGGCGACTATGTCGGCCGCAACTATGATGCCGCGGCGGTCGACGGCCGCATCGTCCAGATCGCCACCCAGGGCGGGGCGGTGGCCAGCGCCGACTTCTCCAGGCTGATGGTCAAGCGGCTGACCCATACCGGCTCGACGCTGAGGCCGCGCACGGTCGAATTCAAGGCCGGGATCGCCGCAGCGCTCGAGGCGCAGGTGTGGCCGCTGCTCGCCACCCGCCGGGTGGCGCCCGTGATGGACATGATCTTCCCGCTCAAGGAAGCCTGGCGCGCGCATGAGCGCATGGAAGAGGGCGAGCACATCGGCAAGATCGTGCTGGACGTGGGCTGAAATCCTTTTCGAAGAGGCGTCGGGGCGGGGGAAAGGCCATCCCCGCTCCTGGAGATGTCCACCTACGCGATGCCGCGCACGGCCCAGGCGATGCTGGCAAAGGAGCGCGGACCGTCGGGGCGGCCGGCCTGATAGGCATCGCGCACGGCAGCCTCGGCGCGCGCCTTGTCCGCCTGGTCGAGCGTGGCGACATATTTGCCGATCGGGCCTTCGCCCGCACCGATGGGCGCCCAGAGATCGCCGAAATCTCGGTAGTCCATGCGCAGCAAAAGCTGGGTTTCCTCGACGCCTGACAGCCCTTGCGCGACGAAGGCGCTCTTCATCTCGCCCGGCTGCATCATCGGCTGGAAGCAATAGCGGGCGCGCAATTGCCGGCCGGCTTCGCTGAACGCGGCAAGCGCGTCGACCATCATGCGCATGCCGGGCATGCCGCCATAGTGGTCCCACACGGTGGCCGCCACCACGCCGCCCGGCCGCGTCACCCTTGCCATCTCCGCGATCGCCCTGGGCGCCTCGGGCACGAAATGCAGCACCAAAAGCGCCAGCGTGCGGTCGAAGCCTTTGTCCTCGAAGGGCAGGGCGCAGGCATCGGCCTGGCTGATTTTTATGCGCGGGTCCGTGTTGCGCGCCTGAGCCGCCGCAACAAAGACCGGCGAGAAGTCGATGGCCGCTATTTCCCCGAGGTTTTTTGCCTCGGCCAGCGCGAAAGTCAGGCTGCCGGTGCCGCAGCCGACGTCGAGCACCTTGTCGCCGTCGGCGACGCCGGCAAAGTCGATGAACGGAACCGCGAGTTTCCGGCTCCAGCGGCCCATCAGTTGCTCATAGCCGGCCGCGTCATGCACGTTGAAGCTTGATGTCATCGAAGCCTCCTATGCCTGAGGCATCGTAGGCCGGGGTGGGGGTGTTGGGAAGGTGATTCCTCGATCAAACTCGGATCGATGCAGGCAACGGCGCTTGGTGGCGCATAATCTGCTCACACAGCGGGCAAAAATTGTGTGCTTTGCAATTAATGAATGACAACGAAATTGTCCTAAATATTATGCTGCCTCGGCAGGGGCCAGAGTGCGCACTTAAGACTTAAATTTGCTCTGCAGCTAGACTGTATTGCGTTTGGATGAGGTTATCGGTGGGTAGACGGCTTTTCTTCGCAGCGCTGATATTTGTCTTGATCGAGCCGCATTTTGCTGCAGCAGATGAATACCGCGTCTATCGATCTCAGCTAGAATGCGTTCGCGACAACGCCGAAAAATACCTGAATCAACCCGGAGACGTCATAACGATCATCCTTCCTGCGTGCCCAATTGTCGATCCACTCGAGGCTTTTCGCTCGCTGGCCAAAAACAACGCTTTCAAGCGCAATGACAATGATCAATCGAAAACCGATGCAATTTTAAGAATTATGAGAAACAAACTTCCCTGTATCTTGAAGGAAATGGATAGCACAGCAGGTGACCCTATCAACATATCGACTGATGGGGCATGTGAAAGATGATGGATATAGAACGTTTCAATAAATTTGCAGAATTGATCGCGCACTCTGCTGTGGTAATTGGGTTAATTTTAGCTGTTGTTGGGTATATGTCTGAGAGAAGTGCTCGAAGAGAACAATTCACGGTCGAATATTCACGGGTTTATAACGGCGAGCATTTGCAGTCTTCGAGGACTCGTATTAGAGCTCTCGTGAGGTCTATGGAAGTCGCCCTCTCAGGTTATAGAATCTCTAATACCTCAATCGCTGACTTATTGGTTAAGCAAATTAAAGCAGGTGGAGAGAAGACGCCGGAGAGTGACATCCTGGCCGTCGCAGAATATTTCAATGGTGCGTTAAGCTGTGTCGAGGCGGAACTATGCGACGACGAGTTATTCAAGAAAATGCATTCCAATGAGGCTTCCAGCTTGGCATGTTTTATTTCGCCGGCACTAGACGAAATCAGCCTACGAGGGGGGCAATCTGAGATGAAGAGAGGGCTTTTGCACTTTCGGTCGGCGAGTGTGATCTGCTGACCTGATGCTTGCTACGGTGCCTAAGAGGGTTCCAACGACGCGCGACCGATCGATCGAAGCATCAGCCGATCACATTCTATTCAGCCGATAGATAGTAGTCGCATACGCGCTCTTGATGCAATCGGCGTTTCTACCGCATTTGTTGCGCAGTTTCATCATTTCCCTCGCGACGGATGTTGCCGCATCTTTGGCGGTGGCTTTCTTTAATGCAAATTTGCCTTCGAACTCGATATCCAAACGAGAGAGCTGCGGGTCCTCACATATCCTGCGCTCCGTTTCACTGGCTGCTTGTGCGCACCATCTAGGCTTTGGGTAAGTTTTTGCGTTTGTGCTCTCGAGCAAAGAGAGCTTGTCCTCAATGTTAACCAGTTTCGTATCCGCTGGCAGGGCCAAGAGTGCTGCCGGTAGCCGGACAAGTTCCTGCGTCGGATCAAATTCAGTGCCGACGGCGTAAAATCCCGCTGGCATATCTTCGTCCTCTTCTGACGGGAGGGTAATTGCGCACCACTCTGGTCGATCCCTGATGTTCTCATCGTGAGCGCCGACAACGCCGGGGCTCGGAAAGAGGTAGCTGTAGTCTTTGGACCAGTCATTTGCTTTCCAACGCAAGAAGCTTGGCGCGATAACATCAAAATCGGGACCAAGCCGTTCTGACATCATCTGCCAGAAACGGAACAATGATTTTGGTGTTTGCGAGGCCGCGTCGGCGAGACCTACGATTTCGTTGGAATTTTCCTCCACAAAGTTTCGGAGTTGTGCAGCGAAATTGGTTGTACTTAAAAATGAAGAAAGTCCGTAAACATACTTCGTTGAGACGCCGGTTATAGTCGCCTCGCTTAGAAAGCGTACGTAATCTTCCGAGCTGCTGAACGAAGATGAATTGTTTGAGAATGTCTTATTGGAATCAGCATTCGCCGATCTATTTTTCCCCCAATGGCTCAGATTAAAGCAGATATTCCCTAAAGAATAAATGCTTTCTAATGCTTTGTTTTTGGTCTTTGTGTGGATTGTTGCCCCGACTAGATTCGCGTCTTCTATAGTATCGATTGTATAGAAATTTTCGGGATCGGGATAGAGGAGCTTTGCAGCAAACCACATCGGTATTCTATGATCTTGAAATCGAACGAGCAGTTCCTGTGCAACTTTGAAGGATAGAGTGCCATTCACCATTACGTCGTAATTCGTGTAATTACCATCGCTGAGGAAAACATACGGTGCGTGAAATCCTACGATGCCACTAGGATCTAACCGGCGATACGCATGAGGGTTATCTAAATTGTGTCCACCTGGTACCGAGCCCCCCAGCCACATGATGGCGCAAGCTGAATAGCAACTTGCCCCAGCTTCAACTGAAGTTGCGATCATGGATGAGAAGAAATAATCCATGATCTTGACTGCTTCAGAGAAGTTACCGCCATTGCTGTAAAGGTAGACAATATCGCAACGAAGCTGGACGTTGCCAGCTTTTCGCGTCCCGATAAACGCTTGGAGTTTTTCGAGATCGCCATCCACGACATCCCCTTTCACCAAGCATGCGCGCGGGGTGTCAAAGTGGGCGGGCATCGTGGCGTCGGGTGCTTCTAGAGAGCCGATTTCGAGGCCGATTGCTGATTGCGCGAACATCTGAAGTGTCAGAAAAGAAGCAATTGCCAGTAACAAAATGTGTTTGTGCATAAGCGTATCCGATCTGGACGTACTTTTTGTTGATCTACTCATTTCGGATCGACCAATGCAATATATGTTTACACTTCGTGCACCAATGCTCTCCTGCTACGTGTGCATGTCTAATGATAGGTTCCAGATCATAGGAATGGCTTAGATGGAAACGTACGGACCAAGGAAGGTGGTGGTTCATAAGTGTGGCAGTGGCATGTAGGATTTCCGCGTCGGCCCTTAAGCAGAACATGGCTGCATAGCAAGGAAAGCCACGCTGGTACTTCGTTCCCTTCCGATTGGTCTGCGACTATGGTGGTGCCAATTTCTGGTTCAACGTTACCCCACGTGACCCCGTTCCTCTCCACCCCCCGCCTCCTCTCCCTCGCGCTCTGGCTTGCCGCGCTCGTGGCGTTCGTCGCCGTGTCCGTCGAGACGTCGCGCACTCGGCTGGCCGACGAGCTCGAGGTGACGGGGCGGACCTTGCACCGGTTGATCTCGCAGCGGGTGGCGCAGCATGATGCGCATCTGACGACGCTGATCGCCTTGTCGAGCGGGGCCGAGCCTGCGCCCACAGGAGCCGTGCGGCAGGTGATGGAGAGCATTTCGCGGTTTTATCCGCGCATTGCCTGGCTGGCGCTGGTTTCGCTCGAACCGGAGGGGGCGGCCAGTGGCGCTGCTGGCGCGGGGCAAGGATCGGCCGCGCTCGGCAGTCCGGGGGCATCGCAGCCGGCAGGCGGCACATCAGGTCCGACCGTGTCCGTGCGCGAGGTGGTGGACGTGCCGTCAGGCGGTGGCGTCGATCTGGCGCCGCTCGCGGCGGAGATTGTGGCGCAGGTGCGGGGCAGGCCGGGCGTCCATGCCGCTGGCGCAGGGCACTATCTCCTGGCCAAGCGCGCGCCGGAGCCTTCCGATCTCGCCGTGGTGCTGATGATCGATGCCGCCAGGCTTGTGGAGCCGGAGGAGCGGCCTGGTTTTGCGCATCTCAGGATCAGCCTCGACGGTTCCGACCTGGTGGACCTGCCGGCCGATGCGTCGGTTGGACCGGGGATTTTGTGGCTTGTGCCGCCGCATTTCGAAAAGGTGATCGACGGCGAGGGGCAGCGGCTGTTGCTTACGCTCGACCGGTCGCTGCCTTTGGCAGCGCTGGTGCCGCCGGGGCGGCTTTTGGGCTTTGCCGCGGTGGCGGGGTTGCTGGCGGCAGCCTTGAGCTTCGGGCTCGGGCAGCGGGCGGCGGTGAAGCGCTCCGAGCTTGTGGCGCGGGCGGCGGAGGCGCGGGCGCTGTTGCAGGAGCGGGAGACGCTTCTGGCGCATGCCTCGCGCGTCAACGCCATGGGCGAGCTGGCGTCGGGCATAGCGCACGAGCTGACGCAGCCGCTGACAGCACTTTTGAGCCGCAGCCAGGCGGCACTCAGGCTTGCGCGGGTCGACAGGCCCGACATGGCGATGATTTCTGAGGCGCTCGACGTCAATGTGCGCGAGGCCAAGCGCGCCGGCGAGATGCTGAAGCGGATGCGCGACTATGCCTCCAACAAGGCGCCCGAGCGGGCGCGGCAGGACCTGAACGCCATCGTGGCCGAGGTGGTGGCGCTGACCCGCACCGACCTCGAGCGGCGCGGGGTAGCACTTGTGCTGGAGCTGGGCCAGCCGGCGCCGGAGGCGGTGGTCGACGCGATCGAGATCGAGCAGGTGCTGCACAACCTGATCCGCAACGCGGCGGAGGCGACCGGCAGCGGCGGGACAGTGACGATCGCGACTGCGCGGGCCGGGCGCGAGGCGAAGGTTGTGGTCAGCGACG
Source organism: Aminobacter sp. HY435 (assembly GCF_027568395.1). Taxonomy (GTDB): domain Bacteria; phylum Pseudomonadota; class Alphaproteobacteria; order Rhizobiales; family Rhizobiaceae; genus Aminobacter. The sequence continues at coordinate 243,452 of NZ_JANKZL010000006.1, read as the reverse complement.
ACGGGCCGGGGATTTCGGCCGAGGTGCTGCCAAAACTGTTCACTCCGTTCTTCACCACCAAGGCCGACGGCATGGGGCTGGGCTTGTCCTTGTGCGCTTCGCTGGTGGAGCGGGTGGACGGGCGGATCGCAGCCGAGAACGGGGCGTCGCGCGGGGCGCGGTTCACGGTGACGTTGCCGCTGGCAGGGGGACCGCTGGCCCCGGAGGGCAGGGGATGACGCACAGGGTCTATCTGGTCGACGACGACGAGGCGGTGCGCGAGGCGCTGGCCTTCCTGCTCTCGACCTATGGGATTGCGGCGGAGACTTTTGGCGATCCGCAGACGTTTCTGGCGCATGTCGATGACAAGAAGCCGGGCGTGCTGGTGGTGGATTTGCGCATGCCGCTGGTGTCGGGCCAGCAGCTGCACCAGAAGCTTGGCGAGCGCGGCATCGACTGGCCGACGATCATGATCACGGGGCATGGCGACGTCGCCGCCTGTAGGCGGGCGTTCAAGGCGGGCATCCAGGATTTTCTCACCAAGCCGGTCGACGGCGAGGTGCTGGTCGATGCCTTGCAGCAGGGGTTTGCCAGCCTCGACGCGGGGCTGGAGACGCGCGAGGCGCGGGCGCTGCTTGCCAGGCTCACGGAGCGCGAGCGCGAGGTGCTCGACATGGTGGCGCGGGGCTGGGCGAGCAAGGAGATCGCGGCAGCGCTCCAGGTCTCGGTGCGCACCATCGACGCGCACCGGGCGAAGGTCGCGGAGAAACTGGGCACCAGTTCGGTGGCCGAGCAGGTGCGGCTGGCTCTTCTTGGTGGGGCATGACCTTGTCCAAAAACCGGCCTCCACTTTTTGGGGTCATGCCCTGGCGGTCGCAGCAGTAGGTAATCCTACCTAGGCCAGGTGGTGGCATCGCGGATTCAGCTGCCGATGCGATGCGGGTAGTTCTGATCCCGGACAAGCGAAACGCTTTCTCCCGAGACACCATCAGGACAGGAACCCAGTCATGATCAAGAACATCCTCCTTGCAGCCGTCGCCACCGTCGCCGTCACCGGTGCCGCTTCCGCCCAGGTGCTGACCGAGAAGAACATCTCGTCGAGCCTCGCCGTCGAGATCGCTGAGGGCGCGGTCGCGGCATGTGCCGCCGACAAGTACAACGTGACCGCCGCGGTGGTCGACCGTGCCGGTGTGCTGCGCGCGCTGGTTCGCGCCGACAATGCCGGCACACACACGGTTTCGGCCGCCCAGGACAAGGCCTTCACCTCGGCCTCTTCGCGCACCCCGACCGGCAAGATGGCCGAGAACGTCGCCAAGAACCCCGGTGCGGCTGAGCTGGTCAACATCGACGGCTTCCTGGTGCTGGCCGGCGGCATGCCGATCAAGGCTGGCGATGCGGTGATCGGCGCCATCGGCGTCGGCGGCGCGCCGGGCGGCAACTTCGACGAGGCCTGCGCGGTCAAGGCGATCGAGGCCGTCGCCGACAAGCTGAAGTAAGCCGGCGAAGACCGAGCGGCCCCGTTCCGGCACGCGCCGGAGCGGGGCCTTCTGGCGTTCTGGCGGGCCGAGATGGCGGCAAAGCAGCCCGTTGCGAACCCTGGCCAAAATCGTTGCGGTGGCGGGCGAATACGTCTATATACGGGCCGAATTTCCCATTTTCTGGTGGCTTGATCCACCGCCCGCGTGAGGGACGCGGGCGAGCGAAGAGGATATATCGCATGGCCAATACCCTGCTTATGCCCAAGGCGACCGCCGTCTGGCTGGTCGACAATACGGCGCTGTCGTTCGACCAGATCGCGCAGTTCTGCTCGCTGCACCCGCTCGAGGTGAAAGCGATCGCCGATGGCGAATCGGCCCAGGGCATCAAGGGCATGGACCCGATCATGACCGGCCAGCTGACGCGCGCCGAGATCGCCAAGGGCGAGGGCGACATCAACCATCGCCTGAAGCTCTCCGATCCGAAGGTTCGCGTGCCGGAAGCCAAGCGCAAGGGCCCGCGCTACACGCCGCTGTCGAAGCGCCAGGATCGCCCGAACGCCATCTACTGGCTGGTCAAGAACCATCCCGAACTGAAGGACGCGCAGATCTCGCGCCTCGTCGGCACCACCAAGGCGACGATCGAGCAGATCCGCGAGCGCAAGCACTGGAACATGGCGACGCTGACGCCGCTCGACCCGGTCGCGCTCGGCCTGTGCTCGCAGATCGACCTCGACATCGAAGTGCAGCGCGCCTCGCGTGGCCGCGAGGCAGCACCTGCGGTCGGCGACACGCTGCTGCCGGCAGCGCTGACCGAGCGCCTGACGCCGGAGCAGGCAGCGCCGAGGGACGAAGACAAGGAACTCGACGCCAACGCGGTGTTCGCCAAGCTGACGGCGCTGCGCGCCAAGAAGGAAGACGAGGACGAAGAGGAATAATCGCTCCCGTCCCGGCAGATATCGATGAAAAAGCCCGCTTCGGCGGGCTTTTTCATGTCGTGACTCCGGCCGTCCGACTATTCGGATGCGATGAACTTCAGCGTTCCGGCGACGCGTGGCCCGCCTGGATGATCGGAGGGATGGTTGATGCCGTCCATGACCGGAATTTCGGTGAAGTCGAACGGGCTGACACCGTCGAGGATGGCGGCGTTGACGCCGTACTGGTTCTGGTTGGAGCGGCGCTGGTGGTGTGTGTAGATGCCGCATTTCGAGCAGAAGTAATGCTTCGCGGCCATGGTGTTGAACTGGTAGGTGGTGAGCGCGTCGGCTCCCGCGACGACATCGATGCCGCCGAGATCCGCCGAGAGCGCGACCGCACCCTTCATCCGGCAGTAAGAGCAGGTGCAGCGGCGGGCCGAGCGCAGGCCGTCGCTCAGGCGCACCCGCAAGCGCACCGTGCCGCAATGGCACGCGCCGTCGATCTCTTTGATGTCCAGGTCCATGGTCCAGCCCCTATTGCAGTTTGGCAGGTGCAGCGCTTCGCAACACGCAGCCGAGCTTCAAGTATGCGCGACTGCAAGCATTGTCGCAGCGAGTCGTTTGGGCCAGCAAAAAAAAGAGCCCGGCGCAGGGGCCGGGCGTTTCAGGCGGGGAGGGACATGGGAGGGGTCAGCCGCGCGAATTCCTGTCGGGCGCGCCAAAGGATTCGCTGCGCTCGACGCTGCGGTAGTAGTCGACAAGCAACTTGCCGCGTTCGGGTTTGAAGATGCGGCCCGCCGACGTGACCGCCGAGATGCGGTCGATGCGGAAGGCCCGGAAATCGTCACGCATTTCGCACCACGCGATCAAGGTCCAGACCTTGCCCCAGAACCACAGGCCGAGCGGCCGCACATCGCGGGCAGAACCACGGCCGGCTTCGTCGGAATAGTCGAGCCTGAGCACCTGGCGGCGCTCGACGGCGCGTTCGATGAGGTCGATGGCTTCGCGATCGGCATCGGAGACGACCCACATCGGCGTGTGGATTTCGGTGCGGGCAATACGGTCGCGCTCGCTGTCGGGCAGCACCGCGCCAATCTTGACCAGTGCTTCGTCGGCGGCCCGCGCCATGGCTGCGCCACCAAAGGCCCTGACCATGCGGGCGCCGGCGACCAGTGCCACGATTTCATCTCGTGTGAACATCAGCGGCGGAAGGTCGAAGCCCTCCCTCATAATGTAGCCCACACCGGCCTCGCCATCGATCGGCACGCCCGTCGATTGCAGGTCGGAGATGTCGCGGTAGATCGTGCGCTCGGACACTTCGAGCCATGCGCCGAGCTTCTGCGCAGTAACCAGGCGGCCGCCGCGAAGATGCTGCACGATCTGAAAAAGCCTGTCGGCCCGTCTCATTCATAGACCCCGATTCATGTGCGCGCCCGCAGTGCTGATGCGGCAGGGCGCGGCGCAACTTTGCAGTCTACCATCGCACAGGGCTCCTGACAGCATATTGTCAGGAGTGGTCAGCATACTCGCGCGCGAACATGGCGCGCATGTGGGCGAATTGTTCGGCGTTGCCGGGCAGAACCGTGTCGAGGAAGGCGACCGCGAAAGTGCCCGGCGCCGAACCTGGAGCGGTGACAATTCTTGCATCGGCAACAGCGTGCGGCACATCCTGATAGCCCGATGCGCCGGCATAATCAGGTTCATGCCCGAGGATCCAGTCGCGGCCGTTGCTGGTGTGGCGGACACCGTCGAACAGGCCGGCGCGGGCGAGCGCAAGCGTGCCGGCGCAAATGCCGCCAACCGTGCCGCCGCGCCCCGCGACAGCTTTCAACAGTCCCGAAACATCAGGAGCATCCTTCGCCGCCCAACCGTCCGAACCAATGACGGCAATGGCGTCGAGGTCCTGATTTTCGCCGATTTCTGCGCCTCTGTCGGCCATCAACCTGAAACCGCCTATTGATTTCAGCGGCGAGACATGCGGCGACAGGGATACAGCCTTGATACCGAACCATTCGACGGCGGAAGCGGCGAGGAGACCATACTCCCAGTCGGCAAAGCCTTGGATGAACAACAGGCCGATGGTTTTCGGTGCAACGGTCATGATCCCTGTCCTTTTCGTTGCAGGGCTGTCAGTGGCGTCCGCGGCGGTCGGCGAAGCGGTCTGGCCAACCAATGTCCTTGCGCAAATCCGCGGGCAGCGAGTTCATCAGACGCTCCGTGCGGATCTCGTTCTGCATGGTCCTGATCTTGCCGGCATAATGCCTGACGGCGCGGAAGATGCCGGGTCTAAACGTGCTCATGACTGATCCTCCAAATCTTTTACGGGAGGAGTATCTCACATGCCTCCTGACAGCAGTCTGTCAGGAGCTGACAGACCCGACGACAATGTTTCGGAACGCCGCGCCAGCGGTGCGCCATCAGTCCTCCCGAGGCATCATGTAGTTGAGCGCCAGGCGCCCGCCATCGGCGAAAATTGTCTGGCCGGTGATGTAACTGGCGTCGTCGGAGGCGAGGAACGCGGCGATGGCGGCAATCTCCTCCGGCTCGCCGATGCGCCCCAACGGGGTACGCGACAAGATGCGGTTCCTGGCATCGCGGTTTTCGGTGGCGCGGGCCAGCATGTCGGTGGCGATCGAGCCGGGGCCGATGGCGTTGACGCGGATACCGTGCGGCGCAAGGCCAAGGGCCATGACCCTGGTCAGTTGGGCGATGCCGCCCTTGGAGACAGCGTAGGGAACCTGATCGGCGATGGCGACGACGGCATTGATCGAGGACATGTTGACGATCGACCCCGGCGCTCCGCCCGACTTGGCCTTCTCGACCATGAAGCGCGCAACGGTCTGGCCGGCGAGGAACGCGCCCTTGAGGTTGACGGTCAGAACGCGGTCGAAATCCTGCTCGGTGATATCGAGGAAGTCGGCGCGATGGTCGATGCCGGCGTTGTTGACCAGAATGTCGATGTCGCCAAAGGCATCTATGGTGGCGGCGACCAGATTGTGAATGTCGAGGCGCCTGCCGACATCGGTCCGGACAAAACGTGCGTGCTGTCCGAGATCGCGTTCGGCGGCCGATCCTTGCTCGAGGTCGATATCGGCGATGACGACGCGGGCACCCTCCTGGACGAAGCGCTCGGCGATAGCGAAGCCTATTCCCCTGGCGCCGCCGGTGACGATGGCCGTCTTGCCTTCGAGCTTCATGAGGCACTCCCGATCCGAATCCAGGCTGGAGAGTGGCGACAAGCACCGGCGCGGTCAACGTTGCCAGAAATGCCTGACGGCTATAGGATAGCCCCCTATATTATTGAGGCAGGCAATGCACACGATCAAGGACAAGACCAAGCTGCTGGCGCGGGTGCGCCGGATCAAGGGGCAGGTCGAGGCGGTCGAACGGGCGCTGGAGGCGGAAATCGGCTGTGCCGATGTGCTGCAGCTGATTGCGTCGGTGCGTGGCGCGGTCGGAGGGCTCACGGCAGAGCTCATGGAAGACCATATCCGCCGCCACGTGCTGCATCCAGGCGATGCGGCCGAACGCCAGCGCGGCGGCGAAGAGCTTGTCGATGTCATCAGGACCTACCTGAAATGAGCCACGATCATCCGCATCGCCATCCGCATGACGGCCATCACGCTCATGGGCAGGAGGGGCTCACGGCGGACCACAGCCACGTCTTTCTAGGCGAGCGACATGACCGCAATGCGCGGCGAACGATGTTCGTCATTGCGCTGACAGCGGCGATGATGGTGGTGGAGATCGTCGCCGGCAACATCTACGGTTCGATGGCGCTGGTGGCCGATGGCTGGCACATGTCGACTCATGCGGCAGCGATGCTGATCGCTGCTCTTGCCTATGTGTTTGCCCGCCGCCAGGCCAACAATCCGCGTTTCACTTTCGGTACTGGCAAGGTCGGCGATCTCGCGGCCTTCGCCAGTGCGGTGATCCTGGCCATCGTGGCGGTCTTCATCGGCTGGGAAAGCCTTGGCCGACTGCTGAACCCCATCGAGATCAACTACCGCGAGGCGACTATCATCGCCGTGGCCGGGCTGGTGGTGAACCTGGCCAGCGCGGCCCTGTTGCACGAAGGCGACCACGCCGGCCATGGGCGCAAGCAGCACGACCATGGCCATGCGCATGGCGGGCACGACAACAATCTGCGGGCTGCCTATCTCCACGTCCTGGCCGATGCGCTGACTTCGGTGTTGGCTATTGTCGCGCTGGTGGCGGGCGCTGCCTATGGCTGGCGCTGGATCGATCCGGCGATGGGCATCGTCGGCGCGCTGGTGATTGCGAACTGGTCGTGGACGATGATCCGCGACGCCGGCCGCGTGCTGGTGGACTACACGCCCGCCGGCGAGGACCTGCCGGACGAAATCCGGGACGCGGTGCAGACCGACATTGACGTGATTACCGATCTGCACGTCTGGCAGGTCGGGCCGGGACATCACGCGGCGATCGTGTCGCTGACGTCGAGCGCGCCGGCTGCGCCGGAAGTCTACAAGTCGAAACTCGCGCATATTCACGACCTGTCGCATGTGACCATTGAAGTCCAGCCGGCATAGGGTGAGTCTCTTGCGGGACGCCGTGCCGGTGATGCAATAAGGGCTATGTCCAAGACCACACCCGCCACGCTGATGCTGTCCAGGATCGGTGTTCCCTTCACGCTGGCAACCTACGACTATGATGCGGGCGCCGAGCGCGTCGGGCTGCAGGCGGCGGAGGCGATGGGCGTTGCGCCTGCCATCGTGCTCAAGACGCTGATGGTCGAGGTGGACGGCAAGCCCGGCTGCGTGGTGGTTCCCTCCGACCAGGAGGTCAACATGAAAAAGGTCGCCGCGGCCTTCGGGGCAAAGTCGGCGCAGATGATGAAGCCGGCCGATGCCGAGCGGCTGACGGGCTACAAGGTCGGCGGCATCAGCCCGTTCGGCCAGCGCAAGGCGGTGCCGACCGCGCTCGAGGAAATGGCGACGCTGGAGGACGAGATCTTCCTCAACGGCGGCCAGCGCGGGTTGCAGATACGCATGCGCCCGGACGATCTCGTCCAGGTGCTTCAGGCGAAGGTCGCCGATCTGATCCGTTAGAGCATTTTCGCTTTTCTTCGAATCGCGAGAACGCTCTGTCTTCTTGTCTTGACGCAACTCCGAACGGAAACCTGCGTCGCAGGTTCCCTGGAATTGCCCTAAGCGGCTGACGCTGCGCGGCCTGCCTGGCCAGCGCTACTTGCGGGCGTCGATGAAATGCTGCTTCAGCCGCTCGACTTCGGCCGGCGACCAGCCCTGGACATCCGTCACCTGAAGCCACGAGTCGATGTAGTGCTCGGCTGCGTAGACGTGGCCGTAGCCGATCGGCGAGGTCGTTGCCATGGCAAGGTCGAGCGTCAGCTGCAGGAAGGTGACGACAGGGTACCAGCGCAGGTCGGGCGAGACGTCGGGGCCGCGCGGCGGCTTCATCCAGTCAGGTTCGTGATAGAAGGCGTGCGGATCGTAGAAGGTGATCGGGTCGCTGGCATATTGCAGGTAGACGACCCTGAGCGGGCCCCAGATAGCGCCGGGAATGTCCAGCGCGTCCTTCTGGGCTGTGAAGCGGACATAAGAGCCGTCGCCAAAGCGCGGCAGCCATGCCGGCGTGCCGGGATCGCGACCTGCGGTGATGGCGTTCCAGATGCGGCTGGGGAAGGGCGGGCCGACCCAGAGCGCGCCCTGATAGGGGTCGCCCAGAACTTCGAACAGTTCGTTGGACAGCTCCGAGCTCAACGCGCCGAGGCTGAGACCGTAGATGTAGAGCTTGGGGCGCGTCTCCTTGGGCAAGGTACGCCAATAACCGTAGACCTCGGTGAACAGCGCGCGCGCCTGCTCGGCGCCGTAGCCGGGTTCGACCAGCAGCGACAGCCAGCTGGCGAGGTAGGAATACTGGGCGGCGACGCTGGCGATGTCGCCATTGTGCAGGAATTCGACCGGGTCGATGCCCTGTTCGTCGACCCAGCCGGTGCCGGTGGGCGTGATGATGACCAGCGCCGATCGCTCGAAGCCGCCGACGCGCTTGAGTTCGTCCAATGCGAGGCGAGCGCGCTGCTGTGGCGAGTTGCCGGATTGCAGGCCGACATAGACGCGCAGCGGCTCCATCGCCGGCTTGCCGGTAAAGCTGCCGATGTCGGCGCTGCCTGGTCCCGTCGCGATGTAGGAGCGGCCCATGCGGCCAAGGTCCTGCCAGCGCACCAGCGAGGCGGCGCTGCCGGTCTTGTCCGGATCGGTGGGTTGGGTGGTGTCCGGCGGCATCAGCGCGTCGAGGCGCTGGAACGAGCTGTCCATGACGCGCAGACCATAGCGGAAGATGATGCCGTCCGCGGCCGACCAGAACACCAGAATGGCGATGGTGGTGCCGATGACATAGGAGACGCGCTTGGGGACGTAGCGGTTGAGCCGCCGCGAGACGAAGTAGAGCGTGATCTTGAACAGCCGGGCGAGGGTGATCAGGATCACGAAGGTGACGAGGGCGATGGCGCCGACCTCGAAGGGGTGGGCGCTGTCGACAGGCTCCATGCCCATCACCGAGCGGATCGAATTCTGCCACTCGGCGGCGCGCCACAGGAACGTCAGCCCGATGACGGCGCAGAAGGCGACGGCAACCGCCTTGGAGACGCGCAGGATGCGCGCCTGCAGCTCGGGCAGTTCGAGATAGTGCCACAACCAGCGCAGGAAGAAGCCTACGCCATAACCGGCGGCGGCGGAGCAGCCGGAGAGGACGCCCTGGGTGACGTAGGTGCGGGGGATCAGTGTCGGCGTCAGCGAGGCTGCGAAGAACAGCGTTCCGATCAACAGTCCCGTCAGTGAGAACGAGTACCAGTACCTGACGATCCAGTTACGCAACATCTGCAAAAGCCCCCAGCATGCCAGTCTGGGGGCAACTTGCCTTGAGCCCGGCACGCAGGCAATAGCACAGAGTCCCAATCTGCCGGGAAAGGCTGGCGCCAGGCGCCCGCGTGGTTCGACAGGCTCACCATGAGGGGTTCGACAGGCTCATCATTAAGGCTTCGACAGGCCCACATGAGGGCGTCTGATCCGTCTCGGCTGTCACCAGAGTATCGCAGAGCTTGGCCCGGTCGACCCAAAATCCTCATGGTGAGCCTGTCGAGCCATGGGATCTGGGGGCCATCCAGAGGGTGCTAGACAACCTGGATGCCACGCGCCTTCAGCGCCTCCATGATTTCGTCGAGGATTGCCGGGTCGTCGATGGTCGCCGGCATCTTCCACTCCTCGTGGTCGGCGATCTTCTGCATGGTGCCGCGCAGGATCTTGCCCGAGCGGGTCTTGGGCAGGCGCTTGATGGTGACCACCATCTTGAAGGCGGCAACCGGGCCGATGCGGTCGCGGACAAGCCCGACGACTTCCTTTTCGATCGTTGCGGTGTCGCGGGAAACGCCAGAATTCAGCACGATGAAGCCGCAAGGGATCTGGCCCTTCATCGCATCGGCGATGCCGATGACGGCGCATTCGGCGACGTCGGGATGCTCGGCCACAACCTCCTCCATGCCGCCGGTCGACAGGCGATGGCCGGCGACGTTGATGATGTCGTCGGTGCGGGCCATGATGAACAGGTAGCCGTCGTCGTCGACATAGCCGGCGTCAGCGGTCTTGTAGTAGCCGGGAAACTCGGCGAGGTAGGCGTTGAAGAAGCGCTCGCCGGCATTCCACAGCGTCGGCAGGCAGCCGGGCGGCAAAGGCAACTTGACCACGACGTTGCCGAGCGTGCCATGCGCCACCTCGTGGCCGGCATCGTCGAGCACGCGCACGTCAAAGCCCGGCATCGGCACGCAGGGCGAGCCGTATTTGACCGGCAACTGGCCGAGCCCGATCGGGTTCTGGCTGATCGGGTGCCCGGTCTCGGTCTGCCACCAATGGTCGATGACCGGCACGTTGAGCTTGTGTTCCGCCCACTTGATGGTTTCGGGGTCGGCGCGCTCGCCGGCGAGGAACAGGGTGCGGAACGTCGACAGGTCGTATTTCGGCACGAAGGCGCCTTGCGGGTCTTCCTTCTTGATGGCGCGGAAGGCGGTGGGGGCGGTGAACAGCGCGACCACGCCATGTTCCGAAATGACGCGCCAGAAGGTGCCGGCATCGGGCGTGCCGACCGGCTTGCCTTCGAACAGGACGGTTGTGGCGCCGTGCAGCAGCGGGGCGTAGACGATGTAGGAATGGCCGACGACCCAGCCGACGTCGGATGCCGCCCAGAACACCTCGCCCGGCTTGACGCCGAACTCGTTGTCCATCGACCATTTGAGCGCGACCATGTGGCCGCCATTGTCGCGGACCACGCCCTTGGGCTGACCCGTGGTGCCCGAGGTGTAGAGCACATAGAGTGGATCGGTGGCGGCGACGGGAACGCATTCGACAATACGTCCGGCAGCCTTGGCAGCGCCAACCGCCTCGGCATAGTCGACATCGCGTCCGGCGACCAGCTCGCAGCCGAGCTGCGGGCGCTGCAGGACAACGCAAGCCGACGGCTTGTGGCTAGAGAACTCGATCGCCTGGTCGAGCAGCGGCTTGTAGGCGATGATGCGTCCGGGCTCGATGCCGCAGGACGCCGAGATGATCAGCTTGGGCGTGGCGTCGTCGATACGGGTGGCGAGTTCCTTGGCGGCAAAGCCGCCGAAGACCACCGAATGGATGGCGCCGAGCCGAGCGCAAGCGAGCATGGCGAAGGCCGCCTCGGCGACCATCGGCATGTAGATGATGACCCGGTCGCCCTTCTCGACGCCCTGGTCGCGCAGCACGGCAGCGAGCGCGTTCACCTTGGCGAGAACCTCGGCATAGGTGTATTTCGCCATCGTGCCGGTGATCGGACTGTCGTGGATGAGGGCCAGCTGGTCGGCTCGCCCGGTGGCGACATGACGGTCGAGCGCGTTGTAGCATGTGTTGCATTCGGCGCCTGAAAACCACTGGCCGTAGACGCCCAGGTCGGCATCGAACACTTTGTTCCAGGGCTTGAACCAGTCGATCGCTTCCGCAGCCTTGGCCCAGAATCCCTCGGGGTTGCGCATCCAGCTGTCATAGACCTCGTGATAGCGAGACGACATGGCGTTTCCTTCCCAGGACATCGGCCCTTCTGGGCGCTGTAATTGGCAGGCTTTGTAACGGCTCGTGGTGTTCGGCGTCCATTTGACCTTGGTTTAACAATACAAGCATCATATTGCCCGTTTTCACGAGGCGATTTTCCACACCCTCCGCTGGTCACGCGATGTAGCGCTGAGCTTGGGCGGCGCAGCCGATCTTAGCAGATGCCGCGAGCCGCTTTGACAGGGGCGCGGCAAATTGATCAAAGGCGGTCATGTCGAAGGCGCTGTCGCTCATCATCCTCGCCATCATGGCGATCCAGATCATCAAGCCGCTCGGTTTGCCCGGGCTGCGGCAGCGGCGCGACTTCTGGAAGCTGGCGGTGCTGGCGCTGGCGGCGATTTCGGTCACCGCGCTGCTCGGGCACTGACAGGTCGGCGCCGGGCAGCGGTCGGCGTATCGCAGTGCGCCGCCATCTGGCGGAAACTGGAGCTCGCCGAGGGAAAACCCCAGTCCCACCCCCGGCGAGCCTTTTACCTGATTTGAGACAAACCAGGCCCGGCTAGCGCCGGCGACACATGCCTTGCACGGTTCGTGCCAGCGCGGTCTGTGCCGCGGTGGGGCAGATTGGAGGCGCTGATGTCCCGGAAGAGGATTGTGGCGGGACAAGGCGAAGCGCAAGGACGCACCTCGAGCCTTCACAAGCGGCTGCGTCGGGCGGGCCTGCGCCATCGTCGGCTGCCTTGATGGCGATGGAAAGCGATGAGAGCAGCATGGCAGGGCCCGATACGGTTGTGTTTGGCGCCGTATCGCCCTAGGCAGGCGTGAACCATAACAAGAGGACAATCCCATGCCCAGACCGACGAACTACAATCAGGAACGCCGCGACCGCGACCGCGCCAAGGCGGCCAAGAAGGCTGACAAGCTTGCCGCCAAGGCCGAGGCCAAGCTGCGCGGAAATTCGGCAAGCGAAGACGACGCAGCGCCGGAAGCCGAAACGGAAGCCTGATGCGGGTGGTGGCGGCAACGCTGGGTGCCGCCAAACCTGCTTCGTGCTGAGTTCGGCGCTTGTGCGCCGGATCAGTCCTTGTCGTTGATGTAGACGCTGACTTCGCGCGCCGCCGCGATGAAGGCCCGCCGCGCCGCCATGACCGGCTTTTCGCCCGACATGGCGTCGGAGCACGCCTGGAGCGCCGCGCGATGCTTGGGGCTGCGCTTGCCTGGCCAGCTGTTGAGCAGGAAGGCCGAGGCTTCCTTGGCCGAGCGCAACAGAAGCGGAGTGCCTGCCGGATCGGCCTTTACGGTGATGGGAGTTTCAAACCTGATATTTTCCATGGCCGCTCATACGCCAAACTGGCCGTGGAAGCGAGGAACATAAAGTTCGGGACGGACATGCCGTGATCTTGCGGCGCAAGCGGAGCCGGGCAAGTACTGCTCGCCGACCCGAACGTGCTCGACGGATCGGGCAAGCGGTGATTGTGTGTTGGTGCAAAGACATTTGGATATGGCGGGGCAAATGGCTGGCGTGGCCAAGAGTTCGTTCAGGCCGCAGACGCTGGGCGCCATGGTCGTGGCGCTTGTCGTCTATGTGTTTGCCTCATTCACTGCCGCGACCCTTGTGACTATAGCCGCCAGCATGCTTGCGCCAGTTATCGACTGGCTATTGTTCGGCGCGCGCCCCAACCTCGTTCAGCTAGCCGGGGCGGTCGCCGCCGCCGTAGCCGGCATCGTCGCGGCGCGGCTGGTCTGCGATCTGGCGTTCAAGAACTACAGCAGACGCCTGGTGTTCGCCATGTTCGCCGTCGTCTTGACGATGACGACGCTTGGCGATGCATCGATGACATTCACGACAGCGCAGATGATCCTTGGGCTACAGTATCTGGCCGCGCTCGCCGCCGCATATTTCTGCTTTTGGCGCGTGCAGCCGCCCGCGCAGGAGCATCTGGGTCGAGGCGATATTCTGGATGGCGAGAATGGATAGAGCAGAACTGCTGACGGCGACCCTATCGCTCCTGATTGCCACGCCGGTCGCCGCGTCTTAAGTCCGATCACCCTGGCCTGGTGTCCTCGACAATAAGAAAAAGCCCCGGATCGCTCCGAGGCTTTTCGCATTTCGTGCCTGAAGGCTTGGCTTACGCAGCCTTTTCCAGCGCGGGCTTCCACTGGCCCAAGGCAGCCAGGTGGTTCATGTGGGCGCGGTGGGTGAAGGCGGCCTGGCCGGCGGCGAGGTTCTCGACCTTGCCCGACCATGCCTTCTGCGGCGCTGCCTGCAGCGCGCGGCCGTAGGAGAAGGTCAGCTTCCACGGATGCGGGCCAATCGCGTTGATGGCGTTGAGGTTGGCGGTCGCCTCTTCGTCGGACTGGCCGCCCGACAGGAAGGCGATGCCCGGAACCGCAGCCGGAACCGTCTCGCGGAACAGCTTGATGGTCTTTTCGGCGATCTCCTCGGCGCTGGCCTTTTTGGTGGCCTTCTTGCCCGAGATGACCATGTTCGGCTTCAGGATCGTGCCTTCGAGCACGACGCGGGCGGCGTAGAGCTCGTCATAGAGCTTGACCAGCGTCGCCTTGGTGACGTCGTAGCAGGTGTCGATGTCGTGGGCGCCGTCCATCAGCACTTCCGGCTCGACGATCGGCACGATGCCGGCTTCCTGGCACAGTGCCGCATAGCGGGCGAGCGCCTGGGTGTTGGCCGAGAGCGAATAGGCCGAAGGCACGTTCTTCGTCGTATCGATGTCGATCACGGCGCGCCATTTGGCGAAGCGGGCGCCGAGCTTGTAGTACTCGGCCATGCGCTCGCGCAGGCCGTCGAGGCCTTCGGTGATGGTGTCGCCCGGAAAATTGACGATGGCCTTGGCGCCGGCATCGACCTTGATGCCGGGGATGGCGCCTGATGCCTTGATGAGCTCGACCAGCGGTGTGCCGTCGGCGGCGGTCTGGCGAATGGTCTCGTCGTAGAGGATGACGCCGGAGATGTATTTGGTCATCGCTTCGGTGGTGCGGAACATCATCTCGCGATAGTCGCGGCGGCTGTCAGCGGTGGATTCAACGCCAATGACGTCGAAACGCTTCTTGATGGTGCCGGAGCTTTCGTCCGCAGCCAGAATACCCTTGCCGTTCGCCACCATGGCGACGGCGATGTCTTCGAGACGTTCGCTCATACACGTTTCTCCTGATCAGATGCCGGGCGCATAGCAGATGGTTTTCCCGAACGGAATGCCGGCAACAAGCCTATAACCGATTGAAATTATTTCAATCGGTTTAGGGCGCGGCGCTCTTCGGACGAGGCTGGCCGGCAAACGGCCGTGCCCTGCGCTTCCGGTTCCAGTCTCAGGCCTTGAGCACTTCGACGCCGGGCAGTTCCTTGCCTTCCATCCATTCGAGAAAGGCGCCGCCGGCGGTCGAGACATAGGTGAAGTCGTCGGCCACGCCGGCGTGGTTCAGCGCTGCCACCGTGTCGCCGCCGCCGGCGACCGAGACGAGCTTGCCGGCCCTGGTACGGGCCGCCGCATGCTGGGCCGCCGATACCGTCGCCTTGTCGAAGGGCTCGATCTCGAAGGCGCCGAGCGGGCCGTTCCAGACCAGCGTCGCGGCGCGGTCGATCCAGTCGTTGACGGAAGCGACGGTCTTGGGGCCGACGTCGAGGATCATGGCATCGGCCGGGACAGCGTCGATGGCGACGATCTCGTTTGCGGCACCCGCCTTGAATTCGCGGGCGACGACGCCGTCCGACGGCAGGATGATGGCGCAGCCCGACTGCGCTGCCTCGATCATGATCTGCTTGGCGGTGGCCGCGAGGTCGTGCTCGGCGAGCGACTTGCCGACATTGGTGCCGCGCGCGGCAAGGAAGGTGTTGGCCATGCCGCCGCCGATGACGAGTGCGTCGACCTTCTTCACCAGGTTCATGAGCAGGTCGATCTTGGTCGAGACCTTGGCGCCGCCGACGATGGCGACAACCGGCTTGACCGGGTTGCCGAGGCCCTTTTCCAGCGCCTCGAGTTCGGCCTGCATGGTGCGGCCGGCATAGGCCGGCAGCTTGTGGGTCAGGCCTTCGGTCGAGGCATGGGCCCGGTGGGCGGCCGAAAAGGCGTCGTTGACGAAGATGTCGCCATTGGCGGCGAGCTGTTCGACGAAAGCGGGGTCGTTCTTCTCCTCGCCCTTGTAGAAGCGGGTGTTCTCAAGCAGCAGGACGTCGCCGTCCTTCATGGCGCCAACGGCGGCGGCTGCCTTGTCGCCGATGCAGTCGGCGGCAAAACCGACCGGACGGCCCAAAACCTCTGACGTGGCGGTGGCGATGGGCGCGAGCGACAGGGCCGGATCGGGGCCGTCCTTGGGGCGGCCGAAATGCGCCAGCAGGATGACCCTGGCGCCCTTGCCGGCGAGTTCCGTGATGGTCGGCGCGACGCGCTCGATGCGGGTGGCGTCGGAAACCTTGCCGTCGGCCATAGGCACGTTGAGGTCCACGCGGACGAGAACCCGCTTGCCGCTGACGTTGCCGATGGTGTCGAGGGTCTTGAAAGCGGCCATGGGGTTTCCCTTTCCCTAGAGAGATCGCGCGGACCATAGCCAGCGACGGCGCGGATGCAAGGTTTGTGGAGGGCGGGAGCGAAATTTTGGCATAGAGGGCCCGATTGGTCGATGCGCGTCGTCATCACTCCCGTGGGGACTTCGTCACGGGCACAAACAGGATGCCAGTGCGGACCGTCCCCTGCTTCAGTGATCGGCTGCCGTCTCCATTTCGGCATCCCTGCGACGGTTACAGCGTCTGTGAATTGCATGATAGGCTCCGGTCGAGATGTCAGGGAGATTGATCGTTGGAACGGTTTACGGGCCCAATTCGGACTTGCATTAAGGACCAGATTTGGATGCCGGCGCTAATGTCAGCGCTCACGCTTCCAGATATCTGCGGGTGGTTGGAAACGCCGAAGGAAGCCGTCGGCAAGCGCTACAGACGTTGGTCAACAAAGTACATTCAACCAAAATACACGCGCCGAATCGGTTTTGCTCATACGGAAATGGTTTTCCTCTCGGCCGCAGACCTATACGCCTTGCGTTGTGCGGTTAGCCATTCAGGTAGTCAGGACATCAGTGATCAAAAAGCTCAGGAATCGTTGACCCATTTCGAGTTCACGAAGCCGCCTGCCTCTGGGAGCGTACACTGCAACCGAAGCAACAATACTCTGCAACTTCAGATAGACCATTTCTGCGGTGACATTTGCGATGGGGTGGACACTTGGTCCCAAGACACTCTTGGCGACGCAGAAATAGCGAAACGGAAGGACCATCTCGTTTCCATAAAGACGTTCGCTAGCTTTTTTGGATAGGCAGTGGCGATCTGCATCATCCTTGGTTGCAGCTTCAAACGCCGGCGGTGACTTGTCCTCGACCTTACGCGTCCTCGGGCAGGCCCTCGGACGTCGTCGCCGGTGCGGCGGCGGGCTTGGCCGGGGCCTTGCCCTGACGCCTGGCGAAGAAGCGCCTGATGCGGTCGCTGATCTCGCCGCCGCTGAGGAACACCGGCACTGGCGGCGGTGGCGGGGCGGGCTCGATCGACAGGCCGACGGCGACGATGCGGCCCTTTTCGTCGACGTCGCGGACGATCAGGTCGATCAGGCCGAGCGAGACGCGGTCGGCATATTCGACATGGCCACGCAGGCGCTGGATGACCAATTCGCCGATGGTGAGCTTGCGCTCCTCGTCGGTGATGGAGGCGCCATAGATGGCCTCCAGCTCGCCGGCCAGATGGGTCTGGTCGACGGTGAAGGCACCGAAGAAATCCTCGTCCTCGGCGTCGACCTCGGCGCGGCTGGCAAACAGCCGGTCGAGCAGGCGGGGGTAGCGGTCGGGCACGAAGATGTAGACGTTGTCGCCGGCGGCGAGGCGGCCCATGTCCTGGAAGCGCATCGAACGGCCCTCGCGGACGACCAGGGATGGCCGCGCCCAGCGCGGGATGCGCTGGCCCCGGGCGACCGGCGATCCGGGCACGACGCGATAGGCAAGCAGTTCGTGATGGGCGGAGCCTGGCAGTTCGAGCTCGACCTTGTCGAGCGGGCCATAGCGCTGCGGCACGATCAGCCCGAGACGGCGAGCGAGCGGCCCGACCGTCCAGCCCTGGATGATGAGCGAAGTCAGCACGATGATGAAGGCGATGTTGAAGATGTCGCGGCCGTGTTCCAGGCCGCCGAGCACGGGGGTGATGGCAAGCAGGATGGAGACCGCGCCGCGCAGGCCGACCCAGGAGATGAAAGCGGTTTCCTGGCGTGGGATGTTGAAGGGGATTAGGCACAGCCACACCGCCACGGGCCGGGCGACGAACATCAGGAACAGCCCGAGCACGAGCGCCGAAGCGAGGATCGCCGGAAACTGCGATGGCGTGGCGAACAGGCCGAGCACCAGGAACATGATGATCTGGGCCAGCCAGGAAATGCCGGACTGGAAGCGCTTGAGGGTGGAGACCGCGCGGATGTCGGAATTGCCGGCGACGAGACCGGCGAGATAGACGGCGAGGAAGCCCGAGCCACCGATGGCGCCTGCGGTGGCAAAGACGAGCAGCGACAGCGTCAGGACGAAGATCGGCAACAGGCCTCGGTCGAGGTTGAGCCGCTCGACGAGCTTGACGATCAGGAAGCCGCCGATCAAGCCGATGGCCGCACCCAGGATCATCTGGACGAAGAAGCCGAGGACAAGGTCGATCAGCAGGATGTCGGTGTCCGGCTTGGCGCCTAGCGCGATGATTTCGACCAGGGTGATGGTCAGGAAGATGGCGATGGGATCGTTGGTGCCGGATTCGATTTCGAGCGTCGAGCGGACGCGCTCGCGCAAATTGATGTTGCCGGCGCGCAGAAGGAAGAACACGGCGGCTGCATCTGTCGAGGCGACAGCCGCGCCCAGGAGGAACGATTCAAGCCAGGTGAAGCCGGTGAGATAATAGGCGGCGATGCCGAAGATCAGCGTCGTGATGGCCACGCCGATGGTGGCCAGCGTCAGCGCCGGCATGCCGGCCTGGCGCAGGACGCCAAGCGGCGTGCCAAAGCCGGAATCGAACAGGATGACGGCGAGCGCTATGGAGCCGACGAAATAGGCGAGATGGGCGTTGTCGAAAGCGATGCCGAGGCCATCGACGCCGCTGGCAAGCCCGATGCCGAGGAAGAGCAGCAGCAGCGGCGCACCGAAGCGGAAGGCGATCAGGCTCGAAAACGCAGCGGCAACCACCAGGGCGGTGCCCACCAGCGTGATCAGATATATCGCCTGTTCCATCCCGACCCGTCCGCGAAACAGAGAGAGCCGGTTTGGTCCGATGGGTTCGGAACAGGCTCTACGCTCTTGCTGAAGCATGACCGCTCAGAGCACCGATTCAGTGTTCGCGATCACACCTTAGCTGCGTCGGTCGAGAGTGCGGCGAAGAAAAGGCCGGGCGCAAGGCGGAATGAATTTTCGGCGACTTGGACCAATTATTTTTTGCACTGCGGCAAAAACGAAAACGCCCGGCCGAAGCCGGGCGTTGTGAGATGGATCGAACGATGCCGAAAAGGCGTCAGATCAGGCGATGGTCTTGCCCATGACGACTGCCGTGTCGGCCATGCGGTTGGAGAAGCCCCACTCGTTGTCGTACCAGGACATGACGCGCACGAGGTTGCCCTCGATGACCTTGGTCTGGTCGAGCGCGAAGGTCGACGAGGCCGGGTTGTGGTTCATGTCGATGGAGACCAGCGGCTCGTCGGTGAAGGCGAGAACACCCTTGAGCGGGCCATTGGCGGCAGCGACGAGCACTGCGTTGACCTCTTCGACGGTGACGTTGCGCTTGGCGACGAACTTGAAGTCGATGCACGAGACGTTGGGGGTCGGCACGCGGATCGAAACGCCGTCGAGCTTGCCCTTGAGTTCCGGCAGGACCAAGCCGACGGCCTTGGCGGCACCGGTCGAGGTCGGGATCATCGACATCGCCGCTGCGCGGGCGCGGTAGAGATCCTTGTGCATGGTGTCGAGGGTCGGCTGGTCGCCGGTGTAGGCGTGGATCGTGGTCATGAAGCCCTTTTCAATGCCAAAGGCATTGTTGAGGACCATGGCGACCGGCGCCAGGCAGTTGGTGGTGCAGGACGCATTCGAAATGACGATGTGGTCCTTGGTGATCTGGTCGTGGTTGACGCCGTAGACCACGGTCAGGTCGGCACCGTCGGCAGGCGCCGAGACGATGACGCGCTTGGCGCCGGCGGCCAGATGCGC
Source organism: Aminobacter sp. HY435 (assembly GCF_027568395.1). Lineage (GTDB taxonomy): Bacteria > Pseudomonadota > Alphaproteobacteria > Rhizobiales > Rhizobiaceae > Aminobacter. The sequence goes on along the minus strand of NZ_JANKZL010000006.1, from coordinate 223,820 downwards.
CGAGGCCTTGTCCTTGGAGGTGAAGATGCCGGTGCATTCGAGCGCGATGTCGACGCCGAGTTCCTTCCACGGCAGCTGCGACGGATCCTTGATCGCGGTGACCTTGAACTTGTCGGTGCCGATGTTGATGGAATCGCCTTCGACCTTCACCTCGTGCGGGAAGCGGCCGTGCACGCTGTCGTAGCGCAGCAGGTGGGCGTTGGTCTCGACCGGGCCGAGATCGTTGACGGCGACGACGTCGATGTCCTTGCGGCCCGATTCATAGATCGCGCGCACGATGTTGCGGCCGATGCGGCCGAAACCATTGATGGCAACTCTAACGGTCATGTCTGGTCCTCCTGGGGAACGTCTTAAGCCTGAAGCCGTGCCTGGGCTGCCGAAACGGCAGCCTCGGCGGTGATGCCGAAATGCTTGTAGAGGTCTTCGATCGGAGCGCTGGCGCCGAAGCCGTGCATGCCGATGAAGATGCCGTCGGTGCCGATGAAGCTGTCCCAGCCCATGCGGATGCCGGCCTCGATGGCGACCTTGACCTTGGCGTTGCCGATCATCGCCTTGCGGTACTCGGGGCTCTGCTTTTCGAACAGCTCGAAAGCGGGAACCGAGACGACGCGGGTCGGATGGCCGGCTGCCTGCAACTGCTTGCGGGCTTCGAGCGCGATCTCGACCTCGGAGCCGGTGGCGAAGATGGTGACTTCGGCATCGCCATCGGCGGTGGCCAGCTCGTAGGCGCCGTAACCGCAGAGGTTTTCCTCGACATATTCGGTGCGCACGGCCGGCAGGTTCTGGCGGGTCAGCGCCAGCGTCGACGGCGCGGTGCGGTTTTCCAGCGTCAGCTGCCAGCATTCGGCGGCTTCCATCGCGTCCGCCGGGCGGAAGACAATGTGGTTGGGGATGGCGCGCAGGGCGGCGAGATGCTCGACCGGCTGGTGGGTCGGGCCGTCTTCGCCAAGACCGATGGAATCGTGGGTCATGACGAAGCCGACGCGAATGCCCATCAGCGATGCCAGGCGCATGGCCGGGCGGGCGTAGTCGGAGAAGCACAGGAAGGTGCCGGAATAGGGGATGACGCCGCCATGCAGCGCCATGCCGTTCATCGCAGCGCTCATGCCGAGCTCGCGGATGCCATAGTGAACGAAGCGCTGGCCATAGTCGCCAGGCGCGATGTTCTGGGTCTGGCTGGTCTTGGTGTTGTTGGAACCGGTGAGATCGGCCGAGCCGCCGATGGTCTCGGGCACGATGCCGTTGATGACCTCGAGCGCCATTTCCGACGACTTGCGGGTCGCGACCTTAGGCTTGTCGGCGGCGAGCTTCTTCTTGTAGTCGGCGATGGCAGCGTCGAAGCCAGCCGGCAGGTCGCCGCGCATGCGGCGCTCGAACTCGCCGCGCACTTCAGTGCCGGCCTCGGCCAGACGCTTTTCCCAGTCCTTGCGCTGCTTGGCCGAATTGAGGCCGGCCAGGCGCCAGGCGTCGAGGATGTCGGAGGGGATTTCGAAAGCCGGGTACTCCCAGCCGAGCGCCTTGCGGGTCGCCTCGATCTCGGCGGCGCCGAGCGGCGAACCGTGCACCTTGTTGGTGCCGGCCTTGGCGGGTGAGCCGAAGCCGATGGTGGTCTTGGCGGCGATCATCGTCGGGCGGTCGGAACGCTTGGCAGCCTCGATGGCGCCGGCGATGGCTTCCGGGTCGTGACCGTCGATGGCGATGGTGTTCCAGCCCGAGGCGGCGAAGCGAGCCAGCTGATTGGTCGAGTCGGCGAGCGAGATCGGGCCGTCGATGGAGATGTTGTTGTCGTCCCAGAAGACGATCAGCTTGTTGAGCTTGAGGTGGCCGGCAAGCGTCAGCGCTTCCTGTGAGATGCCTTCCATCAAGCAGCCGTCGCCAGCGAGCACGTAGGTGTAGTGGTCAACCAGCGCGTCGCCGAACTGGGCGTTCATGATGCGCTCGGCGAGCGCCATGCCGACGGCGTTGGCGAAACCCTGGCCGAGCGGGCCGGTGGTGGTCTCGATGCCCGAGGCGTGGCCGTATTCGGGGTGGCCGGCGGTCTTCGAGCCGAGCTGGCGGAAATTCTTGATTTCCTCGATGGTCATGTCCTCGTAGCCCGAGAGGTAGAGCACCGAGTAGAGCAGCATCGAGCCGTGGCCGGCAGACAGAACGAAGCGGTCGCGGTCGTGCCAATGCGGATTGGCCGGATCATGCTTGAGGAAGCGGGTGTACAGCACGGTTGCGATGTCGGCGGCGCCCATAGGCAGGCCGGGGTGGCCGGAGTTGGCCTTCTCGACGGCGTCCATGGACAGAAAGCGGATCGCGTTGGCCATCCGGTCGTGTTTTTCGCGCGAGGACATCGTCCCTCCCATAAGCCGTGGAAAGTGGGCCGCTCGAGACCCCTGAAAAGTGCGCGACACATAGCAGGCGCTGGGCTTGAGTCAATAAATCGGTGCGTTTTCGCACACCCATTGCAGGCGCCAAAGTGCCGCGCGGCACGGATTGCGTCATGCGACGGAGGCGCTTTGCAGGGGAAAGACAAAACAGCTTTGTTGACGCCTCCTTCAACCGGTGCCTAATGTTTCAGACATAACGCGTTCTGAAACGTGCGCGATTCGGTGATGGGCGAGGGTCCATTAGGGAACCATGACCGGGGAAACGACACTCAAGGAAGTTATTGGCCGGCTCGGCAGGGCCATCGAGGCGCTGGAGGATGCGGCCGCGGCCCGTCTTGAGCACGAGCAGGACTATGGCGAAGCCGAAGCCGAGGTCCAGCGCATGAACGCCGACCGGGCGCGCCTGGCGCAAGAACTCGACAATTCCGAAGCTCGTGCCGAAAGGCTGGAGGAAGCCAACAAGGAAGTCTCGCGGCGGCTCGTGACCGCCATGGAGACGATCCGCGCCGTGCTGGACAGGTAGGATGGAGATGGCGCAAGTCACGGTTACCATCGACGGCAAGCAGTACCGCATGGCCTGCGACGAAGGGCAGGAAGAGCATCTGATCGATCTCGCCAACCGCTTCGACCGCTATGTTTCGCACCTCAAGGATTCGTTCGGCGAAATCGGCGACCAGCGGCTGACCGTGATGGCCGGCATCATGGTGATGGACGAGCTGAGCGAACTGCAAAAGCGCGTCAAGGGCATGGAAGGCGAGGTGCTGACGCTGCGCAAGACGCGCGACGACGCGCTGACCAAAGCCGACAAGAACGACACCGCATTGACCGGTGCGCTGAGCTCGCTGGCGCAGCGCATGGAAGACCTGGCGGCGAAGCTCGCCAGAAAAGGGTAGGGACGGGCCGGTTCATTTCCCAGCGGAAATGGAGGCCAGAACGAAAGCGCGCCGGTGTTGCCGGCGCGTTTTTTGTTTCCGAGGCTCTATGTGCCCAGGCGTCGATGGTGCGGAGCGCCTGGGCCTGCTTCTTGGCGGCGGCCTTGACCGCGTCCTGAACCTTTTCGAAGGCGCGAACCTCGATCTGGCGGACACGCTGACGACTGATGTCGAACTCGGCCGACAGTTCTTCGAGCGTCAGCGGCTCGCCGCCGCTCAGCATGGCCAGCGTCGCCCGGTCCGGCAGGGAGGCTGGTCGATGTCCTCGAGACTTCGGCCCAGTCAGACTGTATGCGCGCTGCTAAGACTGACGCGCGTAGTTCCCCAGTTTGGAGGATATCGAACGTCGCTCGATGTGGATTTGCTCTGCGCCAGTCACAGTATCAAAGTCGGCATCCGCATCATTCTTCGATCCTTGCGCCAGTGCAATTTTGGTTCGATTGCGGCCAGCAAGCTTGGCGTTGTAGAGCAGCCTGTCGGCTTGTTCGTAGAGCTCTGCGAACTTCGCATCAGCATTTGGCGAGGCATCCGTCATGCCCATGCTGGCAGTTACGGGGCGCTCAAGGCCTGGAACGGCATTGGCGACGATGGCGGGGATCGCCTGGCGCCGACGCTCCGCCTTGGCCTGGGCATCTTCTCCGCGCACAAGCAGCACGAATTCCTCTCCGCCGAGGCGGAACGCATGAACCTGCGGGTCGGCCTGGAGCGCTTCGGCCACGGCTTTCAGTACGGCGTCGCCGACCACGTGGCCGTGAACATCATTGATTGCCTTGAAGTGATCCAGATCGAGCACGGCAAGCGTGCGGTAGCCCTCGGCGCGGAATTTCTCGAAGTTCTGCTCGATTGCCCGCCGGTTGAGCAATCCCGTCAGCGCGTCGCGTTCGGACAGGCGCTCAAGCATGTCGGCTTCGAAGCGCGCGCTGTCGCGCTGGCGCTTGATCGTCATGAAGCGGTCCGCCACGCCGAGCGTGGTGAACACAACTTCCCAGACGCAGCCCACATAGAACAGGAGCATGGCATCGTTGCTCTGCAGCCCGGGAACCACACCCGTGACCAGGCGTACCAATCCAACCATGATCACAGGCATATAGCCGACCGCCTGGAACTTGGCGGCCCGACTTCCGCGCCGCAGGGCGTCGGCAACTGACACTATGAAAATGACGATCACCGGAGCAAAAGCCGCCGTGTACACGGTCGACTGAACCGCGCGCCCCACGAACGGAAATGCCGCGTGAGACGTGCTGAGAAACATCGCCCATGCGGCGCACCAGACCAGTGCCCGGCGCAGCCGCGGATGCATGCGGCCGGGTTCGATGAAGCTGCGCGTAAACATCGCCCCGGAAGCGACCGTAAGGCCGAAGATCACTGTCGTCATCCAGCTCAACGTCATTGCCGGCGGATCGAAGAGAACGACTGCAAGACCCGAAGTGACCTGGATGGTCAGCAGCAAAGAGATCGTGAGCATGGAATGCCAAAGCACGAATGGCTCGCGCAGGATCCGGTAGAAGGCCGCGTTGAAGATGAGCGGCACGGCAAGCATTCCGGCAAGGGTAGCCAGGAGAAGCAGGGACCGTAGAAAGTCCGGGTCCAGAGCGATGTCAGACGGCGACAGAAAGGCTCTCTCCAGCGTCATCCGGTGGCTTGGCAAATCGAACGCGACAACGACCTGCAGCGTGTCGCGGGTTACATCAGGCAGAGGGGCCTTGAAATACCCGCCACGCAGAGCGCTAGACAGCTCACCCGCCGACAAGGAGGTCTGGCGCATTGCGCCGTCTCGGTCGATCGCCAGCAGATGCACGGCCGCGAGCGCACCTCGCCTTGAAAAGAGATATTGGGGAAGGACATCGTGTGGACCGATTTCAAAAAGCAGCAGCGTCCGCTCGCCCTCGAGCGAATAGATCCGATCTCCGCAGGTCCAGCGCCCGGGCGAGTGGACGACAGTGACCAAGTCGTCGGACAAACTGCTTGATGTCCAGCAGGAGCTGCGAATGTCGCTAGATTCAGCCGCGCCAAGGGGGGCAGCATACAGAGACGCAAGCATCACGAAGCTCAGCACCGTCGTCGCGAGCGCTTTTCGGAGGTCATTCCAGAACATGGATTGTCGCTACACGCCCAACATTGAGATGCGGTTACCGACCGCCAAAACAGTCCGATACCGGCCGTCGAGGGATGTGGAAGACACGAGCGCCGTGCGTCACGGATGACACACGGCGCGGTAGGGTAGTTCCGATTGCGTTTTCGTTTGCAGATGCGTTCAGACACGCAGTCTGCGGGCCAAGGCTCAGGCGTCGATGGTGCGGAGCGCCTGGGCCTGCTTCTTGGCGGCGGCCTTGACCGCGTCCTGGACCTTTTCGAAGGCGCGAACCTCGATCTGGCGGACGCGCTCACGACTGATGTCGAACTCGGCCGACAGTTCTTCCAGCGTCAGCGGCTCTTCGGCGAGGCGGCGCGCCTCGAAGATGCGCTTTTCGCGATCGTTGAGCACCGACATGGCGCTCGACAGCATGCCGCGACGGTTTTCGAGCTCGTCCTGCTCGATCAGCATGTCTTCCTGGCTTTCGTGGTCGTCGACCAGCCAGTCCTGCCACTCGCCGGATTCGCCTTCGCTGGCGCGGATCGGCGCATTGAGCGAGGCGTCGCCCGACAGGCGACGGTTCATCGACACCACCTCGGCCTCGGAGACGTTGAGGCGAGTGGCGATCTCCTTGATCTGGTCAGGCTTCAAATCGCCGTCGTCGAGCGCCTGGATCTTGCCCTTCACCTTGCGCAGGTTGAAGAACAGACGCTTCTGGTTGGCGGTGGTGCCCATCTTGACCAGCGACCACGAGCGCAGGATGTATTCCTGGATCGAGGCCTTGATCCACCACATGGCGTAGGTGGCGAGGCGGAAACCACGCTCCGGCTCGAACTTCTTGACGGCCTGCATCAGGCCGACATTGCCTTCCGAGATGACTTCGCCGATCGGCAGGCCGTAGCCGCGATAGCCCATGGCGATCTTGGCCACGAGGCGCAGGTGGCTGGTGACCAGCTTGTGGGCCGCGCCGGTGTCCTCATGCTCGTTGTACCGCTTGGCGAGCATGTACTCTTCCTGCGGCTGGAGCATCGGAAAGCGGCGGATTTCTTCCAGGTAGCGGCTCAGGCCGCCTTCGCCGGAAACGATACTGGGTAGTGACTGGGCCATAAAGCGCCCTCCCTCTCTACGAGATGTGCTCCCTGAATTAGGCGAGCATGCGGCGCGGCTGCGTTCTGCACTGTCGCGCCATGGGTTCTATATCGGAACATAACGGGAAAAGACACCATTTGTTCAACGCGAAACAGACTGTCACGCCAAAGTGAACAATACGAGTCAGGTTTTCTGATCGGAGGATCAGAGATTCCGAAAGCCTTCGACCAACTCCCCCATGTCGTGAGGCAAAGGCGCCTCGAACCGCATCAACAGATGGGTAGCCGGATGGCGAAATGCAAGGAGACGGGCATGCAGGGCCTGGCGCGGAAACGCCTTGACGGCGGAGCTGAGCGGCTCGGGCAGGCGGTTTGACTTGGTGCGGAAGGCCTGGCCGTAGTCGGGGTCGCCGACGACGGGGTGGCCGATATGGGCCATGTGGACGCGGATCTGGTGGGTGCGGCCGGTTTCGAGCCGGCACTCGACGAGGCTCGCGGTGGTGAACTCGGTCTGGTCGCCGCCGAAGCGCTCCTCGACGGCGTAGTGGGTGACGGCATGGCGGGCGTCGTCGCGATGTTCTGGCACGACGGCGCGGCGGACGCGGTCGGCATGGCGACCGAGAGGCGCGTCGATGGTGCCGGTCACGCGCGGCAGGATTCCCCATACCAGCGCCGAATAGGCGCGCTCGAGATCGCCGGTGCGGCCGTGGTCGGCGAAGGCCTCGGACAGCGCCTTGTGGGCGCGGTCGGTCTTGGCGACGACCATGACACCGGAGGTTTCCTTGTCGAGGCGGTGGACGATTCCGGGGCGCTTGACGCCGCCGATGCCCGACAGGCTCTCGCCGCAATGGTGGATCAGGGCGTTGACCAGGGTGCCGGTCCAGTTGCCGGCGCCGGGGTGGACGACCAGGCCGGCGGGCTTGTTGATGACGATCAGCTCGTCGTCCTCGAACAGGATGTCGAGCGGGATGTCTTCGCCCTGCGGTTCGGCCGGTTCGGCCTCGGGCATGTCGATGGCAACCTCGTCGCCCATGGCGAGCTTGCGCTTGGCTTCCGCGACGGTCTTGCCGCCGATGCTGACGGCGCCCTGCTTGATCAGCGCCTGCACGCGGCTGCGCGACAGGTCGGGCGCGAGCCGCGCCGCCAGCCACTGGTCGAGACGCAGGCCTGCGGCATCGGCACCGGCCGCCAGCACTATCAAAGTGCCGTCCTGTTCGCTATCTGATGCGCTCATGCCAATTGTTCCGGAAATTTGCCCATGACAGGCCCTCACGTCGACGTAGCAGAAGAGGACAAGCCGCTCGACCCGGCGGTCGAGCGTGTTCGCAGGAAACTCGTCCGCTTCGTGGCGATCAATCTCGGGCTGCTTTTCCTGGCCCTTATGGCGGTCGTCGGGGCGCTTGTCTACAAAGCGCGCACCTCGCAACCGTCCGAAGCCGTTGCAAGCAGCGACATCCAGATGCCGGCAGGCGGCCAGATCAGCGGCGAGATCGTATTGCCTGTCGGTTCCAAGGTGATGTCGCAGGCGCTGTCAGGCAACCGCCTGTCGATCGATGCCGAGCTTGCCGACGGCAGCCGGACGATCTTCCTCTACGATATCGCCGAGCGGCGCGTGATCGGCCAGTTCGCAGTGCGCAACAGGTGAGCGGGTTTCCAGCCGCAGGCCGACGGATCGCCACAGTCGCCGTGATTGTCGCCGATTACGACGCTGCGATCGCCTGGTACACGGACAAGCTCGGCTTCCGGCTCGCAGAAGACGTCGACCTCGGTGGCGGCAAGCGCTGGGTGACGGTAGAGCCGGGCGGCGGCCAGGGCGCGCGGCTGCTGCTGGCGCAGGCGGATGGCGAGAGGCAGGCAGCGAGCATCGGCAACCAGACCGGCGGCCGCGTCTTCCTGTTTCTCGAGACCGACGATTTTGCCCGCGACCATGCGGCCATGCTGGAGAAGGGCGTCGAGTTCCGCGAAGCGCCGCGCCACGAAGCCTATGGCAGCGTTGCGGTTTTCGTCGATCTCCACGGCAATCTGTGGGACCTGATCGAGCGCAAGCGCTGATGCCGCTGCGGCAGGCGGGTCGCGGCAAATAACGCGTGCCGGGCTGTTGCTTTTTCGAAACCGCCCGCCTATATCGCCCTTCTCGGCTGCGCCCATCGTCTAGCGGTCAGGACACCGCCCTCTCACGGCGGGAACAGGGGTTCGATTCCCCTTGGGCGTACCAAGCTTTTCAGGCACTTCGTCTGGCTTGGGCTGAACTCATCAAATAACAGTCAAATAAGCCCTTCCCGGGATGGCCCGCGGAAAGCGTTCGCTCTACTCGGTGGCGTGCTGGGCGGGCATTGGTTTGGCCAAGATGATTTTGATTGATCGTTCGTTGTGGGCGTTGCCAAATCGGGTCTTGTCTGGCCACGATTCTCAAACCGTGGAAATCTTGTGCTGCCACATTGCCGGGGGCGGAGATTCGGGATGCTTATCCGTGAAGGCGATCAACGTTCGCTCGACATCGATGTCAGGCTTGCAGCGCTGCTCGCGGGAATTGCCGGTGCGGTGAACGCTGCCGGGTTTCAGGCGACGGGGTTCTTTTCGGCCAACATGACCGGCAACGTATCGGCACTTTCGGACTATTTCGGACTGGGCAAGTTTGGTCAGGCGACATTCTTCGGCTCGCTCGTCGTCGCTTTCATCGCTGGGGCCTTCGGGTCGGGGCTGCTCATCGAACTTGGTCGGCGTCAGGGCGTGAAGGCCATTTACGCTTATAGCATCACCGTCGAAGCCGGACTGTTGGTTGTCGTGGGGATATTCGACGTGTTGTTCCCGATCTCGGGCCAGGGCATGACACTGATCGTATGCCTCAGCTTCATCATGGGCATCCAGAACGCGGCATCAACCCGAATATCGCACGCGCGCGTAAGAACAACGCATGTCTCTGGCATGGCTACCGACATCGGGCTCGGGCTGGCTGCATTGGTTGTCAGTCCTCCCGATCGCCCTTCGGCTGTTGCACGTCTCAAGCTCTATTCCAGTACAATCATTGCCTTCATGCTAGGTGGGATCGTTGGCGTCTGCAGCTATGTCATGGCGGGTGGAGCCCTGTTCATAGCCGCCGCGGCTGTGCTGATCGCGGTTGCGGTGCCACAAGTGCTCCGAGCCAAAAAGATGTGACAGTAGACGAAAAGATATAAAGCCCGCTACCTTGAGGCGCAGGCTCTGGCCGCCGCCCTACGTTAGCAACATAGAATATGTGGCCAATCGGCAACGGAATATCCACAAGCATGCCGCGCCTTGGCAGCGTCGGCAAGCTGAAGACCTGAAGCGGTGCATCCAATTCTTCTTGTCGTCGATAAATTCGCCGAGCATCATTCCTTTCAATACTTCTGGAAGCGTGTTACCGACGCAAGGATGATCTTGCTCGGGAGAACTCATGAGAACTCTACTGCTTGCAGCAGGCTTGCTTGCACTCAACGTCGGAAGCGCCGTCGCGCAGGACCGGATTTACGACTGGTCGGGAGCGTATGTCGGCGTGCAGGCCGGGTATGCTGTGGGTCAATCTCTCTACACCAACACGGATTTCCCCGGCGAATACGTCAATTACGATCCTGACGGCTTCTTCGGTGGCGTCTACGCGGGCTACAATTTTCAGATGTCCAATGGTGTCGTTCTGGGTGTTGACGGTGATCTGAACTTCACGAACATCAAGGGAAGCAACGACTACTGGTGGCTGGGCCTGCGCCCGGTTCCGACAGCAAGCGCGGAGATCAAGTACACAGCCGCGCTTCGTGCGCGTCTCGGCTATGCAATGGGTCGGTTCCTGCCATACGTGGCCGGCGGGCTTTCCGCGGCAAAATACGACTTCGATTTCGTTCTGGATACCGGCCATGTGTACTATGCGGAAAGCAAGTCCATGGTCGGCTGGAATGTCGGCCTGGGCGCCGAATATGCGGCCACCGATAATATCGTCGTGCGCGCCGAGTACGCTATTCCGATTTTGGCTCCAAAGGCTTCGCGCAGCCGGACTTCTTCATGATTGATGATGCACATATCAACCTGTCGTCGCACGACTTCCGCCTCGGCGTCGCCTACAAGTTCTGACCGGCACGCTTTCGCCGTACGAAAACCCCGGCCTCGCGCCGCAAGTCGACGCGGCGCATGGCAGGGGGATTTTCTCGAGCCATGGCGCGACCTACAATTTGATGGGCGGTTCCGACTTCGCCCGATTGAACCGGCAGCGGCTGCCGCGCTAACCTCGTGCTTCGTGCTGGCACAGAGCAGAATACGGAGTGGCTGCTGATGATATCGGGATCGGTCTGCAAGGCGGCGCGTGCGCTGGTTGAAGTCACCAGGGAGAAACTGGCAAAGCGTTCGGGCGTGGCCGAAGAGGTCATCGAAGCGTTCGAACGCAAGATTTCGACGCCCGGCGATGGTGCCATCGAAGCGTTGCAGTCTGCGCTCGAGGGGCTGGGAGCCGTTTTCATTGCGGAGCAAGGTGCCGACGGTGCGGGCGTTCGGCTGAAGTTCAGCCGATCGGTAACGCGGCGGCTGTCGACGCTGGAAGGCGAAGGCGGTCCGGTGGCGAGCGACGACGTGCCCTGATCTGGGTCAGCGACGTTTCGGCCTGGTTGCCTTTGCTCTGGTTTCGGCTGCGACTTCGTCGGCGCGAATACGCACGATGCGCTCGATCAGTCTTGCCGGGACAGGTTCGGCATAGGAGAAACGGAGCGTGCCCTTGCCGGCGACATAAGGCGCGATCTCGTCGGCCAACGCCTGCATGAGCGCAGCCGTCACCGGATAAAGGGAATAATGCTCTTTCCAGCCGGAGAAATAGATCACCCGGCCTCCATCGACCTTGTATGCCGGGATCTGGTAGGAAATGACTTCTTCCGCGGCCGGCAGCACTTGCCGGATGATCTGGCGTATTGCAGCCAGCGTGGGGCGCGCGGCTTCCGGCTGTGCTGACATATACTCATCGACGGACCTGAAGTCTGTGTTGGCCATGGTGTCCTCCTCGGCTGATCATATGACGACCGCCGCGACAGGCAACTGAGGCAGCGACTTTTTCGAGCCAAGGTTGAAACGGGCCGCGGGCGATGCCAAAAGGGACCCGACCAGGACAAGGCCAATCCAAATCCCGACCGAAAACAGCCCAGATTCCAGCAAGACCGCGAAAGGCGCCACGTTGCGCCTGATCGCGCTTCTGCTGACATGGGCGCTGGTTCTGCTGCCGCAGAGCCTCGAGGGACCGTCGCCCGAGCAACGCGACTGGCGCGCCGGGCAGGGCGTCGCCGACATCGGCAACCCGCAGCCCCTGCTGTCGAGCCACGACCGAAACCAGTCGGCCCTGCGCAGTTCCGAGACCAAGCATTCGGGCAAATCGACCGGTGGTTGGGGCAAGGCCGCGCTCGCCGTTGTTGCACAACTGATCTTGCATGAACCGGGGCAGGCTGCCGCCGTCGGGCCGGATCGCGCCGCAGCCCCAAAACAGCGCTTCGTCGCATTTTCGGCACGGGCGCCGCCGCTACCGGCCTAGGTCGTGACCACGAAAATCGGCATCGGTTTTCGGAAAAGATCACGCCGATCAAGGCGTTGCCAGTGTCCCTTGCGCGTCCAGCTGGGCGCGGGGCTGCAACGCAAATCCATCACCATCGCTGCGCTGGGGTTCTGAAGACCGGTTCGACCGGCCGGCAGACCGAGCGTCGTCGCACCTCGACATCTTTGCCCGAGAGGGAAATTCACATGAACACGAACGACACCAAGAACACGTCCGCCATCGAAAAGGCCGCAGGCGGCCGCGAAGCCGCCAAGGGCTGGCTGGTGATGCTGCTGCTTGTCGGCGCGGTGCTTGCGGTGGGGTATTTCTACACCCACTGACACCCTGCTTGACGACAACAGGCCCGCCGCCCGGCGCGCGGCGGGCCGGAAGCTTGCGTCACTGCACTGAAACGATCGGTGCGGACACTTCGGGCAACTGCGAAGCTGTCGGCAGCACCCGCGAAAACTCCACGCCGTCGATGACAAGCAATTCCGGCGTGGGCGCCTCTGCGATGCGCTCGATGCCATCGGCGCAGGCAAAGACCGGCCAGCCGGCGTCGCGGCAATCGATCTCGACAAACCAGTTGGCGAGAAGGTTGGTGAGGCTGAGGTGCATGGCGCCATCCGCCATGCGCCTTGCATGCGAGCCGTTTTGCGCCGTCCAGGTCCAGGGACCGCCGAATGGCGGCTTTGCAGACATGATGAATGGGTAGGTCCGGGGTGGCAGGTTCTCGCGCTCGACGGCGTAGCGGTAGCGCGTCATCGCTGTCGGATAGCTCATCGCAGCGCCGGGCCAGCGCGCATAGAGCGCGGTCATGCCGTTTTGCTGCGGCTGAGTGAGCAACAAACCGCCGCGTCGTTCCGCGCCGGACGCCGCCGTCGATACGGCAGCAACGGCGATGATCGCACAGACCATCGTGGCAAGCCGCTCCATGTTTCGCCCCGCCGGCACAGCCGGTGATTCGTGAACTGCTTGGCCGACATTGTCGTCTCCGATGCGGAGACTGGCAACGGCCATGGAACAGCAAACATGACGGCGCTCCGGCGCGCGCATGGATTTTTGGGCGCAGTGTCGAGCCGCGCCGGGAAAATCGGCAATACATGAAGAGGCCGGAGACAAGCTCCGGCTGTCAGGCGCTGCCGGCCATTGCTGTCAGGCGGCAGTCTTTGCCCGGAAACGCGGCACGCTGGCGGAGAGCAGCTCTTCGTCACGCACGCCGGACCGGTAGAGGGAGATCAACGTCCTGGCAATTTCGGTCGCCCAGACCGAACTCGGATCCTCGCCGCGTTCGGCGCAAATCTGGTCGAACACGCGTTGTATGAGCCTGAGGTCGGCGGGGTAAATCGGGGAGTTAGGCCGGGTGAAAAGTACATGCTCCATAGTCTTCTCCCATAGAGTTTACTTGGTTACGCCTTTTCAATGCGTTTCATGCACGTTGGGATGCTGTGTTGATTTCAAGCCGCTTGGTGGCCGCTTCCGATCATCAGCTTGACGAGCAGGGACTCGTCTTTCACGCCTGCGCCAAAGTGATGAATGAGTTCGGCAGCCCTTTTGTCGCGTTCGACCGAAGTTGCCGCCGGTTCGCATTGGGCAAGAACCCGCGCCAGCATCTTCATGTCTTCAGGTCTCAGAATTGCGCCGGCCACAGCCGCTTGCATCGACCTGCCTCCCAAACGCTGCGGTTGCAAGGAGCCGCTTTTCTATTACCGGGCGAAGCTTGCTCCACAACCTGGGAGATGTCGAGTCACTCTGGGTTGTGGCGGGATTGCAGCCGCAGAGGCAGGACGGAAGCGCAAAAAAGAGCCCGCCGCCGGAGAGCGGCGGGCCCTAATCGGCGTGGCTGAAAGGAACAAAGGCCGCGCCGGGCGCCACGATATCAACTCGTTGCCGAAACAGCGGTTCCGCTGCGATTTCGGCAATCAGCGAAAAAACGCGCTCTCGTCTTCACGAATTGTTCACCATCGGATCGGCACCATCCACCTGCGCAATGTATCGAGTGCGCGTCTTCGGCAACGCCCGGCGGGCAGCACACCTTCCAGCCCGCCGGTGCGCCCGCAAGTTCGCGGCACCAAGCCCGACCTTGCGGCGAGGTGGCCCGAAAATCGATTCCGCTTTCACCTGTGATGGGCTAGCCTGACAAGGCTGTGCCGTGGACAAACGACGGCATTTCCGCACCGAAAGGCAGACGCGCTTGGCTGAGATGACCATCATCGTAGAGTTCGAAACCCGCGACGGTTGCGAACAGCAATTCACCGACCTGATTTCGGAACATGCCCGGGCCACGTTGCACGAGGAGGCAGGCTGCCTGCGTTTCGAGGTGATCAAGCCGGTGGAGCGCGACGGCACGCCGATCGCCAACAAGGTGATGGTCAACGAGCTCTATGCCGACCTGGCGGCCGTCGCCGCGCATGAGCGCAACCCAAGGATGCCCGACGTGCAGAAGGCGATTTCGCCGCTGCTCAAGTCGCGGCGGCTGATACTGGCTGCCTCGCTCGGCGTTTCGGATCCCAATGGCGGCATGCGGCCGGAAGAGCTCAACGCGGCCAATGACGATTGATTGCGCCAGATCCGACGCGGGATAAGAACCGCGCGTTAAGGTTAGTCAGTCGTTAATTCTTATCCGGCAAGGTCTGTTGCGGCGTGTTGCGGAGGGGCAGCATCGCTTTTTGCATGCAGGGCTGGACGGGATGCGGAAAGAATTTGGGCCGGACGTCAACGATCCGGCCGGCGAGCCGGCAAACGGCCGGGCGGGCGGTATCGACAGCCGGCAGGGGCACGAGGGAAACCTGCCATATGTCGATCTCGAACGGACGATCGATTCCATGACCATGGGCGTGGTGCTGGTCGACGCCGCGCTCAATGTGCTGTTCATCAACAAGGCGTTCTACGAAATCTGGAAGGTCTCGGCCGAGCAGGTTTCGGCCGGCTGCCGTTTCCGCGCGCTGATGGACGTCAACAGACGCACGGGCGTCTATGCCGTTGGCGACGGCGAATGGGAAGACTACGTCGCCTCGCGCGAGTCCGAGATCAGCGGCGGCGACGTTGCGCCGCGCGAGTTCCGCCGCGCCGACGGCTGCACCATGATCTATTCGGTGACCGCGCTTTCGGGCGGCAAACGGCTGGTTTCCTACTACGACATCAGCGTGATGAAGCAGCGCGAGACAGAAGCGGTCGAAGCGCGCCAGCGCCTGACCGACGTTTTGGAATCGCTGCCGGCCGGCGTTGTCATCTACGATCGCAACGATCGTTTCGTGCTCGCCAACCGCAAGCTCAAGGCAGCCCTGCCGGCGCTTGCGCCGATCATGGTGGAAGGCAGTTCGCTGCGCGAAAGCCTCGTCCTGGCACAGCGGCACGGATACTATCGCGACACCGGCGACCAGGACCTGGACGTGCTCTACGACGCCGACCCGGAAAAATGGGTCGACGGCATGATCCGCCGCTATCACACCTCCCAGGCGGTGCGCGAGCGGCGCAATCCGGATGGGCGCTGGTACCAGATATTCGACCAGCGCATGGCGGACGGCACCTTCATCGGCGTCAGGGTCGACATCACCGAGCTCAAGCAGCGCGAGCGCGCCCTGCAAGACAGCATGCGCGAGAACGAAGTGTTCCGCAGCCTGATCGACAACGTTCCGGTGTCGATCTACGCCAAGCGCGAAGACCTCCGGCTGACATATGTCAACCAGGGCTGGTGCGAACTGACCGGCTATTCCAAGCAGGAAGCCATCGGCAAGACCGACGCCGAGATTTTCGGCCCCGAGGGCGAGCCATTCATGGAGGCCGACCGCGAGGTCATGCGCAACGGGGCGACGATCGAGGTCGAGGAGACCGCGACCGGGGCCGACGGCGCCGTGCGCCACCAGTTCGCCCGCAAGGGCGCGATGGTCGCCTCCGACGGCTCGCTCTACCTCATCGGTTCGACCACTGACATCACCGAGCTCAAGCAGCGCGAGCAGGAACTCGAGGTGGCGCAGCGCCGCGCCGTGCTGGCCGACCGCGCCAAGTCGGAATTCCTCGCCAATATGAGCCACGAAATCCGCACGCCGATGAATGGCGTGCTGGGCATGGCGGAGCTGTTGGCGAAGTCGGATCTCGATCCCAAGCAAAAGACCTTCACCGACATCATCGTCAAGTCGGGCAATGCCCTGCTGACGATCATCAACGACATCCTCGACTTCTCGAAGATCGACGCCGGCCAACTGGTGCTCGACCCGATCCCGTTCAACCTGTCGGAGGCGGTCGAGGATGTGGCGACGCTGATGTCGACGCGGGCGAAGGAGAAGGATCTCGAGCTGATCGTGCGGATGCAGCCGGATCTCAGGCATCTCTTTGTCGGCGATGTCGGGCGCATCAGGCAGATCATCACCAACCTGCTTGGCAACGCGGTGAAATTCACCGACGCCGGCCATGTGCTGGTCGACGTGACCGGCACCAGCGACGGCGACGAGACCAGGTTGCGCATTGCGGTGACCGACACCGGTATCGGCATTCCCGAATCCAAGCTCAAGCTGGTGTTCGAGAAGTTCAGCCAGGTCGATGCTTCGTCCACGCGCCGGCACGAGGGCACCGGCCTTGGCCTAGCCATCACCTCGCGGCTGGTCGAGATGATGAGCGGCCAGATCGGGGTGGAAAGCAAGGATGGCGAGGGATCGACCTTCTGGTTCACGCTCAATCTGCCCAATGCCGGGCAGCTCGAAGCGCGCCCGACCGCATTGATCGACGTGACCGGCGCACGGGTGCTGATCGTCGACGACAACGCCGTCAACCGCACCATCCTGACCGAACAGATGGTGTCGTGGGGCTTCGATTCCTGTGCGGCGCGCAGCGGCGACGAAGGCCTGAGGGTGCTGCACGCGGCCAACGCCATGGGCGTCCGCGTCGATTGCGTGGTGCTCGACTACCAGATGCCCGGCATGACGGGCGCCGAAATGGCGCGCGTGGTCCGCGACACGCCGGCGCTTGCGGACACGCCGATCGTCATGCTCACCTCGGTCGATCAGTCCTTGTCGGGGCCGGGCTACAATGACCTTGCGATCGACGCCCAGTTGGTCAAGCCGGCGCGCTCTTCGGCGCTGCTGGAAGCACTCGTCGCCTCGATCCAGCGGCGGCGCGCGCCCATGCTCACGCCGCAGCAGGCGGCCGAAGCACAGATGCCCGTGCTGAGCGAGGGCGATGCTGCGGCCAATGTGACACGGCTGCGCAACGGCCAGCGTCCGGTGGGCGACAGCGGGCTCGACATCCTCGTTGCCGAAGACAACGAGGTGAACCAGATGGTGTTCAGCCAGATCCTGGCGGAAACGAATCTGTCGTTTGAAATCGTCGGCAACGGACGTCGCGCGGTGGCGGCTTTCGGCGAACGACGGCCGGGGATGATCCTGATGGATGTCTCGATGCCCGAAATGAACGGACTGGAAGCAACCAGCGAAATCCGCAAGCTCGAGCGCGGCACCGGCACGCGCGTGCCGATCATCGGCGTCACCGCGCATGCGCTCAAGGGCGACAAGGACCGGTGCCTGGAGGCGGGCATGGACGACTACCTGCCGAAGCCGATCAGCCCGCGCGCGCTGCTCGAAAAGATCGAGCGCTGGTCATGGCGCGAAGAGGACCAGCGCGGCGCGGTTTGAGGATTGCGAGGGGCCGGCCGCGATGGCGGAACGGTTACTCCGGCGACCGGGCTCCGATCGATAGCGCGCCGCAGCGATGCGCGCGCTTGCCGCCGCACAACCAAGGCTGTGGAGATGTGACAATTGGGCGTGGGAAACCGTCGCCGGGCCAGGCTCCGGCGGCTTGCTTTCGCGCGTCTTCTGTTGTCTGCCTCGCGCCGGCAAAATGCCGTTCCGGGCAACCCTTGGGCACAATGCACAGCGACCGTTACAGGGGTGACACGAAACTGTCATCTAACTGTAATAGAGGGGGGCTATTGGCTCACCGGGCGCCGAAGACAGGCGTCATACGAGATACTCCAACAGGAGCAGGCCCTATGAAAAAAGCTCTTCTCACCGCGTCGGCCGCTGCCTTCGCGATCGCCGCCTCGGTAGGTTATGCCTCGGCCCGCGACCAGGTTCAGGTTGCCGGTTCCTCGACCGTTCTGCCCTATGCCAAGATCGTTGCCGAACAGTTCGGCGAGACCTTCACCAACTTCAAGACCCCGGTCGTAGAATCCGGCGGTTCGGGCGCCGGCATCAAGGAGTTCTGCAAGGGCGTCGGCGAAAACACCATCGACATCGCCAACTCCTCGCGTCCGATGAAGAAGGACGAAGTGCAGTCCTGCGTCGACGCCGGCGTCAAGGACATCCAGGAAGTGAAGATCGGCTACGACGGCATCGTCTTCGCAACCGACGTCAAGGGCCCGGACTGGGCGCTGACCCCCGAGGACGTGTACAAGGCGCTGGCCGCCAAGATTGCCGTCGACGGCAAGCTGGTCGACAACCCGAACACCAAGTGGAACCAGGTCAACCCGAACCTGCCCGACTGGGACATCGCCGCCTACATTCCGGGCGAAAAGCACGGCACCCGCGAAGTCTTCGAAGAGAAGCTGCTGATCGCCGGCTGCAAGAAGCTCGGCGGCGTTGAAGCCGGCAAGGCTTCGGGCCTCGACGACAAGGCTGCCGAAGCCGCCTGCAAGGCCGTGCGCAAGGATGGCAAGGCTGTCGACATCGACGGCGACTACTCCGAGACGCTGGCCCGCATCGACTCGAACAAGACCGGCGTCGGCGTGTTCGGCCTCGCCTTCTACGAAAACAACGCCGACAAGCTGAAGGTCGCCACCGTCGGCGGCATCACGCCTTCGGTCGAGACCATCGCTTCTGGCGAGTATCCGGTGTCGCGTCCGCTGTTCTTCTACGTCAAGAAGGCGCATCTCGGCGTGGTTCCGGGCCTGAAGGAATATGTCGAGTTCTTCCTCGACGACCAGATGGTCGGCCCTGAAGGCCCGCTGGCCGACTACGGCCTGGTCGCCGCTCCCGATGCAGAGCGCGCGGCCCAGCGCGACGCCTTCGGCGCCGGCAAGACCATGTAATGAACTGCCAGGGGGCGCCGGACAATCCGGCGCCCCTTGGGACTTGGCCGGCCAGCGCCGGCATGCTTTGCGAACCCACCGAGGCTGGTCCATGTCCTTCCTGTTTGTCTTCGCCATAGTGCTCGCGATCGGACTGGCCGCATTCCTGCTCGGCCGCCAAAGGGCGCGGGCGCAGGACGACGGTTCGGTCAAGCCGCACTCGCGTGCGCACTATCACGGCTGGTGGGCGTTCCTGATGGGCGTCGTGCCGGCGGTCATTTTCCTCGCCTGCTGGGACATCGGCGCCAACGCCTATCTCAACCGCCATGTCCACGCCGCGCTGCCGACCGATGTCGCCGACGGAACCGTCGCGCATGAGGACCTGGCCGTCGGGCTGGTCAAGAGCCTGGCCAGCGGCCTGACCCGTCTCGACGCACAGCAACTGGCGACGCTGCCGAAGACTTTTGCCGAAGTGCAGCCGATGCTGGCCGCCAAGGGCGTGGCATTGGCGCCGGACACGGCCGACTACATGCTTCCGATCGCGGTGGAAACTAACCGCATGTCGGACCGCCTCAACATGATCGCAGCGGTCGTCTCCATCGGCCTGGCGCTGATCGGGTCGGTCTACAGCCTGGGCCGCATCAGCCCGCGCGCCCGGGCTCGCAACAATGTCGAAAAGGTCATGCTGTGGGGGCTGCTCGGCGCCTCGACTCTGGCCATCCTGACGACTGTCGGCATCGTGCTGTCGATGCTGTTCCAGACCATCGCCTTCTTCGAGAAGGTGCCGCTGAGCAACTTCTTCTTCGGAACGGTTTGGGATCCGCGCTTCGCGGCCGCCGGCGCCGGTGCATCGGAAGGCCAGTTCGGCTTGATCCCGCTGCTTGCCGGCACGCTCTACATCGCCTTTGTCGCGCTGCTGGTGGCGGTGCCTGTCGGCCTGATGTCGGCGGTCTACATGTCGGAATACGCCGCCCCCAGGGTGCGCGCGGTGGTCAAGCCGGCGCTCGAGCTGCTCGCCGGCATCCCGACCATCGTCTACGGTATCTTCGCGCTCGTCACGCTCGGACCCTTCCTGCGCGACATCTCGGCTGCCCTTGCCGGCGGCACGCCGTTCATCCAGGCGCAATCGATCCTGACCGCCGGCTTGGTGATGGGCGTGATGCTTATCCCCGTCGTCTCGTCGCTGTCCGACGACATCATCACCGCGGTGCCGCGCGCCATGCGCGACGGCTCGCTCGGCCTCGGCGCCACGCGCTCGGAAACGATCAAGCGCGTCATCCTCCCAGCCGCGCTGCCGGGCATCGTCGGCGCCATCCTGCTGACCGCCTCGCGCGCCATCGGCGAGACCATGATCGTGGTCCTGGCGGCGGGTGTGGCGGCAAACCTGACGCTCAATCCGTTCGAGGCGATGACCACCATCACCGTCAAGATCGTCAACCAGTTGACCGGCGACCTTGAGTTCAACACGCCGCAGACGCTGGTGGCCTTCGCGCTCGGCATCACGCTCTTCGCGCTGACGCTGGTGATGAACATCGTCGCGCTTTACATCGTCCGGAAGTACCGGGAGCAGTACGAATGACCGATATTTCGCTCGACACCCTGCCGACCGCGACCGCGCCCGCGCGCCGCGATATCGGCCTCAAGAAGCGCTACGCCGCCGAACGCCGCTTCCGTATCTACGGTGTGCTGGCGATCTCGGTTGGTCTCGCCTTCCTGGCCGTGATGCTGTTTTCGATCATCTCGAAGGGGCATACCGCGTTCTGGCAGACCAGCATAACGCTGCCCGTCACCTTCGACGAGAAGGTCATCGACCCGTCCAACAAACGGGCGACCGACCCGAAGGTGCTGATCACGGCCAACTATCCGAAGCTGGCCGAGAATGCGCTGATCGCGCGTCTGGGGATCGACCCCGAGGACAAGGCGCAGGTGCGCAAGCTGAAGGGCTTCCTGTCGGACAGCGTGCGCGTCCAACTGCGCAGCATCGTCCAGGCGGATCCGTCGGTCATCGGCCAGACGCGCGACATCATCCTGCTTGCTGCAGCCAACATGGACTCCGCCTACAAGGGCCAGATCGACCTTTCGGTGCCCGAGGCGCGGCGCAAGGTCTCCGACCAGCAGGTCGAGTGGATGAACAAGCTGAAGGCCGAAGGCGCGATGGCCGAGCGCTTCAACACCGGACTGTTCAAGTTCGGCGCGTCGAGCCGGCCCGAGACATCAGGCGTCGGCGTCGCCCTGATCGGCTCGTTCTTCATGATGCTGATCGTGCTGATGCTGGCGCTGCCGATCGGCGTCGCCGCCTCGATCTATCTCGAGGAATTCGCCAAGAAGAACCGCTTCACCGATCTCATCGAGGTCAACATCAACAACCTTGCCGCAGTGCCGTCGATCGTCTTCGGCCTGCTCGGTCTGGCCGTGTTCATCAACTTCCTCGGCCTGCCGCGCTCGGCGTCCTTCGTCGGCGGACTGGTGCTGACGCTGATGACCTTGCCGACGATCATCATCGCGACACGTGCTGCGCTTGCCGCCGTGCCGCCGTCGATCCGCTCGGCGGCGCTTGGACTTGGCGCGTCGAAGATGCAGATGGTGTTCCAGCACATCCTGCCGCTGGCCGCTCCCGGCATCCTGACGGGCACCATCATCGGCCTGGCGCGCGCGCTGGGCGAAACGGCGCCGCTGCTGTTGATCGGCATGGTGGCCTTCGTTGCCGACTATCCCAAGTCGCCCTTCGATCCGGCGACGGCGCTTCCGGTGCAGATCTACATGTGGGCGAACGAGGCCGAGCGCGCCTTCGTCGAGCGCATGTCCGGCGCCATCATCATCCTACTCATTTTCCTCATGGCCATGAACATCGTCGCCATCGTCCTTCGGCGGCGCTTCGAGCGGCGCTGGTAGTGGACAAGGAGCATCCTGCTATGAACATCATGACCGAGAAAAAACTCGAAGACGCGGTGAACGCCGAGATGAACAAACCAAACGACATCATCAAGATGCGCGGCGACAAGGTCACCGTGCACTATGGCGAGAAGCAGGCGCTGTTCGGCGTCGACCTCAACGTGCGGCAGAACCAGGTGACGGCGCTGATCGGACCTTCGGGCTGCGGCAAGTCGACCTTCCTGCGCTGCCTCAACCGGATGAACGACACCATTGACGGCGCCAGCGTCGGCGGCAAGATCACGCTGGACGGCGAAGACATCTACGATCCGAAGATCGACGTGGTGGAACTGCGCGCCCGTGTCGGCATGGTGTTCCAGAAGCCGAACCCATTTCCGAAGTCGATCTACGAGAATGTCGCCTACGGCCCGCGCATCCACGGACTTGCCAGGAACAAGGCCGAGCTCGACGAGATCGTCGAGAAGTCCCTGCAGAAGGCTGCGTTGTGGAACGAAGCCAAGGATCGTCTCAACGAGCCGGGCACCGGCCTGTCGGGCGGCCAGCAGCAGCGCCTGTGCATCGCCCGCGCCATCGCCGTTTCTCCCGAAGTCATCCTGATGGACGAGCCGTGCTCGGCGCTCGACCCGATTGCCACCGCCAAGGTGGAGGAGCTGATCGACGAACTGCGCGAGAACTACACGATCGTCATCGTGACGCACTCGATGCAGCAGGCGGCGCGCGTGTCGCAGCGAACGGCGATGTTCCACCTCGGCTACCTGGTCGAGGAAGGCCCGACCGACAAGATGTTCACCAACCCCGACGACAAGCGGACGCAGGACTACATCACCGGCCGCTTCGGCTGAGTGAGTTTTCGCCACGGCACACGAGACGAGGAAGAAATCATGGGCGAACATACAGTCCGGTCCTTCGACGAAGAACTCCAGCACGTCGACCAGGTCATCTGCGACATGGGCGACCTGGCCGGCTCGATGGTGGCCGGCGCGATCCGGGCGCTGTTGTCGTCCGACCAGGCGCTGGCGCAGAACATCGTCGCCGACGACGTGATGATGGACGCCAAGCAGCGCGAACTCGACAACAGCGCAATCACGCTGATCGCCAAGCGCCAGCCGATGGCGCAGGACTTGCGCGCGGTGGTCGGCGCCATCCGCATGGCGGGCGATCTCGAGCGCATCGGCGACCTGGCCAAGAACATCGCCAAGCGTGTCGGCGCCGTCGGCCAGTCGCCGACGCCGCGCAACCTGTCGCACTCCATCGACGCGATGGCGCAGCTGGTGCTGGGCCAGGTCCGCGGCGTGGTCGACCTCTATGTCGCGCGCCAGGCCGAAGGCCTGAAGGAACTGCGCGCCGACGACCAGAAGATCGATATCCAGTACACGGCTGTGTTTCGCGAACTCCTGACCTACATGATGGAGGATCCGCGCAACATCACGGCCTGCACGCATCTGTTGTTCTGCGCCAAGAACCTCGAGCGCATCGGCGACCACGTCACCAACATCGCCGAGAACGCCTATTTTGTGGTCACCGGCACGCAACTGCCGCTCAACCGTCCGAAGGTCGACGAGACCTCGACGACCGTGCCGGTCTGAGAACTTCCGCAACCGCATGCGTTTGGCGCGGGCGCGCTGCACAGGTTAATCAGCGCATGGTCCGAAAGCGGCCATGCGCCAACATAAGGACAGCCGATGATCGCTCCCAAGGTCATGGTCGTCGAAGACGAAGAGCCGCTGGGCGTGCTGCTTCGCTACAATCTCGAATCCGAAGGCTACCAGGTCGAGGTCGTCACGCGTGGCGACGAGGCCGAGATCCGGCTGCAGGAAAACGTACCCGATCTCCTCGTCCTCGACTGGATGGTGCCGGCGCTCTCGGGCATCGAGCTGTGCCGACGGCTGCGGATGCGCCCCGACACCGAACGCCTGCCGATCATCATGCTGACGGCACGTGGCGAGGAAAGCGACCGGGTGAGGGGCCTGTCGACCGGAGCGGACGACTATCTCGTCAAGCCGTTCTCGACGCCCGAATTCATGGCGCGCGTCAAGGCGCTGCTGCGCCGCGCCAAGCCCGAGGTGCTGTCGTCGGTGCTCAAGGTCGGCGACATCCTGCTCGACCGGGAGTCGCACCGCGTCTATCGCAAGAAGAGCGAGATCAAGCTCGGGCCGACCGAGTTCCGCCTGCTCGAATTCATGATGCGTCACCCGGGCCGGGTGTTTTCGCGCAGCCAGCTGCTCGACAATGTCTGGGGCGAGACGATCTACATCGACGAGCGCACGGTTGACGTGCATGTCGGGCGATTGCGCAAGGCGGTCAACACCGGTCGCATGCCGGATGTGATCCGCACCATCAGGGGCGCCGGCTACGCCATCCGCGAGGATTAGGCGACGTCCTGGCGCAATGGCGCGCCGACGGCGAATATCTCCTGGTCGACATGGAGCAGGGCGCGCATCATCGAGCCTTCGCGGATGAGCGGCACCTCGTTCGGTTCGGTGTCGAAGGAAATCGCCTTGGAGTGCAGGCCGCCGGCCGTCTTGGCGATGGCTGCGCGAACATGCGGCTCCATCAGATCGAAAGCGGTCGCGCCAACGCCGACGAAGGCAAGCGGCGCCGGATCGAACAGCGCAAACATCGACCCAAGCCCGAAGCCGATGGCTTCGCCGGCCTTGCGGAACGCCTCGCGCTCTGGGCCGTCATGGTCGCGGGCGGCCCCGGCGAGGGCAGTGATGTCTTCATCCGACAGGTCGGCCGGCGGCTCGGCGTTTTCGTCGCCGATCCTGGCGTTGCGCCAGATGGCGTAGTTGCCGGCATAGGCTTCGATGCAGCCGCGGCGGCCGCAGCGGCAGAGCGCGCCGTCGGGGCGATGGATCATGTGGCCGAATTCGCCGCCCGAAGATTGGGTGCCGGTGAAAAGCTCACCCTTGATAACCAGGCCCATGCCGATGCCATGCGACAACAGGATGGCGATGAAGTCGTCGCGGTAGCGGACCGGGTCGCGCCAGCGCAATGCTTCGGCGATCATGTTACAGTCGTTCTCGACCGATACCGGCACGCCGAATTCTTGTTCGAGCCGGTCGGCGAAGTGAATGTCGTCATGCGGGGTGATCGGCGACCACAGCAGTTTGCGGGAGCCCGAGTCGGTGATGCCCTGCACGGCGAGCGTGATGCGCAGCAGCGGCGCGCCAACCAGCTCGCGCCCGTCTGTCAGGCGATGGATCATCGCCACGCATTCGTCGACCAGATCGTTTGCCGGCATCTGCTGGGTGTCGAGCTTGCGGCTTTCTTCGGCGATGGTGTTGCCGGCGTAGTCGATGACCGATGCCGACAGATGATTGAGCGACAGCACGACAGCCACGATCGATGCCGCCGACGCTTCCAGCTTGAGCGCGACCTGTGGGCGACCTCGCTTCATGGAGACCGGCTCGTAGCCCTTTGCCTCGGCCAGAATGCCTTCGGCGATAAGGTCGGAGGAGATTGTGGAGATGGTCGAATGGCTGAGGCCGGTGGTGGCGGCGATCTCGGTGCGCGAGGGCTGGCTGGCACGGCGAACGGCTGAAATGACCATCGCGCGATTGCGCCGTCTCAAATCGTCATGACGTACGCCGACTGACATTCCTCATCGTCCTCCCTGCGCGGGGCTGCCCTTCTGGTGCGGCAGTCGCGGTCGCATGCGCGTTGCCTCCACGGTCTTGGGCGAGGGAGGCGGATCGATGCGACTTTGTGCATGATCGGCGCTGAAAATCGATCCTCGCCGATGGGGTCATGCACAGGCATTCTGGCAGATGACGGGTGAATTGTCCCGAATTATTTCGACGCACGAAAAAAATATGGCGCCCGGCGAAACCATGTTGACAGTGCTGGGGCATTGAGTCACTATTTTTTCGAGGCTCGAAAAAAAGAGCTTCTCCAAGGGCTATCGCGAAGTAGGCGCGCCCATTGGGCGCAGGGAGGAAATCATGAGGAAATTTACCACCGCCATTCTTGCCGGTGTCGCCATGACTCTGTCGCTTTCGGCAGTGGCTTCGGCGAAGGACAAGGTCATCGGCGTGTCGTGGTCGAACTTCCAGGAAGAACGCTGGAAGACCGACGAAGCCGCCATGAAGGCCGCCATTGAGGCCGCCGGCGACAAGTACATTTCGGCCGACGCCCAGTCGTCGCCCGCCAAGCAGCTGACCGACGTCGAAAGCCTGATTTCGCAAGGCGCCAACGCGCTGATCATCCTGGCGCAGGACGCATCGGCCATCGGACCGGCTGTCGACAAGGCCGTCGCCGAGGGCATTCCGGTTGTCGGCTACGATCGCCTGATCGAAAACAAGGATGCCTTCTACCTGACCTTCGACAACAAGGAAGTCGGTCGCATGCAGGCCAGGGGCGTGTTCGCCGCCAAGCCTGAAGGCAACTACGTCTTCATCAAGGGCAGCGGTGCCGATCCGAACGCCGACTTCCTGTTCGCCGGCCAGATGGAAGTGCTCAAGGAAGCCATCGACGGCGGCAAGATCAAGAATGTCGGCGAGGCCTACACCGATGGCTGGCTGCCGGCCAACGCCCAGAAGAACATGGAACAGTTCCTGACCGCCAACGACAACAAGATCGACGCGGTCGTGGCCTCGAACGACGGCACCGCCGGCGGCGCGATCGCAGCACTCCAGGCGCAGGGCCTCGCCGGCTCGGTGCCGGTGTCGGGCCAGGACGGCGACCATGCCGCGCTGAACCGCATCGCGCTCGGCACCCAGACCGTTTCGGTGTGGAAGGATGCGCGCGAACTCGGCAAGAACGCCGCCGAGATCGCCTCGCAGCTCGCCGACGGCAAGAAGATGGAAGAGATCGCCAACGTCACCAAGTTCAAGACGCCGGGCGGCCTCGAGCTGAATTCGGTCTTCCTGACGCCTGTTCCGATCACCAAGGACAACCTCAACGTCGTCATCGACGCCGGCTGGGTTGGCAAGGACGTGGTCTGCCAGGGCGTGGCCGCCGGTTCGGTTCCTGCCTGCAACTAAACGATCGGCCTGATCGGTCAAACGCCGCGGTCCAAAAATGGAACCGCGGCGTTTTTCAAAAAGCGCCCGCTTCATGACATGGCGGATTGCCCCTATCATGCGCACACCGGCTGCCGCGAAGACGGCCACCCGGTTGGGAGGTAGCAATGACTGACACCACTTCCAACGCGCCGGCCGACCGTGCGCGAACGACCGAGCTCAGCCTGGTCGGACGCTTTCTCCGCGACACCGAGATCGACACCCGCATGCTTGGCATGATTGGCGCGCTGGTGCTGATCTGGGTCGGGCTGCAGGTGATTTCGAGCTGGCGTCTCGGCGTCAATCCGTTCGAGTTCGACAGCCGCACCTTCCTGACTGCCCGCAACCTGTGGAACCTGTCGGTGCAAGCTTCTGCCGTAGCCATCATGGCTACTGGCATGGTGCTGATCATTGTCATGCGCAACATCGATTTGTCGGTCGGCTCGGCCGAGGGCGTGATCGGCATGGTGATGGGCTTTGCCCAGGTGCATTTCCTGGTCAAGGCCGTCGGTCTCGAACTCGGAAATCCGTGGATCTGGGCCTTGGCTCTCCTCATCGGCATTGTGCTGGGTCTGGTGATTGGCGCTCTGCAAGGCTTCATCATCGCCTATATGGGGGTTCCCGCTTTCATCGTGACGCTGGGCGGATTTCTGATTTGGCGCGGGGCGGCCTGGTGGGTCACGTCAGGCCAGACGATCGCGCCGCTCGATGCGAATTTCCAGCTCATGGGTGGTGGTCCGCAGGGGGCCATCGGCGCTACGTGGAGCTGGATCATCGGTCTTGTCGCGTGCCTTGCTGTGGTCCTCGTACTGCTGAATGGCCGCCAGCAACGCAAGCGCTTCAAGTTCCCGCTGCGGCCACTCTGGGCCGAGGCGTTTCTTGGCACGATCACCTGCGGTGTGATTCTCGGTGCGGTGTGGATTGCCAATTCTTATCCCTGGCCGATCGGAATCGTGCGCAAATACGCCGAGGCCAACGGCATCACCATCCCTGAAGGCGGGCTGTTCATCGCCCATGGCATTGCCATTCCCGTGCTGATCGCGGTGGCGGTGGGCATCGTCATGACCTTCGTCACCAACCGCACCCGCTTCGGCCGCTATGTCTTCGCCATCGGCGGTAATCCTGAAGCAGCCAATCTCGCCGGCATCAACACGCGCTGGATCACTATGAAGGTGTTCATGATCATGGGCGTGCTGGCCGCGATCAGCGCTGCTATCTCTACTGCCCGCCTGAACTCGGCTACCAATTCGCTGGGCACGCTGGACGAGCTTCTGGTCATCGCGGCCGCCGTCATCGGTGGCACTTCGCTGGCCGGCGGTTCGGGCACGGTTGCGGGCGCCATGCTGGGTGCGCTTCTGATGCAGTCGCTGCAGTCGGGCATGGTGCTGCTCAGCATCGATACGCCGCTGCAGAACATCGTCGTCGGCATGGTGCTGATCGTGGCCGTGTGGCTCGACACGCTCTACCGCAAGCGCGTCTAACGAAATCCGGGAGCCAAGATCATGGAACAGACCCCGCTCGTCGACCTCAAGAACATCTCCATCGCCTTCGGCGGCATCCGCGCCGTCGACGATGCCTCGGTCGACCTCTATCCCGGCGAAGTGGTGGCGCTGCTCGGCCACAACGGCGCCGGCAAGTCGACGCTGATCAAGATCCTGTCGGGCGCCTACAAGCGCGACGCCGGTGCGATCTACGTCAATGGCGAGGAAGCTCAGATATCCAACCCGCGCGACGCCAAGAAATATGGCATCGAGACGATCTACCAGACGCTGGCGCTGGCCGACAATGTCGACGCCGCCGCCAATCTCTTCCTCGGGCGCGAGATCATGACGGCTTACGGCACGCTCGACGATGTCGCCATGGAGGCAGAGGCGCGCAAGGTGATGGGCCGGCTCAACCCGCGCTTCCAGCGCTTCAAGGAGCCGGTGAGCAAGCTGTCAGGCGGCCAGCGCCAATCGGTGGCGATCGCCCGTGCCATCCTGTTCAACGCGCGCATCCTGATCATGGACGAGCCGACGGCCGCACTTGGTCCGCAGGAGACGGCGCAGGTCGGCGAACTGGTCAAGCAACTGAAGGCCGACGGCATCGGCATCTTCCTGATCAGCCACGACATCCACGACGTGTTCGATCTCGCCGACCGCGTCTGCGTGATGAAGAACGGCCAGGTGGTGGGCACTGCGCGCACCCAGGACGTGACCAAGGACGAGGTGCTCGGCATGATCATCCTTGGCAAATGCCCACCCGGCGCCGTTCCCGGACCGGGAGCTATGCAGATCGCGGCCTGACCCGGCCTTTGCCGGCTCAGCCGTCACCTGTCTGCACGATCGCGAAAAGCAGTTTCACCTCTGTGCGATCGTGCTTTAATGGTTCGTGGGTGACGCGAGCCGGCCGGAATTGAGAAAGTACTTCCCCAGTCTGATCTTTGTTGCCATGACGCTCGTCAGCCTGACGATGGCTGCGCTCGTCTATCTGGCAACTGTGGAGGCGGCGCGGATCAAGTTCCAGTCGGTCGCCGACGATGCGCTCAACCGCATCGAGGGCAGGCTGGAGTTCGACCTTGCCTTGCTGCATGCGACGCAGGCGATGTTCGTGGCGCAGAAGGGCAATCTCTCACGCGACCAGTTCCGCGACTATTTCGCTTCGCTCGATGCCGAGAGGAATTTCCCGAGCCTGCGCGGCATAGGCTTCCTGCGGCTGATCGACAGCGGCCAAAGCGACATGGTCACGCGCGAACTGAAGGACGGCTACGGCATCAACCGGTCGCCATTCCCGGAAACAACGCTGGAATGGCGAACGCCCATCGTGCTGTTCGAGCCGATGAACAAGGCCAGCCTCGATGCGATGGGCTACGACATGGCGACCGATCCGCTGCGCCGTACCGCGATCGAATCGGCGATGGCGGCACAGGGGGAACCCAGGGCGACGGGCAGGGTGCTGCTCGGCCAAAGCGATAATGAACGGCAGCCCGGGATTCTGGTGTTTTCGCGCGTCGACCGCCCGGCGGCCGATGGTTCGGCGCCGGCCGGCTTCCTCTATGTCGCCTTCCGCACGGCAGAACTGTTCCAGGCAGCGCTTGGCAAGGCGCCGCTGCTGCCGGTCGCGGTGGAAGTATTCGACGGGACGATGGGCGATGACACGCTGCTGTTCCGCTCGGAAGTGCCGCCCGATCCCAGCTACGGCAACGAGTTCTCGGTTGCGCGCGAGGCCAATGTCGCCGGCCGCAAGTGGATCGTCAATTTCAGGCCGAGCACGGCTTTCGTGCCGCCTTCGCCGCGCGCCGCGCCACTGATGCTGGGGCTGTTCGGGCTGGTGCTGGCCGGTTCCATCGCACTGGTTGCCCGCTACCAGCAACGCGCCTACGAGGCGGCGGCGCAGCTTCACGAAACGACCGAAAAGAGCCTTCTCGAAAAGGACCTGATGCTTCAGGAAATGAAGCATCGCATCAAGAACTCGATCGCGCGGGTGTTGGCGATGGCTCGTCAGACGGCGGCGCACTCCAAGGATATCGATGAATTCTCGGCATCGTTCTCGGCGCGGCTGCAGGCGATGGCTGCGTCGCAGGACATGCTGACGCGTTCGCGCTGGCAAAAGGCCGACCTGAGCGAGTTGTTGCGGATCGAACTTGGCCAGGTGTTCGGCAAGGAATTGCCCGCGGACATGATGAGCGGTCCTGCGGTCGAACTCGACGAGACGACGACCCAGGCGCTCGGGCTGACCTTCCACGAACTGGCGACCAACGCGCTGAAATATGGCGTTGGCGACAATTCGGTTGGCGAGCTGAAGGTGGATTGGCGCCTGAACGGCCAGGGCAAGCGGCGGCGACTGGTGCTCAACTGGGCCGAACACAACGGCAATGGCGTATCTGCACCTGAGAAGACCGGCTTCGGCACCAAGCTGATCGACATGAACATCACCCGCGAACTCGATGGCCAGATCGTGCGGCGCTACGCCGAAGACGGGTTGAGGGTGGAGATCGACATACCCTATCGCGGCTGAAGGCCTCAACGTGGGCAAAGAAAAACCCGACGACGGCCAGAGCCGTCGCCGGGTTTTGGCTGCAAAGCCGTCTTAGCGGCAGCGAGCCGTGTAGATCTGGCCGCGGCTGTTGCGATATTCGCAGTAGCCATTGCGAAGATTGCGGACGAGCAGACCCGAGGCCGCGCCGACGGCGCCGCCGATCAGCGCACCCCTGCCGCCGCCGATCAGCGCGCCAGCGACCGCGCCAACGCCCGTGCCGGTTGCAACGTCGCGTTCGGTCGTCGTGCAGCCGGAAACAGCGATGACAGCTGCAACGGCCAGAATGACTTTCTTCATTTGGTTGAATCCTCTCACAAAAATAGCGTCCCCGCCGCTATTTAGCGTACTGGGCGCAAATTCCAAATCGAATTTGACGCCTGTCCGGCGCGATTTCTACAGAACGTTCGCTTCCGGCCGGCGAAACATGATCACTGGGTAAAACCTGTGGTTGAAGATAAGCTGGATGCGGTGACCACGCCGGAAACCGACAAATCGGCCACCAATGCACCGTTCGGCAGCACCTTCCAGGTCAACTGGTCGTAGTCGTCTTCAAGCGCCGGGTCGACCTGCAGGCACTTCGCAAACAACCTGGGATGTTGCGGCGCGAGCGTCCGCAAAGCCTCGGGCAGTTCGGACTCGCAATCGTCGAAGGCCTCGAAAACGGCGGTCGGCGGAGCCACCTCGCGGCACCCCGACAGGTCAGGCGAACAGGAGACGACAAGTAGCAGTGCTGCGATGTGTTCCATGGCATATCACCTTCTGCCAAGAACGATGATGCCCGGCGAAAAGTTCCGTACGCCAAATGGCTCACCTGCATTTGGCTGCTGGTGCCGAGTCGTCTCTCACCGGCCAATCACTCAAGCTCGAAATTGGACTTCGGCATGAAGAGGCGATAGCTCACCTTGTCCGGTCCGATGTCGAGCTCGGCGGTGCCGTTGAGCGCTGCCGGCACGATGCGTTCGAGCGCAACGCTGCCGAACTTTTTCTTGCGCGACACCGCGTCCGTCCCGGGGGCGATCGTTTCGATCCAGCTCAAACCCATCCTGGCATCGCCATTGGCGCCTTCCATCGCCACCGCCACATCGATGTAGCCGTCGGCGCGGGACAGCGCGCCATAGCTCACCGAGTTGACCGCAAGCTCATGGACTGCAAGGCCGACATGCAGCGCGGCGTTTGGATTGAGGTAGGGGTCTTCACCCGAGAAGCGAAGCATGCGCTGGGGGTTGGCCGCGTAGCGTCCTACCTGACCGACGACCAGTTCGCGAAACTCGGCGCCGCGCCAGTTCGACGAGGTGACCAGGTCCTGCGACGAGGCGATGGATTGCAACCGCCCGCGAAAACGCAGCAGGAAGGTGTCGATGGAACCCGAGTAGCGCCCGGTCTGGGTGGCGATGCTCTGGATGATGGCCAGCAGGTTCTTCGAGCGGTGGCTGACCTCGCGCAGCAGCGCCCGGAGGGTCTGTTCGCGGCGCTTCTGCTCGGTGGTCTCGACAATGGTCAGAATGAGGCCGTCGACCTCGCCACTTTCGCCGAGATCCGCGTCGATCCAGAGATCGTACCAGCGCATTCCCTCGCTGTGATCGGCAAGGCTTACCTCAAGGCCTTCGGACTTGCCCGACGCGATGACGTTCTTCTTGGCCGCCACCAGGCGGTCCGCCTGTTGCGGCGGCAAGGTGGCGTCATCGCCGTGCGCGGCCACCCATGGCGGCGTTGCGTTGTGGGACCAGATCGTGCGCAGGTTGCGATCTTGGTAGAAGACCGCGATGCCGGCATTGCGCGAGACATATAGCAGAGCGGCGTCCAGCTTGGCGTGGTCCGATTGGGTGGGTGGAGCTGCCATCATGGATGCCTAGGTTCGCGCCGGGATGACGCTTGCGAATTTCCAATGCTGCCGGTTCCAATAACGGCACCGCCGGGCAGCACATCCTTGGGAGGGCGCTACCCGGCGGGACTGGAAACCGGTTGAGGGGAACGGTCTCCAGTTTCTTGGATGGTCTTCATGTTGCCGACGTTAGCCCGCCCGCCTGAACAGGCCAGCGATGAGCGAAATCACCAGGAACGCCAGGAAGATGAAGAACAGAATTTGCGCGATGCCAGCTGAAGTTCCCGCAATGCCGCCAAAGCCGAGAGCGCCGGCAATGATCGCGACGACGAGAAATACAAGCGCCCAGTAAAGCATGATCTATCTCCTTCAAATCTCGTATCAAAAAACGTGCCGCCCCGCGGAATGTTCCGTGGGGCGGCATCAAAAAGATGTTTCAGGCGACCGCCTTTGCCTGGCGATCGAAAAATAACGCCTGACTTATCAATGCCTTGACCATTTCAGGATTGAAAGGCTTGGTGACCAGGAACGCCGGTTCAGGGCGCTCGCCCGTCAGCAGGCGCTCGGGGAAGGCGGTGATGAAAATCACCGGCAGGGGCGCTGTCGACAGGATCTCGTTGACGGCGTCGATGCCGGAGCTGCCGTCGGCGAGCTGGATATCGGCCAGAACCATCTTTGGATTGGTCTTCCTGAACAAGGCAGCGGCCTCGGCATGGGTTCGAGCGGTGCCGACGACACGATGGCCAAGGCTCTCGACCATCTCCTCGATGTCCATGGCGATGAGCGGCTCATCCTCGATGATCAGGATGTCGGTCGCGACCTGACGTGAAATCTCGTTGCTCGCCTCCTGGAGAAGCTGGGCGAATTCGGCGTCGCCAACGTCCAGAATTTCGGCGGCTTCCGAATCGTTGAAGCCCTCAACGGCTACAAGCAGGAATGCCTGGCGTGGGTGGGGTGACAATGCCGAAAGGTTGGCGGCCGTGCGCACTTCCCATGCCGGGCCTGTGTCTTCCTGCGGCACCCGGATCGACACCGAGGTAAAAAGCTTGGCGAACAACTTGTAGAGCGCAATACGGTCGTTGGAAGCGCCGGGAAAAATATCGATGTTTGCAATGATCGCCTCAAGCATGGCGGCCACCAACGCGTCGCCGCTGGCCTGCGACCCTGAAACGGCGCGCGAGAACCGGCGCAGGTAGGGCAGATGCGGGGCGATTCTGGTGGAAAGTGTCATGGTTCGACGGCTCCCTCAGGTGATGTGATTGGTTCTGTGCGGCAGGCGCTTCGCTCCGCGCTTTCAGAACGCCAACAACGTTCTCTCGCATAAAAAGTTCCTTGGCGTGGAACCTATCTCCCGCCGGTGAGTTTTGTGCAGCATTCGGGCTGACCTGGGAGGGTCATGCCATGCCCTGCTTGTACGGGCAACGATGGGTGGGGCAAAGGGCAAAGCAGGAATATGACAGGTCAAGCAAGTGGCGCAGGTGGCGCCAAGCCGAAGCGCCAAGGCGACAGCGAGTTGCTAGGTTCAAATTCGGAAATTGGTCGTAAGCTAAAACTCTATTATGACGAGCTCGTGTCTGATGAAGTGCCGGATCGTTTCGCGCAGCTGCTGAGCCAGCTCGAGGAAACCGAACCGACGCAGCAGAAGGACTAACGAGGCATGGCAGCTTCCTCCGGCTTCAAGGCCGACTTGCTTGCGGCCATTCCCGGTTTGCGAGCCTTCGCAATGTCCCTCGCGCAACATGCCGACCGCGCCGACGATCTGGTGCAGGAAACGCTGGTCAAGGCGTGGGACAAGCAATCCAGCTTCCAGCCCGGCACCAACCTCAAGGCGTGGCTGTTCACCATCCTGCGCAATGAGTTCTACTCGCAAATGCGCAAGCGTGGCCGCGAGGTGCAGGACAGCGACGGGCTGATGACCGCGCGACTGGCCGTTCATCCGAGCCAGCCCGGGCGGCTCGACCTTGCCGACTTCCGCAAGGCGCTCGAGCAACTGCCGGAAGACCAGCGCGAAGCGATCATCCTCATCGGCGCTTCCGGTTTTTCCTATGAAGAAGCAGCAGAGATCTGCGGGTGCGCTGTGGGCACCATCAAGAGCCGTGTCAGCCGCGCGCGCAACAGGCTGCAGGAGATACTCGATATTTCAGGCGAAGCCGACTACGGCCCGGACGCGATCGCCGCCCAGGTCATGGGCTCATCCGTCAGTTGACGAGGCGGGCTTGCCGAAGCTCGCCACAACAGCCTCGACAAGGTCCGTTCCCGAGTAGGGTTTGCTGATGAGCCCAACCCCCGGGAATCCGGAAAAGATCTCATCGATGCGGTCGTAGCCGGTGGCAAATACGAACGGGACGCCGCTTGCTTCCAGCCCCTTGGCAAAATCGAGCGTCGGTTCGCCGTCGAGCATCACATCGATGATGGCGACGTCGAACGGCTGCGAGATGTTTTGCGCGTCGCGCAGATTGCTGGCGATGACGATGTCTTGTGCGCCATTGTCGCGGCAAAGCTGCTCGACATCGAACGCAATCAACGCCTCATCCTCCAAAACGAGGATACGCAGTCCGGAAAGTTGGGCAGCGGCCAAAGGGCGTATTCTCCATGGGATTTGACAGTACATTGGCTGCTGTTGCGCTTGCTGTCATTCAAAAAAGCAGCAACACGTGGCCGACACGCTCGACCTGTCGCTGGTCCACGCCAACAAGACGATCCGGAAGCTGATCGACCTCAAGATGGTGCAGTGGCGACATGGCGGCTGACAGATTCTGGATATGGAGACCCTGAAAGAGCTGGCGGGCTGGGATGGCCTTG
The DNA here is from genome assembly GCF_027568395.1 of Aminobacter sp. HY435. Taxonomy (GTDB): domain Bacteria; phylum Pseudomonadota; class Alphaproteobacteria; order Rhizobiales; family Rhizobiaceae; genus Aminobacter. The sequence goes on along the minus strand of NZ_JANKZL010000006.1, from coordinate 188,297 downwards.
ATGAAGGTCAAAGGCCCCTGCTGAGAGCGGTAGCGATAGCGCCCGCAAAGACTGGCGCATTTGCCAGGATTTGCGTCCATTTTTGGCAGGCACCGGGCTGGCAAAAGCTGCCGGGGTCGGCGATGGTTGACGACGCACAAGGAACCGACTGGCAGATCAGGCGTTTCGACCCCGACGAAACCACAGGGAGCAATGACATGGCAGCTGCCGCAGGAAAGACCAGCACCGGCGCAAAATCGACGCCCGATCTTGAAGCCGACATCAGGCAGCTGAAGGCCGATATCGAGGAATTGACACGGCACCTGACGGAAACCGGCCAGCACGGCTATCGCGCCGCGCGGAGTGCGGCAAGCCAGGGCGCCGACCAGATGCGCGTTCAAGGCGAGGCGGCATACGAGACCTTGCGACACGGCGCGCGTGACCTTGAGGACCAGTTTCTTGCAAGTGTCCGCGAAAAGCCGGTGACATCGCTGGCAATCGCTGCAGGCGTCGGCTTTCTCGTTGCGCTTCTGGCGCGGCGCTAACCCAGGCCGGCCGGGGGACACATGCTGTCATCATTGCTTGCAAGTTTTGCCGCCGCGGAAACGTCGCTTGCCATCCGGCGGACGCGCCGCGCCGCGACCGCCTATGGCGCGGCCGTCGTGGTTGCCTGCGTGGGCATCGGCTTTCTGGTTGCCGCGGCGTTCATCTGGACGGCGCAGGAGTTCGGACGCATCGAGGCCGCCATCGGCTTCGGCGTCGGCTTTCTGGTGCTGGCAGGGCTTATCCTTGGCGTCCACAAGATGCTGGCGACATCGCGCACCCGCGAAGAACAGCAGCAACGCCGGGCCGACATGACCGCGCTGGGCACCTCGGCGGCGATGGCGCTTCTGCCGGCCTTGATGAGAAGCAAGGGCGGCATCGGGGCGCTCCTTGGGCCGGTCGTCGCATTGGCCGCCTATGCGATCATCCGGGAACACCGCAAGGGTTCGGGCGATGGCGACGGCGTGGCCGGCGAATAGGCACGGCGCCGCGCATCCTTTTGGACGCGCAAGGGACGCTGCAGCGCCTTGAATCCTTCCCGGAATCGGTTCCGATTTTCGGGGGCCATGCACTAGACAGGCTCCGCCGCCTCGCCGAGCGGCATGGCGATGCGCGCATGCACGCCTTCCGGCAGATACTCATGCCTGACCTCGCTGGAAATGACCTTGGCGAGGCTGCGGCGGATGAGGATGGAGCCGAAGCCGTGATGCTTGGGCGGGGTCACTTCCGGGCCGCCGGTTTCGGTCCAGTCGAGCACCAGCCGCTTGTCATCCCTATTGCCCTGGATGACCCAGGAGACGACCACATTGCCCGAAGACACAGACAGCGAGCCATATTTCAAGGCGTTGCTGGCCAGTTCGTGCAGGACAAGCGCCAGGCCGAGCGCCTGGTCCGGGGTCAGCAGGGCATCCTGCCCGACAATGGAGATGCGGCGCGCGTCCGCCTCGTCGAAGGGTGCGAGCTCCGTCTGCGCGAGCTCCCTGATGCCGATGCCGCGCCACTCGTGCTCGGACAGCAGCCCGTGAGCGAGACCCAGCGAGCGCAGCCGCCCGGTAAAGGCGGTGAGGAATTCGCGTGGTTCACGGGCGTGGCGCACGGTCTGCGTTGCCAGCGCCTGGACGATGGACAAGGTGTTCTTGACGCGGTGGTTGAGCTCGCGCAGCAAAAAGCGCTGGCGATCTTCGATACCGCGCCGCTCGGTGATGTCGTAATTGACGCCAAATACCAGTGTCGGCTTGCCGTCGGCGTTGCGTTCGACGACGCGGCCGCGCGCCGCCAGCCAGCGCGCGGGATCCGAGCCCCTGACCCGGTACTCGCCTGAATAGTCGTCGTTGCCATCGAGGGCTTGCTTGAACAGCTTGCGGGTCTTGCCGATGTCGCGCGGGTCTATCGCGGCGACGATGTCGCGCGCGCGCATGCGAGTTGCTGCCCCCCGATTGAAAAGCTGCGGCAGCAGCGCGTCGCATTCGACGACGCCGGTACGTGGGTTCCAGACCCAACTGGCCAGGGCAGCCGCTTCGAGCGCGATGGTTCTCCGGGTTTCGGCGTGCACAAGCGCTGCTTCGGCCTTGGCTGCGGCTTGCGATCGATGACGCAGGGCGATGAGGCTGGCGGCAAGGTCGGCCAGCGCGCGCAACTGCGCGGACGTGCGTTCGTCGGGCGGCGGTCCAGGAATCCTGTCGAGGACGAGCAGCACACCGCCGCCGTCGTTTTCAAGGGCAAGCGGCAGGCTGACGACGAGGGCGAGGCGATCCTGCGCGGCGCCGTCGGGTGACGGGCGATCGCCGAGAATTGCGCCCAGCAATTGCGCTGCCGCGGCTGTTTCAGAGGCATCGAGGCCAAAGGCCGATTTGACCGACTGCTGGCCCGCCTGTGGGGCTACCGCCAGAATTGCGATCGGTGCGGCGGCGATCGAAGCGGCAAGCGCGGTCAGGCGGTCCAAATCCGGATCGGAGGCAACCGGGGTCGCCGGATGCCCGGCATCCTCAATCCTCGACGGCGTCGCAGGCCTGCCTGCCTGCCCGTTCTGGGCGATCTCGCTGTCGTCCACCCGCCACCCCCTTTGCCTGCCGGAAAACTAAACGTCCGTCGCCGGATTGAAAAGCCTGCGGTGCCGAATGTCGGAAACATCGTGTGCAGCCGCCCAGCAAGCACGCCAGGGCAACAACGGGCGGCAAATGCTGATCGTCCTGGCGGCGGCGCTGCTGCTGGCTGCTGCGGTGTGGGCGGGCGTAGAGCTCTATGGCGAAATGATCGACCACGACACCGTCCAGACAACGGTGGTGCCGAGCTAAGTATCTGGTGCGGAAACAGTTTCCAATTCGCCTCGTCAGTAGGCGAGGCCGACGCGCAAATAACAATGGAAGATCCAAGCCCGGGAAAGATCGGAACCAAGCACCGCCCGTCACGTTGTGAAGTAGTAATGGGCCGCGCCGAACTATCCCGCAAAAGACCGCTCGGCGCGGCATGCATGAATATCCACGCACGAGGAGAGACTACCATGATCCGCAACCTATTGGCTACGACCGCCTTGGCGGTACTGCTCACCACCGGCGCTTATGCGCAGGAGACGACTGCGCCGGCGCCTGCCGCGCCTGCGCCGACGGAAATGGCCCCGGCGGCTATTCCCCATGCTGACGGCTTCCTCGCCACCAACATCATCGGCGAGAAGGTCTATAACGGCACCGGCGACGACGCCGAGAATATCGGCGACGTCAATGACATCGTGCTTGCAGCTGACGGTACTGCCGACCAGCTGGTGATCGGCGTCGGCGGCTTCCTCGGGATTGGCGAGAAGAACGTCGCGCTGCCTTTCAAGGAGTTCGACTGGGCCGAGAAGAACGGCGACCGCTGGCTGGTGATGGCCACCACCAGGGAACAGCTGCAGGGCATGCCCGATTTCGAACGCGGCGCCTATGACCCTGCGCCCGCTCCGACCGCCGCCAGCGATCCGGCAGTGCCTGCAACCGATCAGACCGCGCAGGCACCGGTTGTGCCGGCCACTCCCGAGGCCGCGCCGCCGGTAACCGAGCAGAACGCCCAGGCGCCCGCAACTCCTGACGCCGCTGCGACTGACAGCACCAAGACGGCAGCCATCGACAAGTCGACGCTGAAGGATTTGCCGGCATCGGAAATCCGGGCAGAAGACATGGTGGGCACCACAGTCTATGGCGCCGATGACGCCAATATCGGCGAGATCGGCGACATCCTGCTGACCGCCGACGGCAAGGTGGACGCTTATGTCGTCGACGTTGGCGGCTTCCTCGGAATGGGCGAGAAGAAGGTTGCGGTCGGTAGTGAAAACCTGGCCTTCCTGATCGATGCCGAGGGCAATCGTTATCTCTACACCAGCTTCACCAAGGACCAGCTTCAGAAGCAGCCGGCCTATGATGCCAGCAGTTGGGCCGAAAAGCGCGACGCGCAGCGCCTGATCGTGGTGCAGTAGTCGGCTGGACTTCGGTCCTGAAAGCCCGCGTCGGCGCGGGCTTTGTGCATGCCGCGACGGTCAGGGCAGGCGAGCAAAATGGCCGACAGCGCCGGCCGGCGCCAGTTCGGACAGCGCAAGCGACTGGTCGAGATGCCTGGCCCTGAAGGCAAGCAGGCGCTCGGCGAATTCCAGCCGTGTAGGAAGCCAGGCCGGATCGCCGGCGAGGTTGCGGGTTTCGCCGGGGTCGTTGGCAAGATCATAAAGCAGCGGCGGCAGGCCGCCGCCGAAGTGCACGTACTTTACCGCCTCAGTACGGATGACGGCCAGGTTGAGCGAGCGCGAGTCCAGCCCGAAATAGGCTTCCGTCGCACCTTCCGCGACCGAGCGGAAATCATACTCCCAGAAGGCTGCGTCGCGCCATCCGGTTGGCTCGCGGCCGTCGAGGAAAGGCTTGAGCGACTGACCGTCGAGATGCGGCAGTGCTGCGCCGCTGATGAGATCGAGCAATGTCGGCACAATGTCGACCGCGCTGGTGAAGCGGTCGATCTTCGTGCCGGCGGACTGCCGGTGGCCGGGGGCCTTGATGACAAGCGGGATGTGGTAGCTGCCGTCGAACCAGCCGCCCTTGCCGAGCAAGTAGTGGTCGCCCATCATCTCGGCATGGTCGGAGGTGAGGATGATGATGGTGTCGTCCCAGCTGCCGGCCGCCTTGATGCCTTGCCAGATGCGGCCGAGCTGTGAATCGACTTCCGAAATCATGCCGTAATAGAGGGCGCGGATCGTGCGGAACTCGTCCTCGCTCCAGTCGCCGACCTTGCCCTTTGCGCCAGGAATGAAGCTCGACTTCTTCTGGTGGTGAGCGAGATGGTAGGCGAGGAAGGGATGGCTCGCCTTCTCGGCCTCAAGGGTGGCCGCGCGGTGGTAGTCGCTGCCCGCCGCCGGGTCGTACATGGTGTTGAACGGCCCGGGCACGATGAAGGGCGGATGCGGGCTGAGGAACGAGACATGGGCGAACCATGGCTCGCCCTTGTCCTGCTCGCCGAGCCAGCGCAGGAACTCGCCAGCGAGGAAAGCCGCCGGCGTCTCGTCCTTGGAATAGGCGGGGGCGGCGTTGCTCACCTCAGGCGCATTGACATCGACAGGGCGGTGGACATCGGGAAAGCCTGCGCTGGAATCGATGCCGCGCGCGGCGAGCCAGGACAGCCAGGCCTTCTGGTGCTCGGGCAAAAGCTGGCGGGTGGTGAAACCGGGCAGCACGCCCTCATAGGTGCGCAGGTACGGATCGCCGGGCGCACGGTTGCGCGGATCGGGCGAAACGTCGGTGTAGCCAAACAGCGTCGGGTCATAGCCGACACGACGCGCGGCGCGGGCAATGTTGTCGTGCCTGTCATCGAGCGGTGTGCCGTTGCGGCAGACACGATTGTTCATCTGGTAGAGGCCGGTGTAGAGGCAGGCGCGCGCCGGCGAGCAGGGCGCCGTGCCGGCGTAATGCCGCTTGAACAGCACGCCTTCACTGGCCAGCGCGTCGGCATTGGGTGTTTTCACCACTGGATGGCCGACTGCCGACAGGCTGTCGCCGCGCCACTGGTCGCACGTGATGAGAAGAATGTTCGGCCGTCCGCCCTTGATTGCCAAGCTCGCCCCCTGAAATTGAAATCGCGGTCAAGGAAGCCGGATTCACGCTACCGTGCAAGGACCTTGTCGCGCCGAAGGGAATGTCACGAAGTGTGAACATTTTCCTTTTGATTGTTCACTAGTTGAGCACGGACCATTCCGTGAGCGACCACTATCCCGCACCAGTCGATGCGCCCATATTCAGCCCAACAGAGCGGCAGGGGCCGCGGCAAGCGAAAGGAGCAAGACGATGCTCAACCAGATCAAGGGTCTGCACCACGTGACCTCGATGGCCAGGGATGCGGCCGAGAACAACCGGTTCTTCACCCACAAGCTCGGCCTGCGCCGGGTCAAGAAGACGGTCAATTTCGACGCGCCCGATGTCTATCACCTCTATTACGCCGACGAACTCGGCACGCCGGGTTCGGTCATGACTTATTTCCCGTTCCCCAACATCGGAAAGGGCCGTCCGGGCGTCGGCGAGGTCGGCACGACAGTGTTCTCCGTTCCCGAGGGCACGCTGCCCTTCTGGCAGCAGCGCCTTGCCGAACAGGGCGTGGCCGGGATGTCGCGCGACGAACAATTCGGCGAAAAGCGCGTGAGCTTCGCCGGGCCCGATGACGATGGTTTTGCACTCGTCGAGGCCAAGGGCGACACCCGTGCGCCCTGGATCAAGGGCGGTGTCGGCACCGACGAGGCGATCCGCGGCTTCCACTCGGCATCGCTCAGGCTGCGCGACGGCGGCGCCACCGAGGAACTGCTGAAGTTCATGGGCTACGAGGAAGTCGACACGTCAGGCAATATCAAGCGGCTGGCCGTGAAGGACGGCAACGGCGCCGATTTCATCGACATCGAGACGCTGCCGGGTGCGAACCTTGCCGGGCTTGGCGCAGGTTCGGTGCACCACATCGCCTTTGCGGTGGAGAACAGGGCAAAGCAGCTCGAGGTGCGCAAGGCGCTGATGGAGACGGGCTACCAGGTGACGCCGGTGATCGATCGCGATTATTTCTGGGCGATCTACTTCCGCACCCCCGGCGGCGTGCTGTTCGAGATCGCGACCAACGAACCCGGCTTCGATCGCGACGAGGACACCGCCCATCTCGGCGAGGCGCTGAAACTGCCTGTGCAGCATGCGCATCTGCGCGACCATCTGGAAAAGACCCTGCAGCCCCTGGGCGACTGAGGAAAAACGATGAGCAAGGACACATACATCCACAAGGTGCTGCCGGGGGAACCCGGCGGACCGCTGGTCTTCGCCTTTCACGGCACCGGCGGCGATGAAAACCAGCTGCTCGGCTTTGCCCGCGAGCTGGTGCCGGGGGCAACAGTGGTGTCGCCCCGCGGCGACGTGTCGGAAATGGGTGCGGCACGCTTCTTCCGCCGCACCGGCGAGGGTGTCTACGATATGGACGATCTCGCCCGGGCGACGGCCAAGATGGCCGGCTTTGTCACGGCGCATGTCGAGGCGGCCAAGCCGTCCGCGGTCTATGCGCTGGGCTATTCCAACGGCGCCAACATCCTGGCCTCCGTGTTGTTCGCAGCGGCCGATGCCTTCGACGCCGTGGCGCTGATGCATCCGCTGATTCCGTTTGCGCCGGAGGTCAATGGCAGCCTTGAGGGGCGGCGGGTGCTGATCACCGCAGGTCGGCGCGATCCGATCTGCCCACCCGAGCTGACGAGTCGTCTCGACGCCTATTTGCGCGATGCCGGCGCTGATGTCAGGCTGGAATGGCATGAGGGCGGACACGAGGTTCGACCCAACGAAATTGAAGCGGTGAAGCATCTGTTCGCCAGCGGGGAGCGTGAGAAGTGACTGAAGAGCTTGCAGCCATCGAACTCGAAGATCGCGGCACCAAGGGCCGTTATGTCATCCGCGCGCCGAGCGGGGACGAAGCGGAGATGACCTTCACCAAGGTCGGCGAACACCTGCTGATCATCGACCACACCGGCGTGCCTGACGCGTTCAGGGGACAGGGCGCGGGACTGAGGCTGGTTACCCGGGCAGTGGAAGACGCGCGCTCGGCAGGCAAGAAGATCATCCCGCTGTGCCCGTTCGCGGCGGCGCAGTTCCGCCGCCACCCCGAATGGGCCGACGTGCTGAACGGCTGACAGCGCCAAGCGCCGACATTTTACGTGGACGAGAGCCGGTGCGGGCAACCGCATCGGCTCTTTCGTTATGTTCGAGTTGGTTCGAATTTGGTCCCGAGTTGTTACGTAGCGTCATCTGCTGGAATTCCTGAAATGGTACAAGACTCTCTGCGACGTGACTGATTTTTGTGAGTTTTGTGACTGTAATGACAGAAATGTTGACCGTTATTGGAGCTTCAGTATTTGTTTCATTAGCGTATCCTGATCAGCATCGGGCGGTTACGTGGCGCGATTAAGTTCGATTTAACAGGGAATGAAATTTAGCGAAAAGGCGTTACCGATGCACGGCTCCAAGCAGCTTTCCGAATTCGACCGCCAGTTTCAGCCGCGTTCGCGCATCTATCGCCGCCCGCGTCTTGCGCTTCGCCAGCGCGCCAATGAACATCCGATGGCGATGTTCACGGTGTTCGTGTTTGCGTCGCTGTCGTCGATGGCGCTGATGCCGTCCAGCGGGCCGGCCTTTGCTTCGATGGGTTCGACGCAGCACCGGGTCGAGGGTACGCGGACGACGGAAAAGACCGATCGCCTGCCTCTGTCGGAGAGCGACATCGCTTGCCAGGGCCAGGCATGGGGCGCCGAAAGCGAGGTCTGCCTCGAAGCGATTGCCAGCGAAACCGGCATGGGCGAGGCGCGCAAGGTGCGGCTGATCGCCAGCGCCGAGCCGGTGCGCACGACGCCCAACATCTTCTAGGCGAAGCCTGAAGTTCCCTGCCGCGCACGAAATCCTCCAGCGCGTACCTCCCCCCGTGGTTTCGGCTGCGGGGGTCTTTTTTTGTGCGCAGGCGCAAGCCCGGGCTAGTCCCTTGGGACGATGCCGCACCCGCCGCCCAGGCGCGACGTTCGTTCCTTTCGGAGAGGAGCCGGCATGGGTCGCGTCGCAGGAAAAATCGCAATCGTCACCGGTGCGGCTTCCGGCATGGGCGAGGCAAGCGCCAGGCTCCTGGCGCGCGAAGGCGCGGCCGTGGTGATTTGCGACCTGCAGGCCGACAAAGGGCGCGACGTGGCCGCAGCCATTCAGGTGGCCGGGGGGCGCAGCCTCTATGTCGAACATGACGTGACGTCGGAGGCCGGCTGGCAACATGTCGTTGCGCAGACGCTCGAGGTATTCGGAGGGCTCCATATCCTGGTCAACAACGCTGGTGTCGGCGCGCCGTTCGGCAGTGTGGAGGATCTCAGCCTCGACGACTGGCGCAAGGTCATGGCGGTGAACATGGAAGGCGTCTTCCTGGGAACGAAATACGCCATCGAGGCGATGCGCAAGACCGGCAAGGGAGGCTCGATCGTCAACTTCTCGTCGACCATGGGGATTGTCGGCAGCCCTTCGACCGCGGCTTATGTGGCGAGCAAGGGCGGGGTCAAGCTGTTCACCAAGTCGGCGGCGCTGCACTGCGCGAGGGAGCGCTATGGCATCCGTGTCAACTCGATCTGTCCCGGCTGGATACGCACGCCGATGTCGTCGGGCGCACTCGACAAGCTGGCGGCGAGCGGCGAGGGCAACAAGGCGGTCGAGCTGACGCCGCTGGGCCGGGTCGGCGAGCCCGACGACGTCGCCTATGGCGTGCTCTACCTCGCTTCGGACGAAGCAGGTTTCGTCACCGGCACCGAGCTGGTGATCGACGGAGGCTACACCGCGCAGTGACGTCACCCGCCTTGATGCAGGCGCTGCATTCGGGGGCGTTTTGAGATGCCTTCGACCCATGCCCGCCACCCAAGGGAAGTGGTCAAGCCGCCGCGGTCGTGGTCGGTGAAGCAATATCCCAATCTGGTGCGCTGGACGGAGATGATGGGCATTGCGCGGCAATGGAACAGCCGGCCCCATTGGTCGAAGACGTCGGAGTTTCTTTCGCGACCGAAGCGGGAAGGATGTGAAACGGCTCAGCCGTTTTCGGCGACCTGGTCGCTGACGGCGCTGAGCGCGCTGCGCACGTCGAAGGTGCTGAACGGCTTTTCCAGAATGTGCGGCTTGAGGTTCGGCGGCAGCTGTTCGAGTTCGGCCTTGGCGCCGATCAGATCACCGGTGACGAGGACGAAGCGCTGGGCCATCTCGGGCTCCTGGGCGACGATCTCGCGGAAGATGGTGATGCCGCTCCGGTCCGGCATGCGAAGGTCTGAAAAGATGATGTCGGGCCGGCCGGCCAGTGCTTCGGCAACCGAATCCCAGGTCGAGACAATGCGCGACTTGACGCCCATCAGCTCAAGAATGTCGGCAAGCGATCCGGCGACATCGGGTTCGTCGTCAATGATGACGGCATGGCGCAAGCCACTCGACTTGGGAGCAGCTTCAAGGACTGCGCCTTCGCCAATGCCTGTCGGCGGCAACTCCACAATGAAACGCGCGCCCGTCGGCGCGACAGGTTCGAACCAGACCTTGCCATTGTGCCTGTCGACAATCGATTTCGATATCGAAAGTCCGATGCCGGTGCCAACTCCCACCGGCTTGGTGGTGAAGTAGGACTCGAAGACGCGGTCGCGGATGTTCTCGGCGATGCCAGGTCCGCTGTCTTCGACCTGGAAGCCTGCGGTGCCGTCGTCGTTGCGGAACGTCTTGACCCGAATGGTGCGCTCGCCGGAAGCGCCGGCGAGCGCGTGCTGGCTGTTGACCAGGAAATTGGCGGCCACCTGCGTCATGTGGTCGGCGTCGGCCAGGACCATCAGCGAGCCGGGTGCGAAATCGGTGTCGATGCTGATGCCGCTCGATCGTGCGCCATAGGCCGTGACTTCAAGCGCTGCCCGGATGACCTGATTGAGGTCGGTCTCGGAGCGCGAGGTCGGGTGCAGGCGCACCATGCCGAGGAAGCTCTTGACGATGCGGCCGCACCGCTCGGCTGCGGCGCGGACCTTTTCGGCGCGGATCTTGGTCTGGGCATCAGGCGCGAATTCGTGCAGCAATGTCGATTGCGCAACGACCACTGCGAGCGGGTTGTTGAGTTCGTGCGACACCCCGGCAAGCAGCGAGCCCATAGCCGCCATCTTCTCGTTCTGGTGCAGCTTCTCGCGTTGGCGATTGATCTCTTCTTCGGCGCGGTGTTTTTCCCTGAGGTCGCGGATCGAACCGAAGATCAGCCGGCGATCGGCCAGCCGCATCTCGTTCGCGGTGAGTTCGATCGGGATGATTTCGCCGGCGGCGTTCTGCGTCACGGTCTCCATGCGCTGGCCGACCATGGGGGCGCCGCGACCGACCATGTATTCGGCGCCATTGTTGAAACCCTTGCGGTAATAGGACGGGATGACCGTATCGAGCAGGTCCTTGCCGAGGATCTGGTCACGGGTCCAGCCGTACATCTTCTCGGCCGCCGGGTTAAACTCGATGATCGAACCGGTCTCGTCGACCACCATGATGGCATCGAGTGACGATTGCAGCATGGTTCGGCGAATGATTTCGCTGACATGATATTCTGAAAGCGAGCGTTCGATGGCGTCGCCCAAGGCTGCTGCAATGATCTCGAGAGCAGCAATCTCATCGTCGGTCCAATTGCGCTCGACGACGCAATCGTTGACGGCAAGAGTTCCCCACAGATGGCCGTGCGCCGACACCGAAACCGACAGGAACGACTTGATGTGCTGGTTTTCGAAGTCGCTGCGCAAGAAGCCGCTCAGGTCGCGGGTATGGCCGGCAAAGATCTTGCCCTGCCGGCCTTCTTCGGCCAGCCTCCCGAGCAATGGATCGGAATCGACGATCGTCTGATTGATGGTCGTCGGCGCCGCGGCGATTTCGTCGACCGCCGGGTCGACCCAGTAGGCTGCGATGGACTGGGCGAAGCCCTGGCCGGGCACGTCGCGTAGCCTGAACAAGATGGTTCGGTGGCCGCCAAATCCGCGCGCGAAGACCTCCAGGATATGATCGATCTCGATCTGCCAATCCTGGGCCTGACGCAGCCGGCGCACGATCTGCCCCGCCACCACGGTGGGGCTCGGCGTGCCCGACTGGATGTCGGTTCGTGAAGCGGTCAACAAAGCCATTGCGGTTTCCTGCGAGGCCGGAGGCGTCAGTAGCCTTCGCTGCCGGGCAAGGAGAAGATGTAGCCTTCTCCGCGAACGGTGCGCAGAAATCTCGGGTTCGCCGGGTCGTCCTCGATCTTCTTTCTCAGCCGCATGATGCGGATATCGACGGCGCGCGAGGATTCGGGATCCTCGGCGAAGCCGATGGCTTCCGAGATGGTGGCGCGGCTGAGCAGGCGGTTGGGTCGGGTCAGGAAGACCTCGAGCATGTCGAACTCGCTCTTGGCCATGTCGATGATCGCGCCGCTTCCGCCCGTGACCAGGCGTCCGTCGAGATCGGCCAGGAAGGAGCCGAAGCCTATGGTGCGGCGCTGCGGTTGGCTGGAGACGAGCGATTGGCGGAGGCTGTCGGGCTGCGGCACGCGGCGAATGACGCTGCGCACGCGAGCCAGCAACTCGCGCAACTCGTAAGGTTTGACCATGTAGTCGTCGGCACCGATCTCGAGACCGACGATGCGGTCGAGCGCAGTGCCCGCGGCGGTGGCGTAGATGATGCCGATGGGTATCCTGGATCGTAGCCAGCGGCCGAGCGACAGGCCGTCTTCGCCGGGCATGGCGATGTCGAGAATGGCAAGGTGGAAAGATTCGGTTTCGATGAGCGCACGCAGGGCGGCGGCGCTCTCGAGTGCAGTCACGTCGAAACCGTTCGCGCCGAGATACTCGGCGACGGCGTCCCGCAAGTCGGGCTCGTCTTCGACAATAACTATTCGGGCTCGCAGTTTGGTCTCGCCTCCGCTACCGGCGGAAAGTAGATTGGGTATAAACATGATGTCCAGCGATCATTTCAGGTGGGCAGTTGCCAATGGCGTTCTGCCTCGTTAGGGGCGATTTGAGGCTGTGGATGCGACGACTGGGGACCCATCCCCGGCCAAGCGCGTCGCGCGGCATCTTTTTGCCTCTGAAGACGCCGATCTGGCCGTTGCGGCAGGCATTGACGGCGCTGTCACAGACAATGCGGATAGATTGATGGCTGGAAGATCTGTCGTAACCCTTGTTGCCATAGCGGAGGTCGTCGCCTCCGAGCTCACCGATCACCTTGACCGGCGCGGGCATGACGTGCGCACCGCGCGGCGGCTTTGGGAGGCCGAGTCGCTGCTTTCGGCCAAAGGCATCGACGTCGTGGTGGTGGGTGACGGCCTGACGCCAGCCGAAGGCCGCGACCTGCTGCGCAGCTTCGGCGGCGAAAGCGGACCCGCGTTCATCCTGATCTGCCGGCCGGGCGAACTGGTCGACAAGGTGCTGGCGCTTGAACTGGGGGCCGCCGATGTCGTGGAGAGCCCGCTGAACGTGCGGGAACTCGCCGCGCGCATCGGCGGCCTTCTCGCACGCCGGGGACGCGGCACGCAGGAGCTGGTCGTGCTGGAGAACTCGACGGTCGACCTGCGCTCGGCGCTGGTCATGCATGCAACCGGCGAGGAGGAGCAGCTGTCGCCGGGCCAGATCGCACTGCTCAAGCTGTTCCTGTCGCAGCCGCGCAAGGTGCTGACGCGCGACGACATCATGGCTGCTGCGCCAGCGGAGAGCGCCGACGCCTTCGACCGCTCGATCGATTCCCGCATCGTACGCCTGCGCCGCAAGCTGGACACGGACAGCATCACCACCATTCGCGGCTCGGGCTATCGGTTCGACCCGCCGACGAAGCCGGCCAGCCCGGAGGCCGATAGCCAGAACTGAGGGCGTTGCGGCGTTCAAGGTTTCAGCGCGCCGGTGCGGATACGACCGTCGTGTCGACAAGGACCGCGGCATGCGCCCGGTCCTTGAGGAGGATGGTTGCCACGCCTGCGAAGCCCAGAAGTCCCTGGGCGTAAAGCAGTGCCGAAAGCACCGATGCTGCGAGCTTTGTCTTCATCCTGGTTGGCCCTGTTCCCGTCTCGGGGTCCACACAAATGCGACTGCGCATTCAATCGAGCAATCCGAGATACCCGCACCGTCTGACCTGCCATAGACGGTGCGGGTTCCCGGTCCCGCAGCGATCAACGCGCGGGGTTCTGTTCACCGCCGCCCGGTTTGTGCCGGGCACCCACGCCCATGGACCTGGCGGATGTACAGAGTGGTGACGAACACGGCTGTCAGGAATGCCTGCAAGGAGCGGGTTGCCGGGACACTGCCCTGTACCGGCAACAAATCCGCAGCTACGGCGCTGCCCGGGTCGGCAAGAACTCCAATTCCTGACAGAATCGCCGTAGCGACGCCCACCCTCAGGAACCAAGTTGCTGTCGACCGTCCAGTGCCCATGCTGCCTTCGCAACATTCGTTTCGTCGGGGCCGAATGTGAGGCGTGGCTGTATCAGGAAGATGCCGCCGAAGGCTGCTCGCTGAAACCTAATGTTTCATTGCCGTTGCCAGGCCCGCTGCGGCAAGGGTCGAAATTTCAACGGTATTCCTCGTTCGCGAGGAGGCCGGACATGCGATCTGCCGAAGGTAAGGCTTGCAGCGGGCGGGGCGGAAAGGGGAGGACAGCGTCTTGTTGAAGGTGGGTCATCCGAAAATGGACGCGGTATTTTAGAAACTTATATGAAACAATATTACTAGCTAAACGAAATTTTGCTGAAACAGAGCGCTGCCAGAAAGGCGTCCATTGCAAACGTATTGCCGGCGTGGCTGGCGCAGAGGGGACGTGATGGACACTGAACTGAAGAGAAGGCTGATCAACCTGACAGCGATTGCCGTGACGGGCGCGGCGCTGCTGATCGGCGCGGGGCAGGGGAGCGCGAGTGCTGCCAACAGGATCGTTGCGCGCGTTTCGATCGGCGAGCAGAAGATGCATGTGATGATCGACGGCCGCACGGCCTTCGTGTGGAAGGTGTCGACCGCCGGCCGCGGCTACGTCACGCCGAAGGGCTCGTTCAAGCCGACCCGCATGCATGAGATGTGGTATTCGCGGAAATACGACAACGCGCCGATGCCGCATTCGGTGTTCTTCAACGGCGGCTATGCGGTGCATGCGACGAACCAGATCAGCCGGCTTGGCAGGCCTGCGTCGCACGGCTGCGTGCGCCTGCATCCCGACAACGCCGCCGACTTCTACCAGCTGGTCGAAACCTTCGGGCCGTCGAACACCAGCATCCAGATCGTCAAGTAGACCCGCGCCGGCCAGGCCGGCGCAGTCTTTGCTGATCAGATCGACTTGAGGAACCACTCGTAGGTCGAGCGAATGCCTTCTTCGAGCCCGATGCGCGGGCGCCAGCCGAGCGCGGCGAGCTTCTCGCCGCTCATCAGCTTGCGCGGCGTGCCATCCGGCTTGGAGGTGTCGAGCACAATGCCGCCGGTGAAGCCGACGACGCGTGCGACCGTCTCGGTCAGTTCGCGGATGGTGACGTCGGTGCCCGAGCCGACATTGACATGCTGGTCGCCGCTATAGTGCTTGAGCAGGTAGACCATGGCGTCGGCGGCGTCGTCGACATGCAGGAATTCGCGCCGCGGCGTGCCGGTGCCCCAGATCGTAAGCTCCCTGGCGCCTGAAAGCTTCGCCTCGTGCGCCTTGCGGATCAGCGCCGGCAGGACATGGCTGGAGGCGAGATCGAAATTGTCTCCGGGCCCGTAAAGATTGGTCGGCATTGCCGAGATGAAGTCGACGCCATGCTGCTTGCGGTAGGCTTCGGCGAGCTTGAGGCCAGCGATCTTGGCAATCGCGTACCACTCGTTGGTCGGCTCGAGTGACCCGGTAAGCAGGGAATCTTCAGATATCGGCTGGGCCGCGAACTTCGGATAGATGCAGCTGGAGCCCAGAAATAGCAGCTTCTCCACGCCGACCTTGTGGGAGGCGTGGATGACGTTGGTTTCGATGGCGAGGTTTTCATAGAGAAACTCGGCCGGATAGGTGGCGTTGGCCAGAATACCGCCGACCTTGGCAGCTGCCAGAAGCACCGCATGCGGGCGCGTTTCCGCCAGCCAGGACTCGACTTCCGACTGCCGCGTCAGGTCGACGATGTCGCGGCCTGCCGTGACGATCTCGCAGCCTTCCGTTTCCAGTCGGCGCACCAGTGCCGCGCCGACCATGCCGCGGTGGCCTGCGACCCAGACGCGCTTGCCGGCGAGCGGATAGACGAGTTCAGCCATTTCAGCGCCTTTCGGTGGCCAGAAGGCGGCGATCTTCGCGAACCATCTCGGCAACGAGCTGGTCGAAGCTGGTCTGGTGGCGCCAGCCGAGAGCGGCGCGCGCCTTGGACGGGTCGCCGAGCAGATAGTCGACCTCGGTCGGGCGGAAGTAGCGCGGGTCGATTTCGACGAGAACGCGGCCGGTAGCTGCGTCGACGCCTTTCTCATCCAGGCCGTTGCCGCGCCACTCGATCGTCGTGCCGATTTCGGCGAAGGCCTTTTCGACGAAGGTGCGGATCTTGTGAGCTTCGCCGGTGGCCAGCACGTAGTCGTCGGGCTTGTCCTGCTGCAGCATCATCCACATGCCCATGGCGTAGTCGCGGGCATGGCCCCAGTCGCGGCGGGCGTCGAGATTGCCGAGATAGATACGGTCCTGGATGCCTGCGTCGATCGCTGCCACGGCGCGGCTGATCTTGCGCGTGACGAAGGTTTCGCCGCGCAGCGGGCTCTCGTGGTTGAACAGGATGCCGTTGGAGGCGTGGATGCCGTAGGCCTCGCGGTAGTTGGCGACAATCCAGTAGGCGTAGAGCTTGGCCGCCGCATAGGGCGAACGCGGCGCGAAGCCGGAGGTTTCGTGCTGCGGCGCAGGAATGTTGCCGTAAAGCTCCGACGTGGACGCCTGGTAGAAGCGGGTCTTTCCAACCAGTCCCAGCAGACGGATGGCCTCAAGCAGGCGCAACGGGCCGAGCGCATCGGAGTTGGCGGTATATTCGGGTGTCTCGAAGCTCACCTGGACGTGCGACTGGGCGCCGAGATTGTAGATCTCGTCCGGTTGCGTCTCCTGGACGATGCGGATCAGGTTGGTGGCGTCCGTCAGGTCGCCATGATGCAGGACAAGCCGCGGGTCCTCGACGTGGGGATCCTCATAGAGATGCTCGATACGGCCGGTGTTGAACGACGACGAACGGCGCTTGATGCCGTGGACGACATAGCCCTTGCCGATCAGGATTTCGGCGAGATAGGCGCCGTCCTGGCCGGTCACGCCGGTAATCAGCGCCACCTTGCCGTTCTTTGCCGGCGCTGAGTTCAAGTCCTTCAACATTTCAGAATCCCTGCAGGTCGATAAGTGCGGCGCACACTAGAGATATCGACCGGGTTTCGAAAGGGGCGATGGCTGCGAAGCCCGGAAGTCCAGGGTTTTGTCCGTTTTGAAGTGCATTGGCACCCGGCGTTTCGACCGCTTGCACGGCAGTGCAGCAATCCGCCGAAATGTAACCGGCATCTGATGAGAGATTGTCAAAAAAGTTCGAGAAACATGGAGTTTGTGGTGGGATCGCGATGATTTGCACGGCTGTGCAATATTGTGAAGAATCCGGATTGACACGAACATGCCGTCGATGGAATGAATATGCCAACGAGGTGCAGGAATGTGCCGCCCTGCCCTGAGGAAGGTGGAGACGCCAGAAGCGGGGCGCTGAGGAGCGTCTGGCCGGAGCCGGCCAGGTCCCATTTCGGGCGATACAGGGGAGGAAATCGCATGTTCGTGCCATTGCATGACTGCCCAGCCGTACGTCCGGTTCTCCGGGCTTGTTGCAAGGCGGCGTGTTGCCATTTCGGAGGCTGCGCCTCGTGACGAGCACCTCGCATGCATCGGATAAAAGCGCTGCGGTCCGCCGGACGGGCGTCGGCTCGATCGCCGCCCCGACGAGGGCGCAGCGGCTGCGCTACCGGCTGAAGGTCGCGCTGCGCGAGCCGACCACGACAATCGGCTTCCTGGCCGCGGCGCTGTTCACCTATCTCATCGTCGTGCCGATCATATCGATGCTTTCGGACGCAGCGCGCGTGCAGTTCGGCGACGAGCGCCGCATCAAGCAGGATGTCGGGGAGCTGACCTGGTACTATCTCGAGCGGGTCTTCATGTCGCGGGTGTCTCGCGACCTGTTCTGGGAACCGCTGTTCAACACGCTGAGCGTCGCGGTCGGCGCGATTGTGCTGTCGATGCTTGTCGGCGGCACGCTGGCCTGGCTGCTCAGCCGAACCGACATGTTCGGCCGGCGTTGGTTCTCCACCGCCCTGATCGTGCCCTACATGCTGCCGGCCTGGACGTTCGCGCTGGCCTGGACGACGCTGTTCAAGAACCGCACCGTCGGCGGCCAGCCGGGCTGGATGGAGTCACTCGGCTTTTCGCCGCCCGACTGGCTGTCCTACGGCCAGCTTCCGGTGACCATCATCCTGGCGTTGCACTATTCGCCCTTCGTCATTTTGCTGTTCGGCAACGCGCTGCGCCGCTTCGACTCGCAGCTCGAAGACTCGGCCCGCATTCTCGGCGCCGGCAGGCTGACGGTCGCCCGCAAGGTGATCATGCCGCTGATGCGGCCGTCGCTGATCTCGGCGATGGTGCTGATCTTCGCCAAGTGCCTCGGCGAGTTCGGCGTGCCTTACGTGCTGGGGCTTCCGGTCAACTTCGACGTGCTGGCGACCTCGCTCTATCAGAACATCGCCTCGCGCCAGGTCGGCGTCGGCGCCGTGCTTGCCGGCTCGATCATGCTGATCGGCATCATCACCATCACCATCGACGCCCGCCTGATGAAGGAGGCGCGCCGCTTCGTCACCATCGGCTCGAAGGGTTCGATGAACCGGCTGAACCCGCTCGGCATCATGCGGCTGCCGGCGACAGGGTTTGCGGCGCTGATGTTTTTGTTGAGCGTCGGTCTGCCGCTGGCCACGCTGTTCCTGTCGACGATCATGCGGGTGCCGGCGCAGTTCAATATCGACAATTTCACGCTCGACTACTGGATCGGCACAAATCTGAATACGGTTGCGCTGCAGACCGGCATCCTGCTCTCGCCCGACCTGTGGAACGCGGCCTGGAACAGCCTGCGCATCGTCGGCGTGGCTTCCGTCACCTCGGGCATCCTTGGTCTTCTGGTCGGCTATGTCGTGGCGCGCACCCAGGTAAAGCCGCTCGGCACCTTCCTGCGCCAGGTGACGTTTTTGCCTTACCTCGTGCCCGGCATCGCCTTTGCCGCCGCCTATCTCTCGCTGTTTGCGGTGCCGCGCGGGCCGATCCCCGCGCTCTACGGAACGACGCTGATCCTGATGCTGGCGCTGATCGCCGACCAGATGCCCTATGCCTCGCGCGCCGGTATCGCCGCCATGATGCAGCTCGGCAAGGATCCGGAAGAGGCCGCCCAGGTCGCCGGCGCCGGCTGGTTCCGCCGCATGATCACCATCGTCATCCCGATCCAGAAGGGCTCGCTGACGACAGGCATCCTGCTGCCCTTCATCTCCGGCATCAAGGGCCTCAGCCTGTTCGTCGTGCTGGCGGTGCCGTCGACCGACGTGCTGACCACCTATTCGCTGCGCCTGGTTGACTACCACTACACGCAGGCCGCCAACGCCGTCGTGCTGATCATCGCCGGCCTCGCCTATTTCGGCGCGCTGCTTGGCCAAAAGCTGACCAAGACCAATCTCGCCCAAGGACTGGGGAACTGACATGCCGAAAATCAACCTGCGCGGCGTCGAGAAGAACTACGGGGCGAATGCGGCCAATGCGGTCGCCGATCTCGACCTCGAAATCGGCGATGGCGAATTCATGTGCCTGCTGGGGCCTTCGGGCTGCGGCAAGACCACCACGTTGCGGATGATCGCCGGGCTGGAGCACCTCACGGCGGGCGAAATCCGGGTCGGCCCGCGCGTCGTCGACTCGGTCACCGAAGGCGTGTTCATCCCGCCGGAGCGGCGCGAGATGGGGCTGGTGTTCCAGAGCTACGCGCTGTGGCCGCACCTGACGATCGAGCGCAATACCGACTTCGGCCTGCGTCTGCGCAAGATGCCGAAGGCCGAGCGCGAGGAGCGCGTCGAGCGCGTAATGAAGACGCTCGGCATCGAAAAATACCGCGACCGCTATCCCTCGCAGCTGTCGGGCGGACAACAGCAGCGCGTGGCGCTTGCCCGCATGCTGGCGGTCAATCCGGAGGTGCTGTTGCTCGACGAGCCGCTGTCGAACCTCGACGCGGCGCTCAGGCTCGAGATGCGTGCCGAGCTCAAGCGCCTGCACGCCGAATTCAAGACGACCATCGTGTTCGTGACCCACGACCAGTGGGAAGCGATGACGCTCGCCACCACCATCGCCGTCATGAGCGAAGGGCAGTTGCAGCAGGTCGGCACGCCCAACGACATCTACGACCGGCCGGCCAACCGCTTCGTGGCGCAGTTCGTCGGCAACCCGCCGATCAACATCGTCGAACTTGGCGACGCAAAGTCAGAAGTGTCGCGGCTCGCCAATGGCTATCTCGGCTCGCGCTTTGCCGAGCTGCGGGATGCGGGCTCGATCGGCATCCGGCCGGAAGCGATACGCCTGGCGGACGCCGAGCGCGGCGTGGCGGAAGGGGCGCTGTCAGGTGAGGCCGAGGTGACAGGCATCCTGCCCACCGGCGGCAGCTGGATCATCGAGCTGACGGCATCGGGCGAGAAGCTGTTCATGACCACGCACCAGTCGCCGGAAATCGAGGTGGGCGAGGCCGTGACCTGGTGGACCAAGCCCAAGGCGCTGCATGTCTTCGACAAGACCGGCAACCGCATGGAGGCGGCCGACAGACTGATGCGGCCGGCAAAGCTGCATTGAGGAGATTTCGCGGGCGGTGGAGGACCGCCCGTCGGGAACAAAGCAGGACTATCGGGAAACAAGACGGCCGGCATGGCGCCGGCCCGACAGAGGGAGGAAAAGATGAGCAGGCATTTCGACGTGAAACGGCTTCTTGCTGCGACGGCGCTCAGCGTCGCTGCCGGCCTGTTTGCAGGTGCCGCGCAGGCAGAGGAGAAGTTCGATCTCAACGCGCTGATCGAGGCGGCCAAGAAGGAGCCGCCGCTCAGCGTCTATTCGAGCACCGGCAAGATCGTGAAGCAGGCCGAAGCCTTCAGCAAGAAGTACGGCGTGCAGGCGACCGGAACCAAGGCCAATGCTGCCGCCCAGCTCGAAATGGTGATCCGCGAGGGCCAGGCCAAGAACGTGCAGGGCGACGTGATCCAGATCAGCGACGTTCCGGCCGGCGTGGCGCAACTTGTGCCCCAGGGTTTCGTCGACAGCTGGCTGCCGCCTGATCTCGCCGACAAGATCCCGGCCAAGTTCCAGAACCCGCTGACCGTCTCTCAAGAGGCCAATGTCTTTGCCTACAACACCCAGCTCAACGAAAGCTGCCCGATCAAGAACATCTGGGAGCTGACGGAGGAAAAGTGGAAGGGCAAGCTCGCCATGCAGGACCCGCTCAACAAGGCGTCCTATGTCGACTGGTTCAACCAGCTTGCCACCCACGGCGACGACAAGGTTGCCGCCGCCTACAAGGCGCATTTCGGCAAGGATCTGGTGACCGACGAGGCGGGTGCGACTGCCGCCTGGGTCAAGGCGCTCGCCGCCAATGGCCCGCTGCTCACCGATGCCGACGAGGGCGCGGCCCAGGCAGCGGGTGCGCCGGACCAGAAGGAGCCCTTCATCGGCCTGATGAGCTCGGCCAAGTTCCGCAACAACAAGGACGTCGGCAGCAAGCTTGGGCTGTGCAAGGACCTGCAGCCCTTCGCCGGCTGGATGTATCCGAGCCTCGGCTTCATTGCCAAGGGCACCGACAGCCCCAACGCCGCGAAGCTCTTCATCCACTATCTGATGACCGAGGAGGGAATCGCCCCGCAGGCGGACGACGGCAAGATGTCGACCAACACCGATGCCAAGCTGCCGGATGACGAACCATCCGGCATCGGCAAGGTGCTCGACCAGATCTTCCCTTACGACGCGGCGACCGCCCAGAGCGACTGGGATGCGCGGCAGGATTGGCAGGACCTCTGGCGCGTCAATTACAAGAAATAGACGCCTGCAAGCGCAGCGCCCGGCAGGAAGCCGGGCGCCGGCGGCATGAATTTTGAACGGGAGGAAGAAATGACATCCACGTTTGGAATGAGCAGCAAGACAAGCAGGGCATTGGCATCGACCGCACTTGCAGGAATGCTCGCGGCAGCGATGTTTGGCGTGGTTCCAGCGCGTTCCGAAACCTTCGACATCAACGCGTTGGTCGAGGCGGCGAAGAAGGAAGCGCCGATCAACATCTATGACAGCACCGGCAAGATCGTCGAAATGGCCGAGAACTTCACCAAGAAGTACGGCGTGCAGGCGACGGGCATCAAGGTTTCGGCAAGCGCGCAGCTCGAAATGATCGTGCGCGAGGGCCAGGCCAAGAACGTCAAGGGCGACGTGGTGCTGATCACCGACGCGCCGGCCGGTTTGGCGCAGCTTTTGCCGCAGAAGTTCGTCGAGAGCTATCTGCCGCCAGACATGGCCGACAAGATCCCGGCCAAGTTCCAGAACCCGTTGGCGATCACCACCAACGCCGCGGTCTGGGCCTACAACACCGAGGCCTACGACGCCTGCCCGGTGAAGAACATCTGGGAGCTCACCGACCCGAAGTGGAAGGGCAAGGTTGCCTTCTACGACCCGCTGTCGAAGGGCACCTATCCGGACTGGTTCAACCAGACGGCGACGCATAACGATGACAAGATGAAGGCCGCCTACAAGGCGCATTTCGGCAAGGACATCGAGGTCGGTGAAGACAGCGCGACGGCAGCCTGGGTCAAGGCCTTTGCCGGGAATTCACCGCTGCTGGCGGACGCCGACGATGCGATCGCGGAAGCGGTCGGCGCACCCGGCCAGAAGGAGCCTTTCTTCGGCCTGATGAGCTCGGCCAAGTTCCGCGATAACGCCGACAAGGGCTTCAAGCTCGGACTTTGCGAGGGGCTCGAGCCGTGGCCGGGCTGGACCTATGTCAAGCTCGGGCTGATCGCCACCGGCACCAAAAGCCCGAACGCGGCGAAGCTGTTCATCCACTACATCCTGACGGACGAAGGCATCGCGCCGCAGGTGAAAGACGGCAAGCTGCCGACCAACCCAGACATCGGCCTGCCTGCCGACGAGCCTTCCGGCATCGGCAAGGTGCTGGACAAGCTGCAGCAGTACGACGCCTCGACGGCACTCGAGGACTGGGATGCGCGCCAGGATTGGCAGGACCTCTGGCGCGTCGCCTACAAGAAATAGTTTCCCGGTGGGCTAGGGACGGGGCCTTTCTCCTTCGGCTCCGTCCCTCTTTTTCCCGGGATCGCAGTGGAGACGGATTGATGACGAAAACCTCTGGCCGAACGCTTCTGGCGCCCACGGCGCTGCTGCTCGATTTTGGCGGCGTGATCGTGTCGACAAAGCACCTGCCTGGCTGGCGCGAGCGCCTGGCGGGGCATGTCCGCGGGCTGATCGACGCGGCTGGTGTCGCGGCGCCGGAGCTTTCGGTCGAACAGATCACCGACGACATCAAGGCGGCGGGCATTGCCGACTCGCACTGGAAGAATGC
This sequence comes from Aminobacter sp. HY435, assembly GCF_027568395.1. GTDB lineage: Bacteria > Pseudomonadota > Alphaproteobacteria > Rhizobiales > Rhizobiaceae > Aminobacter. The sequence continues at coordinate 165,164 of NZ_JANKZL010000006.1, read as the reverse complement.
GATGTCGCGGCCGCTGGCGCCGCGCGAATTGCGCCATGAGGAATTCTGGGGCGACTTCGTCGCCGGCGACTGGGCAAAACCAGCCCAGGATGTCGTTGTCGCCGAGGCTTACGACCTGTGCCGCAAGATGGGCAACTGGAAGAGCGAGCGCAGACTGCGCAATGGCATGCTCGACCTGCTCGACGCAGCGGATGGGGCCGGTATCCCCGTCGGCATCGTTTCCAACGCGCTGTGCGGCCAGGTCCATATCGACTTCCTCGACGCCCACGGGCTGACCGGCCGCTTCGCGGTGGCGATCCACAGCGACGAGGTCAAGGTGCGCAAGCCGAACCCGGAGATGATTTTCCAGGCGACGCGGGCGCTTGGCGTCGAGGCTGGAGCGGCATGGTATGTCGGCGACAATTTCGACCGCGACGTGCTGTGCGGCAAACGCGCCTGCATAGGCGGAAACATCCTGATGGAAGACAAGGGCACCTACGACCTGCCCTATGAACTGAAGCTCAAGCCCGACGCCATCGTTGCCGATCCGGTCGGGCTGCTGGCGCTTTTCGTCCAGGCAATGCGCGGGATCGCGGCATGAACAGGCTCGAGGAATCCAGGTACCTGCGCGGCGTCGCAGAGCAGGCTTCGCAGCTGATGCGCGAACCGCTGCTTGCGGCGTTCCGGTCGAACATGGCCGTCGACTACAAGGTCGACCTGCATGATGTGGTGACGAAGCACGACAAGGAGTCGGAGGTTGCGATCCGAGCCTTCATCCTCGGCGAAGTTCCCGATTCGACTGTGCTCGGCGAGGAAGACGGGACCAGCGGCGAGGGGCGGGTGAAATGGTATGTCGACCCGATCGACGGCACCTCGAATTTCGCCCGGGGGTTCGCGTTCTGGTGCGTGTCGGTGGGGGTGGTGATCGACGGCGAGATCGTAGCCGGCGCCGTCTACGACCCCGTCACCGGGATGCTGTTTTCTGCTGATCTTGCGGGCTCTTGGCTGAACGGCGAGCCCTTGCGCTCGCGCGCCATTGCAGACGAGCGCCATGCAACGCTGATCACCGGTTATCCGGTGGCGCGCGACCTGCGCCTCGACGGGCGCGCGCAGGCGCTGGAGAACCTTGGCGAGCTGGTGGAGACATTCTCGACCTTGCGCCGGCCGGGCAGCGGCGCGCTCAGCCTTTGCCACGTTGCGGCCGGCTGGGTGGACGCCTCCGCCGGATTTGGCAGCAACCCGTGGGACGTGGCCGCGGCGGTCCTCATCCTCAAGCAAGCCGGGGGGAGCTACCACCCGCTGACGCTCGGCAAGGTCAGCGCCGACACCCACGACTTCATCTGCCCGGGCTACGTTGCCTTGGGCGAGGGGGCCGACTATCCGACGCTGATGCGCGTCGCGCGGCGCATCTCCGACAGCCGCGATGCGGCTCGCGCGCGCGATGCGGCATGATGGATGGAACGCGTGTGCATCCGCATGAAATATCAGGAATGCGTCTGGTTCTGCGAAGTGCGGAAACATTATTTGACTTAAGACGTTGACGATTTTGCACACCTGTGCAATTTGAGGTCAACTTTTACCACAGGCGGCATTGAAATGACGGTTCATGCAACAGCAACCGAAGCCACACCTGATACCGGTCTCGACCGGCGTGCCGCTTTCTGCCGGGACATAGCGCGCTCGGCGGGCGCGGTGGCGCTCGACGGTTTCACCAACCGCGTGGCTGGTTTTGGCATGAAGGGGCCGCAGGACTTTCTGACGGAGACGGATGCCGCCGTGGAGCGGCATCTCAAGGCACGCATCGCCGAAGCATTCCCCGAGGATGGTTTCCTCGGCGAGGAGGGCGGTGGGGCGATCAAGTCGGATATCTGGGTCGTCGATCCGATCGACGGCACGGCGAATTTCGCCCGCGACATTCCGCACTTCTGCATTTCGATCGCCTTCGTCAGCAATGGCGAGACCGAGATCGGCGCGATCTACAACCCGGTGCTGGACGAGCTGTATTTCGCCCGCCGCGGGCACGGCGGCACCCGCAACGGCAAGCCATTGTCGGTCGCCAGGACAAGCGATTTCGATGCCGCCTGCGTCGAGTTCGGCTGGTCGAACCGCAAGTCGAACGAGCGCTATCTCGACGTGCTGTCCAGCATCCTCGAGCGCGGCGCCAATGTGCGGCGCGGCGCGTCGGGTGCGTTGGGCCTCGCCTATGTCGCCGATGGGCGCTCGGACGCCTATGCCGAGCTGCACATGCATGCCTGGGACTGTCTTGCGGGCCTGCTGCTGGTCAAGGAGGCGGGCGGCGTGGTTGCGCCATTCCTGTCGCTCGGCGGGCTTACCAAGGGCGGGGAGGTGCTGGCAGCCGCGCCCGGGGTGGCGCAGGGCATGAGCGAGGCGACCGGCATCGCGCTCGAACAGTCGCGCTGACCGGCCCTCGCATCCAATCTGAAAGAACAAGACCCATGGATATGAACAGCCCGCGATATGAGCGTCCGGCGCTCAGCCTGATCGAGCGCGACATCTCGGAATATGGCGTCGACATCTATGTCGGCGGAATGGATGGGGCGGGCGATCTCGCGCTGCTCAAGCAGAACAACATCACCACGGTGGTCAACTGCGCGGTCAATCTCGATTTCAACTACGCCACAGAGCGCTTTGGCGAGGGCGAAGATGCGGACGCCATCTATGGCGTCGGTGCGGTGCGCTACTACAAGCTCGGGCTGATCGATGGGCATGGCAATCCCGAGACGATGATGCTGTCGGGCTTTTACCTGCTGCGCGGCGCCTTCAGCCAGGAACTGCCGGACAAGAAGACCTATCGCCGGCGTGAGAAGGGCAATGTGCTGGTCAATTGCCGCGGCGGGCGCAGCCGCTCGGTGACGTTGGTCGCGCTGTTCCTGCATGTCGAGATGCCCGACAGGTTCCCGACGCTCGACGATGCGCTCAACCATGTCCGGACCAAGCGCGAGCTTCGCCCGGACGAGTGGCATGAGGCGCCGAAGCCGATGCTGATCGCCGCCGCGCGAAAGGCGGCGCAGTGGATCGCCATGATCGATCGCGGCCTGCCGCCTGATCAGGGCATTGCCGCCGGCGCGGTGGTTGCGGACGACTGACGGACTATTCGTAGACAAGCGAGAATGACATGAAGATTGCCGTCATCGCTGACCCGCATTTCCACGACATCAACAACCGGCAGGGCGTTGGCGTGGGCGATGGGGTGGCTGTCCGCACCCTTGCCGACACGGCGGCTTCGACGCGCGTCTTCAACGAGAGCTATCACACGACGCGCGCTCTGCTCGACGACATCGTCCGGAGGGGCATTTCGCTGGTCGTCGTTGCGGGCGATCTTACCGACGACGGACAGCAATCGACTATGGCGGCCGCGACGATCCTGTTTGCCGACTATTCCAGGCGTTTCGGCCTGCGCTTCGTCGCGACGCCGGGCAATCACGATCTATACGCCATCCACGGCCGCCACCAGAGCAAGCGCTTCCTGAATGCCGACGGTTCGCACACGCTGGTGAGCAGCGATCCGGCCGTCGAACAAGGGCAGTCTATCGAGCGCGTCATCTCCGCGGAGATGTATTGCGGCGGCTATGGGCAGGCCATTCCGGCGATGGCTGCATTCGGGTTCTTCAGGCGCGAGGCCGACCTGCACTGGGAAAGCCCGTTCGGAAGCGATGACAGGCTGGAGGCGCGGACGTTCGAGATCGTCTCTGCCGATGGTCGTACGACACGGCGCATGATCGACGCGTCCTTCCTGGTCGAGCCCGTGGAGGGACTGTGGCTGCTGTCGATCGACGCCAATGTGTTCGAGCCACGCAATGGCGATCTCGATCCGAGGCTGGAGAAAAGCTACCACGACAGCACCGACGCCGGCTGGAACTCGATGCTGCGCAACAAGGGCTTCGTGTTCGACTGGATGGCGGATGTCGCAAGGCGCGCGCGCGCGCAAGGCAAACAGCTGATCGCGTTTTCTCACTACCCGATCATCGATCCGCTCAACGGCACTTCGGTCGACGAGGCGCGGCTGCTCAACGACACGTCGTTCCTGCGCCGGACGCCCAATGCCGAAGTTTCGAGGGCCGCAGCGGCTACTGGCATCAAGATCCATTTCAGCGGCCACCTGCACATCAACGACACGGCGGTCTTTCGCGCCGGCGACGACGTCCTGGTCAACGTTGCGGTGCCTTCCATGGTCGGCTTCCCGCCTGCCTACAAGATTGTCGACGTCGAGCGCGAGCGCCTCGACATCGAGACCGTCACCATCTCCGATGTGCCCGGCCATGATGCGGCGTTTGCGCTTTATCGCGTCGAGGCGGCACGCGAGGGGATTTCGGCGGCTGTTACGGACGCTGCGAACCACGCCGACTTCCTCAGTCGCCATCTCTCCGACATGGTTCGCCACCGCTATCTGCCCAAGGAATGGCCGCAGGATCTGGCCGTGCTTGTGCCGCATCTCCAGCTTGGCGATCTCGATGCCTTTGCCGGCACTGCCCGGCCGCTGTCGGTTGCGGATGCGGCAGATCGAGTGAGCGTCGGGGGAAGGGGCCAGGCGGAAGCCGCATGGGCCGCACTGCCCTTCTTCGAGATGGTCGTCGACTGGTACCGGCTGCGCAAGGGCAGGGAAATCGCGCACGATTTCATCGCCCCCGAACGCATCGCCGCCTATCGCCTGCTCGCCCAGCGCTACGCTTTGGGTTCATGGCCGCAGGGCAGCCTGCAGGACCGCCTCGCCTCGTTCATGCGCATGATGGTGGACTGGCTCGACAGCCAACCCTCGCGCGACTTTTCCATCGACCTCGCCACCGGCGCGGTCGAGCGCAAGGATCACTTGGGCCGCACCGTGCGGCGCCAGACCGGAGCGGCATGAAAGCAGACCCTCCCGCCGCGCACGGCATCGGGGTTTTCGCTGTCGAGCAAGGTGGTGATGTGCTCGGCGATCTGGGCGATCGGCTGGCGGAAGGTCGTCAGCTGGTAGGACGACCAGCTCGCCTGCTCGATGTCGTCGAAGCCGACGACGCAGAGTTCTTCGGGCACGTTCATGCCAAACTCGACGCGCGCCGCGTCCATGAAACCACAGGCCAAAAGATCGGTCACGCAGAAGGCGGCCTCGGGCCGATCGGAGCCGCTCAGCAACAGCCGACCCGCCTCGAATCCCGCGCCATAACCGGTCGGCCCGGCACGGGTGATGGTGACGCCGAGGCCGGCTTCCTGCGCTGCCTGCTCGAAGCCGCGCTCACGCGCGACCAGGCTTGGCGTGCCCGCCTGCGACGAAACCACGGCAATGCGGCGGCAGCCGGCGCGATGCAGCATGTGGAAGGCTTCGCGGGCAGCGACGCCATTGTCGACGGTGATGCTTTCGGGACCGTCGAGATGATCGTCGCGATTGATCAGGATGACGTGCTGGCCGCTGTTGATGCAGGTGTTGATCAGCGACGTCGGAGGCGTGCCCGACAAGACGACGGTCGCGTTGGCGCGGTAGTTCAGGGTCTGGCGCAGGGCGGCTTCGACGCTGTCGCTGTCGCCGGAGGTGTTGATGACCATGGCGACGCGGTTGATCGCCTGCAGGCGCCGGGTGATCGCATCGAGCAGGCGGGAATGGTACGGCGTGTTGATGTCGGCGCCGATGAGGCAGACGATGCCGCTGTTTTCATGGATGAGGCTGCGGGCCAGGTGATTGACGTGGTAGCCGAGTCGCTCGGCCGCCTCGAGAACCTTCTTGCGGGTGGTCTCGGACACGCTGGCGCCATCGGTGAATGTCCGGGACACGGCTGAGCGGGAAACGCCGGCCAGTTCAGCGACCTGCTGGGCGCTGACGAATGACCTGCCCGGCTTCAGTTCGGACATTGCGGGCTCCATTTTGGCACTACCTGGACACGGCTATTGGCCGTTGCACAAATGTGCAAAGCCTGCATCGTGATACAATCGGAAACCGGCCTGCGCAATCCTGCGGCCGCGATCCTGGCGAACAGAAAAACGGGCTGCTGTTCAGGCCGCGGCGTCGACGTGCTGGGCGATGTCGGCCAGCTTCAGGTTGCGGATCAGCGTGGACAATTCGGGTTCGTCGATCAGGATCGCCGCATCGGCGGGGCGCAGCCAGGCGCGCTGGCGGGCACCTGCTTCCTGCCAGTCCTCGATCTCGTCGGTGACCTCGATGAGGAAGGCGGTGACCTCGACATGGACGAAGCTGGTCGAGAGGCGCTTCCAGTAGCAATAGCTTCCAGCCGGCCTTTTCAAGGCTTTGCCAATGACGCCGGCTTCTTCGCGGGCTTCAATGAGGGCTGCCTGGCGGGCGCTCTTGCCTTTCATCGGCCAGCCCTTGGGCACGATGAAACGGTGCGTGCCGCGCGACGTGACAAGCATGACCTCAAGCTCGCCGTCACCGTTCACCCGGAACGGAATGGCCGCGACCTGGGCGATGCGCTCGCCCTTGTTCGCCTTGCGGATGGTCTTCTTGTCCTTTGGCATTTTCGCCCAGCAGGTCCTTTCGATGCGGCGGTTTCCGAGGCTTTGCACTTAAGTAGCATCACCGCCGGTTCTGCGTCATGACAGCCAAGATAGTGACATGAACACGATTGCAAAATGCGTAAAAACAACTCACTCTGCAACAGGCCAAGGCGACAGAAGATCGTTAGACGGCGAAAAATAATTGGAGGAAACTGAAAACATGAAAACTGCCTATTTGCGTTCGGCCGCGCTGGCCGCTGTTTTGGTTGCCGGTGGTACGGCTGCGCAGGCCGAAAGCCTGACCCTGTATTGCGCTGCCGACGAGGCATGGTGCCAGCAGATCAAGACCGGCTTCGAGGAAAAGACCGGCATCACCGTCGACATGACGCGCAAGAGTTCGGGCGAGACCTATGCCCAGGTTCGCGCCGAGGCCGGAAATCCCAAGGGCGACGTCTGGTGGGGTGGCACGGGCGATCCGCACCTGCAGGCAGCGCAGGAAGGCCTGACCGAAGAATATGTCTCGCCGATGCGCGGCGAACTGCACGACTGGGCGATCAAGCAGGCGGAAGCCGCCGGCAACAAGACGATCGGCGTCTATTCCGGTGCGCTTGGCTTCGGCTACAACAAGGATCTGCTGGCCAAGAACGGGCTGCCGGAGCCGAAATGCTGGGCCGACCTGACGAAGCCCGAGTACAAGGGCCAGATCCAGATCGCCAATCCGAATTCGTCGGGCACCGCCTACACGACGCTGGCGACGATGGTGCAGCTGTTCGGCGAGGACAAGGGCTTCGACTACATGAAGGCCCTGCACAAGAACATCAACCAGTACACCAAGTCCGGCTCGGCGCCGATCAAGGCGGCGGGGCTGGGCGAGACCACCATCGGCATCGTCTTCATGCATGACGCGGTGGCGCAGTCGGCCGCAGGCTTCCCGATCGTGACGGTCGCTCCTTGCGAAGGCACCGGCTACGAGATCGGCTCGATGTCGCTGATCAAGGGCGCGCGCAATCCCGAAGCGGCGAAGAAGTTCTACGATTGGGCGCTGTCGGCGGAAATGCAGGGCAAGGCCAAGGAGGTGAAGTCGTTCCAGCTGCCGTCGAACAAGTCGGCTGCGGTGTCCGAGCTGACGCCCGACATGTCGACCATCAAGTTGATCGACTACGACTTCAAGAAGTACGGCTCGAGCGACGAGCGCAAGCGACTGCTTGGGAAATGGGATACGGACGTCTCGACGCTGCCGCAGTAATCCATGCGCTCCCGCGACTTTAGCGGCGGCCTGCATCCGGCCGTCATCCTCTGGATGGCGGTCGGTTTGCTGGGCTTTGCCGTGCTCCCCTGGTATGGCATCGAAGATGGGTTCTTCGGTTTTTCCTGGCTGTTCGAGGGCTACCCTCTCGACAGCGAGCTCGCGCCTGCGCTGATCCTCAATCTCAAGGGCGAAAAGCTTTGGCTTGCGCCGATGGGCTTGCTGCTCGTCGCCCCCCTGCTGCTGTGGGGGCGCCGAAAATCCGATCCGCTGTTCGGCAGGGTACTGGTTGGCGTCGGCGCGGCCGGCTTTGCCTGGCTGCTGTTCCAGGGCTTCGCCATCGGTCTGCGCGGCTGGCAGTTCGGCTGGCTGCAGGAGCTCTTCGGCGAGCTCGGCGACCGCCAGTTCGGCATGGGCTATGGCGCGCTTTTGGTCGGCCTTGCTTTCCTGTTTCTGTTTTCACTTGGCCTCGCGGCGCGGGGCGCCGTCGGCGGCGATGTCTTCGTCGTTTCGACCATCGCCTTCATCGTTGTCGCGGTCGGCCTGTTCATCTTCATGCCGATCCTGCAGATGCTGGCCAATGCGCTGGTGACTTCCGAGGGCACCTATTCCTTCAGCGTCTTTCTCGGCAAGCTGTTCAGCGCCCGGCTTTGGGGCCTTGACTGCCTGGCCGGCGGCAGCCGTTGCGGCGTCGCCTGGAACTCGCTTTTCCTGGCCGTGCTGGTCGGCGTGCTGACCACGGTTCTCGGGCTGGTGTTCGCGCTGATGGTGACGCGCACCGGCTTCCGCCATGGCAAGCTGCTGCGCGCGCTGACGGTGCTGCCGATCATCACGCCGCCCTTCGTCATCGGCCTTGCCATCATCCTGCTGTTCGGCCTGTCGGGCGCCATCAACCAGTCGGTTTCGGAATTGCTGGGCATCCAGCCGACGCGTTGGGTCTATGGCCTGCCGGGATTGCTCATCGCGCAATTGCTGGCCTTCACGCCGATTGCCTTCCTGGTGCTGATCGGTGTCGTCGAGGGCGTCAGCCCGTCGATGGAAGAAGCAGCCCAGACGCTGCGCGCCAACCGCTGGCAGACCTTCTGGACGGTGTCGCTGCCGCTGATGCGGCCGGGCCTCGCCAACGCGTTCCTGCTCGGCTTCATCGAAAGCATGGCCGATTTCGGCAATCCGCTGGTGCTGGGCGGCAATTTCGACGTGCTTTCGACCGAAATTTTCTTCGCCATCGTCGGTGCGCAGAACGACGAGGCACAAGCTGCGGTTCTTGCCATTGTGCTGCTGGCCTTCACGCTTGTGGCCTTTTATGCGCAGCGTTTCTGGCTCGGCAAGAAGTCCTACACGACGATGACCGGCAAGGGCGACGCGGGCGTGCACCCGCATCTGCCGACCGGCCTCAGGCGCGCCGTCTATAGCGTCGCCGGCTTCTGGGTGCTGTTCACCATCGTCGTCTATGCGACGATCTTTTACGGCAGCTTCGTCAAACTCTGGGGTGTCGATCACAGCCTGACCTTCAATCACTACATCAAGGCCTTCGCCGTCGGCTGGAACGAGTTCGGCATCCACTGGAAGGGCTCGGCGTGGAGCTCGTTCTGGACGACGATGATGATCGCGCTGATCTCGTCGCCGCTGACCGCAGCCATCGGCCTGCTCACCGCCTATCTTCTGGTGCGCCAGAACTTCGCCGGCAAGAACGCCTTCGAGTTCGGCACGATGCTGTCGTTCGCCATCCCCGGCACGGTCATCGGGGTGAGCTACGTCATCGCCTTCAACGTGCCGCCGATCGAGCTGACCGGGACGGGCATCATCCTCGTTTTGTCCTTCATCTTCCGCAACATGCCGGTCGGCGTGCGGGCAGGCGTGGCGTCGATGTCGCAGATCGACAAGAGCCTGGACGAGTCGTCGCTGACGCTGGGGGCAAACTCCTGGCAGACCTTCCGCAAGGTGGTGCTGCCGCTGCTCCGCCCGGCGATTGTGGCGGCGCTCGTCTATTCCTTCGTGCGCGCCATGACGGCGATCAGCGCCATCATCTTCCTGGTCAGCGCCCGCTACGACATGTCGACGAGCTATATCGTCGGCCGTGTCGAAAACAACGAATACGGCATCGCAATCGCCTATTCGGCGGTGCTGATCGGGGTCATGCTGGCGGTGGTGGGACTGATGCAGCTGCTTGTCGGCAGCCGCAAGATAGGACGGCGCGGACATGACCTGGCGCAATCGCGCACGAATGTGAGCCAGCCGGCATTTTCGGGAGGTGGCTGATGGGTGCTCTTCTGCCGTCGATTTGGGACTTCCTACCCCCACCCCTAACCCCTCCCCACAAGGGGGACGGGAGCTGCCGGCGCACAGCCTTGCTTCAATCAGCCAGGGGAGCGGGAAGACCGACCGCTGGAGCCAAGGCGCAAGAATCCCCCTCCCCCTTGCGGGGAGGGGCTAGGGGTAGGGGTACTGCGGGACGCAGACAGAAATCGAGGAGGCGCTGATGGCCGAGATCAAGAGCAACGCCGCTTCGGTGGAGTTTCGCGACGTCACCAAGGTCTACGGCAAGAGCCCGACGCCGGCGGTGAACAATGTCTCGATGTTCGTCGAGGCGGGCAAGCTCGTGACACTGCTCGGGCCATCCGGCTGCGGCAAGACCACGACGCTCAGGATGATTGCGGGCCTCGAGATGGCGACGCGCGGACAGATCCTGATCGGGGGGGCCGACGTCACGACACTGCCGGCGACGGACCGCGACGTTTCGATGGTGTTCCAGTCCTACGCGCTGTTTCCGCACATGACGGTCACTGAGAATGTCGAGTACGGGCTGAAGTTCTCGGGTTTTGCCAAGAAGGAGACAGCCGACCGGGCGCGGGCAGGGCTCGAGCTCGTCGGTCTTGGCGGCTATGGCAGCCGGCTGCCGAGCGAGCTGTCGGGCGGCCAGCAGCAACGTGTCGCCGTTGCCCGCGCGCTGGTGCTTGAGCCGCAGGTGCTTTTGTTCGACGAGCCGCTGTCCAATCTCGACGCCAAGCTGAGGCGCCGTGTGCGCGAGGAAATCCGCGACATCCAGACCAAGCTCGGGCTGACGGTGGTCTATGTCACCCACGACCAGGAGGAGGCGCTGGCCGTCTCCGACCGCATCATCGTGATGAACAACGCAGTCATCGCCCAGGACGGCACGCCGCGCGAACTCTACGACGCACCGGCGGACGCCTTCGTCGCCGACTTCATCGGCGAGGCCAACATCTTCGACTGCGAGATCGCGTCGGTCGAGGGCGGACTGGCAAGCGTGCGGCTGGGCGGCCTCGAAACGAAGCTCGATGCACGCGGCATGATGCCGGGGGCGGCAAAGCTTGCCGTGCGGCCCAGCCGCATCGAGATCAAGCCGGCTGGGGCGGCGGGTACGATTCCCGGGCGCCTCGACAAGGTGACCTATGTCGGCTCCGACCTCGAATTCATGGTCGGCACCGAGTTCGGCGAGGTCTTTGCGGTGTCGCCGGATGTCGATGCGCCGTTCGTGCCGGGGCAGGACGTCGGGATTGGGTTTGCCGCGCGCGGGCCGGTGCTGATCAGGGCGTGATCGGGATGCTTGGGCTGCCCCTCAACCCCTGCCGGACCTTCTCCCCGTAAGGACGGGGAGAAGGAGGCGGGCCGCAACGCTGACGCCTCCCTTACCCCGTCCTTACGGGGTAAGGGGCTGCCAGGTCGTGCGTCCTTCGACAAGCTCAGGATGAGGCGCGCTGGCGCCGCCGGCCTTCACATCGCGAAGTTTGAAGCCCGGTTTCCAAATGGCCAAGTTGCAAGAAGCTGCGATTGCGCCCACGGTCCTCATCCTGAGCTTGTCGAAGGACGCACGACCTAGCGGCCATCGAATGTGCGGGGCCATGTTCTGCACCGGCCGTGGCTCCATCGATGTCACGGCATGGATTCCCGACACTCTCCGCTCGTTTCACTCGCTCACGAGGTCGGGAATGACGGAGAGCTTAGGCCGTCCATCAGGAGAGCGCCGGGCCGGACGACGGCTCATTGGAAGGCGTCAAAAGTTGGAACAGGCGCGCCTCTACAGCTCGTCATTCTCGACCTCGTGAGCGAGTGAAACGAGCGGAGAGTGGCGGGAATCCATGCCGTGAAGGGTCGTGACTTGCTGGGCTCCTTGGCGGCGTTCCCAGCGGATAGTCGCTCGCGCGCCACCCGCAATCCCTCACGAAACAAACCCCTGCGCTGCCGCCGCCACCGCCAGATAGCGTGTCAGTTTGGCGATGCCGACCAGTGCCAGAAAGCTCCACAGCGGCTCTTTCAACGTGCCGGCGATGAGCGTCAGCGGGTCGCCGATGATGGGCACCCAGGACAACAGCAGCGACCAGCGGCCATAGCGCCGGTACCAGTTTTCCGCACGGGCGAGTGCAGCCGGGCCGACCGGGAACCAGCGCCGGTCCCTGAAGCGCTCGACCTGGCGGCCGAGCAGCCAGTTGACCAGCGAGCCCAGAACGTTGCCAAGGGTGGCAACCGCAATCAGCAGGGCAAGTGAATAGCCGCCGTTGATGACGAGCCCGGCAAGCAGGGCCTCGGACTGGGCGGGCAACAGCGTCGCGGCGGCGAAGGCCGCGACGAAGAGGCCGCCATAGGCGGCGAGGCTTGTCATGGGAAAGCGTTCGCCGGCTACTGGGTCTGCAAGCGGCCGGACAGGCCGTCGATGATCGGGCAGTCGGGCCGGTTGTCGCCATGGCAATTGTGCACGAGGTGGCGCAGCGTGTTGCGCAGCTCGGTCAGCTCGGCGAGCTTGCGGTCGATCTCGGCAAGCTTGGTCTCGGCGAGGGCCTTGACGTCAGCACTCTCGCGTTCCTTGTCGCCGTAGAGCGACAGCAGCTGGCGACATTCCTCGACCGAAAAGCCAAGGCTGCGCGAACGCTGCAGGAAGCGCAGGCGATGCACGTCGGACATGGAGTAGTCGCGATAGCCGTTGTCGGCGCGGTCGGGGCGCAACAGACCGATGTCTTCGTAGTAACGGATGGTCTTGGCCGGCAGGCCCGACTTTTCCGAAGCGGTACCAATGTTCATCTGTCACTCCTCGATCAACTTGAGTGTCATATAAAGCTTCCAGTAACTGGAAGTTCAAGGGGCTGGCGAAATCGTGATGCAGGCCGGTGCAGGAAGCGCCGGCCCGCTATTTGGCTGGTGCATGATCTTTTCCGAAAACCGGCTTTCACTTTTCGGGATCATGCTCGGGCTCAATCGTCATAGGCCATCGAGGTCATCATGCCGCCGGCCATGTGGTAGAGATGGTGGCAGTGCAGCGCCCATTTGCCGGCATTGTCAGCGTCGAAGGCGATGGTCACCATGCCCATCTCGGCCGGCACCAGCACCGTGTCGCGCATCGCGCCGGCGAAGCGCTTGCCGTTGACGGCCACGACCTGGAAGGAGTGGCCGTGCAGGTGCATCGGGTGCGACATGGTGGTGTGGTTCATGAAGGTGAGTTCGAAGCGATCGCCGCCTGTCACTGCCAGCGGCTTGTCCTGGCCGTGCATGGCGCCGTCGAGCGTCCAGGCATAGTTGGGGCCTTCGCCCAGCATCATGGTGTGCTGGCGCGTGACGGCCTTGTCGACCAGCGGGCTGGCCGCGCGCAGCTTCTGCTCTAGTTCGACGCCGACGGCGGCGAAGTCTTCGTCGGCCATGCCAGCGAGCTTGCCGACCGATGCGCCCTTGGCAGCGAGGACTATGCCCGTGCGCCTGCGGCCGCCTTCCTGCACCGCAAACACCGGCCAGGCCGAAGCCTCCTTCGGCAGTTCGAGCAGGATGTCGAGGCGCTGGGCCACGGCGAACTCGAAGCGCGTGCCCTGAACCGGCTCGACCGGCATGCCGTCGACCGCGATCAGCTTGCCGTGAAGCTTGCCGAGATCGAGCCACATGTTGGTCGAGGCGGCACCGTTGATGAGGCGCAGGCGGACACGGGCACCCGGCTCGACGGCGAACACTTCGGGGTCGTCGAGGGTGCGGTCGTTGGCAAGCAGGGCGTCGTACTGCACGTCCTGCAGGTGGGACATGCCGCCCATCTGCATGCCGCCCATTTGTCCGCCACCCATCGCCATGCCTGGCATGTTGTGGCCTTCATGGCCGCCGCTCGCTGCAGGCGCTGGCGCCATGGCGCTCATGTCATGGCCGCCGGCCTTGAGTTCGGCGAGGATTTCCTGCGGATCGCGGAAGGTGAAGTCGTGAAACAGCACCACCACCTCCTGCACGTCCTGGCCGGCCTCGGCCGGGTCGCGCACGATCAGCGGGGCTGCGAGCAGCAGCTGCTCCTGCAGGCCGAAATGCGAATGCATCCAGAAGGTGCCGGGACGGGCGACGGGGAAATCGTAGTCGTGGCTGCCGCCGTCGGGGATCGGATCCTGCGAGATGCCGGCGACGCCGTCCTGCTGCCATGGCGGGGTGAGGCCGTGCCAGTGGATGGCGGTCGGCTCGCCGATGAGGTTCTTCAGCCTGACGCGGAAGTTCTCGCCGGCGTTCATGACGAGGCCGGAGCTGCCGTCAGCCTGATGCAGGCCGAAGACATTGGCCGCCTTGCCCTTGACCTCGATGACGCGCTTGCCGGCCGTGATGACCTTGTGGCCTTCGGCGCGGGCCGGGCGCGCCGGCAGGAGAAGGGACGGGACGATGGCAGCCGAAAGCGTTGCCGCCGATGCCGCGAGGAAGCCGCGGCGTGAAAGGGTATTCATGTCATTGTCTCCAAAACTGATTGTCTCCCGGCGCGGAAAGGCCGTGGCGTACGCGTCGAGACGCGTCAGTTCAGGAGAGGGATGGAGGCCTGAGATGCGGCGAGGCAATCGCGCCGTAAAGCGGCTCGGTCCTGGCGGGAGCCGGCGAGAAGGTCGCCAGGTCGGGGAAGGCCGTCGGCAGCGGCAACGGCGCGCAATAGCTGCACGAGGCAAGACATTGCGCCAGGCAAGCCTTCCCGTCCTGCGAGAGGCCGCCACAGCAGGCAATGCCAGCCTTGGCGTGATGCGATATGGTGTGGACGGCGTGTGGCTCGTGCTGGCTGCCGGCCTGATGGGCGGATGCCGCCTGGCCGAGCGCGAGGAAGAACAGCAGTGCCAGCGGCAACATCAGCCGCAGGATCTTGAACGCCTTGGCCCTGCCGTCGTCCATAACGGCAACGCGCGCACGGACCTGCCCGGGCCTGGTGGCGCGGAGAGCTTTGGGCGTGTCTGTGATGTGACGCATCGAATGCATGTCCTATCAATGGGTACTCGACCTGTTCTGGTCAAGCGGCGTTGTCGTTGCTTTCCTCAGGCGTGAAGAAGACGTCGGCGTCGATGTCATCAGGCGGCACGCCAAGCCCGCCGAGAACGGCCATGGCAGCATCGACCATGGCCGGAGGGCCGGCGACATAGGCCTTGGCACCGGCGAGGTCGTGGTGATCCCCGGCCAGCGCGTCGGAGACGAAGCCACTGCGCCAGCCATCGGACGCGGTCTCCGACAGAACCGGAATGAATGTCAGGTTGGCGAACGTCTGTTCCAGCGCGCGGAAGTGCTCGACCAGATAGAGATCGCGCTCGGCGCGGGCGCCGAAATAAACACGGATCGGCTGGGTCATATCAGCATGCAGCGCCGTCTCGACGATGGACTTGATTGGCGCGAGGCCGCTGCCGCCGGCAATAGCGACGATCGGGCCGGCGTGCGCCTCGCGCAGATAGGCCGAGCCTGATGGGCCCTCGATCCTGACCTTGTCGCCGGTCGCAAGCGACGCATGGATGCGGCCGCTGGTGAGGCCACCGGGCACGGCCCTGACGTGCAACTCGACAAGCTCCTCGTCGGGCCGGTTGGCCATCGAATAGTTGCGGGCCAGCGCACCTGGCATGGTCAGCGACAGATACTGGCCCGCTGCGAAGGGGAAAGCCGCACGGTCGGCAAGGGCGAGGCGGATCGCAAGGATGTCGTGCGTCATGCGGTCGATGGCGACGACCTTTGCATCCTGTGCGAGGGCTGGCTCTGCGTCGAAAGTCTCGTCGAGCCATTCGACGGCGACGTCGTCGCTGGGCACCGCGCGGCAGGCGAGGATGAAGCCGTCGGCGCGCTCCTGTTCGGAGAGCGCAAAGGGCGAGTGCTTGCCCAGCTCGACGTGTCCGGAAATCAGGCGCGACTTGCAGGCGCCGCAGCGACCCGAGCGGCAGCTGTGAGGGTAGGCGATGCCGGCGTCGAGAGCCGCCTGCAGGATCGTCTTGCTATCGCCGACCTGGATGCGGCGGCCCGGTTGGGGCAGGGTCAGGTAGGTCATGGTCAGGCCGCCCTTGTCAGGTCGAGTAGCGCCTCGATCTCGGCGCGCTGGGTCGGGAAGGTGCCGAAGAAGACATGCTTGCCGTCGATGATGGTGATGGGCGCGACGCGGACGCCGGTGCGGCGCTTGGCCTCGTCGGCGATTGCCGGGTCGCGCAGGTCATGCTCGACGAAAGGCAGGTTCTGGGCGTTCAGCCAGCGCTTCAGCGCCAGGCAGTCGGGGCAGGTGGGCGTGGTATAGATCTCGATCCAGGGAGCGTGCGGCATGGTGGCCTCGCGTGATGAGGAGATTTGATGTCGAAGGCAGGAGCGGCCCGCCTGAGACGACGGGCCGGAAACGTCACTCGGCGGGCGCGAGCGACGGGGCGCCGGATGCGGCCGTCGCGCGGGCTGGAGCCTTGAAGCGCTTCAGCCGCATCGCATTGCCGAGCACGAACACGCTCGACATCGCCATCGCACCCGCCGCCAGCATCGGCGACAAAAGCGTGCCGCTGACCGGGTAGAGCACGCCCGCCGCGACCGGAATGAGGGCGGCGTTGTAGGCGAAGGCCCAGAACAGGTTCTGCCGGATGTTGGCGATGGTGGCCTTGGACAGCGCGATCGCGTTGGTGACGCCGAGCAGGTCACCCGACATCAGCACCACGTCGGCACTTTCGATGGCGACGTCGGTGCCGGTGCCGATGGCGATGCCGACCTCCGCCTCGGCCAAGGCTGGCGCGTCGTTGATGCCGTCGCCGACGAAGGCCACCGCGCGGCCGCCGGCACGCAGGCGCTTGATGGCGTCGACCTTGCCGTCGGGCAGCACTTCGGCGACGACCTCGTCGATCCCGAGCTGGGCGGCGATGGCTTCGGCGGTGCGGCGGTTGTCGCCGGTTATCATCGCGACCTTCAGGCCCATGTCGTGCAGGGCACGAATGGCCTGCGGCGTCGTCGGCTTGATCGGGTCGGAGACCGCGATGACTGCTGCCAGCTTGCCGTCGACCGCCGCATAGAGCGGGGTCTTGGCCTTCAGCCCCATGCGGACCGCCGTCTCGGCGAAGTCCTGCACCGAGATGCCGAGCTTGGCCATGTAGCGGTCAGCGCCGACGGCGACGTTGTGCGTGCCGACGCTGGCGCTGACACCGAAGCCGGGCACCGCCTCGAAGGAACCGACCTCGGCCAAAGCGAGACCTTCTTCCTTGGCAGCAGCTACGATTGCCGCGGCGACCGGGTGCTCGGACTGGGCCTCAACGGCTGCCACGAGCGCCAGCACCTTGGCCCGGTCAAAGCCTGTCGCGACGTCCAGGTCGGTCATGACGGGCCTGCCCGCAGTGAGGGTGCCGGTCTTGTCGAGCGCGACGACCTCGGTCGACTTCAGCGACTGCAGCGCCTCGCCGTTGCGGAACAGCACGCCGAGTTCGGCAGCGCGGCCGGTGCCGACCATGATCGAGGTCGGGGTGGCAAGGCCCATGGCACACGGGCAGGCGATGATCAGCACGGCAACGGCATTGACCAGCGCGAAGGTGGCAGCCGGTTCGGGCCCGAAGAGCAGCCAGACCAGGAAGGTCAGTGCGGCGGCTGCCATGACGGCAGGCACGAACCAGGACGTGACCTTGTCGACCATTGCCTGGATCGGCAGCTTGGAGCCCTGGGCTGTTTCGACCATGCGGATGATCTGGGCCAGCAGCGTGTCGGCACCAACCTTGGTGGCGCGGTAGGTGAAACTGCCGGTCTTGTTGATGGTGCCGCCGACGACCTCCGCGCCCTCGCCCTTGCTGACGGGAATGGGTTCGCCCGAGATCATGGATTCGTCGACGAAAGACGAGCCTGAAAGCACGATGCCGTCGACCGGAACCTTGTCGCCGGGGCGCACCTGGACGACATCGCCGGAGACCACCTCATCGAGCGGAACATCGACGAAGGTGCCGTTGCGCTCGACGCGTGCCGACTTGGCCTGCAGGCCCATCAGGCGCTTGATCGCCTCGGAGGTGCGGCCCTTGGCCTTGGCCTCGAGCACGCGGCCGAGCAGGATCAGCGTGACGATGACGGCCGACGCCTCGTAGTAGACGTTGGCCGTGCCCGCCGGCAGCACGCCGGGCGCGAAGGTGGCCACAACCGAATAGGCCCAGGCAGCGGTGGAGCCGAGCACGACCAGCGAGTTCATGTCGGGCGCAAGCCGCAGCAGCGCCGGCACGCCCTTCCTGTAGAAGCGCAGGCCGGGGCCGAACTGGACGATGGTCGCCAGCACGAAGAAGGCGAGGTAGAGCGTCTGATTGCTGATGTTCATCATCAGCCAGTGGTGCAGCGCCGGGATGGCATGCGAGCCCATCTCGAGCACGAAGATCGGCAGGGTGAGCGTGGCGGCGATGGCGAAGTCGCGCTTCAGGCGGGAGAATTCGCGGTTGCGTGCGTCCTCGCGGCTGTCGGCGACGGCAGCGGTTGCCTGCTCGACGCGACGCGGCTCGTAACCGGCCTTGCGGATAGCGGCGTCGATGGCCGAGCGCGCGGTGCCGCCCAGCGTCTCGATGGTGGCGCGCTCGGTGGCGAGATTGACCGAAGCGGACTTCACTCCGGGCACTGCAGCGATGGCCTTTTCGACACGGCGCACGCAGGAGGCGCAGGTCATGCCTTCGATCTCGACTTCGATCGTCTCGACCGGCACGTCGTAGCCGGCGTTGCGGATGGCCGCGATGACGCCGTCCGAGTTGATCTCGCCGCCGAAGCTCACGTCGGCGCTTTCGGTGGCGAGGTTGACGGCCGCCGCGGTCACGCCCGGTACCTTCGAGATGGCGACCTCGACGCGGCGCACGCAGGAAGCGCAGGTCATGCCTTCGATCGGGAAGCTTTGCCTTGTGGTGCCTGCCGGCGCAGCGGGCGGGGTGAATGGAGCGTTCATGGACATGGACCTCTATGTCATCAATTTCGAACAGAGGTCTAAGGCTTCCAGTGTTGGGAAGGTCAACAGCTTTCGAGCAAGTTTTTCAGAATTGACGTAACTGGCTGAAAATATTGATCTATGTGCTTCCGGCGCGTGGCTTATGGCTTTGCCACCCATGGAAAAGTCGCGGTAACAAATCCGTGATCGACAAGCCGATTGACCTTACAGTCGCTGGAAACACCAGATTGCAGAAACGGCGCGATGCCGACCCAGACAAGGAGCTTGAAATGCTGAAGATGAATGTTCCCGACATGACCTGCGGCCATTGCGCTGGCATGGTCACCAAGGCGGTGCAGAGCGTCGACGCCGGCGCGCGCATCGACATCGACCTGAAGGCGCAGACGGTGTCGATCGAGACCGCGGCCGACGCCGCCAAGGTTACCCAGGCGCTCGACGCAGCC
Source organism: Aminobacter sp. HY435 (assembly GCF_027568395.1). Classification (GTDB taxonomy): domain Bacteria; phylum Pseudomonadota; class Alphaproteobacteria; order Rhizobiales; family Rhizobiaceae; genus Aminobacter. Next base: position 145,930 of record NZ_JANKZL010000006.1, on the reverse strand, counting down.
GGCTATCCCGCTCAGACGATCTGAGCCAGGTGGATATTCAAGGGCGGTGTGACGGGAACTCCCGCGCGCCGCCCTTTGCGTTTCAAAAGAACTTTCCATCGAACCCACGCCACTGGCGACTATCACGCGCGGCAGGCAATTGGCTCCCCTAGTATTTCGCCGGCATTTCAAGCTATGATGCCTCATGGCCTTCCTGCAGGGAAAGTTTCCCTCGGAATGCCGGGAGGAACAGAGGGTGGCCATTGCGCTCGTACTCGTTCTGATCGTTGTCGGCTCGGTGCTGTTTCATGTGCTGAGCCCTTGGTGGTGGACTCCGATAGCCTCCAACTGGGGCTATATCGACACGACCCTTGTCATCACTTTCTGGATCACCGGCGCAGTCTTTGCGGCCGTCGTGTTATTCATGGCCTATTGCGTCTATCGCTTCCGCCACAAGGAAGGGCAAAAGGCGCATTACGAGCCTGAAAGCAGAAAACTCGAGTCCTGGCTGACGGTGGCGACGGCCATCGGCGTGGCGGCGATGCTGGCACCCGGCCTCTACGTCTGGAAGCAGTTCGTCACAGTTCCCGATGACGCGACCGAGGTCGAGGTTGTCGCCCAGCAATGGCAGTGGAGTTTCCGCCTGCCCGGCGCTGACGGAAAGCTCGGCACGTCGAATGCGCGCCTGGTCAGTTCGGACAATCCGCTCGGCATCAATCCTGAAGATCCCAATGGACAGGACGATGTGGTGGTCGAGGCGGCGGACCTGCACCTGCCAATCGACAAACCGGTCAAGATGCTGCTGCGCTCGATCGACGTTCTGCACGATTTCTACGTGCCCGAGTTCCGCGCCAAAATGGATATGGTCCCGGGGATGATTACCTATTTCTGGTTCACGCCGACGCGTACCGGAACGTTCGAGGTGCTGTGTGCCGAACTTTGCGGGGTCGGCCACAATTTCATGCGGGGCGTGGTGATGGTCGACACCGATCAGGACTACGCCACGTGGCTGCAGCAGCAGTCGACATTTGCCCAGCTGTCGGATCCCGCCAAGGTCGGTGTGCTTGTCGAACCAGGAAGATCAAAGGCGACAGTGAAATAGGGAGACAGACACGGCGCGACCGCTTGAAGCGGCCTCACCGCGAACGCCAGAGCCAAGAGCAAGGTGCATGCATGGTCGACGTCACACCGCATGGAGCAGATTTTATCCCGCCCGCCGAAGTGGCCGAGGTCGAACTCTATCATCCGCACAGCTGGTGGACGAAATACGTCTTCTCGCAGGACGCGAAGGTGATCGCGATCCAATATTCCGGCACGGCACTGGCGATCGGATTGGTTGCCCTCGTGCTGTCATGGCTGATGCGCCTGCAACTGGCATTCCCGGGCACTTTCGACTTCATCACGCCCGAGGCCTACTACCAGTTCATGACCATGCACGGCATGATCATGGTGATCTACCTTCTCACCGCGCTCTTCCTTGGCGGATTCGGCAACTACCTGATCCCGCTGATGGTTGGCGCGCGCGACATGGCGTTTCCCTATGTCAACATGCTGAGCTACTGGATCTACCTGCTTGCTGTCTTGGTGCTGGTGGGGGGCTTCTTCGCCCCCGGCGGACCGACCGGGGCAGGGTGGACGCTCTATCCACCGCAGGCGATAACCTCGGGCACGCCAGGCGGCTCCGACTGGGGCATCATCGTGATGCTCGCCTCGCTGATCCTGTTCATCATCGGCTTCACCATGGGGGGCCTCAACTATGTCGTGACGGTGCTGCAGGGGCGCACCCGCGGCATGACCCTGATGCGGCTGCCGCTGACGGTGTGGGGTATCTTCACCGCAACCGTGATGGCGCTGCTGGCCTTTCCGGCGCTGTTCGTTGCCTGCGTGATGATGCTGTTCGACCGCGTCATCGGCTCGAGCTTCTTCATGCCGGCCATCGTCGAGATGGGCGAGCAGTCACCGCACAGCGGCGGCAGCCCGATCATGTTCCAGCACCTGTTCTGGTTCTTCGGCCACCCCGAGGTCTATATCGTGGCGCTGCCGGCCTTTGGCATCGTTTCCGACCTGATCAGCACCCATGCGCGCAAGAACATCTTCGGCTATCGCATGATGGTCTGGGCGATCGTCGGCATCGGTGCGTTGTCCTTCGTCGTATGGGCGCACCATATGTACGTGTCGGGCATGCACCCTTATTTCGGGTTCTTCTTTGCCACGACGACGCTGATCATTGCCGTTCCGACTGCGATCAAGGTCTATAACTGGGTGCTGACGCTGTGGCGCGGCGACATCCACCTGACCTTGCCGATGCTGTTTGCGCTCGCCTTTATCGTCACCTTCGTCAACGGTGGGCTCACCGGACTGTTCCTGGGCAACGTCGTGGTCGACGTGCCGTTGTCGGACACCATGTTTGTGGTCGCGCATTTCCACATGGTGATGGGAGTCGCCCCCATACTCGTTGTGTTCGGCGCGATCTATCACTGGTACCCGAAGATCACCGGCCGGATGCTCAACGAGGCGATGGGACGCTTCCATTTCTGGGTCACCTTCGTCGGAGCCTATCTTATCTTTTTTCCCATGCACTATGTCGGGCTGGTGGGCGTGCCGCGCCGCTATCCCGAACTCGGCGAAACCGCCTTCATCCCGCCCTCGGTCCACACGCTCAACGAATTCATCACCATCGCGGCCCTGACAGTCGGCTTCGCCCAGATGGTGTTCCTGTTCAACCTCATCTGGAGCATCCGCCACGGCAAGGAAGCGGGCGACAATCCGTGGCGGGCGACGACTCTCGAATGGCAGACGGCGAGCACGCCGCCGCCACATGGCAATTTCGGCAAGGAACTGCCTGTGGTCCATCGCTGGGCCTATGACTACAGCGTGCCCGGCGCGCCGCAGGACTTCATCGCGCAAAATGATCCCTGGCAACCGACAGGTGGTCGGGAATGAGCGCGATCCTCATCTTCATGGCCGGCCTTGCGGCCGTGGCGATCTGGTGGCTGACCCAGCAGCGGCTGACAGCCAAGCCGTGGCTGGAGGCCGGTTCGACCGACGCCTTTCCGCGCACCGAAGCGCCGGCCATCGAGCCGGCCAAGCTCGGGGTGGGCGTGCTTCTGGCGGTGATCGGCGCGATGTTCATGCTGCTTGTCAGCGCCTATTTCATGCGCATGGCCTATGCCGACTGGCAGGCGCCGCCGATGCCCAGGGTGCTGTGGGTCAACACGGCGATGCTGGCGCTGGCGAGCGTTGCCCTGCAATGCGCGGTGACGGCGGCCCATGGCGGGCAACTCGGCAACCTGCGCCTGGCACTCGCCATCGGCACGCTGGCGTCGCTGGCGTTCCTCGGTGGCCAGCTCGTAGCCTGGCGCGACCTCTCCGCAGGGGGCTATTTCGCCATCGACAACCCGGCGATCAGCTTCTTCTACATGATGACGGCACTGCATGGGCTGCACATACTGGGCGGGCTGGTGGCTCTCGGGCGGACTGACCTCCGCGCCTGGAGATCCGCACCTGCCGGCAGGTTGACGCTCTCGGTCGAACTCTGCGCGCTTTACTGGCATGGCCTGTTCGTCGTCTGGCTGGTGCTGTTTGCCGTTCTGATGGGCTGGGCGGCCGATTTCATCGACATCTGCCGGCAACTGCTGAGCTAGGAGGGACGGATGACTGAGTCCACGCTTGGACATGCCGATCACGCCGCGCCGCGGCCAGGCGGTGCGCGCGGCCTGGTAGCAGACTGGTCGTCCGACCAGAGGGCGTTCAAGAACGTCTCCTGGGGGAAGGCCATGATGTGGATCTTCCTGCTCAGCGACACCTTCGTGTTCGGCTGCTTCCTGCTCGCCTACATGACCGCGCGCATGTCGACGACGGTGCCGTGGCCCAACCCGGCCGAGGTCTTTGCGCTACACGTCGGCGGCACCGACGTGCCGTTGCTGCTGATCGCCATCATGACCTTCGTGCTGATCTCGTCATCCGGAACGATGGCGATGGCGGTCAATTTCGGCTACCGGCGCGACCGCAAGAAGACGGCTATCCTCATGCTTCTCACGGCGGCACTCGGCGCGACCTTTGTCGGCATGCAGGCCCTCGAGTGGACCAAGCTGATCACCGAGGGCGTGAGGCCCTGGGGAAATCCATGGGGCGCGGCGCAGTTCGGGTCGTCCTTCTTCATGATCACGGGTTTCCATGGCACCCATGTCACAATCGGCGTGATCTTCTTGTTGATCATCGCGCGCAAGGTTTGGCGTGGAGACTACGACGTCGGCGCGCGCGGCTTTTTCACCAGCCGGCGAGGCCAGTATGAGAGCGTGGAAATCATGGGGCTCTACTGGCACTTCGTCGACCTGGTATGGGTGTTCATCTTCGCATTCTTCTATCTTTGGTGAGGTGGAGCGATGGCACAGGCGGAAGCGCAGGATCATGGGCTGCATGGGCACGCGGAGCCGGCCCAGGCGATGGCGCACGCCGAGGGCCAGCAGCACCCGATAAAACTCTATCTCGTCGTGTGGGGCTGGCTGTTCATCCTCAGCGCCTGCTCCTATGCCGTCGACTATTTTGAGGTACAGGGCTACTTGCGCTGGGGCCTCATCCTCACCTTCATGATGCTCAAGGCCGGCCTGATCGTTGCGGTCTTCATGCATATGGCATGGGAGCGGCTAGCGCTTGTGTACGTCATCATCGTGCCGCCGCTGGTAATCCTGGTTTTCGTGGCAATCATGGTGATCGAATCCCGCTACACCGAGGTCATTCGCGCGCTGTCATTCGGCGTCGGCCCGTAGCGGTACACTGCGTTCTTCATTGACAGGGAAAATGATGGGAGGAGAATGAGGGTTCTCGTTCTCCTACGCGTCAGGACCTGCAACAGAAGGGCGCCTGCGATGACGATTGCAAGGAAACTCCAGGACTACATAAACGGCAAGGGTGTCCAGTTCGACACGGTTGCCCACCACCGGACCTCGACCACCAGCCAATCCGCGCAAGCGGCACATGTGCCCGGTCGGTTGCTCGCAAAATCGGTGCTGCTGCATCATGAGACGGGTTATGCACTGGCGGTCGTGCCGAGCAGCCATCGCGTCGAGCTCAACACGCTGCAAGAGGTGATCGACAAACGTCTCGGCCTCGCCTCCGAAGACGAAATCGGCCAACTTTTCAACGACTGCGACATCGGCGCGATGCCGCCGGTCGGGGCTGCCTATGATGTGCCGGTCATCCTCGATGAAAGCTTGAGCGTGGACGGCGACGTCTATTTCGAGGGTGGAGACCACAAGACGCTGGTGCATGTGACCGGTGCCGGCTTCAGGGACCTGATGGAGGGCGCACGCGTCGCGCGCTTCAGCCATCCTGCATGATGGCCGCCTGTTGCCGTGCGTGAGTGGCTGCAAAGAAATCGGCGGGCCGACGCCCGCCGAAACAGGAATGGGTTAGTCGAGCTTGCGCTCATGGACGGGTGCAGGCGCGACGGCTGGCTCGATCACCTTGCGGTAGAGGTGCCAGGTCGAATGGCCGAGCACGGGCAGGACCACGGCCAGCCCGACGAGCAGAGGCAGCGTACCGATCACCAGGCCGACAGCGACGATCAGGCCCCAGAGCAGCATCGGCCCTGGGTTCGCCATGATCGCGCGCGCCGAAGTCTCGACGGCTGTGTAGGCGCCGAGGTCACGATCGAGCAGCAGCGGAAAGGCGATGACCGTCGTGCTCAGCGCCACGAGGGCGAACAGGAAACCGATCAGGTTGCCAAGGATCATCAGTGTCCAGCCGCGCTGCGTGGTCAGCACATCGCTGGCGAATGCGGAGAAGGTCGCCGGCGCGCCATCGCCGTACAACCAGGAGAACAACGCCTGTGCGGTGAACAGCCACGCGATGAACAATGCCATCAACATGATGCCGAGGATGGCGATGGCCGGCATGGCAGGCGAATTCCTGACTTCGAGCGCGTGCCACCAGGAGGTATCGAGATCTTGCTCGCGTCGCCGGCTGATCTCGTAGAGGCCGATCGCCGCGAATGGGCCGAGCAGGGCGAAGCCGGTCATCAGCGGGTAGATGAGCTGAAGCGCGTTGCCGCCAGAGGTCCAGGTAATGAGGAATACGCCTACGATCGGATAGATCAGGCACAAGAAGACATAGTGTGAAGGTTTATCCCAGAAATCTTCAAATCCGAGGCGAAGTGCGTCGAAGACATCCGAAATCCCAATCCGACATATGGCGGGATGTTCGACGTCGCTGCCAGTGCCTGCTGCGTAGACATGGAAATTTGCCATGAACCATTCCTCCGAGATCGGGTCCGGTTCGGGTCGCGGCTCGCGGTGCTGCCGTCCAGCGTGTCTGGTCACGCAAAACCGCGACCTGCACCGGGGAAGATGATAGCAATCATCTCGGGCTTTGTCGCCCCGCGTCATTGTTGCTGGTGCGCGGCGCGGAAGCATGGAAACGCAGATGGCGCGTCGCCCCACGTAGCGCTAAGATCGTCTTCGTCGACGGGAGCCGGCCATAACAGGGAGATAGCCATGAAATCGACAGCATGCAGTGCCGCCGTCCTTCTTGCAGCTTCGTTTCTAGCCACTGCCACAGCGCATGCCGCAGGCGATGCCGCCGCCGGCAAGAAAGTCTTCGCCAAATGCATGGCATGCCATGAGGCGGCGACCGACAAGAACAAGATCGGACCGTCGCTGCATGGCGTGATGGGGCGAACAGCGGGTACGCTTGCAAGCTTCGAGGCAAAATATTCCGATGCGATGAAGGCGGCCGGGGCTGGTGGCCTGGTCTGGGACGAGGCCAACTTTGCCGCTTATGTGAAGGCGCCCAAGGAAAAGATACCTGGCAACAAAATGGCCTTCCCAGGCCTCAAGGACGATGCTGATATCGCCAATGTCATCGCATATCTGGAGGAAGTCGCAAAGCAATGATGTGCTTCGGCACGCTACGGCCATACGCAGCGCGCCAAATGCGCCTTATCTGAGCAGATTCTAATCATCGTGCGGGCCACTAGTCCGTTTGGACGAGGCTGCAATTCCCTGAAACGTGTGGATTGCCCGCGGGGGTCGCTACACATCCGGTCCCGCACTCTGGGTGCGGGTTGGGTGAACTTGTATTTCCGTGGTGCCTGGCGAATATATTCCGGCAGCTTTGCTGCCATACAAACTGCATGCAACAGTTTTAACTCATCTAGTTTTTTGTCTCCCTGGAGGGGAAAATTGCGGCTTTCATGGGGGACCCACGGAAGCCGCGACCTTTTTCGCAGCTACCTGTATTTCATGTAGCCGACGAAACCGGTGATCTTCCAGCGGTCGCCCGCCTTGCGGCAAAAATACAAAGTCTGCCAGTTGAGCACGTCGTCGCTGCCGTTGGCGCGGCGGATGGTGCCGTCGAACTTCTTGCGCGCGAGGGCGACGTCGCCAGTGATGTCGATTTCGGTCAGGCGTGTGGCACGGTGGATGCCGTCGGCCAGCGGCTCGGCAAATTCGGTCGCGGCCGTCTCTGCCGCCTGGCGCAGCCACTCGTCGCGATAGACTGATAGCGTCGGGAACGCGGCGTTCCAATCGTCGGGGTTGGACGAGCTGTGGGCATGGATGCCGAGGAAGCGCTGTTCGTCGAAGTCGCCTGCGACCATCGACCAGTCCTGGCCGACGAAAGCTGCGATGTCGCGCTCGACCAGCATCTCCCAGATCTGGGCGCGGTCGGCGTCGTTGGAGAAGGGGTTCTGCCTGGGGGTCATTCAGTCACCTAGAGGGAGCCTCGGGTCGTCGACCTTCAGCGTGTTGAGACTTTGCTTGATGCGGCGCAGACCTTCGAGAACCTTGGTTTCACGGGTCTCGGCGGTGGCGGTGGCGATCATGTCGAGGATGGCGAGCAGGGCAAAGCGCGACGAGGTCGGCTTGTAGATGTTGCCGTCCTCGATCGGCTGGAACGGGATCACGATGTCGGCGACCTTGGCTAGCGCCGAGGCAGGCGCGGTGACCGCCACCGAGCGGGCGCCATACTGGCGGGCGACCTGGACGGCATCGACCACCGACTTGGCGTGGCCGGAGACCGAGAAGGCGACGACGGTCGTTTCCGGCGTGGCGACGGCGGCATACATGCGCTGCAATTGGCCGTCGACCTGCGCGACGACCGAGATGCCGAGCCGGAACAGCCGGTTCTGCAATTCGGTCGCCATCATCGAGGAGATGCCGCCCGAGCCGAGGCAGAGCACGTTGCCGGAAGCGGAGATGCGCTCGGCTACCGAAACCAGCGTCGCCATGTCGAGATTGTCGGAGGCGCGCTGGATCGCTGAAATCGCGGCCTCGGTGACGGCTTTTGCAATGCGCTGCTCGCGAATGTCGCGGTTGAGCGGCTCGGGCCTGAGATACTGGCCGCCGATGGCAATCGCTTGTGCGAGGAAGAACTTGAAGTCGCGCACGCCGTCGCAGCCGAGGTTGCGGCAGAAGCGGGTAACCGTCGGTTCGCTGACGCCGACGCGCGCGGCGATTTCCGATATCGCCGCTTTCGATGCGAAGTCGAGATCCGAAAGCACCAGGCTGGCCAGCCGCCTGTCGGATCTGGAGCCGTCCTGCGTCATGACCTGAAGCCGGGTGATGATGTCGGCGATGTTGCTCATACGGGCAGGCCGGTTGCCTTGTCGAAAAGGTGGATGTTTTTCGGGTCGGCAGTGACGGGCAGGATGTCGCCCGGCCGCACGGAGACGCGATCGCGGAAGACGGCGCGCACCTGGTCGCTGCCGATCGTGCCGTAAATATGCGTTTCCGAGCCGGTCGGCTCGATGACGTCTACCTTCAAGCGCAACGCGTCGGCCCCATCCCGAATGATGAAGTGCTCGGGGCGAATGCCGGCCTCGACAGGGCCTGCCGCAGGCTGTCGGGCTCCGTTGAGTGACAGCTTTTCGCCCGATGCCGTTTCGAAGTAAGGTCGCGTCGCGGACAATCCGATGCTGCCGGCAATGAAGCTCATGGACGGCGAGCCGATGAAGCTTGCGACGAACTTGGTCGCCGGCCTGTCGTAGAGTTCGAGTGGTGCGCCCACCTGCAGGATCTTTCCATGGTTCATGACGACGATGCGGTCGGCCATGGTCATGGCCTCGATCTGATCGTGTGTCACGTAAACGACCGTCGATTTCAAGCGCTGATGCAGCGCCTTGATTTCGGTGCGCATCTGAACGCGCAATTGCGCGTCGAGATTGGAGAGCGGTTCATCGAACAGGAACACCTTCGGTTCGCGCACGATGGCGCGGCCCATGGCGATGCGCTGGCGCTGGCCGCCGGAGAGTTGGCGCGGATAGCGCTCGAGATAGGCGTCCAGGTTGAGGATCGCGGCGGCGTCCTTGATCTTGGCGTTGATCGCCGCCGCCGACTCACCGCGGATCTTGGGGCCGAAGCCGATGTTCTCTGCTGCCGTAAGATGGGGAAACAGCGCGTAGGATTGGAACACCATGGCGATGTCGCGCTTCTGCGGCGGCAATTCGTTGGCACGCACCCCGCCAATCAGGAGGTCGCCGTCGCTGATAGGCTCAAGCCCGGCGAGCATGCGCAGCAGCGTGGACTTGCCACAGCCGGATGGGCCAACGAGCACGACGAATTCACCGCTGTCGATGTCGAGGTTGATATCGTCGAGCACCGTGTGCTGGCCAAACGACTTGGTGAGATTGCGGAAGCTAACGCCGGTCATGCTCTTCACGCTCCCAGGATGTCGTCGATGAAAGGCAGGCATCCGGCGGTCAGCCCGGCATCGACCGGCAGCACAGCGCCGGTGATGCCAGAGGCGCGCGGCGAGGCCAGGAAGGCCACCGCCTCGGCCACTTCACGCGTGTCGACGATGCGGCCGAGCGGATAGAGCCGCTGCAGTTTGCCCAGCACCGCCGGGTCCTTCTCCAGGCGGTGGTTCCAGGCCGGAGTGCGAATGGAGCCGGGGCAGACGACGTTGGCGCGGATGCCCTGGCGGCCATGCTCGACAGCAATGGCGCGGGCCAAGGCGTTGATGCCGGCCTTGGCCGCGGCGTAGGCGGGATTGCCGAAGTGCGACAGCGCATTGACCGAGGAGATGAAGACGAAGGCGCCGGAAGCGCGCGCCAGCATCGGCCTGAGCAATGCGTTGGTGAGCGCGGCTACACCGGTCAGGTTGAGGTCGACCTCCGTTTCGATGCTCTCCTGGGTCAGCGCCGGCATGGTCTCGGCGCGGGTCCAGCCGGCATTGTTGACGACGATATCGGGCAGCCCACTGGTTGCGATCAAAGCCTGGGCGGAAGCAGCCAGGTTGGCACGGTCGGTCAGGTCGAAGGCATGGCGTCCGGCAAGCTCAAGCCCGTCCATCGCCGCCAGGCTCTGGTCGCAACCGATGATGCTGGCGCCGCGCTCGGCAAAAATTGCCACCAGCGCGCGGCCAAGGCCACCGCCGGCGCCGGTGATCAGTACGGATTTTCCAGTGAATTCGCTGTCTGGCATCGGTGGCGGGCTCCCGAGCGATCTTGGCCGCTTCTTGTCTCAGGACTATGGTCGAAAATGTAAATAAGCAACAAGATAATTTGCTTGATATGCCGAAAAAGGCAGATAATGTAAGAAAGTCACTTAATCAAATGGCGCGCCAAAGCGCCGGAGGAACCGGGCGCCTGCCCGCGGGAGCAAGGGAACATCGACATGGCGATTTCGAAATGGAAGGCCGGCCTTCTGGCCGGGTTGAGCGTGCTGGCGCTGGCGGCCCAGGCAAATGCAGGCGAAGTCAGGGTGACGGTTGCGGAATACAGCTCGAAGACCGGTCCGTACTTCCAGGAAGTGGAAAAGGCGTTCGAGGCGGCCAATCCCGGCATCGACGTCAAGTTCGAGGTCGTGCCGTGGGACGTGCTGCTGCAGAAGCTGACCACCGACATCACCGCCGGCACAAATGCGGATCTGTCGATCATCGGCACGCGCTGGCTGATCGACTTCGTCCAGCAGGGCATCGCCGAGCCGCTCGACGGCTACATCACGCCCGACTTCAAGGGCCGCTTCATCGATACGTTCCTGTCGCCGTCGGTCATGGACGGCAAGACCTACGGCCTGCCGATCGCCGCTTCGGCGCGTGCGATGTATTACAACAAGGAATTGCTCGAGAAGGCTGGCGTCGCCAATCCGCCGGCGACCTGGGCCGAGCTCAAGGACGCCGCGGCCAAGATCAAGGCGCTGGGTGGTGAGAATTACGGCTTCGGCCTGCAGGGCAAGGAGATCGAGACCGACGTCTATTACTACTACGCGATGTGGTCGCAGGGTTCCGAGATCCTCGACAAGGACGGCACGTCGGGCCTCGACAGCCCCGGCGCCATCGAGGCGGCCAAGCTCTACAAGTCGCTGATCGACGAGGGGCTGACCCAGCCCGGCGTCACCTCCTATGCGCGCGAGGACGTGCAGAACCTGTTCAAGCAGGGCAAGGTCGGCATGATGATCACGGCGCCCTTCCTGTCCAACCAGATCAAGGAAGAAGCGCCGAACCTGAAGTACGGCGTTGCCGCCATCCCCGCCGGCCCGACCGGCGCACGCGGCACCTACGGCGTCACCGATTCCATCGTCATGTTCTCCAACTCGAAGAACAAGGACGAGGCCTGGAAGCTGCTCGACTTCCTGTTCCAGACCGACTGGCGCGCCAAGTTCACCCAGGGCGAGGGCTTCCTGCCGGTGAACAAGGAAGAGGCCAAGATGGACTACTACGTCAACAACGCCGACCTCGCCGCCTTCACCGCGCTCCTGCCCGACGCACGTTTCGCCCCGGTCATCCCGGGCTGGGAGGAGGTCGCGCAGGTCACTTCGGACGCGATCCAGAAGGTCTATCTTGGCGAGGGCGATGTCGAGGCCACGCTCAAGGAAGCCGCGGCCAAGGCTGATGGCATCCTGAAGAAGTAAGCTCGTCGAACTACGGATGGCGTCGCTCGGACGTCGTCCTTCATCCCCCTCATCCGGCCCTTCGGGCCACCTTCTCTCCGTTGGGGAGAAGGGGCTATCGCGACGCTCTGGGACCTCCTCTCCCCTCGGGGAGAGGTCGGCCAAGCGAAGCGGAGGCCGGGTGAGGGGGTAGACCAAACGGATAAACCGGTCGATGCACAATCGCGCACTGCCCTATCTGCTGACGCTGCCGAGCCTGATCCTTGCAGCGGTGGTGATCTTCTGGCCGGTCCTCGACCTGATCCAGATCGCGACCCATGACGTCAGCCGCTTTGGCCAGCTGCGCGCCTTCAACGGCGCCGACAATTTCGCGGCATTGTTCGGCGATCCGGATTTCCTGCGCGCGCTGATCCGCACCGGTGTCTGGACCGTATCAGTGGTCGGCGGCGCGCTGCTGGTTTCAATCCCGGTCGCGATTATCCTCAACACCGATTTTTACGGACGCTCGATCGCACGGGTCATCGTCATGCTGCCATGGGCGGTGTCGCTGACCATGACGGCCATCGTCTGGCGCTGGGCGCTGAACGGCGAAAGCGGCATGCTCAACTCGGCGCTGCGCGGGATGGGCCTGATCGACCAGAACATCCAGTGGCTGGCGAGCGCGGCGACCGCATTTCCGATGCAGATCATGATCGGCATACTGGTGACGGTGCCGTTCACAACCACCATCTTCCTCGGCGGCCTGTCGTCGATATCAGACGACCTCTACGAGGCGGCGGCGCTCGAAGGGGCGGGGCCGGTGCAGCAGTTCCGGCGGATCACCTTTCCGCTGCTCAAACCCTTCGTGAACATCGCCATCGTGCTCAACACGATCTACGTCTTCAATTCCTTCCCGATCATCTGGGTGATGACGCAAGGCGGCCCGGCCAATTCGACCGACATCCTGGTCACCTATCTCTACAAGATGGCGTTCCGGCTCGGAAAGCTGGGCGAGGCGTCGGCGGTGTCGCTGATCATGCTGGCGATCCTGCTCGTCTTCACCGCCATCTACATCAGGCTCGCGATGCGGGGAGAACGGGCATGATCTCGCCAAAGCTGAAGCGCACCTTTATCGCCTGGGGGCTGTTGTTGCCGCTGGTCGTCGTGACGCTGTTTCCGTTCGCGGTGATGTTCCTGACGGCGGTCAAGCCGGCGCAGGAGGTGCTGACGCCGAGCTGGTGGCCGAGTGAGTTCCGCTGGCGCAACTTCGCCGATATGTGGGCCGCCACGGGGTTCGGCAGGGCGCTTGTCAACTCGCTTCATGTTTCGCTGATCGCCACTATCGGCGCCATCGCGGTGTCAATCCCCGCAGCCTACGCCATGTCGCGCTTCCGCTTTGCCGGCCATGGCGCCTTCCGCCAGTTTCTTCTGGTGTCGCAGATGATCTCGCCGATCGTGCTGGTGCTCGGCCTGTTCCGGCTGCTCGCCGCCTTCGGCCTGATCGAGAGCCTGAACGCTGTCGGCGGCGTCTACATGGCCTTCAACATCGCCTTCACCGTGTGGATGCTGCAGAGCTATTTCGACACCATCCCGCGCGATCTCGAGGAGGCGTCGTGGATGGAGGGCGGCAGTCGCTTGCTCACCCTGCGCAAGGTGTTCCTGCCGCTCTGCGTGCCGGCAATCGCGGTGACGGCGATCTTCACCTTCATCAATGCCTGGAACGAGTTCGTCGTGGCGCTGACCATGCTGCGCAGCCAGGACAGCTACACGCTGCCGATCCAGGTGTTTTCGCTGGTCGCCGGCCGCTACACGGTCGAATGGCACTACGTCATGGCCGCGACCTTGCTCGCCACGGTGCCCGTCGCCATCCTGTTCGTCTGGCTGCAGCGCTATCTCGTGCGCGGACTGGCGCTCGGGGCCGTCAAGTAAACAGGGCTGGCTCCCGCAATGACAAGAGAAACGATCTGATGCGCATCTTCACCGCCTCGCTGGCGACCGAAACCAACACCTTCTCGCCGGTGCCGACCGACCGGGCGTCGTTCGAGATGGCGTTTTATGCCGGCCCCGGTGAGCATCCGGAGACGCCGACGCTGTGTTCGTCGCCGATCGTCGCGCTGCGCAGGCGGGCGGCGGCCGAAGGGCTGACCGTCATCGAGGGCACCGCCACATGGGCCGAGCCGGGCGGGCTGGTGCAGCGTCAGACCTTCGAGGCGCTGCGCGACGAAATCCTCGGCCAGCTGCAAGCCGCACTGCCTGTCGATGCCGTGATCCTCGGCCTGCACGGCGCCATGGTGGCGCAGGGCTATGACGATTGCGAAGGCGACCTTTTGGCCCGCGTCCGCAAGATCGCCGGGGCCGATGTCGTGGTCGCCTGCGAGTTCGACCCGCACAGCCACCTGACGCCGAAGCGCGTGGCGGCCTGCAACGTGCTGGCGGCGTTCCTGGAGTTTCCGCACACCGATTTCTACGAGCGCGGCGAGCATGTCGTCGAGCTCGGGCTTGCGGCGGCGAGAGGCGAGATCAAGCCTGAAATCTCGACCTTCGATTGCCGCATGATCACGGTGTTTCCCACCAGTCGCGAGCCGATGCGTTCCTTCGTCGACCGCATCAAGGCGCTGCACGGCAAGGACGGCATCCTGTCGGTCTCGGTCATCCATGGTTTCATGGCGTCGGACGTGCCGGAAATGGGAACCCGCATCGTCGTCGTTACCGACAACGACAAGGCCAAGGGCGATGCGCTGGCCGAACGGCTCGGCATGGAGCTCTATTCCATGCGGGAAAAGACGGCGATGGAGATGGTCGGCGTCGATGCCGGCATCGACCAGGCGCTGGCGGCCCATGCCGCCAACCCGGCCAAGCCGGGCGTCATCGCCGATGTCTGGGACAACCCGGGCGGCGGTGTCGCCGGCGACGGCACTGTCGTGCTGCGCCGCCTGCTCGAGCGCGGCATTGGCAAGGTCGGCGTGGCGACGATCTGGGATCCGATCGCCGTCACTTTCTGCCACGCGGCGGGCGAGGGGGCTGTCATCGGCCTGCGCTTTGGCGGCAAGGCAGGGCCGCAGGCCGGCGAGCCGATCGACGCAACGGTCAAGGTGCTGAAGGTGGTGGACGAGGGTTGGCAAAGCTTCGGGCCGAGCCGTGTGACGCTCGGGGCAACGGCGCTGGTCCGCATCGAGGGCACCGAGGTCGACGTCATCCTGAACACCAACCGAACACAGACCTTCGAACCCGACATCTTCTCAAACCTCGGCGTCGATCCCGTGGCCAAGGACGTGCTGCTGATCAAGTCGACCAATCATTTCTATGCCGGCTTTGCGCCGATCGCGGCCCAGATCATCTATGTCGATGCGCCGAGCTCGTATCCGAGCAACCCGCGGGAGACCAACTACACCAGGCTCACGCGTCCACTGTGGCCACGGGTGAGCGATCCCTGGGCGTAGGCCGACCGGCTAGGCTGCCAGACTGGCTGCAAGCCGCGTGAAGACATGGCGCTTGGCTTTGCAGACGCTGGCTTCCAGGGTCTCGCCGAGCGCCAGATTGGCGGCGACGGCGCTCGCCAGCATGCAGCCTGTGCCGCGCATCGTGGCGATCAGGCGGGGAGCATCAAACACTTGCTGCATCCCATCGGCTGTCAGCAGCAGGTCGACCGAGCGGTTGCCTCCAGAGTGACCACCCTTGACCAGCACCGCCTGCATCCCTGTTTCCAGCAGCAGTTTCGCTTGGTGAACGACATGCTGCTCGGACGATGACACCGGCCGGCCAGTCAGCAGTGCGAGCTCGTGCAGGTTTGGCGTGACCAAGCGGCAGAGCGGGAACAGCTTGCGCTTGAGGACGTCGATCGCATCATCGTCCAGAAGCGCGCGGCCGGAGGTCGATGCAAGGACGGGATCAAGCAAGACTGGGACTGGCTTGCTGCTCGCCAGCACCGAGACGACCGCCTCGATCGTGGCAGCCGTTCCCAGCATGCCGATCTTGACCGAGGCGATGTGGCTGGCATGCAGTTCCACGCTCGGCTCCCTTTGCCCGCGGGATACCCCCACCCCTATCCCCTCCCCACAAGGGGGAGGGGGATTGTTTGGCGGGATCGCCAGCCCGGATCGCGTCGAACGAGCCGTCACGTTGGACGGGTGAACGCAAGTGTCCCCCTCCCCCTTGTGGGGAGGGGTTGGGGGTGGGGGTATCTTGCTTGACGTCGAACTGGCCGCAAACGCCGCGCGCATCTGCTCGGCGACGAGCTCGGGCGGCATCTGCTCGATCCGTTCGACGCGGGCATGCGTCTGCACCGTCACCGCTGTGACGGCGGCGCTGCTGCGCAACCCGAACGCGGAAACCGTCTCAACGTCGCGGACGATGCCGGCGCCGCCACTCGAATCCGAGCCGGCCACGATGAGCACATGCGGGGTCATCGCCACTGAACCGTCTCCGCCAGCCACTCGCGCGTCCGGACCTCCGGGGCGGCGTTGCGCGTGACGTCGGTGACGACGGCAGCACTGTCGGCGCCCTGGGCGAAGACACCTGCGATGCGCTCGACATTGAGCCCGCCAATGGCGACGAGCGGTGTGGCACCGACACGCCGCTTCCATTCGGCGATGCGGTCGAGCCCTTGCGGCGCCCACTTCATCGCCTTGAGGATGGTCGGATAGACGGGACCGAGCGCGACATAGTCTGGCCCAGCGGCAAGCGCCGTGTCGAGTTCGGTGTCGTCATGCGTGCTGAGGCCAAGCCTCATGCCGGCGCGGCGGATCGCTGCAACGTCGGCCTCGGCGAGGTCCTCCTGGCCGAGATGGACGAAGTCGCAGCCTTCCTCGATTGCAAGCCGCCAATGGTCGTTCACGACAAGCTGGCAGCCGTGGCGTCCGCAAACGGCCTTCGCCGTACGGATTTCGCGGCGCAGGCCGGCCTCGTCCATGTCCTTGATGCGCAGTTGCACCAGCTTCACGCCCAACGGCACCAGGCGCTCGATCCAGGCGGCGGAATCGACAATGAGGTAGAACGGGTCGAGCTTCATGAGAACGCTGCCATGCCGATGACGGGGGTTGAGGGGACGGCCATGTCGCGCGGTTCGAGCGGGCCGGCGAGGAATGCCTGCCGTCCCGCGTCGACCGCCTTGCCGAAGGCAGCGGCCATGGCGACGGGATCGCCAGCCTTGGCGACGGCGGTGTTGAGCAGAACTGCGTCGTAGCCAAGCTCCATGACGGTGGCCGCATGCGACGGGCGGCCGATGCCGGCGTCGACGATCAGCGGCACGTCGGGGAAATGGCCGCGCAGGCTGCGCAGGGCATCGAGATTCTGCGGGCCACGGGCCGAGCCGATCGGCGCGCACCACGGCATCAGCACTTTGCAACCGGCATCGAGCAGCCGCCCGGCGACGACCAGATCGTCGGTCGTGTAGGGGAAGACCTCGAAGCCCTCGGCGGCTAGGATTTTCGCTGCCTCGATCAGCCCGAACACGTCGGGCTGCAGCGTGTCGTGGTTGCCTATGACCTCGAGCTTGATCCAGCTGGTGCCGAACACCTCGCGCGCCATGCGCGCCGTGGTCACCGCTTCCTTGACCGAATGGCAGCCGGCGGTGTTGGGCAGAACGCGCACGCCAAGCGACTGGATCAGCGACCAGAACTGCCCGCCCGTCTTGCCGCCCGAGGCCTCGCGGCGCAGCGACACGGTGACGATGTCGGCGCCCGACGCGCCGATCGCCTCAGCCATGATGGCGGGCGAGGGGTAGAGGGCGGTGCCCAGCAGCAGGCGCGACGAGACCTCGATGTCATAGAGTTTCAGCATGGGTCAGGCTCCGTGAGCTGGAGTTGGGACAGTTGTTCGAGAAGGTCCCCCTCATCCGGCCTCCGCTTCGCTCGGCCACCCTCTCCCCGTTGGGGAGAAGAGATCGTCGGATGTCGGCGCTCTACCGGCGACGCGGGTCGACGAAGGTCTGGCGCTGTCGGGCGTAAACCTCCTCTCCCCAACGGGGAGAGGGTGGCCGAGCGAAGCGGAGGCTGGGTGAGGGGGAAAGGTGACGAGTGCATGCCTCACCCACCCTTCATCGGCGCGAGGATTTCGATACGGTCGCCCTCGGCCAGCGCGCAGCCGCCGCGTTCCCGTGCCGGCACCACTTCGCCATTGAGGGCGGTGGCGAGCCAGCCGCCGTCATAGTCGAGCTCGGCGAGCAGTGTGGCGAGCGTGGCGGCCGCGACCTCGTGGCTTTCGCCGTTAATGGTGAGCTTCATGGGCGCGCTCCTTCTTCGTCTCCTGGCCCAGGATCATGTCGGCCGCCTGCCGCGCCATCGCAGGCGCGAGCAGGAAGCCGTGGCGATAGAGGCCATTGATACGGATGTCTTTTCCATTGCGCTCGACGCGCGGCAGGTTGTCAGCGAAGGCGGGACGCACACCGACACCCGTCTCGACCAGTTCGGCCTCGCCGAAGGCGGGATGCAGCGCATAGGCGGCGTTGAGCAGTTCCATCACCGAGCGCGCGGTGATGGATCCCCCGACATCGCTTTCAATCATCGTCGCTCCGACCATGAACAGGTTGCCGGAACGCGGCACGACATAGACGGGCACGCGTGGGTGCAACAGCCGCACCGGCCGCGCCAGCGAGACCTCAGACGTCCTGAGGACCAGCATCTCGCCGCGCACGCCGCGCAAACCCGGCCGTGCGTCGGCCATGCCGGTGCAGTCGGCCTCGACGTCCGCCCTGCCGGGCGCCTGCACGGAGCCGTAGCCGAATTCGAAGCGCACGCCCATCCGCACGAGCTTTTCCTGCAGCCCGAGCAGCGCCTTGCGCGGGTCGAGATGCGCTTCCTCGGTGAAGAACAGCGCGCGCCCGAAACGTCCCTCGAGGTCCGGCTCGAGCGCGGCGATCGTCTCGGCATCCAGCTCGCGAAACCCCGACGTGCAGCGGCCGAAGCGGTCGAGTTCGGCGACGTCTCGAGCTGGCGCGACGACCAGCGTGCCGTTGCGCATGACGTGGCCGGGCAGGGCGGCCGACCACCAGTCGGGGGCGCTACGCCCAAGCGAGAGCACCGCCTCCTCGGCACTCTCGCGTTCGCACCAGGGCGCCAGCATGCCACCGGCCTGCCATGAGGCATTGCCGGCGACCTGCCTGCGTTTCTCGACCATGGTAACGCTTGCGCCGCGTGTCGCCAGCTCAAACGCGAGCGTCAGCCCGGCGACGCCCGCGCCACGGATCAGCACCTTCATGGCTGGCCTGCTGTCTCCGCGGGCTCTGTGCTTTCGACAGCCATGTAGAGGTCGCCGCCGTCGCGATACTTTGCCGCCATCGCCGCCAGCCCTTCCTTCTGCGCCTCGGCGCGGATGTCGTGGGAGATCCGCATCGAGCAGAATTTCGGCCCGCACATGGAACAGAAATGCGCCACCTTGTGCGCTTCCTTGGGCAAGGTCTGGTCGTGGAAGGAGCGCGCCGTTTCCGGGTCGAGCGACAGGTTGAACTGGTCCTCCCAACGGAACTCGAAGCGCGCCCGCGACAGCGCATCGTCCCTGACCTTGGCCGCCGGATGGCCCTTGGCAAGGTCGGCGGCGTGTGCGGCGATCTTGTAGGTGATGACGCCGACCTTGACGTCGTCGCGGTCAGGCAGGCCGAGATGCTCCTTGGGCGTGACATAGCAAAGCATCGCCGTGCCGAACCAGCCGATCATCGCCGCACCGATTCCTGATGTGATGTGGTCGTAGCCCGGCGCGATGTCGGTGGTGAGCGGCCCGAGCGTATAGAACGGTGCTTCGCCGCAGACCTCGAGCTGCTTGTCCATGTTCTCCTTGATCTTGTGCATAGGCACGTGGCCGGGGCCCTCGATCATCACCTGGCAGTCCTTGGCCCAGGCGATCTTGGTCAGCTCGCCCAGCGTCTCCAACTCGGCGAACTGGGCGGCGTCGTTGGCGTCGGCGATCGAACCGGGTCGCAGGCCGTCACCGAGCGAGAAGGCGACGTCATAGGTGCGGCAGATGTCGCAGATCTCCTCGAAATGCTCGTAGAGGAAGCTTTCCTTGTGGTGGTGCAGGCACCACTTGGCCATGATCGAGCCGCCGCGCGAGACGATGCCGGTGACGCGGTCGACGGTCAGGTGGATGTAGGCCAGGCGGACGCCGGCATGGATGGTGAAGTAGTCGACGCCCTGTTCGGCCTGTTCGACCAGCGTGTCGCGGAACACCTCCCAGGTCAGGTTCTCGGCGATGCCGTTGACCTTTTCGAGCGCCTGGTAGAGCGGCACCGTGCCGATCGGCACCGGCGCATTGCGGATGATCCAGTCGCGGATGTTGTGGATGTTGCGGCCGGTCGACAGGTCCATCACGGTGTCGGCGCCCCAGCGCGTCGCCCACACCATCTTCTCGACCTCCTCGGCCATTGACGAGGTGACGGCGGAATTGCCGATATTGGCGTTGATCTTGACCAGGAAATTGCGGCCGATGATCATCGGCTCGCTCTCGGGGTGGTTGATGTTGGAGGGGATGATGGCGCGGCCGCGCGCCACCTCGTCGCGGACGAATTCGGGCGTGACGAAATCGGGAATGGCAGCGCCGAAGCTCTCGCCGTCGCGCTGAAGCTTCACCCTGAGCTGCTCGCGGCCGAGGTTCTCGCGGATGGCGACGAATTCCATTTCGGGCGTGACAATGCCGGCGCGGGCATAGGCAAGCTGGGTGACGGCGCGGCCGCCGGTGGCGCGCAGCGGCGCGTTGCGGACAGGAAATTCCGGCGTCAGTCGTTCGCCCGACACGAAGCCATTGTCCTCGGCCTTCACCGCGCGGCCTTCGAAACGTTCGACGTCGCCGCGGGCGACGATCCAGTCCTCGCGCAGCCGTGGCAGGCCACGCTCGATGTCTGTCTTCATCGAGGTGTCGGTGTAGGGGCCCGAGGAATCGTAGACGGTGACGGGCGGCTCGCCGGCGCTCGGGTGCACCGAGATCTGGCGCATCGGCACGCGGATGCCGGGGTGCAGCTTGCCGGGTTTGTAGACTTTTCGCGACGCGGGAAGTTCGCCAACGGTGACGGTCGGGGTGTGGGCATTCATGAGTGAGCCTCCTGGTTGGAGACCCAGTCCATGCGATGAGGAGGAGGAGAGGTTTTGCCTGGGGACTTCGGGCGTAAACCCGAATGCCAAAGCCGGAAGAACCGGCCCGCTGCGCCTCGCACCGTCCCTACGCCAGTGTGAACTGGATCAGGTTCAACGGGTCACTGCGCTGCGCGAGCCAGCAGTATCTCAGCCCCTTGTCGGGACCCCCCTGGTGAGGCCGGCAACATGGGCGACGAATGCCGGTGCTGTCAACGGCCTTTCGCAGAGGCCGAGAGAATGCCAAAGTCCTGGTGTCGGGACCCCATTGCGGTTACCGATGCGATCGGATAATAGGTCAGCGTTACTGACATAAATTGTCTGCGGCGCAGGGAGGACCGATTGGCCTGCGCGCGACAGGAGGAGCATCCGTGACGGACAATCCCGCCCCGCTCAAGTTCCACGTGCCCGAGCCGGAAGTGCGCCCGGGCGGTACGCCCGACTTCTCCAACGTGCCGATCCCCAAGGCGGGTTCGGTCGACAGGCCGCCGGTCGACGTCGATCCCCGCACGATCCGCGACCTGGCTTATTCGATTATCCGCGTGCTCAACCGCGAGGGCGATGCGGTCGGGCCGTGGGCCGGCACGCTGACCGACGAGGAACAACTCGAAGGCCTGCGCCACATGATGACGCTGCGCACCTTCGATGCGCGCATGCAGATGGCCCAGCGCCAGGGCAAGACCTCGTTCTACATGCAGCACATGGGCGAGGAGGCGGTCAGCTGCGCCTTCCGCAAGGCGCTCATTCAGGGCGACATGAATTTTCCGACCTATCGCCAGGCCGGTCTGCTGATCGCAGGCGGCTACCCGATGGTCGACATGATGAACCAGATCTATTCCAACGAGATGGATCCACTGAAGGGCCGCCAGCTGCCGATCATGTATTCGGCCAAGGATCACGGCTTCTTTTCGATTTCCGGCAACCTGACCACCCAGTACATCCAGGCCGTGGGTTGGGCGATGGCGTCCGCGATCAAGGGCGACACCAAGATCGCGGTCGGCTGGGTTGGCGACGGCGCCACCGCCGAGAGCGACTTCCACGCAGCCCTCGTTTTCGCTTCGACCTACAAGGCGCCTGTCGTCCTCAACATCGTCAACAACCAGTGGGCGATCTCGACCTTCCAGGGCATCGCTCGCGGCGGCTCGGGCACGTTTGCGGCGCGCGGCCTCGGCTTCGGCATTGCCGCGCTGCGGGTCGACGGCAACGACTATCTCGCCGTCCACGCGGTTGCGAAGTGGGCGGCGGAACGCGCCCGCAACAATCTCGGCCCAACGCTGGTCGAATACGTCACCTATCGCGTCGGCGCGCATTCGACATCGGACGATCCGTCCGCCTACCGGCCCAAGACCGAGTCGGACGCGTGGCCGCTGGGCGACCCTGTCATCCGGCTGAAGAACCACCTCATCCGCCGCGGCCTGTGGTCGGACGAGCGCCACAAGCAGACCGAGGCGGAAATCCTCGAGGCGGTGATAGCGGCGCAGAAGGAAGCCGAGAGCCACGGCACGCTGCATGCCGGCGGCAAGCCGTCGACGCGCGACATGTTCGAGGGCGTTTATGCCGAGATGCCGCCGCATCTCCGTCGCCAGCGCCAGAAGGCGGGAGTGTAGCCGATGCCGCGCATGACAATGATCGAGGCCATCCGCAGCGCCATGGACGTTGCCATGGGCCGCGACGACAATGTCGTCGTCTTCGGCGAGGACGTCGGCTATTTCGGCGGTGTGTTCCGCTGCACCCAAGGTCTCCAGCAAAAGTACGGCCGGTCGCGCTGTTTCGACGCGCCGATCAGCGAACTCGGCATCGTCGGTGCCGCCGTCGGCATGGCGGCCTATGGGCTCAAGCCATGCATCGAGATCCAGTTTGCCGACTACGTCTATCCAGCATACGACCAGATCGTTTCGGAAGCGGCACGGTTGCGCTACCGCTCCAACGGCGAGTTCACCTGCCCGATCGTCATCCGCATGCCCACTGGTGGCGGCATCTTCGGCGGCCAGACCCACAGCCAGAGCCCCGAGGCGCTGTTCACTCACGTTTCCGGCCTCAAGGTGGTGGTTCCGTCCAATCCGCTCGACGCCAAGGGCCTGCTGATTGCCTCGATCGAGGACCCCGATCCGGTGATCTTTCTGGAGCCGAAACGATTGTACAACGGCCCCTTCGACGGCCATCACGACCGGCCGGTCACGGCCTGGTCGAAGCATGAGCTGGGCGAGGTTCCGGAAGGCCATTTCACCGTGCCGCTCGGCAAGGCGGAGATCCGCCGGCCGGGTTCCGCCGTCACCGTTCTCGCCTATGGCACCATGGTCTATGTCGCGCAGGCGGCAGCCGAGGAGTCTGGCATCGACGCCGAGGTCATCGACCTCAGGACGCTCCTGCCGCTCGATCTCGACACCATCGTCGCTTCGGTGAGGAAGACGCGCCGCTGCGTGGTGGTGCATGAGGCGACGCTGACTTCGGGCTTCGGCGCCGAGCTCGTGTCGCTGGTGCAGGAAAACTGCTTCTACCACCTCGAAGCACCTGTCGCCCGCGTCACCGGCTGGGACACGCCCTATCCGCATGCGCAGGAATGGGACTACTTCCCCGGCCCGAAACGGGTGGGCGAAGCGCTGATCGAAACGATGGGGGCCTGAAACATGGGCGAACATGTCATCAAGCTTCCCGACGTTGGCGAGGGCGTGGCCGAGGCCGAGTTGGTCGAATGGCACGTCAAGATCGGCGACCTGGTGCGCGAAGACGCCGTGCTGGCTGCCGTCATGACCGACAAGGCGACGGTCGAAATTCCGTCGCCGGTCGACGGCGAAATCCTCTGGCTCGGCGCCGAGATCGGCGACACGGTTCCGGTCGGCTCGCCGATCGTGCGCATCAAGGTCGCTGGCGGCGCACCGGCCGAAGCCGAGCTTGCCGCTACGCCGGCTGAGGCGAAAACCGAAGTCGAAGGCACTGTTTCAGAACCCCCGAAACCCACTCCTGTGCCGGCTAAGAAAGCGGAGCCGGCCACGAAAGCTCCTGCATCTTCCGCGGCGCTCAGGCCTGCATCACGGGGCGCGACCATCGGCCTTCCACGTCCCGAGGGCGAGCGGCCGCTGGCATCGCCCGCGGTCAGGCTGCGGGCCAAGGAAGCCGGCATCGACCTGCGCCAGGTCCCCGGCACCGGACCGACCGGACGCATCACGCATGACGATCTCGACGGTTTTGCAGCGCGAGGCGCGGCTGTTCCCGCCGCCGGATTGCAGGCGAAAACCGAGGTCGAAGAGATCAAGGTCATCGGCCTGCGCCGGCGCATCGCCGAGAAGATGGCGCTGGCCAAGTCGCGCATCCCGCACATCACCTATGTCGAGGAGATCGACGTCACCGCCCTTGAGGAACTGCGCGCCAAGCTCAACGCCTCGAAGAAGCCGGACAGGCCGAAGCTGACGCTGCTGCCCTTCCTGATGCGGGCGCTGGTCAAGGCGGTCGCCGAGCAGCCGCAACTCAACGCGACTTATGACGACGATGCCGGCGTCATCCACCGCCATGCCGGCGTGCATATCGGCATGGCGGCCCAGACCCCCGGCGGCCTTGTGGTGCCTGTCGTCAGACACGCCGAGGCGCGCGACCTCTGGGATTGCGCGACAGAGGTCAACCGCCTCGCCGATGCGGCCAAGGCGGGCACGGCGACGCGCGAGGAGCTGACCGGCTCGACAATCACCATCACCTCGCTCGGCGCCATGGGCGGTGTCGCCACCACGCCGGTCATCAACTATCCGGAAGTGGCGATCGTCGGCGTCAACAAGATCATGATCCGACCGATGTGGGACGGCACCCAGTTCGTGCCACGCAAGATGATGAACCTGTCCTCCAGCTTCGACCACCGCGTCATCGACGGCTGGGACGCGGCGGTCTTCGTCCAGCGCCTCAAGGCGCTGCTTGAAGCGCCGGCAATGATCTTCGTGGAGGGCTGAGGCTGTGAAGGAAATCTCCTGCAAGCTTCTCGTCATCGGCGCCGGCCCCGGCGGCTACATCTGCGCCATCCGGGCCGGCCAGCTCGGCATAGACACCGTCATCGTCGAGGCGGTCAAGCCCGGCGGCACCTGCCTCAATGTCGGCTGCATCCCCTCCAAGGCGATGATCCACGCCGCCGACGAATATCTCAAGGTAAGCGAGATGGCTGGGGGCACCAGCCCGCTCGGCATCAGCCTGTCGACGCCTGTGCTCGATCTCGCCAAGACCGTCGCCTGGAAGGACCGCATCGTCGGCCGCCTGACAACCGGCGTCGCCGGCCTGCTCAAGAAGGCCCGAGTCAAGTCGGTGCAGGGCTGGGCGCGCTTTCGCGACGGCAAGACCGTCGAGGTCGATACCGAAACCGGCCTGCAGGTGATCCGCGCCGAGACCATTGTGATTGCCACCGGTTCGGTCCCGGTCGAACTGCCGTTCCTGCCGTTCGGCGGGCCGGTGATCTCGTCGACCGAAGCGCTGGCGCTCAAGCAGGTGCCGGCAGCGCTCGCCGTCGTCGGGGGCGGCTATATTGGCCTCGAGCTCGGCACCGCCTTTGCCAAGCTCGGCTCAAAGGTCACCGTGGTCGAAGCACTGCCACGCATCCTGCCGCAATACGACGCCGAACTGACCCGGCCCGTCGCCAAGCGGCTCGAGGCGCTCGGCGTCAAGGTTTTGACCGGCGCCAAGGCCAAGGGGATTTCCTCCAAGGGCGATGCGCTGCTGGTCGAGGCCGCCGACGGCAGCGAGCAGAAGATATCGGCCGACAAGGTGCTGGTGACTGTAGGCCGCAAGCCGCTTGTCGAGGGCTGGGGCCTCGAAGAGATCGACCTCGACCGCGATGGCCGCTTCATCCGCATCGACGAGCAGTGCCGCACCTCGATGCGCGGCATCTATGCCATCGGCGACGTCACCGGCGAGCCGATGCTGGCGCACCGGGCGATGGCGCAGGGTGAGATGGTCGCCGAGATCGTTGCCGGCCACAAGCGCAGCTGGGACAAGCGCTCGATCCCCGCCGTCTGCTTTACCGACCCCGAGGTCGTCACCGCTGGCCTGTCGCCAGACGAAGCCAAGGCAATGGGCATCGAGATCAAGTCGTCGCAGTTCCCGTTCTCGGCCAATGGCCGGGCGATGACCCTGCTTGGGGAAGACGGCTTTATCCGCATCGTAGCCCGCGCCGACAACCATCTGGTGCTCGGCATCCAGGCAGTCGGCACCGGCGTCGCCGAGCTTTCCTCCGCCTTCAGCCTGGCCATCGAGATGGGCGCGCGCCTGGAGGATATCGCCGGCACCATCCACGCGCATCCGACCCAGGGCGAAGCCTTCCTCGAGGCCGCGCTACGCACGCTCGGCCACGCGCTCCACATCTGACCCGGGCCTGCTTCGTCCGACGTCGTCGAATGAGCATGAAACCTCCGACCCCATCTATTGGGGTTGGAATGCCGGCGCTGAAACAAGGTAGGAAGGCCGAGCGACGGTCCTCACCATGTTTCAGAGGGTCACTTACCTGTGCCTGCCAACTCGACCAATCGCTGATAGGCCGGCTTGAAACCCTTCAGCGAGACGTCGGTTTTCACTGGCTGGCCGTTGTCGGCAGTCATCAGCACGCTCGCGGTCTCGGCGTTCGCGAGCTTCCCGAGAAGTTCTTCGGCCAAGTCGATCTCGGAGACACATCCGGCAGGCAGGCACGTGCGATAGGCACCGCGCAGGACTTCCTCCTCGGCGATGTTGACGCTGACGCCGTCCGACAGACGCAGGCCGAACGGCAGCACCATTGTCGCCCTGGCGCCCTGGTCGGTGTTGCCGATTGCTACCATCAGCACGCGCTGGCCGGTGCCTTGCTGCAACAGTTCCTGGCTCATCTGGCAGGTGCGTTTGGCCTGTTCGCCTTCCATCCTGTTGGCGCATTGCACGGTCCATGCCTCGTAGGTTTCGGACAATGTGCTCGGCCCCTGCACGCCTTCGGCCGTCTGGGCCATGGCTGTGGTCGTTAGTGTCGCGGCGCTCAGAGCGAGCAGCAGATGCCGGGCAAATTTGGGGGTCTTCATGGTGTTCTTGTACTCGTTCTGGTGAGTTTGGCATCGATGGGCCTTGCGGTTACAAGCCTGGCCCATCGATATCGAGGATTGGTTACCACAGCGTCGCTGACGCGATGTGGTTCCATAGCTGGCGGGCGCTACCAGTTCATCCGGAAGCCGACGGTACCACCGATGGCATTGCTGCCGCCGATGTTCTCCAGGCTCGTGTTCACGTGCGCTTCGCCATAGACCGAATATTTGTCGCCGGCCCAGTTGTAGGAACCGCCGACTCCGAGACCGCCGCGCAGGCGGTCGTCCCGGCTTGCGAAAGCGGCGCCGGCGACGTCGATCTCCGACCTGCCCAGCAAGTCATAGTACACATTGGCAATGCCGTAGACCCGCGCGCGGGTGACTTGCCCGTCTCCGTCTCGCCATTCGACATCATGGTTGGCTGCGATACCAAGGCGAGCCACGAGGCTGCGGCTGCTGCCAAGCGACACATCGGCCCCGAACGTATCGGTGAAGTCGTCGAACCGGACCGAGGAATAGGCAAGCTGGGCCTGCGGCGTCAGTGACCAGTTGCCGGAGAGGGCGACGCGCTGCCCGGCTTCGATGCTGAGGCCGTAGCCCATGCCGTCGTTCCCCTCGACCAGGTTGCGACCGGCGGTCGCCGATTGCAGATCGCTGTCGTACCACGTGACCTGCGCCTGGCCGTCCAGGTAGAAGCCGTTTTCGCCGTACCAGGTCAGCGTCGCCCCCAGGCCAATTCCGGAGGAGTCGATGCCACCGACGCCAAACGTCGACCAGACGCTGGACGAGGCGAGGCCGTATTGAGCGAACACGCCGCCGATCAGGCGTCCGGTTTCGGTTTCCATGAGCAGCCCGTCGATGCCGGTCTGCAGCTTCCACGTATTGGCGTTGTAGTCAGCACCGCTCGTCGAGATTTCCGGCTCAAACTCGGCATGGGCCGCTTCGATGCGCGCCCAGATGCCGTTGCTGTCGGCCGGGGTCTGCCCTTCGGCGGTCAGGCGCGCACCATCGGTGCGGGTTCCCCAGGCCCTGTTGCCGACACGCTGCTGCAACGTGCCGAGCTTGTTGAGCTGTTGGAGCGAGCCGGCATAGCTTTCATAGATCGGCACGCCCGGCTGGTAGAGCTCGCCCGGCCCTGTGGGATTGAGCAATGCGGAACGCAAGTACCAGTCGCCGTCGGTCGGCGTCGAAACCCCGCCCTTGTAGAGCCGGTATCCGTAGGCGCCGGCGACGATCGCCTGCTCGCCCCCGAACACATAGTCGCCGTCGAGCGCGAAGGTGCCGTTGGATGCGCCGCCGACATCGATGATCTTGATGCCCTCGACCGTCTGCTCGCCGAGGCCGCCCCGATTGGTCACGTCGACGATCGTATTGCCCGAGGTGGCGCCGGTGATCGCCAGGCGGCTGGTCGCCGATGCGTCGTCGCCAAGCACGGTCGCGATCTCGATGCGACCGTCATTGCCGGTGTAGTCACCTTGAATGGTCAAGGTGCCAATACCGCCGAGCCCGGCGGCGATGATGCCGCCATTGGTCGTGGCGCCAACCTTGCCGGTGCCTTCCAGCCGGCCACCAACGGTCACTTCAAGCGTGCCACCCAGCGCGCCATTCACAACCAGCGTACCGCCATAGACGCTTGCAGCGCCGCCATAGGCGCTGCTGTCGGCGGTGAGCAGCAGCCTCCCGTCGCCTGCCTTGTTGAACGCACCGGTGCCGGATAGCGCGCCGTTGAGCGTCAGGCTGGTAGCGGCGTCGGTCAGGAACGTGCCTTCGCCGGTGAACGTCACTGTGCGATCGCTCGTCATGTCCGCCGTCGTCTGCAACGCGCCGCCGTCGAAGGACAGGCTGCCGGAGGCCGCGCCCAGAGCGGTATCGGCCGCCACCTGCAAGGTGCCGCCTGCCATCAGGGTGCCGCCGCCATAGCTGTTCACCCCGGAGAGGATCAGCGTGCCGGCATCGCCCTTGACCAGTTGGCTCGTCCCGGACAGTTCGGCGGCAATCGTCGCCGTCATCGCCGCGCCGGCCGTCGTGCCGTCGCCGACGCGGATCGTTGCCTGCGTGCCGGTGAGTTCCAGCGCCTCGCCTTCGATGCTGTAGCCGTCGGTGGCGAACTGCATGCCGGTGGCGGCGACCTGGCCGAGGCTGTTGTCCACCGTCACGGTGCCTGCGGCACCGGTGAAGATGGCATAGGAGCCGTTGGCGTAGGGGGCGTTGATGGCGCCGGTGGCATCCGTCCAGTTGTCGTTGCCGGGCTTGTTGAGCCAGGTGCCATCGCCGCCGGCGATTGCGCCGTCAAACTTCGGCCCGGCGTCGCCGTCCCAGTAGTTCAGCGTCAGCCCGGCACCGTTCACCAGATTGATCTGGTTGGCCACAGACGTTTGCAGGAACACGTCGCTGTCGGCGGGCATGGAGCCAAGCGCCAGGCCGTTGTCGGTGAGCGTGCCGTCATAATTGATGACGCGGTAGATACCGGCGCCAAAGGCGCCGCCCGCTGTCTCCGAGACGTTGAGCGTGCCATCGAGCACGAGATCGCCCTCGACCTCGATGAGGTCGTTGAGCGTGCCTCCGGCGACATTGGCCGCGCCGAACTGCATGTTGAGCGCCGAACCTGCCGCCAGTGCGAGATCGCCCTTGATGGTCAGCGTGCCGACGACACCCGCCCCGCTGCCGGGTTCGAGCATGCCGCCGTTGGCGATGGAGACATTGCCGCCGATGATGCCGGCGCCTCCGAGCTTAGCGCCGCTGGCGACGCTTGTCGCTCCCGTCGCTGCCGACTGGTCTCCGTTTACGAGCAAGGCGCCCGCATCGACCTTCGTCGCACCAGCATAGCTGTTGGCGCCGGTCAGAACCGTGGTGCCCGTTCCCGTCTGCGTGAACGCGCCGCTGCCGGAAATGGCGCCAGCCAGAGCCATCAGGTCGGAGCGATTGGCAACGAGCAACCCGTCATTGACGATGTCACCCGCAATGCTGCCAAGCGTACCGCCATTGCCCAGTTGCAGCGTGCCGTCGGCAATCGTGGTGCCGCCGAGATGGACTGCATCGGTCAGCAGCAACAGTGTGCCATCGCCGTCTTTGGTGAGCCTGCCGCCGCCGGAGATCGGGCCATCCAGCGCCAGCGTGGTCCCGGCATCGGTGAGCAGCGTTCCGTCGCCAACCATCGCGACATAGCGGTCGGTCGAGAAATCGGCTGTCGTCCGCAGTGTGCCGCCGTCGAACGACACGCCGCCGAGGGCGGCGCCGAGATTGGCGTCGGCGCTGACCTGCAACACGCCACCCCTGATCAGAGTGCCCCTGGTGTAGCCATTGGCGCCGGTGAGAACCAGCGTGCCCGTGTCGGACTTGACCAGACGCGAATTGCCGTTGAGGGCCGCATCGATGGTGGCCGTGGTCCCGGCACCGCCTGTCGTGCCGTCGCCGACGCGGATCACTGTATCGGGTGCACCGACCAGATTGATCGCGTCGCCGCCGACCGAATAGCCGTCGGTGATGAACTGCATGCCCGAGACGTTAACCGCGCCGAGGTTGTCGTCGACCGTGACCGTACCTGCAGCGCCCGCGAACACGGCAAACGCCGCATCCTCGAACGGTGCATTGGCGACGCCGTCCTCGGTCCAGTTGTCATTGCCGGTGCCGCCTGCAGCCGCCTGCCAGGCGCCGTCTCCGCCGTCGATCGTGCCATTGTTCTTGGGGCCGGCATCGCCGTCCCAGTAGCGCAGCGCCAGGCCGGCGGTGTTGACCAGATTGACCTGGTTGGCGATCGAGGTCTGGACATAGAAGTTCGGCGAGGGGAGGTTGACCGTCCAGCCGCTGTTCGTCAACGAGCCGCCGTAGTTGAAGACGCGGTAGACGCCGGGGTCGAAGCTGCCGCCGGCGGAGGCATCGACGTTCAGCGTACCGCCGAGCGTCAGGTTGCCGCCGACATCGATCAGGTCGTTCAGCGGTCCGCCCGGCACATTGGCCTGGCCGAAGCTGAAATTCTGCACCGAACCGGAAGCGAGCGTGAGGTCGCCAACAATGCTCAGCGTGCCCGGCGCGGTGCCGAGATCGCCCGGATTGATCGCGCCGCCACTGGCGACCACGACGTTGCCGCCGATGGTGCCGATGCCGCCGAGCGTGCCGCCGGCATTGACGGTGGTGAGCCCGGCCGCCCCAGTCTGGTCGCCGTTGATGTAGAGGCTGCCGGCGTTGATCGTCGTTGTGCCGGAATAGCTGTTGGCGCCGGTGAGCACCGTTTCACCGGGGCCGTTGTGATGAAGGGAACCCAGACCGGAAATCGCGGACGAGAAGGTGTAGTTCGCATCGCTGTGATTGAAGTTGATACGATTGCCGAGCGCGGCCATCGTCACAGCGCCAGCGTCAAGCGTGCCCGCACGGGCAGCAGGCCCGCCTTCCGCGCCGCCGATATTCAGCGCGGCGTTGCCGGTCCCCATGGCAAACGTTCCACCGCCCACCCTGACCAGGCCGCCATCGGCGATGGTGAGCGTGCCGGCACCCGCACCAGTGCCGATGGTGAGACCGCCAGTCGTGGCGAAGCGCGAGTCCGTGCCCGAGACCAAAACCGACGCCGGTCGCGCGGCCGACACCGATCCGATCGTAGCGGTGGTGAAGCTTGCCGTGCCGCCGTCGAGCAGCGAGAAGCTGCCGTTGGTCATCGCCAGCGTGCCGGTGCTCGTCCAGTTGGAATTCGCGCCCGTGATCGTGACGGTGGGAGCCGTGTTGTTGCCCGCCACTGCACCGATCAGGTTCGTGCCAGTCGACGTCAGGGTGCCACCATCGCTGATGATGGCGTTCGCGATCGACGTTGCGCTGTTGGCCGCAATTTCCACCGCGCCTGCCAGTTCGACGAGCGAGCTAGCACCGGAGATATTCAGATTTGCTGCCGAACTTCCGACAGGGCTTGTCTTGCGAAGCACCAGTCCGCCTGTCGTCGCTCGCAGAACGCCGCCATTTTCGACGTTGATCGTCGCAGCCGAAGATCCCGACTGCGCGATGATCGATGCGGCCTCGAAGGTTGAGCCGACACCCGAAACAGTCAGCCCGCCCTGGCTGACGCCCAACCCACCTCCCGATGAAACCGTGTTGCCGGCGGTGATACGAAGCTGGCTGAGGTTGACCCCGGTGGCGCCACCATAGCTGCTATCGGCGGTGAGGGTCAGAACTCCCTGGTTCTGGGTTACCGAACCCGAGCCGCTGATCACGCCGTCAAAGCTGTAATTGGCGGTGCGATTGAAGGCGAGGGCGCCGTTGTTAAGGATATCGCCGGCGATTGAACCGGTGGTGCCGGTATTGCCGATCTGCAACGTGCCTTGGCTGATCGTTGTGCCACCGGTATGCGTAGCATCGCCCGTCAGGATCACCGTACCGGCACCAGCCTTGGTGAGCGATCCGGCGCCGGCAATGC
The DNA here is from genome assembly GCF_027568395.1 of Aminobacter sp. HY435. GTDB lineage: Bacteria > Pseudomonadota > Alphaproteobacteria > Rhizobiales > Rhizobiaceae > Aminobacter. The sequence continues at coordinate 113,676 of NZ_JANKZL010000006.1, read as the reverse complement.
CGCCCGTCAACGTCCAGAACGTGCCGCTATCCGTGTTGATCGTGCCGGCTCCGGCCAGCGTGACCGCGCGATTGGAGGCGAAGTCCGTTGTCGTATTGAGCGTGCCGCCGCCGAAGCTCAGGCCGCCCGCGGCGGCACCGAGATTGGCGTCACTGGCGATCCTGACAGTGCCGCCATTGATCGCGGTGCCGCCGGTGTAGGTGTTTGCACCGGTCAGCACCAGCGTGCCGGCATCGGTCTTGACCAGCTCCGTGTTGCCGCCAAGCACGGAGTCGATGGTGGCCGTCATGCCCGCACCCGCCACCGTGCCGTCACCGACCCGGATGGTCGATTGTGGCCCGACCAGTTGGAGAACGCCGCCAGCAATGACATAGCCATCGGCCGCAAACTGCATGCCTTCGGCCGTCACTGGACCCTGGCCGTTGTCGATCGTGACGACGCCGCCGGTGCCCGCGAAGATGGCAAAGGTGCCGTCGCTGTACTTGTCATTCAACAGGCCATTGGCTTCCGTCCAGTTATCGTTGCCGTTGCCGGAACCGGCCTGCCAGATGCCGTTGCCGCCATTGACGATGCCGTCGAACTTGGGGCCGGCATCGCCGTCCCAGAAGCTGAAATTCGAGCCGCCGGCCACAAGATTGACCTGTCCCGTTACCGAGGTCTGGACCACGCCGGTGCCGCTCGGCAGGGTGCCGATGTCCAGTCCGTTGTTGGTCAGGGCGCCGGTGTAGCTGATGATGCGGTAGATGCCGGGGCCAAAGGTGCCGCCCGCCGTTGCGGAGACATCCAGCGTGCCGTCGAGCGTCAGGTTGCCCTTGACGTCGATCAGGTCGTTGAGCGCCCCGCCGACGGAGCCTGCCTGGCCGAACTGCATGGCCAGCTTGGATGCCGCATCGAGCGAAAGGTCGCCGTTGATGGTGAGCGTGCCGGCGCCGTTGCTGCCCGGTGTGATGGTGCCGCCGGCGACGACCACATCACCGCCGATGATGCCGGTGCCGCCAAGCGTTGCGCCGGACTGGACGGTTGTCAGGCCGCTCGCGGCCGACTGGTTGCCGTTAACGAGCAGCGTACCTGAATTGACGTTCGTCGCCCCGGTGTAGCTGTTGGCGCCGGTCAGGGTCGTCGTCCCAGACCCGATCTGGCTGATGCCGCCGGCACCCGAGATCAGGCCGCCATAGCTGTGGCTGTCGGAGCGGTTGAAGGCGAGCGCACCCCCGGCAACGATGACGTTGCTGGTGATCGAGCCGGTCGTGCCGCCATTGCCCAGCACCAGCGTGCCGGCGTTGACGACGGTGTTGCCGGTAAAGCTGTTGTTGCCGGTCAGCACCCAGGTGCCGCTGTCGTTCTTGGCGAGAATGGTCTTGCCGGTGCCGGCATCGCCGATCGAGCCGGCAAGCGTGTTGTTGCCGGTGTTGGTGCCGCCAAGCGCAATGGTACGGTTCTGGTTGGCGCCTGCAAGGGTCACCGGTCCGGTGTCGGTGAAGACGATTGCGCCCGTGCCGGAGGATTCGATGAAGGTTACACCCGCCGAAAGCGTGAACAGGCGGTTGGTGGTGTCGCCCCCGCCGGTGTAGCGCAGCGTCGAGCCGTTGCCGATGATCAGGTTCGACGCGGCCGCCGACGATGCGCCAAGGCTGGAGGCCAGCCCGCCGTCGGCGAGCTTGTCGACGCCGAGCACGCCGCCGCTGATCGTGGTGACGCCGGTATAGGTGCTGCCCGGATTGGTCAGGATCCAGGTGCCGGTGCCGCTCTTGGTCAGCGAGGTGACGCCGGTGCCGTTGTTGGTCAGTTGGGCGCCGAGCTTGTTGTCGCCGGTGTTGGTGCCGGCGAGCGTCAGCGTCTGCGCGGTATTGGCCGCGGCGAAGGTGACAGCCGCGCTGCTGGTGAAGTCGATCGCGCCCGTTCCCCAGGATTCGAGCGAATTGCCGCCGGAAGCGCCCAGCGTGAACCGACGATCCGTACTGCCGCCGGAACCGATGTAGCGCAGCGCCCCGCCATTGATGACGAGATTGCTGGCGTCGGCGCTGGACATGCCGATCGAGCTGGCAACGCCGCCGTCGTTCAGGCACGCGACGTCCAGATAGCCGCCATTGACCGTCGTGCTACCGCTATAGCTGCTGTCGCAGCCGGTCAGCCTCTGGATCCCGGTGCCGTTTTTGACAAGGTTGCCGATGCCGCTAATCGCGCCCGCGTAATGGGAGGTATTGGAGGAATTGCCCGCCGAGATGGTGAGGGTCGCCCCGCCGAGCTCGACATTGCCGCCGGTCGTTCCACCACCGACAAGAATCGAAACGCTCGTATCGAAGCCGTTCAGGTCGAGCGTTGCCCCCGCGACGTTGGAGAATGAAGCAGGCCCGCCGCCGCCCAATGCGGTCGCTGAGCCAGCACGCAATATTCCGCCTCTGACATTGGTGCCGCCGCTGAAGCTGTTGACGCCCGACAGGACCAGGGTGCCTGCGCCGTCCTTGTTCAGGCGGCCACTACCCACCACATTGCCCTGGAACTCAAGCGTCGTTGCGGCGTTGGTAACGCCGAGATAGCCCGCACCGGCAAGCGTGAAGCCCCGGTCAGTAGTCGCGCTCGCGCCTGTATACGTCAGGAAGGCATTATTACCCAAAACGAGGTTCGCGGACGCTGCGCTTGACGCGCCCAGGCTGCTCGCGCCCCCGCCATTTGCGATACAGTCGAAACTCAACGATCCGAAGATGGTCGTGGCGCCGGTGTAATCGCTGGTGCAACCGCGCAACGCCTGCGTCAGGCTGCCTGCCCCGCGCGTGAACCCGCCCGTTCCGGTGATCCGGCCCGTGAAGACGGCACTCAGGCCCGCCGTGGTCAGCGTCCTGCCGCCGAGATCCACCACGCCGCCGCCGAGCAGGCCGCCCACGGTGATGTCGTAGCCGCCAAGCTCCAGCCTGGTGCCGGTGTCGACCGTCATCATGTTCGCGTTGCCGAAGGCCTGCGCCGAACCCGCGCGCAGTGTGCCGCCGCTCACGCGCGTGCCGCCGGTGTATGTATTGGCGCCCGTCAGCACCAGCGTGCCGTCGCCCTCCTTGGTCAGGCCGCCGGCGCCGATCACGGTGCCGCCGACGGTGAGCGTGGTCGCCGCGGCGGAGACATCCACCAGGCCGCCGCCCGTGTTGAGCGTGAAGCCGCGGTCGATGCTGACCGTTCCGCCGGTATAGCGCAGCCGCCCGCCGCCACCCAGGACGAGATTGGCCGAATCCGACGACGCAGCGCCTATGCCGCTGGCGACCCCGCCATTGGCCAGCGTGTTCACCGAAAGCGTCCCGCCATTGACCGTGGTGACGCCGGTATAGTCGTTCGCGGCGTTGGCCAGCGTCAGCGTGCCGTCGCCGGTCTTGGTGAAGCCCGAGCCGTCGGGGCTGGTCACCAGGCCCGAGAAGGTGACGTCGGTCGTTGCCAGCGCGACTTCGATGGTGCGCGACGGCCCGCCATTGACCAGCGTGAAGCCGCGGTCGGTAGAGGCCGTCGCGCCGACATAGCGCAGCGTCCCGCTTTCGAGCACCAGGTTGGAGGAATCGACGCCGGCCTGGCCGATGGCGCTGGCCGTGCCGGCATTGGCGACCGAATTGATCGCCAGCGTGCCGCCGCTCAGCGTTGTCGCGCCGGTATAGGTGTTGGCGCCGCTGAGCAGCGCATAGCCGGTGCCGGCCTTGGTGAAGCCGGTCGCGCCGCCATTGTCGACGATCGTCGATTCGATGGTGAAGGTGCCGCCGCCGTTGTGCTGCAGGCCGAGCACGCCGCTGGCGGCGCCGGTCAGTTGTCCGCCGGTGATGCCCTGGTTGGCGGTGCCGACGCTGCTCGCCACGATGATGGTGCCGTCGACGCCGAGCGTCTGGCCGGCTGCGACATTTACCGTCGCGCCGGCGGCCGCCGTGTATTTCAGGCCGCCGAGATGCCGGCTGCCGTTGACGGTGCCGAAGAATGCCGTGTCGGGCAACCCTCCGGTATCGCTGACGATGTCTCCGGTCAGCCAGTTCGCGGCATTGTCCTTCTCGGCATAATCGCCGGCATCCAGGGCCACGATCTTGCCCGCGTCCACCTTGGCGTAGTCGGTGCCATTGACCGTCGCCCAGCCGCCAAGGGCCGCGCTCGTGGTGGTGATGGTGGTGCCTGCATCCATGCCGAAATCGACGATGCCGCCGGTGCGGGTGACGCCGCCCAGGTTGAGCGTCAGGCTGCCGCCGGCCCCCGACAGGGCGTTGATCTTGTTGCTGCCGGCAATGACGTTCAGGCCGTTGACCGTCTGGGTGTTGGCTTCGCCGCCCGCGCCGCTGACGTTCAGCACGCCGCCCGCCAGGTTCAGCGTCGAGGTGGCCGACAGGATATTGTCCCCCGGCGCGGCGGCATTGGCGAAATCGAGCGAAATCGCGCCGCCATTGATGGTGGTGTTGCCCGTAAACGTGCTGGCGCCCGTCAGGGTCAGGCTGCCCGCGCCCTGTTTCAACAGGTCGCCGTTGCCGGTGATGGCGCCGCCGAAGGTGGAACTGGTCGTCCCCTTCACCGTCAGTTCCGCGCCGCCCAGCGCAATGCTGCCGCCGGTTCCGGCAAGCGAGATGAAGGTCTTGTCGAAGCCGCCGAGATCGAGCGTGCCGCCATTCACGGTCGCGGTCTTCGCAGTTCCGAAAGCCTCCGCGTGGCCGGCCTTGAGCGTGCCGCTGTCCACGACGATGTTGCCGGTAAATGTGTTCGCCCCGCTCACCACCCAGGTGCCGGCGCCATCGGAACGCAGTGTTCCCGCTCCGGAAACAACGCCTGACAGCGCGTTTGTGCCGGCAAAGCTGCCGCCAAGCGTCAGCCTGTCGGCGACTGCCGCAACGGAGATATTGCCACTGAGTGACAGGGCGCCGGTGCCGTCATTGGCGAGGATCGATTGGCCGCCAGCTCCGAAGTTGCGATTGCTGCTGTCGCCAGTACCCGTATAGACCAGCGTTCCGTTGCCGAGGTTGATATTGGTGCCCCGACCCAGGGTGCTGGAAACACCGATATCCTTCAGTGCGTTCGCCCGGACTGTCACGTTCTGGATCGCAACGCCGCCACCGAAGGTGTTGTCCCCGGTCACGGTGATGGTACGGCCCGCGCTGCCACCAAACACCACGCCGACGCCGGCGACGTTGCTGCTGATCGTGCCGGTAAGCTCGATATCGGCAGTGGCTGCGTTGAAGGTCATATTTCGGACTGAGATACTGGAATTCGTATGAGCGCTGACGATATTGCCGGTCAGCGTCAAGGTCCCGGTGCCCTGGTTGGCGATGGTGGAGGCCCCGTACTGCCACGAGGCAAGCCGCCAGTTTCGGTTGGAACTGCCGCCGCTGCCGGTATAGACGGCAGTGGCACCAGCGCTGCTGCCAACCCCCAGCGAGATCGTGCCGCTGGCCGCATCGACGGGTGCGCCGAGCGCGCTTGCCGTGCCGATATCGCCGATGGTTGCAAAATAGATCGCGCCGCCACTAACGATACCAGTGGCACCTGTGTAGTCGTTGGTGTCGTCGTCGAGCCTGACGGTTCCGGTCACCGCCAGTCCGCCGGCGCCCGTAAAATGCGCCGCGCCCACGCCGGCGCCGCTGATCGCGGCCTGCCCGCCTGAAAGGGTGATCGTGCGGCCGGCCAGGCTTCCGCTGCTGCTCAGTCCTGCCCCTGCGGCCAGCTTCACACCATTGCCCGCCGCACCCAGGGCCGCATCACTGTTCACCCTCAGGGTTCCGGCCAGAATGTCGATGTCGCCGACGAACGTGTTGACGCCGTTCAACGTCAGCACCCCGGCAAGGGCCTTGGTCAGGCCGGACGAGCCTGCGATCACCGAATTTATGGTGACCCCGGTGTTGCTGCCAATCGTTGAAATCGTCGGCGTTACGCCGCCCAGGGTCAAGACGCCGCCGCTCAGCGTGTAGCCACCCACATTGAATATAAGGCCATTTACGGTGATCGGCGAACCCAGCGTCACCGTGCCGGCTGTTCCACCAAAGATCGCGGTATCGAGCGTGCCGTTGTTCCATGCCGAATAGGGACCGCTGACGCCGTCGTTGCTGGGGCTCCAGAAGGCGCCGCTCAGGTTCCAGGCACCCGCGCCGCCATACCCCATGGTCGTGCCGTTGGGATCCCAGTAGCGGTCGACCGCCGCTGTCGCCGTGCCGACCGCCAGGGCCGAGGCAATCGCGAGAGGGAGCGCGCGGGTCGAGATCAAGCTGACGATCTCGGCAACGTTCGGCGCGAAACTTGCGGCCTGGCCCTTCCACTTGGTCATGCGCCCGCCGCGCATCACGCGACGCCATGCAGAAACGTCACGCGATGTTGCCGACGATACGTTCGACCGCGGTGTTGTTGTTGGAGCGTGGGCCGTCGAGACGTCCTGCATGTACCTCAATTCCCTCTTAAAGTCCGTCCCGAGCGGCGACCGTCCTGGCCGCAATATCCCTGCGTGGCGGGTGTGCGCTCGTTGCCGATGTCGGATTCCCGCGGCAGGCGCGCAAAGCCCGAGAGGGACCCGCGGCGCCGGCCGGCCAGAAAAATCCTGCTTAAATCAACGATGGAGATGCGCTCTGTTGAGGCGATTCGCCTCCGCGACGCTTGCGTCCTGCATCCGAGGCACAGCGGCGAACCGATCTGTCAGCTCACCAGTGAAATAGATCAGCGTTGAACGCTGCGACCTGACCGCACCGAGCATGGAAACCCCCTCGCAATTACAACCATCCGGGTGGGATGCCGGTGCCCAGGGTATCTCGTTGGAATTCCGCAGGTTCCAACGGCGCATCGATACCCACGCGCATTCCGCCCAGTTGATTCACGAATGAAGATAGGCGCACAGATTGGGGCGCCTGTCTTTCAAGATACTCTGATCGATTTCAGGAAACTCCTCCATTCGCACGCCGCGTGCCCGGCTGCTTGCGGATTGATGCCGCCGCGCCGTGTTGCCCGGGTCAGGAGATGACGCATCATCGATGCCCGCCTCGAATCGCAACGCTGCAAAATGGGTGGACGAATGCGCGATTGGCATGAAGTTGGCGTAAACTGAAAATGCAACGAACTGCTACATGCAGCGGATTTTCACCAACTCGATTACGCCAATGATTTGAAGGGCTTGAGTGGTGATCCCGACAGGAATCGAACCTGTGACCTACAGATTAGGAATCTGCCGCTCTATCCTACTGAGCTACGGGACCACTCGGCAGCACACATAGCGGCTTCCGGCGGATTCGCCAACGGTTTTTGCCGGGCTTTGGTCTGAGAGGCCAAACCGCGCCCGATGCGACGAAATTCGAACGGGTCCAGGGCGGCGTTGCAGCCCTGGACGCGTTTCGGAGGCGTTATGCGGCGAGGGCGGTCTCGGCCAGGCGCACCCAGTAGCTGACGCCGTGCGGGATGACCTCGTCGTTGAAGTCATAGGCCGGGTGGTGAAGGTTGGCGCTGTCGCCATTGCCGATGAAGATGAAGGCGCCGGGGCGTGCTTCCAGCATGTAGGAAAAATCCTCGCCGCCCATCAGCGGCTGGATTTCCCGGTGCACTTTGGGCTCGCCGGCGACTGCCGCTGCGACATCGCCGGCAAAGACCGTCTCGTCGGGGTGGTTGAAGGTGACCGGATAGTTGGCATCGTAGTCGAGTTCGATGGCAGTGCCGGTGGCTTCGGCGACGCCGCGGCAGATGGCGTGCATGCGCGCCTCGGCGAGCTTCGCCACCTCCTTCTTCAGCGTGCGAACGGTACCGGCAAGCACCGCGTGCTCGGGAATGACATTGTAGGCCGAGCCGGCGTTGAACTTGGTCACCGAGACGACGATGGCCTCGGCCGGGTCGGTCGAGCGCGAAGCGATGGCCTGAAGGGCGGTTACCAACTGGCTGCCGGCGACAATCGGATCGATGGCGTGGTGCGGCATGGCGGCATGGCCGCCCTTGCCGGTGACGGTGATGGTGAATTCGGCGGTGGCGGCCATGATGGCGCCCGGGCGAATGGCGAACTGGCCGACGGGCAGGCTTGGCATGTTGTGCATACCAAACACCTTTTCGATGCCGAAGCGCTCCATCATGCCGTCCTTGACCATCTCGTTGCCGCCGCCGCCGCCTTCTTCGGCGGGCTGGAAGATGACGGCGACGTCGCCGGCGAAATTGCGCGTCTCGGCGAGATATTTGGCCGCACCCAGCAGCATGGCGGTGTGGCCGTCATGGCCGCAGGCGTGCATCTTGCCCGGAACGGTCGAGGCGTAGGGCTTGCCGGTGATCTCCTCGATCGGCAGCGCGTCCATGTCGGCGCGCAGGCCCACGACGCCACCCTTGCCGAGATTGCCCTTGATGATGCCGACCACGCCGGTCTTGCCGAGCCCGGTGACGATCTCGTCGCAGCCGAACTCTTTCAGCTTTCCGGTGACGAAGTCGGCGGTTTCGAAGACGTCGAAATTGAGCTCAGGCTTCTGGTGCAGGTGGCGGCGCCAGCCAGCAATTTCTTCCTGCATTTCGGCGGCTCGGTTCAGGATCGGCATGATTTGTCTCGACTTCCTGTTTGTTGGACCAGCGGTCCGGATTCGCAATTGTGATCGTGCAAGCTCTGCCATCTTGACGTCACATAGGCTATTTAGCAGCGGCGGCGACGTCGTGGCCATGGCTTTTGACCGGCCAGCGCGTTGCCATCCCGGTTTACGGAAATCTTATGGACGGCCGGTTATGATCGGCAAGAGGCTATTTCGGATTTGATGATGAAGATGCAGTTCGTCAAAAGCACGTTCCTTGGTCTTGCAGCCGCCACGATGATCGGCGTGGGCTCGGCCGCGGCCAATCCGGCGCTGCTTTTCGATATCAATTCCGGCGCGGTGATCGAGCACCAGGAGGCCTTCATGCGCTGGCATCCGGCGTCGCTGACCAAGCTGATGACGGCCTACACGACGTTTCGCGCCGTCCAGGCAGGCGAACTGGCGCTGAACTCGCCGATCAAGATCAGCAAGCGGGCGGCGGCCTTCCCGCCGGCCAAGATGGGTTACAAGCCCGGATCCGTGCTGACGCTCGACAATGCACTGAAGATCATCATGGTCAAGTCGGCCAACGACGTCGCCGCGGCGATCGGCGAGAATGTCGGCGGCTCGACCGAGGCGTTTGCCGAACGCATGAACGCCGAAGCCCGGCGTCTCGGCATGACCGGCAGCCACTGGGTCAACGCCAACGGCCTGCACGATCCCGAGCAGTACACGACGGCCCGCGATCTCGCGATCCTGGTGCGGGCAATCCGCCTCGAGTATCCGCAATACGAATCCTATTTCGACATCGAGGGCATCATTGCCGGCAAGGCCAAGCTCAAGAACTTCAATCCGCTGGTCGGCCGGTTTCCGGGCACCGACGGCATGAAGACCGGCTTCGTCTGCGAATCGGGCTTCAACCTGATCGCCTCCGCCAGCCGCGACGGGCGAACGCTTGCAGCGATCGTGCTTGGCGCGACCTCGCCCGACGACCGCGCCGAAGACGCCGCCAAGATGCTGCAGGGCGGCTTCGGCCGCAACGGAAGCTCGATGAGCGTGATGGGGCTCGTGCCCTACGGCGACAATCGCGACATCGTCACCAACATGCGCGAGGCGGTTTGCTCGCCGAAGGCCAAGCATGCCGCCTCGGACGGGCCGGCGCCAACGGAGGCCGGATCGGCGCCGGAAAAGGTCTCGATCATCCCGGAGATGACGCGCCCGCGGAGCTGGGTGACGGTCAGCCTCGGCGGCGCGACCGGCCCGGTGCCCAAGGCGCTGGCAGGGCGCGATCTTGTCGAACAAGCTGACGTGCCGCTGCCGACATGGCGGCCGGACATGCCCGCTCCGGCCGGAGCGGCACCGCTTGCGACGAAGGCGCGGTCGTGAACCCCGGCGCAGCATTTCCAATCCCGGTTTCGGTGCTGACCGGCTTTCTCGGCGCCGGCAAGACGACGCTGCTGAACGCGCTGCTGAAGGATCCGGCGCTGGCCGACACGGCCGTCATCATCAATGAGTTCGGCGACGTCGCCATCGACCATCTGTTGGTCGAAAAGGCGTCTGACGGGGTGATCGAGCTATCCGACGGCTGCCTGTGCTGCACGGTGCGCGGTGAACTGGTCGACACGCTGGCCGACCTGGTCGACCGCCTCCAGACCGGCCGCATCCAGCGGCTGGCTCGCGTTGTGATCGAGACGACAGGCCTGGCCGACCCGGTTCCGGTGCTGCAGTCGATCATGGGGCATCCGGCACTGCTGCACGCCTTCCGGCTCGACGGCGTCATCACGGTTGTAGACGCCGTCAATGGCGCGGCGACGCTCGACGGCCATGTCGAGGCGGTCAAGCAGGTCGCTGTCGCCGACCTTATCGTGCTGACCAAGTCCGATCTGGTTGACGATCCGGCCTGGGCCGAGGCGTTGCTGGAGCGGCTGCGCCGCATCAATCCGGGCGCCGAAATCCGCCCCGCGGGCGAGTGCGCCATGACGCAGCTCATCCAGTGCGGATTGTACGATCCCGCGACCAAGACCGCCGACGTGCGCCGCTGGCTCGGCGAGGCGGCCGAGAATGATCACCGCCATCACCATCATCATGGCGACGGGCATGACCATCACGACCACGCTCACGACCATGGTCACGGACATCATCACGACGCCCGCGTCGGCTCGTTCACGCTTGTTCATGACAGCGCCTTGCCGTTCACGACGATCGAGATGTTCCTCGACCTGCTGCTGTCGACGCAGGGCGACAAGATGTTGCGCATCAAGGGTATCGTCGAACTGGCCGAGGACCGGTCGCGGCCGCTGGTGATCCATGGGGTGCAGAAGCTGCTGCATCCTCCGGCGCGCCTGCCTGCCTGGCCCGATGCGGTACGCGGGACCCGGCTCGTGCTGATCGGCATCGACCTGCCGCGCGATTATGTCGAGCGCCTGTTCGCCGCCTTCGTCAACAAGCCGGCCATCGACACGCCCGACCGCGAGGCGATGGAGAACAATCCGCTGGCAATCGCCGGGCGGTAGGGGCGTCGCTGCGTCCTTCGAGGCTCGCCGGATGAGGACCCGCGGTGCATGGCCGGTACCATGATTTTGGACGTCGGCGCAGCCCCTTACCCTGCCTCTCGCCGCAAGAACGAGGAGAGGGGCGCAGGCGCACCGCTCTAACCCAATCTCATCCCAGGGCCTGCTCGATGTCTGACTCTTCTCAAGATGCCTGGACGCGGAAGCTGCGATCCTCACCCCGTTCTTGCGGGGAGAGGATGCCGGCAGGCAGGTGAGGGGCGGCGCTATGTTGCGTGCTTGTGGCGCGAACGTTCCGCAGTTGCCCGGCGCAAGCGGTCCTCATCCTGAGGTGCGAGCCCGCAACGCGAGGCAGAACCAGCGATTCAGTTGACGGGCGAGCCTCGAAGGACGCACCACTTCCCGAGATTTGAAAATCAGCTTCCGCGCTCGATCAGAAACCGATGACCGCCAGCGACGGCGGTGGTCTCGACCAGCCTGTGGCCGGCATCCTGGCAGAAGGCAGGAATGTCGATCACCGCAAGAGGGTCGGTGGTTTCAAGCCACAGCTGGCTGCCCGGGGCCAGATCGGCAAGGCGGCGCTTGGCCTTGAGCACGGGCAGGGGGCAGTTCAGCCCCCTGAGATCGTAGATATCAGTGGTTGCGCTCACCGCGATCAACTGCCGAACAGGTTGAGCAGTTTCTTCTTGAGCTTGGCGGTGGCGCCGTCGCCTTCGGTCGGGGCGACCTGCGCCGCCTGGGCGGGCGCCTCCTCGGCGACAACAGGGGTCGGTGACGGCACGCCGGCGGTGGCCACCGGCTGCTGGGCGGCGAGCTTGGCTGCCTTGGCAGCTTCAGCGGCAGCGATCTTGGCGGCCTTCGCTGCCTCGGCTGCTGCAAGCTTTTGCTCGGCGGCCTTCGTCTTGGCGGCTTGCTCTGCCTCAAGCGCCGCCATGCGGCGACCCTCGGCGGAATCGATGCGGCCCATCCTTGCTGTCGTCTGGACGACGGAGCCATCCGATGCCATGGCCGGCGGTTCCATGGTCACGCGCTCGCCGCGGGCGCGGCGCTTGGTCCAGTCGGACACCAGATTGGCTTCCTTGATGCCTGCGATGGTCGGCTTCGGGGCTTCGCCGCCTGCTGCGCCGGCAAAGGCGCTGTCATACTGGGTCTTATACGACTGGTAGGCCGTCTGCAGAGACTGCGGCTGCGTGTAGGCGGGGCAGGCGCCGGTCGGATTGAAGCTGGCACCGGCCTCGGGGATACGGTTGAAGACGTAGCGCTTCTCGCAGACGTCGACTTTCGGCGGCATCTTGGTGATCTCGAAGTGGTCGTAGCCTTCCTTCAGCATGGTCCAGAACTGATAGTTCGGGTCGCTCCGGTAACGCGCCATGTTGGCGGCGGTCATCCGGAATGGATAGGACTGCACCTGAAACTCGGTCTGGCCGCCCTTGAACGCGTCGCGGGCAAAGGCATAGATCTCCTCGATCTGCGCATCGGTCATCGAGAAGCAGCCAGATGACGAGCAGGCGCCGTGAACCATCAGGTTCGAGCCGGTGCGGCCGTTGGCGCGGTCATAGGTGTTGGGATAGCCGATGTTGAACGCCAGGTGGTAGCTGGAGTTCGGGTTCATCTGTCCCGGACGCACCGTGTAGAACCCCTCCGGCGACTGGCGGTCGCCCTCGGTGAATTTCGGGCCAAGCTTGCCGGACATCTTGCAGATGTCGTAGCTGGCGACGATGTCGTAGCGGCCGTTGGTCTTCTGTTTCCAGACTTCCAGCTTGCCCTCTTCCTTGAAGACGCGCGCCAGTACGGGCGAGCTCTTGTTCATGCCCTTGGCCTTCATCTCGGCCATGATCCTGGGCGAGAGCTGCCGGTTGGCATGCTGGGGCACGAAATCGTTCACGGAAGATTCCGAACAGCCGGCCACCGCAAGGGCAGCGAGGACAAATCCGGCACGTGCGATATTGGCGATCATTGGTCTAAAGTCGTCTCGTTTGCAGCGATGGCGCGTCCGCGCCCGTGGCTGGCCCGTCCTGATACTGCTTCGACCTTAGGGTCGTTAACCTTGAAAATTCCTTACCGCAAGTTCCAGGCCCGTCCCACGCGCGCAAAATTCACGGCAAGTTCATTGAACTTGGCGAGGCGGCAATTTTGTGGCGAAAAATGGGCTGCGGCCCGATCAGGCCGCAGTTTGCACAATCAGAGGCTGCGGCCGATGGCCAGATACTTTTCGCGGCGCTGCTCGCGGAAATCGATGCCGGAACCGGCGAATTCCTTGAATGTCTTGGCGATCAGGTCGCCGGTCGCCGAAATCACCGCCTCGGCGTTGCGATGCGCGCCGCCGAGCGGCTCGTCGATGATCTGGTCGATGATCTTGAGGTTGAGAAGGTCCTGCGCAGTGATCTTCATGTTGGTCGCGGCGTCCTTAGAGCGCGTCGTGTCGCGCCAAAGGATCGACGCCGCGCCTTCAGGCGAAATCACCGAATAGATCGCATGCTCGAGCATGAACACGCGGTTGGCAGTGGCAATGGCGATAGCGCCGCCCGAGCCGCCCTCGCCGATCACGACTGCGATCGACGGCACCTTGAGGCCGAGGCATGCAGAGGTGGAGCGAGCGATTGCTTCGGCCTGGCCGCGCTCTTCGGCGCCGACGCCGGGATATGCGCCGGCGGTATCGACCAGCATCACGACCGGAATCTGGAAGCGGTCGGCCATCTCCATCAGGCGAACCGCCTTGCGGTAGCCTTCGGGACGGACCGAGCCGAAATTGTGCTTGAGGCGGCTCTTGGTGTCGGAGCCCTTTTCCTGGCCAAGCACCAGCACCGGTTCGCCGCGGAATCGTGCGAAGCCGCTGACCATGGCATTGTCTTCGCCGAAGTTGCGGTCGCCAGCCAGAAGCGTGAAATCGCTGAACAGGCCGTTGATGTAGTCGAGGCAATGCGGACGATCGGGGTGGCGCGCCACCTGGACTTTCTGCCAGGGTGTCAGCGCCTTGTAGGCGTCGCGCAGGGCATCGCGCGAACGCTTTTCCAGCCGCTGGATCTCATCGCCGACATCGACCGCCTCGCCATTCTCGGCGAGCTTCTTGAGCTCGAGGATCTTGCCTTCGAGGTCGGCGACGGGCTTTTCGAAATCGAGGTAATTGTACATTGGCGAGCGGACTACCACGCTGAAAATTTGAGGCGCCGGGAGACCGACAAAAGCGGTGCCGCGCCAATGGAATGAGGCACTCACATAGCGATATGGGCCTTAATCGGCAAGCGGGTGATGCTCGTTGACCAGTTTGAGCAGCCGTTCTTCGAGCACATGGGTGTAGATTTGGGTGGTCGAAATGTCGGAATGGCCAAGCAATTGCTGTACGGCCCGCAGGTCAGCGCCGTTTTGAAGCAGGTGGCTGGCGAAGGCATGGCGCAGTACGTGCGGCGATATTTTCGCCGTGGCAATGCCGGCGCGAGCGGCGAGGCCCTTGAGGTCGCGGGCAAAGACCTGGCGTGGCAGATGTCCGCTTTCTGATGCTGCGGGAAACAGATACGGGCTCTCCGCCAGTTTCGGGTTGCGGTTGCGTTCCGCAAGCCAGCGGCGCATGGCATCCCTGGCCTTGGTTGACAGCGGCACCATGCGGTCCTTGTCGCCCTTGCCGCGGACCACAAAGAAGCGTTCGTCGCGCATTGCCACGGTCAGCGGCAGGCTGACCAGTTCGGACACGCGCAGGCCGGTGGCGTAGAGCACCTCGACAAGCGCATGCATCCTTGCAGCGGAAAGGATGTCCCCGCTGTCGGGAGCCGCCGCCTCGACCGCAGCACGGTCGAGCAGCCGGCCGGTCTCGGCTTCACTCATCGTCTTGGGCAGCGGCCGGTCTTTTTTCGGGCTGTCGAGCGTTCCCGTCGGATCGTCGCCGCGCAAACCCTCGGCATAGAGGAAGCGGAAGAACTGCCTGATGGCCGACAGCTTGCGCGCCTGCGAGGTCGCGGCGAAGCCACGGCCGGCGATGTCGTCGAGATAGCTGCGGATGCCCTCGGCATCGGCGGTGGCCAACCGGCCGCCGAGATGTTCGGAAGCGTCTTCGAGGTCGCGGCGGTAGCTTGACAGGGTGTTGTCGGCGGCGCCGCGCTCGGCGCTCATCATTTCAAGGAACGCTTCGATGCGCGCGCCGCTGTTCATTTTTTCGGCGCGAGTTTTTCAGGCGGAATGCGGACGGTGATTTCGGCCTTCTTCGGCTCCACGAACATCACCAGCGCAAACATGGCGCCGTAGGCGATGCCCGCCAGGACCGCGAGCGTGACAAGGAACCGGAATAGCGTCGGCATCGATGTGTTCGCCCGTCTGCCCTGGATCGCGGTGTCGTTGAGTCGTGTGCCCTTATGGGACGCCGTTTGCGCCATTTCAAGGGCACAAGGGGGCGATGCGCTTGACGCAACCGGGCTTTTCATGTCGATACGCCGACGAAAGGGAAGCCATGACACCCGACGCCCAAAATCAATCGCCTGAAGCCTCGGTCGCCGCGTTGCTCGAGCGGCTTGGCTCGCGTTCGGTCGTCTTTGTCGGCCTGATGGGGGCGGGCAAGACAGCGATCGGCCGCAAGGTCGCGCAGGCGCTGGGGCTGGGCTTCATCGACAGCGATCACGAGATCGAGGCGGTGTCGCGGATGACGATACCGGAACTGTTCGAACGCTACGGCGAAACGGAATTCCGTGCGCTGGAACAGCGCGTCATCGGACGGGTTCTGGAAAACGGCCCGCAGGTGCTGTCGACAGGCGGCGGCGCCTTCATGAACGCGCAGACCCGCGCGGCGATCGGCAGTCACGGCGTGTCGGTCTGGCTCAAGGCCGAGCTCGACCTGCTGATGGAGCGCGTCTCCAAGAAGCAGAACCGGCCGCTGTTGCAGAATGCCGATCCGCGGGCGGTGCTGGCCAGGCTGATGGACGAACGCTACCCGGTCTATGCGCTGGCCGACATCACTGTGCCGACGCGCGACGACCGTAAGGAAGCGATCGCCAGCGAGGTCATAGAAGCGCTTTGCGAGCACCTCGGCTCGCCGTGCAGGCCCTGCAGCATACACGTCTCGGAGGATCACGAATGAGCGAAAGCGATGTCGTCACTGTCGAAGTCGGGCTTGGCGACCGTGCCTACGACATTCTGATCGGTCCGGGCCTGATCGCGCGGGGCGGCGAGCTCATCAAGCAGCGCCTGCCCAAGGCGCGCACCGCCATCGTCACCGACGAAAACGTCGCTGCCGCGCATCTCCAGCCGCTGGTCGAAAGCCTCACCGCCGCCGGGGCGGCGCCAGCGGTGGTCACCCTGCCGGCCGGCGAAAAGACGAAAAGCTTCGAGCATCTGCAGGCCGTCGTTGATGACATCATCGCTGCCCGGCTCGAGCGGGGCGATGCGGTCGTAGCCCTCGGTGGCGGGGTCATCGGCGACCTCACCGGATTTGCCGCTGGCATCGTGCGGCGAGGCATGAATTTCGTGCAGATGCCGACCTCGCTTTTGGCGCAGGTCGATTCTTCGGTCGGCGGCAAGACCGGGATCAACAGCCCGCGCGGCAAGAACCTTATCGGTGTCTTCCACCAGCCCAAGCTGGTGCTGGCCGACACGTCGGCGCTGGACACGCTGCCGCTGCGCGAATTCCGCGCCGGTTATGCCGAGGTCGCCAAGTACGGCCTGATCGACCGTCCTGACTTCTTCGCCTGGCTGGAGAAGAACTGGCGGGAGGTCTTCTCCGGCGGTTCGGCGCGCATCGAAGCGATCGCCCAGTCCTGCCGCGCCAAGGCGGAAGTGGTCGCCCGCGACGAATTCGAGACCGGGGATCGGGCGCTGCTCAATCTCGGCCATACCTTTGGACACGCTCTGGAAGCAGCGACCGCCTATGACAGCAAGCGCCTGGTGCACGGCGAAGGCGTCGCCATCGGCATGGCCCTGGCGCATCGCTTCTCGGCCCGGCTCAACCTGGCCAGCCCCGACGATGCGGCACGCGTCGAGGCGCACCTGCGCGATGTTGGCCTGCCCTGGCGCATGGCGGACATCCCCGGCAGCCTGCCCGACGCGGAAGCGCTGTTCGACTATATCGCCCAGGACAAGAAGGTGTCGCGCGGCGCGCTGACCTTCATCCTGACGCGCGGCATTGGCCAGTCCCTCATCGCCAGGGACGTGCCGGCCTCGGAAGTGCTCTCGTTCCTCAAGGAAAACCACGGCGGATGAGCGAAGCTGGCTGGATCGTCGCGGGCATTCTTGCGGGGCTGATCCTGGCCTTCCTGGTATTCCGCGACCGCATTCTGGCCGCGCTCGGCTACGAGTTGTTTGCGCTGACGCCGCAGCGTTCCGGCCACGACGAGTTGCGCGGGGCCGTCGACGAGCTTCACCGCGACGGCCAGGTGGTCAAGCAGGACCGC
The DNA here is from genome assembly GCF_027568395.1 of Aminobacter sp. HY435. Taxonomy (GTDB): domain Bacteria; phylum Pseudomonadota; class Alphaproteobacteria; order Rhizobiales; family Rhizobiaceae; genus Aminobacter. Next base: position 96,342 of record NZ_JANKZL010000006.1, on the reverse strand, counting down.
GACCAGGTCGGTGGCCTGCTCGACCTGCATGAGCTTGAAGTTTCCGACGTCATGGTCCACCGCACCAATATGCGTTCGGTCAATGCTGACATGGCATCCGAGGCGCTGGTCCGCGAGATCCTGCAGAGCCCCTATACGCGCATGCCGCTGTGGCGCGGCTCCATCGACAACATCGTCGGCGTGGTCCACGCAAAGGATCTGTTGCGCGCGCTGAATGACGTCGAGGGCGATTATTCAAAGGTCGATGTGCCGAAAGTGGCGTCCAAGCCGTGGTTCGTGCCCGATACGACCACGCTTCAGGAACAGCTCAACGCCTTCCTGCGGCGCAAGCAGCATTTCGCCGTCGTTGTCGACGAATATGGCGAGGTCGAAGGCCTGGTGACCCTCGAAGACATCATCGAGGAGATTGTCGGCGAGATTGCCGACGAGCACGATATCGACGTCCAGGGCGTCAAGCAGGAGGCCGATGGCTCGGTGGTCGTCGACGGCACGGTGCCGATCCGCGATCTCAACCGGGCGCTCGACTGGCACCTGCCCGACGACGAGGCGACGACGATTGCCGGGCTGGTGATTCACGAGACCCAGTCGATTCCCGAGGAAAAGCAGGCGTTCACCTTCCACGGCAAGCGCTTCATCGTCATGAAGCGCGACAAGAACCGCCTGGCGCGGATCAGAATCAGGCCGGCTGTGGTGGAGCCGCAGCCGACACAGCGCTGACGATGGTCATCGCCGGCAGATGATACTCAGCACTCGCTCCGCGAATCGTTGAGCATCCGCACGGCGCGAAGATGACCTGGTGGCTACCAGCGCGTCGCTTCGCCGGGCGCGGCAGGCTCGATGGCCAGCGCGTGCAGCCCTGCCTTGAGCTCGGCCGAGAGCGCTTCGTTGACCGCGCGGTGGCGGTCGATGCGGCTCATCCCGGCAAAAGCCGGAGCCACGATGCGGATACGGAAGTGCGTCTCGCCAGAGCCGTCGAAGACTGCCTCGTGGCCGCCGTCGACGTGGTGATGGCCGGCGTGAAGGTGGCTTTCGTTGAGCACGACAAGGCGTTCCGGCGAAAATGCCTGGTTCAGCTTCGTTTCGATCGTCGCCTGTATGGACATCGGGTCTGCCTTTCACCACATGTGTCTTCGTCGCCACCAATCGCTGCCGTCAGCTTAATTGGGCCGCAAATCAGGCGTTAGGGCGATCATCCTGGAAATGTCAATTCTTGTTTCGCCGCAGCAAGAGGCGGTAAATAACATCACATGAAGCCGAACTCGAAATTATTCGACAAGATTCGCGTGCGCCCGGACCCGGAAGCCGAATTGAAGTCGCGCGCGCCGACCTGCCAGTGGGACGGCTGCAAGGAGCCCGGTACGCATCGCGCGCCGGTCGGCCGCATGGCGGAGGGGCAGTATTTCAAATTCTGCTTCGATCATGTCCGCGAGTACAACAAGGGCTTCAATTATTTCTCCGGCCTCGCCGACGGCGATATCGCGCGTTTCCAGAAGGAGGCGCTGACCGGGCACCGGCCGACCTGGACCATCGGCTCCAACGCTTCGGCACGCTCGGCGCCCGATTTCGCCCAGCAGCGCTCCGGCCGCGCCGGCTACACCAATCGCATGCGCGACCCGCACGGTATGTTCGGCACCCAGGGTGCGCCGCGCCAGCGCAAGGCAAAGCCGCTGGAAGCCAAGGCGCTGGAGACGCTCGGCCTCGACACCAAAGCCACGGGCGCCGACATCAAGGCGCGCTACAAGGAACTGGTCAAACGCCATCATCCCGACGCCAATGGAGGCGACCGGGGTTCCGAAGACCGTTTCCGGGATGTGCTCCAGGCCTATCGCGTGCTCAAGCAGGCGGGATTGTGTTGAGCCAGCCGCGGGCGCGGCCTTTTTCCAACTTTCCTCTGACCGGAAAAGGCTTTAAGACCGCCCCCGAAGAATTTTCGATTGCCGGCGTAGCTGAGGCTTCGCGCGTGGAGACGCTATGAACAAGGTCGATCGCGACATCACCAACCTGCCAGACACCACGGTGTCGGTGAAAGACACCTTCGGTTTCGATTCGAAGATGGTTGTGCCGGCCTATTCGGCGGCAAGCGAACACGTGCCCGACGTCGATCCGGACTACCTGTTCGACAAGGCCACCACGATGGCCATCCTCGCCGGCTTCGCCTACAACCGCCGCGTCATGGTTTCGGGCTATCACGGCACCGGCAAGTCGACCCACATCGAGCAGGTCGCGGCCCGCCTCAACTGGCCGATGGTCCGCGTCAACCTCGACAGCCATGTCAGCCGTATCGACCTCGTCGGCAAGGACGCCATCGTCGTCAAGGAAGGCATGCAGGTCACCGAGTTCCGCGACGGCATCCTGCCCTGGGCCTACCAGCACAATGTCGCGCTGTGCTTCGACGAATACGATGCCGGCCGTCCCGACGTGATGTTCGTGATCCAGCGCGTGCTTGAGGCCTCGGGCCGCCTGACCCTGCTCGACCAGAGCCGGGTCATTCGTCCGCACCCGGCCTTCCGCCTGTTTGCCACCGCCAACACGGTCGGCCTCGGCGACACCACCGGCCTCTATCACGGCACCCAGCAGATCAACCAGGCGCAGATGGACCGCTGGTCGATCGTGACCACGCTGAACTACCTGCCGCACGACAACGAAGTGGCGATCGTCATTGCCAAGGCCAAGCACTACCGCGACGCCAAGGGCAAGGAGATCGTCAACAAGATGGTCCGTGTCGCCGACATGACGCGCTCGGCCTTCATCAACGGCGACCTGTCGACGGTCATGAGCCCGCGCACGGTCATCACCTGGGCCGAGAACGCCGAGATATTCAACGATGTCGGCATGGCCTTCCGCCTGACCTTCCTGAACAAGTGCGACGAGCTGGAGCGCTCGGTCGTGGCCGAGTTCTATCAGCGCGCCTTCGGCGAGGATTTGCCGGAATCCGCGGCCAACGTCGTGCTGGGATAAGAACGGGCTCAGATGGCAGGCCCGGGCGACAACACGCGCAACAAATCCAAGACGGGCTCGGAAGCCGACGGCTTCAAGCGCGCCGTAACGGTGTGCATGCGCGCCATCTCGGGCGACAACGAGTTCGAGATCGCCTTCGCCAAGGAGCGTCCCGCACTTTCCGGCAACCGCGCCCGGCTGCCGGAACTGCCGAAGAAGGCCACTGCCAACGACATCGCGGTGACGCGCGGCCTTGGCGATTCGATGGCGCTCAAGCGCGCCTGCCATGACAGCCGCATCCACGCCCGCCTCGCGCCCGAGGGCAAGCAGGCGCGCGCCGTCTACGACGCCGTCGAGCAAGCCCGTGTCGAATCGATCGGCAGCCGCGCCATGGCGGGCGTCGCCGAAAACATCTCGTCGATGCTCGAGGACAAGTACACCAAGGCCAATCTCGCCGAAGTGACCGAGCAGTCCGAAGCGCCGCTCGAGGAAGCGCTGGCGCTGATCGTGCGCGAAAAGCTGACCGGCCGCCCCGTGCCCAGGAGCGGCCAGCGCATGGTCGAGCTCTGGCGCAAGTGGGTCGAAGACAAGGCCGGCGCCGACCTCGACCATCTGGCCGGCAATCTTGGCGACCAGCAGGCCTTCGCCCGCGTCGTGCGTGAGATGCTGGCCTCGCTCGAAATGGCCGAGGAACTGGGCGACGACCAGGAAACCGAGGAAAACGAGGACCAGGACGACGATCAGCCGGAAGGCGAGGAGCAGAGCGAAGACGGCGGCGAGGACGATTCCGGTGCCGACCAGTCGCGGTCCGATGAGGCCGAATCCTCCGCCGAGGAAGAGCCCTCGGGCGAAATGGAAGCGTCCGACGCCACCTCCGACGACATGTCCGATGACGACGATGTCGATTCGGAGACGCCAGGCGAGGCACGTCGGCAGGACAATCCATTCGCCAACCTGCCCAAGGAAATCGACTACAAGGTCTTCACGACCGCCTTCGACGAGACCGTGGGTGCCGAGGAGCTGTGCGACGAAGACGAGCTCGACCGTCTGCGCGCCTTTCTCGACAAGCAGCTTGCCAACCTGCAGGGCGTGGTCGGACGCCTTGCAAACCGCCTGCAGCGCCGCCTGATGGCACAGCAGAACCGGTCCTGGGACTTCGACCTGGAAGAGGGTTACCTCGACCCGGCGCGCCTCGTGCGCGTCGTCATCGACCCGATGCAGCCATTGTCGTTCAAGCAGGAGCGCGACACCAAGTTCCGCGACACTGTCGTCACGCTGGTGCTCGACAATTCGGGCTCGATGCGCGGCCGTCCGATCACGGTTGCAGCCACCTGCGCCGACATCCTGGCGCGCACGCTGGAGCGCTGCGGCGTTTCGGTCGAGATCCTCGGCTTCACCACGCGCGCGTGGAAGGGCGGGCAGGCGCGCGAGAAGTGGCTGAAGGACGGCAAGCCGGCGAATCCCGGCCGCCTCAACGACCTCAGGCACATCATCTACAAGAGCGCCGACGCGCCGTGGCGGCGCTCGCGCCGCAACCTCGGCCTGATGATGCGCGAAGGCCTGCTCAAGGAAAACATCGACGGCGAAGCGCTGCTTTGGGCGCACCAGCGCCTGATCGCGCGACCCGAGCAGCGCAAGATCCTGATGATGATCTCGGACGGTGCGCCGGTCGACGATTCGACGCTGTCGGTGAACCCGGGCAACTATCTCGAGCGCCACCTGCGCGCCGTCATCGACCTGATCGAGACGCGCTCGCCGGTCGAGCTTCTGGCGATCGGCATCGGCCATGACGTGACGCGCTACTATCGCCGCGCCGTCACCATCGTCGACGCCGAGGAACTGGCCGGTGCGATGACCGAGCAGCTTGCCTCGCTGTTCGGCGAAGAGAGCACGCGCGACACCCGCCGCGGCGGCTTCCGGCGCGCCGGATGATCTTGTCGTTGGCCCGATTGCGGCAACTGGCGGTCGCTGCGATGGCAGCTCTGGCACTGTCGGCGTCGCTGACGGCGTCATCCATCGCCGAAAGCCCGGCGGTCGAGAGCATCGCGATTTCGGCGCGGCCGATCTCGAAATTCCAGATTGGCCTCGATGAAAAAATGTTCGGTCCGCTGGAATTCGTCGGCGGGCTCGAACTCACGTCGTCGTCGCGCAATCTCGGTGCGTTGTCGGCGTTCCGGTTCCTCAAGCCAGGCGGCGACTTCATCGGAGTTGCCGACACCGGATTCTGGTTTTTCGGCACGGTCGTCCGCGATGTGGCGCTGAAGCCGGTCGGAATCGAGAATTTCCGCATGGAGCAGATGGTCGACGCCTCGGGCAACACCATCGAAAAGAAATGGCTGGCCGACGCGGAAGGCCTCGCCGTCAAGGACGGCGTCGCCACCGTCGGCTTCGAGCGCGCGCATCGTGTCGCCCAGTTCCGCATCGAACCGCAGGGCATGAAGGCGGCGTTCCGCGACCTCGATTTCCTGGTGCCGCGCAACGAACTGCGCCAGAACCGCGGCTTCGAGACGGTCGCCTATTCGCCGATGAAGCGCAGCCTCGTTGTCGTATCCGAAAAAAGCCTCGATCCGGCCGGCAACATCTTCGCCGCGATGCTCGAAGGGCCGCAAAAGGGCATCTTCACCGTCAAGCGCGACGGCGAGTTCGACATCACTGATGGCGCTTTCTTGCCCGACGGCGATCTGTTGCTGCTCGAGCGCAGCTTCTCGATGGCTTCCGGCGTGAAGATGCGGCTGCGCCGCATCGCATCCGATAGCATTGCCAAGGGGCAAGTCGCTGACGGGCCTGTCTTGCTGGAAGCCAACATGGGCTACCAGATCGACAACATGGAAGGCATGGACGTGTGGTGGCGCGGCGACGGCGCGCTGATGGTGTCGCTGATCTCCGACGACAACCATTCGATCCTGCAGCGCAATCTCTACCTGGAATTCATCCTGCACGACGATTGACCGGCGATTTTCAGCTATGGTCGGGGCATCGCGATGCGGGAGCCGGCACATGTCGTCCGATGTCACCGACCTGATCGACCGCTATTGCGCGGTCTGGAACGAACCCGATCCCGTCCGGCGCAAGTCGTTGCTCGATGCTGTCTGGGCCGACGGCGCGAGATACACCGATCCCCGCGCCGACACGCACGGCAGCGACGAACTGTTGGCGCATATCGCAAGGATACGGGCGAGCCGCCCCGGGGCGAGCATCGCGCGGACAACTGAAGTCGACCTTCACCATGGCATGGCGCGCTTCGGCTGGCGCGTCGTCGAGGCCGATGGAACGCCGCTGCCCGAAGGGGTCGATTTCGTAGTGCTTGCGCCTGACAATGCGCGTATCGAACGCATCATCGGCTTCTTCGGACCGATGATGCCGGTCTGATGCGGTGGGCGAATACTCTTCCGGCTCGGCGGGGAGGCAGCGAAGTCTTTCGTCCCGGTTCGCACCAACGAAAAAAGCGAGGGGTCCCCCAACCCCTCGCTGCCCGAGCTTGTGACTTCAAGGGCGTTTGCCCTTGAGTGGATGTCGATCAGGCGGCCAGGTGGGCGGCGCCTGCCTGTGCGTAGTTGCGGCCGAAGCGGTTGGCGAGGAAGGCGTCGAGCGCGATGTCTTCCTGGCGAACGAAGCCCTTCTGCGGCAAGGCGCCGGAGGCCAGCATGTCGAGCACCGCGCAGATGCCGGAGGCCGTGGTGATCTGGATGGCGCTGCGCACGAGCTTGCCCATGCTGCGGCTGTAGATCTTGTTGGCGTAGCTTTCCTGGAGCAGGCGTCCGCCCTTGCGGCCGCTGACCGTGACGAAGATCACCACCACGTCCTGCATGGTCGCCGGCAGTGAGTTCTCCATGATGTCCTTCAGCACTTCGCGGCGGTGGCGAAGGCCGAGGTCGTTGAGCAGCGCCTTCATGATCGCGGCGTGGCCGGGATAACGGATGGTGCGGTAGTTGAGCGTGCGCACCTGGCCCTTGTAGGTCTCGCACAGCGTGCCGAGGCCACCCGACGTGTTGAACGCCTCGTAGGTGATGCCGTCGAGCGAGAATTCCTCGCGCTCCTCAAGCGGCGGCACTTCGATCAGTTCGCCTTCGACGATGGCCTCGCAGGGCTCGCAATACTCGTTGATGACGCCGTCGGTGCTCCAGGTCAGGTTGTAGTTGAGCGCATTCGACGGATACTGGGGCAGGGCGCCGACGCGCATGCGCACGCTCTCCAGCGAATCGAAGCGCTTGGCGAGATCGTTGGCGACGATCGAGATGAAGCCAGGAGCAAGGCCGCACTGCGGGATGAAAGTGCTGTTGGCGGTTGCCGCCAGCTCCCTGACGATGCGGGTCGAGGCGACATCCTCGGTCAGGTCGAGATAGTGCACGCCGGCCTTGGCGGCAGCCTGGGCGATTTTCGTGGTCAGGTGGAATGGCGCTGCCGAAAGCACGGCGAACTTGCCGGCCAGCACGGCGTCGAGCGCGCCGGCTTCCGATATCTCGACCTTAAGCGTTTCGACGGCGTTGCCGGTTTCGAGCGAATCGAGGGCCGCCTGCGAGCGATCGACCACGGTTACCTTGTAGTCGCCCGTTTCGGAAAGCATGTCGGCGATGGTCGAGCCGATCTTGCCTGCGCCTACGACAACGATCTGTTTCATGGTCATGTCCCCTTCGACTGGAATTTCGCGCGGATTCTATGGCCACGCCTCGTCGAAAGGCAGTATCGATATTGCCGAAAAGCCGATATGTTTTGAGCGAAACGACGAATGGTATCGACGAAATGACGACTGACCCGGACCGGGCCCTGCTTGCCTTGCTACGCGAGAACGCGCGCGCCTCCACCGCCGAGCTGGCACGCAAGCTCGGCGTGTCCCGGACGACCGTGCAGAGCCGCATAGAACGGCTGGAACAGCGCGGGGTGATCTCGGGCTACAGCGTCAGGCTGTCGCCTGACTACGAGAAGAACCTGGTCAGGGCGCATATCCTGGTCACTGCGCTGCCCAAGGTGTCGGCTGCTGTCGAGGCGGTGCTGAAGCGAATTCCGGAGGTTCGCACGCTGCATTCGGTCAGCGGCAACTTCGACATGATCGTGGTGGTGGAAGCGCCATCGGTGCGCGATCTCGATGCGCTGATCGACAGGATAGGTGCGCTCGATGGTGTCGAGCGCACCTTGTCGTCGATCATCCTGTCGACGCGGATAGAACGCTAGGCGAGGCTAGTTCGCGGCCATGGCCGGCTGAGACCAGCGCGCGGCGATCAGCCGGTAGGGGATAAGCGCAAAGACGGCGATCAGCAGCTTCAAGATCAGGTCGCCCAGCGCCCAGGAAACCCAGCGCGGGGCTTCGGTGGCGATGATGCCGAACAGCGGCGCCGGTTCGATCGCGAAGGCGTCTTCGGGGCCGAGAAAGGCGAAGGCCGCGGCGAAGGCAACGCCGAAGAAGATCGCCGTGTCGAACACCGAGCCGACCAGCGTGCCGAAGATCGGGGCGCGCCACCAGCTCTGCCGGCGCAGCCAGTTGAACACGGTGACGTCGAGCAGTTGCGCGGTCAGGAAGGCGGCGCCGGAGGCCACCGCGATTCGGGCCAGGCGATCCGCCGCAGTGTCGAACGGAATGAGGCCGTAGCGGAACAGGACCGGCGGAATGACGATCGAGCAGACCACCGCGGTCATGAAGCCGACGAAGACGATCCGCCGCGCCAGCTTCGGCCCGTAGCGGCGATTGGCGAGGTCGGTGACCAGGAAGGAGAAGGGATAGGTGAAGGCGCCCCAGGTCAGGATATCGGCAAGCGCCAGAGATCCGATTTGCCCCTGCATGGGGAACTGGACAAGGATATTGGACGCAACGACGACAATCGCCATTGCTGCCACAAAAGGCAGGTATCGTGAACCGGAGTTCATTTTTTTATCCTGGGTTATGGAACCAGCATTGCGGGTCAAGCCCGGGCATTTGGTCGGAGCCTCTTCAGCCTTGCGACTTCAAGAGGCTCCAGGCGGTCGTCCCCCGCCCATAAATCGCTGATTAAGCAGCTGCCTGTTCGGCGCTCTTCTTGGCGATCTGCTTCTTGAGCAGACGAGCGCGCTGCGACAGTTCTTCAGCGTCGGCCTTGGCCAGGAACGCGTCGAGACCACCGCGGTGCTCCACCGAGCGCAGTGCGTTTGCAGAAATGCGCAGGCGCACGTTCTGGTTCAGCACTTCGGAGATCAGCGTGACGTTGACCAGGTTCGGCAGGAACCGACGACGGGTCTTGTTGTTGGCGTGGCTCACATTGTTGCCGGTCATGACGGCTTTGCCGGTGAGTTCGCAAGCGCGGGACATGTTACTTACCTTCAGTTCTAGCGGACCAAGCGGCTGTGACGCACCGAAAACGGCGCGCGGTCTCAGTCAGGCGGCCTCATGGAAAAAGTTGGCGTTCCATAGTTGTATTTCGCCAGGGCGTCAAGCGCCTCAGTGGTTTGAGGGCGTTGTCCCCAGCTCCACAGAATGGCCGAATTCAATTCTATAACCGAGCGCAAGGGACGCGAACAGCCGCAAATTGGGCGGCTGACATGGGGTATTCACACGAATGCTGCATCCAGTGCCCTATTTTCTGGCTCTTGCTCTTGCCGTCCTGCCAGTTCAGGCAACGGCCGCCGGAAAGAATTTCAGCGCTGAATATTCGCTTTCCTTCCTTGGCATTCCCATCGCCAGGGCGAATTTCGACAGTACCTATGAGGGCGACTCATATGCAGTCACCGGCAAGGTCTCCAGTGCTGGACTTGCCGCCTTCTTCGACGACACACATGGCGCCATCTCTTCGCGCGGCAGCTTCGGCGAGGGCGGTACGCGACCCGACGCGTTCCGCACCGATTATGTCTCCGGGAAGAAGGCCTCGCTTGTCGACATCAGGTTCTCCGGTGGTCGCGTCACCCGGACGCAGGTGGCGCCGCCGCCGCGCAAGCGCGGGGAGACATGGATTCCGCTGGGGCCTGACGATCTGCGTGGCGTCGCCGATCCGATCGCCGCCACCATCATCCGCGCGCCCAGTCTCGACAAGGTCTGCGGCCGCACGGTGAAGATGTATGACGGTGAACTGCGCGCCGATCTGAAGCTGACCGAGGTTTCCAGGCGGGAGATGTCAATCAAGGGGTTCATGGGCCAGACGGTAACCTGCCGCATGGGCTTTCAGCCGGTTTCCGGCTACCGCTCCGACAAGAAGGCGCTGACTTTCCTGCGCGACCGAAGCCGCATCATGGTGACGTTTGCGCCCGTCGGCGAAACCGGGGTATATGCGCCTATCCACGCCACCGTAAGCACGGAGATCGGCACGATCACTGTCAGGGCCAGGCGATTTGGGGCGACCGATTAGACCGGGAGGGGTGAGTGGGGCGCGCGACTTTGATCGGGTTTTCGGCTGTTGCCATGTGGGCTCTGCTGGCACTGCTCACCGATGCATCGGGCGCTGTGCCGCCGTTCCTGCTGTCGGCGATCACCTTCGCCATAGGCACCTGCGTCGGTCTCGTCGCGCGCTTGTTCATGGCCAAGTCCGACAAGCCGGCAAAGATCCCGGCACAGGTCTGGGTCATCGGCATCGCAGGCCTGTTCGGCTATCACTTCTTCTACTTTACGGCGCTACGCAACGCGCCGGCAGTCGAGGCCAGCCTGATCGCCTATCTCTGGCCGCTGTTCATCGTGCTGGGCTCGGCGCTGATGCCTGGCGAGCGCCTGCGCTGGAACCACATCGCCGGCGCGCTGCTGGGCCTCGCCGGCACCTTCCTGATCGTCACCAAGGGCGGCGGGCTGGCCTTCGACGCGCGATACAGCTTCGGCTACGCGATGGCGTTTGCCTGCGCCTTCCTGTGGTCGGGCTACTCGCTTTTGTCGCGCCGCTTTCCGTCGGTTCCAACGACCATCGTCACCTGGTTCTGCCTGGCGACGTCGGTGCTGTCCCTCATTTGTCATCTGGCGCTTGAGGAGACGGTCCTGCCGGCCAATGCCGGCCAGTGGCTCGCCGTGCTCGGCCTCGGCCTGATGCCGGTGGGTGCTGCGTTCTATGCCTGGGATATCGGGGTAAAGCGCGGCAACATCCAGGTTCTGGGAGCGGCGAGCTATGCGGCGCCGCTGCTGTCGACACTGGTGCTGATCGCCGCGGGCTTCGCCGAGCCGAGCCTGCGCATCCTCGCCGCTTGCGTGCTCATCACAGGTGGCGCGGTGCTGGCGGCCAAGTCGCTGATTTTCGGCGAGCGTGGTGCCCCTGCCGGCAATAGCGCCAACGCTTAGAGCATTTTCGCTTTTCTTCGAATCGCGAAAACGCTCTATCTCCTTGTTTTGACGCAATTCCGAACGGAAAACCGCGTCACACTTTTCCTGGAATTGCTCTAGTTTCCCGGCGGTTCCCAGCCTGGTTCGGCCAGCTCGAACTGTGCGAAATCGAAGCCGGGCGAAACCGTGCAGCTTACCAGCGTCCAGTCCCCCAGGCTGCGCGCTGTCTGCCACCAACCGGCGGGAACCACGATTTGCGGTTGCTCGCCGGCGGCCAGGTCGATGCCCAGCACTTGCGAATTGGTGCCGCGCGCCGGTTCATGCAGCCGCAGCTCAATCGGCGCGCCGGCATGGAAAAGCCAGACCTCCGCTGCGTCCTTCACGCGGTGCCACGCCGAGACGTCGCCATGCTCGAGCAGGAAGTAGATCGCGGTCTGGTTGCCGCGGGCGCCGTAGGGTCCAGCAGCAGCATTGTCGCGAAAGGTTTCAGCATACCAGCCGCCCTCCGGGTGACGATGCATGCCGAGCATCGCGATGATTTCAGCCGCTATCATGTCTCAGAAATTGTCCTTGCGCTTGCGGATTTCGGTGAAGACTTCGACGTCTGACGCATTCTCCATGCCGAGATGCTTGCGGATCGCCGGATCGGCCCAGCGCAGGAACGGATTGGTTGCAAGCTCCTCGCCGATGGTTGTGGGCAGTGTCGGCTTATTGTCGGCGCGCAGCTTTTCGATCCTGTCGGTGCGGGCGCGCAGGGCCGCGTTGTCAGGATCGACTGTCAGGGCGAAGCGGGCATTGGACAGCGTGTATTCGTGGCCACAGTAGACGACCGTTTCGCCGGGCAAGGCAGCGAGCTTCTTCAGCGATTCGAACATGACAGGCGCCGGCCGCTCGAACAGTCGGCCGCAGCCAAGCGCAAACAGGGTGTCGGCGGTGAAGGCCAACTTCGATTCCGGCAGGTGGTAGCAGACATGGCCGGCGGTGTGGCCGGGTGTCTCGATGACCTCGATGGTTTCGTTGCCGAACGGGATCACCGAACCTTCCTCGACCGTGTCGTCGATGCCGGGGATTCTGTCTCGCTCGGCCTCGGGGCCGACGATGCGTAGCTTGTAGCGGCTCTTCAGGGCCAGATTGGCTTCGATATGGTCGCCATGATGATGGGTGGTCAGGATCATGGACGGGGTCCAGCCGCTGCGTTCTATGGCCTCGACGATAGGGCCTTCCTCGGGAGCGTCGATGATTGCCGTTTCGCCGGTGGCCCGATCGTGCAGAAGGGCGCCGAAATTGTCGGTGCGGCACATGAAAAGCTTGGTCTCGACAGCCATCGCAAAGTCTCCGTTCCGCTGGGACGATAGGGCGAGGCGCTGTTCATGTCACCTCAAATGCCGCCAGGCGGCGCGTGGTCGTTGAAGTCGTCGTCGCGCGCGGCTACCGTCCCGAAATGAACTCCGACATTGTTGACCTTCGATCCTTCTATTCGACGCCGCTGGGCCGGCTGGCCGAGCACTCGATCGCCATGGCGCTGTCGGCTGTCTGGGACAACCTGCCCAACGAACGGCTGGTCGGTCTCGGCTACACCTTGCCCTGGCTCGACCGCTTCGGCGCTGACGCCGAGCGCGTCTTCGCTTTCATGCCGGCGACGCAAGGGGCCGTCGTGTGGCCAGGCAACGGGCCGTCGTCGACGGCCCTCGTGTTCGACGAGGAATTGCCGCTGCTCGATTCGTCCATCGACCGGATGCTGCTGGTTCATGCGCTTGAGCATGCCGAAAGCCCGCGCGAGACGCTAAAGGAAATCTGGCGCGTGTTGTCGCCGGCGGGCCGGGTGGTGATCGTGGTGCCAAACCGGCGCGGCGTGTGGGCGCGTTTCGAGCACACGCCCTTCGGCACCGGGCGGCCGTTCTCCTCCGGCCAGCTCAACGAGCTGTTGCGCGAGGCCAACTTCACCGTCTCGTCATGGTCGGATGCGCTGCATTTCCCGCCATCGCGGCGGAAATGGATGATGCGTTTCGACCATTTGTTCGAGCGCTTCGGACGGCGGTTCTGGCCGATCTTTTCCGGCGTCATCGTGGTCGAGGCGCAAAAGCGCGTCTATCAGGGGGTGCCGGTGGCCCAGCGCGCCTCGCGCCGCGTCTTCGTGCCGGTGCTCTCGCCCTCGGGCGCGTCACGCGGCTTTCCAGCCTTGCGCCGCAATGACGAAGGCAAACCGGTCGGCTGACAGGCGCAAGCTGATCCTCGAGGTGAGCTGCAGCACGGACGACAGCATCATCGTGAATGTGCAGGCGTCGGCGCCGGCGGATTGCATGGCCGGGGAACGCGACAGGCAACGCCATTCCGATCCCTATTTTCCAGGCCTCGACAGGTAGCGGGCTCCGCGCGCGTTGCGGTGCAGCCAATTGCGGAATAACGTCCGCCAAAACAACAGAACGCCGCGCATGAGACTTTCTTCCAGCCAGGGGTGATTGTCATGCAGGAAGATTCCATCGGGCGGCTGCTGCAGCAGGCCGCCGCGCGCGCCATTAGGTACCGCGACGAACTGCCTTCGAGGCCGCAACGGCCTGTCCACGACTATGCCGGGTCACTTGCGGCGTTCGACGAGCCTTTGCCGGAGCGCGGCTTTTCAGGCGAGCGGGTCATCGACGAGTTGGCCGAGCGGGCGGAGCCGGGGCTCAACGCCACCACAGGTTCGGGTTTTTTCGGTTGGGTCATCGGCGGCTCGCACCCGGTCGGGGTGGCCGCCGACTGGATGACCAGCGCCTGGGGCCAGAACGCCGGCAACCACCACGCCATGCCGGCAGCGGCCGCAGCCGAGGCAGTCGCCGCGCGCTGGCTGCTCGAATTGCTCGATTTGCCGCGCGAAAGCTCGGTCGGTCTCGTCACCGGGGCCACCGTCGCCAACTTCGTCTGTCTGGCTGCGGCGCGCGGCGAGGTGTTGCGGCGCGCAGGCTGGGATGTCGAGGCGAAGGGCTTGTTCGGAGCGCCGGAAATAACGGTCCTCATTGGCGACGACGCCCACACGACGGTGTTTTCGGCGCTGCAATTCCTTGGGCTCGGGCATGACCGGGTGGTCCGCGTCGCGACCGACAGCCAGGGCCAGATGCTTCCCGACGATTTCAGGCGGCACGTCAGGGTAGTCTCGGGGCCGGCCATCGTTGTGCTGCAGGCCGGGCAGATCAACACCGGCGGTTTCGACAGCTTCGGCGAGCTCGTGCCGATGGCCCGCCGGGCAGGGGCGTGGATTCATGTCGACGGCGCGTTCGGGGCCTGGGCGCGGGCCTGCCCCGGGCTGCGGCACCTCGCGGAGGGGATGGACCTGTGCGATTCCTGGGCGACGGACGGCCACAAATGGCTGCAGACACCCTATGACTGCGGCTATGCGATCGTCCGCGACCCGGAGGCTCATCGCCGAGCCATGACGATAGCGGCCAGCTATCTGCCACCGGCGATGGAGGGCGAGCGCGACCCCAGCCATTTCGTACCCGAGCTGTCCAGGCGGGCGCGAGGCTTCGCCACCTGGGCTATCATTCGGCATCTTGGCCGCGACGGGATCGCCGCCATGGTGGAGCGGCACTGCGAGGTCGCGCGCCGGATGGCCGAAAAGCTGCGCGGGGAAAATGCCATAGCCGTCGTCAACGACGTCGTTCTGAACCAGGTGATCGTGCGCTTCGGCGCCGACGAGCAACCGGAACGGGGGGATACGCTGACCCGCGCGACAATCGCGCGTATCCAGCGCGACGGGGCGCTGTTTGCGGGCGGCGCGAAATGGCGCGGCCGCGAGGTGATGCGGCTGTCGGTCATTTCCTGGCTGCTCGACGAGGCCGCCGGGGAGGCCGCGGCCGACGCGATCGTTGCCGCATGGCACGCCGTCCGCAACAGCGAGGGATAACCCTGCGGAACCTGGACAGCAATGCACCGCATTGTTCGTGCGGTCTACAAAATGCCTGACAACGACCCTAAATGCGCGGTGGACCCAAGCGGCGCGCCGGGCAGGGCGTGGATGGATGAAGCATTTGAACACGCGCCCGACATGGCCTGAAGCAGGCACGGGCGCCAACGACAGGACACTCCCCTGACCGACGTCATACACGCCAAGCGCGCCCGGCAGAGCTCCAGGGGCAAACGCGCCATGCTCATCGTCAATCCGCGTGCCCGCCGCGGCGGGACGTCGATTGCCGACGCGTGGAAGGTGCTGGAAAATGCCGGTCTCATCATCGAGGAAATGGCAACCAGCAAGGACGAGAACGCCTCGGAGCTCATCTCGCGCTATGCCGACCATTTCGACATGGCGATCGTCGGGGGTGGCGACGGAACACTGAACAACGCCGCGGCCGGGCTCGCCTACACCGGGCTGCCGCTCGGCGTTCTGCCGCTCGGGACGGCCAACGACTTCGCCCGCACGATGGGCATTCCGGCCGATCCGGTGAAGGCGGCCGAGATCATCGCCCAGGGCCGTGAAGCGGCCGTCGACCTCGGCGAGGTCAACGGCCATCTGTTCTTCAACGTCGCCAGCATCGGCTTCAGCGCCGAGCTTGCCGGCGAACTTACAGAACACGCCAAGAAGCGCTGGGGCACGTTGGGTTATGGCATCGTTGCGGCGCGGCTCTTGATGCGCTCGCGGCTGTTCACCGCTTATGTCGACCATGACGACACGACCGAGAAGATTCGGACGATGCAGGTGTCGGTCGGCAACGGCCGCCACTATGGCGGCGGCATGACGGTCGAGGAAACGGCAACCGCCGACGATGGCTGGCTCGATCTGTACAGCCTCGAGGTAGATCACTGGTGGCGGCTGCTCAGGCTGCTGCCCAGCCTGCGCAAGGGCACACATGGCCAGTGGGACGACGTTCGCGCCTTCAAGACGACGGAAGTGACGATCCGCACCAAGACCCCTCGGCCGGTCAATACGGACGGCGAACTGGTGACCTGGACGCCGGCGCATTTCCGCATCCGGCCGAAATCGGTGCGCGTGTTCGTTCCCAGGGGTTAGCCAGGAATCCACAAAGTCGCGCATGGCGGCCTGTTCGGCTGTCGCCAATGAGTGGCACTATGGCCCGACAAACGTGCGAATCGAATACTGCGCGAGGTGGTGCAATGCCAGGCCAGTCGTTCAATCAGGCCAATCGCGAACCGCTCGCGCCAGAATATGACGGCGGTGGATTTCCCGGACACCTCAAGATGGCGCGCGAGGCGCTGGCCCTATCGCCGGTCCGCAAGCCGCTGATCTGGCTATGCCTGACGATCTTTGCGGTGATCGTCGCCACGGCGTTCGGGCAGCTGGTTCTCAATCGCTGGAACGTGCCGTTCTATGACGCGCTCCAGAAGCGCGACCTGCCGGCCTTTCTTCATCAACTGGTCGTCTTCGCCGGTATCGCCAGCGGTCTGCTGGTGCTGAATGTCGGCCAGCAATGGCTGAACCAGATGATCCGTCTCAAGCTGCGCGAGGGCCTGACACGTGACCTGATCGCCGAATGGCTGGGCCCGGGCCGCGCCTTCCGCCTCGCCAATGCCGGAACGGTCGGCGTCAATCCCGATCAACGGATGCAGCAGGATGCCGGCCATCTCGCCGACCTGACGACCGATCTCGGCGTTGGCCTGCTGCAGGCGTCGATCCTGCTGGTATCGTTCGTCGGTGTCTTGTGGAGCCTGTCGTCCGGCTTCGTGTTCCATATCGGCGAGCGCTCGTTCAGCATCCCCGGCTACATGGTCTGGGCGGCATTCCTCTACGCCGGGACGGGATCGCTTCTCAGCTGGCTGGTCGGCCGGCCGCTGATCGCCCAGAACAGCGAGCGCTATTCGCGCGAGGCCGAACTCCGGTTCTCGATGGTGCGTGTCAACCAGAACATCGATGCGATTGCGCTGGTGCACGGCGAGGCCGATGAGCGGCGACACCTCGAAGCCGACCTCAAGGGCGTGTTGGACGCGCTGCGGCGCATCTTTGCGACGCAGATCAGACTTGGCTGGGTGACCGACGGCTATGGCTGGATCACGGTCGTTGCGCCGATCCTCGTCGCGGCGCCGGTCTATTTTGCCGGCGATCTCAGTTTCGGCGGCCTGATGATGGCGGTAGGCGCCTTCAATCAGGTCCACGCTTCCTTGCGCTGGTTCATCAACAATGTCGGTGCCATTGCCGACTGGCGCGCCACGCTGATGCGCGTCGGAACCATCAGAAGCGTGCTGGTGGCCGCCGATGGGCTGCACGACGAGCAGGAGCGCATCGACTTTGCCGAAAGCCGCGATGGCAGCCTGGCGTTCGACGATCTCCAGCTGGTCTCGCCGAGCGGCTGCATCAGGCTTTCGGAGCCGCATCTCAGGATCAAGCCGGGCGAGCGCCTGCAGGTCACCGGCGAGGCGGGCGCCGGCAAGACGCTGCTGTTCCGCGCGCTTGCCGGGCTGTGGCCATGGGGCAAGGGCCGTATCGAACTGCCCAAGGACAAACAGATCGCCTTCCTGCCGCGCGTTTCCTACCTGCCGCCCGGGACGCTGCGTGAGGTGCTGGCCTACCCATCCAGCGGGGCCGTGCTTGACGACAAGGATCTTACCGATGCGCTCGCCGCCGTCGGGCTTGAGCGGCTTGCCACCTCGCTCGACCGTGTTGCGCCGTGGAACGACGAACTCACCAGCGACGAGCTGAGGCTCGTCGCCTTCGCGCGGTTGCACTTGCACAGGCCCGACTGGGTGATCGTCGACGAAGGTTTCGAGACGCTCGACGCCGCTGCGCATCAGCGGGTCAAGGACATGTTCGAGGGCGAGCTCGCCAGCACTGGCGTCATCTATTTCGGCCCGCACCGCCACAATGGCGGCCTGTTCGGCAGGACCGTCCACCTTGCCAAGGACAAGCGAGGACCGGTGCTCAAGCCGGTTCGCGTCAAGGACATGGCCAAGGCCAGAGCTCCTGCTTGATCGACATGCGGCAGGCCCGCCGTAGCGTGCCTGCCGCATGTGCGCTCAGATGGCGGATGCCTGCGTCTGCCGGCACGGCTTGGCCGACGACTTGCCGGCGCCGAACAGCGCGAAGCTGAGCGCCGCCAGAACCCAGACGCCGATGCCGCCATAGAGAATGACCCAGCGGAAGCCGTTGACCAGGGCGGCATGGACCGCGCCGGCCGGTACCGCGAACGCGCCTTGCGTTGCTTCGACCGCCCCGCCGGCAGCGATACGCTCGGCTAGTGCCCGCAACTCGCCGGTATCAGCACCCGCGGGCAAAGCGTCCCGCAGACCGGCAAGAATGCCCTCGACAAGCACGAAGCCCATGACCGCGATATTGACGGCAAGTGCGATCAGCCTGGCGCTGGCGTCGATGCCGGAGGCCATGCCAGCGCGGCTGGCCGGCACCGAGCCCGTGGTCATGTTGGTGGCGGGCGTCGTCGTCAGGCCGAGCCCGATGCCGGCGATCAACGCGCCGGGCAGCACGGCCAGGCCGCTTGCCTGCCCCATGCCGCTGCCAAGCCACATGGCGATGAAGCCGAGGCCGATGGTGAACAGGCCGAGCGGGATGACGGTGCGGGCGCTGGTGCGCAGCAGGAGATACTGGGCGACAGGTGGCATGACCAGGAAGGGCACGGTATAGGCGAGCACGGCCAGTCCGGTCTCTGTGCTGTCATAGCCGAGGCCGATGGTGAAATAGATCGGCAGATAGACCATGAACGGCCAAAAGCTGAAGTTCATGCCGATGCAACCGACGATGGCGCCGGAGAAGTCGCGGATCCGGAACACCGAGAAGTCGAACATCGGATGCGAATGCCGCCGCTCGACAGCGACGAAGGCGACCAGGCCGAGCAGCGTTGCTGCGGCGATAGCCAGGGCCGTCGGGCTGAGGAAGCCGAGGTCGGCGCCTTGCGTGATGTAGTAGGTCAGCCCGAAGACAGCAGCGCTCAGGATGACAATGCCGGGCAGGTCCAGCCTCGTTGCCTGCGGATCGCGCGATTCGTTCACGCTGCCGAACGTGAGAACCAGGCACAGCAGGGCCAGCGGCGCGTGGACGAGGAACACCCACTGCCACGTCGCCACGGCGACGATCACGCCGCCGATGATGGGGCCGAAGCCAAGGCCGATGCCCGATATGACGCCCCAGATGGCGAATGCGCTGCTGCGCGCTTTCGGATCCTGGAACTGATGCGAAAGAATGGCGATCGAGCAGATGAACATGGCGCCGCCGGCCATGCCCTGCAGGAAGCGGCTGACGATCAGCACCGACGTGTTGGGGGCGAGGCCGCATATCAGCGACGTCACGCCGAAAGCCGCGACCGTGACGGCGAAGACAAGCCGGCGGCCATAGCGGTCGGCCAGCGTTCCCGTCGCCATCAGCACCGTCGTGCAGGCGATGGTATAGGCGTTCATGATCCACTGCATGTCCTTGAAGTCGGCATGGAGCACGTGTTCGAGCGTCGGCAGGATCACCGGCACACTCGATATCTCAAGGCCGAACATTAGCGCCGACAGGCATATCGCCCCCAGCGCCAGACTATCTCTCATCGTCAGCTTCATTGCGTGTCTCCGGCTGGCGGCGTCGGGGGAGGAGGTCCGGCGCCACTCGTTCTTTGGAAACATCCGAGATATGCCAAGCTTGAACATGCATAAATGCTATGCAAACCTATATCAGTGATAACAATTCAGGATGATCGAGATGCTGTGGCTCGACGCCGAGGCCGTCCGCAATTTCGTCATGGTGGCGGATCTGCAGAGTTTCACGCGGGCGGCCGACGCCATGGGCTCGACCCAGGCGGCGGTCAGCGTCAAGCTCAAGCGGCTGGAGGAGCGTGTCGGCCGCAAGCTGATCGAGCGCACGCCGCGCCGCGTCAGGCTGTCGGCCGACGGCGCGCTGTTCATCGAATCGGCGCGAAGCTTCCTCGCCGCGCATGACAAGGCGGTTGCCGGCCTGTCGTGCTCGGCGCGGCGCTTCACGCTCGGCATAGCCGGCCATGTCGCCGGACCGGAGGTGACGACGCTGCTCGCCCGCCTCAGTCAGCACGATCCGGCGCTGACCATCGAGGTCCAGGTCGACAATTCAACGCTGCTGCTCGATGCCTTCGACCGCGGAGAGCTCGACGCGGCAATCGTCAGGCGCGAGGACGACCGCCGCGACGGCGAGGTGCTGGGACCGGAGCATTTCGGCTGGTACGCGACGTCCGAATTCGATCATCGCCAGGGCGAGCCGATCCGGCTGGCGACGCTGTCGCGGCTCTGCGGCGTGCGCGATCTGGCCACGCGCACCCTCGACGATGCTGGCATTCCCTGGGTCGAGGTGTTCGTCGGGGGCGGCTCGTCGCTGGTCATGGCTGCCGTCTCGGCCGGGCTCGCCACGGCGGTGTTCCCCAGCCGTCTCGCGCCTGCCGGAACTGTCGAGGTCAGCCGCAAGTTTGGCCTGCCCGATGTTCCCGCGACCGAGATCGTGCTGCACTCGTCGCTCACCGACCGTCGCTCGCGCGAGGCCCTGCGCATCCTCGCCTGCGCCTTCCACGAGCACCGGGCCAAGGCGGGGTAGGCGTGCCTTGTCCTGAGAGGTCGCAGGCACTATCATAAAGTGATAGTTGGAATTGGAGGCGTCCATGCCATCGAGCTACACGCTGGGAGCCCATTTCGAAGGGCTGGTGCGGGACCTCGTCGACAGCGGCCGCTATGCGTCCGCCAGCGAAGTCCTGCGCGACGGGTTGCGGCTTCTCGAAGAGCGTGAAGATCGCCGGCAGGCAAAGCTCGAAGCCTTGCGCGATGCCGTCCGCGAAGGCATTGAAAGCGGGGAGCCCGAAGCCTTCGACTTCCAATCCTTCATGAGTGAGCTTCATGAGGGCTCGAACAAGCGTGGCGCGTAGGCTTCGCCTCACCCCCAAGGCCCGGTCTGATCTCAGGGAGATCTGGACTTATGTCGCCCAAGACAACGCGGCGGCCGCCGAGCGCGTGCTCGAGCGGATCAATGAAGTCTTCCGCATGCTTGTCGACCAACCGGAAGCCGGCCGAAGGCGTGACGAACTTACAGATGGGTTGCGCAGTTTCGCGACCCGGACGCATGTCGTCTTTTACGAGGTGCGGGAGAATTCGGTGGATGTGATCCGCGTTCTCGACGGGCATCGAGACATCGGCGAAGGCATGTTCGACGAGTAAGTTTGAGCCGGTGTCCGGGGATATTCAAAGGCCGCACCCGGTTCTGGGCGCGGCCATGATTGGATTTGTCAGCGGCCCTTGCCGATGTTTTCCAGATCGTACTCCGTGGTCTGGTAGACCCGGTTGATCCAGTTGCCGAACAGCAGGTGGGCGTGAGAACGCCAGCGGTTGAGCGGACGGCGCTGCGGATCGTCGTCGGGGTAATAGCCGTGCGGCACCGCAATCGTCACGCGGGCAGCCACGTCGCGATCATACTCTTCCTTCAGCGAGGTCGAGTCGTATTCGATGTGG
Organism: Aminobacter sp. HY435; assembly: GCF_027568395.1. Classification (GTDB taxonomy): domain Bacteria; phylum Pseudomonadota; class Alphaproteobacteria; order Rhizobiales; family Rhizobiaceae; genus Aminobacter. Next base: position 74,822 of record NZ_JANKZL010000006.1, on the reverse strand, counting down.
TTGAACATGTAGAGCCGGTTGCCGGCCTCTTCGGACAGCAGGCTGGGGCCGGTTTCTTCCGATTCCATCAACAGCTCCAGACCGGACCCCTCGGGGATGTCCTGGGCGCGAACCTCGGTCCAGCGCGACACCGGAATGGCGAAGTCGTCGGAGAAGCCGGCGAGATAGGGCGAGGCGGGGGCGTTGTTGTTGTGCCGGAACACGCCGAACGCCTTGTGCTCGAGCGTGTGCTTGGGAACCCGGTGGAAATGCCATGCAGCGGCCATCGCTCCCCAGCATATGAAGAACGGCGAATGCACGTTGGTCGTGGTCCAGTCCATGATCTGCTTGAGCTCGTCCCAATAGGTCACGTCCTCGAAAGGCAGCAACTCGACCGGCGCTCCGGTGATGATGAAGCCGTCGAACTTGCGGTCCTTCACCTCTTCCCAGGTCTGGTAGAAGGAGATCAGATGGTCTTCCGAGGTGTTCTTGGCCTTGTGGGTACCGATGCGCACCAGGGTCAGTTCGACCTGCAGCGGGCTGGCGCCGATCAGGCGGGCGATCTGCGTCTCCGTCCGCACCTTGTTGGGCATCAGGTTGAGCAGGCCGATCTGCAAAGGACGGATGTCCTGACGCAGGGCGGTCTGCTCGTCCATGATGGACACCCCCTCTTTCAGAAGCACTTCACGGGCGGGAAGCTGATCGGGGATCTTGATCGGCACTGTGCGAACTCCATAAACAACAAAAACCGGCATTGCTGTCGCAAAGCCGGTTTACGGATCGCAAACGGCCCTTTAGCGACTTGTTTAACGTGGCTGCAAGCCGACCGGCCAAATCACCACGGGTTCATGGCCTGCTATTACGCCCGGCGGCCGATTGCGTCAACCGCAAGCCATTTGTCCTGCCAGAAAGGCGGTTTTCCTCGACATTGCGCGCCCTGGGCGGTATTTCCGCTGCGGCCTCCGACCGGAGGCGCCAATCCAGGATATTTCGACATGACCAAGGCACCCGAGCAGATTCGCCCCGAACCACGCGCCGGCATCATGGACATCGCAGCCTATGTCCCCGGCAAGAGCACCGCTGCTGCAGGTGTCGCCAAGGTCCATAAGCTCTCGTCGAACGAAAATCCTCTCGGCGCTTCGCCGCATGCGATCGAGGCCGTTAAAAGACTTGCCGAAAAGATGGAGTATTATCCCGACGGGTCGGCTGCGCGATTGCGACAGGCAATCGCCGCGACCCACGGTCTCAATCCGGCAAACATCATGTGCTCCAACGGCTCCGACGAGATCCTCGGGCTGCTGGCCCAGAGCTACCTGTCGCCGGGCGACGAGGCGGTGTTCACCGAGCACGGCTTCATGGTCTACAGGATCTACATCCAGGCTGCCGGCGCGACCCCGGTCGTGGCGCGCGAAGCCGACGAAAAGGCCGACGTCGACGCGATCATCGCGGCGGTGACGCCGAAGACCAGGATCGTCTTCCTCGCCAACCCGAACAATCCGACCGGCACTTACCTGCCATTCGAGGAGGTCCGTCGCCTGCACGCGGCGCTGCCGAAGAACGTGTTGCTGGTGCTCGACGCGGCCTATGCCGAATATGTCCGCCGCAACGACTACGAGGCGGGCGTAGAGCTGGTCGCGGCCAACGAGAACGTGGTGATGACGCGCACGTTCTCGAAGATCCACGGACTTGGCGGCATCCGCATCGGCTGGGTCTATGCGCCCATGCACGTCATCGAGGTGCTGGAGCGCATGCGCGGTCCGTTCAACGTCAATGCGGCGGCGATCGAGGCTGGGGTCGCTGCCATGGAAGACCGTGCCCATGTCGATCGTACCGTGGCGCACAATGCCGAGTGGGCCGAATGGCTGTCCAAGGAATTCAACGCGCTGGGCCTGCGGGTCACCCCGAGCGTCGGCAACTTCCTGCTGGTGCACTTCCCCGAAGACGCCAAGCACTCGGCGGCTGCCGCCGATGATTATCTGGGCGCGCGAGGTTATATCCTGCGCGGGGTCACCGGCTACGGTTTCCCCAATGCGCTGCGCATGACCGTCGGCACCGAAGAGGCCAATCGCGGCGTTGTCGCCGCACTCACCGAATTCCTGAGAAGTTGACCAATGTCCCAACCTATCTTTGAAAAGATCGCCCTTCTGGGCATCGGCCTGATCGGCTCGTCGCTGGCCCGCGTCATCCGGCGCGAAGGCCTTGCCCGTCACATCGCCATCTCCACCCGCAGCGCGGCCACGCTCGCCCGCGCCGAAGAACTCGGCCTCGGCGACAGTTACTCCACCGATGCGCGGGAAGCGGTGAAGGACGCCGACCTGATCATCGTGTCGGTGCCGGTCGGCTCGTCCGGCGCGGTCGCTGAAGAGATCGCGCCGGCGCTCAAGCCGGGCGCGATCCTCACCGACGTCGGCTCGACCAAGGCGTCGGTGATCGCGCAGATGCAGCCCTTCATGCCGGAAGGCGTGCATTTCATCCCCGGCCACCCGCTCGCCGGCACAGAAAAGTCCGGCCCTGACGCCGGCTTCGCCGAGCTGTTTGAAAACCGCTGGTGTATCTTTACGCCGTTGCCGGACACCGATCCGGCGGCGCTGGAGAAACTGTCTGAGTTCTGGCGCCGCTGCGGCTCCAACATCGACACCATGGACCCCGAGCATCACGACATGACGCTCGCCATCGTCTCGCACCTGCCGCACATCATCGCCTACAACATCGTCGGTACCGCCGACGATCTCGAGGCGGTGACCAAGTCGGAGGTCATCAAGTATTCGGCCTCGGGTTTTCGCGACTTCACCCGTCTTGCCGCGTCCGATCCGACGATGTGGCGCGACGTCTGCCTGCACAACAAGGACGCGATCCTCGAAATGCTGGCGCGCTTCTCGGAGGACCTGGCCTCGCTGCAGCGGGCGATCCGCTGGGGCGATGGCGACAAGCTGTTCGAGATGTTCACCCGCACCCGCGCGATCCGTCGCTCGATCATCGACGCCGGCCAGGAAGTCGACGTGCCGAACTTCGGCCGCGAGGCAATCGAACATCCGGTGAAGCCCGCGGAATAGGGAACTTAGGGAATGGCGAATAGTGAGTAGTTCTGGTTTCAGTCTACGGACGTGAAATCGGCACTACTCACTACCTACTCATTCTCACTGCACCGCCGGCACCACGCCGAGCGGAATGAAGCCGAGCGTGGCGCGGCCTTTGACGATGCGCAGGGGCAGGCTGGGTGCGTTGCCGAGAATGGCGAGGCCCGAAAAGGCCGTCTCGATCTGCGGGCGCTGTTCAGGGATGGCTTCAGCCAGAATGCGCGACAATTCGCGCGGGTTCTGGATCGTCACCCGCAAGGTTGCGTCAAGCAGGCCGTCGGCATCGATCGACCATGGGCCGCTGAGCGCGGCGCCGGTGGTGCCGCCACTGGTCAGCGTCAGCGAGCGAATGGTGCCCGATTGGCCACGCAGGCTCTTTTCGCCACCACGCACGAGGCCCACGCCGTTGTTGAGCGAGGCGTCGGCGCTGCCGTCGAGCGGCGGCAGCTTGCGGCCGTCAAGAAGCTGCTGGTCAAGCACAAGGCCGCTGACGGTGCCAGCAACGTCGATGTCCTCGCCATTCGGACGCAAATGGGTCTGCACGTTCTCTGCAGTGAACAGAGGGCGCGGCGCGCTGTCGCTGTATTCGGCCTCGCCGGCCAGCTTGCGGATTTCGACCGACAGGCGCTCCGGCAACGGGTTGGCGATGCGCGCGCTCGCGTGCAGAAGCTCCCAGTCGAACTGCAACTGCGGCAGATTCTGCGCGGTTATCCTGAGTGGGCCGTCGAGTTCGAGCACGGCGCGCATCGGCTGGTAGACCTGCGCGGCGGTGCGGAAGGCACCGGCGCTGGCCGAGATGCGCAAGGCAGTGTTTTCGTATTCGACGCGGTCGCAGAACAGCCCGATGCGGAACGGAAAGCCCTTGATCTCCGGCTTGACGCAATCGAGCGACACGCCGTCGCGGTTCAGCTCGGCGATGTGCTGCCGCACCTCGCGGTCGGCGCGGCCGGCGAGCCAGAACCAGCCGATGCTGTAGCCGCCAAACAGCACGACGATGAACAGCGCGAGCCACAGAAAGCGTCGGCTGGATTTCGATTTCTGCTGCTGGCTTGACGACATGCTTGGGCTCTCGTTAACGCGGGGTGTTCACTGCGAACCACCAAGGCTTGGCGATATGGGCGATTTTTGGGTTTTTGGCTATGGCTCTCTGATGTGGCGCCCAGGGTTTGCCCATCTCGAAACACGTCGCGCCCGGCTGATGGGCTTTCGCCGGTCGCTGTGCGTTCGCTCTTTCGTGCATCGCGGCACCGAGCAGCGCCCGGGGCTGGTGCTTGGTCTCGATCGCGGCGGCTCATGCGTTGGCCTGGCTTTTCGCGTGCCGGGCGAGCTTCGCGACGAGGTCATCGGCTATCTGCGCGAGCGCGAGCTCGTCACGAGCGTCTATCTCGAACGCACGCTCCGCATCCGGCTTGACGACGGTGAGGCCACCGACGCGGTGTGCTACATCGCCGACCGCAAGCACCGGCAATACGCCGGCAATCTCGACGCCTCCCATGCCGCCGGCATCGTCGTCGGGGCTGTTGGCCAGTCGGGCCGCAACGAGGACTACGTGATGAGCACCGTGGAACACCTGAAGGCGCTCGGCATCCGCGACCACTGGCTGGAGGAGGTCGCGCGCCTGATCGGGCACTAGTTGTCAGCAGAGAAAATGCCTGCCCGCTTTTCGGCGGCGACAGACGCCAGGCCGCGCTATGAATTGGCGATGCTTTTCCAGCGCCCCAATGACGACGTCCTCTACGATGCCCTGATCGCCCGCGATGCGAGCTATGACGGCTTCGCCTATGTCGGCGTGCGCACGACCGGCATCTTCTGCAAGCTCACCTGTGCCGCTCGCAAGCCGAAGCGCGAGAACGTGCAGTTCTACGACACCACCGCCGAGTGCCTGCATGCCGGCTTCCGGCCGTGCCAGCGCTGCCGGCCGATGATGGGGGCCGGTGCGCCCGAGCCATTGGTAGCTGAACTGCTCGACGCGCTCGACCGCGACCCCGAGCGGCGCTGGCTCGAAACCGACATCGTGGCCATGGGCTTCGACGCCTCGACCGTGCGCCGCGCCTTCAAGCGCCGCTTCGGCATGTGCTTCCTGGAGATGGCGCGGCTGCGCCGGTTGGGGCAGGCGGCGGAGCGGCTGACGGCCGGCGACAGTGTCATCGAGGCACAGGTCGAGGCCGGCTTCGGCTCCGGCAGCGGCTTTCGCGCGACGGTCACGCGTCTGCTGGGCGAGGCTCCGGTGAAATTGCGCGGCAAAACCATGCTCAAGGCGGACTGGATCGAGACGCCCATCGGGCCGATGATCGCCATCGCCGACGCGCATGCCCTGCACATCCTCGAGTTTCTGGAACGAAAGGCGCTGGCGACCGAAGTGCGCAAGCTGCGGACCGCGACCGGTTCGGCGATCGCCTTCGGGCGCTCGGCGCCAATCGACCAGATCGAAGCGGAACTCGGCGCCTATTTCGCTGGGCGTTCAGCCGATTTCGCCACGCGGATCGCACCGCAAGGCACGGCCTTCGAGCGACAGGTATGGGACGGCTTACGCCGCATTCAGGCGGGTTCCTCGGCAACCTATTCGGGCCTTGCCGCCGAAATCGGCAATCCGGCGGCCGTTCGCGCAGTCGGCCGCGCCAATGGCGCCAACCCGATCGCCATCGTCATCCCCTGCCATCGCGTGGTGGGCGCCAGCGGCGACCTGACCGGATATGGCGGCGGGCTGTGGCGCAAGCGCTGGCTGCTCGAACACGAGCGGCGTACGGCCTAGCCGACGTTCACGCCCAGGTCCTTGAGCCGCTTGATCGCGGTAGGCGGCAGCGCGGGCGGATTTTGCGACGTGGCGACTTCGATCAGGTATTGATCGCAGGCGGCTTCGGTCTCGGCGATCAGGCGCTTCATGAACTCTTCCTTGTCGAGGCCAGCCGGGATCGGCGGCAGGAAGCGGGCCTTGATGGTTCCCGGAAAGCGCAGGAACTTGCGGCGCGGCCAGTACAGGCCAGCGACGTGCGCGACCGGCACCACTGGCATGTTCAGCGCCGAATAGAGTTCGGCTATGCCCCATTTGTAGGCCGGCTCCGCGCCCGGAGCGCGACGGGTACCTTCGGGATAAATGATCAACTGGCGGTCGTTCTGCATTTCGCGACGGGTCGCCACGACCACTGCCTTGAGCGCCACGGAGCGCTTGCCGCGATTGACCGGGATCATCTTCATCTTGGCGATGTACCAGCCAAACACCGGGATCCACATCAGCTCGCGCTTGAGGATGTAGAGCGGGTCGCGGAGGTAGGGGAAGAAGGCGATGGCGTCCCAGAAGGACTGGTGCTTGGGAGCGAGGATGAACGAGCCTTCGGGCAGGTTCTCCACGCCTGATATCTCGCTCCTGGTGCCGGCGATCTTTTCCTGCAGCCACAGGCTCGAGCGTGCCCAGAATTTGGGGACGAACCAGGCGCGACGGCGCGGCGACAGGAAGTAGTAGGGCGTCCACACGATCATCTGGACGACCAGGCTGACATAGAAGACGAAGTTGAATGCCAGCGAACGTATGTAAAGCATGTTGAGAAGCGCCTGAGGACGAATGTCGCCGTTGGTTACACCAAGCGCGCGAAAAAGGAAAACACCGGTTCGACGGGCAGGCGGGGCGTTGCGTGCGGCTATTCGCTGGCCTGGGCCTGCACCAGCTGAACGCCTTCGCCGGATGGCTTCACCGGCAGGATGCCGCGGGCCAGGGCCAGGAGGTATTTGTTGTACTCGGTAAACAGCACCCTGAGCGCCTCGGGCTTGGTCAGCCAGTTGCCCTTGTCGAGCTTGGACAGGACGACGGGATAGGGCTCCAGGCTGGCGTGGCGCAGCAGCCGGCCCATTTCGAGCAGGCTGCGCGGCATGTGGTAGTTGTTGGTCACCAGGATGACGCGCTCATAGTCATGGCTTTCGACCCATTTGGCGCTCTCTTCGGCGTTGCCGATGGTGTCGAGGGCGGCGCGGTCGATGTCGACCCGGTTGAACAGCGCCTTGTCGCTGCCGGTGGCGAGCTGCAGCTGCCGCCTGGTTGCCGAGGGATGCACGCCGCTGATCAGCAGGCGGTCTCCCTTGCCTGCCTTGAGCAGGTTCATCGCCGCGTCGATGCGCGACTGTCCACCGGTCAGGACGATGATCGCATCGGCCTTGGCCGGGTTGGCTGGCGTGGTGAGATTGCTGACATGGCTGGCAAACAGCGCAAAGCCGCCGGCAAACACCAGCAACGCCGTGAAAAGGACGAACAATGTGCGACGCAAAAAAGTCACTCTCCGGCGCGACAGGCGCCCGGAAGGCTGGAAAATCTTTCCTGAAACCGTCCCCGAAGCGGCGAGTGCGTTCTGTCCCATCACATAGCCATGGTTAAGCAGCAAATGCGGCTTTTGCAGAGCCCCATTATGCACATTAGGTAACGCGCAGTCATCTTCCGTGAGAAGTGCATGGCTACATGCCCTCCGTGTTGGGGGTATCGATCTCGCCGAGATAGGTAACCACGGTGAAATGCGACGTCGCCGCCGTCAGCGCGCCGATCACGGCGACGATGACCGCCACGCCGAGATAGCCGTTGGCGCCGATGGCGAAATTGCCGAACAGGGCAGTGGCCTGATCGGCCTGCGGCGTCGCCAGATTGCGCGACGACCACCAGGAAAAGACGATGAACACGATCACCGCTGCAACGCCGCCGGCGGCCGCGCCCTTCATGCCGGTGAGCAGGAAGTGGCGGCGGAATTCGCGAGCAATGAAACGTGCCTCGGCGCCGACGAAATGCAGCACCTCGATGATGTGCCCGTTGCCCGCCATGGCGCCGCGCGTGGCAAACACCACCGACAGCACTGTCGCGGCCAGCATCAGCACCAGAACGCCGGTGCCGATGGTCACGGTGGTGTGCGCCATCGCCACGAGCCGGTCGACCCAGGTGCGATGATCGTCCAGCGTCGCAGTCGCCACTTTCGGCGTAATCGCCTGACGCATCGCCTCGAAGTCCGGTGGGGCGTTTTCGTCGATGGTGACGATGACCAGCCGGGGAACCGGCAATTCATCGATGTTCAGACCGGCGCCGAGCCAGGGCTCGAGCAGGCGCGATGTCGCTTCGCGGTCGACGATGTTGGTGCCGGTCACGCCGGGGAATTCGCTGGCGATCCGCGCGGCGGTGTCGAGCGCCGCCTCCATGTCCAATCCGTCGACCGGCTTGATCTGGATTGTTGCCTCGCGCGAGATCTGGTTTTCCCACACCGAAGCCGTGTCGCGCACCAGGGTGACCGCGCCAAGCGTCAGGCATGACAGGAATGTCATGATGGCGATGACCAGTACCAGGGCGCGTCCGGCAATGTTTTGCGAAGGCACGATCGGCGCGGTCTTGCGCTGGACGCGGACAGGCTGTTGCTGCAGCGGGGCGTCCTCGAATTCGTCTTCGAATTCTTCGTCGTGTTCGCGGAGGTCGGCCTGGGCCTCAGTCATAGATTTCGAGCCTTCCGCCGGTGAGGATCATGCGCCGGGCGTCGACCTGGTCCATCAGGGCGAGGTCGTGCGTTGCGATGACGACGGCGGTGCCAAGCCGGTTGAGCTCGATGAACAGCCTCAGCAGGCGGCGGGCCAGCGGAGGGTCGACATTGCCGGTCGGCTCGTCGGCGAGCAGGATTTCCGGCTGCTCGATCAAGGCGCGGGCGATCGCAGCGCGTTGCTTTTCACCGCCCGAGAGCACGGGAGGCAGGACATGCATGCGCTCTCCGAGCCCGACCCATTTGAGCAGTTCTGTGACGTCGGTGCGGTAGCTCGCCTCCTCGCGGCCGCGAACGCGCAGCGGCAACGCGACGTTTTCGTAGGTCGTCATGTGGTCGAGCAGGCGAAAATCCTGGAACACCACGCCGATGCGGCGGCGCATGAGCGGCAATTCGTGGCGGGTGATGCGCGAGCGGTCCTTGCCGAAGACGCTGATCAGGCCGCGGGTCGGCTTGAGCGACAGGAAGAGCAGGCGCAAAAGGGTGGTCTTGCCGGCGCCCGATGGCCCGCTCAGGAACTGGAACGAGCGTTCGGGAACGTGGAAGGAGACATCGCGCAGGATCTCCGGTCCCATACCGTATCTGAGGCCGACATTTTCAAAGCGGATCACGTGCTGCAGACCTTGGGTTGATCCCGTGGATGGTTCGGGACCCTTGCCGCCCGTTTCTACGAAACGACCATGGGTCCGCATGGTTAATGGACAGTTAAGCTTTGGACCGACTGAGGCTGCGAACGCACTCCCGGTGGCAAAGCATTAACCAATTCCGTTTACCCCCTCTTGGGAAATTGTCTAAGGGGTCCGATGGCTGACGCGCGGAAAGCACGCCCGGTTTCCGGCGAAATCATGACCGGCGAGGCCCGCGACACATCCGCCCAGAGCCTTTTGTGCGGCGAGCACGACATTGTCGACGCCGAATTCGAGGTCGTAGCCGACGCGTCGCCGGGATTCGAATCAGCCGGACAAGGGCCTGCCTTCGACCATTCGGCGCACACGCCGGGCGGCATGGAGATGCTGCGGCCGGCCCGGGCACTCCGCGCCGGGAGCTTCGCGCGTGGCGGGCCGATTTTCTGGCTTGCGGGCATCTCATTGGCAGCTATGGCTTTTTGGGTTTCGGGCGGACACGCAGTGGTACGCGCCGCAGCCTTGCCGTTCGCCAGGCAGGCCACGGCGCTGCGTCTCGCCGAAGTCAGCTCGCGGGTCGACGGGGCAGGGCGCAAGGGTCTCCTTGTCGTCGAAGGAGCCGCGATCAACGACGGCGCCATTGCGGCCGTTCTGCCGCCGATCGATATTATTGTTTCCGCAAATGACGGCAAAATCCTGCGCTACAGGCTGGGGACAGCGGCAAGCCAGGTGGCGCCCGGCGCAAGATGGGACTTTTCCAGCCGGCTCGACCTGCCTATGAACGGGATAAAGGCCGTCACGGTCGCCTTCTCTGAATAGGATGACGTCATGCCAGTTGTGCGCGACAAGGAAATCGAAGTGTTGTTCTCCGCGTCGGCCATCGCCCGGCGCAACCTGGAACTCGCCAAGGAAATCGCCGAACACGACTACACCGACCTGCTGGTGATCTCGGTGCTCAAGGGCTCGTTCATATTCGCGGCCGACCTGATCCGCGCCATGCACGACGTCGGCCTGTCGCCGGAAGTCGAGTTCATCTTCATTTCCAGCTACGGCACCGGCACCACCAGCGGCGAGGTTCGCGTGCTGCGCGACATCGACAACGAGGTCGCCGGTCGTGACGTGCTGTTGATCGACGACATCCTCGAATCGGGCAAGACGCTGAAGTTCACCCGCGAGCTGATGATGTCGCGCGGCGCCAAGAGCTGCTCGATCGCGGTGCTTCTCGACAAGCGCATGCGGCGCAAGACCGACCTCGATGCCGATTATGTCGGTTTCGACTGCCCCGACTATTTCGTCGTCGGCTACGGCATGGACGTGGCGCATGCGTTCCGCGAACTGCCCTTCGTCGGCGTCGTCAAAGGCGAGGCCTGAATATTTGCCGCCTCGGCCCCGGCTTTCAGAAATCGTCAACCACTCGCGGCAAATATCGCCGCCATGGCAAAGCTTCTGATCGTTGAGGACGATGAGTCCGTCCGCACTCTCTCCGCCCGCGCGCTCGAGCGCGCCGGCCATACAGTCGATGTCGCCTGCGACGGCGCGGAAGGGCTCGAAACCATCCGCGCGGCGCAAGGCGTCTACGATCTCGTCGTCTCCGACATCCGCATGCCGGAGATGGACGGCATTGAGATGGCCCAGGCTGCGGCGCGTGCCTATCCGGGCCTGCCGATCCTTCTGATGACTGGCTATGCCGATCAGCGCGAGCGCGCCGAAGAGCTCGACGCGATCATCATCGACGTGATGCAGAAGCCGTTCACGCTTGCCGACATTCGCGACCGGGTATCGCTCGCCCTGGTGCGGGCGTCTCAGTCTGCCCCGGCACTGGCCGGCGTCGCCTGACGCTGCTGGGTGCCGGCATTCAGGGCGAACAGGCCGGCGCCGACGATCAGCGCCGCGCCGATCAGCGTGCCGCTGTCCGGAACCTCGGCAAAGAACAGGAAGCCCCACAGCGGCGCCCACAGCAGCCCTGTGTACTCGAAGGTCGCCGCCCTGTTGGCTGGCGCCAGCCGATAGGCCTGCCCGAGCAGCACCATGCCGACGGCGGCAATCACGCCGCAGGCGCCCATCATCAGGAAGTCGCGCAGGCTCGGCCATAGCCACGGCCGCATCAGGAAATCGAGGCTGGCGTGCCCGGTTTCATGAAACCCCGTTGCCGAGAAGACCGCGGCAATCAGCATCGCGCCGAAGAGATAGGCGGCGTTCTGGTAGAAGGCCATCGTCGTCGCGCTTTCGACAACGCCGATCTTGCGCGCCATGAGTTGCGAGAAACCGTAGAGAAACGCCGAGGCCAGCGACAGAAGTGCTGCCCATTCGAAAATGCCGCCGCCCGGATTGACCATGACGATGACACCCAGCAGACCGGCCGAGCCGGCAGCAAGGCTTTGCCACGGCACGCGCTCGCCGAGATAGGGGCCGGCCATCGCCATGATGAGCAGCGGCGCCATGAAGAACAACGCTGCGGCGTCGGCAATCGGCAGCGCCGGTATGGCCAGGTAGTAGGCGCAGTAGGACACGAACAGGATCGCCGAACGCGACGCGAGGAAGCGCCAGTTCGGCGAGGCCAGCGCCTTCAGGCCGACATCGCGGTGGACGATGAACAGCAGGATGGGCAGCGCCACCATGGCGCGAATCATCAAGGCCTCGCTGACCGGGTATGTGCCGGCGACGGCCTTGATCAGGGCATCCTGCAGCGAAAACACCAGCACGCCGAGGCAGAGGCACAGGATGCCGAGGAGAGTTCTGTTCTGCATGGTCGCGCTGTGCCTGATCGCCGGGTTATGTCGGTCACTCTCTAGCGCCGAAGCCGGCCAGTGGAGAGCGCTTGGCGGCCTTCTCCCATTGGTCCAGCGCGGCAAAGAAAAAACCCGCCGTGAAAACCGCGGCGGGTGAAAGTGAGGACGGTAAGTACCAGTCCGTAGCCGCATCTCTACGACCACCTTCCAATGGGTAGCCGGACTATTGATCTGCGTTTGACACGATGCAAGCGAATTGGAATGATGGCAGTCATTAGAAAATCTGATGGCTGGTGAACCGTGGCATCGAATGTTCGTCTCGACAGCGACCTGCTGCGCACCTTTCTGGCCGTCGCGGAGAGCGGCAATTTCACGCGCGCGGCGGAGGCCATCGGGCGAACGCAATCGGCCATCAGCATGCAGATCAAGCGGCTGGAAGAGATGGTCGGCGAGACGCTTTTCGAGCGTGGCGCGCGCGGCGTGACCCTGACGCGGAGAGGGGGTGACTTGCTGGGCAGCGCCCGCCGAATCGTTGCCCTGCTCGACGAAACGGCATCTTCCATGCGAGCGGTTCCGCTTGGAGGGCCGGTCCGGATCGGGCTTCCCGAGGAGTATGGCCAGCCGGTGCTGTCGCGGGCACTGGGTGCCTTCGCCAAGCGGCATTCGCAAGTCGAGGTCACGGTCCGGTTCGGCTATTCCGCCCCGCAACTGGCTGCTCTTGCTGCCGGAGAGCTTGATTTGGCAGTTGTTTTTGAATGGCAGACGCCATCGGGCGCCGAACTTCTGATGCACGATCCGACGGTCTGGGTGACGTCGATCCAGCATCTGCTGCACGAGCAGCGGCCGCTGCCGATCGCGGTCTACGGGCGCGAGGGCTGGTGCCGGGAATATGTGCTTGGTTCACTCGAGCGGCGCGGCATCGACTACCGCTTTGCCTATACCAGCGACACCACCAACGGGCTTGTGCTCGCCGTCACCGCCGGTCTTGCGGTCGCTCCGATCTCACGCAGCAACATCCCGCCCGACTGCCGCGAATTGACCGAGGCAGACGGGTTCGGCCAGATCGACATGACGAGGGTCGTGCTGCATCGAAATCCGCGCGCGACAAGCGAGGCCGTCGACGTCATGGCCGACGCGATAAGAGATGCCTTCCATCAGCACCGCTGATTGCTGGACCAATTGATTCTTCCTGCCATTGATCCTGACAAGATGCTGTCAGCATGAAGATGCTAGGGTGCGGACTGAAAATGAGGAGGACGCCATGATCACCTTTTATCACGCTCCGTGGTCGCGCTCGTCGACCATCCTTTGGCTTCTCGAGGAGCTTGGCGCGCCCTACAAGATCGAGAAGGTCGACATCCGCGCACCTGGCGGGGTGCCGGAAGACTACAGGCGGATCCAGCCGAACAAGAAGGTGCCGGCGATCGTTCACGACGGCGTGGTCGTCACCGAACGGGCCGCGATCTGCACGTATCTCGGCGACGCGTTTTTCGAGGCTGGGCTCGCGCCGGCAATCGGCGACAAGATGCGCGCGCCGTACCTGACCTGGCTTGTCTATGCCGACGGCGTGTTTGACCCGGTGCTGGCGGCCAAGGCGCATGGCCACGAGTTCATGGGCGGCGGCTACTCCTACGGATCGTTCGCCGAGATGATCGCCAACCTCGAGCGCACGCTGGCGTCGCGGCCGTATATTGCCGGCGACCGCTTCACCGCTGCCGACACGCAGATTGGCGGCGGCATCAACTATGCCAAGAACGTTCTGCGCATCCTTCCCGATAAGCCGGTGTTCAACGAATATTTCGAGCGGCTTACCGCGCGGCCGGCGTTCCAGCGCGCCAGCCAGAAGGATTTCCAACTCGCACAGGAGGCGGGCATGGTGGGTGCATCTTAGGCACCCGCCACGCCGTGGCAGCGGAAGGCCCGCCGTGGCGGCGGGATGAGTTGTCGCTGGACCGAACCTACTGAGGCTGTAGCAGGCGCTCGAGATACTGGCGTTCCAGTTCCGGGCTCAGCGCATTGCCGAGGCGCTTGCGGATCGCTTCCAGGATCTGGCGCGCGCGCTGAACATCGATTTCGTCGGGCACCTTCACCGAATCGCCGAAATCCGGCGAGGTCGTTGCGCGGGGGCGGCCGAGCGGGTCGCGGTCGGCATTCTGCTGGCGTCCGCCGTCCTGGCTGCCACCTTCGTCGCCTTGCATCGCCTGCATCTGCTGCATCATGTCCTGCGCGCCCTGGCGCAGGGCTTCCAGGGCGCGGCCCTGATGGCCAACGGCACGGTCGCCTTCGCCCTTGCCGAGCGAACCTTCAGCCTGCTCCATCGACTTGTCCGCCTCGCCGAAACCCTCTCCAGGCTTGATGCCGAGGCCCTCGAGGCCCTTCATCAGCGCTTCGAGATCCTTTTGGAGCTGCCCTTGGCCTTGCTGCAGCTGCTTGAGGGCGTCGGCGAACTCTTCCGGCGTCATCGGTTTGCCCTGCTGGCCCTGACCCTGCTGCTGGTCCTGCTGGCCGGGGTCGCGGTTGTCGCCGAACGGATCGCTCGGCTGCTGGCCGCGCTGCATCTGATCCATGCGGAACGTCTCGTTCATCATCTCTTGCTGGCGGCGCATGATCTCGCCGAGCTTGTCCATCTGCTGGCGCATCTCGGAATTCTGCTGACTCTGCTGGCCTCGCTGGCGCCGCCCGGCCTGCAGGTTGTTCATCATGTTCTGGAGTTGCGACAGCAACTCCTTGGCCTGGTCGCGATTGCCCGACTTGGCCAGGTTCTCGATCTGGTCGAGCATGCGCTGCAGGTCGCTCTCGCGCAGTTCCTGTGCCGGCTGCTGGTTCTGCGCGGTCTGGTTTTGCTGGTTGCGTTCGGCGAATTCACGCAGGAAGTCGTTCATCGCCTGGCGCAATTCGGCCATCAGCTTGTCGATCTCTTCGTCGCTGGCATTTCTGTCCAGCGCGTCCTGCAATGCCTGCTGGGCCTGCCGCAGGCGCTTTTCTGCGGCCGACAGGTCGCCGTCCTCGATCCCGAGCGCCACCTGCCAGAGATAGGACACGACCTCGCGGAGCTGATCGTCCGTACCGGCGAGCTTGAGCCGGGTACGGGCGCTCATCAGGGCCAGGTAGTGAGACGGATTCTGGATCGTGTCTTCCGGCCTGAGCGTGACCGCGTCCATCAGGTCGAGCACGCGGCGCTTGGCATTGGCGTCGAGGCCGATCAGCCGGCGCTGCTCGATGACGGCTCGGGCCAGCGGATTGGTGAACGGACGCTCGGGCAGGATGAACGTCTTGGTTTCGCTCCTGGCTTCCTGGCCGGCGTCGTCCACGGACTGAAGCGTCAGCTTCACCGGCGCTCCGGCCCAGACGTGTTCAGTCAGATCGCGCGTCGCCCTGGTCGGCTTCTTGGCGGCGCCCCGGCGGGGCAAGGCCAGCGGCATTTCCGGTGCGCCGAAGAGCGGCCGCGCCTGCGGCGCCTGTGGCTCGGACAGAGCGAACTCAGACTTCGCCGAAGCCGCGCCGTAGTCGTCTTCGATGGCGTAGTTGAGTTCCAGCGTGCCGTTGACGGCGCGTTTCGGCTCGCCGACGAAACGGATCGTCGGCGGATTGTCGGGCGTCATCATGAAGGCCCAGCTGTCGAGTTCATCGTCGCCTGACCTGAGCGTGATCTGGCCTTCGGCGGCAAGCTTGCTGGTGAACTGCCGGACGGATGCCGCCGGGCCGGCTGTCGCGGGCTTCGCCGGATCGGCTGCCGGTCCGGTTGGCGGGATGTCCCTGACATTGCCCGTGGCGTCGGTGAAGGCGAGCGTTTCAGCGCCATTGCCCCCGGTGACGCGGAGCGACAGTTCGCTGCCTTCGGGCACGACGACCGCTGCCTTGTCCTTTTTGGCGTCGGCGGTGAGGAAGATTGGCGCCTTGCCGGTATAGGTCGGCGGTGTCACCCAGGCGTCGATACGCGGGGGAACGACGTCACGCGCGGCATGGGCGCGAAAGGCGTCGCCGGCGCGGCCGCCCATCGGGCCGAAGGAAAACGCAAAGGCGCAGACAAACAGCAACGCTGCCGCTGCGCGCAGCGCCCATGGATCGCGCTCCGGCACGCGTGTTCGCGGCAGATCGCCGCCAAGGCCGCCAAGTCGCTCGGCCATGCGCTTCTGATGCTCGCGCCACAAGGCGTCGCCGAAGCTGTCCGGCTTGCCGGAAGGGCGATCCGTCTGAACCTGAACCGGATTGTGCGTAAGCTGGTTGGCGCGCTCGACGCGGCTGTCGATCTCGGGCCATGTCGGCATACGGAAAAAGCGCAATGGGTAAAGCGAGGCCAGACCGGCGAGGGCGAAAGCGACTGTCAGCGCCAACCGAAGCATATCGGGCAGCACGCGGAACAGGCCAAGCCAGGAGAGGCTGAGAAACAGGCTCGTCACGACGAGCAACGGCAGGACGAGGGGCCAGAAGCGCTCGACAATCATCGTGGCCGCCACGGCAAGCCGTGTCCTGCCGAGGCTGGCCTGGAGGCTGCGGTGAAGCGCTGATCTGTCCGGTTCCGTCATCGGCCCTTCCGCTCGGGCGGCGTCGGTGCCGCCGCCTGCCTATCGCAGAATACCATCAATCACGGCGAAGGCGAGGCGACCAACGCAATCGTGAAAGTGCCGCCCCCAGGTTTACGTTCGCTGATTGTCGATCGATTTGGCGCGGTTGGTTGGTGGTGCGTCCTTCGACAAGCTCAGGATGAGGACCGTTGGTGCTGACGGCGCGCACGTTGAAAGAGTCGATTTTGAACGGTTCGACGAGATGCCGCTAGCGGTCCTCATCCTGAGCTTGTCGAAGGACGCATGACCGACCCACTGCCCTCAATCGGTCCGACGCTCCTACGCCAGCCAGTCCGGCACGGAATCGAGGCCGATCAGTTCGTCGTAGGTCTGGCGCTTGCGCACGACGTGGAATCGGTCGCCGTCGACGAGCACTTCGGGGATCAACGGTCGCGTGTTGTAGGTGCCGGCCTGCACTGCGCCGTAGGCGCCGGCGGTGCTGACCGCGATCAGGTCGCCCGACTTGAGCTTGGGCAAATCGCGGTCGAGGCCGAGATAGTCGCCGGTCTCGCAAACCGGACCGACGATGTCCACCATCATGCGCGGCGCGGTGGCCGCCGGTTGCACCACCGGGCGGATGTCGTGGAAGGCGTCGTAGAGTGTAGGCCTGATCAGGTCGTTCATCGCCGCGTCGACGATGAGGAAGTTCCTGGCGTCGCCTTCCTTCACGTAGATGACTTCGGACACCAGTATGCCGGCATTGCCGACGATCAGCCGGCCCGGCTCGAACATCACCTTGAGACCGAGCTTGCTCACATGCTTGTGCACGATCGCGGCATAGGCGTCGGGCAGCGGCGGCGGCGAATTGTCGGTCTTGTAGGGAATGCCGAGACCGCCGCCGAGGTCGACATGCTCGATGGCATGACCATCGGCCTTCAGCGTCGCCACAAGCTCGACCAACAGCGCAAAGGCGTCGTCGAACGGCTGCAGTTCGGTGATCTGGCTGCCGATATGCATGTCAATGCCGGCGACCTTGAGGCCGGGCAGGCTTGCCGCGCGGGCATAGACGTCGCGCGCGCGCTGATGCGGAATGCCGAACTTGTTCTCGGCCAGTCCGGTTGAGATCTTCTTGTGGGTCTTGGCGTCGACGTCCGGGTTGATGCGCAGCGACACCGGGGCGATCTTGCCGTTGGCCACCGCGCGCGCCGAGAGCAGCTCAAGCTCCGGCTCAGATTCGACGTTGAAGCACAGGATGCCGGCCTGCAGCGCAAAGTCCATTTCGCGCGCCGTCTTGCCAACACCTGAAAAGACGACTTTCCTGGCCGGGATGCCGGCTGCAAGCGCGCGCCGCATCTCGCCTTCGGAGACAACGTCGGCACCCGCGCCGAGCCTGGCCAGCGTTCTAAGTACGGCCTGGTTGGAGTTCGCCTTCATGGCGTAGCAGACCAGAGCGTCGAGGTCGGCGAAGGCTTTGGAAAAAACCTCGAAATGGCGTGTCAGGGTCGCCGTGGAATAGCAGTAGAATGGCGTGCCGACGGCCTGGGCAATGTCGGTCAGCGCCACGTCTTCGGCATGCAGAACGCCGTCACGATAGTCGAAATGGTTCACGGCAATTCCGTTTGAGCTGTTGGCCCCCTCATCCGGCCCTTCGGGCCACCTTCTCCCCGTTGGGAAGAAGAGGCGAGCCGCAGCGGTCGCGCATCTCCTCTCCCCTTGGGGAGAGGGTGGCCGAGCGAAGCGGAGGCCGGGTGAGGGGGCATATTACCAGATGGCTAAAGCAGCGGGTCAAGGATGAAAGGCTTGTCCGCGACCGGTTTCTGCGGCGTTGCAGTTGCTGGCTGGCCGGCCTTCTGCGCGTCCTTCTGGGCCTGCACGGCCGCGTCATAGGGGGTATCGAGGTCACCCTTGCGGCCGCAGGCCGAAACCATGCCGACCGCCGCCATCAGCCCAAGCGTTGCCAAAATCCTGCCAGCGGTCATCGATCCACCCGTCCGCGAAAATATCCCGCCGCTTGTAGCGGAGATTCTCGGGCTTTGCACCCCGGATAGATCAAGCTTTCGCGAGACGTTTCTTCCAGTAGCGGATCTGCTTCTTGACCTCGGCTGGAGCCGTGCCGCCGAATGACGTGCGGCTCTTGACCGAGTTCTGCACTGACAGAACCGAGAAGATGTCCTCGGTAATTCCCGGATTGATCGACTGCAGGTCTTCGAGCGCAAGTTTTTCCAGCCCGACCTTCTTGCTTTCGGCCAAAGCCACTGCGCGCCCGGTGACATGATGGGCCTCGCGGAACGGCATGCCGAGGGTACGCACCAGCCAGTCGGCCAGGTCGGTCGCGGTCGAGTAGCCCGAGCCGGCAGCCTTCTTCATCGCCTGGTCGTTGATGGTCATGTCGCCGACCATGCCGGTCATCGCGGCAAGCATCAGGTCGAGCGTCTCGGCAGCGTCGAACACCGCTTCCTTGTCTTCCTGCATGTCCTTGGAATAGGTCAGCGGCAGGCCCTTCATGACAGTCAAAAGGCCGACCAGATGGCCGTTGACGCGGCCGGTCTTGGCGCGCACCAGCTCGGCGGCGTCGGGGTTCTTCTTCTGCGGCATGATCGATGAGCCGGTGGAGAAACTGTCCGACAGGCGCACGAAGCCGAACTGCGGCGTCGACCAGATGACGATCTCCTCCGCGAGGCGCGACAGGTGCGTGGCGCAGATCGCCGCCACCGACAGGAATTCCAGCGCGTAGTCGCGGTCCGACACGCTGTCGAGCGAGTTGCGGGTCGGCTCGCGGAAACCGAGCGCCTTGGCCGTCTGGAAGCGGTCGATGGGGAAGCCGGTGCCGGCAAGGGCGGCGGCGCCCAGCGGGCTTTCGTTCATGCGCTCGATGGCGTCGCGGACGCGGCTCAAGTCGCGGGCGAACATCTCGACATAGGCCATGCAATGGTGGCCGAAGGTCACCGGCTGGGCCGTCTGGAGATGGGTGAAGCCGGGCATGACGGTCGAGGCGTGCTGTTCGGCGCGTTCGAGGAAGGCCGCGATCAGCCCCTTCAGCGCCTCGGCGACGCGGTGGAACTCGTCCTTGACCCAGAGGCGGAAATCGACCGCCACCTGGTCGTTGCGCGAGCGTGCCGTGTGCAGGCGACCGGCGGACGGCCCGATCAAATCGGCAAGCCGGGCCTCGATGTTCATGTGGATGTCTTCGAGCCGCGTCGAGAAGGCGAACTTGCCGTCCTCGATTTCTCGCAGGATCGTGTTCAGCCCGTGAGCGATTTTCTGTTGATCCTCGGACGAAATAATGCCCGTTGACGCCAGCATTTCGGAATGGGCGACGGACCCGCGGATGTCCTGGGCGTAGAGCTTCTTGTCGAAGCCGATCGAGGCGTTGATCGCCTCCATGATCGCGGCCGGGCCCGAGGCAAAACGTCCGCCCCACATCTGGTTGCTGGCCTTCTTGTCGCTCATCGTGATACCCGGGCTCCGGAGAAAATTGATTAGATGTCGGACCGCAGAAAAATGTTTCCCACGTCACGCCATATCGCTCTTGCCGCCGTCGCGGGCGTGATCGCCGGCGCGGTCGCGGTATATGTCAGCTCGACCCTTCCTGGCAACAAGATGCCGGCGCCAGCAGTGGTGGCGAACGACACGGCTTCTTCCGCCAGCGCTGACGACAAGCTCTGCGCCGCCAAGGCGGACAGCGCAAAGGCAATTGCCGCCGCCGCCACCGGCCATGTCGCGGCGATGATGCCGGCCGATCCGCCGCGCTCGCTGAAGAACCTCGCCTTCAACGGTCCGGACGGAAAGCCGATGACCGTCGCCGACCATTCCGGCCGTACGCTGCTCATCAATCTGTGGGCGACATGGTGCGCGCCCTGCCGTGCCGAGATGCCCGCGCTCGACGCACTCGAGCGCGAAATGGGCGGCGAGAATTTCGAGGTCGTTGCGGTCAATGTCGACACCGGCGACGACAGCAAGCCGAAGAAGTTTTTCGAGGAGATCGGCATCGCTTCGCTCGGCTTCTATCGCGACAACACGCTCGCGCTGTTCAATGACCTGAAGAAGCAGGGCCTGGCGCTCGGCTTGCCGGTCACGCTGCTGGTCGACGGCGACGGCTGCCTGCTCGCTAACATGAACGGCCCGGCGGAGTGGGCCAGCCCCGACGCCAAGAAGCTCATCGAGGCCGCGCTCGCCAAATAAGGCCCACACGTCCACACACTCTTGTTATCTTGCATCTGCAATTCAAGATTGCATTGTTGAGCCGACGCTTTCGCGGTTTTCATCCACGAAGAGGCCTGCGTGGCATATCTATTCCATTTCCAGCCTTTCGCTGGCCGGTGTTGCCGGCAGTTGAGATGGGTCTAATTCTTGCCGAGTTGCTTTCGTTTTCTGGAAAAGCGAAAGCCTGTCATGAGGTTGTGGAGAAAGTGAAATCGAAGCGAGCCAAGTGCGACCTTCATGCGATCGCTACAAAACTGTTGTAGCGCTGTCATAATCCGACAATACTGCTCCCCGCGGAACTAAACATTTCGCCAACCAGAACGGGAGCGAGACATGAAGACCCTAGGCTTCGCGGCCGGAGTTGCCGCCACCATTACGTTGCTTTCCAGCACCTCCGCCTTCGCAGTCACCGAGATTTCGTGGTGGCACGCCATGACCGGCGCGAACAACGAGGTCGTCAACCAGCTGTCCGACGAGTTCAACAAGAGCCAGAGCGAATACAAGATCGTTCCGGTCTTCAAGGGCACCTACCCCGAGACGCTGAACGCCGGCATCGCCGCCTTCCGCGCCAAGCAGCCGCCTGCCATCATGCAGGTCTTCGATGCCGGCACGGGCACGATGATGGGTGCCGAAGGCGCGATCAAGCCGGTCGCCGAGATCCTGTCGATGGGCGGCCAGGCGTTCGACAAGAGCCAGTACCTGCCGGGCATCGTAGCCTACTATTCGAAGCCCGACGGCACGATGCTGTCGTTCCCGTACAATTCGTCCTCGCCGATCCTCTATTACAACAAGGACATCTTCCAGAAGGCCGGCCTCGATGTCGACAACCCGCCCAAGACCTGGGCCGAGGTCTGGGACGCCGCCAAGAAGATCAGGTCGAGCGGTGCTGCCCCTTGCGGCTTCACCTCGACCTGGCTGACCTGGATCCACACCGAGAATTTCGCCGCCTGGAACAATGTGTCCTACGGCACCAATGAAAACGGCATCGGCGGCACTGACGTCGAGCTCAAGATCAACGCCCCGGCATTCGTCAAGCACTTCCAGGAGCTCGCCGACCTCGCCAAGGACGGCACCTTCAAGTATGGCGGCCGCACCTCCGAGGCCAAGCAGATCTTCCTCGCCGGCGAATGCGGCATCTTCACCGAATCCTCCGGCGGTCTCGGCGACATCGTCAAGTCCGGCATGAACTATGGCACCGGCCAGCTGCCTTACGAGGCTGACGCTGCGGGTGCGCCGCAGAACACCATCCCGGGCGGCGCTTCGCTGTGGGTCTTCGCCGGCCTGCCCGAAGAGCAGTACAAGGGCGTCGCCGCGTTCTTCAACTTCCTGTCGCAGACGCCGATCCAGGCTCGCCTGCACCAGGTTTCTGGCTACCTGCCGGTGACGCTCGCCGCTTACGAGGAAACCAAGAAGTCGGGCTTCTACGACAAGAATCCGGCCCGCGAGATCCCGATCAAGCAGATGATGGGCAAGGCCCCGACCGAAAACTCGAAGGGTGTGCGCCTCGTCAACCTGCCGCAGGTCCGCGACATCCAGAACGAAGAGTACGAGAAGATGCTCGCCGGTCAGCAGACCGCGCAGCAGGCCCTCGACAACGCTGTTGCGCGGGGCAACAAGGCGATCCAGGAAGCGATCGGCAACTGATGCTCGCTTAATGTCATCGTAGCGCCGCCCCTCATCCGCCTGCCGGCACCTTCTCCCCGTAACGACGGGGAGAAGGGACAAGCGGCACGGTGAACGCCCTCCCTCTCCCCGTCCTTCACGGGGAGAGGGTAAGGGTGAGGGGCGGCGCAAACGCTGAGCCGAAAGGCGAAACGCCCTATACGAGGCCCGCATTGTCCCCACGCGTCGTCTTTCCCAACAAGATCCTGCCCTACCTGCTGGTCGCGCCGCAGCTGGCGATCACCATGGTCTTCTTTTACTGGCCGGCCAGCCAGGCGTTGCGCCAATCGATGCTGCGCGAAGACCCGTTCGGGCTGTCCTCGAAGTTCGTCTGGTTCGCCAATTTCAAGAAGGTGCTGTCGGATCCGAACTACCTGAATTCGGTTCAGGTCACGGCTGTCTTCTCGATCGCCACCGCCGCCGTCGCCATGGGCACGGCGCTGCTTCTTGCCGTCATGGCCGAGAAGGTGGTGCGCAGCCGCGGCCTCTACCGCACCCTGATGATCTGGCCTTACGCGGTCGCGCCGGCGATCGCCGGCATGCTGTGGCTTTTCCTGTTCAACCCGTCGATCGGTTCGCTGGCCTATGGCCTGCGCTGGCTCGGCATCCACTGGGATCCGTTGCTCGACGGCGATCAGGCGATGGTGCTGGTTGTGGCCGCCGCTTCATGGAAGCAGATCAGCTACAACTTCCTGTTTTTCGTCGCCGGCCTGCAGGCGATCCCCAAGACGCTGATCGAGGCGGCGGCCATCGATGGCGCCGGCGAGAACAAGCGCTTCTGGACGATCGTCTTCCCGCTGCTCGCGCCGACCACCTTCTTCCTGCTCGTGGTCAACACCGTCTATGCCTTCTTCGACACCTTCGGCATCATCCACGCCGTCACAGGCGGCGGTCCGGGCAAGGCCACCGAGACGCTGGTCTACAAGGTCTACAATGACGGCTTCGTCAATCTGATCCTCGGCGACTCGGCGGCGCAGTCGGTGATCCTGATGGTCATCGTGATTGCGCTGACCGCGATCCAGTTCCGCTATGTCGAAAAGAAGGTGCATTATGGCTGAGCCGAAGGCACTTCCGCCCGCAAGCGGGCACGACAAGCTGATGATTGGCCAGTCGGCGGCCAGCATCTATGTCGCGCACGCTATCCTGATCCTCGGCATCGTGATCGTCGCCTTCCCGATCTACTACACCTTCGTCGCCTCGACGCATTCGCTGCAGACGATCCTGCGGCCGCCGCTGCCGCTGTTGCCGGGCGACCGTTTTGTCGAGAACTACTCCGAGGCGCTGTTCGGCGGCGTCGGGCGCATCGGCGGAGTCAGCGTCACGACGCTCCTGCTTAACACCACCATCGTTGCGCTCGGCATCGCCATCGGCAAGATCATCATCTCGATCCTGTCGGCCTATGCCATCGTCTTTTTCCGCTTCCCGGGTCGGATGGTGTTCTTCTGGCTGATCTTCATCACGCTGATGCTGCCGGTCGAGGTCCGCATCCTGCCGACCTACAAGGTGATGGTCGATCTCGGCCTGATCGACACCTATGCCGGGCTGATCGTGCCGCTGATCGCGTCGGCGACGGCGACGCTCCTGTTCCGCCAATTCTTCCTCACCATTCCGGGTGAACTGGTCGAGGCGGCACGGGTCGATGGCGCGGGTCCCTGGCGCTTCTTCAAGGATATCCTGCTGCCCTTGTCGCGCACCAACATGGCGGCCTTGTTCGTCATCCTCTTCATCTATGGCTGGACGCAATATCTCTGGCCGCTGCTCGTCACCAACCGCAACGACATGAACACCATCGTGATTGCGCTCAGGAAGATGATCTCTTTCGCCGACGCCGACACCGAATGGCATCTGGTGATGGTCACTTCGATGCTCGCCATCATCCCGCCGATCCTGGTCGTGGTGCTGATGCAGCGCTGGTTCGTCCGCGGTCTCGTTGAAACGGAGAAATAATGGCAACCGTCGATCTCAAGGACGTACGCAAGGTCTATCCGGGCGGCGTCGAAGCGGTGAAGGGCGTGTCGATCGCCATCCCGGACAAGGCACTGTGCGTGCTCGTCGGGCCGTCGGGCTGCGGCAAGTCCACGCTGTTACGCATGGTAGCAGGCCTCGAAACCATCTCGGCCGGCACTTGCTCGATCGACGGCAAGGTGGTCAACGCCATCGGCCCGACCGAACGCGACATTGCCATGGTGTTCCAGAACTATGCGCTCTATCCGCATATGAAGGTCTACGACAATATGGCCTATGGCCTGCGCAACCGCGGCACGCCCAAGGAGGAAATCGACAGGCGGGTGCGCGCCACAGCCCAGACGCTGGAACTCGATCACTTGCTCGAACGCCGCCCGCGCGAACTGTCGGGCGGCCAGCGCCAGCGCGTCGCCATGGGCCGCGCCATCGTGCGCAACCCCAAGGTCTTCCTGTTCGACGAGCCGCTCTCCAACCTCGACGCCAAGCTGCGCGGCCAGATGCGGGTCGAGATCAAGAGCCTGCAGCGCAAGCTCGGCGTCACCTCGGTCTATGTCACCCATGACCAGCTCGAGGCAATGACGCTGGCCGACGTCCTGGTGGTGATGAACGCCGGCCTGGTCGAGCAGCTAGGCGCGCCGCTCGACATCTACGAGAAGCCGGCCTCGACCTTCGTCGCCTCCTTCATCGGCGCGCCGCCGATGAATCTCTTGCCGCTGCGCGGCGGCCAGCTCGAAGGCGCCATCACGCTTCCTGCGGTGGCCGGCAATGCCACGACGATCGGCTTCAGGCCGGAGGATTGCGAGGTGGGGGTGGACGGCGCCACCTCGAATGACGGCCTCCGGCTGATGGCCAATATCGAAGGCGTCGAACCGGTGGGCGCCGAGAGTTTCCTCTACTGCCAGGCCGGCGGCGGCAAGATCGTCGTGCGCGTGGCTGGTCGCACGGAAGTGCAGGCCGGGGACCAGCTGCCGATCTTTGCGAGGCGCGAAAAGCTGCATTTCTTCGGCAGCGACGGGAAGAGGGTCTAGGCTGGCGAGGGTGGCGCGCTTCGCTGGTGCAATTGCTCTGTCGTGCGTCCTTCGACAGGCTCAGGATGAGGACGTTGGCGCTGACGCTGCCTCGAACTGAGCCTTCAGGGTAGCTGCCGGCACCCACGCTCCTCATCCTGAGCCTGTCGAAGGACGCACGACCGCCCAACAGCACTCCTTAAGCCGGATCGCTCGAATTTTAAGACCCGCTTCGGCCACGACGAGGGCGACGAGGCGCTGCGCATGATCGTTGCGGCGATCCAGCTCGCCGTCTTCCTGCCTGGAACATCACCGGTCAACGCCGCCGACATCGCCGCGCGCATCCGCCCTCGGTGGCCGAGGCACCTTTCCAGCCCGGCGGCACGAGCCACAGCCGGAGTCGACACCGGGCTGGCATGCGCCCAACCTTTTGAACTGACGGCTGCTAGCGCGTCGGAACCGGGTGCTCGCCGCGATAGTCGTAGAAGCCGCGGCCGGTCTTGCGGCCGAGCCAGCCAGCTTCGACATACTTCACCAGCAGCGGGCAGGGGCGATACTTCGAATCCGACAGGCCGTCATGCAGCACCTGCATGATCGACAGGCAGGTGTCGAGGCCGATGAAATCGGCCAGCTGCAGCGGTCCCATCGGGTGGTTGGCGCCGAGCTTCATCGCGGTGTCGATGGCTTCAACGGTGCCGACGCCTTCGTAGAGCGTATAGATCGCCTCGTTGATCATCGGCAAAAGGATGCGGTTGACGATGAAGGCGGGGAAGTCTTCGGAGACGGTGACCGTCTTGTCGAGGTTGCGGACAAATTCCTTGGCCGCCTCGAAGGTCTTGTCCTCGGTGGCGATGCCGCGCACCAGCTCGACCAGTTTCATCACCGGAACCGGGTTCATGAAGTGGATGCCGATGAAGCGTTCCGGACGATCGGTCTGAGCCGCAAGGCGGGTGATCGAGATCGACGACGTGTTGGTGGCGAGGACAGCCTCCGGATTGAGCAGCGGACAGAGCTGCGCGTAGATCTTGCGCTTGATCGTCTCGTCTTCGGTTGCCGCCTCGATGACCAGGTCCGCGCTGGCGAGATCAGCCATTGCCGGTGCTGAGGAAATGCGCGCCATGGCGTCCTTGCGCGCCTGGTCGTCGAGCTTGCCCGAGGCGACGTGGCGGGCCAGGTTGCCGTTGATGGTGGCGATGCCCTTTTCGATGCGCTCGGGAGAGATGTCGTAGATCAGCACATTATATCCGGCCAGCGCCGAAACATATGCGATCCCGCCGCCCATCTGGCCCGCACCAACAATGCCGACCGTCTCGATCTTACCCGTCATCACACCTATCCCGTCGTCTTTTTATGAATTTGTGCAATGCAAACTAAATGGCCGGGGTAGCGTTCGTCTACCCCGGCCATCACATTTAATACCTCACCCGGCAAGGCGTCAAAGCGCCTTTTCGAGTTCCGGCAGGACGGTGAAGAGGTCGCCGACGATGCCGTAGTCGGCGACCTGGAAGATCGGCGCCTCTTCGTCCTTGTTGATGGCGACGATGACCTTGGAGTCCTTCATGCCGGCGAGGTGCTGGATGGCGCCCGAAATGCCGCAGGCGATGTAGAGATCCGGCGCCACGACCTTGCCGGTCTGGCCGACCTGCCAGTCGTTGGGGGCGTAGCCGGCGTCGACCGCGGCGCGCGAGGCGCCGACAGCGGCGCCGAGCTTGTCGGCGACCGGCAGGATGACTTCCTGGAACTTCTCGGCGGAACCCAGCGCCCGGCCGCCCGAGATGATGATCTTGGCCGAGGTCAGCTCCGGACGGTCGCTCTCCGACAGCTTGTTTTCGACGAAGGTCGACAGGCCCGGGTTGGCGGCAGCCGAGACAGTCTCGACGGCGGCCGAACCGCCTTCAGGTGCCGCCTGGAAGGAAGCGGTGCGGACGGTGATGACCTTCTTGGCGTCGGTCGCCTGCACCGTCTGGATGGCGTTGCCGGCGTAGATCGGCCGCTTGAAGGTGTCGGCCGAGATCACCTCGATGATTTCCGACACCTGGGCGACGTCGAGGAGGGCTGCGACGCGCGGGGCGACGTTCTTGCCGGTCGAGGTCGCGGCAGCGACGATGGCATCGTAGTTGCCGGCGAGGCCGACAATGAGAGCCGCGGTCGGCTCGGCCAGGCGCTCGGCCAGCTCGTCGGCCTCGGCGAGCAGAACCTTGCGCACGCCCTTGAGCTTGGCGGCCGCATCGGCGGCAGCCGCAGCACCCTTGCCGGCAACCAGCACGTCGATGTCGGAGCCGATCTTGAGCGCCGCCGACAGCGCCTTGGCGGTCTGGTCGGAGAGCGAAGCGTTGTCGTGTTCGGCGATGAGGAGAATTGCCATGTTTTTGATCCCTTTCCGCTTCGCCTAGAGCACGCCGGCTTCGTTCTTCAGCTTGTCGACAAGCTCGGCGACAGACTTGACCTTGACGCCAGCCTTGCGGCCACCCGGCTCCTCGGTCTTGATGACCTTGAGGCGCGGTGTGACGTCGGCGCCGAAATCTGCCGCGGTCTTTTCGTCGAGCGGCTTCTTCTTGGCCTTCATGATGTTGGGCAGCGAGGCGTAGCGCGGCTGGTTGAGGCGCAGGTCGACCGTCACGATGGCAGGCATCTTGAGGTCGACGGTCTGCAGGCCGCCGTCAACTTCGCGCGTCACCTTGGCACGATCGCCGGCGAGTTCGATCCTCGAGGCAAACGTGCCCTGGGCCCAGCCCAGCAGCGCCGCCAGCATCTGGCCGGTCTGGTTCGAATCGTCGTCGATCGCCTGCTTGCCGAGCAGCACCAGGCCCGGCTGTTCAGCCTCGACCACGCCCTTCAGCACCTTGGCGACGCCGAGCGGCTCGACGGCTTCGTCGACCTTGACGAGGATGGCGCGGTCGGCGCCCATGGCGAGCGCCGTGCGCAGCGTTTCCTGGGCCTGGGCAGCTCCGATCGAGACGACGACGATCTCCTCGACCTTGCCGGCTTCCTTGAGCCGGATCGCCTCTTCGACGGCGATCTCGTCGAACGGGTTCATCGCCATCTTCACATTGGCGAGCTCAACGCCCGAACCGTCGCTCTTCACGCGCACCTTCACGTTCGCATCGACAACCCGCTTCACCGGGACGAGAACTTTCATCGGCTTGGTACCTCTCTGAACAGCGATATTGTGCGCGCTATAGCAGCGCTTGGGGCCGCGCAATTGTCGATTGCCGACATACTGAGCGGAAAAACAGACTTGATCTCGTGCTTTTGGTAGCGGGAGGGCTGCCGCAAGCGCGCGGACCGTAGTTGTGGGCGAAGTCGGCTGTCAATATCCGTTTGGACGTCAAATCGTTTGAAAACCCGCTTTGCTCTTTACCTTTGCCGGCCCCAGCGCGGGGCGGCCTGAGGGGCAGTCGGTGGCTGTGGTTGAGGCCCCGGCGCGACGGGCTCCTCCGCCTGTTTTGGCGCTGCCGCTGTCTGCTCGGCTTCGGCAAACAGCGGAACGTCGCGGCTGCGCAGCAGCACCACCAGGATCGCCCCCGCGATGATGCCGCCGACATGGGCCGCCCAGCTGACTTCGTCGTCGCCACCGATGGCTATCATGCCGAACTGGAAGACGACCCACAGTATCAATGGAATCCAGGCCGGGATGCGCAGCGGGATTCGGGCGAAAGCCAGCACCCATACCTTCACGCGTGGGTAAAGGATCAGATACGCGACGACCACACCGGCTATGGCGCCGGACGCGCCGATCAGCGGGGTCTCGGAGTCGGGGATGATCCAGCCATGCAGATAGGCGCCGGCCACCGCGCACAGCAGATAGAAGATCAGGAAGCGGAAATGGCCGAGCGCGTCTTCGACGTTGTCGCCGAACACCCACAAGAACAGCATGTTGCCGAGAAGGTGGAAGATATCGCCGTGCAGGAAGGAATAGGTGACGTAGCTCAGTTGCTCCGGGATGATGACCAGGTCCGGCGACAGCTCGGCGGTATCATGGACGACGGAGGGAATGTAGCCTAGGCCGAGCACCGCGGCCGTCATGAACTCTTCGGTGCCGAGCGTGGTGACGAAATAGGCGATGACGTTGAAGGCGATCAGGCCGAAGGTGACGTATTGAAGCCTGATGTGGCGCAGATGGTTCGAATCGTAGAGCGGAATGAACATGCGGCTCGCTTCCGCCCTCCTGGCGCAATTGTCGGTTATCGATTCTTACCCGGCACCCATAACACATCGGCTTTTCCGTTGTCATTGACGACGCGGGCAGCAACGAACAGCAGGTCGGACACGCGGTTGATGTAGCGGATGCCCTCGCGGTTGACATGCTCTGCCGGGTCCTGGCTGAGCGCTACCATGACCCGCTCGGCGCGCCGCGCCACGGTACGGGCAAGATGAAGCGCCGCCGCCGCAGGTGAGCCGCCGTTCAGCACAAACGAGCGCAGCGGCGCCAGATTGGCGTTCAGAAGATCGATATCGGCTTCGATGCGCGCCGTCTGCGAAGCCACGATGCGCAGCGGCTCGTAGCCAAGGTCCTTGCCGGTGTCGGGCGTGGAGAGATCGGCGCCGAGGTCGAACATGTCGTTCTGGATGCGGTTGAGCATCGCATCGATGTCGGGGTTCTCGGCAGCGGTATGCACGCGCGCCATGCCGATGCAGGCGTTGGCCTCGTCGACGGCGCCATAGGCCTCGACGCGAAGGTCGGACTTCAGGCGGCGTTCGCCGCTGCCAAGCCCCGTCGTGCCGTCGTCGCCGGTGCGGGTGTAGATCTTGTTGAGCTTGACCATGCCGATACCTGCTCAGCGGTGCGTGAAATAGAGAGTCAGTACGATGAATACCAGCGCGATGGCCTGGAGCAGCACGCGCGCCTGCATCAGCTTGTTCGAGGTGCTGCCCGAGCCGCCGCGCAACATGTTGATCAGGCCGCGGATCAGCACGATCACGACGGCGACCATGAAGAGGACGGCGATGATGTTGAACACGGATGCCATGCAAGTTTCCTGTCCTGTTGGCCGTCGCCGGTCTCAGCCCTGACGCGCCAGTATCCTGTAAAGCAGCGAGGCCGGAAGAAGCCGCTTCAGCGTGACGCCGATTCTCGCCGGAATCGTCACAACATAATGTGGACGGGGGCGCGGCGACAGCAGGGCGTGTCGCAATACCGCATACACGGCGTCCGGACCCAGCTTCAGCCGCGATTTGGAGCCGCCGCCCGACAGCCGGGCGATCTGGGCGCGATAGGCCTCGTGATGCACCGAATGCTCGCGGTCGATGTAGCGCTGGAACCATGGCAGGCCATTGCTGGCGATCTTCGAGGTCACGGGTCCGGGCTCGATCATCGAGACATGCACGCCCGAACCCGCCAGTTCCTGGCGCATGCACAGCATCAGCCCTTCGAGCGCATGCTTGGAGGCGGCATAGGCGCCGCGGAATGGCACCGGCGTCAGCCCGAGGATCGACGAACAGTTGACGATGCGGCCCTGGCCCTGCGCCCGCATGATGGGCACGATGCGGCGCGTCAGGTCATGCCAGCCGAAGAAGTTGGCCTCGAACTGGTCGCGCAACGCCGCAACCGGCAGGTCCTCGACAGCACCAGCCTGGGCGTGGGCGCCGTTGTTGAACAGCGCGCCGAGGCTTCCGCCGGTACGCGCAAGCACGGCCTCAACCAGGGTTTCAATCGAAACCGGATCGGCATAGTCGAGGTAAAATGCCTCGATCCCGGCGGACTCGAGCGCAGCGATATCGTCGGGCTTGCGCGCCGTGGCAAAGACGCGCCAGCCCTCGGCCTTCAGCGCGCGCGCGCAATAGGCGCCGATGCCGGACGATGCGCCGGTGACGATTATCGTGCGTAACTCCTTGATTGAGCTCACTTCACTGCGCCAAGACTTGCCATTTGGGTCAAACCCTTCCCATATTCGCGACTTGGAAACAATCGGATGGAGCGGTAAACTGGAGCTGATGCGCAAGATCGTCGCCGTGCGGCGCGTGCTCTTCGACGCAGTCGGCCATTTCCATGACGACGACGGCTGGGCAATGGCCAGTCATCTCGCGATCTCGGCGTTGATGGCGCTGTTTCCGTTCCTCATCTTCGCCACCACGCTGGCCAGCTTCCTCGGCGCTGACGCTTTTGCCGAAACGGCGGTGCATCTGGTGTTCGACACCTGGCCCGACCAGATCGCTGCCCCGATCGCCCGGGAGGTGGTCAACGTGCTGACGGTACAGCGAACCGACCTGTTGACCTACGGTGTGGTGCTTGCGGCCTACTTCGCCTCAAACGGCGTCGAGGCGCTGCGCACCTCGCTCAACCGCGCCTACCGCGTCGTCGAAACGCGCACGATCTGGTTCCGGCGCACCCAAAGCCTGATTTTCGTTTTCATCGCCACGGTCAGCTTCGTTGCCATTTCGGTGCTGCTGGTCTTCGCGCCGATCATCGCGCGCATCCTTGAAGCCAGGTTCGAATGGATCAAGCCCTATATGGGCACCATCACCGTGTGGCGATTCTCCGTCGCCTCGGCGGTCATCGTCCTGGGCCTGGTTGCGGTGCATATGTGGTTGCCCGCCGGCCGGCGCCGCTTCCTCAGCATCGTGCCGGGCATCATCTTCACACTTGTCGCCTGGCTGATCGGGTCTACGGTGTTCGCTGCCTATCTCGATACTTTCGCGTCCTACGTGACGACCTATGCCGGACTGGCCTCGATCATGATCGCGATCGTGTTCCTCTACATCATCTCGGCGATCTTCATCCTGGGCGGCGAACTCAACGCCGCGATCAGCCGCTACCTGGAAGCGCGTGCCCGCGTGCCTGGCTGAGCGGTCGCCAGGCCCACGCCCAAGGTGGCGATCGCCATACCGACGAGCTGGATGGTCGACAGTTGCTCACCGAACAGCAGCCAGGCGATGACTGCGGTTACTGCCGGCACCAGGTAGAACAGCGACGCGACTTTCGACATTTCGCCGTCGCGGATCATCACCATCAGCAGGAAGATGGCGCCGATCGACAGCACCAGAACCAGCCAGGCCATGGCGAAGATCAGCTCGCCGTTGATCGTTGTCTGCCGCGTTTCGAAGGCGAATGAGGCGATTGTCATCAGGATCGCGGCGCCGACATATTGCCAGAATGTACCGGTCACCAGATCGCCGGTCGAGCCGGCGCGCTTCTGCCAGATGGTGCCGGCGCTGATGCCGGCCATGGCGATGAGCGAAGCGGTCAGTGTCTGCCAGGTGACGCCGCCGCCGATGGCACCGAGCTTGGGCCACAAGACCGTGACGACGCCGACGAACCCGACAGCCAGTCCGATCCAATGGCGCGGGCGGATCTGTTCGCCCAGCAGCTTGCCGGCCAATACGGCAGTGACGAGCGGCTGCAGTCCGGCGATCAGCGCCGACATTCCAGCCGGCAGGCCCTGATGGATCGCCCAGAAGACGCCGCCGAGGTAAACGCCGTGCAGCATCATGCCGATCAGCACAGCGTGGAAGACGGCGCGCGGCCCAAGGCGCTTCGCGCCGATCGCCAGGATGATGCCGCCGAGAATCACGAAGGCCAATACGAAGCGCACGGCCAGGAAGGTGAAGGGTTCCGCCCATGGCATGGCGTAGCGTGCGCCGATGAAGCCGGTCGCCCACAGCAGCACGAAGGTGGCCGGGATCAGCCGCTTGGGAGAGGTCATTGAGGACACCACGGGCATGGTCGGGCGACTTGCCCGGCGAGGACTTAATGAGATCGCTCTAATGCCGAATATTCGGGCAAGCAAAACGAAACGATTGATCCATAGATTCAGTCCGCCTGATCCGACGATCCGATCTGGAACCCAACGTCCCGGATGCGGCCGGGAGACAACTGCACTTCGGCCTCTGAGAGGACTGCTGATGTTGTGGAATCTCGACCCCGGCTGGTTGATGATGGCGGTCGCGTTCGTCGCTGTCATGGCGTTCTTCTTTGGCGCAGCACTCGACGCCATCATGAAGGACGACGGCTTTGGCCCGATCGGCAACATGATCTTGTTTACGGCAGGGTTCTTCGGAGCTGTGCTGATCGCAAACAGCTATGGCATTACATTGCGCGAACTCAACCTTGCCGTTGCCTGGGGGCTCGGCGGAGCGTTCGTCTTCATCAGCGTGCTTGCGCTGCTGAAGGCCGGCATCGCGCGGTTATTGCAGCCCTAGCTTCGACCTGACCGACTGCGGCGTCTCACCGGCCTGGCGCAACGCGTCCAGGCCGGTGTCGCGCAGGCTCTTGGAGAGCTTGCGTCCATCCGGTCCGAGCACCAGGCGATGGTGAAAATAGGTGGGCTGCGGCAGTCCAAGCGCGTCCTGCAGCAGCCGCTGCAGCGAGGTCGCGAAATAGAGGTCGCGGCCACGCACGACGTGGCTCACGCCCTGCAGCGCGTCATCGACGACCACCGACAAATGGTAGCTGGTCGGAATCTCGCGCCGGGCGATGATGACGTCCCCCCACTCAAGCGGATCGGCGAAGATAGCTTCGGAGGCACTCATCGTTTCGTCGGCCCATTCGCGCCAGCCTATGCGGCTTTTCAGGCGCGACAGCGCTGCCGCCGTATCGAGCCGCCAGGCGAAGGGCGTGGCGGCATCGATGCGTTCGGAGCGCTGCCGCATCGACAGGCGCCTGTCATTGCCCGGATATAGCGGGGCACCATCGGGGTCGCGCGGCCAGTGTTGTCCGCCGGCCTCATGCTCGACGATCGCCGCCCGGATTTCGCCGCGGCTCATGAATGCAGGGTAGACAAGATCCTCGCGCCGCAACCGGTCGAGCGCTTCGGCGTATGCGCCGAAATGCTCCGATTGCCGCCGAACAGGCTC
Source organism: Aminobacter sp. HY435 (assembly GCF_027568395.1). Classification (GTDB taxonomy): domain Bacteria; phylum Pseudomonadota; class Alphaproteobacteria; order Rhizobiales; family Rhizobiaceae; genus Aminobacter. Next base: position 40,784 of record NZ_JANKZL010000006.1, on the reverse strand, counting down.
CTCCCAACGCATGCCGAGCCAGGTCAGGTCGCGCAGGATCGCGGCCTCGAACTCCAGCGTGCAGCGGGTCAGGTCAATGTCTTCGATGCGCAGAAGCAACCGGCCGCCACAGCCGTCGGCCATGCGCTGGTTGGTCAGCGCCGACAGCGCATGGCCAAGATGCAACTCGCCGTTCGGGCTAGGGGCGAAGCGAAAGACAGGAGCGGTCATGAACGTTGCGGTTTCGGATTGAACGTCTGCTGCGCCGATTGCTACGTTGTCCGCCGCAACCCGACAAGAGACGCCATGCGCCGGATTTCCAACCTCGATGACATTGCAAGCGGCCTCGATGCCCTTTGCGCGCTCGATCCGCGGCTGGCGGCAGTGCGCGGCGCTGCCGGCGAGGTGCCGCTGAGGCTCACCGATCCGGGCTTCGCCAGCCTGGCGTCGATCATTGTTTCGCAGCAGGTCTCGACGGCGAGCGCCAAGGCGATCTTCGGTCGCCTGGCCAGCCTCATCGATCCGCTGACGCCTGATGCGCTGCTTGGCGCAGGCGAGGATGTCTTCCGTCTGGCCGGCCTGTCGCGGCCCAAGCAGCGGACGCTGCTGGCGGTCGCCCAGGCGGCGAGCCAAGGGCTCGACCTCGACGGCCTGTGCCTGCTGGATGCCGGCGAGGCCATGGAGCGGCTGGTCGCGATACCCGGCATCGGGCCATGGACCGCGGAAGTGTATCTGCTGTTTGCCGCAGGCCATCCGGACATTTTTCCGGCACGCGACGTGGCCCTGCAGTCGGCTGTCGGCCAGGCGCTCGGCATCGATCCGCGGCCGGGAGAGAAGGCGCTGATTCGGCTTGCCGAATCATGGGCGCCGTGGCGGGGAGTCGCCTCGAGGCTGTTCTGGGCGTATTATCGCGAAACCCGTGGCCGCGATGGCGCGCCGCCGGCCGGAAATCCTCAGTAAATGCGCAAGATCGCGCAATTTTGACGGGGTTTATGACCGGCTAGGCGCTTCACATTCCTGTCACCTCGGGCTTACAGTATTCGCACCGTTAGGTTCGAAGACCAAGGAGGTAAGCGAAGTGACGGTTGCCGTGTCTCCGGATGGGCTCCCAGCACTAGTGCTGAACGCGGATTACCGTCCGCTCAGCTACTACCCCTTGTCGCTGTGGTCCTGGCAGGATGCGATCAAGGCGGTGTTCCTTGATCGGGTCAACATCGTCGCCGAATACGACCACGCGGTGTCTTCGCCCACTTTTTCGATGAAGCTGCCGAGCGTCGTCAGCCTGAAGCACTATGTGAAGCCTTCGCGCTACCCGGCATTCACGCGTTTCAACGTGTTCCTGCGCGACCGCTTCCAGTGCCAGTATTGCGGCACGCCCGAGGATCTGACCTTCGATCACGTCGTCCCACGCCACAGCGGTGGTGCGACGACCTGGGAAAACGTCGTCGCCGCCTGCTCACCCTGCAATCTCAGGAAGGGCGGGCTGATGCCGGCTCAGGCCAAGATGTGGCCGCTGCAGAAGCCGTTCCAGCCGACAGTGCATGACCTGCACAACAATGGCCGGCTGTTTCCGCCCAACCATCTGCATGAAAGCTGGGTGGACTACCTCTACTGGGATGTCGAACTCGAGCCGTAGAGTTCACCGCGAGCTTTCGGTTCCCACGGACCTCATGACCGCTACGCCCGGCTCCCGAAAGCCCAGTCATTCGACTCACCCTGACGAATTCTTGGCGGACCCTGCCTCGATCTGTCTTGCTCAAGCCTTCTTGAACGCGGCGCGCATGGCGACGAACGCCAGCAACGCACTGGCGATGACGTTCCAGCCGGCGAAGGACAGGCCGAGCACGCGCAGCGCGGCATCTTCACAACGTGGCGGCACGACCTCATTGAGGATGTCGAGCAGGCCCTTTCCGCCGGTGTCGATCGTTCCGGTCACCGCGGCGCAGTCGGCCGGGCCGGCCCACCAGCGCCATTCGACGCCAGCATGGAAGACGCCGAGATAGAGACCGTAGAGCATCAGCAGGCCGCCGGCGACCAGCAGGCCGCGACTCAACCAGCCCGGCCAGCGCATGGACGACGACAGGGCCGCAACCGCCATCAACGGCGCGCCGACATAGTAGGGCGTGCGCTGCTCAAGGCAGAGCTTGCAGGGCAGGTAGCCGCCGATGTGTTCGAAGCCGAGAGCTGTTCCGACCACCGCCGCCATGGCGAAGGCGAGGAAGAGCGCAGCCAGGGTCTGGCGGCGGCCGGTCGAGGAACTGAGCGAGGTCATGTCTTGATGTCCGAACTGGTGCTGGCGGCCGTCCGGGCCGGTCAGTGGAGGTATCTGACGAGAAGATAAAGCAAAATGAGGGCGGCGGCAGCCAGGCCGGCGAGCAGGCCGAGACGCTTCTCGATGAACTGCCTGATCGGCTCGCCATAGGTGCGCAGCAGCCAGGCGAGGAACAGGAAGCGCGCGCCGCGTGCGACGATCGCCGAGAAGATGAACCAGCCGAGCGGGAAGCCGACGACGCCGGCGAGGATCGTCACGACCTTGATCGGCGGCAGGTGGGCGAGGCCCGAGGTCACCAGCATCAGCAGGATGATGCCGGTACCCGAGGCGACCTTGAGCGCTTCGAAGTCGTCATACTTGCCGTAGAATTCGAGCACCGGCCTGGCGATCGCCTCGAAGGCATAGTGGCCGATGTACCAGCCGGCGATGCCTCCGAGCACCGAAGCGACCGTCGCCACGATTGCGTAGCGGTAGGCGCGGTCGGGACGCGAAAGCGCCATCGGCAAGTAGAGCACGTCGGCGGGCACGAGGAAGATCGAGCTTTCGACAAAGGCGATGAAGGCCAGCCACCATTCGGCGGATTTCCTTGCCGCGAGCGACAAGGTCCAGTCATAGAGTCGGCGAAGCATCTGATCCCCTTGAAATCTGCGCTGCCTGTGTAGGAAGAATTGTCGCGCCGCACAATGCCGGGTCGCTTCACGAAATCGAAAGCCGCCGCGACATGCGGTTGCGAGAGCATTGCCCGGCGCCGGAATGCGCTGCCGGGAAAGGAAGTTGCACAAACAGCCGCCTGGACAGTTGACGACAGGCCGCCCGACCGTATAGTCCGCGACCATTCTGTCCTTCTGGGGCAGGCCCCTATGGCGGAATTGGTAGACGCGCTCGACTCAAAATCGAGTTCCGCAAGGAGTGCTGGTTCGATCCCGGCTAGGGGCACCACCTTATCTCGCGGAGGAGCGGAGACGAACGTCCATGCTCGAACGGCGCGACACCTACGCCGCCCTCTATCGTGATTTCCGCTGGAACATTCCGAAGAAGTTCAACATCGGGACCGCCGTTTCGGACCGTTGGGCCGCTGTCGACCCCGAACGCACGGCGCTGATTGAATATCGTGTCGAGGGTGCGGAACAGCGGCTTTCGTTCGGCGAGCTGTCGCGGCGCTCGAATGCCTTTGCCAACGCACTGCGCGCCAAGGGCGTGAAGCGCGGCGACCGGGTGGCGCTGCTTTTGCCGCAGAGCTTCGAGACGGCGATCGCCCATATCGCGATCTACAAGCTCGGCGCGATCGCCGTGCCACTGGCCTTGCTGTTCGGCGTCGAGGCGCTGGAGTATCGGCTGCAGACGGCCGGCGTCAGGGCCGTCGTCACCAACGCGCAGGGTTTTGCCAAGGTGAGCCAGATCGGCGCGCGGCTACCCGAGCTTGAGGCTATGGTCGTTGTCGAGGGCGGTGGGGAGGACGATTTCCACCGGCTGGTCGCATCGCATTCCCCGGTCTTCGAGGCGGAAAACACCGGACCGGATGATCCGGCGATGATGATTTTCACCTCGGGTACGACCGGCCCACCAAAAGGTGCGCTGCACGGACATCGGGTGTTGCTTGGCCACCTGCCCGGCATCCAGATGGCACAGGAATTCATGCCGCAGCCAGGCGACTTGATGTGGACGCCAGCCGACTGGGCGTGGGCCGGAGGCCTGCTCAACCTGCTTTTGCCGGCGCTCTACTTCGGCTTGCCTGTGGTGGCGGCGCGCTTCGAGAAATTCGATCCGGAAGCGGCGCTGGTGCTTGTCGAGAAGGTGGGCGTGCGCAATGCCTTCATTCCGCCGACGGCACTGCGCATGCTGAAAACCGTGCCCGAAATCCGCAAACGCTTCCGGCTGCCGCTGCGCAGCATCGGTTCGGCCGGCGAGGCGCTGGGGCGCGAAACCTACGACTGGGCCGCAGCCGAGCTTGGGCTGGTGGTCAACGAGTTCTACGGCCAGACCGAGTGCAACGCCGTGCTGGCCTCCTGCGCCGGCATCGGCGTCAGCAAAGGCGGGGCGATCGGCAGGGCGGTGCCCGGCCACAGGGTCGCGATCATTGACGGTGAGGGCAGGCGCGTGCCGACCGGCGAGGCGGGGCAGATCGCCATTGCGAGGCCCAACCCCGTGATGTTCCTCGAATACTGGCAGAACCCCGAAGCGACGGAAAAGAAATTCATCGGCGACTGGATGACGACGGGCGATCAGGGCATCGAGGACCGCGACGGCTACGTCGCCTTCTTCGGCCGCGACGACGACGTCATCACGTCGGCCGGGTTCCGCATCGGCCCTGGCGAGATCGAGGACTGCCTGACTGGCCACCCAGCGGTGGCGCTGGCGGCTGCGGTCGGAAAGCCCGACGCGCTGCGCACCGAGATCGTGAAGGCCTATGTCGTGCTCAAGGGCGGGGTCGTCGGCGACGCGGCGCTGGCCGAAGAGATCAAGCTCTGGGTGCGCGAGCGCCTGTCGGCGCACGAATACCCGCGCGAGGTCGAATTCGTCGATTCCATGCCGCTGACCACAACCGGCAAGGTCATTCGCCGCATCTTCCGCGAACGAGCGAAGCGTGAAGCGAAGCTGGTGGCGCAACACGCTCCTTAGGGCGAATGCCTCAGCGCCGACTGACCAGTCGGCGCACGCGGTCACGCAGCCTGACCGCCAGATTGCGCGTTTGCCGGTAAAGGTGGAGCTGCGAGGCGGCTTGGCGGGTCAGGCGGTCGGCGTCGGGCGTCAGGCCGATGACCAGCGTGCCCATTGGCCTGCGCTCGCTCCACATCTTGCCGACCATCGGATGGTCCGGTACGGCGCAGGAATCGGTCATCACGATGTTGGGATCGTCGAGGTGCTGGCTGGTGACGCCCATCATCAGCAGCACGCCGGGCGAGAATGTCGCCATGGTCTCGTCATAGGCGATCTTCCAGGTATAGGCGACGCCGGCCTCGATGAAGACGACCAGGCTGGCTATGGTTCGGCCATCAAGCGTCAGCGAGTGGATGCGGCAAAGGTCGTGCTCGGACATCCGATGCACCGCTTCGCGCGCGAAAGCGGCGCGGTAGCGATCGGTTGCCATGGCGGTGCGCTTGCGGCCCTTCCAGCCCGAGGCCTCCAGCGTCAGGAACTGCTCGAGGCCTTGTCGCACCTCGTCTTCGCTGCGGGCGACCCTGTGCTCGACGAGGCCCTGGTCGGCCAGCCGCCGTCCGAGGCGGCGAAATTCCTTGTAGTGGCGGTTGCCAAGCGAAGCCTTGAGGTATTCGTCGCCTTCGAGATTGCTTTCGAGGAACGGGCGATCAAATCGACCTGTGACCTGGAGGGGCAGCCCATTGACGTCGGCAACCGCACTCAACATGCGGGCCACCGCGCCGTCGAGGCGCATGTCCGGCAAGACGAAGACCTTGGGCAGTTTGAGATGCGGCCGCGCCAGCATGGCAAAGAAATCGGCGATCACGCCTTCCGGGTCGTCGCGGTCGAGCAGCGGCGTGCCGAGTGGGCCGAACGGGCTCGACCACGTGCGCATGACGGGAACGCCAAGCGGTACGGCTGGCTTCTCCACCGAGTAGGGCACGAGAAGGCGCAGCCTGCTGCGATATTCGCTGCCGTCGCGAATGACGGCCAGACGGACCTCGCGATCCTCGAGGCGCGGCATGGCCGGTGCGAGGAAGCGCGGGTTGAAGAAGACGTTCGGTTCGATCGTGCGGGCGCTGAGATGGTCGAGTTCCTCGACCAGATCGAAGCCCGCGGATGCCGGATAGATGGCCAGCGTCCGCAGCGGGCGCTCGTTTGAAGCAAGTTCCAGTTGCGCCGTGCCCGGCAGGTCGTCGGCAACGCCCGCGAACCCGGCAATCATCGAGCTTGCAGCGCCGCCGCTGCTGGTCTCTTCAAGAAGCGGGATGGCGACCATCAGGCTTTCTCCAGGCTATGCCGAGCGGGGATGAAAACGGCCATGGCGATGCCGAGCTTGTGCCAGACGGTGACGGACAAGGCGGTGGCTTCGAAAATCATCGCTGCGGACGTGGCGATCGCCGCGCCCCAAAGTCCCAGGCTCGGGATCAGCACCACATTCAGGCCGATGTTCAGCGCCAGCGTTGCGGCATAGACGACGGCGCAGATATTCTGGTTGCCGCTCATGGTGAGCAGGCTTTCGCAAGGACCAACCGCCGAGCGCGCCACCACGGCGGACACCAAAAGGAAAAGCAGCGGATAGCCGGCGTCGAATTCGGGGCCGAAGAGGATCAGCAGCGGCTTGCCGAGCAACAGCACCAGCAGGCCCATGGCGAGCGACGGCCAGAAAGTCCACGACACCGTCTCGCGGGCGAAGGCGGCAAGCTTCGCCGGTTCGCCATGGCTGAAATGGGCGTAGCGCTGGGCGACGCCGGCCTTGACGGCGAAGTAGACGAAATGCACCAGCGCCAGCGTCTTGACCGTGGCGAAATACACGGCCACCTGGTCGGGCGGCATGTAGACGCCGACCATCAGCACGTCGGCGTTGGTCAGCAGGAAAAAGAAGCTCTCGACCAGGAAGATGGGCAGCGAAATCTTCAGCCAGTAGCCGAGGCGAATGGTGCGCGGCCCTGCCGGGACGCGCTTGTCGGTCCGTGCGGTGACCCGGATCAGCTGGCTGATGGTGGTGATGTAGGACGCCAGGATGGCGGCGATGACCGCCGTCTCGGCGGTCGGCGCAAAGCCGCTCCAGATCGCGCCTGCCATGAACACCAGGATCAGGACCGGCCGGGTGATGTAGGTCGGGACCAGGGCGGCAAGGCCCCAGGAGTTGGCTCGCGCCAGACCCTGCAGAACGTCCGACAGGGCCAGCATCGGCAGGCAGAACATACCGAGGATGAACGGCACGACGTAGTAGCCTTCGATGGCGCCGGAAAACAGCCAGACACCGCCGATGCCGAGTGCAGCGACGATGGTCGAGGCGACGAGCACGAACAGCCGGCTGGCCACCAGTACGCCGCGCAGTTCCGCCAGCATGCCCTTTTCGCGGTACTCGGGGATGAAGCGTATGACGGAGGTGTGGAATCCGAAACACGACAGGCTGCCGACGATGACCATCGTCACCCAGACCAGAACGAAGATGCCGTATTCGAAACTGCCCATCCAGCGGGCCAGCAGGACCTGGCTGACGAAGGCAATCGCTGCGCTGACGATACGGACGGCAAACGCAAGCAGCGACATGCGTCCGGCTTCGCCGCGCTCGTCTGCGCTGAACAGCACAGCGTCGACCCGGCGCAGCAGTGGCATGGCGCGCGAGGCGATCTGCCCCGGCAGCAAGCGCTCGGCCGTTGTCGCTGCGGAAAAACGCACTCGTTACAACTCCATCTTCCGCCAATACCCGTGAGGGTCTACGTCAGAGCCATTAAGAAACGGTTGGGCGGCAATCTTGGCCAATGGGGAGCGCATGATCTCGCCGGAACAACGAAAACTGATGCTGCAGGCGCATTCCATCGGTCCGACGATGCTTCGCTATCTCGAGGAAATCGGCGTCGAGCGGCTGTCCGAACTGCGCGGAGCGGATCCCGAGGAGATCGCCATGCGCATGAACATCGCGCTCGGACGACGGCATATCAACAGGCAAGGCGTTGCCGCCTTGCGCAATCTCATCGAGCTTGCGAACAGCGAGCCGTCCTGATCTGCCACAAAAATCTTAGGCGATCTGAAAATTGCGCTTGACCTTAACTTTGGTTGAGGTTGCACAAGTCGTTTCGTCAAAGCGAAGAGAGGGAAAAGAGATGGATCAGAACGCAAGCAAGGCACAGCGTATCTACAGGGTCGACAGGTTCACCGTTCCTGATGGCGCGCGCGCCGAATTTCTCGGCAAGGTCCTGCAGACGCATGAGTTGCTGAGGGTGCAGCCGGGCTTCTTGCAGGACATGCTGCTGGCGCAGCCGGCGGCGCCTGGCGAGCACAACGTCATCACGATCGTCGAGTGGGAAAGCGAGGCGGCAATCGCGCCAGCCAAGGCCAAGGTCCAGGCGATGCATGCCCAGGCGAATTTCAACCCGCAGGAGTTGATCGCGCGGCTCGGCATCAAGGCCGACATCGCCAACTACAGGCACATATAGGACCAAAAGAAGCGGCGACCTACGCATCGTGCTTGCCGAAAATCGGAATCGATTTTCGGCAAGCACGATGCGTAGTTTCAAAGACCTGGAGCGTCCTTTGTGAGTCCATTCGGACGCACGGCGCTCCAATAGGTCGCCGCTGAACTTTCAAGCCTGCCTTCGATCAGGCGAACGTGCCGTGGCAGTGCTTGTACTTCTTGCCCGAGCCGCAGGGGCAGGGCTCGTTGCGGCCGATGCGGCCCCAGGTCGCCGGATCGTTGGGGTCGCGGTCCTCTTCGGCGACGACGCGGGCTTCCTCGAGCAGGGAGACCGAGGAGCCTTCGCCGAAATCGTCCTCGCCGGTGGTGCCGTCGATGTGGTGGCCATGCATCTCGGGCGCTTCCGGCAGCGGTGCTTCGGCCGCCTGCCGGACCAGTTCGACACGCATCAGCTGGGAGACAACAGCCTGGCGGAGATTGCCGAGCATGGCCTGGAACAGCTCAAACGCCTCGCCCTTGTATTCGTTGAGCGGATCGCGCTGGGCGTAGCCGCGGAAGCCGACAACGGAACGAAGGTGGTCGAGATTGACCAGGTGTTCGCGCCACAAATGGTCGATCGTCTGCAGCACCACCGAGCGTTCGACATAGGTCATGACCTCGGGTCCGAAGCGCTCGGCGCGGTCGGCTGCTGCCTTGTTGACCTCGGCGGTGATGCGCTCGCGCACTTCCTCTTCGGCGATGCCTTCTTCCTTGGCCCACTGTTCGACCGGCAGGTCGAGGTTGAGATACTGGATCACGCCTTCCTTGAGGCCGGTGACATCCCACTGCTCGGCATAGGCGTTTTCGGGAATGTGCTTGGCGACGAGATCTTCGATCACGTCCTGGCGCATTTCGCCGACGATGTCGGTCAGGCTGGTCGCGTCCATCAGCTCGATGCGCTGCTCGAACACCACCTTGCGCTGGTCGTTCGACACGTCGTCGTATTTCAGCAGGTTCTTGCGGATGTCGAAGTTGCGGGCCTCGACCTTCTTCTGAGCCTTTTCCAGGGCCTTGTTGATCCAGGGATGGATGATGGCCTCGTCTTCCTTGAGGCCAAGCTTCTGGAGCATGCCGTCCATGCGATCGGAGCCGAAGATGCGCATCAGGTCGTCCTGCAAGGACAGGAAGAATTTCGAGCGGCCCGGGTCGCCCTGACGGCCGGAACGGCCGCGCAACTGGTTGTCGATGCGGCGGCTTTCATGGCGTTCGGTGGCAAGCACGTAGAGGCCGCCGGCGGCGAGCGCCTTTTCCTTGAGGCGAGCGACGTCCTCGCGGATCGCCTTTTCCTTGGCTTCGCGCTCGGGACCTTCAGGCACTTCGGCCAGTTCTTCGGCAATGCGCATGTCGGCGTTGCCACCGAGCTGGATGTCGGTGCCGCGGCCGGCCATGTTGGTGGCGATGGTGATGGCACCGGGCTTGCCGGCCTGGGCGACGATAGAGGCTTCGCGCTCGTGATGACGGGCGTTGAGAACTTCAAAGTCCTTGAAGCCGTCCTTGCGCAGGCGCTCTGCGAGCTGCTCGGACTTTTCGATCGAGGTGGTGCCGACCAGCGTGGGCTGGCCCTTTGCGTTGGCTTCCCTGATCTCGCGGACGATCGCCTTGTACTTCTCTTCCACCGTCCGGTAGACCTCGTCGTCCTCGTCAATGCGGCTGACGGGGAGGTTGGTCGGGACTTCGGTGACTTCGAGATTGTAGATGTTGCCGAATTCTTCGGCTTCCGTCAGCGCCGTGCCGGTCATGCCGGCGAGCTTCTCGTACATGCGGAAGTAGTTCTGGAAGGTGACCGAGGCCAGCGTCTGGTTCTCGGGCTGGATCGCCACGTGTTCCTTGGCTTCCAGCGCCTGGTGCAGGCCTTCGGAGAAGCGGCGGCCGGGCATCATGCGGCCGGTGAACTCGTCGATGATGACGATCTCGCCATCCTTGACGATGTAGTCCTTGTCGCGCTGGAACAGGCGATGCGCCTTGAGCGCGTTGTTGACGTGATGGACCATGGCGACGTTTTCGACGTCGTAGAGCGACTCACCCTTCAACAGGCCGGCCGCTCGCAGCAGGTTTTCCATCTTCTCGGTGCCTTCTTCGGTGAAGATGGCGGTCTTCTGCTTTTCGTCCACTTCGTAGTCGGACGGAACCAGGTTGAGAAGGAAGGCGTCGACGGTGTTGTACATTTCCGAACGGTCCTCGAGCGGACCGGAAATGATCAGCGGCGTGCGCGCCTCGTCGACCAGGATCGAGTCGACTTCGTCGACGATGGCGAAGAAGTGCCCGCGCTGCACCATCTGGGCGCGCTCGTACTTCATGTTGTCGCGCAGATAGTCGAAGCCGAGTTCGTTGTTGGTGGCGTAGGTGATGTCGCAGGCGTAGGCGGCGCGGCGTTCTTCGTCGGACATGCCGTGCACGATGATGCCGACCGACAGGCCGAGGAACTTGTAGAGCCGGCCCATCCATTCGGCGTCGCGCCTGGCGAGGTAGTCGTTGACGGTAACGACGTGCACGCCCTTGCCGGTCAGCGCATTGAGATAGACGGGCAAGGTGGCGACAAGCGTCTTGCCTTCGCCGGTGCGCATTTCGGCGATGCCGCGACCGTGCAGCACCATGCCACCGATCATCTGGACATCGAAGGGCCGCATGCCAAGTGCACGCTTGGCGCCTTCGCGCACCGTGGCGAATGCCGGAATGAGGAGGTCGTCGAGGGTGGCGCCGTTGGCGAGATCCTGGCGGAACTGCTCGGTGCGGGCACGCAGTTGTTCGTCAGTCAGGGCCTGAAGTTCATTTTCCAGTGCATTGATCGCTTCCACCCGGGGCCGGGTCGACTTGACGCGGCGGTCGTTGGAGGAACCGAAAATCTTACGGGCGAGACCGCCGAGACTGACCATCAAGTGGCCCTTTCAATTCGAATGAAGCCGACTGTCTGCCGGCCGAAACTGCCGGGGTGAGACGGGTGGCAGATTCAACACGAAAAGCGCCAGCCCAAAACGGTTCTGGACGCGAAGACGATGGACAGATAAGAGGGGGCACACCTTATGTCAACGTTGCAGGGAACCTGCCGGAGACGCCAAATTTCGCCACATTCAGGTTGATTTGGAACTACGGTCATTCCACCACCGGAGAGTCTAGATGTCTTTTTCGTTCCGTAGTGCCTCGCTTGCCCGCGTCGGGCTTGCAGCCAGCCTCGTGGCACTATCGTCCCTGCCGCTCGCCGCGCAGGAATCTGCGCCGGCCCAGCCGGCTGCTCCGGCCGCTGCGGCTGTTGACCCGAATGCGGTCGTTGCCACCGTCAATGGCCAGCCGGTGACCGAGGCCGACATCGCTCTCGCCGAGAAGGATCTCGGCGCCCAGTTCGGCCGCCTGCCGCCCGAACAGCGTCGCGCCGCAGCGCTTTCGTCGATCATCGAAATTCGCCTGATGGCCGCCAAGGCAACCGAGCAGGGCCTGGACAAGGATGCCGAGTTCCAGCGCCAGATGGCGTTCCTCAGCCAGCGCGCCCTGCATGGCGAAATGGTCGACAAGGAAGTTGCAGGCAAGATCACCGACGACGAGATCCGCGCCCGCTACGACAAGGAAATCGCAGCGACCCCGCCAGTCAACGAGGTTCATGCGCGCCACATCCTGGTCAAGACCAAGGAAGAGGCCGACGCCATCGTCAAGCAGCTGGACGGCGGCGCCGACTTCCAGAAGCTGGCCAACGAGCACACCACCGATCCGAGCGGCAAGACCTCGGGCGGCGACCTTGGCTATTTCGGTCCCGGCCAGATGGTGCCGGAATTCGAGAAGGCAGCCATGGCGCTCGACGTCGGCGCCTACACCAAGGAGCCGGTGCAGAGCCAGTTCGGCTGGCACATCATCAAGCTCGAGGACAAGCGTGCGCAGCAGCCGCCGGCATTCGACGCCGTGAAGGACCAGGTCAAGTCGCTGCTCATCCGCGAAAAGTACATCGAACTGGTCAAGCAGGTTCGCGATGGCGCCAAGGTCGACATCACCGATCCGGAGCTGAAGAAGGCCATCGACGCCATCGACGCGCAGAAATAATTTTTCGCCGATATTTTGTTGAGAAGGGCGGCGCTTGTGGCGTCGCCCTTTTTGCTTGTGGCTCGATATCGGCGTCGCGCCCTATGCCAGCGCTTGGCAAGATCACTCTCGGGTGGTCGTGGGAGATGCCGCCCTGACAGCGCACGCTGCTGATTGTGCCTTTGATGGTCGCCATGATGATCCGGGGCTGATCCCCGCAGGGCACCGGCGCTTCGGCCGCTTTCTCAATCCGGTTGTGCGCTGAGGTGGGACCATGCGTTCGTGAGGTGAAAACGCCTTGCGAAGCCTCGCGCTATCGGGCAAACGGAGCCAACTTCAACCGTTTCCCGAGCCCGCAGAGGTTCCCTGATGTCGACAGCCGTTTCCCCGCTCGCACCCAAGAAATATCCCAAGATGCCCGCCATCGAGGGCGTGCGCATCGCCACCGCCGAAGCGGGCATCAAGTACAAGGGCCGCACCGACGTGCTCGCCATGGTATTCGACGAGGGCACTGCGGCCGCCGGCGTCTTCACGCGCTCGAAATGCCCGTCTGCGCCGGTCGATTTCTGCCGCCAGAACCTTGCCGGCGGCACGGCACGCATCCTGGTTGTCAATTCCGGCAATGCCAATGCCTTCACCGGCAAGAAGGGCCGCGAGACCACCACGCTGACCGGCGAGGCTGCTGCCAAGGCCGCCGGCTGCACGCCCGGTGATGTCTTCCTTGCCTCCACCGGTGTCATCGGCGAACCGCTCGACGCCGGCAAGTTCAGCCACCTGCTTTCGGGCATGGTCAAGGACGCCAAGCCTGACCAGTGGAGCGAGGCCGCCAAGGCCATCATGACCACTGACACCTACCCCAAGGTGGTGACGGCAACCGTCAAGCTCGGGGACGCCGACGTTACCATCAACGGCATCGCCAAGGGCGCCGGCATGATCGCGCCCGACATGGCGACGATGCTCTCCTTCGTTGCCACCGACGCGCCGATTTCGGCCGCGGTGCTGCAGGACATGCTGTCGAGCGGCACGGCTAAGACCTTCAATGCGGTCACCGTCGACAGCGACACCTCGACCTCCGACACGCTGATGCTGTTTGCGACGGGTGCGGCTGCCAAGCGCGGCGCGCCCCAGATCAGCGACCCCAAGGATGCGCGGCTTGCCTCGTTCCGCCGGGCGTTCAACAAGATGCTCAAGGCGCTTGCGCTGCAGGTTGTCCGCGACGGCGAGGGAGCGCGCAAGCAGGTTGAAGTCACCGTCACCGGCGCCAAGTCGGCGCGTTCGGCCAAGCGCATCGCGCTGTCGATCGCCAATTCGCCGCTGGTCAAGACGGCGGTTGCCGGCGAGGACGCCAACTGGGGCCGCGTCGTGATGGCGGTCGGCAAGGCCGGCGAACCAGCCGATCGCGACCTGCTGTCGATCTGGTTCGGCGACAATCGCCTCGCGCACAACGGCGAGCGCGACCCGAACTATTCCGAAGCGGCGACATCGGCCTATATGAAGGGCGACGAAATACTCATCCGCGCCGATATCGGCCTGGGCCGGGGCAAGGCCACGGTGTGGACCTGCGACCTGACCAAGGAATACGTCGCCATCAATGGCGACTACCGGAGCTGATAGTGAACCAGAACCGCCCTTCGCACGAACTCGCGATTGTCCGCCGCTACGAAGCGGCGGGATTTCGCGCGTGGCCGGCGGCGGCGGTTCATTATGACGGCACGTGGCTGGTCAGGCTTACCGCGGGCCACCCGGCCAAGCGGCTGAATTCGGTCAATCCGCTCGATCCGGCCGACATCCGCAACATTCCCGACCGCATCGCCCGCGCCAGCCGTCGCTTCGAGGCCTATGGCCGGCCGCTGACCTTCCGCATGTCGCCGCTGTCGGGGCCGGCGATCGCCGCCCATCTCGACCGCGAGCGCTGGAGCGTCTTTTCGGAATCCATGGTGATGCGGCTGTCGCTCGATGACGGCATTGTCGAAAACGCCATGGACCAGATCCCGCTCAAGGATATCGGCCGCTTCGTCAGCGCCTCGATGGCGGTGCACGGCCTTGATGCGTCGCTGCGCCCGGGGCTGTCCGAGATCATCGGCGCCATACAGCCGGAAGCGGGATTGTTCGTGCTCGAGCAGGATGAGCAACCGGTTACATCGGCGATTTGCGTGCACGACACCGACCTTGCCGGGCTGTTCGAGATCGCCACGACCGAAGCCGAGCGCGGCAAGGGCTTTGGTCGCCGCCTTATCCTGTCTTCGCTCAAATGGGCGCGTCTGAGGGGGGCTCGCCAGGCCTGGCTGCAGGTCGAGGCCGCCAACGAAGACGCAATCCGCCTCTACAAGAAGATGGGCTTCAAGGAAGTCTATCGCTATCACTATCGCCGCGCGCCGGAGGCATGACTTGAGCCAACAGGGAAAACGCATGCTGCTGGTGGCTGCCTGCGCGCTGGTCGACGCCGACGGGCGCGTGCTGTTGGCCCAGAGGCCGGAAGGCAAGCAGCTTGCCGGGCTGTGGGAGTTTCCCGGAGGCAAGGTCGAGCCGGGCGAGACGCCGGAAGAGACCGTTGTGCGCGAACTGCGCGAGGAGCTTGGCATCGAAACCAAGATTGCCTGCCTGGCGCCGCTGACCTTTGCCAGCCACAGCTATGACGACTTCCACCTGCTGATGCCGCTCTACATCTGCCGCCGTTTCTGGGGCATACCGGAAGCGAAGGAAGGCCAGGCGCTGAAGTGGGTCCGTCCCAAGCAGATGCGCGATTACCCCATGCCGCCTGCGGATGAGCCGCTGATTCCGTTCCTCATCGACCTGCTCTGACGCGGCTCGCCTTGCAGCGCCGCGCGTCCTGTTGGACGCAAGCATTGCCAGCGTTAAGGCAAAGTTTATCCAATCGTGAAAAATTGAGCTGCCGCCAACTGCATGGGTGCGCACCGAGATGGGATTTCACGAGGGGACGGGGCCGATGCAGGCTGACAAGGAGTGGGATCTTATCCGCCCCGAGCGCCAATCCACGGCCGCTAGGGCGAGCGCCGGCATCCTGCGGGTGGCGCTGCTTTTCGGCTTCGTGGCCGTCGCCATCGCTCTCTTCGCTACGCCCTATCTCGCCGACCAGACGCGTCCATTGATCGGCCAGGCCGGCCTTGACGGGCTGGATTTCACATCGACCGGATCCATCGGTCGCGGCAGCAACTACACTTTGCGCCGCAGCGTGCTGCAACAGTCGCCCAATTCCGTCTGCGTCATCCGCGAGAACGGCGCGCGGCTCGGCGATTGCTGACCCGTTGGCCCCGGGCTTCACACCCCGTTAAGGCTGCGTCGTTAACCTTTCTTAAGCTGTGGCTGCTAGGTATGCCCGACCAGACGGGTGGACGCGACCGATGATCTTACGTTTCCTGAAGGACGAACGTGGCGCAACGGCAATCGAATACGGGTTGATTGCCGTTCTGATTGCCGTGGCGATGCTCGGGGGCTTCCGGCAGTTCGCCAGTCAGCTGGAGCTGCTGTGGGGCCACAACGACAGCGAGATCAGACGGGCGCTGCAATAGCTCAATCTTGTTTCTCGTCGCCCAGAATGCTGGCCAATGACACCTGTGCCGAACCTGGCTTGAGCGGTTTCTGCTGCGACGCATCCGGCGCCCAGCCCGACAGCCAGACAAAAGAAAAGCTTGCGCGCACCCGTCCATCCGGATCGGAAAACCGTTCGGCGTAGATTTCCGCCGCGCGTTGGAACAGCCGTCTGGTTGCCGGCTTTCGCGACCTGTCCGCAAGCGCGCTGGTGACGCCCATCGCTCTCAGGTCCGCCATCAGCCCGAACATCGTGTCGTAGCGGACGGTCACCGTTTCGACATCGGCGACAGGCAGGGCGAAACCCGCTCGCTGCAGCAGGCCTCCGGCATCCCTCACATCGGTAAAGGGGATCACGCGTGGGCTCGCTCCGCCGGTCAGTTCGGTCTCCGCCGCCAGCAGGCTTTCGCGCAACTCGGCCAGGGTGCCGGCACCCGCCAGCACGCCAAGGAAAAGGCCGTCGGGCTTCAGCGCCCGCCTGATCTGGATCAACTGGCCGGGAATGTCGTTTGCTTCCTGCAGGGCCAGGAGAGATACCGCGAGGTCGATGCTGGCAGGTTCGAGCGCAATCGTCTCGGGATCCGACACGATGCCCGGGCCGCCGCCGAGAAACGCTTCATCCGCCTCGATCCTGAGCACCTCGGTGGCCTTGCCACTGGCCGCCAGCACAGCGGTAGCTGCCGGACTGACGCCGAAAAGCGCCGCCGCCCGGTCGAACTTACGCTCGACGACGGCCAACCTGTCGGCGAGGTCTTCAGCCGCGCGGGCGATCAGGAAATCAGCGCCGGTCACGCCTTGCGCCAATGCGCGCCGGCGATGGGCGATGATGATGCTGGCGTCGAAGATTGCTTGCACGTGCGATGTCCTTCATCGTCGGGTTTCTGCTATGCTCGCCCGACATCACGCTCAAGTGGCCGATCCAATGCCGGAGTTCAAGAGCCTCGCTTTTGCCGTTGCCGGTTGGCCCGGACGCCTGCTGTTTCCACCTGCTTGCGCCGGCTGCCGCCGGCAGGTCACCCAACCGGGCTCATTGTGCGCTACATGCTGGCCAAAGCTGCGGTTCCTCGAAAAGCCATGGTGCGAGGTGATGGGTACACCGTTCAGCCATGATTTCGGCGCCGGCTTCCTGTCGGCCGAGGCCATCGCCAATCCGCCGCCTTTTTCACGCGCCAGGGCGGCGGTGGCCTATTCGGGCGTCGCGCGGCAGATGGTGCAGGGCCTCAAATTCAACGACCGAACCGATCTTGCGCCGTGGATGGCGCGCTGGATGCTGCGCGCCGGCTCGGAGTTGATCGCCGATGCCGAGGTCGTGGTTCCCGTGCCATTGCACTGGCGTCGGTTCTTCTGGCGTCAGTACAACCAGTCGGCCGAGCTGGCGCGCAACATCGCCAGGCTCGCCGCTCTGCCATATGCGCCGACTGCCGTTCGCCGCATCAAGCGCACGCGCCAGCAGATCGGGCTCGGCCAACGGCAGCGCGAGGAGAATGTGCGGGCGGCGTTCGCCGTTCCTGACGAGACTGAAATCGAAATTCGCGGCCGGCGCGTGCTGGTGGTCGACGACGTCTACACGACGGGCGCAACTGTTGCGGCGGTGGCCCGCGCATTGAAAAAGGGCGGAGCCAGCGCCGTCGATGTGCTGACCTTCGCGCGCGTGCTTCCCGGGGACTTCCGGCCCGACGAGGCAGACACTATATAGTCGACCAAGGACAACGGAATTTCGTCATGGTCGATGTGACTATCTATACGCGCATGATGTGTGGCTACTGCACTGCGGCCAAGCGCCTGCTGGAGCGCAAGGGCGTTGCATTCACCGAACATGACGCTAGCTTCTCACCTGAGCTTCGGCAGGAAATGATCACGCGCGCCAACGGGCGGGCAACGTTCCCGCAGATCTTTATCGGCGACACCCATGTCGGCGGTTGCGACGACCTGCACGATCTCGACGAGCAGGGCAGGCTAGACACGCTTTTGGCAACCGGCGCGTAGACCGAGGACAGATGATGGCGATTTTCAAGGCGGCAGCTGTGCAGATGCGCTCGGGCAAGGAGCCGGAACGCAACGCGCGCGATTTCGAGGCGCTTGTGCGCGAGGCAGCCGGCAAGGGCGCCACCTACATACAGACGCCGGAAATGACCGGCGCCGTGGTCGGTGACAAGGATGCGCGGGCTGCAGCCTTCACATCCGAGGATCGCGACCTGATCGTCGCTTCAGGGCGCAAGCTTGCGGCCGAGCTCGGCATTCATCTCCACGTCGGTTCGACGGCGATCGTGCGTCCCGATGGCAAGCTTGCCAACCGTGCCTTCCTGTTCGGGCCGGACGGTGGCACGCTCGCCGTCTATGACAAGATCCACATGTTCGACGTCGATCTCGACAATGGCGAGAGCTGGCGCGAATCGTCCGCCTACGAACCGGGGACAGAGGCTGTTGTCGCCGACACCGCGTTGGCGAAGATCGGTTTCGCCATATGCTATGACCTGCGGTTCCCTCAACTGTTCCGCGCGGAAGCGCTGGCCGGCGCCGAAATCCTGACCGTGCCGGCGGCGTTCACCCGCCAGACCGGGCTTGCCCACTGGCATTTCCTGCTGCGCGCCCGCGCCATCGAGAACGGCGCGTTCGTCATTGCGTCGGCGCAGGGCGGCAAGCACGAGGACGGCCGCGAGACCTTCGGTCATTCGCTGATCATCGATCCGTGGGGCCGTATACTTGCCGAGGCCGACCATGATGAGCCGGGCGTGATCGTTGCCGAGATCGATACGCGACACTCCGCCGATGCGCGCAAGAAGATTCCAAATCTCAAGAATGCGCGCGAGTTCGACGTATCGCTGCAGGGGGGCAAGGGGGCTTTGAGAGGCGCCGCATCTTGATCCGCTTTTCGCTCCACTGCGACCATGCGCATGAGTTCGAGGGTTGGTTCCGCAGCAACGACGACTTTGAAACCCAGCGCAAGCGTGGATTTGTCTCCTGTCCGGAATGCAGCTCGCAGAGAATCGAAAAGGCGCTGATGGCGCCTGCCGTTTCGACCTCGCGCAAGCAGGAAAAGATGGCGCTCGCGCTCGGCGACGAGCAGCGCAAGATGATGGCTGCGCTCAAGGAAATGTCGGCAAAAGTGCGTGAGAACGCTGAAAATGTCGGCGACAAGTTCGCCGAGGAAGCGCGTAAGATCCACTTCGGCGAAACCGAGGCTCGCGGCATCTATGGCGCCGCCACCATCGAGGAGGCCCAGGGCCTCGCCGAAGACGGCATCGAGTTCATGCCGCTGCCGGTATTTCCCGACGACCGGAACTGAGCCTTTTCACACTGCCTCACTCGCCGGTGGTGGTTGAGCTGAAGGGCCATGCCTGCGGCAGTTGGGCCAAAGCAGGCCCGCTGACCGGCGCCCTTGTGGAGCGGCGTCGGGGATCCATGTCGTGACCTATCCACCGCAAGTCCGGTGCAGAACAGCGGCAATCGATCCAAGCGCGCACTCGCGGACTGGCGCCGCGTCCCGCCACTCAAGGCTTCTTGCAGAAGACCCCAGCTAACGCCGAGCACCCGCAAGCTCACCCGCCCGCCAGATCGAACGCCTTGCGCAATGTGTTCGGCGCGGTGTTGCGCCAGGCCGTCACCAGGGCGCTGAGTAACGTCTTCTCGTCGGCCACGTCCAGCATCACCCGGGTCCAGCCCTGCTTGCCCCAGCCGCCATCCACCGGCTGAAAGACAGTGGGTTCGGCTCCGCACATCATCTCTTGCTGGTCGCGCGTCAGCTTGATCACCGCGTTGCCGTCCTCGGGCAGGGTGGCGAAGACGCGGTCGCGCACGCGGAAGTCGGGTTTGCCGAAATGCGATTTCTCCGTCGCCCCGGGCAGCTCCAGGGCGATCCGTCTGACATCCTCGGGTGTCATGGTCCTCGATCCCGTCATGGCGAACTCACCATTCCAAGGTCCGGACGCCGGTGCAAGTCTCAGGCGTGGCGACCATCGGGGGCGCGACGCCTGATCCTGGCGAAGCAGGAGAGCAGGCCTCAGGCGGCCTTTTCGGCCAGCACCATGTAGTTGACGTCCATATCGCGGGATTTCTGCCAGCGGTCGGAGAGCGGGTTGTAGGTCACCCCGGTGCGGTCGATGGTGGCGAGGCCGGCACCGATGAGCGCCTTGTCGAGTTCTTCGGGACGTACAAGCTTGCCATACTGGTGGGTACCGCGCGGCAGCCAGCGCAGAACGTATTCGGCGCCGACGATGGCGAGGCCGAGCGCCTTGAAGGTGCGGTTGATGGTGGCGACGAACATGATGCCGCCGGGCTTTACCATCTCGCCGCACTTCTTGACGAACAGGTCGACGTCTGCGACGTGCTCGACGACTTCCATGTTGAGGATGACGTCGAATTTTTCGCCCGCATCAGCCAAGTCTTCGGCTGTCGTGGCGCGGTAGTCCACTGTCACGCCGGCGTCAGCCGCATGGATCTTGGCAACTTCGATGTTGGTCGCCGACGCATCGGCGCCGACGACTTCGGCCCCCAGGCGCGACATCGGCTCGCACAACAGGCCGCCGCCGCAGCCGATATCGAGGATGCGCAGGCCCTCGAAAGGGCGCGCCGCGTGGGTGTCGCGGCCGAAACGTTGCGCGACCTGGTCGCGGATGTAGCCCAGGCGAACCGGGTTGAACTTATGCAGCGGGCGGAACTTTCCATTCGGGTTCCACCATTCGGCTGATAGTGCCGAGAAACGCTCGACTTCTCCGGCATCGATGGTCGATGGGCGGGGCTCTGCCATGGATGTGGTCTCCTTCGAGCGCAAGGAAGTCGGGTTTGGAGCCCGGATTGTCAAGGTACGTTTTGACGCCGAGTGGTTGCGAAGGGTCGCGGAAAACGGGTGTGGGCGGGCAGGCGGCAGCGTTCGCGCTCAGGTTTTCCGCAGTGTTGCGGCGTCATGATGAGGCTGCAGAGCCTGCGTGCGATATCTCGCTGCCGACGGGCGGTCCCGCCTGCGATTTCCGGCGTTTCAGTCGCGCCGATGTCTCGGGCCGGGGGCTTGCGTCGTTTGCGGTTGGCGCAAAGGCCAGTCGATGCATGTTGCGCCGGCAAAGCGAGGCGCGGTGATTTGTCTGGCTGGGCGTCCTTGCGGAATGCGTGTGTTTTGGCTATGGAGGCCGCGCATTCGGTACCGCGTTGGCAGGCGGTATTTTCACTCATTTTACCGACCCCTCCGGGCCGGCGCATAGGCAAGGGCATTTCGCTTCCATGGCGCGCATCGTGATGAAATTCGGCGGGACATCCGTCGCCGACATCGCCCGAATCCGCAATGTGGCGCGGCATGTCAAACGTGAAGTCGATGCCGGCCACGAGGTCGCGGTCGTTGTTTCGGCGATGGCCGGCAAGACCAACGAACTGGTCGCCTGGACCCGCGATGCCTCGCCCATGCATGACGCGCGCGAATATGATGCCGTGGTCGCTTCCGGCGAGCAGGTGACGGCCGGGCTTTTGGCGCTTGCGCTACAGAACATCGGCGTCAACGCCCGCTCGTGGCAGGGTTGGCAGATCCCGATCAAGACCGACAATGCGCACGGCGCGGCGCGCATTCTCGATATCGACGGCTCGTTCCTGATCAAGCGTTTCCAGGAGGGCCAGGTCGCCGTCGTCGCCGGCTTCCAGGGCATTGGCCCGGACAACCGTATCGCCACCCTCGGTCGCGGCGGCTCCGACACCAGCGCGGTCGCAATCGCCGCCGCGGTGAAGGCCGATCGCTGCGATATCTACACCGACGTCGACGGGGTTTATACTACCGACCCGCGCATCGAGCCGAAGGCGCGCCGGCTGTCGAAGATCTCCTTCGAGGAAATGCTCGAAATGGCCTCGCTCGGCGCCAAGGTATTGCAAGTGCGCTCGGTCGAACTCGCCATGGTGCACAAGGTCCGCACTTTCGTGCGCTCGTCCTTCGATGATCCGGATGCGCCCGGAATGGGCGATTTTCTCAACCCGCCTGGTACTCTCATTTGTGACGAGGAAGAAATCGTGGAACAGCAGGTCGTCACCGGAATCGCCTACGCCAAGGACGAAGCACAGGTCTCGCTTCGCCGCGTCGCCGACCGTCCGGGCGTCGCTGGTGGGATCTTCGGACCGCTGGCCGAGGCCAACATCAATGTCGACATGATCGTCCAGAACATCTCCGAGGACGGCAAGTTCACCGACATGACCTTCACCGTGCCTTCAGGCGACGTGAACAAGGCGCTGACGGTGCTCGAGAGGATCCGTCCCGAGATCGGCTTCGACGCCATCCAGCACGACGAGGGCATGTCCAAGGTGTCGGTCATCGGCGTCGGCATGCGCAGTCATGCGGGCGTTGCCGCCACCGCTTTCCAGGCGCTGGCCTCGAAGGGCATCAATATTCGCGCCATCACCACGTCGGAGATCAAGATTTCGATCCTGATCGATGGTCCGTATACTGAACTTGCTGTTCGGACTTTGCATTCCGTCTACGGTCTCGATAAGCAGTAGTATAAGGAATCGCGCGTCACCGCGTTGCCGGCGTGCAGCATGTGCCGCGCCGGTTTCCAAAGCATTGGAGACGGTGAATGATACGTGACATGGCCGCAGGGCCTCGCGTACTTCTGAAACGGCTCCGCGAGTTGATGGCGGAGCCCCTCGAGCCTCAGGAACGGCTCGACAGGATCGTGCGCGACATCGCCGCCAACATGGTGGCGGAAGTCTGCTCGCTCTATGTGCTGCGCGCCGACTCCGTGCTCGAACTCTACGCTACAGTCGGTCTGAATCCCAATGCGGTCCACCTCGCCCAGCTCAGGCTCGGTCAAGGTCTGGTTGGCACGATTGCCGCCAGTGCGCGCGCGCTGAACCTTTCCAACGCCCAGGAACATCCGGCCTTTGCTTACCTGCCGGAGACGGGCGAAGAGATCTACCACTCGTTCCTCGGCGTTCCGGTGCTCAGGGCAGGGCGGACACTCGGCGTCCTGGTCGTGCAGAACAAGACGATGCGGCACTACCGCGACGACGAGATCGAGGCGCTCGAAACGACCGCGATGGTCATCGCCGAAATGATCGCCTCGGGCGACATCGCCCGGCTCAGCCGTCCCGGTCTCGAACTGGACATGACGCGCCCTGCGTCTTTCACCGGCATTTCCTTCAACGAAGGCGTTGGCCTCGGCCATGTCGTGCTGCACGAGCCGCGCATCGTCGTCACCAACCTGTTCAACGAAGACAGCGACGAGGAGTTGCGCCGGCTCGAGGATGCGCTCGGCTCACTGCGCCTGTCGATCGACGACATGCTGTCGCGCCGCGACGTCGCCTTCGAGGGCGAGCATCGCGAGGTTCTCGAAGCCTACCGCATGTTCGCCAATGACCGCGGCTGGGTGCGCCGCCTGGAAGAGGCGATCCGCAACGGCCTGACGGCGGAAGCGGCGGTCGAGAAGGTGCAGAGCGACATGCGCGCGCGCATGCTGCACATGACCGACCCCTATCTGCGCGAGCGGATGAGCGATTTCGACGATCTCGCCAACCGGCTGTTGCGCCAGCTTATGGGCCGTGGTCCCGAATCGATCGCCGCCTCGCTGCCCAAGGACGCCATTGTCGTTGCCCGCTCGATGGGGGCTGCCGAACTGCTCGACTATCCCCGCGACCGCCTGCGCGGTCTCGTGCTCGAAGACGGCGCGCCGACCAGCCATGTCGTCATCGTGGCGCGCGCCATGGGCATCCCCGTCGCCGGACAGATGAAGGGCGCCGTTTCCATGTCGGAAAACGGCGATCCGATCATCGTCGATGGCGAGGAAGGCACGATCCACCTGCGGCCGCAGCCCGATCTCGAGGCTGCCTATGCCGAGAAGGTGCGCTTTCGCGCCCGCCGGCAGGAGCTGTACCGCGAGTTGCGCAAGCGCCCGTCCGAAACCAAGGACGGCGTCAAGATCGACCTGCTGATGAACGCGGGCCTTGCGGTCGACCTGCCGCAGCTTGCCGAAGCGGGTGCCGCCGGCATCGGCCTGTTCCGCACCGAACTGCAGTTCATGGTCGCTTCGACCTTCCCGCGCGCCGAGGCGCAAGAGAAGCTCTATCGCGACGTGCTCGACACGGCGAAAGGCCGCCCCGTAACCTTCCGCACCATCGACATCGGCGGCGACAAGGTGCTGCCCTACTTCAAGGGCTCGGTGCAGGAAGAAGAAAATCCCGCGCTCGGCTGGCGCGCCATTCGCCTGACGCTCGACCGTCCCGGCCTGCTGCGCACCCAGATCCGGGCGCTGCTCAAGGCTTCGGGCGGGCGTGAGCTCAAGGTCATGCTGCCGATGGTCACCGAATTGTCGGAGATCGCGCAGGCCCGCGAAATCATCGACCGCGAGGTACGCCACCTGTCGCGCTTCGCCCATCATCTGCCGACCAGCCTGAAACTGGGCGCGATGATCGAGGTGCCGGCGCTGCTGT
Source organism: Aminobacter sp. HY435 (assembly GCF_027568395.1). Classification (GTDB taxonomy): domain Bacteria; phylum Pseudomonadota; class Alphaproteobacteria; order Rhizobiales; family Rhizobiaceae; genus Aminobacter. The sequence goes on along the minus strand of NZ_JANKZL010000006.1, from coordinate 16,482 downwards.
GGCAACTCGACGAACTGATGCAGACGGTAGACTTCGTCTCCGTCGGCTCGAACGACCTGTTCCAGTTCGTCATGGCCGCCGATCGCGGCAACACCCAGCTGGCCGACCGCTTCGACCCGCTGTCGGTGCCGTTCCTCAGGGTGCTGAGGCAGATCGCCGAGGCTGGGGCGCGCAACCACACGCCGGTCACGCTGTGCGGCGAACTCGCTGGCAAGCCGATTTCGGCGATGGCGCTGCTCGGCCTTGGCTACCGTTCGATCTCCATGTCGCCGGCGTCGATCGGCCCGGTCAAGGCGATGCTCACCGAACTCCCGCTCGGGGAACTCAAAGCGTTCCTCGACGACAATCTTTCCGGACCTGCGGCCAACCTGCCGATGCGCGCGTTGCTCCAGGCCTTTGCGGACGACCGTTCCATACCCCTATGATCAGCCTGCCAAACGACCGCATGGACCAAGTCGTCAAGCGTTTCGACATGCTCGAAGCGCAGATGTCTGCCGGCCCAGCCCCCGATGTCTATGTGAAGCTCGCGTCGGAGTATTCCGACATCCAGGAGCTCGTCGCCAAGATCCGCGAGCTTCGCGGCGCCGAGGCGGAGCTTGCCGATCTCGATGCGATGCTGTCGGACAAGAGCACCGATGCCGAGATGCGCGCGCTTGCCGAGATGGACAAGCCGGATGTCGAGGACCGTATCGAGGCGCTGCAGCAGGAAATCCAGATCCTGTTGCTGCCCAAGGACGCGGCCGACGAGAAAAACGCCATCCTTGAAATCCGCGCCGGCACAGGCGGCGACGAGGCGGCGCTGTTTGCCGGCGATCTTTACCGGATGTACGAACGCTATGCGGCGTCGCGCGGCTGGCGCTTCGAAGTCGCTTCCGCCAGCGATGGCGACGCCGGCGGTTTCAAGGAAATCATCGCGACCGTTTCCGGCAAGGGCGTATTCGCGCATCTGAAGTTCGAGTCGGGCGTGCACCGCGTCCAGCGCGTGCCGGCGACCGAAGCCAGCGGGCGCATCCATACGTCGGCCGCGACAGTCGCGGTGCTGCCGGAAGCGGAGGAGGTGGACATCGAGATTCGCTCCGAGGACATCCGGATCGACACGATGCGCGCCTCGGGCTCGGGCGGTCAGCACGTCAACACCACTGATTCGGCGGTGCGCATCACGCACCTGCCCACCGGCATCATGGTGGTGCAGGCGGAGAAGTCCCAGCACCAGAACCGCGCGCGCGCCATGCAGATCCTGCGCGCCCGCCTCTACGACATGGAGCGCAGCCGCGCCGACGAGGAGCGTTCCTCGTCGCGCAAGTCGCAGGTCGGTTCGGGCGACCGCTCCGAACGCATCCGTACCTACAACTTCCCGCAGGGGCGGTTGACCGACCACCGCATCAACCTGACGCTCTACAAGCTCGACAGGGTGATGATGGGCGAGCTCGACGAGGTCGTCGATGCGCTGATCGCCGATCACCAGTCGAAGCTTCTGGCAGACATGGGCACGGATGGCTGAGCGTCCGCTCGGTGAACTCCTGCGCCATGCGCGCCAACGCCTTGTCGACGGCGGCGTTGGCGATGCGGCCTTGGACGCGCGGCTGATCGTCGAATATTTCTCCGGCACCACGCGCACGGATGCGATTTCGACGCCGGACCGGATGATTGGCAATGTGGCCGAAATCGAACGGGCGCTCGACCGCCGCATAGCGGGCGAACCGGTGCACCGCATCCTTGGGCATCGCGACTTCTACGGCATGAAGCTTGGACTTTCAGCCGAGACGCTGGAGCCGCGCCCCGACACGGAGACACTTGTCGATGCCGTGCTGCCGTTCGTCCGCGAGATTGCCGCGCGGACGGGTGTTTGCCGCGTCCTCGACCTCGGAACCGGCACCGGGGCGATTGCGCTGGCGCTGGTCACGCAGGAGGCCCATGCCGTCGCGACCGGCGTCGATGTCTCGGACGATGCCCTGCGGACTGCTGCGGCCAATGCCGGGCGTCTCGGAGTTTCGTCGCGCTTTTCGGCAAAAAAATCTGACTGGTTCGCCGAAATTGACGGTCTCTACCATGTAATCGTCTCAAACCCTCCCTATATCAGGTCATCAGAGATCGAGGATTTGCAGAACGAGGTTCGCAACTTTGATCCGCGTCGCGCGCTTGACGGCGGCCCGGACGGTCTTGAGCCATACAGGGAAATCGCGGCGTCCGCTTCCAGCCATCTCGAAAGCGATGGCATTGTAGGCGTCGAAATCGGCCACGATCAGCGCGGCGACGTGACCGGCATATTCGAGCAGGCCGGATATCGGCTGGTCTCCCAGCACAAGGATTTGGGCGACAACGACCGGGTGCTCGTTTTCGGGCGGTGACCAAAGCCCTTGCGGCACCGCAAAAAACCGCTTGGCAAGGATAATGAATGCCGCTAGGTTCCGGGCGACCGGATGAGACGAAGCAGGCAGTACTGTAAACGTTCGGTTTCCCCTAGGAAACTTGCTGCCTTCTTGCGTAGACGACGCTCTAGCTTCGTGCGGGGATCGTCCGGCAGATATGTAACCGACAAAGGACGACATGTGGCGCCAGCGCATCGATTGCGGGCGGACATCGGCGGAAGAACACGAACGAGCTGGCCCAGATTGGGCGGCCGTTTGGACCAAGATTTCAACACGAAGAGAATCTGATGAGGCCACAACAGCAGAATAGGCGCATGCGCGGTCGTAATAACAACAATAACAACAATAATAACAATAATAACAACAACAACCGCAAGGGACCGAACCCGCTCACGCGTAACTACGAGAGCAACGGTCCGGACGTAAAGATCCGAGGATCCGCGCAGCAGATCGCCGAAAAATACGCCACGCTGGCGCGCGATGCGCAAAGCTCCGGCGATCGCGTGATGGCCGAGAACTATCTGCAGCACGCCGAGCACTACAATCGCATCATTGCCGCCGCCATGGCGCAGATGCCGGTCCAGCAGCAGCAGCAGAATCGCGACGACTTCGACTCCGACATGGACGACGAGCGCGACGACGAGCAGGGCGGGAACTTCTCCGAAGCGCAGGCCCAGCAGGTCACGAATCAGCCGCAGCCCGTCGTCAACGGCAGCGGTCCGCAGCCGGAAATCGAAGGCACGCCCGCCGAGATAGCACTCAATCCAGAGGCTGCCGGCGAAGGCCAGCCGCGTGAAGGCCGCCGCGAACGCCGTCCGCGCCCGGAAGGCCGCCGTCCCGAGCGTCGCCAGCCAGACCAGCAGGTCGAGGCAACTGTCCAGGTCAACGCCGTCGAACCCGAAGCGGCGCAGCCCCAAGCTGTTGCGGCGGAAGCTGTCGTAGCCGAGGCCCCGGCCGAGGGCGAAGTTGTCGCCGCGCCGCGCCGGGCACGTCGCCCGCGCCGCGGAGAGCGCGCCGCAACTGAGCCGCAAGGCGAGGCCGAGGCGCCCGAAGCCGGCATGGCAGTCGTCGAAGGCTGACCGCGCCGCCCGGCGTGACATTTGAAATGCTGGACGGCGGGGAGAAATCCCCGCCGTCTTTTTGTTTTTTGATCTCGATCAATACTCCTTGAGGGACAGCGCCCTACTTCCCATATTCACGCCCAAGGGTCCGGCCCGATCGGGCGGACCCGTCACCTTGAGCCAAACCGGTGCCGCAAAGCGGGCCGGCTAAGGAATGGAGACAACGAATGAATCTTGAGAAGTACTCCGAGCGCGTGCGCGGCTTCATCCAGTCCGCCCAGTCCTACGCCCTCTCCAACAATCACCAGCAGTTCACGCCAGAGCACATCCTGAAGGTGCTGATCGACGATGACGAAGGGCTCGCCTCTTCGCTGATCGAGCGCGCCGGTGGTGATGCCGGCCAGGTGCGCCTTGCCGTCGAGGCAGCGCTCAAGGCGATGCCCAAGGTCGAGGGCGCCAATGGCCAGCTCTACCTTGCGCAGCCGCTCGCCAAGGTGCTCGCGACCGCCGAGGAACTGGCCAAGAAAGCCGGCGACAGCTTCGTCACCGTCGAGCGCCTGCTGACGGCGCTGGCCGTCGAGAAGACGGCGAAGACCTCCGACATCCTCGCCAAGGCGGGCGTGACGGCGCAGGCACTGAATGCCGCCATCAACGAAATCCGCAAGGGCCGCACCGCCGACTCGGCGAGCGCCGAGCAGGGCTATGACGCCTTGAAGAAGTACGCGCGCGACCTGACCGCCGACGCCCGTGCGGGCAAGCTCGATCCGGTCATCGGCCGTGACGACGAAATCCGCCGCACCATCCAGGTGCTGTCGCGGCGCACCAAGAACAATCCCGTGCTGATCGGTGAACCCGGCGTCGGCAAGACGGCGATTGCCGAGGGCCTTGCGCTGCGCATCGTCAATGGCGACGTGCCGGAAAGCCTGAAGGACAAGCAGTTGATGGCGCTCGACATGGGCGCGCTGATCGCCGGTGCCAAGTATCGCGGCGAATTCGAGGAGCGGCTGAAGGCCGTGCTCTCCGAAGTCACCTCGGCTGCCGGCGGCATCATCCTGTTCATCGACGAGATGCATACGCTTGTCGGTGCCGGCAAGGCCGACGGCGCGATGGATGCGTCCAACCTGCTCAAGCCCGCGCTGGCGCGCGGCGAACTGCACTGCGTCGGCGCGACCACGCTCGACGAGTACCGCAAGCATGTCGAGAAGGATCCGGCTCTCGCCCGCCGCTTCCAGCCGGTTTTCGTCGAGGAGCCGACGGTCGAAGACACCATCTCGATCCTGCGCGGCCTGAAGGAGAAATACGAGCAGCATCACAAGGTCCGCATCTCGGACTCGGCGCTGGTTTCGGCGGCGACGCTGTCGAACCGCTACATCACCGACCGTTTCCTGCCCGACAAGGCCATCGACCTGGTCGATGAGGCCGGCTCGCGGCTGCGCATGCAGATCGACTCCAAGCCCGAGGCGCTCGACGAGATCGACCGCCGCATCATGCAGCTGAAGATCGAGCGCGAGGCGTTGAAGCTCGAAAAGGACGAAGCGTCCCGCGACCGGCTGGAAAGGCTGGAGAAGGAGCTGGCTGGGCTTGAGGAAGAGTCGACACGCGTGACCAGCCAGTGGATGGCCGAGAAGGAAAAGCTCGGGCTTGCCGCCGATCTCAAGGGCAAGCTCGAAGAAGCGCGCAACGAACTGGCGATTGCCCAGCGCAAGGGCGAGTTCCAGAAGGCGGGCGAGCTTGCCTATGGCCGCATTCCCGAACTGGAAAAAAAGCTGGTCGAAGCCGAAGCGCTCGAAGGACGCGGCACGATGGTCGAAGAGACCGTCACGCCCGACCATGTCGCCCACATCGTTTCGCGCTGGACCGGCATTCCGGTCGACAAGATGCTGGAAGGCGAGCGCGAGAAGCTGTTGCGCATGGAAGACGAACTGGGTGTCCGCGTCGTCGGCCAGGGCGAGGCCGTGCAGGCCGTGTCCAAGGCTGTCAGGCGTGCGCGCGCCGGCCTGCAGGATCCGAACCGGCCGATCGGCTCGTTCATGTTCCTCGGGCCGACGGGCGTCGGCAAGACCGAGCTCACCAAGGCATTGGCCGATTACCTGTTCGACGACGAGCACGCGATGGTCCGCATCGACATGTCGGAGTTCATGGAGAAGCACTCCGTTGCCCGGCTGATCGGCGCGCCTCCCGGCTATGTCGGCTATGAGGAAGGCGGCACGCTGACCGAAGCCGTTCGCCGCAGGCCCTATCAGGTCGTGCTGTTCGACGAGGTCGAGAAGGCGCATCCGGATGTCTTCAACGTGCTCTTGCAGGTGCTGGACGACGGCCGCCTGACCGACGGCCAGGGCCGCACGGTCGACTTCCGCAATACGCTGATCATCATGACGTCGAACCTCGGCGCCGAATATCTGGTGGCGCTGGGCGAAAACGAGGATGTCGATCTGGTCCGCGACGAGGTCATGGGCGCGGTCAAGGCGGCGTTCCGGCCGGAGTTCCTCAACCGTATCGACGAGATCGTGCTGTTCCACCGCCTGCGCGAGCAGGACATGGGCAAGATCGTGGCGATCCAGCTCCAGCGGCTCGAGAAGCTTCTGGCCGACCGCAAGATCGTGCTCGACCTCGCGCCCGATGCGATCGAGTGGCTGGCGCACAAGGGCTATGATCCGGCCTATGGCGCCCGTCCCCTCAAGCGCGTCATGCAGAAGGAACTGCAGGACCCGCTGGCCGAGAAGATCCTCGGCGGCGAGATCCTCGACGGCTCGACCGTCAAGGTGACGGCGGGTTCGGACCGGCTGAACTTCCGGTCCAAGCCCAGCGTGGTGACGGAAGAGGCGGCGTAAGGGCAATCGTTACCCTCCCCCTTGTGGGGAGGGTCGGCGCACAGCGTCGGGGTGGGGGTGACGGGCATCGAGCCCGGCATTCGTTCGACCCCCACTCCGTCTCGGCTCGCCTCGACACCTCTCCCCCGATCGACGGGGGAGAGGAAGTACCTTGCCGGCGATCCGCCTGACGCTCGGAAGCCGAGAGGGCGCATTTCAAATAGTAGGGCCGCGTAGACGCCCTGGGGTTTTCCTCTCCCCCGTCGAACGGGGGAGAGGTGCCGAGCGTAGCTCGGCGGAGTGGGGGTCGACACACTTGGCGTCGACAGATCGCGTGGGGGAGACATGACGCTCGACGAATACAACGGCTTTTGCGCCTCGCTACCGCACACGACCCATGTCGTGCAGTGGGGCGGCGCGCATGTCTGGAAGGTCGGCGGCAAGGTTTTCGCCATCGGCGGCTGGACTGACGGCGAGGGGTTTGCCGTGTCGTTCAAGGTCTCGGAGATGGCCTTCGACATCCTCAAGGAACAGCCTGGCCTCAGGCCCGCGCCCTATCTTGCCTCGCGTGGCATGAAATGGATCCAGCACCAGACCGGCGAGAGCATGGATGATGACGGGCTCAGGGACTACATCGGCGAAAGCCATCGAATTATCGCGGCGAAGCTGCCCAGATCAACGCGCGTACAACTCGGCTTGAGCGCCTAGTTGCGGTCATTTTCATGCCCTGTTCATGTTAGAAGGGTTAGCAGATAGTTGATTTGATGGGGCGGTGACCTGCCCGACGCGCATCAAGTCGAGCGAGGACCGGAGAATTGTGACGACCATGCTGCGCATGACGATTGTGCTTTCGACGCTGGCTTGTGGCCTGTCCGTGACGCAGGCGTGGGCATCGGTCGCCCCTGGAAGCGCCGCCACGGTGCGGCGCACCGAGGCGCAGGCGCCGAAGCAATTGCAACTCGCTCAGAACAGCGACCTCGAAATCTTCTACGACGGCAATGGCAATCGCGTGCTGGTCGATCCCTATACCGGCCGGGTGGTTGCCGTGCAGCCGCCGGAAGGCCGCCTCAACCGTCAGGCGCTGCGCCGCGAACAGCGCCGCCAGGAGCTTCGCCAGGACTACCAGCAGGGCGACGTCCTGCTTGGCCCCGCAGACGACTATTATTCCGACGACACGCCGGCGCAGTCCTCCGATCCCTATGCGGATGACTATTACAATTCCGACCCCAACGGTTTTCCGGATGCGCCGGGTCGCCGCGACGCGCGCGAGCCGTTGCCGACACCCGACGACCAGGTTGCGATCGGCGAGACCCCGCGAATCGTCGAAAAGCCGCTTGAGCCGTCGATTGCCGTGAAGGGCCGCGAGGACGTGGCGTCGCTGCAGATCCTGCTCGACCGCGCCGGGGCATCGCCCGGCGTCATCGACGGTCGCTTCGGCTCCAATGTCGACAAGGCGCTTGCCGCCTACAACGAACTGACCGGAACAAGCCTCAAGTCGACCGATGCGGAGGGTATCCGTCAGGCCCTTGCCGCAACCGGTGGCGACGCCTTCGGCAACTACACGATCACGCCGGAAGACGCCGCCGGCCCGTTCGTCGCCTCGGTGCCAGCCGACTACAGCGAAAAGGCCAAGCTCGAGCGGATGGCCTTCACGTCGGTGCCGGAAATGCTGGCCGAGCGTTTCCACATGGACGAGAACTACCTCAAGGCGCTCAACCCGGAGGCCAATTTCAGCCGGCCGGGGACCATCATCAAGGTCGCCAATTTCGGCAAGCTGGTGAACAAGCAGGTGGCACGCATCATCGCCGACAAGGGCCAGAAGCAGGTTCGCGCCTATGACGAGGCGGGCAAGCTGGTGGCCGCCTATCCGGCGACCATCGGCTCGAGCGACACGCCATCGCCAACCGGCATCCACGCGGTGTCGCGCGTCGCGCTCGATCCCAACTACACCTACAATCCCAAGCTCAATTTCAAGCAGGGCGAAAACGACAAGGTGCTGACCATCCCGCCGGGGCCGAACGGCCCGGTCGGTTCTGTCTGGATCGCGCTCGACAAGCCGACCTACGGCATTCACGGCACGCCCGACCCGTCGAAGATCGGCAAGACCGAGAGCCATGGCTGCGTGCGCCTGACCAACTGGGACGCGCGCGAGCTGGCGAAGATCGTCAAGTCCGGGGTGCCTGTCGAGTTCATCGAATAGCCCAATCGCCCAGCTTGGATTCCCTTGCGTCAATCTGTAGCCTGACCGGCCACGATGCGCAGGGAGACGGGTGATGACAGCGTCCGCAGGGTCTTTCGTCAGGGATTGGCAACGCTGGCTCGTTGCGCCTGCCATGGTGCTTTCATCGGAAGTGGCGTCGGCGCAGGATATTTCGCCAGACAGGATGGCGGCGGCGCTTGCGGCGCTCGAACAAATGGCCGAGGCAGCTGTCGCCGATGGCGATGTGCCCGCCTTGTCCATCGGCGTCGTCCACGATGACAAAGTTGTCTATCTCAAGGGTTTTGGGACGCGCGAGGCCGGCAAGCCCGAGCCTGCCGACACAGAAACGGTCTTCCAGATCGCCTCCCTGTCCAAGCCGGTGTCTTCGACTGTCGTCGCGGCGCTGGTCAGCGACGGACTGGTTTCGTGGAACGCCAGGATCGCCGATCTCGACCCGGCCTTTCGCCTCGCCGATCCCTATCCGGCCAGCGAACTTACCGTTCGCGACCTGTTTTCGCATCGCAGCGGGCTGCCGGGTACGGCTGGCGACGATCTTGAGGATATTGGCTACGACCGCGCCGAGATCCTCCGGCGACTGCGGCTGGTGTCGCCGTCCTCCAGTTTTCGGTCAGGTTACTCCTACAGCAATTTCGGTTTGACGGAGGGCGCGGTCGCTGCGGCGAAGCAGGCCGGCAAGGCGTGGGAAGACGTTGCCGAAGAGAAGCTCTATCGCCCGCTTGGCATGACCGCGACGAGCTCGCGCCATGCCGATTTCATCAAGCATGCAAATCGCGCAGCGATCCACGTCAAGCTTGACGGAAAATGGGTGGCGAAGGTCGAACGCGACCCCGACGCGCAGGCGCCGGCCGGCGGCGTCAGCTCGACGGCGCGGGACCTTTCTGAATGGATGCGCCTGGAACTTGGCAATGGTGTCTATGCCGGCAATACGCTGATCGCCGCCGATGCGATAGCCCAGACCCATGTTCCGTTGGTGACGCGTGGCAAGAACCCGGTTACCGGCGCCGACTCCTTTTATGGGCTCGGCTGGAACGTCGAGTTCGGCCGGCACGGATTGAGCTGGGGTCATGCCGGCGCTTTCAGTGTCGGGGCGCGCAGCCTGGTCACGCTTTTTCCGGACAGCGATCTCGGCATCGTCGTTCTGACCAACGCGTTTCCGACAGGCTTGCCCGAAGGCCTGTCCGACAGCTTCGCCGACATGGTTTTCGATGGCAAAGTCGGCAAGGACTGGATCGCGTCCTGGGATGCGGCTTATTCCGGGCTGTTCGGTCCGGCGATCGCCGCGGCCAAGGCGACATACGCCAAGCCGCCGTCGTCGCCTACTCCCGCCTTGGAAATCGCAGCCTATGCCGGCCGCTACTCAAGCAGCTTCGTTGGCGACGCCAACGTGGTTGCGGGGGCAGGGGGACTGGTCCTGCAACTCGGCCCGGATGGCGCGAAGTCCTATCCGCTGCAGCATTTCGACCGTGACATCTTCCTGACGTTCCCAAGCCCGGAAATGCCCGAGATGCCGTCGGCGGTACGTTTCAGCGTTGGCCCGGATGGCAGGTCGGCTGCGGTGACCATAGAGTTTCTCGATGACAACGGGCTTGGCACTTTGACGCGGGTTGGCAATTGAGGCGCTGGCTTTGAAGGGCCAGACAGGACCCGAAAGAAGGACCTTGCATGAAAATAAGGCCCGAGCAGCCAGGTGACGTCGAAACCATCCGGCTGTTGACGCAGGCGGCGTTCAAGAATGCGCCGCATTCAAGCCAGACAGAGGCGGCGATTGTCGACGCACTTCGCGACGCCGGTGCGCTGACGGTGTCGCTGGTTGCCGTGGAGGGCGATCAAATCGTCGGGCACGTCGCCTTTTCGCCGGTGACCATCAACGGCAAGGATGCGGACTGGTATGGCCTGGGCCCGGTGTCGGTGTGGCCCGACCGGCAGGCCAAGGGCATCGGCCAAGCGCTGATCCGCGAAGGGCTCGGGCGGCTCAAGCAGCGCGGCGCCGGGGGCTGCGTGGTGCTTGGCGATCCCGGTTATTATGGCCGCTTCGGCTTTGCCAGCGATCCCGGCCTTCGCTACGGCGATATTCCCCCTGAGTATTTCCAACGCCTGGCCTTTGGCCCGGCGCCGAAGGGCGAGGTCGCCTACCACCCGGGATTTGACGCCGGCTGAACCTCGATCCGCGCCAGATTGCAGGCGGGTTGGACTTCACCCGCCGTCTGCCGCTATTAGCTTGCCAGAGCGCGCGACGCTGCAGGGGATTCGCATGAAGTTCTTTCGACCTTTGATGCTGGCCGGTGTCGCGATGCTGCTGTCGCGGCCCGTGCTGGCCGAATGGCAGGCGGCGGAAAAGGTCGAGCCCTACTCGATTTCGGGAAAGACCGGCCCGGAGCTGTACGCATCGATCGGCGAAAAGGGCCCCAAGGCCAGCACTGGCACGCGGGTCATCGCGCACACCGATTTCAAGCTGACCTGGACGCGCAAATACGAACCGCAGCCGGATGGCTCATGCGTCCTTGTCACGGCCAAGCCGAAGCTGATCGTGACCTACCGGCTGCCCAAGCCGGCGGGAAAGCTGCCTGCTGCGACGCAGAAGAACTGGGATGTCTTTGCCGCCGGAGTGCACAAGCACGAGCTTGTCCACGGCGACCACATCAAGGAGATGGTCAAGGCCATCGAGCAGATGAGCATTGGTTTCAGCGCGCCTGCCGATCCCGGCTGCAAGACGATCCGAACCGAGCTGACCAAGCGCCTGGCCGAGCTGTCCCTGACACAGCGCCAGCGCAGCCGTGATTTCGACCGCGTCGAGATGAGCGATGGCGGCAACGTCCACCAGCTGATCCTCAATCTGGTCAACGAGTAGCCGGCGGCCCAACTGGCGCTCAAGTGCAGCGGTAGGTCAGGCTGACGCGTCCGTCGCTGATCTGACGAACTTCTGTCAGGTTCAGCTGCCGCCGCACGCCCGCTTCGGCAAACAGGATCTTGCCCGGTCCGGCAATCAGTGGGTAGACGATCAGCCTGAGTTCGTCGACCAGGCCGGCGTCGAGCAGGCTTGACGTCAAACGCGCGCCGCCGACGAGATAGATGTCCTTGCCCGGACGCTGCTTGAGGGCTGAGACATCATCCAGGGTGCGGATGAAACTGGTGTTTGGCCATTGCGCTGAACTCAAGCTGCCTGAAAGCACATAGTGCGGGGTCCGCGCGGCGAACCGCGCCCATTCGAGTTCAGCCGGCGTCGGTGGATTGCCAGTGATCCACACGGGCGTTTCCGGCTCGGCCTGCACCGCCGTCCAGTAGTTCTCGTAGCCCGGATACATGCCGCCGCCGAGCAGGCAGGCATCGATCTCGGGGATCAGCCCATAGTCGTCCGACCACGCCGCCACCCAGTCCGCGGCACCCTCGGGGCCTTCCATCCTGCCATCGATCGAGATTTTCATTCCCGCGATCAGTCGGCGCATGCGATCCTCCTCGTCTGGCGAGCAGGGGCTCGCCAACGTGTTCAGTTTCTGGGATGAAAATTGATTACCGTATGGTTGAATATACGCCGAATTGCGGGATAGTCAACCAAATGGTTTCATAAAGGTCGAGGACGCTTCGCCCGGCGCGGCAAAAGGCCTGTGGCTCCGCGAAAATGGTGTCGTGGTGGCTTCCCCGGGCCAGGCGCGCCACATAGTCTCGGCCGATGGACATCGCCGACACGACAAACCCGAAGCCCGCTGCAAATCATGTCTTCTGTCCGCCCGAGGCGCGCAAGTTCGTGCTCTTCTCGGCGATCCTGGCGTCGAGCATGGGCTTCATCGACGGCTCGGTGGTGTCGTTGGCGCTGCCGGTCATCCGCGAGGATCTCGGCGCATCGCTCGTCGATGCCCAGTGGATCAGCAACAGCTACATGCTGTTCCTGTCGGCGCTGGTGCTGCTTGGCGGAGCGGCCGGCGACGTGTTCGGCGTCCGCAACATCTTCGCCGCCGGCATTGCGCTCTTCATGGTGACTTCGGCGGCCTGCGCGCTCGCCGTCGATGCCGACATGCTGATCCTGATGCGGGCCGCCCAAGGCATCGGCGCGGCCCTGATGGTGCCCGGCAGCCTGGCGATCATCGCCAAATCCTATCCGACCGCGACGCGCGGCAAGGCAATCGGCCAGTGGGCGGCGTTTTCGTCGCTGACAACCGCCATGGGGCCGTTCATCGGCGGCATGGTGCTGTCGTTCGGGGCCGACTGGATGTGGCGGCTGATCTTCGCCATCAATGTGCCGATCGGTCTTGTCGCGCTTTCCATGCTGTTGTCCAAGGTGCCGCGCGACCGGCCGTCATCGAAGCGCCGGCTCGACGTCATGGGCGCCATCCTCGCCACCACCGGCCTCGGGCTGATGGCCTGGGGGCTGACCGCCCTTGGCCTGCCGGCGGCCGACAATGCGGTTTCGCCCTGGGCGTGGATCGCCATTGGCGCTGCGATCTTCATCGGCTTCGTCTTGTGGGAGAAAGTGGCGCGCTCGCCGATGGTCAAGCTCGAGCTGTTCGCCTCGCGTGCCTTCACCGGCGCCAATCTCTACACGCTGATCCTGTTCTTCGCCTTCAACGCCATCCTGTTCTTCCTGCCGATGACCGTGATCTCGGGCTGGGGCGCGCAGGAGTGGGAGGCGAGCCTGCTGTTCTTGCCGCTTTCGCTGTTCATCGCCGGACTGTCGAGCTATTCGGGCAGGCTGTCCGACGCCATCGGGCCGCGCTGGCCGCTGACCGTGGGCGCTGCGATCGTCGGGATGTCCTACACCGGGCTCGCGCTGACGATGCCGCTGATGATGCTGTGGCAGGTGACGTTCCCGATCCTGCTGCTCAACGGCCTCGGCATGGCGATCGTCGTGTCGCCTGTTTCGGCGGCTGTCATGCGGGCGACACCGGAGGAAGACACCGGCCTGGCCTCGGGCATCAACAACGCGCTGGCGCGCGCTGCCGGCCTGATGGCGGTGGCCTCCCTTGGCGCGGTTGCCGGCATCGTGTTCGCGAAAGTGCTGGGCAATGCCGCGCCGGGGGCGGAGTTCGGCGCCTTCAACACGCAGTCGCTTGACGCCGCGGCCGAGACGTTGCGGGTGGCGGCGACCAACAGCGCCTTTGTCGCCATCGCGGCGATTTCAGCTGCGATGTGCTTTCTGGCCGCCGCAGTTGCCTGGCTGACCCAACCGTCCTGGAAGAAAAAGGATTAGCGCCCTGCGCATCCGGCGGGCAGCTTCAACGACCGTGTTGCATGCGTCGCACACAGATCAAGTCGCGCCGATGCGCTAGCCGCTGGCCTTGGCGGTGCTGGCAACCTTCAGGGCGTCGGAATTGTCTTCCTTCAAAAGGTCGTCGATGCGCTCGCGCTCGTTCTTGAAGGCTTCTAGCTCGTCGCCCTTCAGCACGCGGCCGGTGGGCAGGCGCACGCGCATCGGATCGACCTTGGTGCCGTTGACGATCAGCTCATAGTGCAGGTGCGCGCCGGTCGACAGGCCGGTCGTGCCGACATAGCCGATGACCTGGCCCTGGCGGACCCGCGCGCCGGGCACGACGCCGGGCGCGATGCGGCTCTGGTGGTTGTAGGAGGTCTCGTAGCCGTTGGTGTGGCGGATCATCGTCTGCTTGCCGTAACCGCCGGCCCAGCCGGCCTTTTCGACGACGCCATTGCCCGAGGCGATGATCGGCGTGCCGGTGGGCGCTGCCCAGTCGACGCCGGTGTGCATCTTCACATAACCGAGGATCGGATGCTTGCGGCCGCCGAAGCCGGAGCGGAACTTGCCGTTGGGCAGCGGGTTGCGCAAAAGGAACTGGCGCGCGCTGCGGCCGTCCTCGTCGAAATAGTCGACGGCGCCATCGCCCATCTGGAAGCGGTAGAAATTGCGCGTGTTGCCGCCGAAATTCGCCGACACGTAGAGCAGCTGCGAGTTCTCGGATGCCTTGTCGTCGCCGTCGGGCTGCGAGAAGAACACCTCGATGCGGTCGGAGGGATTGAGCCGCGACTGGAAATCGACGTCGGAGGACAACAGCCGGACCAGCTGCTTGGTCATGTCCTGCGACATGCCGTAGGAAAAGGCGGCGCGATAGATGCCGTCATAGACCGTCGGCAGCGCGCCGCGCGAGGTGGTCGGAACCGTGGGCGTGTCGTCGAAGGCGGTGGCGATCTCGGGGTTCGGTTCCGGTTCGTCGCCGGGCACGAACTGGTTGCGGTCGTCGAGCGCAATGGTCAGGATGTGCTGCGATCGGTCGTAGACGCTGGTGCGGACGATCTTGCCGACATCGCCGCGAACCTCCAGCCCGACGCGCAGGACGGTGCCGGCCTTGAGTGCGGTGGCGTTGAGCAGCCGCGAAATGGCCTTGGCCATGCCGAGAGCGTCTTCGCCGCCGTAACCGGAGTCGCCGAGCGCGTCGACGATCTTGCGGTCCTTCTCGAAGGCGATGATGTCTTCGGCATAAGACAGCGTCTGGGGATCGACATCGGCGCGCGACGACACCGAGACATTCTCCGGCACGATCTTGATGCCGTAGGACCCGGCCAGTGTCTGGTCGGCGAAGGCGTCGCCGAAGCGCTGCGGATCGACATAGTGCAGCGAGGCGACCTGGATGTCGCCCTCGGTCAGATCGCCGCCGGCGTCGCGCACCACCTTTTCGACCTCGTTGGCGGACAGCGCGGAGGTTTCGTCGAAGCTTGCTGTCTCGAGCGGGAAGTCGACGGTCTTGAGGCTCATCTCGCTCTCGACCTTGACGCCATAGATCTGGCCGGTGGCGGCAGCCGGTTCGGGCTGCTGCGCCGGGCCGTCCTCGGCAAACACCTTCAGCGGGTCGAAAGCCGGATAGCTGCGGGTGGTCGGATGGTTCGCCGCCAGCGCCATCTTGATCTGGACGAAGGGCATGGTGCGGATGACGTCGCGGTCGCCCTGCTTGGTGACCATCGACACTTCCATGCGCCGGCGATCTTTTGCCTTGGCGATCTGGCGCAGCGGCGCAAGCCGGGTGGTCTTGGCCTTCTGTCCGGCATCGCCGCCGGCGGCAAGCGAGGCAAGTTCGGCGATCTCGGGCGGGGTGGCGAGCTGTTCGCGGCCGTCGAGCGCGGCAAACAAGGCGACGCCCATCAACACGCTCGACGTGACGCCGGTCAGGAACGTGCCCGACAGCCAGCGCGCGGAGACCTCGCGTCGATCCGGAGGACCTGCGCGACCGTCCGCGATAAGCGGCGGCTCATTGCCGAGCTCGGCTATGGTCTGGTCCGTATCCTGCATCCAGTACGGCTATGTCCCCGACGCTTCGCGCCCGCGTGCTTTTGGTTGCCAAGACATTTGCCTGTCATGGCGCTGCAAGTCAACGAAGCCCCACGAAAGCGGCCCCGATGGCCCTCTCTTCATATGCGTCGCATTGGACTCACTTGGGATCGGGGCAAATCAGACATCTTCCCGCAATGGGGCGGGAATAGGGCTCGGCCGGAGCGGGCATGTCTGCCTCTCTATAAGAGACTGTGGAAAGTCGTCGTCTCCGCCCTCTCTATATAGAAGCTGCATACAGGAGGCACGGGGGCAGGGCGCGCGCCTAGGTTTGAGCCGGCGCAGGCATGTCGGCCCCTCTATAAGAGGCTGCGGAAAGTCATGATCTCCGCTCTCTCTATATAGAGGCCGCATACGGGAGGCACGAAGACAGGGCGCACGCGCCTGGGAATCGGGCTTCGGGCTGCGATGCCCTACTGGGCCGGTGCGTGAAGCGCTGGTGAAACACAGGCTGGGCCGTCGCGAGGCCGCGAACAGGGGCGACAAGGATGCTTCGAGCGACGTGAATCGACTGATTTCGTCACATTCGCTGTATGCGGAGTGCCGGTTTCGCGCCGCGATTGCAGCGTTTTGCCCGACTTCTCAGCCGGCGCAAAGCTTTTTCGTTAAGCTTCCGCAGGGTTTTGTAGGGTTTGGGGATTTTGTCGCAAAAATTTCGCAAAAGATGGAATTAGGTCGTTGACAGTTTGAAGGGGTGGCGACTATATACGCCTCAACAACGAGGGCGGCGCGCCGCTGGCGGCCCCGGAGTTCG
>NZ_JANKZL010000005.1 GCF_027568395.1 Aminobacter sp. HY435 | reverse complement strand
GCATGCCTGGGAAGCCGCCGGCTACGGCCACCTGCCGGTGTGCATGGCCAAGACCCAGTACTCGTTTTCGACCGACCCCAACTTGCGCGGCGCGCCCACCGACCACGTGGTGCCGGTGCGCGAGGTCCGGCTGTCGGCCGGCGCCGGCTTCGTCGTCGCCATCTGCGGCGAGATCATGACCATGCCAGGCCTGCCAAGGGCACCATCGTCGGAGAAGATCTTCCTCAACGAACAGGGACAGATCGAAGGCCTGTTCTGAGCTTTCTCCCTTATTCTCCCAAGGCGCTCCTCCCCACCCACCTGTCCCCCAGGCCCGGAGCGCCCTTCAAGGCCTGGCACCTTGTGCCGGGCCTTCTTTTTTTACGCGGCGCAGCCGATGCCGAAACCGTTCCAAAGCAAAATTCGACCAACAAAAGTTGCCTGTAAGTAAAAATTCTTGCACTTGGATATTGCCCTTGGGACACGTTTCGGTTCAATATGTCCCCAACAACGTCCGCCTGAAGGCAGGATCGCCAGCATAGGCGGAGTGGTATAAACGGAGGAGAATTACCGATGACAGCTTCTTGGCGTTTCTCGACCCTGGCCGACCGCCACCGCGCGCTTGGCTCCAAGCTGGAAGACTGGAGCGGCATGGGAACCGCCTGGTCCTATGACAAGGACGCGGACGAAGAATACCTGGCGATCCGCACCAAGGCCGGCCTGATGGACGTGTCTGGTCTCAAGAAGGTCCACATCACCGGCGCGCATGCCTCGCATCTGATCGACCTGTGCACCACCCGCAATCCCGAGAAGATCTATCCGGGCAAGTCGGTCTATGCCTGCATGCTCAACGATGCCGGCAAGTTCACCGACGACTGCGTCATCTACCGCATGGGCCCCAACTCCTGGATGGTCGTGCACGGCTCGGGTTCGGGCCATGAGGAACTGACCCGCGCCTCGATCGGCCGTGACGTCTCGGTGCGCTTCGACGACAATCTGCACGACCTGTCGCTGCAGGGCCCGCTCGCCGTCGACTACCTCGCCAAGCACGTGCCCGGCATCCGCGACCTCAACTATTTCCACCACATGCAGACCCAGCTGTTCGGCCTGCCTGTCATGATCTCGCGCACCGGCTATACCGGCGAGCGCGGCTACGAAATCTTCTGCCGCGGCCAGGACGCGCCGAAAATCTGGGACACCATCGTCGCCGAAGGCAAGTCGATGGGCATCATCCCGACGCGCTTCACCACGCTCGACATGCTGCGCGTCGAAAGCTACCTGCTGTTTTACCCCTACGACAATTCGCAGAAGTACCCCTTCGCCAATGAAGGCCCCGGCGACACGCTGTGGGAGCTCGGCCTCGACTTCACCGTCAGCCCCGGCAAGACCGGCTTCCGCGGCGCCGAAGAGCACTACCGCCTCAAGGGCAAGGAACGCTTCAAGATCTTCGGCGTGCTGCTCGACAGCGACAAGGCCGCCGACGAAGGCGCCGAGATCTGGCGCGACGGCAAGAAGGTCGGCGTTGTGACCTGCGCGATGTATTCGCCGCTGGTCAAGAAGTCGATGGGCATCGCCCGCCTCGACGTCGATTGCGCCATCGTCGGAACGCCGCTTGAAATCCGCAACGCCGGCGGTACGGTCAAGGCGACAGCCCAGTCGCTGCCGTTCGACGACCCCAAGAAGCTCAAGCGGACGGCAAAGGGCTGAGACCTTGGACAGTGCGCCGGTGAAGACGATCCTCAGTCGCCCGGTCTACGGAACATTGTCACCGCAGGCCGGTAGCAGCCATCTGCTCGTAGCGGACGCCGAAGGGGCGTCCGCGATCCTGGACCTGGCGCGGCAGGCGCCCGAAGGCTTCTTCGCCAGTGCCCATATCATGTTCATACCGGGCCGGTCGGGAGAGCGCTTCCAGCAGAGCCTGAAAGCGCTCAAGCCGGCCCAATATTATGAAGGCCCCAGCGTCGCGGCAGCCTTGCCGCGACTGAAATGGACGCTCGCCAACGCCCATATGGGGCTGCGCATCTACCTCGCCGGCACCGAAGGGCTGATCGGTCAGATGATGCTGGCCGCGACCGAAGCCGGTATCGACCATGCGTCGATCCAGACGGAGCAGCGCGGTTCTCTCGCCCGCCGCATGCAGTGCGTGCACTGCAAGGGCATCACCGAAAACGTCACCACGCAACCGGCGACCTGCTCGCATTGCGGACTGCTGCTTCTGGTGCGCGACCACTATTCACGCCGCATCGCCGCCTTCCAGGGCGTGTGCATCAATGCCGAGGATCCGACCGAGATCCCTCAGAAGGAGGAGATTTTCCGGTGAGCGCGGGAACAACCAAGCTGAACGTCACCGTGACCGACGTGGTCGCGGTCAATGAACTGGTCAAGCGCTTCCATTTCGAGCGCACCGATGGCGATGACCTGCCGACTTTTTCCGGCGGCGCCCATGTCGTCGTCGAAATGCGCGACAACGGCACGACCAGGCTCAACCCCTACTCGCTGATGAGCTCGCCGCTCAACACGCGCGACTACACGATCTCGGTGCGCCGCGACGATTCGGGCCGCGGCGGCTCGCTGTTCATGCACAATCGCGTCAAGCGTGGCATGGAAATGGTGATCAGCTATCCGGTGAACCTGTTCTCGCTGGACCTTCGGGCCAAGAAGCACCTGATGATCGCCGGCGGCATCGGCATCACGCCATTCCTGGCGCAGACGGCGCAGCTGGCGTCGTCAGGCGGCAATTTCGAGCTGCACTACACCTGCCGTTCCGAGACGCTGGGCAGCTACACCGATGTCTTGCGCGATCGCTACGGCAGCCGCGTCAACCTCTACTACGACGACCGCAACGAGCGCATTCCGCTCGAGCGGCTGCTCTCGGGCCAGCCGCTGGGAACCCACCTCTATGTCTGTGGCCCGGCGGGCATGATCCGCTGGGTGCGCGATACGGCCGCGGCACATGGCTGGCCGGACGAAATGGTGCACTACGAGCACTTCGCCGCGCCGCAGCCTGGCACTCCCTTCGACGTCACATTGGCGGTGAGCGGGTTGGAGATCCGGGTCGGCGAACAGCAAAGCCTGCTCGAAGCCATCGAGGCGGCGGGCGTCGATCCACCTTACCTGTGCCGCGGCGGCGTCTGCGGCCAGTGCGAGACGAACGTCATATCCCATGACGGCACGTTCAAGCACAACGACCATTGGCTGAGCGCGGAGGAACACTGCTCGGGCAAGAAGATCATGCCGTGCGTGTCGCGTTTCGAGGGAAGATCACTGGTTCTCGAACGCTGACATCAGCCGGCACAAGGGAGGAACTCATGGGAATTAACTTCAGGCAAGAGACGTTCCGCGACGACTTCAGCTTCAAGAACAGTCCGGAGCAGGTCAGGCGCTTTCCGTTTCCGTTCAACGAAGACGCCTACATGTATGCGGTCAATATCGAGCCGCATGTGCCCGGGCCGAGGAACAGCGTGTTCGAGCACCTGATCGACGTCGACGAGCACTACATCTCGGAGATGCAGGACCGCGCGATGGTTCTGGCCGAGGATCCGCTGCGCTGCCAGTCGCTGCCGCACATGACGCTGGCCGGCTGGGACCTGCTCGAACTCCTGATGGTCGAGAAAGCCAAAAGCTATCCCGAACATTTCACCCTGACGCGTGACGGCGACCGCTGGCGTTGGATCAACCGTCCGCTCGGCATCGACGACACCTTCACCTTCGGCGACGTCTCCACCCTGCCCTACGGCCCGATGGAATACATCACCCGCCAGAGCCAGGGCGACTTCGCCATCCTCGACCAGCGCGACGGCAATCTCTGGATGGACGCCGGCACGGTCACCACCCAGGCCGACTGGTCGCTCGACTTCGACATCGGCATGAACTTCTTCGAGTGGCACGCGCCGGTTCCGCTGGCGCACGAGAAGGGCATCTTCACGCGTGCGCTGAAGTTCCTGACCAACATCCAGCAGGGCCAGCCGGCGCGCCGCCTGAACTGGACGATGACGATCAATCCGCGGCTCGACACCAGCCCCGAGAACTTCCACAAATGGGGCAGTGACCGCTTGACGGTGACGCCGGAGAATGTCGGCGACAAGGTGCATCTGCGCGTCGAGCTGCAGAGCTTCTGGCGGCTGCCGCGCTCCAATACGCTGGTGTTCCCGATCCGCTGCTACCTGATCAAGATGGACGAGCTGGTGGCGCAGCCGAAATGGGCACGCCGCTTCCACAGGGTGCTGCGCGACCTGCCGGTCGAACTCGCCGACTACAAAGGCCTGACGCGCTATCGCCCGACCGTCGTCGAATGGCTGTCGAAGTACGACGACGGCGCGCCGACCTCACCGGGCTTCAGCCCCGACTGAAAAGCAAAACCATGACGGCCCCGGCATGAGCCGGGGCCGTTTCAGCCAGGCCGCCATGCCGGTGCGCGGCGGAGGTGACCATGAACGATGCCTTGCAACCCAGACGGCCCTCGCTGTTTGTCGAACTCGGCGGCGAAGAGGCGATCCGCAAGCTCGTCGAGGTCTTCTACGATATCGTCGAGCAGGATGAGGACGCGCGCCCGCTGCACGTGCTGCACTTGCGCGGCCATGGCGTGGCCCATTCGCGCGAGGAACAATTCAACTATCTCTGCGGCTTCTTCGGCGGGCCAAGCTATTACGTGCAGAAGCACGGCCATTCCAGGCTCAAGGAAATCCACGAGCATGTCGAGATCGGACCGGATTTGCGCGACCTGTGGCTGAAATGCATGCGCAAGGCCATCGAGAAGGCCGATCTTCCCGCCAACTATCGCGAGATGGTCATGCGGCACTTCGGCTTCGCCGCCGAAACGACGCGTAACCGCGACTGAGCGGCTCTTCCAGCCTCAAGCAACTTTCCGAACCGAACGGGGTCAGTCGCCGCTCGTGCCCTGCGGGTAGGAGATGATCGACAGATACTTGATCGGCAGCGTGGTCAGCTCTTCCGGTCCGTGCGGCGCGTCGGCGTCGAAGAACAGGCTGTCGCCCGGCGTCATGCGGTAGAGGTTATTGCCGTGCCGATAGACGACTTCACCCTCCAGCATGTAGAGGAACTCCATGCCCTCGTGCTGGAACATCGGAAACACGTCCGAGTCTTCCGACAAACTGATCAGATAGGGCTCGACGGTGACGCCGGCGGTGTTCGAGCCGATGTGGCCGAGCAGGTTATACTGGTGGCCGGCGCGGGTGCCGCGGCGTTCGACGTCGACGCCCTCGCCCGACTTGACGAAGACAGCGCTGCGCTCCTCCTCGAAACGGCGAAA
Source organism: Aminobacter sp. HY435 (assembly GCF_027568395.1). Taxonomy (GTDB): domain Bacteria; phylum Pseudomonadota; class Alphaproteobacteria; order Rhizobiales; family Rhizobiaceae; genus Aminobacter. The sequence continues at coordinate 429,441 of NZ_JANKZL010000005.1, read as the reverse complement.
GAAGGCGGTCAGCGGCACGCCGAGTGCCCGCGACAGCGCCTGCAGCGTGGTCAGCGATGGCGAGGTGATACCGTTTTCGATCTTGGACAACATGCCGAGCGAGATGTTTGTCATCGCCGCCAGGTCGGCGACGGTGATGCCCAGCTTCTTGCGGAAGGCACGCACCTCGTGGCCGAGCGCGACCTCGAGCACTTTTTCCGGCGTGTCGCGGATGGCGTGCGGATCCTGATGCAGTGGGACCGGCTGAGCCCTTGTGGCGATAGCGGCCGCGGCCTTCTTGCCGTCGGCAGTCAAAACGGCTGACAAACGGTCTTCTTTCACACGGCTATCCCTTGTTGCAAAACTCACAAATCCATCAGTTCACCCATGGTAAAATTTCTTTACAAAAGATTCAAGGGCCTGCGGGTCAAACTGTAGGCAAAATGCATACCGAAAAGGCCGGTTGCCGCGGAAAACCATTCGGCAGCAAAGCCTTTTCGCCGCTTCAAGGCACGATCAGCCGGCCTGAAGCGGCGCGCTGATTTGACTAGACCCCTCCCCCATTCGATTGATTTACAGCGACACTGGAGCGCGCGAGACTCCTGGCTCGTGCAATCGCACGATGCATCAGCGGAGGAACGGCCATGAGGTCTGCCAGTTTCGCCAGTGGCGCCATCGTCGCCCTGGCTCTCGTCTGGAATGCGAGCCAAACCATCAATGTCGCCAGCGCGGAAGAACCCAGCAAAGCCGAACTCGACGCCGCGCGCCAGGCGCTGGAAAAATACAAGGATCCATATGTAGCTATCCGCGACCTCTATCTTTCGACGGTGGGCTGCGTCCACTACACCGGCGAAAAGATGGAAGGGCGGATGGAGTATCCGAAGGGTGCGATGGGCGTCCACTTCGTAAATCTTACCGTGAAGGGGCCGCCCGACCCCAGCAAGCCGAACGTGCTCATCTACGAACCTGGGGCGGACGGCAAGCTTAGCCTCGTCGCGGTCGAGTGGCTGGTTCCACTGGACGCGGCAACGGAGCGGCCAAGCGTGCTCGGCCAGCCTTTCCAGGGCCCGATGGAAGGCCACGAACCCTTGATCCCCAAGGAGTTCGCCCACTACGACCTGCACGCCTGGCTGTTCAAGGACAATCCGAACGGGATGTTCAGCCCGACAAACCCCGACGTGAAATGCGACGGTTACCCATTCACCCTGCTGGAGGAACCGACCAAGATGGTGCACGCGCCTTGAGGACAAGGCTCTGAAGCACCACCGCATTCAGCCTGACTGAGCGGCCGCGCCTGGTGCCCCGATCTCTGCCCGGTCCACCAGAGCGCCGTGATGGCCGATGACGGCGGCCGCGACGGCGGCGGCGAAGCCTGCCGCCGCGCGGTGATCGCCGCTCTGGAGGTAGTTGGCAAGGAAGGCACCATTGAAGCTGTCGCCGGCGCCGGTTGTGTCCACAATCCTTGCCGCCCTCGTTGCGGCAGCAAAGGACTGCTCGCCGTCGAAGCTCAGCGTGATGCCTTCCGCGCCGTTCTTGACGACCAGCCTGTTTGCGCCCGCAGCGCGATAGCGCGCGATCGTCGCGTCAACCGAGGCATCGCCGAAATGCGTCGCCTCATCTTCGAAACTCGGCATGACGAGCGATGAGGCGGCAGCACCTGATGTGATCGTGCTCCGCATGGTCTCGACATCGTCCCACAATCGCGGCCGGATGTTGGGATCGAACGCCACCAGCTTGCCGGCTGCCTTGGCACGGCCGAGTTCGCCCAGCAGCGTTGCGGCCGCCTCGGGCGCGAGGATCGCCAGCGTGATGCCGGAGAAGAAGATCACCTCCGAGGCGTCGATGGCGGAGCGCAATGCGGCTGGATCGTCGGCCAAAAGCCGTGCCGCGGAAGCCGAGCGCCAGTAGGAGAAACTGCGCTCGCCCTCCTTGAGATGGATCATGTAGAGGCCGGGGCTGCGGCCTGGCACGCGGCGTATGAAGCCCGTGCCAACGCCCGTACCTTCGATGAAGGCCAGCATTTCATTTGAGATCGTGTCGGTGCCGACGGCGGTGAAATAGTCGACCGGCCACGCCTCCGGCAGGCAGGCGCGAAGATAATAAGCGGTGTTGAAGCTGTCGCCGGCAAAGCCCTGCCGCAGCAGGCCGCCTTCGGCCTGCATGAGTTCGACCATGCATTCGCCGATGGAAAGTACACGTCCCGCCATGTCGTGCGGCCGATCCTTTGAGGTGCGTGGAGGGTCAGCGCCGGCCAGCGGCGCGCAGACCGCCGTGCTCGTCTTCGTCCGTGTGGCCGAGGCGGCTCGACAGGTCTGCAGCGGCATCGAGCAGCGTCTTGAGATAGCTGGCGTGGTTCTTGAGGCCGTCCTCGCGCGGCGCGACCAGACACAGCGTCGCGATGCAGACGCTGTCGGCCTGATAGACAGGCACGGCGAAGCAGTGGGTGAAGGTCTCAACCGCGCTGTTGAACGTGTAGTAACCGACGCGCGCAGCCTCGCGCACCTCTGATATGAAGACCGCCGGGTCGAGCCACTGGCCGTTGGGCAACTGGAAGTCCTCCTTCGGGATGAAGTCGAGGATTTCCTGGTCGCTCATATGCGCAACCAGCAGGCGGCCGGAGGCAGTCCACGGGATCGCCACCGGATCGCCAACGTTGGAGGAGATGCGGAACGGGCGCAGCCCCTCCTTCATTTGCGCGACGGTGTACTTGTTGCCTTCGAGCAGGCACATCTGCGCGGTCTCGCGCGTCTCCTCGGCGATGTGCGTGAGCAGCTTGTCGCATTCGCGCATCAGGTCGAACTGCTCGGAATAGGCGACGCCAAGGAAATAGAGCTTGCGACCAAGGAACACGCGGCCATCGTCGCCGCGATATTCCAGGATGCCCTGGCGCATCAAAAGGTTGACCAGTTCGTAGACCGACGAGCGCGGAGCGCCGATGCCTGATGCGATCTCGTTCGGCCGCATCGGCTGGCGCTTCAGGCGCAGGAAGTTCAGGATCGCGAAGGCGCGGTCGAGACCGCGGGCCCGCTTGCTGATCATGTCGTCCGGAACCTGGTCCATGCACCGCCTCCCCGGCGGATAGTCTGTGTGTCTGGCTACGACTCAGGGCGCCTTGTAGGCGACGCAGTCGATTTCGACTTTGCAATCGACCATCATACTCGACTGCACGCAAGCGCGAGCCGGCGGATGGCCACCGAAATACTCGGCGTAAACGCCGTTGAACGACCAGAAGTCGCGGGGGTCGTCAAGCCAGACGCCGACACGCACGACATGCTCGAGGCCGTAGCCTGCTTCCTTGAGAATGGCGATGACGTTTTCCATCGTCTTGCGGGTTTCGGCGATGATGCCGCCGCCGACGATCTCGCCGTTTTCCATGGCGACCTGGCCGGACACATAGAGCCAGCCATTGGCCTCGACAGCGCGGGCGAAAGGCAGCGCCTGCTTGCCAGCTCCGGACTGGCCGGTGCCGTAACGCTTGATCGTCATGTCTATTCTCCGAATGCTAGTTGAAGGTTGAGGTCTTGAGGAACTCGGCCAGACGCTCGGTCTGCGGCTTATGAAACATCTCGCGCGGATTGCCTTCCTCGCCGATGCGGCCCTGGTTCATGAAGATGACGCGCGACGACACCTCGTAGGCAAAGCGCATCTCGTGCGTGACCAAAAGCATGCTCATGCCGTCGCGGGCGAGGTCCTTGATGACCTGCAGCACCTCGTTGACCAGTTCGGGGTCGAGCGCCGAGGTGACCTCGTCGAACAGCATCAGCTTGGGGTTCATGGCGATGGCGCGGGCAATCGCCACGCGCTGCTGCTGGCCGCCGGAGAGCTGGCCGGGAAAGCGATCGCGGCGCTCGGCCAGGCCGACGCGGTCGAGCCACTTTTCGGCGACGCTGCGCGCCTCGTCGCGGGCCATCTTCTTGACCTTGACGAGGCCTAGCATGACGTTTTCGGCCGCGCTCATGTGCGGAAACAGGTTGAACTGCTGGAACGCCATGCCAGTCATCGCACGCTGGCGGGCGATTTCCTTTTCCTTCTTGCGGCGACGGGTGCCGCCTGCGGTCTCGTAGCCGATCTCCTCGCCGTCGATGCGGATCGAGCCGCCCTGGAACTCCTCCAGCATGTTGATGCAGCGGAGCATGGTCGTCTTGCCGGAGCCCGACGAGCCGATGATGGCGATGACATCGCCCTGCGCCATTGTGCAGTCGACGCCCTTGAGCACTTCGACCTCGCCGTAGCGCTTGTGCAGGTCGCGGATTTCGAGAAGGTTGCCGGTCATTGATGCGGCCTCACGAGGGGATCGAGGTCTTGCGTTCGACGTACTTGCCGAAGCGCTCGATGCCATAGTTGATGACGAAATAGAGGAAGCCCGCGAAGAGGTAGAATTCGAGGCTCATGAAGGTGCGCGAGATCAGCTCCTGCGTCCTCAGCAGGAGTTCGGCCACGCCGATGATCGACAAGAGCGTCGAGGCCTTGACCATCTCGGCGGCGGTGTTGACCCAGGCCGGCAGGACCTGGCGCAGGGCCTGCGGTCCGAGCACATAGGCAAATGTCTGCGGGAAGGTCAGGCCGATCGCCTTGGCCGCCTCGGTCTGGCCGTTGGGGATCGACTGCAGCGCGCCGCGCACGATCTCGCCGACATGCGACGAGCAGAACACGGCGAGCGCCAGCACGCCGGCCTGGAACGGTCCGAGATCGATACCCACGGTGCCGAGCACGTAATAGCTCGCGAGAACCAGCACCAGCACGGGCGTGCCGCGGATGAAATCGGTGTAGCCGCGCACCAGCCAGCGCACCGGTCCCTTGCCGTAGGTCAGGGCAAGGCCGACGCCGATGCCGAGCACGGTGCCTGCGAGGATCGCCAGCAGCGAGATGGAGACGGTGACGCCCAGTCCCTTGAGAATAGGAATGCGGGCGAGCCACAGGGTTTCGAGGAATGCGACGAGTTCCATGTCGGTCACCTCGGGATGGACATGCGCTTCTCGAGCCGGCGCAGAAGTGCGGCCAGCACGGAGCAGGTGGCGACGTAGAGAAGGCTGGTGACCATCCACGTCTCGATGACGCGGAAGCTTTCGACATTGATCTTGCGCGCCTCGAAGGTCAGTTCGGGCACGGCGATGGCCGCTGCCAGCGAGGTGTCCTTGAACAGCGAGATCATGGTGCTCGACAGCGACGGCAAGACATTGCGCAGCATCAGCGGAATGACGATGGAATTGCGGATCTGCGACTGGGTCAGCCCGATGGCGAGCCCGGCCTCCTTGAGCCCGTTGGGCACGGCCAGCAGCCCGCCGCGAAAGACCTCCGCGAGATAGGCGCCGGCATAGATCGACAAGGTGGCGACGAAGCTTTCGATCTTGCCCAGGCGAATGCCCATCTGCGGCATCGCAAAGAAGGTGAACAGCACCAGCACCAAAATCGGCGTGTTGCGGATGATGGTGACGTAGACTTGCGCCGGTCGGCGCAACAGCGCCCGCTTCGACAACAGGCCAAAAGCCGTGACCAGGCCGATGATGCAGCCGATGCCGATCGCCACGAAGGCGAGCGCCAGGCTGAGCGCCAGGCCCTGGAGCAGGAGGTCGAAGCTGCGCCAGACCGCCGAGAAATTGAGGGTGTAACCCATGGTGCCGTCCGAGTGAGAGATGTGGCGCGGCCAACCTTGGCCACGGACCGCGCCACTTGGGTCGGAGTTTACTTGTACTCGACGGGGAAGCCGATCTGCGGCGGAGCAAGCTCCTTGCCGAACCAGGTCTTGTAGGAATTGGCGTAGAAGTCGAACTCGACACCGGTCATCGCTTCATGCAGCGCGGTGTTGACGAAGTTCAGCCAGTCCTGGTCACCGCGCTTGACGCCGCAGGCATAGGTCTGCGGGTTCCAGCCGTAGCCGGCGTCCTTGTAGCGGTCCGGGTTCTGCTTCATGTACCAGGCGAGCGACGACTGGTCCGTGGCGACCGCATCGGAGCGGCCCGATTCCAGCGCCTGATAGATCAGGTCGACGGATTCGTACTGGTCGACCTTGGCCTCGGGCAGTGCGGCATGCACCATCGCCTCGGCGTAGACGTTCTGCAGCACCGAAATGGTGACGCCCGAGCCGGCAGCCTTGAGCGCCGCATAATCAGCATACTTGCTATCGCCCTTCAGCATCAGGCCAACGCCCTCGCGATAATAGGGGATGGTGAAGGCGATCTGCTGGGCGCGCTCGCCGGTCACGGTCATGAACTGGCAGGTCAGATCGACCTTGTCGGTGGTGATGTTCGGGATGCGCGCGTCCGACGACTGGTTGACGTATTCGATCTTGTCCGGGTCGCCGAACAGCGCCTTGGCGACGATGCGCCCCATGTCGACGTCGAAGCCCTGCAGCTTGTCGTCGGCGCTCTTGAAGTGCCACGGCGCATTGGTGCTGCCGGTGCCCATGACCAGGTGGCCGCGGGCCAGAACCTCATCGAGCTTGCTTTGTTTTTCCTGAGCGCCTGCCGGCATCGCAACCATCAGCGCGAGCGCGGCAACGGCCGCCGAAAGAGACGTCTTCATCTCGCCGTTCCTCCTGAACGAGTTACCAAAATCAATGTCCAATATTGTGGACATCTGTCCTTAATAATGGATTGACGTATCAAAGGCCACGCGGCATTGTTTGTCAAGCGGTTCGCGGGCATGGTCCCCGCGCTTTGATTTGGAGGCTTGGCAAGGAATGTTCGAAAAAATCCAGACGCCCGCCGTATTGGTGGACCTCGATGTGGCCAGGCGAAACATCGAGCGCTTCCAGGCCTATGCCGACAGCCACGGCCTGAAGGTCCGGCCGCACATCAAGACGCACAAGATGCCAGCCATTGCCGAGATGCAGCTCGACGCGGGTGCAGTCGGCATCACCTGCCAGAAGATTTCGGAGGCAGAGGCCATGGTCGCCGGCAGCGACCGGCTGACGGACGTGCTGATCACCTACAACATCCTCGGTGACGACAAACTGCACGCGCTGCTGGACCTGTCGCGCAAGGTGCGAGTGGCCGTGGTCGCCGACAACGCCACCGTCGTTGACGGGCTGTCGGCAGCGTATGCCGCCGCCGGCGCCACGCTTGAAGTCTTCGTCGAGTGCAACACCGGCGCCGACCGCTGCGGAGTTGGCTTGCCATCGGAAGCCGCCGAGCTCGCCGCCCGCATCGATGCTGCTCCAGGCCTGCAATTCGCCGGCCTGATGACCTATCCGCCGGTCGGCGGGGCAGAAAAGGTGCAAGCCTTCATGACGGCCGCGAAGGATTTGATCGAAGCAAAGGGCATCGCCGTTCCCGTCATCACCTCTGGCGGCTCGCCCGACATGATGACGGCGCATCTGGCGCCTGTCGCCACCGAGTTCCGTCCCGGCACCTATGTCTACAACGACCGCTCGCTGGTCGCACGCGGCGTCACCAGTTGGGACGACTGTGCGCTGACGGTTCTGGCCACCGTCGTCTCGGTGCCCGCCCCCAACCGCGCCATCATCGACGCCGGCTCCAAGACGCTGACCTCCGACCTGCTCGGCCTCGTCGGCCACGGCCATGTGCTCGGCCGCCCCGACATCTCGATCGATCAGCTTTCGGAAGAACACGGCCGCCTGCGCAGCGAGGGCGACATTGGCCTCACGGTCGGCCAGCGCATCCGCATCGTGCCCAACCACGCCTGCGTCGTCACCAACATGGTCGATGGCGTCTATGTCTACGGCAAGAACAGGGCGCCGGAGCTGTGGCCGGTGCCGGCACGCGGCAAGATCGTCTGATCCATTGCGCCAAACGAAAAGACCTCCCGGACAGCTGGTCCAGGAGGCCCTCCTTGGTTCAGCCTGGCGTGATCAGCGGACGACCAGCACCGGCACCTGGCTGTTGGTCAGGACTTCCACCGTCTGGCTGCCGAGGATCAGGCGTCCCAGACCGCGGCGACCGTGCGAGGCCATGACGATCAAGTCGCATTCCTGATCCTTTGCGATCTGGTTGATCGCCTCGGCCGCCCACATCTCTTCGACATGGATAGCCTCGGCATCGACGCCAAGCGCCTCTGCCTGAACCTTCGCGGCGCCCAGAACCTTGGAGCCATACTCCTCGCCGGCCTTCTGGTAGGCGACGATGTCCTCGGCAGTCGCAACCGGACCATACATGCCGGCAGACGCGAAGATCGGCGCGGGCTCGGAAACATTCAGGAACGTCACATTGCTGCCGAGCCCCTTGGCCAGTTCAAGCCCGTGGTCGACGCCTTTCTGAGCCAGCTCGGAGCCGTCGGTGGCGATGAGAATATGTTTGTACATGAGGCTGTCTCCTGGGGCTCTTTCGCGTGATCGATGCATGCCCCTTGCACCGTTCGATCGGATTCAGGGTCATGCTCGGCTTGGGCGTCAAACTCGCCGACCGCCAGCGCGCGGTCAAGGCGAAGCGTCGGCAAATCGGATGGGACAGCCCCTGCGCAGCCCGGCAAGTTCGCTTGACCGTCATGGCCGCCATCAACGGCTGCGCCCGCACGCTGTTCAACCTCAATCGCCCCGCCGCAGCCGCCATCAGGCTCGGGACAAATGCGGCAGAGGAAAGCGCCGTCCAGCCGTCCCGTCAGCCCTTGTAGGTCAGTCCGGCCGGATCGATTTCCGGCCTGCGTCCGGCAACGAGGTCGGCAAGCAGCTTGCCGGAACCGCAAGCCATGGTCCAGCCGACATGGCCGTGGCCGGTATCCAGATACAGCCCCTTGTATCGCGCCGGGCCGATGACCGGCACCGATCCCGGCATCATCGGCCGAAGGCCGGCCCACAGCTCGGCCTTGGCCGGATCGAAAGCACCGGGGAACAGCTCCATGCCTGTCTCGAACAGCCGCGTGAAGTCGGACGGCTTGTGACTGCGGTCGAAGCCGGTGAACTCGGCCGTCGAGGCAAGCCGCAGGCGGTCGCCGAGGCGCGAATAGGCGACCATCCGGTCCTCGTCGACACCGCCCATGGTCGGACCCTTCGACGGGTCGTCCATGGTCACCGTCGCTGTATAACCCTTGACCGGATAGACCGGCAGGTCGACGCCCTTGCTGCGCCCGAGCAGGCCGCTTTCGGGCCCCATCGCAATCACCACCGCATCGGCGTCGAGCCGGCCGGCGGAGGTCTTCACGCCGGTTACGCGGTCGCCCTCGACGATCAGGTCCTCGACAGTCGTATCGAACATGAACTTCGCGCCGAGCTTGTGCTCGGCATGGGCGGCGAGCGCCTCGACGAACAGGCGGGAATCGCCCGTCTGGTCCATCGGCGAGTAGACCGCACCGGCGATGCCCCTGGCGACGGCGAGTCCCGGCTCGAGTTCGACCAGCCTGTTGCGGTCGACGACCTCGATGTCCAGCCCATGCTCGGCGAGGAAGCCGTACATCGCGGCGCCGTGGTCGAGGCTCTGCTGCGAGCGGAAGAAATACATGATGCCGCGAGAGCGCTCATCATAGCCGATACCGGCTTGCGACGATATCTCGTTGATGCAGAGGCGCGAGTAGAGCGCGAGCCTGAGCTTGGCCTTGGTGTTTTCGCGCACCCGCGCACTGGTGCACTGGAACAGGAAGCGGAAGCTCCAGGCATAGAAGTAGGGATCGAGCCCGAGCTTCACCTTGATGCCGAGGTCGGGCGTGTAGAGCGACTTGATGAACATCTTGAGCGCCGACGGCGACGCCCAGGCGGTGGCGTCGCCCGGCGAGACCAGGCCCGCGTTAGAATAGCTGGTGCCCCGGGCCACAGCCGAATGGCGTTCGACGACCGTCACCTCATGGCCGTCGCGGGCGAGATAATATGCCGCCGCCGTGCCAACCACACCTGCGCCGAGAACCAGGATCTTCATGTCGAACCTAAATTGATATCGGGCTCTGACCGGGAACCCACGACCGCCGGGAACTCAACTCCACACCGCACCACTAGCCTGCGCAGCACTGAATTTCGAGGGACGCTTGCCGGAATCCGCTGCGCCAGCGTCAGCCAGCGGCGGAATTCTTGCGGCTCAGCAGCCGTTCCCAGTTGAGCGCGTCACGCACGATACCGTCGAGATCGTCATGTCCGGGCTTCCAGCCGAGTTCGCCGCGCGCCAGATCGGAGTTGGCGACCACCGACGCGGCATCGCCAGCGCGACGTTCGCCCATCTCGACCTTGAAATCGCTGCCGTGTACGCGGCGCACGCTGTCAATCACCTCGAGCACCGAATAGCCGTGGCCGTAGCCGCAATTGGCGACGAGATTGCCGCCGCCGGCGCGCAGGCGCTGCAACGCCAGCCGGTGCGCGGCGGCCAGATCGGACACGTGGATGTAGTCGCGGACGCAGGTGCCGTCCGGCGTGTCGTAGTCGTCGCCGAAGACCTGCATCGATGCGCGCTTGCCGAGCGCGGTCTCGGACGCGACCTTGATCAGATGGGTTGCGCCCTTCGTCGACTGGCCGGTGCGGCCCTTCGGATCGGCGCCGGCGACGTTGAAGTAGCGCAGCGCCGTGTAGCGCAGCGGATGGGCTGCGGCGGCGTCGCGCAGCATCCATTCGCTCATCAGCTTGGACAGGCCGTAGGGCGACTCGGGCGCCAGCCGCGCGTCCTCGCGCACCGGCTCGATACCGGCCGCGCCATAGACCGCCGCGGTTGAGGAAAAGATGAAGTGTTTCACCCCGCCGCGCACCGCAGCCTCGATCAGGCCGCGTGTCTTGCAGGTGTTGTTTTCGTAATAGCCGAGCGGGTCTGCGACCGATTCCGGCACCACGATGGAGCCGGCGAAGTGGATGATGGCGTCAATGCCGTGTTCGCGGATAATCCGGCCGACGAGGTCCTGGTCGGCGACGTCGCCTGTAACCAGAACCGCCTCCGGCGCCACGGCCCAGTCGAAGCCGGTCGACAGCCGGTCCAGGACCACGACCTGCTCGCCTGCGTCGAGCAGTTCCCAGACCATGTGGCTGCCGATGTAGCCGGCGCCGCCCGTTACCAATACCGCCATCGCATCGTCCCCGCGTATTTCGATCTGGCATTTGTCTACGCAAAACTGCCGCCAAATGCGAGATGCCGGGCGCAGGCTTGATCTTTGCGCTGCGGCCCTGGTTGATCCATATCAAGGGACTTTTTCGTGTTCCGTGGTCGTTTGAGCCGTCGAGGGCGTGGCATTTTGACCAAAAACGGTCGATGGACGCCGAACCGGCCGTTGATTATGCTCGCGGTTGAAAAATTGGGACGTCCACATGAACTACCAGCGGTTTTTCGAAGAAGCGATCGACCAGGTCCACGCCGAGCGCCGTTATCGCGTGTTTGCCGATCTGGAGCGCATCGTCGGCAAGTTTCCGCGCGCCATCTGGCGCGCCAACGGCCGGGCTCAGGAAATTACCGTCTGGTGCTCGAACGACTATCTCGGCATGGGCCAGCACCCCGACGTGGTGGCGGCCATGCAACAGGCGGCCGGCAACATGGGTACCGGCGCCGGCGGCACGCGCAACATCTCCGGCAACAACCATCCGCTGGTCGAGCTCGAGCTTGAACTCGCCGACCTGCATGGCAAGGAAGCCGGCCTCGTCTTCACCTCTGGCTTTGTCTCCAACGAGGCAGCGATCTCGACCATCGGAAAACTGCTACCCAACTGCCTTATCCTGTCGGACGAACTGAACCACGCCTCGATGATCGAGGGCGTGCGCCGCTCCGGCGCCGAAAAGAAGGTATTCCGCCACAACGACGTCGCCCACCTTGAAAGCCTGCTGCAGGCAGCCGGCCGCGAGCGAGCCAAGGTGATCGTGTTCGAGAGCGTCTATTCGATGGACGGTGACATTGCGCCGATCAAGGAGATCGCCGACCTCGCCGAGAAGTACAACGCGATGACCTATATCGATGAGGTTCACGCTGTCGGCATGTATGGCGGACGCGGCGGCGGCATCACCGAGCGCGAGGGCCTCGCCCACCGCATAGACATCATCGAGGGCACGCTGGCCAAGGCGTTCGGCACGCTCGGCGGCTACATCACCGGGACCCGCACGGTGATCGACGCCGTGCGCTCCTATGCGCCGGGCTTCATCTTCACCACCGCCCTGCCGCCGTCCATCGCAGCCGCCGCAACCGCATCGATCCGCCATCTCAAGAACTCGCAGGCCGAGCGCGATGCGCAGCAGCGCCAGGCGACGCACACCAAGCACGTGCTGGCCGAGGCCGGCCTGCCGGTGATGGAGTCGGAAACGCATATCGTGCCGATCCTCGTCGGCGACCCCGAGTTGTGCAAGATGGCAAGCGACCGCCTGCTTGGCGTCCACGGCATCTACATCCAGCCGATCAACTACCCGACCGTGCCGCGCGGTACCGAGCGTCTGCGCGTCACGCCGACGCCGTTCCACGACGACGCGCTGATTGCCACGCTCAAGGAAGCACTGGTTGAAACCTGGAACGCGCTGGGCATCCCCTACCGGACGCCCGGGCACTCCGAAGTCGCCAAGAGCGAGCGCATCATCCCGTTGCTGGTGCCGCAGTCCGGCGGCTGAGCTGTCGATGTGCCTGACGTGCGTCCTTCGAGGCTCGCCCGGCAGGCATCGAAATCATCTCGCATCTGTAGTGCGAGCCCGCTATAGCGTTTAAGCTAAGCAAACCTCGGCGGGCGAGCCTCGAAGGACGCACGCCGAAGCGCCAACCCGTCTTTTGCTCAGAGCTCCCTGATCCACTTCGCCAAGCGATGCGACGCCTCCTCGACCTGGTCGAGACGGCGGTGGAAGCAGAGCCTGAGGAAGCCCTCGCCGCCAGCGCAGAAGGCCGTGCCGGGAGCAACGCCGACGGCCGCCTTGTCGACGATGTCGAAGGCGCCCTTCTCCGCATCCTTCATGCCGTCGACGGCAAAGAACAGGTAGAACGCGGCCGGCGGCACGCAGAAGCGCACCCGTCCCGTATCGCCCAGAACCTTGCAGACGATGTCGCGCGCCTGGCGCGCCCGCGCCACCTGCTCGGCGATGAAGCCGTCGCCCTCGTCGAGCGCCGCGATCGCGCCGCGCTGCATGAACTGCGCCACGCCGGAGCTCGAATACTGGACCAGGTTCTCGAACATGCGGCTGAGCGACGGATGCGTCTTCAGCCAGCCGACACGCCAGCCGGTCATCGCCCAGTTCTTGGAGAAGGTGTTGACGAACAGGATCTTGTCCTCGGGCTCCATGATGTCCATGAACGACGCCGCCCGACCGCCGCCATAATAGAAAAGCGCATAAATCTCGTCGGCGACGATCCAGAGACCGTGCTTGCGGGCGAGGTCGAGGATCGCCTGCAACGTCTCGCGGTCGGCGGTCCACCCGGTCGGATTGGACGGCGAATTGACGAAGATGACCTTGGTCCGCGGGGTGATCGCGGCCGCCACCCTTTCGATGTCGCAGGACCAGCCATTGCCGGTCATGTCGAGCAGCACAGGCACCGGCTTGACGCCGGCGACACCGGCAGCACCGGCAAAATTCGGCCAGGCCGGGGCGAGATACAGCGCCTCGTCGCCTGCCCCCGCCGTCGCCTCCAGCGCCATGGTGATCGCCTGCATGCCACCGACTGTGACGATGAACTCGTCGGCGCCAAAGGTCCTGCCGAAGTGACGCTGGTGGTAGCGCACGATCGCCTGGCGCAGTTCGGGGATGCCGGCCTGCCAGGTGTAGAAGGTCTCGCCATTGGCCAGCCCGCGAGCCGCCGCGTCGCTGATGAACGCCGGCGTCGGCATGTCGCCCTCGCCCGACCAGAGCGGTATGAGGCCGGCGCGGTCGCGCCCGTAATTGGCGACCGCCTCGATGCCGCTGACAGGCGCGAGACGGGCTTCGGCGCGAACCAGGTCGATAAGGCTCATGATCACCCCAGGTTGATTGCTTGTCTGATGCAAGTCCTAGCGCGGCCGCTGAAATGAAAGAACCCCCGGAGGTCCAGCCAGCCGGGGGTTTTTCAACATGCCAGCGTCTGCGAAGCCTACTTCTTGGCCAGCAGGTCACGGATTTCAGTGAGGAGCTGCACGTCGGCTGAGGGCGGCGGGGCAGGCTCGGCTGCCTTCTGCTTCTCAACCTTGCGGCGCAGGGTATTCACGCCCTTGACCATAAGGAAGATGATCCAGGCAAGGATCAGGAAATTGATCACTACAGTGAAGAAATTGCCGTAGGCGAAGACTGCGCCTTGCTTCCTGGCTTCCTCAAGGTTGGTAGCTGTAACCGAGGACGACAACGGCCAGAAGTAGTTGGAGAAGTCGAACCCACCAAAGATAGCGCCGATAATCGGCATGATGATATCGGCTACCATCGAGGAGACGATCAGGCCGAAGGCACCGCCGATGATCACGCCAACGGCGAGATCCATGACATTGCCTTTGGAAATGAACTCCTGGAATTCCTTGAGCATAGAACCCTCCTTGTCTTGATCTGGACTCGGTCTCGATCTGGACTCGCGCGAATCGCGGCGTCTGTCCCTGCGCCGTCCAGCCACACCATAACAAAACCGCGCCGAACAACACACCCCACGCAAACTCGTCAAGCTCCTCGCTGGCGTCCAGGCAACCGGGCGTCCGGCGTCGCTGTGGCAAAGCTCTGGCTGCACCTGTCATCACCGCCGAAAATCGCCGCACCCACAGCGTTCACCGACTAGGCGACAAGGCTAATGGACTTGGCATAGAAGCTGTGATTGCCTTCAGCCGACAGGGTCTTGCCATGACCCGCAAATGGGAGAACACCGAACGTGCAGGGCTTGGCCATCGTCCTCATCGCCATAGCCTATGTCACGCTGCTGTTCGCGATCGCGAGCATCGGCGACCGCCGAGCCGCGAGCTGGGCGCCGGGACGCCCGCGCCCCTTCATCTATGCGCTCAGCCTCGCCATCTACTGCACCTCGTGGACGTTCTTCGGCTCGGTGGGACTCGCCTCCGAGCGCGGGCTCGAATTCCTCGCCATCTACATCGGCCCGGTGCTGGTGTTCATGTTCGGCTTTCCGCTGCTTTCGCGCATCATCAAGCTCGCCAAGGCCGAAAAGATCACCTCGATCGCCGACTTCCTCGGCGCACGCTATGGCAAGAGCTTCGCCGTCGCTTCGATTGCCACGCTGATCGCGACCGTCGGCGCCATCCCCTACATCGCACTCCAGCTCAAGGCGATCTCCGGCTCGGTCAGCCTGATGGTCGAGCACTACACCGGCTCGCAACCGTCGTTCGACCCGTTCATCAGCGACATCTCGCTGATCGTGGCAATGCTTCTGGCGCTGTTTGCAACGCTGTTCGGAACCCGCCACGCCGACGCCACCGAGCACCAGAACGGACTGGTTCTCGCGGTCGCCGTCGAATCCATCGTCAAGCTGGTCGCCTTCCTCGCCATCGGCCTTTTGGTCACCTTCATCCTTTTCGACAGTCCGGCGGCGATGTTCGAAAGCTTCGCAGCCAACCCCGCCGTCGGCGACGCGATGGGCTACGGCACATCGCTCGGCACCTGGCTGGTGGTGACCTCGATCAGCGGCTTCGCCATCGTCATGCTGCCGCGCCAGTTCTACGTGATGATCGTCGAGAACCGCAGCGAAAGCGAATTGCGCACTGCAACCTGGGTGTTTCCCGCCTATCTGGTGGCCATCAACCTGTTTGTGCTGCCGATCGCCTTCGCCGGCCTGGCGATTGTCGGCTCCGCGACCTCGAGCGACCTCTACGTGCTGTCGCTGCCCTTGCTGAAGGGCCACAACACCCTTGCCATGGTCGCCTTCATCGGCGGCCTGTCGGCGGCGACCGCGATGGTCATCGTCGAGAGCGTTGCGCTGTCGATCATGGTCTCCAACGACCTCGTCATCCCGATTTTCGTGCGCCGGCTGGTCAAGACCAAGTCCGGCGACACCGAAGACTGGTCAACGATCATCCTGAATGTCCGCCGCGCCTCGATCTT
Organism: Aminobacter sp. HY435; assembly: GCF_027568395.1. GTDB lineage: Bacteria > Pseudomonadota > Alphaproteobacteria > Rhizobiales > Rhizobiaceae > Aminobacter. The sequence goes on along the minus strand of NZ_JANKZL010000005.1, from coordinate 413,639 downwards.
CGTCATCCTGTTCGTCGCCTTCCTCTACTATCGCGAGAGCACCAACAACGCCCGCCTGGCTTCGATCGGCCTGATGTCGTTCGCCGCCATCGCCCAGTTTGCCCCGGCCTTCATCGGCGGGTTGATCTGGCGTCGCGCCAACGCACGCGGTGCTGCGCTTGGCATGACCGCCGGCATTGTGGTTTGGGGCTACACGCTGATGTTGCCGTCGCTCGCTGCACCCGACACCGCCATCCTGGCCAATGGCCTGTTCGGCATCGACGCCCTGCGGCCGCAGGCATTGTTCGGCACGGCAGCCGAGCCGCTGACCCATGGCGTGCTGTGGAGCCTGGCCATCAACACGCTGTTCTTGGTGTTCGGCTCGCTGTCGCGCGCTTCGGTGCCGCTTGAACGTATCCAGGCGTCGATCTTCGTGCCCCGAGACGCCAGCCCGATGCCGTCGCTTCGCCGCTTCCGCACGGCGATCACGGTCAACGACCTCAAGGACACGATTTCGCGCTACCTGGGCGTCGAGCGCACGGAACGCTCCTTCCAGACCTTCGAAAAAGACAGCGGCAGCAAGCTCGTCGGCAACGAACAAGCGGGCATGGACGTCATCCGCTTTTCCGAGCAATTGCTGGCAAGCGCCGTCGGCTCGTCCTCGGCCCGGCTGGTCCTGTCCTTGCTGTTCAAGCGCGGCGACAACTCGACCAAGGACACGTTCAGGCTGCTCGACGACGCAACCGAGGCGCTGCAGCACAATCGCGACCTCTTGCAGATCGCGCTCGACCAGATGGAACAGGGCATCACCGTCTTCGACCAGGATTTCCGGCTGATCTGCTGGAACCGCCAATATCGCTTGCTGTTCAACCTGCCCGACGACATGGGCCAGGTCGGCGTCTCCATCGACAGGGTGCTGGCCTATCTGGTGGCGCGCGGGGACATCAAGCAGGCCTCGCGGTTGACCACTCTCGATCGCCTGACGAGTTTTGGCGGCCCCTGGCAGATCGAGCTCCTGACCAGCGGGCGCATCATCGAGATGCGCTCCAATCCGATGCCCGATGGTGGCGTCGTCGCCACCTACACCGACATTTCGGCGAGCGTCGCTGCCGACCTGGCGCTGAAGCGGGCCAATGAGTCGCTGGAGCAGCGGGTCAAGAACCGCACCGCCGAGCTGACGCGGGTCAACGAGGAGCTGGCGCAGGCGCAGATGTTTGCCGAGGAGGCCAATCTCGGCAAGACGCGCTTCCTCGCTGCCGCCGGCCATGACATCCTGCAGCCGCTCAACGCTGCCCGGCTGTACTGCTCGTCGCTGATCGAAAAGAGCGGCAAGGGCAATGCCGGCCAGGCGGCGCGCAACATCGAGTCGTCGCTCGAATCGGTCGAGACCATCCTGGGCGCGGTGCTCGACATCTCCCGGCTCGACGCCGGGGCGATGAAGCCCGCGGAAACCGTGTTCCGGCTGGACGGGCTGCTGCGGCAGATCGGCACCGACTTCCTGCCGCTGGCCAAGGCCAAGAACCTCGACCTCGTCATCGTGCCATCGACCCTGGCGGTCAACACCGACCGCAACCTGTTCCGCCGGCTGATCCAGAACCTCGTTTCCAACGCGATCAAATACACGCGCAACGGACGCATCCTTGTCGGCGTGAGGCGACGCGGCGAGCTCGTTGAAATCCAGGTCATCGACACCGGTATCGGCATAGCGCCGGACAAGCTGGGCACGGTGTTCAACGAGTTCACGCGCCTTGACGACGGCATGCGCGAGGCCGAGGGCCTGGGGCTGGGCCTGTCGATCGTCGACCGCATTGCCCGCGTGCTACGGCTCGAGATCGGCATTCGCTCGGAGAAGAACAAGGGCACGCGCTTCTCGGTGATCCTGCCGGTGACGACGGCGTCCGAGCTGCCGGCTGCGACCACCTCCCGCCCGCGCGTACAGGCAGGCGCCGTCCTCGACGGGCTCGGCGTGATCTGTATCGACAACGACGCCCGCATCCTGGAGGGCATGCGCCTGCTGCTCGAAGGCTGGGGCTGCGTGGTCCGCACCTACTCAGGCTCTGCGGCATTCATGGCCGATAGCAACGAGACGGCCACGCCGGAGATCATCCTCGCCGACTACCATCTCGACGGCGAGAACGGGCTCGACGTGATCAAGTCGTTGCGCAACGTCTACGGCGAGTCAACGCCGGCGGTGCTGATTACCGCCGACCGCTCCAACGAAGTGCGTGCGGCCGCCGATGCGATGGATGTCGCGGTGCTCAACAAGCCGCTGAAGCCCGCGGTGCTACGCTCGATGATGAACCGGATGCGACGCATGGCGCATGCGGCGGAATAGATATACCCGCCGAAACGCAACTAGAGCGCCGTGCGTCCGAATGGACGCAAAAAGGACACTCTAACTCACTGAGTTGGCGTATCGTGCTTTCCGAAAATCAGGTCCGATTTTCGGGCCGATGCGCTAGGTCGCCGGACGCGGCTCGCCGCCGATCTTCGAAAGCAGAATGACCGCCTGGGTGCGGCTGTCGACGCCGAGTTTCTGCAGGATGGCCGAGACATGGGCCTTGATCGTCGCCTCAGACACGCCGAGTTCGTAGGCGATCTGCTTGTTGAGCAGTCCCTCGGCCAGCATGCCAAGTACCCGCGTCTGTTGCGGTGTCAGCGATTGCAAACGCTTGATGAGGTCGGATATTTCCGGGTCGCGCTCGACGCCAAGGTCGATGTCGCCGGGGGCCGAGATTTCGCCCGACAGCACGGCTTCGATGGCGCGGCGGATGTCATCCATGCTGGCCGACTTCGAGATGAAGCCCGATGCGCCCAGTTCGAGCGCGCGCCGGATGGTCTCCGGGTCGTCATGGGCGGAAATGATGACCACCGGCACGGTGGCATGGACGCCACGCAACGAGATCAGGCCAGACAGGCCGCTTGCGCCCGGCATCGACAGGTCGAGCAGGACGATGTCGAGGTCGTCATGTGCGCCGACGATCGCCTTGACGCTTTCAAAGTCGCCGGCCTCGAGCACGCTCGACACATCGGCCAAACCGGCGATGGCCTGCTTGAGAGCTCCGCGGAAAAGCGGATGGTCGTCCGCGATGACGAACTTGTGGCCTGGCAATATGTCCCTCCCGATGATCCCGACCGTTCTGGGCGCCTCGGATCGTCGGGCGCGATTATGCGGCCCGGTGCCGGCATTTCAAGCAGCTAAAGACGAATTGGCCACCATCGGGGTCGGTCATGCTCAATTTTTCGGGCGCGAAGGGGCCAATTGACGGGCTCAGGTCTTGTTCGGCGCGGGCTCCGGCTGGTTTGCCTTGTCTTCCTTCTCGAAGTCCTTGACGATGCCCATGAAGCTGCGGAAGAAGCGCTCCATGTAGCCCATCGTCTTTTCGAACTCCTCCTCGGTCGGCAGCGTCGATTCCAGCTTCTGCGAAATCGAGCCTTCCAGCTTCACGACGCGGCCCTCGATAGCCTTGATTTCTCCTTGCAGGCGACCGATCTCGTCCTGCAGCGCCGAGCGTTCGTCGGCGGCGAGCTTGCAGACCAGCTGGCCGCTGCGCTCTTCGCAAATGGACATCTCGCCGGTCTGCGTATCCATGCGCACATAACCCTTGTCGGTCTTCTCCATCTGGTAGCGTTGCGCCTCGGCGGCAGACGCCTGTGCGGCGCCGAGGCCGACAATCAGTGGAACGAACATCAAAGCAGCGCGACGCATGGTTTTCTCCATTCACGGACGGCGCAATTGTCGCGCCGCAATGGGCCCAAATTGCGGTGGGACAAGCCGCTCGACCCTTCCCCGCATGATGCTTTCAGCCTATAGCGCGGATATGACGAAAACCATCTACAAGATCTGCCCTGAGCCGATGTGGCGCGAGGCCGAGCGCACTGGCGTCTTCTTGGGCGCGCCGGTCGATCTCGCCGACGGCTTCATTCATTTCTCGAGCGCCGAACAGGTGGTCGAAACCGCCGCCAGGCACTTCGCCGGGCAGGACAATCTGCTGCTGGTCGCGATCGATGGCGACCAACTCGGCAATGCGCTCAAGTATGAGGTTTCGCGTGGCGGGGCATTGTTTCCGCATCTCTACGCACCGCTGCAAACCACCGCCGCAAAATGGGTCCGCGCCTTGCCGCTGAAGGCCGATGGCAGCCACGACTTCCCGGAGCTTGACCAGGCATGAGCATTTTCGACCGTCTGGGCCGTCAGCTGTTGTTTTCGTTCGACGCGGAAGCCGCGCACGGCCTGTCGATCAAGGCCCTGCATTGCGGCCTGCCGGTCGGTGGACGCGCCCCCCGCGACGCCCGGCTCAACGTCAAGGTTGCAGGTCTCGACTTCCCCAATCCGCTCGGCATGGCCGCCGGCTACGACAAGAATGGCGAAGTGCCAGACGCATTGCTGGGGCTCGGCTTCGGCTTCGCCGAGATCGGCACAGTCACGCCGCTGCCGCAGGCCGGCAATCCCAAGCCGCGCATCTTCCGCCTCGTCGAGGACGACGCCGTCATCAATCGGCTAGGCTTCAACAATGAGGGGCACGATGCCTGCGAGAAGCGCCTTTCGGCGCGCGCCGGCCGGCCGGGCATCGTCGGCGTCAACATCGGCGCCAACAAGGACAGCAGCAACCGCATCGCCGACTACGTGCGCGGCGTGAAGCGCTTCGCCCGCCATGCCTCTTATCTGACGGTCAACATCTCCTCGCCCAACACGCCGGGCCTGCGCAACATGCAGGCGCGCGAGCAGTTGGCCGGGCTGCTGGCCAGCGTCATGATCGCCCGCGCCGAAGCAGGCCACCCGGTGCCGATCTTCCTCAAGATCGCGCCCGACCTGCACGAGGCTGAACTTGCCGACATCGCAGCGGAGGTCATCGAGAAGGAGATCGACGGCGTCATCGTTTCCAACACCACCATCACGCGGCCGACGCTGCGCAGCCCTGCTCACACCGGCGAAACCGGCGGCCTGTCGGGCAAGCCGCTGTTTGCGCGCTCGACGGCGGTGCTGGCGCGCATGCGCAAGCTGCTTGGGCCGCAGGCCGCCATCATCGGCGTCGGTGGCGTCGACTCGACCGAGACCGCACTTGAGAAGATCCGCGCCGGCGCCGATCTCGTGCAGCTTTACACCGGCATGGTCTATGCCGGCCCCTCGCTGCCGGCAAGGATAGTGCGAGGCATGTCCGAACACGCTGCCAGCAAGGGCCTGAGGAACATCTCCGAGCTGCGCGACAGCAAGCTCGATCAGTGGGCCGCCGCCCCGCTCTGAAAAGTCGCTCGCGCCCGCGGCTTCAGCTTTGCCAGCAGGCAGAGGCCACGGGCAATCAGGAACAGGTGCAGCGCCGCCCACAGGCCGTGATTGCCGAAAACCGGCGCCAAGGTCAGCTGCGCCGCGACGAAGATGGCGAGCGACAGCAGCATCATGTTGCGCATGTCACGCGACCAGGCCGCACCGATGAACACGCCATCCATCTGGAAGGCCAGTACGCCGCTCAGCGCGGTGAACGCGGCCCACGGCAGGAACGACATCGCCACCGCCCGCACCTCCGGAGCGGCCGCAATCAGCCAGACGAGGTCCTCGCCGAACAGCCAGAGCAGCACCGTCATCGTCCCGGCCATGGCAAAGCCCCAGACGGCGCACAGGCGGATCGCCTTGCGGAACGCGGGCTCGTAGCGCGCGCCGACCGCCCTGCCCGCAAGCTGTTCGGCCGCAGTCGCGAAACCGTCGAGGAAGAAGCTCGCGACCAGGAAGAAATTCATCAGCACCGCGTTGGCGGCAAGCGTCACCGTGCCGAACTGCGCGCCCTGGCGCGTGAACAGCGCAAACGCGGCAAGCAGCGCGAATGAGCGGATCATGATGTCCCGGTTGAGACTGAACATGCTGCGGAACGCCTGCGCGTCGAGAATGCTGGCGCGGGAAATACGCGGACCCTTGGCGAAACGCCGCGCCAGCACGCTGAGCCCGACGAACGTCGCCGCGGTCTCGCCGGCGACCGCAGCCCAGGCGATGCCCTCGACAGCCCAGCCAAAGTGCAAGCCAAACAGGATCGACAAGACGATGTTGACGCCGTTGAGCGTGACCTGGAGCATCAGCCCGAAACTGCCTTCGCCGCGCCCCAGCACGTAGCCGAGGATGGCGTAGTTGATCAGCGCGAACGGGGCGCCCAGCATGCGGATGCGCACATAGGCGTCGAGCGTTGCGTTGACCCGCGGCTCGGCCGCGACAAACCACTGACCGGCTTGCGAGATAAGAGGCGCGGCAAGCGCCAGCAGGATACCGGCGACGACGGCGATGATGACGGCGCGCCAGAAGATTGCCTGCTGCTCTGCTGCGTCGTTGCGGCCAAACGATTGCGCCACAAGCGCCGTCGTACCGGCACGCAGGAAGTTGAAGCTGGTGAAGACAACGTCGAAGGCGACGGCGCCCGCGGCGAGTCCGCCCAGCAGCGCGGCATCGCCGAACTGGCCGACCACGCCTGTGCCCACGATGCCAATCAGCGGCGTGGTCAGATAGGCCAGCGTCATCGGCACGGCAATCGCCAGAACCGAACGGTTGGTGACGTCAAAGGTGGCGATGCGCTTGATGTCCGATGCCGTATTCAATGCGCTTCCCACCGTGGTCTTTTCCGTCGTCGTGGCAAATGGCCCGGTTTCGCGCTCGCGCGCAACCGTCCAGGCTGTGCGTCCAATCGAAATCTCCAGCTGGTTCAGCCCACTTCAGATCGCCCGCCACCCCGACTGCGACTCCGGCGTCGATCCGCATCGCGACGACCACCTTGGCCGGCGTTCGCTCAGCGACGACGGCTTGCGGCAGCTACTCCACCGATATGCCAGCGCTGGCGCGGCGTCGCGCAATCCTGTTCGAGACCGCCGCCGAATTCGCCTGACGCTATTTGCGGTAGCTCATCAGCCTGAGGATGATGAACGCCGGGATGACGATCGCCGCACCGAGCAGGATGTAGCCCAGGAAGCGGTCGATAGCGCGGAAGCCCATGTGCCAGATGTCGAGGAAGAAATTACGGATGCCGTAGAAGATATCGTAGGGCGACCAGCCAAAGGCGCTCATGACGATGCCGACGAGCAGCGAGATGACCAGCAGCTTGATGAAAACCCGAAGCGGGGAGTCACCGAGAAAGCGCGCAATTCCGTTCAAGGCAATCTCCTGCTGTTCTAGCCTCCCCCTGATATCGCTATTGCCATGTGCGCTTCAAGGTGTGGCATCGTTGTCGCGCGTCAGCGGCACGGGCGTCAGTGCGTAAGCGACGCGGCGAACATATTCGCCGGTGCGATACATCAGCGTGCCGAGACGGCGATAAAATGGAAACTTCATCGGCTTGTAGCCGTTCTTCGCCGTCACGATCGTGCTGGCAGCGTGGCTGAAGCTCACCACCGGCTTGTCAACGTTGAAAACGGCAAGGCCGTGTGCCCAGCCGCGCTCCATCTCGACATCGATTGGCACAACCATCGGGCGCAGGCTTTGCAAGAATTTCCGCGCCGCCTCACGCGTCACTGCGTAAGCTGCCCCGCTGCCGATAGGACCATGCAAACAGCGCCCGATCGAACGCTTCTGGTCCATCTCAAGGTATTTCATATAGCCGCTCGTCCGATGGTAGGTCAGCTTGACCATGTCCCAGCCGCGAACCCGTCCAAGATCGTTGACGAAAGCCGGGAAGTCCTGCGTGAACCGGATGTCGTCTTCGACGATCACGCCAAAGTCCTGGTCGCCCTCGGCTATCAATTCCAGCGCTTTCAAATGGCTTAGGTAGCAACCGACCTCTGTTGGCAGCGCCCGCTTGCCACACACGCGCTCGAAATGCCTCACGTCGATGATGGCTTCTTGCCGTTTTGTCAGCTTCCTGCCGTCAACGGCAGGCACTCGGGTGACCTCGATGCCGAATTCGGCTGCACTTTCAACAATCGACGCAAAACGATCGGCAGAACGGTCGAGGTTCAGGGCATAGACTGGAGCAGGCTTGAGCAACATATTTCCCGTTGTCAGCATGGCGGAATGTGGCTGACAAACATTTCCGATGTTGCGGATATTCTATTTAGCTAAAAAAGGAAACCTCCTCACTAACCCGCCAGGCGTGGATGCCCTCCAAGCCACAGTCCCTACGTCAAGCACAGTTCCGGAGCCGAGGCGTGGCTAAATCTTGGCCTTCAAAGTGCGCTATCGTAAGCCGCAGTCCCGTCCGCAATGCCGTGGTCGGCTGCCAGCCCAGTGAACGCGCCAAGGCGATATCGGGCTTCCTCTGCCTCGGATCGTCGACCGGCAAGGGCAGATAGGCAATAGCCGACTTGCTGCCTGTTGCCTGCAGCACCTCCTGGGCAAGTTCGAGCATCGAAAATTCCGTCGGATTGCCGAGATTGACCGGACCGGTCATCGAATCCGGCGTGGCCATCAGCCTGATGAGGCCGTCGACCAGGTCGTCGACATAACAAAACGACCGCGTCTGGCTTCCGTCGCCGAAGATCGAAATACCGTCGCCGCGCAGTGCCTGAACGATGAAATTCGATACCACGCGGCCGTCGTCCGGCTGCATCCGCGGCCCATAGGTATTGAAAATACGCGCCACCTTGATTCCGAGACCGTATTGCCGCCGGTAGTCGAAGAACAGCGTTTCGGCGCAGCGCTTGCCTTCGTCGTAGCAGGAGCGCGGGCCGACGGGATTGACATTGCCCCAGTAACTCTCCGGCTGCGGATGGACTGCCGGATCGCCATAGACTTCCGAGGTCGACGCCTGAAGGATCTTGGCACCCTGGCGGTTGGCGAGTTCGAGCATGTTGAGCGCGCCGAGCACGCTGGTTCGCGTCGTCTGCACCGGCTCGCGCTGGTAGTGCACGGGCGAGGCGGGGCAGGCCAGATTGTAAATCTCGTCGACCTCGACCGAGATGGGCACACAAACGTCGTGCTCCATCAACTGGAAGCCAGGATGCTGCCTGAGATGAGCTACGTTGGCCGCGCTCCCGGTATAGAAATTGTCGAGGCAAAGGACCCTGGCTCCACTGCTCAGGAGCCGCTCGCACAAATGGGAACCGACGAAACCGGCTCCCCCGGTAACAAGTACCCGCTTTTCTTCACCCATCCCGTCCTCATGCTTTCTCGTCAACAATAGTCTGATTCCGGGGCAGCGGACCTTGTATTTTATGGTTGTATCTGTCCATCATTCATTCGCCAATAGGTAGAGCCGAATGAAATGTACTGATGACGAAACGTTGAAGCACGACCTGCCCCGGCAGGACGAACAACAGGCGATCATGCAAAAGACGCCCCGCAAGGCAGCTGGCATATTGCCCGATTTCACCATTGGCGGTCGCGGCGTCGGGGACCTGAGCGGCGGGATGATTGCGCCGCCACTCGTCAGCTTCGTCGTGATCTGTTGGAACTATGCGAAATATGTTGGCGCCGCCCTCGATTCCATCCGGCGCCAGGACTATCCGCATTTCGAATGTCTGGTCATCGACAACGGCTCAACCGATGGAAGTGGCGAGGTCATTGCCAAACACGTAGCCGGTGACGCCCGCTTCACCGTCGAAACGCTGCCGCACAACCTCGGCCAACTGGGTGCGGCGCTCTGGTCCTTGGGTAAGATAAAGGGCGGCTTTGTCACATTCGTCGATGCCGACGACGTGTTGTTCGACAACTACGCGTCGACGCATGTGCAAGCGCACATGGCGTTGCCTCGAAATGTGGCGTTCACATCAAGCAATGTCGCGGAAATGGACGCCCAGGGCAACACGCTGGCTTCGGCGACGATGTATGTCGACATTTCTCGCGACAACCTGACGCCCGGCCTGCGCAAGGAACAAAGCGTGTTGAGAGTGCCGACGATAGCGCCGAACGCCTACGACATGCTTTGCGCGAATGTGGCAACGGCTCCAAGGTGGATCAAGGGATGGCTTTGGGGACCTGGTACGGCGAACATGTACCGAGCTTCCATGCTCAAACTGGCACAACGTGGCGACAGCAACGCTGCGCCTCACATGCGCTCCGCTGACGGGTACTTCAATTTCTTGTGCCACGGCTTCGCCGGAAGCGCCCTGATTGCGATGACGCTGTCAGGTTATCGACTTCATACGGCCAACTATTTCTCGACCCGCGAGAATTTTCCCTCGCTTCGATCGGGGACGAGCGCATATGACCAGAAAGCGCGCGAAGCCACTCTGACAGACATTGATTTCCTCCTGTCCAATACAGAAAAATTCTCTTGGGTCCTTGGGGAGAAATTTTGGGATGTGATAGACCAAATCACCAGGATCGAATCCAACCGCCTGCGGGATTACTATCGAAATCAGGATCTATTCAAACTGTTCCTGCAGCATGCGCCGACGCTGGGAACTCATTTTGACGAACGTGTCTTCTGCCGAGAAGTAACGGCACGCTTTTCCGGCTGGCAGGCACACCGGATCCTGCAGTCCGGCTGCAATGAAAAGCCGACGCTGCGCCACAGACTTCGACTGGCGACCAGGCTGATGCGCTACGAAATTCGACGCCTGCGCAAACGGAGATGAAAATTTCTCCAAAAATAAGCTTCGTTCTTATCAACTACAACTACGGGAAATACGTCGCGGATGCCATCCGAAGCATCGCATTCCAAGACTACGGGAATTTCGAATGTTACATATTAGACAACAATTCCTCGGATGACAGTCGAGAGATCATCAGGAACGAGCCATCCCTGGACGACCGCTTTCATCTGGTGTTCCACGGTGAAAATCTGAACCAGATGGGCGCCTTTCTCAGCGTCCTCGATGTTCTTGACGGGGATCTTGTTTCGATAGTCGACTCAGATGACGTCCTGTTCAAGGGCTATGCGTCCCATCACGCACAGCTACATTCCGCGTCCCACTTGCCGGTCGCGCTGACATCCAGCGCCGTCCTGGAAATCGACAGCGAAGGGCGCCCGATTTCTCCTGGCTTCGCGCCGTTTCTTCGGACCACGCCGCAATCGGAGCCCACAAGCCTGGATTTCACCACCGCAATTCTTGGCCAGGACGAGCAACATCTGCTCGAGAAGCAGACCACATTTATCGCACGGGCCACAACCGGCTGGCATTGGTCGCCAGGCACCGCGAACATGTACGCAACTTCAGTCCTGAGAAAGATCAGTCCGCGTTTCGACGGTCGTCCGTACGAGGCGTCCACCGACAACTACTTTGCGCCTTTTGCACACGCCCTGGGTGGATCGGCATGCATAGATATTCCTCTCTCCGCCTACAGGATCCACGGCAACAACCGCCACGGAGCAATTCCTACCTTTCCTACGCTTAGAACCACGACCGTCTCGGGCCACAACCGCTCGATTGTCAGGCGGAGAGAGATCACGCTCACACTTGTCTCGCGCGCCGACGAGTTCATGCAATCGCACGGCGACACGTTCTGGACGCTCATGGACGCCCCCGCATACCCCGATGGCCTGGGCAGGCAGGCCTACTTCACAACCCCGGCTGTCCAGCAGATTCTCGCGCTGCACTATGATCGCCTGTCTGACGCCTGCGGCCGCGCAAGGACAGAGCAAGAGCTCAGCATCCGAATGGGTCCGAAAGCCTTCAGGTCTTTCGCGGCGCAGTTGCCGGCAACCGCCGCCGCCAGGCAAAGTTCACAGTCGAACCGAGTGCTTGCACGGTTCGAACTCTAACGGTTACCCAAGCCGTTTCCCGATTGCCGAGCCGCATTCCTGATGCTAACCAAGTGCCGCGCGGGTATGATGTAATGGTAGCCTGTCAGCTTCCCAAGCTGAACGCGCGGGTTCGATTCCCGCTACCCGCTCCAGCCACGACACCCTGGAAACTGGCCAACGCCGGCGATGCGCCGCGTATTCGGCGACCATTTGCACTCAGTCCACCAGACGACCAGCCAAAGCCACTTTCGCCATTGTTTTCCTGCGCGACTGGTGGTGTTGGTGTTGTCAGCGACATTCGGGAGAGGTGCGCGTTGAGACGAAAGCTCAAGAGATGGCTGCGGGCGGCCTTCCCTCCTGCATTCATCACGCAACAGAAGGGCCACCAGAGCTACTCGCAGCTTCAGCAAGATCTTTGGGTTGTCGCCGAAACGAGCGGCAAGACCGATGGCTATTTCGTCGAGGTTGGCGCTTGCGACGGCGTCGGGCTGTCAAACACCTACCTGCTTGAACAGATGGGCTGGAGCGGCGTCCTCGCGGAGCCCAATCCCGTAATGGTTGAGCCCATCGTGACCCGGCGCCGCGCACCGCTCTGCACGCTTCCGGTCGGCGGAACGACCGGCGAAGCGGTGACCATGCTGTTCGTTCCAGACGCTCCCGAATTGTCAACGATGCAGCAGTTTGAACATGGCGACCGCCATGCGACAGCTCGAGCAGCGCACATCAAGGTCACGCAGAAAACGATCAGCTTGAACGACCTGCTGGCCCGGTATCAGGCTCCTGAAGTTATCGACTTCATCAGCATCGACACAGAAGGAAGTGAGCCCGACATTCTCGCCGGGTTCGATTTCGACCGCCACGACGTCCGCCTGTTTGCAATCGAACACAATTTCACCAAGGCGCAACGGCAGATCGACAAGCTTATGAAGGCGCGCGGCTATCAGAGGGTCCATCGGCTGTGGTCGCAGTGGGATGCCTGGTATCGCAAGCGTCCCTGACGCAAAACAGGCCGGACTTGGCAAAGTCCGGCCTGTTCTGTTTCACTTTGCAGCGGTGGCTATGAGCCGCCTCAGTCGTCGCCGTAGATGTCGAAATCGAAATACTTGGCGTTGATCTTGGCGTAGGTGCCATCCTTGACGATGGCGTCGATCGCCGCGTTCAGCTTTTCGCGCAGCGGGTCGCCCTTGCGCACGGCGATACCGGTCAGCGACTCGGTGCCTTTCAGATCGCCAACCAGCTTGCAGCAATCCTGCCCGGTGGTCTTCAGCCAGTCGACCAGCACGAACTTGTCCGAAACGACTGCATCGAGACGGCCGTTGGTCAGGTCGGCCATCGCCTCATCCTGGGTCGGGTAGAGCTTCACGTCGGCGCCGGCCTTGGCGTACTTGTCCTCGGCATAGATGCTCTGGGTCGTCGATGCCTGGGCGCCGACAGCCTTGCCCTTGAGCGCGTCCGGTTCGGGCGAGGCCAAGGTCGAATCCTTGAGCGCCACCAGGGCCAGCGGCGTGGTGTAGTACTTGTTGGTGAAATCAACCTGCTGCTTGCGCTCGTCGGTGATGGTCATCGACGCCACCAGGGCGTCGAACTTGCCACCTTGCAAGGCCGGAATGATGCCGTCCCAGTCCTGGGTGACGAACTCGCACTCGACCTTCATCTGAGCGCACAGGGCGTTGGCGATATCGATATCGAAGCCGATCAGCTTGCCGTCGGCGGTCAGGCTGTTGAAGGGCGGGTAGGCGCCTTCGGTGCCGATCTTGAGCTTGCCGCCCTCCTGCGCTCCGGCGCCCCCGGCGGCGAACATGAGCATAGCCATCGCGGCCGAGACTGCGAATTTCCTGGAAATCTGCATAGTCCTCTCCATTTGTCGGGCGCTCTTTCCGAGCGTCCCTCCCCTCAGCCAATCACAGCGCCGGGGAATGGACAAGCAGACTAAAGACTGGAGAGCGCTGACCCTAGGTCATGCGGAAGTGCTTGGACAGCTTCAGCCCCTGGGCCTGATAGTTCGAGCCGAGATCGGTGCCATAGAGCGCGCGCGGGCGCGACAGCATATGCTCGTAGACCAGCCGGCCGACGACCTGGCCATGCTCCAGGATGAACGGCACCTCATGGCTGCGCACCTCGAGGACGGCCCGGCTGCCGGTGCCGCCGGCGCTGGAATGGCCGAATCCAGGATCGAAGAAGCCGGCGTAGTGGACGCGGAATTCGCCGACCAGCGGGTCGAACGGCGTCATCTCGGCGGCAAACAGCGGCGGGACATGAACCGCTTCACGGCTGACGAGGATGTAGAACTCGTCGGGGTCGAGCACCAGTTCCTCCGCACCGTGATTGTAGATCGGCTCCCAGAAATCGACGACGTCGTGCGCGGCACGCTTGTCGACATCGACGAGGCCGGTGTGGTGCTTGCCGCGATAGCCGACGATGCTGCCGACTTCGCCGGCAAGGTCGATCGACAAGGCGATGCCGCCGCCGGAGATGTTTGGCGGATCGATCGCCACCAGACGGTCGGACAGGTGCAAGGCATGAAGCTCGGTCTCGCTCAGCAACGAATTGCCGGTGCGGAACCTGATCTGCGACAGGCGCGAGCCCTTGCGCGCGACGATCGGGAAGGTGCGCGGGCTGACTTCGAGATAGAGCGGGCCAGCATAGCCGGCGGGGATCTTGTCGAACTCCTGGCCGCGGTCGGTCATCACGCGGGTAAAGATATCGAGACGACCGGTCGAGCTCTTGGGGTTGGCCGAGGCCGAAATCTCTTGGGGCAGCGCCAGGCTCTCAAGCAGCGGCACGATGTAGACGCAGCCCGTCTCCAATACCGCACCATTGGTCAGGTCGATCTCATGCAGCTTGAGGCGGTCGAGCTTTTCCGAGACGAGAGAGTTCGGACCGGGCAGGAAGCTGGCGCGCGTGCGGTAGGCGATAGCGCCGAGCCGCAGGTCGAGGCTTGCCGGCTGGATCTGGTCGGCATCGAGCGGCGGCGCCTTGAGCGCGCCCGACGCAAACAAAGCCGCGATGTCCTGATCCGGAAGAATGCCCGACTGTCGCAATTGCCTCACTCCTCTACAGCCCCTCACCCGGCAATCGGGCCGCGAGCCGCCGTTCCCGCATGGGGGACCTTGTGCGTGGCCCAAGACGTTTAGTCGGCCGCGCGATTGACGCAAGCAGCCTACAGGTCTAAAGGACCTTTATCCCGTGGTGATTTGGCCGGTCGGCTTGCAGCCACGTTAAACAAGTCGCTAAAGGGCCGCGTTTGGACCGGTTTGCGACTTTTCGCGACCGGTTTTTTTGTATCTGGAATTGGCTCATGACCTCCTCAAAGCAGCGCAACTGGAACCCGCAGACCACGCTCATTCACGGCGGCACGCTCCGCTCGGAGTTCGGCGAGACGTCTGAATCGATCTTCCTGACCCAGGGTTATGTCTATGAAAGCGCCGAAAGCGCCGAAGCCCGCTTCAAGGGCGAGACCCCGGGCTTCATCTATTCGCGCTATGCCAACCCGACCGTCGATATGTTCGAGAAGCGCATGTGCGCGCTCGAAGGCGCCGAAGACGCCCGCGCCACGGCCTCCGGCATGGCGGCCGTCACCGCTGCGGTCCTGTGCGGCCTGAAAGCCGGCGATCACATCGTCGCCGCCCGCGCGCTGTTCGGTTCATGTCGCTGGGTGGTCGAGACGCTGGCACCGAAATACGGCATCGAGACGACGCTGGTCGACGGCAAGGTGACAGAGAACTGGCAGAAGGCCGTGCGCCCCAACACCAAGCTGTTCTTCCTCGAAAGCCCAACCAATCCGACGCTCGAAGTCGTCGACATCGCCGCCGTCGCGGCAATCGCCAACGCAGCCGGCGCACGCCTCGTCGTCGACAACGTGTTCGCCACGCCGATGCAGCAGAAGCCGCTCGAACTCGGCGCCCATGTGGTGGTCTATTCGGCGACCAAGCACATCGACGGCCAGGGCCGCTGCCTCGGCGGCGTCATCCTGTCGGACAAGAAGTGGATCGACGAGAACCTGCACGACTACTTCCGCCATACCGGCCCCAGCCTGTCGCCGTTCAATGCCTGGACGCTGCTCAAGGGCCTGGAAACCCTGCCGCTGCGCGTGCGCCAGCAGACCGAGGCGGCCGGCAAGATCGCCGACTTTCTCGCCGACCGCCCCGAAGTATCGCGCCTGATCTATCCGGGCCGCGCCGACCATCCGCAGGCCGACATCATCAAGAAGCAGATGAAGGGTGGCTCGACGCTGCTGTGCTTCGATCTCAAGGGCGGCAAGAAGGCGGCGTTTGCCTTCGAAAACGCCCTCAACATCATCCTGATCTCGAACAATCTCGGTGACTCGAAGAGCCTGATCACCCATCCGGCGACCACGACGCACAAGAGCCTCACCGACGAGGCGCGCGCCGAACTCGGCATCGACGACGGCACGCTGCGCCTGTCGGTCGGCCTCGAGGACACGGATGATCTGCTCAACGATATCGAAGACGCGCTGAAGGCGGCGCGCTGAGCGGGCGCGATGGCCGCGCCACAGGCTTCATCACAATCGGCGTGAAAACGCTGAACGGCAGTTGACCCGACGCGACAAGCGTCGGACCCTGTCCCTCGGGCGTCGCGTGATCCTACGACACGTCAACGCCTTGATTTGATGCACGATCCCATTGGCCAGACAGCGGCCAGCGGGATCGGCATGACAGCATGGGAACGCAGCACATGTATCGTGCGATCACCCGGGACATCGCAGTCGAAGTCGAACCGTTCTATCTCGAGGAACGATCCGATCCCGCCGAAAACCACTATGTCTGGGGCTATCGCGTGACGATCGAGAACAACTCGGAAGAGTTCGTGCAGCTCTTGTCGCGATACTGGAACATCACGGACGGCACCGGCCGCGTCGAGGAGGTCAGGGGTCCGGGCGTGGTTGGCGACCAGCCCGAACTCAATCCCGGCGACAGCTATCAGTACACATCCGGCTGCCCGCTCTCGACGCCGTCGGGCATCATGTACGGGCGCTACACCATGCGCAACGAGGCAGGCGAGATGTTCGACGTCGACATTCCCGCCTTTTCGCTCGACCTGCCCAACGTCAGGCGCAGGCTGAACTGAAAGAGCTTACTGAACCGCCTCGAATTCGGCCGGATCGAACTCATAGGCCTTCGAGCAGAACTCGCAGTTGACGCGAATGCGGCCGTCCTCGACGCTTTCCTTGATCTCTTCCGCCGAGAACCCCTGCAGAATGCCCCTGATCTTGTGATCGGAGCACGAGCATTCGTCGGCAACGCGCACGCCTTCGTAGACACGCACGCCATGCTCGTGGAACAGCCGGTACAGCAGCCTTTCCGCACCGACGGTCGGGTCGATCAACTCGGTCGGCTCGATGGTCGCGACCAGCGCCAGCAGTTCCTGCCAGGCGTTGTCCTCAGGCTGGATGGCGACATCGCGCTCGTCGCCGTCGCCGCCGTGGAGGTCCTGGATGCGCCGGCGCTCGGGCGAATCCGGCAGGAACTGGGCGAGAAGGCCGCCGGCGCGCCAATGCTCACGCGGGCCGCCCTCGGCGGGCAGCACGAGCTTCGCGACAGAAAGCCTGACATCAGTCGGGATCTGTTCCGACTGGCGGAAATAGGTGCGGGCAGCTTCCTCGAGCGTAATGCCGTTGAGTTCGACAATGCCCTGGTAGCGCTGTGTGTGCGCACCCTGGTCGATGGTCAGCGCCAGGACGCCCGTGCCAAGCAGATCCTCCGGCGCGGTCATGCCGGCCTCAATGGCAGCCTCGACACGGTCGGCGTCAAAGCGCGCATAGGCACGCAACGAATGCGGCGTGGTGAAATCGGCGACAAGCATGTCGACAGGCCCGTCGGTACGGGTCTGCAGGATGAACTTGCCTTCGAACTTCAAGGACGTGCCGAGCAGCACGGTGACGACGCAGGCCTCGGCCAGCAGTCGCGCCACGGGCTCGGGGTAGTCGTGCCGCCCAAGGACCTGGTCGAGCAGCGGCCCGAGCTGCACGGTGCGGCCGCGCACGTCGAGCGGCTCGACCGCAAATGGAACAACATGGTCGTCGCCGGCGAATCCGAATTCGCCGAGCTTGCGTTCAGTCTCAGCCACTGGAACTTATCCCGTATGATTATTTCCGCGACCTTTCGGCATGCCGATGGTCGCAGAACAAGGCGTTAACGCCAATAGGTTGTCTTGATCCCGCCGCAGATAGGAGCGGGCGGGCGCGCATTCAAGCGCCAAGGCACCAGGCAAGAACCGCCTTCTGGGCGTGGAGACGGTTTTCCGCCTCGTCGAAGACCACCGAATTCGGTCCGTCGATCACCTCGTCGGTGACCTCCTCGCCGCGATGCGCAGGCAGGCAGTGCATGAACACGGCGTCGGGCTTGGCGTGCTTCATCAGCTCGGCGTTGACCTGGTAGGGCAGGAAGACGTTGTGGCCCCGCGCGCGATGCTCCTGGCCCATCGAGACCCAGCAATCGGTGACAACAGCGTCGACGTCGCGCACCGCGTCTTCGGCGTTGCGCGTGATCATGACCTTGCCGCCATTGGCCCGCGCCCAGTCGATGTATTTCTGCTCCGGCTCGCTACCTTGCGGCACCGCGATGTTGACGTTGAAGCTGAAGCGGGCCGAAGCCTCGAGCAGCGAATGCAGCACGTTGTTGCCGTCACCGGTCCAGGCAAAGGTCTTGCCGCGCACCGGGCCACGATGCTCCTCGTAGGTGAGTATGTCGGCCATGAGCTGGCACGGATGGGTGTCGTCGGTCAGGCCGTTGATGACCGGAATGGTCGCATTCTCGGTCAGTTCCAACAGCCTGTCGTGCGCCGTCGTGCGGATCATGATCGCGTCGACATAGCGCGACAGTACCTTGGCGGTGTCGGCAATCGACTCCGAGCGGCCGAGCTGCATTTCGGTGCCGGTCAGCATGATCGTCTCGCCGCCGAGCTGGCGCATGCCGACATCGAACGAGATGCGCGTGCGCGTCGACGGCTTGTCGAAGATCATCGCCAGCACCTTGCCTTCGAGGGGCTTGGATCGTTCGCCAGCCTTGAGGCGTGCCTTTCGCGCAGCCGCATCGTCCAGAATCCCGCGAAGCTCGCTCCCGGAGAGGGCCGAGAGGTCGGTGAAATGGCGAATCCCGCTGGTCATGTAACTTCCTTGGGTTCAGCCGCCGTTGGCGGCGGCCTTGGAGAGGCTGGCAGCTCCGGCGCGAATGCGCTCAAGGGCCTCTTGGATATCCGCGTCGCTCGTCGTCAGCGGCGGCAGCAGGCGGATCACGTTTTCACCCGCCGGCACGGCAAGCAGCTTCTGATCGCGCAGCGCCATGTTAACCTTGGTGTTGGGCATGGTGCATTTGAGACCGAGCATCAGGCCGGTGCCGCGGATCTCGGCAATGACGTCGGGATATTCGTCGACGATGGCTGCCAGGCCCTGCTTCATCAGCAGCGCCTTGCGGCTCACCTCTTCGAGGAAGCCGTCTTCCAGCACCACGTCCAGCACTGCGTTGCCAACAGCCATGGCCAGCGGATTGCCGCCGAAGGTCGTGCCATGCACGCCTGCCGTCATTGCGCTCGCCACCTCGTCAGTGGCAAGACATGCTCCCATCGGGAAGCCGCCACCGATGCCCTTGGCGATAGCCATCAGGTCCGGCGAAACGCCCGACCACTCATAGGCAAACAGCTTGCCGGTGCGGCCGACGCCACACTGGACCTCGTCGAAGATCAAGAGCAGGCCGTGCTTGTCGCACAGTTCGCGCAGGCGCTTCAGCGAGGCGGTCGGGAACGGGCGGATACCGCCCTCGCCCTGTACCGGCTCGAGCAGGATCGCCGCCGTCTCCGGTCCGATCAGCTTCTCGGCTGCATCGATGTCGTCGAAGGCGATCTGGTCGAAGCCTTCGACCTTGGGGCCGAAGCCTTCGAGGTACTTGGCCTGGCCACCGGCGGCAATCGTCGCCAGGGTGCGGCCATGGAAGGCGCCCTCGAAGGTGATGATGCGATAGCGCTCGGGATGGCCGTTCTTGTACTGGTACCGACGCGCCGTCTTGATCGCGCATTCCAGCGCCTCGGCGCCCGAATTGGTGAAGAACGCGCGGTCGGCGAACGAGTTCGCGGCAAGGCGCTCGCCCAGCCGGCTCTGGCCGGGAATCTCGTAGAGGTTCGAGACATGCCACAGCTTGCCGGCCTGTTCGGTCAGCGCCTGAACAAGGTGCGGATGGCCGTGGCCGAGCGAATTGACGGCGATGCCGCCGGCGAAGTCGAGATATCGCTCGCCGTTCTCGGCGATCAGCCAGGAACCCTCACCTCGCTCGAAAGCCAGGGGTGCACGAGCAAACGTCTCGAAAAGCGCCGATCCGCTCATTATATGTCTCTCCGGAACCGGAAAATCAAAAAGCCGCCTCAAGGGGGCGGCGCTGGGCGTATATCAGGTTTTTCGGAGATGAAGTCAACGAAAACGTCGCTTGCAGCGCCGCGTCTTCGCTATGCCACGGAAAGAACACGGCTGCCTTATCGACGCTTTGCACAGCCTTGCCGAAATTCGGACTCGATTTTGAGGCTGATGCCCGAAATGCGCCGTGGCCACCTTGCGGGGTCAGCCACAGGCAAGTTGGGGAAAACCGAAAAAACAGAATCACTGTTGCCTGCCTGAGGCTTGTCACCGAGTCAGCGCATCGGTAATTGTAATTGAGAAATAACTAGATTTCGTGCGGCGGACATAATCACCGAATAGATGTGGTGCCCACCCGGCTCCCCGGGGTGGCGAAGGATTCCGAATTCTGCGCGTTAAATCAGGAGCACGGTCTCATGAATTGGACTGACGAGCGGGTCGAACTTCTCAGGAAATTGTGGTCGGAGGGTCTGAGCGCCAGCCAGATCGCTGCGCAGCTTGGCGGCGTCAGCCGCAACGCGGTGATCGGCAAGGTGCACCGTCTGAAGCTTTCGAGCCGTGGCCGCGCCACGGCCGCGCCGGCGCGCCAGAAGAAGACGACCCAGGCAACAACCGCAACCAAGACTGTATCGCGTACTGTGACAAGCACTCGTCCCGTGACCACCAGCATCGGCGCGACCGCGCTGCAGGCACAATTCGATGTCGAGCCGGTGGCCCGCCAGTACCTCCGCCCGGTCGAAAACGTGGTGGTGCCGATTTCGCGCCGCCTGCAGTTGGTCCAGCTCAACGAGCGCACCTGCAAGTGGCCGAACGGCGATCCGCTGAGCGAAGACTTCAACTTCTGCGGCAACGAATCCGGCGAGAGCGGCCCGTACTGCGGTTACCACTCGAAGATCGCCTTCCAGCCGGCCTCGGAGCGCCGTCGTTCGCGCTGAGCGAATAGCGAATAGCGAATAGCCATTTGGAAAGGCCCCGGAACGTCAAGCGCTCCGGGGCCTTTCTCTGTTCGCTACTCACTATTCGTCGTCCTCACAGCCATCCGTTCTTCCTGAAGCGCCAGTAGAGCACCGAGCAGATCGTCACGATGGTGATCAGCACAGTGGGATAGCCGTATTGGAGCTGCAGCTCAGGCATGTCCGAGAAGTTCATGCCGTAGATGCCGGCGAGCGCTGTGGGTACCGCAAGAATTGCAGCCCAGGAGGCAAGCTTCTTGGCAATCGCCGTTTCCTGGCTCTGGCCGACGAGCACGCTGGCCTCGAAGGCAAAGGCGAGAACCTCTCGCAGCGTGTCGACCTTCTCCAGCACAGTGCGGATATGATCGCTGACATCGCGAAACAGCGGATGCATCGCCGGACGCAACTGCGGCAGATCGGCGCTGGTCAACCTGCGGCAGACCTCCACCAAGGGACCCGCGGCGTTGCGCAGCCGCAGCAGGTCGCGGCGCAGCATGTAGAGCCGCTCGATGTCCTTTGAGCTCATCGGGCCGGCGAGAACGCCGTCCTCGATGGCGTCGACCTCTTCCTCGATCTGCTCGAGAACCGGCATGTAGTTGTCAACGATGAAGTCGAGAATGGCATAGAGGATGAAATCCTCGCCCTTGGCGAGCGCGGTCGGGCAGGACTCCCAATGCTGGCGCACCGCGGCATAGGACGTCGACACACCATGCCTGACGCTGACGATGTAGCCCTTGCCGCAGAAGATATGCGTCTCACCGAAATCGACCCGGCGCTGGACCAGTTGCGCCGTGCGGGCGACGATGAACAGGGCGTCGCCATATTGTTCGATCTTGGGCCGCTGGTGCGGGTGCTCGGCGTCCTCGATGGCGAGGTCGTGCAGGCGGAACTGCTGCTGGACGCGCAGGAGAAGTTCACGACTGGGCTCAAGCAGCCCGATCCAGACGACATGGCCGTCCCTTGCCGCCCACTCGCCGGCATCCTCGATGGCGATGTCGGCGATGCGGCGACCGCCGAAATAGACGCTGGAGGCGACAACGCCGCTTTCCAGTTCGGGACTTTTGTCGAACGTCCTGGCAAGCTCGGTCATGCTGCACCCGGAGAACGATTGGCCTGCTAGTGAACAAGTCTAGTCTTTAGCGAACGAGCAAAAAAGCCCCCTGGCTTGGCAAGGCCCCGTCGATCACGCATCGCCCGTCAGGGTCACGCGATGGCTCTTGTCTTCCTTCGGCCGCTCCGGCGGCATCTGCTCGCCAGTGACGATGTAATAGATGGTCTCGGCGATATTGGTGGCGTGATCGCCGATGCGTTCGATGTTCTTGGCGACGAACAGCAGATGCGTGCAGGGCGTGATGTTGCGAGGATCTTCCATCATGTAGGTCAACAGCTCGCGGAACAGCGAGGTGTACATGGCGTCGATCTGCTCATCGCGGTCGCGCACAAAGCCGATCCGGTCTACCGAACGGGAGGCGTAAACGTCGAGCACCTCCTTGAGTTGGGTGAGCGCGAGTTCGGCCAACGCCTCCAGCCCGCGGAACAGGCTGCTGGGCTGGCGCCCCTCGGCCACCACAGACACGCGCTTGGCGATGTTCTTGCCGAGATCGCCGACACGTTCGAGATCGGCCGAAATGCGAATGGCGCCAATGATCTCGCGCAGGTCGGTGGCCATCGGCTGGCGGCGCGCGATGATGAGAATGGCCTTGTCGTCGATTTCGCGCTCGGCCTCGTCGAGCAGCGCGTCGTCCTGGATGACACGCTGCCCAAGTGCTGGATCGGCGTTGACCAGCGCGGCGATCGCCTGATCAACCATGCGTTCGGCCTGACCACCCATGGCCGCGATCTTGCGCGACAGGAACTTCAGTTCCTCGTCATAGGCGCTGACAATGTGAACGGATTGCATTTCTGCTTCGGCCTTCCTGCAAGACGCGGATGAATCATACCTCTGAATCCGCAACCCTAAGCTAGCCTGATGACAGAAAAAAGAAATGCTTGGCAGCCGCGGCCTTTTGCCGGCTCAGCGTGCCGGAAGGTGCACGGTGAAGGCCGAACCCTTGCCGATTTCCGACTTGATCGACAGCCGGCCGTTGTGCCTGCTCAGGATGTGCTTGACGATCGAGAGGCCAAGACCGGTGCCCTTTTGCGCACGACTGGTCTCGACATCGACGCGATAGAAGCGCTCGGTCACGCGCGGAATGTGCTCGGCCGGAATGCCCGGCCCGAAATCGCGGACGGTGACCTCGATTTCCGGCTCTCCCGCTTCGGTGGAGCGGTGCATCGAAACGATCACGCGGCCACCCGACTGCCCGTATTTGCAGCCGTTCTCGAGCAGGTTCTGGAACACCTGGAACAACTCGTCGCGGTCGCCATGCACCTCGAACTCGCCCTCCTCGAACTCCCGCTCGATGGTGACCCCGGTTTCGGTCGCGAGCGGAGACAAGGAGGCAATGACGGCTTCGATCGTCTGGCGCAGGTCGACCTTCACGCCCGGCTTGACATAAGCCTTCATCTCCAGCCGCGACAGCGACAGGAGATCGTCGATCAGGCGGGCCATGCGTCCAGTCTGGTTCTGCATGATCTGCAGGAATTGCTCGCGCGCGTTCGGATCGTTGCGGGCGGGACCACGCAGTGTCTCGACGAAGCCGGCAATGGAGGCCAGCGGCGTGCGCAGTTCGTGGCTGGCATTGGCGATGAAGTCCGCACGCATGCGATCGATGCGGCGCGCCTCGCTCTGGTCCTTGAAGGCGAGAACGTAGAGGCCGGTGCCGCGTCCGACGGCCGAGGCGGCGACCCGGTAGACGCGCTCGAATGGCACCCGCTCGACATATTCGACGCTGAGCGATCCGCTTTGCCCGCCGAGCACGCCCTCGATCAGCGCCTGCATCTCCGGAGCGCGAAACTTGAGCAGCAGCGGCAAATCCGGACGAACGACGCCGAAAGCCGCGACAGCCGCCTCGTTGGCATGCACCACGGCGCCGTCGCGGTCGAAGATGATCAAGGGGTCGGCAACCGCTGCCGCCAGCTTTTCGCCCGAGAGCCGGTCGAGCGGCGAACGCTCTGTCCTGGCTGCAACCTCGGCCAGGCGTCGCGACGCCTGCGTGCGCGGCGCAACAAGGGCAAACAGGACCAGCAGGAGAATGATGGCGGCAGTGAACCGCCCGGATGTCACGCCGAAGAAATGCACGGCCAGAACGGCGACGATCGCAGCCATCAGCATCCATCGGTTCTGATGGAGCCGGCCGGCCGTCAGGCGCACGGTGCGCCTTGCCCTGGTCTGGGTGCTGGTCTCTGCCATCCTGCCATCCGCCTGCCAGCAATGGTCCAAGCCGACATCAAGGCTCTGGACCGCCTTCAAGCCACCCAATAGCATGGTTCGCCAAGCTGGAAAGGTGCCGCCGCCATGAAAAAAGACAAGGAAAGCAAGAAGGACAATGCGCCCGCTGCAGCGGCCACGACGGAAGCCGCCGCCGCAGGCCCCGTCAGGATCCGCGTCGGCAAGGAGGAGCGCACCTTCGACATCAACGATCCCAAGCTTCCCGACTGGATCGACAAGAAGGCGCTGAAATCGGGTAAATATCCCTACGACGACAAGCTGCCTCAGAAAGAGTACGACCAGACGCTGGAGCAGTTGCAGATCGAGCTGGTGAAATGCCAGGCATGGCTGCAAGGGGCTGGCAAGCGCGTGCTGGCGGTGTTCGAGGGACGCGATGCGGCCGGCAAGGGCGGCACCATCTTTGCGCTGCGCCAGTACATGAACCCGCGCACGGCGCGCAACGTCGCGCTGACCAAGCCGACCGAGACCGAACGCGGACAGTGGTATTTCCAGCGCTACGTCGCGCAATTCCCGACCTCCGGCGAGTTCGTGACCTTCGACCGCTCCTGGTACAATCGCGCCGGCGTCGAGCCGGTCATGGGCTTCTGCACGCCGGAACAGCACAAGCAATTTCTCGACGAGACGCCGCAGTTCGAGAAAATGATCGTCAACGAGGGCATCCATTTCTTCAAGTTCTGGCTCGACATCAGCCAGGAGATGCAGCTCAAGCGGTTCCACGACCGGCGCCACAGCCCGCTCACGAACTGGAAATTCTCGCCAATGGATATTGCCGGCATCAGCAAGTGGGACGACTACACAAGGGCGATCGAGTTGATGGTCGAAAAGACCCACACCAGCTTTGCGCCGTGGATCGTCATCCAGGCCAACGACAAGCGCCGCGGCCGCATTGCCGCCATCAGGCACATCCTGCGGGCCCTTCCCTATGATGGCCGCGACCTCGACCAGGTCGGCAGGCCAGACGGCAAGATCATTGGCGAAGGCATGAAATTCCTGAAGGACTAGAAGCTCCGCGCCTTGCGATGCGGCGTCTTTGCCCAGTGGTGCGGACGCCGCCAGAGCTCGAAGACGGCGGACCAGGCAGCCAATGACAGCATGGTCCAATAGACCGGCGTGAACAGGCACAGCTTCCAGAAGCCGCGACGTTCCTTGCGCCCCAGCACCAGCCAGCCGAGGAAAAGGAAGCAGAAGTAGCCAAGTATCACGCTTATTACGTCAAGGGCGACAAGCCGGGTTTGCCACAGGCCCCATGGCTGGTCGAACACTATCTGCACGACCAAGGCTGCCAGGGTCAGCAGCAGAGCAAGATGCATCAGCGACGACAGCACCATTCCCGCAAACAGTAGCTGCGCGACGACAAACGAAACAGGGTGCAACTGGCGCGCGAGCTCCCGTGGATTGCGCATGTGAACCAGCCAGGTCGCGATCCAGCCCTTGAACCAGCGAACGCGCTGGTTGTGCCATGCCCGCAATTCCTCAGGCGCGTCCTCGCGCGTGGGCCGGGTCAGCGTCTCGCAGCGATAGCCATTGCGCGCCAGCCGTAGTCCGAGATCGGCGTCTTCGGTGACATTGAACGGGTCCCATCCCCCGACCTCTTCAAGCACCTCGCGCCGGAAATGATTGGATGTGCCGCCCAGTGGCAGCAATAGTCGATTGCTGGCGAGCCACGGCAGCAACCCCCGGAAAAGTGCCGCATATTCAAAACCGAACATGTTGGCGATCATCCCTGAGCCACGATTGGCAATCTCCAGCGGGGCTTGCAGGCAGGCAAGGTCCTTTCCGGAAGCGCGGAAGCGCTGCCATGCTTCCGCCAGTTGCGTCGGATCGGGCCGATCCTCGGCGTCGTAGAGCACGACCAGGTCGCCGCGCGTCAGCGGCAATGCGTATGCCAGAGCCTTGGGCTTCGTCCTCGGCAATGATGGCGGTACCAACACCAGCTCGACATTGGCGCGCAACTGGAGAGCCGTGATCGCAGCGATCGTGCTCGTATCGTCCTGTTCGCAGACAAGCTTGATTTCGAGCTTGCTGTGCGGCCATTGCAGCCTGCCAAGCGCTACCAGCAACTGCGGCACCACGTCGGCCTCATTGTAAAGCGCAACGAGCACCGAGTAGACCGGCAGCTCAGGAGACAGCACCAGCGAAATTTCCGGCTGGCGGGGCTCACGCCACCCTGCAGCAGCGATGGCGCGCAGTATCGCGCATCCAATGAAGCAGCTCACGACAAACAGATGCGCGGCAAAGAGCACCAGCATCGGCACTGTGGCCAGGGCGACCGACAGGAAACCGCCGAGCACGCCCAGCGAAAACGCCTGCCAGGGCCAGATGATGTCGCTGGCCGAGCAATCGGACCTGGCGTCGCGGAGATGATCGACCGCTCGACGCGTCAGTATCTGGCGCGACCGCGCCACAAGCGCCGAGCGCAGCACCGATGGCGCGGCAACCTTGATGCCTTCCCGCAAGCCAGGACGATCGTGCAAGGCGCGCGCCAGCACAGCCCAGCCGCCGGCGTCGGGCGAGACAACCTTGGCGAGACGGCACCAACCGTCCCTGACTTCGGCGAACATGACGCGATGCCTGTGGCCGAGTTGCTCGAGGCAGGCGTCGTCGCCGATAAGCAAATGCGCCGGATCGATCGCGGCAAGGTAGTCGACGCCGATCTCGCGCGCCATCGCGGCAAAGTATGCGGCTTCCGAGACCTTGCCTGTCGCCAGCAGTTCCGTTTGGATGCTGGTGCCTTGAAACATGGCCTGAGCGACCAGCACGTCGCGCTCGGAATGCGTTATGCCGAGTTCGTCGAGCACCCGATGCAGCGGCTGATAGCCTGCAGCGTCCAGCTCTCCGGAGGGAGAT
Organism: Aminobacter sp. HY435; assembly: GCF_027568395.1. Taxonomy (GTDB): domain Bacteria; phylum Pseudomonadota; class Alphaproteobacteria; order Rhizobiales; family Rhizobiaceae; genus Aminobacter. The sequence goes on along the minus strand of NZ_JANKZL010000005.1, from coordinate 386,570 downwards.
CCGTTGTCGTTTGCTTCGTTGAAATCGGAGGGCTCCGGAAAAAAAGCGGGGCGGATGGCTGCGTGACTGGAGTCGAGCACAGCCATCACGCACCCACGGCCTGCGAGCCGTCAATTTGGATACTTAGGCAGTAATTGAACCAACCCGTACCGGCCGCATCAGGCAGCCTGTACGTTCGCGCGCATCCTCCCCGCAGCGACTGGCTCAGCGTCATTGCAACATCCCCCAATGCTGCAAGTCCATGCCGACCATAATGCACGCGCATCGGCGCTATGCCATGCTCCAAACGGGTGAGAAACAGACCCGATAGGTATATCTCGATATATGGAATCAGCACCTGGGGCGACGCCCGGCACAAAGCTTCACATTGGCTTTGCCTCTTGACGAAGGGAGCGCTAAAGCTCTGGGCGAACAGTCGGGGTAAATGCAACCACAGAGGTGCAAACACATACCCCGCAACCATCATGCGGGCATTGCGCCGTCCGACCAACGCTTCGGATTTCGCGACGATGCCTCAGTCGAGGGGCCGAAGCGCAGCCATGAAACCCGCACCGCTGATGCTGGCGTTGGCGATCTTGATCGCAGCCTTGCCCGGCCCGGCAAGAACGGCTGAGCCTCAGGTGCCTATCCTGTGGGACAGCAAGGAGAGACTGCAGAAGCCCGACCTGTCGGCCCTGCCGAGGCTGCGCTTCCTGACCACGACGGACTTTCCGCCCTTCAACTTCATAGATAAGAACGGCCGGCTCTCGGGTTTCCATGTCGATCTGGCGCGCGCCATCTGCGCTGAACTCGGCATATCGGAGAAATGCCAGATTCAGGCGCTGCCCTGGCCGGAGCTCGACGCGGCGTTGGCCAAGGGCGACGGCGAAGCGCTGATCGCCGGTGTGCCGGCGACGTCGGCCAGCCGCGAAAACTACGCCTTCTCGCGTCCCTATCTGCAGTTCCCGGCGCGTTTCGTGATGCGCAAGGCTCAGGCCGTCACCGAACCGATCGCCGAGAAGCTGAAGGACAAGCGTGTCGGCGTGCTTGCCGGCTCGGCGCATGAGCGGGTGCTGCGCGACTATTTCGCAGGCATCAAGGCCGTTACCTACGCCAAGCCGGAATGGCTTTTCGCCGATCTGAAGGATGGCAAGGTCGACGCCGCGTTCGGCGATGGCATGCGGCTGTCGTTCTGGCTCGCAGGGACCGACGCCGCCGAGTGCTGCCGGTTTGCCGGCGGCCCCTATCTGGCGCCCGAGTATCTTGGCATCGGGCTTGCAATCGCCACCAAGCCCGACCAGGCGGCACTGGCAAGCGCCTTCGACTATGCGCTGCATGAAATCTCGGCGAAGGGCACCTTCGCCGAGCTGTATCTCAGGTATTTTCCAGTCAGCTTCTTCTGACGGCCGGCTTACGTCAGCGTGCGGTGCCTCGCCTTGGTGGCGCGCTCGATCGCCGCAACTGTCAGGGCATCGACGCTCAGATGCTTGCGCAGGAGTTGCAGCACGCGAAGCTCCTCCATCCGCATCTCGAGATCGACCGAGGCAACCTCGAACGCAGCGGCATAGGCCGTCTCGTGCAGACGCTCGGGGATCACCCGGCGCGCCGTATCGAGGATTTCGTCGAGACCGTTGTCGGAATGCAGCGTCTCCTGGCAATCCTGCGCCACCGCGATCAGCCGCTTTTCGTCAAAGTCCATGAACACCGGCCAGGACCTGACGACTTCGCCGATCCGCGCCAGCTCGACATTGGTCATGTCACGGTCGGCGGCGGACGTTACGACCATCAGGTAGATCAGCGCCTCGTGGGCGTTCGGCAGTGCCATGGAGTTCTCCGGAAGGGTTCAAATGTTTCCGAAACTTAGGAAGGCAATGCCCCGGCTGCAATGAAAAATGGCCGGAATCGTTGACGCCCGGGGCATGCACGCATAGAGCATGCCGTCTTCGGCGGAATTTCCGCCCAACTAAAAGGGCTCTCGACATGACGAGATCAAACATCATCGATCTCAACCCCGAACTTCTCGCGGCCGCGGCTGAAAGCAAAGCCTGGCCGTTTGAGGAAGCGAAGAAAATCGTCGAGCGCTACAAAGGCAAGGAATTCCCCGAGACCGTCCTGTTCGAGACCGGCTACGGTCCGTCGGGCCTGCCGCATATCGGCACCTTTGGTGAAGTGGCGCGCACCACCATGGTGCGCCACGCGTTCCACGTGCTGACCGAAGACAAGGTCAAGACGAAGCTACTGTGCTTCTCCGACGACATGGACGGGATGCGCAAGATCCCCGACAACGTGCCGGACCGTGCAGCCCTTGAACCGTATCTGCACATGCCGCTGACGGCGGTGCCGAATCCGTTCGGCGGCGACTATGCCAGCTTCGGCGATCACAACAACGCGATGCTCTGCCGCTTCCTCGATACTTTCGGTTTCGAATACGAGTTCGCCAGCGCGACCGAATATTACAAGTCGGGCAAGTTCGACGCGATGCTGATGCGCACGGCAGAGCGCTACGACCAGATCATGGCCGTGATGCTGCCGACGCTTGGCGAGGAACGCCAGGCGACCTACAGCCCGTTCCTGCCAATCTCGCCAAAGAGCGGCCGCGTGCTGTACGTGCCGATGAAGCATGTCGACGCCGAGGCCGGCACCATCACCTTCGACGATGAAGGCACGGAAACCACGCTGTCGGTTACGGGCGGCAGGGTCAAGCTGCAGTGGAAGCCCGACTTTGGCATGCGCTGGGCGGCGATGGGCGTCGATTTCGAGATGTTCGGCAAGGATCACCAGACCAACGCCGTCATCTACGACCGCATCTGCAACATCCTGGGCGGCCGCGCCCCGGAACATTTCGTCTACGAGCTGTTCCTCGACGAGAACGGCCAGAAGATCTCCAAGTCGAAGGGCAACGGCCTGACCATCGACGAATGGCTGACCTACGCGCCGACCGAAAGCCTCGGCCTCTACATGTACCAGAGGCCGCGCCAGGCAAAGAAGCTCTACTTCGACGTCATCCCGCGCGCGGTGGACGAATACTACACTTTCCTCTCCGCTTACCCGCGCCAGGAATGGAAGGAGCGGCTGGGCAATCCGGTCTGGCACATGCATGACGGCAACCCGCCTGTCGTCGACATGCCTGTTCCGTTCTCGATGCTGCTCAACCTGGTCAGCGCCTCGAACGCGCAGAACAAGGACGTGCTGTGGGGCTTCATCTCGCGCCATGCACCGGGCGTGACGCCAGCGACGCATCCCGAGCTCGACAAGCTGACGGGCTATGCGATCCGCTACTTCGACGATTTCGTGAAGCCGACGAAAACCTTCCGGGCGGCCGACGACGCCGAACGCGCGGCGCTCGAAGAGTTGGAGAAGGCGCTTGCCGCCCTGCCGGCCGGCGCCGACGGCGAAGCGATCCAGAACGCCTCGCTCAATGTCGCGCGCCAGATCGAGCGCTACCAGGACCACACCAAGAAGAGCCCGGAAGGCGGCCCCGGCGTGTCCGGCGCCTTTTTCCAGATGATCTACCAGGTGCTGATCGGCCAGGAACGCGGCCCGCGCTTCGGTTCGTTCGCGGCCCTCTACGGCATTGCGGAGACGCGTGCGCTGATCCGCAGCGCCCTCGACGGCACGCTGGCGGCGTGACTTCGACGTTGACCGGCCCACTATGCGGGCCGGTCACCTATTGGACCAGTTCGCCCTCAGGCAACCCCAACGGCGGAGCCTCGATATCCGGCAGGTTCGTGGCGTTGGGCGTCAGCGTCATCTCGACGCGCTCGGGCGCCGAGCCGAAAATGCCCTTCTTGCCTTGCTCCGCCTTCTTGCCGGCTTCCGCATAGGGACCGTCGGCCAAGGGTTTTGCCCAACCGTTGGCGACCAGCCATTCCCCGACATCGAGCTTGCCGATCCGACATCTGGCGACCACCTCGCCCTGGTCCTTGTCCGCGGGGATATCACAGACCACGGCGCGGCCGCGCAGCAGACCGCGCAGCGCGGTGCGCGCCCGCACGCCGCAGTTCCACTGCTTGCCATCGACAGAACAGGTTTCGGCGAGATCGAGAGGCGTCAGCCCGGCGATCGAAACCTGAAGTCCCTTTGCGTCGATGACGCCGGCAGCCGAGGCTACGGGCCGGAACAGCGTCGCGCCGTCCCACTCGGCGGTCACCTTCGGCTTGGGCGGCAAGGCGAGGCTCAGTTCGCTCAGTGGTGCGCGTGGCGGCTCGCGAACCAGGCCGCCCTCGACGCTTGCCGGCGGGGCGATTTCTCCCCCCGCCACGGAGCGCGCCGGCGCGGACTGGGTCGATACAGGCTCAGGCCCGGATTCCACTTCAGGTTCAGGCTCGACGGCGGCGGTGTCTTCTTCTCCGGTCAAGTCGAAATCGTCGGGCAGGTCACTTTCGTCGATGGCATCGATTAGCGGCGCTTCGAACGCCGACAGCCGGTGGCCGCCGGCGTTGACGATCAGGACCGCAAGGCCGAAGCCGGCGAGGGCCATTGCGAGTGCGGAAGCTTTCATGCCGGTCTACTGGCTCGCCCAGACGATGCGCGCCATCCATTCGACCTCGCCTGTCTGGAAGCGGCGGTTCGGATGCTCGGGATTGAGCGACATCAGTTCGATTGCGCCCTGCGTCTGCCGCTCGAGCACCTTGGCCATCACCTCGCCCGAGATTGTCTTGACCACCACGCGGTCGCCCTTGCGCACCACTGCCCCCGGCTCGACGATGAGCACGTCGCCGTTGCGATATAGCGGCAGCATGGAGTCTCCCTGCACCTCAAGCGCATAGGAACTGTCGGTGGCGCGCGCCGGCAGCTCAACCAGGTCCCAGCCTTGCCCGGCCGGAAAACCGGCATCGTCGAAGAAGCCGCCGGCGCCTGCCTGGGCAAAGCCTAGCAGCGGCACTCCGGTCGGCTTTTCGCGCGGCCTTGTCCTGACCGCCGCCCTGGCCGGTTCGACAAAAGCCAGGAACTCCTCGAGCGAGGAATTGGTCGCCTCGATGACCTTGGCGAGCGATTCCGTCGAGGGCCAGCGTGGCCTGCCGTCAGCGGACTGGCGTTTGGACTTGTTGAAGGCGGTGGAGTCGAGCCCTGCCCTCTTGGCGAGGCCTGACGCCGACAGCGAATAGCGCTCGGCCAGTGCATCGATGGCGGCCCAGACACGGTCATGCGAGAGCATGGCGCTCCCCTTCGGACAGGAAAAAATACCTTTCCGCAATCTTTAGACACGCCGCCGCCGCTTGTCTACAGCGGTCTTGCGTCAGCCCTTGTTCTTGGCCAGCGAACGCATGCCCTTGTGCGAGGCGATGAAGATTTTCTCCTCTTCGCTGACATCGCGCGGCGTGATTTCGGCACCGAGCAGCCTCACCAGGTCGTCGATCTGAACAAAGCGCCGGTTCTCGCGGTCGTAGACCCCGGCACTGGTCATGATCAGCGCAGCCGTCTCGCCATTGTCGAGGACGAAGCGATGCTTGCCAATGACCTCGGTGCCGCTCCAGGTCTCGATCGAGGACACCACCTCGAAGCGCTTCCACAGCCTGATCTCGCGCACGAACACCGTCTGCAACCCACCCAGCATCGGCGCCCAGCCACGCTTGCGGGCAAGCTCGATCAGGCCCGAGCGCATGAAGATGTCGATGCGGCCGACATCGGCGAGCATCATGTAGCGCGCATTGTTGAGGTGCATGTTGAAGTCGATGTCGGTCGGCAGGCAGCGGAACGACAGCCGGCCCTCATCGCCAAAACGGTAAGGGCCGCGACGAGATTTCGTCGCGGCCACCCGAGCAAGCCTTGCCCAAACGTACATATCGCGTCAGGCCGCCTTCTTTTCCTCTGATTTCGCGTAGGGATCGAAGCGCTGGTAGAAGGTCTCGCCCTTGTCGGCCATGTCGATGAGTAGTTTCGGCGCCTTGAACTCGGCGCCGTACTTCTTCTGCAGATCCTTGGCGATCTTGACGAACTTCTTGGCGCCGATGCCGTCGATGTAAGACAGCGCACCGCCAGTATAAGGCGCGAAGCCGAAAGCGAGGATCGAGCCGACATCCGCCTCGCGCGGGTCGGTGACGATGCCCTCTTCCATCACACGCACCGCTTCCAGTGCGATGACCGCCAGCAGGCGCTGCTTGATCTCCTCGACGTCGACCTTTTCCGGAGCGAGTTGCGGATAGAGGTCCTTGAGGCCGGGCCACAGCTTCTTCTTGGCCGGCTTCGCCGGGTAATCGTAGAAGCCCTTGGTGTTCTTGCGGCCGAGGCGGCCATGGCTGTCGACGAGTGTGTTGATCAGCGCCATCTGGCGCGGATCGACAGCCTTTTCGCCGAGATCCCGGATGGTCTGCTTCATGATCTTCTGGGCGAGATCGACCGCCGTTTCGTCGGTCAGCGCCAGCGGGCCGACCGGCATGCCGGCAGCCTTGGCGGCATTCTCGATCATCGCCGCGGGCACGCCTTCGATCAGCATCTTGAAGGCTTCCGACATGTAGCGCAGCACGCAGCGGTTGACGTAGAAGCCGCGCGTGTCGTTGACGACAATCGGCGTCTTCTTGATGGCGCGCACGAAGTCCATCGCAACGGCCAGCGCCTTGTCGCCGGTCTTCTTGCCCATGATGATCTCGACCAGCATCATCTTGTCGACCGGCGAGAAGAAATGGATGCCGATGAAGTTCTTCGGCCGCACCGAGTTCTTGCCGAGCGAGGTGATCGGGATTGTCGAGGTGTTGGAGGCAAACACAGCCGACGACTTGAGCACGGCTTCCGCCTTCTCGGTCGTGGCCTTCTTGACTTCCGAATCCTCGAACACGGCCTCGACGACGAGGTCGCAGCCGGCGAGATCGGCGTAGTCGGCGCTCGGCGTGATCAGCGAGAGCAGCTTTTCGCGCTCCTCGGCCTTGGCGCGACCCTTCTTGACCTGATCGGAGATCAGGTTGTCGGAATGCGCCTTGCCCTTGTCGGCCGCTTCCTGGTCGCGGTCGACCAGCACCACCGGGATGCCGGCCTTGGCCGTGACATAGGCAATGCCCGCCCCCATGAAACCGGCGCCGATGATGCCGATCTTCTTGAACTTGGTATCAGTGATGCCTTCGGGGCGGCGCGCGCCCTTGTTCAGTTCCTGCAGCGAGACGAACAGCGAACGGATCATCGCCGCCGCTTCCTTGGTCTGCATGATCTCGGCGAAGTAGCGCTGCTCGATGCGCAGGCCAGTGTCGAACGGAACCAGCAGCCCCTCATAGACCGACTTCAGGATCGCGGTCGCAGCCGGATAGTTGCCGTAGGTCTCGCGGCGCAGGATGGCGATTGCCGGGGGCCAAAGGTTGGCGCCCGCGGCCGAATAGACCGGGCCGCCGGGCAGCTTGAAGCCCTTTTCGTCCCAGGGCTGGACCGGCTTGAGGCCGGCAGCGATCATCGCCTTGGCGGTTTCGATCAGCTTCTTGGGCTCGGCGATCTCGTGGATCAGGCCCATGCCCTTGGCCTTCTGCGGCGTCAGCGTCTGGCCGGAGGTCAGCATCTGCAACGCCAACTGCGGATCGGTCAGCCTGGGCACGCGCTGCGTGCCGCCGGCGCCCGGGAAGATGCCGACCTTGACTTCCGGCAGGGCCATCTTGACCTTGTCGCTATCCGCTGCGACGCGGCCATGGCAGGCGAGCGACAGCTCGAAGGCGCCGCCCATGCAGGTGCCGTTGATCGCCGAGACCCACGGCTTGCCCGAGGTTTCGAGCTTGCGCCACAGGCCGCCCATGCGGCCGGCATTGTCGAACAAAAGCTTGGCTGCCTTCTCGGGGTCCTTGGCCTTTTCCTTGGCGAAGAGCTTCAGCATCTTCTGCAGCATGGTCAGGTCCGCGCCACCGGAGAAGGTCTCCTTGCCCGAGGTGATGACGGCGCCCTTGATGCCGGCATCGGCGACAACCTGGTCAATGATCTTGTCGAGCTCGTTCATCACCTCCTCGGTGAAGACGTTCATCGAGCGGTCGGGCATGTTCCAGGTGACGAGCGCGATGCCTTCGGCATCGGTTTCGACCGTGAAGTTGGTATAGGTCATGGAGAATTTCCTCCTTGAAAATCTGTTGCGTCAGCGGGAAAGCGCGACGGTGAAACTGCGGGCCTCTCCCCGTTTGCGGGGAGAGGATGCCGGCAGGCAGGTGAGGGGCAAATCTGGTCTTGCCGATCTTGGCGCTGCCCCTCATCCGGCCCTTCGGGCCACCTTCTCCCCGTAAACGGGGAGAAGGAAAAGTCGCTACACCCTCTCGATGATCGTTGCGGTGCCCATGCCGGCGCCGATGCACAGCGTGACAAGTGCCGTGTTGAGGTCGCGGCGCTCGAGTTCGTCGAGCACGGTGCCGAGGATCATCGCGCCGGTGGCACCCAGCGGATGGCCCATGGCGATGGCGCCGCCGTTGACGTTGATCTTGTCGTGCGGGATCTCGAATGCCTGCATGTAGCGCAGAACCACCGAGGCAAAGGCTTCGTTGAGTTCGAACAGGTCGATGTCCGAAATCTTCATCTTGGCCCGCTTGAGCAGCTTCTCGGTGACATCGACCGGGCCGGTCAGCATGATCGCCGGTTCGGAGCCGATGTTGGAGAAGGCGCGGATGCGGGCGCGCGGCTTGAGACCCATCGTCTTGCCGGCCTTCTTGGAACCGAGCAGGACCGCCGCCGCACCGTCGACGATGCCGGACGAATTGCCGGCGTGGTGGACGTGGTTGATCTCTTCGAGCTCGGGATAGCGCTGCACCGCGACCGCATCGAAGCCACCCATCTCGCCGGGGATGACGAAGGACGGGTTGAGCTGGCCGAGCGACTGCATGTCGGTGGTCGGGCGCATGTGTTCGTCATGGTCGAGAATGGTCAGGCCGTTCTGGTCCCTGACCGGCACGACCGACTTCTTGAAGTAGCCTTTCTCCCACGCCTTGGCGGCGCGCTTCTGGCTCTCGACCGCATAGCCGTCGACGTCGTCACGCGAGAAGCCGTACTTGGTGGCGATCAGGTCGGCGGAAACGCCCTGCGGCATGAACCAGGCCGGCATGCCGACGGAAGGGTCCATGAACCAGGCCCCACCCGACATGCCCATGCCGACGCGCGACATCGACTCGACACCGCCGGCAATGACAATTTCGTCGGCCCCTTGCGCGATCTTGGCCGCGCCGAGATTGATGGCGTCGAGGCCGGACGCGCAGAAGCGCGAGATCTGCATACCCGGCGCCTTGTTGTCATAACCGGCCTCGAAGGCGGCCGAGCGCGGGATCACCGAACCGGCCTCGCCGACCGGATCGACGCAGCCGAAGATGATGTCGTCGACCTGGGCAGTGTCGAGCCCGTTGCGGTCGCGCAGCGCTTCCAGCACCTTGGCGCCAAGGCGCACCGCCGGCACTTCGTGCAGCGATCCGTCCTTCTTGCCCTTGCCGCGCGGCGTGCGCACGGCGTCATAGACAAAAGCGTCAGCCATTTTCTTGCTCCTCGTTTTCGGATCGCGGCTCAGAGCGAGCGGGCGATCAGCAACTTCATGATCTCGTTGGTGCCGCCATAGATGCGCTGCACGCGGGCGTCGCGATACATGCGGGCGATGGGGTATTCATTCATGTAGCCATAGCCGCCGAACAGCTGCAGGCACTCATCGACGATCTTGCACTGCAGGTCCGACAGCCAATACTTGGCCATCGACGCAGTTACCGGATCGAGCCCGCCGGAAATGTGACGCGTGACGCAGTCGTTGTAGAAGACGCGCCCGATGGTCGCCTCGGTCTTGAGTTCGGCGAGCTTGAACTGGGTGTTCTGGAAATCGAGGATCGCCTTGCCGAAGGCCTTGCGCTCCTTGACGTATTCAATGGTCTCGGCAAGCGCGCGCTCGATCATGGCAATCGCGCCGGTGCCGATCTGCAGGCGCTCCTGCGGCAGTTGCTGCATCAGCTGGACGAAGCCCTGCCCCTCCTCCTGCCCGAGCAAGTTGGAGGTCGGCACGCGCACGTCGTTGAAGAACAGCTCGGAGGTGTCGTTGGCCTTCAGCCCGATCTTGTCGAGGTTGCGGCCGCGCTCGAAACCTTCGACCTCATCGGTCTCGACAACGATCAGCGATGTGCCCTTGGCGCCCTTGGCCGGGTCTGTCTTGGTCACCAGAATAATCAGGTTGGCATGCTGGCCGTTGGTGATGAAGGTCTTGGAGCCGTTGATGCGGTAGTGGTTGCCATCCTTTTCGGCGCGGGTCTTGACGCCCTGCAGGTCGGAGCCGGCACCCGGCTCGGTCATGGCGATGGCGCCGATCAGCTCGCCGGTCGCCATCCTGGGCAGCCACTTCTTCTTCTGCTCTTCCGATCCGTAATGCAGGATGTAAGGTGCCACGATCGAATTGTGCAGGGCGATGCCGAAGCCGTCGACGCCGACATGGCCGATCGCCTCGATGATCGCGCTCTCATGGGCGAAGGTGCCGCCCGAACCGCCATATTCCTCCGGCATCGAAGCACAGAGCAGGCCGGCGGCGCCAGCCTTCTCCCAGCTGGCGCGGTCGACCATCTCGTTCTTTTCGAACTCGTCGTAGCTCGGCAGTATCTCTTCCGACATGAAGCGGTGCGCCATGTCGTAGAGCATCGCCACGTCGTCCGCCGCCCAGGCGGGTTTGGGCAGGCCAAGAATATCAGCTGGATTGGTCGTCACGTGCTCCTCCGCGTTTCGACGCCGCAGTTGCGAGGCGGCCGCGTACGGCCGCCAGGTCTTCGATCAGAACGCCTCCGCGGCGAGCGCCATCATCGTCGCCGAGCCGGTCGACAGGCGCGCGAGATGCGCCGAGGTCTCAGGCATGACGCGCTCCATGAAATAGCGGCCGGTGACGAGCTTGGTCTCGTAGAAAGCTGCCGAACCGTTGGCGCCGGTGGCAAGCTTGTCCTGCGCCGTCTTGACCATCCGGCCCCACATGTAGCCGAGCGCCACGAGGCCGAAGAGATGCATGTAGTCGGTCGAGGCGGCACCAGCATCATCCGGATTGGCCATGCCGTTCTGCACCAGCCACATTGTCGCGGCCTGCAGGTCGTTGAGACCCTTCTTCAGCGCCTTGGTGTAGGGCGCCATGTTTTCGTCGCCGCGATTGGCCTCGCAGAACTCGCCGACCTCCTTGAAGAAGGCCTGCACGGCGCGGCCGCCATTGAGGCCGAGCTTGCGGCCGACGAGGTCAAGCGCCTGCACGCCATTGGCGCCTTCATAGATCATAGCGATGCGGGCATCGCGCACGAACTGGCTCATGCCGTGCTCTTCGATGTAGCCATGGCCGCCAAAGACCTGCTGCGCCATCACGGCGTGCTCGAAGCCCTTGTCGGTCAGCACGCCTTTGACGATCGGGGTCATCAGGCCCATGTGGTCGTCGGCAGCCTGGCGCTCGGCGCCGTCCTCGGAGCGGTGCGCGACGTCGGAGTTGATCGCTGTCCACAGCACCAGCGCCCGGCCCGCCTCGTTGAATGCCTTCATGGTCATCAGCTTGCGGCGGATGTCGGGGTGGACGATGATCGGGTCGGCCTTCTTGTCGGGCGCCTTCGGGCCGGTCAGCGAACGGCCCTGGATGCGGTCCTTGGCGTAGGCGACGGCGTTCTGGTAGGCGACTTCCGAGACGGCGAGACCCTGCAGGCCGACGCCGAGGCGGGCTTCGTTCATCATCGTGAACATCGCCTTCAGGCCGCCATTGGCCTCGCCCAGCAGGAAGCCCTCTGCCTCGTCATAGTTCATGACGCAGGTCGAGTTGCCGTGGATACCCATCTTCTCTTCGATCGAGCCGCACGACACCGCGTTGCGGGTGGCCGGGTTGCCCTGATCATCGATATTGAATTTCGGCACGATGAACAGCGAGATGCCCTTCACGCCTTCCGGGGCGCCCTCGATGCGGGCAAGCACCAGATGGATGATGTTGTCCGACATGTCGTGTTCGCCGGCCGAGATGAAGATCTTCTGGCCAGAAATCTTGTAGGAGCCGTCGCCGCTCGGCACGGCCTTGGAGCGCAGCAGGCCAAGATCGGTGCCGCAATGCGGCTCGGTCAGGTTCATGGTGCCGGTCCAGACGCCCTCGACCATCTTCGGCAGCCAGCTCGCCTTCTGCTCGTCGGTACCGTGCACGAGAACGGCGGCGATCGCGCCCTGGGTCAGGCCGGGATACATCATCAGCGCCATGTTGGCCGCCGACATGTATTCGCCGACCGCCGAGTGAACGGTGTAGGGCAGGCCCTGGCCGCCATGCTCGGCGGGTACGGCAAGGCCCATCCAGCCGCCTTCGCGATACTGGTCGAACGCTTCCTTGAAACCCTTGGGTGTCGTCACCGAGCCGTCGTCGTTGCGGACGCAGCCTTCCATGTCGCCGACGCGGTTGAGCGGATGCATGACGTTTTCAGCGAGCTTGGCGCCCTCGGCGAGGATCGCCTCCAGCACGTCGGGGCTGGCGTCGGAGAAGCCGGCGAGATTGCTGTAGCGCTCGTAGCCGAGCACATCGTTCAGCACAAAAAGGGTGTCCTCGACGGGCGCCCGGAATATCGGCATTGCTCTTCCTCCAGCATGGTTTGCGCCGGTTCCGGCCAGACGGTATGCGACGGGGAACCGCTTGTCGAACGTCGACTAGCAAAAATTGACGTTTGCGTAAACGTCAATTTTGGCAGCAGTGGATTTCTTGAGCGATTTTGTCGCTCGCGACGTAGCAAGCAGCCCTCGTCCTTGGGCAGGTTCCAGACGCAAAACGGCCCGGCGCAGTCTCCCGCGCCGGGCCGTTGCATTCAACTGGCAATCGGGACTTAGCCCGCAGCCGTCGCCGGCGACGTGGTGCGGTCGGCAAGCAAGCGGCGCACAATGGCCAGATGCTCGTTCAGTTCACCGATCGCATCGTCGAGCAGCTGACGCTGCTTCTGCAGGCGGCCGAGCTGCTTTTCCGACTTGTCGATGGTCAGGCGCAGCTGCTTGGCGTTGGTGCCGGTCGGATCGTACAGATCGATCATCTGCTTGACGTCGCGCAGCGAAAAACCAACCTTGCGGCCGAGCAGGATCAGCTTCAGGCGGGCACGGTCGCGCCGCGTGTACAGGCGGGTCGACCCCTCGCGCTTGGGGTTGAGCAACCCCTTGTCTTCATAAAAGCGCAGCGTCCTCAGCGTGACGCCAAACTTCTTCGCCATCTCGCCGATGCGTACATAATCGTCACCAGCCAGATTGTTTTCATTGGCCGCAGCATCGGCGACCGAAACAAGCTTCATCATCTACTTCCGATATCCCCAATTGCGAGCACGGCGGCTGGGCCTGCAGTGCTCTGATCCAAGGCCGAAGGGGGGCGGGCCTGCGATCATGGTTTCTGTGTAAATGCACTCAAGACGCCGGTTCTGCGCACGTCTTACGTTTACGTAAATGCTATAGCGATGACGCCCACCCTACGCAAGGGAAATCGACTGGCAAAAGGGTAACAGAACGTCGCACATTCTTAAGTTTGGTTAAGGGCTTGTTTACCACGTTCGGGGAAATGTGCGCATGTCGGTTCCACCGTGGTCATCAAGTATTGAATTGTTCACGGTTCCGGAGGGCGGCGAAGTGCCCGGAAGCCAGGCTTTCCATGAGGCGCATCGCTACTTCTGATCCCGGCAAGGCTTTGAGATCTCTGGACCCGACCAGCACTCCGACCAACGGGCGTTTCGATGAACAGCAAGCGGTCTTATCTCGACACCCTCAACGACGGCAGGCAGCGCCGCCCGCATGCGTCGCTCGACGAGCTCAACCGCTCGCTCGAAAACCTCGAAGCACGGCTTGAACGCAGGCGCGACGAACCGGCGGATCCCTATCGCCCCGCACAGCGCCAGGCGCCCGCCCCCGGTTACGCGCCGCGCGGCGAATACGGCCGCAGCGCACCCTACGAGCGTCCCTACCAGACGATCGCGCGCGACATCGACCGCATGCGCGGGCAGGAAGACGGCGTGGCAGCGGTAGGCAAGATCGCCGGCGAATTGCGCGCGCTGCGCGAGGAGATGCGTCACCAGATGACGGCTGGTCTGCAGCGCGAATTCGACATGTTGCGCAAGGACCTTGGCCGTGTCGCACAAGCAGGCGCGGCCGGTGCCGAAGCCGCCGAACTTGGACACGAGCTCGAACGCCTGTCCGGCGCCATCCATTCGCTTGCCGAACGCAGCGACGACAAGAGCGTCAACATGCTGCGTCTCGAACTCGAACAGGTTCGCGGTTCGCTCGCCAGCCTTGCCCGCGAAGACACGCTGCGCTCGGTCGACCGCCGCTGGGACGATTTCGACCGCCGCTGGACGGATTTCACCGCCCACATGGCAACCAGCCAGAACCAGCGTGGCGAAGACCCTGCTCTTGCAGCGCTTGCAGCCCGCCTCGAGCAGATCAACGACGCGGTCAACGGCCTGCCGGAATCGCTGTCCTTGCGCTCGATCGAAGACAAGGTCCGCACGCTTTCGGGCGCGGTCGAACAATTCGTGCGCCAGCGCGACGGCCATAGTGACGAGATGTTCGGCCTGATCGACGAGCGGCTCGACGAAATCTCGCGCGCCATCGTCGCCTCGACGGTCGCAGCGCAGACACCGCATTTCGACCCGGCGCCGTTCGAGCGCATCGAACTGCGCATCGCAGCACTTGCCCTGCAGATCGAGGAAGTCACCGCCGATCAGCCGTCCGTCGAGATCATCGAACGGCTCAACATGCTGTCGGACCGTGTCGACCATATCGCCGCGCGCTCCGATGTCCCAGATCAGGCGATCGAACGCCTCGGCCGCCAGATATCGCTGATCGCCGACAAGATCGAACGCACGCCCTCAACACCGGACGCCAACCTCATTTTCCAGGGCATCGAGCAGCGGTTCGACGCGCTTGCCGACGTTTTCCAGCGTCGCCAGGGCGATGCCGTCGAGCACGGCAACGCTCTGTTCCGCGATCTCGAACGCCGCCTGGAAGAGCTGGGCGACCGCCTTGACCGCCAGGCAAACCAGCCTGCGGCCGACCAGTCGGGCATCATGGAGGCGATCGACGCCCGTTTCACCGCCTTCGCCCAGCGTCTCGAATCCAATCGCGCCGATCCCGCCACCGAAACGGCGATGCGCGGCCTCGAAGCGCGTCTCGAAGACATTTCCAGCCGCCTCGAAATGTCGGCGGCTCAGGTGTCGGGCATCGATCCGGATCTGATCCGCAGCCTTGAAGCGCAGGTCAGTGGGCTGTCCAACCATCTCGCGCACCCGGCTTCGCCGCTGCCCGAGCTTGAAGACGTCCGTCCGCGCCTCGACGACATCGAACGTTCGATCGCCAGCAACCATCAGGCGATCCTGGAAGCCGCCCGCCAGGCGGCCGAGAACGCCGTGCATTCCCTGAGCGGTTCCGGCGCAAGCGACTCGAGCGCAGTCGAAGGACTGGCGCAGGACCTCAAGGCGCTGGAGACGCTGACCCGCCGCTCGGACGAACGCAACGGCAAGACCTTCGAGGCGATCCATGACACCTTGCTCAAGATCGTCGACCGCCTGGGCTCGCTCGAACGCTACGATCCCTCGTCGTCCGACGCCCCTCCGGCCTCGGTCGCCGAACTGCTCGCTCCTGCGGCCGCCGAAACCAAGCTGGCGTTGAGCGACACGCCGTCGCTGGTTCCGGATGAACCTGCGCCGCTGCCCGAAGCCCACGCCCATTTTGGCCGTCGCGGCGAACCGGTCGACCAGAGCGACCGCCACTCGCGCAGCCCTGCGCAGGCAGCGTCGGAAGCCGCCGCCGCGGTCGCCGCGCTGGAAGGCGTACGCGCCGACAAGAAGGACCAGAAGCCCGCCAAGCCGTCGATGCTCGGCGGCCTTGCCCGTGCCTTTGCGAAGAAGCCCCAGGCACAAGTGATCGACGTGGTCGAGCCGACGGTCGAAGTCGAGGTGCCTGCCGTGGCGCTCGATGCGCCGCTCGACCCCAAGATCGCCAACCGCCCGCTCGAACCCGGCTCTGGAGCACCCGACCTCAACGCCATCATGCGCCGCGTTCGCGACGAGCGCGGCCAGCCGGCGCGCGCAACCGAAGGCGACGCCGCCAAGGCGGACTTCATCGCCGCCGCCCGGCGCGCCGCACAGGCGGCTGCGGCCGAGGCCGACACACTGAAGCGGACATCCGACCTCAAGGGACCCGTGCGCGCATTGCGCATCGGCGACCTGCTGAAGGCGCGCCGCAAGTCGGTGTTGATGGCCGCGGGAGCGGTGATGTTGGCGCTCGCCGGCATGCAGCTCGGCAAGGCTTTCCTCAACGACCCGGTCGAGACGGCTTCGGTCACCCTGCCGCCCGCCACCGAGCCGGCCAGGATTGCCGCAGCCAAGCCTCTCGATGAAGCTGCCGCCACGGTTCGCAATGTCGACGCGCCGGCAACGGTTGACGATATCGCTTCGGAAGCAAGCTCCACGGACGAGATGCAGGTTTCCGTTCCCGTCGAAGTCGCGCTCGACCACGCCAGCACGCAGTCCATCCCTGCAAGGATGGCGGTAGACGAGACCATTCGCCCAGCTGGTGAAGCCATCGAAGCTGCAGCGCTGTCAGTGCCAGACGCGGTGCCTTCGGCACTGCGCGACGCGGCCAATGGCGGCGACGCCAAGGCGCTGTTCGAGATCGGCTCGCGCTATGCCGAGGCGCGCGGGCTAAACGCAAACGTCAAGACGGCGGCAGCCTGGTACGAAAGGTCCGCCGAGCTTGGTTTCGCGCCGGCGCAGTATCGCATTGGCAACATGTATGAAAAGGGCAACGGCGTTGACCGCGACGTGGCCAAGGCCAAGACCTGGTACCAGCTTGCAGCCGCGCAGGGCAACGCCAGCGCCATGCACAATCTCGCGGTGCTGCTGGCCATGGGCGCCGACGGCACCGTCGACAACGACACCGCAACGCGGTGGTTCGTCAGCGCTGCCGAACTCGGCGTCAAGGACAGCCAGTTCAATCTCGGCATCCTCGCCGCCAAGGGCGTCGGCATGCAGCAGGACCTGGAAGAGTCCTACAAGTGGTTCGCACTGGTTGCCAAGCAGGGCGACGCAGACGCCGCCTCCAAGCGTGACGAGATCGCCAAGGCGCTCAACCCCGAGCAGCTCAAGCGCGCCAAGGCGGCGACCGAACTGTGGCAGGCCAAGGCGCTCGATCCGGCCTCCAATTCGATCGACGTTCCGGCCAACTGGCAGGACGCCCCGGCGGCCGGCGTCGATATGAAAAAGGCCATCCAGAACGTCCAGGCCATCCTCAACAAGAATGGCTACGAGGCCGGCAAGGCCGACGGAATGATGGGCCAGAAGACCAAGGACGCGATCGCCGCCTTCCAGAAGGACAACGGTCTTGCCTCGACCGGCGAGATCGACACCGCCGTCGTCGAAGCACTGATTGCGCGCAAATGAGCGCGAAGACGGCGTCATTTCCCGCCGCCGTCTTTACCTGGCGGTTAACTGATTGAGTTATTTTCCGTTTCGAGCGCAGTGCGTTTGACTTCGCCGCAATGTCGGCGCAAGTAACCGCTAGCTAACCGGCACCCGGAAACGGGCGACGGCATAACTCCTATTGCAGAGACTGACGGGTGGGCATCTATCTCCCGATTGCAGAAATGTCTGTCAATGCGTTCGTGCTCCTGGCAATGGGCGCGGCGGTCGGCTTCCTGTCGGGCATGTTCGGCGTCGGCGGCGGGTTCCTGATCACGCCGCTTCTGATCTTCTACAACATTCCTCCTGCGATCGCTGTCGCCACCGGCGCCAACCAGGTCATCGCCTCGTCGTTCTCCGGCGCTCTCGCCCATCTCAAGCGCGGCACGCTCGACTTCAAGCTCGGCACGGTGCTCCTGATCGGGGGCATCGCCGGCTCGGCCGCCGGCGGCTTCGTCTTCGCCCTGCTGCGCGCCATCGGCCAGCTCGATCTGTTCATCTCACTGCTCTACGTCGTCTTGCTCGGCACGGTCGGCGGCCTGATGCTGATTGAAAGCGTCAATGCGCTGCGCCTGACCAAGGGCGGGGTGCCGCCGGCGCTGAAGAAGTCCGGCCAGCACAACTGGATCCACCGCCTGCCGTTCAAGATGCGCTTCCGCACCTCGAAACTGTTCGTCTCGGTCATCCCGGTGCTGGGCATCGGCGCGGGCATCGGCTTCCTGTCGGCGATCATGGGCGTCGGCGGTGGCTTCATCATGGTTCCGGCGCTGATCTACCTGCTCAAGGTGCCGACCAACGTCGTCGTTGGCACCTCGCTGTTCCAGATCGTCGTCGTCTCGGCCTTCACCACCCTGGTGCATTCGACGACCAACCAGACCGTCGACATCGTGCTGGCGCTCGTGCTGATGCTGGGCGGCGTTGCCGGCGCGCAATACGGCGCCAAGGCCGGCCAGAAACTGCGCGGCGAACAGTTGCGCGCGCTGCTGGCCCTGCTGGTCCTAGCGGTTGCCCTGCGCCTTGGCTTCGACCTTTTCGTCAAGCCGCAGAACCTCTATTCGCTGACCAGCGTCAGCGGGCTTTCGCTATGAGGATTGCGGCGCTCGCCCTAGCCCTGCTCGCCGCGGCAGCGCCGGCGCGCGCCCAGATCAAGGACGGCGCGCCGACCGAAAACATCCAGATCGGCTTGTCCACCGATCGCGTCTCGATCACGGCCGACTTCTCTGGCGCCGATCTCACCATCTTCGGTGCGCTGGAAAACACCGATCCGCAGGTCAACCGCCAGGGCCGCTACGACGTCGTCGTCGTGCTGGAAGGGCCGGCGCGCTCGGTCGTGGTGCGCCGCAAGGATCGGATCCTTGGCATGTGGATCAACACCCGCTCCGAGACCTTCATCAACGTACCGGTGTCTTACTCGATGGCGACGACGCGACCGCCGCAGGACATCACCACCCCCAACAGCTACAAGCAGCTGTCGCTGGGCATTCCCAACATCTACCTCGAGCCCGAGGAAAAGCGCGACAGCCCGATCACCATCCAGGAATTCACCGATGCGCTGCGCGACCGCAAGGAAGCGCTTGGCCTCTACTCGGACAATATCGGCGGCGTGCAGTTCCTGTCGCAGAACCTGTTCCGGGCGACGCTGCATCTTGCGCCAAACGTGCCGGTCGGCACGCACAAGGCGCGGGCCTTCCTGTTTCGCAACGGCCTGTTCGTCAAGGAAACCTCGACCCAGTTGGCCATCGTCAAGTCGGGCTTCGAACAGACCATCTACCGCTTCGCCACCGACCACGGCTTCGGCTACGGCCTTTTCGCCATCGGGCTGGCGATGTTCACCGGCTGGCTGGGCAGGATCATCTTCCGCAAGGATTGAGGGCTGGCGGCATGCCGCGCCTCGTGCCCGCCGTGCGTCCGGATGGACGCACAAAGGACGCTCCAACTTATTGAGTTGGCGCATCGTGCTTTCCGAAAATCGGGTCCGATTTTCGGGCCGATGCGCTAGCCCGGCCGCAGCAACGACCCGGCGATCGGGTAGACCCCGCTTGTGCCGATCATGTAGGCAGTTGGCGCTCCGGTGCGGAACAGCCCCTTGTAAGCCTTGTCGAGAACGTTGAGCGAGCCGGTGAACGCGCCGAAGGCCGGCATGACTAGCCGTTCGCCGTCGCTGGCAAAGCAGCGGCAACGCACCGAGCGGGCGCGCTGGACGATGCGCGCGCATGGGTGCAGGTGCCCGGCGATCTCGCCTTCGGCGTGGCCCTTCGACGGCTCGTGACGGAAGACAAGACCTCCGACAGCGAGTTCCTGGACGGTTTCGCCCGGCAGATCGGCCGGCGCATCCGGATCGTGATTGCCGGCGACCCAGAACCAGTCGCGCCCGCGCATCATGGCGGTCAGGCTGGCGCGGAACGGATCGGCCAGGCGCGCCGCACCCTCGCCGTCGTGGAAACTGTCGCCGAGGCTGACGACGAATTTCGGAGCATAGTCGTCGACGACAGCCGCCAGCCGGGCGAGCGTAGCGGCCGAATCGTAGGGCGGCAAAAGCCGGCCGCGACGGGCGAAGGACGACCCCTTTTCGAGATGCAGGTCCGACACCGCCAGAAGGCTGAGATCCGGGAAGTACAGCGCCGCGCGCCGGTCGCAGACTGCGCGCACGCCGGCGATGCCGATCGTCGCACTGCCATCCCCCGTCACTTCGCGCGCAGCGATGTTCATGCGCTT
Source organism: Aminobacter sp. HY435 (assembly GCF_027568395.1). Lineage (GTDB taxonomy): Bacteria > Pseudomonadota > Alphaproteobacteria > Rhizobiales > Rhizobiaceae > Aminobacter. The sequence continues at coordinate 366,546 of NZ_JANKZL010000005.1, read as the reverse complement.
GCCATAGCCTCTTCGATCAGGTCAGCCGCCTCGAGCAACAGCCTATCGTTGGCCTCGCCATTGACCGGCTCCTTGCCGATTTCCAGCATGATCGGAACCGCCAGCGGCGATATCTGATCAAGATCCTTATGAACGATTCTGCCGCGGATGCGCGAGAGCATGTCGGCCAGTCTCCTGACATCGAGCAGCCCGCTCGCAGCATCCACCCTGGTCGCTTCGAGCAGGATGTGATCCGGTTCATGGCTGCGCAAGACGTCATAAATGAGGTCGGCCGAAACGGTCACCTGGCGGCCGTTCTTTTCCTGTCCGGGAAAGCGCTTTTCGATCAAGCCAGCGATAACGGCGCAGTTGCGGAAGGTGCGCTTGAGCAGCCAGCTGTCGGCAAGCCACGCCTCGAGATCGTCGCCGAGCATGTCCTCGTCGAAGAGCTCCGCGAGTGACGGCTTCTTCGACTCGAACATCCGGCCGAGGTCGCCCAGCGCCCACACGCCCAGCGAATAATCGGTGGCCACAAAACCGAGCGGATGCGCGCCCATCCGTTCCAGTCGGCGGGTCAGGAGCATGCCGAGCGTCTGGTGCGCCAGCCGGCCCTCGAACGGATAGGCGACCATGTAGAAGCGCTCGCCGCGCGGAAACGTCTCGACCAGGAGGTCTTCCTTGCGCGGCAGAACCGACTTTTGCTGCTGGAGACGCAGCCAGTCCGAGACCTGGTCGGGCAACGCCTTCCACCGCGTGGAATCGGCCAGCATGCCGCGCACCTGGTCGGCGAGGTAGGTCGACAGCGGAAACTTGCCGCCAGCATAGGACGGCACCAGCACGTTACCGCCGCCGCCCGTCGAGACATAGCACTCGTTTTCGCGGATGCCCTCGAAGCGCAACACCTTGCCGGCGAACAGGAACATGTCGCCGACCGACAGCGTCTCGACGAAATACTCCTCGATCTTGCCTAGCACTGAGCCGCCGCGCAGCGCGACCGATCCGGCATTGCCCGCACCTGCCTTGCCCTTCGTTCGCGTGTAGCGGACGTTGAGCATCGGCGCCTCGATGATGGTGCCGACATTCAGCCGGTATTGCTGGGCGATGCGTGGATTGGACACGCGCCACCTGCCGTCCCTGGTCTTGCGGATGCGGGCGTAGCGCTCATAGCTGCGCAGGGCATAGCCGCCAGTGGCGACGAAATCGACGATGCGGTCGAAATGGTCGCGGTCGAGCGATGCGTATGGCGCCGCACCCTTGACCTCGGCATAAAGTTCGTCGGCGTCGAAGGGTGCTGCGCAGGCGCAGCCGAGCACGTGCTGGGCCAGCACGTCAAGCGCGCCAGCGAGCAGCGGCGGCGTGTCCTGCGCACCGAGATAGTTGGCCTCGAGCGCTGCCCGGCACTCCAGAACCTCGAAACGATTGGCTGGCACCAGGATGGCACGGCTCGGCTCGTCCATGCGGTGGTTGGCGCGGCCGATGCGCTGCGCGAGCCGGCTTGCCCCCTTTGGCGCGCCGACATGGATGACAAGATCGACATCGCCCCAGTCGATGCCCAGGTCGAGCGTCGAGGTGGCAACCACCGCCCTCAGCGCATTGTCGGCCATCGCCTTTTCGACGCGCCGGCGCTGGCCCACATCGAGCGAACCATGGTGCAAGGCTATCGGCAGCGTATCCTCATTGATCCGCCACAGCTCCTGGAACAGCAATTCGGCTTGGCTGCGGGTGTTGACGAACAACAGCGTCGTTCGGTGCCTGCGCACGGCTTCGTAAATGTCGGGGATGGCGTAGCGGGCGGAATGCCCTGCCCATGGCACGTGTTCCTCGGAGTCGAGGATCGTGATCTCAGGCTTTGCCCCACCGGTGACGGTGATGACATCGGCCATGTTGGCATTACCCTCCCCCTTGTGGGGAGGGTCGACGCGCAGCGTCGGGGTGGGGGGTGAAGCCTGACCGTCACCCCCACCCCGCCCCGCTTCGCGGATCGACCCTCCCCACAGGGGGGAGGGTAAACTGCTCTGCCTCACCAACCAGTGCCGCAACTCGTCCGGATCGGCCACCGTCGCCGACAGGCCGATGGCCTGGAGATCGGGTACGAACTTGCGCAGACGGGCCAGGCCAAGAGCGAGCAGGTGCCCCCGCTTCGAGGTGACCAACGAATGCAGTTCGTCGAGAACGATGTAGCGCAGATCCGAAAAGAAGCGCTCGGCGTCGGCGGACGCGATCAGCAGCGCCAGTTGCTCCGGCGTCGTCAGCAGGATGTCGGGCGGCACGAGCTTCTGGCGCGCACGCTTGTGCTGTGGCGTGTCGCCGGTGCGCGTCTCCATCGTGATGGGCAGGCCGATCTCGGCGACCGGCTTGCCGAGATTGCGCTCGATGTCGACGGCCAGCGCCTTGAGCGGCGAGATGTAGAGCGTGTGAACGCCGCGATGCGCCTCCCCCGGCCGTTTCTTCGGCCTGACCGCAAGATCCGTCAGCGCCGGCAGGAAACCGGCCAGCGTCTTGCCGGCACCGGTCGGCGCGATCAGCAGCACCGAGTTTCCCCGCTGCGCGCTGGCGAGCAGGTCGAGCTGGTGGGTGCGCGGCGACCAGCCGCGCTCGGCGAACCATCGCACGAATGGTTCCGGCAGCATGGCGGCAGTCGAATTCGGCTCCAGTCGCGCTTGGCTCGTCACGCCCCATGCCTAGCGCGGGGATCGTGCCGCGCCAAGCGAAATCTGGAACAAAAAGGGATCAAGAGAACATGCCGCAACCAACTTGCGAGATCGCATTCCGTCTCACCCGCACTGGCCTGTCGGAAGGAACGAAACCTAAGTGACTTGCGTCCCCAATGCCGCCGTATCAAATGGCCCCATCAAACTCAGAGCCAAGCGCCATGACCGACACCGCCTCCCACGAAGCCCGCATCGCGACGCTGGAAAAGCTCGTTCGCGAGCTTCAGGCCCAAATAGAGCAATTGCAGAAGCAGGCAGGCATCACCGCCAAGCCGGCCGAAAAGCCGCTGCGCTCGCGCGGCATGTTCGGCAGCCCAAGCAGCAGTCAGCGCTAAATCGCCCGCTCCGTCACCACGATCAGCCCCTCGACAGGCTCGCGGCGGTCCTGGCGGATCACGGCGTGTTCCAGCGACACCAACCGCAGGCCGGCCGCCGCAATCAGCCCGTGCACACAGGCCTCGGAATGAGCATAGCGGCGCGATTCCTGCAGCTCGAAGACACCCTCGCCGGCCAGGCGTTCGACCGAAAAGGCAAACAGCCCGCCAGGCGCCAGCATCTTGATGACGCTCGCGAACACGCGGTCGAGCGCGCCCAGATACATGAAAACGTCGGCGGCGGTGACGAGGTCGGCGGTCCGGCCCTCCGGCTCCATCTCCTGCAGGTCGGCCTTGATCAGCCGGTCGTAGACGCCCTTGTCGCGCGCCTTGCGCAGCATTTCGGCAGAGATGTCGTAGCCGTCGAGGCGTTTCGTCACCGGCCTGAGCTTCACGCCCATCAGCCCGGTGCCGCAGCCGAGATCAACGGCATGATCGAACTGCCCGCGCCCGGTGGCGGCGATCGCCGCCGTCAGGAGTTCCGGCACGCGGTAATGCAGCGTCTCGACCAGCGCGTGGTCGAATTTTTCCGCATACTGGTCGAACAGCATCTCGACAAAGGCGCTGGGCGGACTGTCGGCGGCGGGTTCGGCGCCGATCAGTTGCAGCTTGAGCGCGGCGCCCGGCCGGTCTGCCGGTTCAAGCTTCAGCGACATGCGCCAGGCTTCGGCCGCCGCCTCAAACGCGCCTGCGGCCTCCTGGATCTCGCCGAGCCGAAACCAGCCCATGGCCCATTGCGGCGCGATCTCCAGCGCGCCGAGCATCAACTCGGCGGCGGCGGCATGGTCGCCGGACCCAAAGAGCATTTCGGCATAGTCCGCCCGCCGGTCGGCAAGCAGGTCGTTGGAAGAGAGCTGCAACGGCGTCAAGCGCGGCATCCAGAATGAGGGAAGTGGCGCGCATTACTGCCAAACCGCCCTTTCACGCAAGCGCCAAATGCCTATCTTGAGAGAATGCGGCCCAGCGACCTTCTCCATCCCCGGCCCGAAGGGCTCTACTGCCCGCCAGGCGATTTCTACATCGATCCGGTGCGGCCGGTCGAACGGGCGCTCATCACACACGGCCATTCCGACCACGCGCGGCCCGGCCACGCCAAGGTCCTGGCGACGCGCGAGACGCTGGACATCATGGCAATCCGCTGCGGCACGGATTTCGCAGGCGCCAGCCAGGCGATGCCACTCGGCGAAAAGATCAGGCTCGGCGACGTCATCGTGTCGTTCCATCCCGCTGGCCATGTGCTCGGCTCGGCGCAGATCGCGGTCGAGCAAAACGGCATGCGCATCGTCGCCTCCGGCGACTACAAACGCGCCCAGGACCCCACCTGTGTCGCCTTCGAGGTCGTGCCCTGCGACGTCTTCATCACAGAGGCGACCTTCGCCCTGCCTGTCTTCCGCCATCCCGACGCCTCGGGCGAAATCCTCAAGCTGATCAAGTCGACCCGGCAATTTCCGGAGCGTGCCCATCTTGTCGGCGCTTATGCGCTCGGCAAGGCACAGCGCGTCATCCGCCTGTTGCGCGACAACGGCTACGACAAGCCGATCTACATCCACGGCGCCATCTCCCGCCTGAGCGAATATTATCAAGACCAGGGCATCAACCTTGGCGACCTCCGGCCGGCGACAGTCGAAGACGGCGACAAGGCCGACTTCGCTGGTGCCATCATCGTCGCCCCCTCTTCCACCTTCGCCGACCGCTGGGCACGCCGCTTCCCCGACCCGCTTGCCGCCTTCGCCTCGGGCTGGATGCGCATCCGCCAACGCGCCAGGCAGGGCGGCGTCGAACTGCCGCTCGTCATCTCCGACCATTCCGATTGGGACGAACTGACCGCCACCATCAAACAGACTGGCGCCGGCGAAGTCTGGGTCACCCATGGCCGCGAGGAGGCGCTGGTGCGCTGGTGCGAACTCAACGGGATATCAGCGCGACCGTTGCACCTCGTCGGCTACGAAGACGAGGGCGATTGAGGATGATTGCTGCCCTGCCCCCTCACCCGGCCTCCGCTTCGCTCGGCCACCCTCTCCCAGCCGGGGAGAGGATCAGCAACGGTCGCCGCCAACCTCTTCTCCCCAACGGGGAGAAGGTGGCCCGAAGGGCCGGATGAGGGGGCGAACAAGCCATGAACCGCTTCGCCGAGCTCCTCGACCGTCTGGTGCTGACGCCGTCGCGCATTGGCAAGCTCAAGCTCATCACCGACTACTTCCGCGTGGTCGAGGATCCCGACCGCGGGCTGGCGCTCGCGGCGCTGACCGGCGAACTCGATATCGCCTCGGTCAAGCCGGCGATGTTGCGCCAGCTCGTCTCCGAGCGCATGGACCCTGTGCTGTTCGGCTATTCCTACGATTATGTCGGCGACCTCGCCGAGACCGTCTCGCTGGTCTGGCCGCAGGCACCGGGCAGCCGGCCCAACCACGACATCACGCTCGCCGAGGTGGTGCACAAGCTGCAATCGGCCAGCCGCTCCGACGGGCCGGCGGTGCTCGCCCGCCTGCTCGACCAGGCCGGCACGTCGGCCCGCTTCGCCATCATCAAGCTCGTCACCGGCGGCCTGCGGATCGGCGTCTCGGCCCGCCTCGCCAAGCAGGCGCTGGCCGACCTCGGTTCCGTCGACGTGTCGGAGATCGAGGAACTGTGGCACGGACTGGCGCCACCCTATGCCAATGTCTTCGCCTGGCTGGAGGGGACGGCGCCGAAGCCGGAAAAGACTGTGCAAGCCCTGTTCCGGCCGGTCATGCTGTCCAACCCCATAGCCGACGGCGATCTCGAAAAGCTCGCACCCGCCGACTACGCCGCCGAATGGAAATGGGACGGCATCCGCGTCCAGGCGGTGTCGGAAGGCGGCATCCGCCGGCTCTATTCGCGCACCGGCGACAACGTATCCGGCGCCTTCCCCGATGTGGTGGCGGCGATGGACTTCGACGGCGCGCTCGACGGCGAGCTGCTCGTCGGCGTACCGCGCGAGGCGACCGGCACCTTCTCCGACCTGCAGCAGCGGCTTAACCGCAAGACCGTCTCGGCCAGGATGCAGGAGCGCTATCCCGCCTTCGTGCGCTGCTACGACCTGTTGCAATTCGGCGGCGAGGATTTGCGCGCGCTGCCCTTCACCGAACGCCGCGCGCGTCTTGAGGTCTTCATCGCCACGCTCGATCCCGACCGCTTTGACCTCTCGCCGCTGGTCGCCTTCGACAGCTGGGAACAGCTGGAGGCAATGCGGAAAGAGCCACCGCACCCGATCATCGAGGGCGTCATGCTGAAGCGGCTGGATTCGTGCTATCTCGCCGGCCGGCCCAAGGGCCCATGGTTCAAGTGGAAGCGCGATCCGCACACCGTCGATGCCGTGCTGATGTATGCCCAGCGCGGCCACGGCAAGCGCTCGAGCTTCTATTCCGACTACACCTTCGGCGTCTGGTCGGGCACGGAGGGGGCGGAAGAGCTGGTGCCGGTGGGAAAAGCCTATTTCGGCTTCACCGACGAGGAACTCAGGCAGATCGACAAGTTCGTGCGCGACAACACCATCGAGCGCTTCGGCCCGGTACGCTCGGTGCGCGCCGACCGGGCCAACGGCCTGGTGCTGGAGGTCGCGTTCGAAGGGCTGAACCGCTCGACCCGCCACAAGTCGGGCGTCGCCATGCGCTTTCCGCGCATTTCCCGGCTGCGCTGGGACAAGCCGCCGGCCGAAGCCGACCGCATCGAGACGCTGCAGGCGCTGCTCGACTGAAGCCGAGAGTTTATTCGGTCACCGAAACCCTGATCTCGTAGATGTCGACCGACTTGCCATCGTTGTCGATGTCGGCGTTGATGGCGATCGAGCCGGCAGCGCCCGGATCCTTGTCAGGCACGTCCATCTCGAACAGGTATTCGCCGCGCTGGTAGCCAACGAGGTAGCGCTTGCGGCCGCAATCTCCGAGCTCGCCGAAGTTGCAGGCAACGGCCATCTGCGTTTCCTTGCCGTCTTCGGCACGGGCGATGATGTCGAACACGGCATGCTTGCCCGCGATCTGCTCGAGCACGCCCTTGCCGACATCGAAGCTGACGGCGGAACCGCTGTCGCCCGAACGAATGCGCAGGAAGCTTCCGGTGTCGTCCTTGCTGACTTCGGCGACCGTGCCCGACGGTGCGCTGACATCGGAGGGATCGGACGGCGAAAACACCGTGATCCAGTTGCGCCCGGCGTCGACCTCGCCGGGACGGGCGGGGCCGGAGCCGACTGCGGTCGGCGAAAAGTCCTCGCTTTCGAGCGTCTTGGGCGGGTTGCGCACCGAGGTGTCGATCTCTTCGGGAGACCTGAACAGGCCTGTCTGCACGGCCCACCATGCGCCGATACCGCCCATGGTCAGCAGGGTCACGACAAAGAACATCGCTGCGAACGGGCTGCGGCGCTCGGCGCGCCGGGCGGCGCGGTCGGCAGCGCGGCGTTCGGCCCGGCTGCGCTTTTCCTTGACCGCCACCGGCGGGGGCATCGGCCCGTCGGGCATGATGTCGGGCACGACTGGTGTAACGCCCCTGGCGCGCGCCTCGCCGGCTGGCGAAATCGAAACGGTTGGCGCGGCACGCGTGGCGTTGCCGTTGAGCGAAATCTCGGGCGCCAACGAATTGTCGGAAGCGACTGGCGGGACTGCTGGCGCCGCCGGAATGAATTCCGACTCGATCTCGGTGATCGTGGCCTGCAATGCCTTGCGACGGTTGATCGCCACCTCGACTGTCATGTTCGGATTTGACTTCAACGCACGGTCAAGCGCGGCGAAAGCCGCGCGGTAGACCTTTTCGCGAAATTCGCGGTTCTCGGGATCGCCTTTTTCGAATGCGTTCCGGATCGCCTTTTCGATCGAATCCAACCGGTATTCCTCGCAACGCGCCTGTGTTGCCAGATGGTTAGCGGCAGAAAAGGCATCAATCAACGGCGACATCAGCGTTTTGTCGCCAAAGCCGATACAATAGCGTCGATGAGGACCGCATCTTTGCCATGGAGCCGGCGAATCGCCGCGATCAGCCTGCATTGCCGTCGAGGCGGCATCTGGTATAGATATGACGTTTACGGAAACGTCAAAATTCGTGGGAGAATAGCGTGGCGCTGCCTGATGTCCTGAAAAAGAACCTGCGCATTCCCGTTGTCGGCGCGCCGCTGTTCATCATCTCGCACCCGCCGCTGGTGCTGGCGCAATGCAAGGCCGGCATCGTCGGCTCGTTCCCGGCGCTGAACGCCCGCCCCGAGGCGCAGCTCGACGAATGGCTGGCTCAGGTCACCGAAGAACTCGCCGCTCACGACGCCGCCAATCCTGGCCAGCCGGCGGCACCCTTCGCCGTCAACCAGATCGTCCACCGCTCGAACACACGCCTCGAGCACGATTTGCGCCTGTGCGTGAAGTACAAGGTGCCGATCGTTATCTCGTCGCTCGGCGCGGTCGAGGAGGTCAACCAGGCCGTGCACTCCTATGGCGGCATCGTCTTGCACGACATCATCCACGACCGCCACGCGCGCAAGGCGATCAAGATGGGCGCCGACGGGCTGATCGCGGTGGCCGCCGGCGCCGGCGGCCATGCCGGCACGCTGTCGCCATTCGCGCTGATCCAGGAAATCCGCCAGTGGTTCGACGGACCGCTGCTGCTGTCAGGCGCCATCGCCAATGGCGGCGCGGTGCTCGCGGCACAGGCCATGGGCGCCGATCTCGCCTATATCGGCTCGCCCTTCATCGCCACCGAAGAAGCCCGCGCGGCCGACGCCTACAAGCAGATGATCGTCGAGTCCAAGGCAGCCGACATTGTCTATTCCAACCTCTTCACCGGCATCCACGGCAACTACCTGAAGGGCTCGGTCCGCGCCGCCGGCATGGACCCCGACAACCTCGCCGTCTCCGATCCGAGCCACATGGATTTCGACGGCGACAACAAATACAAGGCCTGGAAGGACATCTGGGGCTGCGGCCAGGGCATCGGCGCCGTCGGCAAGGTGGTGCCGGCGGCCGAACTGGTCGAGCGCCTGGCCAGCGAGTATGCAGCGGCAAAGGCCCGCCTCGCCTGATCCGCTTGAGCGCATGACGGGGCGCATCGCCGCGCCTCGCTATCGCGCGGCCGGCCGATCCATCGCACCGACATGCAAACCGCACGCCGGCATTTACCCAGTTGTTCGTAGCCTGATAAAACACGTCAAAGGCGTCTTGAAATCGCTGCGCAATGAAGCTATCAGGCACTCATGTCTCGTGACCCTTGGGTCGCGAAACCCGGAGGCCGCTTTAGCTCAGTTGGTAGAGCACATCATTCGTAATGATGGGGTCGCGTGTTCGAGTCACGCAAGCGGCACCAGTCCTCCTCAGCAGCGCACCCATTCACGCCTGTCAGCCTCGACTCGGTCGCTTGAGCCCGGTCGCGGTGCGGCTGCGCGCGGCCACGCTGCCGTGCGTCGCCGACTTCAGCAGCTGGCGGAAACTTGCGCATTCCAGATGCGACGGCGCCGGACAATCGGCAACATGGCGCAGTGCGTCGCGAAGCAGGCGCAGATCGCGCATCTGCCGTTCCAACTCGTCGGCCCTGGCGTGCAGCAGCTGGCGGGGAATGTCCGGCCTGCCGTCGCGTCCGAACATGCCCGCGATGTCGGTCAGCGAGAAGCCGGCCGCCTTGCCAAGGCCGATCAGCGCCAGACGCAGCAGGACGTCGTTGTCGAACTGGCGCCTGAGACCATGCCTGCCGAGCGCGGCAATCAGCCCGATCTCTTCGTAATAGCGCAGGGTCGATGGCGGGACGCCCGTGCGCGCGGCGACTTCACCGATATCCAGAAATTGCATATTGACCTCAAGTTGACTTGAATTCGTAGGCTCTTCCGAACAGCCACTTCGCGCAAGAGGAAAAGCCGTGGACACGACCCAAAACACAACACGAAGGCCAGTCTGGCAGGATGGACGCGCGGTGGCGCTGCTGCTGGCTGCGTCGCTCACCACGATGGCGAATGCGACGATCAGCCCGGCGCTGCCGGGACTTGAGCGCCTGTTCGCCGACGATCCGAACACAGCGCTGTTGACACGCCTGCTGGTGCCGGCGCCATCGCTCGCGGTCGCCGTCTGCGCGCCTTTGGCCGGGCTGGCGGTCGACCGGTTCGGACGACGTTTGTTGTTGCTTTCGGCGTGATGCTGTTCGTCGTTGCGGGCTGCGCCGGGCTATACCTGCCGAACCTGCCCGCAATTTTCGCAAGCCGGCTCGCCCTAGGCGTCGCCGTCGCGCTGATCATGACGGCGCAAACCGCCCTGATCGGCGATTATTTCAGCGGCGACGACCGAAACGCCCTGACCGGGCTGCAGATTTCGGCGCGCAACTTCGGCGGACTGGCGTTCATCTCGCTGGCCGGCTGGATGGCGACGCTGTCGCCGCGCCTTCCCTTCGCCATCTACGGGCTGGCCGCGGCCTTCCTGCCCTTGATATGGAAGATCATCGTCGATCCACCGCGGCGCGTGCGCGCCCGGCCCGCCAACCCGGCAGGCGCGGCTGGAGCGTCCTGGATCTTGCCCCTGGCGTTTCTGGTTCTGCTGCAGGCGCTGACCAACATGATCTTCTTCATCATGCCGACGCAGATATCGTTCTTCCTCGAGGCAAGCGGCTATGACAGCGCCATCATGACGGGTTCGGTCCTCGGCACGCTGATGCTCTCGGGCGGGGTCCTGGCGCTCGCCTATCCCCGCATCCAGCGCGCGACGGGCTACGCCGGCATCTTCCTGCTCGGCTACGCGGCGATGGCGGTTGGTTTCGCGTCCCTGGGCTACGCCGACCAGACGCTGCCCCTGCTTGCCGCGGCTGCAATGATCGGCGCGGGCTACGCGCTGGTTTCGCCGAGCTTCGTGGGACTTGCGCTCAACCTGGCGCCAGCGTCGCGCCGGGAACTGGGCGGAGGCGTGCTCACCGCCTCGATCTTCATCGGACAGTTCTGCTCGCCGCTGGCCAGCACGCCGCTGACAACAAGCCATGGCTACGACGGCCTGTTCGCGGCCGCCGCCGCATTGGCCGGCAGCATGGCAATAGCGTCCGCAATGGCTGGCTTTGCAATATGGCTGCGCAGCCGCTCAACCGGCAACGCGGCTGGCCTCGGCCAGCCGCGTTGAGTCTCTGCCGAGTCCCTGCCGGATTTGCGAGAGGCCAGACAGGACGGATCAGATTCCGGATCCGTCCACCTCGATCTCGTCACCCTGCCACGGCGTGGGCATGGCGGCTGCGTTCTTGCCGAGGTTCGCCTGCGGCAGCGGCATCCAGCATTTCAGCTCGGGTTCGGCGTAGCCAATGATGCAGCCAGGATAGGAATCGGCCGCGCGCCAACCTTCGATGCCGAATTGATCGGGCCGCGACCAGTAGGCGACATCGACTTCGGCTGGCCCCTGTTCGACGGGACGAACCGTCACCAGGATGCGGCTGCCGTCTTTCGGCGCGCTCGCCATGTTGCGCCAGCGGTCGGGCTCTTGCATCGCATCCTCCTCCAGTCTGCTAATTCTGGAGGAATGCTAGCGCATGCCCCCGGAAATCGGAATCGATTTCGAGGGAGAGCACGCCGTCCATGTCCACGCCGTCGGCAAGCGCCTCGCAGCGGATCAGTGCCTGACGGCGCCGTCGGCAGCGATCACCTCGACCAGCCTGTCGAAGCCCCATTCCGTGCCGGACAGGCGCTGGCTCAGCGCGTCCGAGCCGCCGAGAAAGGACAGCTGCTCGGTGTATTTCATCCGGGTCGTCGCTCCCTCGGAGATAAGCTCGATGGTCGCCAGCGACACCGACACGCGCTGGCCGCCAAAGCTCATCTCGAAGCCATAGATGATGCGGCGGTCGGGGACGATATCGAAATACCGGGCACCAAATGTCTGTTCGGAGCCGTCGGAGGTCAGCCAGCGCTTGGTTTCGGCGCCACCGACGCGGAAGTCGAACGCGTCTTCAACGACACGCCAGTCGGGATGACAGGCGTTCCAGCGCTCTTTCAGTGCGGCGTCCGACCAGAAGCGGAAGGCATGCCTGGCGCTTGCGGCCAGCTGGCGTTCGATGACGAGGGTTCTGTGCTCGGCCAGGCTCAACGGATGTCCTCCTCTTCAGGCGTCTCGGCGATGACCGAAACCAGCCTGTCGAACGCGCTGTTCAGGGCGGCTTCGCGCTGGCGCACCCACTGGTCGATGGCGGACAGGGCGCCCGGCCGCATGGTGTAGGTCCTGGTTCGCCCGGCCTTGCTGGACACGACGATGCCGCCATCCTCAAGCACGCGCAAATGCTTCAGCGCCGACGGCAATCCCATTTGGTGCGGTTCGGCCAGTTGCTTGACCGTTGCCGGCCCGAGGCTCAGCCGTTCCACCATGCCGCGCCTGCCGGCATCGGACAGCGCAATGAAGATGCGGTCCAGCTGTTGCGGCTCCATCGTCTGGAACTGGCTCATCACAGGTTACGCCGCATCGTTCAGAAACCTCTCGGGCATGGCGTCACGATAGGGAAACATCGCAAAATAAGGCCGCGCCTCGTCGAGCGTGCGACGGATGGAGGGGCGCGCAAGCAGTCGCTCGAGATAGCCTGCCAGATTTGGCTGTCCTGCGGCAAACGGGTGCACGATGGAGGCGAAGAACAGCCCAGGCGCGGCAGCGCAATCGGCCATGGTGAAGTCGTCGCCAGCTGCCCACAGGCGACGCGCAAGCTGGGCGTCGATCATGGCGTAGGCCGTATCCAGCGACCGGCGCGCCTCGGCCACGCCGATGGGGTCGCGGCCATCCTCGGGCCTGATGCGGTCGAGCACGATCTTTTGCATCGGCACGCTGACATAAAGGTCGAAGAAGCGATCCCACAGGCGCACGTCGAGCGCTGCGTCGGCGTCTTGCGGCAACATCGCTACCGGGCCGGGATAATGTTGCTGGAGGTATTCGACGATGATGGATGTTTCGGCGACGGTGCGCTCGCGCGCGCTGTCATGCAGCACAGGTATCTTGCCGACCGGCCACTTCTCCAGCAGCACAGAGGCCGAGCCAGGATCGGCAAGATCGATAGTCATCGCCGTGAAAGGCACCTCGTTCTCATACAGCGCGATCAGCACCTTGTGGCAGAACGAGGCCAGGGGGTGAATGTACAGCGTCAGCGACATAACGTTCCTGCTCTAATAGTTTCCTTGCTTGGAAACTATTAGAGCATTCCAGCCAGCGCAATGGAAAGTTTCCGTCAACGGAAACTTTTTGGAAAGACCTGCCGGCGACGAATTTCAGGCCGTCGTCAACTCTGCTTCACCACCCTGAGCAGGACAAGCAGGATCACTGCGCCGATGGTGGCGTTGATGATGGCCGAGACCATGCCGGAGCCGAGGTTGATGCCGATCGTCGGGAACAGCCAGCCGGCGATCAGCGCACCGACAATACCGACGACGATGTTGCCGATCAATCCGAAACCGTAGCCCTTGACCAACTGCCCGGCGAGCCAGCCGGCGACAGCGCCGACAATGAGGAAAATGATAAGGCTTTCGATACCCATGTACCCTCTCCTGGTTGTCGCGCAGCGGACCAAGCCCGACAGGTTTCCGGACAACGCTGCGCAGCTTCAAAGACGTCGGGCGCGAACCGGCGGCACGCGCCCCTTCAGCATCAGGCTACGGCTGTGGTCTGGTCCTCGACTGCGGCTGCCGGGGTGTTTTTCTTGATCGATTCGATCGCCTTCAGCGCGGACGCCTTGGCGGCATAACCTTCAGAGCTGAACATCACCTCGCCGTTGGACGCACGGAAACGGAAGCGAAACTCGCCGCCCTTGTCCTTGTAGACCTCGAATTTGTACATCGCCTCGCCTCATGTTGCCGGCACCACGACTCACGCCGGTACGGAATCGTCGCACAAGCGCCCGGCACAAGTCCATCGCGGTTGCAGGAGCCTGGCGGCAGCACGGGGCGCGCGAGATCAGGCGTCCCGGTCGGTCAGGCAGATATGGCAACAACCCGAGCCGTGGCCAGGCGTCCAGGTAATGTTGTCGAAGCGGACGCCCGTCGCCTCGAACAGGCCGCGGTCGAACGCGCCGGCAATACGGCACAGCGTGGCCAGCTTCTGGTCGCCGACGCCGGCGCCAACCCAGGCATCCTTGAGCGGGCAGCGCTTCACCTTGAAGGCGATGTGGCTGTCGCTGCGCTCGATGTCGGTGGGATACATGCGCCCGTCATCCGGGCTGACGGCCAGGAAGGCTTCGCCAATGGCGCGTGCGTCGTTGGGGCCGAACCGCGCGAACGCCACTTCGGCCACCTCGCGGCCGCGCTTTTCAATCGCCCGAACCAGTATCGCCTCAGCCTTGTCGTCGCCCAGTTCGGCGGACAATTCGTCGAGCATGAGGCGATAGAGATCGGCGCGGTTGCGAAACGCCGCATCCAGTTCGGCGGCAAGCTTGTCGGCCCTCGCGGCAGGATCGGTCACGATACATTCTCCCTGGCATGCGGCAGTTCGGGCGTTGCGGCGACCAGCGCCTTGCCGGTTTTCGACTGCGGATTGGCGATCACCGCCGCGGTATCGCCCTGTTCGACGATGTGGCCGGCGTCCATGATTGCGATGCGGTGCGCGATGCTGCGCACGGCTCCCAGGTCATGCGAGATGAACAGGTAGCTGATCCGTTCTTGCCGCTGCAGGTCGCGCAGCAAACGCAAGATGTCGGCGCGCACCAGCACGTCGAGCGCCGCCACCGCCTCGTCGAGGACAATCAGCGACGGACCGGTCGCCAGCGCCCGGGCAATCGCGACGCGCTGGCGCTGGCCGCCGGAAATTTCGTGCACCCCGCGGCTCGCGAGAGCCGAAGACAGGCCGACACGTTCGAGCAGCTCGGCGATGGCCATGGAACGTCGGCCCCTGGCGACGACGCCATTGACGCGCAAAGGATCGTCGAGCAGCCTCGCCACGGTGGCGCGCGGATTGAAGGCTGCGAGCGGGTCCTGGAACACCATCTGCAATTTCGTCCGCACCGAGCGCAGCGCAGCACCGCGAAGCTGCAGCAGATCGGCCCGGCCGAAGCGAACGCTGCCGGCATCGGCCTCCGTCAGCCGCAGCAGCAGACGCCCCACCGTCGACTTGCCGGAGCCCGACGGCCCGACCAGCGCCAGCGTTTCGCCTTGCGCCATCGAAAAGCTCACGCCATCGACTGCGGCGAACTCCCTGCCGCCACGCCTGAAACGCTTGGTCAGGCCCTCGACTTCAAGCAGCGGCGCGCTCATGGCTCGGCCTCCAGGCGCGTATCGAGACCGAGATGTGCTGCAAGCAGTGCTTTTGCATAAGTGCTTTGCGGCGCACTTATCAGTTCGTCCGTCGCCGCCACCTCGACCAGGCGGCCGTGCCGGAACACGGCGATGCGGTCGGCGAGGTTGACCGCCAGCGCGATGTCGTGACTGACAAACAGCAGCGCCATGCCATCGTCGGCCACCAGTTGCCGGATCAGGGCGACGATCTCGGCCTGGACGATGGTATCGAGCGCGCTCGTCGCCTCGTCGGCGATCAGCAGCTTCGGCCGCCCTGCAATCGCCGCGGCTATCGCCACGCGCTGCTTTTGCCCGCCGGAAAGCTGGTGCGGGTAGCTCGTTGCCAACGCCGATGGTTCCGGCAGCCTGACACGGTCGAGCAACTCGATGGCAAGCTTTCGCGCCGCCGGCCACTCCATGTCGAGATTGGCGTGCGCGACTTCGGCGACCTGGTCGCCGACCGACATGACCGGGTCGAGGCTGGAAGCCGGATCCTGGAACACGAAGCCGATGTCGCGCCCGTTCTGCGCCTGGTGGCCCAATCCGGGCCAATCGACGCTGCCGTCGAGCCGCACCGAGGGCGGGAGCAGGCCTGCAATGGCTCGGGCCAGTGTGCTCTTGCCCGAGCCGCTTTCGCCGATGATCGCAAGTCGTTCGCCGGCTTGCAGATCGAGGTCCACATCGCCAAGGGCATGGACCTCGCTGCCGTAGCTGACGTAGTGGACGCCAAGGCTGCGTATTGAAAGCAACGGCCTCACGCCTGCCCCTCCCGCGCAGCCGAGCTTTCGACGACGCCTTCTCCCGCCAGGTAGACACCGAGCACGGCGAGCACCAGGGCGATGCCGGGGATGATCGACAGAAACGGGGCCGAGCGCAGCACCGCCCTGCCCTCTGATATCATGCCGCCCCAGGTGACGCGGTTGGGGTCGCCGAGGCCGAGGAAGGACAGCGCGGCCTCCGTGAGGATCGCGGCGGCGACGATCACCGACGACAACGCCAGCACCGGCGGCAGGGCATTGGGCAGCACCTCGCGAAGCGCGATCTCCACCGGATGCATGCCGATGACGCGCGCACTCGCGACATAGTCGCGCTCGCGGATCGACAGCACCTCGGCGCGGGCTATGCGCGCCGGCCCGGTCCACGAACTGAGTGCAATGGCAACGACAACGACGCCGAGCGACGGGCCAATGACGCTGACCAGCGCGAGCGACAACAGGAACCCCGGCACCGTCTGGAAGGCATCGGTAATGCGCATCAGCACTTCGTCGACGAAACCTCCGGCAAAACCGGCGGCTGTGCCGACCACGCTGCCGACGAGGATGGAGGCGGCCGCGGCCGCGAGACCGACAGCAAGCGAGGTTCGGGCACCATGAAACAGGCCTGCCACAACGTCGCGACCCAGCCTGTCCGTGCCCAGCGGCAACGCCCAATCCTGGAATGGCCGCAGCAAAGGCGGCCCGGCAATCGACAGCGGGTCGCGCGGAAACAGCCAGGGCGCAGCCAGCGCCATCGCCCCGAGCAGCCCCAGAATGACGAGGCCCGAGATGGCTTCGGGAGACCGGAACAGCCGAACCAGCCTCATGCGCCGGCCTCGCTGGCGCCGACGCGCGGATCAAGCGAGGCATAGGCGATGTCGACAAGCAGATTGATGGCGACCACCAGAACGGCGCTGACCAGTATGATCCCGATCAGCAGCGGCGTGTCGCGCGCGCCCACCGCCTCCTGCGCCAGCCGACCCAAACCGGGAATCGAGAACACGCTCTCAATGACGACACTGCCGCCGAGCATCGCCGCCGACTGCAGGCCGAGCATGGTCACGAGCGGCAACAGCGCATTGCGGGCGACATGCCGCCACACGATGCGCCGCCGCGAAATCCCGCGCGCGCGTGCGGCAAGGGCAAAATCCATGCGCCAGACCTCGGCCATGCCGGCCCGCATTATGCGCAGGTACAGCGCCAGGTAGATCAGCCCGAGGCTCGTCACCGGCAGCACCAGATGCCTGGCGATGTCGAGCGCACGGGCAGGCCCGGTCTTGCCCGATGCGATGGTTTCCATGCCCGACAGGGGCAGCCAGCGCAGCTCCACCGAAAACACGATGGTCAGCACCAGCGCCAGCCAGAAGCCTGGGATGGCGTAGAGCGCCAGCGACCCTATCGACAGGAAGCGGTCGCGGAAGCTGCCGGGACGCGCGCCAGCGACGATGCCGAGCGCGGAGCCGAGGAAGAACGACAGTGCGGTGGCGCAGCCCATCAGCAGAAGCGTGTTGGGCAGCCGTTCCAGCACGACCGAGAGCACCGGCCGCGAAAAGGCGACCGAATGGCCGAGGTCGAGATGCAGCAGCGCCCAGAGATAGGCGGCGAGCCGGGTCATCGGCGAGGCGTCGAGTCCCCAGCTCTGGCGCAATGCCTCGATCATGCCGGCGTCGCCGCCGACCGACACGACATAGGCGTCGACAGCGTCGCCAGGGGCTGCCTCCAGCAACAGAAAAGAGCCAACGACAACGACCAGCAATACCGGAACGCTGCCGACCAGCCGGCGCCGGAGAAGGCGAAAGGCGCGGTTCATGACTTACCCTCCCCGCTTGCGTGGGGAGGGGTCAGCGGTGGGGCGCATTCAGGCACTGCAATTTCCAGGAGCATTCTTACGAACTGATCATCGTCCAGGGTGGGGCGATGATGTCACGTTTCGACATAGGTGTCCGCCCAGTTCGAAACCGCCCAGCGCGGGTTGTTTGCGACATTCTTGACGTTGTCGCGAGCAACCGTGATGAAGCCCCACTCCGCGACGTTGATCAGCGGCAGGTCTTCCGTGACCTTTTTCTGGAAGTCCTTGTAGAGTCCGATGCGCGCTGCCGGATCGATGGTCTCGGCTGCCTTGGCGATCAGCGCGTCGAGGTCGGCGTTCTTGTAGCCGCCCTGGTTGGAGAACGGCACACCGTCGGCGATGCCCGATTGGACCAGGATGGTCGTCGAGATCGCCGGGTCGCCACGGAACACCGGCGGCGCGACGGCCAGGTCGAAGGCATGGTCGGTGTAGACGGCCTTTTGGTGCGCGGCGGAATCGTTGTTGACCAGTTCGGCGTCGATGCCGACCTCGGCCAGCGCCTGGCGCAGGTAGTCGCCGAACTGCCTGGTCTCGTTGAAATAGGGTGCCGGCAGCAGCTTGAGGCTGAAGCGCTTGCCGTTGTCGCCGCGCGGATAGCCGGCTTCGTCGAGCAGCGCGTTGGCCTTGGCCACGTCGAAAGCGTAGGTCGCCACATCGGCGGTGTAGAACTGCTTGTCGTTTTGCGGCACTGGCCCGGTCGACGGCTTGGCGTAGCCGAGGAAAATCGTCTTGACGACAAAGTCCCTGTCGATGGCATGAGCGATGGCCTGGCGCACCTTGGCATCGGCCAGTTCCTTGCGGCGATGGTTGATCTCGACCACAAGCTGATAGGTCAGTGCCTCATAACCCTCGGGAATGACCTTGATGCCCGGAACCTTGGAAATTCGGTCGAGGTCGGCCAGCGGAACGGCGGAGAATGCGGCCAGCTGGATTTCCTCGGCCTCGAGCGCACCGGCCGCCGCCGCCCGGTCGGGCAGCACGCGATAGATGATCTCGTCAAGCTGCGGCTCGCCCTCGCCCCAGTAGTTGTCGTTGCGCTCGAGCCGGTAATATTCACCCGGCTTGTGTTCGGCGAACTTGAACGGCCCTGTGCCGACAGGCGCATTGTTGGCCGGGTTCGCGGCAATGTCGGTGCCTTCGTAAATGTGCTTGGGCACCACCGAAGTCAGTGCCGGCAGCGCGTTGCGGATCAACTGGAACGGCGTCGGCCTGGAGAACTTGAAGACCGCGGTGTGGTCATCGGGCGTCTCGACGGCCTCCAGATCCTTGAACACGACGCGGCCGAGATTCTGTAGCGGCTTCCAGACGCTGAGCGCCGAGTAGGCGACGTCGGCCGAGGTGAACGGCTTGCCGTCGTGCCAAGTCACCCCTTCGCGCAGCTTGAAGGTTACCGATAGGCCGTCATCCGAGCCCTCCCACGACGTCGCAAGGCGCGGAGCAAGCCCGTCCTTGCCGTCGAATGAGGCTTCGGCCAGCGGCTCGACCACCTTGCTGGAAATGAAGAAGACACCATTGGACGCGACGATCGCCGGATTGAGGTTGCGCGGCTCGGAATCGGCTGCGACGACCAGACGGCCACCCTTCTTCTCCTGCGTCCAGCCGAACGACGGCAGCGCGGTGGATGCCAGAAGGAACGCCGACCCGGCCAGCACCTTGCGCCGCGAAATTTCGAAACCCGCCATAATCAGCCTCCTTGCCCGCGTCCCGCCGGCCAAAGTCAAAATGATGGGAGGATTATGATCGTCGACAGACGTTTTGCGAGAGACGAAATTGGCGTTTACGGCCCGTGGCCCAAAACATTGTGCTCGCTGCGAACTCAAAAGGGGCATGACGAGCTGAGCCGTCATGCCCCAATGGACTGTTCCACAAAGACAAATCCGAAACGCGTCCGGATTCGACTGCGTCTTAAGCCGCGGCTGCCTGCTTCCTGGCGATGCGAGCGCGGATGCTTTCGACGTCGGCGCGCGGCGTCGCGGCAAACAGCGTCTTGGTGTAGCTGTGCTGCGGGTTGGAGAACACCTCGTCGCGGCTGCCGTATTCCACCGCCTCGCCGAAATACATCACCATCACATCGTCGGCGATGTAGCGCACGACGCTGAGATCGTGGCTGATGAAGACGTAGGTCAGCTGGAACTCGTCCTGCAGGTCGGCGAGCAGGTTGAGCACCTGTGCCTGCACCGAAAGGTCGAGCGCCGAAACCGGTTCGTCGAGCACCAGAAGGCTCGGGTTGAGCATCAGCGCGCGCGCAATGGCGATGCGCTGGCGCTGGCCGCCCGAGAACATGTGCGGGTAGCGATTGAAGTGCTTTTCTTCCAGGCCGACCTTCTTGAGCATCGTCATGGCGCGGTCGCGCCGCTCGGAGACCGGAACGTCGGTGTTGATGAGCAGCGGCTCGGCCAGCACGTCGCCGATCTTCTGGCGCGGGTTGAGCGAGCCGTAGGGATTCTGGAACACGATCTGGACCTTGCGGCGCATCTCGGATGTCAGCTTTTCCTTGGCGATGTCGACCTTGTTGCCGTCGATCAAAAGGTCACCGGCGGTCGCCGCGTCGATCATGGTGACGATCCGGGCAAGGGTCGACTTGCCGCAGCCGCTTTCGCCGACGATGGCCAGCGTCTTGCCGCGATCGACGGAGAAGCTGACGCCCTTGACGGCATGCACCGTACGCGCCGGGCGGAACATGCCGCCGGGCACGTGATAGTCGCGGACGATATTCTTGGCTTCGAGAACCTTGGTCATTCGGCGGCTCCTGATGGTGCCGGTTCAAACATCATGTCGGAGACGGTCGGCAGGCGGTCGCCCGTGGCGTTGTCCGGCAAGGCGGACAGCAGCGCGCGCGTGTAGTTGCTCTTCGGCGATTCAAAGAGCGACAGCACGTCGGCTTCCTCCATCTTGCGGCCCTTGTACTGGACCACGACACGGTCGGCGGTTTCAGCCACGACACCCATGTTGTGGGTGATCATGATCAGGCCCATGCCGTACTTGTCCTGCAGCCCGACCAGCAGGTCGAGGATCTGCTTCTGGATCGTGACGTCGAGCGCAGTCGTCGGCTCGTCGGCAATCAGAAGCTTGGGATTGCAGGCAATGGCGATGGCGATCATCACGCGCTGGCACTGGCCGCCCGACATCTGGTGCGGGTAGGAGCGCAGGCGCTCTTCCGGCTCGGGGATGCCGACCAGCGTCAGCAGCTCGATGGCGCGGGCACGCCGCTGCGTGCGGTCCATGCCCATATGCACGCGCAGGACTTCCTCGAGCTGGAAGCCGACGGTGAAGCACGGATTGAGGCTGGCCACCGGCTCCTGGAAGATCATCGAGATCTCTTTGCCAATGATCTTGCGGCGTTCGCTGTCGCTGAGCTTCAGCAGGTCGCGACCGTCGAACAGCATCTTGTCGGCCGTGACCTTCGCCGTCCAGGGCAGCAGCCCCATGCAGGCGAGCATCGAGACCGACTTGCCGGAACCGCTTTCGCCGACGATGGCCAGCACTTCGCTTTTGTCGACCTTGATCGAAACCCCATCGACCGCGCGGAACGGGCCGGTTGAGGTTTCGAACTCGACGACGAGGTTTTCTATTTCGAGCAGGGCCATCGTCACGACCTCTTCAGCTTGGGATCGAGCGCATCGCGCAGGCCGTCACCCATGAGGTTGATGGCAAGCACGGTGATCAGGATGGCAAGACCGGGGAAGGTCACGACCCACCAGGCGCGCAGGATGAACTCGCGCGACTCGGCAAGCATGGTGCCCCATTCCGGCGTCGGCGGCTGGGCGCCCATGCCGAGGAAGCCGAGAGCGGCCGCGTCGAGGATGGCGTTGGAGAACGACAGCGTCGCCTGAACGATCAGCGGCGCCATGCAATTCGGCAGGATGGTCTTGAACATCAGGCGAAACGGACTGGCGCCGGCGACTTTCACCGCCGTGACATAGTCGCGGGTCTTTTCTGTCATCACCGCAGCACGGGTCAGGCGCACGAAGTGCGGCTGCATGACAAGCGCGATGGCGATCATCGCATTGGTGAGGCCAGGTCCAAGCACCGCCACCAGCACCAGGGCCAGAAGCAGCGACGGGAACGCCAGGATGATGTCCATGACGCGCATGATCACGGTGTCGACCCAACCGCGGTAGTAGCCGGCGATGACGCCGACCAGAACACCGCCGATAACGGCCACCGTGGTGACGACCACGCCGATGAACAGCGAGTAGCGTGCGCCGTAGATCAGGCGCGAAAGCAGGTCGCGGCCGACAGGATCGGTGCCGAGCAGGAAGCTCGTGTTGCCCCCGGCGTCCCATGCGGGCGGCAGCAGCACCGCATCGCGGTACTGCATGTCAGCTGCGTGCGGGGCGATCAGCGGCGCAAACAGCGCAACGATCACCAGCAGCACGAAGACGATGAGACCCAGGACCGCACCGCGGTTCTCGGAGAAATAGTACCAGAACTCGGCCAGACGGCGGCGGAGCGAAGGGTCGGTGGACAGGCCACCAGTCGCGGTAATTTCAGCCATTGCGCTCTCCTCAGTGCCGGATGCGCGGATTGATCAGGCCGTACATCAGATCAACCAACAGATTAACGAGCATGATGATACCGGCGATGATGAGCAGTCCGCTCTGGATGACCGGATAGTCGCGCCGGAAGACGGAATCGACCATCCACTTGCCGATGCCCGGCCAGGAGAAGATCGTCTCGGTCAGGATGGCGCCGGCCAGAAGCAAGCCGACCTGCAGGCCGATCGTGGTGATGACCGGGATCATCGCATTGCGCAGCGCATGCACGCCAATGACACGGAACGGCGACAAGCCCTTGGCGCGGGCGGTGCGGACATAGTCCTCGCCGAGCACCTCGAGCATGGCCGAGCGTGTCTGGCGCGCGATCACCGCAAGCGGGATGGTGCCAAGCACGATGGTCGGCAGGATCAGGTGGCTGACAGCCGACTTGAAGGCGCCGGCCTGCCCCGAAAGCAGCGAGTCGATCAGCATGAAGCCGGTCACGGGCGGGAAATAGTACATCAGCGAGATGCGGCCCGAGACGGGCGTCCACTGCAGCACGCCGGAGAACAGGATGATGAGCAGCAGGCCCCACCAGAAGATCGGCATCGAATAGCCGACAAGGGCCGCCCCCATGATCGACTGGTCGAAGAACGAGCCGCGCTTGATCGCTGCGATGATGCCGGCGGGAATGCCGAGCACGACCGCGAAGATCATGGCGCAGGTCGCAAGTTCCATCGTCGCCGGGAACAGGACGAAGAACTGGTCGATGATCGGCTGCTTGGTGACGATCGAGGTGCCGAAATTGCCGGTCAGCACACCACCCAGATAATCGAAATACTGGATGATGATGGGACGGTCATAACCGAGTGCTGCGGAAATTTCCGCGTGGCGCTCTGGCGACATGACGCGTTCGCCCGACAGGAGGGCTACAGGATCGCCGGGCAAGAGCCGGATGAAGGAGAATGCGATGATGGATACCCCGATGAAAGTCGGGATAAGGACGGCAAGCCGTCCCAACAGGTACCGGAGCATGTCAGACCTTTTTTGAGTGAATGTCCGAGAGGTCGGGAGGATAGCACATAATGTGCGATGGGGCGCTTGTGATACAAGCGCCCCACATAAGGTTGAGCGTGTCTAAGCGCCCTTACTCGACGATGTCAACACCTTCAAAGGCGAAGTCGCCGAGCGGGCTCTGAACGAAGCCTTCGACGCCCTTGCGCATCGGGACGATCGACAAAGAGTGATCGATCGTTGCCCAGGGAGCATCCTTCTTGAAGATCACCTGCGCCTGCTCGTAGAGCTTGGTGCGCTCGGCCAGGTCGGTCGTCTCCTTGGCCTTGGTCACCAGATCGTCGAACTCCTTGTTGCACCACTGCGCGCGGTTGTTGCCGCCGACGGCGTCGCAACCAAGCAGGGTGTCGAGGAAGTTGTCCGGATCGCCATTGTCGCCGGTCCAGCCGAGGATGACGGCGCCGTCGCGATCCTTGGCCTTCGAGCGGTCGAGATACTCGGCCCACTCGTAGGAAACGATCTCGGCCTTGACGCCGACCTTAGCCAGGTCCGCCTGCATCAGCTCGGCCGCGCGGCGCGCGTTGAGCATGTAGGGACGCGACACCGGCATCGCCCAGATCTTCATCGAAAGATCCTTGACGCCAGCTTCGTCGAGCATCTTCTTGGCTGCATCCGGATCGTAGGTGTCGTCCTCAACGGCATTGTTATAGGACCACATCGTCGGCGGGATCGGGTTCTTGGCGACCGAAGCGGCACCCTGGAACACGGCGTCGACGATGGCCTGCTTGTTGATGGCCTTGTTCAGCGCCTTGCGGACTTCGACCTTGTCGAACGGAGCCTGGGTGGTGTTGTAGGCCAGGTACGAGACGTTCAGGCCTTCCTGCTCGACCACCTTCAGGTTCGGATCAGCCTTCATCGCAGCGACGTCAGCGGCGTTCGGGAAAGGCATCAGGTGGCATTCGCCGGCCTTCAGCTTCTGGAAGCGAACCGATGCGTCCGGGGTGATGGCGAACACCAGGTCGTCGATCTTCTGCTTGCCGCCCCAGTAGTCCGGGTTGGCCTTGTAGCGGATGATGGCGTCCTGCTGATAGGCGACGAAGCTGTAGGGGCCAGTGCCGAGCGGCATCTGGTTCAGCTGGTTCATCTTGCCATCGGCCTGCAGCTTGTCGGCATATTCCTTCGACATGATCGAAGCGAACGGCATCGCGATATTGGCGAGGAACGGAGCTTCCTTGCGGGTCAGCGTGAACTTGACGGTCTGGTCATCGACCTTTTCGACCGACTTGATCACTTCCGGGAAGCCCATGCCAGCGGCATATTCCCACGAACCGCCGGGAACATACTTGTTCCAGGGATTGTCGGCCTTGAGCTGACGCTCGTAGGAGAAGACGACGTCGTCGGCATTCAGCCCGCGGGTCGGCGTGAAGAACTCGGTGGTCTGGAACTTGACGCCAGGACGCAGCTTGAAGGTGTACTCCAGGCCGTCATCGGAGATCGTCCAGCTTTCGGCGAGACCGGGGATCGGCTCAGTGGTGCCCGGCTTGAATTCGAGCAGGCGGTTGTAGACGGTATGTGCAGCAGCGTCGAAGGTCGTTCCGGCGGTGTAGAGACCCGGATCAAAGCCTTCCGGCGAACCTTCCGAGCAGTACACGAACGTCTTTGCGCTCGCTGCGCCGCTGAGGACGGTTGCAGCCAGCAACGCGGCCGCAAAGGTCGTTTTTTTGAACATTGAACACTCCCTATGATTTCCCAAGCCCCGAGTTGTCAGGCTCGCAGGCGCGCATATAAGCACCGTTTTTCCCGCTTTGGAACTCCCCGCCTACTTGCCCTTTGGTAAGCAGGATAATTTACCCACAGATCACTTGTAGACAGGCGGATATTTCCGTCTTCCATTGGATGATGGACCATTTGGACTTCCAGCGCCGCATATGAGAAACCGCTTGTTCAGCTTCAGCTACGACATCGAAGAGCCCAGCCACGACGCGAGGCACCTGAAGCCAATCGCAAAGCCTGCCGCCTGAAAATTCCCGCAAAGCCTCGATTGAACTGACGCTGGGTGATCTGGGCCATACTTGCCGTTAACGTCAGGTGGCAATACAAACAACTACAACATGCCCCGACGCGGCACTGTTCTTGCGGCGCAGCGATTGAAGTCGAGGGCGAAAGCCGGCGGACCATCAAGCCGGCGACAAAGAACAACCTGGGAGGCACTATTGGCCAAATCCACCGGCAAGGCGACCACGGCAAAAGCGGCATCGGGCAAAGCCAAGCCAGCCGACGCTAAGACAGCCTCTGCCCCGCCAAAGGCAACCGCAGCCAAGACGGCCAAACCGGCAGCTCCGAAGGGAGCCACCGCAACGAAACCGGCGCCAGTCAAGCCCGCGGCCGCGAAAGACAAGCCGGCAGCGGCGAAGCCTGTCACACCGAAGAGCGCACCGGCGAAAACGCCGGCCAAGGCGGCAGCCAAGCCAACGGCAATGCCCGAGACCAAGGCGTCTGCGGCAAAACAGGCGGCCAAGACGGCGGCGCCAAAGGTTGCAGCCAAGCCCGGCGCCACGAAGAGCGCGCCAGCGAAGGCCACAGCCGCCAAGCCCGCTGCTGCAAGGGCTATGCCGGCAAAGGCGACGGCAGCCAAGCCGGCGAATGTTGCAAAAGCCACGAAGCCGACCGTGGCGAAGACCACCAAGCCGGCGATCGCAGCCCCAGCCGCCAAGGCGGAAGTCGTTGCCGCCGCAGCCGCCATCGAGATCGTCAAGCCCGCCGCCAAGGCAGACGCTCGCCCGTGGCTCAAGAGCTATCCGGCCAACATGCCGACGGAGATCGCACCGCTCGTCCATCAGTCAATCGGCGACCTGCTTGCCGCCGCCTGCCACCAATATGCCGGCCGGCCCGCATTTTCGTGCATGGGCAAGTCACTGACCTATGGCGAGCTCGACCGCATGTCGACGGCGTTTGCCGCCTGGCTGCAGTCGAAGGGACTGGCCAAGGGCGCGCGCGTGGCGATCATGATGCCCAACGTGCTGCAGTATCCCGTCGCGATGATGGCAGTGCTGCGCGCCGGCTACACCGTGGTCAACGTCAACCCGCTCTACACGCCGCGCGAACTCGAGCATCAGCTCAGGGATTCGGGCGCCGAAGCGATCGTCATCCTCGAAAACTTCGCCACCACGCTGCAGGCCGTCATCGCCAATACAAGGGTCAAGCATGTCGTCGTCGCCTCGATGGGCGAGATGCTCGGCGTCAAGGGCATCCTGGTCAATCTGGTCGTGCGCAAGGTCAAGAAGCTCGTGCCGACCTGGTCGCTGCCCGGCCATGTCAGCTTCATGTCCGCGTTGAAGCAGGGCGCGAGCCTCAGCCTTAAGCCGGTCGAGGTCAAGGCGGACGACATCGCCTTCCTGCAATACACCGGCGGCACGACCGGTGTCTCCAAGGGCGCGATGCTGATCCACTCCAACGTGCTGGCCAATGTCGCCCAACTGGCGCTGTGGGTGGAGGATGCCTACGCCGTGCGGCCCAAGCCTGCGCATCTGACCTTCGTGTGCGCCCTGCCGCTCTATCACATCTTCGCTCTGACGGTGAACGCGTTGATGGGCATGCAGCAGGGTGCGCTAAACGTGCTGATCCCCAATCCGCGCGACATTCCCGGCTTCGTCAAGGAGCTGAAGAAGTTCAACTTCAACATATTCCCCGGCCTGAACACGCTGTTCAACGCGCTGTGCAACAACGAGGACTTCCGCAAACTCGACTTCAGCGGCCTGATCCTTAGCTTGGGCGGTGGCATGGCAGTGCAGCGCGCCGTGGCCGAGCGCTGGAAGAAACTCACCGGCAACCACATCACCGAAGGCTACGGCCTGTCGGAAACCTCTCCGGTGGCGACCGCCAACAAGTGCTCGTCGCCCGACTTCACCGGCACGATCGGCCTGCCCCTGCCCTCGACCTCGATCGCCATCCGCGACGAGGATGGCAACGACCTGCCGCTCGGCGAGGTCGGCGAGATCTGCATCAGGGGCCCGCAGGTGATGGCCGGCTACTGGAACCGCGACGACGAGACCGCCAAGGTGATGACGCCGGACGGCTACTTCAAGTCAGGCGACATGGGCTTCATGGACGAGGCCGGTTTCACCAAGATCGTCGACCGCAAGAAGGACATGATCCTGGTCTCGGGCTTCAACGTCTATCCCAATGAGCTCGAGGACGTCGTCGCCCAGCACCCGGGCGTGCTGGAAGTCGCAGCCATCGGCGTGCCGGACGAGCATTCGGGCGAAGTGCCCAAGCTGTTCGTGGTGCGCAAGGACCCGGAATTGACCGTCGAGACGCTGATCGCCTATTGCCGCGAAAACCTCACTGGCTACAAGCGTCCGCGCTATATCGAGTTTCGCACCGAACTGCCGAAGACCAACGTCGGCAAGATTCTGCGGCGCGAACTGAGGGGCTGAACCCTTCAGGCAGTTGAGAGCATTTGTCGGCCACCGCGGAGCCCTTCGCGGTGGCCGATTTGCTTGCGGAGCGGCGGCGATGGCCCTGTTTCTGCTCAGCCGGTCTGTTCGACACGAACATTCATCGTCCTGCACGCCTCCCAAAGCCTGTCCGTTGGCTGACGATCCCGCATTGACAATGCCATACCCAAACGGCTATCTATCGACCCATAGTCATTTGGGTATGAATGATGTCAAACCTCCAGGATGCGATCTTTCGCGCGCTTTCCGATCCCACGCGCCGCGGGCTGTTCGAGCGGCTCTGCCGCGAGGGCGACATCACGGTCGTCGGCCTGCTGGCGGAGGCGGGCGTGTCGCAGCCGGTGGTCTCCAAGCACCTGAAAATCCTGAAATCGGCCGGGCTGGTGCGTGACCGGCACGAGGGCCGCTATACCTATTACAGCGCCGAGCGCGATGCGCTGCGGACACTGGTCGACTGGACGACCGAGATGTCCGGCTTCTGGAACGACCGCTTCGACGATCTCGACAATTTGCTCAAGAGGATGGACCAATGACCGAAACGATGGAAACCACGCGCTCAGTCGTGGTCGAGCGCGATTTTCCCTATCCGCCGGAAAAGCTGTGGCGCGCACTCACCCAGCCGCATCTCATCGCCGAATGGCTGATGAACAACGACTTCAGCCCCACGGCCGGCCGCCGCTTCACGCTCTCCGCGGACTGGGGCCAGGTCGATTGCGAGGTCGAGACGGTCGAGGAGCACCGCGCGCTATCCTATCGCTGGGACACCAAGGACCTCAGGAGCATCGTCACCTGGACGCTTGCGCCGACTGCCTCAGGCACCAGCCTGCGCATGGAGCAGCGCGGCTTCACGACCGCCCAGAAGGCCTACTTCCAGGGCGCATCGGTCGGCTGGCCGCGCTTCTTCGACCAGCTCGGCAACGTCGTCGCCAAGCTCGCCTGACCGCAGCGACGCCATCGATTTCAGGGAGTATTGCAATGTACCAAGTGATCCGCATCATCCATCGCTGGACCTCGCTGATCTTCAGCCTGATCGTCGCCTCGATCTTTGCCGGCATGGCCCTCACCACCCTGCCCGAGTGGTTCTACTACCTGCCGCTGCCGCCGCTGTTCGTGCTGATCCCGACCGGCATCTATATGTTCTTCGTGCCCTATTTCAGCAGCGGGCAGGACGCGCTGCCGGCTGCCAAGGGCCGTGCCTGATGGCCAAGGACGCAGCTCCCAAGCTGCTGTCCGGCGGCAATCCGCAGATTGCGAAGGGTTATGGCGACGCCGTCGTCCAGTCCTACATCGACGCCATGCCCGGCTGGAAAAAGGGCATCGGCCGCCGCCTCGACGCGCTTATCACCGAGGTGATCCCCGACGTGGTCAAGGCGGTGAAATGGAACTCGCCCTTCTACGGCATGGAGAAGGACCTCTGGTTCCTCGGCTTCCACTGTCTGACGAAGTACGTCAAGGTCGCGTTCTTCAAGGGCGCGCACCTCACCCCGCTGCCGTCAGGCACGTCGAAGCAGGCCGACGTGCGCTATCTCGACATCTATGAGGATCGCCCGTTCGACGAACGCCAGTTCTCCGACTGGGTCAGGCAGGCCAGCGCCTTGCCCGGCGAGAAGATGTGAACCGCCCCATCCTGGGCATGTCCAGCCCTGCGACGCCGCCTCGGACTTTCGCGTTGCGTCGGTTGGCGAGGAATGCCGGGGGTCGGGTATTGCTCACTCCGCCAGCGTATTCTTGTAGATGACGCCGTCCTTCATGATGATCTTGAAGTTGTTGGCGGGGTCGGCCACCAGGTCGAGGTTCTCCAGCGGATTGCCTTCGACGAGCAGGAGGTCTGCGAGCGCGCCTTCCTCGACGACGCCGAGCTTTCCCGGATAGGGATTGCGCTTGCCGGACAGCGCCAGCAATTCGGCGTTGGTTCCGGTCGCCATGGCAAGCGCTTCGGCGGGCGTGTACCAACGCTTGAGCGAGGCAAGGATTGCGCCTTGCTGCCGCGCAAGTTCACGGGAAAACAGCACGTCGGTGCCCCACGCGGTCTTTATCTTGTATTTCTTCGCCAGTTCGTAGGTCCTTTCGATGCCCGGCCACACCTCGTCCGCCTTGGCGCGCTCGACGGACCCCTCCCGAAAGCCCTGCCTCAGCATCTCGGGAAGCGGCTGCAGGCTCAGCCAGATGCCCTTTTCCGCAATCAGCTTGGCATCGTCCTCGTTCATCAGGAAGCCATGCTCGATGGATTTCACGCCGGCCGCGATGGCCATTTCGATCGCTTCCGGCGTGAAGGCATGCGCGGCGACGTAGGTGCCCCAATTCTCGGCGATTTCAACGGCGGCGCGCAATTCCGGCAAGGTGAAGGTGGTGACGTCGAGCGGGCTGAAGGGCGAAGAGACGCCGCCGCCTGCCGTCAGCTTCAGTTGCACGGCCCCTTGCATGAACTGCTCGCGCGCGCGCAGCCGCACTTCGTCGGGGCTGTCCACGACGATGCTGCCGCCATTGTGCTCCATCGGGGTGAACTCGCCGACCGTTCTGGGCAGGTCGCTCAGCTGGCGGAAATCGCCGTGGCCGCTGGTCACGGTCATCATGGCGCCGGACGGATAGATGCGCGGCCCCTCGATGATGCCCTGATCGATCGCGCGCTTGAGGCCGAACGCCGGCCCGCCGACGTCGCGAACGGTGGTGAAGCCGCGCATCAGCGTATCCGTCGCCTCGTCGCCGGCGGCGATGTTGGCGAAGCCGATGTCGTTCATCGTGTCCGCCACGGAGGCCGCGATAAGCATCGTGTGCCAGTGCGCGTCGATCAGGCCCGGCATCAGCGTGCGCCCGTTGCCGGCGATCCGCTCCGCGTCCGCGGCCTCGATGGGATTTGTCGAGATTGTTGCGATCACATTGCCCTTGACCAGCACATTCGACGGCGCGGAAAGAGCAGCACCTTTTCCGTCGAAGATGCGGACGTTTTCGAAGAGGATGTCATCGGCACTGGCAGTCGCGCAAAATCCGAGCACGAGAGCTGCGGCAAGTCGATTTCTGCCCGAGAGGGCCGTCTTGAAAGCTGTGCGGACAAGAGCGAGTACTACTGCCGCGCGGGGCACGGCATGAGACACAACATCGATCACTCCCTGTGGCCGGAAAGATCTCTGGTACATGGCGGTTTTTCTCCGTCGGGAAGGAGTGATCGTTACGCAAGAACTGTTTGTAGCGTCCACGACATGACCGTCAACCCACGTTCCCGATCATGGTTTTGGCAAATGGGGTCGTCACCAGTTGGAACCGAGCAGACGTTTGTGGCGCAATCCGAAAACCTTGCCTATGGAATCGAAAGCTGACGCCACGATCGGCAGTTCCCCGACTGGGTCGAGCAGGCAAGCGCTGCCTGGCGAAAGCATTCGAGACGGTCCGTGCAATCCAGGACCGTCATCCCCGCCGCGCCGCCTCGATTGCGGCGACGTCGATCTTCTTCATGTCCATCATCGCTTCGAAGGCGCGCTTTGCCTCGGCGCCGCCAGCCGCCATGGCGTCGGTCAGCACGCGCGGCGTGATCTGCCAGTTGACGCCCCATTTGTCCTTGCACCAGCCGCAGGCGCTTTCCTGCCCGCCATTGCCGACGATGGCGTTCCAGTAGCGGTCGGTCTCCTCCTGGTCGTCGGTGGCGATCTGGAACGAGAAGGCTTCGCTGTGCTTGAACGCAGGCCCGCCGTTCAGTCCAATGCACGGAATGCCGGCAACGATGAAATCGACCGTCAGCACGTCGCCCGCCTTGCCCGACGGATAGTCGCCTGGCGCACGATGCACCGCAGTTACCTTGCTGTCAGGAAAGACCTCGGCATAGAAGCGGGCGGCAGCCTCGGCTTCCTTATCGTACCACACGCAGATTGTGTTCTTGGCAACAGGCATTGGACACTCCTTTTGCTACAGCGCCAGAGTTGCGCCCCGCCCCTTCCGAAATGGGCAGGCATCCGCTTGGTTCCACACTTCCGCGCGCGCCCGGTCGCCTGCTGCCACGAACGGCCGGTGGTCTCGCCTGCTAGGCCCCGCCCACCTTCTCGCCAAAGGTCGAGAAGAACTGGCCGGCCAGCTTCTTCGAGGTCGAGGTGATCAGGCGGCTGCCGAGCTGGGCGATCTTGCCTCCGACATCGGCCTTGGCGGCGTATTTGAGGATCGTCGAATTGGGGCCGTCCTCGGTCAGCGTCACGTCGGCGCCGCCCTTGGCAAAGCCGGCGATGCCGCCCTTGCCTTCGCCCTCGATGGTGTAGGCGTGCGGCGGGTTGAGGTTCTTGAGCGTGACCTCGCCGTTGAAAGTCGCCTTGATCGGGCCGATCTTCAGCACCACCTTGGCGGCCATCTCAGTCGGCGACGACATCTCCAGGCTTTCGCATCCGGGGATGCTCTCTTTCAGGATTGCAGGATCGTTGAGCGCCTTCCACACCGCCTCGATGGGCGCTGCAATCTTCTCCTCGCCTTCGATCACCAAGGCCATGGCAAATCCCTCCCGAAGAACACACCATAGGAGGCGTAACGCAGTCTCCGGCGCCTGTCCATCGCGCCGAAAGCCGAAGACCCGGCCAGGCCGTAACCAAAGAACGAAAGTTGCAGCCGCCCCGTACTTGCAGCGGTTTGGTCCTTGCCATAACGATGCAGGTCCGGATTTCGGGAGGAATTGATGGCCGGCCAGAAGACGACGAAGAAACTCCGTTCGCAGGAGTGGTTCGACAATCCCGACAATCCCGGCATGACCGCGCTTTATCTCGAGCGCTACCTGAACTTCGGCCTGACGCGCGAGGAGCTGCAGTCTGGCAAGCCGCTGATCGGCATCGCCCAGACGGGTTCGGACCTGTCGCCGTGCAACCGCCATCACATCGAGCTGGCCAAGCGCGTGCGCGACGGCATCGTTGCCGCGGGCGGCGTGCCGTTCGAGTTTCCCTGCCACCCGATCCAGGAAACCGGCAAGCGCCCGACCGCCTCGCTCGACCGCAACCTCGCTTATCTCAGCCTCGTCGAGGTGCTCTACGGCTATCCGCTCGACGGCGTGGTGCTGACCGTCGGCTGCGACAAGACCACGCCGGCGCTGTTGATGGCGGCGGCCACCGTCAACATCCCGGCGATCGCACTGTCGGTCGGCCCCATGCTCAATGGCTGGCACAAGGGCGAACGCACCGGCTCCGGCACGATCGTGTGGAAGTCGCGCGAAAAGCTGTCGGCCGGCGAGATCGACTACGACCAGTTCATGGACATCGTCGCCTCCTCGGCGCCATCGGTCGGCTACTGCAACACCATGGGCACGGCAACGACGATGAACAGCCTGGCCGAAGCGCTGGGCATGCAACTGCCCGGTGCTGCCGCAATCCCGGCGCCCTATCGCGAGCGCGGCCAGATCTCCTACGAAACCGGCAAGCGCATCGTCGACATGGTGCGCGAGGATCTGAAGCCGTCCGACATCATGACCCGCGAAGCGTTCGAGAACGCCATCGTCATCAACTCGGCGATCGGCGGCTCGACCAACGCGCCGATCCATCTCAACGCCATCGCCCGCCATCTCGGCGTCCCGCTCGACAATGACGACTGGCAGAAGGTCGGCCACCATGTGCCGCTCTTGGTCAATCTGCAGCCGGCCGGCGAATATCTCGGCGAGGACTACCACCATGCCGGCGGCGTGCCGGCGGTCGTCGCCGAATTGATGAAGGCAGGCCTGCTGCCGCACCCCAACGTGATCACCGCCAACGGCCGCACCATGGTCGAGAACTGCGCCGCCGCCGAGACCATGGACCCCAAGGTCATCCGGTCGGTCGCAGACCCGCTGAAGAAGGACGCCGGCTTCATCAATCTCAAGGGCAATCTGTTCGACAGCGCGATCATGAAGACCAGCGTGATCTCCCCTGAGTTCCGCGACCGGTATTTGTCAAACCCAAGGGATCCCGAAGCCTTCGAAGGCACCGCAAAAGTGTTCGACGGGCCGGAGGACTATCACGCCCGCATCGACGACCCGGCCGAGAACATCGACGAGAACACGGTGCTGTTCATGCGCGGCGCGGGCCCCGTCGGCTACCCCGGCGGCGCCGAGGTGGTCAACATGCAGCCTCCGGCCTACCTGCTCAAGCGCGGCATCCACTCGCTGCCCTGCATCGGCGACGGCCGCCAGTCGGGGACCTCGGGTTCACCGTCGATCCTCAACGCCTCGCCGGAAGCCGCCGTCGGCGGCGGGCTGGCGCTGCTGAAGTCGGGCGACCGGGTGCGCATCGACCTGAAGAAGGGCACCGCCGACATCCTGGTCAGCGATGACGAGATCACGCGGCGCCGCGCCGAGCTGCAGAACAATGGCGGCTATCATTTCCCTGATCACCAGACGCCGTGGCAGGAGATCCAGCGTTCGATCGTCGACCAATTGGCCGATGGAATGGTGCTCAAGCCGGCGGTGAAGTACCAGCGCGTCGCCCAGACCAAAGGCATTCCAAGGGATAATCACTAGTCGAGGAACTGACCGGACTATGGCTAAGAAACCGACCCGGAAAGATCAGGAGGCCCTGGACAGGGCTCAAGACATTGCTTTCGACGCGTGGGATGCGACCGCGCCTTCCAAGCGGCGCGCCCTGGCGGAGAAGGCGCTGGCGATCAGCCCGCTCTGCGCCGATGCCTGGGGCATCCTTGCCCAGCTTTCCGAAGCAGGTTCCGATGACGAGCTTGAATACTGGCGCCGCGCGGTCGAGGCTGGGAAATCGGCTCTCGGCGATTCCTTCGAGGAAATGGTGGGGGAATTCTGGGGCTGGATGGAAACCCGCCCGTATATGCGCGCACGGCAGGGTCTGGCACGGGCACTTTGGCAGCGCGGCTTGCGCGATGAGGCGACCGATCATCTCAAGGACATGCTGCGGCTGAACCCGAACGACAATCAGGGCGTTCGCTATGCGCTGATTGCCCATCTAGCTGAGACCGACGACCATAAGGCGATTACCGACCTTCGCGATGCCTATCCGGAGGAGGATATGGCGATGTGGGCCTGGCCGTTGGCTCTCGCTGCGTTTCGCCGCTCGGGTGATGCTGCGGAAAGTCGCAAGGCACTTGATGACGCTATGGCTAGCAATGCTCATGTTCCTGCCTATCTCCTTGGTCGAAAGAAGCTGCCCAAGCGCCAACCGGTCTATTACGGCTATGGCGACCAGAACGAAGCTGTTCTCTATGTGGTGGAATTTGGCGACGCGTGGTCGGTGGCGGCCCGGGCGTTGCAATGGCTGGAAAGGCACGTTCCCGCAAAGACGAGAAGCGGGCGCGGTGTTCGGGTAAAGCTCGAAGGCATTGCTGGCGATCAGCCGGCGGGGGACGAGTAGTGTGGGTATCTTGCCCGCCCCTCGCTAAATCCAGTCCTACAAGTACCCCGTCACCGCTGGCGGCCGGTCCCACGCATCGTTGCGGCCGTCCTCAAAGATGATCGGCACTGCGGCCAGTTCCTCCGGCGAGATGTCGTCGAGACACGCGATGTTCACCGCATGAAAGTCGCCGCCCATGATGTCGAAGCTGGCGGAGGCGAAGGGATGGACACCGCAGCGGCTGCAGAAGGTGTGGCGGATGGCCGACGAGCCGAAGCGATACTCGGTCAGCATGTCGGAGCCCTCGGTCACGCGAAAGCCGGCGGCCGCGCAAAATTCTTCCAGAAGCGCGTCTTGGCGCACCAGGAACAATTGCAACGGAAGCTCGATGTCCACCAGACGCCGTCGAGTTCAGGCTTCGAGCGCTGGCCCGCAGGCGCGAGATCAAGCTGGCATTCGAAATGCACAGCCCCGCAATGGCAGCTGCCATGATAGGTCTTCAACATCGTCCATTCTCCCAGGCATGGCGCATCAGGCCGAAGATCGATGACGATCTTCGGCAAGCGCTGGTTTCAACAAACACGTAACGAGCGCGCGTCTTGGCTCGCGGAGGTTCAGATCACAGGACGGCCGGCGAGAGCGTCGTCCAGGCGATCGAGGCATTCGCCCCAGCCACCCATGTGGGAGTCGCGCGTTTCGGCGTCGAGGAAGGGTTCCTGGCGGAAGGTCAGGCGCGTGCCGTCGCCTTCGGCCTTCAGCGTCACCGTGACCAGCGTCTCCCAGGCCGGGTCGTGGTCCCAGGCGAAGGTAAAGACGATCCTCTCGTTATTGACGATCTCGCGGAATGTGCCGGCCATGCCGTTGTCGCTATCGCCATGGATGAGCAGGTGATAGCGCCCGCCGTTGCGGAACTCGTGCCTTTTGCATGTCGACGTAAAGCCTTTCGGGCCCCACCAGCGCACGAGGTGTTCGGGGCTTGACCACATCTTGAAGACCAGAGCCGGGGGGGGCGTCGAAGAGGCGCGAGATTTCGAGAATAAGCGGCTCGGCTGCGGCGACGCTAGTTCTTGCGGTCATCGGACCCTCCATTGGGTTTGGCAGTCTGCAATTCCTTCAGATAGTCGGCCATGCGATCGAAGGAGGCGTCCCAGAAACGGCGATAGTGCTCGATCCAGTCGGCCACCTCGCGCAGCGGCGCAGCCTCCAGACGGCAAGGACGCCACTGTGCCTCGCGCCCCCGGCTGATGAGACCCGCCCGCTCCAGCACCTTGAGATGGCGCGAGACGGCCGGCAGGCTCATGGCGAATGGTTCGGCCAGTTCGTTGACCGTCGCCTCGCCCAAGGCCAGCCGGGCCAAGATGGCGCGCCGGGTCGGATCGGCAAGCGTTGCAAAGGTTGCGTTCAGGCGGTCGTCGTCCATTTATTTAGCAAGTCCGTTAATTAACCAATAAGCTAAATATAGACATGACGACCTGCCGTCAAGCCGGAACCGGAAGCACCTGGTATGGCCCGCTTCTCGCCCGCAACTTCATAGTGTAATTCTAGCGTACCCGGGGAGCTCGACGGCCATGGCCAATCGCCTTGTATCCTTGCTGAGTGCGTTCATCCTGTCGTGGCTGCTGCTCACGACAGCGACGCTCGCCACAACGCTCGATGTGCAGATTGCAACCGAGCCGGGAAACCTCGACCCGCAGATGCAGAGCGGCGACTGGTCGGACTGGATCGTCGGCGACCTGTTCGAGGGGCTGGTGACCGAGGACGCGGCAGGTAATCCCGTCGCCGGGCAGGCCGAAACATGGACCGTCTCGGCCGACGGGCTGATCTACCGCTTCAAGCTGCGCGGCGGCCTGAAATGGAGCGATGGCGAGCCGTTGACGTCAGGCGATTTCGTGCTGGCCTTCCAGCGCCTGCTCGATCCGAAGAACCGGGCCGAGTTCGCCTTCATCCAGTACCCGGTCAAGAACGCCGAGGCCTACAACACCGGCAAGATCAGCGACCCCGCGCAGCTCGGCGTCACCGCGCCCGACGCCCGCACCCTTGTCATCACCCTCGAACGGCCGCTGCCTTATTTTGTCCAGGCGCTGGTGCAGCCGGGCGCTTATCCGGCGCCCAAGCACGTCATCGACAAGGTCGGGCAGGACTGGGCCAAGCCCGGAAACATCGTCAGCAACGGCGCCTTCAGGCTCGCCGGCTGGAAGGCCGGCTCGCAGCTCACGGCCGAGCGCAACCCAAATTTCCGCGCCGCCAAGGACGTCAAGCTCGACGAGGTGATCTACCACTTCGCAGACGACGAAGCCGCCACGCTCGCATCCTACCAGGCCGGCGCCGTCGACATCGCCACGCAGTTCCCGGCGCGCGAACTGGCCGCCCTGGAGGCCAGCCGGCCGGGCGAGGCGCGCATCGTGCCGACGCTGGGCATCTGGTACTACGTGCTCAACTTGAAGACACCGCCATTCAACGACGCGATGGTGCGGCGTGCGCTGTCGATGGTCATCGACCGCGAAGCGATCGGTGCAGGCTTGCTCGGGACCGGGCAACTGGCCGCCTACGGCATGGTGCCGCCCGGCGTGCCGGGCTTCGACAGCGCCGCCTACATGCCCGACTGGAGCGTCAAGACAAGCGAACAGCGCATCGCCGAAGCGACGGCGCTGATGCGGTCGGCCGGCCACGGGCCGGACAAGCCCCTGAAATTCCAGCTGCGGACGTCGAAGCTGCCGGCGCAGATCGCCGTCAGCGAAGCCATCGCCGCGGCATGGAAACAGATTGGCGCCGAGGTCGAGTTCGTCAGGGCCGAAATCCCCCAGCACCAGGCAGCGCTCAACAATCACGATTTCACGGCCGGGTCGGCCCGCTGGGTGCTCGACTATGATGACGCAGCGGATTCGCTCAACCTGCTGAAGTCCGGACACCCCAACAACTATCCCGGCTATTCCAACGACGCCTTCGACAGCCTGCTGGACAAGGCCGCCGCCGAACAGGACGCGGCCACGCGCACCACATCGCTGCGCGAGGCGGAGGCGATCGCGCTCAACGAAACGGCGGTCATTCCGCTGACCTGGTCGGTTTCGAAGAACCTGGTGTCGCCGAAGCTCTCCGGCTTCGAAAACAACGTCCGCAACGTGCATCGCGCCCGCTGGCTCAGCCTCGACGAATAGCGGGTTGCCTCCGCCAGGCTTTGCAATCGCCTTGCAAACCTCCTAATTGCAGGCAAACGGGATCGATTGCATGACAAGGCGGCGCTCTTCTCTGGGGTTTCTGGGCATGTTCGGCCGCTCGGGCGACTTGCGCCAGCTGGATGCCGCGCTGCGGGCAGTCGACCTGCATCCCGCGCTGGTGCCCGAAGGCGTCAAGCTGACGATCGTCAACCTGATGAAGGACCACAGCCCCGGCGAGCCGCCGGCCCATGCCTATCCGATCGTGGCGCAGCTGTTTGGCTATTGCGTGTCAGGTTCGGACGCGTTCGCCCAAGCCAATGGCGGCGACATCGCCACCGACGTCGAACGGCGGATCGAAAGCGCGCTGGATACGGACGACAGCTTCGACGCACAGATCGTGCTGTTGACGCTGCACGCCAGGCTGATCAACCCGGATGTCGTCGCCCGCTTCGGCCTGAGCAGCGAGCAGTCCTGACCCCGCCTATCCGCCCATACCGCTGCGCGGCAGCTTGATCAGGTCGCCAAACCGGGCGCGGAGCTTGTCATCGAGCGCCCGCGGAATATGGCGCGGGAAACGCTCCGACAGCACGCGCGTCTTTTCGGCGATGGCCTTGCCGAGCAAATCAGGCTTGCCCTTCTCGTTCCATTCCTTGGGCGAGAAGCGATCTGCCACCGCGGGGTAGAAATATTCGGTCTGCATCAGCCTCAGCGTCTGCTCGTTGCCGAGATAGTGACCGGGTCCGTTGAGGCAGACTTCGGTGATGGTGTTTATCGACAGTGCCTCGTCGCTGACCTCGATGCCGCGCACGCAGCGCAGGCATTGGCCCAGCATGTCGTTGTCGATGATCAGGCTTTCGAGGCAGAAGCCGAGCAGCGAGGCATGCATGCCGGCGGACTCGTAGACCAGATTGAGACCGGAAAGCCCAGCCATGACATTGGTGATGCCCTTCTCGTAGCCCGACTGGATGTCAGGCAGCTTGGAGTCGGCCATGCCGGCCGCCGAACCTCCAGGCAGGTCATAGTACTGGGCCATCTGGGCGCAGGCCGCCGACAGCAACGCCTGCTCGGCCGAACCGCCGGACATGGCGCCGGTGCGCAGATCGGAAACGAACGGCCAGGTGCCGAAGATCGCGGGATGGCCGGGCTTCAGCGCATTGACGTAGACGAGGCCGGCGAGCACTTCGGCGACGGCCTGGACGACCGCGCCGGCGATTGCCGCTGGCGCCGTTGCTCCGGCCTGTCCGGCAGAGAGAAGGAGGATCGGAATGCCGCCGTCGACGCAGGCCTCGAGCACGCCGCAAGCGTCCTCGGCGAACTTCATTGGCGGTACGACGAAGCAGTTGGAATTGGAAACGAACGGTCGGGCGCGGAAATTCTCTTCACCGCCTGCGATCTCGTAGAGCATCTCCAGCGCCGGGGCGACGTTCTCGCGCACGGTGAAGCTGGTACCGACATGCTTGGAGGTGCCGGAGACGCAGGCATAAAGCGTGTTGAGATCCATCTCCAGCGGGTCGGGAATATCGCGCGGCACCATCGGGCGCTGGAAGAAATGAATGTTGTCGAGGCCCTCGACGAGGCGGGCGGCGTCGTAGATGTCCTGGATCAGGCTTTCGCGATACTCGCGCTTTTCGACATCGACCAGATGCACGGCGGCACCCGCCGTGCCGTAGTGCACGCGCTTGCCCTGGATCAGCATGTCATGCTTCGGATCCTGGCCGTGCAGGGTGAAATTTCGTGCGGCGTTCTTGATCGTCGACAGCACGAGTGCACGCGGGAAGCGGATGCGACCGTCGTCGCCATAGGTTGCGCCGACCCGTTTCAGCGCCTCGATGCAGCTTGGAATGGCGTTGGCGAAGCCGACTGTCTCGAGCAGGGTCAGCACCGCTTCATGGATGCGGTCCACATCGCTGGCCGAAAGGGGGGCGAAGCGTCCGCCTTCCAGTCCGGCGCGAACCGGCCTGATGTCATCTGCCAAGGGGGCCGACCGCAAGGCTCGTCGCGCTTCCCTCCCCCCGGAACGTCGCGAGCGTTGATCTGCCGATGAATCGTGATTCTCGACGGCGAGCGACATGCAAGTCCTCCGCAATTTTGTGAAGCTGGACCGCAGTGATTATGCCACCGTCGTTCCGCCTCGTCCCCATTGCAAGACTATGCAGCGTCTGTTGGCCCAGACCATGGGCCAGCGTATTTCGCCGAATATGCCAGAGGAAGCCTTTGGCCAGCGGCCCCAGAGGCCACCGGCATGCCAAGGCAGGGTCGCCGCGGGGCGAGCGCCGGAAGCGGTCAGGCAGCGGCCGGACGGCGTCCGGCAGCAGTCGCGAGCTCGCGGATGCCGGGCTCGATGTGCTGCAGCGCAATCGACGAAATACCTAGGCGCATGAAGCGTGTAGGCTTTTCAGAGTGTTCAAAGAAGCGCTCGCCCGGCTCGATGATGACCGAGCGTGCCGCAGCTGCGGCCGCGAGCCCGCGCGAGTCCGTTCCGCGCGGCCCTTCGAGCCACAGCGAGGTCCCGCCGGCGGCATCCGTCGCCTGCCAATCGGGCAGGAATGCTGACATAGCCTGGACCAATCGTTTGCGCCTCTCGCCGAATGCCGTCGACAGCCGGCGCACCAGCGCCTCGTGATGTCCGAGCGACAGGAACAGGGCAACCGCGCGCTGGTTGTTGGCCGGCGGGTGGCGCAGCATGAAGCGGCGCAGCGCGCGCAGCTCGGAGATCAGGCCAGCGGAGGCGACGATGTAGCCGAGGCGCAGGCCCGGCGCGAGCGTCTTCGACATCGAGCCGACATAGACGACGCGGCCCGAGCGATCGAGGCTCTTCAGGGCCTGCTGCGGGGCATCGTCAAGCAACTGGCTGTCATAGCCGTCCTCGATGATGATCTGGTTGTTGCGCATGGCGCGCGTCAGCAGGTCCTGACGGCGCTCGGCGCTGAGCGGCACCATGGTCGGGCATTGGTGGCTCGGCGTGACGAAGACAAAGCCGGCATCCGACGGGATCGCCGAGGTGACGATGCCCTGATGGTCGACCGGGACGGGCTCGATATCTGCCCCTGCCAGCCGGAAGATCGAGCGCGCGTCGGGATAGCCCGGATCCTCCATTGCCACCTTGGAGCCCTTGGTCATCAGCAGCGACGCGAGCATGTAGAGCGCGTTCTGGGCGCCGAGCGTAACGATGATCTCATCGGGATTGGCAAAAATGCCCCGGCGCGGCAGCAGACGCGCCTGGATCTGCTCGATCAGCAGCGGGTCGTCGCGGTCGACCATGTCGGCCGCCCAGTTGCGGATTTCGAGCACGGCAAGCGCCATGCGGTTGCACTCGCGCCACTCGGCGGTCGGAAACAGCGTCGGGTCGAACTGGCCGTAGACGAACGGATAGGACGACTTGATCCAGTTCTCGAGCTTCGCCGGCGGCGGCATGTCGGAGGCGGCGATCTGCCGGCGCGCCTTCCAATCGATTTCATTGGCCTGATCGGGCGCCTTTTGCTGCGGCTTGGCGGGTGTCGCCAGCACTTCGGGATTGACGAAGTGGCCACGGCGCTCGCGCGCTACGAGAAAACCCTGATCGACAAGCTGCTGGAAAGCCAGAACCACCGTGCCACGCGCCACGCCGAGCTTTTCGGCAAGGATTCGGCAGGACGGCAGCGGCATCGAAGCGGCAATCTGGCGGTCGAGAATGGCGGCGACGATCGCCTGGCGAATCTGCGCCTGAAGGGTCTGGCCCGATTCCGCTGAAATCCGGAACAGCCCGGACCATATCGCCGTGTCGTTTCTCTGTGGCATAGGACGTTTTCCCGCATGTCCAGTCTTTTAGACTTTGCTGGACCATAGAAAGCTATCCTTGGCA
Source organism: Aminobacter sp. HY435 (assembly GCF_027568395.1). Taxonomy (GTDB): domain Bacteria; phylum Pseudomonadota; class Alphaproteobacteria; order Rhizobiales; family Rhizobiaceae; genus Aminobacter. Next base: position 324,460 of record NZ_JANKZL010000005.1, on the reverse strand, counting down.
CAAGCGGTTGCACCAATCAATTTTTCTAATCCTATAGATTTATGCCAGTGAACCTTTCCAGCGACGGTTGCAAACCGCCCGATTGAATCGATTGAAATTTGGCGCGATAGTCGCCGCCGACACTCTCTCAATACATCCAGAGGTCTGCTAGGATGCCCGGCAGGACGACAGGGGCAGACCACATTTCCGGAGTTCCAAGGTGATCGAACAACCCTTCCAGGCGGCGCTCGCCGCGCTTCGCAATCATCTGGCCGACGCCCCGAAGAACATGCGGGCGGCGTTTGCTTCCGACCCCAAGCGATTCAAGACATTTTCAGCCGGCGACGGCGACCTCCTGCTCGACTGGTCGAAATGCGCGGTGGACATCGGGACCATGACGCTGCTTGAAAAGCTGGCGCTGGCGGTCGACCTGCCTGGCAAGCGCGCGGCAATGTTCCGCGGAGACCGAATCAACGTGACCGAAAACCGCGCGGTGCTGCACACGGCGCTGCGCAACCCGCGCGGTGAGCCGGTCATGCTCGACGGCCACGACGTGACATCAGACGTGCATGCGGTGCTCGACGCTATGGCGGCATTCGCCGACGCCGTGCGCACCGGCAAGGCGACCGGCGCCACCGGCAAGAAAATCACCGACATCGTCAACATCGGCATCGGCGGCTCCGACCTCGGCCCGGCCATGGCGACGCTGGCGCTGGCGCCCTATCACGATGGCCCGCGCGCCCACTACGTCTCGAATGTCGACGGTGCCCACATCCACGACACGCTGGAAGGGCTGTCCGCCGAAACGACGCTGTTCATCATCGCGTCGAAGACCTTCACAACGGTCGAGACGATGACCAACGCCGAGACCGCCAGGGAGTGGGTGCAGGCAGCGCTCGGCCGCGATGCCGTCGGCAGCCATTTCGCTGCGGTTTCGACCGCACTCGACAAGGTCGCGGCCTTCGGCATCGAACCCGACAGGGTGTTCGGCTTCTGGGACTGGGTCGGCGGACGCTATTCGCTATGGTCGGCGATCGGGCTGCCAATCATGATTTCGGTCGGACCCGGCAATTTCCGCGAATTCCTGGCCGGCGCACACGCCATGGACCGGCATTTCGTCGAAACGCCGCTGCTCAGGAACATTCCGGTTGTGATGGGGCTGGTCGGCTACTGGCATCGCGCGATCTGCAACTATCCGGCGCGCGCCGTCATCCCCTACGACCAGCGCCTCGCGCGCCTGCCGGCCTATCTGCAGCAGCTCGACATGGAATCGAACGGCAAGAGCGTGACGATGTCAGGCGGGGCAGCGATGACGCCGACCGGGCCGCTGGTCTGGGGCGAGCCCGGCACCAACGGCCAGCATGCCTTCTTCCAGCTGCTGCACCAGGGCACCGATGTCATTCCCGTCGAGTTCCTGGCCGCCGCCGAAGGCCACGAGCCCGAACTCAAGGAGCATCACGACCTGCTGCTCGCCAATTGCCTGGCGCAGTCGGAGGCGCTGATGAAGGGGCGTACGCTCGAAGAAGCGCGCCGCCAGATGCTGACCAAGGGCATGGCACCCGAGCAGGTGGACAAGATCGCGCCGCACCGCGTCTTCTCGGGCAATCGCCCGTCCGTGACCATCCTGTACCGCAAGCTCGACCCGCATACGCTTGGCCGGCTGATTGCGCTCTACGAGCACCGCGTCTTCGTCGAGGCACAGCTGTTCGGCATCAACGCCTTCGACCAGTGGGGCGTGGAACTCGGCAAGGAGCTTGCCACCGGACTGTTGCCCGTCGTGGAAGGGCGCGAAAATGCCGCGCGCAGCGACGCCTCGACAGCCGGCCTCGTGGAGCATATCCACCGGCTAAGGGCGCAGTAGCTCCAACTGGACACGCGGGACGCTCTGGATACGATTGTCTGCACATCGCGCCGCCGGCGTTTGACTGAATGGGCGCGCGAGCAAAAGGAAGAGCATCTTGCGGGGCATCAAAGGCATACTTTTCGACAAGGACGGAACACTTGTCGATTTCCAGGCGACATGGTTCGCCATCGGCGACCTGATGGCGCTTCGGGCAGCCGACGGCGACCGTGCGCGCGCCAACGCGCTGATGGACGCCGCCGGCTACGACTTCCAGTCCCATTGCTTCCGAGCCGACTCGGTGTTCGCCGCCGGCACGAACGCCGATATCGTCGAGCTCTGGTATCCCCAAGCCAGCGCGGACGAGCGACTGGCGATGGTCAAGCATTTCGATCAGGTGACAGCAGAGGAAGGTGCGGCCAAGGCCGTGCCGCTGCCTGGCAGCAAGGATGCGCTGGCCAGCCTGCACAGCGCCGGCTTCCGGCTTGGCGTCGCCACAAACGACTCGACCAGCGGCGCGGAAAAGACGCTGCTGTCGCTCGGGGTCGCCCAGATGTTCGACGCCGCCTATGGCTACGACGCGGTGGCCAATCCAAAGCCGGCGCCCGATTCGATCCACGCCTTCTCCGACCTGACCGGCCTAAAGCCTTCCGAGATCGCGATGGTCGGCGACAACCGCCACGATCTGGAAATGGCGCGGGCCGGCGGCGCGGGTCTGGCGATCGCCGTGCTGTCAGGCACCGGCACGCGGGAATCGCTGACGCCGATGGCTGACGTGGTGCTCGATTCGATCGCCGACCTGCCGGCCTATCTGGCCAGCGAGGCCTGACCCGCTCCCGCGATACCTTTCAAAGAAAGACCCATGGCCCCCGAAGGAGAGCTGGGAGCCGTAGGCCCCTCTCCTATTCGAACACGATGGTCGGCGTGGCAGCTTCCGAGGCGTCTTTTTCTTCCTGCAACCGCTCCCAGACCTTGGTGGCGATGTCGCGATAGGTTTTCGCCTCGACGCTGTCGGGCCTGGCCACCGTGACCGGCGCTCCTGCGTCGGAGCTTTCACGGATGCCCATTTCCAGCGGCACTTCGCCGAGGAAGGTCACACCCAGCCGTTCGGCCTCCTTCTTCGCGCCGCCATGGCCAAAGATATCGTAGCGCTTGCCGGTGTCCGGGGCGACGAAATAGCTCATGTTCTCGACGATGCCGAGCAGCGGCACGTCGACCTTCTTGAACATGTTCAACCCCTTGCGGGCGTCGATCAGGGCCAGGTCCTGCGGGGTGGAGACGATGACGGCGCCGGCCAGCGGCACCTGCTGGGCCATGGTCAACTGGGCGTCGCCGGTGCCGGGAGGCATGTCGACGATGAGCACGTCGAGCAGACCCCACTCGACTTCACGCAGCATCTGGGTCAACGCCGACATGACCATCGGGCCGCGCCAGATCATCGGCGTCTCCTCGTCGACGAGGAAGCCCATCGACATGACCTTGAGACCGTAGTTCTGCATCGGCTTGAGGATCTTGCCGTCGACCGTTTCCGGCCGGCCGTGGATGCCGAGCAGCTTGGGCATCGACGGGCCGTAGATGTCTGCATCGAGCACGCCGACCTTGAGACCTTTGGCGGCCAGGCCAAGCGCGATGTTGACTGCCGTCGTCGACTTGCCGACGCCGCCCTTGCCGGAAGCAACAGCGATGATCGAGGCGATGCCTGGCACGCCGCGCTTGCCCTGGCTTTGCGAGGCGGGCGCATGCGGTGCGGGGCGTGCTGCGGGCGCGGCTGCCGGGCGCGGAGGTGCCGGGCGCTGCGGCACCGGCGCTTCCATGCCGCCGCCCTTTTTCTCGGCAGTCAGCGCCACGACGGCACCGTTGACACCGGGAATAGCCTTGACGACGCGCTCGGCTGCGGCGCGCAGCGGCTCCATCTCCTGGGCGCGCGCGGCGGGCACGGTGATCGAGAAGAACACCTTGCCGTCAGCGATGAAGATGTCGGAGACCAATCCGAGATCGACGATGTTGCCCGAGAAATCCGGACCGTTGACCGTCTTGAGACGCTCCACAACGATTTCTTTGGTGACTGTCATTTGGCGAACCTGCTTTTCCCTGTTGGCCTTGAGATAATGCAGTTCGGCAAAAGAACCAAGCTACCCGAACAGGCAGGGAGCAGACGGTTGGCAAAGCGGATCGCCGCCCCATCTATCAAGAGGACAAAGATTTTTCGACCGGCATGTCGGATCCGTTCAGGCTGCAGCGTCCTTGGAGCAGACACCAACGAGGCAACGACGTCATGCATTCGGCAATCGAAACATCCGCCATATCCAATTCCGCCCTGTGGACAGGTCGCGCGCTCAGCGGCCTGGTCATCGCCTTCCTGATCTTCGACGCGGCGATCAAGCTCGTGCCGCTGCAGGTGGTGCTCGACACCACCGCCGCGCTCGGCTTTCCGCCGGAACTCGCCCGCACGCTTGGCGTGCTGACGCTGGCCTGCACGGCGCTCTACGCCTGGCCGCGCACCGCAGTGCTTGGCGCCATCCTCCTGACCGGATATCTCGGCGGCGCCATCGCCATCCATGTGCGCATCGGCAATCCGCTGTTCACGCACACGCTGTTCGGCGTCTATCTCGGCCTGATGATCTGGGGTGGTCTCTACTTGCGCGACGATCGGGTCCGGGCTCTGATCCCGTTCGTTCGTTAAGGTATGTCCGGTGAGGAACTGACATGACCATACTCGCCATCATCCTCGGGATCATCGTCTTGGCGATACTCGCCATTCTGGCGCTCGCCGCTTCCAGGCCAGACAGCTTCGTCGTCCAGCGCTCCACCGACATCGCTGCCGCACCGGAAACGGTGTTCGCATTGATCGACGACTTCCACAAATGGCGCGACTGGTCGCCATGGGAGGGGCTGGACCCCGACCTCAAGCGCAAGATGAGCGGCGCAGAACGCGGCCGCGGCGCGGTCTACGAATGGGACGGCAACAAGAAAGTCGGCTCGGGCCGCATGGAGATCGTCGAGGCCTTCGTCCCGAGCAAGGTCGCCATCAAGCTCGATTTCTTCAGGCCTTTCGAGGCGCACAACGTGGCCGAGTTCACGGTTCTGCCGCAGGGCCAGGCGAGCCGCGTGAACTGGATGATGCGCGGTCCCGCGCCTTTCATGACCAAAGTGATGCAGACCGTCATGAACTTCGACAAGATGATCGGCAAGGACTTCGAAAAGGGCCTTGCCAGTCTCAAGGCCATCGCCGAGCGGGGCTGAACGCCAGCCTCGTACGCCGCGGCGGACGAGGCGCTTGCGCCGGCGCCGTCTAAACCTGCGAAGGAGGACACCATGCTGGGTCATACCAATGCCATCGCCAACATCGCGGTCAAGGACCTCGGCCGCGCCAAGAACTTCTACATCGGCACGCTCGGCCTGACGCAGGTCGAGGCCATGGGTGAAGAGGTCGCGGTGCTCAAGAGCGGCAGCTCGCTCGTCAACGTCTACCGTTCCGACTTCGCCGGCACCAACAAGGCAACGGCCGTTACCTGGGCAGTGGGCGGCGACATCGCCAGGCTGGTCAAGGAACTGAAGCTCAGGGGCGTGACCTTCGAGCATTACGACATGCCCGACACCCAGCTCGACGGCGACGTGCATGTCTTCGGCGAGTTGCGGGTGGCCTGGTTCAAGGATCCCGACGGGAACATACTGAGCCTGATCAACCAGTAGGGAAGCATTCCGCCCACAGCGCAAACCAGTCTGGCGCAAGCTGGCGGCTGCAGATAGCTTCGCAGCATGATCGACAAGCTTGAATTCTTCATCGCACTGGCCAGACAACAACATTTCGGGCGCGCCGCCGAGGAATGCGGCGTGACCCAGCCGACGCTTTCGGCCGGCATCAAGCAGCTCGAGGATATCCTGGGCGTCATGCTGGTGCAGCGCGGCTCGCGTTTCCAGGGACTGACGCCCGAGGGACGGCAGGTGCTGGACTGGGCGCGGCGGATCGTCGGCGACACCCGCGCCATGCGCGACGAAATGCGCGCCGCGCGCCACGGCCTGTCGGGACGCATGCGGATCGCCGCCATTCCGACCGCGCTGGCCATGGTGCCGAAACTGACGACGCCGATGCGCGACAAGCACCCCGGCATCACCTTCTCGATCCTGTCGCGCACATCGATCGAGGTTTTGTCGCTGCTCGGTAATTTCGAGATCGACGCTGGAATCACCTATCTCGACAACGAGCCGCTTGGTCGGGTGACCAGCGTGCCGCTCTATGCCGAGCGCTACCAGCTGATCACGGCGGTGGGGAACGAATATTCCGATCGTCAGAAAGTGACATGGGAAGAGGTCAGCACGCTGCCGCTGTGCCTGCTGACACCCGACATGCAGAACCGCCGCATCATCGACCAGCACCTGGCAGACGCCGGCGTGCAGGTGCGGCCGACGCTCGAATCGAACTCGATGATCGTGCTGTTCTCGCACATCAGGACCGGCAAATGGTCGTCGATCATGCCGCTGAACCTCGCGGAAACGTTCGGTTTCGCCGAGCCTATCCGGGCAATTCCGATCGTCGAGCCGGATGCCAGTCACACCGTCGGCCTGGTGGTGGCGCGGCGCGATCCGAATACGACGCTGGTGCAGGCGCTGCTTGACGAAGCCATGGCGCTGGCAGGCGATTTCCGCCGCAAGGTCTGAGCTACAATTACCTCCTGTTTGTCCACTCGATAGAAAATTTTTATCATGTGACGAAACATCTTTATTGATTCAGGTCGTCCAGATCGGGTTCAATAGGGTCATAGCGCCCAAGATGGCGCCAGTGTCAGGGAGGGCGCTGCGTGGTCATGCAGCCAGCAAGTACCGAAATTGCCGCGAAAACCGCCGCAGTGATCAGCGAAATGAAGAGCCTCGAGGGTCCGCTGATCCCGATTCTTCATGGCATCCAGGAGGAGTTCGGCTACGTTCCGCAGGAGACCCTGCCGATCATCGCCGAGGCGCTGAACCTGTCGCGCGCCGAAGTTCACGGCGTCTTCACCTTTTACCACGACTTCCGCCACCACCCGGCCGGCCGTCATGTCCTCAAGGTCTGCCAGGCGGAAGCCTGCCAGTCGATGGGCAGCGACGCGATTGCCGCCCAGATCAAGCAGAAGTTCGGCATCGGTTTCCACGAGACGAGCAAGGACGGTGCGGTGACGCTGGAGCCGATCTACTGCCTCGGCCTGTGCGCCTGCGCGCCCGCCGCGATGCTCGACGGCGAAGTGATCGGCCGTCTCGACGCCGACAAGATCGATGAAATCGCCGAGGAGATCCGCTCATGAGCGTGACGATCTACATTCCCGGCGATTCGGGTTCGCTTTCGCTTGGCGCCGAAAAGGTCGCCAAGGCGGTGGAGAAAGAAATTGCCGCGCGCGGCATCGACGCCAGGATCGTGCGCAACGGCTCGCGCGGCCTGTACTGGCTCGAGCCGATGGTCGAAGTTGCGACCGAAGCCGGGCGCATTGCCTACGGCCCGGTCTCTGCCAAGGACGTCGCATCGCTGTTCGACGCAGGCCTCGTCTCAGGCGGCCAGCACAAGCTTTCGCTCGGCGATCCGGAAAAGCTTCCCTTCATCGCCAAGCAGACGCGCCTTACCTTCGCCCGCTGCGGCATCACCGACCCGCTGTCGCTGGCCGATTACGAGGCCCATGGCGGCCTGACCGGCCTGCGCAACGCGGTCGCGATGGCGCCTGCCGACATCGTCAAGCAGGTGACCGAGTCCGGCCTGCGTGGCCGTGGCGGCGCCGGCTTCCCGACCGGCATCAAGTGGAAAACGGTTCTCGATACGCCGGGCGAGCAGAAGTATATCGTCTGCAACGCCGACGAAGGCGACTCCGCGACCTTCGCCGACCGCATGATCATGGAGGGCGACCCCTTCGTGCTGATCGAAGGCATGGCGATCGCCGGCCTCGCGACCCATGCGACCAAGGGCTACGTCTACATCCGCTCCGAGTATCCGCACGCCATCGCGGCGATGGAAAAGGCGGTGAAGGTCGCACGCCGCGCCGGCATTCTGGGCAAGAGCGTTCTCGGATCCTCCCAAGGCTTTGACATAGAGATTCGCTCCGGTGCCGGCGCCTATGTCTGCGGCGAGGAAACCTCGCTGCTCAACAGCCTGGAAGGCAAGCGCGGCGTTGTGCGAGCAAAGCCGCCGCTGCCGGCAATCCAGGGCCTGTTCGGCAAGCCGACCGTCATCAACAACGTGATTTCGCTCGCTTCCGTGCCGATCGTGATGGACAAGGGCGCACAGTACTACAAGGACTTCGGCATGGGCCGCTCGCGCGGCACCATCCCGATCCAGATCGCCGGCAACGTCAAGCATGGCGGCCTGTTCGAAGTGGCCTTCGGCCTGACGCTGGGCGAGATCGTCGACGAGATCGGCGGCGGCACCGCGACCGGCCGTCCGGTCAAGGCGGTGCAGGTCGGCGGCCCGCTCGGCGCCTACTTCCCGCGCGCTTTGTTCGACACGCCCTTCGACTACGAAGCCTTCGCGGCCAAGGACGGCCTGATCGGCCATGCCGGCATCACCGTGTTCGACGACAGCGCCGACATGCTGAAGCAGGCACGCTTCGCCATGGAATTCTGCGCAATCGAAAGCTGCGGCAAGTGCACGCCCTGCCGCATCGGCTCGACGCGCGGTGTCGAAACGCTCGACAAGCTCAAGCAGAACATCGAGCCGGAAAAGCAGCTCGCGCTGGTGACCGACCTCTGCAACACGATGAAGTTTGGTTCGCTCTGCGCGCTCGGCGGCTTCACGCCCTACCCTGTCATGAGCGCCATCAACCATTTCCCCGAAGATTTCCGGCCGGCAGCGGTCGCCCAGGCAGCGGAATAGGAGACAGCATCATGGGTCTCGTACACGAAATCGACTTCGGCACCCCTGCCTCCAGGTCCGAAAAGCAGGTCACGCTGACCGTCGACGGCTTCGAGGTGACCGTGCCCGAGGGCACCTCGATCATGCGCGCTTCGATGGAAGCGGGCATTGCCATTCCAAAACTCTGCGCCACCGACATGGTCGACGCGTTCGGCTCCTGCCGGCTCTGCCTGGTGGAGATCGAGGGCCGCAACGGCACACCGTCCTCGTGCACCACGCCGGTCATGCCCGGCATGGTGGTCCACACACAGACCGGCCGGCTCAAGGACATCCGCAAGGGCGTCATGGAGCTCTACATCTCCGATCATCCGCTCGATTGCCTGACTTGTGCGGCCAATGGCGACTGCGAACTGCAGGACATGGCCGGTGCCGTCGGCCTGCGCGACGTGCGCTACGGCTACGACGGCGACAACCATGTTCGCGCCAAGAATGACGGCGTCGAAAACTTCAAGTGGATGGCCAAGGACGAGTCCAACCCCTACTTCACCTACGATCCGTCCAAGTGCATCGTCTGCTCGCGCTGCGTGCGGGCCTGCGAAGAGGTGCAGGGCACTTTCGCGCTGACCATCGAGGGCCGCGGCTTCGGCAGCCGCGTCTCGCCCGGCGCGCACGAACTGTTCCTCGACAGCGAATGCGTATCCTGCGGCGCCTGCGTGCAGGCGTGCCCGACGGCGACGCTTACCGAAAAGTCGGTCATCCAGATCGGCCAGCCCGAGCACTCTGTCGTCACCACCTGCGCCTATTGCGGCGTCGGCTGCTCGTTCAAGGCCGAGATGCGCGGCGAAGAGCTGGTGCGCATGGTGCCGTGGAAGGACGGCAAGGCCAACCGCGGCCACAGCTGCGTCAAGGGCCGCTTCGCCTATGGCTACGCCACGCACAAGGAGCGCATCCTCAACCCGATGATCCGCGAGAAGATCACCGACCCGTGGCGCGAAGTGTCATGGGAAGAGGCGATCGCCCATACCGCCAGGGAATTCCGCCGTATCCAGTACCAGTACGGCCGCACCTCGGTCGGCGGCATCACCTCGTCGCGCTGCACCAACGAGGAGACCTACCTCGTCCAGAAGCTGATCCGCCAGGGCTTCCGCAATAACAACGTCGACACCTGCGCCCGCGTCTGCCACTCGCCGACCGGCTACGGCCTCGGCCAGACCTACGGCACTTCGGCGGGCACGCAGGACTTCGATTCGGTCGAGCACACCGACGTCGCGCTGATCATCGGCGCCAACCCGGCTTCGGCCCACCCGGTCTTTGCCTCGCGCCTCAAGAAGCGCCTGCGCGCCGGCGCCAAGCTGATCGTCATCGATCCGCGCCGCACCGAGATGGTGAAGTCTGCGCATATCCAGGCAGAGCACCACCTGGCGCTCAAGCCGGGCACCAATGTTGCCGTCGTCACCGCGATGGCGCATGTCATCGTCACCGAAGGCCTGTTCGACGAGGCGTTCATCCGCGACCGTTGTGACTGGTCGGAATTCCAGGACTACGCCGAGTTCGTCTCCGATCCGCGCCACAGCCCCGAGGAAGTCGAGAAGCTGTCGGGCGTTCCGGCGGAAACCATCCGTGGCGCGGCCCGTCTCTACGCCACGGGCGGCAACGGCGCGATCTACTATGGCCTCGGCGTGACCGAGCACAGCCAGGGCTCGACGACCGTCATCGGCATCGCCAACCTCGCCATGCTGACCGGCAATATTGGCCGGCCGGGCGTCGGCGTGAACCCGCTGCGCGGCCAGAACAACGTACAGGGCTCGTGCGACATGGGCTCGTTCCCGCACGAACTGCCGGGCTATCGCCACATCTCCGGCGACGCGGTGCGCGACATCTATGACAGCCTGTGGGGCGTCAAGCTCGACGACGAGCCGGGCATGCGCATCCCGAATATGCTGGACGCGGCCGTCGACGGCACGTTCAGGGGCATCTACATCCAGGGCGAGGACATCCTGCAGTCCGACCCCGACACCAAGCACGTCTCGGCCGGTCTCGCCGCCATGGAGTGCGTGGTGGTGCAGGACCTGTTCCTGAACGAGACCGCCAACTACGCCCATGTCTTCCTGCCGGGCTCGACCTTCCTCGAGAAGGACGGTACCTTCACCAACGCCGAACGCCGCATCAACCGCGTGCGCAAGGTGATGTCGCCGAAGAATGGCTATGCCGACTGGGAAGTGACGCAGTTGCTCGCCACGGAAATGGGTCTTGCCTGGGCCTACCGGCATCCGACCGAGATCATGGACGAAATCGCCCAGACGACGCCGTCCTTCGCGCTGGTTTCCTACGACCTGCTCGATAAAATGGGCTCGGTGCAATGGCCGTGCAACGAAAAGGCGCCGGAAGGCACGCCGATCATGCACATCGACGGCTTCGTCCGCGGCAAGGGCAAGTTCATCCGCACCGAATATGTGGCGACGGACGAAAAGACCGGCCCGCGCTTCCCGCTGCTCCTGACCACCGGCCGCATCCTCAGCCAGTACAATGTCGGTGCCCAGACCCGGCGCACCGAGAACGTCGCCTGGCATGACGAGGACCTGCTGGAGATCCACCCGCACGACGCCGAAAATCGCGGCCTGCGCGACGGCGACTGGGTGCGGCTGGTCAGCCGCGCCGGTGAAACGACCCTGCGCGCGACGATCACCGACAAGGTCTCGCCGGGCGTGGTCTACACCACCTTCCACCACCCCGACACGCAGGCCAACGTCATCACCACCGACTTCTCGGACTGGGCGACCAACTGTCCGGAGTACAAGGTGACGGCGGTGCAGGTATCGCCTTCCAACGGTCCGTCGGACTGGCAGAAGGAGTACAACGAGCAGGCACAGCAGAGCCGCCGCATCGCCGGCCAGCTGGAAGCGGCGGAGTAGCCCTGCAGTGACCGCCCGCCCCGCGATCACCCAGACTTCCCGCCTCGCCCGCCGGGCGAGCGGGACGGCGGTCGCCAACCGCATGGTGCCGGAGGAGACGCCGGTGGCGCTGTCCTACGGCGGCACAACGCATGCGGTGATGATGGCGAGCCCGGCCGATTTCGAGGATTTCGCGCTCGGCTTCTCGCTGACCGAAGGCATCGTCGGTTCGGCAGCCGAGATCGAGGCCATCGAGGTGCTCGACGTCGAGGCCGGGATCGACATCCAGATCAGGCTGCTCGACAAGGCCAATACGCGCTTCGAGCAGCGCAGGCGCCGCCTCGCCGGACCGGTGGGCTGCGGCCTCTGCGGCATCGAGTCGATCGAGGAAGCGATGCGCTCGGTCTGCGACGTGCACCGGCCGACGCTCCACCTTTGCGCCGACGACATCGTGCAGGCGGTGAAGATGCTGTCGAAGATGCAGCCGCTGCATGCCGAGACGGGTGCGGTTCATGCCGCCGGCTTCTACATACCCGGCAAGGGCGTGGTCGCGGCGCGCGAGGACGTCGGTCGCCACAATGCCCTCGACAAGCTGGCCGGGGCGCTCAGCCTGGCCGGCATCGACGGCAGCTCGGGCGCTGTCGTGGTGACCAGCCGCGTCTCGGTCGAGATGGTGCAAAAGACGGCGGCCATCGGTGCGCCCTTCATCATCGCTGTCTCGGCACCCACGGCTTTGGCCGTCCGCACTGCCGAGCAGGCCGGCATGACGCTCGTGGCGCTGGTGCGCGGCGACGATTTCGACATCTTTACCCATCCAGATCGTGTGAATACCGGAGCCGCGAAAAATGTCGCATGACGATGAAGACAGGATGAGCACCAAGCAGAAGCTCGTCTACATGGCAAACCAGATCGCGACGTTCTTCGATTCCAAGCCGCATGACGAGGGCGTGGCCGGCATTGCCGAACACATCAACAAGTTCTGGGATCCGCGCATGCGGCGCCAGTTCTTCGAGATGGTGGACGCCGGCGGGGCAGGCATGAAGCCGACGGTCATTGAGGCTTCGGCCAGCATCAGGCGGCCCAGGCAGGACGCAGCCTAGGGCACAGACACCCGGACACACCATGCCAGCGGCGACGCACGAACCCGTGGCGTCGCCGTTTTGCTTCCATGCAGCCCCTGTCGCAGCGCATGCGCGAGGATTATGATGGCGCCGCAGGAGGCCATGCAACCCTGATGGGAGAGCATGATGTTCGTGGCACGGTGGAAGATCGATGCCCGCTTCGGGCACAAGCAGAGCGCTATCGAGTTGATGCGCCAATGGGAACGTGAGATCGGCCCCCAGGCCGGAGTCGACAAGATGGCGATGCAGATCCTGAGCGGATCGATCGGCGCCAAGGAAGCCACCATCGAAGTGAACCACACCGTGGAGAGCCTGGCGCAGTTGGAAGACATGTTCGCCAAGATCGCCAGGATCGACGCCCATGCCAAATGGGGCAAGCAACTCGAACCGTTCGTCGTGTCCGGCTCGTCCTACTGGAACATCTATCGCGTCGTCGAATGACAAGGCCCGCCCGAAGGGCGCGCTGATCTGTCAAGGTTGCGCATCGTGCTCCCCGAAAGCCTGGTCCGGTTTCGGGGCTGACGTTTCGGGTGCCTTTCGGGCGCTTTGACGCAGTGCCAGAATGAACACGATTTCGGCGACGACGACGATGGCGACGATGCGGAAGCCAATCGTCACCGGGTCGTGGTCGCCGTCGCGCATCAGATAACCACCGATGAGAAACGCGCCGCTCCAGAGGAAAGCGCCGATCAGCGTTGCCAGCGCAAAGGGTAGGAACGACAGCCGGAGAACGCCGGCTTCGAGTGCCAGGTAGGTGCGCGCGACGGGCACCAGCTGCGCCACCAGCGACGCGCGGAAATTGTTGCGGCGATAGGCCTGGGCCAGCCGCTGATAGGTTTCGTGACGAAGGAATACGTAGCGGCCGAAGCGCTTGACGAAGGCGTCGGCGCGTTCGTGGCCGAGCCGCGTACCACCCGCATACCAGATCATCGAGCCGAGCGTCGAACCGACCGTGGTCGCCGCCATGAACTGGACGAGCGTGGGAACGTCTGGCGCAACAGTCATGCCGAGGAAAAGCAGCAGGACATGCGACGGCGGCACCGGCGAGATCTTTTCGGTGAAGGCGAGGCAGGCTGCGCCGACAAGGCCGAAACCGAGAAAGGAAGGGATCATGCGAAGCGCCAGTCGTAGCTCTTGGCCGGTTTCATCCTGACGATACGGTAAACCGAGGCCGGAGGAATGTTGCGGAAGGTGTGTCCAACACGCGTGACCTCCAAGTCAAGCCTGTCGAGCGCGTCTGGTCGATCGGGCGCGCGGCGCAAACAAGGGTGCCGGCTTCAAGCTGGTCTTCCCGGCGGCCTGAAACCTCTTAGGCGCCGGCGACGTGGAGCGATGTCGCGGCGTCCGCCAACGCCTGCGCCAGTTCGGGCGACGGCTGCCTGTCGGTGAACAGCTCGCCGAAGCCGCCAAAACCGCAGACCTGGACCAGTCCCTGGCGGCCGAACTTGGTATGATCGGTGACGACGATCGCGCGCTGGCCGCGCGACAGCACGACGCGGGCGAATTCCGCTTCCTCGAGATTGTAGTCCATGACGCCGTTGGCAAGGTCGACCGCGCCCGCCGAGATTACCGCATGGGTGACGGCGAAACGGCTGACGAATTCGATGGCCGAGACGCCGAAGGCGGCGCCACTGTCGCTGCGCAATTCGCCCCCCGCCATGTAGACCTTGTTGCCGTTGATGGTGGCCAGCGTGCGGGCGATGTCGGACGAGTTGGTGACGACCGTCAGCCGGCGATGGCCGAGCAGTTCGCGCGCCAGGTAGCTGGTGGTCGTCCCGGTGTCGAGCATCACCGACTCGCCGTCGCGGATGGTTGCGGCGACGGACCTGGCGATAGCGCGTTTGGCATCGGCGTTCTCGCGCATGCGCCGTTCGAACGGCGCTTCGCCCACCACCGACGGCAGCCCGATGGCGCCGTGCATCTTGAGGATCGAGCCGTCCGAAGTCAGCGGTTTGACATCGCGGCGCACGGTTTCGAGCGACACGCCGAGCTTGTCGGCGAGGTCGGCAATGGTGATCGTGCCTTCATCCTCGAGCAGGCGCAGGATTTCGCTGTGACGCTTGGAGTGGTTCATCGAGCTGCCTTGGTCAACGGTGGTGCGGCGCGGCCGCTTCTGACGATAGAACTGACTGGTTCAATACGAATTGCCGTCACTTCCCAACAAATACAGTCATAAAAGCAAATAAAGCCACAAAGCTGCGTTGACATCGGTCGTTCCGCTGCGTGAGACTACCCCCAATAAGAAAAAGGCGCGACCGCCTGGAACGCGTCGTGCACAGCATGGAGGGGCCGATGACGTCGAGCGAAGATCGCATTCGCGCGTTGCCGCTGTGGAACGGCGTCGTGACCATTTCGCCGCTCAAGGGCGGCATCAGCAATGAGAGCTGGCTGGTCGAGGACCGCAATGGCCGCCACGTCGCCCGCTTCGGCAAGGATTATCCGTTCCACCACGTCTCTCGCGAGCGCGAGGTGATGGTGGCGCGCGCCGCCCACGAGGCAGGCTTTGCGCCCGAACTGCGCTACGCCGCGCCGGGCGTGATGGTGAGCGAGTTCCTCGGCGCCAAGACCTACGGCGCCGACGACGTGCGCGCCAACGCAGCGCGCATCGCGCACATGATACGGCGCTTCCATACGGAGATGCCGAAGCATGTATCCGGACCGGGCTTCATGTTCTGGGCCTTTCACGTCATCCGCGACTATGCCCGCACGCTGGCCGCAGGCGGCAGCAGGATGGCAGCGGAGCTGCCACGCTATCTGGACTTGGCGGACCGGCTGGAACAGGCGCAGGCGCCGCTGCCGATCGTCTTCGGCCACAACGACCTGTTGCCGGCCAACTTCCTCGACGACGGCGACAGGCTCTGGCTCATCGACTTCGAATATGCCGGCTTCTCGACCGCGATGTTCGACCTTGCCGGCACCGCTTCCAATGCCGGCATGACGGCGGAGGAGTCGGACGAACTCCTGACCTCCTATTTCGGCGACAAGCCGGACCAGGCGATCCGCCGCTCGCATCAAGCCATGCAATGCGCCTCGCTGTTGCGCGAGGCGATGTGGAGCATGGTCTCGGAGATCCACCTCTCCGCCCCAGGCGTCGACTATGTCGCCTACACCGCCGAGAACCTCGACAAGCTCGAGGCGGCGCTCGAAACCTATCGCACGCAATACGGAAAGCTCTGATCATGGCCCTTCCCTCGCATGCCCAGATCGTCGTCATCGGCGGCGGCATCATCGGCTGCTCGACAGCCTACCACCTCGCCCGCGACCACAAGGCCGACGTCATCCTGCTCGATCAGGGCAAGCTGACTTCGGGCTCGACCTGGCATGCGGCGGGGCTGGTGGGGCAGCTGCGCTCATCGGCCTCGATCACCCGGGTGCTCAAATATTCGGTCGAACTCTACAAGGGGCTGGAGGCCGAGACCGGGCTTGCCACCGGCTGGAAGATGACGGGCTGCCTGCGCCTCGCCACCAACCAGGATCGCTGGACCGAGTACAAAAGGCTGGCGACGACGGCGAAAAGCTTCGGCATGGACATGCAACTGGTGTCGCCCGAAGAGGTCAAGCGCATGTGGCCGCTGATGGATACCTCGGACCTCGTCGGTGCGTCATGGTTGCCGACCGACGGCCAGGCGAGCCCATCCGACATCACCCAGTCGCTGGCCAAGGGCGCGCGCATGCATGGCGCGAAATTGTTCGAGAACGTGCGCGTGACCGGCTTCGAGATGAAGGACGGCCGCATCCTGAAGGTTATGACCGACCAGGGCGACATCACCTGCGACAAGGTGGTGAACTGCGCCGGCCAGTGGGCGCGCCAGTTGGGTGCAATGGCGGGCATCAACGTGCCGCTGCAGCCGGTCAAGCACCAGTACATCATCACCGAGAAGCTGGCAGGCCTCGCCACCGACGCGCCGACGTTGCGCGATCCCGACCGCCGCACTTACTTCAAGGAAGAGGTCGGCGGGCTGGTCATGGGCGGCTACGAACCGAACCCGCAAGGCTGGACCACAGGCGACGTGCCCAACGACTGGGAGTTCCGCCTGTTCGACGACGATTTTGATCACTTCGAGCAACACATGGTGCAGGCGATCGAGCGCGTGCCAGGACTGGCCGATGTCGGCGTCAAGCAGATGATCAACGGTCCCGAGAGCTTTACGCCCGACGGCAATTTCATCCTCGGCGTAGCGCCGGAATGTTCGAACATGTTCGTCGGCGCGGGCTTCAACGCCTTCGGCATCGCTTCGGGGGGCGGCGCCGGTTGGGTGCTGGCGCAATGGGTGGTCGACGGCGAGGCGCCGCTGGACCTCTGGGTGGTCGACATCAGGCGCTTTTCGGGCCTGCACCGCGACCGCCAGTGGGTGTCGGACCGTACGCTCGAGGCCTATGGCAAGCACTACACGATCGGCTATCCGCACGAAGAATATGCGAGCGGCCGGCCCTACATCGTCTCGCCGCTCTATGAGCGGCTGAAGAAGCACCGCGCCGTGTTCGGCTCCAAGCTCGGCTGGGAGCGACCCAACTGGTTCGCGCCGGAGGGCGTGGAGCCAAAGGACGTCTACGCCATGGGCCGGCAGAACTGGTTCGCACCGGTCGGCGACGAGCACCGGCATGTGCGCGAGGCGGTGGGCGTCTTCGACCAGTCGTCCTTCGCCAAATACGAAATGACGGGCAAGGATGCGCAAAAGGCGCTCGACTTCATCTGCGCCAATGACGTGTCGAAGCCCAAGGGCAGGCTGACCTACACGCAGTTGCTCAACACGCGCGGTGGCATCGAGGCCGACCTTACCGTGGCGCGGCTGGCGGACGACAAGTTCTATATCGTCACCGGCACCGGCTTCCGCACCCACGACCTCGCCTGGATCAGCGACCACATCCCGGCTGGGCTGGACGCAAAGCTGGTCGATGTGACCGAGCAGTTCGGCACGCTGTCGCTGATGGGGCCGAAGGCGCGGACAGTGCTCGAAGGGGTCACCGATGCCGAGGTTTCCAACGCTGCCTTCCCCTTCGGCCATGTGCGCGAGATCGCAATCGCCGGTGCGACGGTGCGGGCGCTGCGGGTCACCTATGTCGGCGAACTCGGCTGGGAATTGCATGTGCCGATCGAGGCCACCGGCGAGGTGTTCGACGCGCTGATGGCGGCGGGCGCAGCACACGGCATCCGCCCCATCGGTTATCGCGCGCTTGAATCGCTGCGCCTGGAAAAGGGCTATCGCGCCTGGGGTTCCGACATCACCCCCAACGACACACCGTTCGAGGCAGGTCTTGGCTGGGCGGTGAAGCTCAGGAAGGACGCCGACTTCCTCGGCCGCAAGGCGCTGGAAAAGCTCGGCAACGCACCGCTGACCAAGCGGCTCGCCTGCTTCACCGTCGACGACAAGGATGTCGTCCTTGTCGGGCGCGAGACAATCCTGCGCGACGGCCAGGCGGTCGGTTACCTGACCAGCGGCGGCTACGGCTACACTGTCGGCAAGAACGTCGGCTTCGGCTATGTCCGCAACGCCAGCGGCGTCGACGACGCCTTTGTCACTGGCGGCAATTACGAATTGGTGGTGGCCATGACGCGGGTGCCGGCAAACGTGCATCTTGAGCCGCTGTTCGATCCGGCTGCGGCGCGGGTGAAAGGCTGAGCACTCGCCAAAAAGCCATGATCTGCCTTATCAACGGTCGGCCGAAAACGGACGACAAGACAAGGACAACATCATGGCGCGACTGACAGGCACGGCAATGCGGGCGACCGCCCTTGGGTCCCTGCTGTTTTTGGTCGCCTGCCAGACGGGCTCCAACGTCGCCGGCGATGGCGCCGGCGCGTCGGCCACTGGCGTCACCTACCTGCAGACGATCCGCTCGGAACATGGCTTGCCGCCGCTCAACCCGGACTCCGCACTGGAAAAGGCCGCACTCCAGCAGGCGGCCTACATGGCGCGCAGCGGCAAGATGGAGCACACCACCGGCTGGGGCAAGGATTTCGCCGCGCGCATGAACGACAACGGCGTCGCGGGTGCTGCAGCCGAGAACATCGCCCATGGCGGAATGGAGCCGGCCAAGCTGTTTTCGATGTGGATGAATTCCACCGGTCATCGCCGCAACATGCTCGACCCGCGCTTCAACAAGTTCGGCCTCGCCTATGTTCGGGAAGCCAAGGGCAGCGACAAGCGCTACTGGGCGCTGGTGCTTGGGCGGTAGGCCACGCCTGCTTCGGCCGGCTATCGACTGGACCCGAATTTCTTGACCGTTGGCAGGTGCCTTGACCGTCACGGCATGGATTCCCGACACTCTCCGCTCGTTTCACTCGCTCACGAGGTCGGGAATGACGAGCTTCATTTGCCGTCACCGCCACCGCCAGTCGTTACCGCCAATCGCATACTTTGAAGGATTTGCGGAGATGGCCCCACTTCCGTCATTCCCGACCTCGTGAGCGAGCGCAGCGAGCGGAGAGTGTCGGGAATCCATGCCGTGACCGTGACGGGAGCCACCAACGGTCCAGAACACCTCGAACGAACCCCATATTGCGAGGCGGCGACCAGGACGCCGCCGTTTCAGACCAGCGCGCGCCCTTCATTGGCGGAGAGAACTTGCCGGCAGGCTGGCGACGACCGCGCAGCCGCCCGTTCAATGCACGCTGGTCGGCACCGTCTCGGGTTCGGCCTTGTCGACAACCTTCTGGCGGTGGAAGATGAACAGGCCGGCAAGCACGATGATGGCCGAGCCGATCAATCCCTGCGCATCCGGATAGTCGCCGAAGAAGGCGATGCCAAATACCACCGCCCACAACAGCAGCGTATATTGCAGCGGCGCGAGCAGCGACGCAGGCGCGAGCTTGAGCGCGCGCGTGATCATCAGATGCGCGGCACACGAGACAACGCCGAGCAAAAGCATGGCAGACCAGTCTAGCGCTGTCGGCGAACGCCAGTCGGCAATCGCCAGAATGGCGCCAACAGCGAGCGCGCCCAGCGTCTGCCAGGTGACCAGGGTCGTGTCGTTGGTGGCGCGCAGCTTGCGGCTGAGAATCAGCGTGACCGAGAACGACAGACTGCCGACGATGGCAAACAGCGATGCCAGTGACAACGAGGCAGTGGAAGGACGCAAGGCGATGACCACGCCGCAGAAGCCGAGCACGATGGCGATCCAGCGCCGCCAGCCAACTTTTTCGCCGAGGAAGAAATGTGAAAGTGCCGCGATGTAGATCGGGCCTGCCATGTAGAAGGTCATGACGTCGGCCAGCGGCAGATAAGCGACCGCTGCATAGAAGAACGCCGTGTCCGCCGTGGCGAGCACTACGCGCAGCACCTGCAGGCCAGGGCGCTCGACCTTGGTCAGCGGCGCGATACCCTGCTTGGCGATCATCGGCCCAAGGATGATGAACGCGCCGATAGAGCGGATGAACAGCACCTGGCCAACGGAGAAGCTGGTCACCAGCCATTTGCCCATGGCGTCATTGAGGGCGAACATGAAGTCGCCCAAAAGCATGAGCAGCACGCCCGCGAGAACGAGGTTGCTCTTGGGGAGAGCGAGGGCTTGTCGAAATGTCATGGTGTCTGCGTCCGTCGGACAACGGGTCCGGAAGGCGCCTATCTAGGCCGTCACGGCGATATTGGCGAGGGCAAACTGGCTTTCGCCATGCGTTGCTGCGTCGCAGCGTGGCTCTTTAGGGCTTCGGCGCCACGATGATCGGGCGATAGACGACAAATGCCCGGTCCCAGTCATCGATCTCGCTGCGGCGCCGGAACTCGGCGCGGCGGTCGAGCTCGATGCGCTGCAGGCACTCGGCAAAGGCGTCGTTGCGCTTGGTGAAGCCATAGGAGCGGCACTTTTCCTCGTCGAGCGCGCGCTGTTCCTCCGCCGAGACGCAACCGGCAAGCATGACGGCAGCGAGCAGCAACAAGATGGCTCTGGGCTTCATGGCGACACCTCGCATTCAAACCTGATTCCGCAAGGCGATTCTAGGCCTGCGACCGGTCTTCGGAAAGAGCGAGACGGTGATGGAGCCTGAACGCCCGGTCTCAGTTCCCCTGCGGCGGCACCACATGGCGGCGGTTGATGGTTGCCGGGCGGCCCTTGATCGACAGCGCGGTGTCGCGCTTCGGACGCTCGGCCACGACCTTGCCCCTGGCGACGACGCAGAGCCTTTCGGCGCGCAGGCGCACCGCCTCGATCGGGTTGCCGGCGTCGAGCACGACGAGGCTCGCCGTCTTGCCGACTTCGAGGCCAAGATGGTCGAGGCCCATGATCTCGGCATTCACCTTGGTGACCATGTCGAAGCAGCGGCGCATGTCTGATGGAGACGACATCTGGGCAACGTGCAGTCCCATGAAGGCGACGTCGAGCATGTCGGCCGTGCCGAGCGAGTACCAGGGGTCGAGCACGCAGTCCTGACCCCAGCCGACGCGGATGCCCGCCTTCAGCATTTCCGGCACGCGCGTCATGCCGCGGCGCTTGGGATAGGTGTCGTGGCGCCCTTGCAGCATGATGTTGATCAGCGGGTTGGGGATGGCCGAGACGCCAGCTTCCGCAATCAGCGGCAGGAGTTTCGAGACGTAATAATTATCCATCGAGTGCATCGACGTCAGGTGCGATCCGGCCGCCCTGCCCTGCAGTCCCAGGCGCTGCGCCTCGTAGGCGAGCTGCTCGATGTGGCGCGACAGCGGATCGTCGGTCTCGTCGCAATGCAGGTCGACCATCAGGCCGCGATCGGCTGCGATCTCGCACAGCTCCGTCACCGAGCGCGTGCCATCGGCCATGGTGCGCTCGAAATGCGGGATGCCGCCGACGACATCGACGCCCATGTCCAATGCGCGGATGGTATTCGCGCGGGCCGTCGGCGAGCGGTAGAGCCCATCCTGCGGGAAGGCGACGAGTTGGAGATCGATGTAGGGCGCGATCTCCTTCTTGACCTCGAGCAGGGCTTCAACGGCGAGCAGGCGGTCGTCGCAGGTGTCGACATGGGTGCGGATGGCGAGCAGGCCCATCGACACCGCCCAGTCGCAATAAGCGAGCGCACGCTCCTTCACCGCCTCGTGGGTGAGCAGCGGCTTGAGCTCGCCCCACAGCGAGATGCCTTCGAGCAGCGTGCCCGAGGCGTTGATGCGCGGCAGGCCGTAGGACAGTGTCGCATCCATGTGGAAATGCGGATCGACGAAGGGCTGGCTGACGAGGTTGCCAGAGGCGTCGACGACCTGACCGGCCGAAGCATCTATGCGCGGTTCGATCGCGGCGATCTTGGCACCCTTGATGCCGATATCGGCAACGGTTCCATCTGATAGCGTGCCGCCACGGACGATCAGGTCAAAGCTCATCTTTCGCCTTTCTGGTAGGGGATCATCAGCGCCTTGGGATAGGTAGCGCGGCGCGCCACCAGGATCAGAGCCAGGATCGATAGTGCGTAGGGCATCATCAGGAACACCTGGTACGGCACGATGCCGCCGGATAGTTGCTGAAGCCGGACCTGGTAAGCGTCGAAAGCGGCAAACAGGATGGCGCCGATCAGCGCCTTGCCCGGCCGCCAGGAGCCGAAGACCACCAACGCGATGCAGATCCAGCCGCGGCCGTTGATCATCTCGAAGAAGAACGAGTTGAACGCCGACATTGTCAGGAAGGCGCCGCCGACCGCCATCAGCGCGCTGCCAGCCATCACGGCGCCGATGCGGATGGCGGTGACGGAGATGCCTTGCGCCTCGACAGCCGACGGGTTCTCGCCGGCTGCGCGAACGGCGAGGCCGACGGGCGCGCGGTAAAGCACCCAGGCAACGACGGCCACGGTGAGGAAAGCCAGATAGGTCAGCGGCGTCTGGGTGAACAGGGCTTCGCCCAGCACCGGGATCTTCGACAGGCCGGGAATCGGCAATGGCTGGAACGCCTCGATCTTCGGCGGCGACGTCACTTCCGGCAGCGCCAGGCGATAGGTGAAATAGGTCAGGCTGGTGGCAAGCAAGGTGATGCCGATGCCGACGACATGCTGCGACAGGCCGAGCGGCACCGTCAGCGTCGCGTGCAGCAGGCCGAACATAGCGCCTGCAAGGGCGGCCACCAGCACCCCGGTCCACAGGTCGCCACCGGCATAGACGGTGAACCAGCCGGCGAAGGCGCCGGCCGTCATGATCCCCTCAATGCCGAGATTCAGCACCCCTGCCCGTTCGCAGATCAGTTCGCCCATGGTGGCGAAGATCAGCGGAGAGGCGATGCGGACGGCGGCGACCCAGAACGAGGCGGTGAAGAGGATTTCAAGCGCGTCCATGGTCACCTCCACCTCACCCTGAACCGCGTCAGAAGGATCGCCACCACCATCGTCAGCAACGAGGTGGCGACCATGACGTCGGCGATGTAGCTCGGAACCTTGGCGACGCGGCTCATCGAATCCGCGCCGACGAAGATACCGGCAACGAAGATCGCCGAGGCGATCACGCCGACTGGATTGAGCATCGCCAGCATGGCGACGACGATGCCCGAATAGCCGTAGCCCGGTGACAGGTCGAGCGTCAGGTTGCCCTTCAGCCCGGAAACCTCGGAAAAGCCGGCAAGCGCTGCCAGGCCGCCCGAGAGCACAGCGGTCTTCATCAGCACCTTGTTGACCGGAATGCCGACGAAGCGCGCGCCTTCGGGATTGTTGCCGACGGCGCGCATTTCGTAGCCGAGCGCAGTCTTCTTCATGATGACCCAGACGACGATGGCCGAGACGATGGCGATGACGAAGCCATAGTGAAGCCTCTTGCCCTGGATGATGCGCGGCAGTTGCGCTTCAGCAATGACCTTTTGCGACTGCGGCCAGCCAAGGCCCATCGGGTCCTTTAGCACGCCTTCAAGCAGCATCGACACGAACAGCAGAACGATGAAGTTGAGCAGCAGCGTGGTGACCACCTCGTCGACGCCGAAGCGCGTTTTCAGAAAGGCGGGGCCAAGCAGCAGTGCAGCGCCTGCCGCCATCGCGGCGATCATGATGACGGGGATGAGCACGGGCGCGGCGAGAGGCAACGCGCCCGTGCCGAGCACCACCGTCACAACGCCGCCGATATAGAGCTGCGCTTCCGCCCCGATGTTCCATAGCTTGGCGCGGAAGGCGACGGCAACGGCAAGGCCGGTGAAGATCAGCGGCGTGGCGCGCGTCAGGGTTTCGAGCAGCGCGAACTGCGACCCTGCCGCTCCCTTGGCGACGAGATAAAACACCGACAGCGGCGACGCGCCGGCGACAAGCACGAGCAGGGACGTGAAGACGAGTGTCGCGGCTATCGCTGCGACCGGATAGATCAGCGTGACCGCCAGCGACGGCGCGGGTTTCGGCTCAAGCCGCATGGTCGCCTCGCTCGTCGCCATGTCCGGCCATCAGTTCACCCAATTCGCGTATGGTCCTTTCACCGCGCGCCGATGGAGCGGAGAGCCGCCCTTTCGACATCACGACGATGCGGTCGGAGAGCGCCATGATCTCTTCGAGATCTTCCGAGATCAGCAGCACCGCAGCCCCTCTTTGACGCGCGGCGAGCAGCATGCGGTGGACATAGGAGACCGCACCGACGTCGAGCCCGCGCGTCGGCTGGCTGGCGAGGATCACCGCCGGCTCGGGATCGAGGGCACGGCCGAGGATCAGCTTTTGCATATTGCCGCCCGAAAGCAGGCGGATGCGCGCCTCCGGCGACGGGCATTTGACGTCGTAGTCGGCAATGATCTTTTCGGCGAACCGGCGCGCCGCCTTCCAGTCGAGAAAGCCCATCCGGCTGAAGCGCTCCGAGCGATAGCGCTCGGCGATGACGTTCTCCGTCACGCTCATGTCGCCGATGGTGCCGACCGCGTGCCGGTCTTCGGGGATGCGGGCGACGCCGTGGCCGAGGGCCGTGCGCGGCGACCATTCGCCCATTGGCGCGCCGCCGATGACGATCGTGCCGGCGGTGGGACGCTCGGTGCCTGAAATCAGCGCCGCAAGGGCAGCCTGCCCGTTGCCGGATACCCCGGCAAGCCCGGTGATTTCGCCAGCGCGCAGGCTGAGCGAGACGCGGTCGAGCGCCGCGCCGTTGCGGCGAGCGGTCGAAACGTTGTCGAGAACCAGAAGCTCCGCGCCGGGTTCGACGGCTGCGACCTCGGCCGGCTTGACCTCCTGGCCAACCATCAGCGCCGCCAGTTCCTTGCGTTCGGTGTCACGCGTCAGGCGCTCGCCGGACAAGCGGCCCGAGCGCAGCACCAGGACGCGGTCGCTGACGGCCATCACCTCGTTGAGCTTGTGCGAAATGAAGATGATCGACAGCCCCTTGGCAACGAGGAGCTTGAGCGTGCGGAACAGCGCGTCGGTTTCGGCCGGCGTCAGCACCGCCGTCGGCTCGTCGAGGATCAGGATGCGGGCGTCGCGGTAGAGCGCCTTGAGGATTTCGACGCGCTGGCGTTCGCCGACCGAAAGCGACGCGACGGTGGCGTCCGGTTCGACCGCGAGGCCGAAATCGGCGGCGAGCTGGCCGATGCGCCGGCGCGCGGCGGCCCTGTCAAGGCGCGGGCGCCACAAGCTTTGGGTGCCGAGCGAGATGTTCTCCAGCACCGTCATGTTGTCGGCGAGGGTGAAATGCTGGTGCACCATGCCGATGCCGGCATCGAGCGCGGCGCGCGGATCGCCCGGCGGCAGCTGGTTGCCGAACGCTTCCACCGATCCCCCGTCGGCGACATAGTGGCCGAACAGGATGTTCATCAGCGTCGTCTTGCCGGCGCCGTTCTCGCCGAGCAGAGCGATGACCTCGCCACGCTGCAGGTCGAAGGAAATGGCATCGTTGGCCACGAGCGGGCCGAAACGCTTGGTGATGCCGGAGAGGCGAAGGACGATGCTGGGCTCTGTTGTCATGAAGCGGCGGCGGCTGGAGGTCCCTTCTCCCCGTTCACGGGGAGAAGGTGGCCCGGAGGGCCGGATGAGGGGCAGCGCCGGCATCGGAAAGGCATTCGCTGCCCCTCATCTGCCTGCCGGCATCTTCTCCCCGTAAACGGGGAGAAGAACGCTGTCATCAGCTCGACTTCGGCTCGGCGTCATTGATCTCGACGGTGAAGGAGCCGTCCTTGATCGCCTTTTCCTTCTCGGCGACCTTGGCCTTGACCTCTTCTGGAATCTTGCTTTCGAACGTGCCGAGTGGCGCGAGCGAGGAACCGCCGTTCTTCATGAACGAATAGACGCCATAGTCGTCGGCCTTGAAGGTGCCGGCCTTCACTTCCGCGATCGCCTTGTCGAGCGTCGGCTCGAAGTGCCACAGCGCCGAAGCGACGACCGTTTCCGGATAGTCGGCCTGGGTGTCGATGACGTTGCCGACAGCCAGTGCGCCCTTTTCCTTGGCCGCGTCGGAGACGCCGAAGCGCTCGGCGTAAAGCAGGTCGGCGCCGCCGTCGATCTGGGCGAAGGCGGTCTCCTTGGCCTTGGGCGGATCGAACCACGAGCCGATGAAAGCAACCTGGAACTTGGCGTCGGGCGCGCTCTCCTTCACGCCGGCCATGAAGGCGTTCATCAGGCGATTGACCTCGGGGATCGGATAGCCGCCGACCATGCCGATGTTCTTCGACTTGGTCATGGCGCCGGCAACGATGCCGGACAGGTACGATGCGTCCTGGATGTAGTTGTCGAAGACGGCGAAGTTCGGAACGGCAGCGTCCGGCTTGAAGCTCGAGCCCATCAGGAAGGCGACGTTCGGATAGTCCTTGGCCACCGCGCGCGCCGCGTCCTCGACGCCGAACACCTCGCCGACGATCAACTGGTGACCGGCTTCGGCATATTCGCGCATAACGCGCTCATAGTCGTTGTTTGCCGTGTTCTCGGAGTAGACATACTCGATCTCGCCGCGCTCTTTCGCCGCGTTTGCCGCCTTGTGGATGCGGCTCACCCACTGCTGTTCGACGGGGACGGTGTAGATGGCGGCGACCTTGATCGGATCGGCGGCAAACACGCGGACCGGCAGGCCCACCGCTGCGAGGGCCGCCGAGGCACCTGCAGCCTTGATGAGGCTACGCCGCGACACGCCGAAACTGCTGGAATTGCTGCTCATTCTTTCCACCTCTGGCTGGGATGATGTTGTTGGCGAAGGCGTCTTTTTATCGTTTGGTCAACGTAAGCGAAAACGCATATGGCAGCAATCGCGCCCACCTTCCTGTCCACGACGTTATTGGCCGCTGGACGGAACGTCCAATGCCGGTTTCCCTCCGGCCTCAGGTCCTCTATATAGACTTCCGCGCCGAAGCACCGTCCAAGGACCCGTTGATTTGCTTTCGTTTTTTCGTCCTACGCAGAATCATCGACTGATATGGAGACTGGTGCGGGAGTCCTTCCGCAAGCATGCGCTTGGCTATTCGGTGGCGATCGTAGCCATGCTGGTGACGGCAGGCATGACCGCAGCCAGCGCCTGGATCATGAAGGACATCACCAACGAGTTCGTTGTCGGCAGGGACATATACCGCGTCTACATGATTGCCGGTGCAGTGGCGGCCATCTTCACAATCAAAGGCATCGCAACCTTTGTGCAGTCGCTTTATCTGAGCCGCGTCGGCAACGCCATCATCGCCGAGCGCCAGCGCAAGATCTACGATCGCATCCTGGCCCAGGGCATATCGTTCTATCATGCGATGCCCTCTTCCGAACTGATCACGCGTGTCACACACAACGCGCAGGCGGCCCGCGCCGTGCTCGATCTGATTGTCACGTCCTTCGTGCGCGACCTGTTCACCCTGATCGGGCTGGTCGCGGTGATGGTCATCCAGCAACCAACCTTGTCGCTCGTCGCCTTCATCGTCGGTCCGATCGCCATTTTTGGCGTCAACATGCTTCTGCGCAAAGTGCGCCAGATCATGGAGGCCGAATTTCTATCTCTCGCCCAGATCGTCCAGGTCATGCAGGAGACGACTGTCGGTGTGCGCATCGTCAAGTCTTTCAATCTCGAAACCTTGATGCGGAGCCGGATGCATAAGGCCGTGGGCGACGTCGAGAGGCGCGCCAACTCGATCGCAGCGCTCGAAGCGGCCACCAGCCCGATCATGGAAACGCTCGCCGGGCTTGCCATCGCGGGCGTAGTGCTCGTCAGTGGCTATCTGGTGCTCCAGGGTGGGCAGACGCCCGGCAGTATCATGGCCTTTATCACCGCCTTGCTCCTCGCCTATGAGCCCGCCAAACGGCTGGCGCGCATGCGCGTTTCTCTCGAGACCGGCCTGGTCGGCGTGCGCATGATGTTCGAACTGGCGGACCGGCCGCTGACCCTGTCGGAAAAGCCAGGTGCAGAGCCGTTGACCGCCGGTGACGGCACGGTGGAACTCAAGGACGTGAGTTTTTCCTACAATGACGGCGAGCCGGTGCTGCGCGACCTCGACCTGACCTTCCCGCCGGGCAAGATGACGGCACTTGTCGGCCCCTCGGGCAGCGGCAAGTCGACCGTGATGAATCTGATCATGCGGATGTACGATCCCGACAGCGGAGAGGTCCGGTTCGACGGCCAGGACATCTCCCATTCGACGCTGCATTCGCTGCGCGAGCGCATCGCCTATGTCAGTCAGGATACGTTCCTGTTCGCGGGCTCGATCATGCACAACATCCGCCTCGGGCGGGAAACCGCCACCGATGAAGAGGTCATTGAAGCCGCCAAGGCAGCCAATGCGCACGACTTCATCATGTCGTTGCCCATGGGTTATCAGACCCAGGTCGGCGAGAACGGTGCGTTCCTTTCCGGTGGCCAGAAACAGCGCCTTTCGATTGCCCGCGCCATCCTGCGCAATGCCAATGTCCTGTTGCTTGACGAAGCCACGAGTGCGCTCGACGCAGAATCCGAGGCGCTGTTCCGCGATGCGCTGGCGCTGCTGTCGGAAGGGCGCACGACCATTGCCATCGCCCACCGGCTGTCGACCGTGCACCAAGCCGACAACATCGTGGTCATGGACAAGGGCAAGATTGCCGAACAAGGACGCCACGCCGAGCTTCTGGAAAACGGCGGACTGTACCGCCGGCTTTACGAGTTCCAGCTGATGCGCTGACGAGCGCCGACGCCCCGGGTCAGTCGATGCGGATGAAGACGCCCTTGGTGCTCAGATATTCCTCCAGGTGCTCTGCGCCGCCTTCGCGGCCGTAGCCGCTCATCTTGTAGCCGCCGAAAGGCACCGCGGGATCGATGGCGTGGTAGGTGTTGACCCACACCGAGCCGGCGCGCAGCCGCTTCGCCAACTGGTGCGCGGTGGCGAGGTCGCGGGTAAACACTCCGGCGGCGAGGCCATAGGGCGTATCGTTGGCGCGTGTTACCACCTCATCGAGCGTATCGAACGGCATGGCAGAGATGACCGGCCCGAATATCTCCTCGCGCGCGATCGTCATTGCGTCGGTCACTCCAGAAAACACAGTCGGGGCGACGAAATTGCCAGCGGCGAGCGCTCCTTCGCCAAGCCGGCGGCCGCCAGCGACGAGCCGCGCCCCTTCCCTTTGGCCGGCCTCGAGATAACCTTCGACCCGTTCAAGCTGGCGCGATGAAATGAGCGGGCCGATCTCTGTTTCGGGATCGATGCCGTTGCCGATGCGCAGCCCATTGGCGTAGGCGGCAAGGCGCTCGACAAATGCGTCGTGGATGGAACGCGCGACGAACAGGCGCGAGCCGGCAATGCAGATCTGGCCGGAATTGGCAAAGACCGACATCGCAGCAACCGGCACGGCGCGCTCGATGTCGGCATCGGCGCAGACGATGACCGGCGACTTGCCGCCGAGTTCGAGCGAGACGCGCTTGAGATTGCCGGCGGAGGCGCGGACGATGCTCTGGCCGGTCGCCGTCGAGCCGGTGAACACGATCTTGTCGACACCCGGATGCTCGGCCAGCGGCGCACCGGCTTCCGAACCCGTGCCGGTGACGATGTTGACGACGCCATCCGGCACGCCGGCCTCGGCCATCAGTTCGGCAAGCAGAAGCGGCGTCAGCGGCGCCTCCTCCGACGGCTTGAGAACGACGGTACACCCGGTGGCAAGCGCCGGACCGATCTTCCAGACAGATGCCGCCGTCGGCGCGTTCCATGGGATGATCGCGCCAACGACGCCGACCGGCTCCTTGCGCGTGAAGGACACGATGTCGCCGGCCAGGGAATTGTCGACGGTCTGGCCGTGGATCGCGGTGGCCATGCCGGCGTAGTAGCGCAACATGCCGAGCACCCGGTTGGCGTTGCCGCGCGCCCTGGCGATCGGCAGCCCCATATCCGTCGTGTCGGAGACGCAGATCTCCTCCCAGTGGCGCTCGAACAGATCGGCGATGCGAAGCAGCAGCTTCTGGCGCTCGTGCGGATTGAACCGGCTCCACGGCCCGTCGAAGGCCTTGCGCGCGGCAGCCACGGCAAGATCGACATCTTCCTTGCCGGCTCGCGGCACGGTGGCGATGACCTCGCCAGTTGCGGGATTGCGGGTTTCAAAGGTCCGCGACGACAGGGCGTCCACCCATTTGCCGCCGATGAACATGGGCCGGTGGCGGCCATCGAGAGGGTGGCGAAAGGCTGCGGGGTTCAGTCTTGCGGTCATGATGTCTCCTTGCCCGCAAGGCTAGGCCGGAGACGCCGTCCCTTTCAAGCCGGCAGGAAGGCCGAACCAACGATCCAGCGGCGTCAGCCTCAGGCGGGGCGCTCGAAATCGCCGGTGTTGCGGTCCATGACCCACAATTCGCCGGTGGAGATGTCGAACCAGGCACCGAAAATCTCAAGCCGGCCCTTCTGCTCGAGGATTTTCACGCACGGGAAGGTGCGCAAATTGTTCATCGAATAGCGGATCGAGATGCGTTCGAGCGCTGTCTGGCGCTCGCCCGGCGTCATCATCGTGTTGCCCTGCACAGCCTCGGCGGCGGGGGCCACCAGGCTCATCCACTTGCCGATGAAGTCGCCCGGCGACAGCGGTGTCGAGTTGGGGTCGAGCGCTGAACGGATGCCGCCGCAGCGGCCGTGGCCCATGACGACGATGTTCTTGACCTTGAGCGCCTGCACGGCGAACTCAAGCGCGGCCGAAGTGGAGTGGAATTCGCCATCCGGCGAATAGGGCGGCACCAGATTCGCAACGTTGCGGACGACGAAGAGCTCGCCGGGACCAGAATCGAAGATCGTTTCGGGCGCGGCGCGCGAATCGCAGCACGCAATGACAAGCGTTTCGGGCGTCTGGCCTTCGCGGGCCAGCGATCGGTAATGTTCTGTTTCGGCCGCATAGCGACCGGTCATGAAGTTGCGGTAACCGGAGAGCAGTTTTTCGGGCAAGTTCACCATGGTCTTGGCATTAGACAAAAAAAGACGTCCGGGCAACGTAAATGCTGGCCTCGCCCGTCAAAGCCGACATGCACAAGGTTTCAAACACCGTACCAATCCAGCGATATCGATGCATTGCGTATTCAACGATCGTCACGATTGGTCTAGGATGACAATCGACTGCCAACGGCGTTCCCACTCGGCGAATCCCGACACCATCGCATCACACCGGCGCTCAATCGCAAGGAGAGTGACATGCGCGTGACCGTTCTCGTATTTTCCATCGCCTTCGCCATGGCCATACCTGGCGCAGGCGCAATATCGGCGGCGCGAGCACAGGGCCAGGAATGCACCGGTGAAAGCTGCCCCACGCCAAGCGGGCAAGGGCGGGACTGCGAAAGCAAAAAGGAAAACACGATCAGCTAGGCAGGGCTGTTCATTCAACCCTGCAGCCGGCGGAGCAATATGCCCAGCCGGTCTTCGGGCAACGCTTCCGAAAGATCCGATCCAGGCTTTGCAGGCAAATCGCCCATGCCGCGCGACCTGACTTCGCTGGGGCTGTAGCCGAACTCGCGCCTGAAAGCCCGGCTGAATTCCGCCCCGTCGTTGAAGCCCCGCTGCTCGGCGATCTCAAGGATGCGGCGCGTATCGCCGGGATCGGCCAAGGCGCGGTGCGCGTCGACAAGGCGCCTGTGCTGGATGTAGCGCATCACGCCGCCGGTCGGTTCGAACAGACGGTAGAGCCTGGTCCGCGAGATGCCGAGCTTGCGGCAAAGCGCTTCCTTGTTCAGTTGCGGATCGTAGAGATTGGCGTTGATGAACTGGCGGGCCCGTTCCAGCAACACGCCGGCAATGTGCGTTCTGGCCTCGACCATGCGATCGGCGGAAGGCGCAACGCACGCAAGGATCATGGCGCGGGTCGCGGCGGCCAGCCCGGGGATGTCGGTCACGGAGAGCGAAGGCAGCCGCCTGGCCAGGCCGGTGACATAATCGGCAAACAAATGCCCCATGCCGCCATCGAGCGTCGAGAATTCGGCGGCGCCGACCGAACTTGCAAGCTCACGGCAAAAGTCCCGGGGCACAAACATCATCAACATCTGGCTATCGCTGACATGGCCGACGAACTGGCGACCGAGCGGATGGACCTGCACGGCGCCCGGCCCACCCTGGAAAGACTTTTCCTGGGCGTCGGTTTCCGCGCCGCCGTCGAGAAACAAGGTCATCATCCAGTGATCGAGAGGGTCGCGTCGGACATGGCCCGGCAAGCTGGCGAAGTTCAATCCTTCCGTGCTGATCGAGGCGAGCGCGAGACAACCAAGGTCCCATATCACCTGCCTGCCATAGAATGCTGACGGTGTTTCGCCTTCGGGGGTAAGCTCGAGCATTGGCGCAAAGTTATGCCGCCACGCATCGAACTGGTCCGGCCCATGCACGTCGTCAGTTGAAAATTCGAAATGCGGTATGGGCTCGCCGGGCGGGCTTGCCGCCTCGGCGAATGCCTCGATGCCGAAAGATCTGCGCTCGGCAATGCCTTGTGCACCTGCAATCATGACGCCCCTCGTCGGGACCCCGGACAATCGGGGATCCCCGGTCGTGTTTTCGTCACAGCGCAGTTGTGAAGGGTTCGAGCCTACTCGGCAGTCGGTCTCAAGCACTTCCCTCAACTGCGAATAGATTCGCAATCATGCTCAATTCGCCCGTCAAAATACAACGCACGATGGCATAGTTCAACAACCGGGCACGCCCCGCAGCGACGTCCAGAATTCCCACGCTAGCCTTCCCCCATCGGCTTCTCCTCAACTGCAGCGATCTTGCCAGACGCCAACAGCACGGCGATCCAGCGCATCGACGGCGCCTGGGCGCAGTAGACGATGAAGGCGATCAGGATCGGCACGCCGATGAATGCGCCCGAGATGCCCCACATGAAGCTCCAGAAAAAGACGGCGAAGATGACGGCAAAGGGCGAAATCGCCAGCGACGCGCCGGTGATGATCGGCTCCAGATAGCTGCCGATGACGAACTGGATCAGGTTGAGCCCGGCAAAGATGAGAAGCGCCATCTGCCAGGATTCGAACTGGGCGATGGCGAACATTGTGGGAAACATCGTCGCGAAAAACGGCCCCAGGAATGGAATGTAGTTCAAGGCGAACGCGATCGCGCCCCAGGCCGTCGCCAATTCGAGGCCTGCCGCAATCGCGAAGCCCCAGACGACGAGACCGGTCAGCACGCTGGCGAAGGTGCGGACAAGCATGAAGCGGCGCAGCTTGGCGCCGATCTCGCGATTGGCTGCGAGGATACGGGCACCGTGCGGCTGGGCGGCGGGCGATTGCAGGCGCCGAATGAAATCCTCGACCTCGAGCAGGCCGAGCATGACGAGTACGAAAACCAGCAGCGCCAGACCGGCGAAGCTGTTGAGGCGCCCCGCCACGCCCTGGGTGAATCCGACCAGCCAGGTAACATCGAAGCGGTCCGCGAGCGGACCGGCAACGGCTATACCGCGCTCTTCCAGCCATTCGGTCCAGTCGACGTAAATGGCCTGGAAACGGCCCGCATTGAGAAACAGCCACTGGGCAAGTTTGCCGAACCCCCAGACGACTGACGACCCGACCGCGACGACAACGGCGATCGTCAGGCTGAGCGTGATGAACAGCGCGAGCAGGCGCGGCAGAACCTTTTGCAGTGCGGCCTGCAGCGGCCACACCAGTGCGATGACGAAGAGCGACACGACCAACGGAACGAAGATCGAGTCGCCCACCTTGAGCAGGGCAAGGACCAGGATGCCGGTCGCGATAAACCCATTCAACCGGCCTTTACCCTGCATTCCCGCCCCTCAACTTCAAAATGCTGCCTGATCGGACCACTTCCCGGTCAGGCCGTCAACGGCAACGCCCCTGGTGCACGACACGGAAATTGTCGGCGCGCGCCATGCAGCTGTTGGAGAAAGTGCGCCACCTGGACCCGCTGACCGCGCAGACCGGCGCGTATTCCATGGTGCAGGCGCGCGGCGGCTCGGCCCTGCGGCACTGGCCATTGTGGATCACGCGGAAGCCATCGGAACGGGCCAGGCAGCCGTTCGAAAACGTTCGGGTCGTGTTGCCGCGCTGGGCGCAGACAGGTGCGTATTCGAAGCTGCACATCTGTGGCCGGGACGGCCCTGGTCCAGGCCCCGGCGATTGCGGAACACAGGCCGACAACAGCCAGACCAGGCCAACCAGCACGGTGGCCGGGCTTGTGAGCAAGTTCTTGATGAACGACATGCCTCACCTCCAATTCTAGACGTCCCAAGTTCCCGCGGACTTGCGCAGCAACGCCAGCGCAAGGGTAAAGAGTGCGCCGCCCAGGAGGCCCGCGACGCCGACGCCGATGACAAGCGACGGTGTGAGTGCAGCGTCACTGGCAGCCGCGCCGCCGACCAGCCTGTCGACCCACGGCGTGCGGGCGACGAGCCAAGTCAGCAGAAGCCCACCGACAGCGCCGGCGAGCGCGTTGATGCCTCGCCCCAGGCTGGCGCTGTTGACCCAATGACCGAAGGCAAGGCCACCGGTGGCCCCGCAGACCGCCTCGACGACGAGAGGGACGATTGTCTCAAGCGAGGCCATTGGCTCTGCCTTCGTGGACCGGGCACGCCGCTGGCAGCATGCCCGGATCGTGAACGTCACGCGCTCGCGGATGCCTTCTGCAGCGCATCGCGCAGCACCTGCTCCTTGCTCTCGTCGAGCGAGGTCTTCAGCACCACGCCGCCGAACCCGGAAATCTCCTTGAGCACCTTGTCGGCGGTCATTTCCTGCACCAGCGCGAACAGCGCAGCGTTGCCCGGCTGGAGGTTGGCCGACAGTTCCTTCATGAAGGCGTCGTTGATGCCGAAATCGCTCAGCGCACCACCGAGCGCGCCGGACGCTGCGCCGACGGCGACGCCAAGAAGCGGATTGAGAAACAGAACTCCGATCAGCAAACCCCAGAAGCTGCCCGAAACCGCGCCGGCGGCAGTGGTGTTCATCAGTTGGTTGAGCTTGATCTTGCCGGCGTCATTCTTGGTTGCGATGACCGCATCGCCCAGCTTGATCAGATATTCCTTCTGAAGCGCAAATAGCCGCTCGCGCACTTCCTCGGCCTTTGCTTCGGTCGGATAGATGATGACGATCAGGTCGGACATGATGTTCCCTTGACGTTCGATTCAGTCTGGCTAAGCCAAACACTAGCGCGGCGCGCGTGGTGAAGGGATTAGCTGGGCGTCCCGAAGCTTTGCATTGCGTTTCAAACTTCCGGCGCAGGTCGACCAGCGTCAAGGCGTCGCCACAACAAGACCGGCGGCTGCGCAGTCACGGAAACCACAAGCTGGATGGGGAGAAAACCCCAGGACGAAACTCTGGTGCGGCAACAAACCTGGTCCGCCCGCGCCAGCTTTGTGATTGGCACTAGATCCCAGCACTTTGCGTTGCGTCCCGATTGCCGTGACGAGCGCCGGGAAATCGTTTCCGGGCTGTTGCCGTTGCCTGCAATTGCTGCTTTCTGGACAGCGGACTTGTCTGCAGCCTGAGGGGAGCATGTCGACAAAACACCTGCTTGCCTTCCTTGCTGTGCTGGTTTTCCTGACTGGCTGTGGCGGCCCGAGGGCCGTCACCGGACTTGGCATGACGACAGTTGCGACGCAGCCCCTGGCAACCGTGCCTGTCTATCTGGCGACGACCCGCGCAAGGTCGGACAATCTCTCGCTGCCCTATTCGGCACAACGCTCGCAAGACCTGAATTTCGCCGAGTTCGATATCGGCATTCCTCAAAATCACGTCCCCGGCGAGGTTGAAAAAACCGGCCGAACACCAGATCCGGCACGACATTTTGCCGCTCGCTCATATCGGCAGATCGCAGACCGGCGCCACTTCGTCGAAAGCCTGAATGCAGCACTGGCGCAGCGTGCGCCTGAAAATCGCGAGATTTTCATTTTCGTCCACGGCTACAACAACAACATCGCCGACAGCCTGTTTCGGGCAGCCCAGATAACCCACGACTACGAGGTCCGGGGGGTTACATTGCACTATGCTTGGCCTTCGGGCGGCGCGCTGCCGCTTTATGTCTTTGACCGCGACAGCACGGTGGTCGGACGCGGCGGGCTTGCCGAAACCATCGAGATCGCGGCCCGGACCAAGGCCAACCGGATCATCCTCGTCGGCCATTCGATGGGCGCATATGTCGTGATGGAAGCTTTGCGCGAGCTGGCCCAGACCGGACGCGGGCGCTATCTCGAGCGTCTCAACGGCGTGGTACTTGCGGCACCCGACATCGACATCGATGCGTTCCAGAGCCAGGTTCGCGACATTGGCGAACTGCCGCAGCCCTTCGCCATCGTGGTGTCGAGGCGCGACCGTGCCCTGAACATCTCGCGCCGCATCGCCGGTGGACATCCGCGCGTCGGCAGCGGTTCTGACGTCGCCTTGCTGCGGGAAAAGAACATCGTCGTTCTCGATGCGTCCGAGCTTGATGGCGGGGCGCACAACGTGTTCGCCAGCTCGCCGACGCTGATCAGCATCGGGGGTCATGGCGGCCTGATGCGCCGTTTCATCGAAAGCGGCGATGCCGCCGTTGGCGAAACGCTTCTCGCTGATGGCGGCTCGGCCATCGAAGGCGCCGCCGCACTGGTGATCTATCTTCCGGCCCGCATCCTCAGCGGCGTCGCAATGGCGAGCCGGGCAAGATGAGCGCCCCCGCGACAGCGAAAGCCGGCGGCATGGCAGTGCTGTGGCTCCTGCTGTTCGTGCTCTGGCTGATCCTGAATTCCTCGCTCGCAGTGCCGATACTCGCCACTGGCGCCATCGTTTCGTTCGCCATCGCCTGGATTTTTGCGCGGCGAAGCCCTGTCTGGCAACTCTCCGTCACGCCGCGCACGGCCTGGCATTTCCTCGCCTATACCGGCAGGTTCTTCATCGAGTTGGTGAAAGCCAACCTCAACATGCTGCGCTACGTCTATGCGCCGCGCATCGACATCCACCCGGGCATCGTCAAGGTTCATGTGCGGCTGAAAACGCCGGTCGGCCGGCTGGCGCTTGCCAATTCGATTGCGCTGACACCCGGCTCGCTGGTCATGGACCTCAGGGACGATGCGATGTTCATCCATTGGCTGAACGTCGAAACCACCGACCCCGAGCGCGCGACCGATCTGATGGTGCGCCCGTTCGAACGACATCTGGAGGCGGTCTTTGGCTGACGTCCTGATCGGCATCGCAGGCGTAATGATTTTTTTCGCCGTGCTGTTCGGGGTCATCCGCCTCGTGCTCGGGCGCACGGCCGTCGATCGCGTCGTCGCCATCGACATGCTGACAGTCGTGTCGATCGGCATGATCGCGCTCTACGCCCATGTCTCGGGGCGGTTCGTCTATATCGACGTCGCACTGGTCTACGGGCTTCTCAGTTTCCTTGCCGTTCTGGCCATCGCCCGGTTCCTGGAAAAGGGGCCGTAGGATGATGCTCGAGATCCTTGTCCTGCTCGTCTGCGTCAGCATCCTGGTCAGCGGCGTGCTCGCCGTTTGCCTCGACAACCTGATGGCGGCCATGGTCAGCGCGGGTCTCGCCAGCCTGTTCGCCGCCGTCTCCTACGTTCTGCTTGCCGCACCTGATGTGGCGATGGCGGAAGCCGCGATCGGCTCGGGGCTGGCAACGCTGATCTTCCTCTACGCCATTCGCCGCACAGGCGGCGGCAAGGAGGAATGATGCAACTGGTCGGCAGCATATTCATCCTGCTCGGCGCATTCTTCCTGTTTTCCGCCGGGCTCGGGCTGTTGCGCATGCCCGACACGTTCACCCGCATCCAGGCGGGGACCAAGGCTTCGACGCTCGGCAATATCCTCGTGCTGGTAGGCATCGGCTTCTACCATCCCGACTGGGCGCTGAAACTCCTTGTCGTCGGCTATTTCGTGCTGATGACCAACCCGCTGTCCTCGCACGCACTGTCGCGCGCCGCGCACGCCAGGCACGTGCCCATGGCGCCCCCGACGATGGTCGATGCGCTGCGCGACGAGGACGAGGCGCGGGCAAGGGAGCAAGCTTCCCGATGAGGACGGTTTTCTCGATCCTCGCGGTGGCGATGTTTGCGGTGATTTTCGCCGGCATTGTCGGTGATTATGGAGAACGGGAGAGCGTATCGGAATTGGCCCGCCAGTATCTGACCCTGGTGCCCGGGGATCTCGGGGCGGCTAACGTCGTGACGGGAATACTCATCACCTATCGCGGCTTCGATACGCTCGGCGAGGTCGCCGTGCTGTTCATGGTGGCGGCCAGCGTCGGGTTGTTGTTGTCCGGCGGCGAAGGCGAAACGCACACCGCCGACGCAGACAAGCCCCGCCGCCCGAGCGAACTGGTCGAAAACGGCACCGTGGTAATCCTGCCGTTGATCTTCCTGTTCGGCGGCTATGTCATCATGAACGGCCACCTGTCGGCCGGCGGCGGCTTCCAGGGCGGCGCAGTCGTTGCCTCGGGAACGATGCTCTTGATGCTCGCCCTGCCCGCCACCCGGCTGAATCATGGCTTTCTCAGCGTCACCGAATCCCTTGCCGGGGTGGTCTATGTCTCGATCGGCATCCTGGGGCTGGTCTTCGCCGCGGGCTTCCTCGACAGCCACATCCTGCCGCTCGGCGATTTTGGCACGCTGATCAGCGCCGGGGCCATCCCGGTGATCTCCGCCCTGCTCGGCATCAAGGTCGGGGCCGAGCTTTCCGTCATCATCGACCGATTCCGCAGCTGAGCATTGGAACCAAACCGATGGGCTTGCCGATTTCCACCATCTTGCTGACGACGGGCTTCCTGCTGATGCTGATCGGCATCTGGGGCATTCTCCGCCACCGCAATCTGCTTCGCATCATCATCGGCTTCGGCCTGCTCGACACCGGAATTCACATCGTGATGGTGGCGACAGGCTATATCGCCGGCGGCACCGCGCCGATCATCGACAAGGCCCTGGGCATCGACGAAGCGACCACCCGCGCCGTCGACCCCATACCTTCGGCGCTGGTGGTGACGGCCATCGTCATCGGCTTTTCCGTGACAGCGGTGATGCTGGCCTACGCCATCCGGATCCACGATGCCCACAAGACGCTTTCGATCGACGTGCTGACGGAATCGAAATGGTAGAGGCGCTGCTCCAGCCGCTGAACATCTTCCTGCTCGGCCTGGGCGGAGGCTTCCTGATCCCGCTTCTCTACCGGATCGGCAAGCCGCTGCCGGCGATTGCCTTCGTCGTCGCGCTGGGCGGCATGGCCGTCATTGCAGCCGTCAACTTCTCGAACCTGCTCAATGGCCAGCCGACCATCGAGGTGCTGACCGCAGGCGTCACGCCGCCGCTGTCGATCAACCTCCGCTTCGGGCTGTGGGAAGGGTTCTTCGTGGTCAGCGTCAGCATCGCGGCCATTCTCGGCGCGTGGCAGCTGTGGCCAAGACTGCGCGACAGCTACGGCGCGCTGTTGCTCTACCTGATCCTGATCATGGGCATCAACGGCATGGTGATGACCCGCGACCTGTTCAACCTGTTCGTTTTCCTCGAGATCGTCTCGATCGCCACCTATGGCCTGCTCAGCCTCGACAGGACCCCGGCCGCGCTGGCGGCGAGCTTCAAGTACATCATGGCGACAGTGCTCGCCTCGTCGTTCTTCCTCCTTGGCTCGGCCCTGCTCTACCACGCGACCGGCACGCTCAACATCGACCAGTTGATCGCCCAGCGCGACGCCATATCCGGACCGATCGCCACCACCGCGCTGCTGCTTGTGCTTGCCTGCCTGATCATCGAGCTGAAGCCATTTCCGGCCAATGGCTGGGGGCTGGATGTCTACGAGACCGCGCCATGCGGCATCGCGGCGCTGGTTTCGGTCGCTGTCTCCGCCGGCGTGTTCTTTGCTCTCTTCAAGCTGTTGCCGCTGTTCGAAAACCAGCTCTGGCTTATCGCCATATCAGGCGGCGCGACCTTCCTGTTTTCCAATCTCGTCGGCCTCAAGCAGACCAACGCCCAGCGCATGCTCGGCTATTCGTCGATTGCCCAGATGGGACTGCTGACGCTGGCACTGGCACTGCTTTCCAAGCAAGGAGCGACAGCCTCGCTGCCGCTTGTCGTGGGCGGGCTGTTCGTCAATCACCTGTTCGCCAAGGCAGGCCTGTTCTGGCTTGCTGGTGCGGTCGGCCAGCGCGACATCGACGGCTGGTCGGCGATATCGGGACGGCCGACCGGGTTGCTGGTCTTCGCCATGCTGCTGGTGGCCATCGCCGGCCTGCCGCCATTTCCCGGCTTCTGGGCGAAATGGGAGCTGGTCATGCAGCTTTCGGGCGCCGAGCTCTACATCTGGATCAGCGTGGTGCTGGTCGGCTCGCTGTTCGAGGCAGCATACATGTTCGGCTGGTTCAAGCAGGCGACACGCGCCCTGCCCGGCCAAGCGGCCGCCGTTCTCGGCTTTTCCCAGATGCTGCCGCCGATCGCCTGCGCGGTGCTGCTGTGCATCGCCGGCGTGATTGCGGCGCGGCTTTCCGAGGCGGCTGCACTCTGGCTGTTTGCACCGCTGCTCACAGGCGGCGTGCTTTACGCACTCGACTGGCTGCCCGGCCGCGTCAAATGCCTCTTGATGATGCTTTCGGTTCTTGGCGTCGGCGCCTGGCTCATCGGCGAGGTGCAAGGCATCAACAGATTGTTTGCGCTGCTTCTGCTGTCGGGAGGCCTGGTCGTCGCTTCGGCCGCCCTGTACCGCACCGACGCCCGTCCGGGGTATTTTCCGCTGATGGCGGTGATGCTGCTGTCGATTGCTGCGCTGACGCGATCGTCGACGAACTTGCAGTTCTTCTTCTGCTGGGAGCTCATCACGCTTTCGTCCTATTTCATGATCGCGCAGGGGCAAAACGCGCGCCCGCATGCGCTGCCGTTCCTGTTGTTCTCGCTGGTTTCGGCCTTCTGCCTGCTGGCCGGCTTCGCGCTGGCCGACGCGGCCAACGGCACGCCATTGCTGCAGGCCTTTCGGACTGGCGGCGCTGATGCCAGCGCGGCCTTCGTGCTCCTGGCCATAGGGTTCCTGATCAAGGCCGGCGCCATCGGTTTCCATGTCTGGCTACCCGGCGCCTATGCCGAGGCCGACGACGACCTTTCGGCGATGCTATCCTCGGTCGTAAGCAAGGTCGCGATCTTCGGCCTGTTCGTCGTCACCTACCTCGCCATCCGCTCGGAAGCCGGCTTGGAGCTCGCGCATCTGATGGCCTGGACCGGCATGCTGACCACGGTTGCGGGTGCGGCGATGGCATTCCGGCAGGACGACGTGAAGCGGCTGCTCGCCTATTCCAGCATGAGCCAGCTCGGCTACATCATCACCGCAATCGCGCTGATGAGCCATCTCGGCTGGGTGACGGCGCTGTACCTGGTCGCCAATCACCTGATGGTCAAAGGCATCCTTTTCCTCGCCGTGGCCGGCATCATCTGGCGCTGCGGCACAAGGCGGCTCGACGAGCTGGGCGGTCTTGGCCGGCTAATGCCCGTAACCTTCGTCACCGTCGCGATCGCGCTCGTGTCGATGTCGGGTCTGCCGCCGCTCGCCGGCTTCGGCGGCAAATGGCTTTTGCTCAGCGCCATGGCCGACAAGGGCTGGTACGGGCTGATCGCAATGGGCGTCCTGGCCACTTTCATCGGCCTGCTCTACATGTTCCGTCTCGGCCACACGCTGTTTTTCGGCGCGGCGCGCAAGGCGGCAATCGGCGAGGCGCCGGCGCAGTTGCTCCTACCGCAGCTTGTGCTGGTTGCCGCGATATTCGTGCTGTCATTCTTTCCCAAACTTTTGATGGATCCGGTTTCGGCAGCGATCGATCCCTATTTCGCCTCGACGCTGGTGTGGGAAGGCATGTCGCTCGAAACCATCTATGGCTACTGGAACCCGGTGCCGGTGATGACCGCCACGGCGATCGCCGCGGGCGCCCTGTTCCTCGTCAGCTGGACTGTCTATCGCATCGGCGGCGGCCGCGCGGCCGTCCACGGCATTGCCCAGTTCTACGCCTATTACACTGCGCGTACGCGCCCGCTCGCCATTCCTGTAGCAACGAAATTCTGGGACGGCGTTGCTGCGGCGGTCGTTGCATCGGGTGCGGCCGTCCGCCGGGTCTACACCGGCAATGGCCAAAGCTACGCAATGTACATCCTGTACTATGTCGTCGCGCTGTATCTCGCTGCAGCCTGAGCAACGTTCAGACCTGAAGATACCACAGCACCTGGCTGAGATCGGTAAGCTGCATCCCCTGCAGAATCGCTGGCAGTCGCAACAGCGGCGGACGCCCGCCCCGAGCCTCGGCTCGAACTTCGCTGGGGCTGCAGCCCATTTCCTTGCGAAAGGCCCGGCTGAATGTCGCGGCGTCGGGAAAGCAGTAATGATCGGCCAGCGTGGCCATGCTGCGATTTTCCAAGGGGTCGGAAAGTGCCTTGTGAGCCGCGACGAGGCGCTGCCTGAGGATGTAGCGGCTGACGCCATTCATCGGTTCGAACAGGCGGTAGAGCTTGGACCTGGATATTCCGAGCTGAGCGCACAGCAGATCGGCGCCAAGCCGCGGCGAATGCAGGTTCTTGTGCACGACCTGCCTGGCGCGCTCCAGTACGGTCGTCGCAATGAGCGGGCTCGCCTCGCACAAGCGGTCGGCCGTGGGTGCAAGGCAGGCGACGATCAAGGCCCTGACGCCGTCGACGACGCGCGCCATGTCCTTTGCCTCGATGGTTGGCAACCGCCGCTCCAGCGCGATGAAGAAATCGGAGAGCACGCCGCCGAGACCGGAAGTCTCCAAACTTCCGCTATGGCCGTCGAGAACGCCGGAGATCGACCGCAGCAAGTCCCGCGGAATGAACATCGTCGACACGCTGCTGTCGACGGCGGCACCTTCGAACGGCCGGCCAAGCGAGCGGATGTGCAACTGCCTGGGATGGTCGCCCGGTTGCACGCTTTTGCTGTCGGGAAGCACCAGGCACCAGTGGTCGAGCGGATCCTTGCGCAGGTGTTTCCAGTTGCGCGGCACAAGCGGACCCGGCAGTTGCGCGCTGGCGAAGGCCATCTGACCGAGATGCCAGACATCTTGCTTGTAGGCGAAGCCTTGGCTGGTCGGCGTGCTCGGCGAAACGTCGATCACCGAAGCCTGATAGGCACGCCACGCCTCGAACTGCTGCTCGCGCGGCAACGAGGTATTATCGAAGGTAAGCGGAGTGAGCAGTCGCGTAGCCACCATGGCCGCAGATTGCATAGTGGCTGGGCCGGAACCAGCCAAAAATGGCAACACTTTGTGCGACGCAACAAGAAAATCGCCCGGCAATGGGGCTGGCGTCGCAAAAGGTTGTTCGCGGTCAGGCAAGTACGTGCTGCGCCGGGACGAGGCCTCGAACCGCCGTCGAAGGCCGCATGCCAAGATGGCTGCCGAGTTGCGCGGCCCGACAGCCTTTGGTAGCCGGACAAGCCTAGTTTGCGGGCACCTGGGCGAACAGCCCTTCGAAGACCTTCTTGGCCTTGCCGACCTGCTTGACCGCCTTGGCCTGCTCGAGGTTCACCGGCTTGCCGACAACCACCATGGCGACCATCCCCATGCCATAATGCGGGGAGCACTTGACGCCATAGATACCTTCCTTGTCGACAGTGATGGTCACCTGCTCGTTCATCTTGCCCTTGAACGGCGTTGCGCCTTCCGGGATCATGTCCTTGATGCTCTGCACGTCATGCATCTTGTCGGTCGGCACGAAGGTGATGGTATCGCCGGGCTGGGCGATCACGAAGTCAGGCTGGAACACCATCGCGCCTTTTTCGCCCTTGTTCAGCATCTGAACCTGGTGTTCCGCAGCCTGCGCGGAACCGGCCATGAGCACAGCGGCGAAGGTGGCGGCGATTGCGAATTTCATGATGTCTTCCTTGCTTGCAGTACGGGTTGAGCTGGTGCCCAAATGCGCGCCTTGGCGAACACACGCTTTGACACAGCGCAAAGTGTAAGAAGAAAATGGGAGCTGGCCCCGTCGCATTCAGCCGCAGCGACAGGATGACGCCAGCGTGCAGTGCCCTGAAGGCTCAGTTGCTGCCGGCGTCTTCCTCGACCCGTCGAATCGTCTCGAGAAGACGTTGACGGACGGGGATGCGCGCCTCGGTGCGCAGCGACGCCGGCTTGGACATACTCAAGGATGCTGGTGTGGAATTCGTTCGAACACACGCAGCCAGTGAAGCACCACCATGCTGGTCCCTTCACTGACCGCGGCGATCAGCCTGCGCGCGTGCGAACAATAATCGCGGCGAACATCAGAACACCGACGAACACCACCAGGGACGACACGGCAACTACAGGCTCGAATGACGGGTGTCCGGTCAAGAGCAGGTAGAGAGCGGGCGTCATCACGAGCACGCCGCCGGTGTAGACATAATACTGCGCCTTCGCCAGGCGGGTC
The DNA here is from genome assembly GCF_027568395.1 of Aminobacter sp. HY435. Taxonomy (GTDB): domain Bacteria; phylum Pseudomonadota; class Alphaproteobacteria; order Rhizobiales; family Rhizobiaceae; genus Aminobacter. The sequence goes on along the minus strand of NZ_JANKZL010000005.1, from coordinate 280,236 downwards.
CCGGCGCCACGCGGGTTGAGCGCGTGAAATGTGCCGAAGATCGACATCGTCACCCAGCCGAGAAGATTGGTGTGCGCGTGCGCACCAGTTGCGGCATAGTCGTGGGCAATCGACATCTGCAGGCCAACGAGTATTCCGGCCACCAGAAAGCAGATGGCGGTGATGAAGTACATTCTCGAAATGCTTGGCATATTCCCCTCTATGTTCTCAATTTTCGCAAACAAATTCGGCAACACTGTATTGCCCACGCTGACGCGACCAGCATTCGCTGACTGTCGCGGCTGCCCTCGCATGGTCATATCTGCGCTGTCACTGCCGTTGGCCTCACATTGAGACGCTCGGTCATGAATATGGGACGTGCAGTCGCCATGCCCGGGCACCGGGCGTCGCTGTCCCTGCCAAACGCCCCGCCCACACACCTCCCGGGTCGTCCGAGCGACACGGCTGCCGGGGCGCCAGCCAGGGGACTGGGCATGTCCTTATGCAGCGACGATGAGACGGCTACTTAATGTCTCGCCGCGAGAAATCGGAACCTTTCCAGCCACCGAGCATATCGAATGCCTCGAGGCCGTCCTCTCGTTGGCCATGAGGCGTCCGAAGGGTGGCCAACGAAAGCAGTGCCCATGCCGTGCCGAGTACCCGCCCCAGGTACTGCGGTTGCGGATGGTCGGGTTGCGCCACCAGCGCTTCACCAATCTGCTGCATCTGGACTGCTTCGTCTGGCATGTTCGTGCCCTCCCTGGCTCGCTCCATTGCTGATGCTTGCCCACTCGCCGGTCTCCTCGGCCTGCAAGTAGCTTCTAATCAACCCCGGAAATATCCGTCGGCGATGTCGATCTCCCTGTCACTGCCTCGACCCCGGCCAGCGCAAACATTGGGACGTTCAGTCATGAAGTTGAGACGCGAGGTCATATGTCCGGCGTCGGATGCCGCTGCTGATCGGCATCGCCACAGGCATTGCCCGCAAGCGGCAGACGCGGCTATCGGCTGCGCCCCGACCTGTAGCCGGGACCGCTGCCGGTCAGCACTTGTCGGCGATTGGGCGGTCCATCCGCGGCTACGTACCGTTTCGATCGAGGCACTGCACCAGCCAGATGCGAGAGGCCGACGCGACGCCAGTGGAAATGGTGCGCGCGCCGGCCAACCAGCAGAGCATTTCGGTGAACTGCTGCCGTTGCCCTCCCATGAAGGGGCCGTTCTGTCACGGCCTCGAACGGGATTGCCGGAGACTTTGGGACGCTCGGTCATGAAGTCGAGACGCACGGTCATGTCATTCGGAGCCGACGCAACGACCCCAGGCGCGGCCATTCAGCCTGTCGAGATCGCGGCAGACAGGCGACTCCTGCGGCTTCGCGGGAGGGGGCCGGCACCAAGCCGGAGCCAAAGTCACGGGGTGTGCCGATCAGAATTTGCAGGTGATGTTGATGCGTGCCCTGAAGGCCGACATAGCCGTGGCCGGCGCCAGCGGGTGAACCGCGGGCACCGGCCTTTCAGGTGCCCCGTTGCCCCCACGGGGTTTCCTGATTCAAAGTGACGCGAACGCGGCTAGAAGAGAGGTCGCCGATCAGAATTTGTAGGCGAGGCCGACGCGGACCTCGCTGGTCTTGAGACCGATGTCCAATGGCGGTGCATACTGCAGGTCGAACGACTTGCTCCCAAGATCGGCATGGCGATACTCGGCCCGGAAAATCATGTTGTCGGAGACAGCGTATTCGGTGCCGAGGCCAAGCGTCCAACCTGTATAGGTCGTGTTGAAATTGCCATCGGCTCCAACGAGCCTCTGATCTACCGCGACAAAAGCAACGCCACCGGCGATATAAGGAAGCCACCGGTCGATGGCGTATCCAAGGCGTGCACGGACCGCGCCGGTTCGATTTATCTCCTGGACGACGGGGTAATCGGCGGGCCAGGGAATGCCCTCCGAATTGTACACAAGAGCACTATCGTCGGCCCCGCTCCAGGCCATGTCGGCTTCAATGCCGACGACGACGTTGTTGCCGAACTGGTAGTTCGCACCGGCGTACAAACCTCCGACGAAACCGGCCGGCTTCGGATTGGCATGATCGCCATTTCCCCCGAAGCTGCCATCTCCCTGGACATATCCCGTCTGGGCGCCGACATATCCACCTGTCCAGGTGAAGGCCGCAACGTCCGAAGCTGGTTCGCGGACCGCAATGTCAGACGCCAGCGCCCCACCGGTAGCGACGAAAAGGAATGTCGTCGCCAGTAGAATCTTTTTCATTGTCCATCCTAAGCCAGTCGGGCGCGCAGCTTCGTGCCAGTTCGATCGAAGTGCTGCCAAGCCAGAGCGCGAGAGAGGCCGGCACTTGCCCCGCAACTAGTGTTGCGCGTGCCGGCCACCCAGCAGAGCATTCGGTGAACTGCCACAACCGCTCTCGCACGGCAAAATTACCCTGTCACGGGCACCGATCAGCTTGCCGAACACATTGGGACGCTCGGTCATCAAGATGAGACGTGGGATCAAGGTGCATGATCGGCTTCTCATGTAGAGAAATATGACTTCTCCACATGCGAATCTTGAGGCTGCCCGTGAAAAATATTCTTGGAACTACTGCAATATATTCATTTCTTGTTTTTGGCACCGCTGCCGTGCAGGCCGCCGATCTGACCGTGGAGCCAGCACCGGCGCCGGTTGCGGAACGCTTCGCCTACGACTGGAGCGGCTTCTACATCGGCGCTCATGGCGGCATTGGCGGCGGCACCTTCAAACACGCGTTCGATCATGCCGCTGATCCTTTGGATGAGGCTGGCGAATACCGCGCCACCGAAGACATCACGGCCTTTGGCGCGTTTGGTGGCGTGCAGGTCGGCTACAACCACCAGTTTGGTCCCAACTGGGTTGCCGGCGTCGAAGCGGATCTTTCCGCCTCCGGAATCAAGGCAAAGGACTCCCAGAGCTACAACTGGGTCGATCACGGTGAGTTCGGCAACCGCGACGTGGAGACCAAGATCGCCTGGTTTGGCACACTGCGGGGCCGGCTCGGCTATGCCATGGACAACTTCCTGATCTACGGCACCGGCGGCGCGGCCTATGGCAGTATCAAGACATCTGCCATCGATAGCGAATACTGGGATGGCGGCGCTTCTAGCGACATCGACAGCCATTCGTTTTCCGACACCAAGCTGGGTTGGACGGCGGGCGCCGGTTTCGAATACGGCCTGACCGAGAACATCACGCTCAAGACCGAATATCTCTATGTCGACCTGGGGAGTATCGAGACCTCCGGATACAATGAGTTTTACCACTTCGACGGGCGGACCAGCGTCGACACCGCATTCCACACGCTCAAGACGGGCCTGAACTACAGGTTCTGATCAGGCACATGGGACGAATTGGGGCGGCTTTCGGGCCGCCTTTTTTTGTTTTGATGCGGGGCCCAAAACCCTCGGTACGGTCGCTTCTCAGGCTCGAGCGGACGCAAGCCAGGCTTCGACGATCGCCGCGCCGTTTCCGCTGCCTTGCTTCAGCACAGTCTCGTAGGCGGCCATCCCCACTGAATCGTTGGCGATGCCGCGCACGGAACTGGGGCTGACCTGATACCGCTTCTGGAAGGCGCGGCTGAAGTGCGCCTCGCTGCGAAAGCCGTGATCGCGGGCGATGGCTGCTATCTTGTGATCCGGTGTCGAACGCAGAATGCTCTGCAGGCTCCCCTTGAGCCGTTCGGCCAGCATCCAGCGTTGCACACCACCATGCGGCTCGAACAAGCGGAACAGTTTCGATCTGGAAACACCCAGAATGGCTACCATCTCGTCCGGACCGAAGTCGGGATCGGACAATTTTTGTCGCGCGGCCGACGATGCACGCTGGAAGAGGAAGCGCTTGTCACGCCTTTCCCGCGTCAAGGGCGCCGCAAAGGCGGCAGCGGCAAAGCGCAGGATGTTGTCAACCATCACCTGGCTCTGGAGTACGCTGAGACCTTCAATATGCTCCACAAGTGCCTTGAGCTGCGTTCCGACCATGGCACCGCTCGCGTCGTTCGCCGTCAGCACCAGCCCGTGCGTGTTGTTCTGCAACTCGACCGGCACACTGGCCTTGTCGAAGGTCAGCGTGATCCCCTCGTAACCGGGGGTCTTGCTCTCATAGGGCATCGAATAGTCGACGATGACAATATCTCCGGGCACGTGCTCCTGGATCAACCCGTCGTAATTGGTCGTGACCTGCCCTTCCACAACCATATACAGCACCATATGCGGAGCCGGACGTTCGTCGATGACCTTTTGCGTCCGCGACATCGCCATCGCCGAGCCACCGTTGACGTGCAGGAAGGCACCCGGAAGCTGCCAGCTGCGGCCATGAAAATCAAACAGCGCGGGATCGGCATCGTCGGGAACGGCGCAGTCAACAAGCAGGGAAAGCAGGTCCTTCCAGGCCGCGAAACACGCTGCTCCCGGCGCAAATGGCCATTCGATCCGCTGTGGTGCCGCCATATCTATTGATGCCCCCGCCCATTCCGATCCGGTTGAACCGTGCTGTTCCCTGCCCGGAAAAGCGTCGATCTAACCACACGAGGTGATCTGCAATGACCAAGCTAGTCAATAGCGTGGGACGCTCGGTCAAGCAGTGGAGACACACAGTCAAGCAATTGGGACGCTCGGTCATGACGTCCCGAGAACCATGACGCACACATGCCCCAAAAGCTGCCAGCACTACGGCAGCAAGCCGGTGCGACGCATGACTGCGCGTCCCATCTTCATGACCGAGCGTCCCAATCTGGTGCCGCATGCAGCGACAGCTTTATTCGGTTGTGCGAGAAAATGCGCGGCAACGACTTGCGCGGACCAGACAATCTCAAGCGTCTTTATCTGTCTCGTGGCGCGCCACGGACAGCGGAGCCTTGTGACCGGGGATCGAGCGCAACCGGCGAGGGGCGCCAAGGCACCAGCATAGAGGTCGGCAGCTGCTATCTCAGCTCCGATGAAAAAGTGCTGATCCAACGTTCATTTCCTCGCGTGGGCCAGGCTTGTTTGTGTCGGCGGGGAAAGAACATGATTGTCACAGATGCCAACTCGACGCGGGCAACCGCCCTGGCGGCGACCGCTTTCGCCACGGTGCTGGCAACCGGCGCCTTCATCACGCCGGCCCAAGCCCAGTTCGTGTGCGTCGACGGCGCACTCTCCGCCCAAGGCGCAACGGCGGCCGGATCCAGCTCCAATTTTGCCTGCGGGACCGCTGCCAACGCCAGCAGCGCATCCAACAGCAACAACACCGCGATAGGAACCGTATCCAAAGCCAACGGCGACAGAAGCGGCAACACCGCTACCGGCCTCGCCGACGCTTCCGGCAACGATTCCAGCAATTCGGCCTATGGCAACAATACCAACGCCAGCGGCAACGGCAGTATGAACACTGCGGTTGGCGCTGGAGCGATTGCCAGCGGTACGGGCAGCAAGAACATGGCAACCGGGTTCGTTGCCAACGCCAGCGGCGACGGAAGCAACAATAGCGCGTCCGGAACTCGCGCAAATGCTGTCGGCGCCGACAGCTCGAATGTCGCGTCCGGCAAAGACGCCAACGCCAGCGGCAACGAAAGCAACAACAACGCGTCCGGGACCCGGGCGGATGCCAGCGGAGATATCAGCTCCAACGTCGCCATTGGCCTGAACGCCAACGCCAGCGGTGACGGAAGCAGAAACGTCGCGACAGGTGACGGCGCAAAAGCCAACGGCGACAACAGCTTCAACGCCGCGACCGGCTTTCTTGCCAATGCGAGCGGGGCCAATGCCGGCAACATCGCGACCGGGTTTGCCGCCGATGCGAGCGGCAACGGCAGCAGGAACATTGCGTTGGGTGCTGGCGCCAATGCGAGCGGAAATGGCGTTGTCAATATTGCTATCGGCACCGATGCGAACGCCACAGGCGCCAATTCTTCCGCATTCGGCAGTGGCGCGTCGGCGACCCATGCCAATTCCACCGCGATCGGCAATGGCGCGATTACGACGCGTGCCAACCAGCAAGCATTCGGTCGCGCAACGAACACTTACACCATGGCAGGGCTCACCTCGGATGCGAGCCGCGCAGCGCAGACCGGACCACTGCAATTCGTCACCACCGACAGCGGCGGCAATCTCGGCTCCAGCACGCTTGGCGATCTCGGCATTGCCGGCATTGCCGACATCGCCAGCATCAACGGACAGATCACCGGGCTCAACAACCGCCTCAACGATCTCGACGGGCGGAGCAGCAAGGCGCTCAATGGCGTAGCGATGGCCTTTGCGATGTCGGGAACGCCCTGGGTCATGCCGACCGAACGTTACGCAATGTCGCTGAACTGGGGCACGTTCGATGGCACCAATGCCCTGGCCCTGAGCGGGGCGATGCGCCTTGGCGACCATGTGCAGGCCAACGGAGGCGTTGCATATGGCACGAATGGGGGCGGAGTGGGCGGACGCCTTGGAGTGCGGATAGGTTGGTGACGGCGACCGCTGGAAACCTTGCGCGACCGATCAGCCGCATTCTCGTCGCTCTGCTATTGCTCGCGCCCTTTGCTCCCGGCAGCACCAGGGCTCAGGAGAGGTTGCCAGCAACCGCGCCCACGCCTTCGCCAAAGGCACCTCGCCTGGCGCCCGCCTTGCCCGTCTCGCTGGAGCAGGCGCTCTATCTGATCCGCTCGACCCTGCTCACGCTCAACGACGCCAATCGATCCGGCAATTACACGGTGCTGCACGATCTTGCCGCGCCCGACTTCCAGGCCAACAACACGGCCGCCGATCTCGGGCAGAATTTCTCCGACCTGAGGCATCGCAATTTCGATCTCTACGGCGTTGCGCTTCTGGCACCGCAATTCACCGAGGCGCCTGCACTCGACCAGAACGGGTTGCTGCACCTCAATGGCTTTTTTCCGACGCAACCACAGCAGATCAGATTCGATCTCGCCTTCCAGGTCGCGGCCGGGCAATGGCGGCTGTTCGCCATAGCCGTCGCCACGCCGGAAGCGGTGCAATCAGAAGCGGCACAAACAGCGCGTTCGAAGCATCAATAGGCACAGCCAGGACCATGCGGCCCTGAAAGACTTCGCAAACGGAGCGGCAAGGACAAACGGCGGAGTGTCCGCCAGGGCGACCGCCCCTGTTCAGCCAGTGCATGTGCCGAACAAAATCTTTGGCGCGCCCGAAAGGATTCGAACCTCTGACCCCCAGATTCGTAGTCTGGTGCTCTATCCAGCTGAGCTACGGGCGCGCGACAGGCCGCTAGGAACGGCCAACACGCCTCGGTCAGGTCGACCGGGGCGATTGGCGCTAACTAGCCGCTGAGTTTGGGAATTGCAAGCCGCCGTAGACGATTTTCTCCAGCCGCTTGTGGATGTCAGTGCGACAAAAGCACCGACAGGCGCAATTCGCCGAGAACGCCCGCGGTCGCGCCACCAAGCACGAAGTCGCGCACGCGGGAATGGCCGTAGCCGCCCATCACCAGCAGATCGGCACCGACCGTCTTCGCGGTTTCCTGCAGCGTCTCTCCGATCGTCGAGTCGCGCAGCTCGACAAACACCGCCCGGGCTTCAACCCCGCCCGCCGTCAGCACCTTGGCCAGTTTCTCGGCCGCGTTGGTGTCGCGGAGCTTCTTTTCGTTGACGACCGTTATCACCGAGACCCGCGATGCCTTTTGCAGGAACGGGCGCGCATCGGCGACAGCGCGGGCGGCGACCCGACTGCCGTCCCAGGCGATGGCGACATGGCCGATGGCCGGCACGTTCGCTGCGCCGGGCAAGATGAGCGCCGGGCGCCCCGAGCCGAACACCACGGCTTCGGCCAACATGCGCGCCGTGTCATTGCCGGATTCCCAGCCAAGCAGCGCCATGTCGAAGTAGCGCGCCTGGTCGCAGGCCGCCTCGCCGATGGCCGCCAATGGCACCGACATTTCGGAAACCTCGACCTCGACCTTGGCTTTCGCAGCTTCGGCCTCCACCGCCGCAAGCAGGTCCTTGCCGCGCTTGCGGCTGGTCGCCTCGGCATCGCGGATCATCTGCGGGGTGTCGAGCAGCAGCTTCGACAGGGCATTGGAAACCTGGGGAATATCGGGATTGAACGCCGTCGCACGCAGTCGGCCGCCAAGCTGGGCAGCAATCGCCATCGCATTGACGGCAACCGCTTCGGAATTGGCCTCAGGATAGGTCGCCAGCGGTAGAAAGAATTGCTGTTTCATTGAAGATGCTCCTGTGAGGTCGCATTTTGCCGCCACGAACGGGGCAATCTCACCCAATCTAGCGCGGATCGGCATGCCGACCATTGAGCTAGATCAAGGTCAAGAGGCAGGGACCGCCCTAGTTACCCATATGTGGCCGCCCTGGGTCACACGCGATGTCCAAGAAAGGGGCCAAGGCATGACAACCTTGAACGACCTGACGCCCAATTTCCGCAACGTCCGCCTGTTGCTCGCCAGGGGCAAGGGACATCCCGAAGGCGAGCGCAACGCAGGCTACGATCTGTTGGTTCCGCTCGACGAATCGGGCCGCCTGGACCCGGCGGAATGGAAGACCCACAAGCAGCTCTGCCGCGTTCGCAAGTTCGCACATGACGAAACCGATCACATCGGCCTGCTGCGCCGCAAACCCGGCGGGCAATGGTACTTTGACTACGCCGAAGGCGACAGCGACGACGAGATCGGCTTCCGCATGGGCGAGGAGCGCTTCGTGACCGGCGAGTATGTTTCGATCGGCAGCGGTGCGAACATGAGCACCTATCAGGTGGCGCGGGTGCAGAAGCCCTGATCCGCTGCACGACCGGCGGCAGGCCACGCAACAAAAGCCATGCCGTCGCCGGACGCCTGTCGCGCCGCATCGCGGCCCGTGCCGTCCGCGAGATCATGCGGACCGCGGCGCAGACCGGCACTTCCGCGAACTGGCCCCAGTCACTGCAGATGGCGACCTGCGCATGGCGACGCATCCTTCGATGCCGCAGCCGTCTCGGCCACTTCGCCCCTTCCCCAGAACATATCCTGTTGCCGTCCAGGTATTCGTCGCCGCCGACGACAGCATGCAAATGGCTGCGGCAAACCGGTCCTTGAACCAGGACAAGTGCGCTCTAGTTCCCAGCGAGAGTACAGCTTCCGTGCCCAAGCGCCATCGCTATCGAGCAGCGGCGAGTTGCACGATCCGCGGCTAGCCCATGGGACCGACACGCACTGTGTATTGCGTAGGGACGAAGACCTTTCATGGCGAAAGCGACGATGAAGGCAGCAATAGTCCACGACTTCGGCAAGCCGCCGCAAATCGAGGAAGTTCCCATCCCGCGGTCACGCCCCGACGAGATCCCCGTCGAGGTCAGGGACTGCGGCCTATCCCATGCGTACCCGCAGGCCCCCCCGGGCGATTGGCCGGCAAAACCCTCGCGGCCCTGCATTCCGTGTCATGAGGCGGCCGGCGTCGCCGTCGAAGCCGGCGTGACCGGGCGCACGTTCGGCGACGCAGTGGGGTTGGCCTCGGCGCAGGCCAAACTTGGCCACATGCTCCACGAGCGGTCCAATCGGCTACGCCGCGACGTCAAGGCGGCGAACGCATCCTTCCCGCCGTCCGACATCAAGCAATCGGAAGGCTTCCACCACACCTGAGCATTGGCGTCGCCATGCGCAGGGCATGGCGACCCTCCCCTAAAAACCGGGCTTCATGGAGGGTTCGATGTCAGCAACACAAGACACCGGTGCGGCGGCGCGCAAGATGCCAGTCGCACAAAAGGCAACACTCAGCGTGATGACCTTGGCGGTGATGAACATCACCGCCGTAGTAAGCCTGCGCGGCCTCCCGTCGGAGGCGACTTACGGACTGACGTCCGTCTTCTACTACATCTTCGCAGCCATCTTTTTCCTGATCCCGGTTTCGATCGTCGCCGCGGAATTGGCAACCGGCTGGCCGCAGAAGGGCGGCGTGTTCCGCTGGGTCGGCGAATCCTTCGGGCCGCGCTGGGGTTTCCTGGCGATCTTCCTGGTGTGGGTCGAATCGACGATCTGGTTCCCGACGGTGCTCACATTCGGGGCCGTGGCGCTTGCCTTCATGGGACCGAACCACACCTGGGACTCAGCGCTGGCGGCCAACAAATTCTACACCATCGCGATCGTGCTGGCGGTCTATTGGGCAGCCACCTTCATTGCGCTGCGCGGCCTGAAATCTGCGTCGGCCATCGCCAAGTGGGGCGGCATCGTCGGCACCATCATCCCGGCAGCCATCCTGATCATTCTCGGCTTCCTGTATTATTTCTCGGGCAGGCACATCGAGCTCACCCTCGCCTGGGGCGACCTCGTCCCCGACTTCACCAACTTCAACAACCTCGTGCTCGCCGCCGGCATCTTCCTGTTCTACGCCGGCATGGAAATGAACGCGATCCACGTCAAGGACATCGACAACCCGTCGCGGAACTATCCGCTCGCGATCCTTTTGTCGTCGGTCGCAACGGTTGCGATCTTCGTGCTCGGCACGCTCGCCATCGCCGCCATCATCCCATCCAGCCAGATCAATCTCGTGCAGAGCCTCCTGATCACCTATGACGACTTCTTCGCCGCCTTCGGCGTCGGCTGGCTCGCGCCTGTCATGGCCCTGGCGCTCGCCTTTGGCGTGCTCGGCAGCGTCACCGTCTGGGTTGCCGGCCCGTCGAGCGCCCTGGTGGTCGTCGGCCGTGCCGGCTACCTGCCGCCGTTCTTCCAGAAGCTCAACAAGAATGGCGCCCCCAGCCACATCCTGATCATCCAGGGCCTGATCGTGACGTTCCTTGCGATCATGTTCGTGGTGCTGCCGTCGGTGCAGGCCGCCTATCAGATCCTGAGCCAGCTCACGGTGACGCTGTACCTGATCATGTACCTGCTGATGTTCGCCGCGGCCATCCACCTGCGCTACAGCGAACCGAACACGCCACGCCCCTACAAGGTGCCCTTCGGCTCATTCGGCATGTGGCTCTTCGCCGGCGTCGGCCTTGTCGGTTCGCTCATCGCATTCGTACTGAGCTTCGTTCCGCCGTCGCAGATCTCGGTCGGCAGCCCCAGCACCTACATCTGGATCCTGATCGCCGGAAACGCCGCCTTCGTCGCCATCCCGCTGATCATCTATGCCGTGCGCAAGATGCACTGGAAGACCAGGGAAGGCTCCGAGGATTTCGAGCCGTTCAACTGGGAAAAGGAAGGCCGCATGCCGGGCAGCGAAGCAACCGCTCCGGCTGCCTCGGCCAGCCACTGAGCTCATTCAAGAACGCTGGACAAGACACTGTCCGGCACCGCTTCAGGAGTTTCCTTCGATGACCGCACCTCTCCCCGAAGCCATCAAGACCGCGCTCGAGGCGGGCCAAAAGGCCGGCCTTGCCGCCACCGGCGGCAAGAACGCCGACTACATTCCGTTCCTCGCATCCGTGCCGTCCAACCTGTTCGGCATCGCCGTCGTCACCGCCGACGGCCGCGTCTTCAAGACAGGCGACGCCGACTACCAGTTCGCCATCGAGTCCATCTCCAAGGTCTTCACGCTGGCGCTGGTCATCGACCAGATCGGCCCCAACGCCCTGCGGGAAAAGGTCGGCGCGGATCCCACCGGGCTGCCATTCAATTCGGTGATGGCGCTCGAACTGCATGGCGGCAAGCCGCTTTCGCCGCTGGTCAACGCCGGCGCCATCGCCACCGCCAGCCTGGTGCCAGGCAAGGACGCAGAAGCCTGCTGGGCGGCCATCCTCGACTGCCAGAGCCGCTTTGCCGGCCGCAAGATTGCACTCTCCAACGACGTCAACACGTCCGAGCAGACGACCAACTTCCACAACCGCGCCATCGCCTGGCTGCTCTACAGCTCCGGCTCCTGCTACAGCGATCCGATGCGGGCCGTCGACGTCTACACGCGCCAGTGCTCGACGCTGGTCTCGGCCGCCGACCTCGCCACGATGGGCGCCACGCTTGCCAATGGCGGCGTCAATCCGGTGACCGGCGAGCGAGTGATCGGTGACGACAAGACCGCGCCCATCCTGGCGGAAATGACCATGGAAGGCCTCTACACGGCGTCGGGCGACTGGGCCTTCACCGTCGGGCTTCCCGGCAAGAGCGGTGTCGGCGGCGGCATCCTCGCGGTCGTCCCGGGCGAACTCGCCATCGCCTCGTTCTCGCCGCCGCTCGACCCGGCCGGCAACAGCGTGCGTGGAATGGCGGCCGTCACCGCTGTCGCCAAGTCGCTCGGCCGCAACCTCTATCGACCCCGTAGCTGATCATCCCGCCGCGCGGGCGCATCACCTGGATTGCCGGCTTCCACCTCGGCGACGGAAATGCCGCCGAAGGCATTGGCCGTCCCATCGACCACGGACTGGATGCCGGTGAGCGAGGTCACGTCGCACGTCATGCCGTGGCACTCGTTGCCGGTTTCCTGCTGGATACCCGCTGCGGTTTCCACCGCCATCTCACCGTTCAGGTTCGCGATCATCACCTTGGCGCCGGTCCCCGAGAGCGTCTTGGCAATGCGGCGCCGGGCACCGCCAGTGATGATGACGTTGTGTCCGTCCATGCGGAACTGCGAGGGCGTCGTTGGACATGGCCATTCTCCGAGCTGGAACACCACCAGGCGCTTGGAACGTGCCTCGCGCTCAGTCGAGTTCCTGGACACCACCGCCGGACACGGTGAGGATCTGGCCGCTGACCCACGACGCTGCCGGCGAGCAAAGGAACAGCGCGGCATTGGCGATGTCCTGCGCCTCGCCGAGCCGGCCAAGCGGCGTGTGCCTGAGCATCGCCTTTTCGACCTCCGGGGTAAGCACGGTCGACAGCGCATGCGTCTTGATCGCACCGGGGGCGATGGCGTTGACGCGAATGCCCATCGGGCCAAGATCGAAGGCGATGTTGCGCGTCAGGTGGTTCACCGCCGCCTTCGACGAGCCGTAGGAGGCCATGCGGACATTCTTGTTCTCGCCGGCCATGGACGAGATGTTGAGCACCGCGCCGCCGCCGGCCTTGTGGATATGCGGAGCCGCCAGCTGGGTCAGCCGGAACAGCGAAAACAGGTTGAGGTTGAAGGCCCATTCGAAGTCGCTCATCGGCATGTCGAATGGCTTCGGGCCACCGCCGCCGGCATTGTTGACCAACACCGTGATTTTGCCGAAATTCTTCAGCGCGGCGTCGATCACCACCTCGCGATGCCTTTCGTCGGTGACGTTGCATTCGAGGCCGATCGCCTTGCCGCCGGCCTTGTTGATGGCGGTTGCGACGTCATCCGCGCCCTCCTTCTTGAGGTCGGTGACGACGATGGATGCGCCTGCATTGGCAAAGGTCTCGGCGATGCCGCGGCCTATTCCTGCCGCCGCGCCGGTTACGATGGCCACGCCGCCATCAAGGCGAAACGAGTTTTCGATCGACATGCGCTTGCTCCGCTGGGGTGGCCGCGGCGGCGGCGTTCGAGAGCGACAAATAGGGCCGTCGTCTCCACCGGCCAGATTGTCAGCTGCATTTTCGCGCAGGCGTTGTGTCCTGGCCCGGGCCTGTGCCAATCGTTTTTGACTTGCCGGCCTGGCGGCCCTAGATGACGGCAGACCGGCATTTTCAGGTGGACGCGATCAGTTGAGGACATTTGCGAAGATCGCGGCCATCGTGCTTGCTCTGGCGCTGCTGGCGGCCTTTGCGGTCGGCTATTGGACCATGTCGCTCGGGCATGATGCACTGCGCGACATCGCAACCCAGGCCAACCTCTGCAAGACCGGCGACTGCCCGGAAGGCATCGACGAGGCTTCGGCATTTTTGGGCGAGGAATTCGGACTGTCACCGCGCCTGGTGCAGTGGTGCGTCGGCGTCGACACGCTGGCTGAAACCCCGCGCGGCGAACGAACGACCGGGCGCACGTGGTGGGTGGAGCTGCTCTACAAGCCGTGTGGCGCGCCGCTCACGGAATGAACGGCACCAGTGGGGGATGATTGCATGCATATGCTGCATGACGCCATGGCGGTGATCGAGCCCTACATTGCCACCTACGGCGCGTTTGCGGTGTTCGTCATCATCTACTTCGAAGCGTTCGGCGCGCCCTTGCCCGGCGAAAGCCTGCTCGTTGCCGTCTCGGCGATGGCGGCTCGCGGCGATATCAACCTGACATATGCGCTCGTGGCGGCGTTTTGCGGCGCCGTGCTCGGCGACTCCACCGGTTATGCCATCGGCCACTATGGCGGCCGGCCGCTTCTGCTGCGCTATGGGCAATACATCAAGCTGACGCCCGAGCGGCTCGCCAAGATCGAGGGCATCTTTCGCCGAAGAGGCATGTGGATCGTCATCGGCGCACGCTTCCTTGCGTTCCTGCGCCAGTTCAACGGGCTGATCGCCGGCAGCATGGCCATGCCCTGGCCACGCTTCTTCATGGCCAACGCAATCGGCGCCGCCGCCTGGGTGCTGGTCTGGGGTCTCGGCGCCTATTGGGCGACCGACACGGTCGAGGCGTTCTTCAAGAGATAGCGCCGAGCGCGGAAATCGCGTCAGGACAGCGCGGCCTTTCGCCTATATGTCGGATGATGCCCCTGTCGCCCTTCACGCGATGCAACATGACGCGTGGTTCTCGCTTGGGCTTCCGCCTATCTCGATTTGACCAGCCCGGAGAACCCGGCGACGGCCAAAAGGCTCAATGCCCATCCAACAACCGATTGGAAATAATAGTAATTCAGCGTGAAAACCCCAGTGGGCTTGGTGGGATCTGGCCTCCAGTATTGCTTCTGACCGATTTCCATGACCGGCAAAAGTGCGTCGAGCGAATACATCCACGGATTGAATTCCGGATAGCTTGAGGCTTCCGGCTGATTCAGGAAACATGAGAGTTGGTTTTGTCCGGCAAATGCGCGTCCGGCCAGGACCAGCCCTGCCGAAGGCATATAGCGGCTGGCGGTTTGTTCGAGGCTGCACATCGTCCATTCGAGCGAACGCAGGACGACCGCGCTGTTGGGCTTGAGCGCGCCGTTCTGCTGGGCAGAGTAGAACACTGTCACCCCGATGCCCCAGAACATGAACAACCACAGCAGAGCCAACAGCGGTTGGCGCCCATAGCGCAGGGTCACGGCCAGCATGCCGTCCATCAGCGCGAGGGCCATGCGCAGGACAGGGTTTCTTGCTCGTGCCCGCCGCGCGCGTCGCTGCAGCCGCTCCTTGGTGATAAGCACGGCGCGCGCATCTTCGTCATGGCCCATCTCACGAAGCACGGTTGAAAGCTGCTCGTAAGGCTGCGGCCAGAAGTCCTCCTTCCAGCGCCCCGGCACCTGTCGCGCCAGCCAGTCCAGCCTGCTTGCCGCATCGACCGGCCCACCGATAAACGCGCCGTACTGACACCGATTGAGCAGTAGGTCGCCCCTTTTTGGCCAGCATGCCTGTTCGTCGTCGATCGCACCGATTTCCGTGGCCGTCAGGTCGAGCGTTCCGCGGATCGATGCACCTTGCCGCAGGAAAAAGGCGCCGCTGACCCGGGAGCGATTTAGCCGTAGCGAATAGCCGTCGGGTTCAGACAGCGTTGCCGATGTGCAATCGACGTCGCCGCCGAAATTGGCGCCGCGCACTCGGATTTCGCCGCTGATGATTGCCCCCCGCAACGCCAGGTCGCCGCGCGCCGCCATTCCGTCGCCATTCAGGGCCACGCCGCCGGGCCGCTCAATCTGTGCGCCGACCGCGTTGACGTCAGCACCGAGGCGGGCCGCCGAGAGATTGACGCCGCCGCGTATCACGGCGCCTCGCAGCTGGATGCCACCTCTGGCTTCCAAGCCCTCGGCATTGATGGCGAGACCGTCGGGAAAGGAGAGCTTGGCCCCATCTGCCTCCAGGTTGCCGCCCAGGCGGGCGCCGAAAAGCCTGGTCTCTCCCGCGACATCCGCGCCGCAGATCGACAGGCTGCCGCGAGCTTCGAGCCGATCGGCTTGCAGGCCGGGCAAGGCCGAACCGTCGAGAAAAAGATTGTCGATGATCGCGGAGCGCAGCACCGGAGAGGCGTCGAAGAGGCAGTCCTTGAGACGGATGTCGCGCGGAATGCGACATCCCTCGAGATCGAGCATGCCAGTCACCCGCGCCCCGCTGACACTGATGCCCTTTTCGTGCAAACGACTTTCGTCTTCGCCGCCAAGAATGAGGAAGCGCAACAGTTCGGCGCGAACCGTGCGCGCGGGATCGTCCCAGTCGGGGCGCAGGCCATCGCCAAGCCTGTCGAAATCTCCCGACCTCAAATTCGCGACGATCTTGGCTTCGGCCGCATTGAGTGGCTGGAATTCGGCTAGTTCCGATACGGCCGCTCTGGTGCTCCCCGTTTCTGGCGCGTGCCTATTCATGCGTCCGGCCTCCAGTTCGCCTCAAGCGACGGTGGTAAGTGCCTCTGTGCAAGCAATGCAACCTTTGCTGCCTGTTGCCAATGTCGGATCATTTTGCATTATCAGGTGGCACAGCACAGCCTGCTTTTGCACTTGCCGACAGAATGAGACGCAATGCACAATTTTGGAATTGTAAGCTAATTCCGTTGCCGGGCTGGCGCGTTACATAAGGTAGGCGGCGCGCGGCTTCAGTTGCGCGAGGCAAAAGGTCTTTGGATGCATTGGATCGGGCTCCGTGTCGGGCTGGTCTTGAAGTTTTGAAGTCCACCAATGCTTTCGGCGTCCATGCTGCAGAAAGCGTTGCCACAGGGAGGGAAGACATGGCCAACGCAAATGCCGCGTCGAAGACCACGATGCAGCGATTCCTTGATGGCATCGAACGTGTTGGGAACATGGTGCCCCATCCGGTTGTCATCTTCCTGATCCTCATCGGCATTGTCATCGTATTGTCCGCGGTGATGGGAGTATTTGGAACCGCGGTCACCTACGAGCGCATCAATCCGGAGACGCTCGAGATCGAGCAGGCGAGCACCGAGATCCGGAGTCTGCTGAACACGGATGGCATCCGTTTCATGTACGAGTCGCTCATTCCCAACTTCATGAGCTTTACCGCCGTGGGTCTCATGATCGCCGCCATGATCGGTGCGGGCGTTGCCGAGGAATCGGGGCTGGTCACGTCGTTGATCCGCAAGCTCGTGCTGGTTTCGCCACGCTGGGCACTGACCTATATCCTGGCCTTCGTCGGCATCCTCGCTTCCATTGCGGCGGATGCGGGCTATCTGGTCCTGATCCCTCTCGCCGGCGTGGCCTACATGGCCGTCGGACGCCATCCACTTGCCGGCCTGGCGCTCGGCTTTGCCGCAGTCGCGGGCGCCTTCACCGTCAACATGCTCATCAAGCCGCTCGACGCCGTGCTGGTTGAGTTCACCAATGACGCGGCGGCCCTCGTCGACCCCAACAGGACAATAGGCCTGGCCTCGAACCTCTGGTTCTCGATCGCGTCGGTGCTGTTCCTGACGGTCATCGTCGCATTCATCACCGACCGCATGATCGAACCGCGTCTGGGAACCTACGACCCCAGCAGGGCCTCCGAAGGCGGCGGCCAGAGTGTGGGAGCAGAACTGTCCGAAAGGGAATCGCGCGGCTTGCGCTTCGCCCTGTTCGGCCTGATCGGCCTGATCGCTGTGTTCTGCCTGTTGACCCTGCCCGCCGGCGCGCCGCTCCGCAATCCGACAACGGGCGAGCTCATCGGTAACTCGCCGTTCATGAACGGCTTGATTGCGCTCATCATGCTGATGTTCCTCGTGACCGGTTGGGCCTATGGCATCGGCGCGGGTACATTGCGGACCCTGACGGAGGTGATCGGAGCTATCGAGAAGTCGATAAGGAACATGGGAGGTACGATCTTCCTGTTCTTTGTCCTCAGCCAGTTCGTCGCCTATTTCACGTACACAAACATTGGTACCGTGATGGCTCTCAGCCTGTCCGGCATACTGCAATCGGCAAATATCGGCACACTGCCCCTGCTGCTCGGCTTCATCGTCGTCGTTGCCATCATCGACCTGCTGCTCACCGGGGCGATTGCCAAATGGGCGATCTTCGCACCGGTGTTTGTGCCACTGCTGATGAAGCTGGGCGTCGAACCGGAAGCCGTGCTCGCGGCCTATCGTGTCGGCGACTCGCCGATGAACGCCATCACCCCGCTCAACGCCTATTTCGCCCTCGTGGTCGGTTTCGCCCAGAAATACGACAGGGCCGCCGGCGTCGGCACGCTCGTGTCGCTGATGCTGCCCTATGTGGTGTGGATGTTCGTGCTGTGGACGGCCCTGTTTGCAGTCTGGCAGATGCTGGGGCTGCCCTGGGGCCTGTAGCGATCGTCTCGCCAGCCCGAAACGAAGCAATCAGAAAAACGATCGGATGATATCATGAGCAACACCTCTCACCATCTCGACGTCGCCGCGGCCGAAGACCATCTGATGCGGTTCCTTTCGGTCGAAGGCGTTACCGGTCATGAAGCCAATATTGCTGCAGCCGTCAGCGATGCCTTGCAAAAGGTTGGCGTCCCCGCCTCCGCCATCCGCTTCGACGACGCCAACAAGCGCATCCCGCTGCCGACCGAAACGGGCAACCTGATCGTCGACCTGCCAGGCACGCGACCCGGGCCGCGGCTGCTGTTTTCGACCCATCTCGACACGGTGCCGCTGTGCGCAGGCGCCAAGCCGCGGCGGGAGGGCGATCGCATCGTCTCGGATGGCACCACGGCGCTTGGCGGCGACGCCCGCACCGGGGTCGCGGTTCTGGTCGTCGTTGCCGAAACGCTCATCAAGCACAAGCTGCCCCATCCGCCGATTACCCTGCTGTTCACCGTACGCGAGGAGAGCGGACTGCATGGCGCCCGCGAATTGAACCCGGCCGAGCTGGGCGGGCCGGTGATGTGCATCAACGTCGACGGCCAGTCCGCCGCCGACCTGATCATCGGCGCCGTCGGCCAGGAGAACTGGGAGGTCGAGATCACGGGCCGCGCCTCGCATGCCGGCGTCGCACCCGAGAGAGGCATCTCGGCGACGATGGTGGGCGCGCTGGGCCTCGTCGAGGCCCGGAATGCCGGGTGGTTCGGCAAGATCGTCAAGGACGATGGCCGCGGTACGAGCAATATCGGGATCTTCGGCGGCAAGGACGGCAGGCCCGCCGGCGATGCCACCAATGTCGTCACCGACTACGCCCACTTGAAAGGTGAGGCACGCAGCCCTGAAGCCGCTTTCGCCAAGAAGATCGCTGAAGGCTACAGGGAAGCCTTCAGCAAGGCCAAGGCTGCCGTCGTTGATCACGAAGGCGATACGGCGGAGGTGAAATTCAGCCATACGACGTCTTATCCGCCGTTCAAGCTCGACGAGGACACCGCGGTTGTGCAGCGCGCCACCAAAGCTCTCAAGTTGCTCGGCATCGAGCCGAACTACTTGTTCTCCAATGGCGGACTGGATGCCAACTGGCTCGACAAGCATGGCATTCCCACAATCACCATCGGGGCTGGCCAGGCCGAAATCCACACCATCAAGGAATACGTGAACCTCCCAGAATTCGAGAAAGGCTGCCGCATCGGCGTGCTCATGGCCACGCTCGAAGACTAGCTACCGCCCGATCCGTGGCGCTGACACGGTTCCAGCAAAGCTATCGCGCAGGTGGCACGTCGTTCCTTGCAGTCACGCAGGGTTTGGCTCCACGAAGGCGGAAATGATCGGGTGCCGGTGATACGGCGCTCGAGCACCGGGCGGCGGTGCGTATCTCAAGAGCCGGATGGCCTTGTCATGGTCCAATGAGGGAATGAGCGATTGAGCCCGATAGCCTACACTGCAACCATCATCGCCGTTGCCGTCGTATTGTTCGTATGGAACAAGATTCCGGTCGTCCTCGTGGCCATGGGCACTGCCTTGTCGCTTTGGGCGACCGGCGTGCTGACGCTTGGCCAATCGCTTGGCGGTCTCGGTGATCCGGCCGTTATCTTTATCGCCTCGCTGTTTATCGTCAGTTCCGGGCTCGAGGTTACCGGCGTGACCGCCTGGGCCGGCCAGCTCCTGATCCGCGGCGCAGGCGAAGAAAGCCGCACGCGGCTTCTTTTGCTGACCATGCTCCTTGTCTCGCTGCTCACCGCATTGATCAGCGTCAACGGCGCGGTCGCGGCCTTGCTTCCGGTTGTGGTTGTCATAGCAGTCAGGCTCAAACGCAACTCTTCGCAATTGCTCATGCCACTGGTGTTTGCCGCGCATGCGGGCTCCATGTTGGCCCTCACCGGGACGCCGGTGAACGTGCTTGTATCGGACGCCGCCGGCGATGCCGGTGTCGGCCCCTTCGGCTTCTTCGAGTTCGCGCTTGTCGGTGTCCCTCTGCTTGCCGGAACCATGGCCATCATCGTGCTGTTTGGAAAGCAGCTCCTGCCCGAGCGCAATGGCGCAACCATGCCAGCCGATTTCAGCCGTCACGCCAAGACGCTGGTCGAGCAATACGGCCTCGCCAGCGGCGTCTACCAGATGCGTGTCCGCGCGACCTCGCCCTATGTCGGCGCAGCAGTATCATCGATCAGCCTTGCAGATTATCCTGGCCTGCAGCTCATCGCCGTTCAGGACGGCGAAACGGCCAGCCCGATCCGCAGGCCGGCAATAGCGGAAGGCGACCATCTGCTGCTGCGCGGCGATGCCGAAACCGCCGCAGCGCTCGCCGCTAGCTTTCATCTTGCGTTTCGCGAGGAAGCAAAGCCTGGACAGGGCGAGGATACGCTGTTCAACCGTCATTCCGGCCTTGCAGAAGTGGTCATTCCTCCGCGGTCGGGCCTGGTCGGCCAGAAAGTCTTTCCCGGCATGGTCACCGACAGCGGCGACCTGATCGTCCTGGCCGTACAGCGCGGCGGTGCCGACGTCGTCGCCGACAGCGCCGCCAAGGATGCCGGGGGCATTGTGCTTCAGGCCGGAGACACCATGTTGCTGCAAGGCACATGGAGGGCACTGGATATCCATCTCGATGATCCGGACGTCCTGGTCGTCAGTTCTCCCGAACTGGTGCGCCGCCAGGCGGTACCGATGGGACCAGGCGCCAAGCAGGCGATCGCCATCCTGTTTGCCATGGTCCTGATGCTCGCCACTGGCATCGTCCCGCCCGCCGTTGCCGGCCTGCTCGCCGCCGGGGCAATCATCATGTCCGGGATCATGAGCGTCGAGCAGTCCTATCGTGCGATCAGCTGGACGACGGTGATACTGGTCGGAGCGATGATGCCGCTGTCGACGGCCATGGTCGAGACCGGGGCGGCAAAGCTGATGGCCGAGTACCTCGTCCATATGGTTGGAGACGCCGGCCCCGTGGCGCTTCTGGCGGGGCTGTTCTTGCTCACCGCCGTCATGGGGCAACTGATAAGCAACACAGCGACCGCGCTGATCGTCATTCCGATTGGCGTGGCTGCGGCAACAGCGATGGGCATCTCACCCCGACCAGTGCTCATGAGCACGGCGGTAGCTGCCGCCGCCGCTTTCCTGACGCCGATCGCCACGCCGACAAACCTGATGGTGATGGGGCCGGGCGGCTATGCCTTCAGCGACTACTGGAAGCTCGGACTGCCGCTGTTGATGTGGTTCTTCGTCGTGTCGGTTTTCATCGTGCCATTGATCTGGCGTTTCTGAGCACCCGTGGATCATGACGCCGCAACCTGAGTTGAACACAAGCAAACCAGAAACGAGGCTTTCCCCGATGACATTGCGTTGTTTGGCATCAAGGCATAGTGCCATGCTCGGTATGGTGGCTGTTTCGGTTGTGTCCGTTCTCCTTGTCGGCTGCCAGCGCCAGGAGGAGGCAGCCGAAGCGCCGCCACGGCCGGTGAAGACTGTTTCGGTGTCCTTCAGCCCTGAAGACACGTTCGGTTCGCTGGTGGGCGAGGTTCAGCCCCGCGTCGAAACCAATCTTGCTTTCAGGCAGGGCGGCGAAATCCGCGAACGCGACGTCGAAGTCGGCGATCTCGTCGAGGTTGGGACCGTGCTTGCCCGGCTCGACATCGAAGACTCCCAGGACGCCGTGCGAAAAGCCGAGGCCAATCTGTTCGCCGCGCGGTCCACTTTCGAGAATGCGGACGCGGTTCGCGGTCGCCAGCAGGCGCTTTATCCCCGCACCACCAGCCGGGCGGCGCTCGACAGCGCCATCGCCCAGGCCAATGCCGCGCGCGCCGGCGTCGATGCCGCCGAGGCCGCCGTACGCGTCGCCAACAACAATCTCGACAACCGGGTGCTGGTGTCGAACGCCGCCGGCGTCGTCACCGCCGTCGGCGGCGATGTCGGCCAGGTGGTCGGCGGCGGCCAGATGGTCGTCCGCGTCGCCCAACTCAAGGACAAGGACGCGGTCTTCCAGGTGCCGGAAGCCGCGATCCAGTCGGCCGACCGGAGCATGGCCATCGAGGCGAGCCTGCTCAGCAATCCGCAGAGTAGGGCCGTGGGCGCGGTGCGCGAGATTTCGCCAACCGCCAACCCCGTCACCCGCAACTTCACCGTCCGTGTCGGGCTGGACGCCGTGCCGGACGACTTCCGCTTTGGCAGCGCGGTTCGGGGCACGGTGCAGATGCCGGGCGCTCCGGTCGCGCGTCTGCCGATGACGGCGCTGTTCAACGAGGGCAACAGGCCGGCGGTTTGGGTCGTCGATGCCAAGACCAACACGACAAGGCTTGTCGCCGTCGATGTCGCCCGCTTCGAAACCCGCGATTTCCTCGTCTCCAAGGGCATTTCCGAGGGCGACAATGTCGTCGTCGCGGGTGTCCAGCAACTGCGCCCGGATATGCCGGTACGCCTTCTGCAGGGAAGCGCGCAATGAATGGCGGCTTCAACCTTTCGGAATGGTCGATCAGGCACCAGGGGCTTGTCATATTCCTGATGCTGCTCGGTGCCATTGCCGGCGCGTTCTCCTACGTCAATCTTGGACGCAGCGAAGATCCTGAGTTCACCGTCAAGACCATGCTCGTGCATGCGGCCTGGCCCGGCGCGACCATAGAGCAGACCACCGACCAGGTTACCGACCGCCTGGAGCGGACCCTGCAGGAAGTGCCGAGGCTCGACACCTTGCGCAGCCTGACCACAGCCGGCCAGTCGGTCATCTATGTGACGCTCGACGATTCGACGCCGCCCGACGAGGTCGCCGAGCTCTGGTATCAGGTGCGCAAGAGGGTCGGAGACATGCAGGCGACATTGCCGGCAGGTGTTCGCGGGCCATTCTTCAACGACGAATTCGGCGACACGTTCGGCATCATCTACGGCTTCACATCGAGCGATTTCAGCGATCGCGAACTGCGCGACTGGGTCTATGAAGCGCGCAATCGCCTGCGCCACGTCGAAAACATCGGCAAGATCGAGGTTCTCGGCACCCAGGACGAAACCATCTTCATCGAGTTTTCAACCCAGCGCCTCGCCAGTCTCGGGCTCAGCCCGTCCGCCATCATCGGCACCATCCAGGCGCAGAATGCCGTTCTTCCCACCGGCACGATGACCGACGATGTCGATCGCACAATCCTCGAAGTTTCGGGCGACCTGCGCGGCGAAGACGACATCCGCAACATCAACATACCGACCGGTTCAGGCTTCGTCCGTCTCGGCGACATCGCCACGGTGACACGCGGCACCGTCGATCCGCCGCAGCCATTGTTCCGCGTCAAGGGCAAGCCGGCGATCGGCCTTGCCATCTCCATGAATTCGGGTGGCGACATCCTCGAACTCGGCCGCAATGTCGAGCAGGTCATGAACCAGTTCCAGAACGATCTGCCGATCGGCATCGAGATGGTCCAGGTCGCCGACCAGTCGGAGGTCGTCACCAACGCCATCCGCGGCTTCACCATCTCCCTCACCCAGGCCGTGCTGATCGTGCTCGGCGTCAGCTTCGTCGCGCTCGGGGTCAGGGCCGGCCTGGTGGTTGCGGTGTCCATCCCGCTGGTCATGGCGATGACATTCCTTGCCATGGAGCTGACGGGCATAGCGCTGCAACGCGTCTCGCTCGGCGCATTGATCATCGCGCTCACCCTGATGATCGACGATGCGATGGTCGCCGTCGAGATGATGATGGCCAAGCTCGACGAGGGCTACGAACGGGTCAAGGCCGCGTCCTACGCCTACACGTCGACGGCATTTCCCATGCTGGCGGGAACGCTGGTGACCATCGCGGGTTTCATCCCCGTCGGCTTCGCCCGCAGCGTTTCGGGCGAGTATGCCAGGTCCCTGTTCCTGGTCATCGCATTCGCCCTGATCATCTCCTGGCTGATTGCCGTGCTTTTGACGCCCATTGTCGGCCTGGCGGTGCTGAAGTCGGGCGGCGCTTCCGGCAAGAAGGAAAGCGCGTTCGTGCGCGGGTTCAAGAAGTTCCTCCATGCCTGTATCCGCCTTCGTTTGGCGGTCGTGCTCGGCACGGCAGCCTTGTTCGCCGTTGCGGTCATCGGATCGTCGGCCATGAAACGGCAGTTCTTCCCACCGTCCGACCGTCCCGAGTTGATCCTGCAGCTGGTGCTGCCCCAGAGTTCGTCCCTGCGCGGGACCGAAGCGGAGGCCCGGAAGGTTGAGGACCTTCTGGCCGCTGACGACGACGTTGCCGACTGGAGTTTCTATGTCGGCTCGGACCCCATCCGCTTCTATCTGCCGATGGATATCCAGGCGCCGGCGCCGTTCCGCGCCCAGGCTGTCATCATCGCGAAGTCCGTCGCAGCGCGCGACGCCTTGCAGGCAAGGCTCCAGCAACAGCTCGACGAACGCTTTCCAAACATCGTCGCGCGCGTCTCGCCGCTTGAGATGGGTCCGCCTGTCGGCTGGCCGGTGCAGTACCGCATCAGCGGACCGGACGTTGCCGGTGTCCGCGCCGTGGCCTGGAAAGTGGCCGACGCGCTGGGCAATATCAGGGGCGTGATCAGTCCCAATCTCGACTGGAACGAGCCGGTGCGAAAGGTCGTCATCGAGGTCGACCAGGACCGCGCCCGTCTGGTCGGGCTGAATTCGGCCGCGATCTCCCAGACGCTGTTTGCGACAGCGTCCGGCTTGCCGATCACCCAGGTCAGGGACTCGATCTACCTCGTCAACGTGGTGGCGCGGGCGACGGCGGAAGAGCGCGCCAACGTCGAGACGTTGCGTTCGCTGCAGATACCGATCGGCCCCAACAAGACGGTTCCATTGGCCAGCATCGCCACGATCGAATACCGCACGACGCAGCCGGTGCAGTGGCGGCGCGACCGCGAGACCACCATCACCGTGCAGGCCGACACCGACGACGGCGTGCTGGCTGCCTCCGTGGTGGCACAGGCGGAAGCCAAGATCGAAGAGCTGCGCCGCGACAATCCGGGCTACAAGATCGCCGTCGGCGGATCGACCGAGGGCGCCGAGACGGGCCTTGCCTCGGTGCTCGAAATGCTGCCGCTGATGGCGATCATCATGGTCGTCATCCTGATGGTGCAGTTGCAGAGCGTTCAGCGCCTGATCCTGGTCATCAGCGTCGTGCCGCTGGGGCTCATCGGCGTGGTCGCGATCATGCTGATCTCGAATACGCCGGTCGGCTTTATCGCGGTCCTCGGCATGATCGCGCTGATCGGCATGATCACCCGAAACTCGGTGGTTCTGATCGACCAGATCGACAAGCGGCTGGAGGAAAAGGGCAGGTCATGGCAGCCAATCATCGACGTCACCGCCGAGCGCGTGCGGCCGATCTTCCTGACCGCCGGCTCGACCATTCTGGGCATGTTGCCGATCATCCGCGATCCATTCTGGGCGCCGCTTGCCTTCACCGTGGTGGGCGGCCTCGTGGTGGCGGCGGTCCTGACGCTGATCTTCCTGCCGGCACTCTACGTGCTTTGGTTCCGTATTCCGGCGGAACCGCAAGCGCCGGTCGCCGCAGAAGCTCCTCGGGCCGTCCTGGTGACCTGAAAACGTCATGTCCAGGCAGGTGAGCTCGCAAACGGCCTGAGTGCCCGGGTGCCGCATTGGCGGAATGGCGCCGGGACGGCGTCAACGACCTTTCCAATCAGCGCGATGGTCAGGCAGCTTCGTTGTGCAACGGAGCTGACAGCCATGCGTGGACAACGGCGCGTGCGCGGGATCGAAGGACTGTTCGCTGCCAATCGCTAGTCTAGATCATGCTGACAATCGTCCCTGGCGACGCGCACGCCGCGAGATGATCACGGAAAGGCGCCTCACATGAGCGGCATGGCCCTACCCGCGATCCAATTTCCTGCCTCCCGACGACACTTCAAAACTTTCCGACGACATTGAGGAATGCGCCCTCGTCGTCGAGGGTGAGGTCGCGGAGGTCGTCGGAGAAGCGGCCGAAATTGTAGCCGACACCGACCTTGAAGTTGTCGCCGACATGGCGGTAGACCGCTGCCAGCACGCCGAAGTCGGTGGTCTGCGCCGAGGGCATGTAGAGCACGCGGCCTTCGAGCAGAAGATCCCACGCCTTCACGATATGCAGGTCGGCGCGCAGGATGCCGAGATGCGCCGACGAGCGCTGCCAGTCCGTGAAGGTCTCGGAGCCGTCGGTTACGCGTTGCTGGACGTCGCCGATGCGGAAGCCGTATTTGCCACCCACCGACAGCCACGGGAACAGGTCGTAGATCAGGTCCGCCGAGAGGATGTGGCTGCGCTGCTTGGGACTGGCGAGCGAACCTTTGATGCCGACCTGGTCGATGCCGGGCAGGTCGTAGAGCCAGCTGTATTTGAACAGCGCGTTGAGCCGGTCGTTGTCGACCGGGCGGTAGGCATAGCCGAGCGAGGCCTCGACATAGTCGCCGTCATGGAAGGCGCCGGCATTGGAGTCCGACAGCACCGCGTCGACATTGGCGATGAGCCGCCAATCCTTGCTCGTCTTCCACGACAGGCCGGTGGCGAAGAGGTAGGAATTGGCGTCGCGGCTGCCGTCGTCGGAACTGTCGAAGCGCGCCTCGCCGCGGATGCGGGCGGTGATGCCGGCCTCCTCGTCGTTGTAGCCGATCGACAGGGAGGCTGCCTTGCGGTCGAAGTCCGAGCGCTGCTTGCCGGTCGCCGGGTCTATGGTGTCGTCGCGGACGGTGCCGACCTCAAGCCCGGTGTCGACAGTCCACACCGCGTCGGGCGTATAGACGACGCCATAGGTCTGCGTCAGTGACTGGCGCTGGCCGAACATGTCGTAGCTGTTTTCGGCATAGGCGGATGCGGTCTCGCCGAGCTTGCGGCGGACGCCGCCGACGACCGCTCCCTTGTCGCGGCCGACGAGATCATAGTTGCGGTCGATATCGAAGGCGCGATCCGGATCGAGGCGATAGCCGACATAATAGTGGTCGTCGGCGGTCGGGTCGTAGGTGACGGCGGCAAGCGCGCCGACGCCGCCGGTGCCGTAGGAGACCTCGCCAGCGAGGCCGACCTTGTCGGTGAGCTTCATCTCGCCGCCGACGCCGGCGCGGTCGTTGCGTCGGATATCGCCGGAGCGGCCGAGCGTGCCCTGGCCGAAGACATAAGCCTTCCAGTCGTCGTTTGGCTCGTATTCGAGCCGCACCCCAGCATCGAGGCGCGAGCCGTCATAGCCGGCCTTGCCCGAGGCGATGGCACGCGGCGACATCACTTCGGTGTAGCTGATGCCGAAGGAGGCCTTCCAGTATTCGTCGAACTGGTAGCTCAGGCTGGCCGTGCCCTCGCGCTCGACCTTGCCGTCCTCGTCTGAGAAGTCGTCATAGACGAGGTCCAGCCCGGTGCGGTCGTTGAGTTCGAGGTCGGCATGCGCGCCCCAGATGCGCTCGTCGACCGAGACCTGCTCGGACAGCGTCGCGAAGCCGGCCTGCTTTTCCTCGTAGTAGCCGCCGACCGTCCCCTTGGGCCCGCCCTTGGCGATGTCCTGGAGATCGACCTGGCCGCGCACACGCCATGCGCTCGCGGCGCGGTCGCGGTTGCCGCTGCCAGCGACGTCGCTGATTGTCAGGCCGCCGTCATAGGAGCGCGAGGTGCTGAAGCCGGGGCCCTTGGAATGCGAGACTTCGGCCTCGACAAAGGTCTTTTCCGAATGACGCAGCTGGATGTCGGCGCCATAGGCCTGCTGGTCGGCCTCCCCCGTGGTCTCGCTCATGCCGGTGACGCCGACGCGCACCTTGTCGTTCAGCCATTGCTGGCCGCGACCGCCATAGACATAGCCGTCGACGTCGGTGGAAACCGGCGTGTATTCGTACTGGGCGACGAGATAGACCTTGTTGCCGCCAAGCGCGCCGTCGCGCACCGGGCCGGTGGTGCCGGCCGACGACGACAGCGGCCGTTTCAGGATCATCACGCCTTGCATGTAGTCGAACGAATAGTCCTGGCCATAGACGAGGGTGCGGCGTTCGACGATGCGGCCGGAGACGGCGTCGCGGATCTCCACGGTCACCGTTTCGGAGCCGACGGTGATGTCCTGGCGCTTCAGGAAGTAGGCCGAGCCGCCGGTTCCCAGGAATTCGTCGCGCTGCGGCAGCGTGTCGGGCTGGGCGGCATAAAGCGTGACCTCGCTCTTGCGCTCGCCGAAGGAAGTCGTCTCCTGCGAGCGATAGACCGCGCTCGCGCCATAGAGCGCGCGGTCGGAGCGCATGAACTCGGTGCCGGTTATGCGCGTCTTGTAATTGCCCCACATGACGTGGCTGTCGCCACGATCGAGGCGGACGAAGAACTTGCCGTTGGTCGGCGCGTCCTCGACCATGGTCGAGTCGTCGCCATAGACAGGGTAAAAGTCGTCCGGATCGAGCCGGCGCAGCAATTGCCTCGGATCCTTGGCGTCGAGGCCGCGGAACATGTTCTCGATCTTGTCTTCGCCGGTGTCACCGGCGGCAGTCAGCAGATACTTGCCCTTGATCTTGCCCTTCACATAGAAGGCGAGCCGGCCATTGGTGTAGATGTCGTCATATTCGCCCGGCCGCACCGCCTCGATGTTGGCGTCGCCCATGCGCTTGCCGACAGTGAGGTCGGCGAGCGCGACATAGAACCAGTCATTGTCCGGAATATTGATCTGTCGGTTGAAGTCGAGCGCGCTCGCCTTCGACAGGCCCTGGACCGCGACATCGACCTGGTGGTCGCCCGGCGGCAGGATGCGCTGCACGACGAAGGCGCGTTCGTCGTCGAGCGGGATGTCCTCGCCCAATGCGCTGACGCGGTGGCCCTCTGGAACGTTGCGGCCATAAACGGTAACGGCCCCGCCATTGATCGGGATGTTGCGCAAGGCGGTGCGGTCCTCGCCGGTGCCGGGGGCGGCTGCTTCCCTCTTCGCATCGGGAGTGTAGTCCCGTTCGGTGCGCTTGATGCTGAGCGGCACGGTCTCGTCGTGGCGGCCCTTGGCGTCATAGACGCGCAACACGTAGGTGAACTCCGGCTCGCCGTCGAATTCCGCCGGCATCGTCCAGCCGGCTTCGCCGTTGATCTTCACCGGCACGACGGCGACGGGTGTCACCGCACCCGCCCCCTCGGCGGGGTAGATGCGGATTTCAGCGCGGTCTATGAAGGCCGGGTAGTTGGCGGTCGCCAGGAACGCCACCGTCTCCCCTGCTCTGTAGCTGCGCCTGACCGGCACAGTCGAGATGTTGAGCAGCGGCTTGGCCTCAAGGCCGTCGAACTTGACCTGGATGTCGACGGCGGCGAGGTCGACATCTGTCTTGCGATCGATATCCTCCGACGTCGACTTGGCGCCTTCGGCGAGCGGTTCGCCGTCGACGCTGATCGAGAACGGAATGTCGCCCATCCCGGCCGCCGCGGCGACGCCAGCCGTGGCAAGCAGGGTGAGTGCCGTTCCGGCAAGGAAGGTGCCGCGCAGGCCGGATGTCATGTGCATGAGGCGGGCTTTCACGACGGAGCTCATTTGCTTGCTTCCACGCGCGTTTCGACATCGAGCGAGCTACGGTGACCGGCGGCGCGCCAGCGGCTGGCGATCTCCTTGTCCAGGGCCCGCATGCGTGCATCCGTCAGGTCCTTGCCGGCAGTCGCATCGAGATAGCGGATGCGCAGGATCGACGGCTCCTTGCCGAGCAACTCGACGAGGTGGTCGAGGCCCTTGTTCCACTCGGGCCGCAGCGCGGTTTCGCCGGCGACGAAAGCCTCGTCCTTGAGGTCGAGCTTGACGATACGGCCGACCGAAGCGCCGAAGTTGAGCTTGGTCATCTTGCCGGCGGTAAGCCTGACGACACGCGGGTTCTCGGTGGTCAGGCGGTAGCCCGAAGGCAGCGTGCGGGTGTCGAGCTTCATGATGAAGTTCGAGCCGATACGCTGGGGCAGGTCGGCGCAGGCGACGTGGAAGCGGCCATGCGCGTCGGTGGTCACCAGCACGCCCTTGACGGTGGCAAGCCGCACGCCCGGCAGGCCGGGTTCGCCTTCGTCCTGGTAGCCGTTGCGGTTCTTGTCGTCGAAGACCTTGCCGATGATCTCGCCGCAGTCGAAGACGGGTTCGGCCAGGATTTCGACTGACGCCTTGGCCTCGGGCGCAAGCGGGTTGCCGTCATCGTCTGTCGCGATCGCCGTGTTGATGTGCTTGCCGGGTCCGGCCGAGCTCAGCGCCATCAGCTGCAGGCGGATCTCGATCTTGCCGCTGCCATTCAGCGCCAGGTTCTCGAACACGATGTTGCGGCCGTTGACGGCAGGCGTCACCGCGACACCGTCGACGGTCGCCGAGCCCTCGACGAAGCGGAAGCCGGCAGGCATCACGTCGGTGACGGTCAGGCCGCTCACCCGGGCCACGGAGTTGTTGGTCACCGTGATCGTGTAAGGCGCCTTCTCGCCGATGCGGATGAAGCGCAAGCCGGCCTGCTTGGTCACGGTGATATCAGACGGAGCAGCGGCAGGCAGCGCCAGAAGCGCGATGCTGTCGTTCGATTCCACCAGGTTCGACGGGACGATGACGCCGTTGCGGTAGCCGCGGGCCCGGGCCGTGTTGTCGACGCCGTCATCGATGCCGGCAGCATTGTCGATGTCGGCTTGCGTCAGGTCGTAGGTCGCCGTGAAGGTCTGTGCCGCACCGGGCGCAAGCGTCAACGGCGCTGGCGTTATCGCCGACAGGCTGCCGCCGGCGGGCTGACCATTGAAGATCGGGCCTGCATCGACTGGGTCGACGTTGTCGAGCGCAAGGTTGCCGGTGTTGGTGACGACGAAGCTGTAGGACAGCCTGTCGCCCGGCGTCGGGCTGCCGCTGCCGTCGGTATCCTCATAGGCACCCGACTTGACGATCTTAAGCTCCGGCTTGGCGGTCGGCGTGGTCACCTCGCAGGTGGTGCAGGCGGGATCGAGGTCGCCGCCCGAGATGGTGTTGGCGATCTCCGTGAGCCCGGCAGGGATCGGGTCGGCGATGGTGAACTCGATGGTGACCGTGGCCGTATCGTTGGCGGGCACGGTAGCCACAGTGAGGTCGAGCGTGCCCGGCCCGGCGACCGCGGCGGTGAAGCCGGTAGCGCCTGTGACCGAAGTCAGCGTCGCCCCTGCCGGCACGTTCTCGGTGAAGTCGAAGTTGGTGAAGGCCGAGCCGCCGGCATTGGTGAGCGTAATGGTGTAGGTCAGCACCTCCCCGGGCTCAGCGATATCGTTGACCGCGATACTTTCGTCGGTCAACGCCTTGGCCACCGTCATCTTGGGTCCGGTCGGCACCGTCACCGAGCAGGTCGTGCAGGCAGGATCGATGTCGCCGCCGGACACCGTGTTGACGATGGCCGCCAGGCCATCGGCGAGCGGATCGTCGACGGTGAAGACGACCGTCACCGTTGCCGTGTCGTTGGCTGGAACCGTGGCGACGCTGAGATTGGCGGTGCCCGGACCGGCGACCGCCGAGCCGAAGCCCGACGCTCCAGTGACCGAAGTCAGCGTTGCCCCTACCGGCACGTTTTCGGTGAGGTCGAAGCCGGCGAAATCGGAGCCGCCGGCGTTGGTCAGCGTGATCGTGTAGGTCAGCACCTCGCCCGGCTGGGCCGTGCTGTCAGCGGCGATGCTCTCGGCCGTCAGTGCCTTGGCCACCGTCACCTTGGGCGCGGTCGGCGTCGTCACCGAACAGGTCGCGCAGGCGGGATCGATGTCGCCGCCCGAGACGGTGTTGACGATCGAGGCCACGCCGTCGGCGAGCGGATCGTCGACGGTGAACCGGACGGTCACAGTCGCCGTTCCGTTGGCCGGAACCGTAGCGACCACGAGGTCGGCGGTGCCAGGCCCAGCGACGGGCGCGGTGAAGCCGGAAGCACCCGTGACCGAGGTCAGCGTCGCACCCGCCGGCACGTTCTCCGTCAGGTCGAAGTTCGTGAACGCAGTGCCCCCGGCATTGGTCAGCGTGATGGCATAGGTCAGCACCTCGCCAGGCTGCGCCACGCCGTTGACGGCGAAGCTCTCACCGGTCAAGCGCTTGTCGACCGTCACCTTGGCCGGCGTCAGCGTCGTCACCGCGCAGGCGGCGGCGCAGTCGGGCGGCAGGTCGCCGCCAGAGATCGTGTTGGTAACCTGCGTCGTCCCGGCCGGCAGCGGATCGGCCACCAGGAAGGTCACGGTGACTACGGCGCTGCTGTTGGCCGGAACCGACGCCACGGTGAGGTCAAGTGCCGCCGCGCCGGACACAGGGGCGGTGAAGCCGGAAGCTCCCGTGACCGAGGTCAGGGTCGCACCCGCCGGCACATTCTCCGTCAGCCTGTAGCCCGCAAAGTCGGTGCCGCCGGCATTGGTCAGCGTGATCGTATAGGTCAGCGTCTCGCCGGGCTCGGCGATCGTGTCGACGCCGATGCTTTCGCCGGTAAGCTGCTTACTCGCGCTGACCGCGGGCGGGGTCGGAATCTCCACACACTGGGCCGAGGGGCAGGACGGCAGCGGATCGCCGGTCTTCACCGCGATGTTCGAGACCTTGGTTACCCCAACCGGCAGCGGATCCTTGACCCTGGTGCGGACGACCAGCGTGCGCGTGCCTGGCACGACACCGATCTGGGCCGGAACGGACAGGCCGCTCCAGTTGACGTCGCTGCCGGAAAGCGCGCCGCCGTCGCTGGCATTGGCAAAGGTCACATTGGCGTCGAGACTATCGGTAACAGCATAACCGGTCGCGGCCCCGCCGACATTGGTCAGCGTGATCGTATAGGTCAGCGTCTCGCCCGGCTCGGCGATGCCGGCACGGCTGCCGCTCTCGCCGGTGAGCGCCTTGGCGATGGTGATCGCAGGCGGTGTCGGCAAGGACACGCACTGGTCGGAAGGACAGACGGGCTCAGGCTCGCCGGTCTCATAGACCACGTTGCCGATCTTCGTCACGCCGGCCGGGACCGGGGTATTGACGATGGTATGGACGAAGAGCTCCAGCTTGCCAGGGGTTGCCCCCGCCTGCTGCGGCACGCTCAGTCCCGACCAGGTGACGGTCGAACCGTTGTCCCAGACGCTGCCGGGAGAGGCGAAGCCGAAGGACACGTTCGGGTCGAGCTTGTCGACGACCGAAAAGCCGGTCGCCGGGCCGCCGGTATTGGTCAGCGTGATCTTGTAGACCAGCGTTTCGCCCGGCTCGGCGACACCCGGCAGGCTGCCGCCGGTATCGGACATCAGCGTTTTCTTGATCGTCACGTTCGGCGGCGTGGGAAGCTCCACGCATTGGACTGACGGGCAGGAAGGTTCGGGCTGGCCGGTCTCGAAGGCGATGTTCGACACGCTGGTCACGCCCACCGGCAGCGGGCTCGCCACCTTGGTGCGCACGGTAAGCACCAGGGTTCCCGGCTCGCCGCCGGACTGGGCCGGAACCGAAAGGCCGCTCCAGTTGACATCGCTACCGCTCGAAGTGCCGCCGTCGCTTGCGCTGACGAAGGAGACGTTTGGATCAAGCCGGTCAGTCACGGCATGGCCAGATGCGGCACCGCCGGTGTTGGTAAGCGTGATCTGGTAGGTCAGCGTCTCGCCGGGTTCGGCCACGCCGACGCGGCTGCCGCTCTCGCCAGACAGCTTCTTGTCGATGGCGATGACAGGAGGCGTCGGCGTCTGGGCGCATTGCGCGGAGGGGCAGTCCGGTTCGGGCTGGCCCGTCTCCAAGGCGATGTTGGCGACCTCCGTGGTGCCGACCGGAAGCGGATCGTCGACGATCACGACGACCGTGAGGTCGAGGATGCCGGGGGTACCGGCGCTGTAGGCCGGCACCGCGAGATTGGTCCACTCAACAGCACCGCCGACGTCGACGCCACCATGGCTGGCGGACGAGAAGAGCGTGTTGGAGTCGAGCTTGTCGGTGACGGCATAGCTGTTGGTCGCACCGCCATTGTTGGCCAGGCGGATGCGGTAGGTCAGCGTTTCGCCCGGCTCGGCAATGCCGGGCAGCGTGCCGCCGGACTCGCCGACCAGCGACTTCTGGATGGTGATGTGCGCGGGATCAGGGATCTGCACGCACTGGTCGGACGGGCAGATCGGATCGGGCTTGCCGGTCTCCTTGACCAGGTTGGTGACGATGGCGCCGGCGGCCAGCGGATCGTTGACCACGACGTTGACCGTCAGCACCAGCGTGCCGGGCACGGCTCCGACCTGCGCCGGAACGGTCAGGCCGTTCCAGACCACCTCGCCGGCACTGGCCACGCCGCCATTGTCGGCGCTCTGGAAGGTGACGTTGGCGTCGAGGACGTCGGTGACTGAATAGTTGATGGCCGCGCCGCCGGTGTTGGTCAGTGCGATCTCATAGGTCAGCACCTCGTTGGCCACGGGAAGACGGTCGCTCGCGATGCTCTCGCCCACCAACGCCTTCTTGATCGTGATCTTCGGCGGCGCTGGAATCTGGACGCACTGATCGGACGGGCAGTCGGGATCGGGCGAGCCGGTTTGCTTGGCCATGTTGGTGACGGTCGTCTGGCCCGCCGGCAGCGGGTTCTTGACCTGGACGCTGACGGTCAGCGCCAGCACGCCGGCGGCCGTGCCGTCATGGGCCGGGACCGTGAGACCGTTCCAGACGATGTCCGTGCCGCTGAGCACGCCGCCATGGCTGGCGCTGACAAAGTCGACATTGCCGTCGAGCACGTCTGTCAGCGAATAGTTCGACGCCGTGCCGCCGCTGTTGGTCAGCGTGATCTGGTAGGTCAGCACTTCGTCCGGCTGCGGAACCTCGTCGACCGTCATGCTCTCGCCGGTCAGTTGCTTCCTGATGGCCACGGCGGGCGGAACGTCATCGTTGACGACCTCGCAGACAGCAGAGTCGCCGCTGACCAGCGTCAGCGCATTGCCCGACACCTGCGGCGCGCCGTTGATGACGCAGCTGAAGGGCCCGCTGCTGTATCCGGGCAGGTTGGCTTCCGACAGCACATAACTTCCCGCCGGAACGGAGACTGCCGTCACCGCCGCCGATCCGGTCTCGCCGGTGATCGTCGCAGGCCCCGTGGCCGACAGCGTGAAGTCGGTTGCGGCGGCGATGCCGCCGTCGTCGTTGACCAGCGTCTTGACGAGCGTCAGCGTCGCCGGCTGGTCGTCATTGGCGATGGCGCAGACCGCCGCGTCGCCATTGGCCAGCGCCAGCGTGTTGCCGACAACGGCTGCGCCGCCATTGACGACGCAGGCATAGTCGCTGCCGGTGTAACCCGGCAAATTGGTCTCGCGCAGCACATAGGTGCCGGCGGGCACCGCTGCATCCGTAACCGCCGCGGAACCGGTGACGCCCGAGACGATGACCGGACCGGTCGCCGTCAGGGTGAAGTTGGCGGGTGTCGCAACACCGCCATTGTCGTTGGTGACCGTCTTCACCAGCGTAAGCCGCGCCGGCATGTCGTCGTTGACGATCGCGCAGACGGCCTCCTGGCCGACGCCGAGCGTCAGGCTGTTGCCGGATACGGCAGCCCCGCCATCCACCGCGCAGGAATAGTCGCCGCCGGCATAGCCAGGCAGGTTGGATTCGGTCAGCGCGTAGGTGCCGGCTGGAACCTCGGCGCTGGTCACCACAGGGGTGCCGGTCTTGCCGGCAATCGTCACTGGTCCGGTCGCCGTCAGCGTGAAGTCGGAGACCTGGGCCGTCCCGCCATTGTCGTTGGCGACCGTCTTGGCGAGCGTCAGCCGCGCCGCCTCGTCGTCGTTGGTGACCGAGCAGACGGCGACGTCGCCGGGCACGAGCGCGAGGTTGCTGCCGGAAACCGCAGCACCGCCATTGACGACGCAGCTATAGGTGCCGGCGGTGTAGCCCGGCAGGTTGGCCTCCGACAGCGTGTAGCTGCCGGCGTCGACCGCAACAGCGGTCACCGCCGCATTCCCCGACACGCCGGAGATCGGCGTGGGCCCCGTGGCCGAAAGCGTGAAGTCGGCGGGCACGGCCGCGCCGCCATTGTCGTTGACGACGGTCTTGGCAAGTGTCAGCCGCGCTGGCTGGTCGTCGTTGACCACCGTGCAGACGGCCTCGTCGCCAAGCGCAAGGGCAACCGTGTTGCCGGAGACGGGTGCCGCGCCGTTGACGACGCAGCTGTAGTCCCACGTCGTGTAGCCGGGACTGTTCACCTCGCCCAGTGTGTAGGTTCCTACGCCAACCGACGCATCGGTGACGGCGGCGCTGCCCGCAATGCCCGAGATCGAGACCGGGCCCGTCGCCGTCAGCGTGAAATCAGCAGCAACAGCCGTACCGCCATTGTCGTTGGTGACGGACTTGAGCAGCGTCAGCTTGGGGCCGATGTCGTCATTGGTGATCGTGCAGATGGCGTTCTGGCCATTTGCCAGGCTCAGTGAATTGCCGACGACCGCCGCCGCGCCATCGACGGCGCAGCTGTATTGATCGCTGGTGTAGCTCGCGACGGCATCCTCGCTGAGCGTGTAGGTGCCGGCGGGAATGGATGCATTGGTGACAACTGCCGCGCCCATCGCGCCCTCGACCACCTTGGGTCCGCTGGCGCGCAGCGTGAAATCGGCGGGAGTCAGGCTGCCGCCGTTGTCGTTCACCACCGCCTTGCGCAGCGTGACCTTGGGCTGGCAGATCTCGACCGGATTGATC
The DNA here is from genome assembly GCF_027568395.1 of Aminobacter sp. HY435. Lineage (GTDB taxonomy): Bacteria > Pseudomonadota > Alphaproteobacteria > Rhizobiales > Rhizobiaceae > Aminobacter. The sequence continues at coordinate 243,546 of NZ_JANKZL010000005.1, read as the reverse complement.
TGTGCCATGAGGCCCTGGAACCCCGGCGCCGACTTGGAATGCACCACGATGGTGTTCAGGCCGGTCTGCCAGTTTCCGCGCAGCGAGCCGGTCGCACCGCCGCCTGCCAAGAAGCCGCCGTAGTAATAGGGGTCGGCCGCGCCGTAGTTGGACTGTATGCCCTGGGCAACTCCGTTGACCCAGACCTGGTGGACGGCATTGTCCGCATAGAATGTCATCTTGAGGTCGAGGCTGGCAGGATCGACCGCTGGATCGAGATTGAACTGATAGCGGTAGAAGCTGTCGAGATTGGCCGCTTGCCCGCCCGTGGCGCTATGGGCGATCCAGTTCGCATTGCCGAAGGGCGAAACCATCCAACTCATCGACGGATTGCTGACGACGGTCGCGGCCGTGTAGCTCAACCCTGCCGGCGGAGCGCCGGTGACTGGCGTGGTGGTGGTTGCGATAGCCCAGTACGAATCCTTGCCCGAGACCAGCTTGCCACCGGCGCCGTTGTAGGCCGTGTTGAAATAGGCGCCGCTGGTCGTGCACGACATGGTCGGCACGCCGGTAGGCACCGGCGGCGGCGTGGGGATCGACACGCTGCAGGTCGTGCAGCCGGGCGGAATGTCGCCGCCGCTGATCAGGTTCCTGATGCTGGTGACGCCGAGCGGAATCGGCGTCGCGACCGCGAATTGCACCCGCACCTTCTCGGTCGCGCCTGCGGCGACGAGCGGAACCGTGAGCTGGACCGTCGCCGGCCCCTGCACCGGCGTGGTGAAGCCGTTGGCGCCGGTGACAGAAGTCATCGTCGCGCCGTCGGGAACGTTCTCGATGAAGTCAAAATCCGTGGCGGCGCCAGCGCCGCTGTTGGCCAGGGTGATCTCGTAGGTGAGCGTCTCGCCGGGTTCGGCGACGTTGTTGCGCGTGACATCCTCGTCGACCAGCGCTTTGGCAACGCTTACGTTGGGGCTCATGTCATGAAGGACGATCCCATCCAGGCCGAAGTCATTGCCGGCCGCCGTGGTCCGGTTGTTTCGAATGGACAAGGTGACTGATGTTGTGCCGGGACCGGTTACGAACTCCTGATAGCCCTGAACCCAAGTATTCACAACGAGGCTCGGCGTTGAGGCAGCCCCGAGCGCCAGTGATCCGCCCGCATTTGGCGCGACGTTCTGGATCAGGATCGGCGGGTTGCTTGGATGGGTCAATTTGACGTTATAGACAAATCGATAGTGCGTATTTGGTTCTACCGCGATCGGCGAAACATTATACCAGACGCGCTGGGTTGTGCTGTAAGTGCAACCGGCAGTGTTATGGAAAAGATAAGCGGTTCCGTCTGGATCTGATGAAACACCGCCGGCGTCTTGAATCGAGCCGTTCAGGCAGCTGGCAGTCCCATACGTTGTATCGGCATTGCTTAGCGCGGTGGGCAGGCGACTTGCGACGGAACCAAAGCCCTCCCGGAACACCACGGTCTGCGCCTGAGCTGGCGACGCCATCGCACACACAGCCATCGCCCAGAACGTCAACAGGATCGGGGCGACGGTCATCAGCGGCCTTGGCCACGCTGGTACGCTTTCCGGGCAATGTGAGGGAGCCTCATTCGAGGGGCCGACTCCTGCCCCATCTCGCGAAAGCCGAACGAAACGACGCACCGCCGCCGACAGCGAACGTGACAAAAGCATGGACAGCCCCCTCGTCTGCGAAATCTTCCGGGGACGGGGCGGCCGTGAACCTTGTCCTGCCCGAGATGTCGCGCCGGACCTCCGCCAGGTCGCCCGTGTTGCCGCGTCGATGTCTCGGGCCGGCAGCCCAGCGCCGGCAGATTTCTACATGCTCAGGAGAAGCATGGCCTTGGCCAAACGTATTTCAGGATATGCCGGCGCTATCAGGAAACCACGCCAATTTGCAGTCCGTCGGGCTGGTGAGCGCGGCCTATTTGGCCGGGCGCAGTTGGGCCGGTGTAATGCCGCGATGCTTGCGCAGCGTCGCGGTCAGATGGCTCTGGCTGGAGAAGCCGCTGAGATGGGCGACATCGGCGATGCTCGACCAGCCCAGGGCCAGTATGCTCGCCGCATGGTCGAGGCGCAGATTGGTGAGATATTCGTGCGGACGCTGCCCGAAGCTCTTGCCAAAAGCCTGGATGAAATGGCTCGGCGAAAGCTGGCATTCAGCAGCCAGTTCCGCGACAGTGATCTTGCCGGCAAAGTTGGCCGCGAGATAATCGCGCGCACGGCGCTCGTTCTGCGGCGAAAGCCCGCCGGTCCTTCTGCATTTCTGGCCAGCAATGTCCGTGAAGTTTCGGAGCAAATGCACGCCGAACACAGTAATCAGCGAATCGAGATAGAGTTCGTTGACGGGGGCTCTGGTTGTCAGTTCCGTCTTCAACAGGCCAGCCAACTGGAGAGCCCAGGGGCCCGGCACCTTGGCCTGGACCGGTTGCAGCTCGAACATTTCCGTGTCGAACTCGTGCCCGGCAAGTTCTTGCAGGCTGGCCGGGGTGATGACGATCGCCACGCTCTCGCGCCTCGTCGACCAGGCGGTGACCCCCGCCCCCGTGGCCGGAACCAACCCTATCCCCCCCAGCGGAATGTCGAAATTCTGCATCGGGCCGCCGTTGAGGGACGACCGCACGCCCGGCACGGAGGTAAGGAACACCGTCGCGTAATGCGCTTCTGCGACAAGCGAAGCCTCGCCGGGGTCCTTGATAGAGTGGATTGCACCACCCCTTGCGGTAGACGCGCGCACGTCTTGTGAAGGCGGTACAAAATCAAGAACGTTAGCACCGCTCATCTTGCAATCTGCGCGTGTATGCAATTTCAGTAATACTCACGTAATATTGCCCATACTTCGATATATAGTTTTCATCGAAATACAATATGGATTCTTGCCTATCATTAAACTTTATTGAACACGCGCCTGGAACACGAATACAAGCCAGCGGCGATGATCCGCAAACCGTACACCAACCGCTCCTATTCGTTGGTCGGGCCGTCGATCGGAGCCGATGTCGAATGGCAGACAGCTACACCGGGCAGCCACGCCATCGGCCATCGTTCGTTTTCCCGTAGACGGCACCCTGCACTACCTGCAGACGTTTCCTGGTGCGGCAAGCGCTGCCCAACGGCACGGCCGGGAAGTCGACCGGCTGGCCGCCCCTGCGCGACAACCTCTCTTAGGGAATGCCAGCGCTGACGCAGTCCCGGCGTATGTTCGGCAAGGAAGGAGATGTCCCGTGGCGTGCCGGGACATGCCGCATCGCAACCTCGAAGGGTGACTTAGCCAACGCCACAACAGGGGTAGTGGTCAAACCCCGAAGCGATTTGGTTGGAGAGTGGCGCGCCCGAAAGGATTCGAACCTCTGACCCCCAGATTCGTAGTCTGGTGCTCTATCCAGCTGAGCTACGGGCGCGCATTGGACCGTCACGACGGTCGCTCACTTCGGCCGGATGGGCCGCAGCGATTGGCGCTACCTAACGGCTGGCTTTGGGAATTGCAAGCCGGTGCCGGCAAAGTTTTTTGCGATCAAGCCGGCCGACGCAAATTGCTGCGCGCCTCGTCGAGGCGAACCGGCTGGTCCGGAATGGTGACGGCAAAGACGGTGCGGCCACCGGCGCTCTCGACAAGCTCGATCGTTCCCCCATGCGCGCGCACGAGTTCGTGGGCGATGGCCAGGCCCAGGCCCGTTCCGCCGCTGCGGGCCGAGCCGCGGAAGGCGGCGAAAAGGTTCTCGCGCGCCTTTTGCGGCAACCCTGGCCCGGTGTCGGCGACAAGGATGCGGCTAACGCTGCCTTCCCGCTCGGCATAGACGGTCAGGCGGTTGACGATGGCGCTGTCGTCGGACCCCGACATCGCCTGAACGGCATTGCGGCACAGGTTGGTCAGCACCCGGAACAGTTGGTCCGGATCGGCGTCGATCTCGAACTCATTGTCCACGGCATTGAAGAACTCGATGCCGGACTCGGGGTCGAACCCGAGCAGCCCATGCACGTCATCGACCAGTTGCCGCAGCCTGAGGCGGCGCCGCGCCGGCGGCAATTCCTGGGCGCGGCCGTAGGCGAGAACGTTTTCCGAATAGGAGACGGCGCGATCCAGCGTCCTGATCAGCTTCGGCGCGAAAGCCTGCACGGTCGGATCCTTGACCATGCGCAGGCGGTCCGACATCAGCTGGGCCGAGGCAAGAATGTTGCGCATGTCGTGATTGATCTTGGAAACGGCCAGGCCGAGATCGGCCAGGTGCTTCTGCTCGCTCAGCATCCTTTGCAGGCGGGCCTGCATCGCCGACAATTCACGCTCGGCGACACCGATCTCGTCGGCCCGCGCTTCCGGTTCGATGACCCCCGCCGGATCGTCGGGCGCCGAGGAAAACGTCAGCATCGAGCGCGTCATGGCGCGGATGGGGCGGATCATGATGCGATCGATGGCGTAGTAGACCAGGGCGGCGGTGAACAACGATATCAGGAGCGAGACGACGACAATGTAGCGCGCGTTGGCAAGCATGGCGCGGTGCAGCCGATAGTCGGGCAGCACCAGCTCGAACTCCTTGGTGCTCTCGCCGACGGTGCCGTAGACGCGCAGCATGCGGCTGCCGCCGAACAGCAGCGCGTCGATGGCGGCGGGCATCGAGCCCAGCACCGTGACCTGGTTGATCGCGATGTGCGCGTCGACCTGCGGCGGCATGTCCGAGACCACCAGAAGCCGCGACGCGCCGCCGTCGCGAACTGCGATCGCCTTGGCGCCAATCGCCGCCAGAACGTCGTTCTGCGCCGAGCGCGACAGCGTCGCGGGGTCGCCCTGCACCAGGATGGTCGCAACCGCAGCCGCGGTCGCAAGCCGCTCCTCGAGCCAGCGGATGCGGAACGACGACATCGACGGCAGGAAGAACAGCACTTCGGCAAACAGCACAAAGGCCACGGTGAGAAGCAGCAGCTTGGCGGAAAGTCCGCGCGCCAGCGGAACCGAATGCCCGGCCTGCTTGTCAGTATCCGAACCGTTTTCGGCTGCTTCAGTCATGCGCGTCTTTTGTTACAGGGTCCCGAACGGGGATGCCGGCTGTCCGCCGAGTGCAGCGCAACAGGCCAACAACTTGCCTGGCGCGCCTTACATTCCCCACTCCGCCAAAGATAGGTCATCGCCGCACAGATGCAAATTCCGTTGCCAAATGCCCACCCGGCGCCAATGTTGGCCTGCCGCCATGTCGCCCCGACAACACATTCCGCCCGGAAAACAACCGCAAGTGGCAGACGCGCGGGCGGATTGACTCGGCATCATCATGTTTCTATAAGCCCGCACACGCTCGGGCCCCGCTTCCGTCGCGGTTTCTTATCGCGTCGAGGCAAGCCGAGCCAAGCTCCTGTTACAAAGTGACAGAATCAAGAAGGGCCGCACCCCGCGGTATTAAAACAAATGAAGCGTACCTATCAGCCGTCCAAACTCGTCCGTAAGCGCCGTCATGGTTTCCGTGCTCGCATGGCTACCAAGGGTGGTCGTGGCGTCGTCGCAGCTCGCCGCAACCGCGGCCGCAAGCGGCTCTCCGCCTAAGCCATAGGCGGGAACCTTGCCCGCTGACGGCAAGCCAAAGGGGTCTGCTCCGCATGGAAGCGGCCCCGAACGGCTTCTGAAAAGAAAACAGTTTCTGGCCGTCCGCCGCGGTGACAAGCGGCGTGGGCGGTTTTTTCTCGTCGAGGTCCTGGACCGCGGCGATGAGGCAGAGCCGCGGGTCGGCTTCACCGTCACCAAAAAGGTCGGCAACGCCGTTGTGCGCAACCGGGTTCGCAGGCGTCTCAAAGAGGCCGTCCGCACCCATGCCGCAGGTGACATGGCTGCCGGCAAGGACTATGTGATCGTCGGGCGCGAAGATGTGCTCGCCGCCCCCTTCGGCCAGATCACGGCTGAACTTTCTCGGCGAATTCGCGGAACGCGATAAGGGCTTTCGATGGAAAACAACCGGAACTTCTTCATCACCATCGCCTTGTCGGTGCTGATCCTGACGCTGTGGCAGGTGTTCTACATGAACCCGCGCATCGAGACGCAGCGCGAAACAGCGCGCATCGAGGCCGAACGCGTCGCCAAGGAACAGCCCGCCGCGCAGCCTGGCGCGACAACGCCGGCGCAGCCGCAGGGCGGCATTCCCGGCGCACCGTCGGCAACGCCCGCAGCGGCCGTCGAAACCCGCACCCAGGCGATCGACGCATCCAAGCGCGTCGCCCTCGACACGCCGAGCCTGAAAGGCTCGATCAACCTGACCGGCGCGCGCATCGACGACGTCAGCCTGAAGGGCTATCGCGTCACGGTCGAACCGAATTCGCCGATCATCGAGCTTTTGAACCCGCAGGCGCTGCCCAGCGGCTTCTATGGCGAGGTCGGTTTCGTCGGCAACGAGGCAACTGGCATCGTCCCCGGTCCCGACACCGTCTGGACCGTTGAAGGCAATGCAACGCTGACGCCTGCAACGCCCGTCACCCTGACCTACGTCAACGACAAGGGCCTGACATTCAAGCGCCAGATTGCCGTCGACCACGAGTACATGTTCACGATCACCGACACGGTGACCAACAGCGGCGGCGCCGATGTCGCGCTGTCGAACTACGGCCGCATCACCCGCTTCGACAAGCCGCTGCATGCCTCGACATACGTGCTGCACGAAGGCCTGATCGGCGTTACCGGGACCGAAGGCCTGCAGGAAATCAAGTACTCGACGATCGAGGACGAAAAGCAGGTTCTGCCCGGCAAGTCGACGGACGGCTGGCTCGGCATCACCGACAAGTACTGGGCGGCAGCTCTTGTGCCCTCGGGCAAGCAGCCCTTCCAGCCGCGCTATTCCTATTTCGATGACGGTCGTCCGCGCTACCAGTCGGACTACCTGACCGATCCGATCACCGTTCCGGCCGGCCAGTCTGCGACCGTGGAAACGCTGGTGTTCGCCGGCGCCAAGGAAGTTGGCGTTATCAACGCCTATGAGAAGGACCGCCAGATCCGCCAGTTCGAGCTTCTGATCGACTGGGGCTGGTTCTACTTCCTGACCAAGCCGATGTTCTGGCTGATCGACACGCTGTACAAGTTCCTTGGCAATTTCGGCCTGGCGATCCTCGCCACCACCGTCATCGTCAAGGCCATCTTCTTCCCGCTCGCCAACAAGTCGTACAAGTCGATGGCGAACATGAAGAAGGTGCAGCCGAAGATGCTTGAAATCCGCGAGAAGTACGCGGACGACAAGATGAAGCAGCAGCAGGCGATGATGGAGCTGTACAAGACCGAGAAGATCAACCCGCTGGCGGGTTGCTGGCCGGTCCTGATCCAGATCCCGGTGTTTTTCGCGCTGTACAAGGTGCTCTACGTCACCATCGAAATGCGCCATGCGCCGTTCTTCGGCTGGATCCACGATCTTGCGGCGCCAGATCCGACGTCTATCTTCAACCTGTTTGGCCTGCTGCCCTGGGCGGTGCCTGCGTTCCTGCTCATCGGCGTCTGGCCGATCATCATGGGCATCACGATGTTCCTGCAGATGCGCATGAACCCGACGCCTCCAGATCCGACCCAGGCAATGATCTTCACCTGGATGCCGATCATCTTCACGTTCATGCTGGCCTCGTTCCCGGCCGGTCTGGTGATCTACTGGGCCTGGAACAACACGCTGTCGATCCTGCAGCAGGGCTTCATCATGAAGCGCCAGGGCGCCAAGATCGAGCTCTGGGACAATCTGATCGCGCTGTTCAAGAAGAAACCAAAGCCGGCCGAATAGGCCACCCCGCTCAACGAGAAAAACCCCGGCGCGCCGGGGTTTTTTTGTGCCCGCAGCACAGCGGAACGTGGCTGAAACTTTTCCTGCGGCCCAGCCGTAGCTAGGGGATGCCCCGCGCATCAGTTGCGGGGTGGCGGTTTCTGGCCATCCCCCCGGCCAGCATAGAACCGTCTCGGCAAGGCCGGGGTCTTGCATATCCCTTGCGAGACCCCGGTTTGCCCGGCTGCTGCGGGTATATTGCATGGCGCGACAGCGAATGTTCAGATGAACTGCCGCGTTCACCTGGATACATCGCCATGCAAGGACCTAATCCTTCGATCAAGCACCCGATGCCGATGCACAAGCGCGTCGGCTTCCTGAAGCCGCTCGTCGATGCCGAAAACATCGAGATCGGCGACTTCACCTATTACGACGATCCCGAGGGGCCGGATCTCTTCCAGCAGAAATGCGTGCTGCACCACTATCCGTTCATCGGCGACAAGCTGGTCATCGGCAAGTTCTGCGCCATCGCCGAAGGCGCTCGCTTCATCATGAACGGCGCCAATCACGCGATGTCGGGTTTTTCGACCTATCCGTTCAACATCTTCGGCCATGGCTGGGAGGACGGTTTCGACGTCGCGACCTGGCAACAGGAGGTGCGCGGCGACACAATCATCGGCAACGACGTGTGGATCGGCATGGAAGCGGTGATCCTGCCGGGCGTTCATATCGGCGACGGAGCCATAATCGCGGCGAAATCAGTTGTCAGCCGCCACGTGCCGCCGTATGCGATCGTAGCCGGCAATCCCTCGACGGTCGTCAAGAGACGCTTCGACGACAAGACAATCGAAAAGCTGCTGGCGATCGCCTGGTGGAACTGGCCGGCAGAAAAGATCGGCCGCAACCTCAACGCCATCAGAGGCTCGGATATCTCTTTACTGGAGGCAGCGGCTTGACCGAACAAACAACGACAAACGGCAACTTGAGCACCGAGGTGTTCAAGCGCCCATGGGTGTTCATCCGTGGCGTGCCATCAATGAAGTTCCTGCCGCCGGAAGGACCGCCGGAAATCGCATTCGCCGGCCGCTCCAATGTCGGCAAGTCTTCGCTGATCAACGGCCTGGTTCGGCACAACGGCCTGGCGCGCACCTCGAACACGCCGGGACGCACCCAGGAACTCAACTACTTCGTACCCGACGGCTATTCGGGAGAGGCCGGCGACCTGCCACCGATGGCGCTGGTCGACATGCCGGGCTACGGCTATGCGCAGGCGCCCAAGGAGCAGGTCGACCAGTGGACCAAGCTGGTGTTCGACTATCTGCGCGGCCGCGTGACCCTGAAGCGCGTCTACCTGCTGATCGATTCCCGCCACGGCATCAAGAAGAACGACGAGGAGGTACTGACCCTGCTCGACAAGGCCGCCATCTCCTACCAGATCGTGCTGACCAAGACCGACAAGATCAAGGCTGCGGCGGTGCCGAAGCTGATCGAGGATACGCTTCTCAAGATCAAGAAGCGCGCCGCCGCCTTCCCGACCGTCATCGCGACGTCGTCGGAAAAGAACGAAGGCATGGACGAGTTGCGCGAGGCCATCACGCTTGTTGTCAACGGCGGCTGACCGCGGCAGCTAACGATCGCCGGCCGGGCGTTACGCCGCGGCCGGCCTGAAGGCGAGCGCCAGCCCGTTGATGCAATGGCGCTTGCCGGTCGGCGGCGGACCGTCGTCGAAGACATGGCCAAAGTGTCCGCCGCAGCGGCGGCAATGCACTTCGGTGCGGGTCATGAGCAGCGAGTTGTCGGTGCGGGTCCCGACAGCATTGGGCTCGGCCTGCCAGAATGACGGCCATCCCGTGCCGGAATCGAACTTGGTGTCGGACGAATAGGCCGCCAGGTCGCAGCCGGCGCAATGGAAGACACCCTTGCGGTGCTCGTTGAGCAATGGGCTCGTCCATGGCCGTTCGGTGTCTTCCTGGCGCAGCACGGCGAACTGCGCATCCGAGAGGATGCCACGCCATTCGGCGTCGGTCCTGGTGACCTCGAAACTTTCAGCATTGGCCGGGTTCGACAGGATCAGGCGTCGGGGAAGCAACGCGGCGGCGACAAGCGCGATGGCAGCGCTGCCGAGCAGAAGCATACGGCGGTTCATGGCTTCACCTCCGCTGCGACCATAGCGCCGTGTCGCTTCAGCGCGAAATCAACACGCCTTGAGCGACAAGGACGGCGCCCCACAGCGGCACGGAGAGGGCCGTTGCGGGACGCTTTGCCGGTTGCGCCCGTGAGCAAAGGACGCAACCCGTGACCGGCGGTTACATCTTCGGCAGGAGCACCTTGTCGATGACATGGATGACGCCATTCGACTGCTCGACATTGGCGATGGTGACGTTGGCGACGTTGCCGTTCTCGTCCTCGATCATCACCTTGTCGCCGTCATACTTGGCGGTCCAGGTGCAACCACCAACAGTCTTGACGGGGTGAGCACCCTTGTCGTCGTCGACCATCTTCTTGATGTCAGCCGACATCGCCTTGGCACCGACGACGTGGCAGGTCAGGATCTTGGTCAGCTTGTCCTTGTTCTCGGGCTTCAGCAGGGTTTCGACCGTACCGGCCGGAAGTGCCGCGAAAGCCTCATTGGTCGGGGCGAAGACGGTGAATGGGCCCTTGCCCTGCAGGGTCTCGACCAGGCCGGCAGCCTTGACGGCGGCAACGAGCGTGGTGTGATCCTTCGAGTTGACGGCGTTCTCGACGATGTTCTTGTCGGCGAACATTGCAGCACCGCCAACCATAGGATTCTCGGCATAAGCCATGGTAGCAAGAGCAGAGAACGCGCCGGCGAGCAATGCGAGAGAGATCTTACGCATATCGTAACTCCTTGGATTGTTTTCCGAATTGGAAAGGCAAAAGAAGTTACGATGGATAATTCAAACAAGTTTCGCCAAAACCCGCATTTTTGCAAATTATTCTTTCAATGCTTCGATATGTATTTGGCAAACACAGTAGATACGTTTTCATCGCTTGAAAAGTTTCAGGTTCAACAAATTTTTCTGCCGACCAAACCATTGCACGGGCGCAGCAACACTGCCGGCAAGCCAACCCCATCAGATCACCATGTCGACAAGGTCAGATGTCGCGAAGATCGCCTGCAGCGACGACAGGTCCAGTCGGCTGTCCGGTCGGAGAACCACCCGTCGGCTCGAGGCTGACGGCGAGGACCGCGCCGGCGGCGAGCTTGTCGCGCATGTCCTGCTTGACCGGCATCTTCATCGAGGCGCCTGCTGGGATGACGCCCATCGACACCGGCGGGTTGTTGCCCTCGATCATCCAGAGCTCGAAATCCCTGTCGGCGCCGCGTTCGCCCGCCACATGCGCCAGACCGATCTCGCCGCTGTGGGCATCATACATGACCATGTACTTCACATCGCTGCCATCGGCGGCGAGAGTCGCGACCATGCGCTCCTGCGGCGCCTGCACCGGCGGATTGACATAGGGAACGGCGACATAGAGAGCCAGCGCCGCCACGGCTGCGGCTGCCAGCCCGCGCCAGAGGGCAAGGCTGGACCACAAGCCTGGCGAAGGCGCTGCCGAGGATGGCAGTTGGACAGCGGTTGCAAGACGCCGGTCGATGGCCGGCTTGATGGCCGCCGGCGGCTCAACCTCCGGATAGGCGGAAGCCAGCGGCGCAAAGCGCAGCTCCCACTGGTCGACGAGACGGGCGAAAGCCGGCTCGCCGTCGATACGGGAGGAGGCCTGGCGCCGCTCGTCGGCCGGCAGGACGCCAAGAACGTACTCGGCGGCGAAGATGTCGTCGCCCCCTTCCCATTCCGGTCCGCTGTTTTCCGCCAGTGTCATCGCTCAAGACATTCCCTAAGTTTTTGCAGGCTGCGACGCAGCCATGTGCGCATGGTGTTCAGCGGCACGCCGTGGCGTTCCGCGAGTTCGACATAGCTCTCCCCCTTGAGGTAGGCGCCCCGAACGGCAGCCGCCCGATCCTTTTCCAGTTCCTCGAGACAGCCGTAGATGCGCTCGGCTTCACCGCCGGCGACCGCCGAAGCCTCGGGACCTGGACTGGGATCTGCAACCTCAAGCGCCTCGTCGATGTTGACGGTCACCTGGCGCCTTGACCTGAGACGATCGATCGCATGATTGCGGGCGATCGCGACAAGCCACGAAATAGGGCTGAGATCGGAAGCCGCGAACCGGTCGGCCTTCGTCCAGATCTTGACGAAGACCTCCTGCAGCGCCTCCTCGGCCTCCGCCCTGTCATTCAATACACGCAAGCAGACGCCGAAAAGTTTCGCGCTGGTCTGCCGGTAGAGCAGATCGAAGGCGCCGCGGTCCTTCATGGAAGTCCGCACAATCAGCTTGGTGATGTCTTGCGGCGTCATGCCCGCAACTTACGTTGCGAGCAACGAATTGCAACTGCTGTTTCATGCAAGGCACAGCCTGCAACCACATCCAGGACAACCTCACCTGCGTTGGCGTCTAACCATTTGATCGCCGCCGGAATTCCGGCTAATACCCCGGCCAAATTTCCATTAATCCGGGGACAATGCCGATGACGACGAACGTCGCCGCCAACGCCGAAATGCAGGCAGCTCTGCTTTCAGCCGCCCTGCCCTATATGCAGCGCTACGAAAACAAGACCGTCGTGGTGAAATACGGCGGCCACGCCATGGGTGACGTGACGCTCGGCCGGGCCTTCGCCCGCGACATCGCGCTCCTCAAGCAGTCGGGCGTCAACCCGATCGTCGTGCATGGCGGCGGCCCGCAGATCGGGGCGATGCTGACCAAGATGGGCATCGAATCGAAGTTCGAGGGCGGCCTGCGCGTTACCGACCAGAAGACGGTCGAGATCGTCGAGATGGTGCTGGCAGGCTCGATCAACAAGGAGATCGTGGCCCTCATCAACGCCGAGGGCGAATGGGCGATCGGCCTGTGCGGCAAGGACGGCAACATGGTCTTCGCCGAAAAGGCCAAGAAGACGATGGTCGACCCTGACTCGAACATCGAAAAGGTGCTCGACCTCGGCTTCGTCGGCGAACCGGTCGAAGTCGACCGCACGCTGCTCGACCTCCTGGCGCGCTCGGAGATGATCCCGGTCATCGCCCCTGTCGCCCCCGGGCGCGACGGCCACACCTACAACATCAACGCCGACACCTTCGCCGGCGCCATCGCGGGTGCGGTCAAGGCCTCGCGGCTGCTGTTCCTGACCGACGTGCCAGGCGTGCTCGACAAGGACAAGAAGCTGATCGACGAATTGACTGTCGCCGACGCCAAGGCGCTGATCAAGGACGGCACGATCTCCGGCGGCATGATCCCCAAGGTCGAGACCTGCATCGAGGCGATCGAGCGCGGCGTCGAAGGCGTCGTCATCCTCAACGGCAAGACGCCGCATTCGGTGCTGCTCGAGCTGTTCACCGAGCACGGCGCCGGCACGCTGATCGTGCCGTAAGCAGCTACCACCAAGCTGCCCCGATGGACCAAGACAGGCCGGCTTTTGCCGGCCTTGTCGTTTCAAGGACAAGCCTCGTATTCACGAAGCATTGAAGCGCCGCAGCTTTCATTTTTCCCGCGTTGACGCACACTGGTTGCGGGTCCCTCGGACGACGAACCATGCTGGCTGCGCTGGCGCTGATCCTGTGCACGAGTTGCGAACTGCCTGCCGCGCCGATCACCGCCGTGGACGCGGGGTCCGTGGATGTCGAACTGGTTCTGGCCGTCGATGTTTCGAGCTCGATGGACGAAGGCGAGTTCGCACTGCAACGGGCAGGCTACGTCAAGGCGCTGCGCCATCCCGACTTCATCACTGCGGTGCAGTCGGGCGTGCGCGGGCGCATCGCGGTGACCTATTTCGAGTGGGCCGGCTCGGTCTTGCAGGACTCGATCATTCCCTGGCAGATCATCGACAGCCCGGAAAGCGCGGACGACTTCGCCGACAAACTGGCGCAGAGGCCGATCGTAGGTTCCGGCGGCACCTCGATTTCGAACGCGGTCGCCTTCGGCGCGGACCTCCTGGAGCAGAACGGATTCCGGGCAGAGAAGAAGGTCATCGACATTTCCGGCGATGGACCGAACAACACCGGGGCGCCAGTGGAGGTCGCCCGCAACAATGCTGTCGCGAACGGCATCGTCATCAACGGTTTGCCGATTCTCATCCATCCGACCGAGACGCTCGAAGGCATCGACCGCTACTATGCCGACTGCGTGACCGGAGGCCCCGGCTCGTTCGTCCTGCCCGTACATGTCGCCTCGGAATTCGTCACGGCCATCCGCCGCAAGCTGGTACTCGAGATCAGCGGGCTTACGCCCGGGCCGGGACCCGCCGCCCTGAAGCCGGTGAACCTGGTCAAATGCATGGTCGGCGAGAACTACCGGCTCGTCTATCCCAAGCCCTAGTCGCTCCCCTATCCTCGCAAATGCCCGAGCGGCACGTGCCCCGGACCTTTGATGTTCTGCAGTACCAGTTGCGTGTGCACGTCGCGCACGCCTGAAAACCGCATCAGCCGATGCATGACGAAGGCGTTGAGGTCGTCGACCTCGGGCACCATCACATGCAGCAGGAAGTCGTAGTCGCCGGTCATGGTCCAGCACGCCGAGACCTCGTCCATGAGCTGGACGGCGGCGATGAACTTTTCCGGCGAACCGTCGCTATGGCTGACCAGCCTGACCTGTACGAACACTTCGACCATCAGGCCCACCGCGCGCCGGCTGATGTTGGCGGAAAAGCCCTTGATGACACCTGCCTGCTGCAACGCCTCGAAACGCCGCGCGGCAGGCGTGTTGGAGAGGCCTATCTCCTGCGCGATCTCGGAGACCGGCTTGCGGCCGTCGCGCTGAAGCAGCTCGAGCATGCGGACCTCGGTTTCGTCAAACTTGGGCATTTCCACCTCTCCACGCGTCCGTTTGGGTGAACATACCTCAATCTTGACCCGCACACCCGCAGATAGGTGAATTCCGCCCGTCTTGCCGCGCTACCATTGGCAAATCGCATTGCTCTGTCTGGGAGGATCGGACCATGGGTGTCAGCGTTCAGGAATACGCGCGCGAATGCGCGGCACAGGGCTTGCGCGGCGACTATTCGGTGTGCCGGGCCGATTTCACCGTCGAGCAGAAATACGACTACAGCGCAGCCGAGCAGGAAGTCTGGCGCACCTTGTGCGACCGGCAGAGCAAACTGACCAAGCGTCTGGCGCACAAATCCTATCTCGACGGCATGGAGGCGCTCAGCCTCGTCGACAGGATTCCCGATTTCCACGAGGTCAGCGACAAGCTGCGCAAGCTGAGCGGCTGGGAGATCGTCGCCGTGCCCGGGCTGATCCCGGCGCAGCCGTTCTTCGACCATCTCGCCAACCGGCGATTCCCCGTCACCAACTGGCTCCGGACGCGCGAGGAGCTCGACTACATCGTCGAGCCCGACATGTTCCACGACTTCTTCGGCCACGTGCCGGTGCTGAGCCAACCGGCTTTCGGCGATTTCATGCAGATGTACGGCGAGAAGGCCGGCGACCTGATCGAAGCAGGCGGCGGCGACATGATTACCAGGCTCTACTGGTACACCGCCGAATATGGCCTGATGCAGCAAGCAGGCCAGCCGAAGAAGGCGTTTGGCGCGGGCCTGATGTCATCCTTCACGGAGTTGCAATTCGCTGTGGAAAGCGCCGACGCCCACCACGTCGGCTTCGACATCGAAACGGTGATGCGCACGACATACGAAATCGACAAGTTCCAGCGCGCCTATTTCGTGCTGCCGTCGTTCGATGCGCTGCGCGATGCCTTCCAGCACAGCGATCTCGCCGGGATCGTCAAGCGCTTCAAGGACGCGCCGCCGCTCGATCCGGCGATGATCTGAGCAGTCGAGGCCGCCGCCCTAGCCGACGGCCAGCAGGACGAGGATGCCGCCGACGATCAATACGCAGCCGGCGACTTCCAGCTTGTTGATGCGCTCGCGGAAATAGAAAACGCTGGCGGCGAAGGTGAACAGCATCTCGATCTGGGCCAGCGACTTGACGATCGCCGCCTGCTGCAGCGTCATCGCCATGAACCAGCCGAACGACGCCGAGGCGCCGACCAGCCCGGTGAACAGAGCCGGCCGCCAGGCCTTGGCGATGCGAGGCAGTTCATCGCGCTCGCGCCAGACGATCCACGCCAGCATGACGACCGTCTGCAGGACGATGACGACTGCCAGCGTCACCGCCGCCTGCATCATGAAATTCGGCCCACCAAGCGCCAGCGATGCGGCACGGTACGCAACCGCCGAAATGCCGAAGAACGTGCCTGACGCCAGGCCGATCAGCGCATTGCGGCTGAACACCGAAGTTACCAGCGTTCGGGCGTTGAGCGCCGTGTGCGCGACCGAAATCAGCATTACGCCAAAGACGCTGATGGCGATGGCTGCAATCGCGCCTGTCGTCGCCCGTTCGCCGAGAAAGAGCAGACCAAAGAGCGCGGCCTGCGCCGGCTCGGTGCGCGAATAGGCGGTGCCGACGGCGAAGTTGCGGAACGAAAACAGGTGGATCAGCAGGAAGGTGGCGGCGATCTGGGCGAAACCGCCGACCACCGCCCAAACGAAGAACGTCGTGTTGAGGCGCGGCAGCTCGTAGCCAACCGCGAAATGCAGCACCGCCACGAAGGCGAGCGCGAAGGGAAAGCCGAAGCCGAAGCGCACGAAGGTCGCGCCGGTCGTACCCATCACGCCCTTGAGGTGCTTTTGCACCACCGACCGCAGGTTCTGCAGGAAGGCGGCAGCGATGGTGATGGGTATCCAGAGTTCCATGGGGATGTCCGTCAGAGCGACGGAAGCGTCGCGCATCCCCTGTAAGCGGCAGCGCAGCAGGGCGCAACATCAGCCTGGACGCTGGCGGTGGCCAACGCCGCCGCCCGTCCCGCGCGCGGCTCAGGCCGCTTCGGAAATCCCGTCGTCGAAGATCGCGAGATTTCGCCCGCGCGCCTTGGCCTCGTAGAGGCGCTTGTCGGCGGCGCGCATGAGTTCGGAGACATTGGCCTCGGCTGGGCAAGGTGTTCCGCCGATGCTGACGGTGAGCGGCACCGAACGTTCGTTGTCGGGCTGGAAGCGCAGCTTCTCGACCTCGGTGCGGATACGCTCGGCGACAAGCCTGGCCTCGTCGTCAGTCGCGCCGACGAGGAAGGCGCCGAATTCCTCGCCGCCGATGCGGCCGAGGACGTCGCCGCTGCGCACACCGCGCGAGATGGCGCTGGCGATCTGCAGCAGGGCCTGGTCGCCGGTTAGATGGCCAAAGCTGTCATTGATCTTCTTGAAGTGGTCGGCGTCGATGATCAACAGGGCGCCACGGTCGTTCTTGCGGCGCGAACCGTCGAGGGCGGCAAAGAAATTCTCGCGATTGAGCATACCGGTCATCTCGTCGCGGCTGGCCTTTTCGGACAGGCGGCGATGCGCCGTGGCCAGCTGCGCATGGGCGCGGGTAAGTTCATCATGCGCCACCTTGAGCTTTTCACTCTGCCAGAATGTGTGAAAAGCAAGAGGAAAGGCAATGAATAGCGGGCATATCACGCACATCAGCCAAGCAATCGGGCCAGTTGTTCCACCCAGCGCCGGGACCATGGTCAAGACCAGTGCAAGGGATCCCACGATGGAGACTGCCGTCACGAAAGTCGATTTTAGAAAGACACTTTTCAATTTCTGCTCCCTGCCGCCAACTTCAATGCCAGCTTCTCCTGAAGGTCCTCTTTCATCCCTAGTTAAAATTTGACCCAACTTGCCGAAATTAAGTCTTTGTCGCCGGCAACGATGTCGTCAGACTGGCGCTTTAAAAAATCTCCAGCCATGGCATAAGGAAACATGACCGACATTCCCGACCCCGCCCGCTTCGACCATGTAACCGACTGGGTCTTCGACCTGGACAATACGCTCTATCCGCATCACACGAATCTGTTCTCGCAGATCGACGTCAAGATGACGGGCTATGTGGCGGACCTGCTGACGCTGTCGCGCGAAGATGCGCGCAAGCTCCAGAAGCAGCTTTATCTGGAATATGGCACGACGCTGAACGGACTGATGCAGCGTCACGGCATCGATCCCGACGAATTCCTCGAATATGTCCACGACATCGACTATTCGTGGCTGGTGCCGGATCCGGTTCTGGGTGCGGCCATCCACCAGCTGCCGGGCCGCAAGTTCATCTTCACCAACGGCAATCGCGGCCACGCCGAGCGCACGGCGCGCCAGCTCGGCATCCTCGACCATTTCGACGACATCTTCGACATCGTCGCCGCCGGGCTGACGCCGAAGCCGTCGCGCCAGCCCTACGAGACGTTCACCGCGCTGCACAAGGTGACCGGCGCCAACGCCGTGATGTTCGAGGACCTGGCACGCAATCTGGCGGTACCGAAGTCGCTCGGCATGACAACGGTGCTGATCGTCCCGCGCAATTTCGAGCCGACATTCTCGGAAATCTGGGAAAGCGACCCGACCAACGAGGACGACGTCGACTTCGTCACCGACGATCTCGCCACCTTCCTGGCCACGCTGGTCGAGGCCTCGACGAAGTGAGGCGTTTCACTGCCGTCGAGGCGCGGATCGATGCTGCGGCGCATGCCGTGCTCGACCACCTGCCCGACGGCGGCTTCTACGGGGCGCTGGTCGAATTCCTCGTCTTTGGCCTGAAACAGGCCTGGGCCTGCCTGTTCGGCGGCGCCATGCTGGCCCTGATCATCGCCACCCGCCTGTGGTGGCCGGCCGATGCAGGCCTTGCCCGCTACGATTTCCTGTTCCTGGCGGCGGTCGCCATCCAGGTCGCCATGCTGGCGCTCAAACTTGAAAAGCCGTCCGAAGCAAAGGTGATCCTGATCTTCCACGTGGTCGGCACCGCGATGGAGATCTTCAAGACATCTGCCGGATCGTGGGCCTATCCCGAAGACTGCTTCTTCAGGATTGAAGGCGTGCCGCTGTTCTCAGGCTTCATGTATGCGGCGGTCGGCTCGTATCTCGCCCGCGTCAGTCGCATCTTCGACATGCGCTACAGTAACTATCCGCCGCTGTGGACGACGGTGGTGCTGTGCCTCGCCATCTACGTCAACTTCTTCGCCCACCACTTCACGGTCGACCTGCGCTACGGCCTGTTCGCCGTCACCGCAGCGCTCTATTTCCGCACGGTCGTGCACTACCGGGTCTTCCGCTTCCGCCACCGCATGCCACTGCTTGTCGGCTTCCTCCTGGTAGCGCTGTTCATCTGGTTCGCCGAAAACATCGGCACCTGGTCGCGCGCCTGGATCTATCCCGGCCAGCACGAAAGCTGGACACCGGTCTCGATCCAGAAGCTCGGGTCCTGGTATCTCTTGATGATCATTTCCTTCGTGCTGGTGACGCTCGTCCACCGGCCGCAGCCGGTGGAGCGGAAGGCGCAATCCGGCTCACAGGCTGTAGAAGCGCCGAATGATTTCCCAGGCCTCGTCGGCGGTGTCGACAAAATCGATGATGTCCTGGTCGCCCGGCGTGATCGTGCCCTGCTCGGCGAGGAAATCGAGGTCGATCGCCCGCTCCCAGAATGACTTGCCGAACAGGATGATCGGCACGCGCTCCATGCGCCCGGTCTGGATCAGCGTCAGCGTCTCGAACAGCTCGTCCATGGTGCCGAAACCGCCGGGAAACACGGCGACGGCCTTGGCGCGCATGACGAAGTGCATCTTGCGGATGGCAAAGTAGTGGAAATTGAAGCACAGCTCCGGCGTCACGTAGGGGTTCGGCGCCTGCTCGTGCGGCAGCACGATGTTGAGGCCGATCGACGGCGCGCCGACATCGTCGGCGCCGCGGTTGCCGGCTTCCATCACGCCCGGCC
Source organism: Aminobacter sp. HY435 (assembly GCF_027568395.1). Lineage (GTDB taxonomy): Bacteria > Pseudomonadota > Alphaproteobacteria > Rhizobiales > Rhizobiaceae > Aminobacter. Next base: position 224,034 of record NZ_JANKZL010000005.1, on the reverse strand, counting down.
CGCCGCCGGTGACGACGACGAATTCGCGATGATAGGACGCCGCCGAATGCTGCGAGCACAGCCGGGCGAACTTGCGCGCCTCGTCGTAGTAGACGCTGTTGGCCTCGAGGTTCTTGCGCTGCGTTTCGTTCTTGGCCGCCCAGGCCTCGCCGCCGGGCTCGGGGATGCGCGCGCCGCCGAACAGGATGACAGTCGATCGGATGCCGCGCTCGGCCAGTATCATCTCGGTCTTCAAGAGCTCGAGTTGCAGCCGCACCGGCCGCAATTCGCGCCGGGTCATGAACTCTTCGTCGTTCCAGGCGAGACGATAGGTCGACGCGCGCGTTTGCGGCGTATCCGGCACGCTCTTGGCGCGCTCCAGATCTTCGTCGGAGTGCGGCAGCGGCGTCCAGCCAGCCTTGTCCATAGGATTCATTCTCTGCTCGACCCCAAATTACCGTTGCCCGCGACATTCCGCGGCGTCACCGTGATTGACCCCTTCATAAGCCTGAAATAGGGTCCGCGCGATTTTATGCCAGCTTAGAAGCCTTAACCTTAACGGCCCGTAACGGAGAAGTTCATGTCGAAGCCCGATCTCGCAAGCCTCGAAAAGACCATCGACAAGGCGTTCGAGGAACGCGACGGCATTTCGACGTCGACCCGCGGCGAAGTCCGCGAGGCCATCGAGGCAGCCCTCGACCTGCTCGACAAGGGAACCGCCCGTGTCGCCCAGCGCCAGGACGACGGCAAGTGGCAGGTCAACCAGTGGCTCAAGAAGGCGGTGCTGCTGTCGTTCCGCCTCAACCCGATGGAACTGATCTCGGGCGCGCCTGGCGGCGCATCGTGGTGGGACAAGGTGCCGTCCAAGTTCGACGGCTGGGGCGCGGTCGACTATGAGAAGGCCGGCTTCCGCTCGGTGCCCTCGGCGGTCGTGCGCCGCACCGCCTATGTCGCCCCGGGCGTCGTCCTGATGCCGTCCTTCGTCAATGTCGGCGCCTATGTCGACACCGGCACGATGGTCGACACCTGGGCGTCGGTCGGCTCCTGCGCCCAGATCGGCAAGAACGTGCACCTGTCGGGCGGCGTCGGCATCGGCGGCGTGCTCGAGCCGATGCAGGCCGGCCCGACCATCATCGAAGACAATTGCTTCATCGGGGCGCGCTCGGAAGTCGTCGAAGGCTGCATCGTCCGTGAGGGCTCGGTGCTCGGCATGGGCGTGTTCATCGGCCAGTCGACCAAGATCGTCGACCGCGCCACCGGCGAAGTCTTCTACGGCGAAGTGCCGGCCAACTCGGTCGTCGTCGCCGGCTCGATGCCTGGCAAGCCGCTGCCCAACGGCGAGCCTGGCCCGAGCCTCTATTGCGCCGTCATCGTCAAGCGCGTCGACGCCAAGACCCGTTCCAAGACCTCGATCAACGAACTTCTGCGCGATTGATCTTTCGCTGAAACCGAAGCAACTTCGGCTGGCGCGCGAGGGGCGCGCCGGCTTTTTCAGTTTCGGAGGGGTGACATGGACTGGAAGTATCTGCTGACCAGCTTCGATGGTCGAATCAACCGTGCCAAATTCTGGGCTGGCATCGCCGTCATGGTGGCGGCCAGCGTCATCGCCAACCTGCTCGACATGATGCTCGGGCTGGATATCGGCGACTCGGGCGCAGGCATCATCAGTATCGTCGTCGCCATCGCCTCGATCTATTTCGCGCTGGCAATCTACGCCAAGCGCTGGCATGACCGTGACAAGTCGGGCTGGTGGAGCCTGATCGCACTCGTGCCGGTAATCGGCGCCATCTGGATCCTCGTCGAACTGGGGATTCTCGAAGGCACCCGCGGCGCCAACCAATACGGACCGGATCCGCTTGCCTGACAAAACAGATTTTCTCTGGCTGTTCTTTCGCCTGTCGGGCCGCGTCAACCGCGCGGCCTACATCCTCGGCTTCCTGTTCATGCTGATGGTGGTGTCGTTCCCACTCTACCAGTTCATGCGCGTGCCGCCCGAAAGCGGAGCCGCGCAGGTCTGGTCGATGCTGTTCGGCCTGACATTCCTGGTCTTCCTGTGGGCGCACATCGCCTTCAGCGTCAAACGGCTGCACGACTTCGACAAGCCAGGGCTGTTCGCGGTGGCGTTGTTCATTCCCATCGTGTCGATCATCGCCTTCGTGGCGCTGTGCTTCTACCCGGGCACGCCTGGCCCGAATCAATTCGGGGCGCGAACAAACGCACCCGGATAAGATCAGGCAACGTCCTCGGGCCTCAGCCCCGGTGAGCCCTGCCCCCTGGCGCGACGGGTTCTCGACGCCGTTCTGAAGACTGACGACGACAGCAGTCTCCGGCGCATGATCGGCGATGGTCTTGGCGATGGCGTCGGTGTCACGGGATCGTGACGCCTCGACGCTGACCCGAAGCTGGAATTGGCGGCATCCGCCACAAGCCAACGTCGTGACAGAACCCGGCGATTCGACTATCGCTGTGGCCATGAAACTGCCAACCGATCCCGCCGAGAACCTCGCCGCCCTCATTCGCTGCCCGTCGGTGACGCCTGCCGAAGGCGGTGCGCTGAGCGCGCTGGAAGGCATGTTGAAACCGCTGGGCTTTGCCGTCGACCGCCCGACCTTCTCGGAGGACGGCACGCCGGACATCGAAAACCTCTATGCCCGCCGCTCGGGCAACGGCCCCCACCTGATGTTTGCCGGCCATACCGATGTCGTTCCCGTGGGCGACGAGGCGGCCTGGACGCATCCGCCCTTCGCGGCCGAAGTCGCCAATGGCGAGATGTACGGCCGCGGCGCCGTCGACATGAAGGGCGGCATCGCCTGCTTCATCGCCGCTGTTGCCCGCCATGTCGAAGCCACCGGCGGCCCCAAGGGTTCGGTTTCGCTGCTGATCACCGGCGACGAGGAAGGCCCCTCGATCAACGGCACCGCCAAGCTGCTCGAATGGGCGGCGTCGCGCGGTGAAAAATGGGATGCGTCGCTGGTCGGCGAGCCGACCAATCCGGACGCGTTGGGCGACATGATCAAGATCGGCCGGCGCGGTTCGCTGTCGGCAACCATCACCGTCACCGGGCGCCAGGGCCACGTCGCCTATCCGCAACTGGCAGACAATCCGGTGCGCGGGTTGATGACGCTTGTCGATGCGTTGCTCACTCCTGTGTTCGACAAGGGCACCAAGGATTTCCAGCCGTCCAATCTCGAAGTCACCACGTTCGACGTCGGCAACACGGCCACCAACGTCATCGCCGCCAGGGCGAGCGCCACGTTCAACATCCGCTACAACGACACCTGGACGGACGAGACCCTGCAGGCGGAGATCCACAACCGTCTCGACAAGGCGAGCGGGCGCAAGAAATACCGCAAGGGCCGCAAGGAGCCGATCGAGTTCGAGCTCACATGGCGCAACCGTCCGAGCCACGTCTTCCTGACCCGCAACGACAAGCTGATCGACGCACTGGGCGGCTCGATCAAGGCGGTCACCGGACGCAAACCGAAGCTGTCGACGACAGGCGGCACCTCCGACGCACGCTTCATCAAGGATTATTGCCCCGTCGTCGAATTCGGCCTCGTCGGCAAGACCATGCACATGGTCGACGAGCGCGTGCCGCTTGCCGAACTGGAAATGCTGACCCAAATCTATCAGCGGTTCCTCGAGGACTGGTTCGGATAGCAGCACGGGACGACATGTTGGCCGGCGACGAAATTCAGCAAAATCTGGCAGGTGCGTGGAGGCTGATGCTGGGCAAGGCCGACGGCCTGCGTCTGCTCGATCTCAGCGCCGACGGCTTCTGGAACTCATTCTTCGCCATACTTGTCGCCGCACCGGCGCTGATCGTCGGCTGGGTCGGAGTTTCCGACGAGCTGTCGCTGCAAGGGCCTGCCCTTGTCGGGCGTTTCGGCATCATCCTGCGCCTGGCCATGATCGATATCGGGGCCTGGGTCGTGCCACTCGCCGCCTTTGCGCTGGTGGCGTCGAGGGCGGGCGTTGGCGACCGTTTCGTGCACTATGTGGTGGCCAGCAACTGGGCTTCGGCGATCATCGCCTGGCTGATGCTGCCGGCCGCCCTGATCAGGATGCTGCTGCCGACCGCACAGGACCTGATCACTCTGGTCTCCCTGCTGCTGTTTGGGCTGTCGATGGTACTGAGCTGGCGCATGACGAATGCGGTCATCGGCAAGGGAACGGCGGTCGGCTCGGCGGTCTTCGCCGCGATGTTTGTGGTGTCGCTGATCGTCCTGCTGTCGCTGCAGGCGCTGTTCGGGATCTACGTGCCCCAATAGCTGCAGCGCGTTCCGCCGGCGTTCATCAACGCCAGGCCGCGGCAGCAGCTGCGACGAGGGTCAGGCCGGCGGCAACCAGAGCGGACGCCGCGAAGCCCAGGGTCGCGTAGATCGGGCCGAAGGCGGTGGTGCCGACAAATACAGCGAGGTAGGTCACCGCGCTGTTCAGTCCCATGATCGTGCCGCGCTGGGCCGGATCGAGCGCCGAGAGCCGCATGACGAGCACATTCAGACCGAAGTGGTTGGCTAGCCCCCACAGCGCCATGACCGCGATCAGTACGCCAAAATTGCCTGCCACAAGGGCCAGCAACACATAGATCAACGCGACGAGCAGATATGCGACCGGCATCACGCGGCGGGCACCAAGGCGATCAACAATGCTGTCGAGCAATGCAGCCGCGCCAAAGCCCAGGCCATACGCAACCGCCGCCAGCCCGCTGGCGCTGACGGGACGCCCAAGTCCCTGGTTCAGGTGGTCGCCGAGATAGCCATAGACGCCGTAGAACGCTGTCATGAACGCGCCGCAGGCAACGAGCAGTGGTACGATGCCGGGGGTCGCCAGCGCGCCCCACGGCGCCGGTGCAGCGCCGCCGGAAGGCCTGTCGTCACGGGCAATGGCCGACACGGCGGCGGTGGCCGCACAGGCAAGCAGGGCGACAGCGCCAAACACCGCGCGCCAGTGGACAAGATCGGCAAGCACCGCCGACAGCGAAACGCCGGCAACCATCGACAGCGTCCAGCCCGTCAACACCACGCCGATGGTACCGCTTTCGCGTCCGGGCGGGGCGATCGCGGCAGCGCTGGCGTAGATCGCCGGCAAGGCGATGCCAGCGGCGATGCCGGCAAGCAATTGCGCGGCAATCAGCACGGCGACTGCCGGCGCAAGCGCGCAAGCAGCCAAGGCCAATGCAAACAGCGCCAGCGCGCCCATCAGCATCCGCCGCGCGCCGACCCGGTCGATGTAGCGGGCGAGGAACAAGGCGCTTGCGGCCGTGCCGAGGCCAAAAGCCGAAGCCGCGGCCATGACCACGGGCGCGGAGCTTGCAAAGCCATGCGCGACTTCCGGGGCGATAGGCCCGAGCACCAGCGAATTGCAGCCGATAACGGCGATGCACAGCGTCAGCAGATAGGCCGCACTGGGAATGGGGGCCGCTGGCGCGACGAGAATTGCGGCTTGTTGATTGACATTCGACATCGTCGCATAATGTCCGAATGAAATTCAGCTTCAACGGGGATTTTCGACATGGATCTAGAAACAGATACCATTCGGCCGAGCAAGCTTCCGGAACGCAGCATCGACGCGACCGACCGAAGGCTGTTAGGCGTTCTGGTCGAGGACGCCACCGTTTCGTACGCCGAGCTTGGCGATCGCTGCGCTCTGTCGGCGCCGGCCGCGCATGAGCGGGTCAAGCGGATGCGCCGCTCCGGCGCGATACGCCAGACGGTAGCGCTGGCGGATCCGAAGGCCGTCGGCAAGCCGCTGCTGGCCTTCGTGCACGTCGACACGAAGGGCTGGGGCAAGACACCGGAGCTGATGGCCGTTTCGTCATTTCCCGAGGTCGAGGAAATCCACACGGTCGCAGGCGACGCCTGCCTGCTGCTCAAAGTCAGGACTGAAGACACGCGCGCGCTCGAGGGACTGCTTGCGCGCCTCTACGATACGCCGGGGGTGACGTCGACGCGCAGCTACGTGGTGTTGTCCACCTACCTCGAACGGCCCGTGCAACCCGGCATCACCCAGGACTGGCCCGCGCCCAGGCACATGGCCAACCCTATCTACTAGAGCAATTCCAGGAAAAGTGTGACGCGGTTTTCCGTTTGGATTGCGTCAAAACAAGGAGATAGAGCGTTTTCGCGATTCGAAGAAAAGCGAAAATGCTCTAAGGCGCGACTAGTAGTCTACGCCGGTCAGGTAAAGGCCGTCGGGTGGCGCGACCTGGCCGCAGGCGGCACGGTCCTTCGCTTCGAGCGCCAGGCGCAGGTCGCCGGCGCTCCAGCCGCCCTCGCCGACGCGCTTCAGGCTGCCGACCATCGAGCGAACCTGGTTATGCAGGAACGAGCGCGCCGAGGCGCCGATCTCGATGATGTCGCCGCGGCGCGTCACTTCGAACCTGTCGAGCGTGCGCAACGGGCTGTTGGCCTGGCACTGCGTCGAGCGGAAGGTGGTGAAATCGTGCCGGCCCAGCAGCACCTTGGCGGCGTCCGCCATCGCCTCATGGTCGAGGCGCTTGGGCACCCACCAGATCTTGCCGCGCTCGAGCGCCGCCGGCGCGCGGCGATTGAGGATACGGTAGATGTAGTGACGGCCGGTGGCCGAAAACCGCGCATCGAACTCGTCCGGCACCTGCCGTGCGGCCAGGATGGCGACGGTTTCGCCTGCCACCTGCAGATGTGCGTTGACCGCATCGCGGACCTTGTCGTCGGCCCACGCCCTGGTCAGGTCGGCATGGGCGACCTGCGCGGTCGCATGCACACCGGAATCGGTGCGGCCGGCCCCGCGAAGCGCGATCTCGTCGCCACTGAACTTCAGGATCGCCTGTTCGATGGCGGCCTGCACCGTATGCAGGCCAGCCTGCCGCTGCCAACCGGCATAGGCGCGACCATCGTATTCAATGTCGAGGCGGTAGCGGGGCATGCGGTACTGGCTGTCGTCAGGCGGCGAGTGCAGTGCCGAAAGCGGAGGCGTAGACCAGCTTGCCGGTCGCCGGCGCATCGCCCCAGGCCTGGGCCTGCAGCGCGTCGCACTGATAATCGCTTTCGAATTGGGCCGCGCGCTCATGGCTGTAGCCGAAGCGGCCATAATAGGCGGGATCGCCCAGCACCACGGCCAGCGTCTCGCCGGCATCCTTGAGGCGGATATGGGCCTCGCGCACCAGGGCGCCGCCAATGCCGGTGCCGTGGAAATCGGGTTCGACCGCCAGCGGCGCAAGCGCTACCGCCGGGACAGTCTTGCCGCCGTTCTGGACATAGAGCCTGGAAAACAGGATGTGGCCGACAACCTCGCCATCTTCCTCGGCAACGAGTTCGACGACCGCATCGCCTTCGGCGACCAGCGCATCGACGAGACCGGCCTCGGCCTGCTGTCCGAATGCGTGTTCTTCAACAAGGCGGATCGCCTCACGGTCGCGCGGGGTGGCCGCGCGGATCGACATCATGCTCATGACAATTTCATTCCTTTTTCGATCTTGGCACCGCGCAGGAATTCATCCGCGGTGACGGGTTTTCCTCCCGCCCTCTGCACCTCGACCAACCTGACGGCAGCGTCGCCGCAGGCAATCTCCAACCGGTCGTCGAGAACCGTTCCCGGCTCCCCTTGCCCAGCGGACCGATGCGAGCGCAACACCTTGAGGCGCTCGCTCCGTCCGCCGATTTCGAATTCACACCAGGCACCAGGAAACGGCGAAAGACCGCGGATCGTGCTGTCGACCGCCGCCGCCGGCAATGTCCAATCGATCCGCGCTTCGGCTTTCTCGATCTTCCTGGCGTAGGTAACGCCCTCGCTGGCCTGAGGCACTGTTTCCAGCCTGCCCGCTTCAAGTTCAGCCAGCGCTTCTACCATGAGCGAGGCTCCCACCGCCATCAGACGATCGTGCAACTCGCCAGCGGTCATGTCGGGTCCAATCGCGACTTTTTCAAGTCGCGCGACCGGACCGGTGTCCAGCCCCTCTTCCATGCGCATGACCATCATGCCCGTCTCGGCATCGCCTGCCATGATCGCGCGCTGGATCGGGGCCGCACCGCGCCAGCGCGGCAGAAGCGAGGCGTGGCCGTTGTAGCAGCCCAGCCGCACGCCTTCGAGAATGGCCTTCGGCAGCAGCAGGCCATAGGCAACCACCACTGCAACATCGGCCTGCAAGTCGCGAAACGCCGCCTGCTCGGCCTCGCCCTTCAGCGTCAGCGGCGTGCGCACCTCGATGCCAAGCCGTTCCGCCTCGCGTTGCACCGGCGATGGCGTCAGTTCGAGCCCGCGACGCCCCGCGGCGCGCGGCGGCTGCGAGTAGACGGCGACGACCTCGTGGCCGGCTTCAACGATCGCTCGCAGCGTCGGAACGGAGAAGTCCGGCGTTCCCATGAAGATGACGCGAAGGCTCATTCGTTTCAGGCGATCCAGTTCGAAGCCCCGGACGGCGACGGCCGCCCGATCAGGCTTACGCTTCAAACGGGTTTACGAGCCTGACGTCAAGCCTGGAGTGGTCACCCAACCATGCGGCTTGGCGCGCGATCCTTGGCGAGCTTCTTGAACTTGCGCAAGACCATGTCACGCTTGAGCTTGGAGATGTAGTCGATGAACAACACGCCATCGAGATGGTCGATCTCGTGCTGGAGGCAGGTGGCGAGCAGTCCGTCGGCCTCGATCTCGTGCTCCTTGCCGTGCTCGTCGAGATACTTCACCCGCACCGTCGCCGGACGTTCGACCTCGGCATAATAGTCCGGGATCGAGAGGCAGCCTTCCTCGTACACCGAGGAATCATCGCTTCGCGACAGAACTTGCGGGTTGATGACAATGCGCGGCGCCGGCTCCTCGCCTTCCTTGGCAAGGTCGATCACCAGCATGCGCAGCGGTTCGCCGACCTGGATTGCGGCAAGGCCGATGCCCGGCGCGTCATACATGGTGTCCAGCATGTCACGCGCGAACCTGCGGGTGGCATCGTCGATGCGCTCCACCGGCTTGGAAACTTCGCGCAGAAGCGGATCGGGAAGGATGATTAGCGGCTTGATCGTCATGCGCTTCAACTAGGATGTCCGGCGAAAACCGTCAACCACCAGCACACTACGATGTTCCTGCTTTGATCTGTCGCAGGCATGCGAATCGGCTATGCTGGAGCGCATGAACCCGATTTCCACGATCCTTTCCGAACCGGTCGCCCAACTCGGCGCCACCATCGTCACGCTCGGCCACGTGCTGGCTTTCGGGACGCTTTTGTTCTTCGGCCTGCTGACGGCGATGGTCGTTGCCCTGTGGCGTTCGGCCAGGGCACGCTCGGTGGCGGCGACGGAGGCGGCCGACCATGCCCGCGACGCCGAGGCGCGGATGGCTGGCATCTTGCAGGCGCAAGCGGAGATGCAGGGGCGCCTGGGAACCGTCGCCGAGATCTTCGGCTCGCGCCAGGCGGAACTGACGCAGTCGCTCAGCCAACGGCTCGACGCGATGACCGGCCGCATCGGCCAGACCATGGCCGAACAGACCAAATCGACCCACGACAGCCTGGCCAAGCTGCAGGAACGCCTGGCCGTGATCGACACCGCACAGGGCAACATCCAGTCGCTTGCCGGCCAGGTCGTGCAGTTGCAGGCGATCTTGTCCAACAAGCAGACACGCGGCGCCTTCGGCCAATCGCGCATGGAAGCGATCGTCGCCGACGGCCTGCCGCTCGGCGCCTATGAGTTCCAGGCCACACTATCGAACAACAACCGGCCCGACTGCCTGGTGAAGATGCCCAACGGCGCGCCATCGCTGGTCATCGACGCCAAGTTTCCGCTCGAGGCGTGGAACGCCATTCGCGCGGCGGCCGACGTCGACGGCGCGGCCGAAGCGCAGAAATATGCCGCGCAGGCCTTCCGGCGCGATCTCGAGGTGCACATCAAGGCGATCTCGGACAAATACCTGATCACGGGCGAGACGCAGGACACCGCGTTCATGTTCGTGCCGTCGGAATCGATCTTCGCTGAAATCCACGAGAACTTCGAGTCGCTGGTGCACCGGGCGCATCGCGCCCGGGTGGTCATCGTCTCGCCCTCGTTGCTGATGCTGTCGATCCAGGTGATCCAGGCAATCCTCAAGGACGCCAGGATGCGCGAGCAGGCGCACCTCATACAGGGCGAGGTCATCCGGCTGATGGAAGATGTCGGTCGCCTCGATGAGCGCGTGCGCAAGCTGCAGACGCATTTCTCGCAGGCCAACAAGGACATCGACGACATCTTGGTGTCGTCGTCGAAAGTCACCAAGCGCGGCGAAAAGATCGAAGCCCTTGAATTTGGCGCCGGCCAAGGCACGGAAACCGACGAGGCGCCAAAGCGCGAAGCGGCGCGCGCAGCCGATTCCAAGACCGGCCAGCTTCGGCTGCGCGTGGTCGAGGAACGCGACTAGCGCGAGCGGAACCCGCGCCAGTCGGCCGCATGCGCTAGAGCGCCGTGCGTCCGAATGGACGCGCAAGGGACGCTCTAACTTACTGAGTTGGCGCATCGTGCTTTCCGAAAATCGGGTCCGATTTTCGGGCCGATGCGCTAGGATGCCTTCTCGGCAGTGGCCATGCCCTCGAATTCGGGCAGCCAGTGCAGCGCGGAGCGGTGCCAGACCTGCTTGCGCGGCACCAGTTGATCACGCTGGTCCGAAGTACCGGTCCTGAGGCCATAGACTTTCGGGCCATCGCCGACCGATGTGGCAAACAGGTGGGACCCGCATTCGCCGCAGAAGCCCTGCGCGCGCTTGTTGCCGCTGTCGCCGACCTTCACGTAGATCTTGGGCATACCGGAGAAGGCAATGTTTTCCTCCGGCACCTGCACGGTGACGCGAAAGGCCGTGCCGGTCAGCTTCTGGCAATCAGTGCAATGACAGATCGCCGTCCTTTCCGGCTCGACGTCGGCCTTGTAGGTGATAGCGCCACAGTGGCACCCGCCCGAGATCTTCATGTCACTTCTCCCTCAGACATCTGCTTCGTGTCTGGCGCACCGTGCTAGCGAAATTGCGCCGTCCTGTCAGGCTAGTGGATGCTGCCCTGCTCGATCTTCTTGCGACGCTCGCGCCAGCGCCCGGTCGTCTGCGGTTTGACGAAGACGGACGTCACCTCCGGCACTTCGGCCTTCAGCCTGGTTTCAAGGCGCTCGACGCATGTCTCGATCTCGGCCGCCGAGATGTCGTCGACAAAATCGATGCTGAGACCGGCCACGACCTGTTGCGGCCCCATGTGCACCGTCAGCACGCCATTCGCCTTCGCAACAGCCGGATCGGCCTGAGCGATGGCGAGGATCGCCTGCTGGACATCCGGCAGCGCCGGCTCGCCCATCAGCAGCCCCTTGCTTTCATTGGCGAGGAACACTGCGGTCGCGGCGAGGATGAAGCTGATGCCGATCGAAGCCGCACCGTCGAGCCAGGGCTGCTCGAAATACTGGGCGGCCGATATGCCGATGAGGGCGACCAACAGGCCGAGCAGTGCGGCGCTGTCTTCGAACAGCACGGTATAGACGCTCGGGTCCTTGCTGCGCCGGACCGCCTGGATGTAACCGAAATTGCCCTTGCCGCGCCGGAACTCCTTCAGCGCGACGAACCACGAGCCGCCTTCGAAGATCACGCAAAGGCCCAGCACCACATAGTTGACGACAGGGTTCTTGATCGGCTCGGGATCGACGATGTGCAGCACGCCCTCGTAGAAGGCGACGCCGGCGCCGAGCGCAAACACCAGCAAGGCGACGATGAAACACCAGAAGTAGAGCTCGCGGCCATGGCCGAGCGGATGCGTGATATCAGGCGGGCGGGCGGCGCGGCGCAGGCCGTAGAGCAGAAGCAGGCCATTGCCGGTGTCGACCACCGAATGCACGCCCTCCGATAGCATCGCCGAACTGCCGGTGAAGAAAGCGGCGACGAACTTGGTCGCCGCGATGAGCAGGTTGCCCGCGATCGCTGCGAAAATGACAAACCGGGAACCGCCTTGCGCCGACATCAGACCCTCACAGGGCTGAATGTAGCGGCCCGCCGATCACTCTCAAGCCTATATTCGCGTGTGCCATCCAGACATGCTGCTGGACACACTCTATCCCTCTTGCAAGCGCGGCAAGTTCGCGTTTCACTCCAACTCTCAGCAGCGGGAGAAACGAATCATGGCCAAAGGTGCGATGAAAGCCGGGAAAGAGCCCCGGAAACCCAAGAAAGACGCCAAGAAGCCTGCTCCGGCACCTGCCTTCAAGGCGCCTCCGGTTCAGGCGACCAAGATCAAGGACAAGTAGTCCTTGGCACGCATGATACCGACCACGCCCGGTCGCATCGGCCGGGCGCCTGGTTGATCTTATCGCCGGAAGTACCCATCTACCCGGGCGCAAGGACGACCTTGCAACTCCCCTCATATTTCGGCCGGGACGACCCGCCATCTCGCTGGAGCGTTCCATGGCTTGGACTTATCTGTTTTTCGCCGGACTGTTTGAAATCGGCTGGGCCATCGGCCTGAAATATACCGACGGCTTTTCAAAGCCGATGCCGACCGTCCTTACCATCGCCTCGATGATTGTCAGCCTCGGCCTGCTTGGCCTTGCGCTGAAGACGCTGCCCGTCGGCACGGCCTATGCCATCTGGACCGGCATCGGCACCGTCGGCACGGCGATGCTTGGCATCTGGCTGCTGGGCGAACCGGCGACGGCGCTTCGCCTCGCCTGCATCGGATTGATCGTGTCTGGCATCGTCGGCCTCAAGCTCGTCGCCTGATCGAAGATCGTCGCCGCAAGATCCTGACGCAAGACCAGCGGCTTGCCCGAAAAGCGGGCCGCTTGGGCGCCAGACTGGGCTTGCCTATGGGCGCGCCAAAGCGGCCCGTCAGCCGAGGTGCTTGGCACATCTCGGCTGCGAGCCGCCCACAATTTCGGGCGTGGCGCCTTAGTCTAGGTCAGATCAATCAGCCGTAATTGGCCGAAGGCGGCATGCGCTTGCCACGCGCCTTGCGTGCCGCATAGCGCGCGTCGCGCTTGGCCTTGCGCTCGGCTTCGTCTGCCAACAGGCGGGCGATACGATCGCCTTCCTCGGCTTCGCGTGCCTTTGCATCTGCCTGGGCGGCCTCTTCGGCAGCCAGGCGTTCGGCCTCGGCCTTTGCCTCGCGCTCGGCCTTTTCGATGGCCTCGCGTGCCAGGCGTTCCTGGCGCAGCTTTTCCTTTTCGGCTTCGCGGATTGCGCGTGCCTCTAGGATTGCCTTGCGTTCGGCCTGACGGGCCACAACTGCCGGATCGTCGGCGGCCGGGCGTGCTTTGTACTTATCGAGAAGAGCCTTCTTAGCCTCATTGGCGGCGTTACGCCGTTCGAAGACGTCTTTTTCCCTGTAGATTGCCAAGTTTGTGATTTCCCTGAAGTCAAGTGACGCCGCTTACATACGCAGCAAGGGCGCAAGTTCAAGCGCCAATTGCGCATGCCAGCCATGATTTCCCCGCTTGTTGCAGCTAGGAAACGTTCGACCGTTCAAAAGGCGGCAAAGATTGTTCACTGCCTGGAGACTGGCAGCCGCGGCAACCTATAGCTACCTGTGACGGGAAAGCCAACCCCCAAGGAAGCAGCGATGGAACTCGGTCTCTACACATTCGCCGACGTCAGCCCCGAACCAGGCCCGGACGCCATCGGCCCCTATCAACGCTTGCGCAATCTGATCGAAGAGATCGAGTTGGCGGATCAGGTCGGGCTCGACGTGTTCGGCCTCGGCGAACACCACAGGCCCGACTATGCCGCCTCGGCGCCGGTCGTCGCACTGGCTGCGGCGGCCGAACGCACCAAGCGCATCAGGCTGACAAGTGCTGTCACAGTGCTGTCGTCGGACGATCCGGTGCGCGTGTTCCAGCAATTCGCCACGCTCGACCAGTTGTCGGGCGGCCGCGCCGAGATCATGGCCGGACGCGGCTCGTTCATCGAGTCGTTTCCGCTGTTCGGCTACAATCTCGAGGACTATGACGAACTGTTCGCCGAAAAGCTCGACCTTCTGCTTGCCTTGCGTGACAGCGAGCGCGTGACCTGGCAGGGCACGCACCGCGCGTCGATCAACGACCGCGGCGTCTACCCTCGCCCCTACCAGGACAAGCTGCCGATCTGGATCGCCATCGGCGGCACGCCGCAGTCGGCGGCCCGCGCCGGCGTGCTCGGCCTGCCCCTGGCGCTCGCCATCATCGGCGGCGAACCAGCCCGTTTCGCCCCGCTGTTCGACCTTTACCGCGAAGCGGCGCGCCGCGGCGGCCAGGACGTTGCGAAGCTCGCCACCAGCATCAACGTTCACGGCTTCATCGGCGAGACCACCGAACAGGCGGCGGACGATTTCTACCTGCCACAGGCCGAGGTGATGAACCGCATCGGCCGCGAGCGTGGCTGGGGTCCGACATCGAGAGCGCATTTCGACCTGTCGCGTGGCCCGCGTGGCGCGCTGTTCGTCGGCAATCCGGAGGCGGTGGCGGAAAAGATCGTCGCCCAGCACAAGCTGTTCAACAACGACCGCTTCCTGTTGCAGATGGCGATCGGCATCATGCCGCATGCCAAGATCATGAAGGCGATCGAGCTCTACGGCACCAAGGTCGCACCTCTGGTGCGCAAGGAACTCGGTACGTCAGCCTCCTTGGTCGCGCCGGCAGCCTGATGCCCTTGGCATCTGGACCAAGGTAAATCGCCACGGCGGGTTTGTGCCCTGCCGACGTGGTTCCTATATCCGGCGGGTCCCACCCGCCGGAGCTGCTTCATGACCACCCTTTCCGTGCTCGATCTGTCGCCGGTGACCGAAGGCAGCACCGCTGGCCAGTCACTGACAAACACACTCGACCTCGCCCGCCATGCCGAAAAACTCGGCTTCCATCGCTACTGGCTGGCCGAGCATCACAACATGGCCGGCATCGCCAGCGCGGCGACCTCCGTGGTGATCGCCCATGTCGCGGCCGGCACCAGCACCATCCGCGTCGGCGCCGGCGGCATCATGCTGCCGAACCACGCGCCGCTGGTCATCGCCGAGCAGTTCGGGACGCTTGCCGCCCTGCACCCGGGCCGCATCGACCTCGGCATCGGCCGCGCGCCGGGAACCGACATGCTGACCGCACGCGCCCTGCGCCGCAACCTCGAAGCCGGCGTCGACAACTTCCCCCAGGACGTGGTCGAGCTCATCAACTATTTCGAGCCGGCGACACCAGATCAGCGCATCCGCGCCGTACCCGGCGAAGGCGAACAGGTCGAGGTGTGGGTGCTTGGCTCCAGCCTTTATGGGGCGCAGCTCGCAGCGATGCTCGGCCTGCCTTACGCATTTGCCTCGCACTTCGCGCCCGCCGAGCTCGACCATGCGCTCGAGGTCTACCGCTCGCGCTTCCAGCCTTCGCAGCGCCTGGCCAAGCCTTATGTCATGCTCGGCGTCAGCATCGTCGCGGCCGACACAGACGAGCAGGCGAAGCTGCTCTTCACCTCGCAGCAGCAGGCCTTCGTCAACCTGCGCAGCGGACGCCCGGGCCGGCTGCCCGCGCCCGTCGAGGGCTACGATCGCGACCTCGACCCCGCGGCACGCCAGATGCTGGCGCAGACGCTGTCCTGCGCCATCGTCGGCTCACGCGAAACCGTGCAGCGTGGCATCGAAGCGTTCATTACCCGAACGGGTGCCGATGAGCTCATGGTCACCGCGCAGGTTTTCGACCACGCCGCGCGCAAGCGCTCGTACGAGATTTTGGCGGAAGTGCATAAGGGGATGAAGCGGGCGTAGGCAGCCTCGAAATCGCTACCGCATCGCCTCGACGATCCCCTTGTCCGGAAAGCACGTCGCGGAACGGCCGTTTTTTGCCTGCCAGTCGCCGATCGAGCGGCGGGTCTTGAAGCCCGGCAGGCCATCGGCCCCGCCAACGTCATAACCGAGCTTTTCAAGGCTCCGCTGCATCGACGCGACATCGGAACGGTAGAGCCCGTCAACCTTGCCCCAGCTGCCGGCAAAGCGCCTGTCACCACTGGCAATGCGGTCGGCGCCATGGCCGATGAAGAGCGCATAGACATCGCTCTCGTTGTACTTCTTGAGCACGTAGAAATTGGGTGTAACGATGAAGGCCGGACCGTTCCGTCCGGCGGGCATCATCAGGTAGCCTTCGGCGCGCGCCTCGTTCTGCGGGAAGGGCTTGGCGCCGACGCGGGTGATCCCCAGAGCTGCCCAATCCGCTATCTTCTTGCCCTGGTCGGGGCCTTCCAGCGCGCAGGACACATTCTCGGGCAACGTCACCTCGAAACCCCAGTCGCGGCCCTTCACCCAGCCATAGTGGACGAGATAATTGGCGATCGAGGCCAGCGTGTCAGGCGTCGAGTTCCAGATGTCGGCGCGGCCGTCGCCGTCGAAGTCGACGGCATGTTCTAGGAACGAGGTCGGCAGGAATTGCGGCTGCCCGAGCGCACCGGCCCAGGACGAGCGCATCGCCTTGCGGCTGACCAGCCCGCGCTCGACCATTTCGAGGCCGGCCAGCAGCTCCTTGCGGAACATGTCCTTGCGGGTGGCGAGGAATGCCTTTGTTCCAAGCACCTCGAAGGCGTCGTAAGGCATCTTGGCAGCGCCAAAGCCGGACTCGCGTCCCCATATCGCCAGCACGATGCCGGCCGGCACGCCGTAGCGCTTCTCGATCGCCGCAAGTGTTCTTGCGTTGGCGCCGGCGCGGGTGCGCCCGCCCGCCGTCACCGCTCCAAGCGTCTTTTCGGAGAAATAATTGCCGGGCGAGCCGAATTCGGCCTGATGCTGCTTCTTCGGCGTCTTCGGCTTTTCGCCGGGGAGTACGAGATCGGGCAGCTTGAGGTTGGGTGAGACGCCCTGGAACGCCGCGTCGAAGGTCGCCCTGGAGATACCCTTTGCTTTTGCCTCCGGCCATAGTTCCTTGGCCAGCCAGGCCTGGAATTGATCGTCGATCCTGGCGGCGGATGCCGGGGTGGCGCAAAACGCGATCAGCGCTGCGGCAAGGACGGTGGCAAATCTTGCGGAAACTCTCTTCATCCAGCTTCCCTGCAAGCCAATTGAGTCAAAAGACGGTCCGCGATTTGAGCGCGGCGGACAACGTGCCTTCGTCGAGATAATCGAGTTCGCCGCCGACCGGCACGCCGTGCGCAAGGCGCGTGACCTTGATGTCGAAACCCGACAGCTGGTCGGTGAGATAGTGCGCCGTGGTCTGGCCCTCGACCGTCGCATTGACGGCCAGGATCACCTCGCTGACCCCGCCTTCGGCGACGCGGCTGACGAGCTGCCTGATTGTCAGTTGGTCCGGCCCGATGCCGTCAAGCGGCGACAGCGTGCCACCGAGCACATGGAAGCGCGCGTTCATCGCAGCCGCACGCTCCAGCGCCCAGAGGTCGGACACGTCCTCGACAACGATGATTGTCGTGGGATCGCGGCGCGGGTCGGTGCAGATCATGCACGGGTCGGACGTATCGACATTGCCGCAGGTCGAGCAGACCCGGACCTTGTCGACGGCATCGCCCATGGCTGCCGCCAGCGGCGTCAGCAACTGCTCTTTCTTCTTGATCAGGTGGAGAGCGGCGCGGCGGGCCGAGCGCGGACCGAGCCCCGGCACCTTGGCCAGGAGCTGAATCAGGCGTTCGATCTCGGGACCGGCGATTCGCTTCGACATGGGAGGGATATAAGACGACGAGCGAACAGTGAGTAGCAAATAGTGAAGGCCGCCCGGCGGCAACCCTGTCTTCTGCTGATCACTGCTGACTATTCGCTAGTGTCACTCGTCCATCGGCCTGTCCTGGCTGGCGATCAAGGCACCGATGGCATCGGCCTGCTTGGAACTCGGCTGGAACGACATGGCGCTGGCGAGCGCTGCATCCGAAGAGGCCGACGCGACCGTTACAGGCTTGGCGTCGTCGACACCTGGAAGCGTCTTCGCGTCGGCCGAAGCGACCATGGTTTCGGCAGGAGCCTCGGGCAACGGCTTACGTACCCTGCCGCGCTTCTCGTAGAAGGCATTGCCGCCGGCAACCGTGGTGTAGTGCATGTTCTTGTAGGGGAACTTCAGCCCGGCCGTATGGAAGAACATGACGTTCTCCCTCACCTTCGGGTGGCGCTCACCCTTGAGCACCGACTCGGCCGCAGCCGTAACATCGGGCAGCGCCTTCGAGTTCATCGGGCGCGACAGCACGCCGGGCGCGAACTGGTTCTTCTGGCCGACGACGCCGCAGATCGAGTTGCCGTAGTCGCCCGATTTGAGCCGGTTCATCACGACCGAGCCGACTGCGACGAGGCCATCGCGGCTCGAACGGTTGGACTCGAAGAACATGGCCCTCGCCAGGCACTCCTTGTCCTTCGCCGAATAGGCATAGGACCGCGTCCCGACAGAATTGGTGGTGACCCCATCCGTAACGCTGCTCGTCGTGCAACCGGATACGATGAACGGGGATGCGACGACGCCGACCAAGATCGGCATCTTCCATCTCAAGGCGATCAAATCCGCCCCTCTCTTTAAGCCCGCCACGTCCCCAGAATGAGGCCAGCATGAGCCATTTTCGGGCAAAATGATGGCGCAGTGCCGTTTGCGGTGGCTGCGGGGTCAAGAATGGCGGCGCCGATCGCCTATGCGCGGCTCATAAAGCCTTTCCGGGGCACTGCAGAGCGAGGGATTCCGCCATGAAAGCCGTTCTTTGCGATCAGTTTGGCCAGCCGCCGCGCATCCAGCAGGTGGGCCGAGAAGGTGATCGCAGCCGGCAAGCGCCAGCCGCAGAAGCTGGTCGGCAAGCACCTGAGCCTCGACGAGGCCCCGGAGGTACTGATGGCGATGGACCGTTTCGAAGGTCTGGGGATCAGTGTGGTGACGCGATTCTGACCGATTGCGATTAATTGCGAAAGTCAGGACGTGCGTCTCGTAAGTGATTGAAATTTTCCACCAATACGTTAGCCTGCAATGCTGCTAAATAAAGATCCAGATCGACCGTATACAAAACGGCCCCAGATGTCAGCATTTCTAGAATTGCCGCGTCAGTAAGCCCAAATCGACAGTATTCATCTCGCGCAGATGCTGTCTTGCTAGGGATGAATTTCTCTTCCGATGTGGCAATTATCTGCCTAAGTACTAACGAAACCTCAAGCCGAATAGGGTCGCCCACATATCGAACCAAATTGGACGTCTCGCTCAGGATATTCGGCAGGAAAAGCAACCCAGACGAGGCCGCAACAACTTCTGACAGCATCCTAAAATCAAGGATGTCAAATCCCTGGAGACGTTTGTGCTTAGAGATGTAGATTTCCTTGGTCAACCCTACCGCAAATAGGATCGACAAATTGGCATCCAGAACAACTGGCTTTGCCATCACTCTACCAATTCGCGTCGCTTAACCGATAGAATTTCACCATCTTTATCTCGCACCTTCACGACTCTATAGGCGCGCTTGGCAGAGTTATCGCCCGTTATAGTCGTGAGAGCATTTCGCTGGCTATTCCATGGCCGAGAAAACCCGAGCGTAACGTTCCAAGTCCTTTCAGCGTCATCGAATTCAATTTCTTCCAAGCCCAAGTTGGTCATGCCCTCTTCGGCAAGCAAGTCAGAAACATAATTCTTAGCCGCCTTTACGGCCTCCTTGACGTCCATAACAGACCTCCAACAACAGCCCTATTAAGGTAGCACGGCTAAACTTGAATCACTAGAACGGCAGCTTCATGCCGGGCGGGATCGGCAGACCGGCGGTCAGCGCCTTGGTCTTTTCCTGCATCGCCGCCTCGACCTTGACCTTGGCGTCGTTGTGGGCCGCGACGATCAGGTCCTCGAGGATCTCGCCCTCGCCTTCCTTGACCAGCGACGGGTCGATCTTCAGCGCCTTCATCTCGGATTTGCCGGTCAGCGTCACCTGCACCAGGCCGCCGCCGGACTGGCCGGTCATCTCGAGCTGGGCGATTTCTTCCTGCATCGCCTGCATCTTGGCCTGCATTTCCTTCGCCTTGCCCATTAGGCCGAGGAGATCCTTCATGGTCTTGTCCTTTTCATCTCAGAACGGGTCGTCGTCGTCATTGTCCACACCGGGATCGGGGGACACGTCGATGTCGGTGTCGATGTCGGGCGCATCGGTCGCAGTGGGCAGGCGCACGTCGATGATCTTGGCGCCCGGGAAACGCGACAGGATCGCCGAGACGGTCGGGTCGGCGCGCGCGTCGGTGAGCGCGATTTCCCGCTTGTTGGCTTCGATTTCTGCGAGTGTGGGGCCGCCCTCCTCGCGCGACAGCGACACCATCCAGTGACGGCCGGTCCAGGCCTTCAGCTTGGCCGTCAGGTCGTTGAGGAATGTCCGGGGCGCGTCGGCGGTCAGGCTGCATTCGATGTGGCCGGCCTCGATGCGCACCGGCCGAACCACGCGGCGGATCAGCACCTTGAAGGCCATCTCGCGATTGGCCTCGGCGAGGTTGGCAAGTTCGGCGATCGTGCGCACCGGTACGGCATCGACAAGCGGTTCGGGCGCCGGGGTCGGCGCGACAAACGCCTCGGGCGCGGGCACGCTCTCCACCAGGCGCATGGCCTGGCCGCCGCCATTGCTGACCGGCATGCGCGCCTGGGCGATGGCCGAAGCGCCGCCTCCGCCATTGCCGCCGCCAGCAGGAACGCCGCCGTTGCGCGGGCCGCCGGATGCCTGCATCGAGCCGTCGCCGAGCGACCTCAGCGCTTCGTCGAGGGTCGGCAGATCGGCGGAATGGGCGAGCCGGATCAGCACCATCTCGGCCGCACTCACCGGCCGGTTGGACGACTGCACCTCGGGAATGCCCTTGAGCAACATCTGCCACGCGCGAGACAGGACGCGCACTGAAAGCGACTGCGCGAATTCCACGCCGCGCTTGCGCTCGTCTTCGGACAGCGAGGCATCGTCGGCCGCCGACGGCACGAAGCGCAGACGGGTGACGAGATGGGTAAACTCGGCGAGGTCGTTGAGCACGGCGACCGGATCGGCGCCGGTGTCGTATTGCGCCCTGAGTTCGCCAAGCGCAGCCGCGACGTCGCCCTTCATGATGTTCTCGAACAGGTCAACCACGCGGGCGCGGTCGGCGAGGCCGAGCATGGCGCGCACCGCTTCCGTCGTCACCTTGCCGCCGCCATGGGCGATGGCCTGGTCGAGGATCGACAGCGAATCGCGCGCCGAGCCCTCGGCGGCGCGGGCGACCATGGCCAGCGCATCGTCCTCGACCTCGATGCCTTCCTGCGCGGAAATGTTGCGGAGATGGCCAACCAGCTTGCCAGCGTCGATGCGGCGCAGGTCGAAGCGCTGGCAGCGTGACAGGACCGTGATCGGAACCTTGCGGATTTCGGTGGTGGCGAAGATGAATTTGACGTGCGGCGGCGGCTCTTCCAGCGTCTTCAACAGGCCGTTGAAGGCCTGCGTCGAGAGCATGTGCACCTCGTCGATGATATAGACCTTGTAGCGGGCCGACACCGGCGCGTAGCGGACGCGGTCGATGATGTCCCTGATGTCGTCGATGCCGGTGTGGGAGGCGGCGTCCATTTCGATGACGTCGACGTGGCGGCCTTCCATGATCGCCTGGCAGTGCTCGCCGGGCACGGTCAGGTCGACGGAGGGGCGGTCGTTCTCAACCGTCTTGTAGTTCAGCGCGCGGGCAAGGATACGGGCTGTGGTGGTCTTGCCAACACCGCGGACGCCGGTCAGCATCCATGCCTGGGCGATGCGCCCGGTGGCAAACGCATTGGTCAGCGTCTGGACCATCGGCTCCTGGCCGACGAGAGCGGTGAAGTCCGCGGGGCGATATTTGCGCGCAAGGACGCGGTAGGCGCCGTCCTTGCTCTTTTCGGTCTGTCCGGCTTCGCTCATTCGCCCCGTTCGCTCGCCCGTTGGTCCTGGCGCCCCTGTCCGACCTCTGCCGGGTCGATTCCGCGGAACGAGTTTCGCCCACACGGCGCAACGCCGTCAATGACGCGGAAATAGGGCGAAGAGGTGGGAGGCTGGAACAATGACCCGTTCCGGGCTCGTTAGGGCTGCTTCCTTCCGGACCTGACCCGGTTGGCGAGTGGATCGTCCACCACCAACCTCCCGACCTTCATATCGGCAATTGCCGCACCAATTGCAAGAGCCAACAAAGCGCGCCACCCGAGGTTCATATGACGCAGGGAGCGAAGGGATAGCCGAGCTCGGCGCAGCGTGGCTGCAAACCCGCAAAGAATCTTGCGATCGAAGACGAAGTCGGGCGATGCGGCCCACGAAATTGATGTAGGATGCCGCTTGGCGTCGCTTGCCGGCGGCCAGCAAAAAAAGTGCATCCCACCATTCAGCGCCACGCCAGCATAGCAGCATGTCCGCAGTGCCGATCGCAGCCACGCAATATCTACCACGCCCTTGCAGTGGGGGACGCCACGCTCTAGCTTTTGATCAAACAAGGGAAACGCCAATGATGTCGGGGCTCAAGGCCGGGTTTACGCTGGATTCTCGGCTCGACTCGGACACCGAGCCGTTGATGTGGCTTGGGCTGTGCGAATTGCGCGTCATGAACGACCGCCGCTGGCCCTGGGTCGTCCTGGTGCCGCAGCGCCCGGGCATCGAGGAAATCCATGACCTGACCCCGCTCGACCAGGCAATGCTGACCTTCGAGAGCAACATGGTGGCCCACGCGCTCAAACGCTCGACCGGCTGCACCAAGATCAACACCGGCGCACTCGGAAATGTCGTGCGCCAGCTGCATTTCCATGTCGTCGCCCGCAACGAGGGCGACGCCGGCTGGCCTGGGCCCGTCTGGGGACACGGCGTGCGCGAACCCTATCGCCGCGACGATCTTCACCGCTTTGCCGAAAGCGTCAGGAAAGCCCTCTAGCAAGATCGCGCCCTGCCAACCCGAGTTCCCATCACATGCCATTCAGCCTGTTTTCCGCGCCCGAACGCGAAGCGAGCCATTTCCTTGGCTTCGCCGGCAACACCATCGACCGCCAATCGGAGAAGCGCAGCGACGATTCTGCCCTATTGGCGCTGGCCGAACCGAGCGCACGGCTGCTGATAGTCATGCAGGGCCGCTTGCTGCTCGACTTCGCCAACGGCTCCGCCGACCCGTATTTTGCCCTCGCGACAGCGCGGGCATTAGGCATCGAGACCGGCCAGGCGATCCTGCTCGGTCGGGCTGACGACAAGCCCATCCTAGCGGTCGCTGCGACAAGCGACGTCGAAAGCCTGCCCGCAAACCTCAAGGCGCTCGATTTTCGCTCCATCCACATGCAGGGCCTGATCGACAGCGCCGGGCTCGGCGCGTTGGCGCAAGGGGCGGCACTGCTTGGCTGGCACGCCAGCCACGGCTTTTGCGGCCGTTGCGGGGTCGCAACCGTGATGCGGGCCGGCGGCTACAAGCGCGTCTGCACCTCCTGCGGCGCAGAGCATTTTCCGCGCACGGACCCCGTTGCCATCATGCTGACCGTGTCGGGCGAGAAATGCCTGCTCGGCCGCGGCAGGCACTTTGCCCCCGGCATGTATTCGGCGCTCGCCGGCTTCATCGAACCCGGCGAGACCATCGAAGCGGCGGTGCGCCGCGAAACGCTGGAAGAAGCCGGCATCCGGCTTGGCCGTGTGGTCTACCACTCCAGCCAGCCCTGGCCATTTCCGTATTCGCTGATGATCGGCTGCTTCGGCGAAGCGCTCAACGAGGACATCAGTCCCGATACCGCCGAACTCGAGGATTGCCGCTGGTTTTCCCGCAGCGAGGTCAGGCAGATGATTGAGGGCACTCATCCGCTTGAGCTCAAGGTGCCGCCACGCTATGCGATCGCCCATCATCTTATCCGTGCCTGGGCCGAAAGCGACTGACGGGTGCCCGATTTCATATAGCTGACTCAAGTCTGGCATCTTGCATTTCGGTTCTTACCTGACCATAGTCAGGCAATGGACACGCCAGAGCAGATTGCCCAACTCCGCAGCTTCAACCGCAGGGTGTCGCGCCGGATCGGGTTGCTGGAAGACAGCTATCTGAGCCGCGGTCGCCCGCTCGGCGAAGCCAGGGTGCTTTTCGAGATCGGCCCTGACGGTGCGGGGCTTGGCGCACTGCGCTCCAGCCTCGGGCTCGATTCGGGCTATCTCAGCCGCATCCTGCGTTCGCTCGAGGCGCAGGGCCTCGTCAGCGTCGACAAGGCCGATGGCGACGCCCGGAGCCGCCACGCGACGCTCACAGACAAGGGCCTTGCCGAGCACGCCGCCTACGACGCGCTGTCCAACGAACTGGCAAACTCCATTCTCGAACCGTTGCAGCCGTCGGCGCGGCAGCGGCTCATTGCGGCGATGGCCGAGGTCGAGCGCCTGCTGGTCGCTGCCTCGGTGACGGTCGACGAGGAAGATGCCAACAGCGCCGAAGCGCAGCGCTGCATGGCGCTGTATGTCGAAGAACTCGCCATGCGCTTCGAAGAAGGGTTTGACACCAGCAAGGGCAACAGCGTCACGGGAAGCGAGTTCATCCGCCCGCACGGCAGCTTCCTGATTGCCCGGCTCGACGGAAACGCCATAGGCTGCGGCGCGGTGCGCATGCTGGATGCCGGCGTGGCGGAGATCAAGCGGATGTGGGTCGCACCGTCAGCGCGCGGGCTGGGCGTCGCCGGCCGCATGCTGCGCAAGCTGGAAACGGTCGCCGGCGAACTGGGCGCGCAAAAGGTGTATCTCGACACCAACCGCGCGCTCAAGGAAGCACAGTCTCTCTACAAGCGCGATGGCTATGCCGAGGTTGCGCCCTACAACGACAACCCCTACGCCAATCACTGGTTCGAGAAGCGCCTCTAGGCGCTTCGGCAAATCCAGGTCAGGCGATCGAAGCCCGGGCGCTTGCTAGGCGCCGGCGTCCTGCGAGTTGCGGAAGTCGTTGGCTTCATAGACGCCGAGAATGCGCACCTCGCGGGTGAAGAAGCGCAGCTCCTCCAGGGCAAGCGCAACCATGCGGTCGTCCGGGTGGCCCTCGATATCGGCATAGAACTGGGTGGCGGTGAATTCGCCGCCGAGCTGGTAACTTTCCAGCTTGGTCATGTTGACGCCGTTGGTGGCGAAGCCGCCCATCGCCTTGTAGAGTGCCGCCGGCACGTTGCGCACGCGGAAGACGAAGGTGGTCATCATCCTGGTTGCCGGGTCGGAGCGCTCGGCCCACTTCTTGCCCTTCGACAGCACCACGAACCGGGTGATGTTGTTCTCCGTGTCCTCGACATTCTCTTCAAGGATATCAAGACCGTAAAGCGACGACGCCAGACGCGGCGCAAGGGCGGCCATGGTGCGGTCCTTGACCTCGGAAACGAGCTTGGCGGCACCTGCCGTATCGCCGGCGACCACCGGCTTCCAGCTGTTCTTGCGGATGTACTTGCGGCACTGGCCAAGCGCGTGGATGTGGCTGTGCACGGTCTTGATCTCGGTGCGCTTGACGCCCGGCAGCACCATCAGCTGGAAGTGGATCGGCAGGAAGTACTCGCCGACGATGTGCAGCTTGGATTCCGGCAACAGGTGATGGATGTCGGCGACGCGGCCGGCGATGGTGTTTTCGATCGGGATCATCGCCAGATCCGCCTTGCCCGTCTCCACCGCATTGAACGCATCCTCGAAGGTCGGGCACGGCAACGGCTCCATGTCAGGAAACACGTTGCGGCACGCCGTATCGGAATTCGCGCCAGGCTCACCCTGGAAAGAGATGCGATTGGTCTTTTCGGGCATTGTCTGGCCTTGCTACTGTCTGGAAAGAATGGCGCGGGCGCGCTCGAGGTCTTCGGGCGTGTCGACGCCGAGCGGCACGGACGAGACGATCTCGGCGTCGATGCGCATGCCTGCTTCAAGCGCACGCAACTGTTCGAGGCGCTCGCGCTTTTCCAGCGGCGATGGCCCGAGCTTGACGAAACGCTCGAGGGCCACGCGGCGATAGGCGTAGAGCCCGATGTGATGGTACAGCGGACCGTCGCCCCAGGGCGCGGTGGCGCGGGTGAAGTAGAGCGCCTTCAGGCGCGCTGCCGTGAGCGGCGACCCGACGATCTTGACGACGTTCGGGTTGG
This sequence comes from Aminobacter sp. HY435, assembly GCF_027568395.1. Classification (GTDB taxonomy): domain Bacteria; phylum Pseudomonadota; class Alphaproteobacteria; order Rhizobiales; family Rhizobiaceae; genus Aminobacter. Next base: position 198,133 of record NZ_JANKZL010000005.1, on the reverse strand, counting down.
TCTTTTCCTCTTCGCGCACGATCTCGACGCCCAGCGTGGCGATGTCGACGGCAGCGCTTTCGAGCGGGCGCAGCGAGGCCCGGATGAGCTCGGGATCGATCGTCGGCAGGTCGCCCTGGACGTTGACCACCGTTTCAACGTCGCCATGGGGGTCGAGCGCCGTCAGCGCCTCAAATATGCGGTCCGAGCCCGACTCATGATCGACGCGCGTCATCACCGCTTCGAAGCCGTGCGCCGTCACGGCCTCGGCGACCGATTCCGTATCGGTCGCCACGACGACGCGGCCCAGTCCGCTTTCGGCGGCGCGCTTGGCGACGTGAACGATCATCGGCAACCCGGCGAGGTCGGCCAACGGCTTGCCCGGCAAGCGGGTGGAGGCCATGCGGGCGGGGATCAGGACAAGGGTGGACATGGCTTGGCGGCTGTTTCTAAATGCTCTGGAAAGTGTCAAAACGTCTCACTGGAAGCGCCCTTATAGGTGTTGCAACCGGCAAGCAAAAGACCTAGTTTCCGCGCGATTTGACCCGGTCCGGCCGGGCGATAAACAATACCGACGAACGGCGACGGTCGCAGAGGACGGCGGACCGGCCGGATAAGGGAGCCTGGGGCGTATGGATTCATTCGAAATCAACAAGATTCTCGGCGGCCTGCTGGGCACTGCGTTCGTGGTCTTTTCGGTGTCGCTCGCGTCGGATGCGATTTTCGCTTCGCCCGTTCCCGAAAAGCCCGGCTTCGCGATTGAAGCCGCCGAAGAAGGCGGCGGCGCCGCCGGCGGCGGGGAAGCCGCACCTGCTGCAGTGCCGATCGCACAGCTCTTGGCCAGCGCCAACGCCGAAGCGGGCGCGGCCGTTTTCAAGAAGTGCACGGCTTGCCACTCGATCGAAAAGGGCGGCCCCAACAAGGTCGGTCCGGACCTGTGGGGCGTGGTCAACCGTCCGATCGCCTCGCATGAAGGCTTTGCCTATTCCGGCCCGATGAAGGAATTTTCCGAAGGCGGCAAGGTCGTCTGGGACTTCGACCACCTGAACCACTTCCTGACCTCGCCCAAGGGCCTGATCAAGGGCACCGCGATGGGCTTCGCCGGCATCAAGAAGGATGACGAGCGCGCCAACCTGATCGCCTACCTGAACTCGCAGTCGGATGCCCCGGCGCCGCTGCCGGCAGTCGACGCCGCTCCGGCGGCAGAGCCCGCAGCCGCTCCGGCTGAGGGCGCTGCTCCTGCGGCTCCGGCCGAAGGCGCTGCACCGGCCGCTCCTGCCGCTCCGGCCGAGGGTGCTGCTCCGGCGCCTGCCGCTCACTAACCAATTTGTAATCTTCGCAATCTTGAAAAAGCCGGGTTTGACCCGGCTTTTTTGTTGCCTGACGCAAACGTGCGAAAACAATCGGCAACGCGTGGTTTCCATGCGCTGCGAATGAATTAGAGTGTCGAGAAACGACGCGCTGCGGGGAGAATGCGATGAAGCCACGCCTGATGAGAACCTTGGCGGCAGCCGGGCTCGCCGCCGTTCTACTGTCAGGCGCCGGCCTGCCGTCTGTCGCCGATGACGGCAAGTGGCTGACCACTTCGTCACTGACCGGCACATCGAAATATGGCGAGGACTTCAAGCACTACGACTACGTCAATCCGAACGCGCCCAAGGGCGGCACGGTGAATTCGACCGTCGCCGGCACTTTCGACAGCTTCAATCCGTTCATCGTCACCGGCACGCCGGCAGCGGGCCTGACCTACTTCGGCGGCCTGCTCTACGACACGCTGATGCAGCAGGCGACCGACGAGGGCAGCACCAGCCATCCGCTGATCGCCGATGCCTACAAGCATCCCGCGGACTTCTCGTCCGCAACTTACCGCATCGACCCACGCGCCAAATGGCACGATGGCAAGCCGATCACGGCGGAAGACGTGGTCTGGTCTCTGAAGACGCTGAAAGAGATCAGCCCGTTGTACAACAAGTACTACACCAACGTGACCGAGGCCGTCGCCATCTCCGACCACGAGGTCGAGTTCCGTTTCGACCAGAAGGGCAATCGCGAACTGCCGCATATCCTCGGCGACCTCGCCGTGCTGCCCAAGCACTGGTGGGAGGGCACCGACGCCTCGGGCAAGAAGCGCGACATCACCAAGGGCACGCTCGAGCCGCCGCTCGGCTCGGGCGCCTACAAGATCGAAAGCTTCAAGCCGGGCTCGGAGATCGTCTGGTCGCGCGTGCCCGACTATTGGGGCGCCGATGTTCCGGTCAATGTCGGCCGCAACAATTTCGACAAGCGCCGCTACGTCTATTTCCAGGACGTCGATGCCCAATGGCTGGCCTTCACCAAGGGCGGCTTCCAGGACATTCGGCCCGAGAACCGCTCGCAGCGCTGGGCCACCGGCTACACCTTCCCGGCCTTCAAGGCCGGTGATGTGATCAAGAAGGAATTCGCCACGACCTCGGGCGAGCCGATGCAAGGCTTCGTTCTGAACACCCGACGGGCGCAATTCCAGGACCCGCGCGTCCGCAAGGCGCTGACCATGGCTTTCGATTTCGAGAGCATGAACCGCAACCTGTTCTACGATTCCTACACCCGTACAGACAGCTACTTCGAAGGCGGCGAACTCGCCTCCAGCGGAATCCCGCAGGGCAAGGAACTGGCGATCCTCGAGACGTATCGCGACCAGTTGCCGCCGGAGCTCTTCACCGAGCCATACAAGCTGCCGGTCTATGGCACGCCGCAGTCGTTCCGCGAAAACCTGCGCGCTGCCTCGCAACTGTTCAAGGAAGCCGGCTGGGTCAGCCGCGGCGGCAAGCTGGTCAGCGAAAAGACCGGCCAGCAGTTCAAGATCGAGTTCCTGGGCAACGACCCTACCGACGAGCGCACGACCGGGCCGTTCATGGACAATCTGCGCAAGCTCGGCATCGACGCCACGCTTCGGATCGTCGACACCAACCAGTATGTCTCCCGCGTCAACCAGTTCGACTACGACGTCATCACCATGGTGACGGCGCAGACCCTGTCGCCCGGCAACGAGCAGCGCGAGTATTGGGGTTCCAAGGCCGCGGACACGCCCGGCTCGCGCAATTACTCCGGCATCAAGAACCCGGTCGTCGACGCGCTTGTCGATCGCGTCATCTTCGCAACCGACCGCGAAGAACTGGTTGCCGCGACCCATGCGCTCGACCGGGTGCTGCTGTGGAACTACTACACCGTTCCGCAATGGCACCTGCCAAAGGTCTGGATGGCCTACTGGAACAAGTTCGGCATTCCCGACAAGCAGCCGGCTTATCTCGGCGTCGACACCGATTCCTGGTGGATCGACAAGGACAAGGAAGCGGCGCTCGCGGCCAAGTACAAGGGCGTCAATTGAGCCCGCGGCTTCCTCGCAGGGATTTCCTCGCACTGGGCGCGGCGGCGATTGCCGCGCCGCTCATCCCTGGCCGCGCCTTCGCCGCAAGTCCCACCGGCACTGGCCTGCATGGCCTGTCGGCTTTCGGCGACCTGAAATACGGTCCCGATTTCCAGCACTTCGACTACGTGCAACTGGACGCGCCCAAGGGCGGCACGTTCAATTTCTCGCCGCCGAGCTGGGTGTTCAACCAGAGCCCGCTGACGTTCAACACGCTCAACACCTTCGTCAGCAGAGGCGACAGCCCGCCTCGCATGGAGCTTTGCTACGATGCGCTGATGGTGCGGGCAATCGACGAACCCGACGCCATCTACGGGTTGCTGGCAAGTTCGGTGACGATCTCGGACGACCGAAACATCTTCGAGTTTGCGCTTCGGCCGGAAGCGCGCTTCAACGACGGCACGCCGGTCACGGCCGAAGACGCGGCCTACGCCTTCACGCTGTTCAAGAAGGACGGTCATCCCAGCCTGCTTTTGCCGCTGAGCCATCTCGTCGAAGCCAAGGCGCTGGACAAGCACACGCTGCGGCTCAGCTTCGACGGCAAGCAATCCAACCTCACCATCCTCGACGTGGCCACCTTCCCGATCCCGGCGAAGGCCTATTTCGAGGCCAATCCGTTCGATGGTTCCTCGCTGAAACCGCCGCTGGGCTCCGGCCCCTACAGGGTCGGCAGGGTCTCGCCCGGCCAGACCATCGAATATGAGCGCGTGGCCGACTATTGGGGCAAGGATCTGGCGGTCAATCGCGGGCTGTACAATTTCGACCGCATCCGCATCGAGTTCTACCAGGATCGCCAGGCCGCCTTCGAAGCCTTCAAGAAAGGCGATATCCTCTACCGCCAGGAAGCGACTTCGCGCATCTGGGCGACCGGCTATGATTTTCCGGCGTTCACCGCCGGCAAGGTGGTGAAGCGCGAGTTTGCCGGCGACAAGAGGCCGATCATGCAGGCGACCGCCATCAACCAGAGGCGCCCGCGCTTTCGCGACCAGCGCGTGCGCCAAGCGATCGCGCTTTGCTTCGACTTCGAATGGACCCGGCGCAATCTGTTCTACGGCGCCTACGAGCGCTCGCAATCGACCTTCGAGAAGTCGGACTATCGCGCAGACGGCCTGCCCTCGCCCGCCGAACTTGCGCTGCTCGAGCCATTGCGCGGCAAGATCCCCGAAACGGCATTCGGCGAAGCGGTGGTACAGCCGGCTTCCGACGGCTCAGGCCGCGACCGCAAGCTGTTGGGACAGGCCTCGAAGCTGCTCGACGAGGCAGGCTGGAAAGGCAGCGGCGGCTCATTGCGCAATGCCAAGGGCGAGGCGCTGGCCTTCGAGGTGCTGGTCGACGACGACAGCTTCGTCCGTGTCTATTCGCCGTGGGTCGAAAACATGCGCGCCATCGGCATCGACGCGTCGGTGCGCATGGTCGATTCCACCCAGTACCAGGCACGTCAGACCAGTTTCGACTACGATGCGATCTCCATGGCGCTCTCCTTCTCGTCGACGCCAAGCCGCGACGAGATCGATGGGCTGTTTCATTCACGCGCAGCCAGCATGCAGGGATCGACCAACCTGCCCGGTACCGCTGACCCGGCCGTCGATGCCCTGATAGACGCTGTCGGTGCGGCCAAGGATCGCGACCAGCTGACCATTGCCATGCGCGCTCTGGACCGGGTCTTGCGCGCCCGGCAAGACTGGATTCCAAATTGGTTTTCGGCGAATCACCGCGCCGCTTTCTGGGACATGTTCGGCTTCAACGAGCCGAAGCCCGATTTTGGCTTCCCCGTCGAAGCGATGTGGTGGTTCGACAACGATAAGGCTGCACGTATTGGCAAGACCTGAGATTTCTGAACCTTTGTCCGGGCTCCGTCCGGGGAGCGTCGCCTGATGGGCGCCTATATTCTCCGCCGCATTCTTTTGATGATCCCGACGCTGTTCGGCATCATGGCGATATCGTTCGCCGTCATCCAGTTCGCGCCGGGCGGCCCGGTCGAGCAGGTCATCGCCAAGCTGACCGGCCAGGGTGGCGACGCCAGCGACCGCCTTTCCGGCAGCAGCGGCGATCTGGGCGGCAACAGCTTCGATCCCGCCGGCGGGGAGAGCTCGTCAAAATACCGTGGCGCGCAAGGCCTCGACCCGGAATTCATCGCCAAGCTCGAAAAGCAGTTCGGCTTCGACAAGCCGCCGCTCGAGCGTTTCGGCCTAATGCTGTGGAACTATGCCCGCTTCGACTTCGGCGAAAGCTATTTCCGCGACATCTCGGTGCTCGAGCTGATCCTGGAGAAGATGCCGGTGTCGATCTCGCTCGGTATCTGGATCACCCTGCTCTCCTATCTGATCTCGATCCCGCTCGGCATCCGCAAGGCGATCAAGGATGGCTCCACCTTCGATATCTGGACCAGCGGCGTGGTGATCATCGGCTACGCCATACCGGCGTTCCTGTTCGCCATCCTGCTGATGGTGCTGTTTGCCGGCGGCTCGTTCTTCGACTGGTTCCCGCTGCGCGGCCTGACCTCGGAGAATTTCGACGAGCTGTCGCTGGGCGGCAAGGTGCTCGACTACCTCTGGCACATGGCCCTGCCGCTGGCGGCGCTGGTGCTGTCGGCTTTCGCCACGACCACGCTTCTGACCAAGAACTCGTTCCTCGACGAGATCCGCAAGCAGTATGTCGTGACCGCCCGCGCCAAGGGGCTGTCGCAACGCCAGGTCCTATACGGCCACGTGTTCCGCAATGCGATGCTGATCGTCATCGCCGGCTTCCCGGGCGCTTTCATCTCGGCCTTCTTCACCGGTTCGCTGTTGATCGAAAACATCTTCTCGCTCGACGGGCTGGGCCTGCTCGGCTTCCGCTCGGTGCTTGACCGCGACTATCCGGTTGTCTTCGCCAACCTCTACATCTTTTCGCTGCTGGGCCTGTTCGTCGGCCTGATTTCCGACCTCATCTACACCTGGATCGATCCGCGCATCGACTTCGAGCGGAGGGACGTCTGATGTCGACGGTCGAGACCGTTGCGGCGCCTGTTCGCCGCCCGTGGCTGTCGCCGCTCAACAAGCGGCGCTGGTCGAGTTTCAAGGCCAACGGCCGTGGCTACTGGTCGCTGTGGATCTTCCTCGTGCTGTTCGTGCTGTCGCTGTTTGCCGAGTTCATCGCCAACGACAGGCCGTTGCTGATCAGCTTCAAGGGCGAGCTCCACTCGCCCATCCTGCGCGATTACCCCGAGGAGACGTTTCTCGGCGACGAAGGGTTCTTGCCCGTCACCGACTACCGCATGTCGGTGGTGCAGGAAGCCATCGACGCCAATGGCTGGATGATCTGGCCGCCGATCCGCTACTCCTACCGCACCACCAACAACGAAATCCCCGAGGCGGCCCCCTCCAAGCCATCGTGGATGTACACAAAGGACGTCCGCTGCCAGCGCTACCCGCTCGGCGTCGACGATCCCAACTGCACCATCGGCAACTGGAACTGGCTCGGTACCGACGACCAGGCGCGCGACGTTCTGGCCCGCGTCATCTACGGCTTCCGCGTCTCGGTGCTGTTCGGCCTGATCCTGACAGTCGGCTCGGCGGTGCTCGGCGTGTCGGCCGGTGCAGTCCAGGGCTATTTCGGCGGCTGGACCGACCTGTTGTTCCAGCGCTTCATCGAAATCTGGTCGGCTATCCCGGTGCTCTATCTGCTGCTGATCGTCGCCGCCATCCTGCCGCCGGGGTTCTTCATCCTGCTCGGCCTGATGCTTTTGTTCTCTTGGGTCGCCTTCGTCGGGGTCGTGCGGGCCGAATTCCTGCGGGCGCGCAACTTCGAATATGTGAATGCGGCGCGGGCGCTCGGCGTGTCCAACCGCACGATCATCGTGCGCCACCTTTTGCCCAACGCCATGGTGGCAACGCTGACCTTCCTGCCCTTCATCCTGAACGGCTCGATCTCGATGCTGACGTCGCTCGACTTCCTGGGCTTCGGCCTGCCGCCCGGCTCGGCCTCGCTCGGCGAATTGCTCAAGCAAGGCCAGCGCAACCTCAACGCGCCATGGCTCGGCCTGTCGGGTTTCGTCGTCATCTCGCTGATGCTGTCGCTGCTGATCTTCGTCGGCGAGGCCGTCCGCGATGCCTTCGACCCGAGGAAGACGTTCAAGTGAGCCAGCGCCTGTGGTATAATTTTGGATGTTTTCTACCATGGAGACAAACATGGGCATGAACATCAAGAACGAGACTGTCGAGCGGCTGGCCAGGCAACTGGCCGATCAAACCGGCGAGACATTGACCGCAGCCATCCAGGTAGCCCTGGAGGAGCGATTGGATCGAGTCCACCGCGAGCGCGATATCGCGGAACGCAAGCGGCGCGTCCGCGAAATTGTCGAGAGCTTTGGCCCTGTTCCCGAAGGCATGACAAGCGACCACTCCGATCTCTATGACGAACACGGGCTGCCCAAATGATCGTCGACGCCTCGGCGATCCTGGCAATCATTCTGGACGAACCGGAAGGCCAGGCATTCGAAGACCTGCTGATCGCAGACAGGCCGCGCCCCGCCATGTCGCCGGTCAATTTTCTCGAGGCCGCAGTCCGCATCGATGCATTGCGATCCGACCACAAGTCCGGCCGGTTCGACGCCCTTGTGACCACGCTCGATATCGAACTGGCTACCGTCACACCCGAACAAGCACACCTCGCCCGTGAGGCATATCGGAAGTTCGGCAAGGGCAACCACCCGGCAAAACTCAACTTCGGCGACTGCTTCGCCTATGCGCTTGCCAAGGCCCGGCGCGAGCCGCTTCTCTTCAAGGGGGATGATTTCCGCATGACCGACATCGAGGCCGCCACTTGACCTCTTCTTTGCTTTCCGTCCAGGACCTCTCGGTCGCCTTCACCCAGGGCGGCTTGACGACCACCGCCGTGGACCACATTTCCTTCGATATCGCCAAGGGCGAAACGGTCGCGCTCGTTGGCGAATCCGGCTCCGGCAAATCGGTCTCTGCGCTGTCGGTGCTGAAGCTGTTGCCCTATCCGCCGGCAAGCCACCCCTCGGGGCGCATCGTGTTCGGCGGCCAGGACCTGCTCGGCATGGACGAAAAGGCCCTGCGCAAGGTGCGCGGCAACAAGATCACGATGATCTTCCAGGAGCCGATGACCTCGCTCAACCCGCTGCACAGCATCGAAAAGCAGATCGTCGAGGTGCTGACGCTGCACCAGGGAATGAGCGACAAGCAAGCCCGCGCACGCACGTTGGAATTGCTCGAGGAAGTCGGCATCCGCGAGCCGAAGAAGCGACTCGACGCCTATCCGCACCAGCTGTCGGGTGGCCAGCGCCAGCGCGTCATGATCGCCATGGCGCTCGCCAACGAGCCGGAACTGCTGATCGCCGACGAGCCGACGACCGCGCTCGACGTGACGGTCCAGGCGCAGATCCTCGAACTCCTCGCCGGCCTTAAGGCTCGCAAGGGCATGTCGATGCTGTTCATCACCCACGACCTCGGCATCGTCCGGCGCATCGCCGACCGCGTCTGCGTGATGACCCGCGGCCAGATCGTCGAGACCGGTCCGACCAAGGAGATTTTCGCCAACCCGCAGCACAGCTACACCCGCCACCTTCTGGCGGCGGAGCCGAAAGGCAAGCCGCCGGCGGCCGACGCCTCGGCCCAGGCGGTCATGACCGGCTCAGACGTGAAGGTCTGGTTCCCGATCAAGCAGGGCTTCTTCCGCAAGACGGTCGACCATGTGAAGGCAGTCGATGGCATCGATGTCACCGTGCGGGCCGGCCAGACGGTCGGCGTGGTCGGCGAATCGGGATCCGGCAAGACGACGCTCGGGCTGGCGCTGACCCGGATGATCTCGTCGCAAGGCAGGATCGATTTCTCCGGCCGCGAGATCGACAAGCTGACGTTCAACGCCATGCGGCCGCTGCGCCGCGAGATCCAGATCGTCTTCCAGGACCCGTTCGGCTCGCTGAGCCCGCGCATGTCGGTAGCCGACATCATCGAGGAAGGGCTGAAGATCCACGAACCGCAGCTCAAGGCGGCGGAGCGCGACAAGGCGGTGGTCGACGTGCTGCGCGAAGTCGGCCTCGACCCCGAGACGCGGTTCCGCTACCCGCACGAGTTCTCCGGCGGCCAGCGCCAGCGCATCGCCATTGCCCGCGCCATGGTGCTCAAACCACGTTTCGTCATGCTTGACGAGCCGACCTCGGCGCTCGACATGAGCGTACAGGCGCAGGTCGTCGACCTGTTGCGCAATCTCCAGGCCAAGCACGACCTCGCCTATCTGTTCATCAGCCATGATCTCAAGGTGGTGCGGGCGCTGGCCAACGACGTCATCGTCATGCGCAACGGCAAGGTCGTCGAGTCAGGGCCTTCGGAGCAGATTTTCGAGCGGCCCCAAACGGACTACACTCGGGCGCTGATATCGGCAGCGTTCAGGATCGAGACGGCGCCAACGGGCGTGGTCTCCGAATAGCAGCAAGGGCAGAGCATGGCGGGCAAGGGCAAGGTTCTTCTTTCGATCACAGGCTTCAACCCACAGCGCTGGTACGAACTGTTGTCGGAAGAGCGCGACGTGGTGCTGGAGCCGGACGGACCTGCCGATCCGACGATCGAATATGCCGTCGTCTGGAAGCAGAAACCTGGCTTGCTGGCCAAGCTGCCGAACCTGAAGGCGATCTTCTCGATCGGCGCGGGCGTCGACCACATCTTTACCGACCCCGGCCTGCCCGAGGTGCCCATTGTGCGCGTGGTCGCCGACAACCTGACCCAATACATGACCGAGTATGTGCTGTGGCGGGTGCTCGACCATCACCGGCAAGGTCAGCTCTACCGGGCGCAGCAGACCAAGAAGGCCTGGCATGAGCCGCCGCAGCGGCCGGCGCAGGATATCTCCGTCGGCATCATGGGGCTGGGCAACCTCGGTCGCGCGGCCGCGGACGCCCTGAAGACCGTGGGCTTCAGGGTCAATGGCTGGAGCCGCCGGCCCCAGGAAGTGGCCGGCGTGACCACCTTCAACGGCGACGCCGGGTTGGTGCCGTTCCTCAACGCCACCGATATCCTGGTGGTGCTTTTGCCGCTGACCGAAGCGACGAAGGGCATCGTCAACTACGGCTTGCTCAAGGAACTGCGCCGGCGCAATGGCATTGGCGGCGCGGTGCTGATCAATGCCGGGCGCGGCAGGCTGCAGCGCGACGCGGACATTCTGCGCGCGCTCGAAGACGGAACCCTGAAGGAAGCCAGCCTCGACGTGTTCGAGGTCGAGCCGCTGCCGAAGACCAGCCCGTTGTGGAACCATTCCAAGGTGTTCGTCACGCCCCACGCCGCCGCCACGTCAGACCCGGCACATCTGGTGCCGCCGATGCTCAAGCAGATGGACGCGTTCGAACGCGGCGAGCCGCTCGATAACGTCGTCGACCGCGAAGCGGGGTATTGAGCGAACTCCAGGCCCTTGGCATCCTGGTTTATCGCGCCGGCCGCGTCAGGCGGGCGAGAGCGCCCTCTGCCGATACGCCTTGATCGGTCCCTCGACCAATTCGAAGGTCAGTGCCGCAAGCGCGATCGAGACTGGCGCGGTGATCAGCAAGGTGGCTACCGGGTCCATCTGATCGCGCAAGGCGCGGCTGATGGGGTAATGCCAAAGGTAGATCGAATAGGACCAGAGCCCAAGCCTCACCAAGGGCGGCCACTCCAGCAGCGAACTCACGACTGACTTGTGCCCCGCCGCCAGGCACAGCACCAAGCCAGTTGCGGCAAGATCCACGAGGAGGCCGACCACCGTCAGCGTGACCATCGACTTGATGTACAGTGCGGGAAGGACGCCCAGGAGTACCGCGACGGAGGCGAGCAGAATGCCATCGGCCTGCTGTTTCGACGGTCGCCAGGACAGCTGAGCGATTGCCGCTCCGATGAGGAGGCCGCTGCCCCTGGTATCGAACCGGTAATAGGTTCGATACCAGTCCTGCCAGACGATGGCGTCGATCATGCGCCAGGCCGTCGCGACCACGAATGCGACGCCGAGCACCTTGGCGGCACGGGCTCTGCCGAGCCGGACGAGCAGCAGCACGACGACCGGCCAGATCAGATAGAAATGCTCCTCGACCGCCAAAGACCAGGTGTGGCTGAGATATTCGGGAGTGCGCCAGAAGGCCCTTGAATAGTCACTCAGATAGAAGCCTGCGATCAGCACATCGACAAATGTATTGGCCTCGGGAAACACCATGGGCGCCAAGGCCGAGTAGGCCACCAGCATCAACAGCAGTGGAGGCCACAGCCTGAGCATCCGGCGCCAATAAAAGCGTCCAAGCGCGATACGGCCTTCGCGTTCGGCCTCCAAGGTCAAAAGCGACGTGATCAGATAGCCGCTCAAGACAAAGAAGACATCTACCCCGATGAAGCCGCCTTTCAAAAAGGGCAGCTTGCAGTGGAATGCCAGCACGACAAGGACAGCAACCGCGCGTAGTCCATCAAGTGCCGGTTCGTACTTCATGCCGCCGCCCCACCACTACGCACGGCGGAACGCTATCCAGAGAACCTGAACAAACTGCTTAAGCGCAGCCAATTGTCCTGGCGTACTCTATCGGCGACGATGCGTGCGGAGCGGCGTCAGGGCCTGCGAAAACTGGTCGGGCCGCCATAGAGGTAGCCAATGCGGTCGATGGCCTGGCGCAGGCCCTCGCGGGCAACCGTCATGGTGTGGCCGTTGGCGTGGATCATGCTGGCCGCGTCGGTCATGATCGCGACATGGCCCTTCCAGAAGACGAGATCACCACGCTTCAGCCGCGAGAAATCCGCGCCCGCATCGACCGGTTCACCGAGCGAAGCTTCCTGCATGTCGGAATCGCGCAGCACGTCGCGACCGGCCATGCGCATGGAAAGCTGCACCAGTCCCGAGCAATCGGTGCCAAAAGCAGTGAACCCGCCCCAGAGATAGGGCGTGTCGATGAGGCGCTCGGCGACAGCGACGAAGTCGTCCGCGGTGGTTTCGAGCGGCGCCAGATGCTGCAGCACGATCGCCTCGCCCGACGGCAGCACGCCATAGCGGGTGCCGCGCGTCTCGGCGAGATCGGCGATGGCAACCCGCGACCCTATCGACAGCTGCCCGCTGCGCGGAAACTTCATGTCCGGCCCGGGATAGACGAAGGTCCGGAGGGCGGTGACGACATGCGTCGGCTCCGCGCCGCGCGGTGCGAGGTCGGTTGCGGCGACATAACCGACATAGCCGTCGCGCTCGGCCTGCAGCCAGGCAAACCCGTCTGCCTCGTCAAACACCATGACGTCGTCGCCATGCAGCAGCTGGGTGTTGAGCCCAGCGTCGGCGCGCGGCGCCTTGCGCACATCGGCGACGGACGCAGCAATGCGGGCCGGACGGCCGGTCACGAAGCGCTCGGCGGCAACCTCACCCTGAAGCCGGGCATCGGCGATGTCTGATCGAAAAGCGTGCAGGCGGCTGTCGCGGGCGGTCAAATCGGAAGCTCCATTGCTTTGGCGATGATAGCATCGCCCAGTCGCTCGACATAGAGCGCGCCATCGACCGTGCGCCTGATCAGCACGTTGCGCTTGTCGAGCTCGTCGCGGTGACGCGACACGAGTTTGAGCGCGCCCATGGTGTCGAGCGCGCGGGTGATGACCGGCTTGCTGACGCCGAGCCGCGCGGCCAGGCCGCGCACTGTATGCGGCGGCGGGTCGAGATAGATCGTCAGCAGGATCGCCATCTGGCGCAGGGTCAGGTCGGGCGCGTCGTCACGCACCTCCGACAGGGCGAACTGCTGGAGCAGTCTCAGCGATTGGCTCGGGCGCAACGCGATCGGCATTTCGCCAGCATCCACGGCAATTGTTTCGGTTCCGTTTCATTGCCGGAGTTTTCTTGGCGGGGGCGACGCGCGCCCTCCCCCCTTCGCAAGGAGAGGGCGCGCGCCTTGAGGCCTCAACCGAAGCGAGCCGAAATGACCCTTTCCAGCGCCCGGATGGCCTGAGCCTCGCCACCGATGGGGCCGTGCGGCCGCTCGGTCGGATTCCAGGCAAAAATGTCGAAATGTGCCCAGCCGGGCGTCTTCTCGACAAAGCGCTTGAGGAACAGGGCCGCGGTGATCGACCCGGCGAAACCGTCCGTGGTCACGTTGTTCATGTCGGCGATCTTGGACGACAGCTTGGCGTCGTAAGGCTTCCACAGCGGCATGCGCCAGATCGGATCCTCGACCGCCGCGGATGCCGCCGACAACTCGCCGGCGAGCACCTCGTCGCCGGTGTAGAAAGGCGGCAGGTCCGGCCCGAGCGCGACGCGCGCAGCGCCCGTCAGCGTCGCCATGTCGATCAGCAATTCCGGCTGCTCCTCATCGGCAAGCGCCAGCGCATCGGCAAGCACCAGCCGGCCCTCGGCATCGGTGTTGCCAATCTCGACGGTAATCCCCTTGCGGCTCTGCAGCACATCGCCCGGGCGGAACGCATTGGCCGAAATCGAATTCTCGACCGCCGGAATCAGCACCCGCAGGCGGACATTGAGCTTTGCCGACATGATCATCGAAGCGAGACCGAGCACGTTGGCCGCGCCGCCCATGTCCTTCTTCATCAACAGCATGCTCGAGGCAGGCTTGATGTCGAGACCGCCGGTGTCGAAGCACACGCCCTTGCCGACCAGCGTGATCTTGGGCGCGTCCTTCGGCCCCCAGGTCAGATCGATCAGGCGAGGAGCGTCGGCGGAAGCCCGACCCACGGCGTGGATCATCGGGAAATTGTGCTTGAGCAGGTCGTCGCCAACGGTCACGCGCACCTCGGCGCCATGGGCGCCGGCAAGCTTCCGGGCAACCGCTTCCAGCGCGGAGGGCCCCATGTCGTTGGTCGGCGTGTTGACCAGGTCGCGGACCAGCGAGACCGCATCAACCAGCCGGTTCAGCCTGGCCAAATCGACGCCCGCTGGAGCGACAAGCCGAATGTCCTTGCCCGGCTTCTTGCCATAGCGGGTGAAGGCGTACCCACCAAGCGCAACGCCAAGGGCTGCAAGTTCCGGATGCGCCGGTTGGGTTGAGAAGTGCCAGTCGCCTTCCGGCAGGTTGCGCGCCAGCACGCCGAAGCCGAGACCGCTTTCCTGCTGGCCAGTGCCGAACAATGCGCCGGCGATCTTGCCGTCTGTGCCCGGCACTGCCAGAACCTTGCCCGTCTCGCCGGCAAAGCCGTTGGCTTTTGCCCACGCAACTACCGCAGTTGCAAGACCGGAATTCTCCAGTCCATCCTTCGCAACGAGATGGATAGGCAACGCATCCGCGGACTTGTTGTCGAAAAGTTCGACCGGCATTTCGGCTTCCTTCATCTTCGGCTGGCATGCCGCGAGGCGGCCCTTAACCATCCGTTAGGGTTAACAGATTATTTCTCCAAGGCGGGGAAGTGGCCGATTGCGACCACATGCACGAATGGAGAGCTGCCTGCGATGTTGACCAATCGTTGGGTGAACGCAACGGGAAAACGCCTTGTCACAGCGGCATTCGTGACCGCGCTTGCCGCCGGCGTGGCCGGTTGCGGCACCGGCAAGATGACCACCGGATCCATCGGCCGCGGCGGCAAGGCGGTTGACACAATGTCGACCGGGGCGATCTCCGGCTCAGTTGACCAGCTGGGCCGCAAGTACATCAGCGACCCGAACAACAAGCCAGTGGCCATGCAGTACGCCACCTTGCTGCAGGCCAAGGGCCAGGCAGACCAGTCCCTGGCGGTGATGCGCAAGCTCGCGATCGGCTATCCAAAGGACCGCGACGTACTGGCGGCCTATGGCAAGGCGCTCGCTGCATCGGGCGAGTTGCAGCCGGCGCTTGACGCGGTGCGCCGCGCCCAGACGCCGGAATATCCCGATTGGAAGCTTGTCTCGGCCGAAGCCGCCATCCTTGACCAGCTTGGCAAGACCCAGGACGCGCGCGGCCTCTATCGCAAGGCGCTCGACCTCAAGCCGAACGAGCCCTCGGTACTGTCCAACCTCGGCATGTCCTATGTGCTGGAAGGCGATCTGAAGTCAGCGGAAACCTATCTGCGCTCGGCGGTTTCCCAGCCCGGAGCCGACAGCCGGGTGCGCCAGAACCTGGCACTCGCGGTCGGGCTGCAGGGGCGTTTCGACGAGGCCCAGAAGATCGCAAGCCAGGAGTTGTCGCCCGAGCAGGCGCAGGCGAACGTTGCCTATCTCCGCGCCATGCTGGCCCAGCAAAACGCCTGGAACCAGATCAAGGCCGAGGACAAGCCGACCACCAACTGACGCCACACCTGCCGGAGCGCAAAAAGCCGCGTCATCCCCGACGCGGCTTTTGCCTGTCGTAGGCGTTCCGCCTATTCGCTGCTCGACTGTTCCTTGTCGCCCATGAGGCCGCGCTGGCTGACCTGGATGCCGGCCGGGCCGAGGATGATCGCAAACAGCACCGGCAGGAAAAAGAGGATCATCGGGACCGTAAGCTTGGGCGGCAGCGCTGCAGCCTTCTTCTCGGCCGCATTCATGCGCATGTCGCGGCTTTCAGCAGCCAGCACGCGCAGCGCATGGGCAACGGGCGTGCCATAGCGCTCTGCCTGGATAAGGGCCTGCGTCACTGACTTCACTGATTCCAATCCCGTGCGGGAAGCGAGGTTCTCATAGGCCTGGCGCCGCTCGGTAAGGTAGGAGAGCTCGGCATTTGTCAGCACGAACTCCTCGGCCAGATCGACCGACTGCGACCCGATCTCGTCGGCCACCTTGCGCAGAGCCGCCTCCACCGACATGCCCGACTCGACGCAGATCAGCATCAGGTCGAGCGCATCCGGCCAAGCCATCTGGATCGACTGCTTGCGCTTGGTGGCGCGGTTGGAGACGTACAGCACCGGCAGGTAGAAGCCGACATAGGCAAGAACGATACATGCAAAAATCTTGACGAAGAACGGCTTCTCCGCCAGCCCGCCCATGACGAATACGTAGATCGCCCCAAGAACCAGGCCGACGAAGGGCAGGACCAGGCGGAAGAACAGGAAGCGGGTCAGCGGGTTTTGGCCGCGGAAACCGGCAACCTTCAGCTTGTTGAGCGTTGTTTCGTCGACAAGCGCGCGACGCAAGTCAAGCCGTTCGACGATGTTGCGCATGCCAACGGACTGCTGCTCGCGCAATCCCCTGTGCCGACGGTCGCTTTCGGCGGCAAGGCGAATGCGCTGCTTGGCACGCAACTCGTCGCGCTCCAGCGCAACGGCCTTCATGCGACCCTTGAGCGGATTGCCGGTGAGCGAGGGCAGCACAGTAAAGACCGTCGCGAAGACCGCGATCGCTACGAGCAGGGCAATGAGGAAAGAGGGATCGGTGAGCGATTTGACGACTTGGTCGGTCACGTTGCTAGACCTCGAAATTCATCATCTTGCGCATCACGAAGATGCCGATGGCCATCCAGATACCGGAGATGCCCAGGATCAGGTTGCCGGTGCTCGTGACGAACAGCGGCATGATGTAGTTCGGGCTCGAAAGATAGACGAGAAAGGCAACGATGATCGGCAGCGAGCCGATGATGCCGGCTGACGCCTTGGCTTCCATCGAAAGTGCCTGGACCTTGGCCTTCATCTTCTTGCGGTCGCGCAGCACGCGAGACAGGTTGCCAAGTGCCTCGGACAGGTTGCCGCCTGCCTGGCTCTGGATTTGAATGACGATGCCGAAGAACCCAGCTTCGGGGCACGGCATGGTCTCCGGCATTCTCAGTGCAGCTTCGGGAATGGAGATGCCGACCTGTTGCGCCTCGACCATGCGGCGGAACTCGCCGCGCACCGGCTCAGGCGATTCCGAAGCGATGAGGCGGATGCCATCATTGAGAGGCAGGCCCGATTTGACGGCGCGCACGATGATGTCGAGCGCATTGGGAAATTCGTCGAGGAACTTCTTGACGCGCCGCTTGCGGCAAAACGCGACGAACCAGCGTGGCAGGCCGATGGTTCCGGCAACAAGCGCGCCGGGAAGCAGGATCAGCGGCGCCCCCGAAAGGAACACCAGGAACGTGACGACAAGCCCGCAAATGACCGAGTAGACGTAGAAGCGTTCCAGGGTCACCTGCATGCCGGCCTGGCGTATCTGGACGCGCAGCGGCGGCTTCTTGATGTTGCGGTCCTTGGTCTTTTGCTTTTCCTCCAGGTCCTTGAGCGAATCCTGGACGGACTTGCGGCGCTTGGCGACTTCGGCCACGCGATCACGCGACGCCTTTAGCTGGGAGCGATCGTTGTCGGTTTGCCTGACCGTCGCCAGGCGCCTCTCCGTATTGGTCTCGGCCTCCATCCGCTTGAAAAGCAGCGCATAGGCAACCAGACCGGCGCTGAGGCCAGCGAGGGCGACAAAGGCAAGCAACGTGGCATCGAGGCCAAACATGATGCGCTAGTTCCCCACTTCCCGTGCGACGGCCGCCATGTCAGTCGGTGCTCTTTTCCATGGCTTCGAGCGCGGTTGCGAGCCGCGATTCCTCGCCATAGTACCTGGCGCGGTCCCAGAAATGCGGGCGTCCGATGCCCGTGGATACGTGCTGGCCGATCAGGCGGCCGTTCTGATCCTCGCCCTTGATGTTGTAGAGCACCAGATCCTGCGTGATGATGACGTCACCTTCCATCCCGACGACTTCGGTGATGTGGGTGATGCGCCGTGAGCCGTCGCGCAGGCGGGCCGCCTGGATGATGATGTCGACGGAGCCGACGACGATCTCGCGAACCGTTTTCTGGGGCAGGGTGTAACCGCCCATGGCGATCATCGCTTCGATACGGTTGAGGCACTCGCGCGGACTGTTGGAGTGGATGGTGCCCATCGAACCGTCGTGACCGGTATTCATCGCCTGCAGCAGATCGAAGACCTCAGGTCCGCGCACCTCGCCAACGATGATGCGTTCAGGGCGCATGCGCAGACAGTTCTTGACGAGATCGCGCATCGTGACCTCGCCCTCGCCTTCTAGATTGGCAGGGCGGGTTTCCAGACGAACCACATGCGGCTGCTGCAGTTGCAGTTCGGCCGAGTCTTCGCAAGTGATGACGCGCTCCTCGCGGTCGATATAGTTGGTCAGGCAGTTGAGCAGGGTCGTCTTGCCCGAGCCCGTGCCGCCAGAGATGATGATGTTGCAGCGGACGCGTCCGATGATCTTCAGCACCTCCGCGCCATGCTGCGAAATCGCGCCGAATTTGACGAGCTGATCGAGTGTCAGCTTGTCCTTCTTGAACTTGCGGATGGTGAGAGCGGTGCCATCGATCGAAAGCGGCGGCGCGATCACGTTGACGCGCGAGCCATCGGGCAGGCGCGCGTCGCAGATCGGCGAGGATTCATCGACCCGGCGGCCGACCTGGCTGACGATCCGCTGGCAGATGTTGAGCAGCTGCTGGTTGTCACGGAAACGAATGGACGTCTGTTCAACCTTGCCGTTGACTTCGATGTAGACGTTCTTGGCACCATTCACCATGATATCGGCGATCTCGTCGCGGGCCAGCAGAGGTTCCAGCGGGCCGTAGCCAAGAACGTCGTTGCAGATATCTTCCAGAAGTTCTTCCTGCTCGGCGATCGACATCGCGAAGTTCTTGATCGCGATGATGTCGTTGACGATATCGCGAATTTCCTCACGTGCGCTGTCAGGATCGAGCTTGGCGAGTTGCGACAGGTCGATCGTGTCGATCAGCGCCGAAAACACCTGGCTCTTGGTGTCGTAGTAGCTTTCGCTGCGCTCGCGCTGGACCTTTTTCGGTTCGGGTGCAAACGATGGCGTCGCTTCCACCGGACGGCGCTGCGCCATGGCGGGAGCGGGCGTCGTCGCTGCCGGACGCGGAGCGACCAGCGTGTCCGCGGAAGGCCCAGCGGGCGACGGGGCCGTCACAGGCGGACGGAATGCCGGCGTCGAGCGGTTCCCGTCGTCATTGCCTCTTTTGCCAAACATGATCGACTAACGCCTCCGCCGCGCTGGCATCACTTCTTGCGGGCTTTGAGCCGGCCGAGAATTCCAGCCAAGCCGGACTGCTTCTTTGATTTGGCTTCGGACCGCCCGGTCAGGATATGGGCGATCTCGTTGATCGTGCTCACGACCGGGTTTTTTGCATCCATTTCCCCCAGCATGCGCCCGTTGTTGGCAGCATTGCCAAACAGCAGCGGATCAAACGGGATAACCGAAATCGGCGCGATGCCCAGCGGTTCGGCAAAGTCAGCCGCGGAGATTTCGGGACGCTTCGGCATGCCGGCCTGGTTGAGGATGAGCCTCGGCGGTGGATCGTTGGGACGTAGCCGCTTGAGCATGTCCACCAGGTTCTTGGTGTTGCGCAGGTTGGCGAGTTCCGGCGTCGCCGTAATGACCACCTCGTCGGCACGGGTCAGCGTGTTCTTGCTCCAGCCGCTCCAGATATGGGGAACATCGAGCACAAGCAGGGGGGTGCTGCGCTGCGCGGTATCGATGATCGCCGCGAACGCCTCCGCGTCGAAATCGTAGACACGCTCGAGCGTGGACGGAGCCGCGAGCAGCGACAGATTCTCGGCGCATTGGGCGAGCAGGCGATCGAGGTAAACCTCATCGACGCGTTCAGGCGCAAACACCGCTTCCGCGATGCCTTGTGCAGGGTCCTGGTCGAAATTGATGTTGGCGGTTCCGAACGCCAGGTCGAGGTCGGCGACGACCACTTCCGACTTGAACAGGTTCGACATCGCCCAGGCAACGTTGTGGGCGATGGTCGAAGAACCGACGCCGCCCTTGGCGCCAACAAATGCGATTGACCGGCCAATCGGCTCGGCGTCGGGATCGACGAAGATCGAGGAGATGACGCTGACGATGTCGGCGGTCGAAACCGGTGCCACGACATATTCGGAAATGCCAGACCGGATCAGCTCCCGATAAAGCGCGACATCGTTGTAGTGGCCGATGACCACGACCTTGGAGGTCGGATCGCAATATTCGGACAAGGCATGCAGCGCCTCGAGTAGGCTCTTCGGCTCGCGACGGGACTCAAGGATGATCAGGTTCGGCGTCGGTGAGCCGCTATAGACCTCCATTGCCGTCTCGATTCCGCCCATATGCACCTGCAGGTGGGCCTTCGCCATGCGTCGGTCCTCGCCGGCACGGTCGATGGGCCCCGCAACGCTGTCGGTCTCGCAAAAGGCCTGGATCGAGATGCGCGGCACCGGCCGGAGCGCCTGCATCACAGCCATGTCCTGCTGCGAAAGGTCGGCGCCCTCAGCTTGCGAATCGTAGGCCAGGTTGCTCATGTCAGCTTGCTCCAGACTGCATACGATCAGTAGTTGATTTCAGTTCTCGGAGTCGGCGAATAGAACGGCACCTTGCGATAGCCGTCGATCACCACCCCACGGCGTTCCGCGTCGATCGTGGACTGCTTCCGCGGCCCAAGAAGATCAGCCGGGTTGGCGATCTGCGCGGCGAGATTGTTTTGATAAGAACAGCCGAAATTGGCGTAGTGCTTGTTTTCGGCGGTGTTGAGAATGTCCTCGGGCCAGGTTCCGCAGCGATCCGTCTGGGCGCGCATGGCGGTGTAGGTCACGCGCACCGGCGAGGGAACATCGGGCATCGCTGCCTGGTAGCTGGCGATGGCGATCCTGTCGGATGGCACGCCGTTCTTGACGGCGACGCGCCTCAGGCCCTTGGCAGCCGCATTGGCGGCCGCATCGTTGGAAGCGCCTACCGGGACAAGCACCGTCAGGATCGGGGTCGAACGGTGATCGTATTCGCTTAGAAAGCCCTCGAACGTTGCCTGCTGACCCTTGGTCAGGCCGCGTTCTGCAACACCGACGGGGATGTCGATAACCTGGTTCTTTTCGGCGATGACGATCGGATGGTTGGTACGGTAGTCGTCGGGAATCGACCCCACCTTGATGCTGTCCCTGTTCGCGCACCCAGCCAGCAGCGCAACGGCGGCGGCAACCAGAAGCGGACGACCGATGTACGACACTGCCGGAAGCCTCCAGCCGAAGGACTTCGCAGAAACCAAAACGTCCTGATACATGCCCCTACCCCCGCTCACTGGTAGATGAAGCCAACGACGCCGTGATAACGGCCCATCGGCTTGTCGGTTTTCATGGTGCCGTAGACCCGGTTGACACGGCCAAGGAACATGCCCGCGCCATCGCTGGCGGCATTGAAATTGTCGTCGGGCTTGGCCAGCTCATTGCGCGCCACCGGACGGGCCAGATATGGCGTGATGAGGATGACCAGCTCGGTCTCGTTGCGGACGAAATCGCGGCTTCGGAACAGAGTGCCAAGCACCGGCACCTTCGACAGCCCGGGGATTCCGCCGAGTGACTGCCTGATGTCGTCGCGAACAAGGCCCGCGATCATCATCGAACCGCCGGAAGGCAATTCTACAGTGGTGTCGGCGAGACGCTTGCGTATGGAAAGGATGCTCGTGCCGGGCAAGTTTCTGCGCGGATCGAAAATTCCACCGAGCAGGCCAGGATCCTTTCGCGAGGGTCCGGCCTCCAGCAGGACGGCCCCCTCGTTTGTCGGTTCGGAAACGGACGTGCGAACCTTGAGGCTGATCCTTCCGGGCGACAGGACAACGGGCTGAAACTCGAGCCCGATACCGTATTCGAGCTTTTCCATGTCGTAGATGACTTCGCCGGTATCCTTGTCGACGTTGCGGCCACTGACCAGGTTGAATTCACCACCCACCTTGAACGTGGCCTTCTCGCCGGAAACTGCCGTCAGCGTCGGTTCGGCAAGCGTCTTCATCACGCCTGCCTGTTCCATCGCATTGATGTAGCCGTCGATGACGGACGTCCCGAACCCGATGCCCGACGCGGACAAGGGTTTGCCCAGGCCGAAGGAGGCCTCGGAAATTGCCCCCCAGCTGATGCCGTTGGCATCGCCGCCGGCGATCAGATTGACGCCCAGCTGCTTCATGACGTTGCGGCTGACCTCGGCCACGGTGACTTTCAACGTCACCTGGTCGTCACCGGTAATCTGAAGCAGGTTGACGATAGCGCTCTTCTGGCGGGACTGGTCGGGGTTGTTGATGTCGACGCCGGCATTGTCGGAACCGCCCGTCGCGGTCTGCGAATACTGACCGGTCGTCGCCTCGCCGCCGGTGACGAAGATCGTCGCCAGGTCAACGGCTCGCTTGGAATCGAGCGGCGTATCGACGGTGCCAGTCAGCACGACGTTGTCGTTGATCAGCTCGACCTTGATCTGCGAGTTCGGGATGAAGCGCTTGATGTAGTCTTCGAGCCCGGCGACATCGCGCTCGACGGCAAGATCGAGGCTGACGATCTGCTCGCCATTGGGTCCGAAGACGAAAATGTTGGTCTGACCGACAGATTTGCCAAACAGGTAGACGCGGCGCGCCGTTCGCGTGACGGCATCGGCGACACCCGGATTGGCCACCAGAATGTCGTAAGCGTCGCTCGGCAGGTCGATGACCACCGATTTGTTGAGCCCGAGCTTGACGCGCTGGCTGGACGAATTGCCTCCGACCTGCGCCCTGGAGGCTGCCTCGGCAGAAGTCTGCACCGGCAGATTGGGAGCAATTGCGAGGAATGCGACAGCGGTCGCAGCAGTTGCAAGAAGCCTGACGCTAGACCTCATTTCCTTGCTCCCGATTCGGAAATCTCGCCAGATTTGATGAGGCGCACCGTGCCGCGCTTGCCGCTGCCCGAGACCAGGTAATCGGCCTCCGCGAGGTTCTTTTCTTGCGTATCGACGACTGAACGCAACGCCAGCGTCAGACGGTCGGCCATCTGCTGGGCAACCGTGATGATCTCGGCCTGCTGTTGGGTCAGTTCGAGCGTCGCGGTCTCGCCGACCTTGACCTTCTTACCTTCTTCATCCTCCTGGATCGTCTGGTCGATGGCCAGTACGCGAATGTTCTTCAGGATTGTTTCGGTAACGAAGCCGCTGCCCGATTTCACCGCATCGGAACGGCGGGTCATGATGACGTCGACATAGTCGTTGGGAAGAATGAAGCCGCCCGCCGACGTGTCTGCCGAGATTGCGGTCGCTACCGCGAGTTTGCCGGCGGGAAGCACGGAAGACATGAAGCTTTGGCCTTCGCCAACGAGCTTCGACTTGCGCAGCGGTTCGCCACTGAACATGCCCAGGCGGGCGACGGAGTTCTTGAACTTCTCGAGCGCTTCAGGCTCGTCGCTGCGGGTGATGAAATTGGGATTGAGCCCATCGGTCGGCCATTGCTGCCAACCAATATTGCTTTCGACAACACCGCCCATGGGCACGTCGGCAGTCAACACCAGGACATCGGTCAGTGCGATCTGGGGCTGCTGCGGACCAGTCTCCACGACAACCTCCACGGGCGGAGGCACCGACATGTTCTTGGCGACATAGCCTGCGCCGCCCGCAGCGGCGACCGCCACGCCGAGTATCATCAGTCGCGATGCAGCCATTGTCCGAACCTCGCCCTGGCACCCCATCAAGCCAAGCCGGACTTTGCATAGGCAATCGTCAACTTATGGTTAATGCAATCCTTACAAGCGTGATTAATCGTTCGTTACACGCGGAAAAGCGCCACCAGAGCGCCATGCGTCCGAATGGACGCACAAAGGACGCTCTAACGTACTCAGTTGGCGCATCGTGCTTTCCGAAAATCGGATCCGATTTTCGGGCCGATGCGCTAAGGCTTGACGATCTGCTCGATGGCCCAGATCGACAGCGGCGACGAAGGAAAGGCAAGCAGTCCGCCAATCCCCAGTGCGATGCCGTAGGGCACGCCGCCGGACTCGTGCGAGAAGTTCTTGAGGAACATGTTCTGGCCGGCGATTTGCGAAAAGCCGAACGCGCGATACGAAAGGATTGCGATGGTCAACACACCGCCCAGGATCGCCGAGATGAGCAGATAGTCCATCAAGGGGAAGCCAAGCCCCATCCACACGGCCGTGGCGGCAATCAGCTTGGCATCGCCGCCGCCCATACCGCCCAACGCAAATAGCGCGAAGGTGATGGTCAGGAGCAGCGCTCCGGCAGCAAGGTGCATGCCGATCTCGGCCCAGCCCATTCCGGCAAACGGGGCAACAACGAGGAATACGGCCACCAGCAGCAACGGCACGCGGTTGGCGATGGTCATCGACAAGGTGTCGGAGACGGCCGAAAAGACCATGCAAAAGGGAAAGACGACAAAGATCAGTGCTTCAAGCATGGCCAGACATCCAGATCCGCAAAGTCATTCCAGAATAGCTTGGCCGCATTAAGCTTCGGTGAAGCCACGTCACACTGCAAGGTGCGCCGTCTTGCGGATCCAGGAGATGCGGCGCCGTAGACGCCTCGCATCGACCGTCAAGAAAGCAAAAAAGGCTGCCCATGAGCAGCCTTTCCGCCGGCCTTGCCGATACGTGATCGGCAGGACGTCAAATTACTTCGGCTGCGCCTTGGCGAGTTCGCCAGAGATCAGGCCGAACTTTGCCTTCAGCTGGCTGCCGACGGCAGTGGCGCCGCCAATGATAGCGAGTGCGATAAGCGCGGCGATCAGACCGTATTCGATGGCGGTCGCGCCGGATTCATCCTTCACAAAACGTGCGATCAGGTTGGACATCGTAAGCTCCTTGCTCCGTGTTACAGCACTTCCGTCACGATTTCTTTGTCGTTGATCGGATGACTGCAACCTAGCGGGGAGCTCTTTCATTCGACTTAAGAAACAGCCTTACCGAAACCTTTCGGGACGCGTTGACACCTTTTGGTTAACTGCCGGCTAAGCGAAATGGCGATTTTGTCGGCAGTTCGGAGGTGCGTGGAGCCGCAAGGTTTGTGCTGTCCGGGCACCCGACGCGCCCAATCGCAGAACAAGGCATTGCGCCCGATGGTTGCAGGCTCACAAGGCTTAACCCTTGGTTCACCAAAGTCGTTCATGTTCTCTTGAACAATCCAACCCGACAGCCGTCGAGGCAGGCCATGACAATGCAGAGAGTTTTCCTTTTGGGCGCATTTGCGGCTGCGGCTTCCCTGGCCGGCGCGCTGTCCGCGCAAGCGGGCAAAGGGATAGAAGTGACGATGAACCAGGCCAAGATCGTGCGCCTGGCGCGGCCTGCCGACACCATTGTCGTCGGCAATTCTGCAATCGCCGACGCCTCGGTACAGGACTCCTCGACGATCGTACTGACCGGCAAGGGATTTGGGGTGACCAACCTGGTGGTCCTCGATGCCGATGGGCAGCCGATCGTCGATGAACAGGTGACGGTGATCCGGCACGACGCTTCGTCGGTGCGCATCTACAGGCGCTCCGAAATCCAGACGCTCTCATGCACACCCTACTGCGAGAGTTCCTACAAGAGCGATGCCGAACGGATTTCCGAATCCGAGATGAACGCGAGCCAATAGGGACCTCAGACATCCCCTGGCGTGCAAGGTTAGCGCCTGGTTTACAGGTGCTGCGCAATTTTCCGGATCATTCAAACCGAGCTTCAACGGCTTTGCTCTATGGTGCGTCCCGGGGCCACAAGAGGCGGTCGGGACATGGACAACGAGACTGAAGCACGCCAGCATGCCAAGCGCAGCCGCAAGGGCTTCGCCGCACGCTTCATGCGCGATCGAAGCGGCAGCACAGCGATCGAATTCGTCGTGCTGGCAATCCCGTTTTCGCTGCTGGTGTTCGCCATCCTTGAAAGCTGCATCTCGTTTGCCGGCCAGCAGGTTCTGTCGAACGCGACCGACGATCTGGCACGGCAGCTGCGCACAGGCCAGATCAGGGCTACGAACGAACTCAACGAGACGGCCGTGAAGGCGATGCTCTGCAAGAAGCTGGAGGTGCTCGTCGCCAAGGGGTGCCCGGGGCTGCTGGTCGACCTGCGCAGTTATCCAAGCTTTGCCGATGCGGCGAACGTGAAAATCAAGTTCACCAACGACAGGGACATCGACACTACCGGGTTCGAGGTAAAGCCAGGGCTCTCCATGTCGAAGAACATGCTGCGCGTCTTCTACAAATGGCCCGTCATTACGGACTTCATGCGCTCGTGGATGTCGAACCTGAAGGGCGGCCACACGCTGCAGTTTGCCACTGTCATCTGGCAGAACGAGCCATTCAACGACTAACGCATTTTTCGCAATCGCCATGCGCGGTTTCAAGGGTAGGCGCGCCATCGACTGGTGTTCAGCCGCGCTCATGGAAAGGGACAAGATGTCATTCGGTGCGGGGGCACGGTCCATGCTGGAGCAGTGGTGGATGTGCGTGGATTTTTTCGCTCGGGACAAGCGTGGCGTCGCAGCCGTCGAGTTCGCCTTGATCGCCCCACTTCTGATGGCGCTCTACTTCTTGACCATGGAGGTCTCGCAAGCGATCGAGACCAACAAGAAAGTCAGCCGCGTCGGCTCCATGGTCGCGGACCTCATCACCCAGCAGCAAACGATCAAGAGCTCCGAGGTGGACGCGGTGATGAAGATCGGCGAGTCGATCCTGCAGCCCTACAGCCGCAGCACCGGCAAGATTGTCATTACGGCCGTCGAGATCACCGCCGACGCGCCGCCCAGGGCCCAGGTTGCGTGGTCGCGCAAGCTCGTGAACGGGGTGACGACCATCAACGTCCCGGCGGGCACCATCACGAACGTTCCCGATGCTCTCAGGATCGCCGGCAGTTTTCTGATAAGGGTCGAAAGCGACCTCGACTACAAACCCGTGCTCACCTGGGCAGCCGAGAACAAGGCTGCGATCGGCTTGGCCGCATCGTTCGACAGCATCTCCATGGGCGAAATCTACTATCTGCGTCCGCGCATGAGTCAGACGATACCCTGCGCCGACTGCTAGAACGCCCAGCAGGACTGCGCTGCACTGGCGGTATGTCGGGAGCTTGCGCTGTCAGAATTGCCAAGACCTGCGGCAGATCTTATGTCTGCCTCATTGGCAACCGAAAGCCGGCAATAGATGGCGCGTGCATTCATATTCGTCCTGGATTCCTTTGGCATGGGCGGCGCAGCCGATGCCGAGCGCTTTGGCGATGTCGGCTCCGACACATTCGGCCACATCGCGAAAGCCTGCGCCAGCGGCCGCGGCGACCGCGAGGGTCTGCGCCACGGGCCGCTCATTCTGCCCAACATGGTGTCGCTCGGGCTTGGCCGCGCAGCCAAACTTGCCAGCGGATTCGAATTCGCACGCGAAGCCGGCTTGCTGCCGGGCGCCTTCCATGGAACGGCACAGGAGATCTCGAGCGGCAAGGACACGCCATCGGGGCACTGGGAAATCGCTGGCCTTCCAGTCACCTTCGACTGGGGCTATTTTCCGCAGACCGTGCCCGCCTTCCCTGCCGCGCTGACCCAAGCCATCGTTCGCGAGGGCAAGGTGCCGGGCATACTGGGCGATTGCCATGCCTCCGGCACCGAGATCATCGAGCGGCTGGGCGAGGAGCATATCCGGACAGGCCGGCCGATCTGCTACACGTCGACGGACTCGGTGCTGCAAATCGCCGCCCACGAAGGCCATTTCGGGCTCGAGCGCCTCTACGAACTCTGCGAAGTCGTGCGCCGTCTGGTCGACCCGCTCAACATCGGCCGTGTCATTGCGCGGCCCTTCGTCGGTGAAAGCAGCGCCACATTCGAACGCACACCCAACCGCAAGGACTACGCGACGCCGCCGCCTGAGCCGACACTGCTCGACCGGCTGACGGCACGCGGCAGCAAGGTCATCGCCATCGGCAAGATCGGCGACATCTTCGCCCATCGCGGCATATCGGAAGTGCGCAAGGCCGCAGGCAACATGGCGATGTTCGACAAGGCGCTCGGCGCGATGGACGGCGCGGGCGACGGCGACTTCGTCTTCGCCAACTTTGTCGACTTCGACAGCGAGTTCGGCCACCGGCGCGACGTTCCGGGTTATGCAGCAGCGCTTGAAGCCTTCGACAAGCGCATCCCGGAAGCCCTCGCCCGGTTGAAAGGAGGTGACATTCTGATTTTCACCGCCGATCATGGCAATGACCCGACCTGGCGCGGCACCGATCATACCCGCGAACGCATCCCGGTGCTGGGCATGGCTCCAGGCTTTTCCGGGGGCGACATCGGCCTCAGACCGACTTTCGCCGACATCGGCGAAACGGTCGCCGAGCATCTTGGCCTTGCACCCGGACGCCACGGCCACTCTTTCCTCAAGACGATCGTGACCAATGCCTGAGTTGCCCGAAGTCGAAACAGTCCGGCGCGGCCTGCAGCCGGTATTCGAGGGCGCGCGCATCGACCGCGTCGAGACCCGCCGGCCCAATCTGCGCTATCCTTTTCCCGAACGCTTCGGCGACCGGCTCGAAGGCCGCAGGGTCAGTTCGCTCGGCCGTCGGGCCAAATATCTCGTCGCCGACGTCGAGGACGCGCCGTTGCTGATCTGCCACCTCGGCATGTCCGGCTCGTTCCGCGTCGAGACCGACGAGCAGGCGGCAACGCCCGGCGTCTTCCACCACGAGCGATCGAAGGCCGAAACCCACGACCATGTCGTGTTCCATCTCACCGATACCACCGGAACGCCGGCGCGGATCGTGTTCAACGATCCGCGCCGCTTCGGCTTCATGCTGTTTGCCGAACGCGACGGCGCGGAGCATCCGATGCTGTCGGGCCTGGGTGTCGAACCCACCGGCAACACGCTTGACGGCGTGTTGCTGGCCGAGTTGTTCAGGGACAAGAAAACCCCGCTCAAGGCGGCCCTGCTCGACCAGCGGCTGATCGCCGGGCTGGGCAACATCTATGTCGCGGAGGCGCTGTGGCGTGCCGGCCTGTCGCCGACACGCCCAGCCGGGACCATCGCCGGCCCAGGCAAGGTCGCGCGCGAGCGGGCGGAGCTTCTCGCCACGTCGATCCGCGAGGTGATCGCCGACGCCATCGCCGCCGGCGGCTCCTCCCTGCGCGACTATGTCCATACCGACGGCTCGCTCGGTTACTTCCAGCATTCGTTTTCGGTCTACGACCGCGAGGGCGAAGCTTGCGCGCACAGCGGCTGTGCCGGCCATGTCGAACGCATAGTGCAAAGCGGGCGCTCAACCTTCTATTGCCGCCAGTGCCAGCGGTAAGCTAGAGCGAAGGCATATCGCCAGAAGCAACGAGGAGAGCCGCGAGATGGCCTATGAAACGATCATCACGGAAAGGCGCGGCAAGGTCGGGCTGATCACGCTCAACCGGCCGAAGGCGCTCAATGCACTCAACTCCCAGGTGTTGGCCGAGCTGCTCGCCGCCACCCGTGAACTGGACGCCGACAACGGCATTGGCGCCATCGTCATCACCGGCTCCGAAAAGGCCTTCGCCGCCGGCGCCGACATCAAGGAGATGCAGGCCAAGACCTATGTCGAGGCTTATCTCGAGGACTTCTTCTCCGGCTGGGAGGCGTTCGCCGCAACCCGCAAGCCGATGATCGCGGCAGTCGCCGGCTATGCGCTGGGCGGCGGCTGCGAACTCGCCATGATGTGCGACTTCATCATCGCCGCCGACACCGCCAAGTTCGGCCAGCCCGAGATCACGCTTGGCGTCATGCCCGGCATGGGGGGGTCGCAGCGGCTGACCCGTTTCGTCGGCAAGTCGAAGGCAATGGACATGTGCCTGACCGGCCGCATGATGGATGCGGCCGAGGCCGAGCGATCGGGACTCGTCTCGCGGGTCGTGCCAGCCAGCGAACTGATCGACGAAGCGATGAAGGCCGCAGCCAAGATCGCCGCTTTCTCGCTGCCTGCCGTGATGATGTGCAAGGAAGCCGTCAATCGCTCCTATGAGGTGACGCTGGCCGAGGGACTGCGCTTCGAACGCCGCGTGTTCCACTCGATGTTCGCGCTCGAGGACCAGAAGGAAGGCATGGCCGCCTTCGCCGAGAAGCGCACTGCGAATTTCCACAACCGCTGATCTGAATCGCGTTGACGCAACGGGCAAGCTGAACTATAAGCCCACCAACCGAGGCGGCCTATGGGGCGCCCGAATGATTTTTGCGCACTGCGGCAAGCCGTTCGCGCCCACCATAGAGATCAAAGAGAGGCACCATGGCCAATACCTCCTCGGCCAAGAAGGCAACGCGTAAGATCGCCCGTCGCGCAGCGATCAACAAGAACCGCCGGTCGCGCGTCCGGACCTATGTCCGCCAGGTCGAAGAAGCTCTGGCTTCGGGCGACAAGGCGAAGGCAGAAGCAGCCTTCTCGGCAGCCCAGCCGGAATTGATGCGCGCCGCCACCAAGGGCGTGCTGCACAAGAACACCGCCTCGCGCAAAGTTTCGCGTCTGGCGCAGCGGGTCAAGGCGCTTTCCGCCTAAGCCCTGCAAGCAATTGGATTTCTGAACAACCCGGCCTAACCAGCCGGGTTTTTCTTTGTTCAAAAATGGGCCGGAAAAGCCATCCCGAATGCCGTCCAAGCACACCGCGAGGGAGCAAGAATATTTGCCGGCATATTCGGCTATTCTGATAAGTACAACTGCAACAAGCAGCCTTATCCGCAGACTCACCGTGTCAGAAATTCCATAGCAATTTCATGAGCTTACACACGGTCATCCACAGGTTGTTCAAGTCTCCCGCGGGACTCGGGGGACAAGTAGGTGTCAAGCGGATTCTTTTAGAATTTTTTCCCGGCGGGCGCGGATTTTTTCGACTCCGCAAAAAGGGTTTGAATCACAAAGGCTTTAGCGCTGCGGGCGCGTTCCAAGGCAGGTGAATCCGGCGCGGAGCAAACCAGATTCACCAAAAACCCGTTAGACTCGCCCTTGCCCTGTCCACAGCGATTTTTGTAAGGTCTTTTCATCGAAGGACGGGCACAGAGCCCTCGGCCAAGCCACAAAAATCGGCGGCGTTTTCGGCGTGGAAGGATTCCGCGATCGGGAGAGGCGTGTCCACTTCGACAGGGCGTGTGGGGATAACACGGCATAACAGGTTTTGACGAACTGGCGCTTGCGCCAGACGGCTACGCTTTTGCCTGACGCTGTCGCCCCCAACAGCGCCACGGTTCCGGTCGCCCTCGCGGCGAGCCGGACGCAACGAGATTGGGGTGACGCCGGAAACGGCCTGCAGCCCGAATGAGCATTCCGAAGGACGCGCGGCGCGTCTTCATCGGATCACGAGTACCGAAGGTTAGGGATTGCAAAATATGCAAAGCGGCATCGAAAGCGAAGCAAAGGCGGGCTTTCTTTTTGGCGGCGATCTGATCGAGGGTAACGAGGCTGCCGCAGCGAGTGCGGCAGAGAAGATCTTCGACCGGGTCAAGACACAGCTCCAGGTGCGCCTGGGCAGCGAGGTCTTCTCCAGCTGGTTCGGCCGCATGAAGCTTGCGGAAGCTTCCAAGGGCGTCATCCGCCTTTCGGTGCCGACCGCCTTCCTGCGTTCCTGGATCAACAGCCACTATCTCGATCTGATCGCTGAATTGTGGCGTCAGGAAGAACCCGAGCTGATGAAGCTCGAAGTCATCATCCGCACGGCAACGCGGGTAGGCCGCCCGATCGTCGACAGCGACGTCGCCGGCGCCCGCAAGCCGGTGCGCCAGACGCAGACCGCGCTTGCCACCAGCACAGTGGCCGCCGGCCGCGTCGAGCGCCCTGCCCCCGTCCGCAACGGCGCGGCGGAGCCGGAGTTCAAGCAGAGCGTCCTCGGCTCGCCGCTCGACCCGCGCTACACGTTCCAGTCCTTCGTCGAAGGCCCGTCGAACCGCGTGGCGCTGGCTGCCGCGCGCGCCGTGGCGGAATCGAACTCGCGCTTCAACCCGCTGTTCCTCCATGCCACCGTCGGTCTCGGCAAGACGCACCTCCTGCAGGCGATCGCCGCCGAGTCGCTGCGCCAGAACCCGAAGTCGCGCGTCGTCTACCTGACCGCAGAATACTTCATGTGGCGCTTTGCAACCGCGATCCGCGACAACAACGCACTGACGCTCAAGGAACAGCTGCGCGACATCGATCTCCTGATCATCGACGACATGCAGTTCCTCCAGGGCAAGTCGATCCAGCACGAGTTCTGCCATCTCATCAACATGCTGCTCGACTCGGCCAAGCAGGTCGTCGTCGCCGCCGACCGTCCGCCGGCAGAGCTGGAATCGCTCGAACCGCGCGTCCGTTCGCGCCTCAATGGCGGCGTGGCACTGGAAATGTCGGCGCCGGACTTCGGCATGCGCTTTGGCATGCTCAAGATCCGCTACGCCGGCGCCAAGGCAGAGGACCCGAACCTCGCCATGGACGAGGAAGTGCTGGCGCACGTCGCCCGCACGGTGACGGGCAGCGGCCGCGAACTCGAAGGCGCGTTCAACCAGCTGGTCTTCCGCCAGTCGTTCGAGCCGCAGCTGTCGATCGAGCGCATCGACGAGATCCTCGGCCACATCTACCGGACGGGCGAGCCCAAGCGCGTCCGCATCGAAGACATCCAGCGCATCGTCGCGCGCCACTACAACGTGTCGAAGACGGAGCTCCTGTCGAACCGGCGCACACGCACCATCGTCAAGCCGCGCCAGATCGCGATGTATCTGTCGAAGGTGATGACGCCGCGTTCGCTGCCGGAAATCGGGCGGCGTTTCGGTGGCCGCGATCACACCACCGTGCTGCATGCCGTGCGCAAGATCGAAGACCTGTCGGGCGGCGACAACACACTGGCGCAGGAGTTGGAACTGCTGCGCAGGCTGATCAACGACCAGGCCTGACGCTTTGCCGGCGCTGGCGACGCCCCAGCGCCCGCACTTATCCCCAGAACGCTCGCGCAAGCGCCTGCAATGGCCGCGCGGGCTTGCCTTTCCGGCCTTTTTACTGTCAGACTCGGCGCAATTCCGATCGTGTTGCGGGCTTTCCCGGGCGCATTCGAGCCCGTGAGCCCGCATCTTCAAATAAGCGAGCCTGTTTCGTCATGCGTGTTATCCTGGAACGCTCCAATCTTCTGAAGTCGCTAAACCACGTGCACCGCGTGGTGGAACGGCGGAACACGATCCCGATCCTTTCGAACGTTCTGCTGCAGGCAGACGGCGCAAGTCTCGAACTCAAGGCAACCGACCTCGACCTCGAGATTTCGGAAGCGACGCCGGCCAGCGTCGAGCGTGCTGGCGCGACGACCGTGCCTGCCCATCTGCTCTACGACATCGTCCGCAAGCTGCCCGAAGGCGCAGAGGTGATGCTGAAGACCGACGACGACGGCAACGCCATGTCGGTCATTTCGGGCCGCTCGAGCTTCCGCCTGCAGTGCTTGCCGCAGTCGGATTTCCCCGAGCTTTCCGCCGGCACCTTCTCGCACATCTTCAGGCTCGACGCGCAGGCCCTTAAAGGCCTGATCGACAAGACCCAGTTCGCCATCTCGACCGAAGAGACGCGCTACTATCTCAACGGTATCTTCCTGCACACGCTGGAAAGCGCCGGCAAGCTGATGCTGCGTGCTGTCGCAACCGATGGCCACCGCCTGGCGCGCGCCGAAGTCGAGGCGCCGGCCGGCTCCGAAGGCATGCCGGGCATCATCATCCCGCGCAAGACGGTCAGCGAATTGCAGAAGCTGATGGACACGCCGGACGTCGCTGTGACCACCGAGCTTT
Source organism: Aminobacter sp. HY435 (assembly GCF_027568395.1). Lineage (GTDB taxonomy): Bacteria > Pseudomonadota > Alphaproteobacteria > Rhizobiales > Rhizobiaceae > Aminobacter. The sequence goes on along the minus strand of NZ_JANKZL010000005.1, from coordinate 164,428 downwards.
CCGACACCAAGATTCGCCTGACCATCGGCGGCGTCATCCTGACGTCGAAGCTGATCGACGGCACCTTCCCCGACTATCAGCGCGTCATCCCGAGCGGCAACGACAAGAAACTGGTCATCGACCGCCAGAGCTTCGCTGCGGCAGTCGACCGCGTGTCGACGATCTCGTCGGAGCGCGGCCGCGCGGTCAAGCTGTCGATTGCCGACGGCCAGGTGACGCTTGCCGTCAACAACCCCGATTCGGGCAGCGCCATTGAGGAGATTGCGGCCGACTATTCGTCGGACCCGATCGAGATCGGCTTCAACGCCAAGTACCTGCTCGATGTCACGGCCCAACTGAAGGGCAGCGAAGCGCGCTTCATGCTGGCCGACGCCGGCTCCCCCACGCTCATCCACGACACAGCCGACGAGAACGCTCTCTACGTGCTGATGCCGATGCGCGTGTAGCGCCAGGACGGCCGTGCAAGACCAGACCCCAGAGGGCGAGCGGAAACGCACGCCCTCGACGCATATCAGCACGCTCAAGCTGACCGACTTCCGCAACTATGGCTCGCTTTCGCTCGACCTCAGGCCGGGCGCGGTGGTGTTCACCGGCGAGAACGGCGCGGGCAAGACCAATCTCCTCGAAGCGATCTCGTTCCTGACACCGGGACGCGGCCTGCGCCGCGCGCCCTACCCCGATGTCGCCCGCGAGGGGAGCAACGGCGCCTTTGCCGTGCACGCCACGATCGAAGGTCCGTTCGGCGACGCCGAGATTGGCACCGGCACGGCGCCCGAGGCTGCTGGAGAAGCCGGCCGCCGTGTGCGCATCAATGGCGCCAACGCCAAATCCGCCGACGACATGCTCGAATGGCTGCGCGTGGTCTGGCTCACCCCTTCGATGGACGCCCTGTTCACCGGACCCGCAGGCGACCGCCGCCGTTTCCTCGACCGGATGGTGCTGGCCATCGACCCTGCGCACGGCCAGCGCGCGCTCGACTACGAAAAGGCGATGCGCGGGCGAAACCGGCTGCTCGGCGAAGACCGCCGCGACAGCGGCTGGTTCGACGCCATCGAGACCCAGATGGCCGAGACGGGAGCGGCAATCGCGGCAGCGCGGGTCGAAATGGTCCGCCTTCTCACCACGATGATCGGCCGCCTGCCCGAAACCGGGCCCTTTCCCCAGGCCGACCTGGCGCTCGCGGGAACGCTCGAAGAGAGTATCGGCGGCATGCCCGCAGTCGAACTCGAGGAGCGTTTCCGCCAGGCGCTGGCCAGAGGGCGCGAGCGCGACAGGGCGGCCGGCCGCACGCTGGAAGGTCCGCACCGGTCCGATCTGCTTGTGCGCCACCGGCCCAAATCCATGCCGGCCGAACTCTGTTCGACCGGCGAGCAGAAGGCGCTTTTGATCGGCATCGTCATCTCGCATGCCCGCCTGACCGGCGAGATGGCGGGGGCAGCCCCCATCCTGCTGCTCGACGAAATTGCCGCCCATCTCGACGCCGGTCGACGCGCCGCGCTGTTTGCGATTCTCGAAGAGCTGAACTGCCAGGCCTTCATGACAGGCACGGAAGCCAGCCTGTTTTCGAGCCTCGCCGGCAAGGCGCAGTTCCTGACCGTCGACCACGGCAGCGTGCACGCCACCGCCTTGCCAGACGGCGTGGACTGATAGATCGCGCCGCTATCCGCCTGACAAGCCGATTTCGCGGCGATATGGTTGCACCATGAACCAGGCAGCCCCGCTCTCCCCGGAAGAACTCGAACGCTACGCCAGGCATATCGTGCTGCCGGAGATCGGCGGGCCGGGCCAGCAAAAGCTCAAGCGGGCGCGGGTGCTGGTGATCGGTGCCGGCGGGCTGGGTGCGCCGGTGCTGGAATATCTTGCCGCCGCCGGTGTCGGCACGCTCGGCATCGTCGACGACGACCATGTTTCGCTGTCGAACTTGCAGCGCCAGGTCATCCACGCCACCGAATCGGTCGGACAGTCGAAGGCGGAGAGTGCAAAGGCTGCGATTGAACGCATCAACCCGCATGTGACTGTCGAACTGCACAAGACGCGCCTGACCACCGACAACGCGGCCGGGTTGATCTCAGCTTACGACCTGGTGATCGACGGCTCCGACAATTTCGAGACACGCTATGCGGTGGCGGATGCCGCCGCGGCGGTGAAGCGGCCGCTGGTGCATGCCGCCGTCGGGCGCTTCGACGGCTCGATCACCGTGCTCAAGCCGTTCGAGACGGGCGCCGACGGGCGCCGCAACCCGTCCTACCGCGACCTGTTCCCCGAACCGCCGCCGCCCGGACTCGTGCCGTCCTGCGCGGTGGCCGGGGTGCTCGGCGCGCTGACCGGCGTGATCGGCACGCTGCAGGCGATGGAGGCGATCAAGCTGATCACCGGCATCGGCGAGCCGCTCGTCGGCCGGCTCTTGCTCTACGATGCGCTCGGCGCGCGTTTCGACACCGTGCGCTACAAAGCCTCCTGAGCCATGCCGGAACCGACGATTTGCCGCCTGCCCGAGGACTTCGACCGCTGGGACGAGCTGCTTGCGCTCATCATGCGCTCCTTCGCCTACATGGACGGCGTCATCGAACCGCCTTCGTCGGCGCACCTTCTGTCCGCAGCCGCCTTGCGCGACAAGGCAAAGGTCGAGACCGGCTTCATCGCGACGTCCGGCGACCGCCTCGTCGGCTGCATCTTCGCGGCCGAACGCCCCGATGCATATTACGTCGGCAAGCTCGCCGTCGATGAAGGCATGCGTGGCCACGGCATCGCCAGAAGGCTGATGCAGGCGACGGAGCGCCATGCCGTCAGCCGTGGCAAGCCGGCGTTGGAACTGCAGAGCCGAGTCGAGCTGCACGCCAATCACTCGACCTTCGCCAGGCTGGGTTTCATAGAGGTCGAGCGTACGGCCCACCAGGGCTTCGACCGGCCGACCTCGATCACCTTCCGAAAGGTGCTGGCGTGAGCCTGGAGCTGACCGCCGAGGAACGTCGCATCGCCTCCGGCAGCGATGGCCGGGCAATGGCGATGCGCATCGCTGCCGACAGTGCTGCCCTGCTCGGCGCGCCAAGGCTGATCCCCATCGCCTCCGCCCATATCGACGGCGCGCTCTACCACGGCGATTCGGGCACGCTGTTTGCCGAACGGCTGGTGGACGGCGGCGCGCGGGTGGCGGTGCGCTCGACGCTCAATGTCGGCGCGCTCGATCTCACGGGCTGCTCGCGCGTGCGCCTGGAAGAGCCGCAACGCTCAATGGCGCGGCGGATGATGGAAGCCTACCGCAAGCTCGGCTGCGAACAGAGCTGGACCTGCGCCCCCTATCAGGCCGGCCACCGGCCGGCATTCGGCAGCGATGTCGCCTGGGGCGAATCGAACGCAGTCGTGTTCTGCAACTCGGTGCTCGGCGCCCGCACCAACCGTTATGGTGACTTTCTCGACATCGCCTGTGCGATCTCAGGCCGTGCACCCGACCACGGCCTGCACCTCGAGGCGAATCGCCGGGCGACTTTGGTGTTCGACGTCTCCGCTTTGCCTCCTGCTTTCCTCGCTTCCGAAATCGCCTGGCCGGTCTTGGGCAGCCTCTATGGCCGCGAGGTCGGCAACGCCATCGGCGTGGTCACAGGCGTCGTGCAAATGCCCGGCGAGGACGCACTGAAGGCCTTCGGCGCGGCCGCTGCATCGTCGGGCGCCGTCGGCCTTTTCCACATCGCCGGCGTGACCCCGGAAGCGCCCGATCTCGCCACGGCGCTGGGCGGCCTCGAAGGCGAAACGACGATTGCGGTGACGCCCGAAATGGTGGCTGCGGCCCAGGCCCGGCTGTCAACCGCTGAACGCACCGACAGCATCGACGCCGTCGCCATCGGCAGCCCGCATCTGTCGCTGGCCGAGTTCGACGCGCTGGAGCAGCTACTGGCGGGCCGGCGGCTTGCCGTCCCCATTCACGCCTGCACCGGCAGGCATGTCGTGACCGAGCTCGACAAGGCCGGCCGACGCAAGGCGCTCGAGGCGCTGGGCGTCGTCATTGTCGCCGACACCTGCGTGGTCGTGACGCCGATCCTGCCGGACCGGTCAGGCGGCGTGTTGATGACCAATTCGGGCAAGTTCGCGCACTACGCGCCGGGAAACACCGGCTATGGCGTGCTCTACGGCTCGCTCGCCGACTGTGTCGAGAGTGCTGTCACCGGGCGTCCTGTATTCGCGAGGCTCGGCTCGTGAGCGCGCGGGGCGAGATCCTCGTTCCGGGCAAGCCCGGCGAAGGCCCGGCACTGGTGCTGTCGGCGCCGATCAGTTTCTGGGGCGGCGTCGATCCGAAATCCGGGCGCATCGCCGACGTGCGCCATCCCCAATGCGGGCAATCCATTGCTGGCAAGGTGCTGTTCCTGCCCGGTACCATCGGCTCGTCCTCGGCGTCGGCCGTGCTGATGGAGCTTGTGCATGCCGGGCACGCGCCGGCGGCGCTTGTGCTGCGCGAGCCTGACGCGATTCTTTTGCTCGGACTGATCGTTGCGCGCGAAATGGGCTGGGAGACGCCGGTGGCGGTGAAGCTGCCGCGGGAAGCGTTCGGGGCTTTTGAGGGGTGGCAGGTGCGGGTTGGTGCTGATGGGGCGATCAGCGTTTCCAATTGAAGCGGGCGGCTGGACCGTGCGTCCTTCGAGGCTCGCCCGCCAACCCATGGCGCCAACCACGCAAAGTGGATGAGGGCTCGCACCTCAGGATGAGGACGTCGGAGCACTGCGCATTACATTCTGGACCCGTCAATGCACTCAGCGCCGGGTTGGCCCGTCGGAGCACTGCGCGCCATGTTCTGGACGGTCGGGGGCACTGCGCGCCACGTTCTGGAACACCGAGGCGGCAAGCTGAAAAGCGCCGACAGTCCTCATCCTGAGGTGCTTAGGGCGAGCCTCGAAGGACGCAGCGACCAGCGTTCGGCGCCCCCTCATGTCCTCAGCGGCAGGACGCGGTCCGGCGGGCGGTGCCCGTCGACATGTGCGCGAATGTTGATGATGACCTTCTCGCCCATGTCGATGCGGCCCTCGATGGTCGCCGAGCCCATATGCGGCATCAGCACCACCTTGCCCTTGGCGGCGAGCTTGAGCAGCTTGTGGTTGACCGCCGGCTCATGCTCGAAAACGTCGAGCGCGGCGCCCGCCAGCTTGCCGTCCTGCAACATCTTGACCAGCGCATCCTCGTCGATGATGTCGCCCCGGGCGATGTTGACGAGGTAGGCGGTCGGCTGCATGAGCGCCAGCCTGCGCCCCGACAGCAGATGGAACGTCGCCGGCGTCGAGGGGCAGTTGATCGAGATGATGTCCATCCGGGCAAGCATCTGGTCGAGGCTCTCCCAATAGGTCGCCTCCAGTTCGTCTTCGACCGACTGCAGCACGCGGTGGCGGTTGTGATAGTGGATCGACAGGCCGAAGGCCTTGGCGCGGCGGGCGACCGCGGTGCCGATCCGGCCCATGCCGACGATGCCGAGGCGCTTGCCGCCGAGACGGCGTCCGAGCATCCAGGTCGGCGACCAGCCGGCCCATTTCTTGTCGCTCGTCAGCACGTTGGCGCCCTCGGTGAGGCGGCGTGGCACGGCCAGCATCAACGCCATCGCCATGTCGGCGGTGTCTTCGGTCAGCACATTGGGCGTATTGGTCACGGTGATGCCGCGCTTCGACGCAGCCGCGACGTCGATCTTGTCGACGCCATTGCCGAAATTGGCGATCAGCTTGAGATTCGGGCCGGCCTGTTCGATAAGCGCGGCATCGATCGTGTCGGTGACGGTGGGCACCAGGACGTCGGCTTCCTTGACCGCAGCAACCAGTTCCGGCTGGGTCATCGGCTTGTCATCGACATTGAGCCGCGCGTCGAACAGTTCGCGCATGCGCGTTTCGACCGGATCCGGCAGCTTGCGCGTGATGACGACGAGAGGCTTTTTTCGGCCGGTCATTCTTTCCTCGACGAAGATCCCATTGAGACCTCTTTAACCAAGACCGGCGAAACTGGGAACCGATCGATGGGTGGTAATCTGTGTAACAAGCAGTGCCGCCGAAGACAAAGAAAAAGGGGCGCCTTTCGAAGCCGCAAGGCACGAAGCGCCAAGTTCAAGCAGAGGTTACGGAAGTGTCTGGTTTCGCGTCGCTCCGCCTGGCCGTCAGCGCAGCCCTGATCGGCCTGGCATTGGTATCGCCACATGCCGGCATTGTCGGTCCGGCGGTCGCTGCCCAGGTCGGCACCGTCGGTCCGAGCGGATTGCCGCTGCCGCGATTTGTCAGCCTCAAGGCGGGCAAGGTCAATTCACGCATCGGCCCGGGCGTCAACTATCCCGTCGACTGGCTCTACCTGAAGCCGGGCCTGCCGATGGAGATCATCCAGGAATATGACAACTGGCGCCGCGTGCGCGATGCCGACGGCGCCGAGGGCTGGATCAACCAGTCGCTGCTTTCGGGCCACCGCACCGCGATCGCCGCTCCGTGGCAGCGCGGCAAGCCGGCCAAGATCAACATCCTTGCCGATCCCGAAGCCGGCGCGCGCACCGTCGCCATCGTCGAACCGGGCGTCATCGGCTCGATCAAGCGCTGCAACGGCGAATGGTGCGAGATGAGCTTTGCCGGAACCAGCGGCTGGGTCAGCCAGTCGCAGCTCTGGGGCGCCTATCCCGGCGAAAGCGTCGAGAACTGATGCTCCGGCACCGGCGACCGGGCGCCACTTGCCCGGTTGCTCGCTGCAAAAAAGCAAAACCGACCCTGCAAACAAGCAAAAGCCCCGGACGCCTGGCGCCGGGGCTCACAACTCCGAAAGACCGGACGCGGCCTGAACGGTCACACGGCGCGTTTCGGCCGTAGCCGCACCACGATGTCGACGTTGCAAATCTCCATCCCTTCCGGCGGTTCCGGAAGATTGGCGACCGTCACCGCGCTCGACTCGATGTCGAACACCCGGTTCTCGCCCTCGACGTAGAAGTGATGGTGATCGGATGTGTTGGTGTCGAAATAGGTCTTCGCACCTTCGACGGCCAGGATGCGCAGCAAACCCGCTTCGGTGAACTGATGCAGCGCATTGTAGACGGTCGCAAGCGAAACCGGCACGCCGGCGCCAAGCGCCTCCTCGTGCAGCTCTTCAGCGGACAAATGGCGGTCGCCCTTCGCGAACAGCAGTTCGGCCAATGCGACGCGCTGGCGCGTTGGTCTAAGCCCTGCATCGCGGACTCGCATTTCCACAGCAATGGTTGCCTTGCGGGAGTCCAATTGATTGCCTCGCAGAAGTTCGCCTTCGCCCCACTTTAGCCCGCCGGATGCGCCAAAGACGGGAAATGCCGCCGGCAAGCTACTTCGACATATATTCTGTCGCTCAAATGCGATCAATAGCGCGCATTGACCCAAAGGGATGGTCGCGTTATGCGCAAAACGCCGGTTTCCGGCACAAGACAGTCTGTGCTAGTGAGAGCACACAACAAGGGCGAGCCGTCGTCCTAAGCTTTGACGGGGAAGATTGTTCATGGCCGATCAGAAATCCAGCTACAGCTACGAAGAACTGCTGGCGTGCGCCCGCGGCGAGCTGTTCGGACCCGGCAATGCCCAGCTTCCCGCCCCGCCGATGCTGATGTTCGACCGCATCACGGAGATCAGCGAGACCGGCGGCGAGTTCGACAAGGGCTATGCCCGCGCTGAATTCGACATCAAGCCGGACCTCTGGTTCTTCCCCTGCCACTTCATCGGCAACCCGATCATGCCGGGCTGTCTCGGCCTCGACGCAATGTGGCAGCTGACCGGCTTCTACCTCGGCTGGCTCGGCGAGCAGGGCAAGGGCATGGCGCTTTCCACCGGTGAGGTGAAGTTCAAGGGCATGGTCACGCCTTCGGTCAAGAAGGTCGAATACGGCATCGACTTCAAGCGCGTGATGCGCGGCCGCCTGGTCCTGGGCATCGCCGACGGCTGGTTGAAGGCCGACGGCGAAACTATCTACAAGGCCACCGACCTCAAGGTCGGCCTCGCAAAGCAGGAAGCCGCGGCCTAAGGCTGCCGGACATTCTGAAAGGAAATCTGAATGAGACGGGTCGTCGTAACTGGCCTTGGAATCGTGTCGTCCATCGGCAACAACGCTTCCGAAGTTCAAGCCTCGCTGCGTGACGCCAAGTCGGGCATCAGCTTCTCCGAGTCCTTCGCCGAGCACGGCTTCAAGTGCCAGGTCTGGGGTGCTCCAAATCTCGACACGACGGAACTCGTCGACCGTCGCGCCGCGCGCTTCCTGTCGCAGGGCGGCATGTGGAACCACGTCGCGATGAAGCAGGCGATCGCCGACAGCGGTCTCGAAGAGAGCGACATCTCGGGCAACGAACGCACCGGCATCATCATGGGCTCGGGCGGTCCGTCGACCCGCACTATCGTCGAAGCCGCCGAAATCACGCTGAAGAACAACAGCCCCAAGCGCATCGGGCCGTTCGCGGTGCCGAAGGCGATGTCGTCGACCGCATCGGCCACGCTCGCCACCTGGTTCAAGATCCACGGCGTCAACTACTCGATCTCGTCGGCCTGCTCGACCTCGGCGCACTGCATCGGCAATGCGGCGGAAATGATCCAGTGGGGCAAGCAGGACATCATGTTCGCCGGCGGCCACGAGGACCTCGACTGGACGATGTCGAACCTGTTCGACGCGATGGGCGCGATGTCGTCCAAGTACAATGACCGAGCTTCGGTCGCTTCGCGCGCCTACGACCTCAACCGCGACGGCTTCGTCATCGCCGGCGGCGCGGGCGTACTGGTGCTGGAAGAGCTCGAGCATGCCAAGGCGCGCGGCGCCAAGATCTATTGCGAGCTCGTCGGCTACGGCGCGACCTCTGATGGCTACGACATGGTCGCCCCGTCGGGCGAAGGCGCGATGCGCTGCATGCGCCAGGCGCTTTCGACGGTGAAGGGACCGGTCGACTACGTCAACACCCACGGCACCTCGACGCCGGTGGGCGATTCGAAGGAAATGGGAGCGATCCGCGAAGTGTTTGCCGGCAACCTGCCGAACATCACCTCGACCAAGTCGCTAACCGGCCACTCGCTGGGCGCCGCGGGCGTGCAGGAATCGATCTACTCGATCCTGATGATGCAGGGCGGCTTCATCGGCGAGAGCGCGCATATCGAAGAGCTCGATCCCGAATTCGAAGGCATGCCGATCGTGCGCAAGCGCATCGACAACGCCAAGATCGATACCGTTCTTTCCAATTCGTTCGGTTTCGGCGGCACCAATGCAACTCTCGTTTTCCAGCGCCTCACCGCATAGGGACACCGACATGGACGGACTGATGAAGGGCAAGCGCGGCCTGGTGATGGGCGTTGCCAACGACCATTCGATTGCCTGGGGCATTGCCCAGAAGCTCGCCGAGCATGGCGCGGAACTGGCCTTCACCTATCAGGGCGAGGCTTTCGGCCGCCGCGTGAAGCCGCTGGCCGAAAAGCTCGGCGCCTCGATCCTCGTGCCTTGCGATGTCGAAGACAGCGCCTCGGTTGCCGCCACCTTCGAGACACTCAAGGAAAAGTGGGGCGGCATCGACTTCCTCGTCCACGCCATCGGCTTTTCCGACAAGAACGAGCTGAAGGGCCTGTATGCGGACACCACGCGCGAGAACTTCGTGCGCACCATGGTGATCTCGTGCTTCTCGTTCACCGAGGTCGCCAAGCACGCCGCCGCGCTGATGAACGAGGGCGGTTCGATGATCACGCTGACCTATGCGGGGTCGGTTCGCGTCATGCCGAACTACAACGTCATGGGCGTCGCCAAGGCCGGCCTCGAGGCCAGCGTGCGCTACCTCGCCAACGACTACGGCCCGCGCGGCATCCGCGTGAACGGCATCTCGGCCGGTCCGGTGCGGACCCTGGCCGGTGCCGGTATCTCCGACGCCCGTCACATGTTCTCCTACCAGCAGCGCAACTCGCCGCTCCGGCGCACCGTTTCGCTGGAAGAGGTCGGCGGCTCGGCGCTCTACCTGCTCTCCGACCTGTCGTCGGGCGTCACGGGCGAGATCCACTATGTCGATTCCGGCTACCACATTGTCTCCATGCCGACGCTGGAAGAGCTGAAGCAGATGGACAACGGCCGCGACTGACAATCTGGACGGCGGCTAAAATTGTAGACAATCGTCACAGGCGATCTTAACGAGCGAATTGGTAGGAATGCCTCGCAAGTTAGGAAGCCACTGCATGTCCGCCGTCCGCAACCCCAACAGAAGCCCGCTTTTCCGCCTCGTCACCATCGCCAGTGCTGGGCTCGGCAGTTTCGTGATCGGGCTGTGGGGGCTGAAATGGACCCTCGGCAACCAGGTCGTCGGCATGCCCACGGAGGTTGCAGGCGCGGTCATTGCGGCACTTTGCGCCCTTGCCGCCTCGATCGCCGCGATGTCGTTCTTCGCCGGCGTCGATGAATCGGCCGAGTTCGTTTTCAAGGAAACCAATTTCGACAAGCTGACGGGACTGCTGGCGCGGCCGGCGATGGTCGGCAAGATCGCCGAAGCAGCGTGCGCAACCGGCCGTAGCGGCAAGCCGATCTTCCTCATCGACGTCGACATCGACCGCTTCAAGCAGATCAACGACGCCATCGGCTATTGCCAGGGAGACGCCTTGATCCGCGCCTTCACGGCGCGGCTGACCGCGGCCCTGCCCAAGGGCGTCGTGATGGGGCGCATCGGCGCTGGCGAATTCGCGATCCTCTATCCCGACCAGTTGATGGATGGCGCGCTTGAGGCGCTGGTCGACCGGCTGATCGAAGATCTCATGCGCCCCTACCCGCTGCCGTCGCACGTGCAGTCGGTCAACGTCTCGGTTGGCGTCGTCGCCATGCCCAAGGATGGCAACGATCCCGTGGCGCTGCTGCGCCGGTCCAATCTCGCCCTGCAGAGCGCCCGCGCCGGCGGCATCGGCAACTGGGCCGTGTTCCACCCCGACATGGGCAAGGTCGCCGACCACCGCCAGTGGGTGGAATCGGAACTGCATGTCGCCTTCGAACGCGGCGACTTCGACCTGCACTACCAGCCGCAGCTCGACCTGATGTCGGGCAACGTCGTCGGCTACGAGGCCCTGATCCGCTGGCGGCATCCCGAGCGTGGGATGATCCCGCCGATCGAGTTCATTTCGGTGGCCGAAGAGACCGGCATGATCGCGCCGATCGGCGACTGGGTGCTGCGCAAGGCCTGCACCGACGCCCGGCACCTGCCGGACGATTGCTTCGTTGCCGTCAACATCTCGCCGGTGCAGTTCATGACCCGCGATTTCGTCGGCAACGTCGCCAGGATCATCCAGGATACCGGCATCGACCCCAAGCGTCTCGAACTCGAATTGACGGAATCGGCGATGATGCAGGATCGCGACCGTGCCGCCGAAATCCTCAAGCAACTGACGGCGATGGGTTTGTCGGTCGCAGTCGACGACTTCGGCACCGGCTACTCGAACCTTGCCTACCTGATCGACTTCTCGTTCCAGAAACTGAAGATCGACCGGTCTTTCGTCAGCCGCATGGAGACCGACAGCAACTCTGGCGCGGTGGTTTCGACGATTGTCGGCCTGTCCCGGGCGCTGGGCGTTCGCACCATCGCCGAAGGCGTCGAGACGGAGAACCAGGCGACCCTGCTGCGCGCGGCCGGTTGCCAGGTCGTGCAGGGCTACCTTTTCGGCCGCCCCGCCCCGCTTTCCCTGGACACCTTGCGCGCGCCTGCCCAGCAGGCGGCAGCCATCCATTGACACGGCTGGACGGCGGCCGCAGCCGCCCCGCCTTGCGTTGTCCTATCGCTGCGCGAACCAGACCCTGAAGCCGTCCTCGAGCGCGATTTCCCGCACCCATGAGAATGACGCCTCGAGCACCGGCTTGTAGGGCAGATGGCGGTTGGCCACCATGAACAGCCGGCCACCCGGCTTCAGCGCTGCCGCTGCCGCCTTGATCATGCGCTGGCCGATCTCGGGGTCGGCGTCGCGGTCCTGGTGGAACGGCGGATTCATCACCACCACGTCGTAGCGCCGCTCGACCGGCTCCTTGGTCAGGTCGCTCCAATGGAAGCCGGCTTCGACCGGTGAGCTGGGAACATTGAGTTTCGCGGCCTCGAGCGAGGCGAAATCCGCCTCGAACAGGTCGAGCACGGTGAGGCTCCTGGCACGCGCCGAAACCTCGGCTGCGACATATCCCCAGCCGGCGCAGAAGTCGGCGACCTTGCCCTTGATGTCCGACGGCAGGTGTTCGACCAGCAGCCGTGAGCCGGTGTCGACGCGTTCGTGGGAGAACATGCCAGGCGCGGTCCGGAAACGGCCTTCAACCAGCATCTCCGGATTGTCGGCGCGCAGCGTTGCAGCAGCAGCATCAGCCTGGGCGCCGCGGCGGAACCAGAGCGCGGTGCCGTGAAACTTCGGCAGGTGGTCCTCGATCTCGACAAGGCCGCCGAGCCGCTTGCGCAGGCTGGCGATGCCATCGTCCTTGCCGCCGGCGACGACGACCAGCCCGCCCGGCACCACGCGCTCGATGGCTTCGGCGACCCGCAGCTCATTCAGGCCGCGATGCCGCCCGGCAAGCACCAGCGCCAGATCGTAGCCTTCGCCTTCGGCCTGAGCGCTGACATCATGTCCCGCCGCCGCCAAGGCCAGCACATAGGGGCGAAAGCCCTGGACGAGCGACAGTGATCCTTCAAAACCCTGCGGTTTCCGAAAACCCGGCTCGGCGCCCAGGAACAGCGTGCGCGTGCCCTTCTGCGGCATCGGCAGGATGTCGGCCTCAAAGGGATAGAACAGAGTTTTCAGGGCGTCGCGCATTGCGGATCCTAACAGTGCGTCCTTCGAGGCTCGCCCTTTGGGCGAGCACCTCAGGATGAGGACGGTCGGCACCATCGCCAACCAGAAATGTCGTGGCTTGATCAGTCTGTCATGGCGCAGCCACCCAGCGCCATTTACCCCATCTTGAGGTACGAGCGAAGCGTGCCCCTGGGCATGAGGACGGTCGGCGCCACTACCAACCGGAGAGGGCTTGATGGGCTGCCAGCTGCAGTCGCCGGACACCACCTACCTCATCCTGAGGTGCGAGCGAAGCGAGCCTCGAAGGACGCACTCAAAACAAAAGCGGGCGCGACCTTCCGGCGCGCCCGCTTCATATCAGGATGTCAGCCTATCAGGCTGCGGTTTCTTCGCCTTCAGCCTTCTTTTCCTTGGCAATTTCCTTGCCGGTGGCCTGGTCGACGACCTTCATCGACAGGCGGACCTTGCCGCGCTCGTCGAAGCCCATCAGCTTGACCCAGACCTTGTCGCCTTCCTTGACCACATCCGAGGTCTTGGCAACGCGGTCGTTGGCAAGCTGCGAGATGTGGACGAGGCCGTCGCGCGGACCGAAGAAGTTGACGAAGGCGCCGAAGTCAGCGGTCTTGACGACCGTGCCTTCGTAGATCTCGCCGACTTCCGGCTCGGCCACGATGGTGTGGATCCACTTCTTGGCCGCCTCGATCTCCTTGGCGTTCGACGAAGCGATCTTGACCGTGCCGTCGTCCTCGATGTTGATCTTGGCACCGGTCTTCTCGACGATCTCGCGGATGACCTTGCCGCCCGAACCGATGACTTCACGGATCTTGTCGGTCGGGATCTGCATCACTTCGATGCGCGGCGCGAACTCACCGAGTTCCTTGCGGCCTTCCGACAGAGCCTTGGCCATTTCACCGAGGATGTGCAGGCGACCGTCCTTGGCCTGGCCGAGGGCGATCTGCATGATCTCTTCGGTGATGCCGTCGATCTTGATGTCCATCTGCAGCGCGGTGATGCCGTTGGTCGTGCCGGCCACCTTGAAGTCCATGTCGCCGAGGTGATCCTCGTCGCCCAGGATGTCGGAGAGAACTGCGAAACGCTCGCCTTCCTTGATCAGGCCCATGGCGATGCCGGCAACCGGCTTCTGCAGCGGAACGCCCGCATCCATCAGCGCCAGCGAGGTGCCGCAGACGGTAGCCATCGACGACGAGCCGTTCGACTCGGTGATCTCCGAGACGACGCGCAGCGTGTAGGGGAACTGCTCGGCAGCCGGCAGCATCGGGCGCACTGCGCGCCAGGCCAGCTTGCCGTGGCCGATTTCGCGACGGCCGGGCGAACCCATGCGGCCGGTCTCGCCGACCGAGTAGGGCGGGAAGTTGTAGTGAAGGAGGAACTTCTCCTTGTACATGCCCGTCAGGGCGTCGACGTACTGCTCGTCTTCACCGGTGCCGAGCGTGGCAACGACCAGCGCCTGGGTCTCGCCGCGGGTGAACAGCGACGAACCGTGGGTGCGCGGCAGGACGCCGACTTCGGAGACGATCTGGCGAACGGTCGAGAGATCGCGACCGTCGATGCGCGAGCTGGTGTCGAGGATGTTCCAGCGCACGATCTTGGCCTGGAGTTCCTTGAACACGGCGGCGACCTTGTCGGCCGACCACTTCGGAGTTTCGTCGCCCTCGGCGGCAAACGCTGCCTTGACCTTGGCCTTGACCGCGTCGACAGCCGCATAGCGGGCCTGCTTGTCGATGTTCTTGTAGGCGTCGCGCAGTTCGCCTTCGACGATCTTGAGCATCTCTGCTTCAAGCTCGGAGTAGTCCGGCGCGGTGAAGTCGCGCGGGTCCTTGGCGGCCACTTCAGCCAGCTTGATGATGGCGTCGATGACGGGCTGGAAGCCCTTGTGGCCGAACATGACGGCGCCGAGCATGACGTCTTCCGGCAGCTCCTGGGCTTCCGACTCGACCATCAGGACGGCTTCGCCCGTACCAGCGACGACCAGATCGAGCTTCGATTCCGGCATCACGTCGATGTGCGGGTTGAGCACGTATTCGCCGTTGATGTAGCCGACGCGCGCGCCGCCGATCGGGCCCATGAAGGGCACGCCCGAAAGCGTGAGCGCTGCCGAGGTGGCGACGATCGACAGGATGTCCGGATCGTTCTCAAGGTCGTGCTGGACGACAGTGATGACGACCTGGGTGTCGTTCTTGTAGCCAGCTGCAAACAGCGGGCGGATCGGGCGGTCGATCAGGCGGGAGACCAGCGTCTCCTTCTCGCTCGGACGGCCTTCACGCTTGAAGTAGCCGCCGGGGATCTTGCCGGCTGCGTAGGTCTTTTCCTGGTAGTTGACGGTCAGCGGGAAGAAATCGAAGCCCGGCTTCGGCTCCTTGGCCGAGACGACGGTGGCGAGAACGACGGTCTCGCCATAGGTGGCGAGCACGGCGGCGTCGGCCTGACGCGCGATCTTGCCGGTCTCGAGGATGAGCGGACGGCCGGCCCATTCGATTTCAACTTTGTGGTAATTGAACATGTTCTGTCCTTCGTGGCGGGAATGGCCAACGCCGCATTCCGGCGCGCCAAATTCCCTGGCTTGTTCGGCGCGCTGTTTGAGGAACCAATCGGCTTCCCGAACGCGCCTGGGCTTCGTTTTGGCCAGCCACGGGCAAGACAACAGGAAGTTCGGCGGTATGTGGGCCGCGAAGGCGGCTGGCCGAACGTCGTGCAATCCTGCCCCATGACCGTCCATGGGTGGTTCGGGCGCTTCCCTGTGGCGCTCCGGACCCTTTTTCAGCACGACCACACAATGTGGCGGGATCGGGCTAATGGACCATCGAACAGGATGGCCCGAATGCGCAACCGGCGGACTCTCGCAGGGAGAGCCCGCCGGTCAATTCATCAGCGGCGCAGACCGAGCTTCTCGATCAGCGTCTGATAACGTGCGTCGTCCTTGCGCTTGAGGTAGTCAAGCAGCGAGCGACGCTGGGAAACGAGCGCCAGAAGGCCACGACGGGAGTGGTTGTCCTTCTTGTGGTCCTTGAAGTGCTCGGTCAGGTTCTTGATGCGCTCGGAAAGGATTGCAACCTGGACTTCCGGCGAACCGGTGTCGCCCTTGGCGGTTGCGAATTCAGTCATAAGTTCCGACTTGCGCTCGGCAGTGATCGACATCGTGTTTTTCCTTTCGATCTTGAGGAAACGGGACGCCCACGGCCGGGATGTCGTCCAGCTGGGGCCAGTGAACAAAACGCACAAAAGCGCAATGTTGCGGCGCATATAGTGGAATTTGGCGGCAAATGCCAGCTATTTCGCAAGCCGGCTCTCAGAGCCATTTCTTCCAATGGAAAAATGCCACCAGCGAGACAGCGACCACGGCCATGAAACCGAGTGCCGCCGGATAGCCGTAGGGTGCCAGCAGTTCCGGCATGTTCCATGGCGAGACGCTGGGATCGAAATTCATGCCCCATATGCCCGCCAGGAAGGTCAACGGAATGAAGATCGCCGAGACGATGGTGAGCACGCCGACGATCTCGTTGGTGCGCGCCTGCGACAGCGACAGCTGCACCTCGATCAGGCCGATCATCGTGTCGCGCTGGGACTCGACACTCTCCGAAAGCCGGATCGCATGGTCGAGCGTGTCGTTGAAATAGATCTTGGTCCCGGCGGTGATGAACGGCGCATCGGACCGGGTCAATGTCAGAAGCGCATCGCGCAGCGGCCACAGCGTGCGCTTGAGCACGTTGGTAGAGCGGCGCATCATGTGCAACTGGCTGATCTGCTGCTTGTGAGGCTGCTCCAGCAGATCGTTTTCGATCTCGTCCACCTTGTCGGCGGTCGCGTCGACGATCGGGAAGTAGCTGTCGACCACGGCGTCGATCAGCGCATAGGCAAGATAGTCGGCCTTGCGGTGGCGCAGGCGGCTCGGATTGGAGGTGCGGATGCGCTGCCTGACCGGCTCGAACGGATCGCCTTCGCGCTCCTGGAAGGTGACGACGAAGTTCTCGCCGAAGAAGAACGAAATCTGTTCGTAGCGGCCGGCCTTGGCGTCGTCGATCATGCTGAGGACGAAGAAGGCGTGATCGTCGAAGAAATCGGCCTTGGGGCGCTGGCCGGTGTTGACGACATCCTCAAGCGCCAGCGTGTGCAGGCCGAAGATGCGACCGATCTCCTCGATCAGGCCGACATTGGCGAGACCGACGCAATCGAGCCAGATCAATGGCCACTTCTCGCAAGCGGCTGACACATCGTCGAGGCTGGCATTGTTGATGAATTCGCAGGCTTCGGGCGAAATCAACGTCAGGTTGAGCGCCGACTGCCTGGCGGCAGGATCGGCGATCAAGGTTCCTGGCGAGGCCCCGACCGGGGCCCGCCGCACGTGTCGTTGCGGGCGCAGTGCTATCGTCTCAGCCTCGGCCATCGCGTTTCATCCGCGGAATCATCTTGGACGATCCAATCGGAAACAACGGCTGCAAACAAGGGTCAGGCCGTGAAGACGCGCTTGGGCTTGAACATGCCCTGCTCGATGGCGCCGATGGCGATCAGCTTGCCGCGGGCCGTGGCGCATGCTTCTTCGGCTTCCGCCGGCGCGTCGCGGCCGCGAACGATGACGGGGTTGCCGAGCCTGATCTTGGTCGCGGCCTCGTCGGTCACCACCACCTGCGGCAGGCATTCGAGTGCTGCCGAGGTGTCGACAACGAACTCGTCGATTTCAGTGAAGTCCCACTTGCCTTCCTCGCCATCCGGCTGGCCGGCGGCACGGGCCGCCTCGAGTTCGGCGATGGTGACGAAGTCTTCCTGGGTGAACGGCTCGACCTCGATGCGGCGGAGTTCGGAGATATGACCGAAGCAGCCGAGATCCCGACCCATGTCGCGCGCCAGGGAGCGCACATAGGTGCCCTTGCCGCATTCGATCTCGAAGACGGTGCGGTCGGCGCTGTTCTCGACGATGTCGAGGCGGCCGATCTCGATCTCACGCGCGGGAATGTCGACGACTTCGCCTTCGCGGGCGAGGTCGTAGGCACGCTCGCCGGCGATCTTGATCGCCGAAAACTGCGGCGGCGTCTGCATGATGACGCCGGTGTAGTTGGGCATGATGGCGCGGATTTCGTCTTCCGACGGACGATTGTCCGAGCTTTTGGTCACCGGACCTTCGAGGTCGTCGGTCGAGCGTTCCTCGCCCCAGGTCACCGTGAAGCGATAGACCTTGGCGCCGTCCATCACGTAGGGCACGGTCTTGGTGGCCTCGCCCAGCGCGATCGGCAGCATGCCGGAGGCAAGCGGATCGAGCGTGCCGGCATGACCGGCCTTTTCGGCGTTGAACAGCCATTTGATCTTGGAGACAGCCTCGGTCGAGCCCATGCCCACCGGTTTGTCCAGCACCAGCCAGCCGGAGACGGGCCGGCCTTTCTTCTTGCCGCGACGCGACATGTCAGTCTTCCTTGTCTTCTTCGCCGTCGAGATCGCGCGCCACTTCGGGCGAGCGCAGGAGATCGTTGATCTTGGCGAAATTGTCGTAACTGGTGTCCAGCCGGAACCGGAATTCCGGCATGTATTTCATCTGCTTCAGGGCAAATGATACGCGGCCACGGATGAACTTGGCATATTTGTTGAGCGCGGCGATGACCGCCTCAGGATCCTTGGCGCCAATCGGCGACACGAATGCGGTGGCGATCTTGAGGTCGGGCGACATGCGCACCTCGGTGATCGAAATGACGGTGGTCTCAATCACCGGATCGATGATCTCGCCGCGCGGCAGCATTTCGGAAAGCGCATGACGCACCTGCTCGCCGACGCGAAGCTGGCGCTGGGATGGGCCTGACTGGGAATTCTTCGGCAACTTGTAGCCGCTCCGTTACATAAGGAGAGTCTTGTCAGTGAACCGATTGGGATGGCGGTTCACCCCAACTAGAGCCGGCGTAGGCAACAGCCTGCGAAGCCTTCTCTTTCATCTGCAAGATTTTCTCATACTCTTGTTTCATATGGTCTTTCGATGCGAAGGCACTGAGGGGAATGTACCAATCCCCGCCTCCGGCCCAGAAGCCAATTCCGTAGTCCGTTACCGCGACCGCCTGAACTGCACTCCAACTGACCTGGCTCTGCGCAAGCGGCCCAGCGTTGGTCACTCCATGTTCATCGATCACCACCATGACCGGCACAGGCTGGAACTGCTCCGCCTTTGCAGGCGGCGCCAGCATGTCGGTCATGTTTGCACTTACCCCGACAATGATGATCAATGTCCCGACGAGCCAAACAAATCCTGACGGCAAACCTCGCCGCTCCAGAGCCCCGCCTAGCAAGACAACGGCCAAGCCAAAAACAGCATGCCAGAAAAATCGTCCCCACGCGCGGCGACGATTATCTGCCTGCAAGCTGGATCGCGCCAGCAGATCGTCCGAAGGAGAGAGACTGCAGCGATATTCGAGCCGACCCTCTTCCTTCATAGCGATCTTAGAGCCTCCGGGTCACCATCTCCACGCGGAAGCACTCGATGACGTCGCCCTGGCGCATGTCTTCGTAGTTCTGGAAGGCCATACCACATTCCTGGCCGACCGGCACTTCGGGGACTTCGTCCTTGAAGCGCTTGAGCGTCTTGAGGGTACCTTCGTGGATAACCACGTTGTCGCGGATAAGGCGGACGCCCGCACCACGTTCGACCTTGCCTTCGGTGACGCGACAACCCGCGACCTTGCCGACCTTGGTGATGTTGAACACTTCGAGGATCTCGGCATTGCCGATGAAGGTCTCGCGGCGTTCCGGCGACAGCAGGCCCGACATCGCATCCTTAACGTCATCCACGAGGCTGTAGATGATGTTGTAGTAGCGGATCTCGATGCCCGACTGTTCGGCGGCGTGGCGCGCCTGTGCATTGGCACGGACGTTGAAACCGATGATCGCCGCACCCGAGGTCTCGGCAAGCGTGACGTCGCTCTCGGTGATGGCGCCGGCGCCGGCATGAACGATGCGCGCACGCACTTCGTCGGTACCGAGCTTGTCGAGCGCGGTAACGATCGCTTCGACCGAACCCTGCACGTCGCCCTTGATGATAAGCGGGAACTCCTTGAGACCCGACGACTGCAGCTGCGACATCATCTGCTCGAGCGAGCCGCGCTGGGTTGCGTGCTTGGCGACAGCCTTGTCGCGCGCCAGCCGCTGGCGGTACTCGGTGATTTCGCGGGCGCGGGCTTCGTTGTTGACCACAGCGAAGCGGTCGCCAGCCTGCGGCGTGCCCTGAAGGCCGAGGATTTCCACCGGCATGGAGGGCGGAGCTTCCTCGACGTGCGTGCCGTGGTCGTCGACCAGAGCACGCACGCGGCCCCACTGGTTGCCGGCGACGAGAATGTCGCCCGGCAGCAGCGTACCGGTCTGGACGAGCACGGTCGCAACCGGACCGCGACCCTTGTCGAGCTTGGCCTCGATGACCACGCCCTCGGCCGTACGGTCGGGGTTGGCCTTGAGGTCGAGAACTTCGGCCTGCAGCAGGATCGCCTCGAGCAGCTTGTCGAGATTGGTGCCGTTCTTTGCCGAAACCTCGACGTCGAGAACTTCACCGCCCATCGATTCCACGAAGACTTCGTGGCGCAGCAGCTCGGTGCGCACCTTCTGGGCGTCCGCCGACGGCTTGTCGATCTTGTTGATCGCCACGATGATCGGAACACCGGCCGCCTTGGCGTGATTGATGGACTCGATCGTCTGCGGCATGACGCTGTCGTCGGCCGCGACCACCAGGATCGCGATGTCGGTCGCCTGGGCGCCACGAGCACGCATCGCCGTGAAGGCGGCGTGGCCGGGGGTGTCGATGAAGGTAATCTTCTGACCATTCTTCTCGACCTGGTAGGCGCCGATGTGCTGGGTAATGCCGCCGGCTTCGCCCGAAACGACATTGGCGTTGCGGATGGCGTCGAGCAGCGAGGTCTTGCCGTGGTCGACGTGGCCCATGATGGTGACGACCGGCGGACGGGACACAAGGTCCTCGTTGCGGTCGGCAATGTCGAACAGGCCGTCTTCGATGTCGGACTCGGCGACACGGCGGACCGTGTGGCCGAATTCGCCGGCAACCAGCTCAGCCGTATCGGCGTCGATGACGTCGCCCGGCTTCATCATCTGGCCCTGCTTCATGAAGAACTTCACGACATCCACGGCGCGCTCGGACATACGCTGAGCGAGTTCCTGGATGGTGATGGTCTCGGGAAGCGTAACCTCGCGAACGATCTTTTCGCGCGGCTCATTGTGCATGGCGCGCTTGAACTTCTCCTGCCGGCGACGCATCGCCGAGAGTGAGCGCGAGCGGGCGTCGCCATCGACGGACGACAGCGCGGTGTTAAGCGTCAGCTTGCCGCGACGACGGTCGTCTTCGGTCTTGGTCTTGGCCGGTCGGGCAACCTCGGGCGTGACAACGCGACGGACAGGCGTGGCAGCGCTCGCACCTGCGCCAGCGCCGGTAGCAGCGCCGGTAGCAGTGCGGCCGCGCGGACGCACGTCCTCTTCATCGTCGGCAGCGTTGGCCTGGACGGCCGCAGGCGCACGACGGCGTGCTTCTTCCTCGGCGCGGCGGCGGGATTCGGCTTCCGTCTTCAGACGAGCTTCTTCCTCGGCCTGGCGACGCGCCGACTCCTCACGTTCCTTGCGGCGGCGTTCGTCTTCCTCGGCGCGGCGACGCGCATCCTCGACGGCGCGGGCGCGCTCTTCCTGTTCGCGAACGACCGAACCTTCAAGCGCACGACGACGCGCTTCCATTTCGCCACGCGACAATTCGTTCAGCACCATGCCGGAGCGGTTCTGCTGCGGAGCGGGCCTCGGCGTCTCGCGCACCACGGGGGCAGGAGCTGCGGGAGCAGGCCTGGACGCTGCGACTGGCGCTGCGGGCTGCGGCTTTGGCGTCGCCACCGGGGCTGCGGCCTGGACCGGAGCCGGAGCAACGGGCGCAGGAGCGGGAGCCGCTGCTGCCGGAGCTGCGGCCGCAGCAGCGGGAGCCGGCGTATGGACCGGCTCATGCTTGTCGCCGGGCATGGAGAACTTGCGCTTCTTCGTCTCGACGACGACCGCCTTGGTGCGGCCGTGCGAGAAGTTCTGGCGCACGGTTCCCTGCTCCGTTCCCGGGCGCTTCAGCGTCAAGGTCTTCTTCGGAGTGACGCTCAACGTCTTGTCATCGCCCGATTTGGTGTCGCTCATTCCATATCCTCTGCGGCATCATCGTCGTCGGCAATCGCCGCAATCATTGCCAGATCATCCGGGGAACCGCCCCGATATCGGTCAAGCGCAACCATGCGCTTTGCGACCGCCTTGCCCGCGTCTCCCGCGAGAACGGCAGCATGTATCACATTTGTTGCCCCCAATGCCAAACCCAATTCGGCTTCCGAAAAAAGTTTGTAGGCAGGCGTGGCAGGCCCGCCGATATGCACTGTCGCCTTGCGGGCCTGGGTGATCTTGCGGACGCCATCCTCGGCGCCCTCATAGGCATGAAGTACAAGCAGCGCTTTTCCGGAGCGCACGGTAGCATCGACTTTGGCAGCGCCCAGCGCCACCAATCCGGCCTTGCGGGCGAGGCCCAGCGAGCCGAGCGCCGACTTCGCCAGAAGCGCATCGACCATGGCACCCAAATCGGGCGGCACGTTGACGGGCTGCTTGAAGGCGCGAGCAAACATGCCCTTGGCCGCAGCCTTGTCGACATGTAGGCGGTCAGCAGTCACCCAGCAACCGCGGCCGGGCAACTTTCTCTTCAGATCGGGAAAAACAGTCGAATCGGGGCCGACGACGAAACGGATCAGATTATCCGTTTCGCCGGCCTGGCGCGTAACGATGCAGGTGCGATCGTTCATCTCGTCCAAAGCTATCTCCGGCCCGATCCACGTCACTCACCGGCGACGTCAGCGGCTTCTTCTTCAGCCACTTCGTCTTCGGAGATCCAGCCGGCCATGCGGCGGGCGGCGACAACCATCTGTTCTGCGTCGGCGCGCGAGACGCCGTAGTCTGCCAGAACGCCCGGGAAGAACTTGGTCTCGCCGTCCTTGCGTTCCTTCCAGCCAACAAGGTCGTCGGCAGCATAGCCGGCGAAGTCCTCGACCGTCTTCACGCCGTCCTCGCCGAGCGCCACCAGCATGGCGGTGGTGATGCCGGGGATTTCGCGCAGTTCGTCCTGGACGCCGAGCGCCTTGCGCTTGTCGTCGTGCTCGGCTTCGATCTTGCCGAGATATTCGCGGGCGCGGGTCTGGATTTCAGCCGCGGTGTCCTCGTCGAAACCGTCGATGGAGGCGATTTCGTCGGCATCGACGTAAGCCACTTCCTCAACCGAGGTGAAGCCTTCCGAAGCCAGGACCTGGCCGACCATCTCGTCGACGTCGAGCGATTCCATGAACAGCGTCGAACGCTCGACGAATTCCTTCTGGCGGCGCTCGGATTCCTCGGCCTCGGTCAGGATGTCGATATCCCAGCCGGTCAGCTGCGAAGCCAGGCGCACGTTCTGGCCGCGGCGGCCGATGGCCAGCGACAGCTGGTCGTCAGGAACCACGACTTCGATGCGCTCCGCGTCCTCGTCGAGAACGACCTTGGCGACTTCAGCCGGCTGCAGGGCGTTGACGATGAACGAGGCGGCCGAAGGCGACCACGGAATGATGTCGATCTTTTCGCCCTGGAGCTCGCCGACGACGGCCTGGACGCGCGAACCACGCATGCCGACGCAGGCGCCGACCGGGTCGATCGAGCTGTCACGCGAAATGACGGCGATCTTGGCGCGCGAACCGGGATCGCGGGCAACCGACTTGATCTCGATGATGCCGTCGTAGATTTCCGGCACTTCCATGGTGAACAGCTTGGCCATGAACTGCGGATGGGTACGCGACAGGAAGATCTGCGGGCCGCGCTGCTCGCGGCGCACGTCATAGACATAAGCGCGGACGCGGTCGCCGTACTTGTAGTTTTCGCGGGGGATCAGTTCGTCGCGACGGATGATCGCCTCGCCACGGCCGAGATCGACGATGACGTTGCCGTATTCGACGCGCTTGACCGTGCCGTTGACGATCTCGCCGATGCGATCCTTGTATTCGTCATACTGGCGGTCGCGCTCGGCTTCGCGCACCTTCTGGACGATGACCTGCTTGGCCGACTGGGCGGCGATGCGGCCGAAATCCATCGGCGGCAGCTGTTCGGCGATGAAGTCGCCAAGCTGGGCGTCGGGATTGCGCTCACGCGCCGAGGTCAGCGCGATCTGGGTGGCGTAGTCGTCGACCTTTTCGACGACTTCCATCAGCCGCTGCAGCTTCATCTCACCCGTATTGGGGTTGATGTCGGCGCGGATGTTGGTCTCCTGACCATAACGCGAGCGCGCGGCCTTCTGGATGGCGTCGGCCATCGCTGCGATGACGATCGACTTGTCGATAGACTTTTCGCGGGCGACCGCGTCGGCGATCTGCAGCAGTTCGAGCCTGTTGGCGCTTACAACCATTGTCTTTCTCCCCGAGCTTCCAGCCGGACCCTGTCCAGCCGCACGGCTCTGTCAGTCTTCCGTTTCGGTTTCTTCGTCTTCATGCGCGTCGTCGGCTTCGTCGCCGTGACGCTTCTTGGCGTCCTTGCGGGCCCTGTTGTCCTTGCTCAGGGCATCGCGGATCAGGTCGTCGGTAAGGATAAGCCGGGCGTCGGCGATTGCCTCGAAGGGCACGCGCACCGTCGGCTCCTCGCCATAGGCGGCCTGGTCGCGCTGGACCAGAATGCCTTCGTCGTCGGCTTCGGCGATCTTGCCACGAAAGCGCTTGCGGTCGGCAACCATCACCGAGGTCTCCATCTTCACGAGATGGCCGATCCAGTTGGTGAAATCCGACTTGCGCACCAGCGGCCGGTCGATACCGGGCGACGACACTTCAAGATGATACGCCTTTTCGATCGGATCATCGACGTCAAGTGCGGGCGAAACCGCGCGGCTCACCTCTTCGCAATCCTCGACGGTCATGGTGCCGTCCTCGCGCTCGGCCATGATCTGAAGCGTCAGGCCGTTTTGGCCCGACAGCCTGACCCGGACGAGACGAAAGCCGATCGCACGAAGCACCGGCTGGATGATCAGCGCGATACGGGCATCGATGCCTGTCTCGCGGATGATGCGATCATCGCCTGTTTGTTCGGCTGCGTTTTCGGTCATAGAATCTCCAGACGGCCGGCAGGTAACAAAAAAGAGCGGGACCGGGTGGACCCACTCTTCGTCATACCGACCAAGAATTTGTGGCTGATATAACCGAAGGTGGCCCGGCTTTCAAGCCCTGCGGCCGGTCGTGCACCGCTAAGGCGGATGGGCGCGGGCGCAACGGACGCCTGGGTCGCTCGCCCCGGCCGCCATGATGCGCCCTCACCGACCTTTGCACCAGACGCATGGCAAACATGCGACATCCCTCCTAGCGAAACGCGCGGGCGCACCTATATTTGCTGCATTGCACAACGATAATGGTGCAACGCAAGAAGGAAGATGGATATGACCACTCGCAAGCCCTTCGGACGCATTGGCCACCTGGTTCGCACCTTCGGCAGCGCCGTTGCAGCGGCTGCAGCCGTCGAGCGCGGGCATCGTCCGCACAACCAGGACCTGATCATGCTGGGCATCGACCCGCGTCATTTCGACCGCATCAACCGTCCGTAAGTTTCAGCGCTCAGGGTAGTGAGCGAGGCCGTGGTACCGGCCGAGGTTTCGGTAGCGATCCTCGACCGATGCACGGGCTGACGCTCCGGAGCGGCGTTTCCTTCTGGATCCGTCGCTCTGTCTCCTGATATCGGCCCGAAAGGGCAAAAAGAAGCCGGGGTCTGTCGCCAGACCCCGGCTTCTTTTTTGACGGCCGGCGCCCTGCGGCGCGCGACCTCAGTCCTCGCTGGCGCCGAGCTGCGCCAGCACCTTGCCGCGCCCGCGAGCCCGCAGATAGAGCGGCAGAAGCACCGCCGTCGCCGCCAGCAGCAGCAGCACAATCGCGATCGGCGAATGCACCAGGATCATTGGGTCGCCCTGGCTGATGGCCAGCGCGCGACGCAATTGCTGTTCCGCCATCGGCCCCAGGATCAGGCCGACCACGACCGGCGCGATCGGATAGCCGAAACGGCGCAGGCCGTAGCCGAGCAGGCCGAACGCCAGGAGCATGCCGAGCTCGAAGGTCGACGGGTTGGCGCCGATGGTGCCGAGCGTCGCGAACATCAGGATACCGGCGTAGAGCCACGGCGTCGGGATGGTCAGGAGGCGAACCCAGACGCCGATCAGCGGCAGGTTGAGCACCAGAAGCATCAGGTTGGCGACGAGCAGCGAGGCGATCAGGCCCCAGACGAGCTGCGGGTTGGTGGCAAACAGCAGAGGTCCGGGCTGCAGGCCGAACTGCTGGAAGCCGGCCAGCATGATAGCAGCCGTCGCCGTGGTCGGCAGGCCAAGCGTCAGCAGCGGCACGAGGGTTCCGGCGGCAGATGCGTTGTTCGCCGCCTCCGGACCGGCAACGCCTTCGATCGCGCCCTTGCCGAACTCCTCGGGCTTTTCCGCCAGATGCTTTTCCATCGAATAAGACAGGAACGTGCCGATCTCGGCGCCGCCAGCCGGCATCGCACCGATGGGGAAGCCGACGGCGGTGCCGCGAAGCCACGGCTTCCACGAGCGGCGCCAGTCTTCGCGGGTCATCCAGACCGAGCCCTTGATCGCCTGGATCGTCGAATCGCCGCCCTTGCTGGCCGCGACGGAGAGTGCTTCGCCGACGGCGAACAGCGCCACTGCCAGCGTTGTCACCTCGATGCCGTCGAGCAGGTCGGGGATGCCGAAGGCAAGGCGTGCCTGGCCGGTCTGCAGGTCGATGCCGATCAGGCCGAGCGCCAGGCCGATGAACAGCGCGGTCAGGCCGCGCAGCGTCGAGTCGCCAAAGGCGGCCGAGACGGTCATGAAGGCGAGCAGCATCAGCGCGAAATATTCGGCCGGGCCGAAAGACAGCGCCATCTTGACGACCGTCGGCGCGATGAAGGCCAGGCCAACGGTGGCGATCAGGCCGGCAACGAACGAGCCGATGGCGGCTGTCGCCAGCGCCGGGCCGCCACGACCGGCGCGGGCCATCTTGTTGCCTTCCAGCGCGGTGACGATCGAGGCGCTTTCGCCGGGTGTGTTGAGCAGGATCGACGTCGTCGAGCCGCCATACATGCCGCCATAGTAGATTCCGGCGAACATGATCAGCGATCCGGCCGGATCGAGCTTGTAGGTGACGGGCAACAGCAGGGCGACGGTAAGCGCCGGGCCGATGCCGGGAAGAACGCCGACAGCGGTGCCGAGCGTGACGCCGATGAGCGCATAGAGCATGTTCATCGGCTCGAGAGCCGTGAGCAATCCCTGCGCCAGCAGACCAAAGGTATCCATCTAGAGCCGAGCTCCCTTGTAAATCGCTCAGAACAGCAGGTGTTCGAGCGGGCCGGCAGGCAGCGAGAGCTGCAGTCCCTTGGCGAAAACGATCCAGATGGCGAACGAAAGCACGATACCGATGGGGATCGTCTTCCACAACGGACCACGGCCGAAGGCGCGTGCGGTTGCGGCGAAGAGCAGACCCGTGGCGATCGAGAAGCCGGCAATTTTCAGCAGCAGCATCTGCGCGGCAAGACCGCCGACGATCCACAGGATCGGGCTGATCTCCTGTTTCTCCCGCTCGGGGAAATCACCGCGCCAGGCCTCGATGGCCGTCCAGAGGGACAGGCCGAAGAACGCCACTGAAATCACATACGGGAAAGTGGTCGGGCCGACGCGCGCATAGTTGGCGCCGGCGCCATGACTGGCGGTGCTCCAGGCGATGACCGCGGCCACCACGGCAAGACCCGCGGCGATGGCAAGCGCCGCCCAATCGGGGCGGCGCTTCTCTTGTTGCTGGTTGTCCAGGCTCATTTCACCAGACCGATGTCTTTCAGGATAGCCGAGGTGGAGTCGGTGTCCTTCTTCAGCTGCGCTGCGAAGTCGTCGCCGGCGAGGTACGTGTTGGCCCAGCCTTTGTCGGCCAGGGTCTTCTGCCAGGTCGCCGAGTTCACCATCTTTTCGACGTCGGCGAGCACGGCGGCCTTCTGCTCGGCGGTGATGCCGGGAGCCGCGGCGACCATGCGCCAGTTCTGTATCGCAACGTCAACGCCGCCTTCCTTGAAGGTCGGGGCATCGATGCCTTCGACCTTGGCATCCGACGAAATGCCGATGATGCGCAGCGTGCCGGCCTTGATCTGCTCGGCGAATTCGCCGTAGCCGGAAATGCCGACGGTCACCTGGTTGCCAAGGATGGCTGCGAGGGCTTCGCCACCGCCCGAATAGGCGATGTAGTTGACCTTGGTCGGGTCGACGCCGGCAGCCTTGGCGATCAGGCCAGCCGTGATGTGGTCGGTGCCGCCGGCCGAACCGCCGCCCCACGACACGGAGCCGGGGTCAGCCTTCAGCTTGGCGACGAGGCCGGCCATGTCCTTGATGTCGGAAGCGGCCGGAACGACGAGGGCTTCGTACTCGCCGGTCAGGCGGGCGATCGGGGTGACCTGGTCGAGCGTGACCGGCGATGCGTTGGTGAGGATCGCGCCGACCATGACGTAGCCGCCGACGATGAGCTGGCTGGGATCGCCATTGGCCTGGTTGACGAACTGGGCGAGACCGATGGTGCCGCCGGCGCCCGGAACGTTGTTGACCTGGACCGAGCCGGAAATCTTCTCGTCCTGAAGTGCGGTCTGCATCGAACGGGCCGTCTGGTCCCAGCCGCCGCCCGGAGCTGCGGGAGCCATGATCTTGTAGTCGGCCGCGTAAGCCGGCAGGGCGAGAGCGCCCGCGAGAATGGATGCCAATACGAACTGCTTCATTGCTGTTCCTCCCTTGCCCGCATGCGCGGGACAATATGCTTTTCAGTTTCGAAGCCCGCGCAAATGGCGGCGTCCCGGAACTTTCAAGGGGGAAGAACTGGCTGGCCCTCGGGCCTGTCGCCATGGCGACGTTTCCCGGCCCCTCTGCCCGGCGATGGTTCGCCGTCGGGTTGCCTTAGCGGAAACGTGTTCGAAGTCCTCCCGAACCTTCCGAGCCTCGCCGCCTCCAACGGATGGGCCTAAACCTCCCTAGCGCAGCAACCTGACATCAGACTGACACCGATGCAACAGCCTGGAAACATCTGGCGTCAGGGGCTGCGCAGCGCCTCGTTCCAGCGCTCGATGACGCGCGAACGCTTGACCTGGTCGAGGTAGACCATCAGGCCGGGGCTGACCGGAACCGGGCGCAACTGGCCGCCCAGCACCTCCTGCATCCGGTTGGCAGTGTTCTCGCCGGACACCTCGGGATTGACGGCGGCGATCTGCAGTTCGCGCGCCATCACCGTCTGGCCTTCCGCCGACATGAAATATTCGAGATAGCGCCTGCCGAGATCGGGCGAACGCGCCGCCTTGGGCACCAGCCCGATGCGCGACATCACCACCGTATAGTCCTTGGGCAAAACGATGCCGACGTCGGGGTTGCGCGCCGCCCAGTCGGCGGCATAGGAGCCCAGGATGTTGTAGCCGAGCACGAAGCGGCCATCGGCGATGCGCTCGAGGATCGCGCCGCTGGTCGAGTAGAGCTTGACGCCCGCCGCCCCCATGGCGCGGATCACCGACCAGATGTCCGGATACTGCTCCTGGTCGCGGGCCATGAACATGAAGCCGACGCCGGAGCGCTCGATGTCGTAGGTGGCGATGCGGCCATAAACCTCGTCGCCCCTCGCCTTGAGGAAATCGACGAGCTGGCCGCGCGTCGCCGGCGGCGGCGCGTCCTTGAAGCTCGGCTTGTGGTAGACGAACACCGCCGGCTCGAAGGTCAGCGCATAGGCGGTGTCGCGCCAGTTGGCCCAGCGCGGCCAGATATCGGAAAGCGGCAGACGGCTTTCCTGGGCATAGCCGTCATTGGCAAGCTTGACCTGAAGGTCCATGGCCGAGGAAAAGGCGATGTCGGCGGTGCCCTTGCCCTCGTCGGTCTCGGCCACGACGCGATCATAGATATCAACGGTCTGGAGGTCTTCGTAGCGAACCGCCACACCGGGATTGGCCTTCTGGAAACCTTCGATCATCGGCTTGGCCAAGGGTGCGTCGAGCGAGGAATAAACGACGAGCGTCCGGGCGTCCGAAGCGCCGTTGAGCGCGGGAAACACGGTGACCTCGGCCCAAGCGGGCGCTGAAAGGCAGACAAGGGCGGTGAGGATGGCAAGGCGCATGATCGCCGGACCATGCCTCAGCGCGGTGAACGACACAACGGCGAAGCGCGATCACCGGGCTGGACCTTTGCCCGGCGAATGGGCATCGTCGGCACGGTGCTGGTGCTGGTCTGTTGCAGATGACTGCCTTGCGGCGCTGCACCCCCACCCCTAACCCCTCCCCACAAGGGGGAGGGGGACGGCTTCGCGCCGCTGCCACCAAGACTGCCAGGGATTGGTGCCTGGCGGCCATGCAGCAGGGTTCCCCCTCCCCCCTGTGGGGAGGGGTTAGGGGTGGGGGTGATCTCAACTGCGATTGCCCGGGTACTGAAAGGGGAAAAAGCAGGTGCGCATTCTGGTGGTGGAGGACAACGCGGCGCTGGCTGGCGGGCTGGCGGCGGTGCTCAAGGGCAGCGGCTACGCCGTCGACGTCGTCGGTGACGGCGCTTCCGCGGTGGCAGTTCTGGCCACCGAGCGATTCGATCTTGTCATCCTCGACCTCAACCTGCCGGAGATGGACGGGCTCGACGTGCTGCGCACCATGCGCGGGCGCCAGCACGACGCCGCGGTGCTGATCCTGTCGGCGCGCCACTCGCTCGACGAGCGCGTCAAGGGCCTCGACCTCGGCGCCGACGACTACATGGTCAAGCCGTTCGACGTCGGCGAGCTGGAAGCCAGGGTGCGGACGCTGTTGCGCCGCCGCGCCGGCCTGAAAGCCGCCACCGTCAGCTTCGGCGAGGTCCAGCTCGACCTCACCACCCGCAGTTTCTCGTCGGGGGGCGCGGCCATCGACATCCCGGCGCGCGAGCTGGCACTGCTCGAAACGCTGTTCATGCGCGCCGGCAAGGTGGTCGCCAAGCAGGCGATCATCGAGTCGCTCGCCGGTTTCGACGAAGACCTCAGCGCCAACGCCATCGAGCAATATGTCAGCCGGCTGCGCAAGCGGCTCGCCGCCTACGGCCTGACGGTCAGGACGGCGCGCGGTATTGGCTACTATCTCGAAAAGTTGCCCAGCCCCTGATGCCGCGCGCCAGACCCTATTCGCTCCGCCGGCGGCTGCTGCTGTGGCTCCTGGTGCCGCTGGTCACCCTCGGCCTGATTGCGCTTGCCGATACCTATCGCGAGGCCGTCGACACGGCGAACGCCGTCTCCGACCGCGTGCTTGCGGGTTCGGCATTGGCAATCGCCGAGCGGGTGGTGGTGGCCGAAAACGGCGCGCTCGAGGTCGACATCCCCTATGTCGCGCTGGAAATGCTGACATCGGCTGCGCAAGACCGGGTCTTCTACCGCGTCGACGGGCCTGGCGGCGAGTTCATCACCGGCTATCAGACCCTGCCCGTCATACGGGGCCTGGAACTGGAAGAAAGCGGCTACGCCGACGCCAGCTTCCGCGGCGAACCGATCCGGCTGAGCTCGCTGTCGCGCGCGGCGTCGACCGGGGCGACCTCGATACCGTTCGTCGTCACCATCGCCGAGACGACGATTGCCCGCACGCAGCTGGCGCAGACGATCCTGCTGCGCTCGGCGCTGCGCCTGGCGATCCTGATCGGCGCTGCCGCGGCCATCGTCTGGCTCGCCGTCACCTTCTCGCTGCGCCCGCTCTACCGCCTGCGCGACGCCATCGCCGAGCGTAATCCCGACGATCTGCACCCGATCGAGCAATCGGTGCCCAAGGAGGTGCGCGGGCTGGTCGAAACGGTCAACTCCTTCATGGGCCGGCTGGGTTCGGCGCTCGGCGCGATGCGCCATTTCACCGGCAATGCCAGCCACCAGCTGCGCACGCCGCTGACCATCATCCGCACCCAGCTCGCGCTTGCCTCGCGCGCCCACTCGCTCGACGAAGCGCGCCAGGCGGCGCGCTTGGGCGACGAGGCGGTGGCCCAGGCCGAGCGCGTGATCGCCCAGCTTTTGCTGCTCGCCAAGGTCGACGAAGCAGCCTCCGACCGGCTGAAGGCCCTCGCCGCCATCGACCTCACCGAACTCGCCCGGCAACTGACCGCCGACCGCGTCACGCAGGCGCACGCCGCCGGCATCGACCTCGGTTTCGAGGGCGAGCAGCCGCTGCATGTGCGCGGCGAGCCGATGCTGCTGTCCGAGATGATCCGCAACCTGATCGAGAATGTGCTCGCCTATGCCGGCGAGGGCGTCGAAGCGACGGTCAAGGTGCTCGACCACGGCAGCTACGTGCTGCTCGAAGTCGAAGACACCGGCCCCGGCGTCCCGGCGTCCGAGATGGAACGCGTGCGCCAGCGCTTCGTGCGCGGAAAGTCGGGCGACAAGCCAGGCGCCGGGCTTGGGCTGCCGATCGTCGAGGAGATCGCGGCACTGTTCGGCGGCCGCATGGAGTTGTCCGCCGGTGCCGGCGGGCGTGGGCTGCGGGTGCGAGTGGCGTTTGCCAGGGCCGAGGGCTGAGGCGCTGCCCGATTTCCTTAGCGGGAAAAGCTACACCCTGATGAACGTCAGATAGGCTGGCGTCCGGTTTTCGCGGATCGCCTTGGCCTCGTAGCGCGTGCGGGTCCAGCCCTCATAGGGCGTGTGCCAGTCGGCGGCGTCGGCAGCCTGCCACGCGAAAGCGCCATGCGCGTCGCAATGCTGCAGCGTCCAGTTGACATAGGTGTCGATATCGGAGGCAAAGCGGAACTTCGCACCGCTCTTCAGCACGCGGGCGAACCGGTCGAGATTGACCGGGCTGACAAACCGCCTCTTCCAGTGCTTCTTCTTGCGCCAAGGGTCGGGGTAAAGCAGGTCGATGCCGTCGAGCGAGGCTTCGGGCAACCAGTCCAACAACTGGGTGGCGTCCTCGTCGTAGAGGCGAATGTTGGCGAGCGGCTTGTCGTCGAGTGCCATGGTCATCTTGGCCATGCCGTTGACGAAGGGCTCGACGCCGATGAACCCGGCGTCGGGGTTGTTTGCGGCGATGTGGCGAAGGTGCTCGCCACCGCCGAAGCCGATCTCGAGCCGGACCTTGTCGACAGGCGCTTCGAACATGGAGCGCAGGTCGGCGGGAGCCGTCGTGCCGAGATCGATGCCCCAGCGGGCCAGTCCCGTTTCCAGGGCAACAGCCTGCTGCGGGCGGATGGGTTTACCGCGCCGCCGCCCGAAAAAGGCTTCGCTCATGCGGCTGCGACGCGGTTCCTGTTCCATGTAGACTCCGGTCGCCTCAGGCGGCGACCGCTTCCTTGTCGGCGACGGCGTCCTTGATCGCCTTCACCAGGTCGGTCTTCTCCCAGGAGAACGAACCGTCGCGGCCTGCCTTGCGACCGAAATGGCCGTAGGACGAGGTCTTGGCGTAGATCGGCTTGTTCAGGTCGAGGTGACGGCGAATGCCCGACGGGGACAGGTCCATGACCTGGCGCAGCGCGGTTTCCAGCACAGCCTCGTCGACCTTGCCGGTGCCGTGCAGGTCGACATAGACCGACAGCGGCTGGGCGACGCCGATGGCGTAGGACAGCTGAATGGTGCAGCGGTCGGCAAGCTTGGCGGCAACCACGTTCTTGGCAAGGTAGCGCGCGGCGTACGCTGCCGAACGGTCGACCTTGGTGGTGTCCTTGCCGGAGAACGCGCCGCCGCCATGGGGGGCTGCGCCGCCGTAGGTGTCTACGATGATCTTGCGGCCGGTCAGGCCGGCGTCGCCGTCGGGACCGCCGATCACGAACTTGCCGGTCGGATTGATGTACCAGTTGCAGTCGTTGGCGATTTCGAGATCGCCGAGCGCCTCGCGGATGTAGGGCTCGACCACCTTGCGGACCTTGCCGGAATCCCAACTGCCGTCGAGATGCTGGGTGGACAACACGATCTGGGTGACTTCGTGCGCCTTGCCGTCCTGGTAGCGGACTGTGACCTGGCTCTTGGCGTCGGGACCGAGCTGACCTGCCTCGCCCTTGTTTTCGTGGCGGGCGGTCGCCAGCAATTCGAGAATCTTGTGGCTGTAGTAGATCGGAGCCGGCATCAGATCGGGGGTCTCACGGCAGGCGTAGCCGAACATGATGCCCTGGTCGCCCGCACCCTCTTCGCCCTGGCGATCGGCGGCGTTGTCGACGCCCTGGCCGATATCGGGCGACTGGCCATGCAGCAGCACGTCGATCTTGGCGGTCTTCCAGTGGAAGCCGGCCTGCTCGTAGCCGATGGCACGGATAGCCTTGCGGGCCACCGACTTGAACTTCGACGGATTGACGACCGGATGCCCTGCGGCGTCCATGACGATCTGGCCGTTCTTGTCTTTCTTCAGCAGCGTGTCGGGCACGCGAACCTCACCCGCGATGACCACGCGGTTGGTGGTCGCCAGCGTTTCGCAGGCAACGCGAACCTTCCAGGGGTCCATGCCGGTTTTCTTGGCTTCACGATAGACGAGATCCACGATCTCGTCGGAGATGCGATCGCACACCTTGTCGGGGTGGCCTTCGGATACGGATTCGGAGGTGAAAAGGTAGTTTTGCCGCGACACGGGATGTCCCCTCTTGGAAAGAAATCAGCGCAATGCCGATCTATTGGCGCGACACGTGTTAGCGAAGCCTGCCGGAACTCGTCAAGCAGGCTTTCGTCGCGTCAGGTCGGTTATTGAAAGCGCGTTGCGCTGGCGTAACGCCGGCGCATTGCGCATCTGTCCGGAAATCGAAGCCGATTTCCGGACAGTATGATGCGCAGTTTCAGAAATCAGGAATGTCGCTTGTGCCTCCATCAGGACGCACGACGCTCCTTCACTGCTCTTCGTCGTCGGCCAGAACCTTGGCCAACTCGATGACCTTGCGCCGAACCTTCGGGTTCGAAATCCGGGCAAAGGCACGGTTGAGTTGCAGGCCTTCGGCGCTCGACAGAAAATCGACCACAAAACTGGTGGACGAGTCCTCGGCGAGACCCTTGTGCTCGCTTCCGTCGGCTCCGGGGGCATCCTCGAAGAAGAATGCAACCGGCACGCTGAGGATCGAAGCGATAGCCTGAAGACGGCTTGCACCGACCCGATTGGTCCCTTTCTCGTATTTTTGGATCTGCTGAAAAGTGATGCCCAAGCTTTCTCCGAGCTTTTCCTGGCTCATTCCCAACATATTGCGTCGCAGGCGAATTCTTCCGCCGACGTGTACGTCGGTCGGATTTGGTTTCTTTTTGTTTTCTTTTTCCACTGTCTTTCCTCGCTGGATTACTCCAGCTTTATATTTTGGGCAGTCAGCCCATTTGAGGGCAATTTATACGTCCGGACAGGAACGTCATTTGGCACGACCGATAGCCGCGCGGCAGCATATGAGTTTCTAACAACCGCAGTGTCAATTCGCCCTAAGCCTCTGTCTGAGCTTCAAGCCACCTGCCGCAACGGCAAAAACGAACATGATCAGGAAATCGTTAACGCGCCAAAACGGCGCTGCCGTGGCAGTGGGAGCGGCCACTGGAACAGACAAATCGATGATGCCGCGAACGTTCATCGCAAGTGCATCCACAACTCGCCCAAATGGGTCGACAATGCCGGAAATCCCTGTGTTGGCCGCGCGCAGGACCGGCAACCCGTTTTCCACCGCCCGGATCTGCGACTGCCGGAAATGCTGATACGGTCCCGGCGTGTCGCCAAACCACGCGTCGTTGGTCACGTTCACAATAATCTGAGTTGACGCTGCGTCAACTGCCGTGAGGCGAGGAAAGATTATTTCATAGCAGATAAAAGCCGATGCTTTCACTCCACCTGTCAAGGAAAGCGGGTGACGGCTTGCAGCAGCGGCAAAATTCATCGGACCGGCAACCAGCTGGGTCAATCCGATGCGCGCCATCAAGTCGGCGAAGGGTATGTACTCGCCAAAGGGCACGAGATGAACTTTGTCGATGGCGTCGACGATTTCACCCTTGTCGCTGATGCTGACGACCGAGTTGTAGTAGCGCACGTCCTCGCCGGCCGTAGCTCCCCCCTCCTCGCGCACTGCGCCGGCCATCAAGAGCTGGCCGTCGTCGAGTGCGTCTCCGATCGCCACCAGCGCGTCCGGTCGCTCGTTGAACAGGAACGGCACCGACGTTTCGGGCCACAGAATGAGGTCGGGTTTCCTGGCGCCAGCCTTCGGGGCTTCGCGCGAGAGGTCAAGCAAAGTGGCAAAGACGCGGTCCCGGACCCGGCCGTCCCATTTTTCGGTGAGGTCGATGTTGGGCTGGACAATGCGGACATTGATGGTCTTGTCCGTCGGGGCCACCGGCCGCGTGATGCGCCAATAGCCATAGCCGACATGCGCGGCTGCCAGCGCCACGGCGAGCGACAGGCCAAGCTTGAGATTGCGCCGGTCGGCGAGCAATGCCGGCACCGAAAAGACGAACACGGCCAGCACGTTCATGCCTGCGACGCCGACGACGGACACGCTCTGCATCAAAAGCGGCACCGGCATCGCGGCAAAGCCAAGCGGATTCCACGGAAAGCCGGTGAACAGGAATGTGCGCAGCCATTCGGTCAGGCCGAAGGCGAAGGCCAGCGCAAGGATGCGGCCGATGCCATCGCTCCACAACAGCCGCGCTGCAACTGCGGCGAAGCCGTAGAAGAACGACAGTATGAGCGGAATGCCAATGGCCGCGAACGGCAGCGCCCAGGCATAGCTGTCGGCTTCGACGAGCAAGGCGCCGCCGATCCACCACAGCCCGGCGAGAAAATAGCCGAAGCCGAACCACCAGCCGGTGGCGAAGGCGGGCCAAAGACGGCGAACGAAGCCGGCAGGCGCATCGGCGACGGCGCCGTCAAGCAGCCAGACAAGTATCGGGAACGATACGAAGCAGGCGGCGAAGAAGTCGTACGGTGCCTGTCCCAGCACCGCGATGGCGCCGGCCACGAAGGCCAGCAGCGCCCGCTTCCACCCCCACAAGAGAATAATCCGCCCAGCCAGGCGCGTCATCCGCGTCCCCCAACCCAGAATCACGGATCGTAGCTGTAACAGCACCGCGCGGCGGCACCAAATTCAGCGCCGCTGCAATCAGGCATCACGCCTGCTCAGCCTTTGCACGACGGCGGCGCTCGCCCTTGACGCTGTGGACGATGCGCACCCGCTTGACCCGGCGTGGATCGGCGTCGAGCACATGGAACTCGAAGCCCGGAATGGCCTGGACGACCTCGCCGCGCGTCGGCACCCTGCCGAGCGCGTTGAAGATCATGCCACCGATCGTGTCGACATATTCGCTGTGTTCGCCGGGCGAGAACTCTTCGCCGAGAACCTTGGCGACTTCCTCGATCTCGGCCTTGCCGTCGACGACATAGACGCCGTCTCCGGCCTGGGTGATCATCGGCTCGTCGTCGTCGTGCTCGTCTTCGATGTCGCCGACAACCATCTCGACGATGTCTTCCAGCGAAACCAGCCCGTCGGTGCCGCCATACTCGTCGATGACCAGCGCCATCTGGGTGCGCGTCGCCTGCATGCGCGCCATCAGGTCGGAGGCCAGCATCGACGGCGGCACGAACAGCACCGTGCGGATCAGGTTGAGATCGCCGATGCTGCGGTTGAGATCGACCTGCGACAGGTCGATCTGCGCATCGGCATGGGCCTTGCGCGAGCGACCTTTCTTGACGCGGGCGCCGCGGGTGATGTGGGCGAGGATGTCGCGGATGTGGACCATGCCTCTGGGATCGTCGAGCGTCTCGACATAGACCGGCATGCGTGAATGGCCCGATTGCTCGAGCACGCTCAGGACTTCGCCAAGCTTGGTGCTGAGTTCGATCGCCTCGATGTCGGCGCGCGGCACCATGACGTCCTCGACCCGCACTTCGCGAAGCCTGAGGATGTTGTTGAGCATGGCGCGTTCGCCGGGCGAGAAAGAGTCGGCATCGCTGCCGGTTTCGGCCAGCGCGTCGACGATTTCCTCACGGATATTGGTGCCGTTGCTGCGGTGTCGAAACAGCTTGGTCAGCCGTTCGATAAATGACGGCCGCTCGGCCTGGGGGTCGTGCGTCGCGGTTAACGGCGCACTGGTACTAGGTCCGTCCTCGGTCTGGTCGGAGGCCTTTGCCGCGGTTCCCGGGTCGGGCGTGGCGGCAGTCTCTGTTTTGTCGTTCATCGTCTTCCGGTCGATTGCTGACCCCTGTTACGCGTAGGGATCGGGAATGGCAAGTCTGGCCAGCGCCTGGCGTTCCAGCGCCTCCATTTCCTCGGCCTCGTCTTCAGTCTCGTGATCATACCCCAAAAGATGCAGGAGTCCGTGGATAATCAGGTGGGTGATATGGTTTTCGAGCGGCTTGCCTTCAAGCTCGGCCTCTTTCGCCACCGTCTCATAGGCCAGCACGATGTCGCCGAGCATCGGCGGCAGCGGATCGCCCGGCGCCATCGGGAACGCCGGAAACGACAGCACGTTGGTCGGCTTGTCCTTCTGGCGCCATTCGGCGTTAAGGCTCTGGATGCTGTCGTCATCGGTGAACACCAGGCTGAGCTCGACGCCTTCCACCGGCTCGACCTCGGCTTCGGCAAGTGCGACCGGCACGGCGCGCGCGACGAGCACCCGCAGCGCCTGTTCGTCCGGCCAGGCGCCGGCCTCGAGCATCAGGTCGATGTCAAGCTCGGCGCCGGCCGGCGCCGGCGTATTGGTACTGGGCATTTGTAGTCCGATCAGTCTTCGGTGGGCAGGCCGCGCGCCATCTTGCCGTCGCGGTCATAGGCCCTGACGATCTCGGCGACGAGCGGATGGCGAACCACGTCGGTGTCGTTGAAGCGCACCGTTACCGCACCGGGCACACCGTCCAGGATGCGCAGAGCCTCGACAAGGCCGGACTTGGTGTTGGGCGGCAGGTCGATCTGGGTCGGGTCGCCGGTGACGATCATGCGCGAATTTTCGCCGAGACGCGTCAGGAACATCTTCATCTGCATCGAGGTCGTGTTCTGCGCCTCGTCGAGGATGACAGCCGCATGCGCCAGCGTACGGCCGCGCATGAAGGCCAGCGGCGCGATCTCGATGACCTCGGCGGCGATGGCGCGCTCGACCTTGTCGGCGGGCATCATGTCGTAGAGCGCGTCATAG
This sequence comes from Aminobacter sp. HY435, assembly GCF_027568395.1. Lineage (GTDB taxonomy): Bacteria > Pseudomonadota > Alphaproteobacteria > Rhizobiales > Rhizobiaceae > Aminobacter. The sequence goes on along the minus strand of NZ_JANKZL010000005.1, from coordinate 125,607 downwards.
AGCGGACGCAGGTAGGGATCGACCTTCTCCTTCATGTCGCCGGGCAGGAAGCCGAGGCGTTCGCCTGCTTCCACCGCCGGACGCGACAGGATGATGCGCTCGACCATGCCGCGTTCGAGCAGCATCGCGGCATGCGCCACAGCGAGATAGGTCTTGCCGGTGCCGGCGGGACCGATGCCGAAGACAAGCTCGGCGCGCTCCAGCGCCCGCATATAGGCGTCCTGGTTGAGCGAGCGGGCATAGATCGTGCGCTTGCGCGTCGAAATCTGCGCGGCGGCCATCTTGCCCTTGCGCTCGAGCGTCGGCAGCGTCAGTTGGTCGTCGGGAGCGACCGCCATGCGCACCGCCCCGTCCACGTCGGATTGCGCCACTTCGCCGCCTTTCTGCAGGATGTCATAAAGATGATCGAGCGCCCGGCGCGCCTGTTCGGCCGCGGTCGCACTGCCCTTGATGGTCAACTGGTTGCCGCGCGAACGGATGTCGACGCCGAGTTTCTGTTCCAGACGGGCCAGGTTCTCGTCGAACTGGCCGTAAAGCGCACTGGCAAGCTTGTTGTTGTCGAAGGTCAGTACGATGTGCGCCATGTCAGACGCCCCGGAGGGCAGGTTCTTGAGTTCAGCAGCGCTCAACCGTCTCTCCTCATCTGCCGTGCGGCCGATCAGGCCGTTTCGGCGAACAGGCTGTTTGTGCCCGTCTTCGTGATTCGTACATTGATAATGTCACCGATTTCGCCGGCCTTTTCATCAACAATCACAGGCTGGAGCCAAGGTGACCGTCCGACGATCTGTCCGGGTTCGCGGCCGGGCTTTTCGATCAGTGTCGAAATCGTCTGTCCGACCAGGCTGTCGGCAAAGGCATGCTGCTGCTGGGTGATCAGCGCCTGCAGGCGCTGCAGCCGCGCATCCTTCACCTTTTCATCGACATGCCCGTCCATATCGGCGCCGGGCGTGCCCGGGCGCGGCGAATATTTGAAGGTATAGGCCGAGGCGTAATTGGTGGCGCGCACGATCTCCATCGTAGCCTCGAAATCCGCATCCGTCTCGCCCGGAAAACCGACGATGAAATCGCCCGACATCGCAATGTCGGGGCGTGCCGTGCGGATGCGCTCGATCAGCTTGAGATAGTCGGCCGCCGTGTGCCGGCGATTCATCGCCTTGAGGATGCGGTCGGAGCCCGATTGTACCGGCAGATGCAGGTAAGGCATCAGGGCCCGCAGGTCGCGATGGGCCGCGATCAGCTCGTCGTCCATGTCGCGCGGATGGCTCGTCGTGTAGCGCAGCCGGGCAATGCCTGGAATTTCCGCGAGACGGTAGAGCAGCCGGCCAAGGCCCCATTCCTTGCCGTCGGAGCCCTCGCCATGCCAGGCGTTGACGTTCTGGCCGAGCAGCGTCACCTCACGTACGCCGGCCTCTGCGAGGCGCTCGGCCTCGGCGACGATCTGGGCCACCGAACGCGACACTTCCGAGCCGCGCGTGTAGGGCACCACGCAGAAAGTGCAGAATTTGTCGCAGCCTTCCTGCACGGTCAGGAAGGCGGTCACGCCGCGCTTCGCGACTTCCGACTTCCTTGGCTGCGGCAGATGCTCGAACTTGTCCTCGAGCGAATATTCGGTTTCGACGACCTTCTGGCCGCCGCGCGCCCGCCTCACGACATCGGGCAGGCGATGGTAGGTCTGCGGGCCGACCACCAGATCAACGGCTGCGGCGCGGCGCAGTATTTCGCGGCCCTCGGCCTGGGCGACGCAACCGGTCACGCCGACGATCATCTCGCGCCCGGCCTCGGCCCTTTCGGCCTTCATCTGGCGCAGACGGCCGAGCTCCGAATAGACCTTCTCCGCAGCCTTCTCCCTGATGTGACAGGTGTTGAGCAATACGAGGTCGGCATCGTCGATGGTCTCGGTCGCGGCATAGCCGTCGGCGGCGAGCGCATCGTTCATGCGCTGCGAGTCGTAAACATTCATCTGGCAGCCATAGGTCTTGATGAAGACCTTCTTGGCAGCACCGTTGACGGCGGCAGCGGATGCTGCCGGCATGATTTCGGAGATATCGTCGAGTTCCATGGGGCGCCTATTAGCGCCTTTCGGCGGCAAAAAACAGACCTTAGGCCTGTTCCACTGGCGCCTTCAGGCCGAGCGACTCCAGCATCATTGCGCGGACGCGCTCCTCCATCAGCCGCGTCGCTTCCTTGCGGCTCGACTTGGCGGAAAAGTCGATCGGCTCGCCGAAGCGTATCTCGACGTCGAGCCCGCCTTCGGCCAGCAGTTGCCCGACATGCGGCACAAGGTCCATGTCGCCGATCCAGCTGGCGATCGACCGGTGCTGCCGGCCCATCGGCAGGCCATGGATGCGGGTATAGGCAATCGACACGGGCTGGATGACGACATGCTCGGCCGCCCCTTCGGCAATCGCCATCGAGGCCGCGCCGAACAACGTGCTCTTGAAGGGCAGCAACAGGTTGCCGTCGCCGGTGCTGCCTTCGGCAAACAGCACCATGGCGTTGCCGGCCGCGAGGCGCTGGGCGATCTCGCTGGCCTGGTCGCCCGACTTGCGCTTGCGCTCGCGCTCGATGAAGACGGTGCGCTGCAGCCGTGACAGGAAGCCGAAGATCGGCCAGCCGTTCAGCTCCGACTTGGCGATGAAGGTGACGTCCACCCTGGAACCGAGCGCCATGATATCGGTCCAGGAGACATGGTTCGCGGCGATCAGCAACGGCCTGGTCTCAACCATCTTGCCGACGATGCGCACGCGCATGCCAAGCGCCTGCAGCATGGCGCGATGCCAAAGCTTCAGAATCACGGTTTCGGGCCACAACCCGGTCTTCATCGAGATGACTTGCAGCGGCACAAGCACCGCCGATGCAGCAACCATGTAGGAAAGGGCGAGCCCCGTACGGATCTTTCCGATCATCTAGCGCTCGATACCCTGTGACAAACCGGGCTTCTGGCTAGCGAAGATCGAGCCGCATGACAAGCGCGCCGGTCGCGCCTTGCGCCGACTGGTAGTAGTTGGGGCGCTTGCCGACCTCGTGGAAGCCGAACTTGCGATAAAGGCCGATCGCCGGCGCATTGGTCTCGTCGACCTCGAGGAACAGCGCCTCGGCACGTTGGGCGTGCAGTTCGCGCAGCACCGCGTCCATCAGCCGCCAGCCCAAGCCGTGCCGGCGATGGTTGCGCGACACTGCGATCGTCAGGATCTCCGCCTCGCCAGCGGCCAGCCGGGCCAGCACGAAACCGGCGGGTGCCGAACCGCCATGGCCGATCTCGCGAACCGCAAAGCCGAACACGGTGTCCTGCTCGAGGAGCGATGAAAACTCCTCGCCCGACCAGGGCCGCACGAAATCCTCGCGGTGCAGTGGGGCGATTGCCGCACTGTCGTCGACAGTCAGGGTTTCGAGGGCATAGTCGCGTTTCAGCGGCCAGAACGGCAGTTTCATTTCACTTCCCTGGGCAGCACGAAACCGGCCTGCGGCTTGGCGTCGGGCGCTCTCAAATAGACTGGCTTCGGCCGCTCGCCCGCCGGCTTGACCGCGGCAAGGCGCGCATATGTTCCGATGTCGGCAGTGGCCAGCAAGGGACCGAATTGGAATGCCTTGTCGACGGCAGCCGCCTCGGCGATCAGTTGCGCCGCCGTGCCGGCAAGCGCCATCGTTTCGGAGGCGGCAATGGAGGCAGCCTCGTCAAGCGACAGGACCACCGGTTCGCGCAGCACCTGTCCGCCCTCGCCATAGACAGCCGCATGGATTTCCTGGCGGCCGGCATCGAGCGCGGCAAGCACCTGGCGCGGCCCGAGCGCCTCGCGCGCTTCGGCAGCCAGCGCTTCCAGCGTCGTCACGCCAACTGCCGGGATCTTCAGCGCCAGCGAGAAGCCGCGCGCCGCCGACACCGCCACGCGAACGCCGGTGAAGGAACCCGGACCGGTTGAAACGGCGATACGGCCGAGATCGGCGTAGTTCTTGCCGGCTTGCGCCAAAGCCTCGTCGATGACGGCCATAAGGTGCTCGGCATGGCCCTTGCCAAGGTCACGCACGGAACGGCCAATCTCGCGGCCGGCGCCGACATCGTAGACGCTGGCGGCACAGAGGCTTGCGGCACAGTCAATGGCCAGAAGGATCATTTCTTGCTCCGGATCGGCTGCCGGAGATGGCTGCAGCGGAATGCGTTCATGTCGTCCAATTTACCACGGACTGCTTAGCATTCCGTTGGCAATGCTCAGCCTCTTTCCTTCGCCTTCAACTCCAATCTCCGCTTGTGGAGGACCGGCTCGGTGTAGCCGTTGGGCTGGGCGCGGCCTTCGAAGACGAGGTCGCAGGCGGCGCGGAAGGCGCTCGACTGGTCGAACTCGGGCGCCATCGGCCTGTAGAGCGGATCGCCGACATTCTGCCGGTCGACGATCGCCGCCATGCGCTGCAAGGAATCCATCACCTGGATGTGCGAGCAGACGTCATGACGCAGCCAGTTGGCGATGTGCTGGGACGAGATGCGCAACGTGGCGCGGTCTTCCATCAGGCCGACGTCGTTGATGTCGGGGACCTTCGAGCAGCCGACGCCCTGGTCGATCCAGCGCACGACGTAACCGAGGATTCCCTGTGCATTGTTGTCGAGCTCGCGCTGGATCTCGTCGGGCGTCCAGTTGGGGCGGACGACCACAGGCACCGACAGGATGTCGTCGAGCCGCGCCTTGGGCCGGCTCTTCAGCTCGGCCTGGACGGCGTGCACATCGACCTTGTGATAGTGGGTGGCATGCAGGGTCGCTGCCGTCGGCGACGGCACCCAGGCGGTGTTGGCGCCGGCTTTCGGATGCGCGATCTTCTGCTCCAGCATCGCTGCCATCAGGTCGGGCATCGCCCACATGCCCTTGCCGATCTGGGCATGGCCGGACAGGCCGCATTCCAACCCGGTGTCGACGTTCCAGGCCTCGTAGGCATTGATCCACGGCGCCTGCTTCATGTCGCCCTTGCGCACCATCGGGCCGGCTTCCATCGAGGTGTGGATCTCGTCGCCGGTGCGGTCGAGGAAGCCGGTGTTGATGAACACCACGCGCTCCTTGGCGGCGCGGATGCACTCCTTGAGGTTGACGGTGGTGCGCCGCTCCTCGTCCATGATGCCCATCTTGATGGTTTTCCGGGGCATGCCGACAAGGCGCTCGACGCGGTCGAAGATCTCGACAGCGAAGGCGACTTCCTCGGGACCGTGCATCTTCGGCTTGACGACATACATCGAGCCGGCGCGGGAATTGGCACGGCGGCCGTTCTGGCCGACATCGTGCAGCGCAATCAATGCTGTGATCGCCGCATCCATGATGCCCTCGGGCACCTCATGGCCGTCGCGGTCGTGGATACCAGGATTGGTCATCAGGTGGCCGACATTGCGCACCAGCATCAGCGAGCGGCCGGGCAGCGAGACCGAGCCACCGTCAGGGGTCGTGTACTCACGGTCGCCGTTGAGCCTGCGGGTAACCGGCTTGCCGCCCTTGTCGAAGGTCTCGGACAGATCGCCCTTCATCAGGCCGAGCCAGTTGCGGTAGACCAAAACCTTGTCTTCGGCGTCGACGGCCGCGACCGAGTCCTCGCAGTCCTGGATCGTCGTCAGCGCCGATTCCAGCACCATGTCGGAGATGCCGGCCGGATCGGCCGTGCCGATCGCGCTGTCCCGGTTGACCACCACCTCGACATGCAGGCCGTTCTTGGTGAGCAGCACCGCATCGGGGTTGTTTGCCGCGCCGCGATAGCCGGCGAACTGCCTGGCATCGCCCAGCGCAACCGAACCGGCAGCACTCGCGAGCTTGAGCGCACCGCCCTCGACGGCAAGACCCCTCACATCGCTCCAGCTGCCCGAGGCCAGCGGCGCGGACTGATCGAGAAACGCCTTGGCCCAGGCAATCACCTTTTGGCCGCGCTTGGGGTTGTAGCCCCTGGTCTTCTCCGCGCCGTCCGTCTCCGGGATGGCATCGGTGCCGTAGAGCGCGTCATAGAGCGAACCCCAGCGCGCATTCGCCGCATTCAGCGCGTAACGCGCGTTCATCACCGGCACCACCAGCTGCGGCCCGGCGACGGTGGCGATCTCGGCATCGACATTTTCGGTCGTCACGGAAAATGCCGGCCCCTCCGGCACCAGATAGCCGATCTCGCTCAAGAACGCCTTGTAGACGGCCATGTCGTGCGGCGCGCCATGCTTGCGATACCAGGCATCCAACTTCAGCTGAAAGTCGTCGCGCTTTTCCAGCAGCGCCCGGTTCTTCGGCGCAAGATCATGCACGATCGCGGCAAAGCCTTCCCAGAACGCAGCGGCCTCGACACCCGTCCCCGGCAAAGCCTCCGACACGACGAAGTCGTGCAGCTCACGTGCGATGGAAAGGCCGTGAAGGTCGACAGTGTCGGTCATAACATGCGCTCCAGAATTCCGGCGCCGCGGGGGCGTTCTAAATAAAGTTTTCGGGCGTTTGGCACGCAAAACGCGCAGGGTCAATTCGCCCAATGTTGCAAGGCAGCCGTGATTTACTGACGTCGCCGCTGCAAATCGATTTAGCGGTCAAACGGCTATCCGGGGCCGGCCGCTGGCAGTTGCAAGCACATGCGCCTCGATGAACATGCGCTGGCTCTCGACCGTCGAGGCCTTGACGTCGACCATAACGTCGATCTCGGCTGCGTCGGTTCCGGCGTCGCGCGCCTTGGCGGCGACGATAGCGCGCACTTCCACCTCGGCCAGCGCCAGCGCCGCATCCTCGTCGATAAAGTCGCGCACAAGCTCGCCGACCGCCACGCGGAACAGCCCTTCCTTCGGTTGGCTGACGCGCGCCTCGGCCGTCACGCGGACCTGCCCGACCACCGCACCGAGCGCATTGGCGACGTCGGTATCGTCAGGCACCACGCATTCGTTGCCGACAAGCGCGGGCAGGCCGGCATAATGCAGCGGGGCGGACGCGCCGAGGCCGATCACCGGCCGGTCGAGCGCGACCGCGAAGCGCGCGATGCCGGGATGGGCGTCGACCGCTCGCTGCACCAGCGCATGGGCAACGGTCGCCGCGCCATCGAGCCCGTCCTCGGCGAATGCGGTTTCAAGGATCACCTCCGCCGACAGGCGGGTCAGCGTCGCCAGCACGCGTTCGGCCAAGACTTCAGGTGTCGCCGCGATCGGCTGGCCGCGCCCGTCGCGCCTGCGGGTGAACAGCTCGGCGCCGAGCCGCGCGGCAGTCTCGTCCCAATTGGCCTGGCGTCCGACAACATGGGCTGCGTCCGACGGCGTGAAGCCGATGACGTGGACCAGCCCGCGCGACACCAGCCGGTTGAGCGTGGCGTTCTGGGCATTGGAGGTGAGCAGGCGGTCGATTGGCTGCGGCACACCAGTGATCTGGTCATAGAGTTTTGCCTCCGGTGCGGTCAGGCCTGCGGCCAGATGTTCGGGCACGCCGGTGCGGACGGCGAAGCGGCCATCCATGCGGCCCGGATTGGGCGCGCGCAGCTGGCGCTCCAGTTCCGACGTCACCGCCTCGCCATGGACCATGCCGGCGAGCGCCAGCGGCACCAGGCGGCGCGGCCCGAGCGACATTTTGGGCTGCAGCCCGCCGTCTTCCAGCGACACTTCCGAGTCGCCGCCGAGGCCGAAGGTGCGCATCGCGACCGCCTCGACCATGGTGCGGAAGCCGCCGACGGTCGCACCCTCCGGGTCGAGCCGCGGGCGGCCGTGGTCGAGCACGGCGACATCTGTCGTGGTGCCGCCGATGTCTGAGACAACCGCATTGTCGAGCCCGGTCATGTGGCGGGCGCCGACGAGGCTGGCGGCGGGGCCGGAAAGGATGGTCTCGATCGGACGCTGGCGGGCAAATTCGGCGGACACCAGCGCGCCGTCGCCGCGCACCACCATCAAAGGCGCCTTGATCTTGCGCTTGTCGAGAAAGCCTTCGGTCGCGGCGACGAGGCGGTCGATCATCGAGATCAGGCGGGCGTTGAGCAACGTGGTCAGCGCCCGGCGCGGACCGCCGAGCTTGGCCGACAGTTCGTGGCTGGTGGTGACCGGAAGGCCGGTCGCCTCGCGGATCAGGTCTCGGGCGGCGATCTCATGCGCTGGGTTGCGGGTGGCGAAATAGGCGCAGACGGCGAAGCCCGACACGGACCTGCCGAGCTCGGGCAAGGCGGCTGCGAGTGCTGCGAGGTCGAGGGTCCGGGCATTGCCGTGGACATCATGACCGCCCTCGCAAAGCACCAGCGGGTCACTGCCGAGCGCCGTCTTCAGCCCATCGCGGGCGAGGTCGGCCTCGGAGAAGCCGATCATGACCAGCGCCACGCGCCCGCCCTGGCCCTCGACCAGCGCGTTGGTGGCGAGCGTCGTCGACATCGACACCAGCTTGATGGCTGCGGGGTTTACATGGGCCTTGTCCAGCACCGCGTCGACCGCGCCCGAAATGCCGACGGCCAGGTCGTGGCGGGTGGTCAGCGACTTGGCCTTGGCCAGCACCCTGCCCTGCGGGCCATGCGCCTCCGACCACAGCACGGCGTCGGTGTAGGTGCCGCCGGTGTCGATGCCGAGGAAAAGCGGGGCGTGGTGGCTGGCGGTCATTTCGGGCGGTCCAGGGCTTTTGTCTGAGGCCTCGCCTTAGCCCATAAGCGCAAACAATGAAAACCGGCCAGTCGCCGCAATCGACAGGCTCAGGACCCGACGGCGTGAAGGGTCGCTACATCGCAAGAAATTTTTGGCCGCGCGGAGAAATTTGCCCCGCCGATCAGCCCACCGGCTGCGAAATCTGCTCGTCCTGCTCGACGGTCAGCGGCTTGACGCCTTCCGGCAGCGGCTCGACGGCCGGCGGCACGGCGGCAGGAGGTGCGGCCACAGGCGCCGGCGGCACCGGCGCGCGGGCAGCGCAGGCGGAGAGGGTTGCCAGGACAAGGAGGGCGGCGAGCAATTTCATGGAGCGGGCGTTAGGCGGAAGGTGTGGCGGGATCGCGGCGGCAGATGAGCCCGGGGTGCTGCCAACGTCAAGCCGCCCCTGACAACTCCTGACAGCAGCCTGTCAGGAGGCATCGGCTACTCTCCTGCAATCCCTGAGGAGGATGGCATGAGCGGCTTTGACGATTTCGATTTCCTGATCGGCGACTGGACTGTGATCAACGAACGCCTGCGCGCGCGGCTGGTGGGCTCGGACGATTGGGAGACGTTCACGGCGTTCTCGCACATCGAAAAGGTGATGCAGGCGCCGGACAGCACCTTTGGTGGCAATCTCGACCAGATGACGGTGCCCGAGCGCGGCTTCACCGGCATGACGCTCAGGCTCTACAATCCCGAGACAGGGCTGTGGTCGATCTACTGGAGCGACACCCGGAGTTACCGGCTGTTTCCGCCGACGATCGGGCAGTTCGCGGACGGTCGCGGCATCTTCTATGGCGACGATGTCGAGGGTGGTGTGCCGGTGCGCGTGCGGTTTCTCTGGACGCCTGATGAAAGCCCGCGCTGGGAACAGGCGATGTCTAGGGATGGCGGCGAGACGTGGGAGTTGAACTGGGTGATGCGATTTGCGAGGTGAGGAGCATTCGCATTCACCCACTTCAGCCACAAAAGCCGGCGATGCCGGCGCAGGCCACGTTCGACCTGCGCAATCCCACCTAGCGGCGTCTGAAAAACTTGCGCCCCCCGCGCTTGGTAGGTGTTCGTTCCCGCTGCATTCGACTAGTAATCAGACATGTTAGACAAGCTCGCCTCCCCAAAGCACACAGCCGCCACTAGGCGTGACTCGGTATATCCATACTACGCTGGCTTCTCCGATGAGTTCGTCGAATCAGTCCTCAAAACAATTGGCAATGAAGGCGCAATTTTGGATCCTTGGAACGGATCAGGAACCACCACAGCTGTGTGCGCTCGACTCGGGATCCCATCGTATGGCGTCGACATAAACCCGGCAATGAAACCAATCGCAGCGACGCGCTCTGCGTCGCCCCCCGATGTCAAGCGCGCATGCGCCACTGCAAAGGCCGTGATTGGCTCGATTGAACCTGATTTGGTTCGCGATGCATCGGTGTTTGAGTTGTGCTCCATATTGCTTGACCGCTCCAAGACCTCCGCGGATACAGAACTACATGACATACTACGATTTGGCTTCATGACGTCTTGCCGTCGTCTCTCGAAGCAGAGTCGTTCCAAAAACCCCACTTGGTTTGCAACTGACCGACTGGAAGCATTGAAACTTCCTCTGGACGAGATACTACGCATATGTGACGCATCGTTTACCGCCCTGGCAGCTTGGAAGGCTAAAGATAGCGAGCCGTCAATTTTCTGCCCTCCCAATCTGGTTACGGCGGACTGGACTTCGACGGAATGGAACCAAAATGTCTCACATGTCATAACGTCCCCTCCTTACCTCACGCGAATTGACTATGTCATGAAGACATTGCCCGAGCTTCTGCTGCTTCGAGAAGAAACAGGTATCGACCTTGATGCACTTCGAAAGAACATGCTGGGAAGCGTCCTGACTGGGCCAGTGCCCACTCCAGAACTTCCGCTCAAGAGCTTGACAGCGCGCACAGCTATCGAGAAAATTCGACGACACCCATCAAAGGCCTCAAGTACGTATTATTTCCGTTTTTTCCATAGTTATTTTCGTAATTTGGAAAAATCTATATTTAAAATAGCAACTAGTTTTAAAAATTTAAATACAGCTACGATCGTTACTCAGGGATCTTATTACAAGGAAATATTCATCGATGTTCCAAATATTATCGATGAACTATTCGACTCCTGTGGGTATTCTTGCCGACATCGATCCAGCTTTCGCGCCAAGCACAACATTATAACTGTAAATAAAAGATCGATTGCATCAAATTTACCTCCCGTTCTTGAAGTATCTTCAACATACGAAAGACGTTCAAAATGAAGGCAAATGCCTCTCCGATGTCCGTGGCCGACTACTGTGAAGCTATGGAAAAGGATCGAATCGTCGTAAATCACGAGTATCAGCGGGAAGAGGGGGTCTGGACCCCGTACGCAAGATCCTATTTTATTGAATCCATATTGCTGGGATACCCCATACCAAAGCTCTTTTTGTATACAAAGTTTGATCTCAAAACCCGCAAAAGCATTAAGGAAATTGTCGATGGACAACAGAGAAGCCACGCTTTGCTGCTGTTCTATAAGAACAAAATGAAGCTTTCTAAAAATATACCAACTATACAGCTTCGCGAAAAGCGATATCGCGACCTAGATGACGACGAGCAAGAAGCGTTTCTGTCCTACTCACTTTCAATCGATGAGTTTAGCGGAGTTCCAGAAGACGATATCCGCGAGTCGTTCGCTAGAATGAACGCAAACAACATCTCCTTGAACGCTGAAGAACTCCTAAACGCGAAGTATCAGGGCGAATTCAAATGGTTTATTATTGACCTTACCCGCCTTTATAGGGAGGACTTGATAAAGGCCGGAGTTCTAAGCCGTAGGGACGTTGTCCGCATGGCTGATACACGTATATTTTCTGATCTTATTTCGATCTTTGAGGATGGTTTTATAACAACAAAACCAACCAATATCGAAGCACTCTACAAGCGCCACGACAGAGAATTTGGGCAAGCAATGGAATACGGACGCGTTGTTGCTGCTGCCTTTGCTGCCTGGCGCGAGTTCGATGGCGGAAGTTATGAGCGGTTGGCCCGGAAGCATATCTTCTACACTTATCTCGCGGCCGTAATCTCCAAGCAAAATGGAAACAACCTGATCCCTGATCTCAGCGAAAAGCAACAAGGCGAACTCGCGAGAATTAGGACCATGGGCCTGACGCTTTCTGCGCTCAATCAGTCGCTGGCGCAGGAGGCCCCAGACGCTGATCTGGTTGAATTCGTCAATGCCTGCTCTGCTAAGACCAATGTCGGCGATCAAAAGTTCCTCCGATTTGCATACCTACTTGCTGCGCTAGAAAACGAGATATGACTTGGCGTATCGACTATCATAAGACTTTACTTAACGTGCGACGCAAGATTTCGCGGCTAGAAGGCGCCTATTCTAGTCGCGGGTGGAAGCAAGATTTTGCAGCATCCCCGTACCTCGGCAGTCTAGTGGTTGAGCTGGACAACCTCTGCGTGGACGCACTGCGTTCCTACGCAATCTCGATCATTCGGCGAGAACAAGCGAACGGCCTGAGTATTAGACGGATTGGCCGAAAGGCCCTAGCAGATGGCGAGTATAGCGCCTTGGTCATGGAGATACTGCGCTCAGGCCAATATAAACAAAAGAGCCGGCCACTCCAAATTGCCCGCAGAGAAGAACCTACTGTTCGCGATCCCACACAAATTCGGCGAATTTTAACGGCCGTCAACGCGCCAATTCAAATAGATTTCGACAACGCAATAGCACTCAACTATGGTGTTTTCAGCAACATGAAGCACCATAGGCACTATTATGCCCATAGAAACAAGAACACATTCCTAGAGATATTTAATAACTTTAGCCAACTACGTCTTGGCTTGATTAAGAACCCAGACGACGCTCTTCACATTCGAACGGCAGGCTCGGGCATCCCGCAATATCTTGAATGGACCGCAGAAATTCGAACTTTTTTTGAAGTCGCGGTGCGCTAAGCAAAGCAATTGTATTTCTAGTTATCGCCCATCTTGAGCGCCTGGATGAAGGCTTCCTGCGGGATGTCGACCTTGCCGAACTGGCGCATGCGCTTCTTGCCCTCTTTCTGCTTCTCGAGCAGCTTGCGCTTGCGGGTGACGTCGCCGCCGTAGCACTTGGCGGTGACGTCCTTGCGCAGCGCCGAGATGGTCTCGCGGGCAATGACCTTGCCGCCGATCGCGGCCTGGATCGGGATCTTGAACATGTGCTGCGGGATCAGTTCCTTCAGCTTCTCGACCATGACGCGGCCGCGCTTTTCGGCCGCCGTGCGGTGGACCAGCATGGAGAGCGCGTCGACGGGCTCCTCGTTGACCAGGATCGACATCTTGACGAGGTCGCCTTCCTTGTAGTCGGTGAGGTGGTAGTCGAAGGAGGCGTAGCCCTTGGAGATCGACTTCAGCCGGTCGTAGAAGTCGAACACGACCTCGTTGAGCGGCAGGTCGTAGACCAGCATGGCGCGCTTGCCGACATAGGAGAGGTCGGCCTGGATGCCGCGGCGCTCCTGGCACAGCTTGAGGATCGAGCCGAGATAGTCGTCGGGTGTGAGGATGGTGGCGCGGATCCACGGCTCCTCGATCGCGGCGATCTTGACCACGTCGGGCATGTCGGCGGGGTTGTGCAGTTCCTTGGTCGACCCGTCATTGAGGTTCATGCGGTAGACGACCGAAGGCGCGGTGGCGATGAGGTCGAGGTTGAACTCGCGCTCGAGCCGCTCCTGGATGATTTCGAGATGCAGCAGGCCGAGGAAGCCGCAGCGGAAGCCGAAGCCGAGTGCGGCCGAGGTTTCCATCTCGAACGAGAAGCTGGCGTCGTTGAGACGCAGCTTGCCCATCGCGGCGCGCAAATCCTCGAAGTCGGCGGCGTCGACCGGGAACAGGCCGCAGAACACCACCGGCTGGGCCGGCTTGAAGCCCGGCAGGGCTTTGGCGGTCGGGCGCTTGTCTTCGGTGATGGTGTCGCCGACGCGGGTGTCGGCCACTTCCTTGATCGAGCCGGTGAAGAAGCCGAACTCGCCGGGGCCGAGCTCGTCGACCTGGATCATCTTCGGGGTGAAGACGCCGGTGCGCTCGACCAGGTATTTGGCGTTGGTCTCCATCATGCGGATGGTCTGGCCCTTCTTGAGCTTGCCATCGATGATGCGGACCAGGACGATGACGCCGAGATAGGTGTCGTACCAGCTGTCGACCAGCATGGCTTTCAGCGGCGCGTCGATGTCGCCCTCGCGCGGCGGCGGCAGCTGGGTGACGATCGCCTCCAGCACGTCGGGGATGCCGAGGCCGGTCTTGGCCGAGATGTAGACAGCTTGCGAAGCGTCGATGCCGATGACTTCCTCGACCTGCTCCTTGATGCGCTCGGGCTCGGCGGCAGGCAGGTCGATCTTGTTGAGCACGACCACGATCTCGTGGTTGTTGTCGATGGCCTGGTAGACGTTGGCCAGCGTCTGCGCCTCGACGCCCTGGGACGCGTCGACGACGAGCAGCGAACCTTCGCAGGCCGACAGCGAGCGCGACACCTCATAGGCGAAGTCGACGTGGCCGGGCGTGTCGATCAGGTTGAGGACGTAGTCCTCGCCGTTCTTGGCCTTGTAATTGAGGCGAACGGTCTGGGCCTTGATGGTGATGCCGCGCTCGCGCTCGATGTCCATGTTGTCGAGGACCTGTTCGGTCATCTCGCGCAGTTCCAGCCCGCCGGTGGACTGGATCAGCCGGTCGGCAAGCGTCGACTTGCCGTGATCGATGTGGGCAACGATGGAGAAATTGCGGATGTGGTCGAGCGGTGTGGTCATGCGCCGCGCTTTAGCAGGGGCGGCAAGGGTTAACAAGCAGGGCTTTGCGGCCACAGGCCACCGGCGCGGGAGATGGCGGCCGGCGACGGAGCTCTGCCGGCCGGCCGGATCTGGAACGCGACAGGCCTAGGCGCGGCCGGCGATCTGCATCGTCATGAGATCGCGGCGCTGGCGACGGGTGCAGGCGACCAGCAGCGCCGAGCACAGCACGTCGACGTCGCTGCCCTCGTGCGGACGCCAGCCGCAGCCGCAGGCAGACGGCCCCGAATGGGCGTCGGCCGTTTCGCGATAGATCGAGCCGACAGCCTGGGCGACGAGGCACATCACGACCATCGGCGGCAGGCCGGTCTTGTGCATGACCTCGCAGATCTCGTTCATGACGGTGGCGCGGATATGGGCCTGCGCGTCCTCGTGACGGCGTTCGTTTTCGCTCGAATGTGCCAAGACTGCAGTCTCCGGTTCGACGGGCGCCTTGTGGCGCGGGGTTCGATGGGCGCCTCGTGGCGCAAAGGGATCTGGTGGCGGACCTAGCTCGCGGCCCGGCGCAGCTTTTCGCGCGCGGCTTCGAGCCGGCGCATGGCTTCAAACAACGCCTCCTTGTCGCGGCTGTGAAGGTCGAGCAACGACACAAACACGCTGCTTTCGCCGACATCGGGCTGCATCAGCGCGTTGAGGCGGTCAAGGCTTTCGTTGGCGGCGCGGCGGGCGGCGCAAACTTCGGCGCCCAGCACCTCGACACGGGCACGCAAGGCCAGATGCTCCGAATCCGCCGCATCGCCATCGCGGGGGTCTGGCCGGCGCGGCATGGGAACGAAATGCATCATTTCGGTCTTTCTCCTGTCTGAGCAGCCCGTCCGGCGCAGCTGCATCAGCGGCCGCCGTCCAAGCACCTACAAAACATGAGTACAAATATCAAGTTTAAAATCGGTGATATTCGAACGGCGGCCGGCGGTTGACGCGGCCCGCCGCGGACGTTCCAATACCCCGCCTGCGCAAGGGCATGGGAGAAGAGAGAAAAGATGGCCGAAGAAGCCCTGCCGAGCCATGAAGGTCTTGCCGCGCATGCGCGACCGGCGACCAAGGAGGACGCCGCGGTGCTGGCCAAGCTGGTCAACATGGCCGGCGACGGCTTGCCGCTCTATCTCTGGACCAAGATGGCAAATGGCGGAGACCCATGGGAAGTCGGCCGACAGCGGGCCTTGCGCGAGGAAGGCAGCTTCTCCTACCGCAACGCCGTGGTGCTGGAGCATGGCCGGGTCATCGCCTGCCTGATCGGCTACCCGATCGTGCCGGCGCCGGTCGATCCGAATGCACCTGACATGTTCGTGCCGATGAACGAACTCGAGGCGATGGCGGTCGGCACCTGGTATGTCAACGTGCTGACGACCGTGCCGGAAATGCGCGGACAGGGCTGCGGGACACGGCTGCTCGGCATGGCGGACACCATCGCCGAGGCCACCGGCTGTAACGGCACGAGCCTGATCGTTTCGGACGCCAATCCCAAGGCGCGGCGGCTCTACGAACATGCCGGCTACCGCGAGGTGGCGACGCGGCCGATGGTCAAGGACGAGTGGGCCAACCCCGGCCGGAACTGGGTGCTGATGGTCAAGACGCCGCCCCAGCAACTGGAGTAGCGGCCGCAGCCGAGCCGACAGAAAATCTTTCGAGGCGCGTGAACCTTCCTCTCCGACCGCGACACCCATGATCGTGGCGGCCATCGAGCCGCAAGATCAAAGGCGTCACAGAGGAGAACCGCAATGACCATGACTGCTTCCATCATCCGCGCGTCGCTGATCGCAACGCTGGCGCTCTCGATGTCGGCCGTTGCCGGCGCAGCTTCCGCAGCCCAGCTCAAGGCCCGCGTGCCGGCCCCGCCGCCGCACCAGCTCGGTCTCAAGGCGCCGGGCGGCGGCCAGTCCGAGGGCCATGTCGAGACCTGCAACAACAAGGCGTCGTGCAACCTGATGATTGCCTACTGCGCCGGCCATGGCGGCGACTGGGAGGAAACCGGCACGCCCGGCCCCCAGGGCGAACCGCAGAAGGGCAAGTGTACCTATCCCTGATGGCATCAGGGGCTCCCAAGACTTGAAGCCACGTCCCCCTCCCGTCTTCGGACGGGAGGGTTTTTGCCTCGCATGGCGCGATAGCGCTGGAGTGTGTCGCCCGCCTGCTTGACGTTAGAGCGGCATTCGGAGCAAATCGCGGACTTGCTTGGAGCCCTCAACGCATGTCCGCCTTCGGCCTTTCGCTGCTCGGTCTGTCGACCGTCATCTTCCTGATTGCCGCCATGGTGGCCAAGACCTGGGGCCTGGAGCCGACCATCGGCAAGCTGGTGGTGACACTGATCCTGTATTCGCTCGGCAACCTGATCATGCTGCGCCTGGTGCGCGAGTTCGGCATGTCCGTGTCGTTCTCGCTGTCGGCGGTTATCCAGCTGATCGCCGTCAATCTCGTCGCGATCCTGTATTTCGGCGAGAGACTGAGCGGCATACAGGGTATAGGCGTCGGCTTCGCGGTGGTCGCCGTGGCGCTGATCACTCTCGGGCCGGCACTCGCCGGGAAGTAGGGTCAGCGGGAGCTCGCCTCCGCATTCACATGAAAGATCGAGTGCAGGGCCAAATCCTGCGCCGCACCTGATGTCGTCTGCGCCACGGCATGGATTCCCGACACTCTCCGCTCGCTTCGCTCCCTCACGAGGTCGGGAATGACGGAGGAAGGGAAGCGCCTCCTCAAGTAGAGCACGGGCGAAATCCAGGAGTTCACGATGGGGCGGAAGCATCTCCGTAGCCCTCATGGTGAGCCTGTCGAACCACGAGGGCGCCAGGCAACCGTTGGTGTCCGTCTTTAATCATCGCCGAACCCCTTTTGGCTAGACCACTGGTCGTCTAGCGCCCTCGTGGTTCGACAGGCTCACCATGAGGGCTACTTGGGCGTCTCCGACTTCCACGAGTCAGGGGGCGGCGAAGGCGCCTCCACGGCCCGTCGCCAGTACCCCTCCGTCGGCGAGCAAAGCAAGCGGAGAGTGGCGGGAATGACGCGGCTAGGTCGGCCAAAAGAATAGGGGCTAGCGGCCCCCACTCTCGTCACACAGGATCGGTCGCGATCAGACGGCGATCTTGCCGCCGCCCTGCCTGGTGATCGCAACGACGGCCGGGCGGACCGGCATGTCGGGCTTGAAGTCGGGCCAGCGGGTCGACAGGTCCTCGTAGTAGGAGGGGCGGCCAAAACCTTCCCAATCCTCGCCACCGTCGCCGGGATGCTGGACGGCGACGAAGGCGGTCTGGTCGTCGGGCGCAAACAGCGGGCCGCACATCTCGGCGCCGACAGGCACGCGGAAGAACAGCTTGGAGGTGGCACGCGCTTCGCCCTCGGTGTCGACGGCCCAGAGACCATCTGTGCGGCCAGTGGCCTTGGGTGAGTTGCCGTCGGTCGAGACCCACAGGCGGCCGGCGGAGTCGACGGCGCAATTGTCCGGCATGCCGAACCAGCCATTCTCGGTGGTCGAGGTCGAGAACGAGGCGCCGACCTCGGCGACCGCAGGATCACCGCACTTGAGCAGCACTTCCCACTTGCCCCTGGTGGCGGCAAAGTCGCCCCCGTCCTCGATCAGCTCGATGATGTGGCCGAAGGCGTTCTCGGCGCGCGGGTTGGCGGCGTCGACCTGGTCGGCCTTGCGCTTGGTGTTGTTGGTCAGCATGACATAGACCTTGCCGTTGACGCCGTTGGGCTGGATGTCCTCGGGACGGTCCATCTTGGTGGCGCCGAGAAGGTCGCCGGCGCGGCGGGCCTCGATGACGACGTCGGCCTGGGTGGCGAAGCCGTTGTCGGAAGTCAGCGGCCCCTCGCCCTGGACCAACGGCAGCCATTCAAACGAGCCGTCCTCGGCAAACCTGGCGACATAGAGGATGCCTTCGTCGAGCAGGTCGAGATTGGCTGCGCGGTCGTCGGCGTTGAACTTGCCCTTGGTCACGAACTTGTAGACGTAGTCGAAGCGCTCGTCGTCGCCGAGATAGAAGACGACGCGGCCGTCGCTGGCCACGATGGATTCGGCACCCTCGTGCTTGAAGCGGCCGAGCGCGGTGCGCTTTTTCGGCAGCGAGTTCGGGTCGTTGACGTCGACCTCGACGATCCAGCCGAAGCGATTGGGCTCGTTCGGCTCCTTGGAAACGTCGAAGCGATCGTAGAACTTGAACCACTCATAGGTGCCTTCCGGCACGCCGAGGCGCTTGTAGTTGGCGGCTTCGGGGTGGTCGACCGGCAGCTCGCCGCCAAAATAGCCGTGGAAGTTTTCCTCGGCCATGATGTAGGTGCCCCAGGGCGTGACGCCGCCGGCGCAGTTGTTGAGCGTGCCGAACACCTTGGTGCCCGAGGCATCGGCGTTAGTCTTCAAGCGGTCGTGGCCGGCGGCCGGGCCGGTCAGCTGCATCTCGGTGGTGGACGTGATGCGGCGATTGAGCTTGCCATCGCGCACCGGCTGCCACTTGCCCGCGTCCTTGCGGATTTCGACGATCGAACCACCATGAGCGGCCATCTCGATGTCGACGCGCTTCTGGTCGGCAGGGGCAACCTCGATCTTGCCTTCGACGATCTTGACGATGCCGGGGAACATCAGGTGTTCGTTGGTGTATTCGTGGTTGACCAGCAGCAGGCCGTGCTCGGACGAGCCTTCGAGAGGCACATAGCCGACATAGTCGTTGTTGTAGCCGAACTGCCTGGCTTGCGCTTCGGCCGACTGGTTGGTGGGATCGAACTCCGGGGCGTCGACAAAGATCGGATCGCCCCAGCGCAGCAGGACGTCGGCATCGTAACCAGCGGCAACATGGTGCTTGTCGTCGATGCCGGCCTCGACCTCGTCAAAGCTGAAAGCCGAGCCGCCGGCGGCGCGGGCATCGTCGGCGAGGATGATGGCGATCGGGCTGACGGTGGCGGCGATGGCCGAGACAGCGAGCGACCCCTTGAGGAAGCCGCGGCGGGAGAACCGCCTGGCGATGATGTCGCCCATGGTGCGGTTGTCGGTCGGGTTGTGGCCGGGACCGTCATTGTCCTCGAGCATCGACGTACGGAACTTGTGATCGTAGGGCTGGTTCATCTGATAACCTCTGGCGGGTGTTCGGCTTGGGGTTCGCCGAGACCGCTAATCGGATGAGATAACAGCAGCATGACAGTATCGCCGGAAATCGGCGTTGGTTATACGACCTTGGAATGCCGCTCACGTTTCAAACCGGAAGGAGCGGCGATTTCTTGCCCCGACCATTGCGCGGACGCTGGTCCGGAACGTGCAAGCAACCGAAAGGCGGACGGCAGGACGATGCGGCAGACTTTGTGGAACAGGATCGAGTTTTCGCTTTTGGCGGCGGGCATCATCATTGCCGGCGGCTTGTGGGGATTCGTCGAGCTTTCCGAGATCGCGCGCGATGCGGCGGCGCATGCCTTCGACACGGACATCCTGCTGTTCTTCCGCGAGGCGGGCAACACCGCCGACCCGATCGGCCCCTCCTGGCTCGAGGAGGCGATGCGCGACATCACTGCGCTCGGCAGCGCGGCGGTGCTGATCTACATCACCGCCATCACCATCATCTATCTGTGCATCACCAGACGTTTCGGGCCGGCGCTGTTCGTGTTTGTGTCGGTGGCCGGCGGACAGGTGCTGTCCAGCCTGCTCAAGCTCGGCATCGACCGGCCGCGCCCCGATCTCGTGCCACACCTGGCACAGGTGCACACGATGAGCTTTCCAAGCGGCCATGCCATGCTTTCGGCGGTGACCTACCTGACGCTCGGCGCACTCCTGGCGCGGTTCCTGCCGGGAGTGGCAACGACTGTCTTCGTCTTCGCCATCGCGGTGCTGACGACGCTGATGGTCGGCATCAGCCGGGTCTATCTCGGCGTGCACTGGCCTTCGGACGTGCTCGCCGGCTGGTGCGCCGGCTTTGCCTGGGCGACGCTGTGCTGGGTGGCCAGCCGTTTCCTGATGAAGTCCGACGAGACCTGAAGCGGTTCGACCATGGACGGCGGCGCTGAAACGACGACGGCGCCCAAGTCGTGGATGTTCAGCCGAACTTGCGCTGGGCGTCGAGCGCGAGGCCCAGGCCGACCGAGCCGAAGGCATCGCCCTGCACCACCTTGGCTTGCGGCACCAGTGCCAGAATGCTTTCGCGGGCCAGCGGAATGGCGGTCGAACCGCCGGTCAGGAACACGGCGGTGATGTCCGAGGCCTTGACCCGGGCTTCGGCGAGGGTGTCGGCGACAGTTGCCGTGACGCGCCCGACTTCGGTGCGGATCGTGTCTTCCAGCCCCTTGCGGGTCATTGCGGCGCTGAATTTCGCGCCCGGCAACGACACGTCGATGGAGGTCTCCTCGGCATCGGTCAGCTCGATCTTGGCCTTTTCGACCTTGGTCGCGAGCGCGTGGCCGAACCGTTCCTCGACCACCTCGATCATGCGGTCGACGAGGTCGGGCCGCTGTGCTTCGAAGCGTATCTGGCGCAGGTCGAGCTTGGCCTTGGGCGTGTAGAGCAGGTTGATGCGCTGCCAGGTGGCGAGATCGATGAAATAGCCCGCCGGCAGGTTGCGCTTGCCGTCCTTGGTCGGCGTCAGGTAGCCGAGCTCGGGCATGACGTTGGCGATGGAGAGCAGGCGGTCAAAATCGGTGCCGCCGATGTGGATGCCTCGGTTGGCGAGGATGTCGGCCTTGCGGTCGTTAGCGGCCGCGCGCTCGGGCGAAACGCGGACGATGGAAAAGTCGGAGGTACCGCCGCCCATGTCGACGATCAGCGCCAGTTCCTCGCGCGTGACGGTGCGCTCGTAGTCGAGCGCGGCGGCAATCGGTTCGAACTGGAAGTCGATGTGCTTGAAGCCTTGCGCACGCGCCGCCTTTTCGAGCTCGCCCTGGGCGGCAGCATCCGCCGCAGCGTCTTCATCGACGAACTGCACGGGACGGCCGAGCACGACGTTTTCGACCGGCTCCCCGACATGGGTTTCGAGCTTGTCCTTCAGGTGGCCGACGAACATGCCGATGATATCGGTGAAGGCGATCTGCTTGGCCTTGATGCGGGTCTTCTCATGCACCAGCGACGAGCCGAGCACGCTTTTCAGCGCGCGCATCAGGCGGCCTTCGGCGCCGTCAGTGTATTCGCCAATCGCGCGGCGACCGAGGGCGGTGTTATCGTCTTCGAAGTTGAAGAAGATGGCCGAAGGCAGCGTGACGCTGTCGCCTTCGAGCGCAACGAGCCGGGGACGACCGTTCTCGATGACGCCGACGGTCGAATTGGAAGTGCCAAAGTCTATGCCGCCGAAAGCCGGTCGCATCGTCTTGTCCTGAATTTTGCTGCGTGAACGGGCGGCCTGATCCAATGAGGCCGCAGCGGGACCGTGCGGGTACACGACGAGACGCGACATGTCGATGTCCGAAACGGCAATTTCTGCAAAATGTGATCGCTGGTCCAAGCGACGCGACATTTCCAGGAAACGGCATTCGTGTCATAGAGCCGGCGATCAACCGACCGCCAGGCCCTTTCCGATGACGCTTACAGGATTTCTCGCCTACAGCGGCGCACTCGCCATTGCCGCCGCCATCCCCGGACCGGGCGTGACCGCGCTCGTGGCCCGCGCGCTGGGTTCCGGCTTTCGCTCGTCGCTGGCGATGTCGCTCGGGCTGGTGGTCGGCGACCTGACCTATCTCACCGCCGTGGTTCTGGGGCTTGCCGTGGTCGCGCAGACCTTCGGCATGGTGTTCCTGGCGATCAAATGGGTCGGCGTCGCCTATCTCGGCTATCTGGCGTGGAATTTCTGGACGAGCGGCATCACGCCCGAGACCGTCGAGGCGAAGAAGGGCAAGGGCGGCCTGCTGTCGAGCTTCCTCGCCGGACTGACGGTGACGCTCGGCAACCCCAAGACGATGATCTTCTATTTGGCGATCACCCCGACCGTCGTCGACCTGCGCACCATCACACTGGCCGACTACGGCATCCTGGTGGCGATCACCATCGCCGTGCTGCTGGTGGTGCTGGTGCCGTATCTGGTGCTCGCCTCGAAGGCGCGCTGGTTCCTCAAGACGCCGCGGGCGCTGAAGCTGCTCAACCGTACGGCGGCGGCCTTCATGGTCGGGGCCGCGGCGGCCATCGCCTTCCGCCAATAGGGACGCTTCGGGAATTTTCTTCCCGCGTATCGCCTTTCGCTGGAACACTATTCCGCGCCTTGCGTCTAATCAGCATGGCGGCCACTCGGAATTTGCGTTGCGACACCCTATCTTCGTCGCACATATCTCAGGCATATCTCGGGAGCGATACCTATGAACAAGCCCGTCACCTCCACGCGGACACCCGGCCGCGGACGCATCTACAACTCGATCGCCGAAACCATCGGCGACACCCCGCTGGTGCGCCTCGACAAGTTCGCCAAGGAAAAGGGCGTGGCAGCGAACCTCTTGGCCAAGCTCGAGTTCTTCAACCCGATCGCCAGCGTCAAGGACCGCATCGGCGTGGCGATGATCGAGGCGCTCGAGGCCGACGGCCGGATCGTTCCCGGCAAGAGCACGCTGGTTGAGCCGACCTCGGGCAACACCGGCATCGCGCTGGCCTTCGCCGCTGCAGCCAAGGGCTACAAGCTGATCCTGACCATGCCCGAGACGATGTCGATCGAGCGCCGCAAGATGCTGGCGCTGCTCGGCGCAGAGTTGGTGCTGACGGAAGGCGCCAAGGGCATGAAAGGTGCCATCGCCAAGGCCGAGGAACTGATGCAGTCCATCCCCTACGCTGTCATTCCGCAACAGTTCGAGAACCCGGCCAACCCGGAAATCCACCGCCAGACCACGGCCGAGGAGATCTGGAACGACACCCAGGGATCGATCGACATCCTGGTCGCCGGCATCGGCACGGGCGGCACGATCACCGGCGTCGGCCAGGTGATCAAGGCGCGCAAGCCGTCGCTGCACGTGGTGGCGGTCGAGCCGGAAGGCTCGCCGGTTCTCTCGGGCGGCCAGCCGGGACCACACAAGATCCAGGGCATCGGCGCGGGCTTCGCGCCGAAGGTGCTCGACACCACCATCTATGACGAGATCGTCAAGGTCTCCAACGAGGACGCGATCGCCAACGCCCGGCTCGTCGCGCGGCTGGAAGGCGTGCCGGTCGGCATTTCCTCGGGCGCGGCGCTTCAGGCGGCGGTGATCGTCGGTTCGCGGCCGGAAAACGCCGGCAAGAACATCGTCGTCATCATCCCGTCTTTCGCCGAGCGCTATCTTTCGACGGTGCTGTTCGAGGGATTGGGCGGCTAACTATCTGGTGCCAAGCGCCGTCATGGTTCGACAGGCTCACCATGAGGGCTGCAGCGGCGTCTTCGTTCGTCGCATCACCGAAAAAGCCAATCACCTGTCCGCAAGCCCTGCCCGCGTCCGCTCCAGAAAGGAGCGGACGGCGCCATAGCTGCCTCGTCGACATGAATGAGGCATGTACTGCACGGTCGTCTCCTGTGCTTGACGGGCCGCGTCGTCGCTGGCCGAACGGAAGTCGCGCAACAGGAGGCAATTTCGACAGGGATTTTTTTCTTGCAGTATCTGCCGCCGGGTCAGGGCGACGCAGCTCCTGGACCGATGAAATTGCATCCTGGCAGGAGATTGGCCCGACTTGATAAGCCGGCTCGACGCATGTCAAATCGAAGCCGCTGGAGGGAGACCGGCAGCCAAGTGCCTGGGGGATGAAAATGTACAAGCTTTACACGCGCGCCGGCAGCGGCGGCTTCGTTGTCGAGGCCGCACTGGAGATGGCGGGCGCGCCGTTCGAACGGGTCAACGTCATCAAGGGCATCAATCCCGACGAGCAATTCGGCAAGATCAGCCCGCTGGGCCAGGTGCCGGCGCTGGTGCTGCCGGAGGGCCAATCGATGACCGAATCCGCTGCCATGTGCCAGTTGATCGCCGAACGGTTTCCGAATGCCAAACTGGCGCCGCCGCCCGGGGCCGCGGGCCGCGCCGACTTCCTGCGCTGGATGACGTTCCTGACGTCGGTGATGTACCCGGTGATCCTGCGCATCTACTACGCGCCGCGATACAGCGCCGATCCCAATGGCGCGGACGGCGTCAAGACCGCAGCGATTGCCGAAGCCGATCGTGGCTTTGGCGTTGTCGAAGCGGCGCTTGAAGGCCGTCAGTGGCTGGCCGGCGAACGCATGTCGATCGTCGACGTCTATCTGCTGATGCTCGCCTACTGGCATCCCGAGCCGGGCAAGGCGGCAGCCGCGTGGCCAAACATCCAGCGCGTGTGCAAGATGCTGCGCGACGTCCCCGTCATCAAGGATCTGAACATCCGCCACGAACTGTGGTGAAAAACGATAGCGATGCGGCAACGCGTCCGAAAATCAAAGTCGACTTTCGAGGCAAGCGGTCGGATGTGTTGGGGGCGTGCTGTCGCCGGGCTCGCGCCGCGGCAGGCGTCGGAGCCTTAGAGGCGGGTAGAGATCGCCCGGCGTTCGCCGCGCAAGGTCGTGCTGCGATGGTCGTTCATCGGCCGCGCGAGGCGGCTTTCATGACGCGAGCTAACGGTCATGATCAGTGAAACGTCACGCGGCTGTGCAGCGAGTGTTCGCGACGCGCGCAGGCCGGGCCGGGACCGCGCATGTAGTGGCGCTCGGGGCGATAGGTTGGCGCGATGAATTCGCGCAGCACCACGGCGGCGTGAGTGAGTTGGTTCCAGATAGCCATTGTTCTTATCCCTGTCCCTTCGGAAGCCCGTTCCGAATGTGGAAGCGATCATAGCCGGCGGTTGTGAATCTTCGGTGAACGCGACGTTAATCTTCGTGTGAAAATGCGCCCGATCTTGGCTGAAATGCGTTCTTTTCTGGGCATTTAGGCCTATTCGGGCGGCATTGGTTAAGATGTGTCTTTTGCGCCACGGATGTATCCGTAGATCGCCGCGTAGCTATCCACAGGTTTCAGAGCGTCGTTACATCGCAACAGCCGGTTCTGGTCGCCTCGTCGTGGGATTTCGCAGTCAGGCGAGGAACAGTCTTTCGAATGCCTTGCGGCCGGGCGGCGTAAATTCGACGACCCGGCTCCCTGCCGGTCGCCGCGCCCATTTTTCGGCGAGGATCTTCTCGAGGATGGCGGTGCCGAGCGATCCGGCAAGGTGCGAACGCCGCACGCTCCAGTCGAGGCAGGCCCTGCACATCGGGCGCCGCGACAAGCCGAGTTTCGAGGTGTCGATGCCGACGGAGGCGAAGAAACCGGCACCGACGGGCCCGAGCCTCACCGTCACGTCATCGCGCAGGATGATTTCCTCGGCGACGAAGCGGTCGAACATCGCGACCGCATGATCGCCCGCCAGGTGGTCGTAGCAGACACGGGCTTCGCGCATCGACTTGTCGCGCGGACCGGGCCGGGCGCGCTGGGGACCCGCATTGGCAGCGACGCCGCTGATCGCCTCGATCATGGTCGCGACCTCGGTGCCTGACAGCGCGTAGTAGCGGTGCCGGCCCTGGCTCGCCACGGTCAGCAGCTTGCCGTCCATCAGCTTGGCGAGATGGGAGCTTGCCGTCGGCAGGCTGACGCCGGCTTCGAGCGCCAGTTCGCTGGCCGTCAAGGCGCCGCCATTCATCAGGGCGGTCAGCATGTTGGCACGCGCCGGGTCGCCAACCAGGGCGGCGACGCGGGCGATGTCTGGACCTTCCTTCATGGCTGACTTACCTCCATAGTTTGATGCTAGTCGAAGCGTCATCGCCAGGCAATGCGTATTCTCCGGCCAGAAAGGAGATCGCAATGACGACGAAGACCCAACTCGCCGCACAGCCGCAACATCAAGCAGATCGAGCGTTTCGCCTGATCCTGCGGTTCCTCGCCCGAGGCTACGACCGCCACCTGCAGCGGCTCGACCTGTCTGAACTCGACGACCATGCGCTGAACGACATCGGCCTCAGCCGCCGCGACGTCGAACGCGAAATCGCCAAACCCTTCTGGCGCTAGCACGGCGACCACGCCGAATGCTTCGACGCCGGTCGAACCTTGTCCACATGGAGATCCCAATGACCATCACCTGCTTCATCCGCTATCAGATCGACCCGTTCGGCAAGGCGGCCTTCGAGGAGTATGCCCGCAACTGGGGCCAGGCGATCCCGCGCTGCGGCGCCGACCTGATCGGCTATTTCGCCCCGCACGAAGGCTCGGCGACGACGGCCTACGGTGTCTACACCGTCGAGAGCCTGGCGGCCTACGAAACCTACCGGGCGCGGCTGGCGGCCGATCCGGCCGGCCGCGAGAACTACGAATTCGCCAAGCGCAAAAGTTTCATCCTGAAGGAGGACCGGGTGTTCCTGAAGCTGGCGTCGGAGCCGCACGCCAGGCTGGTGACGCCATGATCGCGGTCATCTTCGAGGTCGAGCCAGCGGAGGGCCGGCGCGACGCCTATCTCGGCATCGCCGCCGAGCTCAGGCCGCTACTGCAGGGCATCGACGGTTTCCTGTCGATTGAACGGTTCCAGAGCCTGACGGACGCCGGACGGCTGTTGTCGCTGTCGTTCTGGCGCGACGAGACGGCGGTGAGCGCGTGGCGGAACACGGAAGAGCACCGCCAGGCGCAGGCAGCCGGTCGCAGCGGGGTGTTTGCCGGGTACCGGCTGCGCATTGCGCATGTGGTGCGGGACTACGGGCTGGACGAACGGGCGGAGGCGCCTTGGGATGGCCGGGAGGCGCATGGATGACGGAACCGTTTGCGCTGCCCCTTATCCCTGCCGGACCTTCTCCCCGTAACAACGGGAGAAGGAGGCTGGCCGCAGCGCTCACGCCGATGAAGCCGACCGCGACGGCGACGTCTCCCTCTCCCCGTTCTTCACGGGGAGAGGGTAAGGGTGAGGGGCAACGCAGACACCTCAGCCTCAGGCATTGCCGATCAGGACGCCTGCCCCGAACACAAGCGCGCCGCCGAGCACCACCTGGAACACGGCACGCAGGAACGGCGTCTCCATGAAGCGGTTCTGGATGTAGGCGATGGCCCACAGCTCGAAGAACACTACGACGGCGGCAACTGCCGTCGCGGTCCAGAAATGCGGAATGAGATAGGGCAAGGCATGACCCAGGCCGCCGAGCGACGTCATGACGCCGGTGGTGATGCCACGCTTGATCGGCGAGCCGCGTCCCGACAGCTTGCCATCGTCGGAGGCGACCTCGGTGAAGCCCATCGAAATGCCGGCGCCGATCGACGCCGCGAGACCGACCAGGAAGGTCTGGAAGGTATCCTGGGTGGCAAAGGCGGCCGCGAAGACGGGCGCAAGCGTCGACACCGAGCCGTCCATCAATCCGGCAAGCCCGGGCTGGACATAGGTCAGGATGAACTGCCGGCGCTCGGTGTCGGCCTCGCTCGTCTTGACCTCGCCGGTGACGTGCTTTTCCTCGAGATGCTGGGCGGTGAGCTCGTGGTTCTGCTCGGCAGCGGCCAATTCGTCCAGAAGCTTGCGGGTCGAGGCGTCCGTCGTGTGCCTGGCGGCTTCGACGTAGAAACGATAGGCCTGCTGTTCCATAAGTTCGGCCTGCGAGCGCACCTTGTCGATACCGAGCGGGCGCACCAGCCAGTCGGGCTTGCGCTCGTAGTAGCCCTTGACGTGCTCGCGGCGGATCAGCGGAATGCGTTCGCCGAAACGCTTGCGGTGCTGTTCGATCAGCTGATCTCGGTGACCGTCTTCCTCCTCGGCCATGGCTTCGAACAGCTTGGCCGATTGGGGGTATTCGTCGCGCAAGCCATCGGCGTAGGCGCGGTAGATGCGGCCGTCGTCTTCTTCGGAGGAAATCGCAAGCGCCAGGATTTCCTGCTCGGTCAAGGAATCAAAGGCACGGCGGCCGAAGCCGAAGACGCGAGACAACATGGGAAACACCCTCAGATTAGAATGATTCTAAATTATGATGCAGCAGGCCCATGGTCAATGCGGCCGCGCCGAAGACATTTTTCCCGCTGCGCCGAAAATCAAGTCAGCACTTCTTGTTATAGGGAAAAGTTTGGCTATATAGCCTAATCTCACATGAGAGAGGTTTTCCGATGCCGGCCAAGCAGCAAGCCGAACGTTTCGACCCCAAGCCCGTGCTCGAGCTGATCGCCAGCATCGAGGCCGACCTTGCCCGCCTCAAGGGCATGCTCGAACCGCAGCCGGAGAAATTCGACCCCGCCAACCCGCACAACAAGACCTGCGACGGCAAGCTGACGCCCGACGGCGTCGAGTGCTGCTACCGCATGTTCGACGACGGCAAGTCGCGCTACTCGGTGGCGCAGTCGATGAAGATATCATTCGCGGCCGCCACCCACCGCTTCAACGCATGGCGAAAAGCCGGCGGCGAGAAGCGGGTGCGTTCGCTGTTGGGGTGATTGCGGGTAGTGCCGTTCGCGCCGCGAGACCCTACGGCGCCCCATTCCCCGACAGCAGCTGTGCGGCGCCCGACAGCGCATTGCGAAAGGCGTCGTCGAAGCCGACGCCTTTTGTCCCCCAGCGCTCGTCCCGCCCGCTCAGATGCCATTCGGCAGTCCAACCTGGCGGATGGTCACTCCAGACGATGCGCCCAGCGAGAACGACATCGCCGCCGGCGGCATCGGCGAGACCGTCAAGAACCCGCTCATCGGAAAACATCTTTGGCGAGGCACCACGCCGCTCGAACTCGGCCTGGGCCGGCAAGATGAGCGTCAGCGCCAGCCGATCGGCCGAAGCCATGAGCGAGGCGCGCATATCCTTGTCACGCGCTCCCGAGCTGTCGGAGGCAAGCAGGCCGTCACGGCCCTTCATATCGTGGATGCCAATGACCGCGACGATGCGCGGACGGTTAGGCCAAGGCGCTCTGCCTGCCTCGCGAAGGAATGCATCAAGCTTCGTCGTGTCGAAGACACAGGTCAGGTCGTGCGGCCGGTCGTAACTGCCCTGCTCGTCATGGATCGGCGTGCCGCTCATGCGGTCGCGGAACTGGTAGCTGGCGATCAGCTCGCCCGCCCGTCTGGCCTCTTGCTCGACCCGTGACGTGCTGGCCAGCCGCTGATCGCCCGTCACCCTGACGACGACATCGCGCAGGCAATTGGCAAAGCCGATGTCGCGCCGCTCGGGCGCCGTGCCGCTGGTGATGGTCATCGTCGTATAGAGGTCTGAAGCGGCAGCAACGCCAGCAAAGGTCAAAGCAAACGGGATTGCCACCAGCCAAAATACTGCTGCCCCGCGTAGCATATACCACCTCTCCGTTGGCAGCTTCCAATCTAGCAGAGCACCCCCCGCGGGAAAAAGCCCTTGGACGCGGGCTCGCCTCAGTCGAGCGTGCGGCGGAAGCGGAACAGCGCAAGCGCGGCGAAGAACAGCACGAACAGGCCGAGAATGCCGATTTCCGAGGCAATGGCAGGAAATTCGGCGCCCTTGAGCATGACGGCGCGGATGATGCGCAGGAAATGCGTCAGCGGCAGGATTTCGCCCAGCGCCTGGGCCCAGCCGGGCATGCCGCGATAGGGGAACATGAACCCCGACAAAAGGATCGACGGCAGGAAGAAAAAGAAGGTCAGCTGCATCGCCTGCATCTGGGTGCGGGCGATGGTCGATATCGTGTAGCCGAGCAGCACCAGCGCCAGCACGAACACCAGGATGGCCGACAACAGCAGCGGCAACGAGCCGATGAAGGGAATGGCAAACAGCAGTTTGGAGGCGACTAGCACAACCGTCACCTGGACCGCGCCGACAACCAGATAGGGCAGCACCTTGCCGAGCATGATCTCGGCCGGGCTCGCCGGCATGGCGAGCAGGTTTTCCATCGTGCCGCGCTCGGTCTCACGCGTCAGCGCCATCGACGTCATCATCACCATGGTCATCTGCAAGATGACGCCGAGCAGGCCGGGCACGATGTTGTATTGCGAGATGCCCTCGGGATTGTAGCGGCGATGGACAACGACCTGGAGTTGCTCCCTGGCCGTTTCGGCGGCAGCGGCCTCCATGCCCTGGGCGCGCAGCAGCGCCTGGTTGGCGACGGTGCCGAGAGTCGAGACCGCGCCACTCGACGCGGAGGGATCGGTGGCGTCGGCCTCGATCAGGATTTGGGGTTCGTTGCCGCTGGCGACACGGCGCCCGAAATCGGCGGGAATGGTGACGACGAAGGCGACCGCACCGCTGGCCATCAGCTGTTCGGCCTCCTCCGCGGTCGAGGCGACATGGTCGAAGCGATAGTAATCGGTATTCTGCAGGGCAGCGACGATGGCGCGGGTGTATTGGTCGTTGTTCATCGCCAGCAGGGCCGCCGGCAGGCTCTTGGGGTCGCTGTTGATGGCGAAGCCGAACAGCACGAGTTGCATCAGCGGCACGCCGAGCATCATGGCGAAGGTGATGCGGTCGCGCCGCATCTGGATGAACTCCTTGGTCAGCAGCGCGCCGAGCCGGGCAAGCGAGAAGAAGCCGTTGGAACTTTTCATGACATGTTGTCCCTGGAACCGGCCATGAACTGGATGAACACATCCTCCAGGCTGGTCTCGCCCGGTTCGACGACGATGCCTTCGCGGCCACCGATGTCGGCAAGGGCTGCTTCAAGCTTCGATCGGTCCGAGCCCACGACATGTAGCGTGGCGCCAAACGGCGCGACCTGGTCGACGCCGGGCCGACCCTGGAGCGCGTTCGCCACCAGATCGAGTCGAGGACCGGAGACGACGAATGTGGTGAGGCCGGCGTTGCGGACGACATCCTCGACCGTGCCGGTCGCCAGCATCTTGCCGTAGGAGATGTAGCTGATGCGATGGCAGCGCTCGGCCTCGTCCATGTAGTGGGTCGAGACGAGCACGGTCAGGCCGCCCCGGGCGAGATGATGGATCTCGTCCCAGAATTCCCGCCGCGCCTTGGGATCGACGCCGGCGGTAGGCTCGTCGAGCAGCAACAGCTTCGGCTTGTGCATGATGCAGGCGGCGAGTGCCAGGCGCTGCTTCCAGCCACCCGACAAGGTGCCGGCAAGCTGGTTGCGCCGGCTGGCCAGGCCCAGCTCCTCAAGCGTCCGGGCGACATGGTCCTCTACCGGGCGCAGCTGATAGAGACGGGCGACGAATTCGAGGTTTTCGCCGATGGTCAGGTCCTCGTAGAACGAGAACTTCTGCGTCATGTAGCCGACTTCGCGCTTGATCTTGAGGCTGTCGGTGCGCAGGTCGTAGCCCAGCACCTGGCCCTCGCCCTCGTCGGGCGTGAGCAGCCCGCACATGATGCGGATCGTGGTGGTCTTGCCCGATCCGTTCGGCCCGAGAAAACCAACGATCTCGCCCTCCGCGACCGTCATCGAAACATGGTCGACGACGGTCTTGTCTCCGAAACGCTTGACGAGGTTCTTGACTTCGATGGCGTTCATGTTGCGCTGTCTCCGGCAGCGGGCGAAGGGGAAACAGCGAATAGTGAGCAGGGAACGAACGTGCTCATGACGTGCCTCTGCATTCGCTGCTCCTTATTCGCCATCGCTCTTGTCCAACGCCACATCGACGATCTGCCCCGGCTGCAGGACCGAATTGGCGTCCTCGGGCCGCGCCTCGACGAGGTAGACGAGCTTCTGGCGGTTCTCGAGCGAGTAGATGACCGGCGGGGTGAACTCCGGATCGGGCGAAATGTAGCTGACCCTGGCCGTCAGGCCTTCGGGGCAGCCGTCGCAGCGCACCGCCAGCCGAGTGCCGACCTGGATCGAGGAAAACGCCGTCTCGGGGATGAAGAGGGTGAGCTTGGCGGCGCCATCAGGCAATAGCGAGACGACAGGCGCCGAGGGGCTCGCCGTCTCCCCGGCATTGCGGATGACATCGGTGACACGGCCGCCGGCTGGGGCCGTAAGCACCCGCTTGGACAGCCGCCATTGCGCCTGCTCAAGCGCCGATCGCGACTGCTCGACCTGCTTTTGCGCTGCCTTGATGGTTTCCTCGCGCGCCGGAAGGCCGGCGACCTCGAGATTGGCCTGGGCAAGGCCAATGGCGGCTTCCGAGACTTCGACCTGGGTCTTGGCCTCATCCATCTGGGCCTGGGTGGCGATGCCGCGCTTGAACAGATCCTGCGTGCGCACCAGAACCCGGCTGGCCTCTCCTGCCTGCGCCTTGGTCGAACGCACGCTCGCCTCCAGCGCAGCGATCTCTTCCGGGCGCTTGCCGACCTTGAGGTCGGCGAGTTGCGCCTCGGCCTGGGCAAGGGCGGCTTCGGCCTGGCTGACGGCGATGCGGGCGTCACCGCTTTCCAGCGTCACGATGGCCTTGCCCGCCTCGACGCGGTCGCCGCGACGGACAGCGATGTTTTCGACCTGCGCCACTTCGATTGGAGCGAGTTGGACATAGTCGCCTTCGACGTAGCCGACGGCGAGCGGCGCGGGTGCTGCGCAGGCCGAATAAAGCGATGCTGCAAAGGGTATGGAACAAAGGATGCTCATGGCTTTCCTGCTTTCCGGGCGGCGATGATGGCCGCGACGTTTTCCTTGGCGATCGAGATGATCTTGGCTGCCTCCGCCGGTCCGACATCGGACCAATCCATGCGCCGCAAGACGGCCGCGCGGGCGATCCTGAAATAGACGACCTGGCCGATCATCATGAACACGCTGATGCGGGTACGCTCGCTCTCCGCCGGCTCGCCTGTCGCGGTTGACCAGAGATTGCACAGGCGGCGATGCACGGGCTCGAAGACCCCGGAATAGATGCGATCGAGCGCATCGGTCGGCGTCGACAGTTCGCGCAGCACGAACTGGACGATCTCTCCCGCCTCGGGACGCGCGACCATGAAGCCGACCATGCGCTCGACAGCGGCATCGATCTGGGCCTCGGCCTCCTGGGGTGTCAGTGACTGCGGGGTGGCAAGCGCCGTATTGCCGAATGCCTGGGCGGCAATCGCCTCTATCGTCTCGACGACATAGTCGGCGGCGGCAAGGCGCAGGCCTTCCTTGCCGCCGAAATGGTAGGCGATGGAGCCGATGTTGGCACTGGCGGCGGCGGCGATCTCACGCGTCGACGTGCCGTCGAAACCCTGGCGACCGAACAGATGCAGCGCGGCCAGAACCAACGCCCTGCGGGTTGCCTCGGGTGCTGTGGCCGATTGCTGGGGCGTGCCTTTTTCTCTGCTCATGCGATTACTTTAATCAATCGATTGATTAACGTCAAGATCGATGTTGCGCCGCACGCATGGCCGCGCTTTACTGCCCGCCATGGCGAAGGAAATTGAACGCAAGTTCCTGGTGAGCGGGCAGGAATGGCGAGGCCTTGTCGAAGACAAGATCCGCATCCGCCAGTTCTATCTCGCATCCAACACCGGCCGCTCGGTGCGCCTGCGCATCTGCGACGGGGCGCGGGCGACGCTGACGCTGAAATTCGGCTCGCGCGGCCGCGAGCGCGACGAATTCGAGTATGACGTGCCGCTGGCCGACGCGCTGGAGATGCTGGATTTCGCCGTCGGCCGTGTCATCGAGAAGACACGCCACCATGTTAGCCATGGTGGGCGCCTGTATGAGGTCGATGTCTTTGGCGGGGAGCTGAGCGGGTTGGTAATCGCTGAACTTGAGACGCCTGAGGACGTTCCGGCTGCCGAGTTGCCGGCATGGCTCGGCCGGGAAGTGACCGGCGATGCGCGCTACTACAATGCGGCGCTCGCACTCAGCGACATACCCGAGGCGGTGGCATGAGCTTTTCCATCGATCCCCGCCTGCCGCTGACAGCCGAAGTCCAGCGGATTGGCGGCGAGGAGATCGAAAAGGTCGTCGCCTTTCTCGACAGTGCGCGCGACAGCCCGGAAAAGGGGCTGCACAACGCGCGCAAGCGCATCAAGGCGCTGAGGTCGCTGCTGCGTCTGGTGCGCCCCGGCGACGAGGCGTTCTGCCGGGCCGAGAACGACCGCTTCCGCGAAATGTCGAAATCGATCGCCGGCCCACGCCAGGCAACGGCACTCATCGAGACCATCGACAGGCTGATCGCCGATTTCCCCGAGGACGCCGACAATGCAGGCCTCGCGGGCATCCGCGCGATGCTGGCGCGTCACCGCGCCAGCATTGCCTATGGCGAGGCCGGGCTTGGCGCAA
Organism: Aminobacter sp. HY435; assembly: GCF_027568395.1. Classification (GTDB taxonomy): domain Bacteria; phylum Pseudomonadota; class Alphaproteobacteria; order Rhizobiales; family Rhizobiaceae; genus Aminobacter. Next base: position 91,241 of record NZ_JANKZL010000005.1, on the reverse strand, counting down.
CGCTGGACGCTGCCGTCACCGAATGCCGCGCGGCGGTCGATGCCCTCGACACACTGTCCCTGCCCGACAACCCCGACGACGCGGCCGACATCCTGGCCGAGGGCGCGCTGACGACGCTGCGCCGGGCGCGAAAAGGACTGGAGCTGTCGCGCGAACGCGGCGGGGCCGAGGATTTCCATGAATTGCGCAAGGCGGTGAAAACGCATGCCGCACACCTGTCCTTGCTGCGCAAGCTGTGGCCGGCTCCGGTCAGGCCGAGGCGCGAGCGGGCCGACCTGCTTGGCGAGAGTCTGGGCGAATTGCACGATGTGTTAGTGATGCGCGCGCTGATCGAAATGCGCGAAACGCCTTTCGACGGGGCCGAACCGAAACATCTCGTCCGGTTGCTGAAACGCTCGGAGAAGGCGCTGCGCAAGCTGTGCATAGCGGGGGCCGAAGAATTGTTCGAAGACAAGTCCAAACGCGGCGCAAGGAAGCTTGCGCGTACATTCCGAAACGACCGTGCAGAGGACCGCGCCACGCCGGACCCGGAGACCACAGGCGAACAGTAGGGCATCTGGCTTATCCCAACAGCGTCATGCTACTTCCTTTTCGTCATGACGCAGAAGACCGACACCTTGCTCGACCGCATTGGCCGATGGCTCGCCGCCCGGCTGCAGGTAGAATCCTCAGGCTACGAGCCCTACACGCCGTCAGATCCGGAAACGCTGCGCCGCACGCTCGAGCCCGGCGACATCGTGCTGATCGAAGGCAACCAGCGCATTTCGGCAGTCATCAAGTACCTGACGCAGTCGACCTGGTCGCATTCGGCACTCTATATCGGCGACGCATTGCCCGAGCCTGCCGATGGTTCGGAGCGGCCCAGGCTGATCGAGGTCAATCTCGGCGAGGGCTGCGTGGCGGTTCCGCTGTCGAAGTACCGCACCTACAACACCCGCATCTGCCGCGCCAACGGCCTGTCGCCCGAGGACCGCGACCATGTCGTCAAGTTCATGATCGCCAGGCTCGGCCTGAAATACGACCTCAAGAACATCCTCGACATGCTGCGCTATTTCTTACCGACACCGCCGGTGCCGGTGCGCTGGCGCCGTCGCATGCTCGCCTTCGGTTCGGGCGATCCGACCCGCGCCATCTGCTCGACGATGATCGCCGAAGCCTATGGCGAGATCCGCTATCCGATCCTGCCGGAGATCACCCGTGCGCCCGGCCGCGCTTCGGCACAGTCGAACTACATGCGGCGCGAGATCATGCACATCCGCCATCACTCACTCTACACGCCGCGCGACTTCGACCTGTCGCCCTATTTCCGTATCGTCAAGCCGACGTTGGAATACGGCTTCGACTACCGGCAGATCAGTTGGAGCGAAGAGAAGACCAAAATGTAATACTTTGAGCATCATTTGATCGCATGAAAGCGATGGCTGGCCAGGAAATCGTCGCGACCGTGAAGGACGGCAAACTCTGGATCGCTGCCGCGGGCAGCTAAGCTCGGCAGCTGCAAAGCACCGGCGCAGAATTGTCAGGCGTCGGGTTCGGAGAAATCCGTGTCGAGGCGCTTTTCGAGATCGACGAGATCCTTGGGCAGCGGCAGCCCCTGCGCGCGCAGCTCAGCCAGCTTTTCGCGGATCTGCTCCTGCAGCTCGTGTGCGTCCTCGGGTTGATTGACCATCTCCTGAAACAGGACGGCAATCTGGGCCTTGATCTGTTCGAGCGCCATCTGGGCCTCCCGGGGCTGTATCCTACCGCAGCATGCGCGAAATCAGCTGCGCCGTATAGTCGACCATTGGCACGATGCGGGCATAGTTGAGCCGGGTCGGGCCGATGACGCCGAGCGCACCGACGACGCGGGCATCCTTGTCGCGATAGGGCGCGACGACCAGCGACGAGCCGGACAGCGAAAACAGCCGGTTTTCCGAGCCGATGAAGATGCGCACGCCCGAACCTTCCTCGGCGAGGTCAAGCAACTGGATCAGCCCGTCCTGGGTTTCCATGTCCTCGAAGAGATGCTTGAGCAGTTCGATGTCGGCCTGGGCGGTGACGTTTTCGAGCAGATTGGCGCGGCCGCGGACGATCAGGCGCGCCGGCAGGCCGCTGTCGGCGCCGGCCCAGACGGCGAGGCCCTTTTCGACCAGCTGCTGCGACAGCGTGTCGAGGGCTGCCTTGGTCTCGTCCTTGATGCGGGCAATCTCAAGCCTGGCCTCGGCCAGCGTGCGGCCGCGGATATGGGCGTTGAGGAAATTCGACGCCTCGTGCAACTGGGAAACGGTGACGCCGAGTGGCAGCTCGACGACGCGGTTTTCGACATCGCCGTTCTGCGAGACGAGCACGGCGAGCGCCTTGGTGGGTTCGAGCTGGATGAACTCGATGTGCTTGAGGGCGACCTCGTTCTTGGTGGCGAGCACGAGGCCGGCGCCGCGCGACATGCCCGACAGCATCTGGCTGGCTTCCGTCAGCATGTGCTCGAGCGTGGCGCCCTCGCCCGACGCCTTGACCTGGGCCTCGATTATGCGACGCTCCTCGTCGGAGAGGTCGCCGAATTCCATGAAGGCGTCGACGAAGAACCTGAGCCCCTTCTGCGTCGGCAGGCGGCCGGCGGAAATGTGCGGCGCATAGACGAGGCCGAGATGCTCGAGATCGCTCATGACGTTGCGCACTGTCGCCGGCGACAGCGACGAGGGCAGCATGCGCGACAGGTTGCGCGAGCCGACCGGCTCGCCGTCGCGCAGATAGGAATCGACGATGCGCCGGAAGATGTCGCGCGAGCGCATGTCGAGGGACTGCAGGCTAGGGTCGGTAACCGCTCTGGTCATCTGGTTCGTGGTCTCCGCAAGAGATGATATAGACAGCACGGAGCCGAACACAACCGCTTGGGCTCGCTTGCCGGTTTTCCTTTGCGCTCCACCCGGCATGGGGCTACAAGCCGCCAACGTTTACGATTTTCCCTGGAAAGAACCTGAATGCGCCCCTCCAAACGCCAATTCGACGAAATGCGCGCCATTTCCTTCGAGCGCAATGTCTCCAAGCACGCCGAAGGCTCGTGCCTCGTCAAGTTCGGCGACACCCATGTGCTGTGCACCGCGAGCCTGGAAGAAAAAGTGCCGGGCTGGATGCGCAATTCCGGCAAGGGCTGGGTGACGGCGGAGTACGGCATGCTGCCGCGCTCGACCGGCGAGCGCATGCGCCGCGAGGCGTCCTCCGGCAAGCAGGGCGGACGCACGCTGGAGATCCAGCGCCTGATCGGCCGCTCGCTTCGTGCCGTTGTCGACATGGGCGCTCTCGGCGAGCGCCAGATCACCGTCGACTGCGACGTGATCCAGGCCGACGGCGGCACACGCACTGCCTCGATCACGGGCGCCTGGGTCGCGCTGTACGACTGCCTGCGCTGGATGGAAGCGCGCCAGATGGTCAAGCTCGACAAGGTTCTGAAGGACCATGTCGCCGCCATTTCCTGCGGCATCCACGACGGCCAGCCGGTGCTCGACCTCGACTATCTGGAAGATTCGGCCGCCGGCACCGACGCCAACTTCGTCATGACCGGCAAGGGCGGCATCGTCGAGATCCAGGGCACGGCCGAGGGCACCCCGTTCTCCGAGGAAGAATTCCTGCAGCTGATGGGCCTCGCCCGCAAGGGTATTACGCGGCTGGTCGACCTGCAGCAGATGGCGGTCGCGTAAGCAGTCGAGGCGATGACGTCGCGCTTGGACAAGCTCAGGACCACGGGGGGTATTCGATGACCCCCTCGGCCATCCTCGAATCCGCACTCTACGTCACCGACCTCGATGCTGCGGAAAAGTTCTACGGCGAGGTGATGGGGCTGGAGCGGATCGCCAAGGTGCCGGGGCGACATGTGTTCTTTCGCTGCGGCCGGGGTGTGCTGTTGCTGTTTTACGCCGAGTCAACGCGGCAGCCGCCGAAGCCTGACGCGAGATTGCCGGTGCCGCCGCACGGCACGACCGGCCAGGGGCATCTCTGCTTTGCCGGAACGGCGGAAGAGATAGAGGGCTGGAAGACGCGGCTCGAAGACGCAGGCATCGCCATCGAAGCCGATTTCGAGTGGCCCTCCCCCGACAAGGACACGAGGGGCGGCCGCTCCATCTATTTCCGCGATCCCAGTGGCAATTCGCTCGAGATCGCCGAGCCGAAAATATGGGGTATCTGATGCGTGAACTCGCCGACAAGAAGATCGTCATCGCCAGTCACAATGCCGGCAAGCTGCGCGAATTCGCCGACCTGATGGCGCCGTTCGGCTTCGAGGCGAAGTCGGCCAAGGAATACGGCCTGCCCGAGCCCGACGAGACCGGCACGACCTTCGAGCAGAACGCCTACATCAAGGCGCTGGCCGCAGCGCGGGCGACCGAATTGCCGGCACTGTCAGACGATTCCGGCCTGGTAGTCGACGCGCTCGACGGCGCGCCCGGCGTCTATACCGCCAACTGGGCCGAGAAACCCGACGGCACGCGCGACTTCGCCATGGCGATGCAGCGCACCGAAGACGCCATGCAGGAGCGCGGCGCGGCCAGCCCGGACCAGCGCAGCGGCCGCTTCGTCGCCGTCATCTGCCTCGCCTGGCCCGATGGCCATGCCGAATATTTTCGCGGCGAGGCCGAGGGCACGCTGGTATGGCCACCGCGCGGCGAAAAGGGTTTTGGCTACGACCCGGTGTTCCTGCCGGAGGGCTTCGACAAGACCTTTGGCGAGATGAGTGCCGAGGAAAAGCACGGCTGGAAGCCCGGCCAGGCCGACGCGCTGTCGCACCGTGCCCGCGCCTTCCAGAAATTCGCCCGCGCCAAGCTCGGTTCGGCCTGATCGATGGCTGCTGGACTCGATGCATTGCTTTGCGATGCACCCCCACCCCTAACCCCTCCCCACAAGGGGGAGGGGAATCCTGGCGCGACTATCGCCATCGGGCTGCATGTCGACCTGCCATTCGAAAGCCGGCGGAAGCCTGGTTCCCCTCCCCCTTGTGGGGAGGGGTTAGGGGTGGGGGTATTGCCGCCGCACCATAGCCAGTCGAGGTTCACCCAATGATCTTCGACCGCTCGCCCGGCTTCGGCGTCTATGTGCATTGGCCGTTCTGCGCGGCCAAATGCCCCTATTGCGACTTCAACAGCCATGTCCGCCACCAGCCGGTGGACCAGGAGCGCTTTGCCCGCGCCTTCGCGACGGAACTGGCGACGATGCGTGCCCGCACCGGGCCGCGCGAGGTGACGAGCGTGTTCCTCGGCGGCGGCACGCCGTCGCTGATGAAGCCGGAGACGGTGGGCGCCGTGCTTGAGGCGATCGCCGCGAACTGGACGATCTCCGACAACGCGGAAATCACGCTCGAGGCGAACCCCTCGTCGGTGGAAGCCGAGCGCTTCCGCGGCTATCGTGCGGCCGGCGTCAATCGCGTATCGCTGGGGGTGCAGGCGCTGAACGACCGGGATCTGCGCTTCCTCGGGCGGCTGCACAATGTCGAGGAGGCGCTGCATGCCATCGGCCTGGCGCGCGAGATTTTTCCACGCCTGTCCTTCGATCTGATCTACGCTCGCCCCGGCCAGAAGCCGGAGGATTGGGCGGCGGAGCTGAAGCAGGCGATCGGCTATGCCGTCGACCATCTGTCGCTGTACCAGTTGACCATCGAGGAAGGCACGCGCTTCTTCCAGCTCTACAATGCCGGCAAGTTCGAGATTCCCGACGGCGAGCATGCCGCCGAACTCTATGCGATCACGCAAGAGGTGACGGCGGCGCACGGCCTGCCGGCCTACGAGATTTCCAACCACGCCAGGCCGGGCGCGGAGAGCCGGCACAACCTGACCTACTGGCGTTACGGCGAATATGTCGGCGTCGGCCCCGGCGCGCATGGCCGCTTCCTGGAGGACGGCACGCGCATCGTCACCATCGCCGAGAAGCTGCCGGAACGCTGGGCCGAACTGGTCGAGGAGCGCGGCCACGGCGTTGTGGGCGGCGAGACGCTGAATCGCTCCGAGGAAGCAGACGAATTCCTGCTGATGGGCCTCAGGCTTGTCGAGGGCATCGACCTCGCCCGCTACGAGCAACTTTCCGGCAAGTCGCTGTCTTCGGCGCGGCTGTCGATCCTGCAGGGCGAAGGACTGGTGGCGCCGATCGGCAATTCGCGCCTGCGTGCCACGCCCGAGGGCATGATCGTGCTCGACGCGGTTGTGGCGGATCTGGCGCGGTAGCGGCCGGTCTTTGCGTTCGACCTCGGCAGCGGGGCATGGCGCGCAACGCCCGTAGCTGTCGTTACACCTCCCGCTGTAGGCGACCGCATCGTTGGCCGTGGCACCTAGCAACCGTGGTGGCATTTGACCGTGGCGGCAGCTGCAACTTCACGGCATGGATCCCCGGGTCTCCGCATTCGCTGCGCTCCTGCTCCGCCCGAGGATGACGAGCTTGGGTGGGCGTCACCGCCAATCGCCAGCGGTGGCGCCGACATTTCCGCTGATTTAAGCGATTTCCCTGTTGCGGCGTTCGCGATTGGCGGCAGGCTCCCTCCCCTCGTCATCCTCGGGCGGAGCACAAGCGCAGCGAATGCGGAGACCCGGGGATCCATGCCGTAACGGGGCCGGCCGGTCTCGAAGTTTCAGGATACTCTCGTTCGGCCCGAGGCAGACACGCACCAGCATCACGCAAAGCGCCCGACCAGAGCCCCGCGTGGTATAGAACGCACCCGTGGGCAAGCAACGATCCAGCAGCCAAGAGATCAGAACAACGGAGCCAACATGAACACCGCATTCGCATCCTGGCAGTTCTGGGCCGTGCTTTCGGCCGTCTTTGCGGCGCTGACGGCGATCTTCGCCAAGGTCGGAATCGAGAACGTCAACTCGGATTTCGCCACGCTGATCCGGACGGTGGTGATCCTGCTCGTGCTGGCCGCCATCGTGACCGCCACCGGTCAGGCGCAGGCGCTGGGCTCGATCTCGGGCAAGACCTATACGTTCCTGATCCTGTCGGGACTGGCGACCGGCGCGTCGTGGTTGTGCTACTTCCGGGCGCTGAAGCTGGGAAATGCGGCGCAGGTGGCGCCCATCGACAAGCTAAGCGTCGTTCTTGTCGCGGTGTTTGGCGTCATTTTCCTTGGCGAGCGACTTGGCGCGGCGAACTGGCTCGGCGTCGCGCTGATCGCGGCGGGCGCGGTGCTGGTCGCCTACAAGGCGTGAGGGCGGAGCTGCCTTGGTGGCGGCGTCGAGGCGGGAGATGAAGGCGTCGAAGCGATGAGGCATGGCCAATGCTTTGCCGTTGGTCGCGAATCCCTGTGGTTCTGATCCGCGGTCGCGAATTCTGCCCCGCACTGTGGCAAAGCCAAGGCGAAAACGATCACATGTTTTGCATGCCGGAGCGGGTCGTGCCAAACAGGCGCTGAAAGAGAGGCGGCGTGCAGAACAACGACAACAAGCGGGTTTATGTGATCGGCCAGACCGAGGTTGCGGCGCGGCCGCTCGATCCGGCGCTGTATCTGGTGGCGACGCCGATCGGCAATCTCGGCGACATCACGCTGCGCGCGCTGGAGACGCTGGCCGGTGCCGATCACGTCGCGTGCGAGGACACGCGCGTCACCCGCGTGCTGCTCGACCGCTACGGCATCCGCCAGCGGCCGACCGCCTATCACGAGCACAATGCGAGCGAGGCCGGACCACGGCTGATCGAGGCGCTGGAGAACGGGCGCTCCGTGGCGCTGGTGTCGGACGCCGGCACGCCTTTGGTTTCCGATCCCGGCTTCCGCCTCGTCGGACAGGCGCAGGAGCGCGGCATCCGCGTGGTGCCGATCCCCGGCGCCTCGGCGGTGCTGGCGGCCCTGACTGCGTCCGGGCTGCCGTCGGACGCTTTCTTCTTTGCCGGTTTCCTGCCCGTCAAGGACGGGCAAAAGCGGACGCGGCTGGGCGAGCTGAAGGCCGTGCCCGGCACACTGATCCTGTTCGAATCGCCGCGTCGGCTGGCGGACACGCTCGAATGCATGGCGGACGTGCTGGGCGACCGGCGCGCGGCGATCGGGCGCGAGCTGACCAAGGCCTTCGAGGAAATCCGTACCGGCACGCTGGCAGAGCTCGCCGCCCACTATGCCGAGGCCGACACGCCGAAGGGCGAGATCGTCATCTGCGTCGCCCCGCCGGAGGCAAGGGCCGAGACGGCCGATGACATCGACAAGCTGCTGGTGTCGCTGGCCATGGAGATGCCGGCTTCGAAGGCAGCCGCCGAGGCGGCGCGCATGACCGGCCAGCAGAAGCCGGCGCTCTACCGCCGCCTGCTGGAACTCAAGGAAGGGTCCGGTGACTGACCGGCTTGCCCGGCAGAAGGCACATGGCCGCGGCCACCGCGGCGAATGGCTGGCCGCGCTTGCGCTGATGCTCAAGGGCTATCGCATCGTTGCCCGCCGCTACAAGACCAAGCTCGGCGAGATCGACCTCATCGCCCGGCGCGGCGACCTCGTGCTGATCGTCGAGGTCAAGGCGCGCAGGACGCTGATCGAGGCGATGGAGGCGGTGGCCTACGGGTCGGAACGACGAATAGAGCGCGCAGCCGACCTGTGGCTATCGCGGCAGCCTGATTACGGCAGGCTTTCGGTGCGGTTCGACATGGTGGCGGTGCTGCCGCGGCGCTGGCCGGTGCATGTCGAGAACGCATTCCAGGGACGGAACTGAGCGGGGTACGGCGCAGCGTGCGACGCGTTGGGCCTTTACGCCTGCGGCCAATGCCCTTAACAGGCCACGCAAAGCCCGCGACGCGGGCCATCGAGGTTCGCGCCCGAGGGCGCCCGATTTACTGGAGATGGCAATGTCCCTGCCCGACCGCCTGAGCAACGACCCGCGCAGCCCGTTTTTCAACGCCGAAGCGCTGCAGGCCGGCGTCGGCATCCTGTTCAACGGCAAGGAGCGCCAGGACGTCAGCGAATATTGCGTCAGCGAAGGCTGGATCCGCGTGCCGGCCGGCAAGTCGAAGGACCGCTTCGGCGAGCCGATCACCATCAAGCTCAAGGGCACCGTCGAGCCGTTCCCGAAGCCCTGACCGGACAGGCCCGGCGCGGCAAACTGCGTCCGGCGTTTGCAGCTGCAAGCCATGCGGCGCTCATTCAGCCGGTGATGTCGAAACCGGCGGGCAGGCTTTCCATGCTCGCCGGGTCAGTCGCCACGCCGAACACCACTGCCCCGCGCGGCCCCTGCCAGAACAGCTTGAGCATTGCGGCGACCGCGTCCTCGCCACCAGCGACGAGCGCCGTGACCGAACCGTCACGTTCGTTTCGGACCCAGCCGCTCAGGCCAAGCCTGTCGGCCTCGCGCTTGGTCCAGACACGAAAGCTGACGCCCTGGACGTGGCCGGTGATGCGGACGCGAAAGACACGGGACGGAGCTGGCATTCGAGCCTCCTGGTGCTGGAATTCCCCTCCCCCTTGTGGGGAGGGAGGGCGTCAGGGTTGTGCGGCCGCTCATCCGCCTGCCGGCACCTTCTCCCCGTAAGGACGGGAAAGGACGCTGTTTCAGCGCCGGGTCACCCGCATCGGCAGGCCGCCCTGCGGCTGGGTGGTCAGCTTTTGCACCGGCCACGGCTTTGTCTCGGCGACCGTTTCAAAGCGGAAGCGCGAGAGCAGGATGGCGAGCGCGATGATCGCTTCCTGCATGGCAAAGCTCATGCCGATACAGACGCGGGGACCGGCGCCGAAGGGCAGGTACTGGTAGCGGTCGATCTTGTCCCTGTTTTCGGGATGGAAGCGTTCGGGCATGAAGGCCTCCGGCCTGTCCCAGAGCTTGCGGTGGCGGTGCACCGTCCACGGCATGACCAGCACCTGCGCCTTGGCCGGAATCCTGAAACCCCTGTATTCGTCTTCGGCGATCGGCTCGCGGTTGATCGACGGCGCAGGTGGATAGAGGCGCAAAGCCTCCTCAAAGGCAGCGCGGGTGTAGGGCATGGCGTCGAGCCATTTGACCGGATCGGGCTCGCGGACCAGCACGTCGTCGATCTCGCGCTCGACGCGGTCGCGCTCCCAGGTGGCTTCGGCGAGGCAATAGATGGTCCAGCCGAGTGCGCGTGCCGTGGTTTCGTGGCCCGCACCAATGAAGGTGATGATGTTGTCTTCGATCTCTTGGCGGGACAGCCCGTCGGGACCTTCGGCGCGCAGCAGAAGCGTCAGGAAGTCCTCGGGTGCGCCGCCGGGATCGCTGGCCAGCCTGTCGCTGCGCATCGCCACGGTGTCGGTGACGATCTTGCGGAAATAGGCCATGGTCTTGCGGCCGCGGAGGCGGGTGATGCGCGGCAGCCACAGGGGCGCGCGCAGCAGGTCGAGCGGGTCGACGCGACCCATGGTCTCGAACAGCCGGTCGATCTCATGCGCGAAGCTGCCAGCCTCGCCAGCTATTTCGCCCGAAAACAGCGTCTCGGCGAGGATCTCGTAGGTCAGCATCGTCATGTCCTGCGCGACATCGACGGTGCCCGTCACATCGTCATAACGTTGGACGAAATCGAGCGTGCGCTCGAGCATCGGCTGGGCGAAGCCGAAGATGTGGCGCGGCGTGAAAACCGGGGCCATTGCCTTGCGCGAACGCTTCCAGACATCGCCCTCGGCGGTCAGCAGGCCGTCGCGCAGGATCGGGCGCAGGATCATCTGGCGGACGGTCGCCATCTTGTAGTTTTTCGCGTTGTCGACCAGCACGTGGCGGATGAGGCCGGGATCGTTGGCGATGACCAGCGGTCCGCCGACGCCATTCACCGAAATCCACGGTTCGTTGTAGGATGGCTCGCCCCACAGCTCGAGCGGGTTGCGATAGACGATCCGCATCATCTCCAGCGTCGACGGCGGCTTGGCGCGCGGCGTCGGCGCGGGCGGGACGAAGGGCTCGGGTCTGGTGTCCATCAGGCTTGCCTCACCGCTGGACTGTAGGCGCAGCCGACCCGGGCGTCCATGCGGCCGGCATGGGTAACCAGGATGTGACCGGGTCACCGTTAGGTGCCTTCTTGCCACTGGAGGCCTTGAACACATATTGCCGGCAGTAACTATTCTATACCAGAAAGCAGGAAACCAGCCTTGAAACACCAGCTTAACATCGTCGTGGCCAGCACACGCCCTGGCCGCGTCGGACCGGTCTTTGCGCGATGGCTCGAAGCCTATGCGCGCGAACACGGCAAGTTCGCCCCTGTCATCACCGACATCGAGGCCTTCGGCCTGCCGATCTTCGACGAACCCAAGCACCCGAGGCTCGGCCAGTACGAAAACGAGCATACGAAGAAGTGGTCCGAGGCGATCAAGGCCGGCGACGCCTTCGTGTTCGTAACGCCCGAGTACAATTTCTTCGCCGCGCCGGCGCTGGTGAACGCCGTCAATTACCTGGCGCGCGAGTGGAACTACAAGCCAGCCGGCTTCCTGAGCTATGGCGGCGTGTCGGCCGGCCTGCGCGCCGTGCAGTCGGAAAAGATGCTGCTGACGACGCTGAAGATCATGCCGATCCCCGAAGCGATCGCGATTCCGGCCTTCACCCAGCACCTCGACGAAGACGGCGAGTTCAAGGCCAACGAACTGGTCCAGGACAGCGCCAAGACGATGCTGGACGAACTGTATCGCTGGAGCGAAGCGCTGAAGCCGCTGCGCGCGGCCTGACACCCTTGCCGCCCCGGCGCATCGTCAGGGCGGCAAGTGGCCACCCACCCTGCCTGTCCTGTCGGTGACGGCAGTTTCCACGGCCTGCAATCATCGCTCGCACGGTGACGGCAACTGGCCCGCAGGGAGCCCATTATTCCCGCCCAAAAGCCCGGCAAAACTTGGAAAAACCACACTTAAGCCCTATATCTTAAAGACCAACGGGCGTGCGATTCGGGGCCGATTTTGCCGCGTCCTCCTGCGGCAGTCAGACGAAAGATTTTCATGAGCGATCAGTCCGAGAACCTTCCCGGCGCCGATGCCGAGTACGGTGCAGATTCCATCAAGGTTTTGAAGGGCTTGGACGCCGTCCGCAAGCGCCCCGGCATGTATATCGGCGACACCGACGACGGCTCGGGCCTGCACCACATGGTCTATGAGGTGGTGGATAACGCCATCGACGAGGCGCTGGCGGGACACGCGACGCTGGTGACGGTGACACTGAACCCCGACGGCTCGTGCACCGTGACGGACAACGGCCGCGGCATACCGACAGACATCCACACCTCGGAAGGCGTTTCCGCCGCCGAGGTGATCATGACGCAGCTGCATGCCGGCGGTAAGTTCGACCAGAACTCCTACAAGGTTTCGGGCGGCCTGCATGGCGTCGGCGTATCCGTCGTCAACGCGCTGTCGGTGTGGCTCAAGCTCACGATCCGCCGCAAGAGCCAGATCCATGAGATGACCTTCAACCATGGCAATGCCGTTGCGCCGCTGAAGGTCGTCGGCGACGCCGGCGACGAGACCGGCACGGAAGTGACCTTCCTGCCCTCGCCCGACACCTTCACCATGGTCGATTTCGACTACGGAACGCTCGAACATCGCCTGCGCGAACTCGCCTTCCTGAACTCGGGCGTCCGCATCGTTCTGTCGGACAAGCGCCATGCCGACGTCAAGGTGCAGGAACTGCTCTACGATGGCGGCCTGATCGAATTCGTCAGGTATCTCGACCGCGCCAAGAAGCCGCTGATCGACAAGCCGATCGCCATCCGCGCCGAGCGCGACGGCATCACCGTCGAAGTGGCGATGTGGTGGAACGACAGCTACCACGAGAACGTGCTGGCCTTCACCAACAACATCCCGCAGCGCGACGGCGGCACGCACCTCGCCGGCTTCCGCGGCGCGTTGACGCGCCAGGTGACCGGTTATGCGGAAACGTCCGGCATCGCCAAGAAGGAAAAGGTTACGATCACCGCCGACGACACCCGCGAGGGCCTGACGGCGGTGCTTTCGGTCAAGGTCCCCGATCCGAAGTTCTCGTCGCAGACCAAGGACAAGCTGGTTTCCTCGGAAGTCCGCCCGGTGGTGGAAAGCCTGGTCAACGAGGCACTCGGCACTTGGCTCGAGGAGCATCCGGCCGAAGGCAAGATGCTGGTCGGCAAGGTGGTGGAAGCGGCCGCGGCGCGCGAAGCCGCGCGCAAGGCGCGTGAACTGACCCGCCGCAAGGGCGTGCTCGACATCACGTCTTTGCCCGGCAAGCTCGCCGACTGCCAGGAGCGCGACCCGGCCAAGTCCGAAATCTTCATCGTCGAGGGTGACTCGGCAGGCGGCTCGGCCAAGAGCGGCCGCTCGCGCCAGAACCAGGCGATCCTGCCGCTGCGCGGCAAGATCCTCAACGTCGAGCGCGCACGCTTCGACCGCATGCTGTCGTCGGACATGATCGGCACTTTGATCACCGCGCTCGGCACCTCGATCGGCAAGGACGAGTTCAATGCCGACAAGCTGCGCTACCACAAGATCATCATCATGACCGACGCCGACGTCGACGGCGCCCACATCCGTACGCTGCTGTTGACGTTCTTCTTCCGCCAGATGCCGGAGCTGATCGAGCGCGGGCACCTCTATATTGCCCAGCCGCCGCTCTACAAGGTGACGCGCGGCAAGAGCTCGCAATATCTCAAGGACGAAAGCGCCTTCGAGGAGTATCTGATCGACGTCGGCCTGGACGATGCGTCGCTGACGCTTTCCAATGGCGAAGTGCGCGTTGGCCAGGACCTGCGCGCCGCGGTGACCGACGCGCTTGGCGTACGCACGCTGATCGATGGCCTGCACACGCGCTACTCGCGCCCTGTCGTCGAGCAAGCGGCGATTGCCGGCGCTCTCAACCCCGACGTGTTTGCCGACCTTGGCCGCGCCAAGGCGATGGCGGAAACAATCGCCCAGCGCCTTGACCTCATTTCGGAGGACATCGAGCGCGGCTGGACCGGCGAGATTTCGACTGCCAATGACGGTTCGGGCGGTTACGTGTTCGAACGCACGCTGCGTAGCGTCAAGGAGAGCATCCATCTCGACATGGCGCTGATCAACTCGGCCGATGCGCGCGCACTGGACCGCTACGCGGCGCGCCTTGGCGAAATCTACAACCACCCGCCGGTGCTGCGCCGCAAGGAAGCCTCCGAACCCATCGCCGGTCCGCTGGCGTTGCTGAACGCGGTGTTCGCTTCGGGCCGCAAGGGCCTGACCATGCAGCGCTACAAGGGTCTTGGCGAGATGAACGCCGAGCAGCTGTGGGAAACCACGCTCGACCCGAATGTGCGCTCGCTGCTGAAGGTGCAGGTGATGGACGCCACCGACGCCGACTCGCTGTTTGCCCGACTGATGGGCGACGAGGTCGAGCCACGCCGCGACTTCATCCAGGAAAACGCGCTGAGTGTCGCGAACCTCGACGTCTGATCTCGGCAGGTTCTACGCCTGATGTTTCGCCCCCTTCGCTCAGCGGAGGGGGCGATTTTCGTTTCTGGGCAGGCTTTGGAAACAAATCTGGCCGGTTTTCGCGCTTGGGGACCCCCACCCCTAACCCCTCCCCACAAGGGGGAGGGGAACAACGTCGCCGCCTGCTTCTCCGCGGCGTGGCACAGGCCGGTCGCACCGCCTCCGCTCCCCCTCCCCCTTGTGGGGAGGGGTTAGGGTGGGGGTAGCAAGCCCACGAGCTTTTCGGATTTTCCTAGATGCACGCGCCTGCACATTGCGCTGACGGCCTGTTGATGTAGCTTGGCGGCTGAAATCACTCAGGAAAGCTCTCATTGACCCTTCGGCGCGGCCTCGCCACCATCACCGCAATCGCTGCATGGGCAGCACTAGCATTGCAACTGGTGCTGCTGATCGGACAGATGACTGGCAACGGCGCGTCAGTCGTCGAGGCCTTGTGGCGGTTCTTCGGCTTCTTCACCATCATCATGAACCTGATGGCCGCGACGGTGGCGAGCGCCTTGGTGCTGAACCCCGCTGGCCACCTCGCCGCGCCAAGGTCGCGGCTGGTAACGGCGGCGGCGATCGTCTTCGGAGGCCTCGTCTATTCGGTGGCGCTGCGGGCGATCTGGCAACCGGCCGGCTGGCAGGCGGTCGCCGACCATGCGCTGCATGACGCGACGCCGGTATTGTTCTTCCTGACCTGGCTTGCCTGGGACCACGGTGGCCTCAAATGGCGGGACGCCCTGTGGGCGGCGGTGCCGCCGCTGGCCTATTGCGCCTATGCCTTCGCCAGGGGCGCTGCCGACGGCTGGTACGCCTACTGGTTCCTCAATCCCGAGACGCTGAGCAACCCGCAGCTTTTTACCAACATCGCGCTGCTCACGCTTGCCTTCATCGTGGTGGCCACCGCGCTTGTTGGCATCGATCGCCTCCTGTCGAGCCGGCGCGGCGTAGCAAGAGCTTAGTCGGCCTCGCGCAGCCGGTAGCCGACGCCGGTTTCGGTGGTGATGTAGTGCGGCTCGTCGGGGGTCTTTTCGATCTTCTGGCGCAACTGGCGGACATAGACGCGCAGATATTGCACGTCGGCGCCCCCGCCCCAGACCTGCTCGAGCAGGAAGCGGTGGGTCAGCACCTTGCCGGCGTGCTGCACCAGCGCGCGCAGGATGTCGTATTCCTTGGGTGACAGCTTCACCTCCTGCCCCGCCAGCCTGACGATGCGCTTGACCAGGTCGACCGACAGCTCGCCGGTCTGGAACACCGGTTTCTCGCCCTGCTGCTGCAGCCGGTGACGCAATGCCGTGCGGATGCGGGCGATCAGCTCGTTCATGCCGAAGGGTTTTGTCACGTAGTCGTCGGCGCCGAGCTCCAGCGCCTTGACGATGCCGGCCTCGTCGGTGCGGCTCGACAGGATGATGACGGGCACCTGCAGCCCCTCCGCCCGCCAGATGGCGAGCAGGTCGTGGCCGGCCATGTCGGGCAGGCCGAGATCGAGCAGAATGAGATCCGGCTTCTCGGCCCTGGCGATGACAAGCGCCGGCTTGGCCGCCGGCGCCTCGATGACGGTGTAGTCCTGCGTGCCGAGCCCGACGCGCAACAGCTTGCGGATCGGCGGCTCGTCGTCGACGACGAGGATTTTCACCCCGGTGGTGCTCATGCCAATCCTTCGAGTTTCGATGCCTGCGGCGGTACCGGCATGGTGATGGTGAAGACCGCACCGGGCCGATCGACGCGGTTGGAAGCAACGATGGTGCCGCCCATCGCCTCGACGAAACCACGGCAGATCGACAGGCCGAGGCCCGTGCCGGCGCGGACATGGTCGCCCTTGCGAACGCGATAGAACGTATCGAAGACCCGTTCCAGATCGGCCTGCGGAATACCGGGGCCTTCGTCCATGACCTGGATCGCCGCCGTCGCACCATCGGCCCAGCCGCGAATGCGGATCGTCGAGCCTTCGGGGGCATATTTGGCGGCATTGTCGAGCAGGTTGAACAGCACCTGTTCGAACAGCACCGGATCGAGCTTCAGCATCGGCAGATCGCCCGGCATGTCGCGTTCGGTCTTGTGATGGGCGGTGATCTTGGCCGCGCGGCGCAGTGCCGAGCCGACGATGTCGCCGACATAGTGCAGCGCGGAATTGGGTTCCATCGCGCCCGACTCGAGCTTGGTCATGTCGAGCAGATTGGCGATGAAGCGGTTGAGGCGCTCGGATTCGTCGAGCACTGTCGAGACCAGTTCCGCCCTTCCCTCCTCCGGTAACGAGACGCCGAACTCGCGCAGCGCGCCGGCCGCACCCATGATGCTGGCGAGCGGGGTCTTGAGGTCGTGCGAGATCGAGGTCAGCAGTGCCGAGCGCAACCTGTCGGCTTCGACCGCAAGCCTGGCACGGTCGACATCGGCAACGAGCTGGATGCGCTCGATGGCCACCGCCGCCTGGTCGGCAAGCGCATCGAACAGGCGCTGCTGCTCTGGTGTCAGCAGCGGGCCCTGGCGGTCGTTGTCGAGACCGACGACACCCACCGCCATGCGCCCGGTGCGCAGCGGCAGATAAAGGCGCTTGGCGCCCGGCAAGGTATCGGCGCCGCGGCCGGCGGCGCGGTTGTGCTCCCAGGCCCATTTGGCGGCGGCGATGTCGGCGTCGACGAGCGTGTCGTCAGGCGGATAGCCGGCCTTGACGGCGATGGTTCCGTCTTCCGGCAAGAGCAGGACGACGCGGACCTTGAGCATCGAGGCGATCTGGAAGGCAGTGGCCCACAAGACGTCGTCAAGCGTGCCGGTGCCGGCAAGCTTCTTGGAGAACAGATAGAGGTCCTCGGTCATCCGGGCGCGCTCGCGGGCAGCGGCGGCCTGGCGCTGGACGCGGCCTGTCAGGTTGGAGGCGATGACCGCGACGATGAGGAAAAACAGCAGCGCGACCACGCTTTCGGGATCGGAAATGTCGAGCGTGTAGAGCGGTGGCAGGAAGAAGAAATTGTAGGCGGCAGCACTGACCAGCGAGGCAAACAGTGCCGGCCACAGGCCAAGCGTGACCGCCGAGCTCAGCACCCCCATCAGGAAGACCAGGGCGATGTTGCGAACGTCGAGGAACTGCTGCAGCGCCATGCCGACGACAAGCGCACCGGCGACATGCAGCGCTGCCGTGAGATAGGGCCAGGGGTCGAAGCGTCGCCGCGGCGTCGCCGTCTTCACGCCTGGCGAGGCCGGCGCCGCGTCCGGCTCGGCGCCTGACGTCACATGGACACTGATGTTGCCGGCCTGGCGGATCAGGTCATGGGTGACCGAGCCTTCGAAATACTCGCGCCAGCGCGACTTGGCGGGCTTGCCGACGACGATATGGGTGAAATTGTGGGTGCCGGCATGGCGAACGATGTCTCCTGCCACCGACTGGCCGGGAATGGTGATCGCCTCGCCGCCAAGCTGCTCGGCAAGCCGCATGGTCGCCGCGAGCCGGTCCTTGTCGGCGTCGGGCAGATTGGCCGAGCGCGATGTCTCGACATGGAGCGCGGCCCATGGGCAACGCAGGCGGTCGGCCTGGCGGCGGGCATAACGCACCAGCGAGGCGCCGCGCGGATGCTCGTCGACGGCGACAAGCACGCGGTCGCCGGCGGCCCACGGCCCCTCGATGGCGTGGGCCTGCATATGGGTGAGCAGCTGCTCGTCGACGCGCTGGGCGGTGCGGCGCAGGGCCAGTTCGCGCAGGGCGGTCAGGTTGCCGGGCGAGAAGTAGTTCTCGATGGCGCGGCGCGCTGTGGTCGGCACATAGACCTTGCCCTCATGCAGGCGCTTGATCAGGTCGTCGGGCGTGAGGTCTATGATCTCGACGTCGTCGGCGCGGTCGATGATCAGGTCCGGCACCGTCTCGCGCACGGTAACGCGCGTGATCTGGGCGACGATGTCGTTGAGGCTCTCGACATGCTGGATGTTGAGCGTGGTGTAGACGTCGATGCCCTGGGTCAAGAGCTCCTGGACATCGAGGTAACGCTTGGGATGGCGGCTGCCGGGCGCATTGGTGTGGGCGAGCTCGTCGACAAGCGCCAGCGCCGGCCGGCGCGCGATGATGGCGTCGAGATCCATCTCGTCGAGGGTGCGGCCCTTGTAGTCGACCGCCTTGCGCGGGACGACCTCGAAGCCTTCGACCAGCGCTTGCGTTTCGCGCCGGCCGTGGGTCTCGACGACGCCGATGACGACGTCGGTGCCATCGGCGAGCCGGGCACGGCCCGACATCAGCATCTCGTAGGTCTTGCCGACGCCTGGGGCAGCACCGAGGAAGATCTTCAGACGGCCGCGTCCTTCACGCTCGGCTGTCTCAAGCAGCGCGTCCGGCGAAGGCCTGGCTTCCTTGTCCCTGATATCGTCTGGCATCTGTTCTTTTGCAGTCTGGCGCGCCGGGGTTCTTGGATAACTCCGGCGCGACCTTGTCAGGGCGCAACCGCCGCGTCGAGGGCCAAATTCAGCTTGAGCACATTGACCACCGGTTCGCCCATGAAGCCGAGTTCGCGCGCCTCGACATGGCTGTCGACGAGCTTGCGGATGGCGGCTTCATCGGCACCGCGGGCCTTGGCCACGCGCGCCACCTGGAAGTAGGCGGCTTCGGGCGACAGGTGCGGGTCGAGGCCGCTGCCCGAGGCGGTGACCAGTTCCATCGGCACCGGAGCGCCCGGATAGGCCTGCTTGAGCGCTTCTGCCTCGGTCTTGATGCGGTCGATCAGCTTGGCGCTGGTCGGGCCGAGGTTGGAGCCCGAGGAAGCGGCGGCATTGTAGCCATCGCCAGCGGCCGAAGGACGGCCGTGGAAGTAGTTGTCGCCGGCGAAAGCCTGGCCGATCAGCTCGGAGCCGATGACCTTGCCGTCCTTGACGATCAGGCTGCCATTGGCCTGGTGCGGGAACAGGACCTGGGCGACGCCGGTCATGCCGAGGGGATAGGCAAGGCCGGTGATGACGGTGAGCGCGACGATCATGACGAGCGCGGGTCTGAGTTGCTTCAACATGATGGATGTCCTTTACACGAGGCCGATGGCGTTGATCGCCATGTCGATGGCCTTGATGCCGATGAAGGGCACGATGATGCCGCCGAGGCCGTAGACGAGCAGGTTGCGGCGGAGCAGCGCGCCGGCGCCGATCGGCCGGTATTTGACGCCTTTCAGCGACAGCGGGATCAGCGCGACGATGATCAGCGCGTTGAAGATGATCGCCGACAGGATGGCGCTCTGCGGGGTCGAAAGCCCCATAATGTTGAGCGCGCCGAGCTGCGGATAGAAGGCCAGGAACATCGCCGGGATGATGGCGAAATATTTGGCGATGTCGTTGGCGATCGAAAACGTGGTCAGCGCGCCACGGGTCATCAGCAGCTGCTTGCCGATCTCGACGATCTCGATGAGCTTGGTCGGGTCGCTGTCGAGATCGACCATGTTGCCGGCCTCGCGGGCGGCGACGGTGCCTGTGTTCATGGCGACACCGACGTCGGCCTGGGCGAGTGCCGGGGCATCGTTGGTGCCGTCGCCGCACATGGCGACCAGCTTGCCCTTGGCCTGCTCCTCGCGGATCAGGCTGAGCTTGTTCTCCGGCGTCGCCTGGGCGAGGAAGTCATCGACGCCAGCTTCGGCAGCGATGGCAGCGGCCGTCATCGGGTTGTCGCCTGTTATCATGACGGTGCGGATGCCCATGCGACGCAGCTCGGTGAAGCGCTCCTTGATGCCGCCCTTGACGATGTCCTTGAGGTAGATGACGCCGAGCAGGCGGGCATCGCGGACAACCGCCAGCGGCGTGCCACCGAGCTTGGCGATCTCGTCCGAGATGGCCTGGATGCCGCGCACCGCTTCCGCGTCGACACGCGTGCCGGAAGCCGAGGCAGCGCCTGATTTGACGTAGTTGAGCACCGAGTCGACGGCACCCTTGCGGATGGACGAACCGTCGAAATCGACGCCGCTCATCCGGCTCTGCGCGGTGAAGGGCACGAAGTGTGCATGCAGCGAGCCCATGTCGCGGGCACGGATGCCGTAGCGATCCTTGGCCAGCACGACGATGGAACGGCCTTCCGGCGTTTCGTCGGCGAGCGAGGCGAGCTGGGCGGCATCGGCCAGCTCCTGCTCGGTGACGCCCTTGACCGGACGGAACTCGGTGGCCTGGCGATTGCCGAGCGTGATGGTGCCGGTCTTGTCGAGCAAAAGCGTGTCGACGTCGCCGGCGGCTTCCACCGCGCGGCCGGACATGGCAAGCACGTTGAAGCGCACGAGACGATCCATGCCGGCGATGCCGATGGCCGAGAGCAGCGCGCCGATGGTGGTGGGGATCAGCGTGACGAACAGCGCGACCAGCACGATGACCGGGATGTAGCCGCCGGCATAGGTGGCGAAGCTCGGGATCGTGGCGACGGCGAGCACGAAGATCAGCGTCATGCCGGCAAGCAGGATGTTGAGCGCGATTTCGTTCGGCGTCTTCTGGCGTTCGGCGCCCTCGACCAGCGAGATCATGCGGTCGAGGAAGGTCGAGCCGGCAGCCGCCGTGATGCGGACGCGGATCCAGTCGGACAGCACTTGGGTGCCGCCTGTCACGGCCGAGCGGTCGCCGCCGGATTCGCGGATGACGGGAGCTGATTCGCCAGTGATGGCGGCTTCGTTGACCGAGGCAACACCCTCGATGATTTCGCCATCGGAAGGGATGATGTCGCCGGCCTCGACCAGGACGACCTGGCCGACCTTCAGGCTGGTGCCGGCCACCATCTTGTAGGCGGTGCGGCTTTCGCCTTCGAGCAGCTTGGCCTGGGTCTCGGTGCGCGCCTTGCGCAGCGAGTCGGCCTGGGCCTTGCCGCGGCCTTCGGCGACAGCCTCGGCGAAGTTGGCGAACAGCACCGTGAACCACAGCCACAGGATGATCTGGAACGAGAAGCCGAGGCCGCCCGCTCCTGATATCAGGTCCTTGACGAACAGCACTGATGTCAGCGCCGTGACAACGGCGACGACGAACATGACGGGGTTCTTGGCCAGGCTGCGCGGGTCAAGCTTCCTGAACGCGTCGCCCATGGCGGGGAGGATGATGCGAGCGTCGAGCAGGCTCGCAGATTTGTGGGCACTCATGTGAGAGACTCCAGTCCTTTGGTTTTGCGGCGCTGCATCAGAACGTCTGGCCGACGATCATGGCGAGGTGCTCGACGATCGGGCCGACGGCGAGTGCCGGGAAGAAGGTCAGGCCACCGACGATCAGGATCACGCCGGCAAGCAGGCCGACGAACAGCGGACTGTCGGTCGGGAAGGTGCCGGCAGATGCGGGGACCGTCTTCTTGGTGACCAGCGAACCGGCGATTGCGAGTGCCGGGATAATGACCAGGAAGCGGCCCATCAGCATGGCGAGACCGATTGTGATGTTGTACCAGGGCGTGTTGCCGGTGAGGCCGCCGAAGGCCGAGCCGTTGTTGGCCGCGCCCGAGGTGTAGGCGTAGAGGATCTCCGAGAAGCCGTGCGGGCCTGGCGTGCCAACCGAGGCGACCGCACTCGGTATCAGCACGGCGATCGCCGTGAAGCCGAGCATGGCGAGCGGCAGGCACAGGATGGCGAGAACGGCCATCTTGATTTCCTTGGCCTCGATCTTCTTGCCGAGATATTCGGGCGTGCGGCCAACCATCAGGCCGGCGACGAAGATGGCGATGACGACGAACATCAGGATGCCGTAGAAGCCGGCGCCGACGCCGCCGACGATGACTTCGCCGAGTTCCATGTTGATGAGCGGGATCAAGCCGCCAAGTGCAGTGAACGAGCCATGCATGGCGTTGACCGCGCCGCAGGATGCGGCGGTGGTGACGACGGCGAAGAGCGACGACAAGACGATGCCGAAGCGGGCTTCCTTGCCCTCCATGTTGCCGCCATCGATGCCGAGCGCGTGGACGAGCGGGTTGCCGGCAGCCTCGGCCCAGTAGGTCACGGCGACGCCGGCGACAAACAGGATGCCCATGGTGGCGAAGATCGCCCAGCCCTGGCGCTGGTTGCCGACCATGCGGCCGAAGACGTTGGTCAGCGCCGCGCCAAGCGCGAAGATCGAGACCATCTGGAGGAAGTTGGTGATGGCGTCAGGATTTTCGAACGGATGCGCCGAGTTGGCGTTGAAGAAGCCGCCGCCATTGGTGCCGAGCATCTTGATGGCAAGCTGCGAGGCGACCGGTCCGACGGCGATGGTCTGCTGGGCGCCTTCGACAGTGGTCGCGGCGACGTAGGAGCCGATCGTCTGCGGCACGCCGAGCCAGACATAGGCAAGCGTCAGCAGCACGCAGAGCGGCAAAAGCACATAGAGCGTGCCGCGTGTCAGGTCGACCCAGAAATTGCCGATCGACTTGCCCGAGGCGCGAGCAAAGCCGCGGATCAGCGCCATGCCGACGGCGATGCCGGTGGCGGCGGAAACGAAGTTCTGCACCGTCAGCCCGGCCATCTGCACCAGGTAGGACATGGTGCTTTCGCCACCGTAGTTCTGCCAGTTGGTGTTGGTCATGAAGCTGACGGCGGTGTTGAACGACAGTTCAGGCGGCACAGCAGTCATGGCCGCCGGGTTGAAGGGTAGCGACCCCTGGAACCGCTGCATCGCATAGAGCAGCAGGAAGCCTGCGATGTTGAACGACAGCATGGCCGCGGCATAGCCGGTCCAATGCTGGTCCTCGCGCTCGCTGGTGCCGGCAAGCCGGTAGAGCACGCGCTCGACGGGGCCGAGCACGGGCGACAAAAGCGTGCGCTCGCCGCCGAAGACGCGGGTCATGTAGCCGCCGAGCGGCTTCACGAGCAGAATGATGATCGCGCAAAATGCGGCGATCTGTATCCAGCCATTGATGGTCATTTGAGAAACTTTCCGTGCGGGCGCTGGACGGTCAGAACCGTTCGGGGCGGATGAGCGCGTAGGTCAGATAGGCAAGCAGGAACACCGTCACTGCGCCGCCGAGAATGTATTCGAGCAACATTTGGCATTCCTTCAGAGGATGTCGCAGGCTTTGACGTAGGCAAAGCACAGAGCGAAGAAGACTAGGCCTATGGCGAGAACGAAGATGTCCATCTTCGAGGGCTCCTGTTCCGTTGAAACCTTGCACCGAGGGCACAAAGACCATGGCCACGCGCCAAACGACGGCGTCAGACATGCTGACGACGTTGGCCGGGCTCTGGATTTCGGAACGGAATATGGCCCCGGACCGCATCAAGGTTCGAGAGAGCGGGGCACGGAAAGAAATAGGAATTGCATAAAGAAAACGGCCCCCGGGCGGATGCCTGGAGGCCGTCTTGTCGTCAAATCTGGAGCTGCCGGTTCAACAGCGGCGGCAACTGTTCAAGCAGGATCAGGCCAGGCCTTCGGCGCGCAGCGCCTTCTGCACCGCCGGACGGGCGGCCACGGTGCCGAGATAACGCTGGATGTTGGCGAAGGACGACAGATCGATGCCGACATGCTTGGCCCAGCCGAGGATCGTCCAGAGATAGGCGTCGGCAGCGGTGAAAGCGTCGCCCATCAGGTAGGCGCGGCCGTCGAGCTTGCCGTCGACATAAGCGAGGCGCTTGGCGAGGTGCTCGCGGTTGATCTCCTTGGTGGCCTCAGGCGTATTGGGCTTGAAGAAGGCACCGAAGCTCTTGTGCAACTCGGTGGCGACGAAGGCGAGCCACTGCTGGACACGGTAGCGGGCCATGTCGCCGGCCTTGGGCATCAGGCCGCTCTCGGGCTTCTGGTCGGCGAGATACTGCACCAGGACCGAGGATTCGGTCATCAGTTCGCCATCGGGCAGCACCAGCGCCGGCACGTAGCCGTTGGGGTTGGTGGCGAGGAAATCCTGCGCCGCTTCGGTGGTCTTGGTCTTGCCGTCGACCTTGACGAGATCGAGGTCGATGCCGACTTCGTTGGCGACAATGTGCGGAGCCAGCGAGCAGGCGCCGGGCATGTAGAAAAGCTTCATTTCGTAGAGAACTCCAATGGTGGGCAGCCTCCCTGTCGCATGCGCGCGCGGGACAGCCAAGCACCATCGGGGTGAACACTATGTCACCAATCCACGGCTGCGGAGAGCTTGAAAACGCAGCTGCCTAGACCGTAATCGTCTTCAACTTTTCAGCAATAAGGTCGGCAAGCCTGGCCGCAACCTCTTCCTTGGACAGATCGGGCCATTCCTCGACGCCGCTCTTGGCGACGATACGGACGCTGTTGCGGTCGCCGCCCATCACGCCGCCCTCATGGCTGACGTCGTTGGCGACGATGAAATCTGCGCCCTTTTTCGCAAGCTTGGCCTGCGCGTTCTTGACAACGTTCTGGGTCTCGGCAGCGAAACCGACGACCAGATACGGTCTTTTGGCATGATGGCCGACGCCAGCGAGAATGTCAGGGTTCTCGACCATCTGCAGCGCAGGCGGCCCCTCGCCCGCCACCTTCTTGATCTTTTCGCCGGCGGCATTGTCGGTGCGCCAGTCAGCGACAGCGGCGACAAAGACGGCAGCGTCGGCCGGCAGCAACTGCTCGACGGCGTCGCGCATCTCGCGCGCGCTCTCGACATGGACGGTCTTCACGCCGGCCGGGTCGGGGATGGTGACCGGGCCGGAAACGAGACGGACGTCGGCACCGAGCTTCGCCAGAGCCGCGGCGAGCGCATGGCCCTGCTTGCCCGACGAGCGGTTGGCGATGTAGCGCACCGGGTCTATGGGCTCGTGCGTCGGGCCCGAGGTGACGATGATCTTCTTGCCCGAAAGCGGTTTCGGTCTGTTGTCGAGCAGCGCTTCGATGGCAGCCACGATCTCCAGCGGCTCGGCCATGCGGCCCTCGCCGGCCTCGCCGCTTTCGGCCATCTCACCCTGCTTCGGCCCGACGAAATGGATGCCGTCCTTCTCCAGTGTCGCCCGGTTGCGGCGGGTCGCTGGGTGCGACCACATCTTCGGGTTCATCGCCGGTGCCAGCAGCACCTTCTTGTCGGTGGCAAGCAGCACCGTCGAGGCAAGGTCGTTGGCATGGCCGTTGGCAAGCTTGGCCATCAGGTCGGCGGTAGCGGGCGCGACGACGATCAGATCAGCCTCGCGAGACAACCTGATGTGGCCGATGTCATGTTCGTCCTGGCGGTCGAAGAGGTCGGAAAAGACGTGATCGGCGGTCAGCGCGCCGACCGACAGCGGGGTGACGAATTCCTGCGCGGCAGACGTCATCACCGCCCGCACCGAGGCGCCGCGCTCGCGCAGCCGGCGGATCAGGTCGAGCGACTTGTAGGCGGCGATGCCGCCGCCGATGATGAGCAATATGCGCTTGCCGCTGAGGATCATGCTTTTCCGCCGTGTCGTCACGCCGGCTTCAACGCCGGCTCGATGTCGGTATGGATGAAATCGTCGCCCTTGAAAAGCAGCGGCAGCCTGCGCGTCTTGGCGAGTGCATAGGCGAAGCAGTCGCCGAAATTGAGCTTCGCGGCGTGTCCGGAACCCCTGCTGAACTTCACCCGCGCCGCAATGGCGACATCCAACTCCGGCTCGCCAAACGGAACAAGGGTGATCAGCGTGTCGGAAACCAACCCTTGCAGAAATGAAAGTCCTTTCGTCGGCGCAACCCCGGCCAGAACGAAAGCGCATTCGAGATAGGTCGGAACGGACATCAACTTGCTGGGTGTCTGTTCCAGCATCCTGCTGAATGCCAGGGCTTCAGGTTCGCGGCGCGCGATTGCCACGATGGCCGACGTGTCAATGACCATCACAGCCCCTCGTACTCGCCGCTGATCGCATCGCTCAGCTCTTTTTGCGAGTAATACTTGTAGCGGCTGTCTGTCGGCTCGTCGGCTTCGAGCTCGGCGGCTCGGCGCATGATCTCTTCGGCGCTAATGCGCGAGGTCGGGGCATGCTGGTCAGCCACCTCGTCCGACAAAAGCTGCCTGAGGGTTTCCTCAAGCGAATTGCCGTTCTGCGCTGCCTTCACGCGCAGTGCCTGCTTCACACCCTCGGGCACGTTCCTAATGGTAAGAGTGGCCATGGCAGCCTCCATGCAGTCATTGACAGCAATGTAGGCATTGACAGCACTTGCGTCAAACAACAGGCAGCGGTCAGGTAATTTGCCAAGCGAGGAACACAAGCGCCGCCGCGATGACCCACAGTGCCACACGACCGGAGCGGTTGTAGCGTGCCTCGGCCTTGCCGATGGCGCGCGCGGTCGCCTCGTCGAAGCGCAGGCCGTTCTCGGCCATGAGGTCGATCTGGCGCGACAGGCGTTCGGTGCGGGCGGCAAGATCGGGGGCCTGGCGCATCAGCGACATCAGCGCGCCAAGACCGTCGCGGGCGTCGATCAGCACGCCTTGCGGCCCGAGATTGCCAGCGATCCAGTTGCCGACCACAGGCTCGGCGGTCTTCCACATGTTGAAGGCAGGATCGAGCGAGCGGGCAACGCCTTCGACCACGACCATCGTCTTTTGCAGCAGCACCAGCTCCGGCCGGGTTTCCATGTCGAACAGTTCGGTGACCTCGAACAGCAGGGTCAAAAGCTTGGCCATCGAGATGGTCTCGGCCGGCTGGCCGTGGATCGGCTCGCCGATGGCGCGGATGGCCTGGGCGAAAGCGGCGACATCATGCTTGCGCGGCACGTAGCCGGCTTCGAAATGCACCTCGGCGACGCGCATGTAGTTGCGGGTAATGAAACCGTAGAGGATCTCGGCGAGGAAGCGGCGCTCCTTCTTGCCGAGGCGGCCCGATATGCCGAGATCGACGGCGACGATGTCGCCCTTTTTGTCGACGAACATGTTGCCCGGATGCATGTCGGCATGGAAGAAGCCGTCGCGCAACGTGTGGCGCAGGAACGACTGCACCAGCGTCGCGGCAATGCCCTTCAAATCATGATTGGCGGTGCGCAGGCCCTCGATGTCGTTGAGCTTGATGCCGTCGATCCACTCCATGGTGAGGACGTCACGGCCGGTGCGCTCCCAGTCGATGGCCGGGACGCGGAAGCCCGGATCGTCCCTGGTGTTTTCACCGAGTTCGGAATAGGCGGCCGCCTCGAGGCGGAAATCCATCTCGACCTTGGTGGTCTGCGCCAGCGTCTCGGTGACCTGGACCGGACGCAGGCGCCGGCTCGAGGGTATGTAGCGTTCCTGCAGCCGGGCGGCGAGGAAGTAGCTTTCCAGATCCTGGAAGAAGCGGCGACGCACGCCGGGGCGAATGACCTTGACGGCGACCTTGCGCGGACCTGCCGGCGTCGCGACTTCGGCCGGGTGGACCTGGGCGATGGAAGCCGCAGCCACCGGCTCGCCTATGCTGGTGTAAAGGTCCGAGACCTTGCGGCCGAGCGAGCCTTCGATGGCAGTGACGGCATCGGCCATCGGGAAGGTCGCCATGCTGTCCTGCAGCAGCGCCAGATCGAGCGCGATGTCGTCGCCGACGACGTCCGGACGCGTAGCAAGGAACTGGCCAAGCTTCACATAGGACGGCCCAAGGCGTGCCACGGCATTGGCAAGGCGGTCGCTGCGGACGCTTTTTCTCGCCCTGCGGCGGGTAAACAGCTTGGCAACACGCCAGCCGAATTTCGGCAAACCGGTCAGCTGGTCGCCCGGCAAAGCCGCGACCACGCCTTCACGCACCAGCACCCAGCCCGCGCGCGCGAGCCGGAAAGACGCACCGAGACTGCTCATCGCGCGCCGTCCGTCAAAGCTTCCAGCCCGAGTGAAGCGCAGCGATGCCGCCGGAGTAGTTGCGGAAGGTGACGCGGTCGAAGCCGGCGCGGGTGATCATGGTCGCGAAGTTCTGCTGGTTGGGGAATTTCCTGATCGACTCGACCAGGTAGGCATAAGGCTCGCCATCACCCGTCACGGCCTGGCCGATGCGTGGAATGGCGTTGAACGACCAGGTCTCATAGACCTTGTCGAGCAGCGGCATGTCGACTTCAGAAAACTCCAGCACCATGATCCTGCCGCCGGGCTTGAGCACGCGCCAGGCTTCCGACAGCGCCACGTCGATGCGCGGCACGTTGCGAATGCCAAACGCGATCGTATAGGCGTCGAAGGTTTCGTCCGGAAACGGCAGTTCCTCCGCGTTGGCCTCGACAAAATCCGTCTTGTCGGCAAGGCCGCGCTTTTCAGCACGTTCGCGGCCGACGGCAAGCATCGAGCCATTGATGTCGAGCACGGTGGCATGGGCGTTGCCATGCGAAGCATCGATGATGCGAAACGAGATGTCGCCGGTACCGCCCGCAACATCCAGCACCTTCCAGCCGGGACGACGCGGCGGGTTGAGCCACGACACCATGCCATCCTTCCAGACGCGGTGCATGCCGGCCGACATCAGGTCGTTCATCAGGTCGTAGCGATTGGCGACCTTGTGGAAGACCTCGTTGACCAGTCCCTGCTTGTCGCCCACGCCGACATTGCGGAAACCGTATGAAGTTTCCATGCCGCCGACAGCCGTCGTCCGTTGTTCTGACATTTTCTTGTCCAATCAAATCCGGCGGGACCATAGCCGATCACACCAGCCGGCGCTATTGTTTGAGGCGCGGTTTTCAGCCGCGCCCAAGTCGAGACGACGAGGAATATCGAATGCCATTGAAAGCCGAGTTGCACTGTCACATCGAAGGAGCGGCAGCACCCGAACTCGTCATCCGCCAAGCCGAGAAATATGGCAAGGACCCGTCGCCGTTCATTCAGAACGGCTCTTTCGTCTGGAACGACTTTACCTCGTTCCTTGCGGCGTATGACTTCGCGGCGGACCTGTTCCGCACCGAGGAAGACTACGCCAGACTGTCGGAACACTACCTGACCAGCCTCGCCCGGGACGGGGCCATCTATTCGGAAGTGTTCACCTCGCCCGACCATGCGATCAAGGCGGGGCTGTCACCAAAGGCCTATACCGACGCTCTTGGCGAAGGCATGGAGCGGGCCAAGGCAAAGACCGGGATCGAAGGCCGGATGATCGTAACCGGCGTGCGCCATGTCGGCGTCGAATCGATCGAAGCGGCGGCGCGCTTCGCCGCCAAGTGCAACCACCCGCTGGTCAGCGGCTTCGGCGTTGCCGGCGACGAGCGCATGGGCGATTTCGAGGACTATGTGCGCGCCTTCGAAATCGCGCGCGAGGCGGGCCTGGGCATCACCATCCATGCCGGCGAACTGCTGGGCTGGGAAAGCGTTGAGGCAGCGCTCGACCACATTCGCCCCTCGCGCATCGGCCACGGCGTGCGCGCCATCGAGAACCCGGACCTGGTCAAGCGCATCGCCGACGAAGGCATCGTGCTCGAGATCTGCCCGGGTTCCAACATCGCGCTGAAAGTCTTCGACAACTTCGCCGACCACCCCTTCGCCAAACTCCGCGACGCGGGCTGCAAAGTGACGCTGAATTCCGACGATCCACCCTATTTCTGGACCAGCCTGAAGCGCGAATACGACATCGCGTCCGAGCATTTCAGCATGGACGAAAAGGCGCTGATGGCAACGACCCGCACCGCGATCGAGGCGGCCTTCGTCGACCGCAAGACAAAAGCGGCGCTATTGGCGCGGCTGGATGGCCACAAACGCTGAATTTCAGCCGACAAAACTGTGGTTCAACGCGGCAAGACATTGGTCGGCGGCGGGCCAGCCGATAAAGTGGCGTCAATTTTCCGAGTTCCAGGAGCGTAAGCCCATGACCGTAACCGTCGTCGACCATCCGCTTGTCCAGCACAAGCTGACCATCATGCGCGACAAAGAAACCTCGACGGCCAGCTTCCGCCGGCTGCTGCGCGAAATCTCGCTTCTGCTGGGCTACGAAGTCACCCGTGACCTCGAACTGACCACCAAGACGATCGAAACCCCGATCGAAACGATGGTTGCACCGACGCTGGAGGGCAAGAAGCTGGTGTTTGCCTCGGTGCTGCGCGCGGGCAACGGCCTGCTCGAAGGACTGCTCGACCTGGTGCCGGCGGCGCGTGTCGCCCATGTCGGTCTCTATCGCGACCACGAGACGCTGGAAGCGGTTGAGTATTTCTTCAAGGCACCGAGCGATCTCGGCGACCGCCTCGTCATCGTCGTCGACCCGATGCTGGCAACGGCCAACTCGGCGATCGCGGCGATCGACAAGCTCAAGGGCCGTGGCGCGACCAATATCCGCTTCCTGTGCCTGCTGGCCTCGCCAGAGGGTATCGAGCGCTTCACCACGGCCCATCCCGACGTGCCCGTCTTCACCGCCTCGATCGACCGCGAGCTGAACGACAAGGGCTATATCGTGCCCGGCCTCGGCGACGCCGGCGATCGTCTCTACGGGACGAAATAAGCCTTAACCGGCAATTTACCGCCTTTCGCATCAGGTCTCGCCCGTTAAAGGCGCGAACACCATGGCCCGCCTATCGTGGCGCCCGTAATCCAGGGCGTCACCATGCTTCGCAAGGTCATCATTTTCAGTCTCTGCGCCGGAGCCGCGGCGTCGTTGCCGTCGCTGTACGAAAAGCACGGCGATACGTTCAGGACCTTCGTCGCAGGCGATGCGGAAACCGGTGCTTCGACGCCGAGCACGGTCGAAGTCAGCACGGCAACCGCCACGACGTCGGGACGGCGCGTGGTCATCGACCAGGACATGCGCGGCCACTTCACTGCAAGTTTCAAGATCAACGGACGGTCGGTCGATGCGCTGGTCGACACCGGCGCAACACTGGTTGCGATCAATCTCTCCACTGCCAGGCGCGCCGGCGTGAAGGTGACGGCCAGCGACTTCACGCGCGAGGTCAATACCGCCAACGGCACGGCCAAGGCAGCGGTGGCGCTAATCGACAGGGTGCAGATCGGCAAGATCACGGTCGAGGATGTCGATGCCGTGGTGCTCGAGGACAAGGCCCTGCAAGGCACGCTGGTCGGCATGAGCTTCCTGTCGCGGCTGAAGAAATACCAGGTCGAGAACGGCGCGCTGCTTTTGGTGCAGTAGTGCGTCCTTCGAGGCTCGCCTGAGGCGCGAGCTCGCACGACGGCCACGGGTCAGCCCGAAATGGAACGGCGAGCCGCCAAGGACGCACTTCAATCCCGCGGCGAAATCCGGCGAACGATAGCCTTTGCGGGCGCGGGCTTCGCCGCGCCGATGCTGTAGGCGGCGTGCACCGCAGCGGCGGCGACCTCGGCGTGCGATTGGTTGCGCGCGTGCACCAGCGCCAAGGGCTCGCCGGCGCCAACTTCCGCCCCTACGGGCAACAGGCGGGTGATGCCGACAGCGTGGTCGACCTTGTCATCGGATCGGGTGCGCCCGCCGCCAAGAGCGACGACGGCAAGACCGATCTCACGCGTGGCGATGCCGGTGACGAAGCCGGAGCTCTGGGCCCTGACAGCGAACTCGACATCGGCCTTGGGCAGATACTTGCTTGCGTTTTCCACGAAGTCGGCCGGCCCGCCGAGCACCGAAACCATACGACCGAAAATGTCGGCGGCGGTGCCGTCCTCGAGCGCGATGCGCGCACGCTCCAGCGCCTCGCGCTGCGAGCTAGCCCTACCGGCCGACAGCAGCATTTCGGCGGCGAGCGCCAGCGTAACCTGCTCGAGACGCGGATCGCGGAAGCGCCCGGTGAGGAAATCGACCGCGTTGTGCACCTCGACGGCATTGCCGGCGGCGGAGGCCAGCGGCTGGCTCATGTCGGTGATCAGCGCCGTCGTCCTGAGACCTGCGCCATTGGCGACCTCGACCAGGCTGGTGGCGAGAGCTGAAGCATCGCGCGTCTTTTCCATGAAGGCGCCGTTGCCGAGCTTGACGTCGAGCACCAGCGAGCCGAGGCCGGCGGCAAGCTTCTTGGACAGGATCGAGGCGGTGATGAGCGGCACCGACTCCACCGTCGCGGTGACGTCGCGCACGCCGTAGAAGCGCTTGTCGGCGGGGGCGAGGTCGGCGGTCTGGCCGATGATGGCGCAACCGGCCTCGCGCACAGTGCGCCGGAACAGGGCAAGATCGGGCTGGCTGACATAGCCCGGGATCGAATCCATCTTGTCGAGCGTGCCGCCGGTGTGGCCGAGGCCGCGGCCCGAGATCATCGGCACGCAGGCGCCGCAGGCGGCAACGATGGGTGCCAGCATCAGCGAGACGTTGTCGCCGACACCGCCGGTCGAATGCTTGTCGGTGGCGGGGCCTGGCAGGTCGGACCAGTCGAGCACGTCGCCGGAATCGCGCATGGAGGCGGTCAGGGCCACAGCCTCGTCGCGACTCATGCCGTTGAAGAAGACAGCCATGCCGAAGGCCGCGATCTGGCCCTCCGAGACGGCGCCCGAGGTGATGCCGGCAACAAAAGCCCTGATCTCGTCGGCGGAGAGCGCCTTGCCGTCACGCTTGCGGCGGATGATCTCCTGCGGGAGCATGCCTACCCTCCCCCTTGTGGGGAGGGTCCCACGGCGACGCGGCGGCGACAACCATACCCCGTCTCGCTCGCTTTGCCCTGCAAAGCGCGCTTGCCGGCCCTCCCCACAAGGGGGAGGGTAAGAGCGCCCTCACTCATCGAACGAGCCCTTTTCGAAGGCCTTGCGCAGCACCGAAGCCAGGCGCGCACCACCGATGGGAGCCATGTCCTTGGTCTCGCGATGAGACAACTCGGCACCGGTCATGCCGGCGGCGAGGTTGGTGATGACCGAGCAGGCCAGCACCTTGAGGCCGAGGAAGCGGGCGATGATCGCCTCCGGCACGGTCGACATGCCGACAGCATTGGCGCCGAACATGCGCGCCATGCGGATTTCGGCCGGGGTCTCGAAGGACGGCCCGGAGAACCACATATAGACGCCCTTGTGAAGCTCGATGCCGGCCTCTTCGGCCGCCGCTTCGAAGGAGCGGCGAAGGCCGGCGTCATAGGCTTCGGTCAGGCCGACGAAACGACGATCCGTCGGCTCGCCGAACAGCGGATTGGTGCCAGCGAAGTTGATGTGGTCCTCGATCAGCATGACCGATCCGGGCAACATTTCGGGGTCGACGGAGCCCGCCGCGTTGGTGAGCAGCAGCTTGCTGACGCCGATACCCGCGAGCGTCTCGATCGCCGGGCGCATCACCGAGGCGTCGCCATGCTCGTAATAGTGGGCGCGGCCGGCCATCATGATGACCGGACGACCGCCGAACAGGCCAGCAACGATCTCGCCGGCATGGCCGGTCACGCCGCTGCGTGGAAAGCCGGGCAGCTCGGCATAAGGGATGCGGACGGCGTTCTCGACCTCGTCGACGAGATTGCCGAGACCGGAGCCAAGGACTATGGCGGTCGAGGGCGCGAGGCCGTCGAGCTGTTCGACGAGGCGATCGACGGCTTCCTTCATTTCAGCATCTCGCCTTCAAAGCCATAAGGCAGCATCTGGCCCATGGTGACAGTTTCAACCACGCCGGCTTCGTCGCAGAGATACAGCCTGGTGTCTGGGCTGGTGAATTCGGCGAGGCGCTGGCGGCAGCCACCGCAAGGCGTGATACGCGCCATGCGCTCGGCAACCACCGCAATCTCGGTGATCTTGCCGCCCCCGGCCATGATGTAGTGGCCGAGTGCGGTCGTCTCGGCGCACCAGCCCTCGGGATAGGAGGCGACCTCGATGTTGGCGCCGGCAAAGACGCGGCCGTCCTCGGTGCGCAAGGCGGCACCGACAGGGAATTTCGAATAGGGCGCGTAGGCCTTGGCCATGGCGGTACGGGCGGCGAGGAAGAGATCATGAGACATGGGGGCACCCTGAAGCCTGCCCCTCACTCCTACCCTCTCCCCATGAAGAACGGGGCGAGGGAGGCGTCAACGTCGCAACTGCCACCTTCTCCCCGTCATTCACGGGGAGAAGGGGCCGGCAGGCGGATGAGGGGCGGTTTGGAAATTCGGTCATCCGGAGCTCAGCGCTCCTTCACATAAGGCACACCGCCGGCGCGCGGCGGGATGGCCTTGCCGATGAAACCGGCGAGCAGGATGACGGTCAGCACATAGGGCAGCGCCTGCATCAGCTGGACCGGCACCTTGCCGATCAGCGGCAGCGGCGTTCCCTGCAGGCGGATCGACAGCGCGTCGAGGAAGCCGAACAGCAGGCAGGCGAACATCGCCGGCACCGGCTTCCACTTGGCGAAGATCAGCGCGGCCAACGCGATGTAGCCACGGCCGGCGGTCATGTCCTTGACGAAGCCGGCGTTCTGGGCGAGCGCCATGTAGCAGCCGGCGAGCCCGGTCAGCACGCCGGTGCAGATGATGGCGCGGTAGCGCAGCCAGGCGACCGAGATACCTGCCGTGTCGACGGCAGCCGGGTTTTCGCCGACGGCGCGCAGGCGCAGGCCGAAGCGGGTGCGAAACAGCACCCACCAGGTGAACGGCACGGCGAGGAAAGCCAGGTAGGTCAGCAGCGAATGGCCCGACAGCAGGCCCGAATAGACGTGGCCGATGATCGGCACGTCGCGCAAGGCGTCGGCGCCCGGCAGCTTGATTTCGCCGAAACGGGCCTCGGGCGGCAGCGACGGCGTGCGGCCGCCCTGCTGGAACCAGGCCTGGCCCAGGATAACGGTGGAGCCGGCGGCGATGAAGTTGATCGCCACGCCCGAGACGATCTGGTTGCCGCGATGGGTGATGGAGGCAAAGCCATGGACCAGCGACATGCCGATCGAAACGAGGATGGCGACCAGCAGGCCGATCCAGGCCGAGGCGAAGACGGCAGCGGCAGCCGCACCGGCAAAGGCGCCGGCGAGCATCTTGCCCTCCAGGCCGATGTCGAAGACGCCCGAGCGCTCGGAATAGAGCCCGGCGAGGCAGGCAAGCAGCAACGGCACCGTCAGGCGGATGGTCGAGTTGAGCACATTGATGAGCGTGTCGACGAATTCCATTTCAGGCACGCTCCCCTTTGGCCGCCACGACGCCAACCGACTTCGGACTCAATGTGGCAAAGATGCCCTGGATCGTCGGCCGGAACATGTTTTCCAGCGCACCCGCAAACAGGATCACCAGGCCCTGGATGATGACGATCATGTCGCGGCTGATGTTGGGCATCTCGAAGGCCAGCTCGGCGCCGCCCTGGTAGAGCATGCCGAACAGGATCGCCGCCGGCACGATGCCGGCGGGGTGCGAGCGGCCCATCAGCGCCACCGCGATGCCGACGAAACCGGCGCCGCCGACGAAGTCGAGCGGCACATTGTGCTGGTCGCCCATCAGCGGGTTGATGGCCATCATGCCGGCGAGCGCGCCCGAAATCAGCATGGTGACGATGATGATGCGCGACTCGGAAATGCCGGCGTAGCGCGCGGCCTTGGGGCTGAAGCCCATGGTGCGGATCTCGTAGCCGAGCTTGGTGCGCCAGATCAGCACCCAGACCAGGAAGGCCATGACCAGCGCCAGAACGAACGAGATGTTGAGCGGCACCGAAGGACGCACCTTCATGCCGAGCTCGGTCAACAGCCAACCGAGCTTGGGCAGTTGCGCGCCCTCGAGAAACTGCCTGGTCTGCGGCGCCATCGCGCCGACCGGCTTCAGCACGTTGACCAGCATGTAGACCATCACCGAGGCGGCGATGAAATTGAACATGATGGTGGTGATGACGATGTGCGAACCGCGCTTGGCCTGCAGATAGGCCGGGATCAGCGCCCAGAGCGCGCCGACCAGCGCCGAGGCGATGATCGCAAGCGGGAAGATCACCCACCACGGCAAGGTGCTGTCGAAGGTCAGCGCCACGGCCGCGACGCCGAGGCCGGCGATGTAGGCCTGGCCCTCACCGCCGATGTTGAACAGGCCGCAGTGGAAGGCGACGGCCACCGCGAGCCCGGTGAAGATGAAATTGGTGGCGTAAAACAGCGTGTAGGCGATGCCCTGCCCGCTGCCGAAAGCACCCTCGACGAGGATGACGGCGGCACGGAAGGGATTTTCGCCGACCAAAAGCACGACAAGGCCGGCGACCGCAAAGGCCACCAGAAGGTTGATCAGCGGGATCAGTCCGTAGTCGGCCCAGGCCGGGAGTTTTGCGTAAGGCGTGCTCATTCGGCGGCCTCCTTGTGTTCGACGCCTGCCATGAGAAGCCCAAGCTCGCCTTCGCTCGTTTCGGGCCCGCGCTCGCCGACGACGCGGCCAGCGAACATCACCAGGATGCGGTCGGACAGCGAGCGGATCTCGTCGAGCTCGACCGAGACCAGCAGCACCGCCTTGCCCTGGTCGCGCATCGCGATCAGGCGCTTGTGGATGAATTCGATGGCGCCGACGTCGACGCCACGGGTCGGCTGGCCGACGATCAGCACGCCGGGATCCTGTTCGATTTCGCGTGCGAGCACGATCTTTTGCTGGTTGCCGCCGGAGAAATTGGCGGTCTTGAGCCGGGGATTGGCCGGCCGGATGTCGTATTTCTCGATCTTTTCCTGCGCGTCCTTCTGGATCGCGTCGAGATTGAGGAACGGGCCTTTGAGATATTGCGGCTTGTCGTGATAGCCGAGGATCGAGTTCTCGCTTTCGTCGAAGGCGAGCACCAGGCCGACATGATGCCTGTCCTCCGGCACATGGGCGAGGCCGCGGTCGCGCAACTCGCCAGGGTCGGCTTGGCCAGTCAGGTCGATCGGCTTGCCATCGAGCATGACAGTGCCTGAGACAGCCTTGCGGATGCCCGAAACGGCTTCCATCAGTTCGGACTGGCCGTTGCCAGCGACACCGGCGATGCCGACGATCTCGCCGGCGCGGATGTCGAAGGAGACGTTGTCGACCATGGTGACGCCGCGCGAATCCTTGACCGTCAGACCCTTGACCGCAAGCTTGACGGGGCCAGGCTTTGCCTCGCCCTTTTCGACGCGCAGCAGCACGCGGCGGCCGACCATCAGCTCGGCCAGTTCCTCGACAGTCGTCTCGCTGGTCTTGCGGGTTGCGACCATGGTGCCTTGGCGCATGACCGAGACGTTGTCGGTGATGGCCATGATCTCGCGCAGCTTGTGGGTGATCAGCACCACCGTCTTGCCCTGGTCCTTGAGCTGCTGGAGGATCCGGAACAGGTGATCGGCTTCGGCCGGGGTCAGCACCCCGGTCGGTTCGTCAAGGATCAGGATCTCGGCGCCGCGGTAGAGCGCCTTGAGGATTTCGACGCGCTGCTGCAGGCCGACCGGCAGCTCCTCGATGATGGCGTCGGGATCGACTTCCAGCCCGTATTCCTGCTCGAGGCGGCGCAGCTCGGAGCGCGCCTTGGCAATCGACTTGTTGAGCAGCGCCTCGCCTTCGGCGCCAAGGATGACGTTTTCGAGCACCGAGAAGTTCTCGACCAGCATGAAGTGCTGGTGGACCATGCCGATGCCGGCGGCGATGGCGTCGTTGGGCGTCTTGATGCTGGCGGTCCTGCCGTTGACGCGGATCTCGCCGCTGTCGGCCTGGTAGAAACCATAGAGGATCGACATCAGCGTCGACTTGCCGGCGCCGTTCTCTCCGATGATTCCGTGGATAGTGCCGCGCGGAATCTCCAGCGCGATGTCGCGGTTGGCGCGCACCGCGCCGAAACTCTTGTTGATGCCGACCAGCTCGATTGCTGCTTCCGCCATACGAC
Organism: Aminobacter sp. HY435; assembly: GCF_027568395.1. GTDB lineage: Bacteria > Pseudomonadota > Alphaproteobacteria > Rhizobiales > Rhizobiaceae > Aminobacter. Next base: position 53,544 of record NZ_JANKZL010000005.1, on the reverse strand, counting down.
CGTCCCACTTCACGTTCTTATGTTCTTGTTATGGCTCACCGAAAGAGCTAGCACGCCCTTCCGGCCCTGCCAATCGGCTGGGCTTTGCGCTCTCGACAAACGCTTGCCATGTGGCAACTTCGTCGAAGCGCATGGCAAGAACCGGATCGCACAGGAGCAGCGAACACCATGTCCGACGACCGGCTGACAACGCTCGAAATCCGCAGCGCCGAGCAGGAAAAGACCATCGAGGAGCTTTCCGCAGAGATCGCCGAGCAATGGAAAGTGATCGAGCGCATGCAGAAAAAACTCGACGCCCTGACCGACCGCTTCCTGGTGCTTGAAGAGCAGGCGTTGACCGACACTCCGATCACCAAGCCGCCGCACTACTAGGCGCGCCGCTCAGAGCCCGCCTGCGTCCGACGGCTGCCACAACTCGACGGGATTTCCTTCGGGGTCGTGGATACGGCAGAAGCGCCCGACCTCGGAATCCCATTCAGCCCGGGTCTCGACGGCGATGCCGGCTGCCGCGTGCGATATCGAAGATGCCGAGATGCTTTTCGTACTAGGCCGCCAGCGCCCGTGGATCGCTGGCGCGAAAGAAAAAGCCGCCTATGCCGGTTACCGTGAACATCGATCACCGCTCCCCACGATCGCCCTGCCCCGTCGCCGAATTCTCCCGCTTGCCATGAAACAAAGCCACCAGGCTTGCGCCCGGTGGCTTGCTCTAGAACCGCTCTAAGCGATCAATAGGGGCACTTGTCGTCCGAAGTGTAGTCGTGGACCTGGACGGTGCCGGCGATGATGTCGGCCTTGGCCTTTTCGACCGCTGCCTTCATGTCGTCGGTGACGAGCGCCTTGTTGTTGTCGTCCATCGCGTAGTCAACGCCGCCTTCCTTGAGGCCGAGATTGTTCACACCCGCCGAGAACTTGTCGTTCTTGGCATCCATGAAGGCGTTGTAGACGGCGGTGTCGACGCGCTTGAGCATCGAGGTCAGCACCTTGCCCGGGTGCAGGCCGTTCTGGTTGGAATCGACGCCGATGCCGAGCTTGCCGCCGTCGGCGGCAGCCTGGAGCACGCCGACGCCGGTGCCGCCGGCCGCTGCGTAGATGACGTCTGCGCCCTGCGAGATCTGGGTCTTGGCGATTTCGCCGCCCTTGGTCGGATCGTTCCAGGCAGCAGGCGTGTCGCCGGTCATGTTTTCGATGACTTCGGTCGCGCCAGCGGACTTGGCGCCGCCGACATAGCCGCAGCCGAACTTGCGGATCAGCGGAACATCCATGCCGCCGACGAAGCCGACCTTCTTGGACTGCGATGCAAGAGCGGCCATGACGCCGACGAGGTAGGACCCTTCATGCTCCTTGAAGACCACCGAGCGGATGTTCGGCTTGTCGACGACCATGTCGATGATGGCGAACTTGAGGTCGGGATAGTCGGCAGCGACCTTGTCGAGCGCCTCGGACCAGGCAAAGCCGGCCATGACGATCGGGTTGCGGCCGTCTTCGGCGAAGCGGCGAAGCGCCTGCTCGCGCTGCGAAGCGTTGGAAACCTCGAACTCGACATATTCGATGCCGGTCTCGGCCTTGAACTTCTCGGCGCCGTTGAAGGACGCTTCGTTGAACGACTTGTCGAACTTGCCACCGAGATCGTAGAGCAGCGCAGGCTGCACGTCTGCGGCGAGCGCCGGAAGGCACATGGCGGTGGCCGCCAGAAGGCCAAGAACGATACGTTTCATGTGATCCACACCCTGTCGGTTGTCTTTTTCGATCACCGCGCGAACCATTCTCTGGGGCTGCGCACGGCGCATGGCGAGGCCCATATCCCCCCGCGCATTGGGCATATCTTGCACGGGCCAAGACAAAATTCACGCGGAATCTTGACCTTTTGGAAAAATGCTGTGGCCCGGCAAATGCGCCGTGAAACGATGACCTAAGCTTGCGCCGGCTGTGGAATGGCGCAAGCAACGCCGGTGCCCTTCAACCCGCAATAGCCGTAGGGATTCTTGGCGAGATACTGCTGGTGTTCATCCTCGGCGAAGTAGAACACCGGAGCCGGCTCGATTTCGGTGGTGATCTTGTCGCGGCCAGCCGCCTTGAGCGCGGCCTGGTAGGCGTCGCGCGCGGCGATTGCTTCGGCATGCTGGGCTTCGCCGAACGTATAGATGGCCGAGCGGTACGTCGTGCCGACATCATTGCCCTGGCGCATGCCCTGGGTCGGATCGTGGGCTTCCCAGAAGATCTTCAGCAGCTCGCCGTAGCTGACCTGCCCGGGATCGTAGACCACCAGCACGACCTCGGCGTGGCCGGTGAGGCCGGTGCAGGTTTCCTGGTAGGTCGGGTTGGGGGTCAGCCCGCCGGCATAACCGACCGCGGTGACCCAGATGCCCGGCGTCTGCCAGAACAGCCGCTCGGCGCCCCAGAAGCAGCCAAGGCCGAACATCGCGGTTTCGAGACCTTCAGGATGAGGCCCCTTCAGCGGACGCTTGGATACGTAATGCTTGGCAGCCGTCGGGATGGGCCGGTCGCGGCCGGGCAACGCCTCGCCGGGCGCCGGCATCTTGAGCTTCTTGTTCAGCATGTCGCTCAGGAAAAACACGTCCAGTCTCCCTTGTCGTTGTGCCGATATCGCAGCACCGCCGGGGTGGCGGAAAACTCAGACCTCTGCCGTGAAACGTCCCGGGCGGCGCCGGTGGCCCACCGCGTAGAACAGGAAGGCGAGAACAGCGAAGATGGCGAAGCCCGGCAGGTCGAGGACGGGCACGACGAAGCTGTCCCAGAAGGCGGGGCCGGTGTTTTCGCGGACGAAACTTTCAGTCGCCGCAAGCGTGGTCGGCGAGGCTGTCGCCCAGCTGGTGTCAAGCGGCGTCATGACCAGCCGCGAGACCGCAACCGTGCGTGTCGCGTCGAGCACCGCCATGATGACGGCGACCGAAAGGGCGATTGCAGCGGCGAGGCGGAACACGAAGCGGATCATCAGAGGTCCTGGATATCGTTTCGACTGCAGAAATAGGATGTGCGGCCAATCTGTGCAATCGCGGACACGGCGAATTGACAGGCAAATGGCTAAGCGGCGCGCCGGCGACGGGCGGCGAGCCATGCCGCGAAGATGCCACCCACGACGGCGCCGACCAGGCATCCGACGATGCCCACCATGATGGCGAAATAACCGCAGCCGCCCTCAAAGCAGCTCATGTCGGTGGCCTCGGAGATGACGGAGCCGACGACAAGCCCCAGCGCCGCCCCCGCAGCACCGCCGACGAAGACGCCGAGAACGGCCGCAATGGCGATGACGACCGGCCGCGGGGTCGTGTCCTGCTCACCACTTACCAGCGTCTGCGTCGCGCCGCGGCTGTTGACCAGGCAGATCATGGCGACGCCGACCGCCACTTCGCCGACGGCCCAGGCGATCGTCCAGGCTGTGACGGCGAAGTCCGGCGCGATCAGGATGTAGCCCTGCTTGACGAGCATGACGACGATCAGGGCGGACTGCCAGAGCGTGAACTGGCGTGGAAACCGCGCCGAGCGGCTATAGGCGAGGAGAAGCAGCCAAAGCCCCCACAAAATGGTCACGCCGCCGACGATCGCCGACAGGAGCACGAAGTAAAAGACGCTGTCGCTCGGGGTGAAGCCCAGCAGGAAGCTGACGCCGCCGTCGATGCCGCGCGCCGACAGCACCATCACCAGGCAAAGCCATGCCACCGGCAACCACCTGACAATGGCATTTTCGCTTTGTTGGGCGTTTTCGCTTTGTTGGGCGCTTTGCGCTGGCTCGGACATTGGCTTCCCCTTGGCTGCGCTTCGCAGGCGCGCCGCAGTCTGCGGCATGGCGGCAAAGACTGGCAAGGCGACAGCGGTCCGCGTCTTGCGATTTCCACCGGCGCGGCGGGCGCGACGGCGACGCCGCGGCTATTTTGCCGACAACCCGCACATCGACTGCAAGATTTGCCATGTCAACGCTTGGCAAGCGCCGCAGGATCGACTAGATGAGCCCGGCAGTCGAACGCAGAACAACGCATTCGGCGGCAGGCGGACGGGTCGCGAGAGGTTGAACGCGCCCGATTGTCGGCTTTTCGAGCCGCAAGCCAACGCCCAGGAGATGCGTGCACTCCCAACCAGCCCGGTTAACCGGCCGGCGCAAGGCGCGTATGCGGAGAGGTGGCCGAGTGGTTGAAGGCGCACGCCTGGAAAGTGTGTATACGGGGAACCGTATCGCGGGTTCGAATCCCGCTCTCTCCGCCAGCTAATTTTCAGCTCAATAAAACTAGCAAAATTAGAGACTTAGCAGGATGGTCGACTTATCCGGTGTCCCAGCGTTGTGTCCCAAATGCTGCCGTGGGTGTGCCCGTCTGTCATAAAAAGGAGCCTTGGCTCGGAGCTTGAAGTCGCTCGTGGAGGTGTGGGGCCTGGGCGGGAAGGGCGAAGGGCACCTTCTACCTCCGTGCGATCCTGGACCCCACCAGGGGGGGGAAGTTCTGCAACTGTCACGTAGATTGAAGCGCTCGCGTGAGGCACCCCTTGTGGCTTTCCGGGCAGTTAGCTTTACTTCGTCGACGCGGTTTCAGCTATTCCGCCCTTAGGAAAGAGTGCGAATCTCGTGCTTTAAGGATGAAGTCGACCGACAGGCCTCCATAAGTTCAACGTTTGAATAGCGCGAAGCGAGACCTTCAAGCTCTTTGCGGTCTGCTACGGGCATGCGAAGGCCGGCAATTATCCCGTCCAACTCCAATGTATGGAACGGGAGGTCTTCAGACTCGGCCCTCTTGTTACGTCCCGCACCAGAGAAGATACGCCATTCCTTCTCGTAGGACCAATCCGCTCCCTTGGTAAACACCATGCGGTTGGCAGCGATGACCGGGTCAATCGATGACCTCCCCGCAAACATCTCAGCTAGAAATTCTTCGTCTAATAGTTTTGGCAGTTCCTCAACATAATCGACAGGCTTCGCCATACCAAAAGCGCTATCAAATGCAGGGATCGAGCGAAACCGTAGCACCACTCCTCGATTGTTGTCCGCATAGTGCGCCCACATAGGGGGACTTGTGGGATCGGTCGTGAGGCAGAGCACTTTGCTATCCGCCATTTTCTCTCGGACTTCCGCATTAACGCCGGGCAGAGCTGCCATCATGCGCTCAAAGCCTTCGTCGATGGCCTCGCCGAACTCCCGTTCAAATTCACTTCTGGGATAATGCGGCAGCTGAGTCCCCATGTAAGCAATTAGTTGTCCAAGACCGTTCGCTTCCGAAACAACGCTCTTACCCTTGAAAACCTTCCAAAGTTTGGCCACTGCCATGGGACGCAAACGGCTTCTATCAACCGACAATTGAAGATCGAACTGAATGTCGTATGGATCGTTCAATGTGCCGGGGGTAGACCATCGAAGGGTCGTGTTCGATAAAACAATTCTGGCGGTCCCCAAGCTCATATACTTGAAGAAGTGGACACGTTGGTTTGCCCAGCTCCTGGGGGTGACTTTGAGTAATTCGTCGTGATCCATAAGGCACCGCCTAGTTTTGCATCTCCCTAGCCTTAGCTGATTCCTGATGGTCGCGAAGAGGAGGGAGACACCCTGAACGAGAGACAGCTATCGCTTCATCCTCTCCTTATCTCAATGCAACCCTTTCCGGTGTCTTCACGGTCACCTTAGGCACTAGTGCTCTGGATGCTGGCTTCAGATGAACATTTGGCCGATGATGGCGGAGCCTAGGGTCAGGACCTATTAATCTGGATTGATTTGTGATTCAGATTCTCGCCTGGAGTATCTGATGGATGATTTGTTTTTGCTGAGCCCGTCCCAGATGGCGCGGCTGTCGCCTCATTTTCCGTTGGCCCATGGCGTGCCACGGGTCGATGACCGCCGCGTTGTGAGCGGGATTGTCTACGTGATCCGCAATGGCTTGCAGTGGAAGGATGCGCCCAAGGCCTATGGCCCGCACAAGACGCTCTACAACCGCTTCATGCGCTGGAGCCGATTGGGCGTGTTCGACAAGATTTTCGCCGCGCTCAGTCAGGCCGGTCCCAGACCGGAGCGGATCATGATCGATGCCACTCACCTGAAGGCCCACCGTACCGCGGCGAGCCTGCTTAAAAAGGGGATGTTCCCCGCCATATCGGACGCACCAAGGGCGGATTGAACTCCAAGCTCCATGCCGTTTGCGATCAAGCCGGGCGGCCAATCATCCTCAAGCTCAGCGCCGGACAGGTCAGCGATCACAAGGGCGCAGCCATGGTGATCGATGCGCTGCCAATTGCCACCCACCTCATCGCCGACCGGGGCTATGACAGTGCCTGGTTCCGGCAGGCGCTCACCGACAGGGGCATCACCCCGTGTATCCCTTCAAGCCGAAGCCGGAAAATCCCCTTCGCCTACGACAAAGACATCTATCGGCAGCGCCACAAGGTCGAGAACCTGTTCGCCAAGCTCAAGGACTGGCGGCGCATCGCAACCAGATACGACCGATGCGCCCACACCTTCTTCTCGGCAATCTGCATCGCCGCAACCGTCATCTTCTGGATCAATGAGTCCTGACCCTAGGTGTTTAGTCTCCGCCCTCAAGGCCTCGTTGCGATTGTTGGTCTTGTCGAGAGGCTCCATAGGGCAAGATCGGAAGCCTCTCAGAGAAGGGACCTCCCCGAGACCTTGTACACTGCCACTATGAAGCCGAAGCCGAGGACCCAAGTCCACCAGAGCTGCACGACCGTACGATGCTAGGCCTCTACGATTGAGGTGGAGCGTGCCGCGACACGCGCATTGGACACCCTAGCGGGCAGCCGGTTGCCATCTCGTGCCGCCGGCATTGAAACCGGGTGGGCGTGCAAAACGTGTCTGCTTGCAAGGTGCGCGAAATCAACTGCCGACGACGACGCAAAATCGCCGAAAACGGCGGCTGGTATCGCCGACATGCGCTTCCCCAAGTCGATGAAAACGCCACGATTTCGCACTGCTTGTGCGCGGCGGCGAATGGATCGCCGTGCCCCCGGACATTTCGTTCGCAGCAAATGTGCGATCACGCAAATCTGTGGGGAACTTTGATGGGTCCGGGAAGTTGAGATGAAGGCAAAGACCCGAAGTGGTGTTACACTTCCACCGTCTTCGGCATTGTGAGGGTGCCATGCAAACACGCGAGAATGACGTCTTCAACCTCTTCTCGGAAATCTACAGCAGCCAGACCACCGAGGAGATGAGTCTCCAGCAATATCTGCTTGCCTGCCGCGAGCAGCCGGCGATGTATGCGACGGCGGCCGAACGAATGGTCGACGCCATAGGCACGCCGACCCTGGTCGACACGAGCGCCGACGCCCGCCTCGGGCGCATATTCGCAAACCGAACAATCAAGATATATCCGGCATTTGCCGAGTTCTACGGCATGGAAGACACGATCGAACGGATCGTCGGCTACTTCCGCTACGCCGCGCAGGGGCTCGAGGAACGCAAGCAGATCCTGTATCTGCTCGGCCCGGTCGGCGGCGGCAAGTCGTCGCTCGCTGAGCGGCTGAAGAAGCTGATGGAAGAGCGGCCGATCTACACGCTGAAGATCAACGGCCAGGTCAGCCCGATCTTCGAATCGCCGCTCGGGCTGTTCCATCCCGAACGCATGGGCGCGCTGCTTGAAGAGAAGTACGGCATCGCGCGCCGCCGCCTGACCGGACTGATTTCACCCTGGGCCGCCAAGCGCCTCGACGAGGCGGAAGGCGACGTGTCGAAATTCTCGGTCGTCAAGCTGATGCCGTCGCGGCTGCGCCAGATCTGCATCGCCAAGACCGAGCCCGGCGACGAAAACAACCAGGACGTCTCGGCGTTGGTCGGCAAGGTCGACATCCGCAAGCTGGAAAACTTCAGCCAGGCCGATCCCGACGCCTATTCCTACAGCGGCGGGCTCAACCGGACGACGCAAGGGCTGCTCGAATTCGTCGAGATGTTCAAGGCGCCGATCAAGGTACTGCACCCGCTGCTGACGGCGACCCAGGAAGGCAACTACAACGGCACCGAAAGCTTCGGCGCTTTCCCCTACCAGGGCATCGTGCTGGCGCATTCGAACGAGTCCGAATGGCTGCAGTTCAAGAGCAACCGCAACAACGAGGCGTTTCTCGACCGCATCCTGGTGGTCAAGGTGCCCTATTGCCTGCGGGTCACCGAGGAGCGGCTGATCTACGACAAGCTGCTGCGCGAGAGCGAACTGGTCAACAATCCGTGCGCCCCGGAAGTGTTGGACATGCTCAGCCGCTTCACCGTTTCGACACGGCTGAGCGAGCACGAGAACTCGCCGCTCTACACCAAGATGCGCGTCTATGACGGCGAGAACCTGAAGGACGTCGACCCCAAGGCCAAGTCGATGCAGGAGTACCGCGATGCGGCCGGCGTCGACGAAGGCATGACCGGGGTGAGCACGCGCTTCGCCTTCAAGGTGCTGTCGGAAACCTTCAACTACGACACCAAGGAGATCGCAGCCGACCCCGTGCACCTGATGTATGTGCTCGAACAGGCGATCAAGCGCGAGCAGTATCCGAGCGAGATCGAGGCGTCCTATCTCGACTTCATCAAGTCGGAAATCGCGACACGCTATGCCGAGTTCATCGGGCACGAAATCCAGAAGGCCTATCTCGAATCCTACAGCGAGTACGGGCAGAACCTGTTCGACCGCTACATCGCCTACGCCGACGCGTGGATCGAGGACCAGGACTACAAGGACCCCGACACCGGCCAGATCCTCAACCGCGGCATCCTCGATTCCGAACTGTCGCAGATCGAGAAGCCGGCCGGCATCGCCAACCCCAAGGACTTCCGCAACGAGGTGGTGAAATTCACGCTCAGGGCGCGCGCCAAGAACAATGGCCGCAACCCGTCGTGGACCAGCTACGAGAAACTGCGCGAGGTCATCGAGAAGCGCATGTTCGGCCAGGTCGAGGACCTGTTGCCGGTGATCAGCTTCGGCGCCAAGCGCGACAGCACGACTGAAAAGCAGCATGCCGAGTTCGTCGAACGCATGACCGAGCGTGGCTACACCCAGCGCCAGGTCCGGCGGCTGGTCGATTGGTACATGCGCGTGAACAAGGCAGGCTGATACGCAAGCGGGGATTTTCATGCCGAACTTCATCGATCGGCGTCTCAACCCCAAGGACAAGAGCCTTGGCAACCGGCAGCGTTTCCTGCGAAGGGCCCGCGACGAGCTGAAGCGGGCCATCAACGACCGGATCAAGTCAGGCAAGATCGACGCGGTCGATTCAAATCAGGTCATCCCGATCCCCACCAAGGGGATCGGGGAGCCGACATTCCAGCGCTCGCGCAATGCCGGCCACCGCGAGCAGGTGTTGCCCGGCAACAAGGTGTTCGGGTCGGGCGACCGCATTCCAAGACCCGTCGCCAATGGCGGAAAGGGCAGTTCGGAACCCACCGCCTCCGGCGAAGGCGAAGACGACTTCCAGTTCGCGCTGACCCGCGAAGAGGTGCTCGACCTGTTCTTCGAGGATCTCGAACTGCCAGACCTGGTGAAGCTCAACCTCAAGGAGGTCGTGACCTTCCGGCCGCGCCGGGCCGGTTACACGGTCAGTGGCAACCCGACCAGCATCTCGGTTGCGCGCACCATGTTCAACAGCTTCGGGCGGCGCATCGCGCTGAGACGGCCGAAGCAGGCCGAACTCGACGCCATCTCCGAACAAATTGCAAAACAAGAGGAGGACAAGCGGCCGACTCCGGCCAAGGCGCAACAGCTCGCGGAGTTGCGGGCGCGGCTGGAAACGCTGCAGCGGCGGCGCAGGCTCATTCCCTATGTCGACCCCATCGACATCAGGTACAAGCGCTTCGAGCCGCAGCCGGTGCCCAACGCCAATGCGGTGATGTTCTGCCTGATGGACGTCTCTGGCTCGATGGGCGAGCGCGAGAAGGACCTGGCCAAGCGCTTCTTCGTTTTGCTGCATCTGTTCTTGAAGCGGCGCTACGAGCGCACGGACATCGTCTTCATCCGCCACACCCACGAAGCCGCCGAGGTCGACGAGGACACCTTCTTCTACAGCACCCAGAGCGGCGGAACCGTGGTCTCCACCGCGCTGGAGGAAATGCTGCGCGTCATTCGCGCGCGCTATCCGGCCAAGGATTGGAACATCTACGCGGCCCAGGCATCGGACGGCGACAACATCCCCAACGACTCCGACAAGTGCGTCTCGCTGCTCAACGAGACGCTGATGAAGCTGTGCCAGTATTATGCCTATGTCGAGATCATCGACGAGCGCGAGAGCGAGATGTTCCGCCACGCCGACAATGGCACGTCGCTATGGAACGCCTATCGCCAGGTCAGTGAGGTTTGGCCGCATTTCGAGATGACCCGCATCGCCAAGCCCTCCGACATCTATCCGGTGTTCCACGAGCTGTTTGCCAAGCAACCGGCCCCAGCCAAACGCAGTTGAGGGTGCAAGGGTGGAAAAGCGTTCGAAACCGTCGCCGCTGCTGTTTACGAGTTCCGACTGGAATTTCGACGATCTGTCGCGGGCCTATGATGCGATCCGCGAGATCGCCATCGACGAGCTTCACCTCGACTTCTATCCCAACCAGATCGAGGTGATTTCGTCCGAGCAGATGCTCGACGCCTACTCGTCCATCGGCATGCCGCTGATGTACCAGCACTGGTCCTTCGGCAAGCACTTCCTGCACGAATCGAACCTCTATCGCCGCGGCCGCATGGGCCTCGCCTATGAGCTGGTGATCAACTCCAACCCGTGCATCACCTATCTGATGGAAGAAAACACCATGGCGCTGCAGGCGCTGGTGATCGCGCACGCTTCCTTCGGCCACAATCACTTCTTCAAGAACAACTACCTGTTCCAGCAATGGACGGATGCGGGCGCGATCCTCGCCTATATGGAGTTCGCCAAGAGCTACATCGCGCGCTGCGAGGAACGTTACGGACCGGGGGCGGTGGAGGCCGTGCTTGACGCCGCCCATGCGCTGATGCCGCAGGCGGTGTTCCGCTACCGCCGGCGACCTCGCCTGTCGGTGGAGCGCGAACAGGCGCGCATCCGCGAACGGCTGGAACACGAGGAGCAGACCTTCAGCGACCTGTGGCGGACCTTGCCGCAGTCGGCGGAAGCCAAGGTGCCGCGCCCGCCGGAGACCGACATTTCCGAGCGCCAGTCGGCAATCGAATACCCGGAAGAAAATCTTCTCTACTTCCTGGAGAAATACAGCCCGGTGCTGAAGGCCTGGCAGCGCGAAATCCTGCGCATCGTCCGCGTCATCGCGCAGTATTTCTACCCGCAACGCCAGACCAAGGTGATGAACGAGGGCTGCGCCACCTTCACGCACTACACGATCATGAACAGCCTCTACGACAAGGGCATGATCAGCGAAGGCGCCATGCTGGAAGTGCTGCAGAACCACTCCAACGTGGTGTTCCAGCCCCACTTCGACGATCCGCGTTATGGCGGCCTGAACCCCTATACGCTGGGCTTCAACATGATGCGCGACATCCAGCGCATCTGCATGGAGCCGACGGCGGAGGACAAGGACTGGTTCCCCGATTTCGCCGGCAATGGCGACTGGTGCGGCACGCTGCTCGACGCCTGGGCCAGCCACCGCGACGAATCCTTCATCCGCCAGTTCCTGAGCCCGGCGTTGATCCGCGACATGCGGCTGTTTTCGCTGCGCGAGGAATCGTCCGACCCCTATTACGAGGTGACCGCCATCCACGACGAACGCGGTTATGAGCGCGTGCGGTCGAAACTTGCCGACAGCTACGATGTCGGCATGACCCAGCCCGACATCCAGGCAGTCGCCGCCGACCTCGGTGGCGACCGCAAGCTTCGGCTGAAGCACACGGTGCACCATGGCGGCACGCTGGTCGAGGACAGCCGCAACGAGACGCTGCGCTATATCCAGCGCCTGTGGGGGCACGAGGTCAGCCTCGTCGGTGTCGATGGGACAACCGACGCCACGCTGTACGAGGTTTCCAGCAAGGAGCTGGGCTAGCGCATCGGCCCGAAAATCGGACCCGATGTTCGGAAAGCACGATGCGCCAACTCAGTAAGTTAGAGCGTCCTTTGCGCGTCCATTCGGACGCACGGCGCTCTATTCTAGCGTGCGAGCGCAGCCTTTAGTCCGCGCACGATGGTTGCATCCGTGCGCTTGGGACGCGCCGCGACGAAGCCGAGTTCCAATGCCTTGGAGTTCGTTACATCCGATGCCGTCGAACAGGACGAATGGATTTCGCGGAACGGCAGCCGCGCCCTGATCGCGCCCAGTGTTTCAATGTTGACGCCAGACCCGGGCATGATGGCGATGCGGTCGCCGGCGTGGGCGAAGCAGGCGGCCAGCGCGGCGAGCCCTTTCAGCGCCGTCGTCTCGCCGCCTGAGGTCAGGATGCGCTCGAACCCCAGTTCAACCGCGAGGTCAATGGCCGCAGCGAAATCCGGGCCGGCCAGATCGAACGCGCGGTGCAGCGTCATGCCAAGGCCGCTGGAATGCGCCACCAGTTGCGAAAGCGCTGCCCGGTCGAGGCTGCCATCTGGCCGGTTGGCGCCCAGCACCACGCCGGCGAGACCGGCGGCGCGGACGGCGTCGACATCAGCAAGAAGCGCAGCCATATCGGCTTCGTCATAGACGAAATCGCCTGATCGAGAGCGGATCATGGCGTAGACCGGGATCGGCGCCCTGGCCGCCAGCGCCATCAGGCCGGGTGACGGGGTCAGCCCCCCGGTCTCCAGCGCCGCACACAGCTCGATGCGGTCGGCGCCGCCTGATATCGCCGCTGCAAGACCCCGAGGGCTGTCGACGCAGACTTCGAGCAGGATGTTGTCAGACATGGGCAAGCTCCTGATGGCCAAGTGCCGCCGCGCCGATCAGGCCCGGTTCGGTGGCGAGGGCCGCCTTGACCAGAAGCGGGGTGCGCGACGACCGCAAGGTGCGGTCGCGAACCTCTCGGTCGAGCGCCTCGATGAGGTCGGGCGCATTGGACAGGCCGCCGCCAACCGGCACGACGGACGAGCCGATGATGTTCAGCGTCAGCGCCAGCGGCACGCTGACGAGCTCGAGATAGATATCTATGGTGCGGTTGGCCTTCGCCTCGCCTTCGCGCCAGCGGTCGATGATGTCGGTGCTCGACAGCACCTCGCCACACAGCAGCTTGTGCAGCTTTTCCATGCCGCGTGCCCCGCCGATGGTGTCGACGCAACCAGACTGGCCGCAGCCGCAAGCGAAATGCGGCACCTCGACAGGCGGCTGGCCAACGCGCGTCTGCAGCGCCTTGCCATGCCCCCACTCCCCGGCATAGCCGCCGGCACCGGCAACGATGCGGCCGTCGATCACCAGCCCGCCGCCGACGCCGGTGCCGAGGATGACGCCGAAGACGTTGCGATGACCCTTGCCTGCCCCGCTGGTTGCCTCGGCCAGCGCGAAACAATCCGCGTCGTTGGCGATCCACACCGGCAGGCCGATGGCTTCGGCAAGGTCGCGGGCGATCATCCGTCCGTCGAGACAAGGGATGTTGGCGCATTTCAGGCTGCCCGAGACCGGATCCACGACCCCGGCAATGGAGATCGAGACGCCCTTGGCCTGCCCCTTGTCCAGAGCCACGCGCTCGGCGAGCGCTGCGGCGAAGGCCGAGAAATCGTCAAGCGGCGTCGCCACCCGGTCGATGATCTCGATTTCGCCGGCCGAACGGGCGCGCGCGCTTTTTATCGTTGAACCGCCAATGTCGAAGCAGGTAATCATCAAATCAGTTCCCGAATGAAGTTCCGCACCGGCGCTACCGGCCGCATGACCCGGACATCAAGCCCGACTTTTCGCAAAGGCAACAATGGACAGCTCGCGCAAACGACGCTCCTCGCCGACGATCGCCGATGTCGCCGAGCTTGCCGGCGTCTCGCGCGCCATCGCCTCGCGGGCGCTGTCGAGCGAAAACCGCCCTGTCTCGGCCGACAAGCGGGCGAGAGTGCTTGAAGCAGCCGAGAAGCTCGGCTTCAAGCCCAATCTGCTGGCGCGCAGCCTGACGACCAAGACGGTCAACCTGATCGCGGTCATCGTCAACCACATCCACGACTTCTCCGACCTCGACCTGTTCGATCTTCTGATCGGCGAAATCCAGTCGATCGGCAAGCAGGTCATCTTCCTGCGCGTCGGCTCGGTCGAGCGTATCGAGGATTTCCTGCGCAACGGCGTCGCCTATCATGTCGACGCGGCGCTGGTGTTCTCCGACTTCGCCGACGCGGCCAGCGTGCGCAAGATGTTCCGCAGCGACGACGTCCTCATGCTCAACGGCATGCATGACGGCTCGTCTCCTTCGGTCGTGCCCGACGAAGCCATCGGCATCGCCGAAGCGGTGGCCGACGCCGCCGCCAAGGGCGTCAGGTCGGCGGCACTGGTCACCGGCCGCGTTTCCTCGCCGGTCGAGCAGCAGCGCATCGCCAACTACAAGGCCGAGATGGCAAAGCGCGGAATCCGACTGCTTGCCGAACTGCGTGGCGACTATTCCTACCAGAGCGGCCGACTGGCCGCACAATCGCCCGAATGGCCGACGCCCGACGCGGTGTTCTGCACGTCCGATGCCATGGCGATGGGGGTGATGGATGTGCATCGCGAAGCCTTTCCGGACAGCAACCCCGAGCGGTTTCGGCTCTATGGTTTCGACAATCTGTCGCTGACCGATTTCGAGGCCTATCCGATCTCGTCCATCGGCTACGACAAGGGTGCCTATGTCGCGGAGATCCTGCGCTTCCTCAGCGACCCCGCAGCATTTGCCGATGGCAGGGCCGACGTGACAGTGCCGACTTTCTTCGTGCCACGCGCGACGTCGTAGGACGGATAGCAGGAGAGCTTCATTGCCCCTCACCCTTACCCTCTCCCCGCAAGAACGGGGAGAGGGAGGCGTCAGCGTTGCGGCAGTCTTCATTGGCGCTGGTGCTGCGGCCAGCCTCCTTCTCCCCGTTCTACGGGGAGAAGGTCCGGTAGGGGATGAGGGGCTGCTCAGCGCCCCACACAATTACCAGAGCGGAGTCAGCGCCGGCGGGTTGGCGCTTTCGCCCCACCACTTCTTGTAGTTGGTCTCGTAGGCGCCGCTCTGAATGTAGTCCGACACGAACATGTCGATCCAGCGGACGAAGCCCTCGTCGCCCTTGGCGACAGCGATACCGATCGGGTCGTTGGAGTGCAGGCCCGGCAGCGTCACCAGGTTTTCGTTCTTGGTGGCGAGATAGTCGAGCAGCGAGGAGTCCTCGATGGCCGCGTCGACACGCTTCTGCTGCAGCAGCAGCACGCCTTCGGGCGAGAAATTGTCGGTGTAGACGAGTTCGGCCTGGGGCGCCGCCTTCTTGATGAAGGTTTCGCCGGTCGAGCCGCGGCCGACGACGATCTTCTTGCCGGCGAGGCCCTCAAGCGAGGTGATGCCGGCGTCCTTCTGGACGATGATGCGCAGGCCGGCGCGGTTGTAGGGGATCGAGAAATCCACCGACTTGGCGCGCTCGAGCGTCGCCGAGGTGTTGGCGACCGCGATGTCGATCTGGCCCGACACCAGCATCGAGATGCGGGCGTCGCCCGACACGTCGACGAACTCGACCGGCACGCCGAGCTTTTCAGCCAGCATGGTGGCAACATCGACGTCATAGCCGACCGGGTTGTTCTGGGCGTCGCGGAAGCCGATCGGCTCGCCGCCGAGCGACACGCCGATGCGCACGGTGCCGCGTTCGCGAATTTCGTCGATCTTGCCAGCCTGGGCAGCGCCGGTGGCGAGGCCCACGGCCAGCGCAAGACCAGCGAATTTGGCAATCAGGTTCTTCATTTTCCCTCTCCCTTGGGTGTTGAGACTTGCTTGAATGTCAGGACTTGAACGATTGGGCGACGCGATGCTCCGGCTCGGACAGGCTTTCGTCCCAGAACCAGTATTTGATCTGCTCGTCGCAATTCAGGCTGACGACCTTGTGGTTGCCGTGGGCGTCGAGCGCATGGATGACCACGCCGGCCAGGAATCCGTCCTTCAGCTCGCACAGTTCCTCGATGGCGAGCGCGACGGCGTCGTCGAGCGAATGGCCAAGCCGCATGGCGAGCACGATGCTGCGTGCGGTGCCGCAGCGCATGGTCATCTCGCCCGTGTGGGTGCAGGCGGCCGCACCAAAGCGGCTGTCGGCATAGAAGCCGGCGCCGGGGATCGGCGAGTCGCCCAAGCGGCCGGGATATTTCCACGCCCAGCCCGAAGTCGAGGTCACGACATTGAGCCCTGCAGCACTGTCCCTGGACAGGAACACCGTGGTGTCGCGGACGCGCTCGGGGTCGGTGATGGTGCGGCTCAGCGGCGCCAGCGGAATGTTCGGGAACCTCGCCAGCTCCTCCGCCGAAAGCTCCTTTTCCAACCGCTCCCACCAGACACGCTTGCTCTCTTCATAGAGCGTCTCGTCATGGGGGAAGCCGATCTCGGTGGCGAAGCGGCGAGCGCCCTCTCCCGTCAGCATGACATGCGGCAGCCGCTTCATCACCTCATGGGCCAGGGCCGCGACCGGAAGCGTGTCGGGCACGGCACCAACGGCGCCCACTTGGCGCGTCGTGCCGTCCATGACGCCGGCGTCGAACTCCATGCGGCCGAGCATGTTCGGCCAGCCGCCGAAACCGACCGAGCGGACCTTCACTTCACGCTCGACCTCGCCGATGCCGGCGACCATGGCATCGATGCCGTGGCGACCCGCCTTCAGAAGTTCGACGCTCTTGGAGAAGCCGGGCCAGGCCTCGGAATTGGCAAGCAGGATCATTTCAGTCTTTACGCATCTTGGAGAGGAACTGGGCCACGCGCGGCAGGGCCATGCCCGTGGCGGAGAAGAATTCTTCGGTCGGCAGGTCGGCGATGAGCTGACCCTTGTCGAGGAAGGCGATGCGCGAGGAGATGGAACGCGCGAACTCGATCTCGTGGGTGACGAAGACCATCGTCGTGCCGCCCTTGGCGAGCTTGGCCAGGATCGACAGCACCTCGGACGTCATCTCGGGGTCGAGGGCACTGGTGACCTCGTCGAGCAACAGGTAGCTCGGCTTCATGGCGAGCGCCCGGCAGATGCCGACGCGCTGGCGCTGGCCGCCTGACAGTTGCGCCGGATAGGCGTCGGCGCGCTCGGTTAGCCCAACGGAGTGCAGCAGTTCGCGCGCCTCGGCCTCGGCCTGCTTGCGCGGCACCTTCAGCACCTCGACCGGGGCAAGCGCCACGTTCTGCACCGCCGTCATGTGCGGGTAGAGGTTGAACAGCTGGAACACCGTGCCCGAGCGCTTGCGCGCTTCGGAAAGCTCACGCGGCTTCGACACATCGAAATTGTCGACCGATATCTTGCCGGCGTCGATCTTTTCCAGCCCGTTGATGCAGCGGATCAGCGTCGACTTGCCCGAACCGGACGAGCCCAGCACCGAGACGACTTCGCCCTGGCGGATCTCGAGGTCGATGCCGTTGAGAACGGTGGCGGCGCCGAAGGATTTGCGCAGGCCGGCGATGCTGATCATTTACAGACCCTTCCAGGCGGTATGGGCGCGAAGCCGCTTCTCGAAGCGCGCGCCGGCATAGGCCACCAGTTTGGCGGTGAGGTAGTAGAGAGCTCCGACGGCAGCCCAGACGATGAACGGCTTCAGCGTGCGCAGGTTGAGAATGTTGCCGACCTTGGTCAGGTCCATCACGCCGATGACCGAGATCAGCGAGGTAACCTGCAACTGGTTGACCAGCAGGCCCGTCAGTGGGCCGACGGCGAATGCCGCCGCCTGCGGCGCGATCACCCGGCGCAGGATCTGCCAGCGGCTGAGGCCGAAGACACGCGCGGCCTCGATCTGGTCGCGACCGACGGACTCGATGGCCGAAACCGCGATGACATAGATGAAGGCGGCACTGTTGCCGGACAGCGTGATGACCGCCGCCTCGACCGGGGTGACATTGATCTTGAGGAAGGCCGGCAGTCCGAAGAAGATCAGGAACAGCTGCACCAGAACCGGAGAATTCTTGAGCAGTTCGGCGACGAAGGTAACGATCTGCGCCAGCACCGGCACACGGTAGAAGCGGATCACCGCCCAGAGCGTGCCGACGACCAGCCCGATCAGCGTGGTTGAAACGAACAGCGCAACCGATACGCCCAGTCCCTGCAGCAGCAAGACGATGTCGAACGGCGTGAAATCCCCGTAGCGCATCAGACGGCCCCCTCCGCATGGTTGCGGTTGAGGTAGCGATGCAGGATGCCGATCAGGATCGAAACGAAATAGGTCAGCGAGGCATAGGCGACGAGCAGGACGAAGTAGACCTCAAAGGGCCTGAATGTTTGCGAGGCCACGATCTTGGCCGAACCGGTCAGTTCGTTCAGCGTGATGGTCGACAGGATCGACGAGGTCAGGATCAGGTTAATGAACACCGAGCCCAGCGGTCGCACCGAGGCGCGCAGGGCGATGGGCAACACGATCTTGCGGAAGATGGTGACCTTCCTGAGACCGCTGACCTGAGCCGCCTCGATGATGCCCGGGTCGATCGCCAGGATGCCCGAGCGCAGCACGTCAGAAGTGAACGCGCCGCCGGCGATGGACATCGCGATGACGCCCGTGGTGAAGGCATCGATGTAGATGCCGATCTCGGGCAGGCCGAAATAGAAGAAAAACAGCTGCACGATGAACGGGATATTGCGGAAGATGTCGACATAGACCGCCGACACCATGTTGAGCAGCGGCGAGGCCGAGGTGCGGGCCGCTGCCACCAACAGGCCGATCACGAGGCTGCCGAGCACCGCCAACAGGCATATCTGAAACGTCAGCCACGCCCCCTCCAGCAGGAAGGGGATGTGTGTCGCCAGGATCGACAAGTCGAACTTCACGCAGTGCGCACCCGAAAAGTGAAACCGGTTTCACTTTGCAAAACAGACGCACTCGTGTCAACGGCTGCCGAGCGGCAGCCGTTGCGATTTTCATGGAAATGAGACGATCGGAGCAGCAGGTGCCATGCCTGCCGGCTGCCTCATGCGTCGAGGTTGCGCCGTTCGCCGACGTCAGCCAGGAGTTCACCGAACTCGATGTGGTTGGGACCACGCGACTTGGCCTCGGCCAGGCGATTGTCGGCATTGCGGAACAAATCGTCGAACTCGACCTGGTCTTCGAACAGCACGGCGCCGACGCTGACGGACAGCGGAAGCCGGCGGCCGCCCGGCTCGAGGACGGTCTCCGAGACCGACTGGCGGATGCGCTCGGCGACACGCTCGGCGTTTTCGCGGCTGGCGCCCGGCAGGAAGACGCCGAATTCCTTACCGCCCGTGCGGCCGACCAGATCGCCAGCGCGAACCGAAGACTTGATGGTGCCGGCCACGCTCTTGAGCACTTCGTCGCCCCAGGCATGGCCGAAATTGGCATTGATCTCGCGGAAACCGTCGACATCGACGACCAGCAGCGCGCCCTGCTGCCGGGCGCCGGACGAAACCCCGCGGAAGGCATCGATCAAACTGGCAAAGACGCTGCCGTTGAGGCACGAGGTCAGGGCATCGACCGAGGACAGACGGCTGACTTCCGAGCGGAGCGCACCGAACCTGCGCCGCTCGCTGGCGACGATGGAAAGCAAGGGCGCGGCCACCAGGGCTGCCACGGCACCCGCGCCGATGACCGCCCGCCAGAAGACATCGCCAGTCTGATCAGCGAACACGACAGCCGCAGCAGCGCCTGCCACCGCAGCGCAGGCAGCCGTGCCCAGCAGCGAATAGCGGGCGATGGGCGCCCAGCCACGGCCTGCATTTCCTGCACCAGAATTGTCCACGCCAGATCCCTCCGTACTCATCTACGAATCGATCTACAGCGTGAGAATGAAACATTCCTTGTGCGATTTCGAACAGTTTGACGCATATCGCTGAATCTAGTCTATTTTTAAAGAAAGGGTCGGAAAATTAGCCAAGGAGAACCGTCGGGATAGCTCAGTCAGGCGGCCCGAACACCCCCATTTTGGCATGCTTGGCTACGCCCTCGGCCTTTTCATAGCCGCCGCCGGGCCGAGCATGGGCCCAGCCATTGGCCACGAGCCAGGCCCCGACATCCTGCTTGCCCAGCTTGCAAGCCGCCGCAATCGGCAGCCGTTCCGCAGTTGGCAGAAGCTGGCACAGCGGTGCGCGCCCGCGCAGAAAATACCTGAAAGCAAGCATAGCCCGTTCGCCGCATGGCCATCGAACGCCCTCGAAATCGCAAGTCTGGTCCGGTTCGACCGCGACCGCGCCTGCTATGTATATTGTGTAACCCATCGCGACGAAGGAGGCCGAGGAGGTCACCGTGGGACGATAGAGCAGCGTCCCTTCCCACTCGTCCGGGCTGACGCGACGTGGCGGCGCCGCCAGCCCCAGGTCGCCAAGAGGCGGACGGGCGGCAACGCGCTCAAGCGTAGCGAGCGCAACTTGCGGCGGCGCAACCAGATCGCCTGCCACCGCGCGAACACGACCTGGCGGCGGCTTCATCCCAACGGCGACTGGCCCCGACGCATCCAGGGCAGGTACTTTCGTCGAAACATCCGGCGGAAAGATGGGTTGCGGCGGCACATGCAGGCCAGGCGTCGCCATCACGACAAGAGCGACACCGACCAGCCCGCCCAGCGCGCCGACGTGGGTCAGCAGGACGCGCCTCCTCACCCCCGCCTCCCAAACGATCTTATGGATGACCGCATTCCCGGCGGGCGACGTGGCATGAAACAACCGCTCTTGTGCTTCGCTCCACTACAGAAGGCCATGAAACAACCGGCTATGCCAGCCCACGACCAAACCCCATCGAAGAATTTTCATAAAATTTGATACAAAGTAATTTCAAACTAAACTCAAAACAATATAAACGTTGACTTCTCGATTTATACTATAATTATCTGCGTTTGTTTGCAGTAATTTGAGGTGCCGTTGCTATCGTTCATCAAAATAGGTGAGCGGCATGAAAGCAACATCGTTCGATTTTCTGGCCTCCGGTTTGAAGCGCCTGACCACAGCCGCATTCATGGCCGTCACCGTACATGGCGCCGCCGCAACCGAAGCGGCCGGCAGCACAACGCCCACCGCTCCCAAGCTTCTCGGCGGGATCGCGCTGCACGAGCCGGCAATGCCGGTCGCCATCGCGCCCTTTCAATTCGACCGGAATTTCGACGGCCTTGTTGCCCGCATGGAAGCCAATGACGGCAGCGTGCCCGTTGGTGTCGATCCGATGAAGACTGCCGCGATCATCCCGGGCGTGTTCGGCTCGGTCGCTATTCCGATGCGCAACTTCCCGGTGGCCGGGCGGTGGGCGAATGTCTATCGCGAGATCGATGGTTGCGCAGAGGCCACCGCCTGCGGCGAGAGAGGCGCAGCTTTCGCAGCCCTCGCGGAGAACACCCGCGACAAGCGGTTTCTCGACAAGCTCGCCACCGTCAATCGCGCCGTCAATACGCTGATTGCCTACCGCAAGGATGAGGCGACCTACGGCAACCTGGACTACTGGGCCAAGCCGGCGGAAATACTTTCGTTGGGGTCCGGAGACTGCGAGGACTTCGCCATACTGAAGATGGCCGCGTTGATCGCCGCCGGCGTGCCGGCGCAAAGCATGTCGCTCGTCGTGCTGCAGGATCGCAGCCGCGGCGTGTATCATGCCATCCTGTCGGTCGCTACCCAGAGTGGCACGTTCATCCTCGACAACCTGAGCAACACTGTCACCCGCGACAAGGCATACAGGAGCTACGTTCCGCTCTACTCATTCAGCACCGATCGGGCCTGGATCCACGGCGCCAAGCCGGGCACAGCCCAAGTTGCGACTGCAACCGGTAATTTTGCCACCATAGCACCTGGCGAAGGCTCCATGGTTCGGTGATGGGCAAATGACGGCGCGGCTTCATGCCTCCGATTCGAGACCGTTGCCTGAGCCTAACCATCCCGCAGCCGAGTCGTGATAAGTTAACGCGCTTGCCCGGCACGCGGTTAACTTGAGGGGCAGCATCAGCCAAAGTAGTTTTAGCCCTGGAAGATGTAGCATTTTTGATACAGTGCTTTGGCCAAATCGACCGAATCGGTCCGAATCGGTCAAACTGCGATCAATTTGCTGTCGATTTTCGTGCGCTACCGGATAATTGCACGCGGTGGATGTGGAAGGGATCCTTGGCGTTGCGAGGCGCCGGGATGGAGCGGGAGAACTAGCATGCCGATGAATGTTGGGCGTATGGCGAAGCGACTGGGCTTTCTGCTTGCTGCAACGATGCTGTCAAGCAATGGCGCAAGCGCATTGTCGCTCAAGGAAGCGATGGCGGTGGCTGTCGAATCCAACCCCGAAATAGGCCAGTCCATCCAGAACCGCGAAGCGATCGAATTCGAGCTTCGCCAAGCCAAGGGGCTTTACCTGCCCAGCGTCGACTTTGAAGCATCGACGGGGGTTCGGCGACTGGACAATCCGTCGCGCCGGCTGAGCAATCAGGAAGACGAGGCGCTCTATCCGTCC
Organism: Aminobacter sp. HY435; assembly: GCF_027568395.1. GTDB lineage: Bacteria > Pseudomonadota > Alphaproteobacteria > Rhizobiales > Rhizobiaceae > Aminobacter. The sequence continues at coordinate 31,169 of NZ_JANKZL010000005.1, read as the reverse complement.
GAAGCCGGCGTTGTCGTGACGCAAAAGATCTTCGACAATGGTGCGCGCCGTGCCGAACTCAACCGCCAGGCCTCGCGCGTCGACGGCGCGTCTTTCCGCGTGCTCGAGCGTTCCGAGTTCATCGGCCTGACGGTCGTGCAGGACTACCTCGAATACATCCTGCAAGCGCGCATTGTCGGCGACGCCAAGAAAAACCTGGGCTTCCATCAGTCGATCCTCGGCGACATCCGCGAGGGCATCCAGGGCGGTGCATTGACCGACGCCGATCGCCAGCAGGCAGAAGAACGCCTCTACGCGGCGCAGGCTCGCGTGCAGGAAGCCGCCGAAGAGCTTGAGGCGGCCAAGATCCGGTTCTTCAAGACTGTCGGCAAGCCGCTGACCAACCCGACCATGCCGGCCTCGGTGGCAAAGGCGCTGCCGCGTTCGCTCGATGACGCGCTCGGCCTCGCCCGCCGCAACAACCCGCGCGTGCACATGGCCAACAGCGACATCGACGCCGCTGCCTCGCTGGTGGATGCGGCGCGGGCCAAATTCGGTCCCGAAGTGGTCGCGGAAGGCCGTGCCCGCATCGGCAACGACATCGACGGCGCGGAAGACGAGACCAACGACCTGCAGGCCCGGCTGGTGTTGCGCTGGAACCTCTACCGCGGTGGCATCGACAAGGCCAACGAGCAGGAGCAGGTTCGCCGCGTGAGCGAACAGCGCCTTGCTCTGCACCAGGTGCAGCGCGAGATCGACGAGGCCGTTCGCATTTCCTGGGATCGCCGTTTCCGCCAAGCGGACCTGGCCAAGACCCTGCGCCAGCAGACCGCGGCCAATGATCGGCTGGTGTCGTCCTATCGCGAGCAGTTCAAGGTCGGCCAGCGCTCGCTGCTCGACGTCCTCGATGCGCAGAACACGCGCTTCAACGCGGAAACACTGTCGAACACGGCGGCATTCGCGTCGCTGTTTGCCGAGTACCGCCTGCTGGCGGCAACCGGTCAATTGCTCAAGACAATGAACCTTTCGGCGGCAAAGCAGTCTGATGCCTACGCCCGAAACGAGTTCAACGTTCCGGCGACCGCCGATACCGAGACTTACGCCCGGACGCCTTCGGAGCAAGTGAACAACATGCCCTTTGACCTGCTCGCGCCGGTCAGAAAGAAGTAGGGGTGTCTGCCTGACGGCAGCCCCCGCCGCTCATGAACCAGCAGACGCACATTCAAACGCCCGCTGAAGCATTCAAATCATGCTTCTCGGCAGTTGCAGCCTATCTCGGTCGCCCCAGCGCGGAGACCGTGCTGTTTTCGGGCGTGCCAATATCCGAGACTCGGATCGAGGTGCAGGAAATCCGGCACCTCGCCGAGCGCATCGGACTGGAAACACGCGAGTTCAACCATCGCGACTTCATGCGCGGGCGCTTTGACCTGCCGGCGATAGTCTTCCGCCCCAATCGCCTGCCCATCGCCATCCTGGCCGAGCAAAACGAAGGCACGGCGTTCCTGACCGGCCCCCAGGAAGACGGCCGCACCGCGATCTCGCGCGACGAGCTGGCCGCGTCGCCAATTTCCGGCGGCGTTGGCTTCTCGATCACCTACGCCAACACCGCCGAGGAGATGAATGTTGGCAATGCCGCCAAGATCGAGCGGCCGCATTGGCTTTATGGGACCTTGGGCTCCTTCTGGAAGTCCTACTCGCGTGTGGCGCTGTCAGCGATCTTCATCAATCTGCTGGCACTCGCGTCGCCTATCTTCACGATGAACGTGTACGACCGCATTCTGCCCAACAAGTCGATCTCGTCGCTTTGGGTTCTGGCGATGGGCGTATCGACGGCGATCCTGTTCGACTTGCTGCTGAAAACCGCTCGCGCCGCGCTGATCGACCACGCCGGCCGCAAGGCCGACCTGCGCATTTCCTACATGCTGTTCGAAAAGGTGCTCAACACCTCCCTCAGCGCGCGCCCCGCATCCACAGGCGAATACGCCAACCGCGTGACGCAGTATGAATTCGTGCGCGAGTTCTTCACCTCGAACACCGTCAGCACATTCATCGACACTGCCTTCGTGTTCGTGTTCCTGCTGGTGATCTACGCAATCGCCGGCTGGCTGGTGATCGTTCCGGTGATCGCCTTCATCGCAGCAATCATGGTCGGACTGGTGGCGCAGCACCGCATCGGCAAGCGCGTCGCCGCTTCCATGAACGAAGCCTCGCAGCGACAGTCGCTGCTGGTGGAATCGATCTCGACCGTCGAAACGATCAAGTCGCTGCGCGCCGAGGCCTATCTTCTGCGCAAATGGCGGGAGCATTCGAAGAATGCCGCCAACACGTCGGAGAAGATCAAGGAGCTGTCAGCAGCGGCGGCAAACATGACGCAGTTCATCCAGCAGCTGGTGACCGTCGGTCTGGTCGTGGCGGGAGCCTACGCCTTTGACAACGGCGCCATTTCCACCGGTGCAATCATCGCGGCGGTCATGCTTTCCGGGCGCGCGGTGGCGCCGCTCGGCCAGCTGGCAATGACAATTTCGCGCTTCCGCCAGGCCATGCTGTCGTTGCGGGTTGTCAACACCATCATGCACCAGCCTGAAGACCGGCCCGATACCGTCGGTTTCGTCAATCGGCCGATTCGCGTCGGGGCGCTCAACTTGCGCAATGTCAGCTTTGCCTATCCCGGTACCGAGACCGAAGTGCTGACCGGCGTGAACCTTTCGATCAATCCCGGTGAGCGCGTGGGCATTATCGGCCGCATCGGATCCGGCAAAACGACTTTCGGACGCCTGGTCGGCCGCCTCTATCTGCCGACCACTGGCGAACTCCTGCTCGACGGCATCGACGTGCGGCAATACCACCCATCGGAAGTGCGCGCGGCAGTCGGGATCGTCGCCCAGGCTGGCGATCTGTTTTCGGGCACCATCAAGGAAAACCTCCTGATGGCCAAGCCCGATGCCACCGACGAAGAGATCATCGCCGCGGCAAAGGCCGCGGGTGTCGACGAGTTCGTGTCGCGGCATCCGCGCGGCTACGACATGAATGTCGGCGAGCGCGGAACCAACCTGTCTGGCGGACAGCGGCAGACCGTGGCCATAGCGCGGCTGTTGATGACCAAGCCCAAGATCGTATTCCTGGATGAACCTTCGGGTTCCATGGACCTCGCTTCGGAGCGCCAGCTCATCAGGCAGTTGAAGACAGCGTTCGACGAAAAGACGACGCTGATCATCTCAACCCATCGCTACAGCATGCTCGAGATCGTCGACCGCCTTATTGTTGTCGAACAGGGGCGCATAGTTGCCGATGGGCCAAAAGAAAAAGTAATTCAGGCATTGCAGAAGCCGAACGGCTAGCCGCATCTGCTTGACGGGGTAATTATATTGAACCCGTTCAATATAATGGGGCATTGATGATTACCAAGGAAGACAGACCGCCATTCTTTGCATCGGCAGCCGTGTTTATCATCGGCGCGCTGTTCGCAGCCTTTGTCATCTGGGCGTCTTTTGCTGAAGTCGATGAAATCGCGCGTGGCGAAGGCAAGGTCATCCCGGCGTCCAAGACGCAGATCGTGCAGGCGAGCGAGCCGGGCATCGTCGAGGAAATTGCGGTCAAGATCGGCCAAATCGTCAAGAAGAACGATCTCATCATCCGCCTCGACGACACGCTCAACGAGTCCAGCCTCGGCGAACAGCAGGCCAAGGCGCGGACCCTTAGGGCGCGCATCGCCCGCCTCAAGCAGGAACAGGAAGGCCGTATCGGCGAGCCGCTGGCATGCCCTGTCGAACTGAGCGATACGGCGCCTGAGATCTGCGAGAACGAGCAGAAGCTGCTGGTGGCGCGGCGGCAAAACTTCGACACCAAGCTTTCAGTGCTGAAATCGCGGCTCGACCAGCGCCAGAAGGAGCTCGAGGAAGCCAGGGTCAACGTCCAGCGGCTGACCGATTCCATCGCCGTCAGCGACAGGGAGGCAGAACTCGTCAGCTCAATGGTCAAGCGCAATCTGATGGCCAAGACCGAGCAGATCCGTGTCGACCGCGAGCAGACCGAGATGCGGGGCCAACTCAACCTCGCCAACGAGACGGTCAAGCGCACCGAAGCGGCGATCGTCGAAGCGAACCTTCAGGTCGATGAGTTCGGGCTGCAACTGCAGCAGGAAGCGCTGGACGAACTGACCCAGGCCCTAGCCGAACTCTCGGTAGTGGATGAGACCATCCGCGGCGCCACCGACCGGGTGGCGCGCACCGATATCCGCTCGCCTGTCGATGGCATCGTCAACACGCTCGACGTCAATACTCTCGGCGCGTTCGTGCAACCGGGCACGGTTGTCGCGGGCATTGTGCCGACTTCGGAAACGCTGCTGGTCGAAGCTCGCGTTTCGCCGCGCGACGTCGCTTTCATCCGGCCGGACCAAAAAGCGCTGATCAAAGTCTCGGCCTATGACTTCTCAATCTTCGGCGGTCTCGACGGCAAGGTCCAGAACATCACCGCCGACAGTCTCGTCGATCAAAATACGGGCGAGCCTTATTATCAGGTCCGGGTATCGACAGACCGGTCGGCGCTGGAGAAAGACGGTCAATCCTATTCGATCATCCCGGGCATGATCAGCACCGTGGAGATCATCACCGGCCGGAAAACCATTCTCAGCTACCTGCTCAAACCCATCAACAAGGCACGAAACGAGGCCTTGCGTGAACGATAACGCCACTGCGGCAGCACCTGTCGGCACCAACATCCTTTCAGTCGACGACTTGCTGACCGATTTTCGCGTGGTCGTGCGCCAAGGCAGCCGACGCGGCATCCGGCTCGAGCGCCTGTTCTGGGTGACGCTCAAGCAGCTCGCCGAGCAGAATCGCATGACGATTGGCGAAATGGTCGAGGAGATTGCACAAGCCAACGGCGACACCAGCAACCTCGCATCGGCGATCCGCGTGGCCTGCCTGCGCTGGATGGCGGACCAGAACGCGGAGCTCAACCAATTGGCCTCGCTGCGGACCGTCAGCTCTATTCTGGGAGCGTGTCCGGCCCCGGCATTTGCACTGTCTTCGGCCAAGAAAATCTTGGCCTTCAACCCGGCCTTCCAAATCCTGGTGCGACGACAACTGCCGGTCAGCTTCGGCGCGGATGCGCAGCGTGAGCTCAGGCTCTCCCTCGACCTGAACGTTGCCGACATCTTCGCCAGGCTCAGCGCCAACGAGGGGGTCCCGATCGCCAGCGGCTTTGTCATCGGCGCCGCCGAGCGCCGCTACCGCGGTCAGCTCAACATCGTCCGCGCACCGATCAAGGCACCCAAGGTCCTGCTGTCTTTCGTGGTCAACGGGTAGGTTCCCCGCCTGAAACGGAACACAATCACGCTGCAATCCCTCGCTCGTCTTGGCAGCGCCGGATGGTTGGCCGGCCTTTGGGCCGGGCACAAATCATCCGGCATTCGCGTGTCCTTCGCCAGCAAGTATCCCATTGTCAAAGACAGCTTTTCCCAAATTGGCTTTGGCAACCAATTGCTTGGCGGAGTTCACTTCGTCGACCGGGAAAGGGTTTCAACCGGGGACTATTGACTGCCTCAAATGTTATTTGTTAAAGTTACAATTTGTTAACCCCTTTGCCCCGGATTGGGCCAAACAGCACTTTAGCAACCGCTCATTAACCGCCTGTCGTCACAATTCAATCCACGCATCGGGGACATCACTGTGAAACGCTATGTCGCGCTGACTGCGCTTGCCACTACTTTTGCCTGCACCATCGCCGCGCAAGCCGGCACCACCATGCAAACCACCGGCAAGGCGTTCGCGCCGCCGGCCTTCTCTTCTTTCTGCAGCCGCGAGCCCGGGCTTTGCAGCACGTCGGGCGGCCAGAAGGTCGTCGCCCTGCAGGGCGACCTCAAGTCCGAACTCAAGCAGGTCAACAGTTCGGTCAATTCGCGGATCAAGGAACGCAGCGACATCGCCAATGTCGGCAAGGATGACGATTGGCGCGTGCCGGCCGCCTATGGCGATTGCGAAGATTTCGCCATCCTCAAGAAGCGCGAACTGCTCAAGCGCGGCTGGCCGGCGTCGGCGCTGCTGCTGACCGTGGCGCGTTACCGGGGCGAAGGGCATACGGTGCTCACCGTACGCACCAGCGAAGGCGACCTGATCCTGGACAACCGGACAAGCTCGGTTCGCGACTGGTCACGCACACCCTACAGCTACTTCGCCCGGCAGGCGCAGGGCAACGGTGGCCGCTGGGAGCGCATCGGCACAGCAAAGCCGGTGCGGACGACCGCCGCCGAGCAGTAGGCAACTAGAGCGCCGTGCGTCCGAACGGACGCACAAAGGACGCTCTAACTTACTGAGTTGGCGCATCGTGCTTTCCGAAAATCGGGTCCGATTTTCGGGCCGATGCGCTAACCCGGCTTGCCGCCTGCCTTGGCGCGGAGCCCGGGCTACAGGTTGCGCTGGCGCTCGAACAGGATGGTCGGTTCGCCGTGATAGGTGGTCCGGCCAATCTCGCGGTAGCCGTTCTTCTCGGCGACGCGCAACGAAGCGCCATTGGCCGGATCGATGATGCAGACCGTGCGGCCGGAAAAACGGCCGTCGGCCCAGCGCACAAACGCCGCCACAGTCTCGCTGGCGATGCCCCTGCCGTGCATGTCGGCGGCGAAGCCCCAGCCAGCCTCCGGAATGCCTTCGATCGAAGGCGAGATATCGCGCTTCAGGTCGTGGAAGCCGGCCTCGCCGACAAAACGTCCCGACGCCTTTTCCTCGACCGCCCAGAAACCAAAGCCGATCAGCGACCAGGAGCCGGCATGGCGCAAGAAGCGCTGCCAGCTTTCCTCGCGCGTCCTCGGCTTGGCAATGAATCGCGTGACGACAGGGTCCGCCCACATGGCGGCATAGGCGTCGAAATCTTCAAGACGATGCGGCCTGAGGATCGTTCGCTCGGTCTCGATGACCGGGATGTCGTCTAGGGAAAAGGCGGGCATGATTGCGGCTCCATCTGGCCGCCATGCCATAGCACGGCCGCGCGGAAAGGCAGCAGGCCAGATGGCGACAGCTGCTTCGCCAGCGGCGCTCAGCCCTTCCAGACCATGCGCATGTAGACTCCGCCGCGCTCGAGTTCGTCGAGCATCTGTTCGAGGCGTTTGCCGCGCGTCGCATCGAGCTTGGCGCGGGCAATCCAGCCGAGATAGTCGTTGCGCTGGTAGTCGGGCCGTCTTTCATAGGCTTCGAGCAGCCGGCGCGCCACGAGAGCCGAGCGGATCCAGTCCGGCATGGGGTTGATGTCGCGGGACAAGGCCATCGCCTATCCTTGCCGGGCCGTGCGAATCCGTCAACGGCAGTTGCGCAGGCTCCTGACAGTACGCCATACGCCAGGACAGGCTATTGGGCGGCGACTTCGGCCTCGGCGACCTCGACCGGGTCGAGATCCTCCAGCGGCACCAGCGGCGCCGGCTCATCGGTGGATTTCTCCGGCGACTTGCAGATATCGGCGATGACGCAGCGCCAGCAATCGGGCTTGCGCGCCTTGCAGACATAGCGGCCGTGCAGGATCAGCCAATGGTGGGCATGCAGCATGAACTCATCGGGAATGATCCTGACGAGCATCGCCTCGACCTGGTCGGGGGTCTTGCCGGGCGCGAGCCCGATGCGATTGCCGATCCGCAGGATATGCGTGTCGACCGCCATGGTGTGCTGACCGAAGGCCATGTTGAGCACCACGTTGGCGGTCTTGCGGCCGACGCCGGGCAACTGGACCAGAAGGTCCCGCTCGTCGGGCACCTCGCCGCCGTGGTCGCGAATCAACGCCTCGGACAGGGCGATGACGTTCTTGGCCTTGTTGCGCCACAAGCCGATGGTACGGATATGCTGGCCGACCGTCTCCTCCCCGAGGGCCAGCATCTTTTCCGGCGTGTCGGCAATGGCAAACAGCGCGCGCGTTGCCTTGTTGACGCCGATGTCGGTTGCCTGCGCCGACAAAACCACCGCCACCAGCAGGGTGAACGCGTTGACATGCTCAAGCTCGCCCCTTGGCTCGGGCCGCTGAACGGAAAAACGGCGAAAGATCTCGTGCACCTCGGCAGGCGCATAGAGCGAGCGGCGGCGAACCGCGCGCGACTTCGGCTTGGCTGCTGACGTTCCGCGGCCGACAGCCTGCGACGTCTTCGGCGTATCTTTGGGCTTGGGGTTTTTCATGGGCCTTCTATAATTAACCCGCATGAGCGAGACAAACGCCACATTCGCCGCCGACGAGCCCTTCTTCAAGGCGCTTTTGTTGCCGCACCGGTCACTCGGCCGGACCGGCTTCATGGTGTTGATGGGAGCGCTGGCTTTCGGCTGGCTCGCCACCGGGGTGGTGTTCCTCAGCCAGGGCGCATGGCCGATCTTCGGTTTCTTCGGGCTGGATGTGATCGGCCTCTACATCGCCTTCAGGCTGAATTATCGCGCCGGCCGGGCCCGCGAAGAGGTCAGCATCTCGCGCACCAGCCTCGACATCCTGAAGACGGCACCTTCGGGCAAGTCCGAGCGGTTTCACTTCAACCCGTTCTGGGCCCGGTTTTCAGTGTCGCGCCACGACGAAATCGGCATCACCGGCATGGCCGTGGTGTCGCGGGAGCAAAATGTGCCGATCGGCAGCTTCCTAAATCCCGACGACCGGGAAAGCTTCGCGACCGCATTCTCGCGTGCGCTGGCGACGGCCAGGGCCGGCTGACGAAAGCAGGAAACGGGTGGGAAAAGCCAGGCTGGGCAGCGATATTGGCGTTCAAGGAGACACAGCCATGAACGCACAGACGAAAATGAGTCCTGTCGCCACGCTGCAGCGGGACATCACACCAGTCGGCGCCGAGTATGAGACCGTGCGCCGGGTGATCGAAAAGATCAGCCTCGACTATCGCGACCAGCCCTCGCTCGAGGCCCTGGCCGACGAAGTCGGCGAAACCCCGACGAGCCTGCAGAAGCTGTTCAGCCGCTGGGCCGGCCTGTCGCCGAAAGCCTTTCTACAGGCGGTGACGCTCGATCATGCCCGGCGCCTGCTCGACGACGGCATTCCGCTGCTGGAAACGTCGTTCGAACTCGGCATGTCCGGCCCGGGACGACTGCACGACCTGTTCGTCACCCACGAGGCGATGTCGCCGGGCGACTACAAGACGCGCGGCGCCGGCCTGACCATCCGCTACGGCTTCCACATCTCGCCGTTCGGCGTGGCGCTGATCATGGTCACGGACCGCGGGCTGGCCGGGCTGTCCTTCAACGACGCCGGCGAGGAGCGCGCGGCCTTCGCCGACATGTCCGGCCGCTGGCCCAACGCAACCTATGTCGAGGACATGGCGGCGACCGCACCATACGCGGCACGCATCTTCGACCCAAGCCGCTGGCGCGCCGACCAGCCGCTGCGGGTGGTGATGATCGGCACTGATTTCCAGTTGCGCGTGTGGGACGCCCTGCTCAAGATCCCGATGGGGCGCGCCTGCACCTATTCGTCGATCGCCGCAGACATCGGCTCGCCAAAGGCAAGCCGGGCTGTCGGCGCCGCCGTGGGCGCCAACCCGCTGTCGTTCGTCGTGCCGTGCCATCGGGCGCTCGGCAAGTCGGGTGCGCTGACGGGCTACCACTGGGGGCTGACGCGCAAGCGCGCCATCCTGGGCTGGGAGGCCGGACAGGTCGCGCGTTAACTTCGCGCGACACTGCCGCCAAATCGACTGGTATCTTCCCGGCCCGGACACTATCGGGCACAGGTCGTCTTCCGTTGCGAATAGGCGAGCCCCATCTGGCAAGACGGCCAGACACGCGGTAGGTTCCCGCCCAACTTGCCGGGAGACTGCCGTGATCACCGTTGTCGGATCCATCAACCTCGACCTCATTGCCACCGTCGGCCGTTTGCCGGGGCCAGGCGAGACCGTTCCCGGCGGCGACTTCAAATCCGCCCCCGGCGGCAAGGGCGCCAACCAGGCGCTGGCTGCGGCACGCGCCGGCGCAAAGGTCCGCATGGTCGGCGCAGTCGGCAAGGACGCCTTCGCCGGTGAAGCGCTCGCCTATCTCAAGGACGCAGGCGTCGACCTCTCGGGCGTCGCCGAAATGCATGCCGCAACTGGCATCGCGCTGATCCTGGTTGGCAGCGACGGCGAGAACATGATCGCGGTGGTTCCCGGCGCCAACGGCACGGTGGTACCGGGCGACCTCGCCAAGGCGCGGTTCGCGAAGGGCGACGTCGTGCTGCTGCAGCATGAAATTCCGCTGCCAACCGTCGACGCCGCGCTGGCGGCGGCGCGCAAGGCCGGCGCCACCACGCTGTTGAACACCGCGCCCTTCCGCGCCGAGGCGGCGAGCCTTGTCGGCAAGGCCGACTATGTCGTCGCCAACGAAACCGAATTCGACCTCTATGCCGGGGCCCTGGAACTGCCGGCCGGCGAACGCAGCGAACGCATGCTCGAGTTCGCCCGCCGCACCGGCGCTACCGTCATCGTCACGTTGGGCGGGGAAGGCGTCATTGCTGCCAAGGGCGTGGACCTGGTGCAGGTTGCAGCTCTGAAGATCAAACCGGTCGACACCGTCGGTGCCGGCGACACCTTCTGCGGCTATCTCGCGGCAGGCCTGTCGGCCGGCCTGGATCTGGAACAGGCGCTCGCACGCGCCGCGGCCGCCGGATCGCTTGCCTGCCTCAAGCCCGGCGCCCAGCCCGCCATACCGCTTGCCGCCGAGGTCGACGAGACGCTGAAGGCCTGAGACAGGCGCACTGGACAGACTCTGCCCGACGATGCTTATTTGCCATCGATAGTTGGAGGAATGTCCATGTCGCTGGAAGTCTATGCCGCCTATGTCGTTGCCTGCATCGTCATCGTCCTGATCCCGGGACCGACAGTCACGCTGATCATCGCTTCGAGCATCCGCCACGGCACCCGCGCCGGCCTGCTCAACGCCGCGGGTACGCAGATCGGGGTCGCCGTGATGATCGCCATCGTCGGCATCGGCCTCAACCAGATGATCGAGGCGATGGGCCACTGGTTCGAATGGGTCAGGCTGCTCGGGGCCGCCTATCTGATCTGGCTCGGCATCCAGATGTTCCGCTCGGGCGGCGAACTTGCCGCCAACGGCATGCCGAAACGGCCACGCGGCGGCTTTTTCCTGCAGGGCCTTCTTGTCGCCGTCAGCAATCCCAAGACGCTGATCTTCTTCGGCGCTTTCATTCCGCAGTTCATCGACCCGACCGCCAACTATGCCCAGCAGATCGTCATCATGGGCGCGACAGCGATGGTTTTTGCCGCGCTGTCGGACTCCACCTATGCGGTTGCCGCAGGCCGCGCCGGCAAGTTCCTGTCAGCCAGGCGCCTGAAGCTGATGACCCGCATATCGGGCACGTTCCTTGTCGGCGGCGGGGTGTGGCTGGCGTTTTCGCGCGCGAAATAGGCCGAGAAACAAAAAAGGGCGGCAGTCGCCGCCCTTTCGAACATGCCGGTAGCTTGTCGCCTCAGAGCCGGCCGAGACGCTCGACCAAAAGCGCGAAGAAGCCGTCATGGTCGATGTCGCGCATGACGGTGGCATTCTTCGGACGCTTGGTGACGCCCCACCAGTCGATGACGGTCATGCCCATCGTCAGCTCGGACGACGTCTCGACGGTCACGTTGCAGTGGCGACCCTGGAACAGCTCCGGCTTCAAAAGGTAAGCGATGACGCACGGATCATGCAGCGGGCCGCCATCGGTGCCGTATTTGCCTTCGTCGTAACGCTCGAAAAACTCCAGCATCTGGGCCGTGGCGAGGCCGACCTTGGTGCCGAGCTTGCGGAACGCCTCGGTGCGCTTGGTGGTGGTCAGGGCCTTGTGGGTTACGTCGAGCGGCATCATGACGATCGGCACGCCCGAGCGGAACACCACGTCGGCGGCATGCGGATCGACATAGATGTTGAACTCGGCCGACGGCGTGACATTGCCGCCCTCGAAGAACCCGCCGCCCATCAAAACGATTTCCTTGATGCGCGACGCGATCCTCGGCTCGCGGATCATGGCGAGCGCGATGTTGGTCAGCGGGCCAAGCGGGCAGAGCGTGATGGTGCCGGCTTCCTCCCGCATCAGCGTCTCGACGAGATAGTCGACGGCATACTGCTCTTGGAGCTTCATCTTGGGCTCGGGCAGGTCCGGACCGTTCAGGCCGGTCTTGCCGTGAACTTCCTCGGCGGTGACCAGTTCGCGCACCAACGGGCGAATGGCGCCGGCATAGACCTTGATATCGGGGCGGCCGGCCAGCTCGCAGATCTTGCGAGCATTCTTCTCGGTCAACTTCAGGGGCACGTTGCCGGCAACGGCGGTGATGCCGATGATTTCCAGCTCGGCACTTCCGAGCGCCAGCAATATGGCGACGGCATCGTCCTGACCGGGGTCGGTGTCGATGATGATCTTGCGCGGTTCGGGCATTTTCTTTCCTTGTTGGGCAGTTTTTTTGCAGTCTTGAAGTTGCCGAAGCGGCGGACCATATCAGCAACAGACGGAGAAATGCCACTTGGGTTTTTCCGCTTTATGTCGCTCTCGGAGGACAAGCTGTAACATGAGCCGCATGACGCCATTTTCGAGCCCGCTTCTTCTTGGCTTCGACACGATGGAAAAGACGCTGGAGCGTCTGGCCAAGTCGGGCGACAGCTACCCGCCCTACAACATCGAACGCATCAGGGATGCCGACGAGAGGGGCGAGAGGCTGCGGATAACGCTGGCCGTCGCCGGCTTTGCCGAAAACGACCTCGAGGTCACGGTCGAAGAGAACCAGTTGATCGTGCGTGGGCGCCAGAACGACGACAAGGAGCGCGAGTTCCTGCATCGTGGCATCGCCTCACGGCAGTTCCAACGTTGCTTCGTGCTGGCGGACGGCATGCGGGTGATTGCGGCCGACCTGAAGAATGGCCTGCTCTCGGTCGATCTGGATCGCCCGGAAGCCGAGCGGCTGGTACGGAAAATAAACATATCGGTGGCAGAGTAGACGTTGCCGAAGCTCTTATGCGGGATGGCCACCCAGGCATCCCAGCTGGAAGGAGGCTGAAAATGCCCAGTACCGCACCCAGGAACACCATGACCACGGGCGAACTCGCCCATCTCGGCGAAGGTTCCGTCGCCTATCTCAGGAAAGTCACCAGCGACGACCTGCGCGGCCGGTTTCCCGGCCTGACGGAGATCGACCCCGGCCTCGAGCTTTGGGCGCTGTTTTCCGCCAATGGCGAACCGATCCTGCTCTCGGATGCGCGCGACCGCGCGCTGGCCGGTGCGATGGAAAACGACCTGACGACCGTCGCCCTTCACTGACGGCGTCGCGAGGGCCAATCTCGGTTCTCGCATCTCCATGCTGAAGCAAGGCCGGAGCGCAGCGCGCTCTGGCGGTGAATTGGCCAAACGAAAAGGGCCGCGCAGGCGGCCCCTTCCCGAACTTTTCAAACAACAGAATTCAGGCGGCGTGCGAGGCCGGCGTTTCCGACAGAAGCGCGTGGATGGCCGAAGCATCGCGCGTGCCCCTGATCTTGGCCACTGTGTCGGCGTCGCGCAGGACGCGCGCGATGCGCGACAGCGCCTTGAGATGGTCCGCGCCAGCGCCTTCCGGCGCCAGAAGCAGGAAGACCAGATCGACCGGCTGGTCGTCCAGAGCTTCAAAATCAACAGGCGTTTCAAGCCGGGCGAAGACCCCGGTGATACGCTTCACGCCTGCGAGCTTTCCATGCGGTATGGCGATGCCGTTACCAACGCCAGTCGAGCCAAGACGCTCGCGCTGGAGGATGGTGTCGAACACCTCCCGCTCGGGGATGCCGGAAATCGCTGCGGCCCGTTCGGCGAGAAGTTGCAAAAGCTGCTTCTTCGAGTTCGCCTTCAAGGCCGGCATGATTGCCGGTACCTCGATCAGATCACTCAGATCCATTCTTATTAATCCCTTGCTGTGCTTGCCGCCGCATTGCCCTAGTCTCCCCGCATGCGAGCGGCAGCGACTACCCCTGGGCAACCTTTGCGGTCGAGGGATCGATCCAGCCGATGTTTCCATCCGGCCGGCGGTAGACGATGTTGAGATGCTCGTTGCCGGCATTGCGGAAAACCACAACCGGACTGTCCTTGGTGTCGAGTTCGATGACCGCGGAAGCCACGGACATGGTCTTCAGCACCATCGTCGATTCGGCGACAATGGCCGGAGCGAAATCGGCCGGCACGTCTTCGTCATCGTCGGCGAGTGCCGCGACAACCGAATAGGCGACGTCGGTCAGTTCGCCGTTGCCGGCACCGGAATTGTGCGACTTGAGACGACGCTTGTAGCGGCGCAGACGGGTTTCGAGCTTGTCGGCCGCCGCGTCGAACGCGGCAGTCGGTTCCTGAGCTTCCCCGGTCGCCTGCAGCGACATGCCCGAGTCGAGCCGCACCAGGCAGTCGGCGGTGTAGCGCGATCCTGACTTCACTACATTGACGTGACCGGAGAACCCACGATCGAAATATTTATCGATCGCTTCGCCAATACGGCCTTCGATGCGCGTACGGAACGCATCGCCGATATCCATGTGCTTTCCCGAAATGCGAAGGCTCATCTGAAAACTGACCTTTTCTGTTCAGACTTCAAACTCGTGAGAGTTTATACCCGTGGCCGATGCAAACAAGCACTGGCTGGCTTGGCACACCGTTTTTAAGTCCGAACTCCCGGCTGTCCACCAACCGCAAAGCAAAGCGCAACCATGCCGCTGCGCCACATCGTTCGCTGGCGGGCCGGCCCGCCTCATGCGGGCGGGCTTCTAGACACTTCATTAGGGATTGTCAATCAACGGCCAAAAAGCCTGCAAACAGTGGCCGTTTTCGCCGGCTAAGCACAGTTGGCGATCGCCCGCTTTTCACGTCGGCGTTGCACAGACGAGGCGATATGCATGCCCTCGCGATACTTGGCGACGGTGCGACGGGCGATTTCGACACCACTTTTCTTCAGAATGTCGACGATCGCGTCGTCGGACAAAACGTCGGAAGGCTCCTCTTCCTCGATCATCTGCCTGATACGGTCGCGCACGGATTCGGACGAATGCGCATCGCCGCCTTCCGCCGAGGCAATCGAGGCGGTGAAGAAGTAGCGCAGCTCGAACACGCCACGTGGCGTCAGCATGTATTTGTTGGCGGTGACCCGGCTGACCGTCGATTCATGCATGCCGATCGCATCGGCGACGGTGCGCAGGTTGAGCGGCCGCAGGTGGCGCACGCCATGGATAAGAAAGGCGTCCTGCTGGCGAATGATCTCTGAGGCCACCTTGAGGATGGTCTTGGCGCGCTGGTCGAGGCTGCGGGTCAGCCAGTTGGCGTTTTGCAGGCATTCGGCAAGAAAACCGCGCTCGCCGGCATCCTTCGTGCGGCCTGTGACTTCGGCGAAATAGACCTGATCGACCAGCACGCGCGGCAGCGTCTCGGGATTGAGCTCGACCGCCCAGCTGCCGTCGGCAGCCTGGCGCACCTCGACATCAGGCACGATGGCGTCGGCCGTGCCCCCGGCAAAGGCGCCGCCCGGGCGCGGGTCGAGGGCGCGAATCTCGGCCAGCATGGCCAGAAGATCTTCCTCGTCGACACCGCATATACGCTTGAGCGTCTGAAAATCGCGCTTCGCCAGCAATTCGAGATTTTCGACCAGCCTGGCCATTGCGGGGTCGAGGCGATCGCGACGCCTCAGCTGGATGCGCAGGCATTCGGCTAGATCCCGCGCAAACAGCCCCGGAGGGTCAAAATCCTGGCAGGTAGCCAAAACCTCGAGCATAAAGCTTGCTCCGACGCCCAGCCGTTCGGCGATCTCTTCGGACTCGCCGCGAAAGTAGCCCGCCTCGTCGAGCCAATCGGCCAATTCGGCGGCGACCAGCCTTGCCTGCGGATCGACAAACGCAAAGCTGATCTGTTCGGCGATATGGTCGCGCAGCGTGACGGCCGCCGCGGCCATGTCCTCCATCTCGAACCCGTCTGACGCGCCACCTGCGCCACTGCCCGCGCCAGCCGATTTCCACTGCATGGCAAGCTCGGGCCCGACGCGCTCGACAGCGCCCGGATCGTCAGGAAACAGATTTTCGAGCGAGGCGTCGAGCTTTTCGGAGATCGCTTCCGAACTCCAGCCCGCCTCTCCCTCGAACCAGTCATCGCTTTGCTGGGCCGCCGCTTCACCCGGCGCTTCTATCCCGGGGAATTGTTCGCCTGCTGCGTCATCCGGCACCTCAGCACGCTCGAGCAAGGGGTTGCGCTCGATTTCGTCGTCAATGAAATGTTCGAGTTCGGCATGGGTGAACTGCAGCAGGCGGATCGACTGCATCAGCTGTGGCGTCATGACCAGCGACTGCGACTGCCGCAGCTGCAATTTCGCCGACAGCGCCATCCTCTTGCCAGACCCGATCCTGTTTCAGGCGGCCGAAAACCGGCACGCCTTCCAGCCGTGATAAAACTGGCCCGGCTTTTGCATGTCAAGCAGATTGGGGGTTTGCCGGCTTTTCGCCGCAGGCAAGCAATTACAGGGTAAAGCCTTCGCCAAGATAGAGGCGTCGGACATCGGGATTGGCGACGACCTCATCGGCGCGCCCGTGGGTCAGGACCTCGCCGGCATGGATGATGTAGGCGCGGTCGATCAGGCCCAGCGTCTCGCGGACATTGTGATCGGTGATCAGAACGCCGATGCCACGATTGGTCAGGTGGCGGACCAGCTGCTGGATGTCGGCAACCGCGATCGGATCGATGCCGGCGAAAGGTTCGTCGAGCAGCATGTAGTTGGGCCGGCTGGCAAGCGCGCGGGCGATTTCGAGGCGACGGCGTTCGCCGCCCGACAATGCGATCGACGGGCTCTTGCGCAGGTGGCTGATGTGAAATTCCTCAAGCAGCGAGTCGAGGGTCTTTTCGCGCTCCTTGCGGCTCTTCTCGACGACTTCGAGAATGGCGCGAATGTTGTTTTCGACCGACAGGCCGCGAAAGATCGACGCTTCCTGCGGCAGGTAGCCGATGCCCAGGCGCGCGCGACGGTACATCGGCATGTTGGTGACGTCGAAGCCGTCGATCTCGATGGTACCCTGGTCGACCGGCACCAGGCCGGTAACCATGTAGAAGCAGGTCGTCTTGCCGGCGCCATTGGGGCCGAGCAGCCCTACGGCTTCGCCCGCGCGCACGCCGAGCGTGACACCTGACACCACCTGCCGGCCCTTGTAGGCCTTGGTCAGGCCCTTGGCGATGAGCGTGCCTTTGAACTTGCCGTTTCTGGCGCCGCCGACGACAGCAGGAGCGGCAGGTTTTTTCGCCGACCCGGGCGTCATTGTTTCGGACATTACTTCTTCTGCGAACCCGGCGTGATCGACATCATGACACGGCCGTTCTTCTTGGCGCCGCCGTTGCAGCCGTCAACCTGAGCGAGACCGGTCTTCATCTGGACGGTCAGCTTGCAGCCGACCAGCACATTGTCG
Source organism: Aminobacter sp. HY435 (assembly GCF_027568395.1). Lineage (GTDB taxonomy): Bacteria > Pseudomonadota > Alphaproteobacteria > Rhizobiales > Rhizobiaceae > Aminobacter. Next base: position 13,821 of record NZ_JANKZL010000005.1, on the reverse strand, counting down.
CCCTCTGACAGAACGACCTCGTTGCCCGACAGCACCAGCACTTCCGATTTCATGTCGAAGGTGCCGCGATCGCCTGTCGCGACCTGCTTGTCGGACTTCACATAAACCTTGTCATCGACTTCCAGCCTGTCGATGTTGGCCGAGCCGGTGGCTGCCGAACCCTGGCCGTCCTTGGCATAATAGACGGTCATCTTGCCCGACTTCATCACCGTCGGCCCCTGCGTGACGCTGACATTGCCAGTGAAGATGGCGAGGTTCTCCGACTCGCGGACCTCGAGCTTGTCGCTCTCGATCTGGATCGGCTGGTCACCCGAAAGCTTGAGGCCCGAAAGCCTGCTCTGGCTGTCCTGGGCAAAAGCGCCCGTCGCGCTCAACGCCACCCCCAAGCACGATAGGGCGGCCAAAGACCGCCAAGACCTAATTTGCCGCACTCCCGCCTCCGCTGCCATTTTGCGCCGCCTTCATCCGCGCCGGATCGATGTCCACGCGCACCCGCTTCTCGAAAACGACGACCTTGCCATTTTCGAGCATCGACATCGAATCGGACGTGATCTTCGAACCGTCAAGGGTTATCTCGACCGGTTCGTTGGTCTTCATCGCGCCACTGCCCATGTCGAGATACGCCGATTTGAGCTTGGCGACCATACCGTCACTGGTCTTTACAGTGACTTGATCGGTCAAATCGAGCGTGTTGCCTTCGCGATCGTAAACACCGCGAATGGCATCGACCTCCGCGACCTTGTCGGCCGAGATCGGCAGATTGGCATCAATGCCCACCAGTTCGACAACGCCCTGATTGGCCGGATCCTGCACCGCGCGGTCGGCGGTCATCGAATAGGGCAGGTTTTCACGGGTAAAGCCGTTGAGTTGCGGCTTGGCCATCACCAGCTTGCCCTCCGAGAACGCGGCGCCCTCGGCCTTGACCTCAAGCGACGGCGGCGCAGCCATGTAGGAATAGGCGCCGAACAGCGCGGCAAGGGCGATTGCGGAAAGCGGCAGCGCTCGCTTCAGGAAACCGACGCGGCGCGAATGGCGGGCGGCACGGTCGAAGGCATCGGTACGCGAGGTCGCAAGCGCAATGCCGGTCTCCGCCGCAACGCCGCTACCGCCGCCACTCGTATCGATTGGTCGCGCCAACACAAAAGTCCTTCCACGAAATCACGCCGCCTAGCGGCCCGGCACCTGAAACGGATGAAAGCCACGAAAATATGACCATAAGGTCAAAGGGTTGCGCCGAATGCACCAACCCCAAGCGCCCCGGCGGCCAGATTGCAACCTGTAATATGGCTATTTACCTTACAAAACCAAGGTCCCGCAACGTCGGTTGCGTCAGGAAAGCTGTGGCCCTCATTGGAGCCATGCGCTAAAAGCGCAGGCTGCACAGCACGCGAGGCACGCGATGACCATGAGAGCCGACGATCTGATCGACCGCCGCCGGTTGCGGCGCAAGCTCACCTTCTGGCGTGTAGTCACCTTTCTCATTGCGGCCGCCGCGATCTTCGGGTTCTCGACCTGGATCGCCGGCGAACGGCTTCCAGGCGTCGCCAGCAACCACATCGCCAAGGTCAAGATCGAAGGTACGATCACCGAAGACGAGGACCTGCTCGAGCGCCTCGAGGACATCCGCAAGTCGCCTTCGGTCAAGGGCGTGATCCTGTCCATCGATTCGCCCGGCGGCACCACGGCCGGCGGCGAGGCTATCTACGATGCGGTGCGCAAGATCTCGGCCGAAAAGCCCGTCGTCGCGCAGGTCGGCACGCTGGCCGCCTCGGCCGGCTACATGATCGCCTCGGCGTCCGACCACATCGTGGCGCGGAAATCCTCCATCGTCGGCTCGATCGGCGTGCTGGTGCAGTTTCCCGACCTGACCGGCCTGATGGACAAGGTCGGCATCAAGCTGGAAGAGGTGAAATCCTCGCCGCTCAAGGCCGAGCCGTCGCCGTTCAACCCGACCACGGATGCAGAGCGCGCGATGATGCGCAGCATGATCATGGACAGCTACGACTGGTTCGTCGGCATCGTCGCCGAACGAAGGGCGATGTCCAAGACGGAGGCGACCGCGCTCGCCGACGGTTCAGTGTTCACCGGCCGCCAGGCCCTTGCCAAGAAGCTGATCGACGAAGTCGGCGGCGAAGACCAGGCGATTGCCTGGCTCGGCACCAAGGGCATCGACGCCACGCTGTCGGTGGTCGAATGGAAGCCAAAGGGCAGCGGCGGCTTGTTCTCGCCGATGTCGCTCGCCAGGGCGGTCGGGCGCGTGCTCGGCGTTGGCGACCTTTCTTCCGACCTCATCCGGGAAATGGGCGGCGACCGCTTGTTCCTTGACGGTATGCTGTCGCTCTGGCACCCTGAAAAGCCTGCTTAGGCGACTGAAAAACAAATAAAATCATCACTTGGACGGGGACCGCGCACATGATCAAGTCTGAACTGGTGCAAATTATCGCCACTCGCAATCCGCATCTGTTTTTGCGAGATGTCGAAAACATCGTCAGCGCCATTTTCGACGAGATCACCGATGCGCTGGCCGAAGGAAATCGCGTCGAGCTGCGCGGCTTCGGCGCGTTTTCGGTCAAGAACCGTCCGGCCCGCACCGGCCGCAATCCCCGCACCGGCGAGTCGGTCGAGGTCGAGGAAAAGTGGGTGCCCTTCTTCAAGACCGGCAAGGAGCTGCGCGAGCGGCTGAACGACGCGAAATAGCCGGGGGCGACGGGGGCGTCAGACAGGAATTCATATGTTCAACCGCTTCATGCTCATCGTGGTTTTCGTGCCGCTGGCGATCATCCTGATCGCGCTTGCAGTCGCCAACCGCGCGCTGACCCCCTTCACGCTCGATCCGTTCAATCCCGGCAACCCGGCGCTGACCGTGCATGCGCCGCTGTTCGTGCTCTTGTTTCTCGCGCTCGGCCTCGGCGTCCTCCTTGGCAGCGCTGCGACCTGGCTGAAGCAGGGTCGCTACCGCAAGGTGGCACGGCAGCGCGGCCTGGAGGCCGAGAGCCTGCGCCAGGCGGCAGGCCAGCGCCCGCCCGCAGGAGCGCAGGGTCCGGCCCTTCCGCGCCCCAATTGATCGGCCAGGCGCGCATCTTTGACGCGTGCACCGCGTCATTGCGGACGCGCGTGGGACAATGAGATCTTGGATCCGTGCTCGCCCTGGATTTTCGGCAACGCACGAGGGAGAATCAGATGCTGCAGTTTTCGGCCGGGGATATCGACCGGGCGCTTACGTTTCCGGGCCTGGTCGAAACGTTGCGCGTCGCCTTCAAGGAAGGTGCGGTGCAACCGGTGCGCCATCACCACACGGTGGAGCGGGCGCAAGGAACAGATTCGACGCTGCTGCTGATGCCCGCCTGGACCGATTTCAAGGCGGCAGGTGCTGGTTTTGACGGGTATATCGGCGTCAAGATCGTCACGGTGTCGCCCGACAACAACGACATCGCCAAGCCGGCGGTCGTCGGCATCTACCTGCTGCTCGACGGGGTGACCGGAGAACCGCGGGCGCTGATGGACGGCCCGCGCCTGACGCAATGGCGCACCGCCTGCGCCTCGGCGCTGGCCGCATCCTATCTCGCCCGCGAGGACGCCTCGAAACTGTTGGTCATCGGCGCCGGGGCGCAGTGCAAGTTCCTCGCCCGCGCCCACGCCGCGGTGAGGCCGATCAAGGAAATCCGCGTCTGGAACCGGACCGCCGCCAACGCCGAGGCACTTGTGCACTCGTTGCGTGCCGAAGGCTTTGACGCGGCCGCCGTAACAGACCTCGAGGCGGAGCTCGGCTGGGCCGACATCGTGACCGCCGGGACCATTTCGACGACGCCGCTGGTCAAGGGCGCCAAAGTCAAGCCTGGTTGCCACATCGACCTCGTCGGCGGCTTCACGCCGGGCATGCGCGAGGCCGACGACGAGGCCATCACCAGGGCAAGGGTCTATTTAGACACCCGCGCCGGCGCGACCAAGGAAGCCGGCGACATCGTCCAGCCGATCGCGGCCGGCGTGCTGAAGGCCGAAGCGATCGTCGCCGACCTGCACGAACTTGCCCGCGGCCAGAAGCCGGCGCGCCAGTCGGCGGACGAGATCACACTGTTCAAGTCGGTCGGCGCGGCACTCGAAGACCTCGCCGCAGGCATCGCCGTCTACGAGGCGCTCAAGCGCTGATTGCGAGACAGGGCCGCGCGCCCATGGCTTCGGCGATCAGGCGGAAGTCATGCTCGCCCAGCGGGCAGAGCCCAAGGCACAGCTGGCAACCCCAGTTGCGGCTGGCGGCCACACGACAGGCGCAAGCCCGAGCGGCCGGAGGCGGCCTCGCCGCCGCGCGACTTCCCGTCAGGTTGCGGCGCGGTGTGCCCTGTGTCAAAAGCGGCCAACCGTCAGGAGATTTCGTTCCTTGAAGCACCCGCGCGACAAACGCCGCGATAGCCGCCCCCAGCCGTCCCGAAAGGGGGCTCCGGCGCCCATGCCGACGCGCGAGCGCGCCGAACGGCATGAACGCAAGGTCGAGCAGCACGCGCCTGCCCGGCAGGACGTGCCCGTCGAGGCAAGGTCGGAACCGCGCAAGCTTGCGCGCCGCGAAGGCGCCCTGCCGGCGGAACGCCTGCCACTGATCCTCGAAGTCGCGCCGAATGACGATTATGCCCTTCTCGACAGCGGCAACGGCCAGAAGCTCGAGCAATACGGCCCCTACAGGATCGTGCGTCCTGAAGGCCAGGCAATCTGGCTGCCGGCGCTGCCGGCCAAGGAATGGGACCGCGTCGACGCCGTGTTCACCGGCGACACCGACGAGGAAGGCCTCGGTCGCTGGCGTTTTCCGAAAACCCCGCTCGGCGAAACCTGGCCGATGCGCCATGACGGCATGTCTTATCAGGGCCGCTTCACCTCGTTCCGCCATGTCGGCGTGTTTCCCGAGCAGGCGACGCACTGGGACCACATGGCTCGCCTGATCGAGGAGGCGAAGCGCCCGGTGAAGGTGCTGAACCTGTTCGGCTACACGGGCCTCGCCTCACTGGTCGCGGCGCGCGCCGGCGCCGAGGTGACCCATGTCGACGCCTCCAAGAAAGCCATCGGCTGGGCGCGCGAGAACCAGGAAATGGCCGGGCTCTCCAAGAAGCCGATCCGCTGGATCTGCGAGGACGCGATGAAGTTCGTCGAGCGCGAAGAGCGCCGCGGCAGCCACTACGACATTATCCTGTTTGATCCGCCCGCCTATGGCCGCGGCCCCAAGGGCGAGGTGTGGCAGCTGTTCGAAGGCTTGCCGGCCATGGCCGACATCTGCCGCTCGATCCTGACGCCGAAGCCGCTGGCGGTGATGCTGACCGCCTATTCGATCCGCTCCTCATTCTTCGCCATCCATGCCCTGATGCGCGACACCTTTGCCGGAATGGGCGGGACGATCGAATCCGGCGAGCTGGTGATCCGCGAGAAATCGGCGGGACGAGCCCTTTCGACATCGCTGTTCTCACGCTGGGTGGCCAAATGAGCGAACACCGCACCGGAGCCCCAGGCCGCGTCAAGGAAGTGACGAGCCTGGCCAATCCGCTGGTCAAGGACATCAAGGCGCTGGCGCTGAAGAAATTCCGCGACCAGCAGAACGCCTTCATGGCCGAAGGCCTGAAGCTGGTGATCGATGCACTGGATCTCGGCTGGACCATCAAGACCCTGATCTTCGCCAAGTCGGCACTCGGCAACGCGGCTGTCGAAAAGGTCGCGGCGCGCACGGTGGCACTCGGCGGCGACGTGCTCGAGGTTTCGGAAAAGGTGCTGACGGCGATCACCCGCCGCGACAATCCGCAGGCCGTGGTCGGCGTGTTTTCCCAGCGCTTCGTGCCGCTCAAGGACATCCGTCCGCAGGGCAACGACGTGTGGGTGGCGCTCGATCGGGTGCGCGACCCCGGCAATCTAGGCACCGTCATCCGCACCGTCGATGCCGTCGGCGCCAAGGGTGTGATCCTGGTCGGCGAGACGACCGATCCATTTTCGCTGGAGACCGTCCGCGCAACGATGGGCTCGATCTTCGCCGTGCCGGTCGCCAGGACCAGTGCGGAAGCGTTCCTCGCCTGGCGCAAGGATCTTGCCGGCACCGTCGCCGGAACGCACCTCAAGGGTGCGGTCGACTACCGATCGGTGGATTTCGGCAACCGCCCTGTGCTTTTGATGATGGGCAACGAACAGCAGGGCCTGCCGGACAACCTGGCCGACGCCTGCGACAAGCTGCTGCGCATTCCGCAGGCTGGCCGGGCTGATTCGCTCAACCTCGCGGTCGCCACCGGCGTCATGCTGTACGAGATCCGGCGCAACGCGCTGAAGCTTTAGGAGCAACCGTGAAGCCAGCTGCGTTCTACGGACTCGTGACTGTGCTTGCAGTCGCGCTCGACCAGTGGATCAAATATCTCGTCGAGACCAGCCTCGTGATGCACGAGAAGGTCGACGTCCTGCCGTTCCTGGCGCTCTATCGCACCTACAACACCGGCATCGCCTTTTCGATGTTCTCCAGCGTCGGCGATACCGGGCTGATCGTGCTGACCGGCGTCGTCATCGCCTTTGTCGCCTATCTCGCCAGCCGCACAACCTCGCAGCAGGCGATCTCGCGCTTCGGCTTCGCGCTGATCGTCGGCGGCGCACTGGGCAATCTGATCGACCGCAGCGTCTACGGCCACGTCATCGACTACGTCCTGTTCCACACGCCGGTATGGTCGTTCGCCATATTCAACCTCGCCGACGCCTTCATTTCGGTCGGCGCGGCCCTGGTGGTTCTGGACGAATTCCTGTCCTGGCTGCGCAGCCGCAAGGAGCCATCGCAACCCGAGGGCTGAGGTTCGGCCAGCATTGTTGGGGATAGCGAGATCGGCGTTCAGGTTAGCCGCGCATTACGCACAGATTTTGCTTGGCGCTTAACAAAAAATTCGGGAAGATCGAAATCGGGTCCAAGCTCTGCCACAATCGGCCGACATGATGCTCATGGTGGACGAGCCAAACAAGGACCGTCGAGACTGTCCGACAACCACGCGGCGGAGATTTGCGGGTTGCAACGACAGCTGGGGGCGCTCGAAATTCGAGCGATGGGCCTGAGTGGAGAGTTGTTTGTGAAAATGCCCTTCAAGTTGGGCGCTGCAAGGCAGCCGCGCCCCGCGACGATGTTCATGAAGACCGACCATGTGTCCTGGCGCGAGAACGCGCCGAACCGCGGTCTTATCCTCGGCGTGCTGGCGATGACCGCCCTGATGAGTGCCACAGCCGTATCCGCCCTTTTCATTCTCCCCCACATGAGCCAGCGTTCCGCCGACGTTGCCCAGGAAACGCTGCAGAACGAGACCGTGGCTGACGCGGCAAAGGAAAAGATCACCACGATCACCGCCGAGCCGACCGGTCGCAAGAACCGGGTCGCAACCTCAGCCTCGTCCCTCCTCGTTTCCGAGGCCAATGCGGCCGAGGACCCCGAGATGCCGCTGGCGGCCGATCCGCGATGGGCAAAGGTCGTCGCCGCCGGTGCCACCACCCCGCTCGAAGCCATGCCCGCCATTCCCGGCGCCGAGAAGATCATCGTCCGCGACCCAGCCGACTCCGAGGCGCTGGCGCTGGCAGACACCGGCAAGACCGACCCTGCGGCCACCGCCGCCGTCAAGGCGATCGTCAAGGAACCCGCCGCCGACGCAGGCGCAGCCGTCATCAAGCGCTCGGTCAATATGCGCAGCAAACCGGGTGGTGCGGTGCTGGGCGTCATCCCCGCCAAGACCGCGGTCGAGCTGGTGGCTTGCACCAAATGGTGCGAAATCGTTTACAAGGGCCAGCGCGGCTTCGTCTACAAAAGCTACATCCAGTAGACCGGCTATTTCCGCCAAAACTGCCTGACCGCTAAAATTCGAGCGATCCGCCCAAAGCTTCCCTAAGCTCTGCCGCCTAGTATTCCGATATCATGACGGATTCCGGGCTTAAGGTGAAGACGATGGCAACGGGCGCGACAGGCGCCTCATCCGGCGCATCGCCGCATCGCCGGACAATCGCTCCGACACCGCTCGAACCGGTATTGCCCAAGGAGCCGCCCCGCTGGCTCTATTTCATCACGCTTGTCGCCGTGTTCGTACTCGCGGGCCTTGGCCATCTCACCGGCGCGCCCGCATTCATCAGCGTCGGCCTTCTGGTAGCCGGTACGACCGGGCTCATCCTGCTGTCGCGCAGTCTCGTCGAGCGCGAACGCACGGTGATCGCCATCACCGACAACGCCACGCGCAACCGCGCCGAGATGGAAACGCTCGCCGACCGCATGTGGGAGCTGCAGGAGAGCGAGGAGCGCTTCCGGGGTCTCATCGACGCACTCGGCGACCTCGTCGTCCACCGCGACCGCGAAGGCCGCATTGTCTATGCCAACAAGGTCTTCGCCGAGCTCATCGGCCGCGATCAACGCGATCTCGCCGGCCGGACGTTGTTTGAACTTGGCGTCGATGTCGGCGTGGTGCCCGACGCGGCCTTCTTCGACGGCGAGTGCCTGAGCTCGGCCGACGTCGGCATACGCAGTGCCGGCGTGGTGCGCTGGTTCTCGTGGATCGAGCTTTCGGTCCGCGACAATGACAGCCATACCGTTTCGCACCGCGCCATCGCGCGCGACATCACGGCGCGCAAGCGCGCCGAGGCTGCCCTGATCGGCGCGCGCGAACGCGCCGAATATGCCAGCCAGGCGAAGTCGCGTTTCCTCGCGACGGTGAGCCACGAGATCCGCACGCCGATGAACGGCATCATGGGCATGGCCAAGCTGTTGCACGATACCGAGCTATCGCCCGAGCAGCGCACCTATGTCGGCGCCGTCTCGACATCGGCAAGCGCCCTGCTGGCCCTGATCGAAGACCTGCTCGACTATTCCAAGATCGAGGCCGGGCGCTTTGCCCCGGAGCCGCAGCCGATGTCGCCGCGCGAGCTCGCCGACAACGTCGTCGAGCTGCTGGCCTCGCGCGCATTCGGCAAGAACATCGGCCTGGGCTGCCATGTCGCGCCCAACGTGCCGCAAATGATCACCGCCGACCCGGGCCTTGTGCGTCAGGTACTGCTCAACCTGATCGGCAACGCCATCAAGTTCACGGACGAAGGCGGCGTGCGCCTGAGCGTCGAGCGCGTGGGCGAAGGCACAGGCAAAATACGCTTCACCGTCGCCGACACCGGACCAGGCCTACGCGCCGAGGACAGGGAGCGCATTTTCGAAGAGTTCGAACAGGCCGACGGCACCTCGACCCGCTCGCATGGCGGCGCCGGCCTTGGCCTTGCCATCTCAAAGCGCCTCGTGACCTCGATGGGCGGCACCATTTCGGTCAACAGCACGCTCGCCAGGGGCTCCGAGTTCAGCTTCGAGATCCCGGCGTTTGGCGCGACCAGCAGTTCGTCGACCGGCGCGGATGCGCTGGCCGATCGGCGCGCCGTGATCCTGTCCCGCAATGCTCCGGAAGCCGCCGCCCTGGCCGAAACGATTCGGGCATATGGCGGACAGGCGGAAATCGCCGCGACCGTCGAGCAGGCCCGAATGCATGCGGACGGATGCGACGCGCTGCTCATCGATGCCGCGCTCGAGGAGAAGCACGGGCAGGTCCTGCAGCATCTGCGCGAAAACGGGTTTGGCGCGAGCGAGGCAATCACCGTGATCGCCCCGACAGACCGTGGCCTTCTGGGTGAGCTGCGGGCCAGCGGCTATTCCACGTTCCTCGCCCGGCCCGTCCGCGGAGAGACGCTGCTTCGCGTTCTGATGTCAGGCGATGGTGGAACGCCGGCGCAATCCCTGCCTTCGGACGGACAAGCTTCCGCGGAGCCGGGAAGACCTCGCAAAGCGCGCAAGCTTTCGGTGCTCATTGCCGAAGACAATGACATCAACGCCATGCTGGCGCGTGCGGCGCTGGAAAAGGCCGGGCACAGGGTGGAAGTGGTCAACAACGGCAAGGCTGCGGTCGAGGCTGTGACCGACGCCGGCGGCAGGCAGCGGTTCGACGTCGTGCTGATGGACATGCACATGCCGGTGATGGACGGTCTCGACGCCATTTCGGCGATACGCCGCCACGAGGAACAGCACGGGCTCGCGCCGATGCCGATCATGGTACTGTCGGCGGACAGCCAGGAAAAGACGCGCCACGCGGTGCTTGCGCACGGGGCAAGCGGCTTTGTCACCAAGCCCCTCGATCCGGACGTTCTGATCACTCTGGTCGAACAAAGGGCGGCGGCTTGAGGCTCGAACAAGGCTTTTGCTGAGCCAGCTACAAAGCGTTGGCTGTGCGCATAGTCTTGCCCGCACCGGTCGATCACGATACTGTCACAATCCTGTAGCACCGAGACTTTATCCCGCGCCTGTAGGATGGCTCGAAGGAGAATCACCCGTGCATACAGCCTTGCCGGATAGTGACACTCAGATAGCCAGCGGGGTGAAAGTGCGTTCCAATCCCCTACTGCCAAACGCACCACTGGGCAAAATCGGAACCCTCGAGGTTCGCCTCGCCCGCAACGAATCGGAGATCGCCGCCGCGCAGGAAGTGCGCTACCGCGTTTTCTTCGACGAGTTGGGCGCGCGCAAACAGGCGCTGCACTCGATCGACCATCGCGACGCCGACCGTTTCGACGAAATCTGCGATCACCTGCTGGTATTCGACACGTCGATTTCCGGACCCGAGCATCGCCGGATCGTCGGCACCTACCGATTGCTGCGCCAGGAGCGCGCGGCCGAGGCCGGCGGCTTCTACTCCGACGACGAATTCGAACTGGGCAAGCTGATCGCCCGGCACCCGAGCCAGCGCTTCCTCGAACTCGGCCGTTCATGCGTGCTGCCCGAATACCGCTCGAAGCGCACAATCGAGGCGTTGTGGCAGGGCATCTGGGCCTATCTCAACCGCTACGACATCGACGTGATGACCGGGTGCGCCTCGTTCCATGGCGTGGTGCCGGCAGCACATGCCGAAGCGCTGACCTACCTGGCCCATCATTGCCGCACCAGCGCCGACTGGGACGTGCGCGCGGTCGCCGGACGCTATTGCGCCATGGACCTGATGCCGATCGAGGCGGTCAGCGCCAAGGCCGCGATCACGGCGATGCCGCCGCTGGTGAAAGGCTATCTCCGCGTCGGCGCGAAGATCGGCGACGGCTGCGTGATCGATCACGAGTTCGGCACGGTCGACGTCTTCGTCGTCATGCCGGTCAAGGAGATCGGTGCCCGCTACATCAACTACTATGGCGGCGAAACGCAAAGTTTCGCGGCCTAGCCATATGGGCGACGATCTCGCCCGGGCATTCGACAGGCTGCGCTGTGCCGCCGAAGGCCTGGCCGAGATTTCCGAAGGAACCTCCTACGGGACGCCCAGCCTGCACGTCCGCAAGAAATTTCTTTGCCGCGTCAAGGACGCTGAGACGGTCGCCGTGATGTGCCCTCTCGAGGAAAAGGAAATGCTGATCGAGGCCGATCCAGGCATCTATTTCGAGACCGCGCACTACCAGGGCTGGCCGGTTGTGCTGGTCCGCGTCGACAAGATCGACAGCAGCGAACTGCACCACCGGCTGGAACGCGCCTGGACAATGCAGGCGCCAAAGAACCTCGTCAAAGCCCGCCAGAACCAGACTTGACCGCGGAAACTGCCACCGGCCCGAAGGGAGGAGTGCATGCCGAAGGCGCACCATGAACTGGCAATCCATGCCTCATCGAGGCAAATCGCAGCCGCTCCGATTGCCGTCTACAAGGCCTTCCTCGATCCGGACGCGGTGCTGTCCTGGCGGCCTCCAGAGGGCATGAGAGCGGAGATTCACAGCTTCGAGCCGCGTGAAGGCGGGGCCTTTCGCATGGCATTCATCTATTCCGACACGACGCATTCGGCCCCCGGCAAGACGTCCGATCATATTGACCTGTTCGATGGCCGTTTCGTCGAACTGGTGCCCGGCGAAAAGATCGTCGAGGCCATAGAGTTCCTGACAAACGACCCGGCCTTTGCCGGCGTGATGCGGGTCGTCACGACGCTTAAGCCGATCCCACAGGGCACGGAAGTGACGATGCGCTGCGAGAACGTGCCGCGCGGCATAAGCGAGGCCGATCATATCGAAGGGATGAACTCGACATTGCAGAACCTCGCGGACTATCTCGAGCCGCGGACCAGAACAGCCAAGCCCGAGTGACCTGGCGCGCTGTCAGGGAATGTCCTCGGGCCTTCGCCCGGGCCGGCTGCGGTAGGCGGGGAACGTCCAGCCAAACTTCAGCGCGCCGCCACGCACCATGAAGGCCGCGACGAAGGCCACGACGGCCGAGACGTCGGGCGGCAATTGCGCGAGCTCGGCCATGGTGTAGATGGCAGCGCCCACCATCGCTGCGGAAACATAGATCTCGGGCTTCAGGAGCACCGATGGCTCGCCCGCCAGGAGATCGCGCAGGATGCCGCCGAAAGTCGCCGTCAGCATGCCCATGACGATGGCGACGGTCGGCGAGCCGGTTGCCTGCAGTCCCTTGGCAGCACCGATGGCTGCATAGGCGGACATGCCGAGCGCATCGAGCCAGAGCAGCAGCTTGTAGCGGGATTCGACGAGGTGCGCCGTGAAGAACACGATCACCGCGACAGCGGCGCAGACCAGCACGTAGTCCGGATTGACGACCCAGAACACCGGCAGCCCGAGGATGACGTCACGTACCGTGCCACCGCCGATCCCGGTAAAGCCAGCCAGGAACAGAAAACCGATCACGTCGAGCTGCTTGCGCGAGGCGGCAAGCGCGCCGGTGGCGGCAAACACCGCGACGCCGGCATAGTCGAGGTAGAGCAGCGGATTCATGAAAGGGGCGAACAGGGAGCAGTAAATGGCGAATAGGAGAAAAACAAAGCAGCCTCCCTGTTTGGGGCCACTTTACCGATCAAATCCCTATTCGCTACTCCCTATTTGCCAGTCGCTTCTCAAGCGTCTTTTTCGGCCTGCTCGTTGACCGGACCCGGCTCGGCCGGGGCATCGGCACCGTGCTTGGGGCCGCCCTTGGCAACGCCAACCATGGCCGGGCGCAGGACGCGGTCGCCGATGGTGTAGCCGGACTGCACGACCTGCACGACGGTGTTGGCCGGAACGGCGGGGTTCGGCACCTCGAACATGGCCTGATGGAAGTTCGGATCGAACTTCTCACCCTGGGGGTCGAGCTTGCGCACGCCATGGCGCTCAAGTGCTGAAAGCATGGCGCGCTCGGTGACCTCGACGCCTTCGATCAGGCCGGCGAGGCCAGCGCCGTCGGCCGTCTTGGCGTCTTCGGGAACCGCCTCGATGGCACGGCGCAGATTGTCCGAAACCGCGAGCATGTCGCGCGCGAAATTGGCCACGGAATAGGCCCGCGCGTCCTGAACGTCGCGCGCGGTGCGGCGGCGCAGGTTTTCCATCTCGGCCGCGGCACGCAGGGCGCGGTCCTTCAGTTCCTCGTTTTCCTTGAGCAGCCGGACGACGGCTTCGTAATCGCCATCGAGTCCACCTGCGATCTTATCGGCCTGGGCCTCGGCGGCAGCCATCTCTTCGGGCGTGCCTTCGTCTCTTGCCTGGTCGCTCATCGCCATTTCCTGTTGTTCGGATCCGGTATCGGTTGGGCCCGATATCGAGGTTCGGGGCGCAAAAATCAAGGGGCAAGGCTGGAACGCGCCAGCGACGGATTGGATGCGCAAGTGCCCGACGAACCGGGATCAAATTCGGGTTTAATTCAAATTTTACCATCACGGCAGACCATTCTCTCCGGGGCTGCCCTAGGTCGTGTGGACTCTTGGGATTCCCAAGGCTGAGCAAATCAGATTCAAGACTGTCTTTTGGAGGCAGTCATGGGAGCATTGGACCGTCTGATCCTTCGGGATGAGCAGTGGGAGCGGATTTCGC
>NZ_JANKZL010000004.1 GCF_027568395.1 Aminobacter sp. HY435 | reverse complement strand
GCGGTGACCAGGATCAGCTTGCCGTCCTTGTTCTTGCGCGCATTGGCGATGAACTCGGCCGAGACCTTCGCCTTGTCGTGGCCGTAGGGCAAAAGATGCTCGGTCGGAATGCCGATCTTGGCCCCGATCTCCTGGATCGGCTTCTTTTTCGCTCCACGCGCGATTTCGATGTCAGTCTTGTGCTCGGCCATGACGGCTCCTCCGGAATTCAGACTTTGTGTGAGCGGGCAGCAGCACCCGTGCTCGTGGGCGCATAGAAACGCGACACTACTCCGTGCCGCCGTCTCAAAACAGCCGCCCAATGCACGGATTGCGACAGTGTCGCCGTCGCGTCGGGAAGCGTCGCGCGCCTGTCGGGCGCGCAATGCCTTACCGGTCGAGGACGCTGCGGATTTCGACGATCTGCGAGCGCGCGCGCAACAGGTTGAAGCCCATCGTCGCCAGATGCGAGGGGAACAGCGAGCTCGACTCGTTGCCGTTGGAGATGATCCAGGGCTGGATATTGAGGGCGTCGCGCAGCTGGGTCTGCATGGTGTCCCACAAGGTTGTCAGGTTCCGCTCGCGGATGACTGCGGAGAAGTCCTCGCGGGTGGCGGCCAGGATGCCGTAGTAGGCGTAGAGCTGGCCATAGGCGAACCAGAAGCGGTCGTCGGCGCGCGGGTCGAACCAGCCTGCGTCGGAAGCCTCGATCTGGCTGCGCAGGATGTCCGACGTCGAGCCCATGTCGCCGGCGATGCGGTCGAGGAATTGCAGCAGGTTGTCGGCGCGCGCATCGAACGTCGCCTGGCACTTTTCCAGCGACGCGTTGAAGGCATTCAGCTTCTGGATGGCCTCGCGGTAGACGCTGGGCGTCGGCCGGGTCGGACCGCGCATGCCGATGTACCAGGCGTCTTCATCCCAGGCGAGTGCCGTGCGTGCATCCTGCAGGTTCTGGTCGATGCGTGAGGTGCCGCGGGCGCGGCCCAAGGCGTCCACCAGTTCGGTCGTGGTGCGGCGCAGTACCTGGTTGATGCCGAGCTGGAATGCCGCCTTGTTGTCGAGGAAGGGCGTGCTGCGCCATGGCACGCCGAACAGGCCGAGCTTCGAGGCCAGCATCGACGAAATCCAGGCGTTGCGGTTGACGTTGAAGTCGACCAGATCGGCAGACATGGCGGCGATTTCGGAGCGCTTGCAACTCTGCGGCGCGGCTGCCGGCGGGGTGGCGGCGCCGGCTGCGCCGGCGGCAGGCGCCGCGATCGGGTCGCCGGCCAGCGCGTTTGCCGCCTGTACGGTGCCGGAAGCCGCAATCACGCGCGCCGAATAATCCGGATCGAAATCCTTCCAGAACTGGGTGACGTAGAAGAAATAGGCGTAGAGGCCGACGATGCCGGCCAGCACCAGCCCGACGACGGCCTTCAGGGCCATGCCACGCTGCATGTACCAGCGGCCGAGCCACATGAATGGCCACAGCACGATGCCGACGGCGAAACCGATGCCGCGCCCGATCAACTGGAACATCCGGGTGAAGAAATTCACGATCGGATCAAGCATTCAGGAATCCCCTCAGTCGGTCAGGCCGTAGAGCTGTGTGCGAAACGCTGCCTTGTCTTTCAGATATGAGTTTTTCAGCGTGTCCACAACATTGGATCGCCAGACTTCGTTGAGGTTCTGGTAGTCCTTGTAGAAACCTTGCTTGTTGAAGACATAACGCGACACGAAGTCGGCAGGCACAAACTCCGAGATCAGGCGATTGGTCAACCAGGCGTCGGGATGATCGGGCTTGGCGCGCACCGCCAGGAAACGGTGCTGCGGCGCCACTTCATCAAGCCGCAACTGGCCAAGCTGGGCGATCTCGCGCTTGGCGCCATTCAGGAACGGGAAGGTGCCGTCGCGGTTGAGCGCATCGGCATGGCCATGGATCCAGGTCTGCAGCCAGACCTTGTCGACCTTGCCAAGATCGCGTTTCGGTTCGGCCTGGCGGATCAGCGCGCGCACCGCCATTTCGGCGCGGTGCTCGAGATAGCCGGAGCTTTCGATCCACGAGGCGCGCGGCAGGTCGAGGCGCCCGGTCGAAGCCAGGAACTTGAACACCTTGTCGGCGTCCTTGATCGACAGATAGCTCACCTGCCACGGCCGCGAGCGGCGGAAACCCGGCGCGGAGGGGTCGCTGATGACGGTGGTGACATCAGGATCGACAAACACGTAGAGCCCGCCGAAATGGCTGGTCCAAAAGGCGTTGTGGCGGAAGATGACCTGGTCGGGCACCAGCGCGTTCTCGCGGATGTCGCCGCAGACCTTGGCGAGCTCGACCATATGCCGGAGCATGGCGTCGTCGCGCCAGGCGTCCGGCTGCTGCTTCAGCCGGTCGACCAGCTTGCCGAGTTCGGCGGCCTTGCCGAGCACGTCCTCGGCCGAGAGCACGCGGAATTCGACCTGGCTGATCGACAGCAGCGACTCGATGTCCTCGACCTTGGAGACCGAATCCTCGATCTCGCCGTAGATCACGTCCTTGATCGTCAGCGCGTTGATGGCGCGCTGGTTCTTCGACATGAATTCGAAGACCAACTGCGAGGTGTTGGAGAACGCCGTGTGCACGACCGGCAGGTCGATCTGCGACGGCGTCAAGATGATAAAGCGGCGGTTGACCCCGTTGGGGTCGAGATACTGATAGTCGCCCAACTCCTCGGCGACCTCGGGCGAAAAGCCCGTGCGGTCGATCCGGAAGCTCTTCAGCCTGGTCGGCTCCAGCCCAAACGCCTTCAGTGCCTTGTTGTAGCGGTCGACGAGATGCGGTTCATCGACCAACAAAAGCCGGCCGTAGATCAGTTCGTTGTCGCGCAGGAGGTTCATTATTCCTTCTCCCCGTTCACGGGGAGAAGGTGCCCGAAGGGCGGATGAGGGGCAGCACCAAGCTTCACAGGTGATCCTCGTTCGAATGTGCAGGAAAAAACTTCAGATCCAAGGTGATTGTCTTGCTGTCGAGCCGACCGTCAAGTGCGGCAACAATCGTGTCCAGCACCTGCTTGCGCTGCTGGAGTACGTCGATGTGCCAAAATCTGATCACTGACCATCCGTTTCGGTTCATTGTTTCGTCGCGATATGCGTCCCGCGTGTCTCGCGCGTGTTGGCTGCCATCAACCTCGACCACGAGATTGGCCTCGCGGCAGGCGAAGTCCGCGAAATAGGGTCCAACCGGCATCTGACGAACAAACTTGTGACCGTTCAATCGTCGCGAGCGAAGTTCGGACCAGAGTCTATCCTCGGCATCATTGTCCACTTGCCGAAGTTGGCGTGCCCGCGAGGTCTTGAGGTCATTTCCGCCACGCACAGTGCTGCCCCTCATCCGCCCTTCGGGCACCTTCTCCCCGTGAACGGGGAGAAGGAAAGATCACGCATTCCACAGCCCCTTTGCCTTCAGCCCTTCCATCTCCTTTGCAGCCCGCTCGCGCAGCCTTGCGTCGCGCAAAAGCTTCGACACCGCGGCATCGTCGGACTTGTCGGAGTAGCGGAACTCAGAGTCGGCGTAGCGGTTGATCTCCTGCATCACCATGTCCATAGAGAACGGCCCGCGCAGTTCCTCGATCATCGCCTTCTTCTCGTCGTAGCCCTTGTGCATGAACGCCTCGGGCTTTTCGAACCACTCGTCGGGCAGTTCGATGTCCATGGCGCGCATCTTGATGGCGTCGGTGACGTTCTTGATGGCGCGGCCGGTGAAGCGCGGCTCGGCTTCCTTGATCATGTGCAGGTAGGTGCCGACGTCGGCCAGCGTCTTGGGCGCGCCATTGTCCTTCATGAAGCGCTCGAAGACCTTTTCCAGGCCATCTTCCTGCGGCTTTGCGTGCTCCTCATAGGCCTCGGTCACGGCGCGCTGGATCTCCTGGGCGGCATAGAGATCGTGCTCGCCGAGCGGGATCTTGTGGTTCTTGCCGGCGAGCAGGACGAAGATGTCGATGTAGTCGTCGCGGGTCTGCGGGCCGTCGACCAGCCAGCGCGCGCCGGCGCGTTGCCTCAGCGCATCGTCGACATTTTCCGGATAGTTCGAGAACATGCCGAAGGAGCAGTTGCCACGCACGACGGTGCCGGCGCCGGCGAAGGCGTCCATCAGCACGCCGGTGATTTCCTGCTGGCCTGCTGACGCCCGGTCGTCGGAGCGCTTGGCCGCCACCTGGTCGATGTCGTCGATGGTGCCGAAGCCGATGGCGCGCGGGTTGAGCACGTTGTTGATGAACTGGCGGCAGTTCTGGCCCGACTTGCCCTGGTATGACGAGATCTGGTCGACACCGAAGTTCTCGTAGGCGAAGGGATAGCCGGCGACCTGGCAGTAGTTGTTGACCAGGCCCGCGATCATCTGGATCAGCGTGGTCTTGCCGGTGCCCGGCGCGCCGTCCCCAATGAAGGTGAACAAAAAACCGCCGAGCTCGACGAAGGGGTTCAGTTCGCGCTCGAAGTCATAAGCCATCAGCATCCTGGCGAGCCGGACCGACTGGAACTTGGCGATGTGGTTGCCGACGACCTCTTCGGGCTTCTTGAAGGTCATCACCAGCGGCTTCGATTTCTTGCCCGGCGCGACATCGAAGCCGTCGAGGGTGAAGTCGTCGGCGTCGATGCGGATATGGGCGTTCTCGAAAGCGCCGATGCCGTCGAAACGGCCCTTGCGCTGGAGCAGGCCCTCGATCGCGACGCGAGCAAAGGCGCGGCCGCGGGTCAGCAAATCGGCGTCGTCCCTGGCGCCCGCAAGCGCCCGGTCGAGACCCGAAAGGATCGACTTCACAGCATCCTGCGGCGTGTCGAACAGGAAATCCGGCTCGGTCACGTCGTTGGGCGCCTCGCCGTCGCTATCGATCAATTGGGCGAGATAGGAGGAGAGCGTGAAGGCGGCGACATAGGCCGAGGCCGACAGCAGCTTCTTGAAGTGGCTGGCTTCGTCGCCTTCGAGCGGCGCGCGCGCATTCTTCGCCTGTAGCGCCTCAAGATCGGTCGAGCGTGAGAAGATATCGGAGACGGCAAGCGCCACCGCAATGCCGCGCCGTGCGCGGAACAAAAGCGTGTGCTGCGGGATCGACATCAGCTGGTCGTCGGGGCGGATCGCCGTGACGGTCTTCTGCAGCTCGACCTCGCGCGTCTTGCGGATCGAACCCGTCGACACCGTCGAGACGAAGCGCCGGTTGGTGCCGGCAAGCGTCGTGCCCGACTGGCCGGAGGAATCCTCCAGCACGACGATGCGGGTGATGAAGCTCTGCGCTGTGGCGCGGTGCTTTTCGATGTCGGCTTCAGAAATCGTGGTCAGGCCGGTGTCCATTGATCCCTCGCTCGTTCAGGGGAGCGTTGGCGCTGCCCCTCATCTCCTGCCGGACCTTCTCCCCGTAAGGACGGGGAGAAGGAGGCTGGCCGCAACGTCGACGCCTCCCTCTCCCCGTTCTTCACGGGGAGAGGGTAAGGGTGAGGGGCAGAGCCGCCCCAAGTTGTTCGCGCGCTACACATCCGAGATCACCTGTCCCTTCGACAGGATGTGCACCTTGTAGCCGCCAAAGATCTTCTCGGCCTCGCCGGCGGCATAAAGCGCCTGGTAGGCCTCGTGCGGGATCAGCGCGTGCTTTTCGTAGCCCGACACGCCCTGGCGGACGGCCTCGAGGTCGTCGGTGTTGATGAAGAATTCCTCGCTGGCCGGCTCGCTCGACCACAGGCCCTTGCGGCCCGGTTTCTCGGCCTTGGAATAGACCTCCTGGATGGTCCAGGTCAGAAGCCAGGCATTCTCGGCCTTGCGCACCTTTGACAGCACCTCGCTGACGGTCGAATTGTGCTCGGTGATCCCAGCCGAATAGAACGGCCCGAGCACCATGCGCCGGAGCTGCTTGGGGTGCAGTTCGGGAAAGTCCTTGTCGAGATTTGTCGCCACCGTCAGCGGCGACAGCGAATAGGCCGAATTCTTCTCGGTGAAATCGTCGAAGCGGTGGGCGAGGTCGGGGTTGAGCAGGCCGTCGACCGGCAGGGGGATGTCGACCTTTTCGTTGAGCTTTCCGGTTGCTGTGTCGACCAGTTGCTCGATCATCGCCTCGGACGAATCCTCGACGGTCGCCATGTAGATCAGCGGCAGGTTGGCGGTGCCGTCGAAGCTGCCCCAGTGGACGAGATAATAGGGCCGCATCGATTTCGGATTGACCGAGACCTTGGCCGTCTGCGCCAGGATGAACGGCGAGAAGGTCACGCCGTCCTTGACGTCTTCGAGATAGAGCCGCTCGGCCATCGAGCGCTGCAGCGCTTCGGGAAACTCCTTGTGGCGCAGGATGAAATCGGCCATCTCCTCGCGCAATTCGCCCGGCGGCGGGATGCTCGCCAGCCGCTGCGCTGCCGTCCTGCGGTCGTTTTCCAGTTCGAGCACGTTCTGGAACACCGGAAAGCCGCTTTCGGCGCGGGAAATCTTGAACGTTTCCATGAACCCGAGGCGGTTGCGCCAGCAGGCGAAGGAGCGTTCCAGCCGCGCGATGTATTCGGCCGCCACCTTGGCGACGATGTCATGGCGATAAAGCGGCGAGCGGTCGTCGCGCATGAAGATTTCAAGACCGCTCAACGCTGCCGCCATGGCATCGAAATAACGGACGGCGGGATCGTCGGTGGGTGTCATGGCGCTGCCTTACCCTCCCCCTTGTGGGGAGGGTCGATCCGCGAAGCGGAGCGGGGTGGGGGTGAAAAGAGTGTGATAACGGGCTTACCCCCACCCCGTCTCACAAACTTTGCTGCGCAAAGCTCGCTCGCCGGCCCTCCCCACAAGGGGGAGGGTAAGGGTGCGGGCTTCTCCGCCGCGCTTCCTCGCCCCCAAGAAATGGGGGAGAGGTGGCGAGCGTAGCGAGCCGGTGAGGGGGCGTTATGCAAAGGGATAGCCGTTCGCGCTTGCCTCAGCTCTGCACGTAGTCCGAAGCGTTGTGCTTCTTCAGCACCTCGTCGAAGCGGCGGGCGAAAGCGTCGTCGGCAAGCTTCTTGCGGCGCTGGATGTCGGCGGTCGCCACCATGTTCTTTTCGTGCATTTCGAGCAGGTCGCCGATGTGCTTCTGCGCGGCGGCGCCAATGCCGGCCATCGTCTCCTCGGCGGTGTTGTCGACCTTGGAGCCAAGCGTGTTGATCTTGTGGGCGACGTCCTGCTGGGCTGCCGTCTTCAGCGAGTCTTCCAGCGCCTTGTACAGCACGATGCGCTGCTCGGTATCGATGGTCAGCTTGTTGATCAGCGTATTTTGCGCCGCGATCTGGTTGTTCAGCGAATCGACGAATGTCTGGAACATCGAGGTGTAGCGTTCGAGCGTCTGGCTCTCGGCCAGGATTTCCTGCTCCTTGGCCTGCTTCTCGTTGTATTCGGTGGCGAGCTTGGAGCGCTCGGATTCGAGTTCGGTGCGCTCCTTCTGGCTCGTCGAAGCCGCGATCTTGTTTTCGATGTCGAGCAGCAGCGGGTTCAACTCCTCGATGCGCTTCTGCGTCGCCTCGAGATTGGCCATGGTGGTCTTGCGGCGCTCGATGACCTGCGAAAGGCTTGCTTCCGAGGTCTTGTAGCGCGAGTCGAGCACGTCCTTCTGCGCCTTCAGGATGCCGACGATGGTGTCGGACTTGACCAGCAGTTCCTGCAAATTGCCGGCCAGCGACATGTTGCGGACGCGGTCGGTGCGCATGCGCTGCTTGCTCTCGTCGGAGAAGATGCCGACGAAGGTTTCCCAGCCGGTGAAGCTCTTCATGCTTTCGAATTCGGAGCCGAACACATTGGTGGCGTCCTCAAGCCCGATGATCAGGTCGGCGATATTGCCTTCCATCACCTTCTGCTGCTTGAGCACGTCCTGGATGCGGGCGTTTTCGATGTCGAAATCGGAGGCGCCGATCTTCTCGTCGGTCTTGGCAATGGTGTCGAGCACCGTGCCGGATTGCTCGATCTTGGTCCGCATGTCCTCCACGACCTGCTTGGTCTTGGCGATTTCGGCATCGAAATTCTGCAGCGTGGCCATACGT
The DNA here is from genome assembly GCF_027568395.1 of Aminobacter sp. HY435. Classification (GTDB taxonomy): domain Bacteria; phylum Pseudomonadota; class Alphaproteobacteria; order Rhizobiales; family Rhizobiaceae; genus Aminobacter. The sequence goes on along the minus strand of NZ_JANKZL010000004.1, from coordinate 473,756 downwards.
TCCTCCGGTGACGAATGCGGGACAGTGGCGCCGAATATATGTGGCGCATCTTGCGATTGAAAGACGGGGACAGTCATCCCTTGCGATTATGGTCAGGTCCAAAGTCGAATTGGACCGCGACTATGACGACGTCTAAATCAAGCCTTTGACATGCTCGGCTCGGCCCCACGTGGCATCGGCTCCGCATATGATGGGGCCAGCCAATCCGACAGGCGCAACCCCGTGGCAGCCTCGGTTAGCAGGATGTCCGTGATGTAGTGCTGCGTCAGATATTCGAATGTCTTCTGGGAAATTCTGCCGAAACCGGGGGCCTCGACAGGCACGATGTACTCTTGCCCAATGTCCGCCAACTGATTTGGCAGGTCGAGAAAATCTTCAATACCAGCCAGGACCCCGGCAGGATCGAGCCACAACCGGTCGGTGCGAAAGAAATGTATCTGCTTGCGGGGGAACAGCCCGAGCAATCTCTCGATCTGGCCGCCATAATGCCCCCGCTCGACATAGGAGAATGTCCTGTGCACGCCGGAGGGAGCGCTGCGGACGCGCGCGCGCCCAGCTTCAGCCACGGCGGTTTCGAAATCCAGCTTTTCCAGGCCTCTTGCCGCTTCCATGCGCCAATGCGAGTGCGCGCGAAATGCCGGATGCCGAAGCGCTACGATCAGCTTTGCGTCTGGATTGTAAGCCCGCAGGCGTGGCAGCGCCGGTGGCCAGTAGAGGTAGATCGGGGTGGCTTCGCCGCGCAGCACGTCGTCGGCATTCCATTCAAAGTGGCGGTGAAGCCGGCCGTGATCCGGGCTGGACCAGTCGACATGCCTCTCGTCATCGAAGTGATGCACTTCCTTGACGGAGGCCATCTGCAGCTTTGGATGTCGGGTGAGAAAGCTGGCAAGCGCGGTCGTGCCGCTTTTTTGAGCCCCGATGATGAAAAAGTCGACCTTGTCTCGTCTTGGCTCCACGCTGCGATACTTCTCTGATTGTTTGTGAGGACAGTCGTCAGGGCAGCGAAGCAAATCCGATGAAGTCGTCGGGCTGGGCGCGGCCCATTTCTTCTTCCCAGTGGCGGCGGCATAGCGACACGTAGACGTCCTTGCCGATTGCCACCTGCTCGCCTTGTCTCGCCACCTTGCCGTCGGAACCAAGGCGGACGACCATCGTCGCCTTGCGACCGCAGCGGCAGATGGTGCGCACCTCGCGCAGGTCGTCGGCGATGGCCAAAAGAGCGCGCGAGCCGGAAAACAGGTTGCCCTGGAAGTCGGTGCGCAGGCCGTAGCACATGACGGGAATGTTGAGCCTGTCGGCGACCCGCGCCAGCTGCCAGGCCTGCTCTTCCTCGAGAAACTGCGCTTCGTCGACGAATACGCAATGCACGGTGGCGTGGCGATGATGCTCGGAGATGCGGGCAAGCAGGTCGTCGCCGTTGCGGAACATCTCGGCCTCGGCTTCCAGCCCGATGCGCGAGGAGATGTAGCCTGTATCGCCCTTGCGGTAGTGGCCGGCGATGAACAGCATCGTCGTCATGCCGCGTTCGCGATAGTTGTAGGACGCCTGCAACAGCATGGTCGTCTTGCCGGCGTTCATTGTCGCGTAGTGGAAATAGAGCTTAGCCATGCCGTTCTTTTAGACGGAACCCGGCGGAAGCGGGGAGAGGCCGGTTGCCGCCGTCCACTGCAAAAAAACCGGCGCCATGTCGCTGATGGATCAGCCTGCGGCGTCGGTCGTTGGGTCAGTCACTTGAATCCAAAGGAAAATGATGTTTGGCTCGCGACAAAGACGAACAACAACAGTATCGCTTGCCGTCATAATACTGAATGGGAGAAATCTACATGTCGCGCATGAAAACACTCGCCGCCGCACTCGGTGTGTCGGCGTTCCTTTCCTCTGGCGTCGCTTTCGCCGCCGACGCCGAAAGCTGCAAGGTGGTCCGGCTTTCCGACGTCGGCTGGACCGATATCCAGGCGACCACGGGTGTCGCCTCCGTGCTTCTGACCGCGCTCGGCTACGAGCCGCAGGTCATCCAGCTGTCGGTGCCCGTCACCTACGCCTCGCTCAAGAACAAGGACCTCGACGTTTTCCTGGGCAACTGGATGCCGTCGATGACCAACGACATCAAGGATTACACTGCCGACGGCTCGGTCGAGACCATCGGCGAGAATCTCAGCGGCGCCGGCTACGGCATCGTCGTGCCGACCTATGTCGCGGAAGCCGGCGTCAAGACGCTGACCGACCTCGGCAAGTTCAAGGACAAGTTCGGCGGCAAGATCTACGGCATCGAAGCCGGCAATGACGGCAACCGCATCATCCTCGACATGATCAAGAACCCGGCCGACAACCTTGAAGGTTTCGAGCTGGTCGAATCGTCGGAAGCCGGCATGCTGACCCAGGCCGAGCAGTCGATGAAGGGCAAGGAGTGGATCGCGTTCCTCGGCTGGACGCCGCACCCCGTCATGGGCGCGATGGACATCACCTACCTCGATGGCATGGGTGACTCGGGCTTCGGCGCGGCCACTGTCAGCACCAACGTACGCAAGGGCTACCTCCAGGAATGCCCGAACGTCGGCAAGTTCCTGTCCAACCTCAAGTTCAACCTTGAGATGGAAGGCACGATGATGGACGCCATCCTCAAGGGCGGCAACGCCAATGACGTCGCCAAGGACTGGCTGAAGGCCAATCCGGATGCGGCCACGCCCTGGCTCGCCGGCGTCACAACGCTTGATGGCGGCGATGCCGCCGCAGCCGTCAAGGCTGCGCTGCAGTAAGCCGCTCCGGCGGATGAACAGGGCGGCCGGACGAGCTTTCGGCTGCCCTTTTTGTTTAGCCATGCGATAACAAGCTCGAAACGAGCGAGGGCTTTCGGCGAGAGGGGACGACATGGATCCGATTTCGAAATTTCTTGCGGCCTACAAGATTCCGGTCGGGGCGTGGGGCAAGGCGTTCTTCACCTTCCTCACGGATAACTTCAATGCCTTCTTCCGCGGGTTTTCCAGCGGTCTCAACTTCATTCTCGACGGCATGGTCGATGGCCTGCTTCTGGTGCCGCCGGTTGCTCTTGCCGCGCTGATCGCCCTGCTCGCGTGGTATCTGCAGAAGTCGCGCGGGCTGGCGATCGGCGTCCTGCTCGGCCTTTTGTTCATCATCAACCAGGGCCTGTGGAAGCAGACGGTCGAAACGCTGGTGCTGGTTGTGGCAGCCGCTGCCGCCTCGATGGCCATCGGCGTGCCGCTCGGCATCTGGGCCGCGCACAAGCCCAAGGTCTACCGCTTCATGCTGCCGGTGCTCGACCTGATGCAGACGCTGCCGACCTTCGTCTACCTGATCCCGGTTCTGACCCTGTTTGGCCTCGGCAACGCGCCCGGCCTGATCGTCACCATCATCTTCGTCATTCCAACGGCCGTGCGCCTGACACATCTCGGCGTCGTCTCGGTGCCGACCGCCATCATCGAAGCCGGGCAGGCCTTCGGCGCCACCAAGCGGCAGCTTCTGTGGAAGGTCGAGCTGCCTGCGGCACTGCCCACCATCATGGCCGGGCTAACCCAGTGCATCATGCTGTCGCTGTCGATGGTGGTGTTCGCCGCGCTGATCGGCGCTGGCGGCCTCGGCACCGAAATCAACCGTGCGCTCGGTTCGCGCAAGATCGATCTCGGACTTGAAGCGGGCCTCGCCATCGTGGTCCTGGCCATCGTTCTCGACCGCATGACGCGCATCGGCGTGGGAGGCAAGAAATGAACGTCGCCGTCGATTTCAAGAATGTCGACATCGTTTTCGGCACCGACACCAGGGGCTCGCTCAGCCTGATCGACAGCGGCGCCAGCCGTGCCGAAATCCTCGAGAAAACCGGCAATGTGCTGGGCTGCGCTGGCGCCAACCTCACCGTCAACGAGGGTGAGATCTCGGTGCTGATGGGCCTGTCTGGTTCTGGAAAGTCGACGCTGTTGCGTGCTGTCAACCGGCTCAACATCGTGTCGCGCGGCCAGGTCATGGTCAAGGACGGCGACAGGATGGTCGACGTCGTCTCCTGCGACGAGGCGACCTTGCGCCGCCTGCGCCAGCACCAGGTCGCCATGGTGTTCCAGCAGTTCGGTCTGCTGCCGTGGCGCACGGTCGAGGAAAACGTCGGCCTTGGCCTCGAACTTGCCGGCATGCCTGATGCCGAGCGCAAGCAGAAGGTCGGCAAGCAACTCGATCTCGTCAACCTGACACCCTGGGCCAAGAAGTATGCCCATGAACTGTCCGGTGGCATGCAGCAGCGCGTCGGTCTCGCCCGCGCATTCGCCACCGAAGCGCCGATCCTTTTGATGGACGAGCCGTTCTCGGCGCTCGACCCGTTGATCCGCACCAAGCTCCAGGATGAGCTGCTGCAGCTGCAGAAGACATTGAAGAAAACCATCATCTTCGTCAGCCACGATCTCGAGGAAGCGCTCAAGATCGGCAACACCATCACCATCATGGAGGGCGGGCGCATCGTTCAGTCCGGGCCGCCCGAGGATATCGTGCTGCGACCGGCCAACGATTATGTCCGCGACTTCATCGCCAATGTGAATCCGCTGTCGGTGCTGACCGCCTGGAACGTGATGCGCGACCGCCGCGATCTCGAGGATGACGGCGATGGCTGGCTGTGGCTCGACCGACGCAAGACGACGCGCTTCAAGATCGATGATCAGGGGCTGGTGGCAGCTGCCGAGCGCAACGGCCAACCAGCCGTATGGGTCTCGGTCGACGATATCGAAAAGCTCTCCGAGGATGCGCCGCATGTGTTCTGGGCCAAGCCTGGCACATCGCTCAAGCTGGTCATGCTTGCCATGCATCGTTCGCAGACGTCGCCGGTGGCGCTGTTCGACGACCAGTCGCGCTTTGTCGGCGCGATCGGCATTCGCGATGTGTTGAGCGCGGTGCTCAGGCGATAGCAGTAGCGCCGCAAAAACCTTGGCGAGTCTGGGCTCGCCAAGGCCTCGCGGCGTGACGTTCCTGCGGTCAGTTGACCGGGTCGCCGAAGACCGCGTGCAGATGGTCGGCGTAGGGCCGAACGGTATCGACATAGTCGCGGCCGCTTTCGCGCAGGGCGCGGATCTCGGCGAACTGCTCGTTCATGATCTCGCGCATAGCGGTCTTCTGCTCGGCGTTCATGGTCGAGCTGGTCTCAAGCCGTGCCTCGATTTTTGTCATCTCCGCCTCGAACTGGGACTCCGGAATGGTCGCGAGATAGCCCATGAAGGTTGCGTCGAGCGCCTCTTTCCAGCTCTCGCGCGTGAAACCGGCCTTGGCGATGCGGCCTTCATTTTCCTGGTCCTGCTCGAACCACTCGTCGGCGACGGTCTCGTCATAGGCGATCTTGCCGAATTCAGGTTCGAGCTCGCCAAGAATCCGCGTGACCGTGCCGACTTCGTCTTCCGTCAGGGCCATGGCCGGTGGCACCATTGCGCCGCCGAACAGCATTGCCGCTGCGGTCAGCGCTGCCGCCAGATGACGCTTCGATAGCAAGCTCATCCCATGCACTCCGTCTGCATCGCCTGGTCGGCGTCGTTCTGCGCCTTGGCCTGGACAAGCGAGCCGCCGACCGAAGCGGCTGATGCCGCGATCGCGCCGCCACTTCCGCCGAACCCGCCAAAGCCGCCGACCATCGACAGCGCGCCGCCAAGCATCGCCGCATTCGTCTGCGCTTTGGCCGCCTTCTGCATCGCTTCCTCGCAGCGTTGCTGCGCGGTCATCGCCTTGCCGGCCTTGCCCTTGGCTGCCGGTCTTGCCGCGGCTGCTGCAAGTTGCGGGGAGGTGTCGGTTGCGGTGTTGGTCTGGCTGCAGGCCGCCAACAGGCCGCAGCATATCAATAGGGTTGCCCGTTTCATGCATCTCTCTCGATTTTCATGGAGATGAACCGGCGCCATGCCGGAATGGCGGACCGCCGAGTCTGCCCCCTCGGCGGTCCGCATTGGTCAACCTATGCAGTCCCGGGCGAAAACCCCCGCCAGCGGATGCATCGATCAACCATGGCACTTGTTTACGACGCGCTGATGGGGCGGTCTTGGCTGTGGGCGAACTGTTGCGGCTTTTCGCGAACCAAATGCAACTTATTGGCAGCGCCGCAGTGCTGCAGCCTTGATTTCTTTTGGCGTCGCGCCAAAGCGCTGGCGGAAGACGCGGTTGAAATGCGAGAGATCGCCGAAGCCGGTGTCGAAGGCGATGGTGGAAATGGTCGAAGCATTGTTGCCGAGGATTTGCAGCCTCTTGATGGCCAGGTCGAGCCGCGCGTCGCGCAGGAATTCCGAAAAAGTCTGTCCTTCCTGCTCGAACAGCCGCTGGACATAGCGCGGGGTCACGCCCTGGCGCTGTGCCACACCCGAAATGCCGAATTCGGGATCGGTCAGATGCTTGAGGATGTCGGCCTTGACCAGTTCGAGCCGCGCGGCGCCCAGGCTGGGCCGCGCTTTTTCGGCTGCCTCCGCACCGCCGCCCTGCACGACGAGGGCTGCGAGATCATAGATATGGGTGCTTGCAAGGCGGCTTTCGAGTTCACCGACCGGCGCCGCCGCCCGCAAAAGATCGGCGTAGCCGGTCAAAAGGCTGGTGCCTGCCGAGCCCACGGCAATGTGGTGGAAGCCCTTGCTCCTGACGCGCGGCGCAAGTGCGGCCAGGCGAGCCTCGTCCAGCGCAACGACCTTGAGCAATGTCGACGGCAAAGCAAATGCCATTGGCGTGCCCTCGTTGACGAGGGTGATGTCACCGGCCTTGATAACCAGTGGGTTCTTGCCCTCGATCGCAACCTCGTAATCAGAGGTGTGGATGGTCATGAGATAGTCCTGCCGGCCATCGACGGCCATCAGGTCCTTGGGGCGCTCGCCGTGAACCGCCGAGTAACAGGCGGTACCTATCGTCGTGCCGGAATCGAGAAAGTAGGCGGCGACGTCGAAAGCAAAGGTGTCGCTGTCTGCTGGCCTGAAGCGCAAGCCTGCGACATGGCGGGCTACGAAATCATGCAGATAGGGAAGGCGGTCACGTGCCGGCACGTCGCTGGTCGATAGGCGCTGCATCGAGTTGTTCCGTCCATAGGTTGCACCCGCCTGCTACCTATGCGGGAAATATTCTGCGCAATGCACCTTATGCGGGGGTCTTCTCCCATATTCACGGAATGGTTGCCGCGGTCAACTGTCAAAGACGGTCAATGTGTTGGCTCAACAGCGTTCCGCCGGCACCTGGATCTTCAGGTGCCGGCGGACGGAGTGGTCGTTCACTTGGCGGCGATAGCCGCAGCGACGATATCCTTCAGGCTAGCTTTCGATGAATGGCTTGAAGCCGCCAAAGATCATGCGCTTTCCGTCGAAGGGCATGTTGTCCATGTCGCCCTCCATGCGGGGATCGGCCATCACTTTCTTCATGATCTCGTCGCGTTCCTCTCGCGAGCGGTAGACGACCCACGCGAAGACGACGGTCTCATCTTCCGTGGCCTGCACTGCGCGGGGAAAGGACGTGAGTTCGCCATAGGGCACGTCGTCGGCCAGGCACTCGACATAGGCGAGTGCGCCGTGGTCCTTCCAGACCTCGCTCCCGAGGCGCGCCATCTCCTTGTAGGCCTCGATCTTGCCTTTCGGCACGGCGAGCACAAACCCGTCGACATAGGACATAGTTCTTCTCCTCGTGTTATGACGTTGCAAGGACGAATGGCCACTGCCCGATCCTACAATGTGCGCGTATTTTTCTTAGCGACCCGGGCGGCTCCTTGCACAATGGTCGGCGGGGGAACTGGTTCCGAGCATCATTGCAGAGCGCTTCGATCGACACCATACTATTGAGACGTGAGCATGAGGCGCGTTTTGCCATGCCCGAAACCACCACGGTTCCACGCACAAAGCTCCGACCGAAGACCGAGCGGCCGAAGCTGCATAAGGTCATCCTCGTCAATGACGACTTCACGCCGCGCGACTTTGTCGTCACGGTGCTCAAGGGCGAGTTCCATATGTCGGAGGATCAGGCCTACCGGGTGATGATCACCGCCCACCAGCGCGGCGTGTGCGTGGTGGCTGTGTTTACCAGGGACGTGGCCGAGACCAAGGCGACACGCGCGACCGAGGCTGGCCGCGCAAAAGGCTATCCGCTGCAATTCACGACCGAGCCGGAAGAGTGAGTTTGCGCGATTGCGTCCATTCTCGGGCGCGAACTGGGACCGATCAGGACGTCTTAATCGCCATGAAGCCGCCCGCGGTTCCATGCTGGGAGAGCTGCTGTGCAACTCGGCCAGTAGAGAATGTAAGGCGCCGGAACAGCGGTCGCCCTACCGGCCTTCGCGATACCACATCGAGCCAAGCGCCAGCAGCAGCAGGCCAAGGCCGAGGAAACCGCCGAAAAGGGGCACGCGCGACACCGATCTGAGGACGCTGTCGTCGGTGGTGCGGAAGCCGATCCAGTCGCGCCCGGCAGCTTCTGTCGTGCCCCGCACCGGAACCACGCTGGGCAGCGAAATGCCGCTGCCGATCAGGCCATTCGACGCCAGCCTGCGAATGGCTCCGCCCGCCGCCTCGGTTGCCGGCCGCAGGACGTTTTCGGTCGACACGACATCGGTGAATTCGGGTGCGTTGACCGGTCCGACATGGGCAAGCGCCGTGAGATCGCCATTGCCGACCTGGTAAAGGCCGATATCGGCGACTTCGATGCTGCCGGTGAAGACGCCGGGCTCGCTTTTTTTCAGCGGCACATCGAGCGTCTCGCCCGAAGGCGTGATGACACGGGCCGATCCGGCCTCGTCGCGCATGGTCTGGCGGCGGATGTCGAGCACCATGCCGCGGCCGTCGGCGGTCAGGCGTTCTTCCTCGAGTTCGGGTTCCTTCATCAGCCAGTGCGCGATGCGGCGATAGAGCGAAACATGCGGGCCGCCGCCCTCATAACCCCGCGCCCAGAGCCAGCCCTGGTCGGACAGGAACATGCCGACCCGGCCTTCGCCCTTGCGATCGAGCAACAGCAGCGGCTTGTCGTCGGCGCCCTTCATGACGACCTCGCCCTGGGGCTGATCGATGCCGATCTGGCGGAACCAGCGGCTCCAGCGTGGTGGCTCTTGCGCCGAACCCTCGAGCCCGCGCGTCACCGGATGGCGTTGCCCGAGCTCGGTCAGGCGCGGATAGAACGGCTTTTCGACGACATCGCCGTTGGGCATGGCGGGCAGGGCGGCGATCAGCGGCGTGTGGGCGATCGACTGGTCGCCGGCATATTCGGGGCCGGCCGCGATCAGCAGCGCACCGCCCTTTTCGACGTACTCGGCGATGTAGTCGTAATAGAGGATCGGCAGCACGTCGCGGTGCTGGTAGCGATCGAAGATGATCAGGTCGAAGTCGTTGATCCGCTCGACGAACAGTTCGCGCGTCGGAAAGGCGATCAGCGACAGTTCGTTGATCGGCGTGCCATCCTGCTTTTCCGGCGGACGCAGGATGGTGAAGTGCACGAGGTCGACCGAGGCGTCGGACTTGAGCAGGTTGCGCCAAGTACGCTCGCCCGCATGCGGTTCGCCCGAGACCAGCAACACGCGCAGGTTTTCGCGAATGCCGTCGACCAGAGCGATGGTCCGGTTGTTGGTGTCGGTCAGTTCGCCGGGAATGCGGTCGATGGCCAGTTCGACGATGTTGCGGCCGGCGCTCGGCACGGTGATCTGCAGCGGCATTTCCTGCCCGACAAAGGCGCGCTGGACCGAAACCTGCTCGCCGTTGATCGATACCCTGACGTCGACCGCGGCGGCTTCGCCGCCGGTGTCGATGACGCGATAGGTCATGTCGAGCGGCTTGCCGACGATGCCGAAACGCGGCGCGTTTTCGAAGCGGATGCGACGGTCGCGCTCGTTTTCCTCGCCTGTTATCAACGCATGCAGCGGCGCGTTGACGACAGGCGCGCCGGGGATGTCGTGCACCTGGCCATCGGTGACCATCACCGCGCCGCCGATGCGCGAGGGCGGAACGTCACGGAAGGCGCTCTCAACCGCTGCGAAAAGCCGGGTCTCGGTGCGGTCGTCGGCGGCGTCCGAGCGGCCGGCCTCGACGACGCGAACCTCGAACTGGCGGAAGCGCGCCAGCCGCTCTTTCAACCCCTCGACCGCCTGATCCGTCTGAGCGGTGCGTTCGCCGATATCCTGGCTCTGGCTGCGGTCGACGACAATGGCGACCACGCTTTTGAGCGGCTCACGTTCTTCGTCGAGGATGACCGGATTGGCAAGCGCAAGGCCAAGCGCCGCCAGTGCGGCAAGCCGCAGCCACGCGCCGCGCTGGCGGGTAAGGAGGCTCGCCAGCACAAGCAGGGCAAGTGGCACGAGCAAGACGGCAAGCCACATCCATGACAGCAGGGGTTCAAAGGCGATGGACCAGTTCATGGGCAATGCCTCGAACTGGTGCTGCCGCCCCTCATCCGCGTGCCGGCACCTTCTCCCCGTGAAATACGGGGAGAAGGGTCAAGCGGACACGTTGGCGAACCCCTCTCCCCGTTCACGGGGAGAGGGTAAGGGTGAGGGGCGAGCATAGAGCGTCCGTACAAGCTGTTCATCTCTATTGCCCCAGCCGTTCGAGCAGGGCAGGCACGTGCACCTGGTCGGATTTGTAGTTGCCGGTGAGCATGTACATCATGATGTTGACGCCGGCGCGCAGCGCATAGACGCGCTGCATCGGATCGGACGGCACTGTCGGCAGCATCGGCGCGCCGGTCTCGTCGATGGCCCAGGCGCCGGCAAGATCGTTTGCGGTGATCATGATCGGGGTGACGCCGTCGCCGGTGCGCACTGGCCGACCTTCGGCATTGGAGGCCTCGATCGACGCCTCGACCCAGAGCGGGCTGCCGTTGAACCTGCCCGGGAATTCGGGAAGGATGAAGAAGGCCTTGGTCAGTACGTGATCGGTTGGCACCGGCTCGAGCGGCGGCACATTGAGGTTCGACAGGATGTCGCGCAGGCGTTCGGTTGCCGGGCTGGCCGAATCCGCGCCAATGCCGTTCGCGAATTGATCGCGGGTGTCGAACAGCACGGTTCCGCCCTGCTTCATGTAGGCGTCGACGCGGCCGATCGCCGCCTCGCTGGGCATCGGGGCAGCCGGATCGATAGGCCAGTAGATCAGCGGATAAAACGCGAGTTCGTCCCTGGCGATGTCGACGCCCGCCGGCTCGCCGGGTTCGAGTGCTGTCTTTTCGATCAGGAACTGCGTCAGCCCGGTCATGCCGGCGCGGCTGATCGCGTCGACCGAGGCTTCGCCTGTCAAGACATAGGCTATGCGCGTGCGCGAGATTGCCTCCACGGCTTCGAGATCACCTGGCCTGGAGTCGTCTGCCCGCGCGGGGTCTGGCTGGACGAACAGCGCGCCGAGGGCGAGCAGAGCTATCGCGGCGGCGGTGGCGGTCCTTGCACCCTTGGTGCGGCGGCGGGAGAACATGCCGCCCATCCACAAGACGGCTAGCGTGTCCAGCACCATAAGCGCCAAGGCGGCGGCGATCAGCAGCCCCTTCAAATTGCGGGATTCGTCGAAGGCATAGCGGATTTCAGTCACGGGAACGGCCACCTGGGGACGTACCAACGGCGCGAACGTGCTGTCGGCGGCAAGCAGGTTGTGGGCCAGAACGCCTTCCTCGCTGCCATAGAGGCCAGGTGGATTTTCAAGCGTGACGGGCAGCGCGCCGGAACCGGCAAGCAACGGCCGCGCATCGGGCGTCGGCGGCACCAGCAGGCCGTCCGCCGCGATCATGCGATAAGGCGCGAGTGAAACCGGTTTGCCTTCGACGCCGGCCGCCCCGGTGCCCTGGTTGCGCGACAGCTGCACAATGCGGCGCAGCATTTCGACGAAGCTTCCGGAGATCGGCAGGTTCGACCAGGTCGCCTGCGGTGCGATGTGGAACAAGACGAGCGTCCCCTTGCCACGCCGCGCTCCTGTCACCAAAGGCGTGCCGTCGGCGAGATTGGCCCAGGTGCTCTGGGCAAGATCGGGCGTCGGCTCGGCGAGAACCTGACGGCTCACCGTCACCTCGTTGGGCGGCGCAAGATCGCTGAACGGACCCGTCGCCGGGAAATCGCTTACCGGCTGGGGCGCGGTCCACGACAAGGCGCCGCCAAGCGAACGTTCGCCCAGTCGCAACCTGACCGGCAACAGCTCTTCGTCATTGCCGGCGGCAGCCAGGCGCGAGCCGGCAAAGCGCACCAGCGTGCCGCCCTCGTTGAGCCAGGCCAGCAGCTTCTGGCGCGCCAGCTCGGGGATGGTGCCGACATCGGCCATGACGATCATTGCCGGCTTCTGTTCCAGCATCTGCGGAATCGCTTCGGCAAGATCCGAACTTGTCGGCTCCGTCAGGTCGGCAAAGGGTTCGAGCGCTCGCCGGATGTAGTAGAGGGGCGCCAGCAGCGGCTGGGAGTCTTCGGCGTCGACCTGGGATAGAAGCCCGACACGGCGGCGCTTCGAGCTATCGTCGAGCACGCGGACGGCGCCCGCCTGCGGCTGGCCATCGAGCGCGATCGAGGCAAAGTCGTTGCGCAGCTCGAACGGCACGGCCATTGTCGCGGTCGCTGTCGTCTCTCCGGGGCCGAATGAAAGCGTGGCGTCGGCGATGCGTCGGCCCTTGTCGTCGAACGCGCCGGCGCTCACGGCCCCGGGGGCGGGATCGCCTGGCGCGCGGATGACGGTCAAGGCAAAGCCTTCCATCTCGTTTTCAGCAGCCGTCAGGCCCTTGACGTCGATGCGTTCGGGCGACGCCCACAAAAGATTGGCCGGATTCCGGCCCAGCAGGGTGGTGAACGCCTGTTCGTCGCCGGCATTGGCGAGCCCATCGTCGAGTATGGCTACGCTGGCACCGGGAAGCGCGGCAAGCGCATCGGCGACCCTCGCGTAGACTGCGGGCCGGTCGGTCGGGATCGGGCGCGGCGCCGTGGCGCGCAGCCGGTCGAGCGCTGTCTGCGCGTCGAAGGGGCCGATTTCGGCATTGGGTTTTTCGGCAGTAAAGGCCAGGACAACGGGCTGGCCTGCGGCACCGGCGTCGGCGATCAGCCGTTCGGCCGTCGCCGTGCGGCGTTTCCAGTCGGGCGCGCTCGCCCAGCCATTGTCGACCACCAGCGCCAGCGCCGCACCGCCGGTCGGCAGCTTTTCGCGCGGATTGAAGATCGGGTCGGCGAGAGCAAGCACAACCAGCGCGGCCATCACCAAACGCAGCAGTGTCAGCCACCACGGGCTCTGGTGTGGCGTCTCTTCCTTCTTGAATACCCGCGCGAGGATCTTTAGCGGCGGAAAGATCTCGGCCTGCGGCTTGGGCGGGGTCAGCCTGAGCAGCCACCAGATGACGGGCAGGGCAAGCAGGCCCCACAGCACCGCCGGCGCGCCAAAGGAGAGCGGCAGCCAGGTCATCGGCGGCCTCCCGGTCCGTGGCCTTCCGAGGTCATCGCCATGTGGATGTGGACAAGCGCATCGGAGGCAAGGCGATCAGTGTGGTTGACGGTGTAGCTCCAGCCGAGGCGCTTGCACCAGGCCGCCAGTTCATGGCGCCGCGCGGCATAGAGGTTGCGGTAGGCTTCGGCCAGTTGCTCGGCGCGGCCGGCAGTCAGCTTTTCGCCGGTCTCGGGGTCGGTGAACTCGGTGCGGCCGGCATAGGGAAAACTCTCTTCCGCCGGGTCCGCGACCTCGATCAGGTGGGCGCGGGCGCCATGTCGGGCCAGCGTGTCGAGCCAGGCCATCGTCTCCTCGGCCGGGTCGAGGAAGTCGCTGACGATCACGACATCCGAAAATCGGCGGATGGCCGACAGCTCGGGCTTGGCGGGCAGCGAAATCGCCTGCGCCAGATGCGAGGCGAGCCGCTCTGCGCCGTTGCGGGCGTTGAACGGATCGGTCAGGCCGGGCCAGGCGATGCGTTCGCCGCTGCGCGACAACAGTTCGGCCAGCGCCAGCACCAGCACGAGCGCGCGCGATTCCTTGGAAACAGTGGCGCCCTTCGACTTGTAGAGCATCGACGGTGACAGGTCGGCCCATAGCCAGACCGTGTGCGCTGCCTCCCATTCGCGGTCGCGGACATAGGTGTGGTCGTCACGGGCGGAGCGGCGCCAGTCGATGCGGGCCATGGCTTCGCCCTGCACATAGGGGCGGAACTGCCAGAAATTCTCGCCGATGCCGCGCTTCTTGCGGCCGTGCCAGCCGGCAATCACCGTGTTGACGATCCGGCGGGCCTCGACCAGCAGGTCAGGCACCAGCGAGGCGCGCAGCCTGCCGCGGGCAAGCGCATCGCTGGTCGCAACCGGTGCCGACGCCTCGCCGATGCGCGCCATCAGATATCCTTGACCAGCCTGGCGACGACGTCGCGAACGGTCATGCCTTCGGCGCGGGCGGCAAAAGTCAGCGCCATGCGGTGCTGCAGCACCGGTTCGGCCAGTGCCCTGATGTCGTCGATCGAGGGGGCGAGCCGCCCGTCATAGAGCGCGCGGGCGCGGGCGCAGAGCGTCAGCGCCTGGCTGGCGCGGGGGCCAGGACCCCAAGACACGTGCTTGTCGGTCTCGATGTTGCCCTGGCCGGGCCGGGCGGAGCGAACGAGCCTGAGGATCGCCTCGACCACGCTTTCGGGCACCGGCATGCGGCGGATCAACTGCTGGATGCTCTTCAGGCGCTCGGGGTCGAGCACGTTCTGCGCCTTTGCATCTTCGATACCGGTCGTTTCGAGCAGGATGCGCCGCTCGGCGTCGATGTCGGGGTACAGGATGTCGATCTGCATCAGGAAGCGGTCGAGCTGCGCTTCGGGCAGGGGATAGGTGCCCTCCTGCTCGAGAGGATTCTGCGTCGCCAGCACGTGGAACGGGGCAGGCAGGTCGTAGCGGGCGCCGGCGACCGTCACGTGATACTCCTGCATCGCCTGCAGCAGTGCCGACTGGGTGCGTGGGCTGGCGCGGTTGATCTCGTCTGCCATGAGCAGCTGCGCGAAGATCGGCCCCGAGATGAAGCGAAACGAGCGCTTGCCCTGACCGTCCTGCTCCATCACTTCCGAGCCGAGGATATCCGATGGCATCAGGTCGGGCGTGAACTGGATGCGGCGCGAGTCCAACCCCAGAACGACGCCGAGAGTCTCCACAAGCTTGGTCTTGGCCAGGCCGGGAACGCCGACCAGCAGCGCATGTCCGCCGGCCAGCAGCGCCACCAACGTCCGTTCGACCACGCTTTCCTGGCCGAAGATGACGCGGCCGACGCCGGTGCGCACCTTTGAAATGTCAGCCAGCGCGCGCTCGGCGGCTGCGATCATGTCGCTTTCGCTGACGACGGTGTCCTTGATCATCACGCTCATGCAGGCCCGATCCTTCTTCCGAATTTTATCCGGAGCGGCTGCCCTGAGACCACCTGTCCTTCGGTCGCCGCGCCGTCCGTTCGGACGTGGCGCCTGCCGCCCAATCCCCGAAGGTCAAACGATCCTGGGCGTTACAAACTCCCGACTCGCACTTGGCGAGGTCTTCACCTTCAACTTAAATCACATGCCTAGGCTGACAAGCGCAACAACAGTGACTATTTCGTGACCATGACGGGTAATCAGGACCATCAAAACGAGGCCAGGGCGGAGCACGGCTTGACCCGCGCAGGTGATGCGGCAGGATTGGAGGCGTTGATTTCCCGCGCCGCGCGCGCCGGCAAGGGGCTGCCCCCCGTGGAGCGCTGGAACCCGGATTTTTGCGGCGATCTCGACATGGAGATCAAGGCCGACGGCACCTGGTTCTACCTTGGCACGCCGATTGGCCGGGCCCCGCTTGTCCAGCTGTTTTCGACGGTTCTGCGCAAGGACGCCGACGGCAAGACCTATCTCGTCACCCCCGTCGAGCGGGTCGGCATCCGCGTCGTCGACGCGCATTTCGTCGCTGTCGAGATGAATGTCACGGGTGAGGGCGCAGGCCAGGTGCTGACCTTCCGTACGAATGTCGGCGACGTTGTCGAAGCCGGTCCCGAGCATCCGCTGCGCTTCGTCGACGAACCGGAAACGGGCGGTCTCAAGCCGTATCTTCTGGTGCGCGGGCGTCTCGAAGCGCTCGTCGCGCGTCCGGTCATGTATGAGCTGGTCGAATATGGCGAGCGCGTGGAAATCGACGGCAAGGCGACATTCGCCGTTCGCTCGAAGGGCGAGGTGTATCCTGTCATGCCCTGGGACAGGCTGGAGCGGCTGAGCGCGTAATGGTACATTCGAAGGCAGCGCACTATTCTGCGCAGGATTTTCGCCAGCGCGCGGCGCAGGAGCATCTCAACGACGCCATCGCCGACTACGGCGATCATGTGCTCAATCCCGACTTGCGCTCGACGTTCGTGCACGACCGGCTGCGAGATGCGGCAGTGCTGATCCCGGTTGTCGACTATGGCGACGCCTCGACGGTGATCCTGACCAAGCGTGCCGAGAAACTGAAGAACCATTCCGGCCAGATCGCCTTTCCCGGCGGGCGCATCGATCCTGGCGACGTTTCGCCGGAAGCTGCGGCGCTGCGCGAAACATCGGAAGAAATCGGGCTAACTCCCGATTACATCGATATTATCGGCCGGCTGCCCGATTATGTCACAGGCAGCGGCTATCGCATTGCACCGGTGCTCGGCGTCGTCCGTCCAGGGTTCCATCTCACGGTCAATCCCGATGAGGTCGACGACATTTTCGAAGTGCCGCTCGGCTTCCTGATGGACCCGGCCAATCACGACCGCGCCAGCCGTACCTGGCAGGACCAGGAGCGCTTTTTCTACGCCATGCCCTATGAGGAGCGCTACATCTGGGGTGTCACCGCCGGCATCATACGGGCGCTCTATGAAAGGCTCTACACATGAGCGTCTCCATCGCCGGTCGGGCCGCATGGCTCGACGACAAAGACCTGCAGAAGCTGCTCGCGGCGCTCAATGCCGATGGCGAGGAAGCCCGTATCGCCGGCGGTGCAGTGCGCAACACGCTGCTCGGCGAAGCGGTCGCCGATGTCGATATCGCCACCACCAACCTGCCTGACGACACAGTGCGCCGCGCCGAGGCGGCGGGGTTCAAGGCCGTGCCGACAGGGGCTGAGCACGGCACCATCACGGTCGTTGCCGCCGGCAAGCCGTATGAAGTCACGACCTTGCGCGCCGACGTCGAGACTGACGGCCGACGCGCCAAGGTGGCGTTTGGTCGCGACTGGAAGGCGGATGCCGAGCGTCGGGACTTTACCATCAACGCGCTCTACGCCTTGGCCGACGGAACCGTCGTCGACCTTGTCGGCGGGCTCGCCGATCTCGAAAGCCGGACCTTGCGTTTCATCGGCCATGCCGAAAGCCGCATCCGCGAAGATTATCTGCGCATCCTGCGCTTTTTCCGCTTCTTCGCCTGGTACGGCAAGGGCCGTCCCGATGCCGAAGGGCTCAAGGCCTGCGCACGCCTGAAGAGCGGCCTGGAAAAGCTTTCGGCCGAGCGCATCTGGGCGGAATTGCGCAAGCTGTTGTCAGCGCCCGATCCGTCGCGCGCGCTGTTGTGGATGCGCCAGGCGGGCGTGCTGACTGCGGCTCTGCCCGAAAGCGAAAAATGGGGAATCGACGCCATTCACGCGCTGGTGCGCGCCGAAAATGATCTTGGCTGGCAGCCCGATCCGCTGCTGCGCCTCGCCGCGATCGTGCCGCCCGATGACGTCCGGATGAAGGCGCTTGGAGAAAGGCTCCGATTGTCCAATGCCGAGACCGAGCGGCTGGTTCAGTGGGCGGCAACGGCGAAAGTCGAGCCTTCCATGACGGAAGGGGAACTCGCAAAGCGACTCTATCGCGGCGATGTGAAGGGCTACCTGGACCGGTTGCGCCTTGATCTTGCGTCGGCGCGAGGGCGGGCGGAGCAGGACGACAAGGCGTTGATCGAGGCGGGCGGCTATTTTCGACTGCTGGTGTCTGCCGGCAAGTGGCAAAGGCCGGAATTGCCGGTACGCGGCGGCGACATCGCCGAGCTTGGCGCCGAAGGCGCCGCAATCGGCACATTGCTCAAGGCGTTGGAAAACGACTGGATCGACAGCGGCTTTTCGCTGGCACGCGACGCGCTTCTCCAACGCGCCGCCGAAAGGCTCAAGGCCTGAGTCAGGCCGCGCTGCGGACCTTTTCGATACGCGAGCGGATCGCTTCGATCATCGTTTCACGGATGATCGTCTCGCCGTGGGTCTCGCGCATATGCTCGGCCGCACGACGCATGATTTCAGCTTCGTCCTCATGGCGGGTGTGCCACTGGCAGCCGGGGACAAGCGACCCGCATTGAAATTCCTTCATCGGATGTCTCCTTCCTCGTCCTTATTTGGGGGCGAATGATACCACGAATTGCGCCGATTGGTTGCCGGGAACCGCTGGGCCAGTTGCGATTTCAGCGGCTGCGTGGCGACCTTTGTCGGGAAAAGGCAGCCAATTCAGCTGGATAGGTCCGCTATCTGCGGAAATGATTCAAGGCGCCCGCTGGTGGCGGCGGGGGCGTCGAACGGAAGGGCGAAACCAGCTGTTTCGCCCTTCTGCAAATTGCTGTCGGGAGAAGCGCTACTTCACCAGTTTCACGGTTTCAGCGATCTTGTTCTTGCCGCTCATGTCCCACATGACCGAGACCTTTTCGCCGGCTTTCAGGCCGGGATCCTTGAAATGCTTTGGCAGGACGAAGGATGTGCCGTCGGCAAGCACAAGGCTCATCGCCTTGCTGTCGAATGTCTTGATCGTGCCGTCCGTATGCTGGGTGGCGGCGAAGGCGAAGGCAGAGGTTGCGAGAATTGCAGCGGCGGCTGCAGGAACAACAAGCTTGCGCATGGCATGCTCCACGACAATGGCGGGCGCCCGACGGGCAATACCCGCTTCGAGAGGCCGTCCGGTCGCGTCGTGTCGCGGTCGATCAGGTCGAACCGCCGGCGCTTCCCGGCCCCGGCGATAGAAATAGTCCTGTCATCGCCAAGGCATATTAGACGAAAAACATATTTTGAAACGGTAGCTTAGCCACAATCAACGCCAAAATTGTTGTTTGTGGCGTCGATTGTGGCGCGTCGGAACATTACGAAAATGTAATTCCGTTTCCAGCGACCATTTACTCGCCGAATTTTTTCTTCGGCTTGTACTTCTTGGCCGCGCCGCCAGACTTGTCATAGGCTGGCTTGTCGTAAGCGGGCTTGTCGCCGGCCCGCTTCTCGAACGGCTTCTTTTCGTAGGGTTTCTTTTCGAAGCCCTTCTTCTTGAAGGGCGGCTTGTCGGCGGGGTCGTATTGCCCCTTGCGATGCTGTTTCTTCGGCTTGGCGCCGTGGTCGTGGGCCGGGGCCACGCCGGTACGGGTGATCGTCACACCCTTTTCGCCGGTGCCCTGTTCCTCGACGGCGGCGGCAAAAGCGTCGGCGCGCTCGGCGATGATCTCGAAATGCGAGTCCGCGTCGAAGATGCGGATGGAGCCGATCTCGCGCTTGGTGATGCGGCCGGCCTTGCAAATCAGCGGCAGCAGCCAGCGCGGCTCGGCGCGGTGCTTGCGGCCGACCGAGACGCTGAACCAGACGCCGTCGGTGAAGCGGTTGTCGGGACGCTCCGCCTTGGCCGCGTCGAAGGCGGGGACGGGGCGATCCGAAAGCTCTTCGGCTGCCGGACGCGAGGCCAGCTGCTGGCGCAGCCAGGCAAGGGCGATGGTCTCGGGCGAATGGCTGGCGAGGATTTCCGCGACCTGGGCGGCTTCATCCTCGGCGGGCGCTTCGGCGGCCGACAGTTCGGCGAGCATGCGTTCGCGGTTGCGCGCGTCGATCTCGGCCGGTCCCGGCGCAGGCTGGGTCGTAGACTCGAGCTTGGCCAGCTTGAGCAGGCGGGCAGCACTGCCGCGGCGGTGGAACGGCACAATCAGGGCGCAAACGCCCTTGCGGCCGGCGCGACCGGTGCGGCCCGAGCGGTGGAGCAACGTGTCCGGGTTTGTCGGCAGGTCGGCATGGATGACCAGGTCGAGGTTGGGCAGGTCGATGCCGCGCGCGGCGACGTCGGTCGCAACGCAGACGCGGGCGCGACCGTCACGCATCGCCTGCAACGCGTTGTTGCGCTCGGCCTGGCTCAATTCGCCCGACAGCGCCACCACGGCAAAGCCGCGATTGGCAAGCCGCGCCGCCAGATGCTTGACCGCCTCGCGGGTCGCGCAGAACACCATCGTGCTCTGCGCATCGTAGAAGAGCAGCGTGTTGATGATGGCGTTTTCGCGCTCGGGCGGGGCCACCAGGATCGTACGGTACTCGATGTCGTCGTGCTGGCGGCTTTCGCCGGCTGCCGTGATGCGCAGCGCGTTGCGCTGGAAGCGCTTCGCCATCTGCGCGATCTGCGGCGGCACGGTTGCCGAAAACAGCAGCGTGCGGCGTTCCTGGGGTGCTGCCGCCAGGATGAATTCCAGGTCTTCGCGGAAGCCGAGGTCGAGCATCTCGTCGGCCTCGTCGAGCACCACGGCGCGCAGGCCGGAGATGTCGAGCGAGCCGCGGGTGATGTGGTCGCGCAGGCGGCCGGGCGTGCCGACGACGATGTCGGCGCCGTCATCGAGGGCGCGGCGTTCCTTGCGCATGTCCATGCCGCCGACACAGGAGGCGATGCGGGCGCCGGTCGCAGCGTAAAGCCACTCGAACTCGCGGCGCACCTGGATGGCGAGTTCGCGCGTCGGGGCGATAATGATCGCGCTCGGCGCTGCGCCGCGCTCGAAGCGCTCGCGTCCCTCGAGCAGGGTCGGCGCGATGGCGATGCCGAAGGCCACCGTCTTGCCGGAGCCGGTTTGCGCCGAGACCAGCAGGTCGACGCCGTCGGCCTCCGGGGCCAGGACGGCGGTCTGCACCGGGGTCAGCGTTTCGTAGCCACGCGCGGTGAGCGCTCCGGCCAGCGCCGGAACCATGTTGTCGAAAATCGTCACAAAAATCTTCCAATGAGAGCAAGGCCCGTCACAAGGGGGAGGGCCAAGGAAAGCGGGCTCTCTAAAGCTTTGCTGCCCGCGCGTCAATGCGACGGCGGGCAGGGCAGCCATGCGTAGCGCTCAAGCCGCGTTCCGCCGCATCATCCGCGCCCGCATTTCCTTCGGATCGTCATAGATCAGGTCGATGAGGGTTCTGGCGACGGCATCAGGTGCGGTTCGCCGCTGTTCCCAGTTCTGCAGCGTGGTGACGGGAATGCCCAGCAATGCGGCAAAGTCGGCTTGACTCATCACCAGCAGCCCGCGCGTCAGCTTGAGCTTGGCGCTTGCATCAAGCGGGCGCGTCACCTCTTCGGTCCAGTCGGGGCTGTCGATATCATCGGCCATATCTGGCGCGTCCATCTGGCAAAGATCGTCAGTTTGAAACGACGAGGCGAATACCTGGGCGGCCGCCGAGGTAAATCCGCTCAACGTCCTCAGGCCTGAAAGCCAAAAGTTCCGCCAGGTCGTCAGTCGAATATTTTAGCGTTTCTCGGTGGAACTCAACGATCCTCCTGAGGCGAGTCGGTATCTCTACTTCGATGCTGATTGGCTCTTCGCCATGGAAGATCTTGTTGTACTGGATGCTCATGAATTTGTATTGGGATGGGGTGATTATCTTGAGATCGTGTGTTCTCCGGATGAGAGCCTTGATCGAAACTTTCCAATAAGCCTTCACCCGGCCAAGGTTCCCGATTTTTGCACCGGCGAGGTATGGCTTGATTTCAGCAGCGGGCATTAAGAAGGCGGCAGCGAAACGATGCGCTTCACTCTCCATTTTCTCATCTTCATCGGGAACTGAGTGCATCACCATGTGTCCAAGCTCGTGAGCAAGGGAAAAACGGAAACGATCTCCAGGCACATCCTTATTCATGAAAAAGAGGGGTGGCATTCCTTCAAGACGGAAGCTGAGACCGTCCAGCAGGTTCGTGCCGAAACGAGCGAGAATGACTATCCCGCCGGCATTCTCAATTAGTTCGACCACGCTGTGGATTGGACCGCGCGGAACCATCCAATATGCGCGAAGCCGCTCGGCAGCCTTCTCTGGCGTCAGTCCGGTTTCGTCCAAGTCTATTTGAGGAATGGGTTTTGCCGCCTCAAATTCATAAGAGCGCAAAAGCTTCGCAATATGCTGGCGGCGGATGTTGATCACAGCGCCAATCCGCGCGAGCGGTTTAGCACCCAGCTTGGCTCGCTTCCTGAAATGGAAGTGCGGGAACCCCAACGCCCGCTCGCGTTGAAAGAAAAAAGCTCTTGGAAAGCCCAGTGCCGCTGAGATGCGGTCCAAGGCATCGTCACCTGGCTGGGTGTTCAGGCCATGCTCAAGTTTGGAAATGAATGCCTGCGTTATTCCAGATTGTTGCGCCAGCTCGGCCTGCGTAAGCTGGCGCGCGTCCCGCGCAAGCTTGAGCATGTCCGGGTTGAATACGTCGCTACCCACCACGCCTCGCTCTTGCTCGCTCTGCATCGAAGTCTGCCCCCTCCATGCCGCCGAACCTTCTCGGCGTAACGTCATCCCACCGAACGGCGCCCTCAATCATCGTGACCTGCGCCGTCCAGAAGATATTGCGGCCAATTGGTCGCGCGATCATGATCCGCTCCAATGAACTACCGGATGCGTCCATCTGATAGCCAGCAGTGAGCCGATAGGCAGGTTCGGGGATTCCCGGCAGCGACTTTTGATCATCATAATCCTGCTGCTGGCGGGTCTGGTAGTTACTGTGCTTTCCATTGGCCCCGACTTTCTTGAAGCGTGCAAGGATGCGGTCCATGTAGTTCAGAACGTGCAGACCCTTTACCTTGATCGAATGCAGACCAGCCATCGCGTCGGATGCCCCGATCATGCGTTTTTCTGCATGTGAATAGATGCAATTCGCCATCGCGCGGTTGTCGTGGTCGGCGCGCGCTTCGTTCGAATAGGCATCGCTGAAATAGAAGGAAACGGATTCATCGAGGATGCGGTAGACAAGCGGCAGAACTGGCGCTGCAGCCTCCATCGCTTCGTTCTGGTCAGTCTCACGATCAAGCATGACATGCTCCATGATGCGAAGCCAAACTCTGCTCCAAATCGCGAGCTAGATCAACTCAAAATATAACTGAAAAAATAACTGCCCGAGGGACTCAGCCGTTTGATAGCCTTTCCTTGCCAGTCCCCAGCCCGCAAATTCGTTGTCGAGTCGGGAGCGCCCAAGTGTTTTGCCATTTTTTCTCCCAAGCATTCCGACAAGCGTCATATGAGGCAACGGCGGCAATGCAACATCGACTCTTGCGGGTCAAATTTCAGATAAGACGTCACCCGACCAGCCATCACGGCCACCTGACTTCGGGCGGCATGCTCGACAGGATCGAGGCGATGTTGCCGCCGGTCTTCAGCCCGAAGATGGTGCCGCGGTCGTAGAGCAGGTTGAACTCGACATAGCGGCCACGTCGGACGAGTTGCTCGTCGCGATCGCCATCGGTCCAGTTGGTGTTGAAGTTCTGCCGGACAAGGTGCTGGTAGGCGACGAGGAAGGCGCGGCCAACGTCCTGCACGAAACGGAAGTCGGCATCCCAGCCGCCCTTCTCCTCCGGCGAATGCTGCCAGTCGAAGAAGATGCCGCCGGTGCCGCGTGGCTCGTTGCGGTGCGGCAGGAAGAAGTATTCGTCGCACCAGTCCTTGTATTTCTGGTGGTCGGCAACGCCGGGGTGCTTGCCGCAGGCAAACTGCATCGCCTTGTGGAACGCCACCGTGTCGGGATCGTCCTGGGTGCGCCGGCGGTCGAGCACGGGCGTCAGGTCGGCGCCGCCGCCAAACCACCAGCGCGAGGTCACCACCATGCGGGTGTTCATGTGCACGGCCGGCACATTGGGGTTCTGCGGATGGGCGATCAGCGAGATGCCGCTGGCCCAGAAGCGCGGGTCTTCCTCAGCACCCGGCATCTGCTTGCGGAACTCGGGCGAAAATTCGCCATGCACCGTCGAGGTGTGCACGCCGACCTTCTCGAACACCCGGCCGTGCATCATCGACATGATGCCGCCGCCGCCCTTGCCTTCGTCACGCTGCCACGGCGTGCGCTCGAAGCGGCCCGGCGCCCAGCCGGCAAGCGGTCCCTCGACCTGGTCCTCCAGGGATTCGAAGGCGAGGCAGATGCGGTCGCGCAGTTCCTCGAACCAGGCGCGGGCGCGCGCCTTCCTGTCTTCGATGTCGGCCGGCAGTCCGGCCGGTATTTCGGGACGCTGCAATTTAGGCTCCGCACAAATGACTCGTAATTGTCCGGCGCGATCCCTAATCTCCTTCTCGAAAGGGTCAAGGAGTTCTTTGTGGGCACCCCGACCAGACCGCCGCTGGACGACCTCAGAAAAAGGCTGCATCGCAGCCGGGCCGAACGTGAGCGCACGCCGCGCGACGGCTTCCTGCGCGAGACCTTCACCTTGCCGCGCAACGATGCTCGCGCCAAGGCGCAGGAATGGTTCGCGCGCTGGCCCAAGCAAGCCTACTGGACCGAGATCGAGAGCTGGTTCGAGTTGCCCGGCGACGTCATCGAATTCACCATCCGCCGCCTGCCGACCTCGGACTAATCCGTTACCATCAACCGCCTCGGTCCCGGACCCTGGCGCGCCAGCTTGTCCTCTCGATTGCGCAGCGGGCACTTGTCGATCGACATGCAGCCGCAGCCGATGCAGTCGGTCAGCCCGTCGCGCAGCTTCTTCAACTGCTCGATGCGGTGGTCGAGATCCTTGCGCCAAGCCGTTGAAAGCAGACTCCAATCCTCGCGTGTCGGCGTGCGGCCGTCGGGCAGGGAGGCGAGGGCAGCGGCAATATCGGCGAGCGAGATGCCGACCTCTTGCGCGATGCGGATAACCGCCACGCGGCGCAATACGTCGCGGGCATAGCGGCGCTGGTTGCCTGCGGTACGGTGGCTCCCGATCAGCCCCCGCGCCTCGTAGAAGTGCAGCGCCGACACAGCCACGCCGCTGCGCTTTGCAACTTCGCCGACAGTCAGTTCACTGGGCATGAAAATTCCCGCTTGACCTCAATTTAAGTTGAGGTTGTACGAGCTTGTCCGGTGCTTTGCAACGGAAGGAATTTTCGATGTTCGACAGATGGTGGAAGGATCTTGCCGAGCTACGGCCCTTTGCCGACCTGGCGCAGCGCCTCGCCAGCCACCATGGCCGCCGCGAGCGCGACGTTGAGGCTGCGCCCGCCGCCGGGCATGGGGATGATCAGCCGCTCGTCGGCGAGATCGTGGACCCGATCTGGCACACCGGCCGACTCGCGCCCGAGCATGACGATGTCGCCGGCTTTGAAATGGAAATCCGTGTAGGGCAGGGTGGCTTTGGTCGACAGCAGCACAAGGCGACGCCGTTCTCGCTGCCGCCAGTCCTCGAAACCGTCGAAATCGACATGCCGGGTCAGGGTCGCCATTTCGAGATAGTCCATGCCGGCGCGTTTGAGGGAACGGTCGGAGACATCGAACCCGGCGGGCTCGATCAGGTCGACGGCGACACCCAGGCAGGCAGCCATGCGAAGGATGGTTCCGGTGTTGCCAGCGATGTCGGGCTGGTAGAGGGCGATGCGCAATTTGTCGTCCATGTCGATGTCCTAATCTGTGGCGACGAAGCAACAGCCGCGGCGCGGCAAGAAAAAAGCTGCGGACCGACTGTGGCGTTCTGTCGCGAAAGGGCGTATACGGGCCGCCTTGTCAACTCGAACCGATGGAGGGGTACATGGATTACGTAATGGCCATTGATATTCACCGCCCCACCTTCTGGCGTTGTCGCCACAGCTGCTGGCGACGAACTGCCTAGCGGCGGCCTCGGTTCGACGAACTTCCTGACATTTCCAGGCATCCTCGCATCGACGTCCGCCGAAGCCTTTCCATGGTTTTTGAAGGACAATTCCGATGTTTGCCAACATCCCGAGCGGGCAACGCGCCCGCAGTGAAGTCGACTCTGTAAATTCCGCTCCACGTCAGGCCCTCGCCGAAGCCCGGCACGTGGCCTGGGCGCTGTCGGTCGGCGAAAATCCGCGCGTGAACGACCCGCCAAGGCGGCTCCACCGCGGCATGCTGCCCGACGTCGACATGTCGAACGTTGTGGCGGACCCGAACCACAGGCCGCTGCTCGGCCGCATCTTCGCCCTGATCGGCCGGCTAGCCGGCCGGTCGGGCGCGGCCCGGCCTGCCGGGACGATGTCAGGAGAAGCCCGCTAGGGATTCGCCGAATCCTTGGCGGTCGCCTACATTCGGACGACCGTTTTCGAGCGCCGCGCCGCGCCAGAATCGATCGCCACGCAGGCGGTCGAAATTGTTGCATTCCCGTGCGGAGATTTCGCGCGAAACAGTTGAAATGAGAAGAAAATGTTCCGCTGGTTTGAAGAGAGGCTGAACCCGTTCCCGCTGGAGGAACCGGTCGAGCCGCCGAAAACGCTGATCGCCTTCTGCCTGCACTACACCAAGGGTGCCTGGCCCTACATCGTCGTCGCCGCCGTGCTCACATCGCTGATCGCGCTGGCCGAGGTGTGGATGTTCGGCTTCCTCGGCAACATCGTCGACTGGCTGTCGGCGCAGAATCGCGAGACCTTCCTGCAGAACGAAGGCTGGAAGCTTGCCGGCATGGCCTTCATCGTGATGGTCATCCTGCCGGGCATGGTGGTGCTGCAATCGCTGGTCAACCAGCAGACGCTGATGGGCAACTACCCCATGCGCATCCGCTGGCAGGTGCACCGCTACCTGCTCAAGCAGTCGATGAGCTTCTACCAGGACGAGTTCGCCGGCCGCATCGCCACCAAGCTGATGCAGACCGCGCTTGCCGTGCGGGAATGCGTGGTCAAGCTGATCGACGTGCTCAACTACGTCATCGTCTATTTCCTCGGCGTGCTGATTATCGTCGGCTCGGCCGACCTGCGGCTCGCTGCACCTTTGGTCGTCTGGCTCCTCTGCTATGTGCTGTTGCTGCGCTACTTCGTGCCGCGCCTCGGCAAGCTCGCCGAAGAACAGGCCGATGCGCGCTCGACCATGACCGGCCGCGTCGTCGACAGCTACACCAACATCCAGACGGTCAAGCTGTTCTCGCACTCGCGCCGCGAGGCATCGTTCGCCAAGGAAGGCATGTCGCTGTTCATGGGCACGGTCTACCGCTCGATGCGGTTGGTGACGTCGCTCTATGGCGCGCTGTACCTGCTCAACTCGACGCTGCTTCTGTCGGTCGGCGCCCTGTCGATCTCGCTGTGGCTCAATGGTGCGGTCTCCATCGGCGCCGTCGCCGTGGTTCTGGGCCTCGTCCTGCGCCTGTGGGGCATGTCGCAGTGGATCATGTGGGAAGTCTCGGGCCTGTTCGAGAGCATCGGCACCGTCCAGGACGGCATCACCTCGATCTCGATGCCTCGCCTCGTCGAAGACAAGCCCAACGCCAGGGAGATCGTCGTCGACAAGGGCGAAATCGTCTTCGACAACGTGCGCTTCCACTACGGCAAGAAGAAAGGCGTCATCGAGGACCTCGGCCTTACGGTGAAGCCCGGCGAAAAGGTCGGCATCGTCGGCCGCTCGGGCGCGGGCAAGTCGACCCTGGTCAACCTGCTGCTGCGTTTCTACGACATAGAGAGCGGTCGCATCCTGATCGACGGGCAGGACATCTCTGCTGTCCAGCAGGACAGCCTGCGCGCCCGGATCGGCATGGTCACGCAGGACACCTCGCTGCTGCACCGTTCGGTCGCCGACAACATTCTCTACGGCCGTCCCGATGCCTCGGAGGCAATGATGATCGAGGCGGCGCGCCGCGCCGAAGCGCTCGATTTCATCGCCGCGCTGGCCGATCCGAAGGGCCGCAAGGGTTTCGAGGCGCATGTCGGCGAACGCGGCGTCAAGCTGTCGGGGGGCCAGCGCCAGCGCATCGCGATCGCGCGCGTCATGCTCAAGGACGCGCCGATCCTGATCCTCGACGAGGCGACCTCAGCGCTCGATTCCGAGGTCGAGGCGGCGATCCAGGAAAACCTCTACCGGCTGATGGAGGGCAAGACCGTCATCGCCATCGCCCACCGGCTCTCCACCATCGCGGCGATGGACCGGCTGGTGGTGATGGACAAGGGCCGTATCGTCGAACAGGGCAGCCATGACGAGCTGGTCGCCAAGGGCGGCATCTACGCCTCGCTGTGGCAGCGCCAGTCGGGCGGTTTCCTGCTCGACGACGCTGCCGGCGAAGCGGCAAACGATGCCGAAGCCAAGGGCCAGGCGGCGGAGTAGGGCAGGGACGCGCTTCCCCCTCACCCGGCCTCCGCTGCGCAGCGGAGGCCGGGTGAGGGGGCGCTTAGGCTCCCAGCGGGAACAACGACCGGCAAAGGGCGTTGCCTTCGAAATGCTTCGATCCGAAAATAGTGAGTCGTTGCCGCCAGATAACCCAGAGTGCTGATGAACAGAATCTACAAATGGTTCGAAAGCTGGGTTTATCCCTTCCGGGAACCGAAAGAGTTCAGGCCGCCGTCGTCGGTCTGGGGCTTCATCTGGCACTATGTCGGCCAGGCACGGTTGGCCTTCTTCGCCATGCTGGTGATCGGCGGCATCGCCCCGCTCGTCGAAGCCGGGCTGTTCTACTTCGTCGGCCGCCTCGTCGATATCCTCGACCAGATGCCCGCCGACCGCAGCTGGGACTCGCTCTGGGCGCATGCCGGCCCAGAACTATTGTTCATGGCACTCACCGTTCTGGTCATCCGCACCATCGTCGTCGGCATGTCGGCGCTGGTCGACGAGCAGACCATCACGCCCGGCTTCTACAACCTCGTGCGCTGGCAGGCGCATCGCCACGTCTCGCGCCAGTCCTATTCCTTCTTCCAGAACGACTTCGCCGGCCGCATCGCCACCAAGGTCTGGCAGGCTGGGCAGGCGACCGGCGACCTGATGGAAAGCTTCATCGAGGTCGTGTGGTTCATGATCGTCTACACGGTCACCACGCTTGCCGTGGTCGCCGGCCTCGACTGGCGGCTGGCAGCACTGGTCGTCGTCTGGATCGTCGCCTTCGGCTTCCTCGCCAGGCGCTATTTGCCCACCATCCGCAAGCACGCAGAGGCGACAGCCGAGGCCGGATCGATGATCAACGGCCGTATCGTCGACAGCTATTCCAACGTGCAGACGCTGAAGCTGTTCGCCGCCGACGGCGACGACCGCTACATCCGCTCCGGCTTCAACACCTATCTCGACGCGCTGCGCCCCTTCACCCGCAAGCTGACCGGCGTGCGCATGGCGCTGACCACGCTGTCGGGCATCATGATCACCGTGATTGCCTGGTATTCGATCCATCTCTGGGTCGAGGGCGCCATTTCGGTCGGCGCGGTCGCCTTCACGCTCAGCCTTGTCCTGCGCCTCAACATGCTGCTCGGCCGGCTGATGATGCAGCTGAACGGCATCCTCCGGAACCTCGGCGTGCTCGAAAACTCCAAGGCGCTGATCTCCCAGCCGCTTGGCCTCGTTGACAGACCCGGAGCCGGCGAGCTGGTCGTCAAGGGCGGTGAGATCAAGGTCGATCACGTCGTCTTCCACTATGGCAAGGGCGGCGGCGTGCTCGACGGCATCGAGCTGACCGTCAAGCCGGGCGAGAAGGTCGGCATCGTCGGACCCTCCGGCGCCGGCAAGACCACGCTCGCCAACCTCATCCTGCGACTCTACGACCTGGAGGGCGGCCGGATCCTCATCGACGGCCAGGACATCTCGTCCGTCACCCAGAACTCACTGCGCGGGCAGATCGGCGTGGTCAGCCAGGACACGGCGCTGTTCCACCGTTCGCTGCGCGACAACATCAAGCTCGGCAAGCCGGATGCATCGGACGAAGAGGTTGTCGCTGCCGCGCGCAAGGCCGAAGCGCACGACTTCATCCAGACGCTCGCCGACAATCGCGGCCGCGAGGGTTACGACGCGTTCGTCGGCGAGCGCGGCGTCAAGCTGTCCGGCGGTCAGCGCCAGCGCGTGGCGATCGCGCGCGTCTTCCTCAAGGATGCGCCGATCCTGATCCTCGACGAGGCGACCTCGGCACTCGACAGCGACATCGAGGCGGCAATCCAGGAAAACCTTACGGCGCTGATGGCCGACAAGACGGTGCTGGCCATCGCCCATCGGTTGTCGACGATCGCGGCCCTCGACCGGCTGATCGTGCTCGACAGGGGCGGCATCGCCGAACAAGGCACGCATGACGAGTTGCTGGCGCTCGACGGGCTTTACGCGCGGCTGTGGAAGCGCCAGTCCGGCGGCTTCCTTTTCCACGAAGACGGCGTTCTCGACGAATCGAGGCCGGCGTGACGTTTGCTTGGGAAATCCGCCCCTCATCCGCCTTCCGGCACCTTCACCCCGTGAAGGGCGGGGAGAAGGGACAAGTTGCGACGTTGACGCCTCCCTCTCCACATCCTTTGCGGAGAAAGGGCAAAGGTGAGGGGCAGCGCCCCCATCTCAATTTGGGGGCGGCCACATGACCCCCGATCCCTTGCACGAAGGGCTGTGGCGCCGCTTCGAAGGCGCGATCGACCCGTTCCACGACACCGACCGCGAGGTGCTGCCGGAAAGCGCCTGGGCCTTTATCCTCTACTTCGCCAAGCAGGCGGGGGGACCGTTCACGCTGCTGCTGATCGCCGGCTTTCTCGCCGGTGCGGTCGATGCCGCGCTCTACTGGTCGGTCGGCTGGTTGATCGATCTGCTCGATTCCAGTTCTCCACAACGGCTGTTTGCCGACCATTGGCTGGCGCTCACTGGCCTGCTTGTGCTGATCCTCGTGGTCCGCGCCGCCATCATCATCGGCGGGGCCGTCGTCGAGCAGCAGATCATCGTGCCCGGCTTTTTCTCCATGGTGCGCTGGCAGGCGTTCCGGCGCGTCATCGAGCAACCCTACGACTTCTACCAGAACGACTTCGCCGGCCGTATCGCCACCAAGATCATGCAGGGTGGCGAGGCCGTCGGCGATTTCATCGTCAATGTGCTGCAGACGATGTGGGCGTTCCTGACCTTCGTGCTGCTCTCGATCACCATCCTGGTCTCGCTCGACCCGCTGATGGGGCTGGTGGTGGCGCTGTGGTTTGCCGGCTATGCGGCGGTCGTCTATTTCCTGTTGCCCGAAATGCGCCGTGCCGGCCGCGCCACCGCCGACCAGCGCTCGGTCTTCAACGGACGCCTGGTCGATGCCTTCACCAACATCATGGCCGTCAAGCTGTTCGACAGCGGCCGCCGCGAGCATGCATATGTCCGTGACGGGCTCGAGAATTACCTCGGTGCGGTTATCCGCCTGACGCGTTCGATCACCACGGTGCGTTCGGCGGTGGCCGTACTCAACGGCTTCATGATGTCGGCGGTCGCCGCGATCTGCATCGTCAGCTGGACGCGCGGAGAAATCTCCACCGGCGCCATTGCCGCGGCACTCGGCCTCGTCTTCCGGCTCAACCAGATGTCGGGCTGGATGATGTTCAACATCAACGGCCTGGTGCGCAACTACGCCACCGTACAGGACGCCACGCGCACCATATCCGTGCGCCCGGCCATCCGCGATGTCGAGAATGCGGCGGTGCTGCCGCGCGCCTCCGGCGACATCGTTTTCGACAACGTCTCTTTCCACTATGGCAAGGGTGGCGGCGTCATCGACAAGCTCAACCTGCACATCAAGCCGGGCGAGCGCGTCGCGCTGGTCGGTCCATCCGGTGCGGGCAAGACCACGCTGGTCAATCTCGCGCTGCGCCTGTTCGATGTCGAGGAGGGCCGTATCCTGATCGAAGGCCGCGACGTGCGCGACATCACCCAGGCGTCGCTGCGCGCCCAGTTCGGGGTCGTCAGCCAGGACGCGATGCTGATGCACCGTTCGATCTCGGATAACATCGGCTATGGCCGGGCAGGGGCCTCGCAAGCCGAGATCGTCGATGCTGCAAGGCGCGCCGAGGCGCACGATTTCATCGTCGGCGTCGCCGATCCGCGCGGCCGTCGCGGCTATGACGCCCATGTCGGCGAGCGCGGCGTCAAGCTGTCGGGCGGCCAGCGCCAGCGCGTGGCGATTGCCCGCATGATGCTCAAGGACGCTCCGATCCTGATCCTCGACGAGGCGACCTCGGCGCTCGACAGCGAGGTCGAGGCGGCGATCCAGGACAATCTCGACAGGCTGATGGAAGGCAAGACGGTGATTGCCATCGCGCATCGCCTGTCGACCATTGCCGCCCTCGACCGGCTTATCGTGCTCGATGAAGGCCGCATCGTCGAGGAGGGCAGTCATGACGCGCTGATCGCCAGGGGCGGGCTCTACGCCCAGTTGTGGAAGCGCCAGTCCGGCGGCTTCCTGGCGGACAGGCTAGCCGCGGAATGATATCAGGCGATGTCATCCGTCCGCCCGCCCTCGATACTCTCGACCCGCTCCGAGCAGGCGTTCAACGTGCTCGAGTACGAGTTGCTGGCGGAAAAGGCGGTGGCACTCGGGCGCTCGGGCGAGCGCGTAGCCGCAGCTCTTGGCAAGCTCAACGAGCACAAGGGCGAGGCCGGGGAGCGCCGCGTCCTGCTCAAGGCGGCGGCGGACGCCGTCTACGCCTATTTCATCCAGCGGGAGCTGTGCGGATTGCGCCGTCATGACGATGCCATCCGCGACTACGCAATCCCAGGAGAGGTGCTGGTGCGACTCGGCGCGGCCTGACCAGGTCGCGCGGCTGTCCAGCTTGCGGAGCAGCCGGCGTCAGCGCGAACGGGGTCGCCTTGCGATCCAGGCTCGGGGAGCCGAAACCCGCTGAATTTCGCCATTCCGCTAAGGTTTTCCACTGCCTTGCTTGAACCCCGCGACAATCTGCCCATGTGTCTTGTCCAGTCTGGACAAAAACGGCCTTCACGCATAAACCGAAGTCCAAATGCCGGAGGAATTCGCTAGCCTGGTAGCCATGCGCCGTCGGGCTGGCATTGTTGAGCGGGGACAAGTGCTCAGCCTCCGGTTGGAATTGAGGCAAAAGGATCAGGTCCCGTGAGCGCAACCGATACGAGCGAGCCCAATCGCCGCGATTTTCTTTATGTGGCCACCGGCATGGCCGGCGTGGTCGGAGCCGGCGCCCTCGCTTGGCCGTTCATCGACCAGATGCGTCCTGATGCTTCGACGCTGGCCGCTTCCTCGGTGGAAGTCGACGTCTCGACGCTGACGCCAGGCATGTCGCTGACCGTCAAGTGGCGCGGCAAGCCGGTGTTCATCCGCAATCGTACGCCTGAAGAAGTCAAGGCGGCGCAGGAAGTGCCGCTGGTCGATCTCAAGGATCCGATCGCGCGCAACGCCAACATCGCTGCCGACGCACCCGCCAACGACATCGATCGCACGGCTGGCGAAGGCAAGGAAAACTGGCTGGTCATGGTTGGCGTCTGCACCCATCTGGGTTGCGTGCCGCTCGGCCAGCAGGGCGATTTCGGCGGCTGGTTCTGCCCGTGCCACGGCTCCCACTACGATACCGCGGGCCGCATCCGCAAAGGACCGGCGCCGGAGAACCTTCATATTCCGACATTCCAGTTTATTTCCGACACGACGATCCGGATAGGCTGAGGCAGGGGGACTTAATTCCATGAGCGGTGGACACTCGACCTATTCGCCCACAACTGGCATCGGCCGCTGGATCGATGCACGCATGCCGCTGCCGCGGCTGGTGCACGATTCGTTCGTTTCCTACCCAGTTCCGCGCAACCTGAATTACGCCTACACCTTCGGCGGCATTCTCTCGATCATGCTGGTGGCGCAGATCCTGACCGGCGTCGTGCTGGCCATGCACTACGCCAACGACACGACGCTGGCCTTCCAGTCGGTCGAAAAGATCATGCGCGACGTCAACTCCGGCTGGCTGCTGCGCTACATGCACTCCAACGGCGCGTCGTTCTTCTTCATCGCCGTCTACATCCACATCATGCGCGGTCTTTACTACGGCTCCTACAAGGCGCCGCGTGAGCTTTTGTGGATCCTCGGCTGCATCATCTACCTGCTGATGATGGCAACCGGCTTCATGGGCTACGTTCTGCCCTGGGGGCAGATGTCCTTCTGGGGCGCGACCGTCATCACCGGCTTCTTCACCGCCATTCCCGTGGTCGGCGAGTGGGTCCAGCAGCTGCTGCTCGGCGGCTTTGCCGTCGACAATCCGACGCTGAACCGCTTCTTTGCGCTGCACTACCTGCTGCCGTTCATGATCGCCGGCGTCGTCATCCTGCACGTCTGGGCTCTGCACGTCGTCGGCCAGACCAACCCGACCGGCATCGAAGTGAAGTCGAAGACCGACACTGTCGCCTTCACGCCCTATGCGACCATCAAGGATGGTTTCGCCATGGTCGTGTTCCTGGCCGTGTTCGCCTACTTCATCTTCTACATCCCGAACTTCCTCGGCCATCCCGACAACTACATCATGGCCGACTCGCTGAAGACCCCGTCGCACATCGTTCCGGAATGGTACTACCTGCCGTTCTACGCGATCCTGCGCGCCATCACCTTCAACATCGGGCCGATCGATTCCAAGCTCGGCGGCGTGCTGGCCATGTTCGGTTCGATCGCCGTGCTGTTCGTGGTGCCGTGGCTGGACACCTCGAAGGTCCGTTCGGCCGTCTACCGTCCCTGGTACAAGCTGTTCTTCTGGCTCTTCGTTGCCAACGCCATCTTCCTTGGCTGGCTCGGCTCCCGTCCGGCTGAAGGCGCCTACGTGATCATGTCGCAGCTGGCCACGCTTTACTACTTCGCGTTCTTCCTGGTCATCATGCCGGTCCTCGGTCTCATCGAGACGCCGCGCCGCCTGCCCAATTCGATCACGGAAGCCGTGCTCGAGAAGAACAAGTCGGGTTCCGCTCATCCTGCAGGTGCGACCGCTGCACCTGAAACCCGCGGCTGAGCCAACGAGAATCTGAGAGGGATTTTGGAATGAAAAAGATTCTCAATGGTCTGGCTGCCATTGGCTTCGTGCTCGCCGGGGCTACCGGCGTAGCCTTCGCAGCCGAGGAAGCGCACAACGCGGCTGAGCCGACGCACTTCCCGATCCACAAGCCGAAGGAAATGGACTGGACCTTTGCAGGGCCGTTCGGCACCTACGACAAGGCTCAGCTGCAGCGCGGCCTGAAGATCTACAAGGAAGTCTGCTCGGCCTGTCATTCGATGGACCTTGTGGCGTTCCGCACGCTGGAGGATCTCGGCTACAACGAGGCCCAGGTGAAGGCCTTCGCCGCCGAGTACGAAGTGCAGGACGGTCCGAACGCCGATGGCGAAATGTTCATGCGCAAGGCTCTGCCGGGCGATCATTTCCCTTCGCCGTTCCCCAACAGCGTTGCTGCTGCCCTGGCCAACAACGGCGCTGCTCCACCCGACTTCTCGCTGATCGCCAAGGCGCGCGGCGTCGAGCGCGGCTTCCCGACCTTCGTCTTCGACATCTTCACGATGTATGCGTCGAACGGTCCGGACTATATCCACGCGCTTCTGACCGGCTATGACGAGCAGCCGCCGGCCGGCATGGAAATCGCCGAGGGCACGCACTACAACCCGTACTTCATCGCCGGCAAGTCGCTGGCCATGGCCAAGCCGCTTTCGGACGGCCAGGTGACCTACGAGGATGGCGCGCCCGAGACGGTCGACCAGTACTCCAAGGACGTTGCCGCGTTCCTGATGTGGGCGGCCGAGCCGCACCTCGAAGCGCGCAAGCAGACCGGCTTCGCCGTCATGATCTTCCTGGTGCTGTTTGCTGGCCTGGTCTACGCGACCAAGCGCAAGGTCTGGGCCAACGCTCACTGATCTCGACAAGCCGACAAAGAAATCGAGGGGGCGCCGAAAGGCGCCCTTTTCTTTTGCCGCCCAACCCGGCAAAAGTGTCGGGCATGGCCCGGAAGCCAGCGACGGTTTTCGTCGGGCGCATGCGCAAATTCAAAGTGCTGCAGCGTCCTTTGCGCTCCCTCGCGTGCGCCGCTGCAGGCAACGGAGCCCCCACTGATGAACTCTTCCCTTGAACAGACGCTGCGCGACTCGATCCGCAACATTCCCGACTATCCGCAGCCGGGCGTCATGTTCCGCGACATCACCACGCTGCTCGGCGACGCGCGCGCTTTCCGCCGCGCCATCGATGAGCTGGTCCACCCCTATGCCGGAACCCAGGTCTCCAAGATCGCCGGCATCGAGGCGCGTGGCTTCATCCTGGGCGGCGCCATGGCGCACCAGATGTCGGCCGGCTTCGTGCCGATCCGCAAGAAGGGCAAGCTGCCGCACGAGACCGTGCGCATCGCCTACAGCCTGGAATACGGCATCGACGAGATGGAGATGCACAAGGATGCGGTCAAGCCGGGCGAAAAGGTCATCCTGGTCGACGACCTGATCGCCACCGGCGGCACTGCGGAAGCCGCCGTCAAGCTGCTGCGCCAGATCGGAGCCGACATCGTTGCCGCCTGCTTCGTTATCGATTTGCCGGAGCTGGGAGGCCGCAAGAAGCTCGAAGCGCTCGGCGTCGACGTCCGCACGCTGGTTGCCTTTGACGGGCACTGACAAGGCCTTCTCGTGGCGTGGTGAACTCTCCAACACCACGTGGCCCTTGGCGTTGTGACCGCTACCTGCCGGGCCGAAGCTCAGGCGAACTGCCGCTGAACCCGATTTGGCGGTCTCCTGCTCTTGGTGAATGAGCCTGTTACCCCACCTTGACCAGCACGGCGCTATCGAACTCGACGACCTTGTCGCCGGTGCTGTCGAAGCCTTCGGAATGCAGCGTCATGATGCGCCAGCCCGGCCGCGAGGCGAGCGGGCGATGGTCGATGCCGGTGCGCGTGTATGTGACCGTTTCGCCGGCATAGACGGGCTTCAGCCATTTGAGGTTCTTGAAGCCGGGCGAGGGGCCGAATTCCGGCCGGGGTCCGGGGCCTACCCAGGCGCGTCCGCGATGGGCGAGGTTGAGCTTCATCCAGGCTGCGGTCGTGTGCCAGCCGGAGGCGCAAAGTCGGCCGAACACGCTGTGCCTGGCTGCCTCCTCGTCGGTGTGGAACGGCTGCGGGTCGTATTTGCGGGCAAAGTCCTTGATTGACTCGGCGTCGAAGCGATGGCTGCCGAGGGTGATGGTGACGCCGATGCCCAGATACTCGTCGAGCGTCATTGCGCGGCCTCCCTGGTCAGGAACATGCAGCTGTTCTGGAACTCGAAGACGATCTCGTCCCTCTGGTTCAGAAGCTCGGCGTGCCAGGTGACGAAACCGAGCGACGGCTTCGAGCGCGACTGCCGGGTCGTCAGGATGGTCAGGCGGCCGCTAAGGACATCTCCGGCAAGCACAGGCTTCTTCCACTTCGCAAAGTCGACGCCGGGTGAGCCCTGCGAGGTGGAATCGAGCAGAAAGGCATCGCACAGCATGCGCATGAACATCGCGCAGGTGTGCCAGCCCGAAGCGGACAGGCCGCCGAGGATGCTCGCCTTGCCTGCCTCCTCGTCGAGATGAAACGGCTGGGCATCGAATTCGGATGCGAACTCGACGATCTCTTCTGCCATGACGGTCTTCGAGCCGAGGGCGATTACCGCGCCCTCGACGAAATCCTCATAGGCCCATGTCCTGGCGGTCATTGGCAATCCTGTTCAATCTTGTACGATTTATCTTGAACCGGCGGGACGCGGCTTGCAAGGCCAGATCAGGGAGGGTGGGGTCACAGCCAGCCGCGGCGGCGGAAGTACCAGTAGGGCAGGATCGCCGAGACGACCATCATGCCGAGCGCGAAGGGGTAGCCGAACAGCCATTTGAGCTCCGGCATCAGGTCGAAGTTCATGCCGTAGATCGAGGCGACGAGTGTCGGCGGCAGGAACACGACCGCAGCCACCGAGACGATCTTGATGATGCCGTTCTGCTCGATGTTGATCATGCCAAGTGTGGCGTCGAGCAGGAAGGTGATCTTCTGCGACTGGAACGAGGCGTGGTCGGTCAGCGAGGAGATGTCGCGCGACAGCGTCTTGACCCGCGCCTTGGCATCCTTGCCATTCTTGCCCTGGGTGGTGGCGTTGGCGAGAAAGCCGGAGAGGCGCTGCAGCGATGTCAGGCTGTCGCGCATGTTGGCGGTTAGTGACTCCTTGCGGCCGATGCCCTTGAGGATCACCTGGAAGTCTCGGTCGCGCTTCGACGCCTTGGTGGCGGTCGGGTTGAAAATGTCCTTGGACAGCGCCTCGACGTCGCGCGAAATACGCTCCAGCACGTCGGCCAGGCGGTCGACAATGGCTTCGAGCAGGCCGACCAGGATGGTGTCGCTGCTGGTACAGCCGATGGCCGCCTTTTCAGCCCGCATCGGGAAGGCGAGGAACGCCTTGGGCTCGTGATAGCGGATGGTGACGAGCAGATTGCGGCGCAGGACGAAGGTCACCGGCGACATCACCGGTTCATCCGTATCGGCCTGCGACGGCAAGGTGGCGGTCATGAAGTAGGCGCCGTCCTCGACGTAAAGCCGCGAGGAGATCTCGATCTCTTCCATCTCCTCGCGCGTCGGGATGCCAACGCCGAGCAGCTTTTCAATCGCAGCCTCTTCGTCCCTGGTCGGGTTGTACAAATCCACCCAGGCGATGGCATCCTGTTCCGCATCCATTCCGTCCGCCGGGCGGAGCCGGTCGTTTTCCACGACGAAAGCCTTGATCATCGCCGGGTCTCCCGATGCTGGGGTTGAGTGAGCGCCTGTTTGAGGGCTGGTGCACCATAGCGCCAAATCCGGCCCCGGGAAGACCCTGTCACCATGATCTCCAAAAGCAAAAAAGGCCGGGGCAAACCCGACCTTTCTCTAGCGTCTCAACATCCCATGCCAGTACATCCGTGGTCAAAGGTGG
The DNA here is from genome assembly GCF_027568395.1 of Aminobacter sp. HY435. Classification (GTDB taxonomy): domain Bacteria; phylum Pseudomonadota; class Alphaproteobacteria; order Rhizobiales; family Rhizobiaceae; genus Aminobacter. Next base: position 435,161 of record NZ_JANKZL010000004.1, on the reverse strand, counting down.
AGACGATCTGCAATCTCCAGAGCAACCTAGCGAGGGTTGGTTAATGAAAAGTTAATGGTCGGGCACGGAGCGCTGCCCCTGACGCCGGATGTACGCGCAGGGTGAGGCCACAGGGCCGGTCACTGACCGGCCCTTGTTTGTTTCCCAGCAATTGTAAGTCGTCCTCGTCGCCCCGCTCTGTTGGTGCTCAGCGCTTGGACACGCCTCGACAAGTTGGCAGTAACCTATTCCGAGGTATTGAATAATCTGGTGAACTTGGTACAGCTTTTCCGGAACGTTAGGGGAACGTGGGCCTGCTGGTTATGCGGTGATTGTCGGGGGTTGGTTTGTGCGGACGGTTTCGTACATCGCGGTTTTCATCGGCGGCCTGGTCGTTTGCTACCTGCTTTTGTCTCTAGGCGTTGTCGATGCGGTTGACGGCCTACCGGGGCCACAGGAAGAACCATCTCTGAGTTTGCCGACGTATCTCAGCTTTCTGAGCGTGATGTTGACGGCGGTTACGGCAGTGCTTGCTGCGGTTGCCATCGGTATCGGTGTTGTCGCGTTTTACACGATACCTGGCCTCAAGACCGAGGCGACCAATGTGGCACAAAAAGCTGCGGAAAAAACCGCGCGGGAAGTGTCCGAAGAAGCCCTCGCAGAAGTGAAAATACGGAAGATGATCGTCGATCTTAACTTCAAGGTAATCAAGGACTTGGAACAAGAAAAAGAATGGGGAAATGACCCCATGGACGAGACACGATAGGAGGCAAAGATGGCATCTAGAGAGTTTAGAAGGATTTCGCCTGCCCAAGCCGCAGTTGTGAAGCAGTACCTCTCAGATTACCCGGTGAAACTTGGCAGCCTAGCGAAGGCGTTGGACGTCGACATAAAGGTTTCATCCATGCGGACTGGTGTGTCCGGACAGGTCGCGCGTGAGGGCGATCGATACGTAATCAAGGTAAATCGCAACGAGGCGCGAGAACGACAGCGTTTTACGATCGGGCACGAATTGTCCCATTTCTTGCTTCACAAGGATGTGATCGATGCTTCGCCCGATGGGATCACCGACAATGTGCTGTACCGCTCGGGCGCGCCTGAGCGCATCGAGTACGAGGCAAACCGTCTCGCCGCTGATCTTGTTATGCCGCTGCCGCTGGTCGAGAAGAAACTCCGAGAAGAGTTTGGAGGGATAATCACCGAGGCGACCATTGAAAGCCTTGCAGACAGTTTCGAAGTGTCGAAAGCTGCAATGGAAATCCGATTGTCGACATTGGCGGAAGTATAGGCTCATAAATGGTTCTAGAAGGCATCAAGTACGTTCCTACGCTTGCGGTCCGCGCGAGCGAAATGACTGGTCTTGAATATCTTCCTGGAGCTACCAAAGACCGGATGACCCCGTGCTTTCTTTTGGCCCCGTGGGCCAATTCGAAATCACTGTCGCGGACAATTTCGAGGATTGAGCGGGCGTTCCCACACCGCCCCTATTTCTTAGATTTGGATCGCGACTATGAGATCACCAACGACCAAAGCACTGCTCAGCAGGAATACTCGGCGCTCCTAGATCCTTCCCACGCGTACGCGAATTGGGTAGGCTTCATCGCCGAATATGAAGAGGTCATGCCTTGTATTCAGACGATTGGCTTATCTGAAGCGGAAATCAGACAGCAAATGCAGGCCGTTCGGCAATTGGGGCGGTCATACTGTTTCCGCATCATGATCGACCCTCTGCCGAACAATCTCGATCAGATCATCGGGGCGATCAACGCCGAGGGTACAGCCGATTTTGCGATCATCCTGGAGGGCGGGTGGACCAATGATGCGCTGTCGCTTGCCGCAAAGTTCACCGGCCTTATGCGCACATCGCTGGCAGCCATCAACCCTGTAGTTCCGGTGATATGCTCGTGCACCTCAATCCCGCGAATGTTCACCAACTTCAATGACGAGGCGCCTTCAGTCGTACCGTTTACCAATCGCACACTTGTAGATCAGATCGCGCGAAACTCGAACCGCGAGCGTGTCATTTATGGCGATTGGGGTAGCACACGCCCGAGGGAACCCAGCGGGTTTGCCAACCGCCCACTCGACCGAATTGATTATCCGACAGATACCGCATGGTACATCGCTCGGAACAAGGACGACGAGTGGGATTTTAGGGATGCCGCGCTAGCCGTGGTCGGCAGCGATGAGTGGGATGACAATTTAGGCATCTGGGGTGAGGAAATGATCCGTAACACCACGGTGAACGCCGAGCTCGGTGTGGATACCCCTCAAAAAAACGTGGCGGTCAGGGTGAACATCCATCTTCACCGCCAAGCTTTCTTTGGTCAGCCGAGAATTGATCCTCTGTCTCTCGACGAGGATTGGCAGGACTAATTGTCGCACATCGCCATCGTTCCATGGTCGCGACACGGCGAGAGGGCGGCCTCAATAGGCTAATGCGCGACTAGATAACGTATTGAAATATAAGGAATAGATCGCGCCGCCATATGCGGCGCGATCTCGGCGAAATCAGGTGTTGAACTTGAACAGCATGACGTCGCCGTCCTGGACGACGTATTCCTTGCCTTCGTCGCGTGCCTTGCCGGCTTCCTTGGCCGGAACTTCGCCGCCGAGCGTAACGAAGTCGTTGAAGGCGATGGTCTGGGCGCGGATGAAGCCGCGTTCGAAGTCGGTGTGGATGACGCCCGCCGCCTGCGGCGCCTTGGCGCCCTTGTGCACGGTCCAGGCGCGCGTCTCCTTGGGGCCGACGGTGAAGTAGGTGATGAGGTGCAGGAGCTCGTAGCCGGCGCGAATCAGCTTATCCAGGCCCGGCTCGTCGAGACCCATGTCGGCGAGGAATTCCTGCGCTTCCTCGTCCGGCAGCTGCGCCACTTCGGCCTCGATCGCGGCCGAGATGATGACGACGCCGGCGCCCTGCGCCTCGGCCATCTTCTGGACCGCTGCGGTATGCTCGTTGCCGGTCGCCGCGTCGCTTTCGGCGACGTTGCAGACATAGAGCACGGGGTGCGAGGTCAGAAGATTCAGGCCCTGCAGGATGGCGAGATCCTCGGCCGCGATGCCCTTGAGCAGCAGGCGCGCCGGCTTGCCGTCCTGCAGCAGGGCGAGCGCCTGTTCCATCATCGGCAGGACCGTGGTTGCTTCCTTGTCCTTGCTGGCCGCTCGCTTGCGGAACTGCACGATGCGGCGCTCGAGGCTTTCGAGGTCGGCGAGCATCAGCTCGGTCTCGACCGTCTCGGCGTCGGCGACCGGGTCGATGCGGCCCTCGACATGGGTGATGTCGTCGTCTTCGAAGCAGCGCAGCACGTGCACGATGGCGTCGACTTCGCGGATGTTGGCGAGGAACTGGTTGCCCAGGCCTTCACCTTTCGATGCGCCGCGCACGAGGCCGGCGATGTCGACGAAGGAGATGCGGGTCGGGATGATCTCCTTCGACTTGGCGATGTTGGCCAGCTGCTTGAGACGCGGGTCCGGCACAGCCACTTCGCCGGTGTTCGGCTCGATGGTGCAGAAGGGATAGTTTGCGGCCTGCGCGGCTGCCGTGCGCGTCAGCGCGTTGAAAAGCGTCGATTTGCCAACGTTGGGCAGGCCAACGATGCCGCATTTGAAACCCATGGTGATTGGTCCTATCGGGAAATCGGAATTTGAACAGGGCTATGGGCGATAGGACCTCGGATCGTCAAGTCTTTCAGCGACGCACGCGGTACTGCGCGTGCACCGCGCCATTGGCCAAGGGCTTGGCAAAGGCGAGGTCGAGCCAGCGATCCGCCTGCTTGCCGCCGAAGGCTGGAATGCCCGAGCCGAGGATGACGGGGATCGTTCCGATCTCGATCGTGTCAAGCAGGCCGGCATCCATGAACTGGCGGGCAAGGTCGCCGCCACCGAGCAGCCAGATGCGCCCCGTTGCCCCTCGCGCGCGAAGATTTTCCAGCATTTCGGCAGGGGTTCCGGCCATTGCCTCGGCGTTTTCGGGCAGGTTGTCGAGCGGGCGCGAGGTTGCGATCAGGCAGGGGTACTTCGCGTAGGCCCACTCGTCGTGGCGCCGCACCACATCATAGGTTGCTCGCCCCATGACGATGCCGCTCAGCGACGCCATGAATCCGGAAAAGTCGTAGTCGTCGTCAGGTGGAAAGTTGTCGAGCCAGTCAAACGTACCGTCCTCGCGGGCAATGAAGCCGTCGAGCGACATTGCGAACATGTAGATGACGTCGGTGCCCGAAGAGACCATCGGAACCGCTCCTTGTTGCCAAAGAGCAATTCCTACCATGGGGTCTGTCGGATTTATGTCAGGAGCCTTCACCGAGCGTAGGGGCTTTGGACAGCACCTCGCCGGACGGTTGCGTCGGACTGCAGGGGTATTGCGCGCCCTTGTCGCATGACCCGAGGCGAAAGCCCTTGCGGGTCGCTCAGTCCTTGCCGAGCAGCTTCTTCAGCATCGCGGCCATCGGGCCGGTCTCGGGAACCTTGATGACAGGCTGGTTCGGGCGGGCCTGGCGGATGTGGCTCTGGGCCTTCGGTGCCTGCTGCTTGGGCGCTTTCGGCGGCGGCGTATCATCTGCACCGGTCGGCTGCAGCCTGTCGCGCAGGACAACCGTCACTTTGTTCATGAAGCCGGCATCGTCGCCCCTGGCGACCAGATCGGCATTGTCGGCGATGGTCTCGAGCAGCGGCTCGAGCCACTCCTTGTCGGCCTTGGCGAAGTCGCCGAGCACATGGCCGTGCACCATCTCCTTGACCCCGGGATGGCCGATGCCGATGCGGACGCGGCGATAGTCCTTGGGAATGTGCTGGTCGATCGAGCGGATGCCGTTGTGGCCGCCGGCACCGCCACCGATCTTGACGCGCACCTTGCCTGCGGCAAGGTCGAGTTCGTCATAGAAGACGGAGAGATCGGACGGCGCAAGCTTGTAGAAGCGCATGGCTTCGCCGACCGACTGGCCTGACAGGTTCATGAAAGTCTGCGGCTTGATCAGGATGATCTTTTCGCCGGCAATCGTGCCCTCGGCGATCAGCGCCTTGAACTTTTTCGTCCAGGGCGAAAACGAATGGCGGCGGGCAATTGCGTCCGCCGCCATGTAGCCGACATTGTGCCGGTTGTTCTGGTATTGCGTACCCGGATTGCCGAGACCTGCAAAGAGCAGCATGTTCGGGTCCTCCGGGTATGCGCCGATTATGCCTCGGAGGCAGCCTCGGTTGCGCCTTCTTCCGACTTCGACGCCGAGGTGCCGGCGATCGTTGCGATGGTGAAATCGCGGTCGGAGATGACGGGCTTCACGCCCTTCGGCAGCTTGACGGCCGAGATGTGGATCGAATCGCCGATGTCGGTGCCGTCGAGATCGACGGTGATGAACTCGGGGATCGCGTTGGCCGGGCAGTGGAACTCGACCTCGTGACGGACGATGTTCAGCGTGCCGCCGCGCTTGATGCCGGGCGACTTCTCTTCATTGATGAAGTGAACCGGAACCTGGACGTTGACTTCGGTGTTTGCGCCAACGCGCAGGAAGTCGACGTGCATCGGGAAGTCACGGACCGGATCGAGCTGGTAGTCCTTCGGCAGGACCTTGATCTTCTTGCCGTCGACGTCGATCGTCGCCACGGTGGTCAGGAAGCCGCCGCCATGGATCTTGTAGAAAATGTCCTTGTAGGACAGGGCGATGGCCAGGGGAGGCTGCTTGTCGCCGTAAATGACTGCAGGCACTTTGCCGTTGCGACGAACTTCACGGGCGGACCCCTTACCGACCAGTTCGCGTGCTTCGGCCTTGAGCTCGTATGTTTCGCTCATGGCATTTCCTTTCGGTTGTATGGAGCGCCTACGGAGGGCATGTAGCCTGATCCGTAAACGTCGAAAGCCGCCGGGTGAGGCGGCCTTCCGCCGCGTTGCCTCCAAGGGTGTCTACGCGGGTGGCGGCTCTATAACGGACGGCGGCAAAAAGTGCAACCGTGGGGGCCTGCGACGACTGGCTCCGTACTGATTTGTCAGTGGCTGCTCGCGCAAATGTCGTCGTGCCTGTATCACGCCGGCACGAACGTTCACGAATGCAATTTCAGCCATGCCAGACTTCTTCTTGCTCGACCTGCAAACGAGCACCATCCTGATCCTTGTCGTCACCGCGTTCGTCGCCGGTTGCGCGCGCGGCTTCTCCGGCTTCGGCGGGGCGCTGATCTTCGTGCCTGTCGCGAGTTCGCTTGTCGGGGCAAAGCTTGCGGTGCCGTTGCTTTTGCTCGTCGATCTCGTCTTGACCCCCGGCCTTATTCCCAGGGCATGGCGAAACGCCGACCGGTCGAATGTCAGCGTCATGGCGCTCGGCGCGGTCATTGGCGTGCCTGCCGGCACCTATCTGCTCATCCATGTCGACGGGGTGGCGATCCGCTGGGCGATCGTTGCCATCGTCTTCGGGCTGCTCGCCTTGCTGATGTCGGGCTGGCGCTATCACGGCCGCCCGCACGCCAGCCTGACGGCGGCCGTAGGCATGACCTCGGGGCTGTTTTCGGGTGCCGCCCAGGTGGGCGGGCCGCCCGTCGTCGCCTACTGGCTTGGCGGCGCCATCCAGCCGCTGACGGTGCGCGCCAACATCGTGCTCTACTTCGCCATATCGAGCGTGCTTTCGGTCACCAGCTATCTGATCGCGGGGCTGCTGACCTGGGAGACGGTGGGGCTGTCGCTGACCATCGGGCCGACCTTCGCGCTCGGCCTCTACATCGGCTCGCATCTGTTCAGCCGCGCCAACGAGGCCACGTTCCGGCGCATCTGCTACGGGCTGATCGCCACTGCGGCTATCGTCGGTCTGCCGGCGCTGGACGGCGTGCTGAGATGATTGAAACCGCCGGCACTTTCAAATAGAATTCGCATATCGGGGGCATGGTGGACTCCCCGTGAGGCTGAAGAGCCCAAGCTCCGCCTTCGCCGGGTTGTGCGGAGGAAGGACCATGCCCAGAATGATCTCATCGCAAGAATTGAGCCGTCTCGTCGGTACTGGAAAGTGCCCGCTGATCGTCGATGTGCGCCGCGAGGCGGTGTTTGCCGCCGCTCCGACGCGGATTGCGGCCGCCCTGTGGCGCGATCACATGAAAGTGGACGAGTGGCTGCCACAGTTGCCGGAAGGGCGCCGCATCGTCGTCTATTGCGCGCATGGCCATAATGTCAGCGAGATCGCGCTGGCGAAGCTGCTGGCGGCGGGCGCGGATGCGGCCGTGCTCGAAGGCGGCATCGATGCCTGGCAGGCCGCCGGCGGACCGATGGTGGTGCGCGAGGCACCCGGTCTGGAGCCGGGACTTCCCCGGCCGAGCGAATGGGTGACGCGAGCACGGCCGAAGATCGATCGCATCGCCTGCCCCTGGCTGATCCGGCGTTTCATCGATCCGCTTGCAGTCTTCCATTTCGTCTCCGCCGAATGGGTCAAGGACATCGCAGACGAAACCGGGGCCATCCCCTTCGACATCAAGGAGGTGCACTATTCTCATCGCGGCGACGACTGCAGCTTCGACACGCTGATATCGGAGTTCGGCTTGACCGATCCCGCACTGCTGCATCTCGCCCGTATCGTCAGGGGAGCCGATACGGCACGGCTTGACACGGAGCCGCAGGCTGCTGGACTTCTCGCCATATCGCTTGGCCTGTCGGCGATCGAGGACGACGATCATGCCCAACTCGAGATGGGCATGACGATCTACGACGGGCTCTATGGCTGGTGCCGCCACGCGACCGACGAAACCCACAACTGGCCGGCAAGGGCGGTTTGACATGGATGCGACGCTGCCGAGACCCGCGCCCTCGTTCGGTGAGGCGACGCGAACCTTCGCCAAGATCGGCCTGCTGTCTTTCGGCGGGCCGGCCGGGCAGATCGCCTTGATGCACAAGATACTGGTCGACGAGAAGCGTTGGCTTGATGAGCCGCGTTTCCTGCATGCGCTGAACTACTGCATGCTCCTGCCTGGACCCGAGGCGATGCAGCTTGCGACCTACTCCGGCTGGCTGCTGCATGGCATCAGGGGAGGGCTGGTGGCCGGGCTGCTGTTCGTGCTGCCCGGTGCCGTGGTCATCACCGCCCTGTCGGCCATCTACATGACTGTCGGCCACATCACGCTGGTGCAGGGCCTGTTGTTCGGCCTCAAGGCTGCCGTGCTCGCAGTCGTGCTCGAGGCGCTGATCAAGGTGTCGAGGCGGGCGTTGAAGAACGGTAGCATGGTCATCCTCGCCATCGCCGCCTTTGTCGCCATCGCCTTTCTCAAGCTGCCGTTCCCGCTGATCGTGCTCGCTGCGGCAGCAATCGGTGCGCTGCTGCATCTGACGGGGCTTGCCGGTTCCGTCGTCGCCAGGGCCGGCGACGAGGGCGACGTTGCCTACACCATGCCGGAATGGACGAAGCCGAGCGCGCGGCGGTTCTTCACCACGCTCGGCGCCTGGCTGGCGATCTGGTTCCTGCCGCTTGTTGTGCTGTGGCAGGCGTTCGGCCCGGACCATGTCTACACGACCGAGGCAGTGTTCTTTTCCAAGATGGCGGCGGTGACGTTTGGCGGCGCCTATGCGGTGCTGGCCTATGTCGCGCAGCAGGCGGTCGAGGTCTATGGCTGGCTGAAGCCGGACGAGATGCTGACCGGCCTCGGCCTTGCCGAGACGACGCCGGGGCCGCTGATCCTGGTGCTGGTGTTTGTCGGCTTTCTCGGCGGCGCACGACTTTCGGCGCTGGCGCCGCTTGCCGGCGGCGTCGCCGGGGCCGTGGTGACGCTGTGGTTCACCTTCGTGCCGTGCTTTTTGTGGATCTTTGTTGGCGCGCCCTATGTCGAGACCGTCCGCAACGTGCGCTGGCTGGCAAGCGGGCTGGCGGCGGTGACTGCCGCGGTGGTTGGAATCATCGCCAATCTGGCGGTGTGGTTTGCCCTGCATGTGCTCTTCGGCAGCTTCAGGGAAATCGCATGGGGACCGCTCGTGCTGCCTGCGCCCGACTTCGGCCGGTTCGACTGGGTGGCGGCAGGCATTGCCGTCGGGGCGGGGCTGGCGCTGGTCCGCTACAAGGCCAACATGATCGTGGTGCTGGCCGCTTCGGCCTTGGCCGGAATGGCGTGGCAGTTGGCCTGAACCATACGAAAGCCCCGCCCCGCAAAGCGGGACGGGGCTTTGAAATTCAGCCAGCAGGCTTGACGACCTAGCGCATCGGCCCGAAAATCGGACCCAATTTTCGGAAAGCACGATGCGCCAACTCAGTACGTTAGAGCGTCCTTTGTGCGTCCATTCGGACGCACGGCGCTCTAGTCGAACAGGCTCGACACCGATTCCTCGGTTGCCGTGCGCGAGATCGCCTCGCCGATCAGGTCGGCGATCGAAACGACGCGGATGTTGTGAGCATCCATCACCGCCTGGGTCGGCTGGATCGAGTCGGTGATGACCAGTTCCTGCAACTGCGAGCCGGTGATGCGGGCGACCGCGCCGCCGGAAAGCACGCCGTGGGTGATGTAGGCGGTGACGCTGGTTGCGCCCTTGGCGAGCAACGCATCGGCCGCGTTGCACAGCGTGCCGCCGGAATCGACGATATCGTCGACCAGCAGGCAGTCCTTGCCGTGCACTTCGCCGATGACGTTCATGACCTCGGATTCACCTGGGCGTTCGCGACGCTTGTCGACGATGGCGAGCTGGGCATCGATGCGCTTGGCCAACGCGCGGGCGCGCACCACGCCGCCGACGTCCGGCGAAACGACCATGACGTTGTTCAGCTGCTTGTACTTGGCCTTGACGTCGCGGGCCATGACCGGGATCGAAAACAGGTTGTCGGTCGGAATATCGAAGAAGCCCTGGATCTGGCCTGCATGCAGGTCGAGCGTCAGGACGCGGTTGGCGCCGGCGCGGGCGATCATGTTGGCGACCAGCTTGGCCGAGATCGGCGTGCGGCCCGAAGCGCGGCGATCCTGACGCGCGTAGCCGAAATAGGGGATGACCGCCGTGATGCGCCGCGCCGACGAACGCATGAAGGCATCGATCATGATGAGCAGTTCCATCAGGTGATCGTTGGTCGGGAAAGCGGTCGACTGCAGGATGAACACATCCTCGCCGCGCACGTTCTCCTGGATTTCAACGAAAATCTCCTGGTCGGCAAAGCGCCTGACGCTGGCTTTGCCGAGGGGAATGTTGAGATATCGGGCGACAGATTCTGCTAGCACCCGGTTGGAATTGCCCGCGAAGAGTTTCATACGCCGATCCTGGAAGTGAAATATGAGCGGGCTTTTACCGGCCCTACGCTGTATTGCAAGCGGACTCGCCATGGAATCCCAAAAAACCGACTTAGTGGAACGGAATGTCGCGGCTTATCCCGCACGCGAAGCCAGCCACTCGGCGAGCTGATCGATAGTGCTGTCGGCTATCGACTGCATGGTAGAGGGCGAAACCGCGGGCCATCCTTCACCGCCTGCGGCCGAAGCGGCCGTTTGCTGCCCGTTGATGCGGTGCAGTCGGGTGCCGGCCGGATCGTAGACATCCCATACGTAGACGACGGTCGTATCCGGGCCTTCGGTGAGCGCCGAGAAATAGCCACGCATGATGACACCCGGCGCTGTCGTGTCGGTGCTGCCGGCAAGTGTGATGCCGCGGGCGCGCGCCCTGACGCCGAGGCGTTCGGTCAGCGGCGTGGCAGACTCGACGGGCGTACCGACGATGGGGGCGAACTGGACGCGCGTCTTGCCAAGGATCGCGGTGGCCTGCGGCGATGGCGCAACCGTTGCCGTCGTGGCTGCGGCCGGAGCGGGGACCGTCGTTGCGGTGCCTTCGGCCTGGGCAAGCGCGTTCGATTGCGCGGTTGGCGCGATGGTGGACGGCTCGAGCACGTCCCTTGGGCTGTTGCAAGCAGATAGCGCCACGAGCGCGGATAGTGTCGCCGCGGCTCCGAACCAACGTTTCATCTGCAGTTGCTCCCTGCCAAACGCCCCTCAGCGCACATCGCCACTCACCGCACGATCAAGTCGAGATCATGGCGCGAAAGCGGCCGCGGTGCGGATTCGGTGGTGAGATATGTGCGGCCGAGGGTCATTGCGGTCTCGGCCTCGGAATCCATGATGATGATGTGCGCAAACAGCGTCATGTTCGGTGCGATCGGCTCGGGATTGCCCTGGTAGAACATCGGCATGTCCATCCAGGAAGGCGTGAAACGCGCACCCACCGAGTAGCCGCACGCGTTCAGGCGGTGCTTGGTCAGGCCATGTGTTTCGAGAGTTCGGGCGTGCGCGTCGAAGACGTCGCCAAAGGTGTTGCCGGGCGTCATCGCCTTTTCGGCAGCAAGCAGCGCATCGAGCGAGGCGTCATACAGTTCCTGGTGACGCTTTGACACCTTGCCGGTGAGCGCCGTGCGCATCATCGGCGCATGGTAGTGATGGAACACTCCGGCCCACTCGAGCGTCAGCTGGTCGTTCCTGTTGAGCTTGCGGCGCCCGGCCTTGTAGCGGCACAGCAGCGCGTCGGCGCCCGAGCCGATGATGAACTCGTTGGCCGGGTAGTCGCCACCGCCTGAAAAGATCGCGCCCTGCATCGCCGCGAGGATCCTGGCCTCGTCGCCACCCTGCTTGATCAGCGGCAGGGCCGCGTCGAGCGCGTCGTCGGCAAGGCTCGCCGCCTTCTCCGCCTTCTCGATTTCGGCCGGGCTCTTGAACAGACGCAGGCGCCCGACGATGCCCGAGGCGTCGACAATCTGGCCAAAGGTCTGGAGCTGCTCGTCGAGACGGCGGCCGTTGAAGGCGGTCAGGCCATGGGTGTCGTATTCGACGCCGATCCGCATTCCGAGCATGCCGAGATCGTTGAGCAGGTTGCGCAGGTCGAGCGTCGGGTTGGCGCCGTCGCGGTCGGTCCAGACGACGATGTTGTCGATGGTGGAGGTGTGGCGGGCCTGGCGCAGGTCGGCCGACCGCGTCAGCAGCGTCATCGAGCCGTCGGCCTTCATCACCAGCGCCTGGAAGAAGCAGAAGCCGAAGGTGTCGAAGCCGGTGAGCCAGTACATGCTCTCCTGGGCAAACAGCACGATGGCGTCGAGCTTCTTTTCGGCCATTTCGATCATCAGCCGGTCGCGGCGGGCGTCGAATTCGGATCGTTCGAAATGCAGCGCCATGCGGTCAGTCCTCCAATGCGATTGCCGATATCTGCCGTCCGTAGTCGGCTTCCTTGCGGTGCGTGGTGCGCCGGTAGGAGTAGAACAGGTCTTCCTCCGCATAGGTGCAGCGGCCGAGCATGCCGGCAGCAACGCCGGCACGGCGAAGTCGATCCACCGTGTAGCGATTGAGGTCGAACATCGAATGCCCGGGGTTTTGCGAGGGGGCGAAGTATTGCGCGTTGTCGGCATCGTGGTCGGTGAAGCGGGCGACGAATTCGGGGCCGACTTCATAGTTCGCCGCGCTGATCGACGGGCCGAGCACGGCAATGATGCGCTCGCGCTGCGCCCCCAGCCCTTCCATGGCCGCCACGGTGTTCTCAAGAACGCCTGTGAACGCGCCTTTCCAGCCGGCATGGGCAGCGCCGATGACGCGCGCCTGAGGGTCGGCGAAGAGGACCGGGCCACAATCGGCCGACGATGCGCCGAGTGCCAGCCCCGGCCGATTGGTGACGATGGCGTCGGCCTTCGGGCGCGCCCCGGAAAACGGCCCGGTGGCGACGATCACGTCGGGCGAATGGACCTGGTAGAGGCTGAGCAGGTGGTCGGGCGCGACGCCCATCCAGCTTGCAACGCGGCGACGGTTCTCGGTAACCAGCGACTGGTCGTCGTCCGATCCGACGCCAATGTTGAGGCCCTTGTAGATGCCTTCCGAGACCCCGCCGATGCGGGTGAAAAAACCGTGGCGGATGCCATTGGCCTCCGCGCTGGCGAGCGAGTTTGAGCGGACCGGATCCGGCGTCGAGTCGTTCAGCATTGCCGCCTTGTCATTCGCTTCGGCCTTTTCGTCAAGGGCTGTACCGGGCGTCGCCGGGCTCGCCTCACACAGGGCTGCGCGTCTTGTTGGATGCGCAAATGACGCTATAAGTTATTGAATCTGTTCATGACTATTCCCGAAAATCGATGCCGATTTTCAGAGCCATGCACGAGATGCGAGGGCGGACAGTGGAGCAGGGGCAAGCTTGCTGTCAACTGACTGCCGGAAAGGGAGGTTTTGTGCCAGGGCGGGCGATGGCGATCACCTTGAACAGGTCGCCCATGGCGTCGGGACCGGCCAGGCGCTCTACCTCGGATTGCAGTTTTTCGCGCCCTTGGTCCTCGGCTGTGGCGCCCAGTCGTCCAGCCCGCTCGATCAGTCCCATGGCGAGCAGGAAGTCGCCCTGTGTCGCCAATTGCGCTTCGAGGCCGTGAACCCTTGCAGCCGTTGCAAGAGCCGCAAAGTCGACATGTGAGGTGAGGTCGGCCTCGCCGGGACTGGCCAGCACATCCTCGAACTGGTGCTTGCGCAGAGCCTGCAACGTGTCGCCGATGCCGGGGCGCAAATGGCCGTAGTCGAAGAACAGGCCGGCGCCGCCATGTGCGGCGATGCGTTCCGCGACCAGCTCCATCGTGGCGGTGCGCGCCGGGGCCAGTTCGAAGATCGCGCCTTCGGGTGCTGTCGCGGCCTCAGCGGGGAGCAGGGCGGACTCGATGGCGGCCGATCCGGCAACGAAGGCGAGGGCGCCGTCGTCGCTGATACCAATGGACCGTTCGCGCCAGTCGGCGCCGACCTTGACAAACTGGCGCGTCGGAATGGCGTCGAACAGTTCATTGCCGACGATGAACAAGGGCGCTTGAGGCAAGGTGGCGACGCTCTCGTGCCATGAGATCTCAACAGCGCTTTGGCCGAGCGTTGTCTTCTGCACCTGGCGCAGGCGAGGACTGGTCTCGATCAGTGCCACATTGGCCGTAAGCGCGGGGTCGAGCCTGGCGAGGACGCGCAGGACGTCCTTCATCAGGGTGCCGCGGCCTGGGCCGATCTCGGCGAGGACGGGCGCCGCCGGGCAGCCGGCTGCCTGCCAGGCAGACAAGAGCCAGACTGCAACCAGTTCGCCGAACATCTGGCTGACCTCCGGGGCGGTGGTGAAATCGCCCGCCACGCCGAAGGGATTGCGCGTCGTGTAATAGCCGTGTTCGGGATCGAACAGGCAGATTGCCATGTATTCGGACACGCTGATCGGGCCTGTGGCGTCGATCAGGCTTACTATCCGCTGCTTCAGCCTGGTCATGCGGGCTTGGCGATGGGGGCCGCCGGCCTGGCAGACAGCATCGCCCAGATGCCGACCAGCACCATCGGGGTCGACAGCACCATGCCCATGGTCAGCCAGCCACCGGCGAGATAGCCGATCTGCTGGTCGGGCTCGCGGAAGAATTCGACGAAGATGCGCGACAGGCCGTAGCCGCAGACAAACGCGCCGGCGACGAAGCGGGGCGTCTTGAGTTTCAGCCTGGAGTGCGTGAGGAAGCGCAAGACAAGGAACAGCACGAGGCCTTCGAGGAAGGCTTCGTAGAGCTGGCTCGGATGGCGCAGGAAAGGCCCGCCTGTGGGGAATTCCATCGCCCACGGCACGTCGGTGACGCGGCCCCAGAGTTCCGAGTTGATGAAGTTCGCGACGCGCACCAGTCCCAGGCCGACGGGCACGCCCGCCGCCACGACGTCGATCAGCGACCAGACGGGAATGCCGCGCTTGCGTGCGAACAGGATCATGGCGAGCGTCACGCCGAGGAAGCCGCCATGGAACGACATGCCGCCCTGCCAGACGGCGATGATGTCGAGCGGGTTGGCTATGTAGCGGGCGAGGTCGTAGAACAGGATGTAACCTACGCGTCCGCCAAGGACGACGCCGATGGCGGCCCAGAGGATGAAGTCGTCGAGGTCTTCCGGCTTCATCGGCGCCACGCCGCCCTGCCAGAGCCGCTGGTTCGCCACCAGGCGTTTGGCATACCACCACGCAAACAGGATGCCGACGATATAGCCGAGCCCATACCAGTGGATGGCGAGCGGCCCGATCTGGACGATTACCGGATCGATGTTCGGAAAGGCCAGGGCAGCCAGCGGCAAGGCAAGGTATTCGGTCAATTCGGTCTCCGGGCGAAGCGGTGGCGCGGACCATGCGGCAGCGCCTTGGCAGGGTCAAGGCGGGCGAAACCTCGCTCACCGAGAAGTCATTGCCAGCGCCAAGGCATTTTTGTCGCAATGTTTGGTCCCGATCGTAAGCTACGATAAACTTGCATTCCGGGTCTTGCCCCACTACGTCGAAACGATAATGCGAGGGTTTGCCATGACGACCGGACCGAACCGTATCCTGGATGAGTTCGCCAAGCTGATGACCGATGCCGCCGGCGCCGCCCAGGGCGTCAAGCGCGAGGTCGAGACCGCGTTCCGTTCGCAGGCCGAGCGGGCGATGAATTCGCTCGAACTGGTGCAGCGCGAAGAGTTCGAAGCCGTGCGCGACATGGCGATCAAGGCGCGTGCCGAAAACAAGGCGCTGACCGTCCGCATCGAAGCGCTTGAAGCGCAGCTTGCAGCGCTTGGTGGCGGCGGTGCGGAGGCAGCCTCACCTGCGGCTTCGCCCAAGCCCCGCGCGAAGAAATAATTCGTTAACTTTTCCACAAAGCGCCAAACGAAAAAGTGCTTTGTCGTGAATCGCTTACCGGCGCTTGATGAGCCTGCGCCGCAGCCTGTTTCCACACCCGAATGCGGCAGTGCGAAAAATTGGGCTGTTCACGAGAGTCACGATCAATACACTGAATTTACTGCACGATTCGAAAAACGGTCGTGCACCGGATGGCGCGGTCCGGCTGGGGGGTATTGAGTCCGGCAGCGCTGGTCGTCCGAGTTCAAGAATAAAGTTCGTCGTGTGTGTCCCCCGCGCGGAGCGTGTTGGCGCGCCCAGAACGACAGGAAGCATTTATGGAACTTCTCGAACTCGAGTTCTCCCGTGAAATCCACCCCGTGGATGTCATCGAGCAGGTGGCTCACAACAACGACTGGTCGTTCGAACGGGCAGGTGACGACGAGATTTCGATTTCCGTGGTCGGCAACTGGACCGAATATCAGGTCTCGTTCTCCTGGATGGAGGATTTCGAGGCCCTGCATCTGGCCTGCGCATTCGACATCAAGGTTCCGGAAAACCGCACTCTCGAGGTGCTGCGGCTGCTGTCGATGATCAACGAGCAGATGCTGTTCGGCCATTTCGACCTGTGGGAGAGCGAAGGCGCGATCATGTTCCGCCAGTCCCTGCTGCTCGCTGGCGGCGTCGAGCCGACCAGCCAGCAGGTCGAAGTGCTGCTGTCTTCGGCGCTTGAAGCTTGCGAATGCTATTTCCAGGCGTTCCAGTTCGTCGTCTGGTCGGGCACCACGGCCAAGGATGCGCTGGCCAGCGTGCTGTTCGAGACCCACGGCAACGCCTGAGTTTTTCAATGAGTTCGAAGAACGAGCGCAAGCCCGAGATCAGTTTTGCCGACTTCGACAAGGTTGACATTCGCGTCGGCACGATTGTCGAGGTTGAGCCGTTTCCGGAGGCGCGCAAGCCGGCGTTCAAGCTGAAGATCGATTTCGGCGCGCCGATCGGCGTCAAGAAGTCGTCGGCCCAGATCACCAAGTACTACACGCCGGAAACTCTTGTCGGCCGCCAGGTCTTTGCCGTGGTCAATTTTCCGCCGCGCCAGATCGGGCCATTCATGTCGGAAGTGCTGACGCTCGGCTTTCCGGATGCCGACGGCGATGTCGTGCTGGGCGCCATCGAACGCAAGGTGCCGGACGGCGGCCACCTTTTCTAGAGCGCCGTGCGTCCGGATGGACGCACAAAGGACGCTCTAACTTATTGAGTTGGCGCATCGTGCTTTCCGAAAATCGGTCCGATTTTCGGGCCGATGCGCTAGGATTCAGGTGAGGCCGGCCTGACTTGAATCGCGGATGCGCTGGGCATCACGTCGCGTAGGCCGCCCGCACATTGTCCAGAAACATCTCGGCGCAGGCCGCCCATGTGTAGCGCATGGCGCGCTCGCGCGCTTCGCTGCGGTCGATCTTGAGCGCCGCCAGCGCCGCTTCCTGCAAGTTGTCTGAGACTACCCCGCCGACGCCATCGCCGACGATATCGACGGGGCCGGTCACCGGATAGGCCGCGACCGGGGTTCCGCTCGCCAGCGACTCGATGATGACGTTGCCGAAGGTGTCGGTGCGGCTCGGAAAGACGAAGACGTCGGCTGAAGCGTAGGTCCGGGCCAACTCGTCGCTCGGCCGCCGGCCGAGGAAATGCGCCCTGGGGTATCTGGCGCGCAGACGTTCGATCTCCGGCCCGTCGCCGACCAGCACCTTGCTGCCTGGAAGGTCGAGGTCGAGGAAGGCAGGCAGGTTTTTCTCCACCGCAATGCGGCCGACGCACAGGAAGATCGGACGCGGGAGGTCGAGCTCGACCTTCTTGTCGGGATGGAAGTGGTTGATGTCGACGCCGCGCGTCCATGGCCGCAGCTTTTCGAAGCCGCGCGAAGCGAGGTCGTCGGCCAGCGACTGGGTGGCAACCATGCAGCCCTTGCCGGAATTGTGGAAGTTGCGCAGCAGGCCGTAGGTCCAGCTTTCCGGCAGGGGCAGTCGGGCGCTGACATATTCGGGAAAGCGGGTGTGGTAGCTGGTGGTGAACGGGCGGTTGTTGGCGAGGCAGTAGCGCCGCGCCATCATGCCGAGCGGCCCTTCGGTGGCCAAGTGGATGTGGTCGGGCCGGCGCTGCTCGATGATGCGGGCGACGTTGCCGGGCGTGGTCAACGCCAGCCGGATGTCCGGATAGGTCGGCATCGGCAGGGTGCGGAAGATATCAGGAGTGAGGAAATCGGCTTCGGCTCCATAGGCTTTCAACGTTTCGGCGAGCCGTTCCAGCGTGTGCACGACGCCGTTGATCTGCGGGCGCCATGCGTCTGTGACCATCAGGATGCGCACGTGATGCCTTTCCCGTTCGCCGCCGGCCATGAATCAGCGGCAGCCCTTTGGTATGCGGCTGCCTTTGAGCAGTCTTGCGTGACGTGCGGATGACGCGGCGCTCTTCGCAATGGCCGGCGCCATCGGTGCGGGCGGACCTGGCGAGCTTGCCATCCGCCATGGCTACCAGCGCTTCGAGACGTCGGTGATGATCGCGGTCGTGGTCGTGCTGATCATGCCCGTCCGTGGCATCCAGTGGGTCGGCGACCGGCTGACGGCACGATTCGACCGCCGCTACTTACGCTTACGCAGGAACCCGGATGATGGCGCGCAGGCCGCCCATCGGACTGTCACTGAGCTTGATGTCACCGCCATGGCTGCGGGCGATATCGCGCGCAACAGCAAGTCCGAGACCGGTGCCGGTGGAATCGAGGTTGCGCGCCTCGTCCAGCCTGAAGAAGGGCTTGAACACTTCCTCACGCTTCTCTTCCGGAATGCCCGGGCCGTTGTCGTCGACCATGACCACCAGCATGCCGCGGTCGTGTACGGCCTTGACCTCGACCTCCTTGGCGTAGCGGAAGGCGTTGCCGACGACATTCTGCAGCAGCCGGGTGAAGGCGTTGGGCCGGACATGGACTTCCGGCTCGCCGACAAGGGTGACCTTGAGCTTGCGCTTCCTGAGCTTGGCCTCCTCACCCAGCCGCTCGAGGCAGGCGGCGAGATCGAAGCGACCCGGATCCTCCGCCGCCTCGCCGCGCGCGAAAGCGAGATAGGCCTCGAGCATCGACTGCATGTCATCGATGTCCTGGCTCAGCGCCTCGCGGTCGATCTTGTTGCCCGACAGCGCCAGCTGCAGCTTGAAACGCGTCAGGATGGTGCGCAGGTCGTGGCTGACGCCGGTCAACATCGCCGTGCGCTGGTCGATCTGGCGCTCGATGCGCTCGCGCATCTGGATGAAGGCGAAGCCGGCGCGCCTGACTTCCTCGGCGCCGCGCGGCCGGAAATTCGGCGGCATCGGGCGGCCCTTGCCGAAGCTTTCGGCGGCTTCGGCAAGCTGCAGGATCGGGCGGATCTGGTTGCGCAGGAAGGGAATTGCGATGGTGAGCAGGACCAGCGAGGTGCCAACCATCCACAACAGGAAGATGTGGGTGTTCGACGCATAGGCCTGGCTGCGGCGGACGAAGACCCGCAGCACCTTGTCTTCGAGCTGCACGCGGACTTCGACGATATTGGAATTGCCGACCGTGTCGAGCCAGAACGGCCGGTTGATCTGCCTGCGGATTTCGGTCGAAAGAGCCTGGTCGAGAATCGAAAAGAACGGCTTCGGGCCGGGCGGGGGCAGCGGCTCGGCTGGCAGCAGGTCGATCTTCAGCGACATGCGGTCCTGCGCGATGCGGATGATCTGGGCGTAGTCCTCGGGCGTCGGGAACGTCTCGAGCAGGTCGATGATGCCGGCGATGTCGCGCGTCACCGCCTGTGACAGGCGCACGGTCACCGTCTGCCAGTGGCGCTCCATGAAGACGAAGGCCACCACCGACTGCAGCAGGATCATCGGTGTGATGATGATCAGCAGCGACCGGGCGTAAAGTCGCTTCGGCATATACAGCGCAACGCGCCGCCAGAAGCGGTTCCAGCTGTGCGGCACGGCCATCAGCGCACGCCATGTGCGTGTGCCAAGGCCGCCTCCGCCGGGCCGTTCCATGTCGGTGGTTGCCATCCGCCCTTCCATTCGCCGCCAGCCGGACAGGTTCCGGCAGGCCCACTCCGATCCTAGCCCACGCCGGACCGTTCCGAAACTGTCTTTGAAGTTCAACAGCTTACGTTGTCAAACTCCGCTTCGCCCAATGCTGAAATCATAGGGCTTTTTGACGTAACTCCAAATGTCGTGAGGCATTACGCCGCCCGCAGGCAAGATCACCTGCAACTGTGCCGAGACTGTGTCGGCAGCGGTTTGGCCACGTGGCAAGCCGCCCCAGCGCGAGACGCAACCTCACATAACCCGCAGCAGCGACTGTGGGAGAGGGCAGGATGACAGGAGACTCGGGCTGCGAAGCCCGAAGTCAATCAGATGCCGAGCAGTTTCTTGGCTTCGTTGAGGGCGGTTTCCGATCCGGCGTGGTCGCCTGATGCATGCAACTGTTCACCCTTGGCGCGCAGTTCCTTGACCTTGGTCATATCCGCCTCCGCGAGCGTGGACGAGGGCAGGGCGGCGTCGATCGCCGCCATGATGCTGGGGCAGGAATTGGCGAATGCGGTGGCTGGAAAGACAGACAGGGCAAATGCAAGCGTGATTGCGCGTAACATGGCCGTTTCTCCCACGCCGGCCCGCTTGATGCGGCAGTCTCGTCGCCGGCATGCCATGTTACCTCGGAGTGGCCGGGTTCAACAACCGTCCCTCCGTGGGACGCTACTATTCGACACTCAGCCGATACCCAATACCGCGCACCGTCTGCAGCCAGACGGGGTTCGCCGGGTCGCGCTCGATCTTGCGGCGCAGGCGATTGATCTGCACGTCGATGGTGCGCTCGCCGACTTCGGCGTCGCCGGTCACCAGTTCATGGCGCGGGATGGTCTCGCCGGCGCGCGCGGCGAAGATGGCGAGGATCTCCTGTTCGCGATCGGTAAGCTTCAGCGCCTCGCCGCCACGCTTCAGTTCGCGTCGGGCGATCTGGAAGGTATAGGGACCAAAGACCAACTGTTCGACCTTGGGCGTCGCCGCCGGCCCGCCGCGGCGCAGTATGTTGTTGATCCTCAGGATCAGTTCGCGTGGATCGAACGGTTTCGGCAGGTAATCGTCGGCCCCGGCTTCAAGGCCGGTGATGCGGCTGTCGGTTTCCGACAGCGCGGTCAGCATCAGGATCGGCACGTCCTTCTCGTCGCGCAGCGACTTGGTCAGCTCGATGCCGCTTTCGCCCGGCATCATCACGTCGAGGATGAGCAGGTCGAAGTCGAGGCCCCTGAGCTTGCGCCGGGCTTCGTCGGCATTGCCGGCGACAGTAACGCGAAAGCCGTTCTCGCTGAGATACTGCTTGAGCAGGTTGCGGATGCGGGTGTCGTCATCGACGACAAGCAGGTGCGGAGCATCGTCGCCCAGCGCCGCCGAGTTTTCCGTCTTGTCGTTAGTCTCCATGGTCTTTCCCCGGTGTGTTTCCGGGCAGATGATCTATCTGCGCCCTGAGTTCAGGATTAACCATCGCCTTGAGGAATCGTTCAATCCAGGCGCGTTCGGTCTCTCCCGCGCCCTCCAGTGCCGCATCGATGCGGCGTGACTGTGGCCGCGCCAGCGCCAGCGTCAGCGCCCGGCCCTTTGGGGTGGGGTAGAGTTCGCGCTGGCGGCGGTCGCGCAGCCCCTGGATCTGGACGATGTAGTTGGCGTCGATCAGCTGCTTGAGAACGCGCGCCAGGCTTTGCTTGGTGATCTTGAGCACGTCGAGCAATTCGGCCACCGTCAGCCCCGGCATGCGGTTGACGAAGTGCAGCACGCGGTGGTGGGCGCGCCCGAATCCGTACTCGGCGAGGATCTGGTCGGGGTCCGAGGTAAAGTCGCGATAAGCAAAATACATCAACTCGATAATCGAGAAGTCGATGCCCTCGTCGGCCGTTACTGCGGTACGGATCGGTTGGGCGGCGGCGCCGCTGCCTTGTGCCATGGAAATCCTGCGGGTCAATTTATGTCAGCACTGTTGACATAAATTAGGTGCGATGGTAATTTTTGCCAAGCTTTTCGGCGGATTGCGAACGAAAAGGCAAGGTACGGTGGTTTTTTCCGAAACATCGTGAGTTTGCTTTGATATTCTCGACCACCTACGCTTTAGCCAGCTGACCCCGTTGTGGGCCAATGAAGAACGATACGAAACGATAGGCAGGCCGCCGGCCTGCGGGAAGGTTTACCATGGCATCCGTTCCTTTCGACCAGCTCGATGGATACATCTGGATGAACGGCGAGTTCATCAATTGGGCCGACGCCAAGGTCCACGTACTAACCCATGGTCTGCACTATGCAAGCGCGGTGTTCGAAGGCGAGCGCGCCTATGGCGGCGAAATCTTCAAGCTGACCGAGCACACCGAACGTCTGCATGAATCGGCGCGCATCCTGGGCTTCACCATTCCCTACTCGGTTGAAGTGATCGACGACGCTTGCCGCGAATTGCTCAAGAAGCAGGGCTTCGAGGACGCCTATGTCCGTCCTGTCGCCTGGCGCGGCAGCGAGGAAATGGGCGTCGCAGCCCACAAGAACCGCATCAATGTCGCCGTGGCGATATGGCAGTGGCCGAGCTACTTCGATCCGGCGCAGAAGCTGAAGGGCATCCGCCTCGACATCGCCGAATGGCGCCGTCCCGACCCGCGCACCGCTCCGTCGCGTTCGAAGGCGGCCGGCCTGTACATGATCTGCACGCTGTCCAAGCACGCGGCCGAGGCCAAGGGCTACGCCGACGCGATGATGCTGGATTGGCGCGGCCAGGTGGCCGAGGCCACCGGCGCCAACATCTTCTTCGTCAAGGACGGCAAGATCCATACGCCGACGCCCGACTGCTTCCTCGACGGCATCACGCGCCGGACGGTGATCGGACTGGCCAAGGACCGCGGTATCGAGGTCGTCGAGCGGGCGATCATGCCGGAGGAACTGGAAGGCTTCGAACAGTGCTTCCTGACCGGCACGGCCGCCGAGGTGACGCCTGTTTCTGAGATCGGCCAGTACCGATTCGAAGTCGGCGAGATTGCCAAGACGCTGATGAACGACTATTCCGCCGCGGTTCAGCCCAAGCGCGCCATCGCTGCTGAATAATAAGCAAATTCAAAGTGTTGACGTTGGGGAAGGGCGGCTCTTGGGCCGCCCTTCGCTTTCGTGTGCGGGCTCATTTGACTTTCGCCGATTTCGGCGTCTCATGTTGGCGTCGGCAGACTGAGGGCCGGCAGCAATTTGGAGGGAACTGTTATGGAATCGCTTCTTCCGATCATCATACAAATCGTGACCGGCGTAATCGGTGGCCAGGCTGTTGGCGCAGCGGTCAAGACAGCGGCAATGGGGCAGGTGACCAAACTGCTGGCTGGCGGTATCGGCGGCGTCGCAGGCGGCCAGATACTTGGCGGCCTGTTGGGTGGAGCGGCTGATCCCGCGACGGCGGGTGCCCTCAGCGGCATCCTCGGCGATGTGGTTGGCGGCGCCGGCGGCGGCGCAATCCTGACCGCGATTGTCGGCGCCGTCATGGGAGCCATGAAAAAGGCCTGATGCCTGGCGCATCAGTTCAACTGGGGCGGCTTCGGCCGCCCTTTTCGTTTTGTCCGGGCGCCGAATAAGCGTGGACGTTGCGGCATCCAGTGCCTATGTCGTGGCCGACAGACAGAAAGGACAGCCATGGGACAGCTCAATGCCGGGATCGTGCCGGTCACGCCCTTCCAGCAGAACTGCACGATCCTTTTCGATACCGAAGACAAGACCGGCGTCGTCGTCGATCCGGGCGGCGATGTCGAAACCATTCTTGGCGTTCTGAAGGCGCATGGCATCACGGCAAAGGCAATCTGGCTGACGCATGGCCATATCGACCATGCCGGCGGGGCGATGGAACTCAAGGAAGCGCTCGGCGTGGACATCATCGGCCCACACGAGGCCGACAAGCCATTGCTCGACAATCTCGTTGGCCAGGGCCAGAAGTTCGGCATGACCGGCGTGCGCAACTGCACGCCCGACCGGTTCCTCGCCGACGGCGAGACCGTGTCGTTCGGCAATCATGTGTTCCAGGTGCTGCATTGTCCGGGCCATGCCCCGGGGCATGTCGTGTTCTATAATCCGGAAGCCAAATTCGCCCATGTCGGCGATGTGCTGTTTCGCGGCTCGGTCGGCCGCACCGATCTCTATGGCGGTGACCACGATACGCTGATCCGGTCGATCAAGGAGAAGCTTCTGCCGCTCGGCGACGACATCGGCTTCATCTGCGGCCATGGCGCTGGCAGTCGCTTCGGCGACGAACGCCGCGGCAACCCGTATCTGGTCTGACTGCCTGATCGCAGCCGGTCGCCGCCGCGCGGGCTGCCAGTCATGAAAACGGCGCCAACCGCTGGGGTTGGCGCCGTTTTTCGTTGCTTCGAGCCCGTTCAGGCGGCGGGGCAGGGGATGCCGTCGAATTCGGGCCGGTGCTGCGGTCAGTTGCCGGTGCAGAAATGCTGCTGGCCATCATAGCCGGTGAAGGTGCCGCTGCGCGCATTGAAGCTGCGGTAGCGGTCCGAGCAATACTGATACCATTCGGGCGTCCACGGCTCGATTGCATAGTTGTTGTAAACGACGCGGCGCTGCGGGGCCGGACGATAATAGTCATTGCGGTAGACGCGGCGCGGCTGCGGCTCATAGTCGTAATAGTCGTCATACACCGGCTGCTGGCGATTGGCGCTGCCGGCAATCACCGCACCGGCGATCAGGCCGAGCGCGCCTGCGGCGACGATCGCGCCGGTATTGTCGCGGCGATGGTGGTCGTAACGGCGCCAGCGCTCTCCTGCCTCCGCCGCGGGCAACGCGGTCAGAGTGGTGGCGGCAACGGCTGCCGAAAGGACGAAAGTCTTGAAGATGCGATTCATGGTCTGTCTCCTTCGCCGTCCGCCCGTATCGAGGAGCGGAAATTAGCGTCGACTATCGGTCTAGAGGAGCGAGCCTGAACGCAAGCTGAACGGAAATTGGGACGGTTGAAGCAGTCAACCACACACGCCCGGCAACCTTCCGGAATGCCGGTGCGAGTTCACGTCAACTGGCCGGGCAATGCCACGGCCACCCCCGGTTCAGCCAACCGTCAGATTAACGGCCTTGGGACCCTTGCCGCGCTTATCCGGCTCGGTGTCGAAGCTTACTTTCTGACCATCCTCGAGACCGGGAAGGCCTGAAGCCTGCACAGCCGAGATGTGAACGAACACGTCCTTTGCTCCATCGTCCGGCGTGATGAAGCCGAAGCCTTTGGCATGATTGAAGAACTTGACGGTGCCGGTCTGCGGCATGGGAAACTCCTCTGATCCCATTATTTCAAGTCTTCGGGCCGGCAAGCTGCCCGAAGTGGAAATTTGTCGTTTATTTTTTGGGGATCGGCAAGCGAAACTTTCAGGCAACGCCGCCGCTGCAGGCCGCGCCGTTGCTCGATTTCGAGCGATGTCGAAAAATTTGTACGGCTCAGTATTCGCAGTAGCGGATTGGGCCGATCTGGATACAAGCGCCTGGCCGCGGACGGTACGGATCATACCTGTTGTAGACCTTTACCCGACAATTGGTCCCGATATGGCGGTGCGGGACGTTGCCGTAACGTGGAAGGTAGTGGCGGCGCACCTCGCGGTGGCAGTCCCTGGCCTGCGGCGGCTGGACCGGGATCGGATGGCAGTCGGGCCGGCGGTGGCGATGGTACATGGTGCGACCATATTCGGGCACGAAATGGCGCTGGACGTCACCGTGGCAGGCGCGAACCTGTACGACCAGGCTGTCATCGAGTTGCGGCAGGTCGCCGGCAGGCATTGCCGAGGCAGGGCCGCCAAATAGGCCCGCGGCCAACAACGCCGCCCCAAGAGATTTGAGGATTTTCATGCGTGTCCTCCATCGGTGCGGAGAAAATGCAGTCATTCTCTCGCGCTTCGGAGTCATGCCATGAAACTTTTGGCCAAGCCAGTGCGGTAATCTTGGCTTTATATTAGTAATATCTAAGATAAACTGGATCACCAAAAGCAAAGGGCGCGACGGTTGCCCGTCGCGCCCCTTGTTCATGTGGCAACCCGGCGAGGATTAAGCCGCGCGGAGGTTGACCGCCTTGGGGCCCTTGCCCATGCGATCAGGCTCGACGTCGAAGGTGACCTTCTGGCCATCAACGAGCGTGCGCAGGCCTGAAGCCTCGATAGCGGAGATATGGACGAATACGTCCTTGGCGCCGCCATCCGGCGTAATGAAGCCGAAGCCTTTGGTTGCGTTGAAGAACTTTACGGTACCGGTCTGGGCCATTGGGAGAACTCCTTCACCCGTTCAGTGGTCTGTACCTGCCATCCGCCTGGCGTCGGCGGCAAGTCGGTGGTTTGCTTGGCGGTCATGCATTCGCGCACGCTAAAACCCCCCGCCGAGTCACGGGGCCGTCAGAGATTCACAGTATCGGGGAAAGGGTCGTGCAAAACGTTCCAGTCTCCGGGTCAGCAAACGCCCGAACAAAGACTATATTGCATGGAAGCGCGTAGGTTGCAAGATGTCGCAGCGGTCGAGTGTCACACGCGCCAAAGTGGCATGAATATAGGCGACTCGCCATTTCGGCCCTGGCCATTTGTCGTCAATGGATGGCAGTGCAGGCGGTGGGGGATTGCTTTCGCGCGGAGAATTGCGAGGATCGAATCGTCGGCGGGACCGTTGTTCCGCCCAATACCGGGGTAAGAGGGAAGACTCCAATGAACTTGCCGGCTAGATCTCTGCTCCGCAAAGCGGCGCTGGCTTCGCTGATTTCTGTCGTGTTGGCGTCCTGTACCGTGGTGGTTGACGAAGGCCCGGGCCCGCGCCCGCCGCGTCCCGGCCCCGGGCCGCAGTTCTGCACGCGCGAATATGACCCGGTCTGCGCACGGCGCGGCGACGATCGTCAGACCTTCGCGAATGGCTGCATGGCAGAGGCTGCGGGATATCGCATCATTCGCGGCGGCCAATGCCGGGGCGACAATGGTGGTTGGGACGGCGGCAATGGCGGCGGCAATCCGCAGTTTTGCACCAGGGAATACCGGCCGGTTTGCGCCCAGCGCGGCGGTTCGCTGCGGACGTTCCCGAATGCCTGCGAGGCGGATTCCGCCGGCTTCCGGGTTGTCGACCGCGGCCCTTGCTAGTCTCGCGGGCTCAGGCCTGTCCGGCGGTGGCCCGGACAGGCAACTGGGCGCGCTTGGGCTTCAGGAGGACTGCCGGACCTCGCGGATCTGGCAGTTCGGCCCGACATGGCGATGACGCAGCATCACGCCATTGACGCGGTGCGTGCGAACGTCGCGATGGCAGTCGACCGGCCTGTTGGACTGCTCGTCCTGGCTCTGGACCAGGATCGGTCTGCATCTGCCCTGCCCAGCATCTCCGCCGCACGTGTCTGTTGCGGGCGAAGGCTGATGCCGCTGCACGGGATTGGGCTCGGCGATTGCGGGTGTGGCCGATGCGGCGAGGGCAAATGATAGAAATGCGATCTGCAGGTTCATCTGTTGCTCCGTTGGCAGCCAGTTGTCCGTAAGATCGCGTTGCCGCTTCACGCTTGCAATGGGTTGTCCGCATGGCTGGCTGAACTTGACCGGGCAGGGTTAGCGCATCCTTGCCAGGTCGTGGCCACGTCAGCGCAGGAAGATCAACGCCATGCCCGCAACGACCAGGGCCGCGCCGGCCCAGGCGCCGTTGGCCGGGCGTTCGCCGGTCCGTGCCCAAAGCATCGGCAAGATGATGACCGGCGAGGTGGCCGAGAGCGTCGAGACGATGCCGACCTTGCCGCCGGACAGGGCGAACAACAAAAGGGTCATGCCGATGGCGAGTGCGATGATGCCGGTCAGCGCTGTCAGGGCGGCGATTTTCCACGTCAGCGGTCCCTTGGGCTTGACCGCCGGAATCGGCAGCTGGATCAGGACCGTCAGGCAAGCGGCAGCCACGCCGACACGCAGCATCGAGGCAACGAAAGGATCGATGCCCGTTTCCATGACCGGCCGCGCGATGATCGAGCCGACTGCCTGGCCGGTGGCGGCGCCCAGGCCGAGCGCCACGCCGATCCACAGCGGGCCCTTGATCTTCTCCCATTCGTGCAATTGCGACCGGCGCTTGCCGAACAGGATCGCAAGGACGACACCGGCGACGGTCAGGGCAATGCCGGCGACAGCACTTGCCGACAGGTCTTCGCCCAGGGCGAGCCAGCCAAGCAGGGCGGCAATCGGGGCATTCAGCGCAAACAGGATTCCCGAGCGGCGCGGGCCGACGCGGTTGAGGGTGGCAAACAGCAAGGTGTCGCCGATGAAGATGCCGATCAGGCCCGATAGCAGCAGCGGACCCGCATTGGCGATGTCGATCTGCTGCCAGGTGCCGGTTGCAAGCACATAGGCGCCAAGCAGGCAGGTGACGAAGACCTGGCGCAGGCGGTTGAAGGCGAGCGCGCCGAGATGGCCGGCAGGGCCTGCCGAAATCAGGCCGGTCACGGCCCAGCAGGTCGCCGCACCAAGTGCTGCAAGTTCGTGAACGGGCATGCGGGCTCGCTGATGATTGGTCGATGAACGCGCCGCCGTCGGAGTGCGACTCGGCTGGCCACACTCTAGGGCGATGGCTTGCTGCGCTCAACGGCGGGGGCTTGGCACACAGTTCGGTGATCTGCGGCCCAGACGTGCACAAATGCCCGCACTATTCCAACTCGTCCCGGCACGGGACCGGCGCAGCGTCATAGCTCCTATGACCTATGCCGAGTTGCCTTTGCGCCTACATTCACGACCAGCCAGGCATGTTAGACTGCGGGCGGGAGACACGGCGGCAACGCCAACGCGCCCGTACGCCTCCTCAACCACGGAGGATGAAATGGCATATTATGTTTTCCTGGCGAATTTCACCGATCAAGGCGTGCGATCGGTGAGGGAGTCACCGAAACGCGCGGAAGCCTTCAAAGCGATGGCCGACAAATGCGGGGCCAAGGTCCATACCCTGTTGTGGACGCTCGGCAAGCATGACGTCGTCAGCGTCATCGAGGCGCAAGACGACCTGACTGCCACCGCGGTCAGCCTGTCGCTTGCTGAACTGGGCAATGTGACCACGCAGACGCTGCGGGCCTTCGACGTCCAGGATATGCGCAAGATCGTAGACAAAATGGTCTGAACGGGCCTGACAGAAGGGGCGGAGGCCTAGCCTTGCCTATGCCAGCCTCATCCGGCTTCCGCCCTCTGTCTAGTTCAGCGGATCGTAGTCCGGTATCTGCCCGAACTTGTATCCGCGCTGCTTCAGGCCCTGGATGAGCGCTGTCAGATTTGCCGGCCCGTTGAACGTATCCTGAAACATTTCGTCGTGCATCAGCAGGATCAGCCTGTTTGGCCTGACAAATCGAACCTTGCCGCCAAACAGGTGGTCGATCTCGCTGATCATCGTCTTGACGCTCTGCACCGGCTTGCCGGTGCCGTCATGGACCCATTCGTGGTCCCAGCCGTAAAGCCAGAAGCCGGTGGCGGCGACAAACTCGTAGTCCGGCTCCTCGATGCCAATCTCCTTGCGGTCGATCGAGAGGTCGTTGGTTGAAACATTCGGCAGCCGAAACACGTTGCGGCCGGGAAGCCTTGCGTGAGCGGGCATTTCGAGGCCCAGAACGGCGTTGGCCCGAACCATGTCGGCAACAACGGCTTCGGTATCGGCGTAGAATTTGCGGTACTTGTTGTAGGCGTGGCTGTAGCTGTGGTTGCCCACCGTCACCAGCGGCATGCTCCTGGCTCGGGCGACAAGCGCCTTGCTTTCCTGATTGGAACTGGCGTGCAGACCGACCATGAACATGGTGGCGGGCACGTTTTCAGCTTCAAGCACGTCAAGAACGTTCGTGGTGCCGTTGAGCGGACCGTCGTCGAAGGTCAGGTAGATCGTGCGGTCTGCCGCTTGCGCCGGCCAGCAAGCCAAGACGAAAGCAGTCAAAAGCCAGACGATAACCATGCCTGACGCGGTGACGCCGTGCCTTTTGCTTGCTGCCATCAACATCGTCGCGCCTGTTCCTCCGCCACCCATCACCGGCGATATCGGTATCCTGTCATGGCCGGCTGTGCAAAGGGCGACAGTTGGGACCTGTGTTTTTCGACGCCACGCATGGCTGGCCGCGTGCTGCGCCCTCGTTGATCGGCTTCCGGCCCTCGTGCGCGCGGCAGCGAGAAGGAGCTGAAAAGCCTGGTTGTCGACCGGACCCGCGTGTCCGGATGCGCTTCGTTGACCAGGCGGGCACAATCGGCGAAGATGACTTCTTCGGGTGATCAGCGATCCAGCAAGATGAGCGGCTCGAACGGCGACGGAGCGAGGAGGCAGACGACCAAGGCGTCACGCATCGCTGGCGTCGCGCTGATCGGATTCTGCGCCGGAACATCTCCGGCCGCCGCGCAGGACGCCACCTACCACTTCAAGGATACACCGATCGACTGGTCGGCCTGCCCCGATCCGATGATCGAGGGACTCGAGTGCGCCGCCTACGCGGTGCCGCTCGACTACAGGAAAGCCGACGGTCCGACGATCGAACTGGCTCTGCGACGCATGCCGGCCCGGGGCGGCGCGGCGAAGGGCATTCTCTTCTTCAATCCCGGTGGCCCCGGCGGCACCGGCAGCGTCCAGTTTCCGCAGTGGTACGGCCAGTTCCCAGTCGCGGTCCGCCAGTCCTTCGACATCGTCAGCTGGGACCCGCGCGGCATCGGGGAATCAACGCAAGGACGGTGTTTCGACAGCGCAGACAAAGAAGCCGCCCTGCTCGGAGGCCTCGGAGCGTTTCCAACCACTTTCGCCGAGCAGAAGGCCTGGAGCGACGCCTACGCGGCGTTCGCCAAGGCGTGCGCCGCGAACGCGTCGGAAATCCTCGCCCACGTCTCGACCGCGGACACCGCCCGCGACCTCGAACAGCTGCGCATTGCAACGGGGGGCGCTCCGCTCAACTACTGGGGCGTGTCCTATGGCACCTTCCTCGGCGCCACCTATGCCAACCTGTTTCCGGAGGCCATTCGCACGCTGGTGCTGGACGGCAACCTGTCGCCGCTGGCGTGGACCGCGGATGGCGATCGGAACCCGCAATGGACGCTCGGCGACCGGGTCGGCTCGCCCGAGCTGGCGAGTGTGTTCCAGCATTTCCTGCAGCTCTGCGCGGCGGCGGGGCCGGACCGGTGCGGGTTCGCCGCCGCCAGCTACGACCTGACCCGGCAGAAATGGAACGACCTGCTGAACCGCCTGAGCGAGGGGCCGATCGAACTCAAGTCGGGCGCCGGCGCCCGTACGATCACCCTCAACACCCTGGTCGGCCAGATTTCCGATGGCATGGACATCGTCTGGGCGGTTCCGGGCGCCAACGGCTGGGCGTCGGTCGGTCATGCGCTTCAGGCGATCCACGAGGCGGGCGCCGCGACGCCGGGCGCTCCCCATGCCGGAACGGGGGACCCGGCCGGTTCCAAGCCCGCCGCGTACGACGGGGCCGAAGGGGCGATCGCCGTCATGTGCGGAGATGCGCCCGCCGTGAGCCTGGAGCGCTTCCCGACGCTGTCGTCGGAGGTCATGCTGCGGTCGGGCTACTTCGGCCTGTCGACCTCTTATGCAGAGTTCTCCTGCGCGGCCTGGACGATCGACGCGGCCGATCCCTATCCGGGGCCGTGGGATGCCCCGCTGAGCGCCGCGCCCCTCGTCGTGAACACCACGCACGATCCCTCGACGCCGATGCAGAACGCCGAAGCGATGGCCGACCTGTTGCCCGGGGCGGTCCTGTTGCGCGTGAACGGGTACGGCCACACGTCCCTGCTCAACCAGAGCACCTGCGCCAATGACCTGATCGCAGCGTATCTCGTCGACCAAAAGTTGCCCCCGCCGAACACGTGGTGTACGCAGGACCGGCAGCCCTTCGAGGACTAGAGAAAAGCTCAGCCGTTGGCGTTCCGTGGCTGGAGACGGCCAAGGTCATCCAGCCTTACATCGCGCGTTCGTCGATGACGGGAATGGTCGGTCCAGCCATTCCCAGCGGTTACCAAGCGTCAAATTTTCACCACTAGATGTCGACGCGTCATTGCTGAGGTTCAGGACCGGAAATTGAATCACCAAGGCACCAGCCAGGACAGACAGTCGGAAACCGCTGATTTCATCCTCGACAACTTGCACGTGGTGGCCGTGCCCTCGGCCCCCCAAATCCGGCTCTATGCGGCTCATCCCGGTAGCGGGCTGTGGCGGCTTTGGCCCGATGACGAGGGCGACGATCCGCCGCCGCCCTATTGGGCCTATCAATGGGCCGGCGGACTGGTGCTTGCGCGGCATTTCCTGGAGAGACCTGACACGGTGAGGGGACGGCGCGTGCTCGACCTCGGCGCCGGTTCCGGGCTGGTCGGCATCGCTGCGGCGATGGCGGGTGCGAGCGCAGTGCTTGCCGCCGAGGTCGACCGCAACGGCGTGGCCGCGATCGGGCTCAACGCGACGCTGAACGGTGTCGACGTAACCGCCGTCAGCGGCGACCTGACCGGCGGTCCCGCGCCTGAAGTGGATATCGTTGTTGTCGGCGACCTGTTTTACGACGCCGATCTTGCGGAGCGGGTGACCGCCTTTCTTGACCGCTGCGTCGCCGCCGGCGTCGAAGTGCTTGTCGGAGATCCGGGACGGGCGCATCTGCCGCATGCACGGCTTCAGCTGGTCGCCGAATATGCGGTGGCCGATGTCGGCACCGGCCATGCCGCGACGACAAAACCGAGTGCCGTGTTTTCGTTCGGGTAGGCACCGCGCTCTCGCATCGGATTCTTGGATGAGGGCGGTGTCAGCGTCTTGACTCATTCTCATATATGAGAATATTTCTCGCATATGGATGAAGCTTCGAACCACGACAGCATCGATCGGCGTATCGCCCAGCGGCTGCGGTCGCTCAGGGCCGAGCGCGGCTGGCCGCTCGATGAACTTGCCAAGCGCAGCACGGTCAGCCGGGCAACGCTGTCGCGGCTGGAAAACGCCGAGGTCAGCCCGACTGCCAGCGTGCTCGGCAAGCTGTGCGCCGCCTATGGGCTGACCATGTCGCGGCTGATGCACATGGTGGAAGGCGCGTTCGCGCCGCTGGTGCGCCGCGACGTCCAGCCGCTCTGGTCCGACCCCGAAATTGGCTTTCGCCGCCGCTCGATTTCACCGCCGGCGCAGACGCTGGCCGGCGAGGCGCTGGAATGCGAACTCGATGCAGACGTCAGGATCACCTATGACGCGCCGCCGCGGCCGGGGCTCGAGCATCATCTGGTGCTGGTCGAGGGGCAACTCAGCGTGACCGTCGACGGCCAGGCCCATGAGCTTAGGCCCGGCGACTGCCTGCGCTACCAGTTGTTCGGGCCAAGCGCCTTTACGACGCCGCAACAGGCGGGCGCGAAATACATTCTCTTTGTTGTGTGAGGCATCATGACCATCGCCATCTCGATTTTCTCGGCCGACGACATCGCAAGCCATATCGGCGAGCTTGGCGCGCTGCTGCACGCCTGCGTGCATGACGGCGCGAGCATCGGTTTCGTTGTGCCCTATGGCCAGGCCGAAGCAGAAGCGTTCTGGCGTGACAAGGTGTTGCCGGGCGTGCGCGCGGGGACGCGGATCATGCTGGTGGCGCGCAAGGACGGGCGGATCGCCGGCACGGTGCAGCTCGGCTGCGATACCATGCCCAACCAGCCGCACCGTGCCGACGTCAACAAGCTGATGGTGCATCCCGACTTCCGGCGCCAGGGCATCGCGCAATTGCTGATGCGGGAGCTCGAGGTGCTGGCGCGGGGCCGAGGGCGCAGCCTGATGACGCTGGATACGCGTACCGGCGACAATGCCGAACCGCTCTACGCCGCATTGGGCTACCGGACTGTCGGGGTCATCCCGGACTATGCGCGCGATCCTTTCGGCAGCGACCGGCTCGATGCGACGACGGTGATGTACAAGCTATTAGCCATCTGATTGAGCACGATCTGATCCGGCAATCGATGCGCGACCTTCGGTTCAGACTCATGCCCAAAACAGCGTCCAGGCACCCGCGACGATCAGCACAGCGCCGGCGGCCCGCGACAGCAGGCGGCCGGGAACGACGAGCTTTTCCAGCAGGATGAAGACGGCGATCGCCGCCACCCAGAGCAGGTTCATGATGCCGACGACGAACAGGATCGCCATCAGCGCCCAGCAGCAGCCGATGCAGTAGATGCCGTGCTCCGCGCCCAGGTTCATCGCGCCGCGCGGGTCCGGGCGGAAGCCGCCATGGCGCATGATGAACTGCAACGGGCTCTGGCAGGCCGACAGGCAGACGTCCTTGAGCGGCGTGCACTGGTAGACGCCGGCCGCGATGAGCACGAAGCCGCCGAGCCTGGTGCCGATGCCGGTCATCGGTGTCAGCAGCAGGGCGCTTTCGAGCGCCCATTGCGCTGATGTGGCGAGCATGGAGAAAGCCGTCCAGGCGAGCAGATAGCCGGTGGCGAACCATGCGGTGGCGGCGAAGGGCTTGCCGCGTGAGCCAGCCTGACGCGCCACGCCGGCATAGATGAGCAGCATCGGCGCCACCGAAGGCAGCATCATGCCGACCATCATGATTGCCCACATGGCGAACATGAAGGCGAAATCGCCAGCGCTCCAGCCGCTGATGGCAGGGGCGAGCGTGGTGCCCATATCCATGCCGGGCATGGTCATCCCGGGCATGGTCATTCCGGGCATGTCGGCGCCCGCAGGCGGCAGCGCCCCCATGTACGCTGCCAGCCAGATCACATAGGCCCACGCCAGCGCTGCAACGGCAACGGCGGCGCCGAGGACGACGGCCCGGTCTCGTCTCAATATCAACTCGAGGCGAGAGGTGCTCATTGGGTTGGGCGGACGACCCCGCTTTCAGTCATGTGCATGTGGGCGAAATGCGCATGCGCGTCCTTGAGGTCGAGTTCGATCGCGCCAGTGGTCTTGCCCCAGCCGCGCCCGGCTTCGGCGACCGTATATTCGAAGCCGTTGGGAAGGTTGATGCGAGCCCGGTGGGGCTGTGATGTCACTGGGTTCAGGATCGGCTCGCCGCGGGCTTCCATCACGCCGGGAATGTTCACGCGGGCGGTACGCCCGTCGATATCGACCTGAATGTCGATCTTGGCGAATACGGGGTCGTGGACCTTCTCGAACGTCGTCGAAAAGACCTGGAAGAACGTCGCGCCCGGCTCGGTGTCCTCGCCGCTCATGATCCGGAGCAGCGCTTCCCGTTGCTCGGGCGTCGCCCGTTCGTCGACGATCGCGACAACCTGGCCGTGGCCGTGATGGATGGCGCCGGGCCAGGCGACGATCATGGCTATGCGCAGGCCATCGAGCCTGGTGGTGCCGTGATGACCCTGCTCGATATCGATCGCGCCAATCGCGCAGCAGTGGCCTTGGGTGGGTAGCGCATTGAACTGGCACGGGCAGCCATAGGCGCAATTGCAGTGCAGGAATTCACGTCCCTTGAGTGTCCATTTGACGGCCGGCATCTTCACCTCCTTGCGTTTGCAAGCTCGGCAAGTCGTTTACGGGTTCATTCCGTTGGCCGGGTAACAGGCACAGCGGAACGTTCGGCACCGTCCCCAGAAGCCAGGCACTGTAGCAGAAAATGGCGGTTGCCATAACCTGCCTGGAGCGTTTGCCGCCTGCCAGTCTCCGGGGCGACGCCCAAGGGCTGCGTCGCCGTAAGACGGGCTGGCAGGCTTCCCGGTCGATGGCAGCTTATGTCAGTTTTTGCGGTGCAGCGGATTGACGGCGGACGGATAAAGTTTTACGACTGACGAAATTAGAAATTCGTCAGTCGTCAACTTGAGCGGCCCGAGACATGAACGATGTAGCTGAAAGCCCCGTGGATCTGGCGCGACAGGAGACTGTCGGGCGTATTCTCGATTCCGCCGAACGGCTGTTCAGGCACTACGGCTACACCAAGACCAATGTCGCCGACATCGCCCGCGACCTCGGCATGTCGCCGGCCAACATCTACCGCTTCTTCGCCTCCAAGGTCGAAATCCACCAGGCGATCTGCGGCCGCATGCTCGGCGCGGTCTATCAGTTGGCCTGCGAGATCCTGCGCGCCGAGGGCAGCGCCAGCGATCGCTTGCGCAAATTCATCTATGCCCAGCACAACCTGACCGTAGAGACCATGCTCGACCAGGAAAAAGTGCATGAGATGGTCATCGTTGCGCTGGAGCGCGACTGGCATGTCATCGAAAAGCACATCGACCGTCTCCACGACCTCATCGCCGAGGTGATCCGCGAGGGTATCGCGGCGGGCGAGTTTGCCGACCAGGATCCGCAGATCGCCGCGCGCTGCTTTGGCGCTGCGACAGCTACGCTGTGCCACCCGCAGATGGTGTCGCAGTGCGTCAACAAGCCCAATCGGGCGACGTTCGAGGAACTTACGGACTACGCCCTCAGGGCGCTGAAGAAATAGCCGAGGCCCACGGGCCGACATCCAGATCAATAGACAACCGGGAGTGCGAACGATGATTTCGTTCAAGACCTTCAATGCGAACCTGCGTCCTCTTGCCAGCCTGGCTCTGGTGACGCTGCTTGGCGTTGGCCTTTCCGCCTGCTCCGAAGCCAAGACCGAGACAATCGAGGCGATCCGCCCCGTCAAGGTTGTCGAGATCTTAGGTGCCGGCAAGACCCGCGAGCTCGACTATTCGGGCGTCGTCAAGGCGCGCACCGAAATGAACCTTGGCTTCCGGGTCGCCGGCAAGATCACCGAGCGCGCCGTCAACATCGGCGACAAGGTCAAGCCGGGCGACCTGCTCGCCCGTATCGATGCGACCGACTATCAGCTTGGCGTGAGCACGGCCGAGGCAAATCTCCAGGCCGCGGAAAAGCAGGTCGAGACGGCGCGTCTCTCAGACGAGCGCGCAGCACAGCTTTACGACAAGAAATTCGCCTCCCAAGCGCAGCGCGAGCAGGCGGCATTGGTCTACAAGCAGGCGTCGTCGCAGCGCGACGCGGCATTGTCCTCGCTGCGCCAGGCCAGGAACCAGGTCGGATATGCCGAGCTCAGGGCCGACCAGAGCGGCATCGTCACGTCGGTCAGCGCCGACACCGGCCAGGTCGTCGGCGCCGGAACGCCGGTCGTTGCAGTTGCCGTCGACGGTGACAAGGAAGTGCAGATCGCGGTTCCGGAGCTGGAGATCGCACAGTTCCAGCAGGGCAAGCCGGTCAAGGTCAGCTTCTGGTCCGACGCCAAGCTGGTGCTCGACGGCAAGGTTCGTGAGGTCGCCGGCAGCGCCGACCCGCAGTCGCGGACGTTTTCGGTGCGTGTCAGCCTGCCGGACGACGCCCGCGTGCTGCTTGGCATGACTGCCGGCATCCAGGCGTCGGTCGACAGTGGCGAAAAGCTGGTGTCGATCCCGCTCAGCGCGCTGGCCAAGCAGCAGGGCAAGCAGATCGTCTGGGTGGTCGAGCAGGGCGACGACACCGTGCATGCCCGCGACATCAAGGTTGCCGATTTCGTCGACGACGGCGTGCAGGTGACCGAGGGCTTGCGGCCGGGCGACCTGGTGGTTGCCGCCGGCACCCAGTTCATGACCGAGAACCTGAAGGTCAGGCTGCCCGAGCAGCGCGCCGCGGCCAACGCCGCAAACTGATCGCCTGACCAGTGCCTGACGCGGCGCCGAAGGCGCCGCCATCAACCTGAACCTGCGCATGCCTGGTGCCGGTACGGCCGGCATGCGCCAATGGAACCACGGCCATGGACACTTCCAGCCAGGAAAAGAAACCGTTCAACCTGTCGCGCTGGGCAATCGGGCATCCGAGCATCGCGCGCTTCCTGTTCGGGCTCATCATCATCACCGGCGCGCTCGGGCTGATGCGGATGGGCCAGAGCGAGGATCCTGATTTCACCTTCCGCGTCATGGTCGTGCAGGCCATCTGGCCCGGCGCGTCGATCGAGGAGATGCAGGACCAGGTCGTCAACAAGATCGAGCGCAAGCTCCAGGAAACGCCGCATCTCGACTGGGTGAAGTCCTACACCCGCGCCGGCAGCGCCATCATCACCGTGCAGGTCAAGGGCGACACCGATGCGAGCGAGGTGAAGGACGCCTTCTACCAGGTGCGCAAGAAGGTCGGCGACATCTCGGCCGAGCTGCCGCAAGGCCTGATCGGCCCGTTCTTCAACGACGAATTCGGCGACACCTTCATCACGCTGCATTCGATATCCGGCGAGGGGTACAGCTATCCCGAGCTCAAGCAGATCGCGATCAAGGCGCGCGACATGCTGCTGACGACGCCGGGCGTCGAAAAGGCCGTCATCCTCGGCGACCAGCCGCAGCGCATCTATATCGACGTCTCGTCCAAGGCGCTCGCCGAGCGGGGCCTGACGCTCAACGACTTGCGCAACACCATCGCCGGACAGAACAACATCGATCCGGCGGGCGCCGTCGACACCGGCTCGCATTCGGTGCGCATTTCAGTCGAAGGCGATCTCAGCAAGGCCGACGATATCCGCGAACTCAGGCTGCGCGCCGGCAACCAGGTCACCCGCCTCGGCGACATCGCCACCGTGACATCAGGCCTGGAAGACCCTTACCAGCGCAAGTTCCGCTACAACGGCCATGACAGCGTCCAGGTCGGCGTGGTGATGGCCAAGGGCTTCAAGGTCACCGACGTCGGCACCGCGGTCGAGGAGACTTACGAGCGCTTCGAGCAATCGCTGCCCTACGGCGTCTCGGTCGACCAGATTTCCAACCAACCGGAAGTGGTGACCGAAGCCATCGGCGAATTCATGAAGGCGCTGATCGAGGCGCTGCTGATCGTGCTTGTGGTGTCGTTCCTGTCGATCGGCTGGCGCTCAGGCCTGGTCATCGCGATCACCATACCGCTGGTGCTCGCGGCTACCTTCGCCATCATGTACCAGTTCGGCATCGACCTGCAGCGCATCTCGCTGGGCGCGCTGATCATCGCGCTCGGCCTTTTGGTCGACGACGCCATGATCGTGGTCGAGATGATGGAGCGAAAGCTCGAGGAGGGGCTGGTCAAGATCGAGGCGGCGTCCTTTGCCTATTCGTCGACGGCGTTCCCGATGCTGACCGGCACGCTGATCACCACTGCCGGCTTCATTCCCGTCGGCTTCGCCGAATCCACGGCCGGCGAATATGTGCGCTCGCTGTTCTTCGTCGTCGGCATCGCGCTCGTGACGTCATGGTTCGTTGCGGTCTATTTCACGCCGTGGCTCGGCTACATGATCCTCAAGGAGCGCAAGCACGCCGGCAATCATCACGACGTTTTCGACACGCGCTTTTACCGCCGCCTGCATTCGACTGTCGCATGGGCGGTGAGGCATCGCGTCATCGTGCTTGCCATGACGCTGGTCACCTTCTTCGGCTCGCTGTTTGCGTTCCAGTTTATCCCGCAGAACTTCTTCCCGCAGTCGTCGCGGCCGGAAATCCTGGTCGACCTCTGGCTGCCGGAGGGCACCAGCATCAAGGAGGTCGAAAAGCAGGCCGAGGCGCTGGAAGCGAAGATGATGGACGATCCCGACAAGAAGTTCATCGCCACCTTCATCGGCGAAGGCGCGCCACGCTTCTTCCTGCCGCTCGACCAGCAGCTGCGCAACCCGAACTACGCCCAGCTGCTTGTCATGGCCAATGACGAGCCGGCGCGCGAGCGGCTGATCGTCAAGCTGCGTGCCATCCTGGCCGAAGACTTCCCCTCGGTCCGCGGCAAGGTCGACCGCCTCTTCCTCGGGCCGCCGACCGGCTGGCCGGTGCAGATGCGCATCATGGGTCCCGACCGGGCCGAGGTTCGACGCATTGCCGACCAGGTGAAGGCGAAGTTCGCCGAAAACCCGGATCTGAGCGCCATTCATGACGACTGGCTGGAACCGGTGGCAGGCATGCGGCTGGTCGTCGACCAGGACCGGGCGAGGGCGCTCGGCGTCTCCTCCCAGCGCATCCGCCAGATGCTGCAGGCCACCATGTCGGGCGCGCCGCTGGACGATTTCCGCGACGGCGAGGAAACGGTGTCGATCGTCGCCCGCGAACCGGAGGCCAATCGCCACCTGCTGTCGGCGGTCAACTCGGTCTACATCCCGACCGACTTCGGTGGGTTCGTACCGCTGTCGCAGGTGGCCAAGGTCGAGCCGGTGCTCGAGCAGGGCATCGAATGGCGGCGCGACCGCCTGCCGACAATCACCGTGCGAGCGACGCTGCCCGACCATATCCAGCCCAACGACGTGGCGATGAAGCTGTTCAGCGATCTCAAGCCTTTGCGCGACAGCCTGGCTGCTGGCTACAAGGTCGAGATCCAGGGCGGCGCGGAAGACGCGGCCGAAAGCCAGGCTTCGATCGCCGCCAAGGCACCGGTCATGCTGCTCGTCATCGTGCTTTTGCTCATGGTGCAGCTGCAGCACTTCGGCAAGGCGATGCTGGTGCTGGCGACAGGCCCGCTCGGCATCATCGGGGCGGCGGCGGCTCTGCTGATCTCGGGCGCGCCGTTCGGCTTCGTCGCCATCCTCGGCGTGATCGCGCTGCTCGGCATCATCATCCGCAACTCGATCATCCTCGTCGACCAGATCGACCAGGACATCGCGGCGGGCATGGAGCGGTCCGAGGCGATCATCGGTGCAGCGGTGCGCCGCTTCCGTCCGATCATGTTGACGGCGATGACGGCTGTGCTGGCGCTGATCCCGATCTCGCGCGGCGTATTCTGGGGGCCGCTCGCCTATGCGATGATGGGCGGCATCCTGGTGGCGACTGTACTGACCATCCTGGTGCTGCCGGCCGGCTATGCGCTGTTCTTCGGCAAGGAGCCAAAGGGCAAACAGGCCAAGCCCGAGGCAGAGGCAAGCCACGACAACATCGCCGAGATCGCACATCCCCACGCGCTGGCGGCGGAATAGACGCCTTCAAACAAGGCAGCCGCCGCTCTCGAAGCGGCGGCTGCCTCGGTTTCCGATAGACACCGGCGTAGCGGTCGTACGGTTCAGGATCGGCCGTCATGGCGGTGCGCTTTCTGGGCAGGGACCAAGGGGGTCTTGCGATCCAGCAGATGCGCCTAGATGTCTTCGACGCCTGTCTCCAGAGATGAGCCTATTTGGCTGCGATGGCGACGGGGTTGGCGGTGAGGTCAGCCGGGCTGATGCCAACCAATTCACGGTAGCGCTCTGGGTCGGTCGCGCCTTCGGTGACGATGAGCAGCACGCGCGAGGCAGAATCCAGCCCTATCGCGGCGCGCATGTCCGGGTCGCGGGCAGCACGAAACAGGCCGGCCATTCCGGCACCGCCGCTTTCGCCGGCGACGACCACCGGGTCGTGGCCGAGCGGGCGCGCGAGACGGTTCATCACCTCGACCGCATCCTCGTCCTCGACCGTCATGAACGCATCGGCCGCGCGCGCCAGGATGCGCCAGGCGAGCGGCGACGGCTCGTAGCATTCGAGCATCGCCATGACCGTCGGCTCGCCGTGCTGCAGCTTGACCGGCTGGCCCGCGCGGGCGGTCTCGAAGATGCAGGCGGCGCGCGCCGGGTCGACGACGACGAAGGTCGGACGATCCTCGCCGAAGCGGCAGGCAAGATAGGCGGCGGTCGCCGCGGCGATGCCGCCGACGCCTGCCTGCACGAAGACATGGGTCGGTGTTTCAGGCAGTTTTTCCAGGACCTCGCGGGTGATCGCCGTATAGCCCTGCATGACCATGCCGGGAATGCGCTCATAGCCTGGCCAGGAGGTGTCGGAGACAACGGTCCAGCCGTTGGCCTCGCAGACACGCGCCGCCTCCGCGACGGAATCGTCATAGGTGCCGGCGACGCGGACGATCTCGGCGCCAAAGCGGGCAATCGCGGCGATGCGCGCGTCGCTGACCCCGCCATGGACGAAAATTACCGAACGTGCGCCGACGAGCTGCGCGCCCTGCGCGACCGAGCGGCCATGATTGCCATCGGTGGCGCAGCCAAAGGTCATGGCGGCGGAGATCTTCGCCACCTCGGGATCGTGCAGCTCGGCGATGTCGACCGCGCGACCGAGCTTCTCAGCGGCTGCCTCCTGGACCAGGCGCATCACCGCATATGCCCCGCCCAGCGCCTTGAAGCTGCCGAGGCCGAGGCGGTAACCCTCGTCCTTGAGGTGGATGGCGCCGACACCGAGGTTTCGGGCGAGTGCTGGCAGGGCGCGCAACGGCGTCGGGCGATGATCAGGCCGATTGGCCAGGAACGCCTCCACCGCCTCGGCGGCCGCGATGCCCAGGGTTTCCGCATCTACCGCCGACAGCGGCTGGCGATGTTCGGCTTGCTGGTTGCGGATAAGCATGATGCGAGGCTCCAGATTTTCTGGCTGCATTGTTATTGCAGAGCGGGCGAGAAATGCGCTCTATTGTTCCGGCATTGGTGCAATTTTGTTTCGTTGGGCTGACTATGAACAAGCGTGGCGTGGAGCTCGATCCGTTCGACCTTGGCATCCTTGAGGTCCTGCAGCGAAACAACGCCACGCCGCAGCGCGAGATCGGCGAAGCGGTCAATCTCTCCGCACCGGCCGTGCAGCGCCGCATCAAGCGCATGGAGGAAACCGGCGTGATTGGCGGCAATGTGGCTGTGGTCGATCCCGACAAGGTTGGCCGGCCGATCACCATCATCGTCGAGATTGCCGTCGAGAGCGAGCAGATCGGCCTGCTCGACGCCGTCAAGGCCAGCTTTGCCGCCGCACCGGAAGTGCAGCAATGCTATTACGTCACCGGCGACGCGGACTTCGTGCTGATCGTGACGGTGGCGTCGATGGCGGAATACGAGGCGCTGACGCGGCGGCTGTTCTTTGCCAACCCGAACATCCGGCGTTTCCGCACTCTCGTCGCCATGGACAGGGTGAAGGTCGGGCTGACTGTGCCGCTGGGCTAGCGCAAATCCAGATGCAACGGATTCGGTACGGTCATGGAGCCCGCCCGCGTGGAAGCGGACGGGCTCGTGGAAGGACTACTTCTTGACCGGCGCGTTCATCGCCCAGGCAACGCCGAACGGATCGCGCACCTGGCCCCAGCGGTCGCCCCAGAACATCACGTCGAGCGGTACTACGACCTCGCAGCCTGCCTCGACCGCACGCTTCCACCAGGCGTCGATGTCGTCGCCGAGGATGAGCTGCATGGTGTAGCCCTGGGCCTTCTCGTGCGGATGCCCATGCTCGGGGTAGGCGTCCGACAGCATCATCGACGAGCCGTTGATGTAGAGATGCACGTGCATCGTCCGACCGTGTTCGTCCGGCGGGATGGCAAACGCCGTCTCCGCACCGAAGGCGCGCTTGTAGAATTCCGCTGCTTTGAGGGCGCCTTCGACCTCCAGATAGGCTACGAGGCCGCCAAGGACCTTCGGGGCTGGGTAGTCGACGGGCTGTGCAGTTGCTTCGGACATGTCTTTCTCCGTTTTCCTGAATGGTGCCAAGCGCCGCCGCATGAGGCCGCGCCATCTAGAGTGCCATGGGCAGGGGCCTAGAAGGAATTCTCCGCATCAAGGCGTCCCACCTTCAAGACGAACGACGAGGACCGGAGCCGACATTTCAGTCAGGATTATTTTCTGCCGCCGGGCCGCTGGCGGCGCGGTTGCGGCGCAAAGGCGCGTGATTTCACTTTCAAATGGCCTTCTGGCGAAACGAACTTGCGCCTGGGAACACGGAACAGAGCGCACTTCTCGCGGCTTCGGTTCTATCCATGAGGCTTGCACGTTTTCTGAAATGACGCCGGAGCCACTTTGCCGTCAGTTTGTATTGCTGTTGGTGTTGGACGTACTGCTTGTCGACGTGCTGGTGCTGGTCGACGAACTCGTGCCGGTATTGCCTTGCGAGTCGGTATCGCTGGAACAGGACCCGTTCGAGCAACTCCTCGAACGCGACCTCGAGCTACTGGTCGACTTCGATACCGTCACCGACTTGCTGCCGACGAGGATGGGGCCAGCCGCAAGTGTCGCCAGGTCTGCCGGTGTGAACGGAAGCTGCGCGGCCTCGACGGTGGTGAGGCCTGCCGCCGCGCCGAATACGATTGCTGCAATGGCGATTTCGCCAAGACGTGCCATGGCTCGGGCTCCCAATCTACCGCCGCACGGGCGGCAGCCATCCGGCATTTGAACACCCTCGCCGGGCGGGCGTGAATTCGCGAATTGGAGCT
The DNA here is from genome assembly GCF_027568395.1 of Aminobacter sp. HY435. Lineage (GTDB taxonomy): Bacteria > Pseudomonadota > Alphaproteobacteria > Rhizobiales > Rhizobiaceae > Aminobacter. The sequence goes on along the minus strand of NZ_JANKZL010000004.1, from coordinate 391,579 downwards.
AGACAGTCTGGTTTCGTGCGCGCTCAGTGATGGCTCAGGGCGGCTGGTCGGGCCGGCCGTTCCAGCAGTGGATCGAGGTTCAGGGTCACGCCTGTCGGTGCGCAGAACACCGCACCCGGCACATGGCCGCTTTCGGTCAGCGCGAAGCGAACGGCGGCTTCCTTGTCGGCGAAGATGCCGCCAACCATGCCGAGTTCGTCGCTGACGACCCAGTGGCCGTCGGTGTCGCGGCCGACCATGAAGCGGTGGCAAGCCGCCACGGGGTGGATGTCGCGAGCAAGAGTTCCCATTGTCTGGTGCCTTTCCTGATTGCCTGACGGCAGACTGCGCAATGCACGCGTTGCCAGAGCGCCGTGCGTCCGAATGGACGCACAAAGGACGCTCCAACTTACTGAGTTGGCGCATCGTGCTTTCCGAAAATCGGGTCCGATTTTCGGGCCGATGCGCTAGAGATGCCGGTGGATCGGACCGGCGGCCGCTCGCGGGACAAGAGGCAAGCGTGTCGCCGGCACCTCGATGTCGAGGTCCATCAGGGCGCCGCGAATGGCCGTTGCCGTCCGTGGTTCGACCTCGACCAGCGGCAGCCGGACATCGGGCCCGATCTTGCCCATCAGATGCAGCGCATGCTTGACCGGCACGGGGTTGGTTTCGAGTTCGAGCGCGGCGATGAGAGGGCGCAGGCGGTTCTGGATCTGCCGCGCCGCATGCGGATCGCCTCGCCGGCAGGCCTCGTGCATCTCTGCGCAGAGGCGCGGGGCGACATTGGACACCACCGAAATGGTGCCCTGGCCGCCCATGGTGTTGAAGCCGAAGGCAGTGGCGTCGTGGCCGGACAGCCAGATGAAACGGTTGCCGAATTTCTGCGCGAGCGTTGTCTGCCGCGACAGGTCGCCTGTCGCATCCTTGAAGCCGACGATGCCCGGGATGGCCGCCAGCCGCTCGACGGTGTCCAGCGTCAGGTCGACACCGGTGCGCGCCGGCGCGTTGTAGACGACAACAGGGATGTCGACCTTGGCCGCGACGGTCTCGAAATGCCTGACAATCCCGGCCTGGCTCGGCTTGTTGTAGTAGGGCGTGACGACTAGCGCGGCATCGGCGCCGAAATCGCGTGCCGCTGCTGCAAAGGCGACCGTCGATTCCGTGCTGTTGGTGCCCGTGCCCGCGATGACTGGCACACGCCCGTTCGCTACAGCCACCGCCTTGCGGATCACCATGATGCGCTCATGCCAGGACAGGGTTGGGGCTTCGCCCGTGGTGCCGCAGGGAACGAGGCCGTTGACGCCTTCGGCGATTTGCCATTCCACCAGGGCGGCAAGGCCCTTCAGGTCGACTTCGCCGTTGCTGAACGGGGTGACGAGTGCGGAGATGGCGCCGAAGATGCGCTGGCGCAGCTGTTCAGTGTTTTGGGCTCGTGAGGTCATGGCGGTGCTGCCCGATCTTGCTGGAGGAGAGGGGTGTTCGCCGGTGGCGAAGCGCGGCCGGCTGCTCAAGGCTTGCCAGCAGCGACGCAAGGACCGCAGCGGCAAGGTCGGCATGCGCCGCCGAGCAGGTCCGGCTGGTGTTGCCTTCGGCGTAATGCATGGAACACACCCAGCGGCCCGAGCGAGCGTTGATGCGTTCGACCGATCGCGGTGGCGTGGCAGTAGCGGCAAGCAGCAAGACAGCCTCGACCAGCGCGTCGGCCTCCATCAGCACCCGAAATTTTCGCAGGGTTTGCCGAGAGGGTTCGTCGAGGCCGTCAAGGCCGAAGATTTCGGCGGCGGCCCAGACATGGTGTTCGCGCAGGATCCTGATGTCGGCGAGACGTTCGGCCAGCGCAGGGATGTTTTCCGGCTTCATGATGAAGCGACAGATAGTCCGTCAGCGCGTGTGATTTCGAGAGAGGCGAGGGCCGAGAGTTATAAGAATTGCATAGGGAAGGTGGACCCGGATCCAAGGAACCTATCTCGCGCAGGGGGACGATACCAATCCCACAAATACCGGAATGGCCCGATTGAGCCGCAAGATATCCTCATCGTCCAGCGCCCGACACCCGTTCCAATCTTCCATCTGGCACGGTGGTGACCCTGTCTACTGCCCCGGCCGTCCCGATTTGCCCGGCTTCTTCCTGGCGCGCGCGGCCTCGGCCGGGTCCTCGTAGGAACCCGCGCCGATCTTGGCGCGTTTGATCGGCTTGACGCCTTCGACCGGTTTTTCGGTGCGCCGGACGGTCATCTCGTCGAGATTGTTCTTCTTGAACAGGGATTTGCCGTCGTCGGGCACGCCGTAATCCGAGCCATGAGCCTCGGCCGCCGACTGCTTCTTGAACAGCGAGCGTGACACCGCGCCGGCGGGCGTGGTCATGTCGGTGCCAGGTCCCATGTCGTCGATGTGAGGTTTGGAAAACAGCGACTTGCCGGCGGGAACCGCACCGTCGGCGCCCATCTCGTCGAGTTGCGGCTTGCGGAACAGGTTCGGCCGGGCGGCCTTGGCCGCCTCTTCGGCGGCGCGCGCCTCGTCGAGCTTGCGGAAGCGCTCTTGCTCCTCGGCCGTGCGATGCTTGGCGACGCCCTTGTTGTGCTTGCCCTTTTCGCGGCCAGAAGCGGGGCTCTGGCCTTCGACCTCGCGCGCCAGCGGGTCGTCGGAGATGGCGAGCTCCATCTCGCGCAGGCGCTTGATCTCGTCGCGGATGCGGGCTGCCTTCTCGAAGTCGAGATCGGTGGCGGCATTGCGCATCTGTTTGTCGAGCGCTTCGAGATGGGCCTTGAGGTTGTTGCCCATCATCGCGCCGGCCTCGTCGGTGAACTGCGAGATATCGGCGCGGACGTGGTCCTTCTCGTAGACCGAGTCGAGGATGTCGGAGATGCGCGACTTGACGCTTTCGGGCGTGATGCCGTTGGCTTCGTTCCACACCATCTGCTTTTCGCGGCGGCGCGTGGTCTCGGCCATGGCGCGTTCCATCGAGCCGGTGATCTGGTCGGCGTAGAGGATGACCTTGCCGTCGACGTTTCGCGCCGCGCGGCCGATGGTCTGGATGAGAGAGGTTTCGGAACGCAAGAAACCTTCCTTGTCGGCGTCGAGAATGGCGACGAAACCGCATTCGGGAATGTCGAGGCCTTCGCGCAGAAGGTTGATGCCGACGAGCACGTCAAATGCCCCTAGTCGCAAGTCGCGAAGAATCTCGATGCGCTCCAGCGTATCGATGTCGGAGTGCATGTAGCGGACGCGGACGCCATGCTCGTGCAGGTATTCGGTCAGGTCCTCGGCCATGCGCTTGGTCAGAACCGTGACCAGCGTGCGGTAGCCGGCCTTGGTCGTCTCGCGGATTTCGCCGACGACATCGTCGACCTGGGTCTTGGCCGGACGCACCTCGACCGGCGGGTCGATCAGGCCGGTCGGGCGGATGACCTGCTCGGCAAAGACACCGCCGGCTTCTTCCATTTCCCAACTGCCTGGCGTTGCCGACACCGCGACCGAAAGCGGGCGCATGGCATCCCACTCCTCGAAGCGCAAGGGACGGTTGTCCATGCAGGACGGCAGCCGGAAGCCGTATTCGGCCAGCGTTGCCTTGCGGCGGAAGTCGCCCCGGTACATGCCGCCGATCTGCGGCACGGTGACGTGGCTTTCGTCGATGAAGACGAGCGCGTTGTCGGGGATGTACTCGAACAAAGTCGGCGGCGGATCGCCGGGGCGGCGACCGGTGAGGTAACGCGAATAGTTCTCGATGCCGGCGCACGAGCCGGTGGCCTCCAACATCTCCAGGTCGAAGCGGGTGCGCTGTTCCAGTCGCTGGGCTTCGAGCAGGCGGCCAGCCTTTTCAAGCTCTTGCAGGCGGTGCTGCAGCTCTTCCTTGATCGACTTGACGGCCTGATTCAAGGTCGGGCGCGGCGTGACATAGTGCGAGTTGGCGTAGATTTTTACGCTTTTGAGGTCGCCGGTCTTCTGCCCGGTGAGCGGGTCGAATTCTGTGATGGAGTCGATCTCGTCGCCGAACAGCGAGATGCGCCAGGCGCTGTCTTCCAAGTGGGCCGGAAAGATTTCGATGGTGTCGCCGCGGACGCGGAACGAGCCGCGGACGAAGTTGATGTCCTGGCGCTTGTATTGCTGGGCGACGAGGTCGGCGAGCAACTGGCGTTGGTCGAGCCGGTCGCCGACCGCCATCTGGAAGGTCATGGCGGTATAGGTTTCGACCGAGCCGATACCATAGATGCACGAGACCGAGGCGACGATGATGACGTCGTCGCGTTCGAGCAGCGAGCGCGTCGCCGAGTGGCGCATGCGGTCGATCTGCTCGTTGATGGTCGATTCCTTCTCGATATAGGTGTCAGTGCGCGGGACGTAGGCCTCGGGCTGGAAGTAGTCGTAATAGGAGACGAAATACTCGACCGCGTTGTCGGGGAAGAACTTCTTGAACTCGCTGTACAACTGGGCGGCCAGCGTCTTGTTGGGCGCGAGGATCAGCGCCGGGCGTTGCGTCTGCTCGATGACCTTGGCCATGGTGAAGGTCTTGCCAGAGCCGGTGACGCCAAGCAGCACCTGGGTGCGGTCGGCATTGCCGACGCCCTCGACGAGGTCCTTGATGGCGGTCGGCTGGTCGCCGGCCGGCTCGAACTCCGACTGCATGACGATCTGGATGCCGCCTTCGGACTTCTCCGGACGCGCGGGGCGGTGCGGAACCCAGATTTCGCCGTCCTTGTGCAGCGGATTGCCGCTCTCGATCAGCGCCGACAGGGCGGCTACCGTCGCGGTGACGCCGGAATTTGACAGCGAGGCGGCGTCTTCGAGCGAGATGTCGAGGCCGGCGACAGGATTGAGGCCGGCGGCGGCGCGCTCCTTGGCCGAGGCGGCGCCGCCCATCGAGGTGCCGCGCGCCGAGCGCGTAGGTGCCGCGCTCTTTTCGGGAATCTTCTTGGCTTTGGGCTGTGGCTTCTCGGCCTCGCGCGCAATCTCGTCTGCCCAATCGGAAATCGAGCCCGACAGCGGCGCGCCCGAGAACTCGGCCTGCGATGCTTCGCCGAAGCCGGGACGATGCAGCGGTTCGGACGCGTCGAGAAAATCGGTCACGCCATTGCCGCCGCGCTTGCGCGGGGAGCCACGGTTGTCAGCCCCCGAACCGGGCGATTTCTTGTCAGAAGATTTGGCCATGCCCCGAATATGGGGGGAGTCCGGAAAAATGGAAAGAGCGCGAACGCCGAAAGCCGGAGCCCGCGCTCGACCCTGTCCGGGCTCCTGACATCAGGCTGTCAGCATGTCCTCAGCGAGGGCATGGCGCGTGCCGATACGGCCATAGCTAGTGCCTGAACCCGTGCGTATGTTGACGTTGCCGGTACGCTGCACGCCACCCGCCTGTGCCATTCCGGGAGCCGCGCCGGCGACCGGCACTGCACCGTGAAAATAGCAGGGGGAGAGTCGGCGGGTGCCATCCACGGGCAATGTTTTGCTGCTAGACTGGTTGGGATCGAATTCCGGGCGCCGCGTGTCCAACTATCCGTTTTCCTACAAGTTATCCTGGCCTTTGCGCTTCGCCATGCCGTCGCTTGGAGGAGACGCATCCGGTTTTGCGCCTGCAACCGGCGTCCTGTCACTGCCGCCGATACGCAGCGTCCGCCTGGCATTCGTCGGCGATATCTCGGCTGTCGCCAACAAGCGCCCACCGAATTGCGACGAGGCCTTGCGGCAATTGCTGGCCTCGGCCGATCTGGTGGTCGGCAATTGCGAAAGTCCCGTTGTCGACAAGCCGAGCGCGCGTTTCGGGACATGGCTCGGTACGCATCATCAGATGTCTGCGGCGTTTCTGGGCGAGGCGCTCCATGCCGCCGGCATGCAGCCCGGTCGCACGGTGCTGTCGCTTGCCAACAACCACATGCTCGACCAGGGCAGCGAAGGTTACGCCGCGACGCTGTCGGCGCTCGAAACGCTGGGCATCGCCAGCATCGGCATCGAGCCCACGATCACCAATTTGCAAGCTGGCCCGTTGACGGTCGGCCTCGTCGCCTTCACCCAATGGCGAAACGCGCCAGAATCCCACTTCGCCGGCCGTGTCGTCATGGCCAGCGATTTCCCGGCAGGCGGTGGCGTTGTTCCGGGCGAGGGGACGGATATCGTCTGCGCGGTGCCTCATTGGGACTGGGAGTTCAGGCATTTTCCCCGGCCCGAAACGCGAGCCTGGGCAAGGCGGCTGTCCGAACTTGGGGTGGGCCTGATAGCCGGGCATCACGCGCATGTCGTCCAGCCCGTCGAGCGAATCGGCGAAACTCTTGTCGCATATGGCCTCGGCGATTTCCTTGGCACGGCCCTGGCGCGGCAGCCATGGCCCGGCCGCATCGGGGCGATCCTCATTGTCGAGGTCAGTGCCGACGAGGGCTCCCGGGGACGCATCGCCTCCTATAGCGCCGTGCCGTTCATGCGCATGCGCGAAGGCGACGGTGAGCGGCTGGTGCCGCTAGACGCCGTGGATGGGGCGATCGGGCTCAAGGCACGCCGGCGCTGGCATGCCATTTTCGCTGGCGCCGCCGACTTCGCGAGTTGATTCCCGCGAACGCTCCATGTCCTTGTTTTGCATGGCAATCAAGGCTGTGGCGCGGTCTCCTTTGCCACGCGACATTTGACGAAAAACGGCTATCATCTGCTCGTCTGCCGACCACGGGTTGGCCGGGCAGCGAGGGGGAATGGATGAGCGCAGGCGGTTTCATGCCTGATGCCGCGGTGATTGCGGGCATCAGGAAAGACATCGAGGCCTATGAAGCCGCGCGCAAGGCTGCCAGCCGGGCGATGCTCTGGCGGGTGCCTCTCTATCTGGGGCTGCTCGTGGCGCTGGTCATCGTATTGGCGATGGTGCTCAATTTCGGCGCCGATCCCTTTGAGCTGTGGTTCTCGACGCTGCATCTTTATCTTTACCTGGCCGGCTTCGTCGCGGCCTTCGCGGTCTACGTCCTGGCAACCAACGCCGGCTCGAACCTGCAGGCATCGCTGCGCGCAAAGCTGCTGCCCACCGCGTTTGGCTTCGTTCAGGATCTCAAGCTCCGAAAGGCGGAAACCCCACAAAGTTTCGCACGGCTGCCGCCCGAAGCGTTGGGCGACCATGACGGTTGCCAGTTCGACGACGTCATCTCGGGCAGCTATGACGGCTTTGCATTCGAGCTTTATGAAGCGGCGCTGTGGCGGCGTTCGGGCCGAGCCGATGTCGAATTGTTCGATGGCGTCATCGTGGCTTTCGACATGAACAAGCCATTCGCCGGCGTGCTGGTGGCGACAGTGAAGACCACCGCCGTGATGGGCTTTTTCCGCGAAATGTTTGCCGGGCTCGAACAGGTACAGTCAGGCTCCGACAACATCGACGCGGCCTACGACTTTCGCACCGACAATGTCGCTGCGGCGCTGCCGATGGTTTCCGGGCAGATGGCACAGACCCTCGATTGGCTGAACAAAGTCTGGCCGGGTGCGCCAGCGCGCATCGCCATCAACGGCCGCGACGGCTTCCTGCTGCTTCCTGACAAGCGTGATTTCTTCGAACTGCCGGCCGACACGGTTGCCGTCGACTACAAGACCCATGTCGAGCCAATGATCGCCGACATCGCCACGATGCTGGCGACGGCCTCGCTGGTTCGCAAGATCGGGAGCTGACGCTCAAGGTCTTTGAGGCCACGCATCGTTTTGCGAAAACCGATCCCGATTTTCGGGCCGATGCATCAGCCGTAGCGCAGCTTCAGCCCGACGATGGCGAGGATGAACAGCAAGGTGACCGAGTTCGACAGGATCACCGGCAGCGAGCCAATGGCGACGCCGTAGACGATCCACAGCGAGATGCCGGTGGCAAGCGCTGCGTTGGTGCCAAGGGAGATGTCACTGGTCTTGCGTTCGCGCAGGATCTTCCTGATCTGCGGCAGCCAGCAAAGCGTGGTCAGGATAGCGGCGACTGCGCCGACGACTTCAAACAGGGGGTGCAAGGCGGGAGCTTTCGAAAGGGCACGCTGCGTGCTCGGCGAGATATGCCAGAACAGGCCTGCCCTGTGAAGCGTGGAGCCGTCCGTGGACCAAATGAATGGCGCGCAATAACGTCGCGGCAGGCGGTGAACTGGCCCGATTGCGGGTTTCGTGATCGGGGGATCTGAAATCGGGCGTGGGGGTGGCCTGCGGATGACCGTCATGTGACTGCAGCAACGCCTTGCCCGTCAAGGCTCCAGGCAGTTCGCTGCAAGTGACGAAGCAGTCCGACCGAGGCGCGCTGCTTTCGAATGTGGCAGAAATAAGCTTATGATTCTGTTGAATAATTTCACTCAACGTGATTTGCCGCCGCCGGCGTTCCCGGCCAATCTCCTGGTCGTTCGGCAGGCACTGCTACGAGGGTAGTGCCAGCCGCGACGGACATGAACGGGAGTACCAGACATGAACAAGATCCTTGCAACGACTATCGCTTCGCTGGCCTTCATCGGCGCTGCCTATGCGGCCGACGTCGAAGGAACCGTCCAGTCGGTCGATCCGGCGACACGGTCGATCACGCTTGAAGATGGCAAGACCTACGTCGTGCCGGAGAGCATTTCGGTCGAAGGCCTGGCTGCAGGCGCAAAGGTCAAGGTGACCGTCGATGACACGTCAGGTGCAGTGACCGCCATCGAAAAAGCCTCCTGAGGCCTTGCGCGAACGCCAGCCGGGTTCTGCCATTCTTCCCGGCTGGCGAGCTCGCAAAACGCCTTGATGGCGTTGAGCCGGCCCGCACGGGCCGGCTTTGCCGTGTCAGAAGCCGGCGGGCAGGTTTTCCGCAACCCAGGCCGTGGACCGTTTCGCCGCTGTAAGTGTCGCCTCCGCCGCATTGCCAAGGCCGTCACGGACCAAAGCGTAGCCGTTGGCGGTCCGGTAGAGAACGGACCGGCCGTTGGCGACGGCGCCGGACAGCAGGCTTGCCTCCACGACCGGTTGCGGCTCGGATGGGACCGACGTCGAGGCGAGTCGCGGATCGGCGAAGACGGTTGTGCGGCAAATGCCGGTGACCAGCGGGTAGTCGTGATTGCCTTCGCGCAGGACGCGGCTCTTCATCGCCGCCTCGCAATCGGCCATCGACGTCCACTGCGCCGGCGTTTCTCCGACATATTCGCAAAGTTTGGCGTCGCAGTCGCAGCCAACGATGGTCATGGCGACAAGGGCAGACTTGATCACGTCCGAATCCTCAATGAGAGCTGACGCAGCGATTTCTCCGCCGCGATCGCGGCGCCAGTTGGCCGCAATCATGGCATGATGGTGGCTGCGAGATTCTCGCATGAAGTGTGGCGCGTGGCCCACGGCCAAGCTTGCGGCGGAGCGCGTCTCATGTGAACTTTTCAACCTTTCCCTTGCGCATTTCGCGTGGCGGCCAACAATGCGGCTGGAGGCGGCGGCGAGTTTGCCGCCGGGAGGGTTTTGCTTCGTGAAGATCGGCGTGATCAGGAATCCTGTGGCCGGGGGCGGACGGCTGGACGCACATTGGGCGGAGGTCGCGGCTATCCTGTCCGAACGTTTCGACGGCGTCGAATTCCGCGAGACCGAGGAGCCGGGCGACGGCGCGGTGATCGCCCGCGACCTCGTGGTGCTCGGATGCGACCTTGTGGTCGCCGCCGGCGGTGACGGCACGATCAGCGAGGTTGCCGACGGGCTGCTGCAGATGCAGGCCGAAACCGGCAAGGCCACGGTGCTCGGCATCCTGCCTTGCGGCACTGGTCTGGACTTCGCCCGCGGCCTGGGCATTCCGACCGACGCCCATGGGGCAGTCGAGCGCATCGCGGCGGGACAGGATCGCGTGATCGATGTCGGCCGCATTTCCTACATCGACGAACATGGCCGCCTGGCGAGCCGTCACTTCGTCAACATCGCCAGCCTCGGCATGTCGGGGGCTACGGTCAGGGCGGTGAATGCCGACCGGCGCAAGGGCAGGGTGTCGGCGAAGGCGCTGTTCTTCTGGCGGACCATCACCGAGTTCGTGCGCTACCGCTTCCAGGACGTGCGCATCACTGTCGACGAGGCGGCCCCGGTCGAGGCCAAGGTGGCGCTGGTTGCGGTGGCCAACGAACGCTTCTTCGGCGGCGGCATGATGGTGGCGCCCGATGCCGTCCCTGACGACGGGCTGTTCGACATTGTCATCCTGCGCGCCGCCAGCAAGCTCAAGCTGATGCTCGACATCCGGCTGCTTTATGGCGGACGCCACCGCAACCATCCTGCCATCACCATCCTGCGCGGGCGCAAGGTCGTGGTCGAGCCGCTGGGCGATCCGCTGGCCAATGCGGCGCTGGTCGACGTCGACGGCGAATCGCCAGGGCATATTCCCGCAACCTACGAGATGGTTCCCAAGGCGCTGAAGGTCCGGTGCTGAATCAGATGGCTCGGATTCTGAGTCGGGTAATTGGCGTAAGCTGCTGGAATTGAAAGATTGCCGGTCAGGAGTCCATCGCCTTGACCATCGCCTCGATCTTGGCGGCCTTTTCGAAATGGTCGAGCTTGTGGGTGCGGATCCACCATTCCGCGGCTTCCATCAGAAGCTCCGGATCGTCGTTCCTGTTGGCGAAGAACGCGTAAAACGACAATCCGACGTCAGAACCCTTCGCTGCGATCTTGCGCGCACAGACGTCCAGTATCTTTGCCCTCAGGCTCGGCCGCATGGGGAGAATCCCTCTGGTATGATGGTGAGAGCTATCTTGAGCCGAGGCCGCCGCGCAAGAGGTTCGCGGCCAGATTGGCACGTAGATGGCCGAGACCGATGAAGGCATAGGCGAGCGGCTCGGCCACGATGTTGCTCACGGCATCAGTGGCGTTTGCATCATCTGCAGGTGCAGATGCGGCCCGTCATAGGGATTGGCCTCGCACACCGCCTCGTCGAGCTCGACGCCGAGGCCGGGCTCCTTCGAGGGGATGACGTTGCCGTCCTGCCATTCGATCTTCTTCTTCAAGAGCATGGCGTGGAAGCCGTCCCACTGCCTGAGCGATTCGAGGATGAGGAAGTTGGGCAAGGTGACGGCGAGCTGGATGTTGGCCGCACCCACGATCGGCCCGCAATAGCAGTGCGGCGCCACCTGGATGTGGTAGGCCTCGGCCATGGCGGCAATCTTCTTGGTCTCGAGGATGCCGCCGGAGCGGCCGAGGTCCGGTTGCAGGATGGTGGCGGCGCGGTTCTCGATGACGCGGGCGAACTCGAACTTGGTCGTCAGCCGCTCGCCGGTCGCGATGGGGATCGAGGTGCCACGCGCGACCTCGGCCATTACCTCGGGCATGTCGGGCGGCACCGGCTCCTCGAACCACAAGGGATCATAAGGCTCGATGGCGCGCGCCATGCGCAGCGCGCCGGAAGCGGTGAATTGGCCGTGCGTGCCGAACAGGATATCGGCGCGGGTGCCGACCGCCTCGCGGATGGCCTTCACCATGCGCGCCGACAGGTCGATGTCGACGAGGCGTGGCTGGTGGCCGTCGAAGGCGGTGTAGGGGCCGGCCGGGTCGAGCTTCACGGCGGTGAAGCCCTGGTCGACGTAAAGCGCCGCGCATTCGGCCGCCATGTCGGGATCGTTGTAGACATTCTTGGGTGCTGCGTCCTCGGTGTGGACGCTGCCCGAATGCGGGTAGAGGTAGGTGTAGGAGCGCAGCGTCTCGTGCACCTGGCCGCCGAGCAGCTTGTAGACCGGCTTGCCTGCCTCCTTGCCGATGATGTCCCAGCAGGCCATCTCCAGCGCCGAGAAACACCCCATGCCCGAGACATCAGGGCGCTGGGTGAAGCCGGAGGAATAGCAGCGCCGGAACAGGTTCTCGATATCGTGCGGGTCCTGGCCCACAAGGTAGCGCTCGGCCATGTCCTCGATCATGCGCGCCGTCACATGGGCCGAGAAGGTGGCATTGTAGGCCTCGCCATAGCCGACCACGCCGCCATCGGTGGTCAGCTTGACGAAGATGAAGTACTTGCCGCCGATGCCGGGTGGCGGGTTGTTGACCACGAAGGTCCTGACGTCGGTGATCTTCATCGATGCTCCTCCCGAGCGGTGAAATCGTAGACGTTAGGCGCCGCCCCTCATCCTCTGCCGGACCTGTAGGAGGCTGGCCGCAACGTTGAAGCCTCCCTCTCCCCGTCCTTCACGGGGAGAGGGTAAGGGTGAGAGGCAGCGCCAAAGGTCGAATTTGTTCACCCCGCATCCTCCAGCACCATCGCAGCCCCCTTCCAGCCGGTCATGATCGAGGCGGCGTTGGTGTTGCCGGTGATGTTGTCGGGGAAGATCGAGGCGTCGATGACGCGCAGGCCGGCGAGGCCATGGACGCGCAGCCGTGCATCGACGACCGAATACGCGGGATCCGGTCCCATGCGGCAGGTCGAGACGGGGTGGTAGACGGTGCCCGAGCGCTTGCGGAAATCCTGAATCAAGTCGGCGTCGGAAGTGATTGACGGGCCTGGCAAAACCTCTTCGGCAATGATCTCCGCAATCGGCGGCATCGAGCCCAGCTTGCGCAGGAACTTGACCGCATCGAGCATCTCGGCCACGTCGCTTTCGGTGGAAAAGGCGTTGACGGTGATGCGCGGCTGGACGGTCGGATCGGCGGTGCGGATCATGATCTCGCCACGGCTCGACGGACGGCAGTTGGACAGGCCGATCGAGAAGCCCGGGAACGGATCGGGTGACAGGATCGGCCGTTCGCCGCGTTTGGGGATGACGGTCGAGAAGACCTGGAAATAGAGCTGCATGTTGGGGCGGTAGCGGTTGCCGTCTGTGCGGAAGAAGCCGCCGCCCTGGTTCATGCTCATCGACAGCGGACCGGAACGCAGCGCGAGATACTGCATGCCGACCAGCATCTTGCCCCACCACGGGCGCAGGATCTGATTGAGGGTCGGCACCCTGGCCTTCCAGGTATAGTTGATGCCCTGGTGGTCCTGGAGGTTGCGGCCGACATGGTCGTTGGCGTGCACGATGGGGATGCCGAGGTCGCCAAGCGGGGCCGTGGGGCCAACGCCGGACAGTTGCAGCAGTTGCGGCGTGTTGACGGAGCCGCCGGAGACGATGATCTCCCTGCCGGCGCGGGCTGTCTTGGTCTGGCCGTCCTGGCGATACTCGACGCCGACGGCGCGTTTGCCGTCGAACAGGATTTTCGTGGCCAGCGCGTTGGTCTCGACGCGGACGTTTTGGCGCTTCATCGCCGAACGCAGGAAGGCGCGCGCCGCGGACATGCGGCGGCCGTCCCTGGTGGTGATTTGATAAACGCCTGCGCCCTCTTGGACCGGACCGTTGAAGTCCTGATTCAGCGGCAGCCCGGCCTGCTGGGCGGCGGCGAGGAAACGGTTCGTCAGCGGATGGATGTTCTTGCGGTTGTCGGTGACATGCACAGGGCCGCCGGTTCCGCGCAGCTCGTTCGCGCCGGCCTGGTTGTCCTCGATCGCCTTGAAGGCGGGCAACAGGTCGTCAAAGCCCCAGCCGGGATTGCCGGCGTCGCGCCAGGTATCGAAATCCTCGCGCGCGCCCCTGATCCAGACCATCGCGTTGATCGAGCTCGATCCGCCCAGCACCTTGCCGCGCGGCCAGTGGTCGGAGGCGCCAAGCAGGCCGGGGTCGGGCTCGGTGGCGTAGTTCCAGTTGACTGCAGGGTCGTGGAAGGTCTTGCCGTAGCCGAGCGGCATCTGGACGAAGAAGCGGCGGTCGGTGCCGCCGGCCTCGAGCACGAGCACTGAAAAGCGGCCGCTGGCTGACAGCCGTTCGGCAACCACCGAACCGGCGGAGCCCGAGCCGACGACAATGAAATCGAAAGTCTGCATGGAAACGGCTGGCCGCCTGTCCGATTGAAAGTCGGCGTCAGACTAGCGCCCGCCGATTGGCGCAACGCCGGAGGTTCCGGCATGGCTTGTGAAATATGCGACTGGCGATGTTCGGTAAAGCGCGTTGACGCGTCGCGTGCTCGGACGATACGGGTTGAGCTGCAAACGAATCCCGGGGAGTTGAGCGATGGTGCAGTATGCGGATGGCAAGCCGCTGGGCGAATTGACCCTGAGGACCCTCGCCATGCCGTCGGATGCCAACGCTGCCGGCGACATTTTCGGCGGCTGGGTCATGGCGCAGATGGACCTTGCCTGCGGCATCCGCGCCGCCGAGCGCGCACGTGGCCGCGTGGTCACCGCAGCGGTCAAGGAGATGGCCTTCGCCAAGCCGATGAAGATCGGCGACACGCTATGCATCTACACCCATGTCGAGCGCGTCGGCCGCACCTCGATGACGCTCAAGGTCGAGGCCTGGGCGCAGCGCTATCTTTCCGACCTGATGGAAAAGGTCACCGACGCCGATTTCGTGATGGTGGCGCTGGACGGGCAGGGCCGGCCAAAGCCGGTGCCTGCGGAGTAGGTCTTAGTCCGCCTTCGGAAGTTGGGCGCAGGCTGAAGTAAGCAGTTCGTCCAGCTTCTCCGGGAAGGGCTCGCCAGGGGCATGGGCAAATTCGAAGATATCGGTCTTACCGTCATGTATCCGGTAAAATTCGTACGAGCCGTCGAATATCTCTACCGATATCGCAGGTGAGCGGTCCCATCCGAGCTGGAGCGTTGGCCAGTATCCCGGCCCAATGTGCTCGGGTGGTGCCAGGCACACTCTCGCATGCAAGATGAAGTCCTCAGCGTTTCTGATCGTCTCCGGCGAGAACTCGCGTTCCTTTGACCAGAACAGTTGCTGTACGGCTTCTGCGACTTCGTTCCATCCGAGTTGCATCGCAATTCCGCTCACCCAACCGTCGCGTCGAACTTCATCCGTGCCTCGGAGACGCGGTCCTGGTTGAGGCGGGCCCATTCGCCGAGCGCGAACACTGGGACCAGCAGCTCGCGGCCGAGGTCGGTGAGCTCGTAGTCGACGCGCGGCGGAATAGTCGCGAACACGGTGCGGGAGACGAAGCCGTCGCGCTCCAGGCCGCGCAGCGTCGTGGTCAGCATCTTTTGCGAAATGCCGCCGATGGCGTGGCGAAGCTCGTTGAAGCGCATCGGCCCATCACCGAGCTTGCCAACGACGAGCACGGTCCATTTGTCGCCGACGCGCTGCAGGATATCGCTGACGGCGCGGCAGTCTTCGGTGCGGTGCGGGTGCCTCGGCATCAAAAAAGTGCCTCCTTGTGCAAGCGTTTCTCGGTCACCAATATAGTGCAGGTATCAAACAGATACCAAGTTCGTCCGAGATACCGAGTAACCTACAGAGAGGTTCCTACCATGTCCAAGTCCAAGATTGCCATCGTCGTTGGCTCGACGCGCGCTGCCCGCTTCGCCGACGTACCCGTGGAGTGGTTCGCCAAGATCGCCAAGGCCCATTCCGACATCGAGGTCGAGATCGTCGATCTGAGGGATTTTCCGCTGCCGTTCTTCGACGAGGTCGCGTCCTCGGCATGGGCGCCGTCCCAGAACGAGGTCGCCCAGCGCTGGCAGAAGAAGGTCGCCGAGTTCGACGGCTTTGTCTTCACAGCCGCCGAATACAATCACGGCCCGACCGCCGTGCTGAAGAACGCGCTCGATTACGCGGCGAAGGAATGGAACAAGAAGCCTGCCGGTTTCATCGGTTATGGCGGTGTCGGCGGTGCGCGGGCCGTCGAGCAACTGCGCATGCATGCCGTCGAGCTGCAGATGGCGCCGACCAAGGCCGCCGTGCACATCGTCTGGGCCGATTTCCTCGCCGTACGCCAGGGCGAGAAGAAGCTTTCGGATTTCGAGCATCTCAACCAGTCCGCCAATGCGCTGGTCGACGAGATCGCCTGGTGGGCCAAGGCGCTGAAGATCGCGCGCCAGGCCGACGTCATCGCCGAAGAGGCGAAAGCCGCCTGATCGATCTGTTTCAATTCCTCCCAAGGAATCAGGGGTGGCGCGAGCCACCCCTTTTCTCTGATCGTTCGGAACCGTGAAACGGCTTCCCGAGGGGAGTGCGTGGGTGAGCCGGGTCAGCGTGTTTCGCGTTGCGACGCGGGCAGGCGCGAGGCCAGCACCTTGTCGATGCGGCGGCCGTCGAGGTCGACGACCTCGAAGCGCCACCCTTGCGCGTCGACGCATTCGCCGGTCGTGGGCAAATGGTGCATATGCGACAGCACGTAGCCGGCGACGGTTTCGTAGTCGCGGCTGTCGGGCAGATCGATGCCGAGCTGATCGGCCATCTCGTCGGCCTGCATGTAGCCGGCGAGCAGCCACGAGCCGTCCTCGCGCTGGACGGCATTGTCGACATCGTCTTCGTCGAGATCCGAGCGGAACACACCGGTGATCGCCTCCAGGATGTCGGCCGGGGAGACGATGCCTTCGAAGTGGCCATATTCGTCATGCACCAGCGCCATCGGCACGTCGGATTGTTTCAGCGTGGCGAGCACGTCGAGCGCATCGGCCTGATCGTGAACGATCGGGGCGGTGCGAACATGCTTGCGCGGGTCGAAGGCGCGGCCGGCAAGCAGCGAGGCCAGCAGTTCGCGGGTCTGGATGACACCGACCATGGCGTCGACAGAGCCCTCGCCCGCGGGAAGGCGCGAATGCTGGGTTTCCATCAAGAGTTTGCGGATGGCCGTCTCGTCGGCCTGCAGGTTGATCCAGTCGACTTCGGTGCGCGGGGTCATGACGGCGCGCACGGCACGGTCGCCAAGGCGCATCACGCCGGCGATCATGCGGCGTTCGTCGGATTCGATGGTGCCGTGATGCTCTGCCTCGGCGACGAGCATCTTGATTTCCTCGTCGGTGACTTTTTCCTCGCTCTCGCCGCGCTGGCCGAGAAGCCAGAGCACGGAGCGGCCGGAAATGTCGAGCAGCCACACCAGGGGCAGCGCGATCCTGGCGATCAGCGACATTGCCGGCGCGACACGCACGGCAACGCCTTCGGGATCGCGCAATGCAATTTGCTTGGGCACCAACTCGCCGATGATCAGCGACGCATAAGTGATGATGGCGACGACGACGCCGACGCCGAGCGCATTGGCGGCGCCCAGGCTCATGCCGCTGGCGACGAGGAAGCTGCTCAGGCGTTCGCCCAGCGTGGCGCCCGAGAAAGCGCCTGACAGCACGCCGACCAGCGTGATGCCGATCTGCACGGAAGACAGGAATTTGCCCGGATCGGCGCCGAGCTCAAGTGCGCGCCCAGCGCCCTTGACGTCGCGGTCGATCATCGCCTTGAGGCGAGCGGGTCGGGAAGAAACAATGGCAAGTTCAGACATTGCCAACAGGCCGTTCACACAGATGAGGACGACCACGATACCGATTTCTATATATAACATAGCCGTCGCTCAATAGCATCTCGACGACGGTTTCGGGAAGGTGGTGCTGAAAACTCTTTCGGTATGGCGCTGGGGGCTTCTACTTGCCGGGGGACAGCACGCCGAGAGCGATCTTGCCATCGGTGAAATACGGGTCGCCGCCGCCATTGCGCCCGTGCTTGGTTGCGCCAATGCCATCGATTTCCTTCACCGAAGCGATAGCACCGGCGGCCTTCAGGTCGGCGATGATCAGGTCCCGGTCGGCGTCGATGTCAGGGGCGATGTGATGCGTGAACTGGCCGGTGTCGTGGCTGACGCCGACGCCGCGATCGAATGTCGCCGCGCCGAACCAGGTCGGGCGGCTGTCGTCGGTCAGGTCGAAGGTGAGCCAGAATCGGACGTGATGTCGGGCGTCGGCGCTCTTTCCGACATCGCGCTCGAAGGCAAAGTCCTGTGGCCGCCCGCCGAACAGCAGCGTGCTGACCGGGGCGTCGGGGTCGGGCCGGTCGAAAAGCACGCTCTCGCCGATCTCGATGTCGGCTTTCAACGACAGCGGGTCTGCCCGGCTCCAGCCGGCGGCCCGCATCGCGCCGCTCAGCTCTTCTTCGGTGCCGATCAGGCCGATGTTGATCGGGTCGCCCGGAATGCCCTGGGTCGTGGTGGTGAGAAACACACCAGGCTTCATGTCGTCGTGCAGGACGCGATACGACCAGAATTCGGGAGCTGCAAAATAGGCGAGGGCCAGATAACCGCCGCAAAACGCCAGCACCCACAAGCTCGCCCGTCGTTGCACTCTTGCGCTGACCACGGAGCCCCTCCGCCAGGGCGACACGCGCCGATCCCAGCGCTTGCCAAAGTCTGAGCAACCAGCCCGCCTGTAATCTACGCCAAATATAGGGCAACTGACCAGCCGCGAGCCAGGCTGAAGACGGCGGGGCCGCTCGGATCAGCGGCAGGCGCGGTAGCCGTTGCGGCGCTGCTTGATGTCGAAGTGGAAGTGGTTGCGATGGTCGTAATTGTAGCCCGGGCCAAGCACTGTGTTGAAATAGTTGCAGCCGTCCGAGCGCACGGTATTGAGGAAGCCGCGTGTGCGGAAGGCGAACAGACCGGGCTTTTCGACCTCGATGTCGCGGCCGCTGTTCAGTTCGATGCGCATGATATCAAGCGCGTTGCCCTTGCCGTGCTCCGACAGCGTGCGCGAACCGGCGATCTTGCGGCACGAGTAGCTCGACCCCTGATGAATGGTCTTGACGCCGGTGAAATAGCGCAGCCGGGCCGCCGGCACGAGCTCACGCTTGGTCCAGGCGGCGAAGCTCGCCGCCATGGCGCAGGTGACGGTCGCCGCCGGCTTCATCTGCACCGAGCCGATGGCCGATACCTTGACCGGGTAGTCGATGCCGCACGCCGCGCCAGCGCTGATCGACGGCAGGTCGCGGTACTGCACGTCGAGCTTCTTGAGATCGTTGCGGCAATCGACCTCGTCGGCCGGCATCATGGCAGGCACGCGCTGCGGAACCGCCTGCTGCAGCGTCGAGGGGTCCTCGGGCTTGGGATAGGCGACCATGTAGGGGTTGGACGGCGCCAGCGTCTGCATGCCACGGCCCTGGGCCGGCGCAAGCGAAGCGGTCTGGACCGGCTGTGGCGCTACCGGGGCGATCTCGCCGAGCGTCTCGGCCTGCGCGTCGAGCGTGGGCTCGATCGCCGCTGGTACCGAGGCCATCATTTGGGCGTCGGACGCCGACGCAGCCATGACTGGGGCAGGCTGGGGGGCAACCTCGACCATCGGCAGCGACGCGGTCTGGCCGACATCGACCGCCGGCTGCAGGGCAAAGACATCGCCTGTCGTGCACGCGCTGACGCCAAGGCCGGTCGCGGCAAGGGCCACGGCGACAAGCACAAGCCGCTTGCGCTGCAAGCGGCCCGGTATGGCGGGTGCGGCGCGCTGGTCTGCGGCCATGTAAAAGCTCCTGTTCCCCGCAGCGCCCGCCGCTCGATACGCGCAAGGGATGCCGCGGGTTGTCCGGTCCGCGCATGCTCGTTGCCGATTCCCGGTTCGGCTGCATGCATCGAGACTAAGCCTAGTTGCGAACGGTAAATGAAAGATCAGCGTCGCGATTCACGGCTGCGGCGGAATTGCGGCCTCACTGGCAGAATGTGCCGCCGTTGCGTCGTGGCGCGAGATCGAGGTGGAGGTGCCGGTCGTGGTCCGCGTCGCTGCCGGGACCGAGCACGGTCTTGAACGGGCCGCACGCCGCCTTGCGCACGGCCGCGAGAAATTTGGCGGCCTTTTCCGGCGGCGCGGGTTCGACATCGATGGTCGTGCCCTTGGAGAGCGTGAATCGGGCGATGTCCAAGGCATTGCCGAAAGCGTGCTCGGAAAGCTTGCGCGTGCCGTTGCGCGGGCGGCAGACATAGGCGGAAGCCTGGCTGATCATGGTGAGCTCTTCGCCGAAGGTCGCTTTGGCCGTGGGTGCTACGACCGATTCGGCGAAGCGCGCCGACGCCTCGGCTGCGGCGCAGTTGATGGTCGCGTCAGGCTCGATGTCGACCGTCTTCGACAGGCGCTCGAGCTTGATCGGAAAGGGCAGGGCGCAGCCGTCTTTGCTGGCCTGAGGCGCGGCGTCCTCGAATTCGGCGCCAAGCGTCTTGAGGCGGGCCCGGCATGCCATCTCTTCCGGGGGCATCACCTCGGGGCTTTCGGCATGGGAGCGTATGTCGGGTAGCATCCCTGGCGCCGGCGGCCCGAACGTCTCATTGCCGGCCGGTGCTTTCGGGCGCGGCTGGGGTATGGGCACGAGCGCGATGTTTTTCTCTGGCGCTGCATCGGCGGGGATGGGCGGACCGAAGACCTCCCGAGGCTGGTCGGGGCGTGGCTGCGGCGTGGGTATCGGGCTTTTCCGTAGAGTGCTCCCGGCAGGGTTATCCGGCCGGGCTGGCGCTGACAGGGGTACAGGGGCGCGCAGTGGAAGCGTCGTTCCAGCGTCGGCGGCCAGGGTCTGCGGCGCTGGGAATGGCGGCGGGTGCGCCGCGAAAAACGCGATCGGCGAGGTGATGAGCAGGGAAAGCAGTCGGCGCTTGCATGTGTGCATCGCCGGTCAACGCAACAGGCCAGATACTGGTTGCCGAAGCGCCGTCACGCCTTTCATCAAATTCGGTGACGGCGTTGTCACCGAACACCGGCAGCATGGCGCCCTATGCGCCAAGGGCGTCCAGCCCTTCCTCAAGCCAGTCGCCGAGCATCGGCATTCCCAACAGATATCTCGCGGTGCGGCGGTTGGAGCGTTGGCGAGCGTCGGAGACCGCCTCCTGCCATTCGGATGCGTCGTAGTCGCCGCGCCCGAGCCAGGCCAACGCGACGAGTTCGGCGGCCTCGTCGACGTTGAGATCGTTGATCAGTTCGCGCAATTCGCGGGCGGTGAGGTCTTCTTCCTCTTCTTCGGCAAGACCGTCATGGTGGTGACTGTCGCGGGTGCCGCCGTCATATTCGATCTCATGTTCGGCGCCGGCCTCATAGTCCTCGTTGACGCCGGCGCTGATCGCCTTGGCCTTGAGGATGAACAGCCGGACCGTGTCCGGACCGATGGTCAGGTTCCATTCCTTTTCGCGCCGCTGCTGCACGAGCATGCTCCCGGTTGCCTGCCCCGCGGCGATGATAGCGCATTTGGCGGCAACGTCACGAATTGGTTGTCCAGGCGATGTCGGAAGTATTGACAGTGCTCGTCGCTGACCTGAAAAACACGCCTCCTTTCCCCCAGATATGGTTTTGTCCATGGCAATGCTGCTGTCGCCGAAGGTCCTGCCGGTGTTGATGCTGATCGCATCGAACGTGTTCATGACCTTTGCCTGGTACGGCCATCTGAAATTCAAGGCAGCGCCGCTTTATGCGGCGGTGATTTTCAGCTGGCTGATCGCCTTCTTCGAGTACTGGCTCGCCGTTCCGGCCAATCGCATTGGCCATGAGATCTATTCCGCCGCCGAACTGAAGACCATTCAAGAGGTGGTCACTCTCACGGTTTTTGTCGTCTTTTCAGTGTTTTACCTGAAGGAAGGCATCACCTGGAACCATGCAATGGGCTTTGCACTGATCGCCGGTGGGGCAGCGTTGATTTTCCGCGGCTGACCGGACGAAACCGCACCACCCGTGCGTTGACCTCTGTGGAGGGCGTATTGGTGGAGTTTGGCGATGCAAGCCCGATATCTGACGTTTCTCGCCGGCGCGATCGTAGCGCTGCCGTTGTTTGCCGTTCCCGCAACATCCGCTGACGGCGGCGGAGGAGGCGGCAGTGGCGGTGGCGGAGGAGGCGGCAGTGGCGACCAGGTGAAGTGCCGCACAGGCCTGATCTACAACAGCAGAACCAAGAAGTGCGAGCGGCCCAAGGCGGGCATGATCGACGACGACAGCCTCTATCTGGCGGGCCGGGCGCTGGCCATGGACGGCAAGTATGACGACGCGATCAAGGTATTGACGCTCGCCGCCGACAAGACCGACGCTCGCATCCTCAACTATCTCGGCTATTCGCATCGCAAGGCCGGGCGCATCCTGGTCGGCCTCGGCTACTATCAGGAAGCGATCCTCAACGATCCCGACTACATGCCTGTCCGCGAATATCTGGGCGAGGCTCGACTGACCCTTGGCGATGTCGTGGGCGCGCGCCGGCAACTCGCGGAAATCGAACGGCGATGTGGCGCCAATTGCCGCGAATACGGCCTGCTGTCGGAGCAGATCGAAACCTACGTCAAAGGCTGAGCACAACCACAATCGCGATGCCAAGAGTTGGACAAGCGAGTTGGACAAGCGAGTTGGCCCGGCTGAGGGGCCTTGTTTTCGGATGAAATCGGCCTTCCCGTGCGTTAACCTGCTTGTGCAGACCTCAGGAGGTAGCGATGCGATTTGCGAAATTGCTTGCCGGCGCGATGGTATCGCTGCCGTTGCTTTCGGTGCCGGTGTTTTCGGCCGGGGAAAGTTCGCCGCCCGAAGTACCGAAATGCGGCGACGGCCTCGTCTACAACAAGAAAACGCAGAAATGCGAGCCACCGCAGGCCGGCAAGATCGATGATGACTCGCTGTATTCGGCCGGCCGGGCACTTGCCATGGATGGCAAGTATGACGATGCGATCAAGGTTCTGACACTGGCTTCCAACAAGGCCGATCCACGCATCCTCAACTATCTCGGTTATTCGCACCGCAAGGCCGGGCGAGTGCTGGTCGGACTCGGCTACTACCAGGAAGCGCTGCGCAACGACCCCGACTACACGCTGGTTCGCGAGTATATGGGCGAGGCGCACCTGATGCTCGGCGATGTCGCGGCAGCAAGGCTACAGCTTTCAGAGATCGAAAAGCGTTGCGGCAAGGGCTGCCGCGAATACGGAATGCTCGAGGAGCAGATTGAAGCATATTTGCGGGGTTAAGAACCAAGGGATCAGGGCGTTGCGGCAGTAGGGCTTTCCTGCCCCGCTATGCCCTAATCTCCCCTGGACAGCCGGATCACCGCACCGTCATCTTCGTCCGTGAGCAGCCAGACCGAGCCGTCAGGGGCTTCGACCACGCCGCGGATGCGGCCGAACTCGCCCTGTAACATCTGCTCTTCGCCGGTGATCTGGCCGCTGTCGTCGCGCTCCAACCTGCTGAGCAGCTGGAATTTCAGCGCGCCGACCAGCAGATCGCCCTTCCATTCGGGAAACATCCTGCCCTGGTAGCTGACAAGGCCGGATGGCGCGATGGACGGATCCCAATAGTAGAGCGGCTGCTCGTAGCCTGGGGCATGGGTGCCGATTCCGATCTTCTTGCCCGAGTAGTCGACGCCATAGGTGACGACCGGCCAGCCGTAATTCTTGCCCGCTTCCGGGTGGTTGACCTCATCGCCGCCACGCGCGCCATGCTCGACGGTGACAAGGCCGCCGAGCACCGGATCGATCGCCGCGCCCTGGATGTTGCGATGTCCCTTGGACCAGATTTCTGGCGCCATCGCCTTGCCGTCGACTGCGGGATTGTCGGCCGGGACAGAGCCATCCTGGTTGATGCGGACCACGGCGCCGGCGGTGTCCTGCATGTCCTGGGCGCGGTCGCTCCTTCCAAGATCCCCTGGCGTCAGGAACAGCGTCCCATCGTCATTGACGACAATGCGCGTGCCGAAGTGGGTTCTGGCCCGGCCCATTCGTGGCGTCGAGAAGATGACCTTGAGATCGTCCAACCGCGCATCCGGCCCCTCGCGCACCAGCCTGGCGCGCGCAACGGACGTGCCGACACCGCCCGGTCCTGCATCCGCATAGGCAAAGAAGATCAACCCGCTCTTGTCGAAATCGCGGGCCACCGCGATATCGAGCAGGCCGCCTTCGCCTCCGACGGCGACCTTGGGAACGCCCGTGACGGGCGCCGAAAGCCCGTCCTTGGTCAATATGCGGATCCGGCCTTCGCGCTCCGTAACCAAGGCATCGCCATCGGGAAGGAACGCCAATCCCCATGGATGCTCGAGACCCTGCGCGACGATGTCGGCGCGCACCTTGACGGCTTCAGTGTCGAAGGTGCGGCTTTCGGCCAGGGCTTCCGTCGCCGCCAAGGCAACCAAGACAAGGGAAAGTGCGGTTCGTGGAGCCATCGCGTCAACATAGCTTGGCTTCAGAACAGGACAACCTTTGCACAACATCAAACAGGCGGGGCGCAATCACAAGCGGGTGAGCGCCGAGAAGGATTTTCCCCAGCAGAGGCCTCCTGAAATCAGCCGCCTCATTTTTTGACGTGAATTCTGCCGCAGGCTTGCTATATTGAGCGGAAATTGAGGTGAGACGGTTCCGTTGGCCGAGGCTGCCGGACCGTTTTCTTTTTTTGTGCCTTGCGGCAACTAAACGCAATCGCGAGGCAAAGGCCAGGAGAGGTCGACTATGAACAAGGTTCCGATGACTGCGGGTGGGTTCGCTGCGCTGAAGGAAGAACTGCGCTGGCGCCAGCAGGAAGAGCGTCCGCGTATCATCGAGGCCATTGCCGAGGCACGTTCGCACGGCGATCTCTCGGAAAATGCCGAGTATCACGCGGCCAAGGAATCGCAGAGCCTCAACGAGGGCCGGGTCAACGAACTCGAGGACCTGATCGCCCGCGCTGAGGTGATCGACGTCTCCAAGCTCAATGGCGACAAGATCAAGTTCGGCGCCACCGTCGTTCTCGTCGACGAGGATACCGAAGAAGAAAAGACCTATCAGATCGTTGGCGATCAGGAAGCGGACGTGAAGGCCGGGCGGATTTCGATTTCTTCGCCCATCGCGCGTGCGCTGATCGGCAAGGAAGTTGGCGACGCCGTCGAGGTCAACGCACCTGGTGGCGCGCGCGGCTACGAAATCGTCCAGGTTCAGTTCATCTGAGGCCGCAGGCGGCCGTGGCCGCCGCCGTATCGGACCAGGCAGTGATGACGCAATCAAACAGCCGCGCCGCAACGTCCGGCGCGGTCGACATGGCGCATATCGACGTGGTCGCGCCCAATCTCAAGAAGCGGCTTTCGGGCGTCACCAGCACCATCGTGCAACTTGTGCCGGTGCAGTCGCGCGACATCGGCATTGCCGTCGTTGGGCCAGGTCTGCCCGACAGCTTGCCCAGGATGCGCTGGTGGCAATTGCCCTTGCTATTCCGGCGGCCGGCGTCAAAGCGGCCACGCATCTGGCACGCGCGACGCAACACCGAGATGGCTGCGGGGATTGTTCTGCGTCATCTCCTGCGCGCCCCGATTCGGCTCGTCTTCACATCGGCCGCCCAACGCGATCACAAGCCTTTCACCAAGTGGCTGATCCGGCGGATGGACGGTGTCATTGCCACGAGCAGGCTTTCCGGCGGCTTTCTCGAAGTGCCGCACACTGTCGTGATGCACGGGGTCGATCTCGAAAAGTTCCATCCCGCACGTGAGCCCGATGACGAGTTCACGGCTGCCGGGCTGCCGGGCAAATTTGCCATCGGCTGCTTTGGCCGGGTCCGTCACTCCAAGGGCACCGACCTCTTCGTCGATGCGATGATTGCACTCTTGCCTGCCCATCCGGAGTGGACGGCTGTCATCACCGGCCGCGTCACCGCCGAGCACAAGGGCTTTGCCGACGAACTCAGGCAGCGCATCGATGCTGCCGGGCTTTCGGACCGCATCCTGCTTCTCGGCGAGGTGGACGACGTCGCGGTATGGTACCGGCGCGTGTCGCTCTACGTGGCGCCGTCGCGCAACGAGGGTTTTGGGCTGACGCCGCTGGAGGCCATGGCCTCGCGCACCGCTGTTGTCGCCAGCGACGCCGGGTCGTATTCCGAGATCGTCACGCCGGGACGCACCGGCGCCGTCGTGGCGGCCGGCGATGGGGCCGCGCTCCGCGAGGCCATCAGGCCCTACCTCGGCGACCCTGTGCTCGCCGATGCTCATGGCGCCGCTGGCCTCGAAGACGTCGCGCATCGCTTTCGTCTCGAGAATGAAGCGGCGGGGCTGCGCAAGGTCTATGAGCTGGTCTGGGCCAAGGGCTAGCCCTGCGCTCCGGCGAGATGCCGACGCTTTGGCTGATGATTCCGGAAACGTTGCCGATTTCGAGCTTCTCCGGGCAGGAGGGTCCGATCCTCATGGATCTGGCGCCCGGTTGCACGCGGTTGTTGTCGCAAGCCACGGGCTGTGTGGGCGAACTATCCTTCGGAAAACACGGCGTGCGCCGAAAATTTGCTGAAATTTTGGGCTGACCTGTCTTATGTAATGCGAAATGTCGGCTGCCCCCGGCTTGTCGCCCCCTCTGCTGCTTGCAGGTTCGGGCCGTGGGTACGATTCATGGTAGAGATCGTGCTTTGAAAATATACTTGATCAACCTCGACCGGTCCCCCGGCCGGTTGGAATGGTTCATGGGCCAGGTGGCGCACATGGATCTGGACGTCGTGCGGGTATCGGCAGTCGATGCCAAACGCATACCGGAACAGGACGTCGAACGCCTGCGGCAGTTGTCGTCGGGGGTCAATTCCATGTCTCCAGCGGAGATCGCCTGCCTTCAAAGCCACCGCAAGGCCTGGCAGATGATCGCGGATGGCGATGACGAGTGGGGTTTTGTCGCGGAAGACGACATTCATCTTTCCGCCGATGCTGCAAACTTCTTCAAGTCAGATCGCTGGATTCCGGCGAATGCTGAGGTGATAAGGGCCGAAACCGATCTCGGCAGGGCCGAGCTTTCCTACAGGAATTGGGGCAAGCCGCTTGGACATGAACTGAGGCAGCTGAAGTCGGCCCAATTGGGGGCCGCCGGCTACTTTCTATCCAAAATGACTGCGGTCAGGGTGCTCGAACACACGAGCCGGCATGTCGAGCCAGCGGATGTCATCTTGTTTTCCTCGATCGGCGGACTGCTGACGGAAATGCAGGTACTGCAGATGCTGCCGGCGCTGTGCGTTCAGGACATGTGGGCCCCGGGGGGCGCGCTAGGCGGTCCTTTGACCAGCCAGATCGATGACGATCGGCGTCGATTTCACCGGCATGATCCCAGATCTGCCAGGCGGAAGGGGACAGCCAAGCTCGTGTACGAGGTGGCGCGCATTGGCAGGCAGTTTGCGAAGCCATTTCGAATGGCAATGCTGGTGGCCGTCGGTCGGTCCGTTTTCAAAAGGGTTGAAATCGAGACCTTGGTGAATGCGGGACCTTTGCCTTCAGGCCGGGCCTCGTGACAATGAAAAACTTCGTCATCAACCTGGACAGATCGCCCCAGCGATTGGAGCGCATGTCCGCGCTGTTCGACAGTCTGGGTCTTGAGTTCACGCGCATTGCCGCGGTCGATGGTCGGCAATTGCCTCCTGCCGCGCGGCCAGTCTCGGAGCGTGGGGGTGGATATCGGCTCGCCGACGGCGAGATTGGCTGCTTTCTAAGCCACATCAAGTGTTGGCAGGCAATCGCGGAAGCGCCCACTGAATACAGCGTCGTGTTCGAGGATGACGTGCATTTCGGCGAGGATGCTGGCTCCATTCTGGCCGACCCGAGCTGGATCCCGGACGATGCGGATATCGTCAAGCTCGAGACGATCATGGTTCGCACGTTCGTAGACAGATGCGAGTCAGGAACGGTTTCGGGCAGGTCGGTCAGAAGGCTGCGCCAAGCGCATCTCGGAACCGGCGCCTATGTCATCTCCCGTCGAGCCGCCCGCAAGCTGCTCGAGTTGAGTACGGAGATTACTGAGCCGGTGGACGTTTTCATGTTCGATCCGGCATCCCACGCCTGGCGGCATCTGGTGGTCTACCAGGTGGACCCGGCAGTGTGTATTCAGGACATCGTGTCAGAAAAGGGAATGTCCGGTTCCGAACTGGCCAGCATGTTGGCAATCGAGCGCCCCAAACCCGTCAAGACAAAAGGCATCGAGAAGCTTTTCAGGGAACTGAAGCGCCCGCTGGGCCGCGCCGCGACTGCGGCTTTGGCCCGACTTAAAGGTCAAAGCTGGATACGCATTCCGTTTCGATAAACGTGGTTTCACCTTTCCAGCAGACGCGGCAGACGAGCTTTTGCAGGTCGCGTCCCGTTGAACGGTGACGCAATTGCGTCATTGCGCATCGGCCCGAAAAAATCGGACCCGATTTTCGGAAAGCACGATGCGCCAACTCGGTAAGTCAGAGGGTCCTTTGTGCGTCCATTCGGACGCACGGCGCTTTAGATCGCCACAAGTCCGTCGTCCTTGACCTGCTTGATGGTCAAGGCGGTGCGCACCGTGTCGACGTTCGGCGACGATGTCAGTTCCTCGATGACGAAGGTCTGGAAGCTGCCTAGATCGGGCGCGACGCAGTGGAGCATGAAGTCGGATTCGCCCGATACCATCCAGGCGCTGCGGACGATGGGCCAGCCGCGCGTGCGGTCGGCAAAACCCTTGAGGTCGACCTCCGACTGGCGGTTGAGGCCAACGAGGCAAAACGCAACCACGTCCATGCCGAGCGCCGGTGCGTTGAGCAGGGCGCGGTAGCGCTGGATGATGCCTTCTTCCTCGAGCCGCTTGACCCGGCGCAGGCAGGGTGGAGCCGAGATGCCGACACGCCGCGAAAGCTCGACGTTGGTCATCCGTCCGTCGTCCTGCAACTCGCGCAGGATCTTCCAGTCGATGGCGTCGAGATCGGCCTTGATGGGCATAAGGGCTCCAGTGTTCGCGCAAGAATCTTGCGCGACATTGTAACTAAACTACTCACATCGGTTGGGAAACCCAGGCGAGACGAAATGCGGAAGCCCCGCTTACGGCGATGTGACGCGGCTGCGCCAGTCAAGCTTTCGGGGGAGTAACATCTTGCCGCCTTGCGCCCGCCATGGGTGAACACCTAGATTAGTGGCTGATCCGCCCCTTATCGGGGCGCCATTCGTTTCCATTGATCCATGAAGGCACTTCGATGACCGCCAAACATGCGCCCGTTCTCATTATCGGTTCCGGCCCCGCCGGCTACACGGCGGCCATCTATGCGGCGCGCGCGATGCTCAAGCCGGTGCTCGTCGCCGGCATGCAGCAGGGCGGCCAGCTGATGATCACCACCGAGGTCGAGAACTATCCGGGCTTCGCCGATCCGATCCAGGGGCCGTGGCTGATGGAGCAGATGCGGGCGCAGGCCGAGCATGTCGGCACCGAGATGATCCACGACATCATCACAGAGGTCGATCTCGACGTGCGGCCGTTCCGCGCCAAGGGCGATTCCGGCACGCTGTACACCGCCGACGCGCTGATCATCGCAACCGGTGCGCAGGCGAAGTGGCTGGGCCTGCCCTCCGAGCAGGTGTTCCAGGGCTTCGGCGTGTCGGCCTGCGCCACCTGCGACGGCTTCTTCTACCGCGGCAAGGATGTCGTTGTGGTCGGCGGCGGCAATTCGGCGGTCGAGGAGGCGCTGTATCTCTCCAACCTCGCCAAGACGGTTACGGTCGTGCATCGGCGCGATCATTTCCGCGCCGAGCGTATCCTGCAGGAGCGCCTGTTCGCCAAGGACAACATCAAGGTGATCTGGGACCATGCTGTCGAAGAAATCGTCGGTGCCGCGGCGCAGAAGCCGCTGCCGCCGTCGGTCAATGGCGTCAAGCTGAAGAACGTCCACACCGGGGCCATCACCGAAATGGCGACCGATGGCGTGTTCGTGGCGATCGGCCATGCGCCGGCAGTCGAGCTGTTCATCGGCAAGCTCAAGCAGAAGCCGAATGGCTATTTGTGGACCGAGCCGAATTCGACACGCACCAATGTGCCGGGCGTGTTCGCTGCCGGCGACGTCACCGACGACATCTACCGTCAGGCGGTGACCGCGGCTGGGCTTGGCTGCATGGCGGCGCTCGAAGCGGAAAAGTACCTGGCTGGAATTGAAGTGCATCGCGAAGCGGCCGAATAGGCCGGCCAGACGCCAAGCATAAGAGGGGAAACCATGGCGTTGGATTGGGACAAGTTGCGCGTGTTTCACGCAGCGGCGGAGGCTGGCTCCTTCACCCATGCGGCGGAGACGCTGAGGCTGTCGCAGTCGGCGATCTCTCGCCAGGTCAGTGCGCTTGAGCACGACATCGGCGTGCCGCTGTTTCACCGCCATGCGCGCGGCCTGGTGCTCACCGAGCAGGGCGAGATGCTGTTCCGCACGGCGCACGACGTCTTGGTGAAGCTCGAAACGATCAAGACCAGACTGACCGAAACCAAGGACCGGCCGTCGGGCGTGCTCAAGGTGACGACGACCGTCGGCCTCGGGGCCGGCTGGCTGACCGAGCGCATCCAGGAATTTCTCGAGCTCTATCCCGATATCCATGTCCAGCTGATCCTCGCCAACGAGGAGCTCGACCTGACCATGCGCCAGGCCGACTGCGCCATCCGACTGCGCCAGCCGCAGCAGCCCGACCTGATCCAGCGCCGGCTGTTCACCGTGCATTTCCACCTCTACGCCTCGCCGGCCTACGTCAACAAATACGGCAAGCCGGCGTCGATCGCCGAACTGAAGAACCACCGCATCGTCACATTCGGCGTGCCGGTGCCGACGCATCTGAGCGAGCTGAACTGGCTGGAAACGGTCGGCGACTTCGAGGGCGGCCAGCGCGTGCCGACGCTTCAGATCAACGACATCCTGTCGATCAAGCGCGCGGTGCAGACCGGCGCCGGCATTGCGATGCTGCCGGACTATGTGGTGGGCAAGGATGCCGGCCTCGTGCAGCTTCTGCCGGAAACCGAGGTGCCGTCGTTCGACACCTACTTCGCTTACCCCGACACCATGCGGGATCAGGCGAAGCTCCATGTGTTCCGCGACTTCGTGATTTCCAAGGCGCGCAGCTGGGCCTATTGAGCGCCGCCCGGGCTGCGGACCGACGCTAGAGCCGTGCATCCGAATGGACGTACAAACGACGCTCTAACTTATTGAGTTGGCGAATAGTGCTTTCCGAACATAGGGGTCAGATTTTCGGGCCGATGCGCTAACGAGCATCCGACCGCGCAAGCCTCTCCGCGCGGCCTATGGCGTTTCGCCCCGCCAGGGCGTGAGGCGCGGCAGCCAGCCCGGAACGTGGGCGCAATAGTCCAGGTACTGCGCGCCGTAGCGTCGCGCCAGAACGGGCTCCTCGTAAACCCGCACGAAGACCATCATGGCAGCGCCGACCACCACGGCGTAGGCGACGAGCGGCCAGTGTGCGAACATGATTGCCTGGCCGAGGATGATCGACAGCACCGCGACATACATCGGGTTGCGCACATAGCGGTAGGCGCCCGAGACGACCAGGCGGTCGGTCGGGGCGATGGGAGCAGGGGTGCCGAGGCCCTCGAGGGCAAAGCGTGCGAATGCATGCAGCAGCACTGCAAGACCGGCCACGACGAGCAGAAGGCCGGCAACGGCGACGGGCCATGGCGACAGCGGCACGCCGTAGCGACCGGCCAGGAGCCAGGGCGCCAGGCCGGCGACGACACCGGGCGCCACGCCGAAAAAGACAATGCTGCCGGCTATCGCCGAAGCCTTGCGCATGCGCTGCACTTCCTTTCATCGCCCGGACGCAAAATGCCGGCAGTCTGCCCAATGGCGCAGCTTCTGCCGCAAGCGTGGATTTGTCGTGCCCTGTTTGGCACTATTGCATCGCAACATAGGTTTTGACGGATTTCTTTGCAGAAACGGTCGGGCACGGTGCGTTGCAGCATGGCCGAGGGGGCGATTTTCGGCCAAAATCTTGGTCCTATGAGGCCTCTAACATTGTTGGACCACAGCCGTCATCTTTTTGCATGCGTGCGATGCAAAATAGATGCTTGTTTCTTGGGCATGGAGAGCACATATAACAATCATCTCAAGGGCGCGTTCCTCCTCCCATTAGCGCCCTCGAGTGTTCCCCTCTGGAGGTTAGCCTTAATCGGCACTTCCAAACAAACTCAGCCGGATCTTCTTGGATCCGGCTTTTTTGTTACCTGCGTTCAGGTGAGGGCGAGGCAATGATGGGACGTTTCAGCAAGCATCTTTGCCGTTTCTCCGGCGCGTCCAAAAATGTCGCGGCTGCCTTTGCCATCGTGGCATCCGCGGCCACGTAACAGTGACATGTAACCTCGGGTAACGTTCCTCGAATCCATTCACGCGCCTAGTTTTTCCATGGACGCGGTGATGGCGCGCCGGGAGATGGGGGCATCACCCGAACGCACCAGGCTCAGGCAACGCGCCGCGTCCAGCAAATTGCCGATCTAGAGATTGGCCACGAAGCGGCGGACCTGCCGTACCGCCTCCCGCGGGACGGTCCGCAAAAAGCGGCGTTCGGAAACATGTCCGGACGCCGCTTTTCTTTGCCAAGCGGACACCGGTCGCCGACTGTTTCACGCTGCGTCCAAACGTTGATACCGACGCGCCGGAGATTGAGTCCGAGCGTCAAGCAGCAGCCGACTCGGCGCCATCGACGACGCGCCCGTCGTGGCGTTGCTGCTCGGCGCATTCGACGTGCCCGACGCCATAGAGCTGATGCCTACCGGCCATTCGTTCGTGGACGGGCGACCGTGCTGGTGGCAGGTGCAGGCGGCCAAGGCGTAGCTGGTCACATGTAGAGCTTTGCCGGGTCCATGCCGGCATAGATCTGGCCGACCTCCTCGGCATAGCCATTGAATAGTTGCGTCGGCACGAGTTCGCCCGTGTGCAGGACGCGCTCCTTGGCCTGGCTCCAGCGCGGATGCGACACTTCCGGGTTCACATTCGCCCAGAAGCCGTACTCGCTTGGCTGGATCGCCTCCCAAAGCCCGACCGGCTGCTCGGCGACGAACTCGATCTTGCGGATCGACTTGATCGACTTGAAGCCGTACTTCCAGGGCAGGGCGAGGCGCAGCGGCGCACCGAACTGCTTGGCCAACGGCTTGTCGTAGGCGCCGGTGACGAGGAAGGGCAGATCGAGCGCCGCCTCCGCGATGGTCACTCCTTCGACATAGGGCCAGGGGTAGACGAAGTCGTTCTGGCCAATCGCCATCTTGGGGTCGAGGAAGGTCTCGAAGCGCACGAATTTGGCGTCGGCGCTCGGACTCGCCATGGCCACCAGCGACTTCAGCGGAAAGCCGCTCCACGGGATGGTCATCGACCAGGCCTCGACGCAGCGATGGCGGTAGAGCCGCGTCTCCAATGGGAATTTGCGGATCAGGTCGTCGATGGCAATGGTCATCGGCTTGTCGACAAGGCCGCCGATTTCGACTTCCCACGGCCGCGTCTTGAGCTGCTGCGCGCTGGCAGCAATCTCCTTGTAGGTGCCGTATTCGTAGAAGTTGTTGTAGTTGGCGTTGATTGCTTCCGGCGTCAGCGAGCGGTCTAGCTTGTAGGCGGTGTTGGGTTTGGCCGGGTACAGTT
Organism: Aminobacter sp. HY435; assembly: GCF_027568395.1. Lineage (GTDB taxonomy): Bacteria > Pseudomonadota > Alphaproteobacteria > Rhizobiales > Rhizobiaceae > Aminobacter. Next base: position 358,665 of record NZ_JANKZL010000004.1, on the reverse strand, counting down.
CGGCCGTCGGGTCGGCTTCCTCGGCAAGCGCCTGCCGGGGCATGGCCAGGCTTGCAAGGCCAATCCCCATGCCGGCAAGGATCGCGCGACGGTTGAGGAACATGTCCTCCGGCGTCGCCTGTGCCTCGGCGATCGACCAGGACGGACGGCGGTGAATGAATGCCATGCTCGGTTCTCCAGATGCTCCGGAAAAGTCTCCCTTGCCATGCGCGAACTCAACGCTCTCGTAACACATACGTCGGTGAACGACGTCGCGTTACAACCGATGCCATCAATAGAACGTGAAGCGGGGCCGGGGCCATTTCCGCCGGGCAGGGACAGGCCGCTGGCCGGGGCGGAGCTGCGGCGATCAACTCGCGCGGCTCGCCCTCCCCGGAAGGGGAGGGCATACGCTGCTTCTCGACGAAGCTGGACCTATGCCGCCTTGCCTGCGGAATGCATCGCATCGTCGGCAAGCCGCCCGGTCAGCTCGGCCATGTGGTCGAAGTCGGCCCGGTAGGTGGCGGCACCCGCCGTCGCTGAGCGCAGTTCGATGATCAGGTCGCCGATCTCCGATTGTGGCATCGTCGCCTCGACCACATCCCATCCGGGCCAGCCGGAGCGGGCATCATAGCCGAGGATCTGGCCCCGGCGCTGCGGCACGAGAGCGATGATGCGCGCCGTGGCGTCGGACGGCGTGAAGATCTCGACCTTCATCACCGGTTCGAGCAGCACCGGCGAACAGGTCGCCATGCCTTCCTTCATGGCGATCTTGGCGGCCATCTGGAACGCCATGTCGGAGGAGTCGACGGTATGATAGGAGCCGTCGGACAGGTTGACCGCGACGTCGACCACCGGGAAGCCGAGCGGGCCGGTCTTCAGGAAATCGCGCACGCCGGCTTCCACCGAGGGAATGTACTGTTTGGGAACGACGCCGCCGGTGATGGTGTCGGTGAACTCGAAGCCGCTGCCGCGCGGCAGCGGCTTGATTTCGATGACGACATCGCCGAACTGGCCGTGACCGCCGGACTGCTTCTTGTGGCGGCCGCGCTGCTGGGCGCCCTTGCGGATCGTCTCGCGGTAAGGCACGGCGGGTGCGTGGCCTTCGACGGCGATCTGGTTGCGTCCCTCGAGGCGCTCGCGGATGACCCGCAGATGCATCTCGCCATGGCCAGACAGCACAGTTTCCGCGGAGTCCTGGTTGTGGTGCAGGGTCAGCGAGGGGTCTTCCTCGGCCAGGCGCTGGATTGCCGCCGACATCTTGACCTCGTCCTTGCGTTCCTTGGGACGCAGGGCGAAGGCATAGACCGGCTTTGGTGGGTCGAGGGTGACCAGTTGCCTGGTTCCGCCCTTGGCCGCGGTCAGGGTCTGGCCGGTCGCGGCATTGTCGAGCTTGCCGAGGGCGACAGTGTCGCCGGCAGCGGTGCTGGCGAGCTTCGACTGTTCCTTGCCGAGCATGCGGTAGATGCCGGACACCTTGGCCGTGTCGCTGGCGTTCAGCCACAGTTCCACGCCGTCGTTGACCTGCCCTGACAGGATACGCGACACCGAAAGCTTGCCGGCATGCGAGGTGTGGATCGTCTTCATCACCTGCACCACGGCTGCGCTGCCGTCGGCGAGGCCAATGCGCTTGCGCGTCGCTTCGACGTCGGGCGCGTCGTGGCGGATCGCCTTCAGCAGCCGCAGCGCGCCGTTGCCCTTCTCGGCAGCACCGATGAGCACGGGCGTCACCGATCCGTCGCGCAGATCGGCCGCCAAGTCGTCGAAGATCTCGTCCTTGGGTGGTTCGATCTCTTCGAGCAATTGCTCCATCAGCTGGTCGTCGTGGTCGGCCAGCGTCTCGAGCATGGCGAAGCGGGCCTCGAGCTCGCGCGCCTTTTCGTCGCCGGGAATCTCGGCGATTTCGCTCTCGGCGTACTCGCGGTAGATATAGGCGCGCTCGAGCGCCAGATCGATCGAACCGACGACGACGCCATCCTTGCGCAGCGGTATCTGGCGCAGCAAGAGCGGCGAGCGGCTGACCGGTTGAAGCAGCTTCAGCGTGTCGCGGACGCCGGCGGAGGCCTTGTCGATCTTGTTGAGAAACAGGATGCGCGGCACGCCGAGATCGTCGAGCTTGCGCATGATCAGCTGCAGTGCCGGCACCTTCTTTTCGTCGGGCTCGGCGACGACGACGGCAAGGTCGCAAGCGGCGAGCACGGGCTCGGCTTCGAAGGCGAATTCGACCGAGCCGGGGCAGTCGACGAATGTGATGCTCTCGCCCATGAATTCGGTGGTGGCGAACACCGCTTCGACGCTCATCGCGTGCGCTCTCGCTTCGGCGGAGTGATCGGAGACGGTGTTTCCGGATGCAACCGGATGCTGTTTGGAAATGGCGCCCGTGCGGGCGAGAAGGGCTTCAAAGAGAGTGGTTTTTCCGCTGGCGTAGGGACCGACGATGGCGATGCATTTCGGTCCCGTGCGTCTTCCTCCGGCGCGACTACCCATGAGAGCTGACCTCCACTCAGGCGTTTTTCCCTGAAGCGGCGGCCGGCCTGTTCGGCCGTCGCGGGCACTTTCTCGTTTGTTGAGCCTCCCTACGTCGCGCCATCGTCACACGGCTTTGCGGACAGGGCAAGGGGTTGCGCCGAACAGCCTGCCGCTACGGAAGACAAAAGCCCCGGCGCTTCAAAAGCGGCATTGAATGTCGCATTCAGCCGGCTTTCCGCTGGCCTCCGGCAATCAATATCGGGCGTGGGAACAACATGACGACATGCCGTCGCACCATCAGGAGGTACGCAGTCTTATGTCCAGTGAACTCGATCATCTCAGCAGCCTCGTTGTCAGCGGGCGCCTTTCTCGCCGGGACTTTCTCGGCAGGGCCGCAGCGCTTGGCGTCACCGCGCTTTCGGCAAACACATTGCTGGCCGGTGCTGCCCGCGCGCAGGCGCCGGTCAAGGGCGGTATCCTGAAGGCCGGCATGGTCGGTGGCGCGGCCACCGACAGCCTCGATCCGGCTACCTGGGCAAGCCAGGTGCCGTACACGCTCGGCCGCAACTGGGGCGAGCAGATGCTGGAGGTCACGCCGGCAGGCGAGATCGAGCCGCGCCTCGCGGAGTCCTATGAGGCCTCCGATGACGCCAAGACCTGGCGCTTCAAGATCCGCAAGGGCGTCACGTTCCACAACGGCAAGGAGCTGACGCCAGCCGACGTCGTGGCGACGCTGGAGCGCCATGCCGACGAGAACTCGAAGTCGGCTGCGCTGGCCTTCGTGTCCCAGTTCGAAAGCATGAAGGTCGACGGCGACAACGTCGTCATCCAGCTCAAGGAAGCCAATGCCGACCTGCCCTATGTGGTCAGCGACTATCACCTGATGATCCAGCCCAATGGCGGCAAGGACAATCCGACCGCGGGTATCGGCACGGGACCGTACAAGGTCGGCGTCAACGAGCCCGGCGTCCGCCATGTCGGCGAGTTGCACAAGGGCTACTGGGGCAGCGACAAGCGCGGCCATGCCGACCAGATCGAGATCGTGGTCATCAACGATGCGACCGCACGAACCTCGGCGCTGCAAGGCGGCCAGGTCGACATGATCAATCGCGTCGAACCGAAGATCGTCGACCTGATCAAGCGCGTACCTGGTGTCGGGATCCGCAATGTCCCGGGCAAGGGACACTACGTCTTCATCGCCCATTGCAACGCCGCGCCGTTCGACAACAACGACCTGAGGCTGGCGCTGAAATACGCCGTCGACCGCGAGGAGATGGTGCAGAAGATCCTCAGCGGCTACGGCTCGGTCGGCAACGACATGCCGGTGACCAAGGGTTATGCGATGTTTCCCGACGACATCGAGCAGCGCAAATACGATCCGGACAAGGCGGCGTTCCACTACAAGAAATCAGGTCATAGCGGCCCGGTGCTGCTGCGCACCTCTGACGTCGCGTTCCCCGGCGCCGTCGATGCCGCCCAGCTCTACCAGCAAAGCGCCGCCAAGGCGGGCATCACCATCGACGTCAAGCGCGAGCCCGGCGACGGCTACTGGTCGGAGGTCTGGAACAAGCAGCCGTTCTCGATGTCTTACTGGACCGGACGACCGACGCAGGACCAGGTCTACTCCATCGCCTACCTGTCCAAGGCCGAGTGGAACGACACCCGCTTCCAGCGCGAGGATTTCGACAAGCTGATCCTGTCCGCCCGCGGCGAACTCGACCAGGCCAAGCGCAAGGATCTCTATCGCCAGGCCGCCGTGATGTTGCGCGACGAGGGCGGAGTCGTCGTGCCGATGTTCAACAATTACATCGACGCCACGGGCACCAGGGTGGGCGGCTGGATCGACGATCCCAATGGCGAGCTGATGGGCGGTCATGCGCTGACCAAATGCTGGATCAACGCCTGAAGCTGACCTGCCCGGCGGCCTGGGACTCGTCCCGAAAGGCGACCAAGGCACCGAAACCGCGCAGCCGGGCGACATGCGGCAACAGGCGATGCCGGCAGCGCCGATGGCGACAATTCGGGCCGCAGGATAGCGGCCCGAATAACCCCAACTGCAACAGCAATTGAAAGGCTTGTGAAGATGCGAAATTCGATGCGGCACATTCTACTTGCGACCTCCATTGCCTTGGTCTGGGTTGTCCCTGCGGGAGCGCAGAACGACACGACCAACCAATCCATCGACCAGTTGCTCGGCGATCACACAAAATATGAGGCCCTGATCAATGCCCTGCAGAAAGCGGTTGCAGCGCATGACGCGGCGGGCGTGGCCGAACTTGTGAGCTACCCGATCGGCGTGAGCGTAAACGGCAAGGAAACCCACATCAGGTCGGCAAAGGCGTTTGTCAAAAACTATGACGGGATTTTCACGCCATCGATCACCAAGGCGGTCACCGATCAGAAGTACGAGGATCTGTTCGTCAACTACAAGGGCATCATGTTCGACGACGGCCAGGTTTGGATCAACGGCATCTGCCACGATAATGCCTGCAAGGAATTCGATGCAAAGATCGTCGCCATCCAGGACGTGCCATAACAGTCGGCACTGGCAATATGGCGCCCTCCGCTGCCGAAAAGGCGGCGGGGAAAACGAAAAAGCCCGGCAGGTTGGCACCTGCCGGGCTTTGTCGTCAGTGGCCGAGGATCAGTCCTTGGCGTTGAGGTCGGTGCCGAGCGTATCCTTGACGAACAGCGTGCCGATGATCAGCGTCATCGCCGCAATTGCGATCGGATACCACAGGCCGTAGTAGATATCGCCGGCCGCAGCGCTCATGGCGAAGGCGGTTGCCGGCAGCAGGCCGCCGAACCAGCCGTTGCCGATGTGGTAAGGCAGCGACATACCGGTGTAGCGGATGCGGGTCGGGAACATCTCGACCAGGATCGCGGCGATCGGGCCGTAGACCATGGTCACGTAGACGACCAGGATGAACAGGATGCCGATGATCATTGGCCAGTTGACGGCTGCCGGGTCGGCGACCATCGCGAAGGAACCGCCCTTGGGGATGTTGAAGAAGCCGACTTCCGGTGCGCCGGCAGCTTCTTCTGCGGTGACCAGCTTGTCCTTGATCGCCTGTTCGGTCGGCATCGTCGCCTTGTCGCCGGCGCGGATCGCGGCAGCGTCAAGCTTCAGCTCGGGGTTGGCGGCGATGAAGGCGTCGAGCTTCTGGTCGGCAACCTTGGCGGTGCCGCGGACCAGCGGGTAGCCGGCGTCGTGCAGGGCGATGTTGACCGCCTTTGAAAAGGCCGCGTCGTTTGCCTTGGCTGCGTCGCCTGCGGCGATCGCGTCAAAGGACGTCACGGTCTCGTTGCCGATCTTGACGGTGGCCGGGGTGCCCGGAGCCGCCGTGGTGACGACGTCGTAGGGAACCGAGTTCTTGGTCAGGAACGAGGTCGCGATATCGCACGAGGTGGTGAACTTCGCGGTGCCGACCGGGTTGAACTGGAACTTGCAGTCGCCGGGTGCGGCGGTCACGGTTGCGCGAACGTCCTGCTGGGCAGTGGCGAGTGCCGGGTTCGCAGCCCAGGTCAGCGCCTTGAACAGCGGGAAGTAGGTGACGATGGCCAGCGCCAGGCCGGCCATGATGATCGGCTTGCGGCCGATCTTGTCGGACAGCCAGCCGAAGACGACGAAGAAGCCGGTGCCGAGCAGCAGGGCGATGGCGATCATGATGTTGACCGACTGACCATCGACCTTGAGCACGTTCTGCAGGAAGAACAAGGCGTAGAACTGGCCAGCATACCACACGACGGCCTGGCCGGCGGTGAGGCCGAACAAGGCGAGCAGGGCGATCTTGGCATTCTTCCACTGGCCGAAAGCCTCCGTCAGCGGCGCCTTCGAGCCCTTGCCCTCTTCCTTCATGCGCTGGAAGGTCGGCGATTCCGACAGCGACAGACGAATCCATACCGAAATACCGAGCAGGACGAAGGACAGCAGGAACGGAACGCGCCAGCCCCAGGCGGCGAAGGCTTCCTTGCCGAGCCAGGTCTGCACGAGCAGGATGACCACGAGCGACAGGAACAGGCCGAGCGTCGCGGTGGTCTGGATCCACGAGGTGTAGTAGCCGCGACGGTCGTCGGGCGCGTGTTCGGCGACATAGGTCGCTGCACCGCCATACTCGCCGCCGAGAGCCAGGCCCTGCAGCATGCGCAGCGCGATCAGGATGATCGGGGCGGCGATGCCGATGGAGGCCGAGCCGGGCAGCAGGCCGACCAGGAAGGTCGACAGGCCCATGATCAGGATGGTGACCAGGAAGGTGTATTTGCGGCCGACGAGATCGCCGATGCGGCCGAAGACGAGCGCGCCGAACGGCCGGACCAGGAAGCCGGCGGCGAAGGCGAGCAGTGCGAAGATGTTGCGGGTGGCCTCAGGGTAGGAGGCAAAGAATGTGGCGCCGATGAAGGCAGCCAATGAACCGTAAAGATAGAAATCGTACCATTCGAACACGGTACCCAGCGACGAAGCGAAGATAACTTTCTTCTCTTCGCGCGTCATGCCGCGCGGACGCGCGCCGGCAGTTGCCGAAATAGCCATAATATCTCCTCCCAGAGTGTCGGCGGTAACGGGCCTGGAGACGAATCTCGGCAGGTATCCGCCGAACCTAACGACGGTGGATTGATAACGCCGGGAGGCGGACGTTATCCATCGCTGCTTTGGGATTATGACTTTGGTCGTAGAAGCATCCGCGAAGTGTTCGAAGTTATTGATGCTGCGTCGCAAAACACGATGCACTTCGCATGCCGGGCCAGCCTGGACCTTGCTTCGATGAACTTTGCCGAATGCACGGGGAGGCGGAAAATTGTTGGCGCATACTACCCGGCGACACGACTTGCGCCGCCGGGTGGACTGACGGAAGCGGCTGGGCTCAGGCGGCCCGCTCTTCCTTTTCGACCAGATAGCCGCGGTCACGCAGCCAGCGCGCGATGATGATCTCGACCATCGACGACACGGAACGGTGATCGTCCTTGGCTGCCTTGACGAGTGCTTCCTTGAGGTCGCGTTCGATACGGAATCCGAGTGGATGGGTCTTGGACATGATGTTTCCTGGAATTGCTTCGGGACGACGGGTCCCGCTGGTGGCGACCGGCTCGGGCCAGGATTTGGAAGTTGACGCGAGACGCGAGCGATCGGGCGGCGCAGATGGGGCGCTTTGCGCCGTCAGGACACTGCCGGCGGCGCGCGTGGCGCGCACGTTCGGACGCGCAGGAAATCGAACAGCGGAAAGGCGGGAAGGGTCGACTTGCCAATGCTCGAGGCCAGATAGCCATAGGCGGCCTCCGGTGCGGAGCTTTCGTCAAAGCCGTCACCACTGCATTCGGCGAGAGCAAGGGTCTCGTCGCCAAGAAACAGGGTCTGTTGCTCGTCAGCCGGGCCGGCGCTGTCCGAGGCCCGTAGCTCGTGGTTGCTGGCGTGAGCAGTATGGGCCGATGCAACCGAGGCGCTCAGGACAGCAAAAAACGACAATAGCAAAAACATAACGCGCAGGAGCACCGGAGTGCTCCTTTGCGCCTGCTGATGCTGCGTCCGCTGATACAATTCCGGCCTCTGAATGCCTCTGCGCCAGTCCGCCCTCACAGGCGGAAATAGTATGAATCAGAGTAAACAGCATTCGCCCCGACGCGGCAATATGCAAATGTATAACAGCGTATGAGAATCGATGAATCGCGGAGCCCTGCGCCAGTTTGAGTGCGCGCATTCATGTCCCGGCAAAGAAAAACCCGGCAGGAGCCGGGTTCTTCGAAAATCAGCGTTCTTGTCGACTCAGACCAGCGAGGCGGTGAAGCGCTGGATACGCGTGCATGCCTCTTCCAGCAGGGCGTCCGACGTCGCGTAGGAAATGCGGAAGTTGGGTCCCAGGCCGAACGCCGAGCCGAACACCACCGCCACGCCTTCGGCTTCGAGCAACTCCGAGCAGAAGGTTTCGTCGGTGTCGATGAGCTTGCCGCCGGACGTCTTCTTGCCGATCAGGCCGGCGCAGGAGGGGTAGACGTAGAAGGCGCCTTCCGGCGACGGACAGGTGATGCCGCGCGCTTGGTTGAGCATAGACACGACGAGGTCGCGGCGAGCCTGGAAGATCGCCTTGTTCTTGACGATGAAGTCCTGCGGGCCGTTGAGCGCTTCGACCGATGCCCACTGTGCGATGGTGCAGGCGCCTGATGTCTGCTGGCCCTGGATCATGTCCATGGCCTTGATCAACTGGATCGGGCCGGCAGCGTAGCCGATGCGCCAGCCGGTCATGGCATAGGCTTTCGACACGCCGTTCATGGTCAGCGTGCGGTCATAGAGCGCCGGTTCGACCTCGGCGATCGTCTTGAAGACGAAGTCGCCATAGGTCAGGTGCTCGTACATGTCGTCGGTCAGCGTCCAGACATGCGGGTGCTTGAGCAGCACGTCGGCGAGCGCGCGCAATTCGGCTTCCGAATAGGCGGCGCCCGAGGGGTTCGACGGCGAGTTCATCAACAGCCATTTCGTCTTTGGCGTGATCCTGCGCTCAAGTTCCGCGGCGGTCAGCTTGAAGCCGTTGTCGATGCTCGTTTCGGCAAACACCAACGTGCCACCGCAGATCGCCACCATCTCGGGGTAGCTCACCCAGTAGGGCCGGGGGATGATCACCTCGTCGCCGGGGTTCAGCGTCGCCATGAAGGCGTTGAACAGGATCTGCTTGCCGCCGGTGCCGACGATGGTCTGCTCGGGCTTGTAGTCGAGATTGTTCTCGCGCTTGAACTTCCTGGCGATCGCCTCGCGCAGCGGCACGATGCCGGAAACCGGTGGGTACTTGGTCTCGCCGCGGCGGATCGCTTCGATCGCGGCATTCTTGATATTGTCGGGTGTATCGAAATCCGGCTCGCCGGCGCCCAGGCCGATGATGTCACGGCCGGCATTTTTCAGCTCGCGCGCTTTCTGCGTGACCGCGATGGTCGCGGAAGGCTTAACGCGGGAAAGGGCATCGGCAAGAAAAGCCATGACTTCAGGTCTCCGGTTCGGAAGGGACGCGGCGGGTCACCGCGAGCTTCAGCGCATTGCCCCCGACGATCGGGATCGGTTTTCAACAGGGTTCATGCGCAGGTTCAGATTGTTGCTGCTACCGTGCGCGCCAACTGCGCGCGGCGTTGTAATGTCGCAAGAGAAGCGGAATCGCAAGCAGATTGAGGCGCCCAGCGCCGCGATGTGATGGGCCAACATGGCCGGGAAGTTGTGCACAAACAACCGACTGAACCCCCTTCGTTCAATTTTGACACATCGCATTAACCACCGGTCAAATCTTAGGTGGGAATTTGGCGGAGCAATTTCGCAGCATTCCGGAATAGGACGGACCGTGTCGAAGAGCATCGGGCTCGCCCATATTATCCGGCACGACGACGGATCTGCGTCCGGCGTCTGGGGTATTCATGCCCTGCGCAGCGCTTTTCAGCCGATATTCTCATTTGAGGCGGGTAGACTTTATCCTTCTGCTTTCGAAGGTCTGATCAGGCCGTTCAGAGGCGCGGACGCAGTGCCGCCCGGCGTCTTCTTCGCGGCCATCGATGCAGCCGAGCGGCTGCAGGTCGAGACACTGACGCGAACGCTTCATTTGCTCAACGCGGCGGCATTCCTGCCCAGGCAGGCCTCGATCTTCATCAATTTCGATCCGTCCGTGTTCATCGACCGCTCGGTTTCCGAGCACGCGCTGCGCGACATGCGACAGGTGCTCGCCGAGACGGGAATCGATCCGCGCCGGATCGTCTGCGAGATCACCGAAAAGAAGCCGCCATCGGAGACAGCGCTGTTTGAATTCGTTGGCGTTCTCAAGGCCAGCGGCCTTCGCATCGCAGTGGACGATTTCGGGTCGGATGAGTCCGACATCAAGCGCATCCGTGACATCAAGCCGGACATCGTCAAGTTCGACGCGCACTGGATCAGCAGGCTGATGGAATCGGGCGCGGGTTTCGCCCTGCTCAAGGAAATGGTGGCGAAGTTCGAAGAGAAGGGCATTCGCACCGTCTTCGAAGGCCTCGAGGAAAGCTGGCAGCTGCAGCTTGCGGAGCGTTCCGGCGCGTCGATGGTGCAGGGTTTCGCGCTGGCGCTGCCGGAGATCGTTCCCGCCAATTTCGACCTGTTCGAACCAGCCATCGCGGAGCCGGCGGTTCGGCCCAACCTGAACATTGCGAATGGGGCGGCAGAGTTGCCAGCAGTTCGCGCACAGAAATTGAGCCGAAGCTTCGGCAAAAGGACATTTCCATGAGTGATGAGTTTTTCGGGTTCGGTGCGTTGCCTGCGGATTTGGCCGCAACGATTGTCGCCGACGAGGTTGGCCTGGAATTCGGCATTTATGGTGATTTCCGCCTGCGCTGCGCCATCCAGCCGGTTTTTGGCCATCAGGATGGGCGTCTGACGCCGGTTGCCGTGGACGCGCATGTCGTGGCCTATCGCAAGGGTAGCGCCGTTGCGATGTCCGAATTTCTGGCCGAAGTGAGTGCCGAGGACCGCGCCATCGTTGGTCGGATGTGTGAAGTCCTGCCGCTCGCCAATGCGCACAACATCGGTGTTGACGACGTCGCCCTGCTGTTTCGTCGCGATGAAAACGCAAGCGACCTGGCTGACCTGAGCTTCATGGCACAGCGTCTTGGTGGCGAAGGTTTCCCTGCCGCGCGGTTGATCTGCGAGATCGGCGGCGCCGACGAAGCGCTGGTCGCCGCGCTGCGCCAGCTCGGCTTGCGCATCGCCCTCGGCCACCATGGAGCCGGACAACCGGATGTCGATGCCGTGGGCCGTGTCGGCGCCGATATCGTCAGACTGGACCGCGCGTCATTCGAGCGATTCTGCGCCGATGCCGCGACCGGCCGCTTGCTGAAGCCGGTGATATCGGACCTCAAGGCGCAAGGGGCGCAGGTGCTGGTCGAAGGCATCGACAGCGAGGACCGTCTTGAAATCGCGCTTGGCGCCGGCGTCGACCTGCTGGTGGGCGATCTTCTCGAGACGGCGAAGCCGGTCGGCAGCGTGTTCGAGGAAGGTACGCGCGAGACATCGCAGTACCGGCGCGGCGAGTGCATCGTCATTCCGCTTTTCGGATAAGGCGGTAGCAAGCCGGAAACATTCCAAAAGCTGATCGTTCGATCGAGAAGAATTCGTTGGATCGCCGGCAGGCGGCATCGATAATCGCGCCAAACAAGGGTGAGCGCGATGGTTACGATCTATGGAATGAGCGACAGCGGCAATTGCTACAAGCCGCGTCTGCTGATGGCCTTGCTCGACAAGCCGTTCAAGCATGTGGAAACCAGCTCGCGGGATGGAACCACGCGCTCGCCGGCATTCCTCGCCAAGAATGCCAATGGCAAGGTTCCGCTGCTGGAGCTCGAGGACGGGCGCTTCCTGGCCGAATCGAACGCGATCCAGCTGCATCTGGCGGAAGGGACCTCGCTGTTGCCTGCCGACGCCTACGACAGGGCGTTGGCCTATCAATGGCTGTTCTTCGAACAGTACAGCCACGAACCCTACATCGCCGTTCGGCGGGCGCTGAGGATCTATCCCGAACGGGCAGCCCAAGCCACGCCCGAGCGCATGGCGTCGCTGCTTGAAAGCGGCAACAAGGCACTGGGCGTCATGGAAGCGCAACTGACGAAGACGCCGTTTCTTGCAGGAGATGCGATCAGCGTCGCCGACATCGCGCTCTATGCCTACACGCATGACGCGCCCGCGGGCGGTTATGCCCTCGGCCGGTTTCCCGGGATTGCGGCATGGCTTGGCCGGGTAAAGGCCGCGCCGGGCTTCGTGCCGATCGACTGGCTGCCCTGAAATCCACTTTTGATAGATCTTGCGGTGCAGCGCCGGTGCGTGGGGGCCTGTCGGGGCTGATCCTTCGGCACCCAGGGATCTCGCGGGCCTGGAAAAGAAAAAGGCGGGGTCAAACCCCGCCTTCCGCTGTCAGCAGTTGATCCTGGATTCCCGGACCTTGGCTCACGGCAATCTGCCGCATCGTCCTTCAGGTCCCGAATTCCGGCGCGCTCGTCGCGCGGCCGCCAGTACATCCGTGACTTGCAACGCGATTGGAGCTTTCGCCCCCGCGCGCCTTAAAATCAAACTGCCTTGAGGGCGCCAGCCGACGAACGGCCCGTGCGACGGTCCTGTTCGATTTCGAAGCTGATCTTCTGGCCATCGGCCAGCGAGCCGAGGCCCGAACGCTCAACAGCGGAGATGTGGACGAAAACGTCCGCGCCGCCTGCGTCGGGCTGAATGAAGCCGAAGCCCTTGGTTGCGTTGAACCACTTAACGGTGCCAGTTGCCATTGCGATAATCCTTGTCGTTTGCAGTTGGTCTTGATCAAGCTGATAGGCCGGATCTGTTGCATCGAAATTTTGGAGATAGACGTCTGCAAACGCGAGAGTGTCGCGGGGCACGGATCTGTCGGCCGAAATATCAACGACGCGGATATAACGGCAATTGGCGTCGAATGCAATCCCTGCAAATATTGGCGCGGGCGTGCCGCCGGTCATTTGGCGTGCAACCTTGGCTGGCGCAACGTGTTATGTTGGGTCGCGCTGGCGCGTGGCGTCGAGTGTTGGAGATGACGATGAAAACCATCCTGCTGGCTGTGTGTCTGACGCTGGTGGCGGCGGAGGCGCAGGCCGTTTCTCGGTATACGACCACCAACATGAGCTGCGCGCGCACCCAGGACATTGTTCGCAGTCAGGGCGCGGCCATCCTGCGATGGATTTCGCCGACATCGGGCGTCCAGCGCTACGACCGCTATGTGCGCAACGATCAATTCTGCCCAGTGGGGCAGGAGGCGCGGCGCGCCTACGTGCCGACTGCGGATGCCAAATCCTGCCCGGTCTACAACTGCAGGCAGCGCGAGCGCACCTTCAAGCGCAGACTCTTCCCAATAGGGGACTGAATAGGGGGCTGACGGCGCCCGATCCACGTCTGACGTCTGTGCGAAGGTCAGAACCCGAACGAGGCCTGCTGGTCCGGCGGCGGGCCCCTGCGGACGCCCTCCAGTTCGAGCATCTTCTCCTTCGTTGCGGAACCGCCGGTTGCCGAAAAGCCGCCGATCTTGCCGCCGGCGGCAAGAATGCGATGGCACGGGACAACGAGCGGAACAGGGTTGGCGCCCAGTGCGGCGCCTGTTTCGCGGAACATGCCCTTGTGGCCCGAGCTTTCGGCAAGCCCGCCATAGGTCGTCGTCTCGCCATAGCCGAGGCGCCGTGCTGCGGCATAGATGTCGAGCCGAAACCGGTCGACGCCGGCGAGGTCAACCGGAACGGATGAAAAATCGACGTCCACACCTTCGGCATATCTTCTGATGTCGCCGATCAGCGTTGCAATCCAGTCCGGCGCGTCGGCGGCGCCGGCCCTCTCTGCATCGGGCTCTCCGGCGAGCCGCAGCAGGCGGCGCTCGGCCGCAGCCTGGGTTTTTTCGGGCAGGCAGACGCGGGTCAGTCCGCGGCCGCTCCAGGCGAGCGCCATGTAGCCCAGGGCTGTGCCGAACACTGCGTGACCGGGGCGAGGGAACGAAACTCCACTTTCGATGACCATCGATTTCATCCGCCTTGATGGATGTTTTTGGCACATATCATGAACATTTTCGCATGTTTGCCGGCTTGCCGCCACCCGAAAAGCACATTGTTCTGTGGATTGCCCGGAGCGGGGTGCATGTTGTAAGGAGGTACGGGCGGGACGAAAAACATCATACAGAGCGTGAATTTGCCGGCACACAAGACCCATCTGCTGATCACTGCGGCTATCGGCGTGGCCCTGCTTTCGGGCTGCCAGACAAACACGGCCGCGCTCAGCACAGATCTTTCGACCGGCGCGGACGTCGCGCTCAGCGCGGGGGCCAGCCAGGCTTCTGCCCCGGGAGATGCCAGCCAGGCGGCTGTCGCGACACAATCCAATTCCGAGATGGCCGTGGCCGAAGCCGAATTGGCGCTGCCGGAAACGGTGGCCGTGCTGCCCACGTCCTTTGCGCCGGCGGACAATTCACAGGCGGGCGTTGCGCTCGCTGCGGCAATGCCGACGGCAGGTTCAAACGCCGCAACCGCAGCCTTGCCGGCGACGCCGGCCACCGATGGGGCGCCTGCGGCGAAGATGGTAGCTGCTGCGGATGCCGCGACGGCCGCCACTGCAGCGGCCGCACCAGCCGTCGCCAAGGCAGCTGATTCGAAGCCCGAAGACGCGCCCATGGCCGGCGGAGAGATTGTTCTGGTCGCCGGTGCGCCGAAGCTTGTCGGCGAGTTTCCATCGGCGCCGACCATTGCCGACTACGCCTTGCCGGCCAAGGCGCCGGTGCCGGCAAGCTACCAGGTCGCGTCGCTCGGCAATGTCGCGCCTGAAAGCTTTGCCACTTCCTCCTATGCCGCGCCCGACAGTCCGGCACGTGCCTCGCGCGGCAAGATCGACGAACTGATCTCCAAATACGCGGCGCTTTATGAAGTGCCGGAGAAGCTGGTGCGCCGTGTGGTCAATCGCGAAAGCACCTTCAACCCGATGGCCTACAACAGGGGCCACTGGGGCCTGATGCAGATCAAGCACGCAACCGCACGCGGCATGGGCTATGACGGCCCTGCCAACGGCCTCTTCGACGCCGAGACCAACCTCAAGTTCGCCGTCAAATACCTGCGCGGCGCCTGGCTGGTTTCCGAGGGCGACGAAGACCAGGCCGACAAACTCTACCAGAGCGGCTATTATTACCACGCCAAGCGCAAGGGCCTGCTCGACGAGACCGGGCTCGGACGCGACCGCGTCCGCCACCGCGGCTAGCCGTCGCCGATGCCGTCGCCGCAGGGGGAACATGACGTCCGCCTGCGCAAGATTTTGACGGGCGAACCGAAAGCGCCGCAATGGCCCGACGGTTTCGCCATGCGGACGTTCGAGCCTTCCGACGCACCGGCGCTGCATGCGCTCCTCGAGCTTGTCTTCGACGACGGCATGAACGGGCCGTTCGAAGACTGGTGGCCGCGCCTTGCCGGAGACAGCAAGTTCGATCCCGGGCTGTGTTTCCTGGTTTTTGCCGGCGATGGTCGCCTGGCTGGCGCTGCCTTGAGCTGGACCAGCGCCTTCGTCAAGGATCTGGCGGTCCACCCGGATTTTCGCGGCAAGGGCATCGCCGAAGCCTTGATGCGGCAGGTCTTCGCTACATTCGCCGGGCGCGGTGCCGTTCACGTCGATCTCAAGACCAGCCTGGTGGGGAATGCCGACGCGGTGCGGCTCTACCGTCGTCTCGGCATGACGGAGGTCGACTGGGGATAGTTGCAGTCACAGGTTGTATATATTTTCAGTTATTCAATTATAAATTGAAGTTGCCAGGAATTCGCGCTACGGTTGCTCCTTCATCTGTTTGGGAGGGACAGTCATGGCCGGGTACAATCTCAGGGAACGTCGCAGGCACGGCTTCGTCAGCCGTCAGATACTGGCGGAGGGTGCGGTGATCGCGGCGGCGCGCGCAGCGCCAGCCGCCGCTTCTCCGCTCGCGGTCGGCGGGCAACAGGGGGCAGCCTTCTTCGACTTCATGTTCTCCGAGTTGCGCAACCAGGCGCTCGATGCGCCGGACGCCAAGCTTGCCGAACTGGCGATGGCGATGCGGGAGACGGCGGGGACACCGGACGACAGGCTCGACAACCCCGCGATTCCCGCCGGTTTCACCTATCTCGGCCAATTCGTCGACCACGACATCACGCTCGACCTGACGCCGCTTGCCAAGGCGATGGACGACCCGGAGATGGTCAAGAACTTCCGCACGCCGGGGCTCGACCTCGACTGCGTCTATGGCGCTGGGCCGGGGCCGCACCGGTTCCTGTTCGCGCGCGCGGCCAACGCCTCGGGCCAGATGGTCGATACGCCCAGCCTGTCGATCGGCATCGCGCAGGAATCCGACGACAATGTCGACCGCCCCGGCCGGAAAATCCGGCAACTGCCCAACGACCTGCCGCGCAACGCGCAAGGCGTGGCGCTGATTGGCGACCACCGCAATGACGAAAACCTTATCGTCGCGCAGATACACCTGGCGTTCCTGAAGTTCCACAACGCTGTCGTCGACCACCTCGCCGGCACCGTGCCGGCCGAGGAACTGTTCGAACAGGCGGCCAAGACAGTACGCTGGCACTATCAGTGGATGGTGCTGCACGACTGGGTCGAGCGCCTGACCGAGCCCGGCATCGTGGCGAAAATCCTGCATGACGGGCGCGACTTCTACCGTTTCAAGACCAAGCCGTTCATGCCGTGGGAGTTTTCCGCCGCCGCCTATCGGCTCGGCCACTCCATGGTGCGCGAAAGCTATAGTCACAACCGCATCTTCCGGGACAGGGAGCCGCGCACTGCCGGGGCTGACCTCCGCACCTTGTTTCGCTTCACCAACCTGTCGGGCAACTTCATCAACGGCAACGGGCCGCACCCTGACTTCGGCAAGGGCTCGCTGCCGAGCAACTGGGCCATCGACTGGCGCCGCTTCTTCGATCTCGAGCCGCCGGCGGACCGCTCGCAGTTCGAATTCAACCTGTCGCGCCGCCTCGACACCGCGCTTGTCGAAGCGTTGCACAACCTTCCTGGTTCTAACCCAGGCACGGCGGACGCCAGCCTCGCCTTCCGCAATCTCAGGCGCGGCGTCCAGCTTGGCCTGCCGTCGGGCCAGGATGTGGCGAAGCTGATGCAGGAAAAACTCGACTTCGAAGCGTTGACGCCCGACGAAATCGCCGATGGCAACGACGGCGCGGTGGCCAAGTCGCTCGGCTTCCACCAGAAAACGCCGCTGTGGTTCTACATCCTCAAGGAAGCGGCGGTGCGCGGAGGCGGCAAGCGGCTCGGCCCGGTCGGCGGCCGCATCGTTGCCGAAACCTTCATCGGCATCGTCCAGGGCGACGACGGCTCGTATCTGTCGCAACCCGGCTGGAAGCCGAATCTGCCTTCTGCTGTGCCGGGCACGTTCTTCATGACCGACCTGCTGAAGTTCGTGTCGGCGGCCGAAGACACCGCCAACCCGCTGAACGGGCTGAACCCGGTCGGGGATTGAGCATGGAGGTGGCATTTCCTCCCCCGAGGAAGCAAGATGGTGCTGGCGGCTGCTCGCCTGTTAGGCAGACGCGGTCGCCGAGCATCTCATGCGTCAGGGGTGTTTCTTATCCGCCCTTCATCGCCAGCGCCCATTCCCGCGAATCCAGGAGGGATGCCTGCTCGCGCGAATTCGCCGTCGTGATCGATGGCGCCAACAGCCAATTCATCAGCGCTTCGAAAGGGGGGCTCCTGCCGCTCATCTGCCTGCCGGCATCGTCTCCCCGTAAGAACGGGGAGACGAAAGCTAGCGAAGCTTGCCTTTACTTGAAGTAGTCCTGCAGCGGACGCACCTCGAGCGAGCCGGCCTTGAGGGCGGCGATGGCTTCGGCGACCGCTGCGGCGCCCGACAGCGTGGTGTAGTAGGGCACCTTCTGCATCAGGGTGGCGCGGCGGATCGACTTCGAGTCCGACACCGCCTTCTGGCCGTCTGTGGTGTTGAAGACGATCTGGATCTGGCGGTTGCGGATGGCGTCCTCGATATGCGGACGGCCTTCGAGCACCTTGTTGATCTTTTCGGCAGGCACCCCGTTTTCAACGAGGAAGCGCGCGGTGCCAGAGGTCGCAAGCACCCTGAAGCCGAGGCCGGACAGGCGCTGGACAGCACCCAGGATGCCGGCCTTGTCCTCGTCGCGGACCGAGACGAACAGCGTGCCCGAGCGCGGCAGGTCGACGCCGGCGCCGAGCTGGGCCTTGGCGAAGGCGAGCGCATAGTCACGGTCGAGGCCCATGACCTCGCCGGTCGACTTCATTTCCGGTCCAAGCAGGATGTCGACGCCGGGGAAGCGGGCGAAGGGGAATACCGCTTCCTTGACGGCGATGTGGCCGGGATTGCGCGCGTCGGGCTTGGCGCCGTAGTGGGCGAAGGCCTCGTCGAGGCTCTCGCCAGACATAATGCGGGCGGCGATCTTGGCGATCGGCTTGCCGACGGTTTTTGCCACGAAAGGCACCGTGCGCGAGGCGCGCGGGTTAACTTCGAGCACGTAGATGACGCCATCCTTGATGGCGTATTGCACGTTCATCAGGCCGCCGACATTGAGCGCGCGGGCCATGGCCGAGGTCTGGCGCTCGAGCTCGTCGACGAGTTCGGTGGAGAGCGAGTGCACCGGCAGCGAGCAGGCCGAGTCGCCCGAGTGGATGCCGGCTTCCTCGATGTGCTCCATGATGCCGGAGACAAAGGTGTCCTTGCCGTCGCACAGGCAGTCGACGTCGACCTCGATGGCGCCACTGAGATAAGTATCGAACAGCAGCGGGTTCTTGCCGAGCAGCGTGTTGATCTGGCCGGTCTTGTCGTTGGGGTATTTCTGCTTGATGTCCTCGGGCACCAGGCCCGGCACGGTGTCGAGCAGGTAGGACTGCAGCATGCCCTCATTGTGGATGATCTGCATGGCGCGGCCGCCGAGCACGTAGGACGGGCGCACGACAAGCGGGAAGCCGAGCTCGCCGGCAACGGTGCGGGCCTGCTCGACCGAATAGGCGATGCCGTTCTTGGGCTGGGTCAGGTCGAGCTTCTTGAGCAGCTTCTGGAAGCGGTCGCGGTCCTCGGCGAGGTCGATGGCGTCGGGCGAGGTGCCGAGGATCGGGATGCCGGCCTTTTCCAGTGCGTCGGCAAGCTTCAGCGGGGTCTGGCCGCCGAACTGGACGATGACGCCGTGCAGCGTGCCGGCGGCCTGTTCGGCGCGCAGGATTTCGAGCACGTCTTCCGCCGTCAGCGGTTCGAAATAGAGGCGATCAGAGGTGTCGTAGTCGGTCGAGACGGTCTCGGGGTTGCAGTTGACCATGATCGACTCGTAGCCGGCCTCGCGCAGCGCATAGGCGGCATGGACGCAGCAATAGTCGAACTCGATGCCCTGGCCGATGCGGTTGGGACCGCCGCCGAGGATGACGACCTTCTTGCGGTCGGAAACCTGGGCCTCGTCGGCGAGCGCGCCTGCGAAGGGCAGTTCGTAGGACGAGTACATGTAGGCGGTCGGCGAGGCGAACTCGGCGGCGCAGGTGTCGATGCGCTTGTAGACCGGGTGGACGCCGAGCTTTTGGCGAGTCTTTTGAACCGCTTCGGCCTCGGTCTTCGTCAAGGAGGCGAGGCGGGCGTCTGAGAAGCCCATCGACTTCAGCATGCGCAGGTTTTCGGCATCCTGCGGCAGGCCGTGTTCACGCACGCGCGCTTCCATTGATATGATGCCCGCGATCTGCTCGAGGAACCACGGGTCGATCTTGCACATGGCGTGCACGTCTTCGAGCGAGGTGCCCATGCGGATGGCCTGGGCGACCATGCGCAGGCGGTCGGGCGTCGGCGTGCCAAGTGCTGCGCGGATGGCGTTGCGGTCGTCGCCGCTGTCACCGTCGGTGCCGATGCCGGGAATCTCGATCTCATCGAGGCCGGTCAGGCCGGTCTCGAGGCCGCGAAGCGCCTTCTGCAGCGATTCCTGGAAGGTGCGGCCAATCGCCATGACTTCGCCGACCGACTTCATGGCGGTGGTGAGCATGGGCGAGGCGCCGGGGAACTTCTCAAAGGCAAAGCGCGGGATCTTGGTGACGACATAGTCGATCGACGGCTCGAACGACGCGGGCGTCGCACCGCCGGTGATGTCGTTCTCGAGCTCGTCGAGCGTGTAGCCGACGGCGAGCTTGGCGGCGATTTTGGCGATCGGGAAGCCGGTGGCCTTGGAGGCGAGTGCCGAGGAGCGCGAGACGCGCGGGTTCATCTCGATGACGACGAGGCGCCCGTCTGCCGGGTTGACGGCGAACTGGACGTTGGAGCCGCCGGTCTCGACGCCGATCTCGCGCAGCACCGCGATCGAGGCGTTGCGCATGATCTGGTATTCTTTGTCGGTCAGGGTCAGCGCAGGCGCCACGGTGATCGAGTCACCGGTGTGCACGCCCATCGGGTCGATGTTTTCGATCGAGCAGATGATGATGCAGTTGTCGGCGCGGTCGCGCACGACTTCCATCTCGTATTCCTTCCAGCCGAGCACCGATTCCTCGATCAGGACTTCGGTAGTGGGGGAGGCGTCGAGACCCGACTGAACAATGTCGAAGAATTCCTGGCGGTTGAAGGCGATGCCGCCGCCGGTGCCGCCCATGGTGAAGGACGGGCGGATGATGGCGGGCAGGCCGACATGATCGAGCGCCTGTGCGCCGATCGCCATGCCGTGGTTGATGTAGCGCTGCTTGCGGTCGCCTTCGCCGAGGTTCCATTGGGTTTCGAGCGCGTCGAGGGCGGCATCAAGGTTGGCCGGGTTTTCCGCCTTGAGGGCCGCGCGTTCGGCCTCGTGCTTCTTGCGGTCGGCGTCCTTGACCTCGGAGGCGTTGGCCAGCATCGAGCGCGGCGTCTCGAGCCCGATCTTGGCCATGGCTTCACGGAACAGCGAGCGGTCCTCGGCCTTGTCGATGGCATGTGCGTCGGCGCCGATCATCTCGACATTGTAGCGTTCGAGCACGCCCATGCGGCGCAGCGAAAGCGCTGTGTTGAGCGCGGTCTGGCCGCCCATGGTCGGCAGCAGCGCGTCGGGGCGCTCCTTGGCGATGATCTTGGCGACGACCTCAGGGGTGATCGGTTCGATGTAGGTCGCGTCGGCCAGCTCCGGATCGGTCATGATCGTCGCCGGGTTGGAGTTGACCAGGATGACGCGGTAGCCCTCTTCGCGCAGGGCCTTGCAGGCCTGGGTGCCTGAGTAGTCGAACTCGCAGGCCTGGCCGATAACGATGGGACCGGCGCCGATGATCAGGATGGACTTGATGTCGGTGCGTCTGGGCATGGGTTCGGTCCGTATATTAGCCTGCGCGAAGACCCGGGACGGGGCATGCCCGGGCCGGTGCGCAAGGAAAGTTCAACTATGAGGCTAAGCGGGCCTTATATGGGATGGATCATCGGGGGGGAACCCCGAAAATAGCATTTAAGTCATTGTGGACAGGCAACAATGCCGCAGCAAATGTGCTGCGGCATTCAGTCGGGCATGAAGCCGGTGCGCAGCGCGTACGCCCATGCGGGGCGGCCGCCGGCTTCGGCACGGCGCGCCGCCGACTCATGGTCGTAGGGAACGGCCATGAATTCGAAGCCGCGCAGCGCCTCATCAGGCCCCAGGTCCACAAAACCATAACGCGCCAAAGGCGATCCCTGCTCAGAGACATGTGCCGGCGCGTTGTCGTCGCTGTAGGCCGGGTCGCCGACACTGCCGGGGTTGAACAGCATGCGGCCGTCGGCAAGGCGAATGAGGTCGGGACGGTGGCTATGGCCCGAAAGCAGCAGGCGGAACTGCGGGGCAGTCGCTGCGAGGTGCTCTTCGATCGTGGTGAGGGGAGCGCGGACGGGCCGGCCCTCAACGATTGCTTCGCTGAGATCGCGCTCGTCGTGATCGGGGCGAGCATGAACCCGATGTTGGTATTTCGGCTAGCCGTCTTCCTTGAGCCGCTCGAGCAGGGGAATCTCTCGCGCGGCCGTGATGATCGAATCGAGCAGGCCGGGGAAGCGGCTGTCGAGATCGCCACGGCGCAGCGAAATCAGACGGCTGGTGCCCGACACTTCCGTCTGGGTGATGCCGGCCTCGCGCAGCTTGGCGAGGTGATAGCTGAGATTGGTCTTCGAGCCGAAATCAAGGAACTGGCCACAGCTCATCGCCACGCCCTCGTTGCGGGCCAGATAGCCGACTATCGCCAGGCGGGTCTGGTCGCCAAGCACGGCAAGCACGTTGGCGAGGCTGATCTGGTCGGAACTGGGATGCGGTAGCGACATGGCTCGAAGGTACTGGCTGTTTCGTCCGTTCATTGTTGCCTGCTGTCATCAGGCTGGCAGGAGATCCGTGGCTGCCAGATTGACATGACGTTTGGTGAAGTTCAATAGTTCAACGCATCTTGAACTAAGGACGGTGTCATGGACAAGAGCCTTGTATGGCTGGCGGTCGGCTCCTTTGCGATGAGCACCGTCGGCTTCGTGTTCGCCAGCCTTTTGCCGGCGATTGCCGCCGACGCGCATGTGTCGGTGCCCTTCGCGGGTTACCTGATCATGGCGTTTTCGCTCGCCTACGCCATCGGCGCGCCGGTCTTGTCGGCGCTGGCCGGAGAAATCGACCGCCGCCGCATCCTGGCGGCAACCATGCTGGTCTTCGTCGCCGGCAACATGGTTGCGGCGACAAGCGGCTCGTTTGCCGGGCTTTTGGTCTCCCAGATCGTGATGGGCATGTCGGCCGGGCTTTATGCGGCCACCGCGCAGGCGACCGCCGTGTCGCTGGCCGGGCCCGAGCACCGCGCCCGGGCCATCGCGGTCGTGGTCGGCGGCACGACATTTGCCGTGGCGTTGGGCGCGCCTACCGGCTCGCTGATCGCCACGATGTGGGGCTGGCGGGGCACCTTCGTCGCCATTGCATTGCTCGCACTTGTCTGTGCCGCGATCCTCTGGCTGCGGCTGCCACGCGGCTCGCGCGGCATCAAGCTGACGGTTGCCGAGCGTTTCACTGCCGTTGCCCGGCCGGGCATCCCGTCGTCGCTCTTTGTGACGCTGCTCTACATTGCCGGCGGCTTCACGGTCATCTCTTACATTGCGCCACTGGCATTGGA
The DNA here is from genome assembly GCF_027568395.1 of Aminobacter sp. HY435. GTDB lineage: Bacteria > Pseudomonadota > Alphaproteobacteria > Rhizobiales > Rhizobiaceae > Aminobacter. The sequence goes on along the minus strand of NZ_JANKZL010000004.1, from coordinate 335,648 downwards.
AGGCGCGGGACTGCCTGATATTGCGCTGCCGGGCATGCTGCTGGCCTTCGGCGTCGGTGCGGTGATCGGCAATCTGTCGAGCGGCTATCTCGCCGACCACATTGGCGCCACGCGCGTGGTGGTGCTGTCACTTTTGATGTCGTCCGGCTTCTCTCTTGCCATCGCGCTGACGCTCAAGCTGTTGCCGCATGATGTCGCCGGGCCGGTGCTGATTGCGCTGATGGTGCCATGGGGCATCATCGGCTGGGCATTCCCGCCGGCCCAGGCAAGCCGCATCGTCGGCTTCGCGCCGGAGCTCGCGCACCTGACGTTGTCGCTCAATGCGTCGGCGCTCTATTTCGGCATCGCGCTTGGAACGGTCATTGGCGGACGAGTGCTGGAGTTCGCCAGGCCGTCGGATCTCGGGCTGGTCGCCGCGGCGTTTCCGGTGCTCGCGCTTGCCGTTTTGGCTGTCAGTGTTAGGCACACGCCGTTGGCCGCGGCCGAGTAGCAGTCTCAGAAAAAGCTGACTCAGGGTTGTTGCCGCCAGCAGCGTGGCGCAACCAAAAACCCTGTGACTTGCCCTGGTCGTTGGGCTAATTGTCTTGTTGGAGCCTGCCGGGCGCTGCTGGCGGCGATCGCGTAATTCGAGGGATAGCATATGCGCTGGAGAGGCCGTCGCCAGAGTGACAACATCGAAGACACGCGCGGCCAGGGCGGCGGTGGATTCGGCGGAGGACTGGGAGGCGGCGGCGGGCGCCTGCCGATGGGGCCGCGCATCAGCGGCGGCGGCGGCCTGACCGGCATCATCATCCTTGTCGTGCTGTTCTTCGCGCTGCGCGCCTGCGGCATCGATCCGATGCAGGTGCTGACCGAAGGCGGCGATTCCGTGCCGGGCGGCGGCGGGCAGGTGACCGAGGGCGGCGCGCCGGCCAATGACGAGATGACACAGTTTGTCTCGACAGTGCTGGCTGAGACCGAAGACACCTGGAACGGCATCTTCCAGGCCGAGGGCCTGAAATACCAGGAGCCGAAGCTGGTGCTGTTTTCCGGGCAGGTGCGTTCGGCCTGCGGCTTTGCGTCATCGGCATCCGGACCGTTCTACTGCCCGGGCGACCAGAAGGTCTATCTCGACACGGCATTCTTCAACCAGCTCGCCAAGCAGTTCGGCGCGGCCGGCGACTTCGCCCAGGCCTATGTCATCGCCCACGAGGTCGGCCATCACGTGCAGAATCTGACCGGCATCCTGCCCAAGTTCAACCAGATGCGGCAGCGCATGAGCGAGGCCGACGCCAACGCCATGTCGATGCGCGTCGAGCTTCAGGCCGACTGCTTCGCCGGCGTCTGGGGGCATTACACTGATCAGAAAGGCCTGCTCGAACAGGGCGATATCGACGAGGCGTTGAATGCCGCCCAGCAGATCGGCGACGACACGCTGCAAAAGCGCATGCAAGGCTATGTCGTGCCCGAGAGCTTCAATCATGGCACCTCGGACCAGCGCCAGCGCTGGTTCGCTGCCGGCTTCCAGAGCGGCAAGCTGTCGGCCTGCGACACCTTCAACAACCCGATCTGAGCTGTAAAGTCTCGGACCAGACTGACGTTTCGACGCTCCGGTCCACCGGGCGTCGCTAACTTGGCGGGGAAGCAAGGATGGCTGGCGCGCGGCAGATCGAACTCGTGAACGGCGGACCGGTGCTGTCGCGGCTGGTGTTCGGCGCGTGGCGGCTGCTCGACGATGGGCGCCCATCGCCCGAGGACGTGGCCAGGCTGATCGGCACGGCTGCCGATCTCGGCCTGACCAGCTTCGACCATGCCGACATCTATGGCAACTACGAGGTGGAGGCGGCCTTCGGTGCCGGGCTGGCCCGCTGGGGCGGGCGGCGCGAGGATATCCAGATCATCAGCAAGTGCGGCATCATGCTGAAATCGGCCAACCGGCCGGGAAACCGGCTGAAGTTCTACGACACCGGTGCCGCGCACATTGCGGCCTCAGCCGAGCGGTCGCTGAAGAATCTCGGCACCGACTATCTCGACCTGTTGCTGATCCACCGGCCCGACCCGCTGATGGACGCCGACGAGACGGCTGCGGCGCTGGAGAAGCTGGTGTCGGCGGGGAAGGTGCGCGCCGTCGGCGTCTCCAATTTCACGCCCGCGCAGTACGATCTCCTGGCCTCACGCCTCGCCATTCCGCTCGTCACCAACCAGATCGAGCATTCGGTCATGGAGACCTCGGCGCTGATCGATGGCCGGCTCGATCATGCGCAGAGGCTGGGCTATGCGCCGATGATCTGGTCGCCGCTGGGCGGTGGTTCGCTGTTTGCCGGCGATGGCGCGCGCGAGCACAGGCTGCGCGCCGCGCTCACCGCCGTTGCCGGTGAAACCGGCGCCAATGACATCGGCGCGGTCGCGATCGCCTGGCTGCTGCGCCATCCGGCAAGGCTTGTACCCGTGCTCGGCACGATGAAGCCGGCGAGGTTGGCCACGCTGGCCAGGGCGCTGGATGTCACGCTCGACCGGCAGCAGTGGTTCTCGATCCTCGAGGCGAGCGAAGGGCACGCGGTGTCCTGAAGGCACGCTCCATGTGGAGGCTGGCCGCCCTTGCCGTCGGTCACCTGTGAAAAAGGCCCCGCGAGCGGGGCCTTTTCAATTTCGAAGCGTCCGGTGGCGATAGCTCAGCGCTCGGCGAGCGCCGGTTCACCCTGCCGCTCGCGGATGAGATTGGCGAAGCGGCGGAAGAGGTAGTGCGAGTCCTGCGGGCCGGGCGAGGCTTCCGGGTGATGCTGGACCGAGAACACCGGGCGGCCAGCGAGCGCGATGCCGCAGTTGGAGCCGTCGAACAGCGACACATGCGTTTCGGTGACGCCCTCCGGCAGCGAGGCGGCGTCGACCGCAAAGCCGTGGTTCATCGAGACGATCTCGACCTTGCCCGTGGTGTGGTCCTTGACTGGATGGTTGGCGCCGTGGTGGCCCTGATGCATCTTTTCAGTCTTGCCGCCGAGCGCCAGTGCCAGCATCTGGTGGCCGAGGCAGATGCCGAACACCGGAAGCTCGCTCTTCAAAAGATCCTTGATGACAGGCACGGCATATTCGCCGGTTGCCGCCGGGTCGCCGGGGCCGTTGGACAGGAAGATGCCATCCGGCTTCATTGCAAGGATGTCATCGGCCGAGGTCTTGGCCGGAACAACCGTCACCTTTGCGCCGAGGCCGGCGAGCAGGCGCAGGATGTTGCGCTTCACGCCGAAGTCGATGGCAACGACATGCATCGAGGCGGCGCCACGCTCGCCGTAGCCTTCGTTCCAGACCCAGGGCGTTTCGGTCCATGACGAAGACTGGCCTGACGTGACCTCCTTGGCGAGGTCGAGGCCAAGCAGGCCCGACCAGGCGCGGGCGCGTGCCGTGAGGTCGTCGAGATCGAACTTGCCGTCCGGCGAATGGGCGATGACGGCGTTGGGCATGCCCTTTTCGCGGATCAGCGCGGTCAGGGCGCGGGTGTCGACACCCGACATCGCGACAATGCCGCGGCGCTTCAGCCACTGATCGAGATCACCGGCCGAGCGATAGCTCGACGGGTTGGTGACGTCCGCCTTGAAGACCGCGCCGACCGCGCCGGAACGGGCCGCCGGGGTCAGGTCCTCGATGTCTTCGTCGTTGGTGCCGATGTTGCCGATGTGCGGGAAGGTGAAGGTGACGATCTGGCCGGCATAGGAAGGGTCGGTGAGAATTTCCTGGTAGCCGGTCAAAGCCGTATTGAAGCAGACTTCGGCAACGGCGCTGCCTGTGGCGCCCAGGCCGCGGCCCGTGATCACCGTGCCGTCGGCGAGAACCAGAACGGCGGTCGGTGCTTCGGTTGCCCAGGGGGCGGTCTCAGAGGCCATCGCGATGCTCCTGCGTAACGGATGCCGCGTCTTGAAAGATGGCTGGGAAGGGGCCATATCGCGCAGCGAAAAGCACGGGCGACCGCCAAAAGCGAGCCCCGTGCACAAAACCAAACAAGTCCTTGCAAGGCGCGGACAATAGGCGAAGCCCGCTTTTTGGTCAATGACTGCGGCGGGAATCGTCCTGATTTATTTTTCCGAGTAAAATCAGGAAGTTGGCTGTTGTCATTCGGTTTGCTGCTGTGGCAGATCGGCGCTATTGTTCGCGACACTTTCAGGAGAAACGGCCATGCGCGAGATGCTCGCCCAGGCGCTAAAGACCGCGTTGAAGTCAGGCGACAAGCGCCGCACCTCGACGCTGCGGCTGATTCAGGCCGCCATCAACGATCGCGACATCGCTCACCGCGGCGTCGGCAAGGATCCCGTGACGGACGATGAAATCCTGCAGATCCTGACCAAGATGGTCAAGCAGCGGCAGGAGTCGGCGAAGGCCTTCGAAGAAGGCAACCGGCTGGAACTGGCCGCGCAGGAGCGCGAGGAAATCGTCATCATCAACGACTATCTGCCCAAGCAGATGGAAGAGGGCGCCGTGCGCGACGCGGCCCAAAAGGTGATTGCGGAAGTAGGCGCGGAGGGGCTGCGCGACATGGGGCGCTGCATGAACGCGCTGAAGGAGCGCTATCCCGGCCAGATGGATTTCGGCAAGGCCAGCGGCATCGTCAAGGATCTTCTGCAGTAACAACGCGCCGGTCGTATCGAACCGTAACGCCCCGTCTGCCATGCAGAGCGGGGCGTTCTTGCTTGGGGAAGGTTGGCGCTTCTGTCTTCGACAAAGGCGAAGACCGGCGTATCACGCCACCGGCAGGCGGTGGCGGACGATCGCGGCGTGGAAGCTGGCGCCGTGGATGAGGGCCGCGTCGTTGAAATCGAAGCGCGGATTGTGCAGCGGCGCCGAGGCTTCGCCATTGCCGATATAGGCAAAGCAGCCCGGCACGTGGTCGAGGAAGCGCGCGAAGTCCTCCGAGGCGGTGACGAGTTCGCCCTTGCCGTTTATGGCCTGCGGTTCGAACACGCCGGCAGCGGCTGCAAGGGCCGCGGCGGTAGCATCGGCGTCGTTGACCAGCGGCACGAACTCCCTGCTGTAGGCGACCGAGGCCGTGCAGTTGTAGGCCAGCGCCGTGCCCTCGGCGATGATGCGCATCTGCCGTTCGATCTCGGCACTGACCTCTGGGCGGAAGCTCCTGGCGTCGCCGAGGATGCGGGCATGACCGGGCAGGGCGTTGCGCGTGCCGTCGGTGATGAGTTCGGTGACCGAGACGACCGCCACGTCGGCCGGATTGAGCCGGCGGGCGGCGATCGTCTGCAGGTTGGTGACCACGGCGCAGGCGGCGACCAGCACCTCGCGTCCGACATGCGGGCGCGCGGCATGGCCGCCGAGTCCTTCCAGCACGATCTCGAAATTGTCCTCGGCCGACATCAGCGGGCCGGATCTTGTCTCGAAATGGCCGACCGGCAGGCCGGGCATGTTGTGCAGGCCATAGATCTCGTCAAAGGGAAAACGTCGCATCAGCCCATCGTCGAGCATGGCCAGCGCGCCCTTGCCCCATTCCTCGGCCGGCTGGAAGACGAAACGCACCGTGCCGTCGAAGCCGCCTTCGGCGGCGAGCATTTTGGCAGCGCCCAGCAGCATCGCGGTGTGGCCGTCATGGCCGCAGGCATGCATGACGCCAGGCGTCCGCGATGCATGTTCGTGGTTGCCCTGTTCGGTGATGCGCAGCGCGTCCATGTCGGCGCGAAGCGCCACGGCCCTGTTGCTGCTGCCACGGCGCAGCGTGCCGACGACGCCGGTTCCGCCGACGCCCTCCACCACTTCGTCGAGCCCGTATTCGCGGAGCTTGTCGGCGACGAACGCGCTGGTGCGCTTTTCCTCGAAGCCGAACTCGGGGTGGGCATGCAGGTCGCGCCGCCAGGCGGTCATCTCGGCGACGAGGATGTTCTGGTTGAGCGCGGCCATTGTGCTGATCCCCTGGATTTGGAGGTGCAGCGTCGCCGGATTGGCGGTGGCAGGCAAGAGCGGTTGGTGGGGCCAGGGTGAGGCGGCTTGCGCCTTGTGGCTCCCGGGCAAGCTGCGCTTTGCTCCGCTTTCGACGATGAAGGCTGCTCTTGTGTCCGTTCAGCTCGCCTTCAGGCGCGAGCCGCGGAGCAGGCCCTGCTCCTCCAGCACCGGGTAGGCCATCGAGGCGAGCAGCGAATTGATTTGCTTGAGGTCGCGGATGGTGTCGAGGTGGATCGAGGAGGTCTCGACGCTCTTGATGGTGCCGTCGCGCAGGCGCAGGAAGTGGCTCTGGCTGGTTTCCTTCTCGACGTCGCGCAGCCGGTCCTTCTCCAGCACCAGCTGGCGGGCCGTGTTGGGGTCGCGCGACACCAGCACGTTGAAGGCGAGGCGCGCATTGGCCATGACGGCGGCGTGGAAGCTCGCCAGTTCACGCCAGCCTTCAGGCGTGAATTCCAGGCCGCGATCGAGCTTCTTCTGCACATGGGCGAGCATGTTGCGGACGATGATGTCGCCGACCTGCTCGAGCTTGACGCAGGCGCCGAGCAGTTCCTGGCAGCGTAGCGCTTCGTCCTCTGTCATCGGCTGGATCGTTGCTTTGGCGAGGTAGAGCTTGATCGCCGCATGCTTGCGGTCGACGCGGTCGTCGAGGGACGCGAGTGCGGCGATCTTGGCGGTGTCGGCGCTCTCGTAAAGCTCGATGATGCGCTGGAGCATGATCTCGACCGTCTCGCAGACGCGCACCACTTCGCGCGTCGCGTTGGCAAGCGCGAGCGACGGCGTGGCGAGCGCCGCTTCGTTGAGCGCGCTGAGCTCGGCGACCGCCATGTCCTTGGCCGGATCGGGCTTTGCGCCCAGGGCAACAATCTTTTCGGAAGCTTTGTAGACCAGCTTGGCGAGCGGAAGGCCGGCAACCAGGATCAGGCAATTGAACAGGATGTGGGCGTTGATGATCTGGTCGGGAACCGTCGAGCCGAGGAATGCGACAGAGGGCTTGAAGCTGAGGTAGGCGATCAGCATCACCAGGGACCCTGCGCCGCGCATCAGGAGGTTGCCGATCGGGACGACGCGCACCGCCGGCTCGGCGCTGCGGGTGAGCAGGGGCGCGATGATCGAGCTGCCGAGATTGACGCCGAGCACGAGCACGATACCGAGCTCCGGCGGCACCAGCCCGTGTCCGGCGAGGGCCACGATCAAAAGCACCGCGGCAATCGACGAGTGGAACAGCCAGGTGACGAGCGCCGCCAGAAGATAGGCGGTGACCGGGTCGCCGCCGAAATAGCTGATGATGATCGGCATCAGCGTGCTTTCGCGCAGCGGCGCCGAGGCCTGGGCGACGAGTTCCAGCGACAGCAGCATCAGGCCGATGCCGACGAGGATGCGGCCGAACTGCTGCCAGGAGCGGCGCTCGGTGGCCAAAAACATCGCGGTACCCGCGGCAAGGCAGATCGGCACCAGCAGGGACAGGTCGAAGGTCAGGATCTTGATGACCAGAGCCGAACCGATTTCGGCGCCGCGCACAGCCAGTTGCCCGGCCATGCCGCTGACGATGCCGGCCCCGGCGAAGGAACCGACGAGCAAGGTGACGGCGGTCGAACTCTGCAGGGCGATCGCCAGCGCCGTTCCAGCCAGCACCGCCATCAGCGGGTTGCGCATGGTGTTGCGCAGCTTGTGCCGCAACACGTCGCCATAGGCGCGCTCGACGCCGGTTCGCACCATGCGGGTGGCAAACAGCAGCAGCGCCACGGCGCCCGCGAGATGCAGCAGGACGACCGAGCCGCTCATCGGGTGTCTCCACAGCGGGCTGTCGAAGTGGCGATGCGAATCACTGTAATGACCATGCGATTAGATTAGCCGGATAATATTATTCGTCCATATTGCACGCGTGTGCAATCGTAATAAGGGCTGAGCCCATTGATAGGGCAGGGCGGGGCTTTGCCCCGTCCCGTGGCGGCCGGGGCGCGGCGCAAACTGGACGATCGAGCGTCAGGCCAGCCTGTGAACAGCGGGCATGGCGGCGAATAGGATTAGTGTCGTGCGGAGGGAGCGACTATATCAGGGTTCAAACAAGCAGGACCTGATGCGCTTTTCCGACGGATTTTTGAGTGAGATACGCGACCGCGTGCCGATTTCGGCCGTGGTGGGCCAGCGCGTGACCTGGGATCGCAAGAAGACCAACACCCAGAAGGGCGACTTCTGGGCCTGCTGCCCGTTCCATGGCGAGAAGTCGCCGTCGTTCCACTGCGAGGACCGCAAGGGCCGCTACCACTGCTTCGGCTGTGGCGTCACCGGCGACCATTTCCGCTTTCTGACCGAAATGGACGGGCTGAGCTTCCCCGAGGCTGTCGAGCGCATCGCCGAGATGGCGGGTGTGCCGATGCCGGCGCGCGATGCGCAGGAAGAGCGCCGCGAGCGCGAGAAGGCTTCGCTGCACGACGTCATGGAACTGGCGACCGGGTTTTTCGAGGACCAGTTGCAGACGTCCGAGGGCGCCCGCGCCCGCGCCTATCTCCGGGATCGCGGGTTGGCGCTGGCGACGCAGCAGTCGTTCCGGCTCGGCTATGCACCTGACAGCCGCAATGCGCTGAAGGAGTTCCTTGCCTCGAAGGGTGTCGAGAAGGCGCAGATGGAAGCCTGCGGACTGACGGTCTTCGAGGACGTGCCGGTGTCCTACGACCGTTTCCGCGACCGCATCATGTTTCCTATCCCGGATTCCCGCGGTCGCATCATTGCCTTTGGCGGCCGCGCCATGTCGGCGGAGATTTCGGCCAAGTACCTGAATTCGCCGGAAACCGAGCTCTTCCACAAGGGCAACGTGCTCTACAATTTCGCCCGCGCCCGCAAGGCGCTGCAGAAGGGCGGGACGGTGATTGCCGTCGAAGGCTACATGGACGTGATCGCGCTGGCCCAGGCTGGCTTCGAGAACGTGGTGGCACCGCTTGGCACGGCGCTGACCGAAAACCAGCTCGGGCTGTTGTGGCGCATGTCGGGCGAGCCGGTGCTGTGCTTCGACGGCGACAAGGCCGGCCTCAAGGCTGCCTACCGCGCCGCCGACCTGGCGCTGCCGCTGGTGGCGCCCGGGCATACTGCGCGCTTTGCGCTGTTGCCGGAGGGCAAGGACCCCGACGACCTAGTCAAGGCCGAGGGACCGGAAGCGTTTCGCGCGGTGCTTGGCGCGGCGCGGCCTCTGGCCGACCTGGTGTGGATGCGCGAGACGTCGGGCGGGGTGTTCGACACACCGGAACGCCGCGCCGAGCTTGAAAAGACGCTGCGCGAGCTGACCTCGAGGATCAAGGACGAGAGCGTACGCTACCACTACCAGCAGGAAATGCGCGAGCGGGTGCTCAGCTTCTTCGGCAACCAGCGCGGTCGCCAGCAGGGGCAGGGCGAGCGTGGCGGCAAGGGGGCGTTCGGCAAGGGCGGCGACCGCGCCCAGTGGAACAAGGGCGGGAACGCTGCGGCTTCCGGCCGATTTGCCGTATCCGACAGCCTGGCGCGCTCGGCGATGGTCAAGCGCGCCGGCGGCATCATGCCGCTGCGCGAGGCGGCGCTGGTTGTGGCGCTGGTCAACCATCCGACGCTGATCGACGAGAATTTCGACCATGTCGAAAGGCTCGACCTGACCAACCAGGAACTGAAGCAGCTGCATGCCGTGCTGATCGACGCGATGGCCCATCACGAGGCCAACAATCGCGACCAGGTCGTCTCCGCGATCGCGCGAGCGGGATGCACGGAGGTCTGGGAAAGGGCCGTCGCCCTGATCCGCAAGGCCAGGCAATGGACCGCGCTCAACGACGCAGCACTGGAGGACGCCCGCGACGCCTTTGCCCAGACGCTGCACTTGCATCGCAGCGCCCGAACTCTACATAAGGAGCTGAAACAGGCCGAGGCGGCGCTGGCTACCGATCCCACAGACGAAAACTATCGCAATCTGGTGGAAGTGCAGGCGCAGTTTCACGACGTGCAAGCCACCGAAGCGCTTATCGAAGGTTTTGGGGTGTCCTCGGGCCGCAGCGGACGAAACTGAACCAGGATGCAGGCTATCCAGCATTTGATTCGCTTTTGAGTCGCGAATCATGCGACAGGCGCTTGACGTTTGACCAGAATAACGGAATCAGGTCGATTCGAAAAAGTTAACCGGCGGCTGGACCGTCAGCGTGTCGTCGGCCTCAATGCGGACTGGGCACTTGTGTCATCTGGCAGGAAGATATTCCGCCACCTATTTCAGGGTTAATCTTGACTTAACACAGGGGCAGCTACTGGCAGTTCAGGCGCGGTTGGATCAACGCATCTGATTTGCACTGTCCAAGGGTTTGAGCGGCTGACGGGCCGCCTGGAGAAAGCACAGAATGGCGACAAAAGAAAAGGAAGAGGTCGAGACCGAACGCGAAGGCGCCCCAGACGGACCTTTGCTCGACCTTTCCGATGACGCTGTCAAGAAGATGATAAAGCTCGCGAAAAAGCGCGGCTATGTCACCATGGACGAGCTCAATGCGGTGCTTCCCTCGGAAGAGGTGACGTCCGAGCAGATCGAGGACACGATGGCGATGCTGTCCGACATGGGCATCAACGTGGTCGAGGACGACGAGCAGGGCGAAGAGGCGGAGGCCACAGAAGGCGACGCCGAGGAGGACGCCAACGAACTGGCCGAGCAGACCGGCACCGCTGTTGCCGCGACCACCACCAAGAAAGAGCCGACCGACCGCACCGACGACCCGGTGCGCATGTACCTGCGCGAGATGGGCTCGGTCGAGCTTTTGTCGCGTGAGGGCGAAATCGCCATCGCCAAGCGCATCGAGGCCGGCCGCGAGACGATGATTGCGGGCCTGTGCGAAAGCCCGCTGACCTTCCAGGCCATCATCATCTGGCGTGACGAGCTCAACGAAGCCAAGATCCTGCTGCGCGAAATCATCGATCTCGAAGCGACCTATGCCGGCCCCGAGGCCAAGCAGGCGCCGATCGTCGAGCGTGTTGACGAGGACGCCAAGGCCAAGACCGACGAAAAGCCGCGCCGCGGCGGTCGCGATGAAGAAGACGACATCACCAATGTGGGTGGCGACACCCGCGGCGAGGAAGACGAGGAAGAAGACGACGAGGCAAGCCTGTCGCTGGCGGCCATGGAAGCGGAATTGCGTCCGCAGGTCATGGAAACCCTCGACGTCATTGCCGACACCTACAAGAAGCTGCGCAAGCTGCAGGACCAGCAGGTCGAGAACCGCCTTGCTGCCGCCGGCACGCTGTCGCCGAGCCAGGACCGTCGCCTCAAGGAGCTGAAGGACCAGCTCATCAAGGCCGTGAAGTCGCTGTCGCTCAACAATGCCCGCATCGAAGCGCTTGTCGAGCAGCTCTACGACATCAACAAGCGTCTGGTGCAGAACGAAGGCAAGCTGCTGCGCCTGGCCGAAAGCTATGGCGTGCGCCGCGACGAATTCCTGAAGGAATATCAGGGCTCCGAGCTGGACCCGAACTGGATCCGCTCGATTTCTAACCTTTCCAGCCGCGGCTGGAAGGAGTTCACCAAGAACGAGAAGGACGCGATCCGCGACCTGCGCGCCGAAATCCAGAACCTCGCCACCGAAACGGCGATTTCGATCCTGGAATTCCGCAAGATCGTCAACCAGGTGCAGAAGGGCGAGCGCGAAGCTGCGATGGCCAAGAAGGAGATGGTGGAAGCCAACCTCCGTCTCGTCATCTCGATCGCCAAGAAGTACACCAACCGTGGCCTGCAGTTCCTCGACCTGATCCAGGAAGGCAACATCGGCCTGATGAAGGCGGTCGACAAGTTCGAGTACCGCCGTGGCTACAAGTTCTCGACCTATGCGACATGGTGGATCAGGCAGGCGATCACGCGTTCGATCGCCGACCAGGCCCGCACCATCCGTATTCCGGTGCACATGATCGAGACGATCAACAAGATCGTCCGGACATCACGCCAGATGTTGCACGAGATCGGCCGCGAGCCGACGCCGGAAGAACTGGCCGAAAAGCTCGCCATGCCGCTCGAGAAGGTGCGCAAGGTGCTGAAGATCGCCAAGGAGCCGATCTCGCTCGAAACGCCCGTGGGCGACGAGGAGGATTCGCACCTCGGCGATTTCATCGAGGACAAGATGGCGATCCTGCCGATCGATGCGGCGATCCAGGCAAACCTGCGCGAGACCACCACGCGCGTGCTCGCCTCGCTCACCCCGCGTGAGGAACGCGTGCTGCGCATGCGCTTCGGCATCGGCATGAACACCGACCACACCCTCGAAGAGGTGGGCCAGCAGTTCTCGGTTACCCGCGAGCGTATCCGCCAGATCGAGGCCAAGGCGCTGCGCAAGCTCAAGCACCCGAGCCGCTCGAGGAAACTCAGGAGCTTCCTCGACAGCTAACAGTCGCAAGCTGCGCCGGTGCCTCGGCAGCAGATCGTTGCCCATCATGCAAAAAGCCCGGCTCCAGCCGGGCTTTTTCGTTGGGGGAGCTAATCTTCCGGGTTGCCGGCGACGAGGTTGTATTCGGCCCACCTGGCCTCGGGGATTGCCTCGCCTACGCCGAACTCGAAAGCCGCGACATTGCCTTCGGCGACATCGCAAGAGAATGTCAGGCCGTACCAGCGGCGTCCGGCACGGAAGGCTCCGCCTTCCGCGTGGATCGAGCCGCCGTCGATCCTGAGGCTGTCGGTTGCATAGGGAACCACGAGATCGGGGTGGAGCTCGGCCTTCCAGCGATGGATCTGCTCCATGGCCTCGATGTTGCAGAGCTGGATGGCGCGCTCGTCTGGAGCAAAGGTTGCGAGTGCCTGCCTGGCGCGGCGGCTGCGCGGGTCGGCGAGCAGCTTGGCCGCGTAGAAACTGTGCGCCTTGACCATGGCGGGGCGCTGGGCGGCAGGCGCGTCGAGCTTCGGCGTGACCGGGGTGACAGGCGCAAGCGGTGCGGCGGGAGCTTTCGGCTGGCGCGGCGACTTAATTGTTTCGGGCACGGGCGCGACCAGTTCGACCGGTACCGCGTCCTCGGCTGGCAAGCTGAATGGCTGTGGCCTTGGCAACAGCAGGGTGGCCGCCAGCAGCAGGGCATGCAGTGCCACCGAGACGAGCCAGCTGGGATCCAGTTTCACGGCAGGCGTCATGCGACCCGGCTTTCTGATGCAGCCAGTTGGTTCGCCTGTCACTGTGGCGCGATTGCGGCACCGGGCGGTTGCCGGCTATCTGGCATACCTGCCTAGTTGCTTTCCGTCGGGTCGCCGACCTCGGCGTTCAGCCGCATCGCTTCGCGGACGAGCTTTTCGGCAAGTGTTGTGTCCACCGTGTCGCCCTCGCGATACTCCATGGTGGCGAGCTCATATTTGCCGCCGGCTTTCAGTCTCGGCTCGATGTGGCGCAGGCGCTTGCCGCGCCAGAAACCGAAGAGCACGCGCGCTTCCTCCGCGCGGACGAGCAGGACCGGACCGTTGGAAAAGCAGACGATGTGGCCCCATTTGATGCGCGCCTCGGGATCGCCCGCTGCGCGGGTGGCGGCGCGCAAGTCCTCGACGATCTCGCGGCGCCAGCCGCTCAAGACCTCGACATAAGCCTCGGGGCTCTTCGCCGGGATTTCCTTGCGCATCATGTGCCTGTCCCTCTCACATGCCTGAAGCGTATCGCGAACGCCCTTGCCGTGCCACGCCTGCGGCTTGTCAGCTACGCGCCCAGATTAGCTGCCGCCACGTCCCAGCGCCGGCCCGACATAGCGGCGCGCGGGCGGATCAACACTCCCGAGGCCAGCTGCTCGATGGCGTGGGCGACCCAGCCGGTGGAGCGCGCGATGGCGAAGAACGCTGTTTCGTAGCCGATCGGCAGTCCGAACATGCGCATCATCACCGCCAGCGCATAGTCGATGTTGGGGCGTACGCCGCCCGCTTCGGCCAGGACTGTTCAGCGTCGCGATGGCCGAGACGACAAAGGTCATCAGCACCGGCGCTGCGATGCCCTGCATGGTGGGACTCCACACAAAACGCAAATCACGCGAAATCGGGTGGCTTTCGCCGCCTGGCCTGATCCACTAAGGTCCTGTCAACAAAGGGGAGAGAGCCGTGTCGATCGAGTTCCTGCTGACCACCCTTATCATTGTCGCGTCGCCCGGCACGGGCGTGGTCTACACGCTGGCCGCGGGGCTTTCGCGCGGCGGCAAGGCCAGCGTGCTTGCGGCGTTTGCCTGCACGCTCGGCATCGTGCCGCATCTGATCGCGGCGCTGACCGGGCTTGCTGCGCTGCTGCACACAAGCGCGCTGCTGTTTGAGATCGTCAAATATGCCGGCGTTGCCTACCTGCTCTACATGGCCTGGCAGAGCCTGCGCGAGCACGGCGCACTCAAGATCGACGACAAGGCCGACCCGCGCTCGGCGCGCCAGGTGCTGGTCGACGGCGTGCTGATCAATGTGCTCAATCCGAAGCTGTCGATCTTCTTCGTCGCCTTCCTGCCGCAGTTCATTGCGCCGAACGAGCCGAACGTGCTGGTGCGCATGCTGGAGCTGTCGGGGGTGTTCATGCTGGCGACCTTCGTCATCTTCGCCATCTACGGCCTGTGCGCGGCTGCGATGCGCGACAAGGTGGTCGGCAGCGTGCGCGTCATGACCTGGATGCGGCGCAGCTTTGCCGCGGCCTTCGTCATGCTTGGCGCCAAGCTGGCCCTGACCGAACGTTGATCCGCCGGCGCGGACCGTTCGGCGACTACCGCGAAGATCCGCTCAGCGTGTTCATGGAAAAGCGCCTCGACTGGGCCGAGGCGACTTCCTGAAGCACGACGCACCAAGTGCGCCCTGATATCGCTACTTCGCGCTTGCCGGGAAGGCGGGCAGCTTGGAGATGTCGCTTGCGTCGTGCTGGACGACAAGCGTTGCGTTCAGCGCCTTCGCCGCGTCCTCGAGACGGTCCATCGACGCCAGGGTTTCGGCGCGGTCGAAGTTGAACGGCGGCACGCCGCGGTTGCCGAACTGCTCCTGGAAATGCGCAGTGTCGCCACTGAGCAGCACGGGGCCGGTGTCGGCCAGCCGCACCAGCAGCGAATAACTCGACGGCGTATGCCCTGGCGTCGCCAGCATGACCACCGAGCCGTCGTCGAAGACATCCTTGTCGCCCGTGATCGTCTCCAGCTTCGCCGTGCCGTCGAGCCATGGCTGGACCAGGGTGGGCTCGACGCCGAAGGCCGGCGGGGTGGCGCGGAAGCCTTCGAGGTCGCCCTTGCCGATCAGCATGCGGGCATGGGCAAAGTCGGATGCCTGGCCGACATGGTCGAAATGGTTGTGGCTGATGCCGAGCGTCGCGATCTTCTCCGCCGCGACGCCGATCTCGGCCAGCTGGTCCTTGATCGTCCTGGCGAGCGCCGGCGCCATCGGCTTGGCGTCTTGTGCAGCCCCAAGAAGCGCAGACGGCAGGCCGGCGTCCCACAGCATGTAGGCGCTGTCGTGCCGGATCAGGTAGCAGCTGTCGGTCAGCGTCCGCTCCTCGCCCTGGTAGCGGAAGGTGTCGGAAAAGGCCGAGAGGTCGCTGACCTTGATCGAGCCGCAGTCGAGCCGCCACAGCTCGATATCGGCGGCCTGCGCTGCCCCGAAGGCCGGGAATGCCGTCACGGTGGCGAGGACAAATTGGCGTGGATTCATGTCGTATCTCCTTGCTTGCGGCGCCGCGATGAGGTGGCGGTGCCGCCGTTTGCTGCGCGAAGATGCCGGTTGGCCGGCGCCACAATGTGCCCGTTTTGCACCTGAAGATGTGCCCGAAACGCTCGAAGTGCCGTCGACATGGCGGGTGGAGACGCTAGACTGCCTAGATGACCTCCCTGATCGAACTGCCCGAGCGAAGCCACGCGCAGCGGCTGCTGAAGCTCTTGAAGCCGCTTGCCATGGCCAACCGTACTGCCCGCGGCCCAGGCTTCCACAGCCATGCGCGGGAGTTGTTCAGCTATTGCTGCGTCGAGCGCGAGCGGCTCGCCAGCGTGGTTTCGGAGACAAACAGGATCGGCGTCGTGCTGTCGGGCGAAAAAGAGTTCTGGCTGGGCGATGCCGGCCAACGCTTCGTCGCCGGCGACGTGTTCGTGCTGCCGAAGGGACAGGCCTTCGACGCTGTCAACATCCCGTCCGAGGCCAACGGCCTCTACGAATCGCTGCTGGTCGACGTCACCGACGTGCCGAGATGGGTGCTGGAGATGCCGGGCGCACGCACACCTTCCGGCTTCGACCTCAGGGTGCCGCTCGGCGGCGAGCTTGTCGATGCGCTGGGACATGCGGCGATCGCGCTCAGCGCGTCCTCGCATGCTGGCGCGCTGGCAGGGCACCGGCTGGCCGAGGTGCTGATGCTGCTGCGCCGGGTGCCGGCCGCGGTCTGCCTGTTCGAGCAGTCGCTGGCCGAGCGCGCAGCCTGGCTGGTGGCAGGCGCGCCGTCGCGGCGCTGGACGGCGCAAGCCATCGGCCGTGAATTTGGCCTGGGGGCATCGACGCTGCGGCGCAAGCTGCGTGAGGAGGGCACGTCGCTGCGCCAGGTGTTGGCCGCAGCGCGCATGCAGCTGGCGCACGAGATGCTGGCGCGTGGCGAAGGCAACATCTCGGATGCCGCCGGCATTGCCGGCTACGCCTCGCGCTCGCATTTCGCCCGGCGCTTCGTCAGTGTCTACGGTTCGACCCCTTCGGAGGTGCGCCTGCGCCAGGGTGCCTGAGCCGAGCGTGCGCACAGGCCGCCTTGCGCCGCTCGCTTCGGGGGAGGATAATTCAGCGTCGGACGCATTTCAGGGCTATGACCGGATGCCTGCCCCGGCTTTCCGCCGTGCGCCGTGGCACCGGAGGGAGGTTGCCGTGACGACGTACATCATGCTGATCAACTGGACGGACCAGGGCATTCGCGATGTCAGGTCCTCGCCCAAGCGGCTCGACGCCGCCAAGAAGCTGCTCGGCGACATGGGCGGTTCGTTCAAGCAGTTCTATCTCACCATGGGCGAGTGCGACATGGTGGCGATTGCGGATGCGCCCGACGATGCCGTTGTGGCGCGCTTCGCCATGATGCTCGGCCAGGGCGGCAATGTCCGGACGCGGACGATGAAAGCGTTCCCCGAGCTCGCCTATCGCGAAATCATCGCCTCGATGGGGTGAGCAAGCGATGGTCGGCGCACGCAATGCGTGCGCCGTTGCCGTTGCCTGTCCGAAACGCCTCGACTGAATCAAGACAAGCGTCTAAGCTTCGGAAAACAAAGGGAAGAACCGATGTCGTTTCTGAAGAGGCTTTTTGGCGGTGGCGGTGCAGGCGCCGAACCGGCTGCAACCGCGGTCGCCAAGGAGATCGAGTACAAGGGCTTTTTGGTCAAGGCGACGCCTTACAAGGAAGGTGGTCAGTTCCAGACCTGCGGCGTGGTCTCCAAGGATGTCGGCGGCGTGGTCAGGGAACACAAATTCATCCGCGCCGACCGCTTTGCCGCCCTCGACGATGCGGTCGAGGTGTCGCTGACCAAGGGACGCCAACTCGTCGACGAACAGGGCGAACGGATGTTCAGCTGACGAGCCAGGCGGCATCGCAAAAAGCAAGCCCGGCCTGAACGCCGGGCTTTTGCATTTCAAGGCTGTTTGCTTGCGGCAATGCCAGGCACAACCAGCCTCACACCGGAATTGCCCTGTCGGGCAGCATCAGGCCTTCAATGACGGCCGATATCACGTCCATCTGCTCGGCATCGGGCGCGCCGGCATCGATGGCGAGGGCGGCCCGATCAAAGGCCGCAGCCAACTGGCCGGTGAGCGCCGCAAGCGGCAGTCTCTTCATCGCGCCTGATCGCATGGCGATCGCCAGACCCTCCCGCAGGGTGCGGTTGCCGTGGCGGGCGTCGATCTCGTCCATGCCGGAGCGACCGAGCACCGCCGGCCCGTCGAGCAGCAGCAGCCGGGTGCGGCCGGGCGCCTGCATCGCCTCAAGATAGGCCTTGCTGCCCGATATCAGCGCCTGGCGCGCGTCCATGTCGTCGGGCGCGGCATGCTCGATCTCGGCAGCCACTGCCGCCGCCTCCTCCTCGGCCACGGCGCGGAACAAGGCCTGCTTGTCGGCGAAGTGATGGTAGAGCGCACCGCGCGTCACCCCCGCCGCCGCCACGATCTCCGGCGTGCTGGTCTCGGCATAGGATTTCTCGGCGAACAGCCGGCGCGCAGCCGCCGTCAGTTGGGCGCGCGTCGTCTCGGTGCGGTCGCGGTTGGAGCGGCGCTCGGCTCTCTCTTGCATACATGCAGCCTGTATGTTAGTTGTATCAACATACAGACAGTATGTTTTTTGCGAGGAGTTGAAAAGCCATGAAGACGACGAGCTACTATCCCGTGCTGATGACCGGCGACGTTGCGGGCACCGTGGCCTTTTATGTCGAGCATTTCCGCTTCCAGCCGCTGTTCGAGAGCGACTGGTACGTCCACCTGCAGTCGAGCGAGGACAAGCGCGTCAACCTCGCCATCGTCGACGGCGACCACGAGACCATTCCGGAAGCGGGAAGGGGCCGCGCGGCCGGCCTGCTGATCAATTTCGAGGTCAAGGATGTCGATGCCGTGCACGACCGTCTCGCCGCCGCCGGCCTGCCGATCCTGCGCTCGCTGCGCGACGAGGCCTTCGGCCAGCGCCACTTCATCGTCAGCGATCCCAATGGCGTGCTGATCGACGTGATCAAGCCGATCCCCCCGAGCGAGGAGTTCCTGGCGCTCTATGCTCCAGATGCGGTGGGCGTGTGAGCCGTCGTCCAAGATGCAAGGAGGCGCCCCATAGGACGCCTCCGGCATGGTCTGATGCCTGAGAAAGCTCGGAGCTTGCCCGACAGGCCGACCTTCAGTGTGTGCTGAGGTCGGCGGCGAGGCCGGCATCGACGCGGGCGAACACACTTCTCCGGTTTCGCGCTGGAACGCCGTTGACGACGTCGTGCGGGGCGTCTTGATGGCGGTGTCGTCGCGAGCGTCGATCACATGCGCTGACGTCGGGCACAGTGAGCCCCCTATGCTGCGTCCGCTGCCGCCTCACATCTGGTCGTTGTACGGCTCCTTGATCTGGCCGACCATGCGGGCCAGGGCCGAGAAAGACGGAATGTCGGCCTCCGGTTGGCACTGGTTGGCCAGTTGCAGCAGCCGGATCGGGAAAATCACCGCGTCGCGGCTGGATGACGACATGCCGCCGGAGCGCTCCTCGGCGGTCTCGCTGGCCTCGGCCTTGCGCAGCGCGATGTCTATCTCCTCGGCCGAAAGCACGCCCTTCCTGACCAGCACATGGTTGATCGATGCGATGGCCATCAACAGGCCCTCGAGCTGCAGATTGGCGACGTTCACGTGAGTTCTCCCTTTGCCGACAGGCGCTGACAGGCGAAGCCGACCCCTTGCTGCCACGGAGGTCAGCGCTTTCGCCTGGCTCCGCAGGGCTGGGTCTCATGGCTGGTCGAACAGCTGTTGTTCGACGGCCTCGAAACACCGATCGAGATCAGGTGCAGGCAGCTCGATCGCAGTTGCCTGGGCGACGATTGCGGCGTCATCGTCGCCGGGTGGATCGCCCCAGGGACTGGCGAGCAACGCGTGAAAGAGCTCGTACATGGCGGTCTCCGGCTTCGACTTGCCGTAGACAACCCCTGAAATCACCGAGCGTTCCATGGCGCGGGCAAGCGCGTGGCCCATCTGGCGCCGGCAAAACGCAAAACGGAGGCGCTTTCGGCGCCTCCGTTGATGTTTGGAAGGCGGCTGGAGCGCCGCCGATGCGCTAGAGGCTCGGGCCGGTGTCCTCCGCCGTCGCCTTCTTGCCGCTCTTGGTAAGTCCCGTCAGACGGTCGATATAGGCAAGCAGCAGGGCCGACAGCACGAAGGTGAGATGGATCAGGGTCAGCCACATCAATTGTTCGGATGTGTATTGCTGGTGATTGAGGAAGACCTGCAGGAGGTGGATCGACGAGATCGCCACGATCGTCGAGGCGACCTTGATCTTCAGCGAGCTGATGTCGATGGTGCCGAGCCAGTGAACTTCGCCGTCGTGGTTGTCGAAGCGGCTGACGAAGTTTTCGTAGCCGGAAATGATCACCATCACCACCAGCGAGGCGACAAGTGCCGCATCGATCAGCCCCAGCACCTTCAGAATGGTGTCGGTGTCGTCGAGGATCATGACCTTGACGATGAATTCGTAGAGCTTCTTGGCAAAGGAAAGCGCATACACCCCAAGCGCCAGGGCAAGGCCGAGGTAGAACACCACGAGCAGCCAGCGCGAGGCAAGAATGATGGATTCAACAGCGAGTTCGAGGCGTTTCATAAGACGTCCGAATTGATTGGAAACGAGTTTTGTGATGTCAGCGAAACGAATGCATCAGCTCGCCGGACAAAACAAGGCCCGGCCGCTGGAGGGGGATTTCGGCCGGGCCTGTGTCTCCTGAGACGGAGACGGGACGGGGCAGGGAACCACGTCTCGACAAAGGTGGCATCAAAATCCAGCGAATCAATGACGAAAACGGGGTGATCGCGTGATTGTGACCGGCCGGCAGAGGGGAAATGTGGTGGGCGCGGCTGGCGCGGATGGCTGTGCCAGCAGGCTGAATCAGCTCGCCAACTGATTCATCAGGCTGCCGCAAGTCTTTGTTTTGGATAGTGGAATATGCAGGAAGTGCCGGAGAGCGTTGCCGCTCTCCGGCATGGCAGCGATTACTTCGCGCTGGCGACGGGTGCGACCAGCGGGGTGATGCGACGGATGGCGACGCGGCGGTTTTCACGCTCGCGCTGGTCCGTCTTCACCTTGAGGTAGCGCTCGCCGTAGCCCTGGGTGCTGAGGTTCTCCGGCGGGATGCCGAAGACATTGGTCAGGGCATCCGCCACCGCCTCGGCGCGGCGGTCCGACAACGCCAGGTTGGCGACGTCGGAACCGACGGCGTCGGTGTGGCCTTCGATCAGGAAGGTCTCGGCCGGGTTCTTCTGCAACAGCTTGTCCATGGCGTTGGCCACGCCCTCAAGCTTGTTGACCTCCGCCTCGGGGATCGAGGCAGAGCCGAACTCGAAGTTGAGCGTGTCGAGATCGACGCGGCGGGCGATGTCGCGAACGCGGGCCGAACGCTTGACCTCATCGACCGAGTAGAGGCGCTTGACGCGCTCGACAGGCGGCTGCTCGAGGAAGTCATAGTAGTCGTCAGGCCCATCGACGTACTCGGATTCCAGAATGTACTCGTTGCGCGGGATGTGCAGCTGAAGCGGAGGCAGGTCGAGACCCGGATCGCGCCACTCGTCCATGTCGGCGTAGTAGCGATCATCGACATAGCTCAGCACGTATTCGCGACCATCCGGCGTGATGCGCGAACGCTGGACGACATCGCCATAGCGGTTGCGGATAGTGATGATCTGGTTGCCGTTTTCACGAACGATGACCTCGCGGGTGCGGCCCCCCGGCAGTTCGTCATAGTAGACCTCCTGCGCATCGCGGGTGAGGCGAGGACGGTCGTTGCTCTCGACGAATATCTGGTTGTTGAGCTGGATGATGACGCGGTCGCCGATCTCGCGCAGCACCTCAGAACCTTCGGGACGCGGGCGGCGGCGAAGGTCGATTTCCGGCGCCCGTTCGAGACGGGTGCCCTTTTCAGCCGTCACCGGCTGGATCTGAGCGGGCTGGGCCTGTTCGGTGGCGGCCTTGTCGTCGACAGGGGGCGGTCCCTGATCGACCGGCTGCGGCTGTGGCTGAGCCGTCTGGGCGCCGCCCTGGCCCTCAGGCGCGGGCTGGGCCGGCTGGCCCTCCTGTGCCGGTTGCTGGCCCGCGCCATCCTGGGCAGGCGGCGCTTCCTTGGCGCTGTCGAGGATCGGCGCTTCGTTGGGGTTCACAGGCGCTTCGCCCTGCTGTGCCGGCTGCTGTTCGCCGGTGGCGGGCTGCTGCGGCTGCTCACCCGTGGCAGGCTGCTGGGGTTGCTCGCCGGCCGCGGGCTGTTCGCCCGGCTGTGCCGGCTGTTCGCCGGTCGCGGGTTGTTCAGATGGCGTCGGCTGCTCGGTGGGAGCCGGGGCCTCGCCGGCGGGAGCCTGGGTTTCCGGCGAGGGAGCAGGGGTGGGGACCTGCTCAGGCGTCGGCTGGGCAGGCTTGTCCGCCGGAGGCTGGGCCGGCTGTTCGGCCTGGGGCTGCTGCTCCGGCTGCGGCGCAACTTCGGGCGTCTGGGCAGGCTGTTCCTGGGCCGGCTGCTCTTGCGCAGGCTGTTCCTGGGCGGGAGCTTCGGCGGCTGGCTCACGTTTCGGCCTGCGCTTGGGCGCAGGCTCCTCCGCCTGCGGTTCGGGCGCTGGCGCGGCCTGCGGGGCTGCTTCCTGTTCCTGCTGCGGCGCAGCTTCCTCAGCGGCTGGCTGTTCGCGCCGCTGCTTGCGCCTTGGCGCGGGCTCTTCGGCCTGTGGCTCTGGCGCTGCTTCCTGCGGAGCGGCTTCTTCGGCGGCTGGCTGCTGGCGCTGCTTGCGGCGTGGCGCCGGCTCTTCGGCCTGTGGCTCGGGTGCGGGCTGTTGCGCCTCGGGCTGTGGTTCCGGCGCGGGCTGCGGTTCGGGTTGCGGGGCTGGCTCGGGCGCCTGTTCCTGTGCGGGTGCCTGTTCCTGCTGGCCGCCGCCCTGGCGCGCCGCGCAAGCTTCCGCCGATTCGCCGTCCTGGCATTCGGCCTGCACCCGCACAAGCGGCAAGGCCTGTCCATTGGCCGCAAGCGGTCCAGCCGGCAGCGGCATGGCGCCCAACGGCGCGGATGCCATGAACAGGCCGATAGCCGTGCCTGCGAGAATCCGTGGTTGGCGTTTCATCGTTGGAAGTCTCCTCAAGGTAAAAGTCCCGTTCCGCGCCCAAACCTGCGGAACCGGCATTGGTTCCCTGGCGGAGTCGCATCGTTTCGGGGCATTTGCCCGACAGCAACATGGCATTATCGTGACATCGCTGAACTGGCGATGAACGCCAAAGCCGCATTTGCTTGACGCCGGGCGCGAGGCGCGCCACATGCCACGCCATGGATGAAGCATACTGGAAAACCACGCCGCTGGAGGCGATGAGCCCATCGCAGTGGGAAGCGTTGTGCGATGGCTGCGGCAAGTGCTGCCTGTCCAAGCTCGAGGACGAAGACACCGGCGAAATCTACTGGACGAGCGTCGGTTGCCGGCTGTTCGACAGCGACAGCTGCCGCTGCGCCGACTACGCCAACCGGCTGGCGCGCGTGCCCGATTGCGTCGGCCTGACGCCGGAGAACGTGCGGACCATTTCGTGGTTGCCAAGCACCTGCGCCTACCGGCTGGTCGGCGAGGGCCACGATCTCTACTGGTGGCACCACCTTGTTTCGGGCAGCCGTGAAACCGTGCACGAAGCCGGCATTTCGGTGCGTGGCACGGTGACGGCCTCTGAGGACGACCTGGCCGAGCCGGAAGACTATTTCGACCATATGCTCGAGGACGAGCCGTAAGCCGCAGCGGCCGCCACATTGCAGCCGGGTTCACTTGTTGAATGTGGGCCGGGGTGGGGGCGCTGGCGCGATTCTCTGGAAAATATATAATAATTTCAAAGGATTGGCAGATGAACCGAAAATGAATATTCGGTTCGAGATCGGTTCAGCTTGAGCTTGGCATTGTGTGGTCATCGCTCAGGCGAAACGTTTTAGGGACCAAGGAGAAGACCATGTTCGACAAGATCAAGACCGCAGCGCTTTCGGCCGTCATCGGCCTCGGCACGCTCGCGGCCATCCCTGCCTCCGCCCAGGCGGAAGGCCTCTATCTCAACCTTGGCCAGGGCCATGCCGATGTCGGCATCTATGTCCAGGATCGCGACGGTCGCCACGGCGGCGGCCGCTGGGACAACCGCAACGACTATCGCAACGACAACCGCTGGGGTCGCCCGAAGGATCGCTGGAACCGCGCCTGCTCGCCGGACCGCGCGCTCGACAAGGCCGACCGCATGGGCCTGCGCCGCGCCCGCATCGTCGATGTCAATCGCCGCACGATCACGGTTGCCGGCCGCAAGTTCGGCGAACGGATCTCGGTCAGCTTCGCCCGCTCCCCCAACTGCCCGGTCGTTCGTTGGTAAGCCAGCGCCACAGTAGCGGGAGCCCCTGACCTCAGGGTCGGGCGGTGGCTCCAACAAAACCCCGGAGGCCTGGCCTCCGGGGTTTTTCATTGTTCAAGTTGTCTCATTGCGCGTTTGGCGTGTTGTTCGCTTCGATTCGCGCTCTTGTCTTGCCGCAATTCCGAACGGAAAACCGCGTCACGCTTTTCCTCGCCCGAGGGCACACGCTCACCCCGAAGGCCGCTGCCGGTCTTCGGGGTGCGGGAGGGCCTTTGGCTACTGCTTCAGCTCGAAGATGACGTTGACCTGCACGCGGTAGGCATTTTCGCCGGCTTCGACAGGCACTGCGGCGGCGCCGGCGCGATCGAATGACTTGGCCTGGATCGGCATCGGCTGCCCGACGAAGGACTGGTCGGCGATTTCGAGCACTTTGCCGACACTGACGCCTGCCGCCTCGGCCAGAACCTTGGCCCTGGCGATGGCGTCGGCGACCGCCAGCTTGCGCGCCTCGGTGATGATCTTGGACGGATCGTCATTGGCAAAGGTGATGCCGCCACCCTGGTTGACGCCGAGCGAAACCGCCTTGTCGAGCACTTCGCCGGCCTTGGCGATGTCGCGGATGCGCACCGAGAGCGTGTTGGTGACCTGGTAGGCAACCAGTTCCGCCGTCTGGCTGCCGTCGGTATTGTTGGTGAAATTGTAGCGCGGCGAAATCTGGATGCCCGAGGTCTGGAGATCGCGGTCGGCAATGCCGGCGGCCTTCATCGCCGCAATGACTGCGGCCATCGCCTCGTTGTTGGCGTCGAGCGCCTCGCGCGCGGTCTTGGCCTCGCGCATCACCGAGAGCGAAAGCAATGCCAAATCGGGAGCCGCGCTGGCCTCGCCTTCGCCGGTGACGATGATGCGCGGCGGCGGCTGGTTGTCGGCGCGCGCGGCAGCGGCGGGAAGCGCGAGCGCTGCTGCAAGCATCAGCGCCATGTATTTGCGATTCATAATATTCTCCATTCTGGATGCCCTTGCGGATATGCCGGATAGGGTCGGATTATGGGTGGATTGCGGCGGCGTGCAAGAGAGCTGCGAAGATGGCTTGTGCCGGAGTCAAAAAGACACTATCCAGCCCGCGTGGGGCCTGTAGCTCAATGGTTAGAGCCGGCGGCTCATAACCGCTTGGTTGGGGGTTCGAGTCCCTCCGGGCCCACCATTCACTAAGTTATTGATTTCATTTATATTTTAGTCCGTTTCAAGCGCGGGTGTACACCAAGACGTACACTGGAGCGCGCGTGTACCTTTGGCGAAAAGATTCCTGATGTGTTTTGGATTGTGGGCGAAGCGATCCGACTGCCGACGTGTCAATGTCGGTCGTACCGGTCCGCAACGGGGGTTTCACTGACGGGCTGAAGAAATACGCACTCAAGCTCGAAAACTCCGGCTGACCTGATGGACAAATTCAACCCTTCGTTGCCCATCGTTGAACCGGACGGCGCCCGACAGTGATGCGCAGCGATTTCATCGGGCGGGCCGGGATCGTATGCTCTGATACCTGAGGGATGTCTGGCGACTTCTTGATGGGGAGAGCAGCCTGCTCGCCAGCGTTGGCGAGGAGGTCGAGTACAAAGATGATTGGAAGCTGATGATGGATACCCGGCAAATCGACGCGATTGTCGACCGCGTGTGGAACGGCGAATCGCCCATGGAAGAATGGACGGCGGCCGTCAGCGGCGGCTCGATCAAGCAAGTGTCGAGCGATGTCATCGTCGTCTCGACCGGCTATCTCTTCGGCAATGTCACGGTCATTCGCACCGAAGCCGGGCTGGTCATGATCGACACCGGCAGCCGGGAGACTGCCCAGGAAACGCTCACGGCGGTCAGATCCTGGGACAAGAGCCCGGTCCACACGGTGATCTATACCCACGGCCACATCGACCACACCTGGGGCGCCCGGCTTCTCGACAGGGAGGCCGACGACAACGGCGTTCCGCGGCCGCGCATCATCGCGCACCGCAACGTGCTCCATCGTTTCCAACGCTACGACGAGACCCAGGATCTGAACACGATCATCATGGGCCGTCAGTTCAACCAGGCCGGCTACACCTTCCCCGGCGAGCATCGGCGCCCCGACGAGGTCTATGACGAGGAGCTGACGCTGACGATCGGCGGGGTTCGGCTCCAGCTACGCCACGGACGCGGCGAGACCGACGACGCAACCTTCGTCTGGCTTCCGGAAAAGAAGGTTCTGGTCAGCGGCGATTTCGTGATCTGGGTTTTCCCCAACGCCGGCAACCCGCGCAAGGTCCAGCGCTTTGCCAATGACTGGGCCGGCGTTCTTCGCCAGATGCATGGCCTGGCGCCTGCGGTGCTGGTGCCGGGCCACGGTCCCGTGATCGCCGACGCCCGGCGCGCTGCCCAACTGCTTGACGATGGCGCAAGCGTCTTGGAGAGCCTGGTCAAACAGACGCTCGACATGATGAATGAGGGGCATTCGCTGAATACCATCTTGCATCGGGTCAAGCCGCCGGCTGAACTACTCGCCAAGCCATATCTGCTTCCGAAGTACGACGATCCGGAATTCGTCGTTCGCGGCCTTTGGCACCTCTATGCCGGCTGGTTCGACGCCAATCCGGCGCATTTGAAGCCTGCGTCCGATCTTGAGCTGGGAACCGAGATCGCCAACCTCGCCGGCGGCGTAGCGACGCTGGCCGGACGCGCGGAAACGCTTTGCAGGCAAGGCCAGACCCGGCTCGCCGCCAGTCTTATCGAATTCGCGGTCGCAGCTGCGCCGGACGACAAGGAGGTGCACCGGGTTCGCACAGCGGTCTATGCCGCCTGCGTTGAAGCAGAGACCTCGCTGATCGGAAAGGCGATCATGGCCGTTACATTGCGCGAGTCGGGCAATCGGTCCACCAATTGAGCGGCATGGTGGCATGCTTCGATCTTTTCGGTAGCCACGACCATCCCGTCGTATGGTTGGTCGTTTCGCTGAACTTACCAATGCGAGACGAGCGCGCGGAGGCTTGCACGGCAACAGGCCGACCTGCCTTGGCGACTTGTCCTCGCGCCGTCGGCTGGTCGCCATCATGAGCTGGTTGTTTAGAGCTTCCTCCTGCAGCCAGTCCTCATGTCGCAGTTTCGCGATATGGCATTTCAAATGCGAGCGGTTAGAGTGTGCGCGAAAAGAAGGATCGAGCACCATGATCGAAGTCGTCCGAAAAAGGCCCGTGCTGGCGTTCGTCGCTGCTGTAGCCCTGGTTGGCGTGGTGGCGGCAGGTGCCGCTATCGGGGCCATTCAGACGATCACCATGCTGGCAATAGTTGCCACAGCCCTGATCATGGGCGCACTCGTCATCGGATCGATCGCCGGGTAGCTCTATCGCTGCGCTGTGGCTGCCAGCCGATGCAGGCTTCCGTCAATTTGCGCACGTGCTCGCTCTTGTTCGGCGTGTAGGTGCCCATGCCCTGACCGTCCACGCTGACATAGCGACCGGTGTAAGAAGGGCGGCCGGCTTATTGCCTTCGGGCGATCGTGAATGCAGACGGTTCTCGCCTCGACCTGACAATGCGATCCGACCGCGGCGACGCGCCATTGCAATCATGAAATTCAGAGAACTCTTTTGACAAACAATGTCTTGCCCGTAAATCCAGCTTCTGGCGCATCGGCCGACCGACGGTGCGTCGTCGTCCTCGGTATGCACCGCTCGGGCACCAGTGCGCTCACGCGGATGCTGGGCTTGTTGGGAATCGATTTGCCGGCAACGCCACTCGGCGGCAACGAATGGAACGTGACTGGCCATTGGGAGCCGTCTCCTGTCGTTTCGCTGAATGAACGGATCCTCGGTTCGCTAGGGACCACCTGGGACGACTGGAGGCCGATTGATGCTGGCTGGCACCGGTCGCAAGCGGCAGCCACGTTCAAGAATGAAGCCTTGGACATTCTCCGGTCCGAGTTCAACGGAACGCGCCCATTCGTTCTCAAAGAGCCTCGCATTTGCCGATTGGCCGCTTTTTGGCGCGATGTCCTCGCTGGCATGGGGGTGACTCCACTATTCGTGCTGCCGATCCGAAATCCGCTGGAGGTGGCGGCATCGCTGCAAGTCCGGGACAAGATCGACCCGAGCCTTGGCCACTTGCTATGGATGCGGCACCTTCTGGAGGCCGAATTCGCCACGCGTGGACAATCCCGGGTCTTTACCACCTATGATGATCTGCTCGGCGACTGGCGCCTGCTGGCGGACAAGATGCAGGCAGAGCTGGATTTGCCCTGGCCGCGTTCGATCGATGAGGCCGCAGGAGAAATCGACGTCCTTTTGTCGGACAAGCATCGCCATCACCGTCAGCCTTCGGGCAGGCTGGATCAGCTGTTCGTGCCGGGTGGACTGAGCCAAGCTTTTGAAATCACGAGCCGTTGGGTTCGCTTTGGCGAAAACGAACAGGATTTGGATACCCTCGATTCCATCCGAGACGGGTTCGACAAGGCAACGTTCATGTTGTCAGCGGCAATTGCATCGGCGTCGAACGATCGGCGCAAGGCGTCAGACGAGCAGGCCATCAAGCTGACGGATATGGTGGAGGAGCTTGTTCAAGAGGTGCGGCGGAAGTCAGACGCCGAGCAAGCGATCACACTTGCGCGCATGGTCGAGGAGCGTGTTCAAGAGGGGCGGCGGAAGTCAGACGCCGAGCAAGCAATCACACTTGCGCGCATGGTCGAGGAACTCGTTCGGGAGGAACGACGAAAGTCGGCTGCCGAGCTGGCCTCCGTTCAAGCGAATCTTGCTGATCAGAACCTCAAGCTCGATGATCTCTTGAGAGAGATCGAAAGGTTGAAATCACGTCGACCCCGCTTTGGCTGGCGCAGGTAGGTCATCGCCACGCGGTTGCGTGAAATGGATGTTGCCCAGAACTGGGGACATAAATGGCGTTGGAGCCGTGACGAATTGCGCAGCGACTGGGACGAATTCGCTGCGCGCTTGGTGGACGTCTCAACCCTCTACCCTGATGCTTGTGAAAGCCACGGAACCCCGCGCTGGTGGCGAGAGCCAAGCTAGGCTGCTTCGCGCGCTCGTCCCTCGGGTGCCGTGGCGCGCCTGATATCGGAAACGGTCTTTGGAAAAGCAGAGATCGATAGCCAGGGCAATTCCAGAAGAATGTAACGCGCTTTTCCGTTCGGAAGTGCGTCATGCCGCTTTGGACACCCGGTGCCTGCCGCACCGGACATGGATGGCAGCGTCTCCTCCAGGCGCCGAGCAGCGTACCCGTTGCTGATAAGAAAGCGGCCGAAACAGTGTTCCGGCCGCCTGTATCCCGAGTGCGATGGTGGCGCGGCTTCGCCGCTACTTTGCTTCGCTGGCGTAGGTTGCCAAGGTGTCCTCGGATGTGTTGGGCACGAAATCGATGCCCTTGCGCGTCGCCCAAGTCACTTTCGGCCAATAAAGCGGCAGGATGGCCTGGTCGCCGAAGGCGATCTTGGCGGCGTCGGAGAGCAAGGCATTGCGCTTTTGCGTGTCGAACTCGGCAAGAGCCTCGCGCATCTTGGCATCGTAGTCGGCATTGGAATAGCGCATCCGGTTGAACGACCCGGTCCCGGCTTCCTTGCTATAGGTCATCAGCACGTTGTTCATGCCGGCTGACGCCGATGCCGTGGTGGTTCCGAAGGAGAAGATGAAGGCCGAGAATTCCTGCTTGCCGGCTGCGGCTGCATAAACGTTGTACGGCTGAGTGACCACGCCATTGACCTTGAGGCCGCCGCGTTGGAACAACTGGCCGAGTGCCTGCGCCACATCGCCGTCGCCGGGGAAACGGTCGTTGGACGAATGCACGGTGATGCCGAAGCCGTCGGGCACGCCTGCCTCTGCCAGCAGTTTCTTGGCGCCGTCGATGTCGATGGTGTCAGCGACAAGGTCCGCGGTGTAGCCGCCGACGCCTTCTGGCGCCAACTGCCCAGCCGGGGTGCCTGCTCCCGAAAGCACGCGGTCGATCAGCAATTGGCGGTCGATCATCTTCGACATCGCCTTGCGAACCCTGGCGTCCTTTAGCGGGTTGGCTTTCAGCGGCTTGCCGTCAGGGCCGGTGACGAAGGGGCTCTCGTCACGGGCGCTGTCCAGGCCGAGATAGATGATGCGGCCAGACGGCGTCGAATGCAGCGTCACCTTTGGATCCTTGGCCAGTGTCGCTTCGTCGTTCGGCGGTACCGCGTCGATCAGGTCGACGTCGCCAGAGAGAAGTGCTGCGACACGCGTGGCGGAGTTCGACATCAACCGGAAGGTGACGTTCTCGAATTTCGGCTTCTCACCCCAGTAGGTCGGGTTGGCCTTGAGCACGTAGCGGTCGCCTGGTGTCCATGACACAAACTTGTAGGGCCCGGTGCCGATGGTCGCCTTGCCGGAATTGAAATCCTCGATCGAGGCGCCCACTGCCGCCTTTTTCGACACGATGTAGACCAGGCCAACCAGTTCCATGAACTGCGGAGTGGGCTTTTCGGTCTTGAAGCGAATGGTCAGCGGGTCGACGATCTCGATGCTGGCGACCGGCGCGACATTGGCGGTGAAAGGGGCAGGACTGTTGGGAATGGTAGCGGCGCGATTGATCGAGAACTCCACGTCCTCTGCGGTAAAGGGCGTACCGTCAGAGAAAGTGACGCCCTCGCGCAGCTTGACCTCCCAGGTCAGCGGATCGACGGCTTTCCACTCGACAGCCAGGCCGGGCTGGACCTGCAGGTTCTTGTCGGGCTCGATCATGCGATTGAAGATCTGTTGCGCGATCTGCTGGCTGTTGCCGGTGCGCGAGTAATGCGGGTCGATCGCCTGCGGTTCGGTCGAGCTGCCGACCATCAGGTCGGCGGCCAACGCCATGCCGCCCAGGCTGGTTGACAGCGCTAGCGCCAGGAATGCGGGCCGAAGAAATTTCATTGCGGTGAGGTCTCCCGTTGATTGGCATCAATAGCCGGTCGCGATGCCGTGGCAGGGGTTGCGCGCCGGAACGAGCCGAGGGATAGCGCCTTTGCCGCGATCCCTTCCTCCTTTGTCCCAACGCATTGCCAATGCCCGGCAGTCGCGCCTTGGTCGGAGAGTATGGAGCAGCCGGCACCGGGCGCAACGCTATGACGTTTGTGCATTGCCCGATGCGCAAATGCACGAACAAGCAGCGCGGTTGGACATTAAGCCGCGCTTTAGTCCGTGACAGCGTCGCCGATGGCCTGGGTATGACCGCCATCGCCGATCAGCCGCTGCTGCAGCATGCGAATGAACAACAGCATCGGCCGCGACAGCGGTGCGTCGCGCAAGGTGGCGATGCCATAGTCGTTCCACAAGGGCGGCGACAGTGGTCGCATCGCGACGCGTTCTGACTTGAGCAGATCGCCGATGAGCGCGGGGATGATCGACACGCCGATGCCTTCCGCTACCATGGCCACGCTTGCTTCCACCGAGTGGACCTCGACGCGGCAGCGAACCGTGCCCAGGGCCTTGCGCAGGCGTTCCTCGAGGTCTTCGCGGCTCGAACGAAGGCGACCGAGCAGCACCAGGTCCAGACGTGAAAGATCGCTTGCGGCGACGGTCTCGTGCTCGGCAAGCGGATGGGCCGCGGGCAGAACGCACAGTTGCATGCTTTTCAACAAAGGCATTGTCTGAAGTCCGCGGTCGTCCGTTGGCAGACGCACGAAGCCGAAATCCACCGCGCGCCCCATGACCGCCCGCTCGATCTCGCTGTAAGGACCTGAAACCAGTTCTATGCTCACCTGGTCCTGGTCGGCGAGAAAGTCACGCACCAGCCCCGGAAGCAGCGTCGTCGTAAGCGAGTGGGGAAAGCCCATCTTGATGAGGGTGCGCCCCGACCGTCCGGCACTCAGCTCGTCGGTCCGGCGCTTCAAGCGGACCAATACATCCGATAGTTCCCCGACTTCCCGCAGAAGCGCGGTCGCTTCGGGTTTCGGCGCCAGCCGGCCCTTGTCACGGTGAAACAGCTCGAAGCCGATCTCTTGCTCCAAACTGGTCAGCTGGCGGCTGATCGCCGATTGCGACAGGCTCAGCACAACCGACGCTCCGATGGTGGAGCCGGTTTGCATGATCGCGCGGAACACTTCGAGCTGGCGCAGGTTCAATGCTGGTCCCTTGTCATGCCGAGGCGACGCCTTAGCCCGCCGTTCATTGACTAATGCACAAAACGCATAAGATTGCGTACTTCAAGAACTCCCTGTTAGCTCCGGTCAAGAAAAGCAACCGGCAAATAGCGCGTGGAGGAATCTGTTGACGAATCAAAGCCCCCGCGGGGGAGCTGTTTCCAGCTCAAGGGATTGCCGGAGATGACCGTCTTCATCATCCGGCGTCTGTCACAGAGCCTGCTGGTCCTGCTCGTGACGTCCATCCTCGTGTTCGTCGGCGTCTACGCCATCGGCAACCCTGTCGATATTCTCATTCCCGCCGACGCCAGCATTGCCGAGCGCGACGCGGCGATACGTGCGCTCGGCTTGGACAAGCCGCTACTCGCGCAATACTGGTCTTTCCTGACCAACGCGCTGCAAGGCGATCTCGGGCGCTCCTTCGTCTTCAATCAGCCCTCTATCTCTTTGATTTTCCAGCGCCTGCCGGCGACGCTTGAGCTTGCCTTCGTCGCGTTGTTCATCGCGCTCGCGTTCGGCATTCCGCTTGGTCTCATAGCTGGCTTGAAGCCGCGTTCGGTCGCCGACGAAACCATCATGACGGGATCGATACTGGGCTTCAGCCTGCCGAATTTCTGGCAAGGCATGATGCTGATCATGATCTTCTCGGTCTGGCTTGGCTGGCTGCCGTCGTCGGGACGCGGCGAGACCGGCGAAATCCTTGGCATGACGACCAGCCTGGCAACGCTGGACGGCCTCGCGCATCTCATCCTTCCCGCTACCAATCTTGCCCTGTTCCAGCTGTCGCTGGTGATCCGCCTGACGCGCACCGGTGTGCGTGAGACGATGCCGCTCGACTTCATCAAGTTCGCCCGTGCCAAAGGGTTGTCCGAGCGCCGCGTCGTCTTCGTCCATGTCATGAAGAACATTCTGATCCCGATCGTAACCGTGGTCGGCATGGAGTTCGGTTCGATCATCGCCTTCGCTGTGGTTACAGAAACCATCTTCGGTTGGCCGGGCATCGGCAAGCTGCTGATCGACTCGATCACACTGCTCGACCGTCCCGTGGTCGTTGCGTACCTGCTGGTCGTCGTCACCATGTTCATCGTCATCAATCTGCTGGTCGACATCGTCTATTCGATGCTCGATCCGCGCATCCGGCTGAGCGACACGCAATGAGCGCGATGACCCTACGTTTCCGAACCAGCGAGGCGTTCTGGGCGCGTTCGCTACGCGGCATCCTGGGCAGCCCCAAGGCGGCAGTGGCGCTGGTCGTCTGCCTCCTGTTGCTGGTCATTGCGGTCATCGGGCCGTCGCTGGCACCACAGAACCCCTACGATCTCGCGGCAATCGACTTCTTTGACGCGCGCCTGCCGCCGCTGTCGGAAAGCATGACTGGCGGCACCTATTGGCTCGGCACCGATGGCCAGGGCCGCGACATGCTGTCGGCGATGATTTACGGCCTGCGCACCTCCATGGGCGTCGGCCTGTTCTCCGGCATTGTCGCTCTCGCCGTGGGCACGGCGCTCGGCCTCGCTGCAGCCTATTTTGGCGGTCGCATCGACACGCTTGTCATGCGGCTGGTCGACCTGATGCTCGGCTTCCCGACCATCCTGGTTGCCCTGATGCTTCTTGCCTTCCTCGGTCAGGGTGTCTGGAAGGTGGTTCTGGCGCTGGTCATCGTGCAGTGGGCGCAGTTCGCTCGCGCCGTGCGCGCGGCAGCCCTTGTCGAGCGCGGCAAGGAATATGTCGAGGCTGCCACCTCGCTTGGTCTTTCAAAGACGCGCATCCTGTTCGGCCATATGCTGCCCAACTGCCTGCCGCCGATCATCGTCATCGGCACGCTGCAGGTGGCGAATGCAATTTCCGCCGAGGCGACACTGTCATTCCTCGGCATCGGCCTGCCGATCACCGAACCGTCGCTCGGCCTGCTGATCGCCAACGGCTACCAGACCCTGCTTTCAGGCCAGTACTGGATCAGCGTCTATCCCGGCCTGCTGCTGCTCGTCCTTGTCTTCAGCATCAACATCGTCGGCGACCGCCTGCGCGAGGTGCTCAATCCCCGTCTGGCGGAGCGCTGAGATGACGCTGAAAGTCGAGAACCTGTCGACTCATTTCTTCACGCGCGACGGTGTCGCCAAGGCGGTCGACGGCGTGTCGTTCGAGGTCGGGCGTGGCGAAATCCTCGGACTGGTGGGCGAATCGGGCTCGGGCAAGTCGATCACCGGCTTCTCCATCATCGGGCTGGTCGATCCGCCGGGTCGCGTGACCGGGGGAAAAATTCTGTTCCAGGGCCAGGATCTGGTCGGCCGCCCGGCTGGCGAGATGCGCGCGCTGCGCGGCAAGAAGATCGCGATGATCTTCCAGGATCCGATGATGACGCTCAACCCGGTGCTGTCCATCGAGACCCAGATGGTCGAAACGGTTCGCGCCCATGACCGCGTCTCCAAGGCCGACGCACGGGCGCGGGCAATCGAGGCGCTCGGCCTGGTCGGCATTCCGTCTCCGGAGGAGCGGCTCGCTGCCTACCCGCACCAGTTCTCGGGTGGCATGCGCCAGCGCGTGGCAATCGCCATCGCCCTGCTGCACAGGCCCGATCTGATCATTGCCGACGAGCCGACCACTGCACTCGACGTCACTATCCAGTCGCAGATCCTGGCGGTGATCCAGCGCCTCAGCGGCGAGTTCGGCATGTCGCTGCTGTGGATCAGTCACGATCTCGGCGTCGTGGCCGGCCTCGCACATAGGATCGCGGTGATGTACGCCGGCAGGATCGTGGAAACCGGCACGGTCGACGAGGTTCTGGACCGCCCCGTTCATCCGTACACGATCGGGCTGATGCGCTCGGTGCCGGCCAACCTCGATCGCGGCGAGCCGCTGACGCCTATTCCCGGCATGGCGCCGCCGCCGCTTCGGCGTCCTGGCGGCTGCCCGTTCCGGCTGCGCTGTTTCGCGGCCACCGAGATATGCGAGACCGAGCCGGCCGAAAGCCAGGCGGCCGGACACCGCTGGCGCTGTTTCCATCCGCAGACTGCGAGGGCCGCATGACGACACCTTTGGTCGAAGCCTCCGCCATTTCGCGCCGCTTCAGCCGTGGGCTGGACTACGCCGAAAGGCTCGCCCGCATGATGGGCGCAAATGTCGAGGAGCGCGTCGTTCATGCCGTCGACGGTGTGTCGCTGGCGGTCAATCCGGGTGAGGTTGTCGGCCTTGTCGGCGAGTCCGGCTGCGGCAAGTCCACGCTCGGTCGCATCATGGCCGGCATCCTGCCGCCGTCCGACGGCGTCATGCGCTGGCAGGGCAGGGACGTTTCGACGCAAGGCCGTTCCGAGGCCAAAGCGGCCAGGCTGGCCTCACAGATGATCTTCCAGGATCCGATGTCTTCGTTGAATCCGCGCAAGACCATAATGGATATCATCGGTGAAGCACCCGTGGCGCACGGGCTGGTGCGGCGCAACGAGGCCGCCGACATGGTGACCGCGCTGATGCAACGCGTCGGCCTCGATCCTTCCTATCTCAAGCGCTATCCGCACCAGTTCTCCGGTGGTCAGCGCCAGCGCATCGGCATCGCCCGGGCACTCGCCGTCAAGCCGCGCTTCATCATCTGCGATGAGTCGGTGTCGGCCCTCGACGTTTCAATTCAGGCGCAGATTCTCAATCTGTTCATGGAGTTGAAGCAGGAGCTTGGCCTGACCTACCTGTTCATCAGCCATGACCTGGGGGTGGTGAAGCACATCTCCGACCGGGTTGCGATCATGTATCTTGGGCGCATTGTCGAGAGCGCGCCGGCCGATGCCTTCTTCGCCGCGCCAAACCACCCCTACACCATCGCGCTGCTGTCGGAAGTGCCGACGATCAAGCAGCGGCGGAGGCAGTTCAATCCGGTCAAGGGTGAGATACCGTCGCCGTTGCATCCGCCATCTGGCTGCCATTTCCATCCGCGCTGTCCGAACGCCTTCGACCGCTGTCGCATCGAGCGTCCGGTTCTACGCGAGATCGCGCCAGGCCACATCAGCGCCTGCCATCTCAACGACACGCCCGGCAAGACCCCGGCGACGGCTGCGCTTTCAGCCACCTACTAACGCATCAAGAGGAAGCAGAGCGGTGTTGGACAACGCAAATCCGAAACTCGAGCCGGTCGCGGACGGCGTTGTCGTGCAGCGCGACGTGATGGTGACGATGCGCGACGGCGTGCGCCTGGCAGCCGACATCTACAGGCCCGCCGCGGCGCCGCTGGAGCAGCCGCTTCCGGTGATTCTCGAGCGTACGCCCTACGGCAAGAGCGAGCGGTCGCGCTCGGAGATCGAGATCGGCATGGCGCGGCCGATGGAGCGCGCCGAAGTCGCCAGCCATTTCGTCCGTCACGGCTACATCGTCATCTATCAGGACTGCCGCGGCCGCTATCGCTCGGAAGGTGAATTCGTAAAATACCTTTCCGAAGGCCCCGACGGTTTCGACACCTTGACCTGGATCGACGCCCAGCCGTGGTCGAGCGGCAAGGTCGGCACCATGGGCCTGTCTTATGCCGCGCATACTCAGATGGCGCAGGCCTGTCTTAATCCGCCCGGCTTGGCGGCGATGGTGCTCGATTCCGGCGGCTTTTCCAACGCCTTCACCTGTGGCATCCGCCAAGGCGGTGCCTTTGAGCTGAAACAGGCAACCTGGGCCTACAACAATGCGCGCGAAAGCAAGCACGCCAGGAGCAGTCCCGATCTCTTGCGGGCACTGGAGGCTGAAGACCTGCGCGCCTGGTTCACCGCGATGCCATGGTCGGAAGGCCGCTCGCCGGTGCGCTGGATCCCCGAATATGAGGACTATCTGCTCGATCAGTGGCGCCGCGGCACCTTCGACGACTACTGGAAACAGGTCGGCATCTACGCCGCGGGACACTACGACAGTTTCCCGAAAGTGCCTGTGGCGCTGATGTCGAGCTGGTACGACGCCTATGTTCGTACCACGTTCGAGAACTATGCCGGCTTGGCGCGCGACGCCGACCGGCCGATGGCCCTGTTGATGCATGCAAGCCTGCACGGCAACCGCAACACGCCGTTTGCCGGCGATGTCGAATTCGGCCCGGGCGCCCCGCTTGGCGGCAATGTCACGGAAAGCTGGCTCGAATTTCGCCGCCGCTGGTTCGATCGCTGGCTGAAGGGGGTGGACAACGGCGTCGACAGCGAGGCCCGTGCCCGGCTCTTCGTCATGGGCGGCGGTAGCGGCGCCAAGACCGGGACCGGCCGGCTCGACCACGGCGGTCGCTGGATCGAAGCCAGCGATTGGCCGCTGCCTGGAGCGCGCGAAACGGTCCTGTATCTGCATGACAATGGCGAACTCTCTGCCCAGAAGCCCGCCGCGGATGCAGCGGCGTTTGAATACGATTTCGACCCGAGCAATCCGGTTCCGACCATCGGCGGCGCGCTGACCAGCGGCCAGCCGGTGTTCGAAGGCGGTGGCTTCGACCAGCGCCAGTCGAGCCGGTTTTTCGGTTGCGACGATAGCGGCCTGCCGCTTTCCGCGCGATTGGATGTGCTGTCGTTCGAGACCGAGCCCTTTGCCGAGGACACGGCGGTTGTCGGTCCGATCACGGTTGAGCTTTTCACCGCGACCGATGGCCCAGACACCGACTTCACGGCAAAGCTCATCGATGTCTACCCGCCGGGGACCGACTATCCGTCCGGCTACGCGCTCATCCTCAGCGACGGCATCTTCCGCTGCCGCTACCGCAATGGTTTCGACAAGCCTGAACCTTGCATGCCAGGTGAGGTGATGAAGATCACGATCGAGCCGTTCGCGACCGCAAACCTGTTCAAGAAGGGGCACCGGCTGCGGATCGACGTGTCGTCGAGCAATTTTCCGAAATTCGACGTCAATCCAAACACCGGGGCGCCGGAAGGCCGTGGACGCACCAAGCGGATCGCCCGCAACACCGTCTATTGCGATCGCGAGCGGCCTTCATCCGTCAGGCTGCTGACTGTTCCGGGTTCACAGCTCTAGTATCACCCTGTCGCCTCGTCACCCTTTGGACGAAGAGATACAGGCGGTAACTGATGATCGCGACCGATGAGTGCGGTGACGGCCGTCTAACCACATGACGAAAGGTCGAGTTTTGTTGGACGGCCCGCTCCACAAGAGGTGCGCGTCCTGGATAGCGTCGGCGGGTCGGGAAATCGCACAGTTTCAACCCGGCCTAACGGATTGCTTTGTCATTTCTGGATTGGTCCTGGACGGCGCCTTGCTGCCCCAAGCGTACCAAAGAGGTAGAAGCGATCACGGTGGCGGGATGGCCTACCGCCTTTGACGTTGTTGCCTGAAATCGTTGTCGCCCGGAGGATGCTGTACAGCACCAATTGAGGCGACGCGAAGGTCTTGGAACGTCTATTTCGAGCCGGAGGCAAGCGGCCGCGGCGCGATCGCGCGCCGGGGCAAGTCGTTGTCTTTGCAGGCGCGGGTGGAAGCAGGCCATGCAACCGTCGCTGATGGGTATTGTCGTCTGCTGCTGTATCCTGATTGTCGGATACAGATCGCGCAATGTGCTTGTCGGCAGCCTTGTCGCCTCGCTGGCGTTCGGCGCCACCGCCATCGCCACGCTCACTTTTCTCGGCAATTCGTCGCCTCTGATCTACACCTTCTTCGCGGCTCTGCTCGTCACAGCGGTTGCGGCCAGGCGGCAGGTTCGCCGGGAGCTGGGAGATGCGATGGGCAGCATGCGTCCGCTGTGGGTGCTTGGCGGCCTGATGCTCTACGCAATCATAGGGGCATGGCTGTTTCCCCGTCTGTTCGCAGGTCATGCGAGCGTCTTCGTGCAATCAACGTCGCGTCGCGGAGTTGTCGAAACCGCGCTTGGACCGGTGTCGGGGAATGTCTCGCAGACCGGCTATTTCCTGCTTGGAGGACTGACCGCGATTGCGCTCAGCGTGCTTCTTCTCAGATCTCACGGGCTGGAACAGGTGCGGCGCGGCTTTATCCTTTGGTGCAGTCTTCATGCGGGAATGGGGCTGTTGGATTTGCTTGGCAAACTTTCCGGCGCCGGGGATCTGCTGAGCCCAATTCGCACGGCCAGCTACGCGATGCTGACGAATGCCAGCGAGGGCGGTTTCGCGCGAATAGCCGGCGCCTATTCCGAAGCTTCCGCCTTTGGTGGCGTGTCGCTCGCGTGCCTTGCTTTCACCTTCACCTACTGGCGCAAGACGGGGGCACGCTATGCCAAGTGGCTGTCGGCCACGCTGCTGTTGCTGATCATATTGTCGACCTCATCGACGGCCTATGTCGGGTTGGCGATACTTGCCGTACCGGTCTCCATTTCCCTCGTACAAGCCACGATATCAAGTCGCCTGGGGCCAGACGATTTTGCGATTGTCGGCGTCCTCGCTGCGATGGTCGTCGTTGGGCTGGCGATCCATTTGCTTGACCCCGGTTTCTTCGATCCGTTCTCCCGACTGATCGAGTCGACGGTCATCAACAAGGGAACTTCCGCGTCCGGGGTGGAGCGTACCTACTGGAATACGAAAAGCCTCCAGGCCTTTTCCGATACCGGTGGTTTGGGCGTCGGCATGGGCAGTTCTCGCGCTTCGAGCTGGCCGATCGCTGTTCTTTCCCAACTGGGATTGCTTGGTGCGGCGATGATGACGGTCCTATTGATCGTCGTTGCGCGTGGGACAGGCGGGCTAAGCGCCTGGATCGATCCCGAGAGCGACGCGATCGTATCAAGCGTACGAGCCTGTGCGCTGGCCGGTGTGATCGCCGGTTCCCTCGTCAGCGGCACCGCCGATCCGGGAATGGTATTCTTCATTGCCTTGGCGGTGGTCTCCGTGAGCCGCGTCCAAGCGCGTCGGAACAGGGTACTGTTCGGCCCGCGCCAAAGCGAGAACCTGTATGCCACACTCTGGCGATGATGCGGCCGGTCTTCCGCCGAAAGGATGTGTCGCGGCGCCGGATGCTAGGCGTATCATGCCGAACAGGCGACCAAGGCCGGCCACAGAACCGGGAGCCTGGCTGCTTGCCGGGAGGCTGGATATGAAATTTCTCCGTTTCAGCCATGATCATGGGATCGGCGGTGACAGCGAATGGCGCTTTCGGCGCCTGAGGCGATTGCTCGACGAGATCGGCCGGGAGCTTGTGGCCGAGCGAACGGCATTGCGGGAACGGCATGACAACGCCTGCGCGGACGCTGCGTTCGCTCTCGAGGCACTCGACAATGGCGATGAACCGTCATCGATTTCCGCTGACGTCACCAGGTTGACGGAGCTAATTGCAGCTAGCGCAAAAAGGTTTGCCGCGATCGAGGAAGAGGCAGCCTTCGTCCAAGCTACGACCGAACGGCTGGCGCGGCTCAATTTGCGGACCTGCGAACCCGCAGCGCCGCGCGCGGTATTCGACAGTCGAACGGCGTTGCGCGACATCTGACACATGCCGAACCGCCTCTCATAAGGGGTATGAACGATACTCCCTATGGCGGCATTTACCTTGCCATGGTCGGAGTTAAACTTCGAGACATTCACGGAATAGGCCGCCGACGCCTGCCGACTTGTATCCGTTGCAGGGCGGAAGCAGCCAAACCGGGCAGCAAGGTTCCGGCACGCCGCATCAGGGCCTTGCTGCCTGCCGCTGGTTGCTCAACTTGCTGTCGGGATTATTCAATGGACAGTCGCCTAGTTTCCCATTGGCATCAGGTGAGCGACCGTGGCAGCCCTGCCGAAAGCGACTTCATCAGCATTGCCGACGTATCCACGTTCCTAAGAAGGTACGTCCAAACGATTGGCGCATGCGTGCTCGTCGCGTTGGCATGTGCGTGGTTTTATCTTGCCACGACAGACCGCATCTACACTGCACAGACGCAGATTCTCATCGAGCCGAAGATTTCTCAACTGCTGCAGCAGCAGCAGACGGAGGTGAACCTGACGCTCGACACAGCCCAGGTCGAAAGTCAGATGGCCGTGATGCAGTCAGAGAAGATCGCCAAGATGGTGATCGACGAACTGCAGCTGACGCACGATTCCTTGTTCAATCGGTCACATAGTCCGACATTCACGGAGCGATTGGGCAAGCTTGCCGAACGAGCAGGACTTTGGCGTGCCGGTACGGGCTATGCGCGCCCGGCAAGCGGGTTCGAGCGCGACAGGGGGACGATGTGGGCGTACAGCGCAGGCCTCGATGTCCGCCGGGTCGGGGTCTCATACGCAATCAACATCGCTTTTCGCTCGCTTGATCCCGAGCTGTCGGCCAAGGTCGCCAATGCAACGGCGGAAGCCTTCGTGCGCGAGCAAATGGAGACAAAGTCTGCTTCCGCGCGCGAAGGCGGCGAATGGCTTGAGCTCCGGCTGAACGAACTTCGCGAGCAAATGAACCAAGCAACGCAAGTTGCACAGGAATTCCGCTCCAAGCATGACTATGGCGTCGGTCCGGCGGTCGGCGGCGATCAGGCCTCGCAAGCTGGCGAGGGCAAGAATTCGCCGACACTGGAAGAGCTTGAAGTAACTGCCGATACATATCGGAAAATGTATGAGAGCTTCCTGCAGGCCTACACGAACTCAGTGAGCCAGCAGTCCTATCCGGTGGCCGACGCCCGCGTGATAACAACCGCGACACCCCCACTTGGGGCGAGCTCGCCACGGCCCAAGCTTCTGGTCGCGTTCGCCATTCTTGCCGGCTTGATGGTTGGCGTTGGTGTGGCGTTCCTGCGCCACACGCTTGATCCGAGCATAAAGTCGAGCCGTCAGCTGCGGGAAGAGTTTGGGCTCGAATGCCTGGGCGAACTGCCACCGCTATCGGGCGAAACGATGTTCGACGAGGCGGTCATTTCGCCTTCCTCGCGCTACAGCAACAGTCTCAAATGCGTGAAAACGGCGATTGGCCTTGCAGATTCCGCATCGTCGCTGCGCTGCATCGGCGTCGTGTCGGCCCTGCCTTCCGACGGCAAGAGTTCGTTTGCGAGCAATCTCGCCGCACTGTACGCGATGAGCGGCAGCCGCACCTTGATTGTCGACGCCGACGTCTGTCATTCGGTGTTGAGCGGAGCGCTGCTGCCCGTATCGAGTCCGGGCGAAGGCGATGTAAATGCCGCGACCGGCACGACTGTCTCGCAGTTCATAGCGCCGGTGGCGAATGCGACGTTCGACCTCCTGCCGAGCGCAGTAGCAGACGCGCGCGGGCTTCTGGCCTCGCGCAACATGCGCGTGGCGCTGCCGGAGCTTCAGAGCTATGACATGATCATCGTTGACCTGCCCCCTCTGACATGCGGTTCCGACAGGCTTGCGACGACGCCATTGTTCGACGGAGTGATCCTGATCGCCGAATGGGGCCGGACCCCGATTGACCTGTTTGGCGAGCTGGTGAGGTCGATGCACGCGAGCAAGACCTCGATCCTTGGCGTCGCCATGACCAATGTGCGTGTCTCATCGACAAGGATGTACAATGGTCACGGCCGCAGGAAAGCGCGCTGAACCAAGGCCGCGTCACCTTTGGCTTCCGAAGCTGCATCTGTCTCAACAAACAGCATGGCTGTATGGCGGGAGCAGCCAGCAGCCACGTTCCGATCCGATCTCCGATGACACATACCCAGGGTGGTGGCGTCTCTTGCGCGTCCAAATGGACGCGCGGCGCTCTAATGCCTTTGGCTTAGTGCATACGCCCCCATCGATGCCGATACGACCTTTGCCGTTCTTGCCGGCCAAGGGTGCCGGCTGGGATTGTAATACGTAACCAGAAGCCACCCGATAAGCCCATGACCATCAATGTTCCAGGCAAGCGAGTGTCTCGAAATCAGCTCCGGCACTTTCGGAAGATTCGATCGCGCGCGCCTGCGGCTGCCGACCTGCAATACCAGCTTGAGCCTTCCGAGAATTGGAACTGGCCAAGAGCAACTGTTCCGGTCTCCGGCCAGGCGGTAGGCGGTGCAGCAAGCCCGACAAATGCAGGGGCTCTATCGACGTCCGATACAGGCGCGCCGCCTTCGGCACCTCTTGGCGGTCGATTGAAACGGTTTGTCGACGTCGTGCTTGCGCTTACCGTGCTGGTACTTGCCTCGCCGGTCATGTTGATCGTAGCCCTGTCCATCCGGATTGCCACCGGCGGGCCGGCGCTCTACTCGCACGAGCGGATCGGTTTCAAGGGGCAGTCCTTCAAATGCTACAAGTTCCGATCAATG
This sequence comes from Aminobacter sp. HY435, assembly GCF_027568395.1. Classification (GTDB taxonomy): domain Bacteria; phylum Pseudomonadota; class Alphaproteobacteria; order Rhizobiales; family Rhizobiaceae; genus Aminobacter. Next base: position 292,543 of record NZ_JANKZL010000004.1, on the reverse strand, counting down.
GTCGCCAATTCCGACGAGATCCTGCGTGAACATCTTGCCGGCAATGCGGAGGCCGCCAGAGAGTGGCAGGACAATCACAAGCTCAAGAATGACCCGCGGATCACGTTCCTTGGCGCACTCCTGCGCAAGTCGAGCATCGATGAGCTGCCGCAGTTGTTCAATGTCCTGAAAGGCCAGATGAGCTGTATCGGACCCCGCCCGATCGTTCAGGACGAGCTTTGGCGCTATGGCGCAAGTGTCGGCGACTATCTGGCGACCAGACCCGGGCTGACCGGGCTGTGGCAGGTGACGGGGCGAAGCAGCACCGACTATGCCAGGCGAGTCGAGCTGGACAGCTACTACGTGCACAACTGGTCGCTATGGGTCGACGTCAAGATACTCATACGCACGGTCTTTGCGGTCATGCGCTTTGACGAGGCGGCCTGAGGCGTTTGGCTATATCAGCTAGCGACCGTGAGGCATCATTCGGCGCCACAGGCTCGCTAGAACGAGACCCGCAAGATATGCGCCTTGGAGAACCAGCACGGGAATCGCCACTCGATGAAGCAGCGGTCCGTCGAGCAGCAAGCTGGTGGCTACGACCGTAACGGCGGTTGCCGCGATCAGCGCGGGTACGCGAAAGGTCATTCCCAGCAGTGCTCCCACCACTCCGACGCTGACAATGCTCCAAAGCAAGTGCGTTCGCTCCTTCGGCTGAGGCGAATCATGCCCAGGCCCGCCCTGCATTGAAACATCGGTCGATGTCGCCTGAACAGGGTGCTGATGGCTTTCTCACCTCGCAAGAGGAGGGAGCTGTGTGATGTAGGGCACATTTTGGCCTGCTGAACGCGCGAACAGCCCACGCCAGCGGGGCTGGCGTGGGCTGCCACGGATGGCGAAGCGGCTATTGGGTACTGGAGGTCGTCGCCATTTGTTCCGGATCTAGCCCGGTAGCGGGGTCATCAGGCTGTGATGCAAGGGGCAGGCCGGGCTCCTGGCTTTCCGACAGCAGAGACAGTCCACCTTCATCGAGCTTTGGCAGGGGGATCTTGATCTTGACGGTGTCGCCAGGTTCGATTTGCGTGGCCTCGGTGGCCGGGATTTCTGTCGATTTGCCTTCAGGCGTGGTGCGCATCAGCACATAGATCGGCTCGGCTTCTTCGTTGCGGTTGCGCATGGCGAGCAGGCGAGGCGCCGTGATTTCTGAATCGCGCAGCATCTGCATGGCGGTATCTGCCTTGCGCGAGACTTCGTTCATCTGGGCCTGTGTCTCGCGCAGAGACTCCGAAACCTCGGTGGTGTGCCTGTTGCTGACATCGAGGATGGAAACATCTGTACGGCTGATCTCCTGCCTGGCCCGGAAAACGGCCGTTTCGGCAGCCAGCCGATCGCTGCGAACCTGGGCGAGGGCGCGTTCGAGGGCAATTTCCCTAGGCGCAGCTGACAGCCCCTTGTCGACCAGCGTCGATACGCCGGTCAGTTCCTTTTTCACCAACTCGATCTGCTCGTCGTAGAGGGCCAGCTGGGCTTCGAGCGACGTCTGCTCCTTCTGCAGGAACTCCTTGAGGCCGTTGAGTGCCTGCAATTGCGTTCTCATCCCGTCCTTGCGAGCGGTAAAGACCAGCTTTTCCTGCTCCATCGCCAACGCCACCGCGCTCTCACCGGCGCGGCGCGTCAGCGCTTCCGGAAAGGCGATGTCGTCTGCATTGGCGAGCTCCGCCTGCAGGCGCGCTTTGCGCGCAAGAAGATTGGTGCCAGCCAATGCCAGAAGGTTGAGATCTCCCCTGCCGGAAATGACCTCGCGCTCGAGACGGTCGGTCCTTTCCTCGCGCGTCTGGAGCCCGCCGGCAATGCTGAGCGCCTGGAGCACAGTCAGGCCGGGGCGGTAGGGAAACTCGCCGGCATTCTTGACCTGGCCAACGACGTAGAAGGGCCTGAATTGCACGACCTCGACGGCGACGTCGGGCGCGCGGCCCAGCCCCATGCGCTCCATCAGCAGCCTGCCGATGGACGCGCCGAGCGCTCCCGGTGCGGTGCCCGCGGCGTTGATCGAGCCGACGAAGGGAAGCGACATGTTGCCGTCGGCCCCGACGGTGAACTGGTCGTTCAGGGCGGTCCATTCAAATATGCTGTCGCGTGACGCGCGCCATTCGTAGATCTTGAGGCGTACCTTGTCTTGCGGACCAAGCAGATACTCGCCGGCGCTGGCTGGCAGCGCGCCCATGCCCAGCATGACCATTGCCGCCGAGGCGGCGAGCACTTTCAGACGAAGGTGTCCCCGGGCCGCCATTTCCTGTCCAAGCTTTGCCTTAGCGTCCACGTCGCGTACTCCTAGATTCTCAGGATGTATTCGGGCTCGATGCGTCCAGTCAGGACGTGGGCCACAGCCATCATGTTGCCGCGCAGGCGACCTCGACGGTCGATATAGGTTTCCGGCCGAAGGCTGCGGGCGATGTTGGCGGCGATGTTGCGTGCCATCAGCGGCACGGCGAATGTCGCCGGCACGGTGCCCTTGCGGATCAGGTAGACCGGGTTGACGACCTGCGAATAGCCGAACCGCACGCCGCTGACCCGCCCGGCCTTGAGGCCGAGATGGACGCCGACGATCGACGATACGCCGACGACGCGGCCCTTCGCCCTCAACTGGCTGGTGAAGTCGATGTCTTCCTGCCAGCCGTAGAGCACAAGGCGTTCGTCGAAACGCAGGTCGCCAATCATCGCTGCCCGGATCGACATGTTGCAACCATAGGCGCCGACATGATCGGAAACGCTATGCTCGGCGGGATTGGCCCTGGCATTGACGAGAGCCTCCGTCGCGTCCTGCCAGCTGTGGCCGGCATTGCGAGCACCGTCCATGATGGCGTGGCCCATGACAACCGCCCAGTCCGCATTGGCGGCGAAGGCTGCATCGACGCGCGCCAGATAGTCGTCGGCGGGCACGAAGTCGTCATCCAGGAAGGTGATGATGTCGAAGTCGCTGCCGACCCGGTCCAGCGCAGTGTTGCGCTGCGCGCACAGGCCTTTCGCGCCGAAGACGGTCGTGACCGGAAAGCTTTCGCACTGAACCTCGCCCACATGGCTCGCATCGGGCGCCGAGACGATCACTTCGTCGGGCAGCCGCGTTTGCCATCCGAGATGCGCGATCAGCCGCGACAGCTGCTCCGGGCGGCCAAGCGTGGCTATCGCTACGACGAGTTTCATCTGCAATCCTTTGCAGAGATCCACCGTGACGGCAGGCGGATTCATCCGTTCCGACCCTAGCCCCTGAGGTGACCGGGAACAGCTTGCATAAAAGGGGCGGTCTGTCAGTGCGATGCGCCGTTAGAGGTATGGCTGGGGTAGACGGAATAACCGTTGGGGTAGGAAGTCGCGCCACCCCGATGGCCAGCTTGCTGGGCCAGTGCCGCAATCGGACACTGGCCCGGACAAGCGGGATCGACAGTGATGCGCCATGCAAAGCCGACCGAACTGGTGACGGCTGCCGAGATGACCGGCAGCACGCCGGCTGGGCTGCTGCCGCAGGCAAGCTTCGCGCCCGGAAGCCGCGTTGCGATCATCCATGACTGGTGCCCTGACTTCAGGGGCGGAGAGCGGGTCCTGGCGCAAATCTGCCGGCAGTTCCCCAATGCCGATGTCTTCACGCTGTTCGACTTCCTGCCGGCGGAGATCAAGGACCAGTATTTTCGCGACATCCAGTTTCACACCTCGGTTGCCAACCGGCTGCCGATGGTCAAGAAATTCTACCGGTCGCTGTTTTTCCTCTGTCCTTTCCTGATCGAGCAGTTCGACGTCACCGGGTATGATGCCGTGATCTCGTCGTCGGCTGCGTTCGCGCGTGGTGTCATCACGCGGCCGGACCAGCCGCATCTGTGTTATGTGCACAGCCCGGTGCGCTATGCCTGGGACGAGCAGTTTTCCTATCTCGAACAGGGCAAGCTCGGCTATGGGCCGAAGGGTACGCTTTTTCGCTACATGCTGCACCGGCTGAGGGAATGGGACACGCGCACCGCACATGGGCCGGACCTGATGCTGGCAAACTCGAACTATGTCAGGTCGAGGATCAAGCATATCTATGGCCGCGACGCCCGCGTCGTGTTTCCGCCGGTTCCGCTCGGCGAACTGGATGTCGTATCCGACAAGGACGACTATTACGTCTCGGCCTCCTTCCTCGCCCCCTACAAGCGCACCGACCTGGTGATCCAGGCGTTCAACGAAATGCCTTCGCGGCGCCTCGTCGTGGTCGGCGAGGGGCAACAGTCGGCCAAACTCAGAGCGCTGGCAGGACCGAACGTCACCTTCTCCGGTTATCTGCCGCGGCGCGAATATGTCCGCACGATCGCCGAAGCGCGCGCCATGGTGTTCGCCGGGTGCGAGGATTTCGGCATTGCATTGGCGGAGTCGCAGGCATGCGGCACGCCGCTGATCGCCTTCGGGCGCGGCGGGGCAACCGATATCGTACAGCGCCTCGGCGTTTCGAATGCGCCGACCGGCGTGCTGTTCGGCCGGCAGACTGTGGCAGCCCTGAAGGAAGCTGTCGGCCATTTCGAAGACAAAGGCGCGGCGATCACCCCCCAGGCATGTCGGGAGAACAGCGAGCGCTTTTCGGAAGAGCGCTTCGACCGGGAACTGATGGATGCGGTAGGCCACGTGCAATCGCTTCACGCGGCTATCGGATGATTTCCCTTTCGATGGCGCTCTCGCGCTCGTCGTGCTGCAAGCCATCCGACTCCAGCATCGCCAGAAGATAGAGCTCCGCCGAGGTGTCCCACCGGTACCGCGAGGTGCGCGCCCAGCCGCGAGCGATCATGTCGAGCCGAGCCAGCGGCGCCACCCGGAGTTCCATGAACCGGTCGAACCATGCCGCCGGGTTGTTGGGCGAGGCATAAAGTGCCGCGTCTCCGCAGATTTCGGGCAGGCTTGCCCGATCGGACGCCACAACCGGACAACCGACGACCATGGCCTCGAGTGGCGGCAGTCCGAAACCCTCCTCGAATGACGGGAAGGCGAGACACATCGAGTCGTGCAACAGGGCTGCCAGCGCATTGTCGGAAAGTCGTCCGAGCCAAAACACGTTGGTTGCCTCGGCGATTGCCGTTGCCTTGAAGACGCGTGGATCGGAAATGCCGGCAACGGCGATCTTGAAGCCCGCCGCCTGCAACTGGTTGGCCATGCCAACAACCAGCTTGGCGTTCTTGTGGGGGGCCGCACTGCCTAGCAGAACGATCGTGTCCGGCCCCGCGGCCATCTGCGTCCGCAAGGAATGCTCTGCCTTCCATTGGGTGGCGTGCTCGTGCCCATTGGAGGCGACGAAGATCTTGCTTGCCCGGCAAATCTGGTGCCGGGCCAGCTCACCGGCCGAATAGTGGGAGACGGTTGCGATACATTCGGCACTGCGCGCCAGCGCCGGCAGCAGCGAGCGATAGAGCGCGCGAAACGACGGCGAATAACTTTGCGGGAAGTTGCGCGTGTTGGCGTCGTGAATGCAGACGATGTGCTTGCCCGCCAGCACCGGCCCGGTGTTGCACAGGCTGAGCAGCCCGCCGGTGACGCTGGCGGGCAGGATCGCCTGCTCCCAGGGGTGGCCGCCGAACCTGCCGATGCGGCGCGAGGGGATGGCGGTGAGGGCGAGGTCGTCGACCGCATCCGGCGGCATCAGCACCTCGAGGTCTAGATGGCTGGCTATGCCGGGATGACGGGCCAACAGCCGATCCATGGCGCGGACGATCTCGCGCGCATAGCGCTGCACGCCGGTCAATGGCTGGGCAAGGAAGCGGCCGTTGATGGCCCAGTGCCTTCTCACATGATCCTCGATCGTCTGACGTCGGAAAGTCTGTGAAGAGCACCTTGCCTCCGACCCGCCGGCCCGTCATTTCGACCATTGGGACGGCGCATGGCGGCGGTGTCAGCAATACGGCGCACCACAATGCGGGCGGTCTATCCGAAGGAGTATGCGCCTACCTCCATCGTGTAAAACCGCGCGACGCCCGCACAATGTTACGGTCCAGATTGATGGCGGCGACACCACGCCGCTTGTCCTGGAGATGCCGATCCAATGGACCCGGAGCGTGCCGCGCCACGAGCGACGGTCGAAGCGAGCAACGTCATCGCCATGCCGCCGCGGCAGCGCGGGGTGGATGCTTCTGCCACGGATAAGAGCTTGCCCCGCCAGGTCAGGCGCTGGAGCATCAATGGCGATTTTGTCACGCTGAATCCGAATGGCGTGGCGCGCTACGCACGCGAGGTCACCGCTGCGCTGGACGCGCTGATGGCGCAGGGCCACCCGCTGGCACGCGACCTTGAGCTTGACGTCGTTGCCCCCCGGCCGGTCGATCTGGGCCTCAGGGTCATCGGCACGCTGGTCGTGCCCGAATACAAAAGGCCGCGCCTGCCGCAATTCTGGGTCCAGATGCAGTTGCCTCGCCACGTGCCGGGCGGGCTGCTCAGCTTCTGCAATCTGGCGCCGGTGGCTGTCAGGCGGCAGATCGCCTGCATCCACGATCTGCACACAAGGCTGATGCCGGAAAGCTATGGGCTGGGTTTCCGCCTGGCACATCGCCTGATCCTGCCGGCGCTTGGCCGGCGCGCCGCGCACATCACCACGGTCTCGCAGCTGTCGCGCGACCACCTCGCCAGCCATGGCATCGCACCGGCCGACAAGATCACCGTCACCTACAATGGCAGCGACCACGCCAGGCGCTGGGATGCCAGTCGTTCGACGCTGGCTCCAACGACCGGAAGAGCCTATGTGTTTTGCCTTGGCCGCGACCAGGGATACAAGAATCTCGAGCTGCTGGTGCGCCTTGCCACCGTGCTCGACGGCATGGGGCTCGACCTGTGGATGGCGGGCGACGCTGCCGAGGATGCGTTGGGCAGGATCGAACGCCCCGTGCCGCAGAACATCAGGCTGTTGGGCCGGATCAGCGACGACGATTTCAAGAAGGCGCTGATCGGCGCTTTGTGCTTTTTGTTTCCCTCGCGCATCGAAGGCTTCGGCCTGCCGGCAGTCGAAGCGATGGCGAGCGGATGCCCTGTCGTGGCGTCGACCTCGCCGTGCCTGCCGGAGATTTGCGGCGACGCAGCACTTTACGCCGACCCCGACGATATCGATGGCTGGGCCGATGCCGTGCGCCGTCTGCAGGTGAAGCCGCAGATGCGCGAGGCACTTGTCGCGGCGGGCCACATCCGCGCCGCGGAATACAGCTGGCGCGGCATTGCCGAGATCTATCTCGAGCTGATGGCCAAGGTGGACGGGCAGGCAATGGCGCAGTAGCGAGAGCCTGCAAAGGGCTTGGCGTCAGGCCGTCGCCAGCCGATCGCCGAAGCGCAGGATCTTGTCGTCCGTCGCCGTGCCGTCGTCATACATCCGAACCAGTTCCTCAGGCAGCGGGCTTTGTCCGTCGGCGGCGCAAACATAGTCGCGCATGGTGGTCCCGGTGGCGCGCGTATCGACGTTGGCGGCACCATGGCGCGCGGCGACATCATCTATGTGAACGGTCCGGAAATCGATGCTGTAGCGCGCCATGTCGGTGGTATTGGGCACCGTTTCATGCAGTTGGGCGCCGGAGAAGGCGATCATCCCTCCGGGCGGCGGCAGGTATCGCAGCGATTGTCCCTGCAACTGCTGCTGGGGCTTCGGCTGCTCGCGCGTGTCGCTCTTGACGTGCTGGGCCGCCGTGGCACGGTTCTTGGTGTTCCATTCGTAGTAGTTGTAGATTTCGGAGTTGTTCTTCACCGGCACGTCGAAATAATCGGGATAGAAGCCCATCGCGTTGTTGGGGTCGACCGGGTAGATCGGCAGCCACCAGTTGATCTGGCACATTGGCGCCGAATACCAGGTGTCGCGATGCGGATGAAACGCATAGGCGATGCCCGACGACAGGAAGTGCGAAGGGTAGGCCGACCGCATGCGCGGCACGTCGAAATAGAGTTTTTCGAGATCGATGCCGCGCTCCCGCATGATCAGCGGGATCAGGCGCTTGCATTCCGGATGATGGATGAAGGCCGGCTTCACCTTGGCCAGGATATCGGCGACTTCTTCCGCCGACTTGTGCTTGTGAATCGAACATGGATCATGCGGCGCGAATGCCTGCTCAAGCATTGTGCGGGCCAGCTGGATCAATGCCTCCGTCGCATCGGTCGACGAAAAGATGAAAATATCTCCTGAATAGAGCCGGTGGCGGCGCGCTTCGTCGCCGAGTTTCGCATCGATGAACAAGGCCGACATGGACCCCTCCGCAGCAGGCATCTGGTTGACGCGCCCCAACATCGTTGGAATGCAACTCAATGACGTTCGTCGTCGAGAAGATTACGGTACTGGTCACTGCAGCTACAGTGCATCATTTGGCGTAGCGACGGGCATTTCATTCCAGGCCGCAACCGGACCCTAGCCAATAGGCGTGCCACGTTTCATCCCATCAGGTGACGCGCCACGCCATCGTTCGCACACTATGCTCAGCGTGTTCAGAAATGAGCTGCCGCGCCGGCAAGCAGCCCGAACTTGGAGGAGCCAATGGCAAGCGTCGATGTGGTGGTTCCATGCTACAACTACGGGCGCTTCATCGGCGACTGCGTAACCAGTGTGCTCGACCAGCGTGGCGTCGACTTGCGCGTGTTGATCATCGACAACGCGTCGCAGGACGATAGCCTGGATATCGCGCGGAAGATGGCTGCACGCGACAGCAGGGTCGAGGTCGTGGCGCACTCTGTCAATCGCGGCGCCACATACAGCTACAACGAGGGAATAGACCTGGCTTCGGGCGACTACATGCTCATCCTCGACGCTGACGATATGCTTGCGCCTGGAGCGCTTGGGCGCGCGGTCGCCGTTCTCGACAACGATCCCAGCATCTGCTTTGCCCACGGAGACGAAGGCCGCCTCGAAGCGGGGGGCGCTGCCGGGATGCCGGGATTGGGCTCGGACCAGCCGGCCGTTTCCACCATGACCGGAACGGCTTTCATTCGCCAGCTATGCCGCATGCCGGTCAATCACATCGGCGCGAATACCGTCGTTCGGCGGACGTCGGTGCAGAAGCAGATCGGTCACTATCGCCCGTCGCTGCCATATACCGACGATCTCGAGATGTGGTTGCGCCTTGCAACCGCTGGAAACGTCGCCAGAATTTCCGAGGTCCAGGCAATCCGGCGATATCACGATACGCGAATGTCGGTTCATTATCAGAGCCGGCAAGCGCGGGATTTCATCGAGCGCGAAAGGGCATTCAAGAGCTTTTTCGATCATGAGGGCAGGCGACTTGCGGACGTCGAAGCGCTGGCCGCGGATGTCAGGCGAGGACTCGGCCAGCATGCCTATTGGTCGGCGGTTTCGCATCTGTTGCGCGGGCATGGGGGCAATGCCATCGAAATCATGCGCCTGTCCCACCATTGGCGTCCAAATGCGGTGCTGACGCCGCCGCTTTCATGGCTGTTTCGGATGGACCGACCATTCGGGCGCGCTGTCGAGGTGCTGTCCGAGGCGGTTGCCCCCAGGAGCAACAGGATTTGAGCGAAGGCGATTGGCGCCCTGAACAACTCGCCAAACCGAGCTGACCTGTTGGAAAGGTGCGATGATGAGCGTGGATGTGGTCATACCCTGCTACAACTATGCACATTTCCTTGAACAATGCGTGGCTAGCGTCCTGTCGGAAGACGTCGATGGCCTCAGGGTAATCATTATCGACAACGCTTCCACAGACAGCAGCGTCGAGGTTGCCCGTCGTCTTGGCGTTGCGGACAGCCGTGTCGAAATCGTCTGCCACGACAAGAACATCGGGCCACAGGGCTCGTTCAACGAAGGGATAGATCTGGCGCGCGCCGACTATTTCATGATCCTGTGCGCGGACGACCTGGTTTCGCCGGGCGCATTGCGGCTGGGAGTGGAAGCACTTGAGCGGCATCCCGAGGCAAGCCTCGCCGTTGGAGTGTATCGGGAAACCCGGTCGATAGAGGAGCAGGACAAACTTGCCCGAAACGAAGCTGACTGGACGACGACCGACGGCCCCCGTTTCATCGATAGATGTTGCCGGTCCATCGAGCATGTCGCCGCGCACGCGTTCCTGGTGCGGACGTCGATACAGAAGCAGGTGGGATATTACTGTTCATCGCTGCCCTTTTATGACGACTTCCAACTCGTCCTGAGGTTGGCTCGAACAGGGTCCGTCGTGGAATTGCACACCCCGCTTGCCGTTCGACGGATCCACGAAACCAGCATCTCCGAGCCGGCCTGGGGCAATCGGTTGCGTCTGCTGCGGGAGCGTCAGGCCGTATTCGATAGCTTCTTCGCACTGGATGGGGGGCAACTGCCCGGAGCCGACAAGATGCACCGGCTGGGCATCAAGCGAATTGCCGAGACTGCTTTCTGGTCCGCGGCGTCCCATGTAGCCCGCGGCAAGGCGGGCACAGGGCTCGAACTGTTCCGGTACGGCTTCTCGCTGAGGCCGGCCACGATGCTGCTTCCGCCGGTCGGGCATCTGTTTCGCATGGGGGGCGCTTCGAAGCGTGTCGTGGCAGTGGTGTCCGAGGCGCTTGGCCGGCGCGCTGCGTAGCGCCCGTGTCATGATGGCAACGGGTTCAAATTGGAGGTGAGGTACAAGTTGCTGTTCGACAATTCCCTCTCTCTCATCAACCGCACTGGCGCCTACTACATCGCCAGGGATCTTTGTCGTGAGTTCGTACCGGCTCACGCTCAGGTTCGCTACTGGAGGCTTGGTTCACGTGCTCCCGAAGGCGTGGCCCGCAAGCTCATGGCGCGGCTGATGATGATGGAGATCGACTGGCTCGGCGACCGCAACGTTTGCCTGATCGGCGACACGAACAAGGCCGGCAACTCGAGGGTTTTCCTGGATCCGCTCTATGTCTTGCGGTCTCGCCTGGACGAGACTGACATAGTGCTGTGCCATGACGTCGGTCCGCTCACCCACAGCGGGCTCTACGATACCCGAACCGTCGCCAACTACCGCCTGGCCTACGACAAGATCGCTCGCGCAAGGCCTGGAATCGTGTTCGTCAGCGATTGGTCAAGATGCGCCTTCAAGGCTCTCTATGGTTCCGACTTCCGATGGCTCAAGACCATTTCGCTGTATGTCCGGGAAGAGTTGTTCAATGGCGTCGAGGAGCCGGTTCCAGGCATTGATGGCCGCTTCTTTCTGACCGTTGGAGCCTTCGAGACCCGCAAGAACCAGATCGCCGCCATCGAGGCCTTTCATGCCGGCCGTTTCCACGAACAGGGGGTCCGCTATGTCCTTTGTGGCTCGAGGGGGCTGGGCCATGACCGGATCGCCGAGGTGGCACAATCGGTGCCTGGCGTGGTGATGCTCAATTACGTTGCGGATCCCCAACTGCGCTGGCTCTACGCGAAAGCCGAGGCGTTCGTCCTGCCCAGTCTGCTCGAAGGGTTCGGCATGCCGGCGCTCGAGGCCGCCTATATGGGCCTGTTGCCGATCGTTTCGGCTGACAGTGCACTGGTCGAGGCGGTGAGGGGCATTTGCCTGGAAGTCGACCCGCATGATCCCCAATCGATCGCTGTCGCAATGGCTCGTGCGCTTGCGAATTCGCCTGGCGAAAAGGCAAAAGCCAGCCGAAAACTGCGGGATATGGCATTGCTTTCAACGAAACAGCGCTTCCTTTCGCAATGGAGGGAACTCCTGTCGGAGGGAGCGGGGAGCAAGGGCGCACCGATACAGGCGATGCCCGTCAGGTAGCTTGCGCCAGGATATCGGCTTGGCGATCTAAAGCGCTGGCGCAGGTCGCGCAACGCGCCGAAGTATCGGAATGACCAAGACGATTTCATCGAGCAGCGGATGCCGGGTCATCGACATCGCAATGAGCCAGCCGACAGCGGCTAGGATCGCGGCCACGATTGCGGCCCCCAGGCTCAGCGCGAAGTTGAAATCGGTCAAACCGACGACGCCGATTGGTCCTGCAATGCTCGCCAGCGCCACGACTGCGCTGCGCCCCAACGCAGAGGCGATTTCACCCCACTCCAGGCCAAGCCGATGCCTTAGGAAGGTCAGCGAAACAAACGCCTGGAACGGTATTACGACCATCATGCTCCATGCCGCCGCTTCCAGTCCTCCGAAGTAGACGGCGGCGGCGACCATCGCGGCCGAGGCCGGAAACGAGATCAGTGCGCGAATGCAAACGTCCCTTATTGCGCCGAGCGACACCATCACCGGGTAGTTCATCTCGCATGAGAAGGCAAAAAGCGACGCTACCGCAATGATCCGTATCAATGGGACAGTTTCGAGCCATTGGCGTCCCAGCAAGACCTCGACGATCGGATGGGCAAGCACGGCTATCACCAGGAGAACCGGCCAGAGAAGGGCCGTAATCAGTGCCAGTGCGTTGAGATAGGGCTGCTTGACGTCCTTGCCGTCTCTCACTGCCGCGGAAAAAGCGGGAAGCACCACTGAAATTGCGCCACTGAGGACGAGCCTGTCGGGAAGCTGGCAAATCATCATGCTTCGGTTGAACAGGGCCGCAGCCTGCGGCGTCAGGAACCACCCCAGCAGCAGGTAGGGTACCATCTCGTAGGCTTTTGCAAGCAATGCGGTCACGCCGTTGTAGCCGCCAAATTCGACCATGCGCCGCCAATGCCTGAGCGTGGGCCTAAAGATCCATGGTTGCCAGCGGATCGCCAGAGCCAACAGGGCCGTGATGCAGGATGTCGCCAGCCACGCGCCGGCGAAACTCATATAGCTGAATCCGTTGTGAGCGAGGCCGATGGTGACAACCATCCCGACGATCGCTCCGGAAATGTTGATCACCGCCACCTTGCCGAAGGCCATTTCCCGCCGCATCAGCGTGGCAACGAGGCCGGGGAATAGGTCAATCAGCATGCTGAGCGCAATGACGCGGAGATAGGGAGACAGCCCCTGTTGCTCGTATGCGGCGGCGAAATGGGGCGCGAGCACCGCAAGCGCGCCGGCTGTCACCAGGGTGAATATCAGCATCACCGTAAACGCGCTTTGGATGTCCGAGCGCGCCAATTCCTTGTGCTGAATAAGGAAGCTTGTGCTGGCGAACTCCCGCACCGACGATGCAAAGCCGACGATTGCCATGCCGATGACGGACACGCCGATTTCGGCCGGCGTCAGGATTCGCGAGACAATCGCGATTGTCAGAAAATTGGATCCGAGCACAATATAGCGCTCGCTTGTGCTTAGCAGTAGCGCACGCCTGACTACGGACATCCGTCTCTAGTCTCCCTATCCGGGCCGGAGCTCCGATCCGGTATTTGGCTATTCTGTCCCGGAAACATGCGCCGGCGTCATGCCGCCCAAAAGGCGGCAGGCAACCGCCATAAGGCGTAGGCACCCTCGTTCCTCCCCAATTGGGTTGGATTTGCAGCCATCGGCCCAAGCGCTAGCATTTCGCCATCTGAACACGTGGAAAAGGGCTTCCGTGGACCGACATCTCCCAATCGCGGCGGTCGCCCTGCTGGCGATGACTGTCCCGGCCTCGGCGGACCTGCTTTGGGGTGCCAACGGGCATCCGTTCAGCGCGTACCCCGGCACAAGCTATGAACGCCAGATCGACTATCTCAAGGACCTCGGCATGAAGTCCTACAGGGTCGACGTCGCCAGTGCCGATTCTGTACCCGCCCTCGCCAGGCTCGTGAGTGCCGCGAAGGGATCGGGCGTCGAGATATTGCCGGTCATCACACCCCACTTCGATTTGGACAAGGAAGGCGCCGGCGCTCTTCGCGAAAAGGCGCGCCAGCTGGCGTTCGCGCTTGGCTCCAGGTTCAGGTCGGACATCCGCGTGTGGGAACTGGGCAACGAGATGGAGAATTACGCCATCATCCAGCCCTGCGAGATGCGCGACAACGGTGTCCAGTATCCGTGCGAATGGGGTCCTGCGGGTGGGGTCGACGTGCTCGACTACTATGGTCCGCGATGGGCGAAAGTGGGCGCAGTGCTGAAAGGGCTTTCCGAAGGCATGACCGAGGCGGACCCGACCATCCGCAAGGCGATGGGGACGGCCGGATGGGGACACATCGGCGCATTCGAGCGGATGCGGCAGGATGGCATCGAATGGGACATCACGGTCTGGCACTCCTACGGCCAGGATCCCGAATGGGCATTCAAGCAGATTGCCCGCTATGGCCAGCCGATCTGGGTTACCGAATTCAACAATCCGCTTGGAAGCCAACCTGGCGATCAGGCCCAGGCGGATGGCCTGATCAAGGCCATGAAGCAGTTGCGCGACCTTCAGGCCAGATACAACGTCGAAGCCGCCCACATATATGAACTCATGGATGAAACCTACTGGGCTCCGGATTTCGAGGCCTATATGGGGCTGGTGCGCCTGAACGGAAGCCAGGCGGACGGCTGGGTGCCGGGCGAGCCCAAACCAGCCTATTTCGCCGCGAGGGAACACATCCGCGGACCAGTGACGCTGCCCCGGCCCGGCCGAAGCTGCGATTTGGCGGCTGTTCAGGCGGTACAGCCACGGTCCGCCAGGGAGGCCAGCTTCGGCTATTGCCTTGTTCTGGGCAGCTACGGCCCGGCCGGAGACGTGAGGCGCTGGGCCGAAAAACTGAAGGCAGGAGAGTTCACCTTCGTTGGCATGCTGATGAACATGCTGACATCCGAGGAGTTCGGCACCCGTTATGCAGACTTCAGCATGACCGACCGTGAGTATGTCGAGTTTCTCTATCAGATGATGCTGGGGCGGCCAGCCGACGGGCAGGGGCTGGAGAGTTACGCCAGCCAGTTGCGTGGCGGCTCGACGACGCGCCGCAATGTGGCTGTTGGGATCATCACGTCGGCCGAGTTCGCACAAAAGCATGCGGCAATCCTGAACGCCGGTTCGCGCGTTGTGGATGCCGTTCCACCGGGCTGATCATACGGAAGGAGCCGTCGTGGCTTTCACCATGCGTCTGAGGGCCGATAGGATGTGGAAATCCGGCTGGTGCCTGTTCTTGCTCGCCTTCCTGCAGGTGGGCGGGGTATTTTCGGCAAATGCCTGCGGCACGGAACAGAGCCAAGCGGCAACCTTCCCCCTGCAGGTGCAGGGCGGGGAACGCTACCTGTCCGATGCGGCTGGTCAGCCCTTTTTCCTGCAGGGAGACGCGGCATGGTCACTGATTGCCCAATTGTCGCGTGAAGACGCGGAGCTATACCTTCGCGACCGGAAGGCACGCGGGTTCAATACGATCCTGGTCAGCCTGATCGAGCATCGCTTTGCCGACAAGGCGCCAGCCAACATCTTTGGCGACAAGCCTTTCCTGGTCGATGGTGACTACGGCACGCCGAACGAAGCCTATTTCCGGCATGCCGACTGGGTGCTGCAGCGCGCATGCGAACTGGGGCTGGTCGTGCTTCTGGCACCATCCTATGCCGGGCACGATGGCGAGGAGGAGGGCTGGTATCAGGAGATGGTCGCAAATGGGCCTGAAAAGCTACGGAACTACGGGCGGTTTGTCGGCAAACGCTACGCCAGGTTCGACAACATCCTTTGGGTCCAGAATGGGGACTACAACCCTCCGGACAAGGATTTGATCCGGGCCATTGCTGCCGGAATCCACGAGACCGATCCTGATGCCCTCCAGACCGCCCACAATGCTCCGGAAACCGCCGCCTTGGAATACTGGCCGGGAGAGCCGTGGCTGAACGTCGACAACGTCTACACCTACGGCACCGTGGAGACGGCGGCGCTCGAACGCTATGAAAATGGTGGAGACCTACCGTTCTTCCTGATGGAAAGCGCTTATGAGGACGAGCACGAAGCCGATGAGCAGCGGGTTCGCATGCAAGCCTATCAGGCCGTTCTCTCCGGCGCTTCGGGACAGATATTCGGCAACAACCCGATGTGGCATTTTGACGGTCCCGGCCTCTATCCGGCGCCGACGGACTGGAAGCAGGCACTGGACAGTCCCGGAGCACGGAGCATGTCCTTGCTTGCGGAACTGGTTTCGTCGGTGAAATGGTGGCTGCTCGCACCGGACACTGACGGCAGGTTTCTGGTCGGGGGAAAGGGAGGCGACAAAGCCCGGGTTGCCGCGGCCGCGGCCAAGGACGGATCCTTCGGCCTGGTTTACCTACCCACGAGCAAGGATGTCGTGCTCGACCTCGGGCGCTTGTCTGGGCCGAGCATTGCTGCACGCTGGCTGGATCCTACGACTGGGCAGAGCGTGGCCGTTCAAGGCTCGCCGTTCTTGCCGGCCACGTATTCCTTCAGACCGGCGAGGAGAAACCAGGGGGGCTTCACCGATTGGGTCCTCGTGCTGACATCACAACAAGCGTCAGGACAGAGCCAATGAACGCCTACCGCGATACCGCACGCGTCTTGCCTGTCGATCGGGCAATGGACAAGCCTCCTCTCGAAGAGAGCCTGGGCGGGGCTGCATTGCCGAAGGCCGCGACGGAAGCTTCAACCATCGCGCTGTTTGGATTGTTCGGCTGCGGCAACCTGGGCAATGACGGGTCGCTTGAAGCCATGATCGGCTTTCTCAGGGGCGCACGGCCGAATGCCAAGCTGTATTGCGTTTGCACGGACCCAGACGTCATCGGGAGGACCATGGGCATCGAGGCCATTCCGATGCGCTGGTCCCGTGGGCTGAGGCGCCGGAGCGTGTTCAGCCGCGTGCTGTTGTGGGGACCTCTCAAGTTCATCGACTTCGCCAAGGCGGCGCAGTTCATTAGCCGCGCCGATGTCATGCTGATCCCCGGTACCGGCATACTCGACGACTTCGGCGAGCGGGCTTACGGAATGCCGCTCGACATTCTTGTGTGGTGCCTCGCGGCAAGGCTGATGGGCACCCGGCTTGCTTTCGTTTGCATAGGGGCCGGCCCGATCAGGCATCGGATCAGCCGGTGGCTGATGACATTCAGCGCGAGGCTGGCCCACTATCGGTCCTACAGGGATGCGATGTCCAAGGAGTTCATGGCCAACAATGCCGGCTTCGAGACAACTGGCGACCCCGTCTATCCCGATATTGCCTTCAAATTGCCGGCGCCAGCAGCACGGACGGTGAACCGGGCCGACGATCGCCTGACGATTGGCGTCGGCGTGATGAGCTACTACGGCTGGTACGGATTTGCAGATGGCGGCCAGCAGATATTCGACCGCTACATCGAAAAGCTGTCGCGTTTTGTCGTCCATGTTCTCGACAGTGGCCATGCCGTGCGGCTGCTGACGGGAGAGATCGGGGACCGGATTGCCGTCGACGCGCTTCTGGCAAATGTACGTGCCATTCGGCCGGGCCTTTCCGCCACGGCGATCGTGGCGGAGCCGTCTGCGTCGCTTCACGAGGTGATGGACCAGATGGCGGACACGGATATCGTGGTTGCAACCCGCTTCCACAACATCGTGTGCGCGCTAAAAATGGGCAAGCCAACGATTTCGCTCGCCTATTCGAAGAAAAACGACGTTCTCATGGGGCAAATGGGACTGGAAGATTATTGCCAGCATGTCGAGCATTTCGACGTGACGAAGCTGATCGGCCAGTTGGACAGCCTGGTCTTGCGACGGGACGATCACGCGAGAAAAATTCGCGATCAGGTCGACAAGCTTCAACAAGAGCTCATGCGGCAGGACGAAATTCTGCTTTCAACAATGCTATAAGCACCCGCGCGTGCGCGCCAACCAGCCCACGATCTTGACTAGGGATTGGGCCTTGTCACCAGAAATCCTTGTGGTCGCTGACTATCTCTTCTTCGAGCTCAGGGAATGGGCCACGGATCGCTACAGGGCGCCGCCCGGCGTCGAACACTTGGTGACAGCTCAGGTCGAGGGTCAGATTCTCCGGGTTGTCTCCGGTCAGCTCGGCCAGCCGCCTTTCGCTGAGACCGTAGACCACGGTGCCGATGCCAGCCCAATAGCAGGCCCCGGCGCACATGCAGCACGGCTCGACCGAGGTCACCAACGTGCATCGCTCGAGAAAGGTCGGGTCGTATTGCCGCGCGGCCGCGCGGGCCACGTTTGCCTCTGCGTGACCGACGCCGCGATCGCGCGCGTAGGTGTTACCAGATGAAAGGAGCACGTCGCCCTCCGGCCCGACCAGGAGCGCCCCGAAGGGATGATTGCCACTGGCCCGGCTCGCCGTGGCGATCTCCACTGCAAGACGCAGGTATTCGGTATCGCTCCTCATGGCCGCCTCCTCGGGATGCCCATTCGAAACTGCACGCGCAAAGGCCCTTCGCCTGGATTCCATCTTCCCGGAGCGCCTGGAAGCTGTCTAGTCATTGGCCTATGGATTCATGGCTGCGCAACGTGAGGTTCGGTCTGCCCGGATGCAGAAGCGCTCCGCAGCCGGCCCCTGCGAAAGTCGTCGGGTTTTCATTGGGGCAACGCTCTTGCTGGCTGTTGAAGAAGCCAGTCGCGTTCGCAGACGAAGCTTGCGACGTCGCCCCACCGTGATCCTCCGAAATCTCGCCGGAGCGATGCCTGGAAAACGTGCTCTGCCTCTTCAGGGCGTGCAAACGTCTTGAAAAGCCGCGCTTGCTGTCAGGGCAGGGGCGCTTCTGTCGTATTGCCAGGTCGGCCAATCTCTGGAAGCCGGTTCAGGCTTGGCAAACCATTGGTTGGTCAGCATCGAGCTGCCCGGCAATCCAGTTTGATGCTTCCAGAAGCGTTTCGAACATCCTGTAGCAACCGCCAAGTCGACCGAACCCTGTTTCGAGAAACCAGCCGCTCTTGACCGAGTATTGTGCTTCGTCGAGCTGCGTCAGAATGGCGACGAGCTCACCTGACTTCATGACCAGAAGTCCCTGTTCACCGCCTACAACCGTCCCCAGTCGAACATCAAGAAAGGAAAATTCTTGCAAGGCCCTGCCACCGGGCGATGCCGCTGTAGTGTCCATCTGAGCAGCCCTCACTCCTCGATGTAGCCAAGCAAAACCATCAAGTCACAAGTATGCAATGCGTCATATGCTGCGAGCGACTTATGTCGCATACATTTGTATGGATTGTTAGTCGAATGTAGACTCTGTCGCAAGTAGAGCAAAATTCGGGTCCGAATCACAGTAAATGGCGCTAAAATCCTGTGGATATGCGCGTATTCTGTCCAGAAACGTCACAAAAGCCCGCAGCGGCTCCAGCAAGAGAAGCTGCCCCGGACTGGGGCTAGAGTAGGCGGGCTTTCCTCAGCACAAAGGCCTCCGCGTATTGTTCGGGCGCACGGCACTCCATGCCCCTTAGGCGCGCCAAGCCTTGAAAAGTCTCTGCGTCGAACCAGTCCTTGGATCGCTGTGTCCCGAAATGCTCGTCCAGAAGGGCTGCCTTCCGCTCCATCACCAGGCGTGTCAACGGCACAAAGACGTTTGGCTGGCCAAGGTCGCCGTCCCATTTGGGAATTTCGTATTCCAGCAGCATGTGATCGCGGAAGATGTTCCATGTCAGCTGGCAGACCTCGCGATGGTCCTGGTGGGCATCATTGCGCGTATGCGTGAACACGATGTCCGGGCCTGTGCGGCCGCGCAACTCGATCAGCCACTGCTTGATTGCCCGCCGCTGTTCGGGGAAGTAGCTGTCTTCGAACTCGGCGAGTTCGATCCTGGCATCCTGAGCCTGCCGCAGGAAGGCGCGGGCGGATGCCGTCGCCTCCGTGGCGCGAGGGCCAGTTGCGCTCAGCACGCACCAGTGCACGTTCAGGCGGACACCGGCCGCAATCAGGCTGAGGATGGTGCCGCCGGCGCCGATTTCGATGTCGTCGGAATGCGCGCCGAGACACAGGATCGATAGCTGCTCACCGCTCCTGGCAAGGCCCAGGCTTTTCATGAAGCTGCCTTGATGACATTGCGCCTGGCCCGTTCGGCGCGAATTGCAGCATTCCAGGGCATGTCACCATGCTCGACCATATCTTCGAGCGACTGCCAGTCGCGCAGGGTGTCCATGGACCTCCAGAAGCCTTCGTGCTTGTACGCCATGAGCTTGTTGTCGGCGATGAGGCGGCTGAACGGTTCGAGGACCAGTTCCTCGCCGTCTTGCATGTAGTCGAAGATCTCGGGCCGGAAGATGAAATACCCGCCATTGATCCAGATTTCGGATGTGTCGGTCGTGCGGAATGCACGCACGCGGCCGGTCTCGTCGATATCTGCAAGATGATAGGTGAGGGGCGCGCGAACCGCGAGGAAGCAGCCATACATGCCGCTGGCCTCGAACCTTGCGACCATGTCGTTGAGATCGACGTCGGTCAGCCCGTCGGAATAGTTGGCCAGGAACATCTTTTCGTTGCGAACCTGGTCCCTGGCCGCCCACAGGCGCTCGCCAATGTTGCGCCAGATGCCGGTGTCCAGCAGTGTCACCGTCCAGTCCTTGGTGGCATCGTCGAGCAGCTTGACGTCCTTGCCGCCGCCCGAGACGATGCAATCGGCAAATGTCTGCGGCCGGGCGTTCAGGAAGAAGTCCTTGATGACATTGGCCTTGTAGCCGAGGCACAGCACGAAATCGTCGTGTCCGTAGTCGCTGTACCATTGCATGACGTGTCGCATGATCGGCTGCTGGCCGAGCGGTATCATCGGCTTGGGGACGCTCTCCGAATATTCCCGAATGCGCGTTCCACGTCCGCCACAAAACAGGACGACTTTCATCTTCATAGCTCCGAAGGATCGATGACGGTGACAAAGGGGATGGGGACGACGAACTTTGCGCCCCAGGCGGCGACATGCGACATCTGCCGGATGATCTCGTCCTTGAGATTCCACGGCAGGATCAGGATGTAGTCCGGCTTGGCGTCGTCGATCGCTGCGACCGGGCGGATCGGGATATGCATGCCGGGCGTGAACCGCCCGTGCTTGTAGGGGTTGCGGTCGACGGTGAAGTCGAGGAAATCAGGTCCGATCGCGCAATAGTTGAGCAAGGTATTGCCCTTGCCTGGTGCGCCATAGCCGCAGATCCGCTTGCCTTCGTTCTTGGCCGAGATCAGGAATGCCAAGAGGTCGCGCTTGGCCATCGCCGCCTTGTGGCCGAACGAGGCGTAGGTCGACATGTTGGTGAGGCCGTGACGGCGCTCGCGGGCCAAGAGATCGTCGACGCGTTGCGACGTTCGCTGCTCGCTGTCGTGATGGGCCAGATAGACGCGCAGCGACCCGCCGTGCGTCGAAAGCTCCTCGACATCCACCAGCCGCAATCCGTGCCGCAGCGCCATGGCGGCGATGGTCACCAGCGAAAAATAGGAGAAATGCTCGTGGTAGATCGTGTCGAACTGATTTTCGGCAATCAGCCGTTCGACATGGGGAAACTCGAGAGTGATCGTGCCTTCCGGCTTGAGCAGGATCTTCATCCCGCCGACGAAATCGTTGAGATCTGGCACCTGTGCCAGCACGTTGTTGCCGATGATCAGGTCGGCTGCGAGGCCCTCCGACAGCAGCTGTCTTGCCAGGCGCTCACCGAAGAAATCGACCCGCGTCGGAATGCCCTTGTCGATTGCGACGCGGGCAACGTTGGCTGCGGGCTCGATGCCGAGAACCGGTACGCCAAGCTGAGGGAAATGCTGAAGCAGGTACCCGTCATTGCTGGCCAACTCCACTGCCAGACTGTCTTTTCCCAGGCCGAGGCGCTGGGCGACCTGCTCGCAATAGAGTTTGGCGTGGGCGACCCAGCTGGTCGAAAAGGACGAAAAGTATGCGTATTCGGTGAAGATCGATTCCGGGCTCATGTATTCCTTGAGCTGGACGAGATAGCAGGTTTCGCAGACCAGTACCTTGAGCGGGAAATACGCTTCCATCTGGTCGACGTCCTCGGCCTGCAGAAAGCTTTCGCAAGGTGGCGACATGCCGAGGTCGACGAAGGTGTGACTGAGGCGGGAGCCGCATAGCCGGCAGCCCGGTACCAGATGGGAAGATCTTGCGGCATCCCGGACCGCGTCGAGCCGTTGAATGTTCATCTGCTGCACCCCACCAGAAATCCCAACAGCGACGCTTGTGATCACGCGTCATGCTGCGCCACTCCAGAAGATAGCGGCGGGCCGCTCCGGCTTCGATTTGCCCTTACGATGGCAGGCGTCATCCGATCGGGCGGTCCAGCCTTAGCCTGCGCTGCCAAAAGGTTATGTCCCGGGTAGGGAAGGGTCCGGATCATACGGGATGAGTAGGGTCGAGCCTTGCTGATCCCCTGAAAGAGCTAGGGGCAGTACTCCCTAGGAGGAGCTTTCGTGTTCGATCGCTGAGGAAAACAATCGATGCCGCCAATGGAGTGGGAAAGCCGTGCTGTTTGTCGAAGCCGGATTGAGCGGTGCCTGGCTGGTCATGCCTGAACCCGTCAGGGACGAGCGTGGCAGCTTCATGCGCACGTTCTGCGAGCGGGAGTTCGCAGAAATGGGCCTGGAATCCCGCTTCGTCCAAAACAGCCAGTCACAATCGCTGGCCAAGGGTACGTTGCGCGGGATGCATTTCCAGGTCGAGCCCCATGCCGAGGTCAAGCTGGTGTGCTGCATCCAGGGCGCTGTCTACGACGTCATCGTCGACATGCGACCGTCGTCGCCGACGCGGTTCAAATGGGTGGGGTTCGAGCTCACGCCGGAGAACCACAGGCAGATCTACGTTCCGGCCGGGTTCGCCCACGGTTTCCAGACGCTGACCGACGACGCGGTCGTTTCCTACATGATTTCACAATTCTACGCGCCACAGGCGTCGGTCGGGGTTAGATATGACGACCCTGCCTTTGGCATCGACTGGCCGTTCGAGCCGACGGCGATGTCGGACAGGGACCGCAACTGGCCGGCGGTGGGACGCCGCGTGTTTGGTTAGGACAAGAGGCCGTGCAGCCGCAACAATTTGGCAGCCCCCGCAAGTTCCCTGAACGACAGTCCCGAGCGTTCGGCCATCGCCAGCAGCGAATTGGTGCCGTCGGCAAGGTTGAGCACCCATAGAAGGCTCATGGAACTCAGGCCGGTCGACTTGTCGCCGCCGAGCGCCGCATAGAGTCCGCGGCGGCCGAGCTGCGGCTCACCCTTCTGGCATTGGCTGACCGGCGTCCAGTCGCCTTCAACGATCTCAACGACATCCATGACGATGCGCCAGGACCAGGCCAGATGCAGCGGCTTGATGAAATCAAGGTTGTCGGCCGAGGTGTGGTATTCGGGAAAGGTGCCGAAGGCGCTGCGCTGGAACAGCCCGACCGGAAGATCGAACCCAGGCGAGCAGAATTGTCTCTCGTCATAACCGTATGGCGAAAAGTCGAGAAGCGTCGCGGTTTTCGCGCGATGGGCGAGCACATGCGCCATGGCACGGTCGATATAGGCGTTGCCGCGCCGGCTTCGCTTGTAGGTAGGGCCGCCGCCGTCGCCGACGCAGGAAACGACCAGTCCATGGTCGATGAGCGCGGTCTTGTCTTCGTTGCGCGATAGCCAGGCGAGCGAGCCGATGGTGCCGGGCGCAAACAGGAAACGATAGCTGTAGCGCGTCTTCTTCGAACGCAGATGATTTGCCAGGCTGGCGAGCAGCGCCAGCCCCGAACAATTGTCGTTGGCGAGCGAGGGATGGCAGATATGCGCCGAGAGCAGGAACTCCCTGTCTGTCTCGCCGCGATGCAAATATTCGCCGTAGCTCAGCGAACCGTCCTTGAACTCCGTGTCGATCTCTACCCGGTACATGCCTTCCGGCAGCCGAGCCAGGCGGCTGTGCTGCATGCACAGGCCCCAGTTCTCGGCGTAGTAGGACGTGCGGTAAGGGATCAGGTCAGGCTGATCGGGAAGCGAATAGGTGTGGCGCTTCAGCTCGTCCAGCGAGACCGTACCGCTGAAAGGCATGCTGTAGTTCAACACGTGCAGGTTGTGGTCGGCAAAGTCCAGCACGACGTGGCCGCCGCTGTCGGTGACCGTGGCACTTCGGCACAACCATTCCCTTGGAATGGTCCAGTCGAAGGCCGCGGTGCCGGTGGCGACCTCGTGGATGTCGAGCGGGACCGTACCGCCCAGAATGGCAAGCGATTGCCGCACGCCGTCTCCGGTGATGCTGCGGCAGATCGGGTAGAGTTGCCGGGCAAGCCCATAGATGGCCTCGCCGACTGCGTCGAGAGGCGGGTCGGCGATGGCTGGCTGGTGTTCCATCGAGCGCCTTTCGATCAACCTGCCATCGAGCGGCGTTGCTCCTGTTCAAGCGCCCGCACGCGCATCTGGTCGTCGACTATTCCGTTGGCGATCAGGTATTTGATGTGGCCAATGCGCTGGAAGCGCGGGCCTTCGAACTCCTCGAGCGTAAGGTGCGCGCTGGTGTAGGCGCCAAACAGCTGCTCGGCGCCCGAGCGCGCATCCCACTGCGGCTTGAATGCCGGCAGCACGCGGGCGATCTTCTCGAAGCTGACCTGGTAGGAGCGTTTGTCAGGACCGGCATCCGGCGCAAATTCGAGCCGACAGCCCGGAACGACATCGGCGACGACGGCAGCGATATCGCGGATCCGGTAGTTGTGCGCGGTCTGCCCGACATTGAAAGCTTCGTTGTGGACTGCCTCACGCGGCGCGCCCAGCCCGGCAATGAACGCCCGCGAAATATCCTCGATATGCACGATCGGCCGCCATGGGCTGCCGTCCGATTTGAGCAGGATGACGCCTTCGGTCACCGCCCAGGCGACGAGGTTGTTGAGCACGATGTCAAAGCGCAACCGAGGCGAAAGGCCGTAGGCGGTGGCTGGACGGAAGTAGGTCGGCGAGAAGGTCGCATCGGCCAGTTCCGAGATGTCGCGTTCCGACATGACCTTCGACTGGCCATAGGGGGTGACCGGGTTGAGTTCGCCGGTCTCGTCGATCAGGCCATCGCCAGCGAGGCCGTAGTTGCTGCAGGACGAGGCATAGAGGAAGCGGCCGACGCCGGCGGCCTTGGCTGCGCGAGCAAAACGGACGCTTGCCTTGTGATTGATGTCGTAAGTCAGTTCCGGGTCGAGATTGCCCAGCGGGTCGTTCGAAAGGGCTGCGAGGTGGATGACGGCATCGAAACCTTCGAGATCGGAGGGATTGACGTCGCGGATGTCCTTGCGGATCGACGGCACCGGAACGGGGCTCCCGCCGGGAGCATAGGTACAGCGCTCATAGAGATCGATGTCGTAGCCGGTGACACTGTGCCCGGCCTTTTGCAGCATCGGGACCATGACCGAGCCAATATAGCCTTGATGGCCGGTTACCAGAACTTTCATCACCCACCTCATTTCTGTGCAAAAGGAGATCCGTTTCTTTGTTCATGGAAGACAGGGCACGACACCTGCATGATCGTCGTCGGGCTGGTTGAAGCGCCTGAATACCTGGTGGGATGGACGCCCCACCAAATGCTTTCCAACGCCGTCATCCATTGCCCGGGCGTAAATCGCGAGCGCGGCGTCAACCACATCAATGGTCTCGGCAATTGCTGCGTCGTCATGCGTGTAGCTCACCACCAGCGAAGGCATCAGCACGCCTCGCTTGATCGTTTCTTGAAGCAGCAACGAACGGAACGCCTGGGACGGCGACTGGTTCTGGTCGAGTGTCACATATGTCAGGCAACAGGGCCGGCCGACGACCTTGACGAAATCGGCCAGGCCATGACGTTTTGCCGCCTGCTCGATGCCGTCTGCAAGAAGGCGGCCTTGACGATAGACGTGCTCGATCACCGGTTCGTTCCGGTAGATGTTCATCGTCGCGATCGCGGCAGCCAGTGCATGGGTCTCGGCCCCATGGGTTGTCGACAGCAGGAAGACGCGCGGCCGGTCAGTGTGGTCCAGGCCGCCCAGACGCATATATTCGCGCTTGCCGGTGAGGGCCGAGACGGAAAATCCGTTTGCCAATGCCTTGCCGAAACACGACAGGTCGGGCTCGATCGCATATTCGGCCTGGGCGCCTCCGGTGTTCCATCGAAATCCGGTGATCATTTCGTCGAGAACAAACAGCGCGCCATTTTCGCGGCAGATACGCTGGACGTTGTGCAGGAAGCCATCGCCAGGTTCGTCGGTTCTCGAGGCTTCGAGGATCACCGCCGCGATCTTGCCCGGATGGCTCGCAAACAATTGCCTGACGCTATCGATGTCGTTGTAGCGAAACGTCACGGTCAATTGACGCACGGTCTCGGGGATGCCGGCATTCATCACCGTTGTGCCGATGAACCAGTCGTCGGTCGAAAAAAATGGATGGTCGGCACAGCATGCGACCAGGTCGCGGCCGGTATAGGCGCGTGCCAGCCTGATGGCGCCTGAGGTCGCGTCCGAGCCATCCTTGCAGAATTTCACCATCTCGGCTGCGGGGACAAGATCGAGAAATGTCTCGGCGCAATCCACTTCGATGCGCGCCGGCCGGGTAAAGTTCGAGCCGCTGCGAAGCGCCGTTTCTACGGCCTTCAGCACGTCCGGATAAGCATGGCCAAGGCCTACTGCACGGTTGCCCATGCCGAATTCGATGTACTCGTTGCCGTCGACATCCCAGACATGGCAGCCGGAGCCCCGCTCGATGAAACCGGGCGCGAGCAGCGGATACTGGTCGTCACCCTTGGCGTAGGTGTGGCCGCCGCCGGGTATCACCTGGCGCGCGCGCTGGCGCAGGCTGCCTGATTTTGCAAAGCGACGGAAAAGCTCGGTCATTGGTGGCTATCCGGATACGTGCGGTTGTGACGGAAGTGTACAGTTTCACAGCCGGACTAGCCGTCCTCAAAAAGACGGCCACTGATCGTCCAATGGGGGTACGACGATACAATCGAGCTATTCGGCCGGCCGATCGGTCATCAAACAGGCTTCCGCAAACCGGTTCCGGCTGCGGTGGCAAGGATGACGAGGTGAGGGGTACTCCATTCCTGACACCAGGAATGGAGTAATTTGCTGCAGCGTCGGCGCGATCTGCGCCAATCGCGACGCGTAGACGCAAGGGCTTTGAGCATCCCTTGCGTCTTCGGTCAGACGGCTGGCCTAGGCATCGCCGGGGAAAAGATCGTTGAGCTTGTAGGCAACTTCGGTCCGGTTGGTCGCCTTGAGTTTCTTCATGATGTTTCGGATATGAACCTTGACCGTGCTTTCGCGCAACTTGAGCTCATAGGCGATGATCTTGTTGGCTTTGCCGCGGCGCAGGGCTTGCACCACTTCGACCTGCCGCATGGTGAACATGCCCGCCAGCGGGCGCGTTTCCTGGCTGCTGGAATCGATGAGGTGGCGCATCGCGGTCAGGCTGCTGGCGGGAATGAAGATGCCGCCGGCGATGGCCAAGCCAATGGCTTCGACGCAGACGTCAACCCCGACGGTCGTCGGGATATAGCCTCGCGCCCCGCATTCAAGCGCCTTCATGATCTGCTTCAACTCGTCGGTATCGGCCAGGATCACAACCGGCACCGACTTGAACTCGGTGGCCAGTCTTGAGATTTCGGTGGCGACGTTGGGATCGGTGATCCTCTGGCCGCCAAGATTGAGCAGGATTGCCCCCAGTGACGGATGCAATTCCTTTTGCCGTCGCCATTCCTCGATCGAGCCCATGGCCGACACTTCCATGCCCAGGTCGTGATAAACCAGGGCCCTGGCCAGGCACTCACGGTCGAGCGCTCTACTGTCGATGATAAGAAGACGATCGTGGGGGCGTTGTTCAATGCCAACGCCGGAACGAGACGCGTTCAAGTTATTTCTTGCAGAGGGTAAAGTCGAACTCCCCCCATGCGCTCCCAAGCTGGAATCCATAGGAATAACCGCCCTTTCTGTACAAAAACCGCATTCTATTGCGGTTCGCACACCCCATTTGAACTAACTGAGTTCTTGCCTTTCGATTTTGCTACCACCTCTGACGCCGGGATTACGCTCCAACGTCTTTTGCTTCCTCTTCTGGTTGTCCACTGTCCCCCAAACGAGCGAACAACGTGTTACGGTAACTCAAATAGTTCTTTTTTCATTAACATAGGTTAATATAACCCAGGGTAGTGCCTTCTTCCGCCGTTCGCCCATGCAGGCCGAGCGAAAGCGGGCCCTCATGGCAGCCCTCAAGATGTCCGAGCAGGGGGTCAGCGATCGGCGGGACGCATCGCTGGTTGCGATTGCCGCGGGCCTGCACCTTTGCGAAGCGCTGTCGGCCAGTTGTACTGCAGGTAGGTCTTGTCGAAGCCGGCCAGTTTCACGAGTTTGGAACGGTTGAGAAACTCAACAGCCCCGGCACGGAAAGAAACCAGGTCGCGCTCTCGCAATTCGCGCAATGTCCTGTTGACGTGAATCTGGGTGAGGCCAAGCACGTCGGCGAGGTCATGCTGGGTCAGTGGGCATTCGTAGCCATGGATGGGCGTTGTCGAGCTTTCCACCCGTTCGCCCAATTCCAGGAGATAGTGCGCGGTGCGCTCGATAGCACTGCGCCGACAAACGCTGGTCAGGCGCTCGACGGTAACTGCGTGCTGGCGCGCGGCGATGCGTGAGAAAACCGCGCCAAGTGCGGCATTCTGGTCGACGACACTGCGAAATGTCTGGCCCGGGATTTCGTAGAGTGCAACTTCGGAAACGGCCACAAGGGCGTTGATGCCCCCACTATCGAATGAAGGGAAGCCGAGCATATCCCCCTTGAGAGGAGTGTCGATGATTTGTCGGCTGCCATCAGACAGGTGGCGCGAAATGCAAGACCAGCCGGACGCGACAATGAAAACGCGCGTATTGCTATCGCCTTGCCGGCTTACGATGGCGCCCGGTTCGTAGATTTTTGGTATAGAGTCAAAAAAATCTGACCGAATGTAGTCTAGGTTGAAATGCAACCCAAGAGGTGGTTTCTGAAAAAACTGGAATAGTGTAAGCTCAGTCATCGCTGCTGCTGATGCTTTTGGGCACTGATTAAGTTGATCTGCGGAGATTGTTGTCTCCGCAATTGAAGTCGTCGCACGTGCGAAATGCGACTGTCGATATAAGTATAAGCCCCGCCAATTGAACTTTCAGGTGTCTGGTGTCCGCCAGCTCATCTGATTTCATGTGATGAGGATGCCTATGGGGGCTTTCGTCGTCAACCCTCTACCTCGAATGCGTAATTGACCTTATGCGTGGCAGGGCTGAACACTGAATGCGCCAGCGTGCCGGCGCCTGCCCATCACGCGGTCTGTTCGTGTAGAGCGCAACAGGATAGGGGGGCCGTCGTCACCCCAGACCACCGCCCAGCGGCTCCCCTATCGCGTGCGCTCAGATGCGCCTGACAAGCGTGAAAAAACCGCAGGTGGCGCAGCCGCCTGCGGTCTAGGATGGGTCGCCAATCCAGCATGGGCATTTCAGTGTGGCTTGATGCCGTAGACGCCGATGCCTGAATAGCCTGAACTGCCATTGAATGCTGCGATCAGCCGCCGGGCAGCGATACTGGCTATGTGCGTGGATGGAAGGTTGGCCTCCACGCGGCGAGCTGATTCATACACTTCCAGAATGATGGCGTATTGCTCGGGGGGCAGCACGTCATGATCGAACAAGTCGCGCATGTGGTTTCCTCCTCAATGCAGGAGCGTCACGCACCCGCCCGCGCGATGGCACCCCTGACGGTCAGAATGTTAGCAGAATGATGCACGTCATGTAAGCAACGTTGAGGTGCCGAAAAGCTAAGCAAACAGGAGAATGGCGCTCGCAAGCGGCCAGCCATAAGGTTGGATGCCTGGGCAGCCAGGTTGGTGCTGGTTGCGAAATTCTCCAGGGCGCGAAACGAAGCCTTCGCCGAATAAGAAGGGCCGCCCTTGGGCTGCGCCCTTGGGCCGGCCTTTTCGTTTCGCTGCTGCCCGGTCAATCCGGTCGCAGGAAACGGCCGTTGACCCAGCCTTCGCGCCCGCGGAAACGGACCTTGCACCAGCCCTGGCCGTCGATGCAGCCGAGATTGCGCAAGCCGCTGGCGTCGAAGGGAATTTCGTCAACGACGAAACCGCGGGGAGACGGGCTTTCGCGCATGTTCAGCACGTCGTTGGGGGCGACGCCGACGACGCGCCAGGAACGCGGTCCGGGTGCAGGATCCGGGCCGGGACCGGGGGCGGGCTCGCCACGGCCGGCGATGCTGACGTCGAGCGAGAATGGCGCGGGCACATTGCGACGGGCCTCGGCGCGCAGAAGATAGATCTGGATCGTATAAACGCCGGAATTCGGCAGGCGGCCGTCCCATTGCGTCTGTTCGCGCGCGATCGTCCGTCCGCGCGGATCGATGACGTTGAAATAAAGGAAGCGATTGCGCGAATTCAGCGTCAGGCTCATGCGCTGCCCGGCGCGCGCCTCGAGCCGGTACGAGGCGCTGATACGGCCAATGACGATGCCGCGAACCGTTGTCTGCGTCGCGCCCGGACGCATGCGCAGCGTCTCGACGCGTTCCTGGGCTGCCGCCAGCTGCGGGAGAGATGCCGGCGCTAGTGCCACCATCAGTGCCAAAAGATATCCGAGTTTCCGCATCGCTAGTTCCTCGTGGAGAATCTGGGCAGATACTAGCTGAAACGCTGCGGGGGAAAAGGTACCAGGCTGGCCGTCATTGGCCGGCGGCAGTCGCCTCGAAACTCACCTTGCAGCGCTGGCCGGCGGGAATCATGGCGTCGGCGTTGGGGAGTGCAAGGCGAATGCTGAAGGTGCCGCTTGCGGCGTCGAAAATGCGGTCGACGACGGTGACTTCGGCGTCGATGCGGGTGCCTGCGGGGTGGTCGAGCGATACCGTTCCGTGCGACCCCTTGGTGATCTTGCCCCACAGCTCGGTGGGCACGTAAGCCTCGACATGCAGCGGGTTGGTCTGCGCTACAGTCATGATGGCGCTGTCCTGGCGTACGAACTCGCCGGCGCGTAGGTTCTGTTCCACCACCACGCCGTCAATCGGGCTCTTGATGCTCTGGCGGGCGAGCAGCGCCTTTTGCCGCTCGAGCTCGATGGCCGCGACCTTGAGCCGAAGTTCCTCGGTGACGAGATCGCGCCTGGCGATGGCGACGATCGCCTGCAATTCGTCGATCTTGGACTGGGTAACTGTGCCGGAGTTCACCAGCTTCAGTGAGCGGTCGAGGTTGGCCTCCGCCAAATCGAGGCGGGTGCGTTGCGACTCCAGGTTTTCGCGGGCGTTGGCCTGTGCCGTCGCAAGTGCAACGTTGGCCTCCTCGACGGTGGATTCGAGGCGTGCCAGTTCCTCGCCGCGCTTGACCTCATCGCCACGGCCGACGCGGACGGAGGCAAGCAGGCCGGTTACCGGGCTTCCGACCGCCACGCGCTGGGCCGGTTCGGCGACGCAGTCGAAGATCCGCGACTCGGCATGGGCCGCCGAGACGGCCTGTGACAGGAGCAGTGCGGCGGCGAAAACAGGCTTCATGGTCACTCCGGTCGGCCGGTGAAGGCAAGCGTACGCGTCTGGTTTTCATCAGACTTCAAAAGGTCGCGGCGCATGCCTGCATGGATGCGTTCGGCCCGGCGCTGGGCATGGCGCAAGAGCCAGCGTGCCGCCGTTTCACCCATGACTGGCTCGGCCATATGGCAAAATGTCTTGAAGAGTCCACTGGCGGCGAACTCCATCAGCGGGTCATCAAGCGACAGGATAGCCTGGAAACAGCCTTTCTGGCCCTGGCGACCGCTGCGGCCTGCCAACTGGTCGTCGATGCGGCGGGCTTCATGGCGCTCGACCATGATCACATGCAGGCCGCCGAGCGCTTCGATGTCGTCGGAAATGTGAATGTCGGTGCCGCGACCCGCCATGTTGGTGGCGACCGTGATGCGGCCGCGCTCGCCGGCCAACGCGACGATCCCGGCCTCGGCGTCATCCTGTGCTGCGCTGAGCACCAGATGCGGCAGGCCAGCTTCCGTCAGCCTTTCGCTTGCGGTGGCCGAGGATGCCACCGAGCGCGTTCCGAGCAGTATCGGAATGCCGCGGGCGTTTAGCTCCTTCACGCGAGTCATGACCTCCCGCCACTTCTGGTTGTCCGTCGCCAGCACACGGTCTTCGAGGTTGATGCGCTGGCGGGGTCGGTGGGTCGGGACGGTCACAACGGGGAGGCGATAGACCTGCCAGAATTCGCGCGCCACCTGGCGACCCGTTCCGGTCATGCCGGAGAGGTGCGCATAGCGGCGGAAAAAGCGTTGGTAGGTCATGCGCGCAATCGTGGTGCGCCGTGCCGAGGGCGTGCAGCCTTCCTTGACCTCGATGATCTGGTGCTGGCCGTCGCTCCAGGCGCGGTCGGGCATGACGCGGCCGGTGTGCTCGTCGATGATCTGCACCTTGCCCTCGCGCACTAGATACTGCTCACCACGGTGGAACAGATGCAGCGCCGAAAGGGCCTGCCGAGCCAACTCCTCGCGCACGACGACGCCACGCCACTCCCTGCCGCGTTCGTCGGCGAAGCTGGCGATGCGCTCGCGCCCGTCGGGTGTCAGCACGATGCGCTTCTGCGCGGCAATCAGCACATAGTCCTTGCCGGCTTCGAGCGAGCGAGCGAGGCCGAGCGCTTCTTCGGCGGTCGCGGTCGATATTTCGCCCTTGGCTTCGCCGGAGATGACCAGTGGCGTTCGCGCCTCGTCGACCAGCACGCTGTCGGCCTCGTCGACGATGGCGAAATGCAGGCCGCGCAGGCGCAGTTGGTCGGCGCGCGGCCGCTTGCCTTGCAGCGCTTCCATCTTGAGCCGCAGATTGCCGCCGTTCTGGCCCAGGACGATGCGGTCGCGCAGATAATCGAAGGCGAGTTCCTTGTTGGTGCAATAGGTGATGTCGCAGGCGTAGGCCGCGCGGCGCTGCTCGACAGATTGGCCGGCGACGACCACGCCGACGCTCAAGCCGAGCCAGTCGTAGATGGGCTTGGTGAGTTCGGCGTCGCGGCTGGCGAGATAGTCGTTGACGGTCACGACATGCACCGGACGGCCGGCAAGTGCTGCGGTCGCTGCTCCGAGCGCCGCGGTCAACGTCTTGCCTTCGCCTGTCGCCATTTCGGCGAGATAGCCGCGCAACAGCGCATAGGCCCCGACCATCTGGACGCCGTAGTGGCGGCGACCGCTCAAGCGTCCCGAGATTTCGCGGATGACGGCGAAGGTTTCGGCCACGACCTGTTCGGGGAACCCAGCCTGGCGCTTGAGGGCTACCGACACGTGGCGGCCACGGGTGCGCAACTCCTCATCCGAAAGGCCTCGCATTTCTCCATCCAGTGCCGTCACCTTCCGCTCGATCCCCGCCAACTGACGGGCGCGGCGCTTGCTTCCGGCGACCTTCAGGTAGGCAATGGCCTTGGCGGCATGATCGTCGAGCGGCGACTTCTTCTTGTCGGCCCGTTCCGCATAGAGGATCGGCCGGGGCGGGCTGAAGGCGGCGTCAGACATTGAAGTGGCTCAGAAAGGTCTGGCGCAGGCTGCGCAGCCAGCGCCAGGCCACCGGCTCGCTGCCATGGTCGAAGCGGACATGGACGCGACTTCCGAGCAAGAGCTGCGATTGGGCCTGTTCCGGTGCGAGATCAAATACGAACAGGCCTTCCAGCGCGCGGGGGCGGTTGTTGGGGCCGCCGCTGTTTTGGACAGCGATCGTGCCGCCGCCTTCGGTGGAAAGCGCCAGGCTCGGCAGGTCGAGCTGGGCGGCAGGCACCTCGCGGCTGATATGAGCGGGCACGATGCGCGCTGGTTCGCTGGCATAGCGGATGTCGACGCGCAGGGTGCGGCCGCGGACCAGGTCCACTTCACTCTGCGGAACGATGACGCGCAGTGCGGGCGTTGCGGAAGCGACGACATAGCCGACGAGATCGCCCTGGTTGACATAGCGACCGGGCAGATTGGCGGCGTTGGGCAGCACGAAACGGCCACCGTCGCGGGCACGGATGACCAGCGCGTCGCGCCGCTGCTGGCCGGACGCGATGATGCCTTCGATGTTACGCAACTGCTGCAGGATCATGTCGCTGGCGGTGCGGTCGGTGAATTGCACGGCGTCATGGCGCAGCCGGAGTTCGGCGGCCTGTGCTTCGAGGAGCTTCACGCGCCCGTCGATCGACGGATCGGCAAGCCGGATCAACGGGTCGCCCGCGGCGACGACGGCATCGGGTCTGGCCAGGATTTCGGTTACGATTCCACCGGTGTCCGCGCGCACCTGGGCGCGGTCGGGTATCCAGACCACGCCCTGGGCAATGGTGCCGTAGGGAAGGGGCGTCAGCAGCAACAGCGCAAGCACCGTAGCCGTAGCCACTCCGGTGGTCCCGAGTGCGCGGCCACGCTTGCTGTCGAGCTTCGGCGACGTAAGCAGATATTTTGCGCCCTTGAACAGCGGCTGCACGAAGGTGCTGAACAAGGTCAGCAGCGCCAGCAGCACGCCAATGAAGAACAGCTTGGAGGCCACCAGCAGCGCAATCGTCAGGCTGAGCACGACGCGGTAGAGAAACGCGAGCACGGCATACCAGAAAAGCCATTTGCGCTCGCCGCGGGTCGACGCGGGGTTCTCGACGTTTTCGACACCGAGAAGGTAGCGCTGGACCAGATACCAGAAATACTTGTTGGCGCGGTTGCCGAGATTGGGGATCTCGATCAGGTCGGCGAGGATGTAGTAGGCGTCGAAGCGCAGCAACGGATTGCCGTTGAAGAAGATCGTCGAAACGCCACCGATCAGCATGACGTTGAAGGCCACGGCGCGGGCAAGGCCCGGCTCTGCGTTGACCCAGAAGATCATTGCTATCGCAGCCAGGGCGAACTCGACCATGATGCCGGCGCCGCTGACCAGCATGCGTCGCCATTTCTCGCGAAACGCCGTGGAAGCCGAAGCGTCGACATAGGGAGCCGGCATCAGCACAAGGAGCATGATGCCGACCTCGTGGACGACGCCGCCGAAGGCCTTTGTCGCGTATGCGTGGCCGGCCTCGTGGATGGTCTTCACCAGAGGATAGATCATCACGATCATGGCGATGTTGGAGGTGCTGAGCAGCCGGTCCGTGCCATCGGAGGTCAATTCCGGCCAATGCATCACAGCCACAACGATGCCGGTGACCACGAGCGCCAGCCATGCAAGGAAGCCGTAGACGGTGAACAGCGGCCGGACCAGCGGCATGGTTGCGTCGAGGAAGCTGTTGGGGTCGAAAAGTGGCAACCTGAGCGACATCGGGTTGCGCAGCTTGCTCAGCACCTCGCTGCGTGCCTGCTTGGCCGCGCGCTCGCCCAGTTCCTGGAAATCGGGTGGCATTGCTCCCTGCAACAGGTCGGAGCCGTGCAACTGGGCAAGAAGCTGGATCGCCTCATCCTGGGTGGGCGGATCGTCGCCGGCACGCCGGCCGACCATGTCCCATATCTCGCCGAGCGTGCGCTTGCCGTCCATGAGGGAGACAAACAGGTTGGAGGACGCCGATAGCCGATGGAAGCGTCCGGTCTGGTGATCCTGCAAGACATACCAGACCTCATCGCGAAATTGCTGACGGTGGATCTGGGCATGGCTGCGCAGCCTGAGCTTGAGGTCGGCGACGCGATACCATGACGGGCTGAACAGCGATCTCGCCATGAGGCTACCTCACGGCATCCATCGCCAGGCTGCGAGGCGCAGCCAGTCGAGCATCGGCCGAGTCCAGATCGTGATCAGCGGTTCGGTGCCGATGTCGATCTTGGCGACGCCGATCATTCCGGGGCGCAGGCGTTCCGCATTGCCGGTCAACGCCCCTTCGACCTGGAACAGGTTCTTGCCCTCGCGAGACTGAGCGACGGGCGTGACCTTGGTGACGGTCACGGCGTAGCCCTGTTCGGGCAGGGAGGTGAAGACGACCTCGCCCGTCTGGCCGACATCGATAGAGGCGATCTGGCGCTCGTCGACCTGCATGACGACGCGATAGTCGGTAAGCGGGGCAATCTCGAACAGGGTTTCGCCACGGCTCACCGAGCCGCCGATGCGTTGGCTCAAATCCCCTGATACAACCATGCCGTCGAACGGCGCCGTCAGCTTGGTGCGCGCGATCTGCTCGTCGATCAGGCGCAGTTGCGCGTCGGCCTGGTCTATCTGGCTCTTCACCACGTTGATCGTCGCGGGCTGGCGGCTGGCCAGCGCGCGATCATGTTCGAAGACGCGCTGCTGGCGCTCGGTCACCCAGCGCAAGCGTTCGAGGGAGAGCTCGCGATCCTCGAGTGTCGCCAGCGTGTCGCCGGCCTTGACGAATTCGCCGGCGCGCGCGTTGGCTTGCTGGATGTAGCCGTCATAGGCGGAGACCACGGCGCGGCGCTCCAGGCCTTCGATCTCGGCATCGGCGTTGACGCGGTAGATATCGCTCGCGAAGGCAAAAAAGGCGCAGGCACCGACGAGACCGGCGACGGCAAGCTTGCGGCCGATGTAGCCCGGTCCCAGCAGGCGCTTGACCTGCAGGCCAAGCGACTCGAACGCCTTGACGACAAGCCACCGGTCGTTGCGCCGCTTCTCGTCGAGAATCGGCCCGATGGCGGTTGCGATGACGTCGAGAAGGCGAACGGTTTCAGGATCGAAGGCGTGATCCTTGCCACGCTCGAAGGTGATGGCGCCGATGAATTTGTCGACCACGAACAGCGGTGCGGTGAAAATCTGGCCGTCATGCTGCATGGCCGCGAGGTCGCGATGCGCGTTGGTAGCAAGTGCCTCATCCGCGCCGATCGGATAGAGGACGGAGGCGCGCTGGTCGATCGCCTCATCCATCGCCGAGCCCACCGCGCGTACCAGGCTCATTTGCCGGCCAAACTGGGCGGTATGCGAGATCGCCGCCAGCCTCGTCGTTCCGCGGCGGCGGAACCCGATGCTCACGCGGGCGCAATCGAAGCGGATGGCAAGCTCCGTGGCCGCAGCCATCGCTGCGGACTTGAAACGCTCATGTTCGAGTACCGTGGCAATGAAGTCGAGGGTGGCCGCGGACTGGTCGCGCTTGCCGCTGCTGGCTTCGATGCGCAACCGGCGCATGTGGTCGCGCAACCATGCCGAGCCCCATTGCAACTGCCGGATGGCGCCGCGCAATTCGTCCTTGGCATGAGCCGGCTGCGAGACGGCCAGGGCGACGGCGACGACGGCAACCGTCTTGCCGTCCAGCGCGACCGGATATGCCACCGAAGGTTCAATCTCCGATCCGCCATTGGCGCCGCGCGCTACGGCACGGGCTTCGTTGACGGCCAGGTCGGCCGTGGCCCGGAGGTCGGCGGGCTCGCCATTGGCGTCAGGCCATGCGGCAAGCAGGCGAAAACCGCCGCTCGTCGCCTCGCGGACGATGCCGGCAGTGGCGCCCGAAATCATGCTGCACTGGAGCGCCAGCCATGCGGTCGCCAGCTCGTTCGACGTTTCGGCTTCATTGAGCCGTTGCCACAGGGCCGGTTCGAGCACGGCAAGCGGGCGCGCGGCTGCCTTGGCATCCGCTATCTGCTCGCTGTGCCGGGGGCTGGACATCCGCTGAGCCCGTTACTCCACGTTGAGGGAGCCGTAGCGGCTTTCGTGCTCGCGCAATACGCCGCCGAGCACGGTCCAGAGCCGCTTGGCAGCCAGCGGCGTCAGGATGATGCGATTGGACAGTTCAACGGCGACGGCGCCGCCATCCTCGACATTCCAGGTCCGGTTGGTGCCGAAAAACATGTCGACCTGCTCGCGTGTGCCCTGGACATTGACGACATTGGCGAAATGCGTGCCCATGCGGTCTTCTATCCACTGCACACCGCGCGCCTTGCCTTCGTCGTCGGAGGCTGTCTGCTTGCCATTGTCTGCCATGTGTTTCCCCGTAATGCGCCATGCCGGCGCGCCGCCATGCGAAGCATAGATGAAGCTGGTTTCAGCGGAAAGCCACATCCGCTGATTGCGTTAGCGACACTTTGCTGACCGTATGCCGGGTGGCCGGACCTATCAGAAACGATAGGCGAGGCCGATGCGCCCGCTCAGCAGCGAGGGTTGGATCTCGATCTGGCCCATCTGCGAGTTGTCGGCGATGATGCTGTCGGTCGCCTTCGTGTAAACGCCTTCGACGCGCAATGTCAGCTTTTCGGTCAGAGCGGATTCGATGCCCGCGCCAAACTGATATGCGGACAGGGTCTCCTTGCCGCCGCTGCCGAGCGCGAAGAAATCTTCGTTGGCGTCCATGGCCATGGCTGCAATGCCACCTTTCAGGTAGATCAGGGTCGAAGGCGTTGCGACATAACCGACGCGTGCGGAAAGCGCATAGGTGGCTTCGAGAGTACCGAAAAGGGTCGTCGAGTCGGGCGCAAGCGAGTTCATTTCAGGGTCGTGGAACTTAGCGTTGACATAGGCCGCTTCCGCTTCCGCGCCGACAACGAACCTATCGTTGATCAGGAAGTCGTAACCGACGAAACCGCCGAATCCGAGCGCTTCGTCGGAATATGGGCCACTCGTCGCATTTTGATTGTCGATCACCTCTAGCGTCGACTGACCGAAGCCCAGCGCGCCGAAGCCGCCGGCGTAGAAACCGGAAAACTGCATCGCTGCCGCCGGCTCCGAGGCATGAGCCGAGCCGTTGTTTGCGCCAAAGCGATAGGAGAGACCGGCGCTGACCAGAAGGTAGTTGGGATCGTATGCCTCAAAATCGCTGGCAACGACGAACTCTTCGGCGGCGATGTAATTGGCTTCTATGCGGCCGGTTACGTTGCCGAACAGGAACGTTTCGGCGCCGACGCCAGCCTTGACGGCTCCGACCGAGCCCTTTGCTGTCCCTACCGCTTGCTCTTCGGCTTCCAACTGGATCGACGAATATCCCAGGCGGCCGTAAAACAGTGTTTCCGGCGTGACCAGATAGCCGATCCGGCCTGAAACCGAATAGCTGGACTTGGCTTCGACAAGCGTGTTGTTTTGACCGCCTGCGAAGCGCTTGTATTGCGAATTGAGCTGCGTGTAGTCAAGCTCAAGGCCCGCTACCCAGCGGCTCGAGAACTGGTAGTCGAAACCGCCATGGATGCCGTAGGCACCGTCTTCCTGCCCGAAATTGAAAATTCGCTCTGGAAGCTGGAGCGCCGGGATGGCCAGTTCCTTATACTCCATGTTTCCCGAGGCCATGCCGCCATGGACGCCGAGAAAGAAGCCGGTCCAGCTCGGCGCTTGATAGGCCGTTTCGACGGGCGCAGCGATATCGGCAGCGAGAGAGGAGCCCGCAGCGCACAGGACAACAGTTCCGGTGGCCAGCGTCTTCGACAAGATTCTAAGCATTGTCCGTGTCCCCTCGCTTATCCGCAAAGGGACTAACATGCGTTTTTTGAATATGTCAAAATAAAGATGCCCGCGTCGGTAGATGTTGCGGCCTCAATGCAATGTTGCGTGTGATTTCAGCAACGGTTTTGAATTATGATGGTGCCTGGGACCAAGTCTTGAAGCGAATTGGGGGCAGGACTGGAATGCTCATGGAACAAGAATCTGATGCCGTCGACTGTATTTGAAGCCGTCGACCGTTACCTGGCGACCGAATTGTCGGCGCGTGCGCTTGCGCTTGCCCTGTCGCGCGGCTGGATCGACCTGCTGGCAGGACAAGGCAGCATCTCGGCACGAGAGTTGGGTACGCTCGGTCGGATGCCGCAGGCGGCAACACAGGCAACGCTCGATCTGCTTGTGGCGAGCGGAGTGGTTGAAAAGGCTGACGGCTACCGCCTTGTCGAAGAATTCGGGCAGGCGCTGCAGGTGCGCGACCTGCTGGAGGCCAAGCTGTGGTTCGCCAATCTGGTGGCGCCTGACGTTCATGAGCATTTCGAGGCCCTGCTGACCGATGTTCCCAGGTTCATGGCCAATGCAAAGGTGTTCGAACTGTTCCGCTATGACCGGTGCCTGGACGTAACGCCCGAGAATTTGGCCGCGACGCGTCGCTGGGTCGCCTACACGACGACGCTGACCAGATACGAGGCGCCGGAGGCCATCGGTCGGCTCGACGTTGCCGGATATCGAAGCATGCTCGACGTCGGCGGCAACAGCGGCGAGTTCGCGCGCCAGGCCTGCGCGCGCCACCCCCGGATGCGGGCGACGGTCTATGATCTGCCGGTGGTCTGTGAACTGGGGCGCGAGCACGTCGCGCAATTCGCCGAAGGCGGGCGCGTGCACTTCCAGGCTGGCGACCTCAGGGGCCAACCGCTGCCGCGCGGGCATGATGTCGTCAGCTTCAAGTCGGTGCTGCACGATTGGCCCGAGGAATATGCCACGGACTTCCTCGCCAAGGCCGTGGACGTCCTCGAGCCTGGTGGGAAACTGGTGATCTTCGAGCGTGGGCCGATCAAGCTTGACGGCGCGCCGCTGACCTATGCCATGGTTGCCAATCTGGTGTTTCTGCCGTTCTTCCGCGAGCCGCGATTCTACACCGAGGCGCTGGCCGGATTGGGCATGAATGACATCGTGGTGGAATGGATGGAACTGGAAATGCCCTTCTTCCTGATCACCGCCCGGAAAGCGCACCGATGACAGCGCCGATTGTTGCGATATCTGGCCATCCTGGCGGCGGCAAGACGACGCTGACAAGGGCGCTGGCCGGTCGGCTCGGGGTCCCTTCGTTGCACTATGACGACTACGAAACGATGACGAGCAGGCCGCCGTCCGAAGTGCGCGACTGGATGGCGCGCGGTTCGGACTATGACGAAATCGGGCTCGACCGGCTCGTCGTCGCCCTGACCGACCTGTCGCGGCGCACTCCCGCACCGAAGGTCATCCTGCTCGACACGCTCCTGGGGCGGGCGCACCGCCAAAGCGGGCAGATCATCGACCTGCTCGTCTGGATCGATACCCCGCCCGACATCGCTCTTGCCCGCAAGGTTGCCGAGGCAGCGGCGCGCGCAGCGCCGGCGGAGGCCTCCAGCTTTGTCGGGTGGCTGCGCTCATATCTCGATCACTACCAGGGGTTCATCTCAGGCAGTTACATGTTGCAGCGCGAGCGGGTTAGGCCAGGCGCCGACATCGTCCTCGACGGTTGCCTCGCGCCGGATGAATTGGCGGATCTGGCGCTTTCGTCGATATTGGCTCGGATCTAGCAGGGCGGGGCTATGGGGCAGGTCGCAACGGATGATCTGGTTGGCCTGACGATCGGTCCGAGTGGACGACGTCTGCTGTCGATGATCGAGACCATGAACGTGCCGTTCGGCCTCGAGCGATCGATCAAGCTCGGCGTGGGCGTCATCAATGAGGACCGGTTCCTCGCCATCATGCACAAGAGTTCCTTGGGGGTGGACCCTATGGCGCGTCTCGCCTGGGTTGCCGGAAAGCTTGGCATGCCCGAGGCAATGCTCAATGTCCTGGCATCGCGCATTGCCGATGCCGATATCGTGCAGTTTGGCTATGAGGGCGGTGTGGCCGGCGTGTACAAGGTCTACCTGGAGTTTCCCGCTGATGTCCGCGCTGTCCGGGTCGCTGGCGCGGCGCGTGCCGCCAGGGATGTGCTCGTGCATCTTGCCGTGAAGTGGCGAGCTCTCGCTCCGCATGAGGCGGCAATCTCGCGTTACGTCTGGCCGGCGGAGGCCAGGGGCGTCGCGGCAATCGATGCCCGCCTTGCCGGGCAAGCGAACCGCGAAAGCCCGTCCGGTCAAGCTGCGCGCGCGATTGTCGAGCACGCCCGCTACCGCTGCGAGGACGATCGGATATTCTTTCTCGATGTGTCGGAGGACGGGTCTCCGCGTCGGTCCTTCGACGTCAATGTCTATGCAGCCGGGCTAGCCGTACATGAGGTTGAACCGGCTCTGCGGGGTCTCGCGCGCGCCTATGGTCTCGACAGCGAGATGGAGAGGATGCTGATGCGGCTTGGCCCGGTGAGCCTTGGCCATATCTCAGGCGGGCGTGCCCGCCATGGGCAGGATTTCGCGACATTGTATTTCGGCGTAACGGGGCGGAAGGGGACGGGGCGTGAGCATTCTTGAATGGGCGGGCCCGTCCGATCCCTATTTCGACTACTGCCTGTGGGACTACAAGCCCATTGCCCCGACAGCCGGCAAGCTCCGTTCCTCCAGCCTCCTGTGGCATTCTCTCGACGAACTGGGCGCGCCGCCGAGACTGGCTGAAATCGTGCGGGCCATTCGTACCGAAATCGGCCCGTTCCGCACGGTCTGGGGTGTGAAGAAACTCGGCGATCGGTTCAGCTGGGAGCTCTATTTCTACGACTATGAGCGGCTGGAACGTTCGGTCTCGATCGAACGCGTGCTGACTGCCATCGCGCCATTCGCACCGTCGGATCTCTCCCTGTCCTGGAAGCGGCCCTACTTCATGTTCTCCATCGACCTCGACGGAGAACTGGGCGAGGGCAAGCGTGGAATAGACGAGCTCAGCGTCTACATGGGCAACCCGAGCGGCATGGTTTCGTCGGGTCTGTGCTACCAGTTGAGCCGGACGGGGCTTCGTTTCGACAATCTCTATTACTTCTTCGACCGCGAAAAGAACTGGGATGACATTGTCGGCAAGGTGGTTACCTCGGCACATCTCGACCTTGCCGGGCTCGCCCCTTCGTCAATCCTCTGGCCCGAACTGAGCGATTGCGGCATCGTCGTGGTCGCCAACAAGAAGCACAATGACGGCGTATACTTCTCGCGCATTCGCATCGACCAACTGATCTGGTTCGTCGAGCGGCTCGACTATCCGCAGGCGATCCAGCAATTCCTTCGCGACAACAGTAACCTTCTCGATCACATGCTCTATGATGTCGGCATCGACTACCGTATGGTCGACGGGCGCATCGAAATACTCAAGAGCGCCTACTATGGCGTTGTCTGAGCGGCAGGGCGACTGATGGCCATATACGACCATTCCAAATACGTCTCGCTGACGATGGAGTTCCGCTGCAACCTTGCTTGCAAGCACTGCATGATCGAAGGCACGATGGACCGGCTGGCGCCGCAAAGCGACGCCACCTTCGACAAGCTTCTGCAGCACAATGCCCGAACCGGCGAATGGAGCGGCCTGATCCTGACCGGATCGGAAATCACCTTGCGCCGCGACCTGCCCGATCTTGCACGTCGCGCGCGGGCGTCAGGCTTCGAGCATGTCAGGATCCAGACCCATGGCATGCATCTCGGCAGGGCTGCCTACAGCGCGATGCTTGTC
The DNA here is from genome assembly GCF_027568395.1 of Aminobacter sp. HY435. Classification (GTDB taxonomy): domain Bacteria; phylum Pseudomonadota; class Alphaproteobacteria; order Rhizobiales; family Rhizobiaceae; genus Aminobacter. The sequence continues at coordinate 249,789 of NZ_JANKZL010000004.1, read as the reverse complement.
GAGGCCGGCGTCGACGAGTTCTTTGTCAGCATTGCGGGGGCGGATGCTGCGAGTCACGACGCGATCACCACTGTTGCGGGATCGTTCGACAAGTCGTTGCGAGGACTAGAGATACTGGATGGTTATGACGGGGTCGCCACGATCACCAATACGGTGGTCACGGAGGACAGCTACCGTCTGTTGCCTGGCATCGTCGGCGCGCTCGGCCACCTCAAGAACCTTACCCAGATGGAGTTCTGGTTCTACTTTCCCATGAAGGAAACGGACGAGAAGGGGCTGGTAGCCAATCACCTCGACGCCTTGCCCTATCTGCGCGAGGCCACACGCATGGCGCGGGCCATGGGGCGAGAGGTCGAGATCAAGAATTTCCCGCAATGCTTGCTGGGCGAGGATTCTATACTTTTGGTTAACGACCAGCCGCAGTTGTTTATCGACCCTGCCTTTTGGGACGAATTCGCCAGGAACGGCTTCTACCAATGTCCGCATCGGGACAATTGCGTGTCCAAGCAATGCCTTGGCCTCAACACTGCCTATATTGAGCGGTTCGGCGATCACAAGGATGTTCTGCGGCCTTTTCTTGGCCCGGCGACAGAATTCTAACGTGAGGTCACCATAACCTCTTTCCAATCACTGATATGCAATGCTACCGTGCGTTCCCTTAGGGTAGAATCTCATTAAAATTGCGTGCGGTGGGGATGGCAAAGCAACTTCTGATATACGAGCGCGCGGTCCCGGTGACGCGACAGGCCCACGGTGACCTCTCGGTAAAAATCGGTGGGGATCTCTCCTATGCGCGCCACGTCAATTCGGTGCCGTTGATGGCAGCCGAATTCGCGCACGCCGCGGATGAGTATACGGTGGTCTTTGCCGGACAGGGCGAAGACATCATTCCAGTGGTGCTGCTGGGGGTCCGCGACAACGAGAACCTGTTCGTCGACGACAAGGGCGGCTGGACCGGCAAGTACGTGCCGGCGTTCCTGCGCAGATATCCTTTCGTGTTTTCGAGCGACGACGACGGCGCCAATTTCACGCTGTGCGTCGACGAGGAGTTCGAAGGCTGCAACCGGACCGGCCGCGGCGAGCGGCTGTTCGACAATGACGGCGAGCGCACACAGTACCTCGAGAGTGTGCTCGGCTTTCTCCAGGCCTACCAGGTGCAGTTCCATCGCACCCGCGGCCTGACCAAGCGTCTCAACGATCTCGGGCTTTTCGAGTCGATGCAGGCGCGCTTCACCTTGCGCAACCGGCAGGTGCTGACGCTGTCGGGTTTCCTCGCGGTGAACCGGGAGCGCCTGAAGGCGCTCACCGGCGAACAGTTGGCTGAACTGCAGGCATACGACGATCTGGAACTGATTTACCTGCATCTCTTTTCCATGCGGCATCTGACCTCCACGGCAGAACGCATCGGGGCAGGGGCTGCGGGGGGCGAGCAAGTCAACGCGGAAGAGCAGACGGCTCCGGAGCCAACGGCAGCATAGGTTGTACGGGAGCGCTTGGCGCTCCCGTTTTCGTTCCGGGAGCGGCAGGCTGGGACCGAAAGGTCCCGGCCCTTCGTGCGTAGCTAGGCGGAAGGGAGAGGGGAATGGCATTTCCGTTCAAGTCGGAGGGTGTATCGGGTCGCCCGATATCGCACCGCCGTGCAAGACTGTCGGAGGTCCTTTCGGCGAAACTGGCGCGCCTGGCGCGCGGCTCGCGCGTCCAGCGCGAACTCGCTGATCGCGTCCGCCTTGTCTTCGATCCGCTCGAACCGCGCCTGCTGCTGAATGCGGACCTCAATGTCAATCTCGCCACCGATGGCGTCGACATCGATCACCAGATACTCGTCCGCCTCATCGAACAGGTTGAAAACGTCAACAACGTTGCGACCACGATCCAGCGCGTTGAAATCGTCGACCAGGCGCGTGGCGGCAAGGTGCTCGCTTTTGGCGACCTGAGCACGATTACTGGCATCACCATCACCGGCGGCTCCAGCAACGACACGCTGACCATCGACGAGGATTCGTTCGGCGCACTGACGCTGGCGCCCGAGATTTCGTTCAGTGGCGGCGGCGGCAACGACCGCATCGTCTTCGATTCCTCCGACAACACCGCCTGGAATCTCACAGGCAACAACACCGGAAATCTTGTCGGCGACAAGGTCAAGGCCAAGTTCGACGGCGTCGAAAACCTGGTTGGCGCCCACAACAACAACGACACCTTCACGATCGGCGTGGCCGGTCGGCTGTCAGGCTCAATCGACGGCGGTTATGGCGGCAAGGACACGATCGTTCTTGCTGGAACCACGGCAACCGCGATCGATCTGGGTTCGGCTGGCTCGGGCAAGCTGACCGTCGGTGGGCAGGGCCTCGTCTTCGAGAACATGGAGCCGTTCGACCCGGGTGTTGCAGGCCATCTGACGCAGGACCTGTCGGCACTGGTCAATGCGGCGGCAGACAAGAACGTGACGATTGCGGCGTCGGGCGACAATCTGGTCGTCACGATCGGCGGCGCCGCTACCACCATTGCCGCACAAACCTCGCTTTGGCTCTATCTTGGCGACAATGCCAATGTCACGACGATAAGTTCGCTGCCGGCCTGGGCGGATTTCTCGCTGATGGTCGATGCCGGCGAAGAGATTGTCGTCAACGCCGGCATTACTGCCCTCGGGACACTCGGGCTCAGCGCCGAAGACATCAATATCGGCGCGAGCGCGGTCATCAGCGCCAAATCGATCGACCTGCGCGCCATCGACCACCTGCGCACATCGCTTGGAGCGGCCGGCTCCGGGGCGACGCTGAGCGCAAGCAAGACCACGTCCGCGACGGTGACAATCGCCGGGACGCTGACGGCAACGGGCGGGACGGTCAAGGTTGCCGCCCGCGCGGCCAACGTTCTCAAGATGCACGGCAAGGCTGACCCGGCGTTGCGCAACATCGTCGCCACCTTGAACAACACGGCGACTGTCGCGCTGGCATCCACTGCCCGGATCAACGGCAGTGGCACTGCCATCAGCGCCGAAACCGACGTCGACGTGGACATCCTGCTGACCGAGGTGCCGCTGCCCAATTTCCTCGGGCTCGGCGAAATCACCCTGCCCACGGGCGCGCTCAACGGCATCCTGCCGGCCAGCCTGATCAACGAGGTATTTCCCGACGGTATCATCAACACCGGCAGCGAGGCCTTCACCAACCTGATCTCGGTTGGCCAGCTGTCGATGGACAAGCTGCGCGAGGTCGCCGCGAACATCGCCGATTTCAGCAATGCGCAGGTCGAATCCGACGTCACGGTGACGAACAAGACCTCTGTAACGGTCGACGCGGCGGCCAGGATCACGCAGACCGGCGGAACGGTCGGCGGCGCGTCCGAGGTTGCGATCTCAGCCAGCGACGACAGCGTCGTCCGGGTCAAGATCCAGACCGAGAAAGACGCGCTCTTTCCGGCGCTGGCAACGATCGTGGTGTTTTCGGCGATCGATTCCGATGTCGACGTCTCGCGTACGACCGAAGTTGTGGTCGGGCCGGCCACGGCCGCCGTCGTCGCAAAGCCAACCGTCATCAACGCTGCCGGGGACGTCGCCATTGCGGCGCGCAATGCTGGCGAGGTGCGAAACGACATCGCTTCGAACAGCATCGGTTCGGCGACCAACGATGCAACGGAAACCACGACGGCCCTAGTGCGCGGCGTCACCGTGATCGCTGGCGGGCTCAACGTCTCCGCCGACAGCGACACCATCTACCGGACGTCGAGCCTCGATGCGGAAAATCGGGTCACCGGCGGCACCACCGCCGGGATCGACGAAAGCGTGGTCTCGGCAGGATCGGGCGGGGTGACGGTGGCCGCCGCCGACCGTTCCGAGTTCGAGGCAACCGCTTTGCCGTTCCAGCCGCGGATGACCGAGACCGACGCCAAGGCCAAGAAACACATCGCCCGCGTCAGTTCGATCAACGAGGTCACCAAGACGACGGCGGCCTTGCTTTCGCAGTCCGTCGTCACCAGCGCCGGCGCGATCGTCGTTTCGGCGATCAACGAGACCAAGCTTTCGGCCTTTGCCGTGTCGCTGCCCATGGAAGAGGCGCTTGAGGACAGCGGCGACGATCCGACCAACCAGGTCAACGCCAAGAAGGTCAATGCCGGCGTTCTGGTGGCCAACATCGTCAACGGCTCGACGCTGGCGACCGTTTCGGCAAGCGATGTTTCGACCACCAACGGCGGCGACATCAAGGTCGAGGCCGTCGACGACACATTCCTGGACGCCACGATCTACATCAATATCGACGGACGCGGCGGCGTCGGCCGCCTGCTCAAGGGCGGTGCCAAGGCTGTCACCGGCCTCGAGGCGATGAACATTGTCGGCTTCAAGGTGCCGGGCATCGCCCAGGCAACGCTTGACGCCATCTTGGGCACGTCGTTCTGGACAACCGAGGAGCAAGTCCAGGTCAAGGCGTCGATCACCGATTCACTCGTCAGCGCCGCCGGCGCCTTGCTGGTCGCGGCTGCCTCCAGGGGCGTGGTCAATTCGACGGTGTCGAACACCTCGCTCGCCGAGGCGACCGGCCTGCTCAAGATCAGCGCCAAGGCCATGGGTGTGGTGCTGGCGACCAACCAGGTCAGCCGGATCGCCTCCGCGGTCATCGATGGCGGTACATCCAACAAGTCGGTCAAAGCGGTTGGCGCGATCACCGTGACGGCCTCGGACGACACGACGGTCAACTCGAACGTCAAGATTGTTTCGTCGGGCACCGCGTCAAGCGACGGCGGGCTGCATTCGCTCGAGCGTACGATCGATGGCGTGCTTGGCAGCCAGGTCGGCGGCGACCGCAAACTGACCGACGGGCTTGTCGTGCCTGTCGCCTACGGCACGACGGTCGGCCTCAACTACGACACCATCACCGACGGCTTCAAAGGCGCCATCGACGTCAAGACAGGCGATGTCGTTGCCGTGGCCAAGCTCGGCGAGGCCGGCAAGCTCTACAGATATGTCGGCCCCGACCAGACGATCAATTTCAAGCTCAACAATCCGGCGCGCAATTTCGCCGATCCTGCCTACTGGCAGTTGGTCAAGGGCGAGCCGGGGCAGGTCTACACCTATCTCGGCGCTGACAATCCGACGCTCAACCTGCTGAACGTCGACTTCACCGACCGCGACCTGTGGAAGCCCGACACCGACTATTCGATCGTCACCGACAAATACAATCTGCGCGCGTCCGGCGGCGCAGCGACAGGCGCCGCACTGGTCTTCAACGACGTTCGCGGCGGCGCGACGGCGCTTGTGCGCAAGGTCGACCTTGAGGCCGGCAGCGTTGCAGTCACGGCTGAATCGATCGGCAGGATCGAGGCCAACGCCGACATCCTGAGCGAGGCCAAGGGCGGCTCGCCCTTCAACCAGGACAAGCTGATCGAAAAGGTCGCGCCGAAGGGCGCCAAGGGCTTCCTGTTCAAGAAGCTTCTCTCCGGTGGCGGCACGACGAAGGCGCAGAGCGCGGTCGTGGCCACCAACCTCATCCAGGGCCAGACCTCGGCGAAGATCGAAGACAGCAAGCTCGGCACCGACGCCAACAAGATCGGCGACGTCACGGTTCTCGCCGAAAACAGCTCGCATATCGTGTCCGAGAACTCGACCGTTGCCACCGCGGCAAACGGCAACAAGGCGTCGGCGTTCCAGATTTCCAACAACACGATCGGCTGGGAACGCGGCAACCTGCTGTTCAATACGGTGGAGACGCTGCTCGGCGACGTGGTCCACAACATCGCAGAACCGGCGGGCGCTTCCGACATCCGCCTGCGCACCGAAAATCCGTTCAACGTCGAGGCCTCGATCAGCAGTACCGACATCACGTCGAATGGCGATGTGTCGGTGGAAGCCGTCTCCGAGGCAGTGATTTCGGCCTCCATCGACAACCGGGCGACCGCTTCCTACGAAGCCCTGTTCGACGGCAAGGTGACGAGCACCGGCGCCGTCATCTCCGGCAACAAGGTCAGCAGCGCTGCGATCGCCAAGATCAGCGGCGGCACGGTCAAGGCCGACACGGTCAGCGTCAAGGCGCAGGACAGGGCCGAGATCGACGCCAGCACCAGCCTTGGCGTCACCGCCGAGCTCGACAACACCAACGGCGCCGACATCGTCAACTCGATTGCCAGCAACATCCTCGACGACTACGACTACACGACCAAATCCGGTACGCCATCGCTCAATCTCGGCGACAAGGTGCGCATCAGTTCGGCCGACGATTATGCCGGCACCGGCGACAAGGGCGCGATTTACCAGTACATGGGCGCCGACGGCACGTCGGTTAACCTCGCCACCGCCAATTTCAACGACTTCGGCCTGTGGAAGAAGCTCAACACCGAAAACCTGATCCCGGCATCGATGGTCAAGACCGGCCTTCTCGCACTTGGCATGGACGAGAAGTCGGTGGTTGGCAACGCCACCAGCAAGGGCGGCATTTTTGCCCGCAACCAGGTCAAGTCCAACGTCGAGGCGTCCCTGACCGGGACGTCGGTCACCACGGTCGGCGACGTTGTGGTCGACGCCAAGGAGTCGGCCAAGATCAAGGCAGTCGACAACAGCGTCATCGACGGCTGGGACAGCACTGCCGGCATTTCGGTGTCCAATACGGTGCAGGGTGGCGCAAAGGCCGCCGTTGAAAGCAGTTCCGTGGTCACCGGCGCAAGCGGCGACCTCAACGTTTCGGCCCGCACCGACGCGACCATCGACGCGACCGCGCTTAGCAAGCTGACCAGTTCGGGCAAGACGATCGGCTTCGTCATCGCCTTCAATGCGGTGGGTTACGAACCAGGCAACCTGTTGTTCGATGCCGTCGACACGCTGATCGGCTCGCCTGAAATCGGCAAGGCGCTGAAGGCCGAGAGCCCGGTCCTGACCACGGCCTACATCAAGAATTCCAGCATTGATGCCGGTGGCGATATCGCGCTGGTGGCGGTCAATGCGGCCGGCATCAACTCGGTTCTCGGCGCTGAATCGCTGATGGAATGGGAAAACGATTTCGCTGCCGGCGCCAAGTACGGGGTGAGCGGCACGGCGGCGGGAGCAATCCTTGCCAGCAACAAGGTTTCCGCCGGCGCATCGGCCTATATCGACAACAGTGCGGCTGTCGATGGCTCGGGCAACGCGACCAAGACCGTCAAGGCTGGCGGCAAGGTCGACCTGAAGGCCGACAACGCGGCCACGATTTCGGCCGACATCAAGGTGGTGGCGACAGCGCTGCCGGCCAGCACGCTGAATGCCTTGACCGACCTGATCGGCAATGCCGCCGAGCGGCTCGGCGCGGGCGACTACGATTTCACCACCAAGTCGGGCGTTCGCTCGCTCGAGAAGGGCGACAAGGTCCGTGTCGCGCTCGACTATCTCGATACCGAAATCGATCTCGATGCCGTCACCGACGCAAGCACCGTTGTCGACATCATCAATGGCGATCGGGTCGAGACCGGCGGCAAGGTCTATCGCTACCTCGGCGACACCAAGATCACCACGCGCGGCGGCATCAATGTTGCCAACACGACGCTGTGGCAGGAAATGGACGTCAATTCCGGCGAGGTCTACGAGTATATCGGCGATACGCCGCTGGCGAACGTCGACCTGACGATTGCCGACTATGGCGACGTGAACAGCTGGAAGCAGCTCAGGACGTCCGATTTCAAGGACACCTTCTTCCCCGAACTCGGCAACATCGTCACCACCAACGCCAAGGCGATCGGCCTGGCGATCGCCTACAACGACACGCGCGGCAACGCGCACGCCTATATCCAGGGCGCAAAGGTCGACGCCGGCGGCGCGGTCAATGTCGCGGCAACGGGCGCGTCGACAATCACCGCCTACACCACCAGCACCGTCACCGCCTCGGGCGGCAGCAGCATCAACGGCACCGGCAAGGTGCTGGGCTTCAACGGCCAGATCGTCACCAACGTCGTGCTTGGCAAGACCATCGCCAGCATCGACAGCAGCACCGTCAAGGCCGGCGGCAACGTCACGGTTTCGGCCGAAAACGAGGCGCGCATCGATGCGCGGCTTTATTCGTCGGGCAATTCGGCGGCGACCTCGGTCGGTATCTCGCTCGCCTACAACTCCGTCGGCTGGGAAGCGCAGAACCTGCTCTTCAACACGCTCGACACGCTGGTTGGCGCTCCCTATCTCGCGGATGGCGCGTTCGACGGCAATTTGGGTGCTGATGCCTCGGCGTCGATCCTCAAGAGCACGGTGGATTCGGGCGGCAAGATCCGCGTTTCGGCGGAGTCCGATGCCCAGATCAACGCCACCGTCAGCAACGCCGCGGTCACCGAGACGTCGGCGCTGTATGGTGCTTCCGGTGCCTCCTATGGCGCCATCATCGCATCCAACAAGGTTTCGGGCGCGGCCAAGGCGACCATCGACAATTCGGGCACCACGGGCAAGACGATCAAGGCCGCCAACGGTGTCTCGGTGATCGCAGACGATGCGGTCGGCATCTACTCCAACGCCAAGCTGGTGGCCTCGACGACGGTGACCAATGACGGCGGCGCCGGCATCATCCAGGAAACGCTCAACGACCTGTTTCCGGCTGACTACGACACCCGGCCCGATGCCGGGGGCACCAAGATCCGCGACGTCAAGTTCGGCGACCGCATCCGCATTGCCGACGATTATCTCGGCAGCATCGCGATCGATCTCAACAATGTGCTGCCGCCGTCGAAATTCCCGATCAGCAATGGCGATGCCATCCGCTTTGAAGGCATCGGCGACGATACCGGCGCGATCTACCAGTACAATGGCGACGATGCGATCATCGACCTTGAGGCGCTGGTGGCAGGCGGCGAGGCGAATCTTGGTCCCGACTGGACCAAGGTCGGCGGCAATGCCGGCAGCATCTACGTCTTCATGGGCTCGAATGCTCTCGGGCAGGATATCGACCTCACGCAGACCGATTTCACCAATCTCGGCCTGTGGAAGGAAGCGCCCGAAGCAACGGTCCTGCTGCAGGAACTGAACCTTTCGGCCTCGCCGTCCAAATCCGTCGGCGGCCTGGTCGTCATGAACGACGTGCGCGGCGGCTCGTCTGCGACCATCACCAATGCCAACGTCACCGCGACGACAGGCAACGTCGAAGTCGCGGCGCTCGAAAGCGCCGTGATGACCGCCAAGGTCGACAGCGCGATTTCGTCTTCGGGCGGCAGTTCCATCGACTGGGACGGCGACAAGAAGACGGGCGCTGCCGACACCAATCCGGGCACCAAGCACAAGCCCGGCTCGCCGGCCGACCCGGCAGCCGACACCACGCCGGCAGGCCAGGAAAACAACACCGACAAGGTGCTGTCGATCAATGGCACAATCGCCACCAATCTGGTGCAGAGCAGCGCTGTCGCCAAGATTTCAGGCTCGAGCATCACCGCAGGCGGCGACGTCAGCGTTTCGGCGGAAAACGTCTCACGCATCGATGCCGACACCAAGAGCTCGGCCTACACGACGGGCGGGGACTCCGTCGGCGTCACCCTTGCCTTCAACACCATTGGCTGGAATCCGACCAATGTCCTGTTCAACGGCGTCGACGCGCTTTTGGGCGACGACCTGATCGCAGATGCGTTCGGCGGGCGGAATCCGTCCTTCACCGAGGCGGCAATCGTCAACTCCGACGTCTCGGCAGGTGGCGACCTTTCGGTTACCGCCGACAATCGCGCCGCCATCGACGCTACGGTCGGCAACGAGGTAACCTCGGAGTCGACCTCGATCAGCGGCACGGACGGCAAGGCGCTCGGCTTCGTCATCGCTTCCAACAAGGTGGCGAGCGAGGCCAAGGCCTATATAGACAACTCCGGCAATGCGACCGCGGACGTCGATGCCGTCGCCGTGACGGTCAAGGCGACCGACGACGCCTCGATCACCTCGAAAGGGGAGATCAAGGCGCTTACCCTGATCAAGAACGACTACGGCATCAGCGTCGTTGCCAATCTCGCCAAGTCGGCGTTCGGCAATTACCAGTTCACCACCAAGTCCGGCTCCCAGACGGTCAACAATGGCGATTTGATCTATATCGACACCAGCGTTCCTGGCGGCCCGCAGGCGGGCGAGCTGTGGGAGTTCGATGGCGCGGACGGATCGACGATCAATTTCGACAATTTCACCGGCGCGGGCTGGTCGAAATACATCGTCAATGACGTCATCGACTTCATCAACGACAACCTCGTGCCGAGCCTTGCCGGCGGCAGCGCCATCGGCGTCGGCGCGCTTGTCATTCGTAACGACATCGACAGCGGCGCGACCGCCAAGCTGTTGAATGCCGACGTCAACGCCACCGGCAATGTGCTTGTTTCGGCCAAGCAGACGAGCGAGATCAGCGCTGACGTCAAGGCACGGGTCGAAGTGACCGGCAGCGCCAAGGGCAAGTCGATCGCCATCAACGGCGTCATCGCCACCAACAACGTGCTGAACTATGCCAAGGCGACAGTCACCGGCAGCGATGTCACCGGCGCCGACCTCGACGTGCTCGCCGAAGGTGGCGCCACGATCAAGGCGACCATCGACGCCGACACCATCGCCAAGCAGGTTGCCGCCGGCATCACGCTGGCCTTCAACACAGTTGGCCTTGCCGGCCAGAACTTCCTCTTCAATGCGGTCGATACGCTGCTCGGCACCGATCTGGTCGGCGCAATCTCGGGGCTCGATCCGAATGCGCAGATCCAGGCCCTGGTCACCAGTTCGAAGATCGACATGACTGGGGACGTGCTGGTGTCAGCCAAGGCGACCCAGCTCATCACCTCGGAAATCTCCAACTACGTCAAGACCTTGCGTGGTGGCGCGCCGACCGCCGTCAGTGTTGGCGGTGTGTTTGCCCTGAACCGCGTTTATGCGGTCGTCGATGCGTCGGTGACCAATTCCGCCGACATTGATGCGGACGGAAGCTTCACGGTCAGCGCCAGCAACACCAGCAGCATCACCTCGAAGGTCGTGGCTCCGGTCATCGCGATCAACTACAGCTATGGTGAAAATCCGGACGGCAAGTCCGTCTCGATCGCGCCTGTGGTGTCGCGCAATGCCGTTGACGCGCGCGTGAAGGCGTCGATCGATGGCGTCGCCGACCTCGATGCGGCAAGCGTCAGGGTCGAGGCGAGCCAGGCAGGCAAGATCGACGCGACCGCCGCGGCAGCCGCGGTGTCGGTCGCTGCCGGCACCGGCAAGGGCCTCGCCGTCGGTGTCGCCGGCACCATCGCCTTCAACACGATCGTGGGCGGGGTCGAAGCGCTGATTTCGGCCAGCGATGTCAGCGCCTCCGGCAATGCTGCCGGCGATGGCGTTACTGTTTCGGCGACCAACAGCGCCGACATCGATGCCACGATTGCTGCCGCGGCGGCTTCGGTCGCCGGCGGCTTCTCCGGCTCGGGCACCGCGGTCGCCGTCGGCATCGTGCTTGCCTTCAACTACATCGGCTATACCGGCAGCATCACCCAGGTCGGTGTCGCCAAGCCGCTGAAGACCGATGCACGGATCAGCAATTCGACGGTTGCCGGCAACAAGGTTTCGGTGCTGGCAAAATCGAGCCAGAGCATCGATGCAACCACGGTTGCCGCCTCGGTTGCCATTGGGCTGTCGGCCTCCGGTGCTGCCACGGCGTTCAGTGCTGGCGGCGTGTTCGTCCAGAACAGCATCGCTGCCGATACGATCGCCGCCATCGATGGCGGCGCGAGCGGTCGTTCCAACATCACCGCCCGTTCCGGCGGCATTGTCGTCGACGCTGAAAACACCAGCAAGATCAAGTCGCTGTCGGCTGCGGCCACGATCGCGGCGTCGTTCTCCTCGAAGAACGCTGTGGCGGTGTCCATCGGCCTCGACATAGCATTCAACGACATCAAGGGCAGCGTCGGAGCCAAGGTCAGCGATGCCACGCTGAGCTCGGACGGCGTGCTTGAAGTCAAAGCCGCGAACAAGGCCGAAATCTCCGCCGTTGCGGTGGCGGCCTCTGCGTCGATCACCATTTCGGGCGGCCGCTCGATCAGCTTCAGCGGTGCTGGCGCTACTGCCAAGAACGACATCGATGTCGACACAGAAGCGTCGATTACCGACAGCGTCATATCGAAGAGTGGCAACATCACCGTCGCGGCTTCCGCCACGCAGCAGATAGACGCCACGGTTCTTGCCGCATCCGCGGCTGTCGGCATCGGCTCGACAGGCATCGGCGCATCCATCGGTGTGGCTGTTGCCATCAACAAGATCGGCAATGGCGCGGGCGACCGCAGCAAGGTCTTGGCCTTCATCAAGGATTCGGCGGTCAAGTCGTCGGGCGTCTTGACCGTCGCGGCTCTGTCCCAACAGGATATCGAAGCTCTTGTCGCCGCGGGATCCGTGGCGATCGCTGGCGGTTCGACAGGTGTCGCGGCAAGCGGCGCCGGCGCGGGCGCACGCAACGACATATCCGTTGCGACACAGGCTTTCGTAGATGGCGATGGCACGAGCAACGCCGCGCAGGGCATCACGGCTGGCGTAAATGCCGCCTCGATGATCATCACCGCCGAGGACACATCCAACATTTCCGCTTTCGTCGGCGCGGCGTCGATTGCATTCGCCGTCGGCAGCACCGGGGTCAGCTTGTCCATCGGCCTGTCCTATGCCGAGAACTCGATCAGCAACGACATTTACGCCGGTATCAAGAATGCCAATGACGGTGTCGCGGCGACGTCAGCAGGCGGTATCGTTGCACGGGCCAAGGATGCTTCAGTCATAAAGGCGGAATCTGTCGCGGCCTCGTTCGCCGCGGCTTTCGGCTCGACGGGCATTGCCATTTCCGGCGCAGGCGCGATCTCCAAAAACACCATCAACACCGACACCAATGCAGTCATCGTCGGCAGCAAGGTGACGAGCAAGGGGGCTGTTACCGTCGAAGCGCTGTCAACGGCCAAGATCGAGGCGTTCATTGCAGCGCTGTCGGTGGCGATTGGTGTCGGGTCGACCGGCGTCGGTGCCGCCATCGGCATTTCTGTCGCCATCAACACGATTGGCGACTGGGACGTTCCGGTCATCCCCAACAGCAACGAAGCCGACGTTTTCGTGTCGCCGGTGCTCCGCGCCAATGGCGCCAGCGGCGTTCGGGCCTATGTCGGCGACAGCGATGTCAGCGCTGACGGCAATTTGTCCGTCAAGGCCAATTCCAGCCAGAATATCACGGCCAAGGTGTTTGCCGGTGCGGTTGCACTTGCCGGCGGCAGCGTTGGCGTCGGGGTCGGCGGGTCGGGCGTCTACACCGAAAACATGATCGCCGTCGCCACCGATGCGATGATCACCGGCAAGGCGAACGATCTCGCTGTCATCCGCGCCGCAAACGTGCTCGTCGAAGCGAAGAACAAGGCCAAGATAGACGCCATCGCCGGTGCGGCCGCCGTGGCGGGCGCGGTCGGCTCGGTCGGCGTCGGGGTCGCTATCGGCATCTCGATCGCCAAGAACACCATTGCAAACGACGTCAACGCATATACGCGATACGCCGACGTCGCCGTCACCGACATCCCCGTCTACGATCCGGTCTATGTCTGGGTCGACAAGGGCCTTCCGACGCAGCGGCTGGTGCTTCAGAATCCTCCGACGCCTGCCAACGCGGCAACGCCTGGAACGATCACCGTTTCGGCCGTGCAGGAAGCAACGATCAAGGCGGATTCTGTCGCGGCGGCAGTTTCGGTTGCCGGCGGCGGAGTTGGCGTTGCGGTGTCCGGCGGCGGTGCGGGGGCCTCCAACGTCATCCTCGGCGGCACCAGGGCCTTTGCCGAGAGCAGCCTGCTCAAGTCTGGTGGCAACATCTCCTTCAGCGCTGACAACACGTCGTCGATCACTGCGCTGGTCGGCGCTGCCGCCGCCGGCTTGGCGGTGGGCGGCGTCGCAGTCCAGGCGTCGGTCGGCGCGGGCGTTGCCTACAACAATATCGGCTTCAATCACGCCGGTACGCGAATGCCGGTCGAGGTGCTTGCCTATCTCAAGGACACAAGCCTCGACAGCTGGGGGCGTGTCGAGGTCAAGGCGCGTTCTAGCCAATCAATCGACGCTACGGTCGCAGCAGGCGCGGTGGCGGTATCGGCCGGCAAGTTCGCATTCGGCCTGGCCGGTGCGGGCGCATCGACCAAGAACAAGGTCGCGGTGCAGGTCAACGCCTACGTTCACGAAGATGGCGCCAATAATGCGATCAAGGTCGCCGCGCTCGATATCGATGCCAGGGATGTTTCGACCATCAACGCCTTTGCCGGCGCGGCTGCGGTTTCGCTGGCCATCGGCCTTGGTGCCGGAGCCGTGTCGATCGGCGTGGCAGAAGCCGTCAACCTGATCGACAACGATGTTGGTGCTTTTCTGCGCAATGCCGGCAACGTGGTCGTCACCGGCTGGATTCCTGTCCAGTCGAATGGCTACATCTACCGTACCAACAACATCCTTCCTGCGTACGCGCAAGGGAGCGGACTGCTTACGGTCCATGCATCCGAGACCGCTAGCTTGACGTCTCGCGCAGTCATGGCGTCGGTTGCCGCTGCCGTGGGAATCGGTGGCGCGGTTGCCGGTGGCGGCTCCGTCACCAGGAACACAGTCACGTCGGAGACCCTGGCCTGGGTGGCCAACAGCTCGATTCAGGTCAATGGCGACATCCGCGTTGCCGCCGAGGACAAGACCTCCGTCAACACGATGGTCGACGCGATCGCACTTGCGGTCGGCATGATCAGTGTCGCGGCGGCGGGAGCTTCGGCGACCTCGCAGATAGACAATCAGGTCTCGGCCAAGGTCGAGGAGTCGACGGTCCGGGCGCGCGACGTCGCGGTTGACGCAAAGGCTACGCCCAAGGCCTATTCGGAAGCCAAGGGCGTCAATGCCGGAACACTGGCCGTTGGCGTTTCCGAAGCAAAGTCGAAAGTCGGCACCCGCGTTACCGCTTCCACAGCGACGACCAGCTACTTTGTCGACAACCTTAGCATCACGGCGGCCCAGACGCTGCCAACGAGCGGCGACACGGCGGGCGCCAAGGCGCAAGGCCTGGTCGGCGGCCTCATCGGTGTCGATTCCACCATCACCGAGGCGCTGAACACCAGCACCGTGCACGCGCTTATCGGCGCAAGCGTGGTGATCAACGCGGCGCGCGCGGTCAGTGTTGCGGCCCAGAACGACAGCCGCCAGAAGGCCGAGTCCGACAGTGCGGCCTATGGCCTGATCGCAGCCGGTGCCACCAAGGCGACAGCCAAATCGCTGCCGCGCCAACTCGGCGGCGTCGATGTTGCCAACACCCTGGCGGAGGTTGGTGCGTCCACCATCATCAATGCCGGCACGCTGAACATTTCGGCGGTTGGATCGGACGACAATTTCGCCAGCGCAAATCCGGGCTCCGGTGGTCTGGTGGCTGGCGCGGCGGCCGCCGCGAAGACGGAGACACGCGCTTACACGCGGGCGGTCCTTGGTGATCAGGCGAGCGTGACCCTGAGCAAGGCGGCGACGCAGCGCGCAGGCGAAAGCAATCTGGCGTTCGAGCTCTACAAGACGACAGCCGGGCGGTTCGTGCTGAAGGCAGACCACCTGACGCGCGCCAATATCTCGATCAGGACCAGCGCCTACGGTCTGCTGGCCGGTTCGGGCGCCGAGGCCGACAACTGGATCACTTCGAATGTCGATGCCGTGGTTGGCGCTCGCGCGGTGGTCAAGGCCGGTGCGATCGTCGCGAATGCGGTCAATCGCTTCGACAAACCCGCGATCAACGGCAATGTGGACGGCAGCACGGGCGGCCTTTTTACGGGCGCCGGGGTGACCAGCGAGACGCATCTGACGCTGAACACCAAAGTCACCGTCAACGACAACGCCAAACTGACAGTCGTCGGCAATTCGATCGAGGCCGGTGAGTTCTCGCTCAAGGCGATGAACAAGATCTTCTACCGTGAGGGCGTCGCCTACAAGGGTGGCGGTCTTGGCTCGGGCATCGGCGCGGCAAGCATCCTCGATGCCGAAAACCTCTATGCAACCGTCCAGTTGGGCAGCAATCCCGCATCCGCGACGTCAAACAACATCGTGCTGAAGACGGCGGGCCAGATCGATCTTGCCGCCAACACGCATGCCGACGCCCGCACTGACAACAGCGTCGACAATTACGGCGGCGTCACTGTCACTGTGGCAAATGCAACCATCAAGCTAAGCCCGGACAACAATATCGTCGTCGGCCGCGGCGCGCTGATCGAGGCCTTGCGTGACGTCAACATGCTGGTCGGCATGGACGCCAATTTCAATCACGATGAGTACAAGCTCGGCGTGTATGCCGATACATTTGCGGGCAGCGCGATCCCGATCGACAGCGTGACGGCAGACGTCTTCCTGTTCCAGTCGAACAACATCAACATCGGCTCGCAGGCAACCGTGCGGTCGGGCGGCAATGTGCGGCTGTTTGCCGACCGTTTCGGCCTGGCCCACATGACGGCGCAGGGCAAGGCGGTCAACTGGGCATCGTCGCTGATGGGCGCCATCGACAGCGCGCTCGGCGGCAAGGCGCATGAGCAGTTCGACGGCACCGCGCACACGGAGGCGCATGCGGTCGTCACGGTCGACGGCACCGTGCAGACCGGCATCAACCGCACGGTCAATGTCATCATCGACGGCATCGGTGGCAGCACCGCCAATCCGACGATCATCTATCACGGCGGCGAAACAGATGGTTCTGGTGCGGAGAATGCCTCGCTCAGCATCGGGCAGGAGCCGCTGCAGTCGAACTATTTTGCGGAAATCGAAAAGGCTCGCGCCAAGATGGCCGAGTACGGCAGCAATGCCGACCTCGTGGCCTTCTACAAGGGCGAGATCCGACGGCTCGAAAAGGAACTGGTGTTCCTCAAGCTGGCCGAAATCAAGGACGATCCGAACGGCCTGAAAGACAGCGACGGCAACCCGCTGAAGGTAATTGTTCCGATCAAGAGGAACGTGCTGACCATCTCGGTTGCGCCGATTTACGCCGCCGCCGGATATATCGACATTCGTACCGACGTGCTCCAGGGCAATGGCAAGCTGGACGCGCCAGGCAACGTCAAGGTCGTCATCGAGAACCGTACCGAGGCATTCCTGGATATCGCCGGGATCTACATTCCGGAGAACAACGGAGGCGTGTTCCTCAACGGCTTCCAGGACAAGATCTCTGACTTCGACACCAAGGCCCAGGCCAACGCCACGGTTATTGCGCGCAATCTCGCCAACGTGGCGGACGACAACAAGGCCAACCGTGGCAACGATCCGTTCTTTGCCTATTCGCAAGCCGGAACCAATCTCGACATCACCTTGACCAAGGTGGCCGACATGGCGGCCACGGTTCTGATCAAGAACACGTGGAATGTGGGCGGTCCCAACAAGCCATGGCCGGGTATCATGATCTCCGGCGACATCGACGCGATCACGGCCAAGGTTACGATCGACAACTCGGCCGGCGCGGGCGGCGACATCACCATCAACGCCAGTATCCGCAGCGCCACGCTCGATGTCATCACTGCCGGCATGGTGGTGATCGATCTGCCGCCGGGCAGCGTCTTCCATTCAGGCGGCGATCCATACGCGTCGTGGAAAAACCTCGGCGACGGCACCGGGATGAGCGATCTGACGGGCGTTGCCGGTTCCGAGATCGCCAAGCCTGCGGTCAACGGCATCTACGCCAGCCGCATCTCGATCAATGCCGAGTACATCAACCTCAACGGCCTGATCCAGAGTGGCTACGAGGACTATGTCCTCGACATCGACGGCGACACTGAAGCCGAGATCGCAGACATCAAGGCCAGGATCGCGCGCGGCGAAAATCTGGGCGAGAGGGTTGAGCTGAAGTCCGTTTCCTACAAGGACTTCAAGGTCTATTGGGATGTCGCCAACGGACGCGTCGTCCTGCAGGAGTTCCGTACGCCTGGCGGCTCGATCACCATCACCGGCAAGCTGATGAACACCGGCAACGGCAAGATCAAGGCGCTTGGTGGCTACGTCAATGTGACGGTCAACAATTCGACCAACTATGACGTCGTCGTTCAGCGCATCGATGTGACCGATCGCGGGCTTGGGACCATCATCCTCAACGACAAGGCCAAGGCGGTCATTCAAAACGGCGTCGCGGTCGAGGGCAGCTATACGCAGACCTGGTACCAGACCAAGCCCAATGGCAGCGTCGACGTGCGCGTCACGCAGTTCGTGCCGCAGATGGTGCCGCCGACGGGAACGAATACCAGCGGCGCGCCGAAGTTCAACCGGACGATGGTGCCGGTAGGCGGCAGCATCGGCAATCCGACCAACACCGCTGGAGCGTTCGACTACCTGTCGTCGTACCAGGTCAAGGAGGGGTGGCGCTATGGCTGGTCGGTGGCCAGCACCCAACGAGACCGCATCACCGACACATACGGGACCTCGGCGTGGATCGGCATCGATGCCCTGGCGGCCGATCCCAGCGCGCTTCACAGCAGCGTCAAAGAGTTGCTGACACAGCCGACTCTGGTGCCCGGCAGCGACTATTTCTTCGAAAGCAATGTGAGCGCCCAGTACGACTTCAAGACCATCACGACGATCCTGGACTCCAGCAAGGTGCCAGGCAACAAGTGGACGACCAGCACCTGGTACGGCAAGAAGACGTACTGGCAAGAATACATCACCGAGATCAGCTCGCGCACGGTTGCCACCCACTCGATCGAGGCCGACCGGCCTGTGGGAATCGAGTTCCTTGGCTACACCGAGGCAACGGTCAAGGTTCTGTCGACTGGCGCCGGCAAGGTGCTGATCGAGGGCGGCATCCTTAACGATACGGGCCTGACCCAGATCGTCTCGCAGACGGTCATCGAAGCCACCAACGAAAATTCGGTGGTGCAGGGCGTGCGCATCGATCTCGATGCCGACGACGGCATCGGCGCCGGCGTCTTTGCCATGCAGATCGACCTCGTCGATCAGTATCCGGAGGGCTACAAGGGTGTAAACCAGCCGACCACGGCCTATGCCTACCTCAACGCCACGTCCTCGAGAGGCGACATTCGCATCAACGAGAAATCGGGCGACATGTCGATCAATACGGTCGCGGCGGCGCAAGGCGACGTCTTCTTGTCCGCCCATGCGGGTATCGTTGTCGCCGACCAACTCGGTGGCAGCTATCTCCCGGGCCTGGTCAAGGGTGGCAGCATCACGCTGATCGCCGACCACTATGTCGGCGCCGCGGGCACGCTGCCCTCGGGTGCCCTGGGTGGCATCGGCAACAGCACGGCGAGGACACTGCAGCTCAACTCCGGCGTGGCCGACGGCGATCGCGTCAATATCACCGCGCAAGGCAATGTATTCGTTTCGGAAATTGACGGCGACATGCGCGTCGAGCGCATCACCACCGCCGGCAATGTCTACATCAAGGTCGTCGCAGGCTCGCTGCTTGATGCTGACAATGTCAGGGTCAAGGACGAACGCGCCTACGAGGAGCTGAAGAACGGCGTCTGGAGCGACCTCCAGCTGACGACGGGTACGGGCGCGCAGGACAAGATCAACGCCGTCCTGTCCAGCTATGAAACCGGCATCCGTCAGGAATACAACACGTATTGGCGCTTCAAGGGCCAGTACGATGGTACGACGGTAAAACTCACCGACGCCGAAAGGGCTGCATATCAGGCACAATATGGCAGCGATGCCGACGCGGCGATCCAGACGGCCGAGGCGAGCCGTACCGCGCAGTATCTCCTGCTCAAGGACAAGTATGAGGGCTTCGGCGATGTCTGGCGTTCGGATATCGATGCGGCCTACGCACTCTACTGGCAGTATCGCAGCACGCAGGCGAATCCGTCCGTCTACAATACCGCTCACGAAGTGCCGGTCTCGCAGAGCGAGCGCGATGTGATCCGCGAACGCTTGCGAGTGCAAGGCATCGAGGCGCTGAGCGCCACAGCCAGGGCTTTGTACACGACAGAGGGCACGGCGTTGCTCCGGGACGAGGGGGCAAATTCTGCCGGCGCCGCAGGGCTGTCAGGTCCGGAACTGGAGACCTATCTGGCGTATTACGTCGCTGCTCGTCTCGAAGACTATGTAGCTCCTCGCATCGGCGACTATGTCGACGACAATCTGCAAGACTACATCGATGACGGCCAGGCGGCCGAGGAAGCTGCGCTGTCCGCCGCCAAGAGCGCCGACTATCACGATCTGAACAAGATGTTTGGTCGCCTCAACGAGACGGCTCAGGACACCAACCTGGTCAACGGGCAGAAGTTCCTGTTTGCGATAGGTGCAACGGCCGCCGACCTGATCTCGACGGTCAAGGTGTGGACCGAAGACGAACTGCTTCATGCGTTCAGCGCAGGGTTGACCAAATCGGTGAGCGACACCGAGGTCGTGATCGAGCAAAGCAACATCACGGCGAAGAACATCACGATCGAAACGTCCAAGTCGGTTGGCAGTGTCGAGGGCGAAGTTGTCATCGATCTCGGCGATGGCAGCCTGCAGAAGCCACTGTCCGATGACGAACGGGTGGCGCTGGCCGCGGCAGAGCGCCGGGATGTCATCTTCATTTCCGGCTACGAAACAGGCCGTGGCGATGCGACGAAATTCCTGTCGGGGGTAAATGTCGCCTTCGCCAACGAAGGAGGGCGTGGCACCCTGACGCTTGCCAGCGGCAACTGGCCGTCCCTGTTCAAGGCAGGCGACCTGATCTACGTCGAAGGCAGCGCAGCCAACGGCACCGGTGGCTATCTCAAGATCGACAAGGTTGTCGGCAACAAGATCACGTTGATCGAAGGCCACTCGGTCGTCGCCGAAAGCGCGACCGGGCTCAAGGTCGGGGTCGCCCAGTTCGCCAGTGCGTTTGTCGATCTGGCCCAGGTCAATTTCGGCAACGTCGGAAACAACGGCACGATCCAGCTGGTGAGTGGCAACTGGCCGGCCGGCATGTTCAAGGCGGGCGACCTGATCTATGTCGGCGGCACCAGCCAGAACAGCACCGAAGACAGCGTCTATTACAAGATCAAGTCGGTGTCCGGAGGCACAATCACGCTTGAAGATGGCCAGACGCTGACTGTCGAACTTGGCAGCACCGTCAACATCGGCGCGGTGCTCGATGACCCGATGGACACGCAGGCGCGCCTGACCAAGGTGCTGATCAACCGTCGTGAGGATATCGATGTCACGCTGACCGGCATGCTGGCGGTCAAGGCCGGTGAGGCTGTCTATCTCGGTTCCGACGGCAGCATAGAACTGGGCAATATCGTTGCCGGCGTCGGCGGTGCGACGGGTGACACGATCCGCATCAAGGTCGATGGCAACATCACCAACGGTCTTGCGGCGGGCGGAGGTGTCAATCTCGACGGTCGCGACATCCTGCTCGAGGCCGGAAAGGGCCACATCGGCGAAGCTGGCAAGGCAATCACCGTGACGATGCGCGGCGAGGGCGGGCTGATCGCGCGCGCCCAGGACGACGTGCGCATCACGGCGCCGACTTCAGATCTACGCCTGGAATCCGTCTATTCGCGCAGCGGCGATGCCATTCTTACGTCGACGCTCGGCTCCATCCTCGATGCAATAGCAGGTTCTGACGCCACCAAGGTCGAGGCGCGGCATGTCCTGCTAACTGCCGGGGGCACGATCGGCACCGACACCAATGCTCTGGAGATCGACGTCACCGGGACGGTCAACAACACGACGAGCGGACACCTCAACGACGGCACGATCACTGCCGCCGCCGCCGGGTCGATCTATTTGACCGAAACCCATGGCAACATGAACGTGCGTGGCATCAAGTCGACGAACGGCGACGTCAGCCTGACGGCTGTCGCCGGATCCATCGTCGATGCCGAACTGCCGACAAGCTTCCAAACGGATGGCACGCCGATCCGCACAAAGGCCGATGTCATTGGCAGGCATGTGACGCTGCGCGCGTTCATCGACGTCGGGGCAATCGGCGACGAACTGGAGATCGACAGCTCCTTCGCCGCTGCCGGTTCGGTTAGCGCCTACACCGACAGGGGCAGTGTCTACCTGATCGAATCGGCCGGGAACATGATCCTGCGCGAGGTTAAGACCGGCCTGCTCAACGCTGCTGCTTTCGAGGACGCGGTTGCCTTCCTCACCGTCTTGAACGGCAGCATGCTCAATGGCCGCACCGATGCGTTGGCCAACGTGGTTTCTCGTCGGGCCTACCTGTTTGCCAGCACCGACATCGGTACCAGCGGCAAGCGGGTGGTAACCCAGGTCGGCAACCTCGAATCCTGGTCGCGCGACAACAATACGTGGATCCACAATCTGGGCGCGTTGGTCGTGGGTGGCGTCCGCAGCGACATTTCCGGCGTCACTGCCGGCGGCAGCGCCTTCATCATGGCTTCGAGCCCGATCACGATTACCGAGAAGAGCCTAGTGCAGGATGCCGAGCTGGAATTCTTGGCCGTGGACAAGGCCGGAGACGGCGACGACATCATCGTGGCGGCTGGCGTCACGCTTACGGCGACCGAAGGCGAGGTGCGTCTGCTTGCCGGGGACGACGTGCTGGTCAGCGCAACGGCGACGATCATCGCCAAGACCAAGATCGTCATCACCGGCGACTATCAGGCCCCTGGCAACGCCGATCCCGACGCGGGAACAGGCTCGAAAATCGAGCTGTACGGCACGTTCCAGGCACCCGTGATCGAGGTCAATGGCGGTCTCGACAGGGACGAGATCCTGCTCGACGTGGTGGCATTGCGCGGCAACACCTTCGTTCGCGGCGGTGCAAGCAACGACAAGATCGTCATCGACAGGCTGCCGACGATGAACACCTACAATGGTGTGGCGGTGACAGGTGCCTTCGCGAAGGATGCCAACGGGCGCGACCTGCGCGACGAGCTGACCATCGATGGCCAGGGCGGCACCGACGCCGTGATCGTCAATATCGAGGGCACCTCGGACTATGTCATGAACGTGCGCGACAGCGGCGCAAGCAATGACGGTGTCGACACGCTGACCATCGAAGGAACCGCTGCCGCCGACAGCTTCCTGTTCCGCAAGAACTTCATCGCCAACATGCGGCCACTGGCCGGTGGCGGGTATTCTTCGGCGGTTGAACGCATCAACTACAACGCCAGTATCAACGGGCGCGTCGTGGTCAACGGCAATGCCGGTAATGACAGTTTCTACTTCGACGACAACGCCGCAATCCTGACGGTCGATGGCGGGCTGGGTGACGACTTCTTCCAGGTCGGCCAGGTGTTCGGCAGTTCGCGTGACCAGAAGGTCGGGGCCGACGGCAAGCTCGATCCAAGCGGCAGCTATGCGATTACCCCGGTGGAGGATCGTTTTGAGACGATCGTAACGACCCTCGGCTATCTGTCGAAGGGCATTACGCTGCCGGCCGTGCTTTATGGTGGTGACGGCAACGACAAGTTCAGCGTCTACTCCAACCATGCCGATCTCAGGCTGGAAGGCGAGGACGGAAACGACGAATTCGTAATCCGTGCATTCGCCTTGGCCGAGGGCGTCAACGTCAAGCTGAACGGCGGCGCCGGAGACGACATCATCCAGTACAATGTCAATGCGCCAGTCAGCATCGACGGTGGGGCGGGCTTCGACAGGGTCGTGGTGCTCGGCACCGAACTGGCCGATGTTTTCGTCATCACCAAGGATGGTATCTACGGCGCGGGGCTGACAGTCCGCGTCGCCAATGCCGAGGCGATCGATGTCGATGGGCTCGAGGGCGACGATACCTTCTACGTGCTTTCGACGGCGAGCGATGTGGTCACGACCATCATCGGCGGCCTGGGCAGTGACACGTTCAACGTCGCCGGCGACGTCACCAAGACGGTGGTTTCGGACGACGGCAACGGCGGCAGCGGTGTCGTCAGCCACACCGTTTCCAGCACCGATCCGCGCTACAATGGCCTGTTCGTGCGGGGGCTCGACCTGACCGCAAAGGGCGACACGAGCGCTGCCGTGGACATCGCCGACGGACTGAAGGTGCGCGAGGGCGACATCAACTCGTTCGATACCTACAAGCTGACCCTGCCTATGGCGCCGATTGCCGGCACCATTGCCTATGTGACGGTTTCGGCGGCGCAGGCTTCGGCCGCTTTGCGCGGCAAGAACGGCAAGACGATCCTCGTTTCGCTCGACGGCATCAACTACGCAGAATCGCTCACCGTAGCCTTCGATGGCAGCAACTGGGCTGCCGGCAAGGTGATCTATGTGAAGGCAGCCGATGACCTGGCCGAAGAGGGACAGGCGGTGGTTGCGATAAGCCATTCGGTCATCCACGTGGATGCCGCGGGCAATCCGCTGTCGCCAACGGCGCCGGGCCGCTTCGACGGCTACCAGATTCCCAATGTGCTGGTCACTGTCATCGATGACGACAAGGCGGACGTTCTCATCACCGAAAGCGGCGGTTCGACCGGGGTGCGCGAGGGCGATGCGGCCGGCGACAGCTACACCGTGGCACTGACCAAGCCGCCGGCAGCAGGCGAGGTCGTTACAGTCAGGCTGACCAGCGGCAATCAGCTCAACCTGTCCGTCACCGAGATCAAGTTCGGTTTGGTGGCCGGCAACGGGGTCTTCGCCTGGAACGATGCGCAAATTGTCACGGTTACCTCGACCGCAGACGGGGTTGCCGAAAATCGCCTTGTCCAATCGATCCAGCATAGCGTCGAAACGACGCCAGGAGGTGTCTACGCCAACGCGGAAAGCCAGGCCGTTGATGTCGACGTTGTCGACGCCGAGACGCCCGGAGTCGAGATCATCGAAACCGACGGCAGCACCACTGTCTCACAGGCTGGCGAGAGCGATACCTACCAGATCGTCCTGACAGCGAAGCCGACAGCGCCGGTCCGGATCTACATCAACATCGACGGGCAGGCGCGCGTAGACCTGGCGGCGAATCCAAGAGTTCAGCAGGACGGCTCGGGCAAGTTCTACGTTGATTTTACGGATGCCGACTGGAACCTGCCTGTGACGGTCACGCTTGTCTTCGATGGGACCGTGCAAGCGCCGCCAAGTGGCATCCGCGTGTTCTCGCAGCAGCCGCACGAACTCAACCGCATCGCCGGACCGCTGCATATCATCGGCGGCGTCGGCGCTACCGACCGCTCGCTCACCGTAGCCGTTGCCCTGCCGACGGAGGTCAATCATCCGGTTGTCGCGAACCCCGGCCAGAGTGGCTTGGGCGATGTCGATCAACTCGTGGTGTTCAGCGACACGGCACAAGCACCGCTGTCAGGCGTACTCACTGCGAATACGATCACGGGGCTTGGCAT
Organism: Aminobacter sp. HY435; assembly: GCF_027568395.1. Classification (GTDB taxonomy): domain Bacteria; phylum Pseudomonadota; class Alphaproteobacteria; order Rhizobiales; family Rhizobiaceae; genus Aminobacter. The sequence continues at coordinate 224,637 of NZ_JANKZL010000004.1, read as the reverse complement.
GCCGACTACCCCTTTGATGGTCGACTACAATGACGGCAAGCCGCCGGTGCCGGTGGCTCGAGGCATCACCTACACAGACGTCGGTGTCGTCGAGGTCCTGCTGGGCGTGGCCAACGACAATTTCGTCATCCAAAGCACGGCAGCGAACACTTTGACGGTGGTTCATGGCGGTGGCGGCGACGACACGCTGACGGTGGTCGACAGCACCGGCCCCGTCGTATTGTTTGGCGACACGTCGGCAGATGGCAAGCGCTACAGCGCGACGCCATCGGTCCCCAACGGCACGGCCTACCTGTTCCTCAACACCGGTAACGACACGATCAATGCGTCGGGCGCCAAGGGCGTCGTGGTCATCGACGGCGGCGCCGGCAAGGATGTGCTGACGGGCGGAAAGGGCACCAGCTTCATCGCCGGCGGCGCCGGCGACGACACGATCAATGGCGGTACGGGGAAGAACTGGATCATTGGCGACTCGTCCTTCAACGTCGGCTATCTCACTCGTACCGTCATCATCGACGACGATGGCATCAATGCCCAGGGCGTTGCCGAAGCTGCCGGTGCCGACAAGATCACCAGTGGGGACGTCGACGACCTGATCATCGGCGATCATGGCATCATTGCGCAAATGCCCACGGTCGCGAACTCACCGCTGGTGCTCGACGTTGGCACGCTGGACATGATGCGGGACCGAACGGTTGTGATGGTCGCGACCAGCAACCCATCCAACGGCGGAGACGACGACATCAATGCCGGTTCGGGCAAGAACATAATATTCGGCGGTAGTGGCGCAGACACGCTGACTGCGGGCAATGGCGATAGCGTCATCCTCGGTGACAACGGCTTTGCCTTGTTCGACGACACAGGCAAACGGCTGCGCGTCGAAACGATGGACCATGGTTATGGCGGTGCCGACACGATCACGGTGTTGAGCGGCAACCATGTGCTGATGGGCGGTTCATTCGGCGACAAGATCAATGCCGGTGGTGGCAATCACGTCATCCTGGGCGACAACGGCAAAGCCATATATCTTGCCGGCGGCCTGGCATCGGCTCGCAGTGCCTGGGATTCAAATGACGGCATCGATGACATAACTGCCGGCGACGGCAGCCACGTTGTCTTTGGCGGCGGTGGCGGGGACAAGATCGCCATCGGCACGGGCAGCAGCGTGGTGTTCGGCGACAGCGCCTATGCCGAGTTCGATAATACGCTGCCGACGCTGGCCTATTCGATCGATACCGACAAGGGCGGATCGGACACCATCACAACCGGCAATGGCGACCAGATCGTCGTTGGCGGCGCGATGGGCGACACCATTACCACCGGCGGCGGTGCCGATATCATCTTCGGCGACAACGCCCGGCTTGAATTCGAGATCGTTACCATAGCATCGATACGACTGGCCGACCTGCAGCGCGGCCTGACGATCGATCCGACACGAGGCGGAAGTGACGTCATCACCGCCGGTGCGGGCAATGACATCGTCATTGCGGGCACCGCGAACGACTTGGTTTACGGGCTGGCCGGCGACGACATCCTCTTCGGCGACCACGGCCTCTTCAATGCCAAGGCGCCGCCGAGCCAGTGGGTCCTGTCGATCTATACGGGTGCCGGCCATGGCGGCACCTGGGACACGATCCATGGCGGGGATGGAAACGACATCATGGTCGGCCAGCAAGGCACTGATAACCTGCACGGCGAAGGCGGCGACGATGACATCATCGGCGGCCACAACGTAGTCGGTGGAGCCGACGGGGGGGATGGCATCTCCGGGGGCGACGGCGATGATGTCATCCTGGGCGACAACGGAATCATAGCGCGAGGCCTTGCCGGAGGCACCAGTTGGAAAAACGCTGTCTGGCAGCGCAATCCTGTCGTTCCCAACACAGCGCCTTCATTGTTGCGAGAAGTTGTGTTGTTCGACCTGATCGACAATGTCGGGGGCGCTGACTCTATCTGGGGCAAGGCAGGTGACGACCGCATTTTCGGCCAGCGCGGCGACGACAAGTTGTACGGTGATGCGGGCATCGACGAGATCGTCGGTGGGCTTGGTGCGGACACCATTGATGGTGGTGCTGGCAACGACATTCTCCTTGGCGACGCCGGCCAGATCCTGCGCGCCTTCAACGCCGACGGCAGCGCCGTGCTCAATAGCGATGGCAGTTGGCATCGCGACGTCGTGCTGGAGGAGGTAGCGACAATCACCGGCATGGTGGCGCTCAGTTCGAACAAGACGATCACCCGCAACGGTCTGGCGGCACAGCTGTTGTCTCCTGACGTCATGCTGCTTGGCGGTGTCACCGGTGCCAACGGTGCGAACGTGCTGTCGGGGTCGGGTACATGGAACACCCAGGCGGTCGGGCTCGACCTTGAGGTTGCCTACAACGACTACATCGTCGGAAATGACGGCAATGACGTCATCTTCGGGCAGCGTGGCAATGATACGCTGGCGGGTGGAAACGGCGACGATACGATCTTCGGCGACCGTGCGTCCAACATCAGCGGCTTCAACACCGACCTGCCGAAGATCGTCAATGCGTTCCGCATCATCGGTGCGGTTCAAGGAATCAATGTCACGATTCCGTTTGGTGGCGAGTTGATCGTGCCGGCTGCAAATCTGCTGCCATCAGAGCTGACGGCAACAATGCCACAGATCGAAATTTATCCGACTGCGGCGGGTTTCCTTGGCGAATTTTCCGCCAAGAACCAGATAGTCATGCCCGGAAATCAGCGTGTTTCGGTGTTCGCTTCCTTGATTGGCGACGTGACGCGGATTGGCGATCTTGCCTACGGCAGCGACACCATCTTCGGAGGCGAAGGCAGGGATACCATCTTCGGCGACGACGGCAGGATCACGGCCATCGCCGAAACCGGTCTTTCGGTCATCGACAAGGAGATTGCCGGCCTTTCGGTGTCGCTCAGGGACATGCTGATAGATTTCTCATCGCTGGGCTTCGCCCAGAATGCCCTGAATGCTCAGCCGGGCGCCGCGGTAATCAACGTCGCAATCGGGAATGATCTCATCTACGGAGACGGCGGCGACGACACGATCTTTGGCGATACCGGTACCCTTATCGTTCCGGCGAGCCAGATGGTCCTGATGGCCGCCAACTCAACAGCTGCCGCCCTCAAGCTCCACAACTGGCTTATGGACTTCCAGACAGTTGTAGCCGACGCCGCCTATTCGGCGCACGCCGCAGGCGAAAAGGTCGTGCTCGATTTCGGGACCAAGACCAATCCGGGTGGAGCAACATATGTCGCGGGCCAGAAAGTTCTGCGCACAGCTACCCATCGCCTTGTGCTGGGTAACGATACGATCGGTGCGGGCAGCGGATCCGATCTGGTGGTGGGTGACCACGGCCTGGTCAACATACCGCTGGTCACGTCGGCAACGGCTGCCAAGCCTGCAAGCCTGACCGCGGCCGAGCTTGCAGCCATCAATGCTGCGCTTGCAACGCAGGATCAGAGCCGCACCTCGGGCCTTTTGGCGCACATCGCGCGTGATCATGCAATCGACGCTACGGTCAACAAGGCTGGAGACTGGCTGTTTGGCAACGGATTGGGCTATGGCCTGAGCATCGGCAATGACCAAATCTACGGCAATCAGGATGGCGACGTGCTGATTGGCGACGTCGGACTGATCGAGCAACCGATGATGGGTATCGGCCATACATCGGCCAGTCAGGCAAGCATCGCTGACGGCTTGCAGGATGCGTTCTTCAGGGTCATCGACCGGCTCTATCTGGGCAACATCGGTGGCGCGTCCGCCAGGGCTGAAGCGTGGGGTGTTCAGTCCAGGCTCGCCGCAGCCGGGACAAAGGACTGGTCGAGCAACGGTTCGGTCAACGCCTGGCTCCTCGACAGCGGCGATCCACGCCAGTCGCAGCGTCCCGCGCTTGATTTCATTGTGCTCAACAGTGATCAAATTTACGGCGGCAAGGGAAATGATATCGTGTTCGGCGACATGGCAGCGATCTTGCCGGTCGTCGATCCCACCGGCCAGGCGGGCATGATAGAAAAGATGCGCGTATTGCCGGTCGGAGAGACTGGCGCCACGCTGACGGCAACGCTGCGCTACGTCTACAACTTCGGCATGCATGGCTTCCTGCATGGTCCTGCATCGAGCGACGTCACGCGGGTTTCGCTGTTCAAGGTGGACGCGGACCGGCTTTCTGGCGAGCTTGGCGACGATATCCTCTACGGCTTGCTGGGCGACGACTATATCGAAGGCCTTGCAGGCAACGACCAGCTTTCGGGTGGCGCCGGCTACGACACGGTCAATGGCGGCCTGGGCATCAACCTTCATGGTTTTGATCGCTTGCGTGACAAGTTGGAAGCGGGTGGCGGGCAGGATATCGTCCGGCAGACGCTCGATGCCTCGTCCAGCAGCATGGTACTTGGCAGGTCGTGGATAAGTCCTTTGACTGGAGGCATTGGCGTGCATGTCGCCAACGCTGTCGGGGCGCTCAATCCGAGCGCCACGAATATCGTCAGGGTGGGGGCAACTCCTGCGCCCGCAGCGGGCATGTCGACGACATCGCGCAATGTCAGTTCCATTACCCAGCAGTTGGTCTGGGCTTCGAAGGTGGATCGCAATTTTGTGAAAGGGGCCGACCCGGCTTCCCTGACGCATCAGGATGTGCCGCGTTCGGCGCCGGCTGGCCTTTCGCCGCTTCAGGCGCTGGCCTTTGATACACGATCGCCGAAGGACATTATCGCTGGAATCCGCAGCGGAAATATCGTGCTGCGGGTCGGCGAACAGGAAGAGGTCGACCCCTTGTTCGATCTTGACGTGCTGCTGTTCGACAACAAGACGAACAGCTTCGTCGCAGGGCGGGGCACCGACGATGACATCGCGTTCTATTGATTAGACTACCTGTCGCAGCAAGGTGCGAGCCAACACGGCTCGCACCTGATGCCTCGAGACAAGTTGAATGAATATACAGGCTCGGGTTCGCTGCCAGCGCCTGGAGGGCGATCCTACCCAAGACAACAGGAGATGGGCATTCGATCGCTGCAGCTGCACGCCGGCGGGTTGGTGCAAGCCATCGTTTTCCAGGTTTTCCACGGTCTTGCGGGCGGACCACGGTCTCCAGTTGAGAAGTCGTCCTATCCGCCGCTGATCGCGGTCAGGATGAAGATCTCGACGCCGGGTTCGAGCGGCGTCGCCAAGGTCGCGCGCTCGCCCTCGACGAACACGTTCATGTGCTTGCGGATGGCGGGGCGGCTGTCGCAGATGCGGTCGCGCATGCCGGGCCAACGCCTGTCGAGCTCGGCAACCACATCGCGCACCGTCGAGGCAGGCACCTCGATGCGTCTGGGGGCGCCGGGAAACAGGTCGACCAGCACGGCCGGCAGGCGCACCACGACTGTCGTCAGCGCTGCCGCCAGGGAGCTGTCAGGGGCGAGGCTGTTGTCCATGTCCCGGCCTCAGCTGTCGACGACAAGCGTTTCGACAGACAGGATCGGAGGCAGATGCTGGGCGATGTTGGTCCAGTTCTCGCCCTCGTCGGCGCTGGCGAAGAGGGCGCCGGAGCTTGTGCCGAAATAGACGCCTGCGGGGTCCAGCCGGTCGGTGGCCATCGCCTGGCGCAGCACGCCGATATAGGCGTTTTCCTGCGGCAGGCCGTTGCGCATTGCCTGCCAGTTGCTGCCTCCGTCGCGGGTGCGCCACACGGCGGCCTTGGCGTCGGGAACGAAACGGCCGGCGCTGTCGCCGTTGAGCGGTACCAGATACAGCGTCTCCGGATCGCGCGGGTGGGTTGCGGCCGGAAAGCCGAAGGTCGAGGGCAGCCCCTTTTCGATGCTGATCCAGCGCTTGCCGCCGTCGTCGGAGCGGTACATGCCGCAGTGGTTCTGCTGGTAAAGGCGGTCGGGCATATCAGGCGCCATGACGATGTTGTGCACGCATTGGCCGAATTCCGGGTAGTTCTCGCCTTCCGGCAGGAAGTCGGCGCGGGTGCCGAGGTTGCGCGGCTCCCAGGTCTTGCCGCCGTCGCCGGTGTAGAACACGCCGGCCGCCGAAATGCCGATCCAGATGCGGCCGTGATCGTTGGGATCGATGACCAGGGAATGCAGGATCAGGCCGGCGCCGCCGGGATTCCAGTGCGGACGGGAGGGGTGCTTCTGCAGGTTTTCGACATGTTGCCAGCTTTCGCCCGCATCATCCGAGCGGAACAGTCCGGCGGGCTGGACGCCGGCATATAGACTGCCGTTGGCGCTGCCGAGGCTCCACACCGCCTTGATCGGCTCCTCGCCTTCGGCATAGGCGAGGCCATTGCTGGAATGCGTCCAGGTCTCGCCGAGATCTGTCGATTTCCATACCGCCGGACCGAACCATTCGTTGCCGCCGGCGCCCCAAATGGTGCCTGTCGCCGGGTTCGCGACGAGATGGTTCATCGGCCATGTTTCGCAGTACGGCCCGCGCAGCTTCCAGCTTCGCCTTGCCGTGTCGCTCTGGGCAATGAAGGCGCCCTTCTTGGTGCCAAGAAGCACCAGCACTTGCTTCGCCATCGTTCTCCTCCCACGAGGGCCGATCTTCACAAGCAGAATCCGGATCGGCTGCTATCGCATTCAAAAATCGACTGTTCTCGCCCGGCGTGCTTTTCAGTGGCCGCCGATTGGCCCTTGGTCCGGACAAACCAGGGGCGTGGGCCAAAGGCAGTCTATTCTAGCCGTTCCGATGCATCGCGAACAGATTATTGCCCGACTACTACTGACAAACCGCTGGCGAAGGCGCATTCCGGTTCGGACATTGGTGTTGACAGCAGGCGATAATTCAATACCCGTCGAACGTTGACTACACGCGCATTGCTTACTCGAAAGGATCGATCAATGACGATCAACGTGGCACCGGTCGGCCTGACGCGCGACCTCATCGAGCGGGAGAAATCGGGCAAGCCGATCCGCATCGGCCTGGTCGGGTGCGGCGAGATGGGCACCGACATCGTCACGCGCGTGGCGCACATGCCCGGCGTCGAGATCGGCGCGATTTCCGAGCTTCATCCCGAGGTGGCACTGAAGGCTGCCGACATCGCCTACCAGGAGGGCGGGCACGCACGCGAAGTGTCCAGCGCTTCGGCGCTGAACGCCGCCATCGAGGCGAGGAAGATCGCCGTCACCAGCGACGCCGACCTGATCCTCAACAGCGGCCAGATCGACGTCGTCATCGATGCGACCGGCGTGCCGGCCGTTGGCGCCGAGATCGGCCTGCGCGCCATGGAGCACGGCAAGCATCTTGTGATGATGAACGTCGAGGCCGACGTCACCATCGGCGCCTATCTCAAGAGCGAGGCCGACCGGCTCGGCGTCACCTATTCGCTCGGCGCCGGTGACGAGCCGTCGTCGTGCATGGAATTGATCGAATTCGTCTCGGCGATGGGTCACACCGTCGTTGCCGCCGGCAAGGGCAAGAACAACCCGCTCAACATCGACGCCATCCCGGACGACTATGCCGAGGAAGCGGCCCGCCGCAACATGAACAAGCGCATGCTGGTCGAGTTCGTCGACGGCTCGAAGACCATGGTCGAGATGGCGGCGATCGCCAACGCTACCGGGCTCGTGCCCGACAAGGCGGGCATGCACGGTCCGGCCGCGACCTTGTCCGAGCTCTCCAAGGTACTGGTCCCGGAAAAGGATGGCGGCGTGCTGTCGCGGGTCGGCGTCGTCGACTACACCATCGGCAAGGGCGTCGCGCCTGGCGTGTTCGTCATTGCCGACATGTCGCATCCGCGCATCTCGGAGCGCATGGAAGACCTCAAGATGGGCCACGGCCCGTACTTCACTTTCCACCGGCCCTATCACCTGACCTCGCTCGAGGTGCCGCTGACGTGCGCGCGCGTCGTGCTCTACGGCAAGGCCGACATGGTGCCGTTGGCCAGGCCGGTGGCCGATGTTTGCGCGGTCGCCAAGAAAGACCTCAAGCCGGGCGACCGGCTCGACGCCATTGGCGAGTACACCTACCGAGCCTGGATCATGACGGCTCCCGAAGCGCGTGCTGCCAAGGCGATTCCCTGCGGCCTGCTGCAGGGTGGGTCGGTCACCGCGCCGATCAGGAAGGGCGAACTCATCACCTACGCCAATGCCGCGGTCGAGCCCGGCTCGAAGATCGCTGAACTCAGGGCGCGGCAGGACCGGCTGGTCTACGGGGCATAGGCAATTGCGCCATTGTGAGCGCGCTGCCAGCGATGGCGTGCTCGGGCCTATTTCAGCTTGAGCGCGCCTGTGGCATCGCTTCGTTGGAGCGCTTCCGCTTTCTTCGGAAAGTGAAAACGCTCTATCTTCCTGTTTCGACGCAAGTCCGAACGGAAAACCGCACCACACTTTCCTGGAATTGCCTAGTCGAGCACGACCACCGCTTCAACCTCGAAAAGCATGGGGTCAACTGCAAGCTTGGGAACAGGAACAAGTGTCTGCGCGGGCAGGGCCTCGCCGAACATTTCCTTGACGTTTTGGGTCAACACCCCAAGCTTGGACATATCGTGATCGACCACGAACACCGTGAGCTTGGCTACCTGGTCCGGCCGGGCGCCAAGGGCATCGAGCGCGGTGCGCAAATTTGCGTAGGCCTGCTTAACCTGAACGGCGAAGTCGGGCGACAGGACTCCCGTGCTGTCCTGGCCGCCCTGTCCTGAAATGTAAGCCAGCCTGGCTCCGCCGGGCACGATCACCGCCGTGCTGTAGCCATTCGGCGACGGGTCGTGGAGGTTGCGCGGATTGACGATGGTCAGCTTGAGATCGTTCTCAGTCGCTGTCGTCGTGGTTGGGCCGCCAATGGTCATGATGAAGAGACCTCCGATAAGCAAGTGCTTGATTGTGCCTGGCATGATTTGCTCCCGGTTCTGGGGGGCTGCGGGCAATCCAGGTTCGCAGCCCGCCGATTGCACCCTGGCCCATCGCCCAAAAACTTCTCGTACCATGTACTATTAGTGATGTGGTACGTTGTACGAGTCAATCGGTCAGCATCGACAATCCTGACGTTGCCTGCCAAAATCGGGGCTCCGACCAGCGAGGAAGACGAATGGCAGCCAAGCGTGGCGGCGCCCGAAGCAAACGCGCTCAACCGACAAGTGCGCTATCCCGGACGGTGCGTGAGCAGCGCAGCGAACCGCCCCTCTCTCTGGACCGTATCGTGTCGACGGCGGTGGAATTGCTGGACGCCCAGGGGGTGGACGGATTGACCATGCGCAGACTGGCCGATCGTCTTGGCTCGGGGGTGATGAGCCTCTATTGGCACGTCGACAGCAAGGAGGATGTGTTTGATCTGGCGCTCGACTCGGTGCTCGAGTATCGCGGACCGCCGCAGGCCGGTGGGTCTCAAGACTGGCGCGAAGATGTCATCCACATGCTCGAAGACTGGCGTGCCAGCATGCTGCGCCATCCCTGGTCGGCATCGCTGTTGCCGCGCCGGGCGCTCGGCCCGAACATCCTCAGTCGCCTGGAGTTGCTGAGCAAGACCTTGTCCGGGGCCGGTGTGGCGGATGCAGACATAAACGTTGCGATATGGTCGCTCTGGAACCATGTCATGGGCTCCACCATCACCCGGGCGAGCTTTGACCGCTCGGACGACGACCGGGCCGAAGCGCAGCAGCGCCTAACACGTCTCCGCGAGCGCTATCCGACAATCGAACGCTCCCGGCTGCTGTTGGACGACGAATGGGACGGCACCTTCCAGAAGGGGCTCGGCTTCCTGCTCGACGGCCTCTCGCCAAGATGACCTTTTTCATTCTGGAGCAATTCCAGGAAAAGGTAACGCGGTTTTCCGTTCGGAATTGCGTCAAGACAAGGAGGTGGAGCGTTTTCGAGATCCGAAGGAAAGTGAAAACGCTCTGCAGGCAGGCACGACTTGCTGCGACGGACGGCCGTCGCGCCATTGCTGGCGCGCAACGGCTTCTCCCTCGACCCTAGGCCTCCAGCGCGCCCGAGCGGGCGTCCGCGCTCGGCGCGACGCCGACCAGCTTGACGAGGTCGTCGCCGGCGCGGGTGAAGCGGTGCGAGCGGCGGGTCAGGATGTAACCATCCTGCGGCGCGAACACCTCGACCCGGCTGTCGGCCTCGCCCGGAATGTGGACGATGGTGGCGATACGCGTGCCTGCCTTGATGTGCTCGCCGGGCGCAACGTCATAGAGGATCGCGCCGGAACAGGGCGACTTCACCATCTCGATGTGAGTGATCGGCTGCGCCACGCCGGCGAACGGGGCAGGGGCTGCAACGGTCGTGTCGGCAATCACGCCGCGTGCCACGAGAAGCCGGTAGATGCCCTCGGCGTCCTTTTCGGCAGTTTCGGCATTAACGTCGGAGGTGCCGCGATACTCGACCGTCGTCACCACGCGCCTGTTGAGGCGCGCCTCTTCCGGCGCAAGCTGCAGCCACGGGTGCAGCGAGGCCTCGTCGAAGGACGAGCCCGACTGACCGCCCCAATGGATGACGGCGTCGACGCCCATCGCCGCGGCGCAATCGGCCATCGCGGGCCAGAGGGCTTCGGGAACATAGAGATAGGCGACGCCCTCGTCGTCGCAGTGCAGGTCGAGCACGATGTCGTGGCCGACCGAAAGCTTGAGCAGCCGCACCTTGAGCCGCCTGTCCGCCGGCATGGCGATCTCATCGCCGGGGAGGAGGCTGACGTCGGGCCGCTCGAGCAGCGGGAATTCGCGGTTGTAGTTGACGCGGGTGCCGAGATCGAATCGGCCCTGCATGTTGTGGAAATGCAGCTGGTTGAAGCCGATCGGATTGGCGCGCGGTACGATCGTCAGGTTGCCGAGGATGCGGCCTTCCGCTTCCGCCTTGCGCAACTTGGGCATCAGTGCGTCGATTGCGACGACGCCCGGCAGTTCGTCGCCATGAAGGGCGGCCTGGATGTAGGCCGCCGGAGCTTCGGCCGAGGACCCTTCGATGCGGTAGACCGGCAGCTCATAGGCAATGCTTTCGCTGTCGCCACGGATGATTTCTACGGTCTTTTGCATCGTCTGGTCCCCTCTGGTTTCGCGAGCAGCCCTAGCTGCTTGGGCGGCAAGAAACCAGTCCCCGCCTGCTCGAACACGCGCGTCGGTCGGCGGCCGGGCGCCGATGGCCTGTCGCCTGCGTTCTGGGCAACAGGCCGTCGGGTCCTGCCTGCCGTCGCTCAGGCGGCCGAGCCCCACTGCTTCATCAGCCCCGCCGAGCGCGCCAGTTGCGGCGCGGCGTGGAAGGGATGGCCAAGCGCGGCTGCGGCCCGCCATGGCCAGCGCGGGTCGGCGAGCAACGCACGCCCGAGCGCCACCATGTCGGCGCGGCCGTCGCGGACGATGGCGTCTGCCTGGGCCGGCTGGTCGATCATGCCAACGGCGCGCACCGGAATGCCGGTCGCCTGCTTCAGCGCTTCGGCGAGGTGGACCTGATAGCCGGGGCCGGTGCGCAAGCTCTGGTGCGGCGAGTTCCCGCCGCTGGAGCAGCAGATATAGGCGATCCCGGCCTTGCGATACGCATTGGCCACCGCGATGGCTTCCTCCAGCGTAAAGCCGCCGTCGACCCAGTCGGTCAAGGACATGCGCGCGCCGACCATCAGATTTGGCACTGCCTCGGCGACCCGGCGCGCCACCTCGATGGGAAAGCGCATGCGGTTTTCCAGCGAGCCGCCCCAGCGGTCGGTGCGGTGGTTGGACAGCGGCGACAGGAACTGGTGCAGCAGGTAGCCATGCGCCGAATGCAGCTCGATGAAGTCGAAGCCGGCGCGTTCCGCCCGCTTGGCTGCATCGACGAAATGGCCGATGGTCTGTTCGATCTCTTCCTCGGTCAACGCGTGCGGCACCTGCCAGCCGTCGGCATAGGCGAGCGGCGAGCACGAAATCACCGGCCAGGCGTCCTCTTCGGGCTTCAGCGGCCCCGAACCTTCCCACGGCCTGTGGTTGGAAGCCTTGCGGCCGGCATGGGCCAGTTGCACACCGAACTTGGCGCCCGGTGTCGCCACCCGCCTGGCGGCGTCCAGTGCGCGCCTGGCGGCCGCCTCGTTGGCGTCGGAATAGAGACCCATGCAGCCGTGGCTGATGCGGCCGCGGCGCTCGACGTCGGTCATTTCGACCGTGATCATGCCGGCGCCGGACATCGCCAGGTTCATCCAGTGCTGCAGGTGCCAATCAGTGGCAGAGCCGTCGTCGGCCGAATACTGGCACATCGGCGCGACGGCGATGCGATTGGGAATTTCGAGATTGCCGAGCGTGATCGGCGAAAACAGATGGGCGGTCATGGCGGCTCCGATGCGTGGAAGAGGTGAATGTAAGATGTTTGCGGCCATCGACAACCGTATTGCATGGGGCCAGCGCGTGTTATTGCTCGCTGCCATGACTGCCGGCTGAACCAGGCGACGAACAGGTGGACGGATGACTGCAAGGGAACGGCTGGAGGCGATCCTGGCGCGGCTCGAGGCGCGCGCCGGCGAAGAGCGCGTGTTCATGAAGCTCTACGCCAAAAGCGCGCGCGCGGCGGCGGCCGCCGCCGATGCGCGGGCCGCCGCTGGGCTTTCGCTTGGGCCGCTCGACGGCGCGATAGTCTCGATCAAGGATCTGCTCGACGTCGCCGGCGAACCGACGCTGGCCGGGTCGCTCATGCGCCGCGAGGCGGCGCCGGCGCGCGAGGATGCGCTGGTGGTGCGCCGGCTGCGGCGGGCGGGTGCGGTGATCGTCGGCAAGACGTCGATGACGGAGTTCGCCTTCACCGCGCTTGGCATCAACCCGCACTATGGCACGCCTGGCAACGCCGCCGACAAGACGCTGATCCCCGGCGGATCGTCGTCGGGGGCAGGGGTTTCGGCGGCGGAAGCCACGTCCGACATCGCCATCGGTTCCGATACCGGCGGTTCGATACGTGTGCCGGCGGCCCTCAACGGCGTCGTCGGCTTCAAGCCGACGGCGAGGCGCGTGCCGCTCGACGGCGCGTTTCCCCTGTCGCCGTCGCTCGATTCGCTCGGGCCACTGGCGAGAACGGTCGCCCAGTGCATCGCCACCGATGCGATCATGGCCGGCAAGGAGCCGTTCGAGCTTGCGCCGTTGTCGCTCGCTGGCCTGCGCATCGCCGTGCCGCGCGGCCGGCTGATGGACAGCACTGACGCCATTGTGGGAGCTGCCTTCGATCAGGCGCTGAAGCGGCTCGCGGAGCGCGGCGCGCAAATTTCAGACATCGACATCGACGATCTGCTCGGCAGCATGCGCGAGGCGACGCGTGCGGGCTCCATCGCCGCGATGGAAGGAGCCGAAATCCACGCCGACTGGCTTTCCGCGGGCGCCAAGACACCCGTCGACCATCATGTCAGCGGATCGCTGGGCCGCGCCATGCAGGTGCCGGCGACAACCTACATCCGCACCATCAGGCGGCGCGCCGAACTTGCGGCTGCCATGGACGAGAGGCTTGCGTCCGTCGACTTCCTCGCGCTGCCGACGACGCCGATCGTCGCCCCGCCGATCGCCGAGATGCTGGCCGACGAGATGCATGCCAACCGTATCGAGGGCCTGTTGCTGCGCAACACCCAGGTCGCCAACCAGTTCGACCTCTGCGCCCTGTCGCTGCCGATGCCGGACACGGCGCTTCCAGCCGGCCTGATGCTGGTCGGCCGTCATGGCCACGACCGCCGCGTGCTGGGCGCCGGGCTGGCGGTCGAGTGGCTGTTGCGGGGACAAGCCAGGTAAGGGCGCTGATCAGAGGGGACGGCATCGTCACCCACTGATGCGATCGCGGGAGCCGACCGCTATTGGCTCAGCGCCGGGTGATGGTTTCTGCCGTTCAGGTCGATCGTTCGCCCGGTGCGTGGCCTCTTGCGGAGCCGGCCCGAATAGTGGTCATCTGGGTCCATAACGTTACAGACCGGAATCGGACGAGGAGTTTGCCATGCCGTCGACAATGAAGGGTCCAGCGATCTTCCTTGCCCAGTTCGCAGGCGATTCCGCTCCGTTCAATTCTCTGAAATCGATTACATCGTGGGCCGGAGATCTCGGCTACAAAGGCGTGCAGATCCCCACGCCCGACGCGCGATTGTTTGACCTGCAGAAGGCGGCGGCGTCGAAGACCTATTGCGACGAGATCAAGGGCATCTGCGCGGAGGCGGGCGTCGAGATCACCGAACTGTCCACCCATCTGCAGGGCCAGCTGGTCGCCGTCCATCCGGCCTATGACGCCCAGTTCGACGCCTTTGCGCCGGAAGCCGTGCACGGCAACCCCAAGGCGCGCCAGCAATGGGCGGTCGAACAGATGAAGCTCGGCGCCAAGGCATCGCAGAACCTTGGCCTCAAAGCCTGCGTGTCGTTCACCGGCGCACTGGCGTTTCCCTATCTCTATCCCTGGCCGCAACGCCCTGCGGGCCTGATCGAGGTGGCGTTCGCCGAGCTCGGAAAACGCTGGCGGCCTATCCTCGACGTCTATGACGAGGCCGGTATCGACCTCTGCTTCGAGCTGCATCCAGGCGAGGACGCCTTCGATGGCGCGACCTTCGAGATGTTCCTCGACGCAGTCGGCGGCCACAAGCGCTGCAACATCAACTACGACCCCTCGCACTTTCTTTTGCAGCAGCTCGACTATCTCGCCTTCATCGACATCTACCACGAGCGCATCAAGGCGTTTCACGTCAAGGACGCCGAGTTCAACCCCGACGGTCGCCAGGGCGTCTATTCGGGCTACCAGGGTTGGCTGGGTCGCGCCGGCCGCTTCCGCTCGCTCGGCGACGGCCAGGTCGATTTCACCGGTATCTTCTCGAAGCTCGCCCAATATGGCTACGACAGCTGGGCGGTGCTCGAATGGGAATGCTGCCTCAAGCACCCGGAGGACGGTGCCGCTGAAGGCGCGCCGTTCATCGAAAGCCACATTATCCGTGTCACCGACAAGGCTTTTGACGATTTCGCCGGCGGGACGACGGACCGGGCGATGCTCAAGACGATGATGGGGATCAGTTAAGGCGGAATTGTACCCCCTCATCCGGCCCTTCGGCCCACCTTCTCCCCGTGGGGGAGAAGAGGCAAGCGGCGAAGCCTCAGGCGTCCTCCCCCCACCGGGGAGAGGGTGGCCGAGCGTAGCGGAGGCCGGGTGAGGGGGGAACGTCAAAGGTTCAGGGGAGGGACAAGAATGGTCGGGGCATCGAAATCCGGAGACGGCAGCGGCCCGATCCGCTACGGCATGGTCGGCGGCGGGCAGGGCGCCTTCATCGGCGGCGTGCACCGCATCGCTGCCCGCATGGACGGTGACTTCCAGCTGGTCGCGGGCGCGCTGTCGTCCAACCCGGAGCGCGCCAAGGCCTCCGCCGCCGAGATCGGCCTCGACCCCGAGCGCAGCTACACGTCCTATGCCGAGATGGCCAAAGCCGAGGCGAAACGCCCTGACGGTATCGAGGCGGTCGCCATCGTTACGCCCAACAACGTGCACTATCCCGCGGCCAAGGCATTTCTCGAAGCGGGCATCCACGTCATTTGCGACAAGCCGCTGACGGCGACGCTGGCAGAGGCCAGGAAGCTCGCAGCCCTCGTCGAGAAGACCGGCAAGGTTTTCGTGCTGACCCACAATTACACCGGCTATCCGATGATCCGGCAGGCGCGCGAGATGGTCGCCAAGGGCCTGCTCGGCGACATCCGCGTCGTTCAGGCCGAATATCCGCAGGACTGGCTGACCGAGGACGCCGCCGCCAGCGGCCAGAAACAGGCGCTGTGGCGCGCCGACCCCAAGCAGTCGGGCGTCGGCGGGGCCACCGGCGACATCGGCACCCACGCCTACAATCTCGCCCGCTTCGTCAGCGGCCTTGAGCTCGACAGCCTGTCGGCCGATCTCGACGCCTTCGTGCCGGGCCGGCTGCTCGACGACAACGTCAACGTCATGCTGCGCTTCAAGGGCGGGGCCAAGGGCATGATCTGGGCGAGCCAGGTGGCCCCGGGCCACGAGAACGGGCTCAAGCTGCGCGTCTATGGCTCCAAGGGCGGCATCGAGTGGGTGCAGGCCGACCCGAACTATCTCTGGTACACGCCCTTCGGCCAGCCCAAACAACTGATCACCCGCGGAGGCGTCGGCGCCGGAGCTGCCGCAGCGCGCGTCACGCGCGTGCCCTCGGGCCATCCCGAAGGTTATCTCGAAGGTTTCGCCAACATCTACCAGGAAGCGGCGCGGGCCATCCGCGCGGCACGCAAGAAGGGTGGCAAGCCGGCCACGGACGTTATTTTTCCCACGGTCCAGGACGGCGTCGAGGGCATCGCCTTCATCGAGGCCTGCGTGCGATCGTCGAAGAAGAACGCGGCGTGGACGAGGTTGTGAGGGGGGCGGGCGTGCCCTGACAACTGCGTCCGTCTTGCGCCGCTCGGCTTAATTTATCCGTAGTCTCGCAAGTTAAGACTTTGCCTTGCTTCTCGAAGATCGATCTTGGCTTTGATCCCATGGCGTCCCAACAGGTGGAGTAAATTACCACCGGTCATCAGAGTGATTGGTTTGCCTGAGGAGAATTTGTGGGCGTCCGGTCCGTAGTCCGCCGTCGTTACCAAAATTCCACGCGAAGCGTGCTCGTGCTGCATCGTGCCATAAAGATCCCGCACAGCTGCTACACCAACTGTTCGCGTATAGCGCTTGGCTTGTATGACAATCTTGCCCCCGGTTATTGGGTCGGGGTCGAACGCGACGGCGTCTACGCCACCATCACTGCTTGATTGCGTGATCCGGACCTCGCCACCGCGCGAAGCGAACTCCTTCTCGAAAACCTCTCTTACCAAATGCTCGAAGTCTTCCCAGTCCATTGCCGCGAGGTTGGTGGAATCGTCCAAAAACTCGGCCTGGTCCCGCGCGTCGATAAAGCGGCGATCCTCCTTGTTCAGTTTCATAACTGGCGCGATTGGCGCCAGCGCCGATAGTGCGGATGCTGAAACGCCTTTGAGGCTCTTGAAGCAAGCCTTCGGGTCAACCCGTGACAGGTCGATTTCTAGGAATGCTTTTCTCTCAACCAGCACGGACATTATCGTCGCTGAAACATCGTGTCCGCTCGCGCGGTCGATGTAGCTCGCGTAGCCGTTGAAAAGCACTCGCTCGAGATTGTCGTGCTCGTCCGCCTCAAGCAGTTCATGCAGCGACCGGAGGCAAATTTGGTAGCCGACGCTGTCGTAGTTCGCTTTCAGTTCACGATCTGAAACATATGTTTCTTTGAGCTCGCCGGTTGCAGCCACAAATCGTACGGCTTTGATCCGTGGCATGTCATCTGGCGAGGGAAGCCGATACTGCACCAAAAGCGTCTTGGTGTTTCTGTCGTACTCAACCTCAAATGCCTTTTCAAACAACTCATCGTAGTCCGACTCGTCGAGTACGAGGCTGGCATGCTCGACCACCGACGTCGGGTCGCCTGTTGCAACTCCGGCCGCAAGTCTGTCGATCTTTGCATTTTCCGCGACCTGCGCCGCAAGAAATGCCTGCTTGGCGGATTGAGCTTTTGCTTCGAAAGCAGCCTTCGCTGCCGTCCACTCCGCCGTCTGGCGCAGTATGGTTTGCTCCGCGGCCAAATCGGCCTGCCGCCACTCCTCGACTAGGTGTCGGTGTACAGTCTCGGCTGTCCCCAGTTTTGAGCTCGCGCGACCAAATAGCTTGTCCCAGAAGCTGATTTCTGGAGCGATGTATTGAGGCTCTTTCGCTTTGATACGATGTGGTTGAGGCTTGTCGTAGGTCATCTGGCCGCCGTACGGTGACGTATTTTTCATGCCCTCCCAGTCAATTCGATCGCTGACCGTCAGGGTGTGGCCGAGAATGCTGGATAAGCGATCGATGGCCGCAACCGCATCGACGGTCAACTGATCGGCGCCAGCCTTGCCGCTGAAGATCGCCTGCTTCTTTAGAGCTTCCTCCGTCTTATCGTCCCATTGGGCGACGAGGGCATTCACCTTGTGCTGCAGGAGGAAAAGCTCCGGCGCGTTGAGTTCTTTGTGGAGTTTGAGCAGGTCGTGGCGCAGGTCCACGTAGTAGCGCAGAATGCGCGAGCCGTCGGCACTGTATCGGCTTGTCAATTTGCCTAAGTCGATATGTTTGAGATATCGCGATTCAACAAAGACCGTGTTCAATTTCCTCGCCCTCCCCAGAGTCGGATATTACACGATCTAAGCGGCTTTCCATGGGGGCGACAAGTCGATTGCCAGAGGAGCCTCAAGTATTTTGGATGTGCAGTTATTCTCTCTAAAAAAGTTGCAAGGATTCTCAATTGGTGGGGAGCTTGATCTACCTTTGGGTAGAGGTTGCTAGCTGTTTTTCTTGGTGAGGTCTCCCGCGGTAGCCTTCGATCTCGACGCGCTCGCGGGCGCTGCCGATCTCCAGTTCGACCCGGTGGGTGCCCGCCAAGCGCCGGCTCGCCGCCATCGTACCGACGATGCAGCCGCCGCGTTCCTCAAGGAGA
Organism: Aminobacter sp. HY435; assembly: GCF_027568395.1. Lineage (GTDB taxonomy): Bacteria > Pseudomonadota > Alphaproteobacteria > Rhizobiales > Rhizobiaceae > Aminobacter. The sequence continues at coordinate 206,279 of NZ_JANKZL010000004.1, read as the reverse complement.
TCGACGTCGTGCGGGCGGAAATTTGCCTAGCTCGCGAACGATCCGATGACGAGACCGGTCATCACCAACGCAGTGCCGATCGTCGCGAGGAGGGTGAGGGTTGGCAGAACCCCGATGGTGGCGCCTGCTGCCACCACTGCAGCCAGGGATGCAGCGGTATGAGCGCCAACACGGGTCTCTTTCGGACGACTTCGATCATGGGGTTCGATCCTTTCTTCTTTCCGACAATCTAGCCACTCGCCTTGGATAGGCCATATCGCGCACCTGCGACATGAGGACTGGTTGTCATGAGTGAACCGGTCGCCCGTCGTAGCAATCGACGATTGCATCTGGCTCGCCGCCGAGCGCAGCGGAGGCCGGGTGAGGGGTTGCTGCCCCCCAAAGAAAACTCACCCCGCTTGCGGAAACACCTTCCAGCGCTTCGGCCTGAACGCCACGCGGCTTTTCTGCGCGGCGGGATGGCCGACGGGCAGTTCGATCTCGACGCGCTCGCGGCCGCCGCCGATTTCCAGTTCGACGCGCCGCGTCCCGGCGACGCGACGGCTCGCCGCGACCGTACCCGCAATGCAGCCGCCGCATTCGTCGAGCAGCTCGATGTCGTGCGGACGGAAATAGAGCGTCGCTTCGCCGTCGGGCAGGTCGGGCGTCGCGAGGCCGATCGGGCGGTCCGCAATCCATACCTGGCCATCCTCCACCTTCACCGGCAGCGAGCTCGACTCGCCGATGAAGCCGTAGACGAAGGGCGAGTTGGGCGTGTCGTAGACCTCGTCGGCGGTGCCGACCTGCTCGATGCGGCCCTGGCTCATCACCACCACGCGGTCGGCGAGCTCAAGCGCCTCTTCCTGGTCGTGCGTGACGAAGATTGTGGTGTGGCCGGTGGCGTCGTGGATTTCGCGCAGCCAGCGCCTGAGTTCACGCCTGACCTGGGCGTCGAGCGCGCCGAACGGCTCGTCGAGAAGCAGCACCTTCGGCTCGATGGCCATGGCACGGGCAAGGGCGACGCGCTGGCGCTGGCCACCGGAAAGCTGCGCGGGGTAACGCTTTTCGAGCCCCGAAAGCTGCACGAGGTTGAGCAGCTCCGAGGCCCGGGCGCGGATTTCCTTCTTTGTCGGACGCTTGGCCGAAGGACGCACCTTGAGGCCGAAGCCGATGTTGTCGGCCACCGTCATGTGGCGGAACAGGGCGTAGTGCTGGAACACGAAGCCGACATTGCGCTCCTGGATGGTGCGGTTGGAGGCATCCTCGTCGCCGAAATAGATGGTGCCGCGGGTCGGGCGCTCCAGCCCCGCGATCAGGCGCAACAAAGTCGTCTTGCCGGAGCCGGAGGGCCCGAGCAGCGCGATCAGTTCGCCCGACTTGATGTCGAGCGAAACATCGCTAAGCGCCGGGAACCGGTCGAATTCCTTGCGCACGTTGGAAACGCGAACTTCCATCAGTCTGCCTCTGTCAGTGTCCGCGCGTGGCGGCGATCTCGGCGCCGTAGCGGAGCTCGAGAAGGGTTTTGAGCACAAGCGTCACCAGGGCCAGCCCGGCGAGCACGGACGCCACGGCAAAGGCGCCGACGGCATTGTATTCATTGTAGAGGATCTCGACCTGCAGCGGCATGGTGTTGGTCACGCCGCGGATGTGGCCTGACACCACCGAAACGGCGCCGAATTCGCCCATGGCCCGGGCGTTGCACAGCAGCACGCCGTAGAGCAGGCCCCATTTGATGTTCGGCAAGGTGACGTTCCAGAAGGTCTGCCAGCCATTGGCGCCGAGCGAAAGTGCTGCCTCCTCGTCGCCGGTGCCCTGTTCCTGCATCAGCGGGATCAGTTCACGGGCAACGAAGGGGAAGGTGACGAAGATGGTCGCCAGCACAATACCGGGGACGGCGAACAGGATGACGATGCCGTGCATCTTGAGCCAGGGGCCGAGCAGGCTCTGTGCGCCAAACAGCAGCACATAGACCAGGCCGGAGATCACCGGCGAGACTGAAAAAGGCAGGTCGATCAAGGTGATGAGAAAGGCTTTTCCCTTGAATTCGAACTTGGCGACGGCCCAGGCCGCCGCGACCCCGAATACAAGGTTGAGCGGCACGGCGATGACGGCGACGAGCAGGGTCAGCTTGATCGCCGAGATCGTGTCGGCTTCGCCGATGGCTGCGATAAAGGCGCCGATGCCCTTGGCGAAGGCCTGCTCGAAGACGACGATCAGCGGCAGCAGCAGGAAGATGCCGAGGAAGGCGAAGGCTATGAGCATCAGGGTGGCGCGCGCCAGCGGGCGCTCGGTTACCGCCAGCGAGGCGTGCTCGTGGTAGTCGTCGGCGGGGTAGAGCTCCGGATCAGCCATAGCGCTTGCGGCTCCGCGACTGGATGAGGTTGATGATCAAGAGCATCGCAAACGACAGGGCCAGCATGAGCGAGGCAATCGCGGTCGCTGCGGCGTAGTCGTATTCCTCGAGCCGGATGACGATCAGCAATGGCGCGATTTCGGAGACATAGGGCAGGTTGCCGGCGATGAAGATGACCGAGCCGTATTCGCCGACGCCGCGCGCGAAGGCGAGCGCGAAGCCGGTGGTGACGGCTGGCGCGAGACCCGGAAACAGCACCCTCGTTATGGTCTGGAAGCGGTTGGCGCCAAGCGTGGCCGCGGCTTCCTCGACCTCCTTGTCGATCTCTTCGATGATCGGCTGCACCGTGCGGACGACGAACGGCAGTCCGATGAAGACAAGGGCGATGACGATGCCGAGCGGCGTGTAGGCGACCTTGATGCCGAGCGTGGCGAGCAGGCCGCCCATCCAGCCCTTGGGCGAATAGAGCGTGGTCAGCGCAATGCCGGCGACCGCCGTCGGCAGCGCGAAAGGCAGGTCGACCATGGCGTCGACGATGCGCCGGCCGGGAAAGCGATAGCGCACCAGGACCCAGGCGACGACGGTACCGAACACGACGTTGATGGCGGCGGCGATCAATGCGGTGCCGAAGCTGATTTCGAGAGCCTTGACGGTGCGCCGGTCGGTGGCGATGGCCCAGAAATCGGTCCAGCCGAGCGAGGCCGAATGCCAGACCAGTCCCGAAAGCGGGATGAGGATGATGAGGGTGAGGTAGGCAAGCGAGAAGCCGAGCGTCAGTCCGAAACCCGGAATGACGCTCGGCTGCCTGAACCGCCACCCCGCCAAGGCGGGTGCTGAGCTCATGTCGATCCTGACTTCCCTGCTGCTACTGCGCTGGCTTGTAAATCTGGTCGAATATACCACCATCGCCGAAGTGATAGGGCTGCGCCTTTGCCCAGCCGCCAAAAATCGGATCGTCGATGGAAACGAGCTTCAGTTCAGGCAGTTGCTCAAGGTCGGCCGGCGGCACGAGGTCCGGCTTGGACGGACGGTAGTGGTGCTTGGCCGCAATCGTCTGGCCCTCCGCCGAATAGAGGTAGTTGAGATAGGCCTCGGCCACCTTGCGGGTGCCCTTGGCGTCGACATTCGCGTCGACCACGGCGACTGGCGGCTCGGCGAGGATCGACTGCGGCGGGAAGATGATATCGAACTGGTCTGCGCCGAACTCGGCGAGCGCCAGATAGGCTTCGTTCTCCCACGCCAGCAGCACGTCGCCGAGGCCGCGTTCTGCGAAGGTCACCGTCGAGCCGCGTGCGCCGGTGTCGAGCACGGGCACATGCGCGTAGAGATTGCCGACGAATTCCTTGATCTTGCCTTCGTCGCCTGCGAACTGGCCGTTCGCCCAGGCCCATGCCGCGAGGTAGTTCCAGCGCGCGCCGCCCGACGTCTTGGGGTTCGGCGTGATGACTTGGACGCCTTCCTTGGTCAGGTCGCCCCAGTCGCTGATGCCCTTGGGATTGCCCTTGCGAACAAGGAAGATGATCGTCGAGGTGTAGGGCGAGGCGTTGTTCGGAAGCTTGGCGCGCCAGTCCGGATTGATCTTCTTCGATTTCTCGACGATGGCGTTGATGTCGCTTTCGAGCGCCAGGGTGACGACGTCGGCGTCGAGGCCGTCGATCACGGCGCGCGCCTGCTTGCCCGAGCCGCCATGCGACTGCTGGATCGTCACAGTCTCGCCGCTCTCGGCCTGCCAGTGCTTGGCGAAGGCTTCGTTGTAGTCCTTGTAGAGCTCGCGGGTGGGGTCGTAGGACACGTTGAGCAGCGTCGTGTCGGCAAAGGAAGAGCCCAGGCCGCCGAGCTGAACTGCGCCGGCGAGCAGCGCCGAGAGCAATATCGTTCTGCGTGAAGTCGTCATTTCCGCCTCCGTTCGAATATGGTTCTACTCTATCGAACTGGTAGAAATTAGATGCGGCGAATGTTCCGAAGTTTGTCCCGCATCGGCAAAATTAGGCCCTTTCGGGTGCGGTCGCGAAACTTTTTTGCTCGTCCGAAAACGCGTGTCGGGCGCGTCGGTTCCGTTGGGGCAGGCATCGATCCGGGTCGGGCCGCAGGACATCGCACGCGGTCCAGTTCAGGCAACGATTCCGGAAGCAGGACTAACCCGTTGCGCCGCAACGGGTTCGCGTCTTCCTACTCGACGAACACTTGGACACTCGCTGCCCGGCCCGCCGCATCGATGACGGTCAGGGTCGAAAATCCGGTTCCGTCTGGCTGCCAAGTCGCCTCGCGGCGGCGCGCGACCGTATTCAGCGGCTTGCCGTTGGCGAGCCAGCGAAAGGGCGCCCGGCCGCCCTGCAGTTTCAGCACCAGCGGCGAAGCGTCAGCCGAGGATGCGCCGAGTTCGACCCTGGCACCGTCGGGCGGAAAGACGATCTGCGGCGCAGGCTCGGTGATGGCGGCGGCCACAGCCGGCAGCTCGCTTGCGGTCGAGAAGCGCTCCAGCGTCACCGGCAGGTCGGCGCGGGCGGTGCGCAGCGTGCCGGCGGGCGGGCGCGGCAGCGGCATCGACGGCAGGCCGGAGCGGGCGAAACCCTCGAACAGGATCGGGGCTGCCGAGACGTAGCCCGACAGTCCGGGCACTGCGCCGGCGTCGGGCCGTCCGGCCCAGACGCCGAGCACGTAGCGGCCGTCATAGCCGATCGACCAGGCGTCGCGGTAGCCGTAGGAGGTGCCGGTCTTGTAGGCGATGGTTCGTTTCGCGGCACCCTCGGGCGGCTTCACACCGGCAAGGATGTCGGCGATCTGCCAGGCGGCCTGTTCTTCGAGAATGGTGCCGTTGGCGAGCGGGGCAGGCGTGCTCGCCTCCGCCCCGTCGCGCAAGGCCTTGGCGCGGCCGCCATTGGCAAGGCCGGTGTAAAGCTGGACGAGGTCGCGCAGGGTCACGCCGACGCCGCCGAGGCCGATGGCGAGGCCGGGCACTTCGTTCGGCGGCAATTGGGGGATGACGCCGGCCTGGCGGAAGCGTGCGGTCAGCCGTTGCGGTCCGACCGCGTCGAGCAGGCGGATCGCCGGCACGTTGAGCGACAGCTGCAGCGCCTGGCGCACCGAGACGTCGCCCTGGTAGCTCATGTCGAAGTTCTTCGGCCGGTAACCGGCGAAATCGGCAGGACGGTCCTCGATCATCGTTTCCTGCGCCACCAGCCCCTGTTCGAAAGCGAGGCCATAGATGAACGGCTTCAGCGTCGAGCCTGGGGAGCGCACCGTGCGGGTCATGTCGATCCAGCCCGAACGCGAGGCGTCGAGATAGTTGGCCGAGCCGACCTCGCCGAGGATTTCGCCGGTCATGGCATCGGCCATGACCATGGCGACCGAGATGCGGGGACCGAGCCGGCTGGCTGCTTCGCGCGCCACCGCCTCGAGCCCGGCCTGCACGCTCTTGCGCAGCGTCAGCTGGCGCCGGTCGACTTGAGGGGTGTTTCGTAGCGCCGCGTCGGAGACATGCGGAGCCATCGATGGCAAAGCCAGCCGCATCGCCTCGACATCAGCAAGCGCTGCCCGCGCCGCCTCGTTGTCGCCGAGCACGCCCGATGTCACCATGCGCCCGAGCACGCGGTCGCGGGCGGCTTGGGCGTTCTTCGGATTGCGGTCGGGGCGGCGGCGCTCGGGAAGCTGCGGCAGCGCAACCAGCAGGGCCGCCTCGGAGACGGTCAGCCGCTTCGGCTCCTTGCCGAAATAGGCCAGCGCGGCGGCGCGGACGCCTTCGAGATTGCCGCCATAGGGGGCGAGCGTCAGGTAGCGTTCCAGGATCTCTTGCTTCGACAACCGCCGCTCGATCTGGATCGCGCGGGCAAGCTGCTTGAGTTTCGATGCCAGGCTGCGGCTTGCGCGCGGTTCGATCAGCCGCGCCAACTGCATCGACAGCGTCGAGCCGCCGGAGACGATGCGGCCGTTGGCGAGCAGTTGCTGGGCAGCACGTCCCAGCGCCAGCACGTCGACGCCCTCATGCTCCCAGAAGCGCTTGTCCTCGTAGGCGACGAGCATCTTCACCAGCTGCGGGTCGACCTGGTCGAGGCCGACGCCGAGACGCCAGTGGCCACTCGGCGTCGCATAGGCCCGCAACAGCTGGCCATCGCGGTCGAGCACTTCGGCGGAGACGATGAGCTTTTCGGGCAGGGGAGGCGGAAAGGCGCGATCGAGCGCGTAGAGGCCGCCGACGGCGAGGGCTGCCAAGGCGGCGGTGCCCGTCGCCGAGAGGGTGATCCTGCGCTTGGTTCTTGCGGAAAGCATGGCACTGCCCCTCACCCTTACCCTCCCCCCGTGAAGAACGGGGAGAGGGGGACGTCGACGTTGCGGCCGCCTTCCTTCTCCCCGTCATTACGGGGAGAAGGGGCCGGCAGGCGGACGAGGGGCAGCGCTGAGCGGGCAGCTCCAAACGATACCCCCACCCCTAACCCCTCCCCACAAAGGGGAGGGGAAACCTGCGGCACCGCAGCCGCGCGCTTCATCTTGGTTACGTTGGCCCGGGTGGCAGAACTTCGGGCGCAGTATTTCCCCTCCCCCTTGTGGGGAGGGGTTAGGGGTGGGGGTGCAAGGGCGCTCAAGGTCGCACTCCGAAGGCGGATCACTCCGCCTTCACCTCCATCATGCCGGTCGCCGTCCGCGCCGAATACTGCGGACGGTACATGTCCTCGACATTGGCGGCCGGGTGGACGTAGGTGCCTGGCGTCACCGCCCTCACCACATAGGCCAGGGTAAAGTCCTGGTCAGAGCCTGCACTGCTGTTCATTGCGGCAACGAAGCGATCGTTGCGGAATTCCAGATGGGCCGCCTCCGTCTGTTCCAGCCAGGAGAAGTTCGACAGGTTGGCGCTGTTGACCAGCCCCGGATTGTCGATCTCGAAGCCGGCCGGCAACATGTCGGCCACCACCACGCGCGAGGGCCAGTCGTTGAGCTCGCTGATCTTGAGCACGACGACGAAGCGCTCGTTCTGCTGCACTTCGGTGATGTTGGCCTCGCTACCGTCGAGCCGGTAGTAGCTGCGCTCGATGGTGAAGCCGTCGCCGCCGGCAGGCAGCGGCTGGGCAGGGGCAGCAACCGTTGTCACCACGGCCTGGAGCGGGTCCTTGCCGGTGTTGAGGATGGCAATCGGGTTGGTGAGCAAATCGGCCCCGTCGACGCGATCGGAATAGGCGCCATTGCGGGCCGTGCCATTGACGTCGAGCGAGATCGCCTCGTTGCCGGCCTTGAGCGCGCGCGCCGCAAGCAGCATCCAGGCGTCGTCCTGGGTGCTGGTCCACTTCGCCGCCGCGCGGTCAGCGGCGACCATCTTGACCAGCGCCGGCACTACCGAAGGCACCGGCTTGCTCTCTGCTGCGAGCGCCAGCATGGCAGCGCCATCGCGCAGGCGTGAGCCGTAGTCCGAGCGATACCAGTTGAACTCCGGCGTCGCCTTGGCGAGCTGGAGCGCGGCCGCGAAGGTCTGCTCGGAACGCTGGCCGTCGCCATAAAGCGCAAGGCTCGCGCCCAACTGGGCGACCGCCATCGGGCTCGAGAAGGCCTCGAGCTTGGTGTCGGCGAAGTAGCGCAGATCGCCGACGGAGGCCTTCTTGTTGCGCGCCAGCACATAGAGCGCATAGGCGATGTCCGAGCCGCGGTCCTCGACGTCGACGTCGTAGCCGATCGAGTTCTGCAGGTTGTTCAGCGCCTGGATCATCGCTTGCTGCGGCACGTCGAAGCTCTTTTCGCGCGCCCTGGTCAGGAAGTCGGTGACATAGGCGTCGAGCCAGAGGTCGCCGGAGCCAGGACCCCAGAGGCCGAAGCTGCCCGAGGACGACTGATAGTTGAGGACGCGGTAGATGGCGCCCTGGATACGCTCGCGCAGTTCGGGGTCGTCGGCCATGCCGGCTTCCGCCGAAAGCTCGCTGACATAAAGCAGGGGCAGCGCCCGGCTCGTCGTCTGCTCGGCGCAACCGTAGGGGTAGCGGTCAAGCGTCATCAACAGCGAGGGCACGTCGAAAGCCGAGGACTGCGAAACGCCGACGCTGACATGGGCGTCGTCGAGCAGGCTGGCGGCGAGCAGTTCCTTGTCGATGCGCAGCGAGGCGTTGGGCTTGAGATCGACCACCATGCGCGTCGTCACCGGCAGTTGGCCCGGCCGGACGGGGAACGACAGCTCCTGCTGCACCTCGAGCCCGTCGGCATTGGCCAGCCGGATGGTCAGCCCGGCGGTTCCGGCGGTCAGCGGCATGAGCGGGATCGACAGCGTCTGCCGCTTGCCCGGTTCAAGCGTCAGCTTGGCGGGCAGGGCGGCGCTGCCGGTGGACAGGTCGCCCGTCGTCTCCACAGCGAATGTGTAGTCGCCTGATGGCGCGTCGGTGTTGGCGATGTCGAGCCGCATCAGGGCGAAGTCGCCGGGCGCCATGAAGCGCGGCATGCCAGCCGTCAGCACGATAGGATCGCGGACGATCACGTCGCCTGTGGCGTGGCCGACCGCGTCGCTGGTCCAGGCGACGCTCATCACGCGCACCGTGCCGTTGAACTGCGGAATGTCGAAATCGATCGTCGTCTTGCCGTCGGCGTCGAGCTCGACGATGCCGGAGAAGAAGGCGACGAGCTTTTCCTTGGGCGGGCTGCCCTGCGAAGTCATGGCCGCACCGTCGCCGCCGGTGCGCAGCTTGCCCATGGCGCCAAGCGACCCGTCGATCAGGCGGCCGTAGAGATCGCGCAGCTCAAGGCCCAGCATGCGCTGGCCGAAATACCAGTCTTCCGGATCCGGCGCCTTGTAGTTGGTGAGGTTGAGGATGCCGACGTCGACGGCGGCCACCATGACATAGGCCTTGTCCCCGGCCTTGGCGCCGGTGACAGCGACCGGCACCGAGAGCGTCTTGCGCGGCTCGGTCTTTTCCGGGAGCGTCAGGGCGACGTCCAGTTTCTTGTCGGCCGGATCGACTGCCAGCCATTTCAGGCCGATGGCGCGCGCCGGCATGCGCGATTCCTGCGCCTCGCCGGGGCGATACAGCGTTGCGGTCACGTAAGCGCCCGCGCCCCAATCGCCGCCGACGGGGATGTCGACGGTGGCGCCTTCGGCGGGGATGCTGGCATTGATGGTCTTGACCAGCTTTTCCGCGCCGATGGTGACCAAGAGCTCGCCGGCGAACCGCGGCGAGACCTTGAGCTTGGCCACTTCGCCGGCTGCATAGGTTTCCTTGTCGAGGGCGACTTCGAGGCCATCAGGCGTCTCGGTCGAGGTCGCCGAGACATACCAGCCGGCGTCGAACTCGTAGCTCGTCGCGGGACCCGAGGGATCTGATGTCTCGACCTCGAGGCGGTAGCGGCCCCAGTCGACGGGCAGCGATACGGTCGCTTCGGCGTTGGCAGTGAGGTCGACCTGGCCGGTGGCTATCGACTTGGTGAAGGTGACCGGTTCGTAGTTCCAGGAACTGCCCGAGCGATACCACTGGTAGTTCCGCTCGACCTTGACCAGCGACCATTGCGCGCCCTGGAGTTCGGCGCGCTGGCCGTCCGGCCGGGCGGCGATCAGGCTGAATTTGGCGGTACCGCCCTGCGGCACCTCTCCGCCGGCGAAGTCCGGCCGGATGCCGATCATCGTGCCTTGTGGCAGGACGCCGATGTCGAGCCTTTCCTCCACCGCCCGGCCGCCGGTCTCGCGCATGCGCACGGTGACCGCCGCATTGACCAGCCGCGTCGTCGAAGGTGCTGAGGCGACCTCGATCGGGAAGGTGGCCTTGCCGTCGTCGCCGACCAGCGGCAGGCCGCTCAGCGGGGTGCGGGTCGCTTCGCCGTCCTGCTCGTCGGCGAGACCGAAGCTGTAGCCCTTGAATGCGTCCCATTCGCGCTTGGTCGACAGCGTCACTTCGCCTTCGAGCGCCAGTCCGGCCGCCGGCGCGCCATACAGGAAGCGGCCGTCGACGGTCGCGTTCGCGGTTTCGCCCACTGCGATCTCGTCGCGGTCGGAGGTCAGGGTGAATTCGATGCGGTCTGGCACGAAATCCTCGACCAGGAACATATGGCTGGCGATAGCCGGCTGCTTGGGGTCGGTGTGGATATTCATGCTCCAGGTGCCGCGCATCGCGGCAGTGGAGAGCGGCAGGTCGACGGCGTGGCCGCCGGCGCTGCCGTCCTGGCTGACGACGCGCCGGTCTTCGACGCCGTCGGGACGGGTGAAGATGAAGGTCAGCGGCAGGTCGTTGGCCCTGGCGGCGTCATCGCGGGCAAGGGCAGCCGCATGCACCGTCTCGCCGACGCGGTAGATGCCGCGCTCGGTCCAGGCGTAGACGTCCAGCGCGCCCGGGGCTGCGCGGCCGGTGACGCCGCGATCGGACAGGTCGAAGCCGGCCCGCGTCATGTCGAGGAAGACGAAATCGCCGTCGCCGTGGTTGGCCATCAGCACCGCCGGGGCCAGGCCGCCATCGCCGCGGGTCAGGCCAGGATTGAAGGTGGCGCGGCCCTCGGCGTCAGTTCTGGCCGTGCCAAGGATTTCGTTGTTGCGGGCAAGCAGCGTCAATTCCACGTCGGTCATCGGCTTGGCCGAACCGAGCGAGCGGGCAAAAACGTTGAGCCCGTCCTGTCCGGTGTAGGTCGAAAGCCCGATATCCGAGACGACGAACCACTGCGTGGCGCGCGAGGCCCAGGTGTCGCTCCTGTCGTCGACCGGCTGGGCGGTCAGCACATAGACGCCGGGCTTGCGGCTGGGCAGCGCCTCGTCGACCGGGAAGGAGGTTGTCACTTCCTTGTTGAGGTCGTTTGCCACCGCCAGCTGGCCTTCCCAGACCGGCTCGCCCATCTGGTCGGCGATCGAAGAAAGGTCATAGCCGTCGAGCTGGCGCAGGAACTGGTAGCCGGAGAGCAACTGCGCCAGCGACCGGTCGCCGATGCGGTAGAGCTTCATGTCCGCCGCTTCCATGTTGATGGTGACAACAGGGATGCCGCGGCGAGCCGTCGACGGCAGGACGAAGCTGTCGCCGGTGAAGCGGGCCGACTGGGCCCGATCCTGGACATAGACCGACAGCACGACCGGGGCTTCGAGGACTTCCCCGATGGCTGCAGGCAGGCCGGGACGGAAGGCGACGCGATAGTGCTTGCCGTGCTCCAGGCCTTCGACGCAGATCTGCCGGTCCTTGGCCTCGACGCTCTTGGGCGCTGCGTCATCGACGGTGACGAAGGGCGCGTAGTCGACGCCCGCCTTGACCAGCGCCTCGGAAAACTGGGCGCAGACGCGCGGCGAGGTGGTGTCGGCGTCGATGGTGTGTTCGACGACGCGGAAGCCCTTGCGCGCTTTCAGGTCGTCATATTCGGCGCGGATCGCGGCCGAATTGTCGAGTGCAAGGCTTGCCTCGTAGGCCTGCAGCGAGGGACGGAACATGTCGCGCTTGTCGAGCCCGCGCGCCAGAAGTGCCAGGCTGTCGGCGCGAGTGGCGGCGGTCCGCGACAGCAGGTAGGTGTTGTAGGCGCTGGACGTCATGTCGCGCCGGAGCGAGGCCGTCTCCTCGCCGTTGATCGGCGAAACGATGGCGGTGGCGCGGGCAAGACGAGCCCAGATCGCGGCGTCATCGGGCAGGATTGCGACGGCGGCGCGGAACTTCTGCATCGCGGTGCGCGGATCGCCCGACTGCAACGAGCTGTCGCCGGCGGCGGTCAGCGCCGCCAGGCCTTCGTCGCCCGTCACCACCGAGCCGTTGGTCAGCGCGCTGCGGTACTGGCGGGCCTCGTCAATCATCGAGGCTGGGAAGAAGGTCAACTCCGCCGGGGCGCCGATGTCGGGATCGCCGTTGAGCGGCACGACCTTGCCGGCAACTGCGCCGGCGAACGGCTTGATGATGGCGAAATCCGACTTCAGGAAGCACCATTTCGCCTTGGTGTTGTAGGTGAAGGCGCGGCAGGCGGAATCGCCGAGACATGACGTCTGGCACTGGTCGAGCGTCACATTCTGTTCGGACCTCAGGTCGAAGCCGAAATAGTCGCTGCCGTCAGTCGTTTCGATGCGCCGCGGTTCAGCCGCCAGCGCCGCGGATGCCCAAGCCAGGAAGACAAGCACGAAAACAGGAAAAACACGCATCGCACGCATCATCAGTCCCTCCGACAGCTCAGTCGCCGTTCAAGTCGCCATGTTCAGACTTGGCCCCGTACAGTCAATACGGAGCCTGCAGGCCGAGCCCGCGAGGATAAGGTTTGTCTTGGACACAGTGCATGGTATTGCCCCGACCATGCGGTTCGCCCCTATGAACACAGCCGAATCCCTGTCCCGACGGTCGTTCAAACGCCCAGCGAAAACTGACATATGGATTGTGGCTGCTTTACGAATTCGCAGAAACTTCATTCCAATTTTAGGATTGGGAGCTACCTTGGCTTGATGTTTGTGCGGCGTTTGCGTGGATTCCAGAGACTGACAGGCGCCCGCGCGCTTCCGCGCGCGGCGTTGGCAGCGCTGTTGGCGACCACCATACTGGCCGTCGAAACGCATGAGGCAATGGCCCTCAAGATATTCGGAATCAGGCTCTGGGGAGCCGGGAACGACGAAGACGACGATATCGTCGATCCGCTGAAATATGCCGTGACATCGTTCGAGGTCATCGGCGAGGACAAGGACCTCAAGAAGGCGCTCGAAAACGCATCGCTGCTGAAGAGCGAGGAAGATCGGCCGGTTTCCGGCTCGCTCGGCCTGCTCGCCAAGGCGCGCAACGACCGCGAGAGGCTTGTCGCCGCCTTGTTCTCCAAGGCCCGCTACGACGGCGTCGTCGACATCTCGATCGACGGCCGCTCGCTCGATTCACTGGAGCCCGACGCGGTGTTCGACGGGCCGCAGCCGGTTGCCGTCACCATCACCATCCATCCCGGCCAGGAATTCAGGCTCGGCGACATCGTGCTGAAGGGTGACGCCGCCGACATCAGGGGGGCCGATTTCGGCCTGATCGCCGGCGGCGATGCCAGTTCCGACGCCGTGTTGCGGGCCGAGGCCGGTATCGTGCGCGCGCTCCGGGAAGAGGGCAGGCCGCTTGCCCATGTCGTCAGCCGGACCATCGTCGCCGACCATCCGACCGCGACGCTCGACGTCACGTTCGATGTCGCCGCCGGTCCCATCGCCGACTACGGCCCGACGACCGTCGATGGGACCGAGCTCGTTGACCGCGAGTTCACCGTCTACATGACCGGGCTCAAGCAGGGCACGCGTTATTCGCCGCAAGAGATCGACGACACGCGCAACCGCCTGCTCGGCCTTGAAGTGTTCTCGAGCGTTGCGATCAACCAGGCCGAGGAGCTCGACGCTGCCGGCCAGATTCCGATGGACGTGCGCGTCAGCGAGCGCAAGATGCGCTATTTCGGCGCCGGCGCGACCTTCTCCAACACCGAGGGTGCCGGCATCGAGGGCTACTGGGGGCACCGCAACCTGTTCGGCCGCGCCGAAAAGCTGCGTATTAGCGGTTCGATCAGCCGCATCGGCGATACCACCGAGATCGGCGATCTCAACTACAATGCCGGCGTCATGTTCGAGAAGCCGGGCGTCATCGGTCCGGTGTCTAAGTTCTTCGCCAACGCCAAGGTGGTGTCCGACCATCCCGACGCCTACGACCGCTTCTCGGTCAAGGCGAGCACGGGTCTAACCTACGAGCTGACCAAGCAGCAGACGGTCTCGGGTGAGATCACCGTCGACTATTCCGACATCGAGGACGTGCTCAATCCCGACGGCAAGAAGTACCTGCTGGTCAGCTTGCCGCTGCAATATGTCTATGACAGCCGCGACAACAAGCTGAACCCGACCAGCGGCTTCCGCGCGCTTGCCTATGCCGAGCCGACCTACGACACGCTGAACGGCAATGCCTTCGTCAAGCTGAAGGGCGAGGGCTCGACCTATTACGGGCTCGATTCCAACAACAAGTTCGTGCTTGCCGGGCGCGTGGCCATCGGCTCGATCCTGGGCGCTTCGCTCGATGAGGTGCCGGCCGACCGTCGCTTCTATGCCGGTGGTGGCGGCTCGGTACGTGGCTACGCCTACCAGGGCATCGGACCGCACACCGACGGCAAGCCGACCGGCGGCCTGTCCTATGCTGAAACCTCAATCGAGATGCGCTACCAGGTGACCGAAAAGATCGGCATCGTGCCGTTTGTCGACGCCGGCACGGTCTCGACGACGCAGTTTCCCAATTTTTCGTCCGTGAAGGTCGGCGCCGGCGTCGGCGTCCGCTACCTCACGCCTTTCGGACCGTTGCGCGTCGATGTCGCCGTGCCGCTCAACCCGGAACCCGGCGACCCGCGCTACGGTATCTATGCCGGTGTCGGCCAGTCCTTCTGATTCCGATGGCCATGCTGAAGAAAATCCTGCGCATCCTGTCTGTTACGCTCCTTATCGTGCTGGCCCTGCTGGCCGGCGCGCTCGGCGTGTTCACCTTGACCTCGAAGGGGCGGGAAAATCTTGCCGGGCTGATCTCCGCTGTTGCCTCCACCGACGAGCAGAAGATCAGGCTGAGTGGTCTTAACGGGATCTGGTCGGGCAATCTGACGCTTGAGAGTGTCGTCATCGAGGACAGCCAGGGTGCCTGGCTGGCGCTGCGCGGCATTTCCGTCGACTGGTCGCCGCTGGCGCTCTTGTCGCGTACGTTCCGCGCGGAAGAGGTCGCCGTCGAGCGCATCGAGGTCGCCCGTCTGCCGCAGGGCGGCGCCAAGACGGAAAGCAGCGGCGGCTTCTCGCTGCCGGTGTCGGTCGATATCCGCCAGATCGACCTGCCTGACATCGCGCTCGGCGAGGTCCTCGCGGGTGCCGGCATCGCCGAGCTGGCGGCCAAGGGCACGCTGCGCGCCGACCGGTCGCCGCTGGCCATCGAAAGCAAGCTCAATGTCTCGCGCAGCGACGGCAGGGAGGGCGTCATCGACGCCGACATCGCCTTCGCCCCAGCCGACGACCGCATCAGGCTCAACGTTCGCGCATCCGAGCCGGCCGGCGGCATCATCGCCAACCTGCTCAAGCTGCCCGGCCAGCCGGCGGTCGAGCTTGTCGTTTCGGGCGATGGCCCGGCGGCCGACTGGAGCGGCACAGGCACCTTCGCCGTCGACGGCAAGGTCGTCACCCGCATAGCCGGAACGCACCAACTGACCGACCAGGGCAACGTCGTCACCGCCAAGGGCGACGGCAATTTCGAGGATTTCCTGCCGGCGATGCTGAAGCCGCTCCTGGCCGGCAACACCACCTTCGACGTCGCCGGCAGCCGCGGCAGCGCCGGCGCCATCGACATCGAGCGCGCCACGATTTCCAGCGAAGCGCTGACCGCCAAGGCCGCCGGGTCGCTCAATCCGGAAGGCGCCGCCGACCTGTCGTTCGACGTCACCGCGGCCAAGGGCCCGATCGTGCTCAGCCTCGGCAGCGACGCCCAGCCGGTGACAGTCGCCGTCAACAGCGCCTCGCTGCGCGCCTTTGGCGACGGCAAGGCACCGGCGGTCGACTTCAGCGCGTCGCTGCTGTCGGTCATCGCCGGCAACACCGAAGTGCGCGACATCGTCGCTTCCGCGCATTCCGACAATTTCGACATTGCCGAGCGCAGCGGCCCGTTCACCATCAAGCTCGGCGTCGCCGAACTCAAGACCGATGTCGCGACGCTGGCCCCGCTGGTCGCCGGGCGGGTATCCGTCGACATGGGCGGTTCGATCAGCAAGACCGAACTCGTCGTAGAGCAGGGCACGATCCGCAGCGATGCGCTGAATGGCGAGATGAACGCCAAGCTCAACCTCGCCGACCTCGCGCTTCAGCTTGGGCTCAAGGCTGACGTGCTGTCGAGCGCCCTGCCGGCCGGCCTGCGCATCGCACTCGCCGAACGCACCCAGTTCTCGGCCACCGCAAGCCGCGATGCCGAGGGCGCGTTCGCTGCGAACGCCATCGAGCTGACCTCTGGAGCGCTCAAGGCGCAGGGCACCGCACGCGTCCAGGGCAGCGAGATAGACGCCGATCTCAAGGGGTCCTTCGCCGACGTTTCGCTGCTGTCCAGGGAAGCCAGCGGCGCCATCGATTTTGCGCTGACCGCCAGAGGCGCGCGGACCGCGCCCGATGTGACGCTGAATGTCACCGCCGACAGCCTGGAGGTCGCCTCGCGACAGATCACCGGGCTCGACCTGAAGGCCAGCGGCACGGTCGATCCTGCCAATCCGGCTGCCACCGTGGCGCTGACCGGCAATGTCGCCGGCCAGGCGCTTGAAGGCAACGCCGTCTTGCGGACCGCAGACGGAACGAGCGAAATCAAGGGTTTGTCGCTGTCTCTTGGCCAAAACAAGCTCTCCGGCGACCTCGTTTTCGACAAGGGCTTCGTGCCCATTGGCGCCATCACCTTCGACCTTCCCGACATCGGCCCGATCGCCGCGCTGGCGCTGGAGACGGCCGAGGGCGACGTGCGCGGCAAGATCAACTTCACCCGCAATGGCGACGTGCCCCAGGTGACAGTCGAGGCGAACACGGCCGCACTCAAGCGCGGCGACATCGCCGCGAACGCGGTCACCGTCAATGCCGACATCCTCAACTACCTGAAGGCCCCGGCGATCTCCGGCACGGTCAAGGCAAAGTCGGTGACATCGGGCAAGACCGTCATCAGCGGCATCGACGTCAGCTTGAAGCGTGACGGCGAATGGACCGGGTTTTCCGGCGGCGCGACCGTTGCCGACATTCCGGCAAGGGCCGCCGGCCGGCTCAAGATCGGCGGCGGCACGACGACCATCGAACTGGCGTCCGGCGAAGCCACTGTACGTGGCATCCGCGCGGCGCTGGCCCGCCCGACGACGGTGGCGATTGCCGGCGGCGTCACCACGCTCGACAAGCTGGCGCTCAAGCTGGGCGGAGGCACCGCCACCGTTTCCGGCACTGCCGGTGCCAATCTCAACCTCAACGCCGTTCTGGCCGACGTGCCTGCCTCGCTCGCCAATTCATTCTCGCCGGGCCTCGGCGCTGCCGGTTCGGTTTCCGGCACCGTAAATGTCACGGGTGCGGCCGCCAACCCGACCGTGCGCTATGACGTCAAGGTTGCGGGCGCGGCAATCGCCCAGACCACGGGCGCGGGTTTTGGCGCCATGAACATCGGCTCAAGCGGCACCTTCGCCGGCGGCAAGCTGACATTCCAGGCCGACATCTCGGAAGGCTCGGGGCTCGCCCTGCGCGGCGGCGGTTCCGTCGTCACCAGCCAACCCGTAACGCTCGATGTCAATGTCTCCGGGCCGGTGCCGTTCGCCTTCCTGACGCGGACGCTTGCCGCGCAGGGGCTGCAACTCACCGGGTCCGCTGACGTCAACGTTCAGGTCCGTGGCCCAGCGTCGTCGCCGGTGATTTCGGGCAATGTCCGCTCCTCCGGTGCTCGTCTGCTGGCGGCGCAGATGGGGCTGTCCATCAACGACATCAATCTCGACATAGGCATCGACGCTGGCGTCGCCCGCATCAATCGCCTGACCGGCAACGTCTCGACCGGCGGAACGCTGACTGCGAGCGGCACTGTCGGCACCAACGCGGCGCAGGGCTTCCCGGCCGACATCGCCATCAAGCTCACCGATGGGCGCTATACCGATGGCCGCGTGGTGACGGCCAATCTCGGCGGCGACATCACCATCAAGGGGCCGCTGGTCACCGCGCCGGTGCTCTCCGGCACCATCAATCTGGCCCGCACGGTCATCAGCATTCCGGAAAAATTCCCGGGCGGGCTGAACGCGGTCGACGTCAAGCACCGCGACGCGCCGAAAGCCGTCATCGCCCAGCAGAATGCCATGCGCCCGGCCGAACAGGCCAGCGGCGGCAACGGCGCGCTCAAGCTCGACGTGACCGTCAACGCACCCAGTCAGATTTTCGTCCAGGGACGCGGTCTCGACGCGGAACTGGGCGGAACGCTGCGCCTGACCGGGTCGTCGGCGGCGCCCGAAGCGATCGGCGAATTCACGCTCAGGCGCGGGCGTCTGTCCGTCCTCGGCAAGCGCCTCAACTTCACCCAGGGATCCGTCGGCTTCTCGGGCTCGCTGGTGCCGACCATCAATTTCGCCGCCGAAACGACAGCCGGTGACGCCACCGTCACCATCGGTATCACCGGTCAGGCCAACAACCCGCAATTCACCTTCTCGTCGGTGCCGGCGCTGCCCGAGGACGAGGTTCTGGCGCGCCTGATCTTCGGCCGCTCGATGTCCAACCTGTCGCCGCTGCAGATTGCCCAACTCGCGGATGCCGCGGCCACGATGGCCGGTATCGGTGGCTCGACGTCGCTGTTGTCGAGCCTGCGCGCGACGCTTGGCGTCGACGACCTGGACATCCGCACCAACGACCAGGGCGGAACCTCGGTTGCAGTCGGCAAATATCTCAACGACCGCACCTATCTCAGCCTTGAAAAGGGCGACCAGCCTGGTTCCGGCAAGGCGACGATCGACCTGAATGTCGGTCGCGGCGTCAAGCTGCGCGGCCAGGCGACCGATGATGGCGAGGCCAAGGGCGGCATCTTCTACGAGCGCGAATACTAGAGCATTTTCGCTTTTCTTCGAATCGCGAAAACGCTCTATCTCCTTGTTTTGACGCAATTCCGAACGGAAAACCGCGTCACACTTTTCCTGGAATTGCTCTAGCGCCGTCCGTTCCTACCGAAGCCGTATCGCCACTATCTCATCGGCGGAGCACGGTGGTTTCGCGAAGGCCCATTCCGCCTTTTCGCGGGTCATCTCCGCGTCTTTCGGCAGCACCATACGCTTCGCGGAAATCTGGCCAACAAAGGCTTCGCCTCGGCTTTTGCGGCCTTGTTGGCCGGCGTGGAGATTTTGGCAAATCCGGCGAGCATTAGCATTTTTGCGTCAATGCTGTCGTAATCGCGCGAACTGCCTGCGTCTCAAAATTGCAGACTTGGACCTGGGAACTACGACATCCAACCGTTTTGACAACGGCAATCGGATGCGAAAAGGTAACGTTACAGGCCAATTCAATGGGAGACGGAAATGACATTCTACAAGAGCAATTCTGATCTTGTCCCCGGCCACATCCGTGAGCTGGCACAGGAAGTCGTCAACGGAAAGATGGATCGCCGCGAGTTTCTGGCGATGGCATCGACCTTCGGCGCCTCGGCTGCGATGGCCTATGGCATGATCGGTCTGGTTGCCCCGACAGAGGCGCTGGCGCAGGAAACCCCGACCAAGGGCGGCGTGCTCAAGGTCGCGCAGTGGATCAAGGATCCCAAGGATCCGCGCAAGGCCGACTGGTCGGAAATCGCCAACGCCCAGCGCCAGGCGATCGAGCCGCTGGTCAAGTACACCGCCAAATACACCTTCGAGCCCTACCTGCTCGAAAGCTGGGAAGTGAATGACGACGCCACCGAATATGTCCTGCATGTCCGCCCGGGCGTGACCTGGAGCAACGGCGACCCGTTCAACGCCGACGACGTGATCTTCAATTTCACCCGCTGGGCCGACAAGAGCGCCGAAGGCAATTCGATGCCCGGCCGCCTCGGCTCGCTGGTCGACGAAAAGACGGGCAAGCTGCGCGAAGGCTCGGTCGAGAAGGTCGACGACATGACGGTCAAGCTGAAGCTGACCTCGTCGGACATCGCGATCATCCCGAACCTGACCGACTATCCCGGCCTCATCGTGCACAAGAGCTTCGACGAGAAGGGCGGCGACTTCAAATCCTGCCCGATCGGCACCGGCCCGTTCGAACTGGTGTCCTACGATGTCGGCCAGAAGGTCGTCTACAAGCGCCGCGAGGATGGCAAGTGGTGGAATGGCGACGTCTATCTCGATGGCGTCGAGCTGATCGACTACGGCACCGATCCGGCCGCCATGGTCAGCGCCTTCGAGGCCAACGAAGTGCACACCAACTTCGAGACTTCAGCCGACTACGTCTCGATCCTCGACGGCCTCGGCCTGGTGAAGTCGGAAGTCGTGACCGCGGCAACCATCGTTGCCCGCACCAACGTCGCCAACAAGCCCTATGACGACCAGAAGGTGCGCCAGGCGCTGCACAAGGCCGTCGACAACGCGGTGGTGCTGCAGCTCGGCTACGGCAATGCCGGCACGGCGGCCGAAAACCACCATGTCGCGCCGATCCATCCGGAGTATTTCGAGCTGCCCAAGCAGACGCGCGACATTGCCGCCGCCAAGGCGATGATGGCGGAAGCCGGCCAGGCCGATTTCGAGCACGAGCTGATCACGGTCGACGAGGACTGGCACAAGAACACCGGCGACGCCATCGCCGCCCAGCTGCGCGAGGCCGGCATCAAGGTCAAGCGCACGGTTCTGCCGGGCTCGACCTTCTGGAACGACTGGACCAAG
The DNA here is from genome assembly GCF_027568395.1 of Aminobacter sp. HY435. Taxonomy (GTDB): domain Bacteria; phylum Pseudomonadota; class Alphaproteobacteria; order Rhizobiales; family Rhizobiaceae; genus Aminobacter. Next base: position 185,692 of record NZ_JANKZL010000004.1, on the reverse strand, counting down.
TATCCGTTCTCGATGACCAACTGGAACATGCGCCCGCTCGGCGTGCAGGTTCTGGCACTGGCCTACCGCACCGGCGAGGCATGGAACGAAAGCGCCTGGTCGAACCCGGAATGGGACAAGAAGCTGAACGCAGCGCTTGCCGTCGCCGACGCCGAGAAGCGCAAGGACATGATGAAGGACATCGAGCTGACGCTGCAGGAGTCCGGCATCATCATCCAGCCGTTCTGGCGCAAGCTCTACAACCACTCGACGGCGGCCGTGAAGAACCACGGCATGCACCCGACCTTCGAGCACGACTACGGCAAGGTCTGGCTCTCCGAGGCATGACCTCGGGTAAGCAGCCTGGAGGGGGCGCCTTGCGCCCCTTCCTCCTCTTGAAGCAGGGTTGATCGGCACGGACCCCAAACCCATCAAGGCAGGGGACGCACATGCTCACATTCATCATCCGACGCCTGGGCACGATGGCGCTGACCATGCTGTGCCTGACGCTTGTGGTGTTCTTCCTCGTCAACCTCGAGCCCAATCTAAAGAAGCTGGCGATCAGCCAGACCGAGATGCGCACGACCTCCGACCAGCTTGAGAGCTGGCTGGTCAAGAACGGCTATCGCGAGAACTTCTTCATCCGCTATGGCCAATGGCTGGGCGTGGTCAAGAAGCAGCCCAACATCGACCCGGCAACGGGCGCTGCGACGCCGCGCTTCCGCTTCTGCGACGAACCCTCCGAGCCGGCTTTCGCTGGCGTCCTGCAGGGCAATTTCGGCTGCTCGACCAAGTTCAAGACCTCGGTCGCCGCCAAGCTGTTTCCGGCCCTCGGCGCCACCGGCATCCTGATGTTCTGGGTGCTCGTGACGATGGTCCCCATAGCCTTGCTGATCGGCATCCTTGCCGGCATGCGCGAGGGCTCGCGCCTCGACAGGACATTGTCCGTCGCCTCGATCGCCACCACCGCCACGCCCGAATATGTCTCGGGCGTCATCTTCACCGTCATCTTCGCGTCGTGGCTCGGCTGGCTGAACGGCTCGGCGGCTTCCGCCAGCCAGGGCATCACCTTCTACAATTTCACGCTGCCGGTCATGACGCTGGCCGTCTACGGCATCGGCTACATCGCCCGCATGACGCGCGCCTCGATGGTCGAGGTGATGACGCAGCAATATATCCGCACCGCGCGCCTCAAGGGCCTGTCGTTCGGCAATGTCGTGGTCAAGCACGCGCTGCGCAACGCGCTCATTGCACCATTCACCGTCATCATGCTGCAGTTCCCGTGGCTGCTCACCGGCGTCGTCATCGTCGAGGTGATGTTCCGTTACCAGGGCTTCGGCTACACGCTGGTCGAGGCAGCCGGCAACAACGACATCGACCTGCTGCTTGGCTGCTCGTTGGTCTCGGTGTTCATCGTGCTGATCACCCAGCTGATTTCCGACATCGGTTACGCCTACCTCAATCCACGCATCAGGGTTCAATAGGGAGCGCGCCGCATGCAGATCGAATACATCGGCGCCTTCCAGATCGTCCTGGGTGTGCTCTACCAGTTCTGGCCGGTATGGCTTGCCATGGCCATCGTGCTCTTCGCCAGCTTCAATTTCCGCAAGCACCTCGGCCTCTACGGCCAGCTCTACGACAGCGGCGTCGGCATATCAGGCGTGTTCATCTGCTTCTTCTGGCTGTTCACGGCGATCTTTGCGTCGCGCGTCGCGCCGTTCGATCCGCTGGCCCAGATCCCGATCATGAAGGACGCGCTGCCGGGCGCCATCGTGCCGGACAGCGGCAAAACCTACCTGTTCGGCGGCGACAAGCTGTCTCGCGACGTGTTCTCGCGCATGGTGTTCGGCAGCCAGATCGTGCTGATCATCGCGCCGGCGGCCACCGCCTTCGCGCTGATGGTCGGCATCACCCTTGGCCTGCCGGCCGGCTACTATGGTGGCAAGATCGACGCCTTCCTGTCGTTCCTCGCCAACCTGGTGCTGGCCTTTCCCGTCATCCTGCTGTTTTACCTGCTGGTGACGCCCGGCATCATGGACACGCCGATCCCCTATGCGATGGCAGGCGTGTTCTTCCTGTTTCCGATCATCTTCTTCACGGTGCTGTTTTACACCCGCTTCAAGACGCGACCGGAAAAGCTCTATCCCTATGTCGGGCTGACGCTGCTGCTCGGCGGCTGGGTCTATGCCGGCCTCGTCTTCAACGCCGATCCGCTCGGCATCATCTCCATCGACCCCAACCAGCTCAACATCTTCGTCGCCGTCGTCTTCGCCTCCAGCCCGGGTGTGTTCCGCATCGTCCGGGGTCTCACCATGGACATCAAGACGCGCGACTACGTCTCCGCCGCCCAGACGCGCGGCGAGCGGCCGTGGTACATCATGCTGTGGGAGATCCTGCCCAACGCGCGCGGGCCGCTGATCGTCGATGCCTGCCTGCGCATCGGCTACACCACCATCCTGCTCGGCACGCTCGGCTATTTCGGACTGGGCCTCGCGCCCGAAAGTCCGGACTGGGGCACGGCGATCAAGGACGCCAGTCGCCTGCTGCGCTCCTTCATCCATCCGGCACTGCCGCCGACTTTCGCCCTGATGTCGTTCGTGCTCGGCCTCAACCTTCTGGCCGATGCGCTGCGCGAACAATCGATGAAGGACTGAGGCTTGATGTTCGGTCGACCCCCACTCCGGCCCTTCGGGCCACCTCTCCCCCGTCGAGCGGGGGAGAGGTGCCTCGCGCAGCGAGGCGGAGTGGGGGGCGACTATTCTGTGACAAGGCACCTCCACCGCCAGGAGAGACGTCGATGAACGAGACCGTCAGAAACGCCGCTGGCCAGGAACCGATCCTCGAGATCGAGAACCTCTCGATCTCGTTCTTCACCCGCGCCGGCGAGATTCCCGCGGTGATGGATTTCTCGTGCACCGTCATGCCGGGCGAGGCGATGGGCATCGTCGGCGAGAGCGGCTGTGGCAAGTCGACCGTGTCGCTCGGCATCATGCGCGACCTCTCCAACATCGGAAAGATCGTCGGCGGGCGCATCAAGTTCCAGGGCAGGGACATGGGCGAACTGTCGGAAGACGAGTTGCGCGCCATCCGCGGCAACAAGATCGCCATGATCTACCAGGAGCCGATGGCGAGCCTGAACCCGGCGATGAAGGTCGGCCAGCAGCTGATGGAAGTGCCGCTGATCCACGACAAGGTGTCGAAGGAAGAGGCCTATGGCAGGGCGCTGGAAATGGTCCGCGCGGTCAAGCTGCCCGATCCCGAGCGCATGATGCGCTCCTATCCGCACCAGCTTTCCGGCGGGCAGCAGCAACGCATCGTCATCGCCATGGCGCTGCTGTCGAAGCCGGCGCTCCTGCTGCTGGACGAGCCCACGACCGCGCTCGACGTCACCGTCGAGGCCGGCATCGTCCAGCTGGTCAAGGGATTGGGCAAGCAGTTCGGCACGTCGATGATCTTCGTGTCGCACAATCTCGGCCTGATCCTCGAGACCTGCGACCGCATCACGGTCATGTATTCGGGTGAGGCGGTCGAGACCGGCTCTATCAAGGACGTGTTCGACCGGATGCGTCACCCCTATACGCAAGGGCTGTTCCGCTCGATCCCGCTGCCCGGCGCCGACAAGAACTCGCGGCCGCTGGTCGCCATCCCGGGCCAGCTGCCGCTGCCGCACCAGCGCCCCAAGGGCTGCAATTTCGGCCCGCGCTGCCACCATTTCGTCGAGGGCGTCTGCAACGCCGCCGAAATCGCGATGCTGCCGGTCGCCGGCCATGACGGCCATTTCAGCCGCTGCGTCCGCTTCAACGAGATAGACTGGGCAGCCCTGCCGCCCGGCGCCGACAAGAAGCATGAGAAAATCAAGCCGGGCGCCACGGTTCTCAAGATCGACGACCTGAAGAAATATTACCGGGTCGGTGGCAGCGAGGTGTTCGGCTCAAGCGAAGGCCGTGTGGTCAAGGCCAACGAGACGATCAGCTTCGAGGCGCGCGAATCCGAGACGGTTGCCATCGTCGGCGAAAGCGGCTGCGGGAAGTCGACGCTGGCCAAGGTGCTGCTCGGGCTCGAAACGGCAAGCTCGGGCAAGGTGCTGCTCGGCAACAAGGAAATCCAGTCGACCGGCATCGAGGACCGCGACGTCGCCACGGTGTCGTCGATCCAGATGGTGTTCCAGAACCCGTTCGACACGCTCAACCCCAGCCATTCGGTCGGCTCGCAGATCGTCCGCACCCTGGAGAAATTCGGCGTCGGCAAGAATGCCAACGAGCGGCGCGAGCGGATGAACGAGTTGCTCGATCTGGTGAAGCTGCCGCGCGCCTTCGCCACACGCATGCCGCGCCAGCTGTCGGGCGGACAGAAACAGCGCATCGGCGTGGCCCGCGCCTTTGCCGGCAATGCCCGCGTCGTGGTCGCCGACGAGCCCGTCTCGGCGCTTGACGTCTCGGTACAGGCGGCTGTCACCGAGCTTCTGATGGACATCCAGCGCAAGTCGAAGACGACGATGCTGTTCATCAGCCATGACCTCTCCGTCGTGCGCTACATCGCCGACCGCGTGGTTGTCATGTATCTCGGTCACATCGTCGAGCAGGGCACCACCGACCAGATATTCTCGCCGCCCTACCACCCCTATACGGAGGCGCTTCTGTCGGCGATCCCGATCGCCGACACGAGCGTCGTGAAAAAGCACATCGTTCTGGAAGGCGACATTCCTTCGGCGATGAACCCGCCATCAGGCTGTCCGTTCCAGACGCGCTGTCGCTACAAGAGCCAGGTGCCGGGCAATCTCTGCGAAACCCAGGTGCCGCCGGTGCGCGAATTCGGTGACGGTCACCAGATCAAATGCCACCTGCCGCCCAGCGCCTTCGACGCGATGGAGCCGGTCATCAGCCTGGGCAAGGGCGGCGCGCACGACATCGCGACCGAGAGGTGAGGGCGGGGAGTGCTTCTCCACGGTCGTGCGGATATTTTTGTTGGGCACGACACTGATGCGTCGCTTCTGGCTACCAAGGGTCTTCCGCTTCCTGCGCCGCTGCGCGAGATCCGCCGTCACGGCATGGATCCCCGGGATCTCCGCCGCTCGCTTCCCTCGCGCTCCGACCCGAGGATGACGGAGGTAAATACGCCCTTGGCCAATGGCCTACGTTGTCTTGCCTTCAGAAGCGAACTCGGCATGCCTGCATTTGATGCGGGACAGGCATGTGTCCGGCCAGCATTTCGAGCCGACGTTGGCGATTGGCACCGGGCGCTTCCACCTCCGTCATCCTCGGGCGCCGCAGGCGCGTAGCGCCGTCGTGGCGTCCCGGGGATCCATGCCGTGACGAAGATGCCGCCGCTGCGGTTCAGAACAACATTGCTCGCCCGGGACGACGGTCGCAACGGACGGCGCCCTGCACCGAAAGACGGCGCCGTCGCCGTGTCTACCTGACCGCTGCCAGCAAGGCGAAATGGGCGCCCTGCGGGTCCTGGCATTGCACGATCCACTGGCCGCCGGGCACCTCCATCGGACCCATCACGACCTTGCCGCCATTGTCGGTCACGCGCTTTGTGGCGGCGTCGATCGCGGCGACGTTGAAATAGAACTGCCAGACCGGCACCGGGATCTGCTCGGGCTTGTTCATCATGCCGCCGATCATGCCGGCGCCGGCGTTGAACATCTGGTAGATGCCCATCTCGCCCATGTCGAACTGTTCGTCCTTGCCCCAGCCGAACTGGCTCGAATAGAAATCGAGCGCCTTTTGCCAGTCGGTGGTGAAGAGTTCATGCCAGCCGACATGCCCCAGTGTATCCAGCGGCACCGCCGGCTGGTCGGGACCATTTGGCTGCAGGACCATGAAGGCTGCTCCTTGCGGGTCGGCGACGACGGCGAAGCGGCCGACGCCCGGTATGTCGTCAGGCGCGCGGTGAACGGTGCCGCCGGCCCTTGCAAGCTTCGCCACCGCGGCATCGACATCCGTAGTGTGGATGTAGCCGAGCCAGGCGGGCGGCATGCCCATTTTCCTGGCATCCTCGGGCAGGGTCATCAACCCGCCGACTCCACGGTCGCCGGCATTGACGATGATGTAGCGGGGCATGCCTGGCGCCTTGTCGAAGGGCTCGGCACGCCAGCCCACCACGGCTTTGTAGAAGGCCTCGGCAGCGTCGAGGTCGGACGTCATCAGTTCGTACCAGAAGAAGGATTGCGGGGTATGGGGCATGATCTGGCTCCCTTGCGTGGCTGCCGTCTTTCGCCGGCATGCGGATCGCCGGTGACGCAGCGGAACCATCATAGGACGCCGACCCGGACGGAATTCCGACAGCGTCGCGAAAATTACTGCGGCGCCGAAAATATCCGATGCAAATCATGACTACAAAAGTCATGTTATTTTTGAGACTTTTCAACTGGTTAGCTCGAAAATTGACCAATTGATAAAAAAATAGAAAGTGCTACGCTTCCTCAAAACCAATAAAAACTGGGGAACTGGAATGGCAGAAGGTCTTTTCAAGGAAGGCATCGTCGGCGGCCGCCTTGAGTCCGCTCAATACGCCGAGAATTTTTCGGATCTGCACCCGCCGCTCGACCATCACGAAGCGCTGGTCGAGGCTGATCGTTGCTACTTCTGCTACGACGCCCCGTGCATGCAGGCATGTCCGACCTCCATCGACATCCCGATGTTCATCCGCCAGATCGCGACCGGCAATCCGCTCGGATCGGCCAAGACCATCTTTGACCAGAACATTCTCGGCGGCATGTGCGCCCGCGTCTGCCCGACCGAGACGCTGTGCGAGGAGGTCTGTGTCCGCGAGGTCGCCGAGGGCAAGCCGGTGCAGATCGGCCGCCTGCAGCGCTACGCCACCGACGTTGCGATGGAGGAGGGCAAGCAGTTCTACAAGCGCGCCGCCTCGACCGGCAAGAAGGTCGCCGTCGTCGGCGCAGGTCCCGCGGGGCTCGCTGCTGCGCACCGTCTCGCGCGCCACGGCCATGACGTGACAATCCTCGAGGCGCGGCCCAAGTCCGGCGGTCTCAACGAATACGGCATCGCCGCCTACAAGAGCACCGACGACTTCGCCCAGGCCGAGGTCGACTATGTGACCGCGATCGGCGGCATCAATACCGAGAACGGCAAGGCGCTTGGCCGCGACTATCATCTCGCCGACCTCACCGCTTTTTATGATGCGGTGTTCCTCGGCCTCGGCCTCGCCGGCGTCAATGCGCTGCGCGCCGATGGCGAGGACGCCAACGGCGTCTCCAACGCCGTCGACTTCATCTCGGTGCTGCGCCAGTCGACAGATCTCGCCGGCCTGCCGGTCGGGCGCCGCGTCGTCGTCATCGGTGGCGGCATGACGGCCATCGACGCCGCCGTCCAGTCCAAATTGCTCGGTGCCGAGGAGGTGACGATCTGTTACCGGCGCGGCCAGGAGAACATGAACGCCTCGGTGTTCGAGCAGGATCTTGCCGCCGCCAACGGCGTCGTCATCCGTCACTGGCTGCAGCCAAAGCAGGTGATCTCCGAAGGCGGCAAGGTCGTTGCCATCGAGCTCGAATACACCGCCATGAAGGGCGACAAGCTCTCGGGTACAGGCGAGGTCGTCAGGCTCGCCGCCGACCAGGTGTTCAAGGCGATCGGCCAGAGTTTCGAGCCGGCGGCACTCAACGGCAGCGGCCCCTCGGTTGCCATGGAAGGCGGCCGCATCAAGGTCGATGGCGAGGGGCGCACGTCGCTCGCCAGGGTTTGGGCCGGCGGCGACTGCATTGCCGGTGGCGACGACCTGACCGTCTCGGCTGTGGCGCAAGGGCGCGACGCGGCTGAATCCATCAACCGCGCCCTGATCGGCTAAGGGAGGACAAGATGGCAGACATCCGCAACAATTTCGTCGGCATCAAGTCGCCCAACCCGTTCTGGCTGGCGTCCGCGCCGCCGACCGACAAGGCCTACAACGTCATCCGCGCCTTCAAGGCCGGCTGGGGCGGCGTTGTCTGGAAGACGCTCGGCGAGGAGGGCCCGCCGGTCGTCAACGTCAACGGCCCGCGCTACGGCGCGATCTGGGGCGCCGATCGGCGCCTGCTCGGTCTCAACAACATCGAACTGATCACCGACCGCGACCTGCAGACCAATTTGCGCGAGATCAAGCAGGTCAAGATGGACTGGCCCGACCGGGCGATCGTCGTATCGCTGATGGTGCCGTGCGTCGAGGAGGCCTGGAAGGCGATCCTGCCGGTTGTCGAGGAGACCGGTGCCGACGGCATCGAGCTCAATTTCGGCTGCCCGCACGGCATGTCGGAACGCGGCATGGGTGCCGCCGTCGGCCAGGTGCCCGAATACATCGAAATGGTGGTGCGCTGGTGCAAGGCAAACACCCGCATGCCCGTCATCACCAAGCTGACGCCCAACATCACCGACGTGCGCAAGCCCGCGCGCGCCGCACGTGCCGGCGGGACGGATGCCGTGTCGCTGATCAACACCATCAACTCGATAACAGGCGTCGACCTCGACAGCTTCGCGCCGGAGCCGACCATCGACGGCAAGGGCAGCCATGGCGGCTATTGCGGCCCGGCGGTCAAGCCGATCGCCATGAACATGGTGGCCGAGATCGCCCGCGATCCGGAAACCGCCGGCCTGCCGATCTCCGGCATCGGCGGTATCACCACCTGGCGCGATGCGGCCGAGTTCATGGCCTTGGGTGCCGGCAACGTGCAGGTCTGCACGGCGGCGATGACCTACGGCTTCAAGATCGTGCAGGAGATGATCGCCGGTCTCGAAAACTGGATGGACGAGAAGGGCCACCGCTCGCTCGACGACATCGTCGGCCGTGCCACCCCCAACGTCACCGACTGGCAGTATCTCAACCTCAACTATGTCGCCAAGGCGCATATCGACCAGGACGCCTGCATCAAGTGCGGCCGCTGCCACATCGCCTGCGAGGACACCTCGCACCAGGCGATAACAAGCATGCTGGACGGTCAGCGCCACTTCGAGGTGATCGAGGAGGAATGCGTCGGCTGCAACCTGTGCGTCAATGTCTGCCCGGTCCAGGGCTGCATCACCATGGAGCCGCTGGCTGTCGGGGCCATGGACAAGCGCACCGGCAAGCCGGTGTCGCCCAACTATGCCAACTGGACGACGCACCCCAACAACCCGATGGCCAAGGTGGCTGCGGAGTAGGGGTGGCAAGCCGTGGGCAGGGCCGGCGGATTTTCCCGCCGGCTTACTGATGAGCGGCACGCTGCTGCCGCTTGACGACATTCGGCCGAACACGGATTTGCATCGTGGCGCCTGTGCCTTTTTCCTCGAACAGGCCACTTGCCTTGATGTTTCTGAGGAACTTGCCGCTGCCGCAGAATGTTGCGGCGAGAGCGGGGTCCGCCCTGCGCAGGGCGTTTGAGAGCGGCGAGAGGGCGAACCAACCACCGCTGGCCGGCGTGAGTTCGATCTTGTCCATCACGCAGAGAAGGCGCTCGTGCGTCTTCTCTGATGGGCCTGGCCCGCCACTTCCAGGTGCGACCGCCGGGCTGGAGGGCTCCTTGTCATGCCTTTCGATCCTGAGTTCGAAGAAGCCGGTGTAAGCGCCCTTCAGCGTGCTGCCGGTCTTGGCCTCGCCGATGCCATAGACCTTCTTGCCGGCCCCCAGCAGCCGGTGGACCAGCGGCAGGAAATCCCGGTCGCTGGAGGCGACGCAGAACACGTCGACCTTGCCTTCGTGAAGCAGGTCCATCGCCTGGATGGTCATTGCCATGTCGGTCGAGTTTTTGCCCTTGCCGCTCGACAGTTGGAAGACAGGCTCAAGCACGTTCGAGCGGCATTGTTCGGTCCAGCTTGCCAGCCGTCCGGCGGAGAAGTCGCCGAAGACCTTTCTGACCAAGACCCTGCCGAGTGATTGCGCATGCGCCAGAATCGCCGGTGCCTGTCTGGCCGGCAGATTTTCGGCGTCGATCAGCAGTGCGATGCTTGCGTTCGTCATGGGTCCACCTCAGCGGTGAGGCGACAATAGGATTGTTTTTTCAATGTGTGGTTGCGGATAAGGCCGGCATTTTAACAAAAAACTGCCGCGGGTCGCCGGCGGTTCACCATCGAGCATCTGCGGATGTGCTGAACGGCGCAGGTCTTATCCAGATTTTCGCAGGTGAGTATTGCAGATAAGATTTATCCATGACATAAAGTATCCACGATAAGGAGATGGCGATGAAGCTTGGTGATGGCGTGGAGGCAGCGATCCATTGCGCGGCGATGCTGGCGGGCGTCGACGGCGACGGCACGCTGCCGGGCAATGCGATGGCCGAAGCCTTCGGCCTGTCGCCGAGCTATCTGCTCAAGCATCTGAAGGCGCTGACGGCGGCGAAGGTGCTGGAATCGGTGCCCGGCCCCAGCGGCGGCTATCGGCTGGCGCGGCCGGCCGAGCAGATTACGCTGCTCGATATCGTGCTGGCGATCGAGGGCAGGGAGCCGGCGTTCCGCTGCGGCGAGATCAGGCAGAAGGGCAGCCACGCGCTCGACCCGTCGGCCTATGTGAAGCCCTGCGGCATCAACGTCGCCATGCTCAAGGCCGAGCGCGCCTACCGGATGGCGCTTGCCGGCACACGTCTCTCCGACATTGTCACCGATTTCACTGAGAACACCGATCAGCGCATCGTCGCCGCCAGTTGCGCCTTCGTGGCGCAGAACCAGCGGCCGCAGAATTCCCGAACCAGGATGAAAGGCTGAGATCATGAAGCAGAGACTGAATTTTTTCGCCACCGCTCCCGATCTGATGAAGCAGGTCGTGGCGCTGAACACCGCAATCAACGAATGCGGGCTCGAGCACGGCCTGCTGCATCTGATCAAGCTGCGCGCGTCGCAGATCAACGGCTGCTCCTATTGCGTCGACATGCACAGCCGCGAAGCCAGGCAGGACGGAGAGACCGAACAGCGCCTGTGGCTGGTCGCCGCCTGGAAGGAATCGCCGCTGTTTTCCGAACGCGAACGCATGGCGTTCAAATGGACCGAGGCGGTGACCAACATTGCCGATGGCGGCGTTCCGGCCGAACTCTATGCCGAAGGCCTCCAGCATTTCTCGGCGGAGGAACTGGTCAAGCTGACGGTGGCTGTCGGCATGATCAACACCTGGAACCGGATTTGCGTGACGTTCCACGCCATCCATCCGGTGGACCAGGCCAAGGCGGCCTGAGGCAACCCCTGTCTCATTGGAAAAGAATTCAGATCAAGCGGCCGCCTGGCGGTCGCGGGCGGAGTTTGATGTTCGAAAACGTTTCAATGCTCGATCTCGTCGCACGATTGCTGTTTGGCGGGATGTTCGTGTTTGTCGGCCTGCGCAACATTGGCAATGCCAAGATGCTCGCCGGCATGATGACGGCGCGCGGAGTGCGGCTGGCCGAACCCGTCCTGTGGGCCGGCATCTCGCTGCAGATCCTCGCCGGGCTGATGGTGATCGCCGACTTCCATCTCGTCTATGCGGCGTCGGCGCTGGTCCTGTTCATGGTCGCGACGTTGCCGATGTTCCACAATTTCTGGAACTACCAGGGCATGGAACGCACTTCGCGCTTCAACAGCTTCGTCGGCGCCTTCCTGCTGGCCAGCAACCTGCTGCTCCTGATTTCGAGAAGCCAGTAGAGGCGGTTCTCCGAAATCGATTCAGCTTTTCGGCCTAAGCCCTTCAAGGAAAAGCTGTTCGAGGAAGCGCGCGGCGTCCTCGAAGCGACCGTCGCCACCGCGGTCCGGGCCGAGCACGGCGCGGACCTGGACGTCGAAATCGGCATAGTGCTGGGTTGTTGCCCAGATGGCGAAGATCAGGTGCCAGGGGTCGGCCCTGGCGACCTTGCCTGATCGCATCCAGCCCCTGATGACCTCGACCTTTTCGTCGACCAAAGTTTTCAGTTCGCCTTCGAGCATCGCCATGATGCGCGGCGCGCCCTGCAATATCTCGTTGGCGAACAGCCGGCTCTCGCGCGGATAGTCGCGCGCCATCTCGAGCTTGCGCCGGATGTAGCCCCTGAGTTCGGTCATCGGATCGCCGATGTCGTCCAACTCCTTCAGCGGCGCCAGCCAGGTGGCGAGCAGCCGGTGCATCAGCGTCTCGTGGATGTCTTCCTTGCGGCGGAAATAGTAGAGCAAATTGGGCTTCGACATACCCGCCGCTTCGGCGATCTGGTCGATGGTCGAGCCCCTGAAACCGTTGGTCGAAAACACCTCGAGCGCCGCTTCGAGGATGACCTCGCGCTTTTCTTTCTGGATGCGTGTTCGGCCGCGCGGCGTGGAGCCTTCCATGGTCATGACGTCCCGCATTCGAGGGTAGGCTGAAGCGCCATCTGGACCAATCCGCTGGACCAGTTCTTGCCGACCTGTGGAGCGCGCCTCAGAAGCCGCATTTCCGGTAGTAATCCCTTGACCGCCGATGCGGCGGTGCTAACGTTTGTCCAATCGGTCAAAAAATTGCGTAACACAAAAACGCATCGAAGACCAAGCGTTGGCCGTGTCGAAACAGGGGAAGAAAGGGAGCTTGGTCATGTCGGACAGGCTAAAAGTTACGCCCAACGATCTCAGCGCATTCTGGATGCCGTTTACTTCGAACCGGCAGTTCAAGCAGGCGCCGCGGATGATGGTTGCGGCCAAGGATATGCACTACACGGCCAGCGACGGCCGCAAGATTCTCGACGGCACCGCGGGCCTGTGGTGCGTCAATGCCGGCCACTGCCGGCCCAAGATCACCGAGGCGATCCAGAAGCAGGCAGCCGAGCTCGACTATGCGCCGGCGTTCCAGATGGGCCATCCGATCGTCTTCGAGCTGGCCAACCGCCTCGTCGACATCGCGCCCGAGGGCATGGACCATGTGTTCTTCACCAATTCCGGCTCGGAATCGGTCGAGACCGCGCTCAAGATGGCGATCGCCTACCAGCGCGTGAAGGGCGAGGGCGCACGCACCCGCCTGATCGGCCGTGAGCGTGGCTACCATGGCGTCAATTTCGGCGGCATCTCGGTCGGCGGCATCGTCACCAACCGCAAGATGTTCGGCACCCTGCTGGGCGGCGTCGACCACATGCCGCACACGCATTTGCCGGCCAAGAACGCCTTCACCAAGGGCGAGCCCGAATACGGCGCGGAGCTGGCCGACGAGCTGGAGCGCATCGTCACGCTGCATGACGCCTCGACGATCGCTGCCGTCATCGTCGAGCCGGTCGCCGGTTCGACCGGCGTGCTGATCCCTCCGAAGGGCTATCTGCAGCGCTTGCGCGAGATTTGCACCAAGCACGGCATCCTTCTCATCTTCGACGAAGTCATCACCGGTTTCGGCCGTCTCGGCACGCCGTTTGCGTCCGACTATTTCGGCGTCGTCCCCGACATCATCACCACGGCAAAGGGCGTCTCCAACGGCGTCATCCCGATGGGCGCGGTGTTCGTGAAGAAGGAAATCCACGACGCCTTCATGACCGGGCCGGAGCACCTGATCGAGTTCTTCCACGGCTACACCTATTCGGGCAATCCGATTGCTTCGGCGGCGGCTCTGGCCACCCTCGACACCTACAAGGAAGAAGGGCTGCTGACCCGCGGCGCCGAGCTTGCGTCGTACTGGGAGGATGCGCTGCATTCGCTGAAGGGCGAGCCGCATGTCATCGACATCCGCAACATCGGCCTGATCGGCGCGATCGAGCTTTCGCCGATCGCCGGCAGCCCCAGCAAGCGCGCCTTCTCGGCTTTTGTGAAGGCATTCGAGCGTGGCGCGCTGATCCGCACGACAGGCGACATCATCGCGCTGTCGCCGCCCTTGATCATCACCAAGGGGCAGATCAACGAACTGATCGATCATGTCCGCGAAGTGCTGCGGATGATCGACTGATCATCTGGAGCTTGATCCCGGGGGGGCAGGCATGCTCTGCGGGATCGCGCTCCGGCGAACAAGGGTGTCCCGTCCGCAACAGGGCGGGACCCTGGGCGAAAGCCCGCCGAAGGAAATCCGGCGCCGGGAACCGCTGGTGTTTCCGGGCAGAACAAGAAAATGAGAGGACGTTGGCCATGGCCGCTCCAGGTGAAAATCTGCGAATCAATTCAGAGCGTTTGTGGGATTCGCTGATGGAAATGGCGAAGATTGGCCCCGGCATTGCCGGCGGCAACAATCGCCAGACCCTGACGGACGAAGACGGCGAGGGCCGACACCTGTTCAAGAAATGGTGCGATGCTGCCGGGCTCGAAATGGGCATCGACGAGATGGGCACGATGTTTGCCCGTCGCGAAGGCACCGACCCGGACGCGCTGCCGGTCTATATGGGCAGCCATCTCGACACCCAGCCGACCGGCGGCAAGTTCGACGGCGTGCTCGGCGTGCTCGGCGGGCTCGAGGTCATGCGCACCCTCAACGACCTCGGCATCAAGACCAGGCATCCGATCGTCGTCACCAACTGGACCAACGAGGAAGGCACGCGCTTTGCGCCGGCGATGCTGGCGTCGGGCGTGTTTGCCGGCGAGCTGGACCAGGACTGGGCCTACGATCGCAAGGACGCGCACGGCAAGCGCTTCGGCGACGAGCTCGAGCGCATCGGCTGGAAGGGCACCGAAAAAGTCGGCACACGCAAGATGAAGGCGTTCTTCGAACTGCACATCGAGCAGGGGCCGATCCTCGAGGACGAAGACATCGAAATCGGCGTCGTGACGCACGGCCAGGGGCTGAAGTGGCTGCAGGTGACGCTGACCGGCATGGAAGCGCACACCGGCTCGACGCCGATGTACAAGCGCCGCAACGCCGGGCTCGGCATGGCCAGGGTGACCGAGCTGGTGCACGAGATCGCCATGGATTACCAGCCCGACGCGGTCGGCGCCGTCGGCCACATGGAGGTCTATCCCAACTCGCGCAACATCATTGCCGGGCGGACGGTCTTCACCATCGACATCCGTTCGCCGGAAAAGGAAGTGCTCGACGCGATGGACCAGCGCATCCGCGAGGGTGTGGCGACCATCTGCGAGGCGCTGGATATTTCCTTCGAGATCGAGCAGGTCGGCCATTTCGATCCGGTCGCCTTCGACAAGGATTGCGTCAAGGCGGTGCGCGATGCCGCCGAGCGGCTCGGCTACAGCCACCGCGACATCGTCTCCGGCGCCGGCCACGACGCCTGCTGGATCAACCGCGTGGCGCCCACCGCGATGGTGTTCTGCCCATGCGTTGACGGCCTGAGCCACAACGAGGACGAGGAAATCTATCCGGAATGGGCGGGCGCTGGCTGCGACGTGCTGTTCCACGCCGTGGTCGAGACGGCGGAGATCGTGGAGTGAACTGCTCCGCTCCCGCAGCCCTGGGAGGGCTCGGGAGCGGGTTACACGCATGAGTGAACATCTGGAGTATCCGACACTGTAGGCCAGGAACGATGCCAAAGCGCTCGCAGAAGCGCGGCATGACATGGGGAACGAGGAATGACGGAAGGCACGAGGAGCGACATGGTCGTTTCGGCCGGCCGGGCGTGCGCGCCCGCCGGGCGCGGCGTCGCCATGTGCCACAGCAACCCTATCTATCGCGGCAGGCGCCCCGTTTGCGGGGACAGAGCTTCAGAGCAGGCCTGAGCCATGGACGTGGAAGCCCTTCTCCAAGGTGTGATCCGCTTTTCGAATTTCATGACGTCGCGGCTGCTCGTGGCGGGCATCGTCTTCTACATCGCCTCCGGCTTCACCAACATCGGTTCAGCGACCGAGGGGTTCCTGCCCAATGCCGACCTCTTGAACGGCGTGGTGGAGAACTACCAGAACATCTTCGACGTGCTCGGCGTTTCGGATTTCGCGCTGCTGCTGATCCTGTTCGTGTTCCTGACCACGATCCACATCATCTATGTCGTGTTCGACCGCATTGGCGACTACCTGCCGCCGGCGATCGTGCCGCTGTCGGGCTGGGAGGCCAATGACGACGTCACGCTGACAGCCTTCGACATCTTGCGCGAGGCGCGTGGCGAGGAGCACACCGACGAGGAGAACCAGCGCCTCTATTTGTTCAAGAAGAAACTGCGCGATATCGAGCAGGCCATCGAGGCAAGGTACAGCGGCGAGGTCGAGGGCATCGCCGCCGCCTACCGGATTTCCAAGACCTTCGTGGTGTTTTCGGTGGCGACGCTGATCGTGGCGCTGGTTTTTGGCAACTACGCCGGCGACCTCAATGTTCTGCTTGTCATCATCGGGTTGTCGGTACTGACTTCCTTCTACACCGCCTTTGCGATCTTCCGCTCCAACTACGAACGCATCACCGCCATCCGCCACGACGTCATCGTGCAGTTCCTGGAGTTCTCGCGCATCTGGGCGCCGCAGGAATTCCAGCGGCGCATCGCCGAGGCATGCACGCCCTCGCGCGATCTCCGGCCGGCGCAATTCGCGGTGCTGGTGCCGGTGTTCGGCACGCTCGACGAGCTGATCGGCGACGTCAAGCGCTGGCGTGAGCGCCGGGTGCGGAGGCGGGCATGATGGCCACGCTCAGCACAGTTCGCATGATGCATGCACCAGCCGCCCGGCGGCTGGCGGCCTCTCTGCCAATCCAAGAACAAGAATGGGGTACACCATGACCAAAGTCATCCGAAACGGCACCATCGTCACGGCCGACCGGACGTGGAAGGCCGACGTGCTGATCCAGCATGGCAAGATCGTCGCCATCGGCGACAATTTGCATGCGGACCACGACTTCGACGCCACCGGCTGCTACATCATGCCCGGCGGCATAGACCCGCACACCCATCTCGAAATGCCGTTCATGGGCACCTATTCGGCCGACGATTTCGAAAGCGGCACGCGCGCCGCCCTTTCCGGCGGGACGACGATGGTTGTCGACTTCTGCCTGCCGTCGCCCGGCCAGTCTCTGCTCGAGGCGCTGCAGATGTGGGACAACAAGACCTCCAAGGCCTGCTCCGACTACTCGTTCCACATGGCGATCACCTGGTGGAGCGAGCAGGTTTTCAACGAGATGGCTCAGGTCGTCGACAAGGGCATCACCTCGTTCAAGCATTTCATGGCCTACAAGGGCGCGCTGATGGTCGACGACGACGAGATGTACTCGTCGTTCAGGCGCTGTGCCGAGCTCGGCGCGCTGCCGCTGGTGCATGCCGAGAACGGCGACGTTGTCGCCCAGCTGTCGGCCAAGCTGCTTGCCGAAGGCAACAACGGGCCCGAGGCGCATGCCTATTCGCGTCCGCCCGAGGTGGAAGGCGAGGCGACCAACCGTGCCATCATGATCGCCGACATGGTGGGCAGCCCGCTCTATGTCGTGCACACCTCGTGCGAGCAGGCGCATGAGGCGATCCGCCGGGCCCGCCAGAAAGGCATGCGTGTCTATGGCGAGCCGCTGATCCAGCATCTGGTGCTCGACGAGACCGAATATTTCAACCGGGATTGGGACCACGCGGCGCGCCGGGTGATGAGCCCGCCCTTCCGCAACAAGCTGCATCAGGACTCTTTGTGGGCCGGCCTGCAGGCGGGCTCGCTGCAGGTGGTGGCGACCGACCATTGCTCGTTCACGACCAAGCAGAAGCGCACCGGCGTCGGCGACTTCACCAAGATCCCCAACGGCACCGGCGGGCTCGAAGACCGCATGCCGGTGCTGTGGACCAAGGGTGTCAACACCGGCCGGCTGACGATGAACGAGTTCGTCGCGGTGACCTCGACCAACATCGCCAAGATCCTCAACATGTACCCGAAGAAAGGCGCCATCGTCGAAGGTGCCGACGCCGACATCATCGTCTGGGACCCCAAGCGCAAGAAGACGATTGCGGCAAAGACCCAGCAGTCGGTCATCGACTACAACGTCTTCGAGGGCATCGAGGTGACGGGCCTGCCGCGCTTCGTCTTCACCCGCGGCGAACTGGCGATCCAGGAGCATGAGGTCAAGGCCAACCCCGGCCACGGCGAATTCGTCGCCCGCGAGCCGCATGCCGCGGTCAACCGGGCGCTGTCGCAGTGGAAGGAGATCACTGCACCGCGCAAGGTCGAACGGACAGGCATCCCGGCGACGGGGGTGTGATCGCTTGTTCCTGGTGGTTCCGATGGTGGCGAGGGCATTCCGATGGCACCGAAGACTGTCACGCCCAGGCAAGGTTTCGACAGATACTTCTCGCTCGGCGCGCTTGTTGGGGGTGTGTTCGCCGGGGTCTGGGCTGGTGGGACCATGGTGATACTCTCCAATGCCGAATCCATTTCGGAATTGCCATCGCATGCAGCTGGTTCGGCTTTTGTGAGCATGGTGATCGCAATTTTCTGGACCATTCCTGTGAGCGCGGTCGTCGGTCCGGTTGTCGTTGTGATAGCGATAGCAAGGCGCCATCATCCACTGCCGGGTTTTGTAGGAGCTATGGGTTGGGGGGCTGCCGTTGGCTTGACGATTGGATTGCTGCTCGTCTTGCCCGACGTCGTCACCCGTGGGGCTGTTCTTATTCTTAGCAACTGGCCGCTCGTCCTGGGCGGAATCGTGGGTGGAACGGTTGGCGGGGCCGCCTATCGGGCACTTTATGTCTACCGTTATCCGGACGAAGGGCACGATCGGCAAGGAGGTCTCGTTTGACCAATCAAGGCTCCACGGAAAGAAGCCGGCCGTTTTCTGTGTTTAGAAAGAGACTCGATCAAGTGGACGCCTCCCTCATCTTCGGAGAGGATGGCATGATGTGGGGTAAAGTCGGGCAATGCTCATGACAGTCAATCAAGCCACGGCGACAAGCGTCGATCAGAACGCGGTCGTCGAAGCCAGACAACTGGGGCTGACCTTCCAGACCAATGACGGCCCGGTGCGGGCGCTTTCCAATGTCGACCTGACCATCAACAAGGGCGAGTTCGTCTCCTTCATCGGCCCTTCGGGTTGTGGCAAGACGACGTTTTTGCGGGTGATCGCCGACCTCGAACAGCCGACGGAAGGGTCTATCTCGATCAACGGCATGTCGCCCGAGCAGGCCCGCGAGGCGCGCGCCTATGGCTACGTGTTCCAGGCGGCCGCGCTGTTTCCGTGGCGGACCATCGAGAGCAATGTCGGGCTGCCGCTCGAGATCATCGGGCTCTCCAAGGCCGAGCAGCAGGAGCGCATCAAGCGCACGATGGATCTGGTCAACCTCTCGGGCTTCGAGACGAAGTACCCCTGGCAGTTGTCGGGCGGTATGCAGCAGCGTGCCTCGATTGCCCGTGCGCTGGCGTTCGATGCCGACCTTCTCTTGATGGACGAGCCGTTCGGGGCGCTCGACGAGATTGTCCGCGATCACTTGAACGAGCAGTTGTTGCAGTTGTGGCGGCGGACCAACAAGACGATCTGTTTCGTCACCCACTCGATTCCGGAAGCCGTGTATCTGTCGACGCGCATCGTCGTCATGTCGCCGAGGCCCGGCCGCGTCACCGACGTCATCGAGTCGACGCTGCCCACGGAGCGGCCGCTCGACATCCGCGAAAGCCCGGAATTCCTGGCGATCGCCGCGCGTGTCCGCGACGGGCTGAGGGCGGGGCACAGCTATGAGGATTGAGGTGAGGGAGATGAGCATGGGCACTACCCCTAACCCCTCCCCACAAGGGGGAGGGGAATATTGGCGTCTCCTCTCAGCGGATGCTTTCGTTGATTCGGGTGAGGGCACTGCGGACAGCATTCCCCTCCCCCTTGTGGGGAGGGGTTAGGGGTGGGGGTAATCTTCATGCCATCGAGGATTCAGCCGTCCGAAATCTCGCGGGCGCGTCGGCTACGTCGCGCAATGACCGACGGCGAGCGAAAGCTGTGGTCCGAGCTTCGGGAGTTTCGGCGCTGGCATGGCATCCATGTTCGCCGCCAGGCACCCGTTGGCCCGTACGTCGTAGATTTCGTGGTTCATGAAAATGGACTCATTATCGAGGTCGATGGTGAACACCATTTTTCTCCCTCTGGAATGACGCGAGACCGAGTGCGCGACGATTGGCTTGCAACTCAGGGCTACAAGGTTCTGCGTTTCAACACCGGTGAACTTGAGACGGCATTCGACGGCTGCGTCGAAGAAATAATGCGGGAACTTGGATTGATGCTGGATACCCCCACCCCTAACCCCTCCCCACAAGGGGGAGGGGGACAAGGGCTAGAATGATGGATCGCCTCAGAGACCGGGTCGTTCCCGTCATCACCATCCTGCTGGTCATCGTCGCTGCGTGGTATGCGTTCGCCGTCTATATGAACGCGCCGTTCCAGCGCGATCTCGACCGGCGCGCCGGCGAGACGCGGACGACGATGGAATTCGTCGGCAAGACGCTGTCGCAGCCGAAGCCGACAATGCCTGCGCCGCACCAGGTGGCGCAGAACTTCTTCGAGAACACCTTCCTGCGGAAGGTCACCAGCAACCGGAGCCTTGTCTACCACGCGTGGGTGACGCTGTCGTCGACGCTGCTGGGTTTTGCTTTCGGCACCGCACTCGGCATCCTGATCGCCGTCGGCATCGTCCATGTGCTGGCGCTCGACCGCTCGCTGATGCCGTGGATCATCGCTTCACAGACGATCCCCATCCTTGCGGTGGCGCCGATGATTATCGTGGTGCTGGCGGCGATCGGCATCACCGGGCTGATCCCCAAGGCGCTGATCTCGACCTACCTGTCGTTCTTCCCCGTGGCGGTCGGCATGGTGAAAGGGCTGCGTTCACCCGATCTCATGCATCTCGACCTGATGCACACCTACAATGCGAGCAAGTCGCAGACCTTCTGGAAACTGCGCGTGCCTGCCTCGGTGCCGTTCCTGTTCGCCTCGATGAAGGTGGCGGTGGCGGCGAGCCTGGTCGGCGCGATCGTCGGCGAACTGCCGACGGGGGCTGTGGCCGGCATCGGCGCCAAGCTGCTCGCCGGCGCCTACTACAGCCAGACCATCGACATCTGGGCGGTGCTGGTCGCCGGTTCCCTGGTGGCGGCGATGCTGGTGGTGCTTGTCGGCCTCGTCGGCAAGCTGGTTGAACGGTCGATGGGCGGGAGACCGGCATGATGAACTCCAAACCGTCCTGGCAGGTCTTTGCGGCGCTGGTGCTATGCGCCATCGCCATGGCGACGATGCCGATGCTGGCGACCGAAGCTGCCGCGCCGATGTCGAGAGCAACGACCTCGCTGATCATCGGGCTCATCGCATTGGCTGCCGTCGCGTCCTTCGCCATGTTTTCCGGCGTGGCGAGCGCTGCAGTGCTGTTCGTCGGCGCGCATGGCGCGGCCTGGCTTTTGATCTCGGGCATATCAGGCAACGAGGGCATGGCGCGCATGCCATACTTCCTGCTGCTGGCCGCGGCGTGGCTGCTCGCCTGGCGCTGCGTCTCGGAACTGTCAGCGCTGAAGCCGAAATCGCCACAGGTCAGGACTTTCCTGCGCCTGCTGATCCCGGCGATCTTCGGCGCGTGGATCCTGATCATATGGGAGGCCGTGACCCGGGGGGCGGGCATTCCGTTCATCCTGCTGCCGCCGCCGAGCGCGGTCGCAGCCAAGCTCGCCAGTTCGGTGCCGATCCTGGCCGCCGACGTCTGGCAGACTATCTTCAAGGCGGTGCTGTTCGGCTATGTCGTCGGCTGTGCCGCGGGCTTCGCCGTTG
Organism: Aminobacter sp. HY435; assembly: GCF_027568395.1. GTDB lineage: Bacteria > Pseudomonadota > Alphaproteobacteria > Rhizobiales > Rhizobiaceae > Aminobacter. The sequence continues at coordinate 164,242 of NZ_JANKZL010000004.1, read as the reverse complement.
CCATCCTCGCCGATCGGGTGGCGTTCCTGCGCAGGGGGCTTTTGCCGATCGGCAACATGGTGTCGGCGCTGCCGATCATCGGCGTCGCACCGATCATGGTGATGTGGTTCGGCTTCGACTGGCAGTCCAAGGCGGCGGTGGTCATCATCATGACCTTCTTCCCGATGCTGGTGAACACGGTGGCGGGGCTCACCGCCTCTGGCCACATGGAGCGCGACCTGATGCGCACCTATGCGTCGAACTACTGGCAGACGCTGTTCAAGCTCAGGCTGCCGGCGGCGATGCCGTTCATCTTCAACGCGTTGAAGATCAACTCGACGCTGGCGCTGATCGGCGCCATCGTCGCCGAATTTTTCGGCACCCCTGTCGTCGGCATGGGTTTCCGCATCTCGACCGAGATCGGGCGCATGAATGTCGACATGGTCTGGGCGGAGATCGCAGTTGCGGCTCTGGCCGGTTCCGTCTTCTATGGCGTGGTCGCCCTGATCGAGAGGGCCACCACTTTCTGGCATCCGTCCGTCCGTGGTGGACGGGCGTGACCTGAGCTCCTTGGGCGGGGCCGCGGTCCAACTTCAGAGGGAAAAAAGAAGATGAAAAGACTTATGGTTTCACTGATGGCGGGGGCGATGTCGCTGGCCGCCGCCCAGGCGCTCGCAGCCGACAAGGTTGCGCTGCAGCTGAAGTGGGTGACGCAGTCGCAGTTCGGCGGCTATTACGTCGCCAAGGACAAGGGCTTCTATGAGGAGGAAGGCCTTGATGTCGAGATCAAGCCGGGCGGCCCCGACATCGCTCCGGAGCAGGTGATCGCCGGCGGCGGCGCCGACGTTATCGTCGACTGGATGGGCGGGGCGCTGGCAGCCCGCGACAAGGGCGTCAATCTCGTCAACATCGCCCAGCCCTACAAGAAGGCCGGCATGCAGCTGGTCTGCCCCAAGGACGGACCGATCAAGACTGAAGCAGACTTCAAGGGCCACACGCTCGGCGTCTGGTTCTTCGGCAACGAGTATCCGTTCTACGCCTGGATGAACAAGCTCGGCCTGCCGACCGAAGGCGGCAAGGACGGCGTCACCGTTCTCAAGCAGAGCTTCGACGTGCAGCCGCTGATCCAGAAGCAGGCCGACTGCATCTCGGTCATGACCTACAACGAGTACTGGCAGCTGATCGACGCCGGCTACAAGCCGGAGGACCTGATCGTCTTCAACTACACCGCCATGGGCAATGACCTGCTCGAGGACGGCCTGTACGTCATGGAAGACAAGCTCAAGGATCCGGCTTTCGAAGACAAGATGGTGCGTTTCGTGCGCGCCTCGATGAAGGGCTGGAAGTACGCTGTCGACAATCCAGACGAGGCAGCCGGCATCGTAGTTGAAAACGGCGGCCAGGACGAAAACCACCAGAAGCGCATGATGGGCGAAGTGGCCAAGCTGATCGACAACGCCGACGGCAAGCTGATCCCCGCCGCCTATGAGCGCACCGCCAAGGCGCTGCTCGACCAGAAGATCATCACCAAGGAGCCCTCGGGCGCCTGGACGTCTGCGATCACCGACAAGGCGATCAAGTAGTTCACAGGTGATTTCGCATCGGGAAAGGGGCGGGCGACCGCCCCTTTTTCTTTGAGGTTTGAACTCGAGGTGCGTCCTTCGAGGCCCTCCTGGTGGATTGTCGACCTGTTCACCCGGCCGAATGACGGGCTCCCCCAAGACCCTCATGGTGAGCCTGTCGAACCACGGGTTTTGGGGCGCGCAGAGCATGGCGCCAAGCGCCCTCGTGGTTCGACAGGCTCACCATGAGGGCTACTGGAGTGCTTTCGCCCTGAAGTCGGCTACTGCGCCAGGGTGTAGAAGGTCAGCGCGCGGGGCTCGCCCTTGGAATAGTTCATGCCCTCGATGCTGCCGATTTCCCGGACGCCGACGGCAGCGTTGGGCACGGCGGCAAGGAACTGCTTGTTCTCGGACGCCCCGACCACCGCAATCCCGCAGGCGGGGTCGGCTGTCAGTGCGGCGGCAGCGCCGGCGCCATCGGTCAGCAAGGTCTGTGTTCCCGCGAGGAAGACCAGGCTCGGCTCGTGGTAGCCGGCGGAGACCAGCCGCGAGCTCGGGCATGGCTTCAACTGCTCGAAACGCTGGGCGATCTCGGGGCTCAGCCAGACAGGCTTGAGCGGCGGCAAAACCTTGGCGGTCAGCACGCCGAAGGCGGCGGCCGCGGCAGCCGCCGCGAAGGCGACACGCTTCACCGGTGCCATGTTGTCGGGGGCGCCGATGCCGTAGCGGGCGGCGATCAGCACCAGAAGCCCGGCCAGCAACCCCCACCACGAGAAGTAGCCGAGGAAATAGGGCGTGATGGCGAAGGCGATGGCGGCAAGGCCGATGCTGATGCCGAACATGCCGAAGGCGCAGGCACGGCGCAGCCAGGATTGCCAGCGCGACAGTTCGATGCTGGCGGCCGACTTGTCGGTCAGCGCCCAGGCCATCAGCAGGATCATCGCCGGATAGGCGGGCAGGGCGTAGTGCGGCAGCTTGGTGGGGATCGCCTCGATGGCGATCCAGTACGGGATGTACCAGGCAAGGCAGAACAGCAGGCGCGGGTCCTGGCGGAAGCGCTTGAGCGCCTTGAGCCCGCCCTCGAGCGCGACCAGAGCGAAAGGCCACATGAACACCGAGTAGGTGAGGAAGTAGTAGCCAGGCGGGAAACCGTGCGATTCCTGGCCGGAGCCGACCTTGCTGAGCAGGTCCTTGCCGACAGATTCCTGCCAGAACTCGGAGCCGGTCTTTATCGTGATGAGGACCAGCCAGGGTGCTGCGACGAGCAAGGTCACCAGCAGGCCGGTGAAAGGGCGCAGCTTGCGCAGCCAGGCGCGGTCACGGTCGAAGACGACCAGTGCTGCGATGGTGAGCACGCTGAGGAAGGGGATGACCGGTCCCTTGATGAGCAGCGCCAGCCCTTGCGCGAACCAGAACAGCCAGTTGGCGCGGTCCTGGGGCTTGCCGGCCTTGTGGCCGAGATAGATGGCGGCAAGCGACCCTTGCGCCAGAAGAGCGGTGGCGAGCAGCGTAGCGTCGGTCTTGGCGATCCGCGCCTCGAAGCCGAGCATCAGGATGCCCATCAGCCCCAGGCCGGCGATGACGCCGGCGGACGGGCCGAACATGCGGGTGCCGATGAAGGTCAGGGCCAGCACCGAAAACGTGCCGGCGAGCACGGACACGAGGCGATAGACCCAGATCGGCGCGTCGCTGCCCTGGCCGCTCAACAGCACGGCTGCCGATTGCAGCCAGTAGATGCCGGCCGGCTTCTTGTAGCGCGGCACATCCTGGAAGCGGATGTCGACATAGTCGCCGCTCTCGACCATCTGCTTGGTGGCCTGGACGAAGCGCGACTCGTCACGGTCGGTCGGTGGCAGCGAGGCGATGCCGGGAATGAAGGCGAACAGGCAAAGCGCCGCCAGCATCAGATAAGTGAGCGGGGCCAAGGTTTTGCGAGGCGTTTCCGAGATATTGATTCCGGCAGCCGACATGCGCTGGCTCACTCGGTTTCGGACATGGCGGCGCGCCGCTCATTGGCGATCAGCCAGAGATTGCGGATGTAGATGAACAGGCCGAGCCCCTGGCCGGCGATGAAGACCGGATCCTGGCGCTTGATGGCATAGATCAGCAGCAGGGCGCCGCCGCCGAGCGAGAAGAACCAGAAGGCGATCGGCACCACCGAACGCTTGGCACGCTCGGAAGCGAGCCACTGGACGACAAAGCGCATGGTGAAGAAGCCTTGCGCGACAAAGCCGAGCAGGATCCAGCCGTCGAACTGCGCGATGAAAACGTCGTGCAACCAGGTTCCGAGTTCGGAAATCAGGTTCATTGGCCAAGCTCCGTGACTGTTGGCACGACCTTGCGGCGGCGGCGCAGCCACCACACGCCCGTGAGGTCGAGGATGCCGCGCAGGCCGCGGTCGAGGATGCCATAGTTGGATTTGCCGTGGATGCGCGAGCGATCGACCACATCGACATGGACGACGCCGCGTCCTTCGCGGATGACGAGCGCGGGCAGGTAGCGGTGCCAGCCGTCGAAATAGGGCAATTGCCTAAAGAGGCTGGTGTGAACGGCCTTGAGGCCGCAACCGGAGTCGCGCGTGCCGTCGCGCAGGATCATTTCGCGCAGCCCGTTGGCGAAGCGCGACGACAATTGCTTGAGCTTGGTGTCGGTGCGCTTGAGGCGCTGGCCGGCAGCGATGCCGATCGCAGGGCCAGCGGCGAGGAGCGCGTCGGCGAGCTTGGGCAGGTAGGACGGGTCGTTCTGGCCGTCGCCGTCCATGGTGACGACGATCGCGCCCCTGGCTGCGAATACGCCTGAACGCACCGCCGCACTCTGCCCGGCCGAGTGGCTATGGCGGACATGGCGCAGGCGGCCAGCGGTGCGGGCAAGTTCGGCCAGCACGTCGGCGGTGCGATCGGTCGAGCCGTCGTCGACGACGATCACCTCATAGTCGCGGCCAGCCATCGCCTGATGCACCTCGCCGACCAGGATCGGCAGGTTCTCGGCTTCGTTCTTGCACGGAATGACGATTGAAATCATCAGCTTGCCTGGGGAAATGTCTGATCATTGCGGGAAATGCGCCGCCTCAATAGCATCAAAGAAGCGCATTTGCCACGACTGCAATGTCGCCGCGACTGCAGCGGTCAGCGCTTGTCCCTGATGTCGCTCAGCGTGCGTGTCGGCGTGATCGCCTCCGGATCGAGCTTGATCTCGATGATCGAAGGCTTGCGGCTTGCGCGGGCGCGCTCGAAGGCGGCGGCGAACTCGTCGGTCTCGCGCACAGTTTCACCGTGTCCGCCATAGGCGCGGGCGAGGGCGGCGAAGTCGGGGTTCTTCAGCCCGGTCGCTTCGACGCGGCCAGGATATTCGCGCTCCTGGTGCATGCGGATGGTGCCGTAGATACCGTTGTTGACGACGATGACGATGATCGGGAGGTTGTATTGCACGGCGGTGGCGAATTCCTGGCCGTTCATCAGGAAGCAGCCGTCGCCGGCGAACGCCACGACTTCGCGATCGGGGAAGATGCCCTTGGCGGCAACCGCCGCAGGCGTTCCGTAGCCCATCGAGCCCGACGTCGGCGCACCCTGCGTTGCGAAGCGGCGGAAGCGGTGGAAACGGTGGACCCAGGTGGCGTAGTTGCCAGCGCCGTTGGTGAGGATGGCGTCCTCGGGCAGCACTTTTTCGAGCCAGTTCATGATCGGGCCCATCTGCACGGCGCCGGGGCCGGCGAGCGGTGGGGTCGACCATTCGAGATAGGCCGCGTGCAGCGCCTTGGTGGCCTCGGCCCATGCCGGCCTGGCTGCCGGCTTGCGCCTGGCGAACGCCTCAACGAAAGCGGCGGGGGTGGCGTTGATGGCGACCGTCGGGCGATAGACGCGGCCGAGCTCGTCGGCATCGGCGTGGACGTGGACCAGCTTCTGGTCCGGGTAGGGACTCTTGATCAGGGTGTAGTCGGACGACGGCATTTCGCCGAAGCGGCCGCCGACGAGCAGCACGACATCGGCCTCCTTGATCGCCTTGGCGATCTTCGGGTTGACGCCGATGCCGACGTCGCCGGCGTAGTTTTCGTGCAGGTGATCGAACAGCATCTGCCGGCGGAAGGACACGCCAACCGGCAGCGCCCAGTTTTCCGAGATCTTCTTGATCTTCTCGACCGCCTCGGCGTTCCAGCGGGTGCCGCCAAGGATGACGAAGGGGTTCTTCGCGCCGTTGAGCAGGGCCTCGAGCTTGGATAGCTCCTCCTCGCCGGGGCGGGTCTCGACCGGGGTGGCCGGCAGGGCGGCCGGGGCCTCGACTTCGCTGGTCAGCATGTCCTCGGGCAGGGAGATGACCACAGGGCCGGGACGGCCGGAGGTGGCGACGGAAAAGGCGCGGGTGACCAGTTCCGGAATGCGGGCGGCATCGTCGATCTCGACGACCCATTTGGCGATGTCGCCGAAGAAGCGGCGGTAGTTGACCTCCTGGAAGGCCTCGCGCTCCTTGGCGTGGCTCGCGACCTGGCCGATGAACAGGATCATCGGGATGGAGTCCTGCATGGCGATGTGCACGCCGGCCGACGCGTTGGTCGCACCCGGGCCGCGGGTGACGAAGCAGATGCCCGGCATGCCGGTGAGGCGGCCGTAGCAGTCCGCCATCATCGCCGCGCCGCCTTCCTGGCGGCAGACAATGCTCTGGATGGCAGAATCATGCAGGGCGTCGAGAACGGCGAGATACGACTCGCCCGGGACGCAATACATGCGGTCGACGCCATTGGCCTCGAGCGCGTCGACGATCAGTTGTCCGCCGGTCTTCATTTCGCGTTATTCTCCAGTTCGGCAAGAATTTCTGCGGTGTGTTCGCCAAGGCGCGGCGAGGGCCGTTCGTATGCAAGAGGGGTTTCAGACATGACCATCGGCGCGCGCACCGAGGGCAGCGCATTGCCGTGGCCGTCGTCGAGATCCATGCGCATGCCGCGCGCGGCGACCTGCGGATCGTCGAACATCTGTGCGATGGTGTTGATCGGGCTCGCCGGCACACCCGCGGCCTCGAGTTTGGCGAGCAGATCGGCCCGGTCGAAACGGCTGAGGGCTTCGACGATCATGTCACGCAAGGGACCGCGATTGGTCACGCGCGCCGCGTTGGTCGCATATTCGGCCTTGGCGGGCAGGTCGGCGAGGCCGACAATTGCGCAGAACTTCTGAAACTGGCCGTCATTGCCGACTGCCAGGATGAAGTGACCGTCGCGCACCGGCAGCACCTCGTAAGGCGCGATGTTCATGTGGGCGTTGCCCATCTGGACGGGCGCCTTGCCGGAAACCAGGAAGTTCAGGTTCTGGTTGGCGAGCACCGAAACCTGCGAGTCAAACAGCGCCATGTCGATCTGCTGGCCCTGGCCAGTGGCCTCGGCGTGGCGCAGCGCCGCCTGAATTGCGATGACGGAATAAAGCCCGGTGAACAGGTCGGAGACGGCAACGCCGGCCTTCTGCGGCTCGCGGCCGGGCTCGCCGGTGATGGACATCAGGCCGGCCATGCCCTGGACGATGAAATCATAGCCCGCACGCGGGGCATAAGGTCCGGTCTGGCCGAAACCGGTGATCGAGCAGTAGACGAGCCTGGGGTTGATCTTCCTCAGGCTGTCATAGTCGAGGCCGTATTTCTTCAAGCCGCCAAGCTTGAAGTTCTCGATGAAGACATCGGCGTCAGCCGCCAGCTTGCGTACGATCTCCGCACCTTCAGGCGTCGAGAAATCGATGGCGATCGAGCGCTTGCCGCGATTGCAGGAATGATAGTAGGCGGCCGAGAGGTTTTCGCCGTCGTGGCTGGTGACGAAGGGCGGACCCCATTTGCGGGTGTCGTCGCCGCCATCGGGATTCTCGACCTTGATGACGTCGGCGCCGAGGTCGGCGAGCAACTGCCCGGCCCAGGGACCGGCGAGGATGCGGGCCAGTTCGATGACGCGAACACCGTGGAGGGGCGGATTGCTCATGAGACACCAAGGATCATTGCGGACGCTATCTTCAACAGGGCCCCGCTCTATCAGGAGTCCATCGCCGCCGCCACCTCGTTGCGATGGGCCAGCGGGTGCTGGTTATCGCAAGGGGAGGCGTTCGAGCCAGCCGGCGAAATCCGCCATGATCATGTCGCGGTTCACCTCGTTGAGGCTTTCGTGGCGGGTCTCGGGATAAACCGTTGAAACGAGATTCGAAAAGCCCATCCTGCGCAGCCTGGCGGCAAGGGCCTCGACCGCCTTGCCGCCATCGGTGGCCGGGTCGCATTGGCCGCCCACGAGGTTGAACGGCAGGTCCTTGCGCACGGGCGCGAAGTTGCGGTCGTCGGCGCCATTGAAGATCAGTTCGAAGACGGCGCTCCACATCGACACCGACGCATTCCAGCCGCAAAGGGGATCGGCGACATAGGCGTCCACCTCGGTTGCATCGCGTGACAGCCAGTCGAACTCCGTGCGGCGGTCGGGCACCTTCTTCGCCCAATCGGCAAAGGTCAGCTTGGGCAGCAGGCGCGACGGCACGTCGGAGCCCAGCCGGAACCGCTCGTAGGCGAGGATCGCCTGCGCCAGCCTGCCAAGGACGCCGGCGGAGAAGTTGGCGTTCCAGATGGCGGCTGCAGCCACCCGGCCGGAGTGGCGAAGGACGTAATTGAGGGTGATCAGCCCGCCCATCGAATGGCCGAAGATGACGACCGGCAGGCCGGGGTGCTGTTCGGCGATATGGTCGTGTACGGCGCCGACATCGGCCAGCACGCGATCGACGCCGTTGCTGGCTGCGAACCGGCCGAGCGGGGCGTCGGTGGCGCTGGTTGAGCCATGGCCACGGTGGTCGTGGGCGTAGACGTGGTAGCCGCGCGCGGCGAGGAAATCGGCGAAGCGGGCGTAGCGGGCGGCATGTTCGGCGAGGCCATGGTTGATCTGGATCGCCGCCCTGGCCGGCGTGGCGGCCTGGCGTGAGTAAAGGCTGAGCCGGGCTGCTGTCGGAGACGCAATCGAGATGTGGCTGTCGAACGGCATTGTTGTCTCCCCTGCAACGACTGTTGGGTGAGGAGGCGAGAAGCGTCAAGGGTGGTTGCACTGTCCTGCACAACGACAATGTCAGGAGGTGTCGGCTGGCCCCTTGTTCGACGGATGACAGCCCATATATTCCGCTAACTTCTTGTGCCGGATCGCCCCCGCCGGCTGCTTTGTGTCCTTTTCATTTCCCCCACACCACAAGTGATCGTCATGCAGCCGATTATTTCCGTTTCCAATCTTTCAAAGACCTATGCGTCTGGTTTCTCGGCACTCAAGGACATCAATCTCGATATCCGCCGTGGCGAAATCTTCGCATTGCTCGGCCCAAACGGGGCCGGCAAGACGACGCTGATCAGCATCATCTGCGGCATCGTCAATGCCTCAGCCGGCAAGGTTCTGGCTGACGGCCACGACATTGTCACCGATTATCGCGCGGCGCGATCGCGCATCGGCCTTGTGCCGCAGGAGCTGACGACCGACGCGTTCGAGACTGTCTGGGCGACGGTCAGCTTCAGTCGCGGCCTGTTCGGCAAGGCGGCCAACCCCAGGCACATCGAAAAGGTGCTCAGGGACCTGTCGCTGTGGGAAAAGAAGGACGACAAGATCATCACCTTGTCGGGCGGCATGAAGCGGCGCGTGATGATTGCCAAGGCGCTGTCGCACGAACCGCAGATCCTGTTCCTTGACGAGCCGACTGCCGGTGTCGACGTCGAGCTCAGGCGCGATATGTGGGAGGTGGTGCGGCAGCTGCGCGAGACCGGCGTCACCATCATCCTGACGACGCACTACATCGAAGAAGCCGAGCAGATGGCCGACCGCGTCGGCGTGATCAGTCATGGCGAAATCATCCTGGTCGAAAACAAGGCCGAGCTGATGCACAAGCTTGGCCGCAAGCAGCTGACGCTGCAGTTGCAGGTCCAGCTGGAAACGCTGCCGCCGGCATTGGCGAGCCATGGGCTGGAGCTTGCTGACGACGGCAACGAGCTGGTCTACACCTACGACACGCAAGGCGAGCGGACCGGCATCACTGCCCTGCTCAAGGATCTCAACGACGCCGGAATCCGCTTCCGCGACCTGCAGACCAAGCAGAGCTCGCTCGAAGAGATTTTCGTCAATCTGGTGAGTGAACGGCGATGAATTTTTACGCGATCCGCGCAATCTACCTGTTCGAAATGGCACGCACCTGGCGCACGCTGCTGCAAAGCATCGTCTCGCCCGTCATCTCGACCTCGCTCTATTTTGTCGTCTTCGGCGCTGCCATCGGCTCGCGCATCAGCGAGATCAACGGCATCAGCTACGGCGCCTTCATCGTGCCGGGCCTGATCATGCTGTCGCTGTTGACCCAGAGCATCTCCAATGCGTCGTTCGGCATCTATTTCCCGAAATTCGTCGGCACCATCTACGAGCTTTTGTCGGCGCCAGTGTCCTATCTGGAGATCGTCATCGCCTATGTCGGGGCGGCGGCGTCCAAGTCGATCATCCTCGGGCTGATCATCTTGGCCACGGCTGCCCTATTCGTGCCGCTGCAGATCCAGCATCCGGTCTGGATGCTGCTGTTTTTGGTGCTGACGGCGGTGACCTTCAGCCTGTTCGGCTTCATCATCGGAATCTGGGCCGGCAGCTTCGAACAGCTGCAACTGGTGCCGCTGCTGATCGTCACCCCGCTGACCTTCCTGGGCGGCAGCTTCTATTCCATCGACATGCTGCCGCCGTTCTGGCGCACGGTGTCGCTGTTCAACCCGGTGGTCTACCTGGTCAGCGGCTTCCGCTGGAGCTTCTTTGGCGTCTCCGACGTCAATGTCGGCATCAGCCTCGGCATGACGCTGGCGTTTCTTGCCGCCTGCCTTGCCACGATCTGGTGGATCTTCAAGACCGGTTGGCGCGTCAAGGCGTAACGGCGGGCTACTCAGCCCATTCCCTGTCGGCGGTGAAGGCGATCGTCAGCCAGCGGTCGGGACCTTCATCGCCGAGCGCGTCGCCGATCTCGTCGCGCAGGCTGTCCCATTCCTCGATGGTTTTTGCGGGCAAGCCCGGCGGCACGATGAAGTAGAGCTCGACCTGCATCAGGCGTCCGACCTTGGCGACGTAGGCGCGATAGGAAACGAAGCCGTGCTTCTTCACGGTGGCGCGGGAAACCTCGTCGACATGCGCCTTCAACGCCTCGGGCGTGATCAGCAATATGTCGGAGAAGGCCTGGCGAACGGTGCCGATGGGCATCGGAATGATGATCACGCAGACCAGCGCAAGAACCGCCGGGTCGACATAGGGCGCAATCCAGCTCAGTTGGGTGTCTTCGACCAGGCTGCCGCCGATGAAGGCGATCAGCAGGGCTGCGGTGATGCCGCCGGACATCAGCCAGGCAGTGACGTCCAGCGCCACGAAATCGGACTGGATGGTGCGGTTGGCGCGACTGCCGATGAACGCCATGGTCAGGCATGCGGCGAGGGTGACGGCCGCATAGATGATGGCGTAGTCGAATTCGAGCTGATGGCCGCCCGACAGCAGGCTGCTGATGGCGTTGATCAGGGCGTAGACGGACACGCTGATCAGGACCATGCCGTTGAGGCCGAGCACGATGGGCTCAAGGTGCCAGAAACCCAACGAAAAGCGCTTGTGAAGCCTGCGGTTGTGGCTGGCATTAGCGGTGATCAGGCGCGCAACGATCAAGGCCAGGATGGTCATGCTGGCATCGGCGAGCGAATAGGCGCCGTCGAAGGCGATCGAAAACGAGCCTGACAATATGCCGAAGACGATGCCGAACACCGCGACGAGCAGCGTCATGGCGATGGAAGTTCGAAGGACGCTGGTTTCGTTGCGCATGGGCTCGGTGTCTGGAGGTGCAGCCTGGAGGCGGGCGGCGGCTGCCTGAGGATCGTCGGGTTCAGTATAGGGCAGCCGGCCTGTCGTGCCACTCCCTGCTGCGCCCATTGTCTGTCGCAAAACACCGATGCGATTTTGGGTTGTGGCGCCTGCGCCATGCACTAGTCTGTCGAGGTGGCGCGGCTGCAGGCGGGAAAGAGCATGAATTTCAGCACTTTGTCCGGACATGGCTATCTGTTCATCGGCGGACTGATCCTGGTTGGTGCCGGGCTGCTGATAATCTCGCTGATTTTCAACCTTCGGGTGGCGCACAGCGTGCGCGAGGACGTGCGCTATCGCGAAAAGCTGCACGAATATTACCGCAACATATTCTCGCAGCTGGGCGTGATCCTGATCGGCATCGGGGTGTCGCTGTTCATCTTCTTCTTCCAGCAAAACTACCAGGATCGCCGCAAGCGCGAGGTTGAGCTGCAGCAGGTCTATGCCAAGCTGGCGCTGCGGGTGGCGCGCGGCGCGGCGATCGCCGGATCGCTCGACGCGTTCGACGAATTGCTCGACGATGGCGGCGCCTATCGCAACCCCGAGGACGGCGGGGCAAACCGGGTGGTGAACGCCAGCGGCGAGGCGCTGGCGAACCAGGTCGCCAAGCTTCTGCTGGTCGAGCGCGACGTCGACGCCGGCGAGTTCGAGGTGATGAACGTCTCCAGGGATTTCGAGGCGTCGTTCGTCGCCAATGAGCTGGACCCGGTGTTGTGGTTCAACATCGTCCGCGACGAGAGCGACCTGCGCTACGCGACGACCCAGCTCGCCCTCGACTACAAGGACCTGCACGAGGCGATCGGCGACCAGCCCATCGCCATGGCGATGGGCGATCCCGAAAGGCTGGCGCGGATCAAGCAGGAGGTGCTGGATATCTTTTACGACGCCGACCTTTTGCGCCAGCGCAGCCGCAAGGTCTTGGGCCGCGCGTGCTGGTTCTACAGCAAAGGTCTCGATTTTGTCGCGCTAAGGCCAGTCGCCGCAATCGAAGCCGATGCCAAGTCGCAGCAGGACTGGCTCGCCATGGCCAGGCCGGTTCTGGAGCGGTCGAAATCCGGCAACGGCGATTGCTACAAGCTGCTGCATTACGACCTGCCGCAGTCCGGCGGATGAGCGAGTTCCAGCCGGCGGCTGCACTGTCCTAGCTGGAGGCCAGGCGGAAGCTTTCGCGCCCGCCGCTCGGAACAACGATCAGCTGCTTGACCTTGCCCTGCTTGAAGGCGTTGAGGAAGCGGTTGTAGTCCTCGAAGGCGACGCAGCCGTGCGACTCCTCGCGGCCGCCGCGCAGCAGGTAGCTGTGGGTCAAAAATCCATCGCGGCCGAACTTGTTCTTGCCGTCGACCGGCAGCATGCGGATCGCCTCGACGCCGTGGAAGCGGCTTTCGCGCATCCTGAGATTGTAGGTGTGCGGCGGGGTCGGTCCGTTCATCTTGACATGAGCGTAGCGTGGGTTGTCGGCCATCTTGCCGATGCCGGAATGGGCTTCGAGCACGCTGCCGTCGGGCATGTAGACCTTGGCGGCGGAAATGTCGTAGACGGCGACGCCCTTGCCGGCCCTGGTCTTGCCGCCGAACAGGTCGCCCAGAAGCGAGCGGCTTTTGGGCTTCTTTTCTGCCGGGGCGTCGGGCCGGGCATAGGCCAGCGTCTTCGGCTTCGTGGATTGTTCTTCGGCCTTCGGCGCGGCTGGCGTTTCAAGCTTTGCGGCAGGTTGTTCCTCTTGTGGGCGAAGCTGCGGCACGGGAGCAACCGAAGGAGTGTCTTCGAAAACGGGCAGGGAGGCGATGTCTTCGTCGCGCGCCGCGGCGCGCTCGTCGTCCGTGGGCGCGGTCAGCAACGCCGACAAGGCAGCGTCGGCCGTGGCACCGGGAGACGGGGCGGCATAGGCGAGGACCGTCGGCGCAGCCGTGCCGGTATTGGCAGGTTGGGCAGGGGCGGCGACCGTGGTTTGCGCAAGCTGCGCGTCGGTCGAGGGGCCGAACAGGCTGGCGAGCATGGCCGAGGAGACGGCCGCCTTGCGCGCCACGGCATCGAAACGCGCGGCATTGGCGCTGGCGGCGACGACCGTGGCCCCGGCATGGCGCGCGGACGTGCCGAGGTTGGCGTCGAGCCTGGCGACAATCACAGGCTTCTTGGGAGCTGTCGGGCGCGCGAATTTGTCGGTGCTGACATAGGCGACCGGGCCATGCGCCTTGAGCCTGCTGGTCCGATCGACATGCGGCGCGGGCATCAGCGAGTTGGCGCCGACAGCGTGGGATTTGCCCATCGCGACGACCCCGGCCATCGACCAGGCGGCCATGCCAGCAAGGGCCGTGCCGAAGCCGGCGATCAGCAGGGGGCGCAACAGGCGGCGCAAGGACTGTGAACGAACGATGTGACTCAAACGCGTAGCAAACCAGTTGTCCCGCAACGACTTTCGGCCGGCGAACGGCCGCTGTGCGTGATTTCCGGAATGTCCCCAACTCGACAGAACGATGGAGAAAGGATGGACAAATGTGGTTAATTTTTGCTTTGCGCCGAAGCGTGGGGCGCGACACTTTCCGCGTCGACAGGAAGTTCGGACTGCCGCGTACCGGAGAATGCGGTTTGTCGGTCCGCCCCAAAAGCATTTGCCGTTTGGGGTAGGATCGCCTACATAGCGCCCAACTCCTATCACTTGAGAAGCAGGATACGCGCGCGTGGCACGCCAGTTCATCTATCACATGTCGGGACTGACCAAGTCCTACGGCGCCAAGAAGGTGCTCGATAACCTCAACCTGTCGTTCTACCCGGACGCCAAGATCGGCATTCTCGGCCCCAACGGCGCCGGCAAGTCGACCGTGCTGAAGATCATGGCCGGCCTCGACAAGGAATGGTCGGGCGAAGCCTGGCTGGCTGATGGCGCGACCGTCGGCTACCTGGCGCAGGAGCCGCATCTCGATCCGGCCAAGACCGTGTTCGAGAATGTCATGGACGGCGTTTCCAAGAAGACAGCCATCATCGAGCGCTACAACGAGCTGATGATGAACTACTCGGACGAGACCGCCGACGAGGGCGCCAGGCTGCAGGACGAGATGGACCGTCTCAACCTGTGGGACCTGGAACAGCAGGTCGAGATGGCGATGGACGCGCTGCAGTGCCCGCCCGGCGACTCCGAAGTGACCCAGCTGTCGGGTGGCGAACGCCGCCGCATCGCGCTGTGCCGCCTGCTGCTCGAACAGCCTGACCTTCTGCTGCTCGACGAACCGACCAACCATCTCGACGCCGAGACCACGGCGTGGCTGGAAAAGCACCTGCGCGACTATCCGGGCTCGGTGCTGATCATCACCCACGATCGCTACTTCCTCGACAACGTGACCGGCTGGATCCTCGAGCTCGATCGCGGCCGCGGCATCCCCTATGAGGGCAACTACACCAAGTATCTCGACGCCAAGGCCAAGCGCCTGATCCAGGAAGGCCGCGAGGACGATTCGCGCCAGAAGGCGATCTGGCGCGAACGCGAGTGGATCGCATCCTCGCCCAAGGCACGCCAGACCAAGTCCAAGGCGCGTATCAAGGCCTATGAGGAACTGGTCGAGCAGTCGCAGAACCGCAAGCCGACCGACACGCAGATCGTCATCCCGGCCGGCGAACGCCTCGGCAACGTGGTGATCGAGGTCGATAGCGTGAACAAGGGCTATGGCGACGAACTGCTGATCGAAAACCTGAACTTCAAGCTGCCGCCCGGCGGCATCGTCGGCGTCATTGGCCCCAACGGCGCGGGCAAGACCACGCTATTCAGGATGATCACCGGTCAGGAAACGCCCGATGCCGGCACGATCCGCGTCGGCGAGACCGTCAAGCTCGGTTATGTCGACCAGAGCCGCGATGCCCTTGACCCGACCAAGACGGTCTGGGAAGAGATTTCCGGCGGCGCCGAAGTGATCAAGCTCGGCAAGCATGAAGTGAACAGCCGCGCCTATTGCTCGTCGTTCAACTTCCGTGGCGGCGACCAGCAGCAGCGCGTCGGCAACCTGTCTGGTGGTCAGCGCAACCGCGTCCACCTCGCCAAGATGCTGAAGAACGGCGGCAACGTCTTGCTGCTCGACGAACCGACCAACGATCTCGACACCGAAACTCTGGGTGCGCTCGAAGACGCGCTGGAAGCATATGCCGGCTGCGCCGTCATCATCTCCCACGATCGTATGTTCCTCGATCGCATGGCCACCCACATGCTGGCCTATGAAGGCGATGCGCATGTCGAGTGGTTCGAAGGAAACTTCGAAGAATACGAGAAGGACAAGATCCGTCGTCTCGGCGCCGATGCGGCCACCCCGCACCGGATGAGCCACAAGCGCCTGACGCGCTAAGAGGCTTCATGAACGCCCCGCCCAAAGCGGGGCGTTTTGTTTTCATGCCTGCCTCCCGGAGTTTTTGCCATGAAGGACTGGTCCGCCGCGCAGTATTTGAAGTTCGAGGACGAGCGGACGCGGCCGGCGCGGGATCTTCTCGCGCAGGTGGCGCTGGAGCGGCCAAGCTCGGTGGTCGACATCGGCTGCGGCCCGGGCAATTCGACGGAGTTGCTTGTCGAGCGCTGGCGGGAGGCGAAAGTGTCGGGCTTCGACTCGTCGCCGGCAATGATCGCCGAAGCGCGCCAGCGCCTGCCGTCGATCGCGTTCGACCTCGCCGACGCCGAGAGCTGGACACCGGACGAGCCGGTCGACGTGATCTTTGCCAATGCCGTCTTCCAGTGGCTGCCCAACCACCAACAGGTGCTCAAGCGTCTGATGGGGCTGCTTGCGCCCGGCGGGTTCCTGGCCGTGCAGATGCCGGACAATATCGGCGAGCCGTCGCATGTGGCGATGCGCGAAACGGCTGCCGCGATGCCGTTCGCGGCGAAGATCGCGGATGTCGCGCGCGCGCCGCTGCCGCCGGTCAGATCCTACTACGACTTGCTCGAGCCGCTGTCGGCCAGGGTCGACATATGGCACACCAACTACAACCATCCGCTGGCCGACGCCGCTGCGATCGTCGAGTGGGTCAAGGGGACGGGGCTCAAGCCGTTCATCGATCCACTCGATGCCGACGAGCGCAAGGCCTATCTCGACGCCTACACCGCGCGGATCGCCGCCGCCTATCCGCCAATGGCGAATGGCAAGGTGCTGCTGCGCTTCCCCCGGCTGTTCATGGTCGCGCAGAGAAAGTTGCCCTAAGCCCCAGGCCGCGCAGTCGGCCCCGTATTCGAATGGCTCAACGTGGCGTAGAGTGCTGCGCAGCGAATCTGGGGGGCCTTCACAGGCAAGGTTGGCGAGCAATACAGGCATTGGACGGTTTTATGCATCGCGTGGTCATCAGCGGTATTGGCGTTGAAATTCCTCAAGCGTCGATCAGCAACGATGAGTTGGTCGAGAGCTTCAATGCGTGGGCCGACATCGAAAACGCCAGGCGCGAGGCAGCCGGCGAAGAGCCGATCAAGAAATCGGACAGCGAGTTCATCGTCTATGCCTCAGGCGTCAAGCAGCGCCATGTGCATACGCTGGACGGGATCCTCGACCCCAGGCGCATGACCCCGCGCATTCCGGCCCGCGCCGACGATGCGCTGTCGGTGGAGGCCGAATTCGGCGTTGTTTCGGCGAAGCGCGCGTTGGAGCATGCCGGGCTGACCGGCGCCGACATCGACATGGTGATCTGCGCGGCCTCGCACCAGCAGCGGCCCTATCCGGCAATCGCCATCGAGATCCAGAAGGAACTCGGCATCGAGGGTGCTGCCTTCGACATGAGCCTCGGCTGTTCCTCGGCGGCGGCGGCATTGCATGTGGCCTACAATCTGGTGCGCTCCGGCGGGCAGAAGCGCGTGCTGATCGTCACGCCCGAGATCATCACCGGCCACCTCAATTTCCGTGACCGGCAGACGCATTTCATCTTCGGCGATGCGTCGGTGGCGCTGGTCGTCGAGGCGCTTGGTCCGAAAGAGACGCGTCCGGGCCGCTTCGAGATACTCGATACGCGCAACTGGACGCAGTTTTCCAACAATATCCGCACCAATTTCGGCTTCCTGCTGCGCGCCGGGCAGGAAAACCCCTCCGTCGTCGAGATGGAGGGCAACATGATCAAGCAGGTGGGCAACAAGGTGTTCAAGGAGGTGACGCACGCCGCGCACCGCTTCATCACCGCTTTCCTCGCCGACCATGGCATGACGCCGTCCGACATCAGGCGCTACTGGCTGCACCAGGCCAATGCGCGGATGAACGCGATGATCCTGAAGCTGGCGCTGGGCCACGAGGCTGACCAGGACACCGCGCCGATGGTGCTGGAGCGACTGGGCAATACGGCCGCCGCCGGCGCGATCATCGCGCTCCAGGAGAACCACGAGGACATGAAGCCGGGCGACCATGGGCTGATCTGCGCCTTCGGCGCCGGTTATTCGATCGGCGGCGCGCTGGTGCGGATGATGTGATCTTGCGCGATGCGCCGGGGCGTCGCGCCGCATCACGAATGGTGATCTTGAGATCAGGCTTTTTGTCTGGATTTCGGGACGCCTGATCGGCATGGTGCCGCCTCCAATCTGGAGACAGCCATATGCTCGACGCCACGGCGCACCGTGAGGACCAACCTGAAATCATTGCGGGCAGGAAGCTCGTGGCGCGCGTCGCCGGCATCTTTGGTGCGCCGTTCGACCATTTTGTCACGCGCGCCGCGGATGCGTTGCCGCTGACCTTCGAGGGGATCGACGGCGATTTCCACGCCGGCCACACCAGGCGCTCGGGCGGCAGGGAACCTTGGTATCCGCGCGGCACGGAAATGCGCAACGAACGCCAGCTTTCCATTGTCGCGCCCGATGAGCTGGCGATCGTCGCCGAGCGCATGGGCCTTGCCGAGATCAAGCCGGAGTGGATCGGCGCAAACCTTCTGCTCGACGGCGTGCCGATGCTGTCGATGCTGCCGGCCGGCACGATGCTGTTTTTCAAGGGCGGCGTGACCATCAAGATCGACGGCCAGAACGCGCCGTGCCGCATTGCCGGGCGCTCGATTGCCGAGCATGCCGGCATGGCCGACCACGAAGCCGGTTCGCTGCTGTTTCCCAAAGTTGCCAAGCGCCTGCGCGGGCTGGTTGGCTGGGTGGAAAAGCCCGGCGTGATATCAGCCGGCGAGGAGGTCTCGGTGCGGGTTCCGGAGCAGTGGATCTACAGGGCCTAGACGCTAGACGTCCTCGTCGTCGGGATCGAGCAGGCGGGTGGCGCGCCAGCGGGTGAGGGTGGCGTTGACCTGGTCGATGACGAAGAAACGCGCCGAATCGCGGTCGTAGCCGTCAGACAGAAGCTTCTCGTAGTCGGTGTGGACGTGGCGGACATGGGCGACGGTGGCCAGCCAGACGGCAATCGACGGCGGCAGCGTCTTCATGTGCACGGCGAGTGCGTCGGCGCGGATCACTTCCGTGTCGGAGTAGGGCGCGATCGGCAGGAGCGCGGTCAGCGCCTTGGCCACGGCGCGCTGGCGGCCGGTGGAGGCGGCCATGCTCAGGCGTCCTTGCCCGGTCGCGTGGCGTCGGGGATGGCGTCGACCGAGGCGAAATAGGGCTTCAGGTCAATGACAGGCGTGCCGTCGAGCGCGTCGATGGCGTCGAGCTCGATGACGCCTGCGTCGATGTCGAGCGAGACGATACGGGCGACATGCAGCCCTACCGGGTTGGGTCTCGCCGGTGAGCGCAGGGCGAAAACGCCTTTCGTGTCAGTGGCATGTCGCGGTTTCTGGACAATCAGATTCCGCGGCGCCTGTTCGAACCAGCTGAGCACGACGACATGGCTGAAGCCGGCAAGTCCGGCGAGCCCGGGCCGGTAGGGTGCGTCTATCGCAACTGTCGCGCCGCCGCCCCGTTCTCGCGCGGCATTCATGTTCTTGGGGCAGTCCTCGCGCAGCTTCCAGGGTGAGCCGATCCGGCCGATATAGGCGAGGCGGGCGTCGTCGGCATTCGCCGCAGGGTCGCCTGCAAGCCCGATTTCATCCTTGCGCTGCTCGAACATCTGCATGGCATCCTCCCATGGCCGCGCCATTTTGTTGCCCGCATGCGACATTGGGCGTTGCAATCACTCGCTTCATCACATAAAGATATGTTTATGTCTTTTGGCGAGAACCGAAGCCGATGCATGTGACGCTCGACACCATGGTAGATACATTGAAGGCGGCAGCCGAATCCAGCCGCCTTCGCATCCTGACGCTGCTTTCGCGCGGCGACCTGACCGTTTCGGACCTGACCGAGATCCTCGGCCAGTCGCAGCCGCGCGTTTCGCGGCACCTCAAGCTGTTGCTCGAAGCCGGCCTGATCGACCGCTACCAGGAGGGCTCATGGGCCTTCTTTCGCCTTGCCGACGCCGACCAGGCGCGCGGCTTCGTGCAGGGGCTGGTTTCGGGCATCGACGAAACCGATGGCCAGGTGACGCGCGACCTGGAACGGCTCGACGACGTCAAGCGCAGGCGGCAAGACAGGGCGGCGCAGTATTTCAGCGCCAATGCCGCAAGCTGGGACGAAATCCGTTCGCTGCATATCCCCGACCGCGCGGTCGAGACCGCCTTGCTGAAGCTGGTCGGCAGGCGGCCGTTCCAGTCGATGCTTGACCTCGGCACCGGCACCGGGCGCCTGCTCGAAATCTTCGCGCCGCTCTATCGTCGCGGCATCGGCATCGACATGTCGCGCGAAATGCTTGCGGTGGCGCGGGCCAATCTCGACAAGGCCGGCGTTTCCAACGCCCAGGTCCGGCAGGGCGACATCTTCTCGCCGCCGGTCGAGCGCGACGCCTTCGATCTCGTCACCATCCACCAGGTGCTGCATTTCCTCGACGATCCGGCGCGTGCCATCCAGGAGGCGGCGCGGCTGCTGCGGCCATCCGGCCGGCTGGTGATCGTCGACTTCGCCCCGCACGGGCTCGACTTCCTGCGCTCCGAACATGCGCATGCGCGGCTCGGCTTTTCCGACCGCCAGATCGCCGAATGGCTGGGCGAGGCCGGCCTGGAGCTCGAGGAGACGCAGGAGTTCGAACCGCGCGGCTCATCGAAGGCAAGCCTCACGGTCAAGCTGTGGATGGCGCGCGATTGCCGTCTGCTGATTGCCGATCCAAGTCCTGACATACAAACTGCAAGGGAAACCGCCTGATGAACCAATACCCGCTGTCCAGGCGTTCCGACATCGGCAACAAGATCCGTGTGTCGTTCGAATTCTTCCCGCCCAAGAACGACGACATGGAAGCACGCCTGTGGAGCACAGTGACCCGGCTGGAGCCATTGCGGCCGCAGTTCGTGTCGGTGACCTATGGCGCCGGCGGGACGACGCGCGAGCGCACCGCCCGCACCGTCAAGCGCATCCTTGAGGAGACGACGCTGACGCCGGCGGCGCACATGACCTGCGTCGATGCGACCCGCGAGGAGGTCGACCAGGTGATCGCGGAGTTTGCCGCCATGGGCGTGAAGCGCTTCGTTGCGCTGCGCGGCGACCCGAAGGAGGGCGTGGGTGCCGCCTATCGGCCGCATCCCGGCGGCTACGCCAACGGTGCGGACCTAGTGGGGGCGCTCAAGGCGCAGGGGGAATTCGACATCTCGGTGTCGGCCTACCCGGAAAAGCACCCCGAGAGCCCGGATTTCGCGACCGATTTCGACATGCTGAAGCGCAAGGTCGACCAGGGCGCGACGCGGGCGGTTACCCAGTTCTTCTTCGACAACGACCTCTACGAGCGTTACGTCGAGCGCGCCCGCAAGGCCGGCATCTACATCCCGATCGTGCCGGGGGTCCTGCCGATCCACAGCTTCACCCAGGTGGCCAATTTCGCCTCGCGCTGCGGCGCCCACGTGCCGGGCTGGCTGGCCGAGCGGTTCGAGGGGCTGGAAAACGACCCGCAGACCCATGCGCTGGTGGCCTCGGCGGTTGCGGTGGAGCAGGTGCTCGACCTGGTCGAGCGCGGCGTCGGCGATTTCCACTTCTACACGATGAACCGCGCCGACCTGGTGGTCGCGGTCTGCCACATGATCGGCATCCGCCCGCAGGTGGCGGTGCCGGGTTCGGCAGCGGCCTGAGGCGCAGCCCGCCCACCGCGGCGGCCCTCCAGACGCCGAAGAGGCCGGAACTTGCGTCCCGGCCTCTTCAAAGCTTTCCACCTTAGAGGTGCTATCGTCTTCCGCCGACTGAGCGGCCTTTTATGGAAGAACTCCAACAATGAGCGCGCCGATAAATGCAAACGCGGCGCAAATCATGAGTGCATTGATTGACCTTGTCAGTCCCATGCATAGCCTCCTCTGCGCAAGCCACAGGCCGGAATCTAGGGGCATTTCAGCCACACACAAGAAAAAAATGTGCTGCATTGCGACAGAAACGTGAAAAGTTCGACACGTTTTTTGCGCTTAGCCGTTGGATTTGCTTGGTAAACGCGCCGGAAAGGGTTGTGGAGAAATTGTGGCTAATCGATTAGCCGCGGGCCGCCCGGCGTGCCTGATCGAAGGCGCGGGGTGGCGCTGCAGCAAATTCTGATCCGGCTCATGCACCCACCGCTTGCCGGCGCCGGAACAGGCGCCCGTCGATGGTGACGAGGCCGAGCGCAATAAGCGCCATGCCGCCCAGTTCGAACAGTTCGAGACGCTCGCCAAGGAAGCTGACCGACAAGAGCATGGCGCTTGCCGGCACGATCAGGGTTACCAGCGAGGTGTTGGTGGCGCCGGCCGAGGCCACGAGCTTGAAGAACAGGATGTAGGCGAAGGCTGTGGCGACCAGCGCCAGCGCCAGCGTGGCAAGCCAGGCGCCGGGGCTGGCCGTGAACAGCCCCGAAGTGCCATAGAGCGCCAGCACAAGCGGAACCATGATGATGCTGGATGCGGTCAACTGGCCGGTTGCGATGATTGCCGGCGGCACGCCCCTCAGCCGGCGCGCCACCATCAGGGCGAGCGCATAGGAAAGCGACGCGCCGACAAGGGCGAACTTGGCCCAGACCGGTCCTCCGAGCCCAGCGACGATGCCGGGGCCGACCATGATCGCCGTGCCGGCGATGCCGAGTGCCGTGCCGGCGAGCTTGTTCCAGTTCAGCTTCTCGTCGCTGGTGAGGAAGTTGGCGACAATCAGCGTCCAGAACGGGGTGGTGGAGTTCAGGACCGAGGCGAGGCCGGCGCCGATCTCCGTCTGGCCGAGGCAGATCAGCGTGAAGGGAATGACGTTGTTGAGGATGGCCAGCACAAGCAATGTGCCGGCGTGTGGCAATGCGAGGCGGAACGATGGTCCACGCGCGAGCAGAAACAGGTGAAGTGCTGCGCCCGCGATCAAGACGCGGAACATGACGAGCTTGAGCGGCGCGATCTCGGCGACCGCGATATGGACACAGAAGAACGAGCCGCCCCAGATAGCGCCGAGAAGCAACAGCCTGGCCCAATCGCGTGCACTCATGTCCGCTTCCTTCTTCGCCCCGTCACATTCGACAGCTACGCGCGATCTTCGGGTAGAGCCACCCGATTCCATTGGCTGACGCAACACTCCTGCCAAGTTCTGCCGGGTTGCATCGCGGACCGCTTGGTTTAGATTTCGGCCGGCAAGCGAGGAGCTTCCATGCAGCGATTCGAGAATGCACGCGAGGCAGCCCTCGCTCTCCGCCCCGATGCGCCGGTCTATTGCTTCAGGCCGGAAGTGCTCAAGGAGGACGCCCGCAACTTCATGGGCATGTTTCCCGGCAGGACGGCCTATGCGGTCAAGACCAATGGCGAACTGATCGTGCTCAAGGCGCTGGTCGAGGCCGGCGTGACGATGTTCGACGTGGCTTCGCCCGGCGAGTTCGCCGCGGTACGCGAGGTCTCCAAGGAGGCCGAGATGATCTACATGCACCCGGTCAAGGCGCAGTCCGACATCCGGCTGGCGCTCGAGACCTACGGCATCAGGGTGATCGCGGTCGACCACGAGGACGAGATCAACAAGCTCAACCGGGTGGTCAGGGCGCTCGACATCGACCCCGCAGCGATCACCGTGTTCGTGCGTGTGCAGACGAAGGGATCGGCGGCCTACGAGTTGTCGAAGAAATTCGGCGCCGGGCCGGCCAATGCGGTCGAGCTTTGCGAGCGGCTCAACCGAAACGGCTACAAGGTCGGGCTCTGCTTCCACGTCGGCTCCCAGATCGAGGACCCCGACACCTATGAGCGCGCACTCGCCTCGGTCGACTGGGTGCGCAACCGCATCAGCTTCGATCTTGCCGGGCTCGATGTCGGCGGCGGCTTTCCAGCCGAATACGGACATGACCCGAACTCGAAAAAACCGATCATGCCGTCGATCGGGCAGATCATGTCGCGGTTTCGGGCCGACCTGAAGGAATACCAGTTCGACGAGATGCCGCTGGTGGCGGAGCCGGGGCGGGTGATCGTGGCGCGCTGCCTGTCGTTGATCGTGCGCGTGCTTTTGCGCAAGGGCAGGCGGATCTACATCAATGACGGCATCTGGGCGTCGCTGTCGGATTCATGGACGGGCAAGATCACGCTGCCGGCCCGCTTCATCCCCGACCCGGCGATCCGCACGCGCAACGGCGATGCCGGCAACATCGTGCCGTTCAAGGTGTGCGGGGCGACCTGCGATTCCGTCGATATCCTGTCACGGCCGTTCTGGCTGCCAGAGACCATAGATACCGGCGACTGGATCGAGATCGGCCATATCGGCGCCTATTCGCTGTCGCTCCGGACGCGTTTCAACGGCTTCTACCCCGACACTTTCGTCGAGGTGACGACGCCGTTCGACGAAGGCGACGCACCGCAAGGCTTTGCCAGCCTGGAGACGATGGCGGCGGAGTGAGAGACAAGCAAACAGGGAACAGCGAGTAGCGAAATAGACGGCGAACCTGGAAACCCAGCATGATCGCCGCTACTCGCTATTCACTCATTACAGATTTGCCAGCAACTCGTCGGTCGGCCAGCCGTCCACCGGCAGCTTGAGGCGCATCTGCTCCTGGCGGATGGCTTCGCGGGTGTTGGTGCCCAAAATGCCGTCGATACCGCCGACGTCGTAGCCCCTGTCGGCGAGCTTCTGCTGCAATGCCTTCATGGCATCGCCGGTCAGGCCGGCGTCAGGGTTGCCGCGGTCGAAGGCTGGCTGGCCGGCGAGGCGGGCGGCCAGATTGGCGGCGGTCAGCGTGTAGGTCGCCGACTGGTTCCATTCGAGATAGACATCGTAGTTGTCGTAGGTGAGGAATGCCGGACCCTTGCGGCCCATCGGCAGGACGACGGCGGCCTTGAGTCCCTTGTCGACCAGCCGCGTGCCGTCGCGGTTGGTGACGCCCATCCTGGCCCAGTCGGCCAGCGGCAGCTTGTTGGTGCGGCCGGTCTGTGCCCAATCCATCTCGGCGGGGACGCGAATTTCCTCGATCCATGGCTGGCCGGGCTTCCAGCCGCGCGACTGGATCTTCTTGCCGGTTGTCAGGATAACGTCGGCGGGTGAGTTG
The DNA here is from genome assembly GCF_027568395.1 of Aminobacter sp. HY435. GTDB lineage: Bacteria > Pseudomonadota > Alphaproteobacteria > Rhizobiales > Rhizobiaceae > Aminobacter. The sequence goes on along the minus strand of NZ_JANKZL010000004.1, from coordinate 139,460 downwards.
CGCAGGTCGATGACGCCGTCGCCGTCGCCGTCGACGCCGCGCGCCAGATAGTCTGATGGCAGGATCTGGGTCTGGCCGATCTCGCCGGCCCATGCGCCCTTGACGTCAGCAGGCAGGACGTTGGTGTCGATCAGCTTCATCAGCGGCACGATCTGCTTGCGGAACAGTTCCGGGCGGCGGCAGTCATGCGCCAGGGTGACGAGCGCGTTCAACGAATTGAAGTTGCCCTGCACGGCGCCAAAGTCGGTCTCGAGCGCCCAGAAGGCGGCAATCACCGGGCCGGGGACGCCGTAGTCCTGTTCGGAACGAGCGAAGTAGGGCGCGTATTTCTGCAGGTTGGCGGCGCCGTGCTTCAACCGGTAGTCGCTGATCATGCGCTCGGAAAACTGGGTGAACGTCTGGGCGAACACACCCTGGGCGCGGTCGCGCTCGAGCACCTTGGGGTCAAGCGAGGCATTGGCAAGGGCAGACAGGCCCTTTTCGCCAACGCCTGCGGCGCGTGCCTCGTTGGCGAGGTTCTGCTTCCAGGTGGAGAAATCGTCGCCGCATTCCAAGGCTGCCACAGATTCGCCCTGGGGGGCTGAAGCGACTGCGACAGGGGCTTCCTGCGCCATAGCGGGCATGATGCTGGCAGTGGTGAATAAAATGGCGATCAGCGCCTTGCTCGGCAGTCTCATTGGGCAGGTCTCCTGCTTGGCCCGTCACGTCCAGGTTTTGCCTTCGCCAAATGGCGAAATCGGGCCGACGGCCAAGTCACTGGCTTTGCCGCGCCTTCTACAGAACCGGGGCGAGGGCCGCACCCCCTCTTCTTGTCGCATCTGCCATGCGAAATGCGCATCCCGGCGGTGCAGGCCGGGCGTCTGGAAATGCTACTTCGTGTTGGCGGCGAGCCATTTCTTCCAATGGCTCTCGGTGCCGTTGAACACGTTGATGTCGGCATCGCCCTTGATGCCGGGCACAACGCCGGTGCCGGTGTACTGCCAGAAGGTGAAGGGGTGGCTGCCGTATTTCTTGGTCGGATGTCCGGCGACGGAGCGCAGCCAATAGGGATAGCCGTGGAATGTCGACAGGTCATTGTCGTCGAAGAAATCGACCGAGGTGTAGATGATCGGCTTCTTGCCGTAGTGCTTCTCGACGATCTCGAGGAAAATCTTCATCTCGCTGCGCACCGTGGCAGCAGGCGGACGAAGCTTGCAGCTCGGCGATTGCGGGTTCCACTCCATGTCGAGGATCGGCGGGAGCGAAGAACCTTCGCGCGGCACATTGCTGATGTACCAGGCGGCCTGCTCGGCAGCGGGGCGGCAGAAATAGTAGAAATGATAGGCGCCGCGCGGCACGCCGGCCGCCTTGGTCTCGCGCCAGTGCTCGTCAAAATAGTCGTCGACGCGGTCGCCGCCTTCGGTCGCCTTGATGAACGCAAATGAGATGCCGCTGCCCTTGGCCGTCGGCCAGTCGATGGATGTCTGGTATTTCGACACGTCGGTGCCGTGAACCGCATAGGTCCAGGGCGCGCCGCTTTCCCACTGATGCGGGTCGCTGTCGCTGAAACGCGGATTCTTGACCGAGACGCTGGCAATCGACCCCGGCTTGCCCGTCGGGGCGAGCGAAAGGGTGTCAGCGGTGGAACAGGCGCCGAGGAAGGCGAGCAGCACGAGAGCCGAAGCGCGGCGCATTACTTCTCCTTGGCCGGAAAGGGCGGCCCAAGCATGTTGTGGGGCTGGCCCGAACGGCCAGATGCAATGTCAATGGATGAGCGGATTCCCCAAGCGACCGCGTATCCCCTCCTGTGATCGCCGATCATGGTTGATAAACCGTTGATCGCGCTCGACAGCCTTCAAGATTTGCGTGACGAATGACGGCAATTCGATGGCGAAACCAGGTCGCCGGGCGGGGGAAGCGATGCGGATTGCCAGCAAGATTATCAAATGGTTTGCGACGCTCGTCATGGTGGCCGCCGCCGGGCTGGCGGCCTGGCTGTATTTCGCGCCGCCGGCGCTGATCCGCGTCGGTTCCGGTTATGCCGCAAAGATCGTTTGCTCGAATGTTTTTGTCGCGGGACGTGACGCCAAGCAGGTCTTGGCCGACGACGTGCAGGCGCCGGGGCATCCGCTGTTGCGGCTGATGTCGGTCACGGTCGACGAAAGCGCGGGAACCGTGCGCGCCGGGCTGTTCGGCGTCTTCGGCAAGGGGCTGGCGATTGCGCAGCAGGGCGCCGGCTGCACGGCGGTGCCGGACGGCGACATTGCCGCTGCGCGGCTGGCGGCGGTTCCTGCGGCACCGGCGGCCAATACGGACGCGTTGTGGCCCGAGGGCGAAAAGGTCGACGCATCGCAAGATCCGGCGATTGTGGCGGTTCTCGACGATGCCGGCCTTGCCGGTCCAGGCATGCGCGCGGTCGTTGTCGTTCACAACGGACGGATCATCGGCGAACGCTATGGCGAGGGCTTTTCAGCTGCCACCCCGCTGCTCGGCTGGTCGATGACCAAGACGGTAACCGCCGCAATCATCGGCACATTGGTTGGCGACGGCAAGATGAGCGTCGACAGGACCGGCCTGTTCGAGCCGTGGAAGGCCGACGGCCGGGCGGCGATCAGCCTGGCCGACCTGATGGCGATGTCGAGCGGGCTGGAGTTCAACGAGGACTATGGCGACGTCACCGACGTGACCAGGATGCTCTATCTGGAGCCCGACATGGCCGGTTTCGCCGAAGCCAAGCCGCTCGCCCAGGACGTCGGCAAGGTGTTTTCCTATTCGAGCGGGACGACGCTCCTGTTGTCGCGCCTGTGGCAGGACGCGGTCGGCGATCCGGCTGCGGCACTCGCCGTGCCGCGCGAGAAGCTGTTCGGGCCGCTGGGCATGACAAGCGCTGTGCTGGAGGCCGATGCGCGCGGCACATTCGCCGGCTCGTCCTACATGTATGCGACGGGCCATGACTGGGCACGTTTCGGCCAATTCCTGCTGCAGGATGGCGTCTGGAACGGCGCGCGCATCCTGCCGGAAGGTTATGTCGGCTGGATGCGCGAGGCGGCGCCCGCCGACGGCCAGTACGGTCGCGGCCAGCTGTGGCTGCGCGGTCCCGAGGGCGGGACGCCGGAAGGGCAGAACCCGGACACTGGCTTCGACCTGCCCGGCGATGCCTTCTGGATGCAAGGACATGACGGCCAGACGGTGGCGATCGTGCCGTCGGCCAATCTTGTCGTGGTCCGGCTCGGGCTGACCCCGTCGAAGCTGCACTACAAGCCGCAAGCGATGCTGTCGGCCCTGGTCAGGGCCGTTCAGTAGGCGTCGCGACGGTCACCAGCCAGGCATAGCCGCGATAGAGTGACACGAAGTCGACGGTGCGTCCGCCGGCTGCCGCTGCCGCCTGTATCTCCTGGACCAAGCCTGGGCGCGGCGAGACGTGGAACCTGGCGAGCCAGCCACGGAGAAGGCTGCGGAACCAGCCGGGCAGGCGTTCCTGCTGGCCAAAGTCGACGATGTGGACGCTGCCGGCGGCCGCGGCGATGGCCGCCGATACCGAACGCTGCCAGCCGGGGATCATCGACAGGGCGTAGGAGATGAAGACGCGGTCGAACTGGCGGCGGTCGAACAGCGCCTGCGCGTCGAAGGCCGTCGCATCAGCCTGGGCGACCGTGATGCGGCCTGACAATCCGGCCCGGGCGATCGACTGCCTGGCTGTCGCCAGCATCTCGGCGGAAATGTCGAGACCGTAGAACTGGACGTCTGGAAAGCGACGCGCGGCAAGGATCAGGTTGCGTCCGGTGCCGCAGCCGAGTTCAAGCACGGCACCGCCTGCCGGCGGGTCGAGTTCGGAGACCATGCGGTCGCGGCCGAGCAGGTAATATTTGCGCGTCAGGTCGTAGACATGACGCTGGCGCTTGTAGACCCGGTCCATCAGCCCGGAATGCACGGCAGTGAGGTCCGGCGCGCTCATTGCGGCTTCTTCACGTAGAGGTGGAAACCGCCATAGATCGCCGAGCGATCGCGCGCAGTGAAGTCGCGTGACTGCCGGTCTTCATAGGTCCATTGGTCGAGGAGGGCCGGCGACAGGCGACCTGGCAGCAGGCTCGGTTCTGCCGCGGTGCGGAAGATGACCCGGGCGCCGGGTGCCGCGGTGCGGGTGATTTCGCTCCACAGCGCGTTGAGCTGGATATCGCTCATCCAGTCCTGGGCGTCGAGCAGCACGTAGCGGTCGAGTGAATTTGCATCCTTGCCGGCGAGCAGTTCGGTGAAGTTGGCATGGTGGACGCGCACGCGACCGACATTGGCGCGGATGGTCGAATAATGCGCTTGCTCGAGATAGGTGGGCAAAGCGGCTTCGCCGGGCTCGGGATAGCGCCGGGCAAAGGCCTGCCAGGCAAAATAGTTGTTTGCGAGGGGGAAGTCGCAGGCGAGTTTTTCGAGGCGGGACTTGAGCACGCCGGCCATCGAGCCATCGCCGGAGCTGAGCAGGGAGTCATACTGGGCTGGAGGAATGCCGAGGCCGAAGAGCGAGGACTTGCGCGAGGTGATCCAGCGCAAGGCGCGGCGTTCGAAGATCGGGGCGAGCTTCTCGTCGAAGAAGCGGCGTTGAGCTTCGCGGCTGGCGGAGGCCATGATGCCTGCCGGGTCGACGCCGTAGAATCTGGCTGCCCGGTGGCCGGCGGCGATGAACAGGCCGAGCAGGCCGCTTTTGTAGAAGTTGCCGTCGAAGGTAGCGATGCGGCGCTTGCCGCGCCAGTTGCGCTTTTCCCAGTAGTTGCGGCTCGCAGCGTCCAGGTTGGGCGCGATGAAGCGGTCGTAGGCCTGCGAGTTGTGCTCGACGTCGGCGCGCCCGAAGAAACGGAACAGGTCACCCTGCGATGGCAGGTGACGGACCGCGGCAAGCTTCATCTTGTTGAGAGCGATGTGGGCAGCGTTGAGGTCGACCGCGTCGACGCTGGCCGGAGAACAGGTGAGGTAGGCGAGGATGTTGCAGCCGCCGGAGGCGATGGTGACGACGCGGTGGTCTTCGCCAAGCTGCATCGCCTCGATGTCGACATCGGGATCTTCCCATATCTGCGGGTAGACGAGGCCCGAGAAGAGCAATGCAAACAGGCGCTCGGAAAGGCCTTCCTTCGACAAGGCAGGGTTCTGGCAGACGGCTTTTCCGACTTTCCTGCCGCGACGAAAGACAAGGTCTCCGGAAACATCGGTCATGGAAATGCGATTCCCCGTTTCGTTGTTGGACGAAGCGGGTAGCGCAGTGCCGTGACAGCGCGGTGACGCGCCCATGACGCCGATGCGACAGGGCGGAATGTGACATTCGGACTCCGAACGTTACGAAACCGCTTCCCGGGCGAGCGCATTTTGTTTCCGACCGCCCGCTGGACGGGCCGTTTCGCAAAGGAGATTTGTTATGAGGAAGCTCATTCTCGCATCCGTTTCGGCACTCGCACTGCTTGGCGTTGCTGCCTGCAGCGACAGCACCGACAGCACCACCACCCAAAGTGTCAATCCGCCGGCAACCGAACAGCCGGCGCCGATGACGCCGGCGCCCGCGACGCCCGAGGCGACACCGCCGGCGACCGACAACACAACGACCCAGGGCATCACGCCGACGCCTGAAACGGGCACGGGCGGCGATATGCAGAACAGCGAGCCCATGGATGTGACGCCGACGCAGCCGAAGCCTGTCGAACCGGCTGCACCCGCGCAGTAAGGTTGCGGGAGGAGGCAAGGCCGGAGCGCACGCTCCGGCCTTTTTCCTGGCGCTAGCGCGAGACCCGCGCCCGCCGTCCCAATGCCACCACGGCAATGACGGCAAGGGCGAAGAGCAGGGTCTTGCCGGAGATATGTTCGCCGAGGAACATGGCGGAGATGGCCAGGGTGACGAAGGACTGCAGCAATTGCACCTGGCTGACGCGGGCGATGCCGCCCATGCCGAGACCGACGTTCCAGGCAAAGAAGCCGAGGAACATCGATCCGAAGCCGAGATAAAAGAACGAGAAGATTGCGCGGCCGGAGGCGGCCGTGAATTCCGGCTGCCAGCTCCAGATAGCTGCGGGAATCGAGATCGGCGTGGTCAGGATCAGCGACCAGCAGATGACCTCCCAACCCGGCATATGGCGTGAGAGCTTGCCCGAGACGACATAGCCGAGACTGGCCGACAGCGCGGCCAGGAACAGGAACAGATCGCCGGTCGACAACTCCATGCCGCTGTCGCTTATGGCGAAGGCAATGACAAGGGCCGCGCCCAGCACGCCGCAGATCCAAAACAGCGCGGATGGCCGTTCCCCGCCTATCAGCGCCGCGAATATGCTCGTCGTCAGTGGCAGCACGCCCAGTACGACGCCGCCGTGTGAGGCCGGAACGGTCTGCATGGCGAAGGACGAAAACACCGGAAAGCCGAACACCAACAGCAATCCGGCAAGGAAGAGGGCCGGGGCGTCGGCGCGAGGAAGTCGCTTGCGGAGCGCCAAAAGAAGCAACGCGGCAGCGGTCGAGGCGACAGCCGCGCGGCCGAAGGTGATGAACCACGGCGAAAAACCGGTCAGGGAGACGCGCGTAGCCGGAAGGGAGCCGCCGAATATGACGACACCCAGCGTGCCAAGCGCAAGACCAACGGTCTCACGCGAGATTTTCCGTGCCGGCGGGTCGATGCGCGCATCCATGGCGCAACCGTTAGCCGCAGGATGTCGACACGTCGCGACTTTTTCGTTGGTCCAGAATATTAGTCCAGACTAGCCGCGCGGCGTTGCCGACAAAGTTACATCTGCAGCGTCATGCCGTCTCGCATTTGCGAAGGTTTCATCCTAATAAGCGGCCATGTCGATTTGGGACCGTCTCGGCGATTTCGTTGCTCGTATCTCGGCGTCTGCTGCCAGCAGCGTCGCCGACGTCGTGGAAGCCGTGCGCACGATCTTCTCGGGCGATGCCGAAACCCGCCGCCGCGTTGCCTTTTCCGTGGCGATGATCGCGCTCTCCGCCAAGATGGCAAAAGCCGACGGCGTGGTGTCGCAAGCGGAGGTCCGGGCGTTCTACGAGATATTTGCGGTGCCGCCGGAGCATGCGCGCGACGTGGCCCGGCTCTATGACATCGCCCAGCAGGACGTTGCCGGCTTCGAATTCTATGCCGAGCGGATGTCCAAGCTGTGTGGCTCGGGACATGCCAATTGCGGCATGCTGGAGGACATCCTCGACGGGTTGTTCCACATCGCCAAGGCTGACGGCATGATGCACCAGTGCGAGGGTTCGTTCCTGCACCGGGTATCGCAGATCTTCCGCATCGACGAAAAGCACTACCAGACCATCCTGGCGCGCCATCTCGATCTTGGCGCCACCGACCCCTATCGTGTGCTGGGTATCGAGCGCGGCAAACCGTTCGAGGACGTACGCAAGCACTACCGCAAGCTGGTCGCAAACAACCATCCCGACAAGCTGATCGCGCGCGGCCTGCCGGAGGAGTTCATCCGCATCGCCACGACACGTCTCGCCGCGATCAACGCCGCCTACGAACTGATCGAAAGGGGGCTCCGGCACGCATGAGTGGTTTCCTGCCCGACCACCCGCAAGCCGACGTCAGGGTTTCACCCAACTTCGGCCCGCGCCGCGACGGGATGAAGCCTGACATGATCGTGCTGCACTATACCGGGATGGAAACCGGCCATGGCGCCGAGGCCTGGCTGTGCGATCCGGCAAGCGAAGTGTCGTCCCATTATCTCGTGCACGAGGACGGGCGGGTCGTGCAGATGGTGCGCGAGGGCGATCGCGCCTGGCATGCGGGCAAAAGCTCCTGGCGCGGGTGGACGGACATCAATTCGTGCTCTGTCGGAATCGAGATCGTCAATCCCGGGCACGCACTTGGCTACAACGCGTTTCCCAGGTGTCAGATGGCGGTTGTGGCGGATCTTTGCCGCGGCATCATCGAGCGTCACGATGTGGCGCCGGAGCGGGTGCTCGGGCACTCGGATGTGGCGCTGGGGCGCAAGATCGACCCTGGCGAACGCTTCCCCTGGCGGTTTTTGTTCCATCAAGGCGTTGGACATTGGGTCGCACCCTCGCCACGCAGAGGCGGCTCGGCCTTGCGGCCGGGTGATGCCGGCGAGACGGTTGAGGAGTTGCAATCCATGCTTGCGCTCTACGGCTATGGCGTCGAGATTACCGGCCGATACGACACCCAAACAGAGGTAACTGTTCAAGCTTTTCAACGACATTTCCGTACCAGCAGCGTGGACGGGAGCGCGGATGCGTCGACAATTTCGACGCTGCGCAGGCTGATCGCTTCGGCCCCGGGAGGCCTTGACGACTAGTCCTGGTTGATTCGCCTTAATTACAACCTGTCACTCAATGTGACTTGTCCGGCCTTTTTTCCTGCCAGTTCGGGCCGCAAATGCATTGCCGTGCAAGGCGCCGGCTAATCCAGTCATTGCCCCAAAGAGGGCCACCGGCGTTCAGGAAGGGATGCCGCGCGGTATTTTCGCGCTGCCTATTCGAGAACAGGACGACATGAAGAATTTGACCGTTATTGCGGTGGCATTAGCCGCCGGCCTGACTTCTTTTGCCGCTCAGGCCCAGGACGGCGCTGCAAGAGCCTCCAAAACGATCATCGAACAAACCAGCAAGGCCAAGAACGCCAAGACCGACGCCAAGAAGGCAGACGACTGCCCCTACCTGTTCGGTTGCAGCTCCAAGAAGGAAGCCGCGGTCGACACCATGACGACGGCTTCGATCGGCGCCAAGGGCGCCAAGACCGTCAAGGACCAGGCCGCCAAGGCAACCAAGTCGACCAAGTCGAGCAAGTCGACCAAGGAATCGGCCGACAAGACCGTCAAGACGGCCAAGGCGGGCGCGCCTTACGGCGAGATCGTCTCCCGCTACGCCTCGTCATATGGCGTGCCGGTGTCGCTGGCACATGCCGTCATCAGCGTGGAAAGCAACTATCGTGCCGACGCGCGCGGCAAGGCCGGTGAAATCGGCCTGATGCAGATCAAGCCGGCAACCGCCCGGATGATGGGCTACAGCGGCTCGGCCAAGGGGTTGTTCAATCCAGAAACCAACATCAAGTGGGGCATCAAGTACCTCGCCAAGGCGCATGAGCTGAGCGGCGGCACGACGTGCGGCACCATCCTCAAGTACAATGCGGGTCATGGCGCCAAGCGCATGAACCCGATTTCGGCAGCCTATTGCAAGAAGGTGCAGTCGCACCTTGCGGGCGCCTGATCTCGGATCGGCGGCGATGAAGGAAATGGCAGCCGACGTTTTCGGTTGCCTTTTCGAGCATGACCCTCTTTATACGCCTTGTCAGCTGGCCGGGCGGCCGCACCTGCATTCGCCGAAAGGCCGCAGGTGAGGAAAGTCCGGGCTCCATGGATACACGGTGCCGGTTAATGGCCGGCGGGGGCGACCCCAGGGAAAGTGCCACAGAAAGCAAACCGCCGCGATTTTCGCGGTAAGGGTGAAAGGGTGGGGTAAGAGCCCACCGCGCGACTGGCAACAGGAGCGGCAAGGTAAACCCCACCGGGAGCAAAACCGAATAGGGGCGATACGAGGGGCAACCCTCAGGGCTGTTTCCGGCCCATCGCCCGGGTTGGTTGCGTGAGACGCGTGGCAACACGCGTCCAAGAAGAATGGCCGCCACGTTCCCGCGTCGCAAGGCGCGGGGGCCATACAGAACCCGGCTTACAGGCCAGCTGGCGCTGCCTTTTTGCCCATATCTACAAAGTCTTGCGGAACTTTGCCCGCGTCTTGAATCAAGGCGCGGGTTTTGTCCATCTACCGGTCGGTCGGGCCGCTTCTGGTACGATTTGACCATGCACCGGTGGCAGTTGTTGGCAACTCAACCCCGGCGCTATGTGCAAAGAGGTGCTGACTTGGGCGGTCAGGCGACGATCCTGTCCAGTGATTTCTCCATCGCCGCCCACAGTTCCTCGACCGGTTCGCAGCCGATCGAAAGCCTGACGAAGCCGGGCGGAACGGCGTCGCCGCGCCGCAGGCGGCGTTCGGCAACCGTGTGGACGCCACCGAAAGATGTCGCGGCATGTATCAGTTCGCAGCCGTTGATGAAGTCCTCGGCCTTTTGCTCCGAGCCGAGGTCGAAGCTGATGAGGAAGCCGAAGCGCTCCATCTGGGCGCGCGCCAGGTTGTGCGAGGGATCGTCAGCGAGGCCCGGGTAACGGATGCCACTGACTGCCCTGTGCGCTTTCAGGCGGCCAGCCACGATCTCCGCCGATGAGCACATGCGGTCGAAGCGCAGTTCCAGAGTCTCCAGTCCGCGGTGCACCAGCCAGGCCTCGAAGGGGCCGGGGATGCCGCCGGCGTTCTCCCGCCATTCGGTGACCGCCTCGATAACGTTGGGATCGCGGCTGGCGACATGGCCGAAAAGCACGTCCGAATGGCCGTTTGGCGCCTTGGTGTCGGCGGCGACGACGATGTCTGCGCCCAGGTCGAGCGGACGCTGGCCGAACGGCGTCATCGTGGTGTTGTCGACGACGAGTTGGCCGCCGGCCTTGTGGATGGCGTCGGCCGCAGCCGTGATGTCGCAGATATCGAGCGTCGGGTTGGACGGGCTTTCGACGAAGACCAGGCGATAGCCGTCGAAGCCGCCGTCAAGAAACGACGAGGTCGGGCGGACGTCCGTCGTCACGCCGAAGGCACCGAGAAAGCGGTCGGCCAGGATGCGGGTGGTGTGATAGCCGTCCGATGGCAGCAGGATGCGGTCTCCGGCCTTGAGCAGGGCGAAAAACACCGCCGAAATGGCGCCCATGCCCGACGGGAACGCCCTGCAGGGGGCATCCTCGAGGTGTCCCAGCATCTCCTCGATCGCGTCCCAGTTGGGATTGCTGAAGCGGCCATACTGGTTGAATCCGGTGGCGTCGCCCGGCGCATGGAAGATCGCGGCCATGGTCAAGGGAAGAGGGATGGGATCGCCCTTTGCCAGCCTGTCGCTGCGCAAATGGGCAAGTTTCGCTGCGCGGGAATCCGATGCGTTGGTCATGGGCAGGCGCTCTCCTGGTAGGCGCCTTCGAAGCTATGCCCGGCAAGTTCGGCGGGCAAGGATCGCCCATTGTGCCAGAGCGGTCGATAACGCTTCGTTAGCCTTAATGGACCATAAAAATCGGGAAGCCGCGAAAGGGCCCGAAAGGGTGCTGTTGATGCCCAAGTGTAGCCAGTTCCCGTTGACGCCCATATTGCCCCATGATATCCCAAATCAGTAACCATGATTTTGTTCCTGTAGAGGGTAGGGCGTTCGCCGAACCGGCAGCCGCGGCGGCTGCGGGTTATGCAGCGTTTTCAACTCTTTGGAGCAATCCGGGCTTGCAATTTAGGCCGGGCCGCAGGGGTGCGGTCGACATGACGACGAGGGGCGTGGCGGCGAGAGCCGCCGGATCGTGTGATGGACCGGTTTCTGTCAAATGCGGTGAACAGGGTCGATGCGAAGGGACGGGTCTCCGTTCCGGCGCATTTCCGTGCCGTATTGCAGAAGCGCGGCTATGCCGAGCTCTATGCGTTGCGGGCGCTCGACGTACCGGCGCTGGATGTCGGCGGGCTCGACCTGCTCGACCGCTACGAACAGCGCATCGCACAGGAAGATCCGTTCCTGCAGACGGCGGACGACATGTCTTTTTTCGTGCATGGCGACAGCGCTTTCCTGAAGCTCGACCAGGACGGGCGGATTTCGGTTTCCGATTTCCTGCGCGAGCACACCGGGATCACGACGGACGTGGCCTTTGTCGGCCGCGGCCAGTTCTTTCAGATGTGGGAGCCGGAGCGGCTGCGCGCGTATGGCGCGGAGGTTCGCGCCCGGCTGCAAAGGCTTCGGCAGGAGACGAAGCCTGGGGGGCGATCGGAATGATGGCGGGCCACAGCGATGACCATCAGTCTGTCGGCGGACCGGCCCGGCACATTCCGGTGCTTCTCGGTGAGGTTCTTGCAGCGCTTCATCCGCAGCCCGACGGCCTGATCGTCGACGGCACGTTCGGCGCTGGCGGCTACACCAAGGCCGTGCTGGCGACCGGCGCCTCGGTGGTCGCCATCGATCGCGATCCCGATGCGATCGCGGCGGGGCGCGAACTCGAAGCGCAGTCCGGCGGCAAGCTGCGCCTGGTGCAAGCTCCGTTCTCCAGCCTCGACGACCATGTCGAATTGGTCGACGGCGTCGTCCTGGACATCGGCGTGTCGTCGATGCAGCTCGACCAGGCCGAACGCGGCTTCTCCTTCCGCAGCGACGGGCCACTGGACATGCGCATGGCGCAGTCGGGGGCGAGCGCCGCCGACGTGGTCAACCGTTTCAAGGCCGGCGATCTCGCCCGCATCTTCGGCTTCCTTGGCGAAGAGCGGCACGCCGGGCGTATTGCCCGCATGATCGAAAGCCGTCGCGAGAAGCGGCCATTCGAACGCACGCTCGACCTAGCCGACGCCATCGAGACGCATATCGGCCGTGCGCCGAAGGACAAGATCCATCCGGCGACCCGTGTGTTCCAGGCGCTGCGCATTTACGTCAACGACGAACTGGGCGAACTCGCCAAGGCGCTCTTCGCTGCTGAACGGGCGCTGAAGCCCGGCGGCCGACTGGTGGTCGTGACGTTCCATTCGCTTGAAGACCGTATCGTCAAGCGTTTCATCGCCGACCGCTCCAGCATGCCGTCGCGCTCGCGCTACATGCCCGAACTCGAAACCATCGCGACCACCTTCACAAAGGCCGGTGGCGCCGTCGGTCCGAGCGAAGCCGAGATCGAGGCAAACCCGCGGTCACGCTCGGCCAAGCTGCGCGCCGCGGTGCGCACGACGGCTGCGCCGCGCGCCGAAGACTTTTCCATTTTCGGACTTCCGAAACTGCCCGACGTCAGCCTGTCGGGAGAAAGGTGAGCCAATGTTCCGCACCAGCGACATAGTGCTGATTGCAGCGATGGTCGGGGCCGCCGCATTCACCTACCAGACCAAGCACGAGGCCGAGGATCGTCTCGAGGCAGTGCGCAAGATCGAGGCGCAGATACGTTTCGAGGAAGACACGACCGACCTTCTCAAGGCCGACTGGAGCCTGCTGACCCAGCCGTCGCGGCTGCAGAAGCTGGCACAGACATATCAGGCGGAACTCAAGCTCGACCCGGTCGACGCGCGGCAGATCGTCGGCCTGCGCGATCTGCCTGTGCGGCCGCTGACGATCGAGGATCTTACCCGCGAGAGCGGCGGCACCATGGCCGACAGCGGCACCGACCAGACGACCACCGGGGGGATTGCTCAATGATCGGCTTGCTCGGCAGAAAACGCGGCAAGGCCCAGGGCACGGACCCGATCGTCGTCGACAGCGCCCGCAAAGCTACCGGCGGCAGGACGCGCACGCGCGTTCTGATGACGATGGCGGTGTTCTTCGGCATCTACGCCACCATCGCGGGACGCCTGGTCTATCTCGGCATGCTCGACCCCGAGGTCTCCAACGGGCCGGAATCGCGCGTCACCGCATCGCGGCCCGACATCGTCGACCGCAATGGCGAGGTGCTCGCTACCGATATCAAGACCTCGTCGCTGTTCGCCGAGCCGCGCCGCATCGTCGATGCCGACGAGGCGATCGAAAAGCTGTCGACGGTGCTGCCGGACCTCGATGTCGAGCAGACCTACAACAAGCTCAAGAGCGGCACCGGCTTCGTCTGGCTCAAGCGCCAGCTGACGCCCAAGCAGCAGGCCGAAATCCTGGCGCTCGGCATTCCGGGCGTCGGCTTTCGCACCGAAAAGCGCCGTTTCTACCCCGGCGGCGAGACGACATCGTACATCGTTGGCCTGACCAACATCGACAACAAGGGAATTTCCGGCCTCGAGAAGTATATCGACGATCAGGGACTTGCCGACCTGCAGGCCTCGGGCCTCGCCGTCGCCAAGGATCTGCAGCCGGTGAAACTGTCGATCGACCTGCGCGTCCAGCACATCGTGCGCGACGAGATCCAGTCGGCGATGGAGAAATACCGGGCCGTGGCGGCCGGCGCGGTGGTGATCAACGTCAAGACCGGCGAAGTCCTGGCCATGGGCTCGGTGCCGGACTTCGATCCCAACAATCCGTTCAACGCACAGGACAAGGATCGCCTGAACCGCATGTCGGCGGGCCTGTTCGAGATGGGTTCGACGATCAAGAGCTTCACCACGGCGATGGCGCTGGATTCGGGCAAGATGTCGCTCAACAGCACCGTCGACGCCAGCCGCCCGCTGACCATCGGCCGCCAGACCATCCGCGACTTCCATGGCAAGGGCCGGGTGCTGACGGTGCCGGAAGTGTTCATCTTCTCGTCGAACATCGGCTCGGCCAAGGAAGCAGATGTCGTCGGCATCGAGGGGCACCGCGAGTTCCTCAAGCGCCTGGGGCTGCTCGACCGCCTGCAGACCGAACTCCCGGAATCCGCGCGCCCCACCGAGCCCAAGGTGTGGAAGAAGGTGCATTCGATCACCGCAGCGTTCGGCCACGGCTTCTCGACGACGCCGCTGCAGACGGCGGCCGGAGCGGTCGCGCTGATGAATGGCGGCCGTTTCATGACGCCGACCTTCCTGCCGCGCACCCTGGAAGAGGCGATCGCGGCGTCGAAGCAGGTGGTGAGCGAGCAGACCAGCAATGACATGCGCTACCTGTTCAATCTGAACGCGACGGCGCCCGGCGGCTCCGGCAAGCGCGGCACGGTTCCCGGCTACCGCGTCGGCGGCAAGACCGGCACCGCCGAAAAGGTTGTCAACGGGCGCTATTCGAAGGAAAAGAACTTCAACGCCTTCCTCGCCGCCTTCCCGATGGACGATCCGCAGTATCTGGTGCTGACCATTATCGACGAGCCGAAGATGGAGGGGTCCACCCGTTCGGCCACCGCCGGCTTCACGGCGGCACCGATGGTCGCCAACATTATCCGGCGTTCGGCGCCAATGCTTGGCGTTAAGCCAGAATTCGGCCAAGAAGGTGCGGCAACGCTGGCGTCCTACCCTTGATTCCATGGGCGCGCCGGCGGGCGCGCCAATTGTTTGTAGCGAACGGACCTCAATGAAACTGAATGACCTAGCCGGTATCCTGCCTGTCGACGGGGCTCTGCCCAGCAGTGTCGAGGTGAGCGGGGTGACGTCGGATTCACGGCAGGTTGTGCCGGGCTCTGTGTTCTTCGCGTTCCCAGGCAGCAAAGCCGATGGCGCAGCCTTTGCGGGCGATGCGGCCAGGCGCGGCGCTGCGGCGATCGTCGCCGCCAACGGCGCGGAAATCGGCACTCCTGGCGTTCCGGTGTTGCTGGTCGATGATCCGCGACGCGCGCTGGCGCTGGCTGCCGCCAGCTTCTTTGGCCGGCAGCCCGCAACGATGGTGGCGGTGACCGGCACCAGCGGCAAGACCTCCGTCGCTGCCTTCACCCGTCAGGTCTGGGCGCATGCGGGCTACGCCGCCGCCAGCATCGGCACGACCGGCGTGGTTGCGCCGGGGCGCAATGAATACGGACAGCTGACCACTCCCGATCCGGTGGCGCTGCACAAGCTGCTCGCCGAGCTCGCCGATGCGGGCGTCACCCATGCGTCGATGGAGGCATCGAGCCACGGTCTCGACCAGCGCCGCCTCGACGGGGTCAAGCTGGCCGCCGGCGGTTTCACCAATCTTGGTCGCGACCACATGGATTATCATCCGACGGTCGAGGACTATCACCGCGCCAAGCTGCGCCTGTTCGACACGCTGCTGGCCAAGGGCGCGCCGGCGGTGATCTTCGCTGACGATCCTTGGTCCGAGCCGACCATCAAGGCGGCGCGCGCCGCCGGTCTCGATGTGCTTACGGTTGGCCGGGCAGGGCAGTTCCTGAGCCTCAAGCGCGTCGAGCACGAGCGCCACAGGCAGCGCGCCGAAATCGCATGCGGCGGCGTGATCCACGAGATCGACCTGCCCCTGGCGGGCGATTTCCAGGTTGCGAATTCGCTCGTCGCGGCCGGTCTCGCCATCGCCACCGGAACGGACGTCGGCAAGGCGCTTGCGGCTCTCGAGCATCTCGAAGGCGCCCCCGGCCGTCTCGATCTCGTCGGCACGACGGCTGCCGGCGCTCCTGTCTATGTCGATTACGCCCACAAGCCGGATGCGCTTGAGAACGTGCTCGCCGCGGTCAGGCCGTTCACCACCGGACGGGTGGTTGTCGTATTCGGCTGCGGCGGCGACCGCGACCGTGGCAAGCGCCCGATCATGGGCGAGATCGCGACGCGACTGGCCGACGTCACCATCGTCACCGACGACAACCCGCGTTCGGAGGTGCCGGAGACGATCCGCGCCGCCATCATGGCCGCAGCGCCGAACGCCATCGAGATCGGCGACCGCCGCAAGGCCATTCACGAAGCCGTTGGCATGCTGCATGCGGGCGACACGCTGATCATCGCCGGCAAGGGCCACGAAGTCGGCCAGACCATCGGCGCCGAGACGCTGCATTTCTCCGACCACGAAGAAGTCCGCAAGGCGCTCGCCGGGGGCTCGGCATGAGCCATTTGTGGACCTCCGACGCACTGGTCGAAGCAACGGGAGGCCGCCCGTTCGGGCAAATGCCGGAGGGCATTTCGGGCATTTCCATCGACAGCCGCAGCCTGAAGCCGGGCGAAGCCTTCTTCGCCATCAAGGGCGAGGCGATGGACGGCCATGATTTCGCCACCGCTGCAATCAAGGCGGGAGCCGGCCTGCTGGTGGTCGCCGAAGGCAAGCTGCCGGCGCTGGGAAGGCTGAGCGCGCCGATGATCGTGGTGCCCGACGTGCTGGCGGCGCTCGAAAAGGCAGGCGTGGCGGCGCGAGCCCGCACCAGGGCGCGCATCATCGCGGTGACCGGTTCGGTCGGCAAGACCTCGACCAAGGAGGCCTTGCGCCACGCGCTGTCGTCGGTCGGCACCGTTCATGCGTCGGCTGCGTCGTTCAACAACCATTGGGGCGTGCCGCTGACGCTGGCGCGCATGCCGGAAGACTGCGACTACGCGATTTTCGAGATCGGCATGAACCATCCGGGCGAGATCAGCCCGCTGGTGCGCATGGTCCGCCCCCGTATCGCGATCGTCACGCTGATAGCTGCGGCGCATCTCGGGTTCTTCCGCAATCTCGACGAGATCGCCAAGGCCAAGGCCGAGATTTTCGAGGGTGTCGAGCCCGGTGGCTCGGTGCTGCTCAATCGCGACGACGGCCGCTTCAAGCTGCTGGAGAAATATGCTCGCGCGGCTGGAATCGACAATGTCCTGTGCTTCGGCGAGAACGCACGGGCCGACTTCCGGCTGCTGCGCTGCACGCTTGAGGCCGATCATTCGATGATCGTGGCGCGCGTCGGCGGCCGCGACGTCGCCGCCAGGATCGGTGCTCCCGGCCGGCATATCGTCCAGAACGCTCTCGCTGTGCTCGGCGCGGCTCACCTGTGCGGCGCGGACGTGCCGACGGTGGCGATCGCGCTGGCCTCGATGTCGGCGGAAAGCGGGCGCGGACAACGCCACACACTGTTGCTGCCCGACGGTCCGATCACGCTGATCGACGAAAGCTACAACGCCAATCCCGCTTCGATGAAAGCGGCGATCGAACTGCTCGACGCGACGCCGGTTTCCGGCAGCGGCCGCCGCATCGCCGTTCTCGGCGACATGCTGGAGCTGGGAAGCCATTCGGCCAAGTTGCATTCTGCGCTGGCAGAGCTTATCGGCTCGACGAGAACGGACATGGTCCTGCTCGCCGGTCCGGAAATGAAAGCGCTGGCCGATACTCTGCCCGAGGGGTTCAGGGCCGAATATCGCACCGGCGTCGAAGAGCTGAAGTCCGTCTTGTTGAAGACGGTGCAGCCTGGCGACGCCATCATGATCAAGTCATCGAAGGGTATCGGCTTCAACCGGCTCGTCGAAGCGCTGGTCAAGACATTCCCGGCGCAAGCCGGCAACACCACACCGACCTGACGGGGTCTCGGGGGACGGATACGCATGCTAACTTTGCTTGTCGATTTTGCGGACAAGGTGTCGTTCTTCAACGTCTTCCGCTACATCACCTTTCGGACCGGCGGGGCGTTGATCACGTCGGCGCTGATCGTCTTCATCTTCGGTCCGACGATCATCAACGCGCTGCGTCTCAGGCAGGGCAAGGGCCAGCCGATCCGCGCCGACGGCCCGCAGACCCACTTCAAGAAGGCCGGTACGCCGACCATGGGCGGCCTGATGATCCTGAGCGGCATCGTCGGCTCGACGCTGCTGTGGGCCAACATCGCCTCTGTCTATGTCTGGGTGGTGCTGTTCGTGACGCTCGGTTTCGGCGCCATCGGCTTTTATGACGACTATCTCAAGGTCACCAAGCAGTCGCATCTCGGCCTGTCCGGCAAGGCGCGCCTCGGCATCGAGTTCGTGATCGCGGCCATCGCCGCATGGGTCATCATGCAAAACGGCCAGGCGCCGTTCTCGTCGTCGCTGACCTTTCCGTTCATCAAGGACTTCCTGCTCAACCTCGGCTGGTTTTTCATTCCGTTTGCCTGTTTCGTCATCGTCGGCGCCGGCAATGCGGTAAACCTGACGGACGGGCTCGACGGCCTCGCCATTGTGCCAATCATGATCGCCGCCGCTTCGTTCGGCGTGATCGCCTACCTGTCGGGCAACGCGGTGTTTGCCGAATACCTGCAGATCCACTTCGTGCCGGGCACCGGCGAACTCGCGGTCATCCTCGGCGCCGTGATCGGCGCCGGCCTCGGCTTCCTCTGGTTCAACGCGCCGCCCGCGGCCATCTTCATGGGCGACACCGGTTCGCTGGCGCTGGGCGGCCTGATCGGCACCGTGGCCGTGGCGACCAAGCACGAGATCGTCATGGCGATTGTCGGCGGCCTGTTCGTCATGGAGGCGCTGTCGGTGATCATCCAGGTCGGCGTGTTCAAGATGACCGGCAAGCGCGTCTTCCTGATGGCGCCGATCCATCACCATTTTGAAAAGCTTGGCTGGACCGAAAGCCAGGTTGTCATCCGCTTCTGGATCATCGCTGTTATCCTGGCGCTGATCGGCCTTTCCACCCTCAAGCTGCGTTGAGGCATCCATGATCCCCGCCACCTCATTTCAGGGAAAGCGTGTCGCGCTGTTCGGGCTCGGTGGTTCGGGGATCGCCACAGCGCGGGCGCTCGCGCAAGGCGGGGCTGACGTGCTTGCCTGGGACGACAATCCTGAAAGCGTGAGCCGCGCGGCGGAAGAGGGCATCGCGACCGGCGACCTGCGCGGCGCCGACTGGGCCGGCATTTCGTCGTTCGTGCTGTCGCCGGGCGTGCCGCTGACGCATCCGAAGCCGCATTGGACGGTCGAACTGGCGCGCGGCGCCGGCGTCGAGGTCATCGGCGACGTCGAGTTGTTTGCACGAGAGCGCATCGCGACCGCGCCTTCAGCGCCCTTCATTGCGATTACCGGCACCAACGGCAAGTCGACGACCACCGCGCTGACCGCCCATATCCTGAGGTCGGCGGGACGCGACACGCAGATGGGCGGCAACATCGGCCGTGCCGTGATGACGCTCGATCCGCCGCAGCCCGACCGGCACTACGTCGTCGAATGCTCGTCCTACCAGATCGATCTTGCGCCATCGATCAATCCGACCGCGGGCATATTGCTCAACCTGACGCCCGACCATCTCGACCGCCACGGCACCATGCAGCACTACGCCTCGATCAAGGAGCGCCTGGTCGCCGGCAGCGAGACCGCCATCATCGGCGTCGACGACATCTACTGCGCCCAGATCGCCGACCGCCTCGAGCGGGTGGGCAAGCAAGTGGTGCGGATTTCCAAGCGCCTGCCTTTGACCGACGGCTACTTCGCCGACGGCACCGATTTGATGGAAGCCATCGACGGCCGCTACAGCCGCATCGCCTTCCTCGAAGGCATCGGCTCGCTGCGCGGCCAGCACAACGCCCAGAATGCGCTCGCCGCGGTCGCCGCCTGCCTCAAGGTCGGCCTCGACCTCGGCGAGATCCAGGCGGGGCTGGAGACTTTCCCGGGTCTCGAGCACCGCATGGAGCAGGTCGCGCGCAAGGGCAACGTGCTGTTCGTCAACGATTCCAAGGCAACCAACGCCGATGCGGCAGCGCCTGCGCTGTCGAGCTTCCCGCGCATCTACTGGATTGCCGGCGGCTTGCCCAAGGAGGGCGGCATCGAGCCTTTGCGCAGCCTGTTTCCGCGCATCGCCCGCGCCTACCTGATCGGCGAGGCGGCTCCGGCGTTTTCGGCCACCCTTGGCGAGGCTGTGCCCTACGAGATTTCCGGCACGCTGGCCGCCGCGGTCGAGCATGCCGCCGAGGACGCGGCCAAGGACGAGAGCGGCGCTGAAGTGGTGGTGCTGCTGTCGCCTGCCTGCGCCAGCTTCGACCAGTTCAAGAATTTCGAGATTCGCGGCGAAGCCTTCAGGCAAGCTGTGAATGCTATTGATGGCGTCATCGCTATCGGAGGGGCAAGGTAATGGCTAGCCGTCTCGACAGAAGTCCCGTCGCCCTGTGGTGGTGGACGGTCGATCGCTGGTTCCTCGCGGCTTTCCTGTCGCTGATGGGGCTGGGCATCGTCCTTTCCTTCGCCGCAAGTCCGGCAGTCGCCGAACGCATCGGCCTCGGCAGCTTCCATTTCGCCACGCGCCAGATCATCTTCACCATCCCGGCGCTGGCCGTGATGATCGCCGTGTCGTTCCTCGATACCCGGCAGATCCGGCGCATGGCGCTGGTGATGCTGTGCATCATGCTGGTGATGATGGTGGCGGTGCTGTTCATCGGCGTCGAGGTCAAGGGTGCGCGGCGCTGGCTGTCCCTGGCCGGGGTCTCGATCCAGCCGTCGGAATTCCTCAAGCCTGCCTTCGTCGTCATCTGCGCCTGGCTGTTTGCCGAGCATGACCGCCAGCCCGACATTCCGGGCAACCTGTTCGCCATGATCCTGCTCGGCCTCGTCGTTGCGCTGCTCGTGGCGCAACCCGACCTTGGCCAGACGATGCTGGTGCTGGGCACCTGGGGCGTGATGTTCTTCATGGCCGGCATGTCGTGGTTCTGGATCATTGCGCTGGGCGTTGTGGGGGCCGGCGGCCTGTTTGCCGCCTACACCATCTTTCCGCACGTCGCCGGCCGTATCGACCGCTTCCTGACCGGCGAGGGCGATACCTTCCAGGTCGACATGGGCCGCGACGCGATCATCAATGGCGGCTGGTTCGGTGTCGGTCCGGGCGAGGGAACGGTCAAGCGCGTCATC
The DNA here is from genome assembly GCF_027568395.1 of Aminobacter sp. HY435. Classification (GTDB taxonomy): domain Bacteria; phylum Pseudomonadota; class Alphaproteobacteria; order Rhizobiales; family Rhizobiaceae; genus Aminobacter. The sequence goes on along the minus strand of NZ_JANKZL010000004.1, from coordinate 118,319 downwards.
CCCGACAGCCACGCCGACTTCGTCTTCTCGGTCGCCGGCGAGGAGTTCGGCATCATCCTGTGCCTGATCATCATGGCGATCTTCGGCTTCATCGTGTTGCGCGGCCTGCGCAACGCGCTCAAGGAGCACGACGATTTCACCCGCTATGCGGTTGCCGGTCTGGTCGTCGTGTTCGGCTTCCAGTCGGTCATCAATATGGGCGTGAACCTGCAGCTGATGCCGGCAAAGGGCATGACGCTGCCGTTCATCTCCTATGGCGGTTCGTCGCTGATCGCGATCGCCATCTCGATGGGCATGGTGCTGGCGCTGACCCGCAAGAAGCCGGAGAAGCTCAGGCCTTCTGGATTTGCCGCCATGCAGCGGCACACAGTGCCGGCTGAATAACATGGCCAAGGGAACTGTCTTGCTTGCCGCCGGTGGTACCGGCGGCCATCTCTTTCCGGCCGAGGCGCTCGCCCACGAACTGGCGGCGCGGGGCTGGCAGGTGCATCTCGCCACCGACGACCGGGCCGAGCGCTTCGCCGGCAAGTTTCCGGCTGTCGCCATCCATCCGATTTCGTCGTCGACAATCGGCTCCAAGAACCCGGTCGCGCTGCTGCGTGCCTTCTGGAGCATCTGGCGCGGCGTGAGGCAGGCCTCGCAAGTGATCGCGAAGATCAAGCCGTCGGTGGTCATCGGCTTTGGCGGTTATCCGACGCTGCCGCCGCTGTATGCGGCTACCCGTCGCGGCGTGCCGACGATGGTGCACGAGCAAAACGCCGTCATGGGCCGTGCCAACAAGGCGCTGGGCAGCAAGGTCGACGCGATCGCCGGCGGCTTCCTGCCCGAGAATTCAGGCGCTAACAGCGCCAAGGTCGTGGTCACCGGCAATCCGGTTCGGCCCGCCGTCATCGAGGCGGCGAAGACGCCCTATGTGGCCTCGGCCGGGTCAGACGCGTTCAATCTGCTGGTGTTCGGCGGCAGCCAGGGCGCGCAGTTCTTTTCCGACGCCTTGCCTGGCGCGATTGCGCTTCTGCCGGAGGCGCTTCGCGCCCGCCTGCGCGTCACCCAGCAGGCCCGCGTCGAGGACGCCGAAAAGGTGAAGGCTGCCTATGCAAGGCTAGGCATACCGGCCGAGGTGTCGCCGTTCTTCACTGACATGGCGCAGCGTATCGCGGCAGCGCAGCTGGTGCTCTCGCGATCGGGCGCGTCCACCGTTTCGGAGATCGCGGTGATCGGCCGGCCGGCGCTGCTGGTGCCGTACCCATACGCGCTCGACCACGACCAGGCGGCGAATGCGGCGCGGCTGTCGGCTGCCGGCGGAGGCGAAGTTCACCCGCAAGCAACGCTGTCGGCAGAGCGCATCGCCGAGCTGCTCGACGGCGCGATGAACGACCCGGAACGGCTTTCGGGCATGGCCGCCGCCGCGAAGTCGGTCGGCAAAGCGGACGCCACACGGTTGCTCGCCGACCTCGCAGAGGCTATTGCGTCGAAAACACCCGTTTCGGAATTCAAGAAGGGAGTGCGGACATGAAGATGCCGCAGACCATCGGCCTCGTGCATTTCATCGGCATCGGCGGCATCGGCATGAGCGGCATCGCCGAGGTGCTGCACAATCTCGGCTACAAGGTGCAGGGCTCGGACCAATCCGAAAGCGCCAATGTCCAGCGCCTGCGTGACAAGGGCATCGAGTGCTTCGTAGGCCATCGCGCCGAGAACCTTGGCGACGCCGAAGTGATCGTCGTTTCTACGGCGATCAAGAAGACCAATCCCGAGCTCATGGCTGCGCGCGAGAAGTTGCTGCCGGTCGTACGCCGGGCCGAGATGCTGGCCGAACTGATGCGTTTCCGCAACGCCGTCGCGATCGGTGGCACGCACGGCAAGACGACGACCACCTCGATGGTGGCGACGCTGCTCGATGCCGGCGGGCTCGACCCGACCGTCATCAATGGCGGCATCATCAACGCCTATGGCACCAACGCCCGCATGGGCGAGGGCGAGTGGATGGTGGTCGAGGCCGACGAGAGCGACGGCACCTTTCTCAAGCTGCCGGCTGATGTCGCTGTCGTCACCAACATCGATCCCGAGCATCTCGACCACTACGGCACCTTCGACAAGGTGCGCGAGGCGTTCCGCCAGTTCGTCGAGAACGTGCCGTTCTACGGCTTCGGCGTGATGTGCACCGACCATCCTGAGGTGCAGGCGCTGGTCAGCCACATCGAGGACCGCCGCGTCATCACCTATGGCGAAAACGCCCAGGCCGACGTCCGCTTCACCAATCACCGCATGGACGGCGCGGTGTCGGTCTTCGACGTCGTCATCCGCAACCGCAAGTCGGCGTCGTCGACGGTCATCGAGGGCCTGCGCCTGCCGATGCCGGGACGCCACAACGTGTCCAACGCGACGGCCGCCATCGCGGTCGCGACCGAGCTCGGCATTGCGCCGGAGGCGGTCAAGCGCGGCCTGTCGTCCTTCGGCGGCGTCAAGCGTCGCTTCACCCACACCGGCACCTGGAACGGCGTCGAGGTGTTCGACGACTACGGTCACCATCCGGTCGAGATCAAGGCGGTGCTCAGCGCTGCGCGCGAAGCGACCAAGGGCCGCGTGATCGCCATCGCCCAGCCGCATCGCTTCACCCGCCTGCACGATCTGTTCGACGACTTCTCGGCCTGCTTCAACGACGCCGACACGGTCATGGTCGCGCCTGTGTATGCGGCAGGCGAGGATCCGATCGAAGGCGCCAATTCCGAGACGCTTGTCGCGCGCATCCGCGCCGGCGGTCATCGCGACGCCCGCCACATCGAGGGTCCGGCAGCTGTCGCGCCCATCGTGCGCGAACTGGCCAAGCCGGGCGACTTCGTCGTCTTCCTCGGCGCCGGCAACATCACGCAATGGGCCTACGCCCTGCCGGGGGAACTTGCCGGAGGGCAATCGTGACGGGAGGTGGCGAGGCGCTGCTGGCAAAGCTGGGCGACCGTCTGTCTGGCCTGCGCGGACGCATCACGCCCAACGCCGAGATGGAGAAGATCACCTGGTTCCGTGCCGGCGGTCTCGCCGACGCGCTGTTCCAGCCTGCCGACGAGGAAGATCTTGCGGCATTCCTGAAGGCGGTGCCGGAGGAAATCCCGGTTCTGGTCGTCGGCATCGGCTCGAACCTTCTGGTGCGCGAAGGGGGAATCCCCGGTTTCGTGGTGCGCCTGTCCGCCAAGGGCTTCGGCGAGGCCGAGGCGATTTCGCCGACACGCATCAAGGCGGGCGCAGCAACGCCCGACAAGCGGGTGGCGGCGCTGGCGCACGACGTTGGCATCGGCGGCTTTCATTTCTACCACGGCATCCCCGGCGCCATCGGCGGCGCGCTGCGCATGAACGCCGGCGCCAACGGTGTCGAGACGCGCGAGCGCGTCGTCGAGGTTCGGGCGCTCGACCGCAAGGGCGACCTGCACGTGCTGTCCAATGCCGACATGGGCTACAGCTACCGTCATTCTTCTGCCGGCTCGGACCTGATCTTCACGTCGGCGACGTTCGAGGGGTATGCCGAGGACAAGGATGCCATCAAGGCGGCGATGGATGCGGTCCAGCATCATCGCGAGACGGTGCAGCCGATCCGCGAGAAGACCGGCGGCTCGACCTTCAAGAACCCCGAGGGCACCTCGGCCTGGAAGGAAATCGACAAGGCCGGCTGCCGCGGGCTGATGATCGGCGGGGCGCAGATGTCGCCCATGCACTGCAACTTCATGATCAACACCGGCAGCGCGACAGGCTACGACCTCGAGTTTCTCGGCGAGACGGTGCGTAGCCGCGTGCTTGAAAGTTCCGGCATTCGCCTGCAGTGGGAAATCAAGCGCCTGGGACGGTTCAAGGCGGGCCACGAAGTGCAGGAGTTCCTTGGGCAATTGCTCTAGGTTGCAGACCTTGCGGCAGGCCCTCTGCGGGCCGAAAATCGCCTCCGCTGCGACGATTTTTTCGCGCGCGGCAGCGTCGCGAAACGACTGCCGGGAAGCCCCGCTTTCCGCTGTTTTCGAGTCCTGCCCTGGCGGTCCGCCGCTGGATGCTGCGGTCATCAAATCGCAATGAATTCCAATAGGCTCTTGCCACGGAATCAAGTCTCTGATTCTCTGACCTAAAGCGTTTCCTGATTTGAGTCGCGTGACGCGTAGCCCGCGTTTCCAGCCGGAAGTCGAACTTCCGGAGGCTCTTTTTTAGTCTTTGGAAACAAGGTGTTGTGTCCGAGTCTAGAGGGGATTGCAGGGGATGAAGCAAAAGCATGTCGCTGTACTCATGGGCGGATTCTCGTCCGAGCGGCCTGTCTCCCTGTCGTCAGGAAAAGCCTGCGCCGACGCGCTCGAGCAGGTCGGCTACCAGGTCACCCGGATCGACGTCGATCGCGATGTCGGGGCTGTGCTTTCGGCGCTCAAGCCCGATGTCGCTTTCAATGCTCTTCACGGCCCGTTTGGCGAAGATGGGACGATCCAGGGCGTGCTTGAATTTCTCGGCATTCCCTACACCCACTCCGGTGTCCTTGCCTCGGCGCTGGCGATGGACAAGGAGCAGTCGAAGAAGATCGCCAAGGCGGCCGGAATTCCGGTTGCCGAATCCCGGGTCCTCGATCGTTTCTCGATCGGCAACGAACATCCGATGAAGCCGCCATATGTGGTCAAGCCTGTGGCGGAGGGTTCGAGCTTCGGCGTCGTCATCGTCAAGGAAGATCAGTCGCATCCGCCACAGGTGATATCGTCGTCGGAGTGGCGCTATGGCGATACCGTGATGGTCGAGCGCTACATCCATGGGCGCGAGCTGACCTGCGCCGTGATGGGCGATGTGGCGCTCGGCGTGTGCGAGATCATTCCGACCGGTCACGCCTTCTACGATTACGATTCAAAATATGTCGCCGGCGGATCAAAGCACGAATGCCCCGCGAAAGTTTCACCGAATATTTACCAAAAAATACAAACACTGGCGCTCAAGGCTCACCAAGCGATCGGTTGCCGGGGCGTTTCCCGGTCTGACTTCCGGTACGACGACCGACATTCCGAAAACGGAGAGGTTGTCTGGCTGGAGGTCAATACCCAACCCGGCATGACGCCGACGTCGCTGGTGCCCGAGATTGCTGCCCAGGCTGGGCATTCGTTTGGTGAATTGTTGAGTTGGATGGTGGAGGACGCTTCGTGCTTGCGTTGAAGTCGGGAAATGGCAGGGGGGTGCGCGGCGCGATGCCGAGTCTCTTCGGGCTGTCCCTGTCCGCGGAGCATTTCGTGCTGCCGCGGCTGCTGCGCAAGCCTGTTCGCATCCTGTCCCGAGTCGGGCGTGGGGAGTTCACTCCTCCACCCTATGCCGCGTCGATGCTGACGGTTTCGTTCCTGGCTGCAAGCTCGCTGTACGGTGCCTATGTCGGTGGTCATTTCCCGGCACTTGTCCAGGGCGTGACGGCGCGCAGCGGTTTTGCCGTCGATCAGATCAAGGTCTCCGGCAACCGCGAAACCTCGGAGATCGATATCCTCGACAAGCTCCAGCTCGATGGCTGGACCTCGCTCGTCGGCTTCGATCCGGAAGAGGCGCGCGAGCGCATCGTTGCCCTGCCATGGGTTCGCTCCGCCGCCGTGCGCAAGGTCTATCCCGGCACGATGGAAGTCCGGATCGAGGAGCGCGAGGCGTTCGCGATCTGGCAGAATGGCAATCAGCTCAGCGTCATCGAGAAGTCGGGTGCGGTGATCGCGCCCTATACGGGCGGGCGCCAGGCGATGTTGCCGCTGGTCGTCGGCTTTGGCGCGGCCGAGCGGGCCGCCGATTTCGTCGCCAAGGTCGACGCCTATCCGGAGCTCGCTGCGCGGGTGAAGGGCTATATGCGCGTCGGCGAGCGGCGCTGGGACCTGCGTCTCGACAACGGCATTACCGTCAAGCTGCCCGAGAACGGCGTCGATGCGGCGCTGACGGACCTCGTTGCGCTCGATCGCGACGATGCGTTGCTGACGCGCGATATCTCGGCCGTGGACATGCGTTTCACCGATCGTCTGGTGGTGCAGCTCACGCCCGAGGCGATGGAGCGCAGGCAGGCCGAACTGAAGGCGAAGCCTAAGGTCGTCAAGTCGACGGCAGGGAAGAGAATATGAGCTGGTTGGGCGGTCAAAAGGATCCTGTATCGCGCCGCTCGGGCATCCTTACGGTGCTCGACGTCGGTTCGAACAAGGTTTGCTGCGTGGTCGCCAAGCTCAAGCCGGCCGAGGGTAGTCACCTGCTGAAGGGGCGCACCCACCAGGCCCAGGTCATCGGCATCGGCCATCAAAAGTCGCAGGGCGTGAAGTCGGGCGTGGTCGTCGACCTCGATCGCGCCGAGCATGCCATCCGGCTGGCCGTGGACGCGGCCGAGCGCATGGCCGGCCTGACCGCGGACTCGCTGATCGTCAATCTATCGGCGGGCCGGATCAAGAGCGAGGCGTTTTCGGCGACCATCAATCTGGGCGGTCATGAGGTCGAGGACGCCGACGTCAAGCGCGTGCTGGGCGCCGGCGCCAAGCAGGCGCTTCGCTCCGAACGCGAGGTCATCCATTCGCTGCCGGTTGCCTTTTCGCTCGACGCAGAGCGTGGCGTGCGCGATCCGCGCGGCATGGTCGGCGATACGCTCGGTGTCGACATGCACGTGCTCACAGGCGATTCCGCGCCGATGCGCAATCTCGAGCTCTGCATCAACCGCTCGCACCTGTCGGTCGAGCATCTGGTTGCCACGCCTTATGCAAGCGGCCTTGCGGCGCTGGTCGACGACGAACTCGAAATGGGCGCGGCCTGCATCGACATGGGCGGCGGCACGACCACGCTTTCGGTGTTCGCCGAGGGCCGCTTCGTTCATGCTGACGCCATTCCTGTGGGCGGCAATCACGTCACCATGGATCTCGCCAAGGGGCTGTCGACGCGTCTCGACGATGCCGAGCGGCTGAAGGTGATGCACGGCTCGGCGCTGCCCGGCAGCGCCGACGACCGCGATCTCATCAGCATCCAGCCCATCGGCGTCGACGACAACGAAGTGCCGCTGCAGATCCCGCGGTCGGTGATGACGCGCATCATTCGCGCCCGCATCGACGAAACGCTGGAGCTTCTGCGCGACCGGCTGAACAAGTCGGGCTACGGCAACGCCATTGGCAAACGCGTGGTGCTCACCGGAGGCGCCAGCCAGTTGGTCGGCCTGCCGGAAGCGGCGCGCCGCATTCTCGGTCGCAACGTTCGCATCGGCCGCCCGCTCGGCGTGGCAGGCCTGCCGGAAGCGGCCAAGGGGCCGGCCTTCGCGACGGCGGTCGGGCTTCTCATCTACCCGCAGATGGCCGGTATCGAGAGCCAGTCTGCGAAAGGGATTTCCCGTTACAGGGCAACGGGAACTGGCGGAAAACTGCATCGCATGAGTCAGTGGTTGAGAGACAGTTTTTAGGAATTGACGGGGACAGCCCCATAGACGGCCGCAACGGCGCTGCGGCTCGACAGGCAAAAAGGACGAGGACAATGACGATCAATCTGCAGAAGCCGGACATCACCGAGCTCAAGCCCCGCATCACCGTGTTTGGTGTCGGCGGCGGCGGCGGCAACGCCGTAAACAACATGATCACCGCCGGCTTGCGCGGCGTCGAGTTCGTGGTGGCCAACACCGACGCGCAGGCGCTGACGATGTCGAAGGCCGAGCGCCTGATCCAGCTCGGCGCGCACGTCACCGAGGGCCTCGGCGCCGGTTCGCAGCCAGAAGTCGGCCGCGCCGCCGCCGAAGAGTGCATCGACGAGATCATCGATCACCTGGCCAACACCCATATGTGCTTCGTCACCGCCGGCATGGGCGGCGGCACCGGTACGGGTGCCGCGCCCGTCGTTGCCCGCGCCGCGCGCGAAAAAGGCATCCTGACCGTCGGCGTCGTCACCAAGCCGTTCCACTTCGAAGGCCAGCGCCGCATGAAGACGGCCGACTACGGCATCGAAGAGCTGCAGAAGTGCGTCGATACGCTGATCGTCATCCCGAACCAGAACCTGTTCCGCCTGGCCAATGACAAGACGACCTTCGCCGACGCCTTCGCCATGGCCGACCAGGTGCTGTACTCGGGCGTCGCCTGCATTACCGACCTGATGGTCAAGGAAGGCCTGATCAACCTCGACTTCGCCGACGTCCGCTCGGTGATGCGCGAAATGGGCAAGGCCATGATGGGCACCGGCGAAGCTTCGGGCGAGGGCCGTGCAATGGCCGCCGCCGAGGCAGCTATCGCCAACCCGCTGCTCGACGAGACCTCGATGAAGGGCGCCAGGGGCCTGCTGATCTCGATCACCGGCGGCCGCGACCTGACCCTGTTCGAAGTCGACGAAGCGGCGACCCGCATCCGCGAGGAAGTCGACCAGGACGCCAACATCATCCTGGGCGCGACCTTCGACGAAGACCTGGAAGGCGTCATCCGCGTGTCGGTCGTTGCGACGGGCATCGACAAGTCGGCCGCCGACATCGCCGCTGCACCGCTGACCATCCGCCAGACAGCGAAGCCGGCGCCGCGTGCGGTCGAGGTTCGCCCGGCGCCGCAGCAGGCTGCTCCGATCGAGCAGCCGCGCGCCGAAGTGCGCAGCAATGACCCGATCGCCGAGGCCATTCGCCTCGCCGAAACCAACGCAGCCGCCATGGCGCCGCGCCCGGTCGCGCCGGCGGAGGAGTTCCGTCCGCAGAGCAAGCTGTTCCAGGCGCCTCCGGCAGCCCCGCAGCCGCAGCCCCAGGCCTACCAGCCCGCGCCGCAGCAGCAGTTCCATCAGCCGGCATCGCAGCCGGTCGTGCAGCCACAGGTTGCGCCGCAGCGCGAGATGATCCAGCCGGCTCCGGTGCAGCAGCGCATGCCGCGCGTCGAGGACTTTCCGCCGATGGTGAAGGCCGAGGTGGAAGCCAAGGCGCAGCCGGTCGACCATGAGGATCGCGGTCCGATGGGCCTGCTCAAGCGCCTGACCAGCGGTCTCACCCGCCGTGAAGAAGAGCCGGCACGCCTGCAGCCTGCGCAGCCGCGCGAGCCGAAGCTGCGCCAGCCAGCGCCCGAACAGCGCCGCCCGGTGAGCCAGGAAGCGCAGCTCTACGCGCCGCGCCGTGGCCAGCTCGACGAGCATGGCCGCCTGGCGCCGCAGGCCCGGACTCAGGAAGACGACCAGCTGGAGATTCCGGCGTTTCTTCGTCGGCAAGCCAACTGATCTGTGAACGAGTGGTAACACTGATTGAAAGGCGGGCGTCTCGACGCCCGCCTTTTGATGTGAAAAGGTCAGTCAAATCATAAGGTTGTCGAGGCGAGTCGATGCGCCCTGGCAGTTACACAGAGTAAGAAACCGTGATTTGGAGTCTCACAACCGGAAGACTATCTTCGCGCCGACTAAGGTCGCTCGGGCGGTGCTGTGGGGATGAGGTCCCGTCATCGAGTTTGTCTAGATCCGTATGCCGTAATCGGGCGAAGCGGGCGTGACATGATTGGGCATATGGGGATCAAGTTGCAGGACTATCAGACAACACTCAAATCGCGCGTCTCCCTGACGGGCATTGGCGTCCATAGCGGAAAGCCCGTGTCTATCCATTTCGCGCCGGCTGATGCCGACACGGGCGTGGTATTTCAGGTTGCTGGCCAAGAGTTCCGTGCAATTGTGTCAGAAGTGGGTGCAACGGATCTTTGCACCTTGCTCGGCGACCCCGCCGGTGTCCACATCGCGACGATCGAACACCTGATGGCTGCCCTGTTCGGCCTCGGCATCGACAATCTGCTGATCGAAGTCGATGGCACCGAAGTGCCGATTCTCGACGGCAGCGCGGCTCAGTTCGTCGAAGCCATCGACCAGGCCGGCATCGAAATCCAGGGCGTCAAGCGTCGCTATATCCGCGTGGTCAAGCCGGTTCGCATCGAAAGCGGCGCATCCTGGGCCGAGTTCCGCCCTTATGGCGGCACGCGTTTCGAAGTCGAGATCGATTTCGAGAGCCCGGCTATCGGCCGGCAGTCGTTTGCCTCCGACATCAACGACGACATTTTCCGCCGCGAGATTTCGCGCGCCCGCACCTTTGGCTTCATGAAGGATGTCGAGCGGCTGTGGGCAGCGGGCTATGCGCTCGGCTCGTCGCTCGAGAACTCGGTGGTCATCGGTGACGACAACCACATCATCAACATGGAAGGCCTGCGGTTTTCCAACGAATTCGTGCGCCACAAGACGCTCGACGCCATGGGTGACCTGGCGCTCGCCGGCGCGCGCTTCATCGGCTGCTTCCGCTCCTATCGCGGCGGCCACAGGCTCAACGCAGCTGCCCTGCGCCGCCTGCTGTCCGACCATTCGGCGTTCGAGGTCGTCGAGACGAATCGCCGCGAGCGCGGTCGTTCGGCCGAGTTGATTGCCGTCAGCGCCGCCGTCCACGCGCCCTGGACGCTCTGACATCGACACGTCGCGGGGAGGCGGTGTGGCCCTGCTGCACCACTCGGCCGGCGAATCGGCTTGTTCCGGGGCATGCCACAAAATTGCGCGATTGGCGGCTGATAGCGTTGCCCGGCACGGCCAGTTGTGATCTATGGCCAGTTGCCTAAAAAGCGAAACAGCGCCAAAGGGGCGGAACTCTGTGATGTCATTGATACAAGCCGATCGATTGAAATTGCGCGTCAAGCCCCTGGCCGTTGCGCTCTCCCTCATCGTTCCGGCCGTTGCGCTCTCCGGTTGCATGTCGGGCGAGGCCGACGTCGACCTGGCTAGCTATGTCGAACAGACCGAGCCGGCGGACGTGCTCTACAATCAGGGCCTAGCCAACCTGAACGCGGGTCGCCTGAAGGAGGCCAGCCGCAAGTTCGAGGCTGTCGACCGCCAGCACCCGTATTCGGAGTGGGCGCGCAAGTCGATGGTGATGGGCGCCTTCGCCAGCTATCGCCAGGGCTCCTACGAGGAGGCCGTCAATTCGGCCAAGCGTTATCTCGCGCTCTATCCTTCCACCGACGACGCCGCCTACGCGCAGTACATCATCGGCCTCAGCTACTTCCGCCAGATTCGCGACGTGACGCAGGATCAGAAGGAGGCGCGTCGCACCATCGAGGCGATGACCGAGGTCGTCCAGCGCTGGCCCGAGTCGGAATATGTCGACGACGCCAATGCCAAGATGCGCTTTGCCCGCGACCAGCTCGCCGGCAAGGAAATGCAGATTGGCCGCTATTATCTCGAGCGCCGCGAGTTCATCGCTTCGGCCAAGCGTTTCCGCAACGTGGTCGAGAACTACTCGAACACGCGTCACGTCGAAGAGGCGCTCGCCCGTCTGGTCGAGACCTATTATGCGATGGGCCTGACCTCGGAGGCGCAGACCGCTGCAGCCGTGCTCGGCCAGAATTACCCCGACAGCCAGTGGTACAAGGATTCCTACAAGCTTCTGCAGACGGGCGGCTTGCAGCCGCGCGAGAATGCGGGCTCGTGGATTTCCAAGGCCGGAAAGCTGTTCTCCGGCGCCTGACCAGAAATAGATGCTCGCTCGCCTATCGATCCGCGATATCGTCCTGATCGAACGGCTGGACATCGATTTCGCCCCCGGCTTGTCCGTGCTGACCGGTGAAACCGGCGCCGGCAAATCCATTCTTCTCGACGCATTGTCGCTCGCGCTTGGCGCGCGCGGCGATGCTTCGCTTGTCCGCCACGGTGCGACGCAAGGGCAGGTGACGGCGGTGTTTGACGTGCCGCGCAACCATCCGGTGCGCGGGCTCCTGGCTGAAAACGCCATCGAGGACGATGGCGACATCATTCTCCGGCGGGTGCAGACGGCAGACGGGCGGACGCGGGTCTTCGTCAACGACCAGCCATCCAGCGTCACCCTGATGCGCGACATCGGCCGCGCGCTGGTCGAAATCCACGGCCAGCACGACGACCGCGCGCTGGTCGATGCCGGTGCGCATCGCGACGTGCTCGATTCCTTCGGCGGCCATGTCGGCGAGGCGAGGGCCACGGGCGACGCCTGGAAGCTGTGGCGACATGCCGAGCAGGAGCTGTCACGCCATCGGGCGCGGGTGGAAGCCGCGGCCCGCGAGGCCGAATATCTGCGCGCCGCGGTGGGGGAACTGGGCAAGCTCGATCCCCAGCCCGGCGAGGAAAGCGAACTCGCCGAACTGCGCGCGGCGATGATGCGCGTCGAAAAGATCGCGTCCGAAATCCAGGACGCGCAGGACGTGCTGTCGGGCTCGTCGTCGCCGTTGCCGCAACTCGCCAGCCTGTTGCGCCGGCTGCAGCGCAAGGCGGCAGAGGTGCCCGGGCTTCTCGACGAGGTGGTGAAGTCGCTCGACGAGGCGATGATCTCTCTGGATGCGGCGCAGTCCGGGGTCGATGCGGCACTGCGCGCCACCGAATACGACCCGCACCGGCTGGAGAAGGCCGAGGAGCGGCTGTTTGCGCTGCGCGCCGCGGCGCGCAAGCACAGCGTTCCGGTCGATGACCTTGCCAAGCTGCGCGATACGATGGTTGCCGATCTCGCCGACCTCGACGCCGGCGAAGAACGCCTGCAGGGCCTGGAGCAGCAGGCCGCCGCCAGCCGCGACGCCTATGACCGCATCGCGGCGAACCTTTCGGAACTGCGCAAGACAGCGGCCGAAAGCCTGCGCAAGACTGTCATGGCCGAATTGCCCGAGCTCAAGCTCGAACGCGCCGAATTCCTGGTCGAGATGTCGAGCCAGACCGACAATCGCATGCTCGAAGGCATCGACCAGGTGGAGTTCTGGGTGCGCACCAATCCGGGCACGCGACCCGGCCCGATGATGAAGGTGGCGTCCGGCGGCGAACTGTCGCGCTTTTTGCTGGCGCTCAAGGTGGCGCTTGCCGATCGCGGTTCGGCGCCGACGCTGGTCTTCGACGAAATCGACACCGGCGTGGGCGGAGCGGTGGCCGACGCCATCGGCCAACGGCTGGCGCGGCTTTCCGGCCGTGTGCAGGTGCTTTCGGTGACGCATGCGCCGCAGGTGGCGGCGCGCGCGGCCACGCATTTCCTGATCTCCAAGAAGGGCAACACCGACAAGGTGGCTACCGGCATCCACGAGATGGATCGCCCGGCGCGCCAGGAAGAGATCGCCCGCATGCTGTCGGGCGCGACCATCACCGAGGAGGCGCGCGCCGCCGCGGAACGGCTGCTGCGCGAGAACACGGCCGCCGTGTCCTGACCTGCCCCAAAGGGGCAGGTTGCTGATGGCAGGAGCCTTTGCGATCCCGCTGATTTGACGTGGAATTCGCCGCCGACGGCTCCCGCCCGCGCGCATCCTGATCTATGGTGGCCGCGTTTATGCGAGGGAGAGCAGCCTTCGTTGGCCTTCTAGGGTTTGCTATGCCGATAGATCTCAGTGACGTCGAAAATGTAACAAGGCAAGAGGCTGGCGTCGAAGCGGCCAACTTGCTTAAGTTGCTAAACAAGCATGATCATGCTTATATTGTGGGTTCACCACAAATATCGGACATGCAGTATGATGTTCTAAAGCGTAAACTTGCAGTTCTATTGGCTCGCTTCCCGAGCGAGACGCTTGTTGTTGAACGGGAGTTTGTACCGTTTAGTATAATTACAAAGCTAGAAAAGAAATTAAGCGAAACAAATCAATTTGTCGGAACAAGCAAAAAGATCAATGACATTGCAGATGACTATGTATTGATTGCTCCTAATTTATACAAATCTGACTTATCCGATGTTTTTCATCAATTGTACTTCTCTGGTGGGAAGGAAATCATAAATGAAATGCATAAATTCCACAATGAGATATCGTTGCGGAACTCTGAGTCGGATAAGAGATTGTACATAAGGGATTTCTTTTCTGGGAAGATTGGAAATATCAAAGGTGATTTGGATAGGCTTCGTGATTATATCTTGTTCGCCGATGAGATGTATCACAAGTATGATAAGCCGGTTATAACCGACTCTAGTTTTGACTATTTGAAGAGACTTTACTCAGTAATTGCTGAGGAGGGGAGAAAGTATATTAGGCTGCAAGATGATTTGCAGAAAGTTGTAGGCGCCGCACCGCTGCCGACATTCGCTCCGATTGTCCATACTCGACCGATGCTGTCGCTGGACAATGCATTTTCTGATGAAGACGTTCGGAATTTCGTGGGGGCCGTCTATCGTTTTCTAGGTCGCTTTCCAGACGACTCGATCCGATTCACCTCCGAACCTAAGATTGACGGCCTTTCTATGTCGATCCGCTACGAAAACGGTCGGCTGGTGAGCGCGGCGACGCGCGGAGATGGCACGACCGGGGAAAACGTGACCGCCAACATTCGTACTATCAGTGAGATTCCGAAAGAGTTGCCGGCAGGTGCCCCAGCCATCGCTGAGGTGCGGGGTGAGGTCTATATGGCCAAGAGCGATTTCCAAGCGCTGAATGAACAGATGATAGCAGAGGGCAAGCAGGCCTTTGTCAATCCTCGTAACACGGCGGCTGGATCGCTACGACAGCTTGACGCGTCGGTGACAGAAGGGCGCAAACTCCGCTTCTTCGCCTATGCCTGGGGGGAAATGTCAGAGATGCCGGCTGACACGCAACTTGGTATGGTTGAAGTGTTTAAGCTGTGGGGTTTTCCGGTCAATCCGATGATGAAGAGGCTGGTCAAGATAGATGACATTATTGCGCATTATCGTGAGATTGGCTTAGATCGTTCGATTCTAGACTACGATATTGATGGTGTCGTCTACAAAGTTGATCAACTCGACTTGCAGGCGCGTCTTGGTTTCCGCTCCCGCAGCCCGCGCTGGGCCATTGCGCACAAGTTTCCGGCGGAGAAGGCGACGACCGTGCTGCTCGGCATCGACATCCAGGTGGGCCGCACCGGCTCGCTGACCCCGGTTGCGCGGCTGCAGCCGGTGACGGTGGGCGGCGTGGTGGTGACCAACGCCACGCTGCACAACGAGGATTACATCAAGGGCATCGGCAACAGCGGCCAGGCCATTCGCGACGAGGGCCATGACATCCGCGTCGGCGACACCGTCATCGTCCAGCGGGCGGGGGACGTCATTCCGCAGATCCTCGATGTCGTCATGGAAAAGCGGCCGGCGGATGCGCAGTCCTACCCGTTTCCGACGCGCTGCCCGGCCTGCGACAGCCACGCGGTGCGCGAGGAGGGCGAGGTGGTGCGCCGCTGCACCGGCGGCCTGATCTGCCCGGCGCAGGCGGTGGAGCGGCTTCGCCATTTCGTGTCGCGCAACGCCTTCGACATCGAGGGCCTCGGTGAAAAGCAGATCGAGTTCTTCTTCCAGTCGCAGGATCCGGCGTTGCACATCGGCTCGCCGGCCGACATCTTCACGCTGAGGCGGCGACAAGAGGGCTCGCTGACCAAGCTCGAAAACATCGACGGCTTCGGCGCGACGTCGGCGCGCAAGCTTTTCGCGGCAATCGACGACCGGCGGCAGGTCGAATTCTCGCGGTTCCTGTTTGCGCTCGGCATCCGCCACATCGGCGAGACCAACGCCAAGCGGCTGGCGCGCCACTACATCAGCTTCGATGCCTTGCGGCAGGCGGGCCAGGCCGCCGTCATGCCCGAAGGCAAGGGCGACAAGGGCAATGCCGCCTGGCAGGAATTGACCGGGATCAACGGCATCGGCACCATCGTCGCCGAGGCGGTGGTCGAGTTCTTCGCCGAGGAACACAACCGGCAGGTGGTCGACGCGCTTGTTGCCGAAGTAACTCCGCTCGATGAGGAACGCATCGGCGACGTGTCGTCGCCGGTCTCGGGAAAGACCGTAGTCTTCACCGGATCGCTGGAGAAGATGTCGCGCGACGAGGCGAAGGCGATGGCCGAAAAGCTCGGCGCCAAGGTCGCCGGCTCGGTGTCCAAGAAGACCGACCTGGTGGTCGCCGGGCCGGGGGCAGGCTCGAAGCTCAAGGCTGCCACCGACCTGGGCATCGAAGTGATTTCCGAGGACCAATGGTTCGAGCGGGTCGGGCAGGCGGGCTGAACGATCTCATGCGTGCACTTGCCATCGACTTCGAAACTGCCAACGAGCAGCGCAGCAGCCCGTGCTCGGTCGGTCTTGCGTGGATCGAGGACGGCGCGGTCATCCGCGTCGAGGAGCGACTGATCCGACCCAGGGACATGCGCTTCTCGCGCTTCAACATCGCCGTCCACGGCATCCTGCCTGAGCACGTCGAGGATGCGGCGGAATTCCCCGAGGTGATGGAGGAGTTCGAGGCGGACCTCTCCGACACGCTGGTGATCGCCCACAACGCGTCGTTCGACATGAGCGTGATCCGGGCGACTTATGCGCTGTACGGCGTCAGCTGTCCGAGCATCGATTATGCCTGCACCCTCAAGATGGCCAAGGTGGTGTGGCAAGACCTCGCTTCGCACCGGCTCAACGAGGTGTCGCGCCACATCGACTTCTCGTTCAAGCACCACAATGCGGCCGAGGATGCGCATGCCTGCGGCGAGGTGGCCCTGGCGGCAGCTCGAAAGCTGAATGTGGCGTCGCTGCGCGACCTGCCGATCAAGCTGGAGATGACGACCGGACGTCTCCATGCCGGTGGCTATACGCCCTGTTCGGTGAAGCGGGCCACGCCTTCGCGACAGAAACGCTGATCGTTGGCTCAACCGAATTGATGTGACAGCCAAAGCCGGCTGACTTATTCAAACCTCCGTGCAGGCGATGGAGCCTTGGTCGAGCTGCCCTGCGTTTCGACGTCGACCTGCATCGTGCATTCCAACAATCAAAGTTCGATCTGGGGCCGATGCGCCACGGAGGCCAAATGTCTGATCGTCGAGGTGAATTCTGGCAAGGCGCGCGGGTGAGCGTCCCGGTGGTGGTGGCGTCCGCGCCCTTCGCCATCCTGTTCGGGGCCTTGGCAATCGACAACGGCTTCAGCGTGGCCGAAGCCACCTTGATGAGCGCGACCATCTATGGCGGCGCCAGCCAGTTGGTGGGCATCGAGCTGTTCGGCCAGCATGTCGCGCCCTGGCTCGTCGTTCTGTCGATCTTCGCGGTCAATTTCCGCCACGTGCTGTATTCGGCGGCTGTGGGAAAGCACATCGACCATTGGCCATTCCTAAAGCAGGCGATCGGGTACTTCTTCCTGGTCGATCCGCAATATGCCGAAGCCGAGCGCCGAGGCGAGGGCGGCCACGAGGTCACCTTCGCCTGGTACATGGGCATGGCGGTGCCGATCTACGTGTTCTGGGTCGCCGAAAGCGCACTGGGCGCATTGTTCGGCCGGCTGATCCCCGATCCGCACGCCATCGGCCTGGATTTCCTGTTGCCGATCTATTTCCTCGGGTTGGTGATGAGTTTCCGCAAGCGCCCGCGCTGGCTGCCGATCGTCGTCGCCAGCGCCGTGGCGTCGATGGTCGCCTACAAGACGGTCGGCTCGCCCTGGCATGTCTCGATCGGCGCATTGGCGGGCGTGCTGCTGGCAGCGGCGTTGCCAGTGCGCGCCGACGATGCTGTCGATGACGAAGAGACCGTGGAGGTGGTGTCGTGAGCGCGACCCTTTGGATCATCATCGCCGGCGCGGTCGCCACCTATCTGACGCGGGTCGGCGGGCATCTCGTCATCTCGCGCTTCGAGCGCATTCATCCGCGCGTCGAGGCGGGGCTCAACGCAGTGCCGGCGGCGGTTCTGACCACTCTGGTTGCGCCTGCAGCCCTTTCAGCCGGCCCGGCAGAGCTTGCCGCCCTTGCGGTTGCGGCGGTGGTGTCGCTGCGCGGCGGGCTGATGGCGATGTTCCTGGCCGGCGCCGCCGTGCTGATTGCTCTCAGGCATTTCCTCGGCTGAGGGATTTGCTGTCGGGCGCGGCAGAGGTGTCGTGCGTCCTTCGACAAGCTCAGGATGAGGACCGCTGGCTATCGCCCGACGCAGGATAGCGTCGATAGTGTAGCGTCGACTTTTTCAGGTGGCCAACCCAGCATGGCCAGCGCAGCCTGCCCCCATCGTGCGTCCTTCGACAAGCTCAGGATGAGGTCCGTTGGCGCTATCGCCGGACGCAGGATAGCGCCGATATTGTAGCGTCGACCTTTTCAGGTGGCCAACCCAGCAGGGCCAGCGCAACCGGTCCTCATCCTGAGCTTGTCGAAGGACGCAGTACCGCGCCACCGCATTGCGGCACAAACCGGCCCCTGTAGGGCCGGCCTCAGGCATCCTCAGCGGATCGCCGCGGTGGCCTTTTCCAGCCAGGCGAGCGTTTCGCCGTCGAGCATCGGACCGATCTCGGCCAGAACGCGGGCGTGATAGGCATTGAGCCAGTCGAGTTCCTCGCGGGTCAACAGATCGGCGCGCAGCAGGCGCTGGTCGAAAGGCGCGAGCGTCAGCGTCTCGAAGCCGTGCATGGCGATATCGCCGCCGGGCAAGGCCTCGGGCCTGGTGACGAGAATCAGGTTCTCCAGCCGGATGCCGTAGTGGCCTTCCTTGTAATAGCCGGGCTCGTTGGACAGGATCATGCCGGTCAGCAGCTTCTCGGTGCCGGTCTTGGCGATGCGCTGCGGGCCCTCATGAACCGCGAGATAAGAGCCGACGCCGTGGCCGGTGCCATGGGCGAAGTCGAGCCCGTGCTTCCACAGGGCGATGCGCGCCAGAACGTCGATGTCGCAGCCGCGGGCGCCTGCGGGAAACCGCGCCGTCGAAATGGCGATCAGGCCCTTGAGCACCAGCGTGAAGCGTTCGCGCATCTCCTCGGTGGGCTTTCCGACCGGAACGGTGCGGGTGATGTCGGTGGTGCCGTCCTGATACTGCGCGCCCGAATCGAGCAGGAACAGCTCCCCGTCGCCGAGTATGCGGCTGGTGGCGCGGGAAACGCGATAGTGCATGATCGCACCGTTCGGGCCGGCGCCTGAAATCGTGTCGAACGAGACGTCGCGCAGCGGCATCTGGGTTTCCTCGCCGGTCAACCGGCGACATTCCTCGAGCCTGGTCACCACCTCGATCTCATCGACCTTGCCCGGCTGCTGGCGATCGAGCCAGCACAGCAATTTGGCGACGGCAGCGCCATCGCGGCGGTGCGCGGAGCGGGCGCCCGATATCTCGGCTTTGTTCTTGGTGGCGCGCGGCAGGCGGGCAGGGTCGGGCGCGGAGACCACGGTTCCACCATTGTCTTCGATCAGGGCGCGCAGCCGGTCGGCGGCGAGCACCGGGTCGAGGGCGATCCTGGCGCCTAACTTGGCGAGTGCCGCAAGTGCTGCCTCCAGCCTGGAAGGTGCCTCGATGTCGGCCAACTGGGTGAGATAGGCTTCCTCGGTGCGGCCAAGCTTGCGCTTGTCGAGATACACCTTGTGGCTGCCGTCGGCGGCGAGGATGGCGAAGCCGAGCGCCAGCGGCGTGTGCGGAACGTCTCTGCCGCGGATGTTGAAGGTCCAGGCCAGCGACGACGGGTCGGTCAATACGGCATGGGTGGCGCCGTCGGCGGCGATGGCCGCTGCCAGCCGCTTCAGCTTGTCCTTGGCGAGTTCGCCGGCGAAGGCCTCGGGGTGGATTTCGACGGCCGCCAGCGGCGCATCGGGCTGGTCGGCCCAGATGGCGTCGATGGGGTTGCTCGAAAGCGGCACCAGCGTCGCGCCGGCTTTTTCGGCGGCGGCGGTCAGCGCCCTGACGTCACCCATGGTGTGAAGCCACGGATCGAAGCCAAGCCGCGCGCCCTTGGGAAGTGTTTCCTTGATCCAGCTTGCCGGCGGGTTGTCGATCAGGCTTTCGACGGTGAAGATGTCGAGATCGACCTCGTCACGTACCTGCAGGGTGTAGCGGCCGTCGACGAAGACATATGCGCTCTTGGCGAGCACGATCGCCACGCCGGCCGAGCCGCTGAAGCCGGTCAGCCAGCGCAGTCGGTTGGAGCGCGGGGCGACGTATTCGCCCTGGTGCTCGTCGGCGCGGGGCACGACGAAACCGTCGAGCCCGTTTTCCAAGAGCCACTGCCTGAGAAGTGCTACGCGCGGCTTGCCGACGGAGGGATCGCCGGCGGAATCGAATGACTGGAACATGGTGATTTCCCGAGAATATGCTTTCGGGAACGTATCCGGGCGGGCCGATGCTGGCAACGGCTACGCTCGGACCAGAGACTCAACGCTTGAGGTGGATCGTCACCCAGCCTTCACGGTGGAAGGTCTCGACGTGGCGGAAGCCCGCCGCGACGTAGGCCGCGAGCACGGCGTCGTGCTGGCGGTCGAGGATGCCTGACAGGATCAGCGATCCCCTTGGCGACAGGTGCTGCGCCATGTCGGGGGCCATCAGCATCAGCGGCTGCGCCAGGATGTTGGCGACGATCAGATCGAACGGCCCGCGCGCCGCGAAGATCGGCGCGTCGAAACCTTCCGCCGTCACGGCCTCGACATGGGCCTCGGCGCCGTTCAGGTGCACATTGGCGGACGCGACCTCGGTCGCCACCGGATCGATGTCGGTGGCAAGAACCGGGATCGGCGCGAGTTTGGCGACGGCGATGGCGAGCACGGCGCTGCCGGTGCCCAGGTCCAGCGCGTTGGCCGGCGCTTCCGCCGCGACCACCTTCTCGATCATTTCCAGGCAGCCGGCTGTCGTGCCGTGATGGCCCGTGCCGAAGGCCAGGCCGGCCTCGATCTCGATCGCGATCTGGCCGGGACGAACATCCTCGCGGTCGTGGCTGCCATGGACGATGAAGCGGCCGGCTTCGACCGGCTTCAGGCCTTCCAGCGACTTCGCCACCCAGTCGACATCTGGCAGCACCTCGCGGCCGAGTTGGCCCTTGTGGCCGGATTCTGCAACGACTTCGGCCATGCGGCGGGCGATATCCTCGACCTCGCCGTCGGCATAGAGAGACACCTCATGGATGTCACTGTCCTCGTCGATCTCGATCACGGCGATCGGCCAGCCATCTTCTTCGAAGGCGGTCTCAAGGGCGGCGAAAATGCGGTTGGCGGCTTCGCGGCCTGTGGTGATGTGCAGCCGTGTCTGGGTCATGTTGGATCCGGGGAGTAAGGTCAGCCTTCGTTCGCAAGCCGCTTGAGCTTGGCGAGCGCGGTCTCAGGATTCTCCTCATAGGCTATGGTGCCGAAGAAATCACCCTTGCTGTCGAGCAGCAGCACCGAAGCCGTATGGTCCATGGTGTAGTCGCCGCCCTCGGTCGGCACCTTCTTGGAGTAGATGCCGAAGGACTTGGCCATGGCCGCGATCTTGTCGGGAGTGCCGGTGATGCCGGTGATGCGGTCGGAAACGTTGGTGACGTAGGTGTTCATCACCTCGGGCGTGTCACGCTCGGGATCGACGGAGACGAAGTAGGCGCGGATGTCCTTGCCCTCGTCGCCCATCTGCTTGAGCAGGCCGTCGAGCTCGAACAG
Organism: Aminobacter sp. HY435; assembly: GCF_027568395.1. Taxonomy (GTDB): domain Bacteria; phylum Pseudomonadota; class Alphaproteobacteria; order Rhizobiales; family Rhizobiaceae; genus Aminobacter. The sequence continues at coordinate 97,091 of NZ_JANKZL010000004.1, read as the reverse complement.
CGTGGTCGGGCAGACCTCAGGGCAATGGGTGAAGCCGAAGAATACGGCGCTCGGCTGGCCGCGGAAGGCTGCCTCGGTGATTTCGGCGCCCTTCTGGTCGACGAGCACGAAGGGGGCGCCGAAGGCCTGGGCCGCGTTCTGGCCGCGATACCAGTCGAAGGTCAGCCAACCAACGCCGGCGGCCATGAGAATGAGAATGCCGACAAGGATCGTACGCATCATCGATTGTGATTCCATGTGATTGGCTTGCTTCTCAGAAGCACCACGACATGCCGGCCTCGACGAGCGACATGAAGATGCCGTCGCTGTTGTCCAGCCAGGAGGCGAAGGCGAGGCCCGATGCGGCCGCAAACGCAGCGAGGCCGAGCGCGATCGACGCGGTCCTCGCAAGCGATATGGGCTGGGCCTGTTTCATGTGCTCTTCATAGCGCGCCGCGCGCTTTGTCAAAAGGGACATGTTGACGCCGTTGGCCATGTGGCGAACACCATTTCGCGAGGCGCCGAACCGAGTTAGCCTTGCAACGTGTGCCTTGCTGACCCAAGTGTGGGACGAGATCAGACATCAGGAGATTTCCATGCGGCGCAGCCTTTTTGTTCTTGCGACGGCTCTCGCAGTTGGCGTGGCGGCGCCCGCCAATGCCGAACAGGTCGGAGAAGTCGGTGTCGACTGGTTTGGCAATGACATCGTCATCGATGCCATCAAGGACCCCAAGGTCGAGGGCGTGACCTGCCACGTCGCCTATTTCGACCGCGGCGTGATCGACCGCCTGCAGAAGGGCAATTGGTTCGAGAACCCGTCGGACACGGCGATTTCATGCGAGCAGACCGGCCCGATCAGCATCGGCGACATCTCGCTCTCGCAGGGCGGCGAAGAGGTGTTCAAGCAGGGCATCTCGCTGATCTGGAAGGAGCAGGTGGTCAACCGGATCTACGACAAGCAGAACCAGACGCTGATCTATCTCGCCCATTCGCGGCAGGTGCAGGACGGCTCGGCCAAGATGTCGATGACGACGGTGCCGCTTTACAATCAAGAAGTGGTATGGACCAACGGCAAGCCGCAGTAGCTTCGGCCGCAACGCGGCAGCTTGCGAGGCGGGCAGGGCAGGCGTAAAGCCTGCGGCATGGACACGCCTGCCGACCTGCGCTTCAAGGATGACGAACCGCGCATCCACCCGACATCGGAGCTGAAAAGCTGCCGGCTCGGCCGTCACGTGGCGATCGGCGAACGTTGCGTGCTGCGCGAGGTCGTCGTCGGCGATTACTCCTACTTCGAGCGCCACGCGGAGGCGATCTACACCAGCATCGGCAAGTTCTGCTCGATCGCCGCCAACAGCCGCATCAATGCGCTGGACCATCCGATGGAGCGCCTGACCACCCACAAGGTGAGCTACCGGCCCAACGAGTATTTCCGCTATCTCGGCGTCGACGGCGGCTTCCGCGAGCGCCGCCGCGCCAGGCAGGTGAGGATCGGCAACGATGTCTGGATCGGACATGGCGCCGTCATCATGCCGGGCGTGAGCATCGGCAACGGCGCGGTTGTTGGCGCCAATGCGGTGGTGACGAACAATGTCGCGCCGTTCGAGATCGTGGCGGGCGTTCCGGCAAAGCGGCTGAAGATGCGGTTCCCGGCGGAAATCGTCGCGCGCATCGAGGCGCTCGCCTGGTGGGACTGGCCGGCTGATCGCCTGTTCGACGCCATCCCCGACATGCAGAGCCTGCCGATAGAGGACTTTCTCGACCGCTGGGAAAATCCTGCGACCGAAGCGCCTTTCCACTCGCCCTGAAAAGCCTATTCTGTCGGTATCGGGGGCTGAGCAGGCCCGCAGGCGGAGGCTGTGCTTGGGGATATGGGCAACATTGGCATCAAACGCGTCTACGAACCGGCTGCCGCCGAAGACGGCTACCGTGTGCTGGTCGACCGCGTTTGGCCGCGCGGCATGACCAAGGATCGTGCCGCCGTCGACCTGTGGCTGAAGGAAGTCGCGCCCTCCACCGAACTGCGCAAATGGTTCGGACACGAGACGGCGCGGTGGGAAGAGTTCCGTCGGCGCTACAGCGCGGAACTGGTCAACGCGCGGGCATTGCTCGACGATCTCAGGCAGCATGCCGCCAAAGCGCCGCTGACCCTGGTCTATTCGGCTCGCGACGAGGCGCACAATCAGGCCGTGGTGCTGAAGCAGGTGCTAGAGGCACGCTGAATTTCACTCCTGTCCAATGGCGTTCCGGGAAACGCCGAGGGCGTCGCAGACGGAACCGCTGGGGTCGAGACGTGTTTTTCCTTCGCCAGTCGAAGGGATTTTGCGATGTTCGAGAAGAAGTTCACACGCGTGGCCAACAAGGTTGCCTCTGCCGCCGGACTGCCGCTGACCTTCCTCGGCTGCTGTATCATCGTGCTGGTCTGGGCCGTGTCGGGTCCGGTATTCGGTTTCTCCGATACCTGGCAGCTGGTGATCAACACCGGGACGACGATCATCACCTTTCTGATGGTCTTCCTGATCCAGAACACGCAAAACCGCGATGGCGCGGCGATACAGACGAAGCTCGACGAGCTGATCCGCGTTTCCGCCGGCCACAATAATTTCATCGGCATCGAGCACCTGACCGAAACCGAGGTCGAGGAAATCCGCAAGAAATGCGAAGCGGCGGCCAAGCGGCACGACAAGCAAGCGAAAGGCGCACGCCGCGCAAGTGGTTGACGACCGGGCAAGTCGGAACAACAATGCGACGCGGGTGGGTTGGACGTGACTGACTGGCTGGACATTCTCAAGGAACAAGCCAAGACCGGCGCGGAGATGGCGCGCGAGGTGCCGGCGACGCTGGCCAATCCCGACATCAGCCGCGATCAGGTCAAAAAGCTGTTCGCCGCGCTGGAGCAGCAGGCCGAGTTCGTCGAAAAGCTGCGGCAGGTGCTCGAGGCCAACGACTTCGAGCTTGAGGTACTGGTTGCCGCCGAGCAGCTTGAGGATCGCTACGCGGAACTGGCGGCGTCAGCCGCCGAGCGTCTGAAGCAGATGCGCAGCGACGCATCGGCGCAGCCGCAACAGCGGCCTTCGGTCCGGTAATCGACCTGCCTTCAATCAGGTGAAGACGCCGAAGCGGCGCCTGGCGCGCGGTCAGGCCGGCGGGCTGCCGGTGTGGATGGCCTTCTTGATCTCCATGCGGAAGGTCGGCGTGTCCTTTTCGCCGTGCACGGAAATGGCATGCTGGACGGCGGCGTTGACCAACTCGTCCTCGCTGTCGGCCGCGATGGCCACCGTGCATTTCATTTCGCTCGGGAATTCGCGGCAATCGATATATTTGCGCATCGTCTTCGCCTCCCTGCGATCAGACATTAGCAAAATCTAATCTACTCCCGCGCGCATGGCCTCGCAATCGGCAACTCGCGCGCCTCAAAGCGTGGACGGTTGGGGAGGGGGATGCCCTACCAGACGCTGATCCAACCCGATCCTGGACAAGTTACGTGGAGGGGTGAGGTAGCCTCTCACGCACCCGTCACGAACCCGTCCAGAACCTTCTTCTGGCCGGCCTTGTCGAAGTTGATGGTCAGCTTGTTGCCTTCGACAGCCGATATGTTGCCGTTGCCGAACTTCTGGTGGAAGACGCGGTCGCCGACGTTGAAGCGCGACGGCTCGTTCGACACCGACTTGGCGATGAGTTCGCCTTCGATGGTGCGGCCCTTGACCGAGCCGCGGCCGGCGCCGAAGCCGGAATCGGTTTCGCCATAACCGATACGCTCGACCGAATGGCCGGAGCGGGAGCCCCAGTTGCGGTCGGTGGCCTCGGTGCGGTTCTGCTGCGCGCGCTGCCAGCCGGGGGTGGCGTAAGTGTTGGAGAAGGATTTCTGGCCGACATCGTCGAAGCGCGAGGCGCCGTAGGGATTGCGGCTGCCGCCGCCGTAGCCGCCATAGGAATTGCCGGCTTCGGCGACCTCGACATGCGCCTCGGGCAACTCGTCGAGGAAGCGCGAGGGGATTGTCGACTGCCACAGGCCGTGGATGCGGCGGTTGGAGACGAACCACAGATGCAGGTTCTTCTTGGCGCGGGTCAGGCCGACATAAGCAAGGCGGCGCTCTTCCTCGAGGCCCGATCGGCCACCCTCGTCGAGCGCGCGCTGGTGCGGGAACAGGCCTTCCTCCCAGCCAGGCAGGAAGACTGTCTCGAACTCCAGGCCCTTGGCCGAATGCAGCGTCATGATCGAGACCGCGTCGAGCTGCTCATCCTGCTCGGCGTCCATGACAAGCGCGACATGTTCGAGGAAGGAGCGCAGCGACTCGTATTCCTCCATGGAGCGGATCAGCTCCTTGAGGTTTTCGAGCCGGCCCGGCGCTTCCGCCGAGCGGTCGTTCTTCCACATGTCGGTGTAGCCGCTCTCCTCGAGGATGATCTCGGCGAGTTCGGTGTGCGGCGTGTTGTCGAGCGCCTTCTGCCAGCGTTCGAAATTGGCCGTGACCTCGCGCAGTGCGGCGCGCGGCTTGGGCTTGAGTTCGTCGCTTTCGGCAAGCTGGGCGGCGGCCTGCAGCATCGGCACGCCGAGCGCCCGCGCCGTATCGTGGACCTGGCGGATCGCCGCTTCGCCGAGGCCGCGCTTGGGCACGTTGACGATGCGCTCGAAGGCGAGGTCGTCGGCACCCTGGGCGACGACGCGGAAATAGGCCATGGCGTCGCGGATTTCCTGGCGCTCGTAGAAGCGCGGGCCGCCGATGACGCGGTAGTTGAGGCCAAGCGTGACGAAGCGGTCTTCGAATTCGCGCATCTGGAACGAGGCGCGGACGAGGATCGCCATGTCGTTGAGATTGTGCTTCTGGCGCTGCAATTGCTCGATCGTCTCACCGACGGCGCGGGCTTCCTCCTCGGAATCCCAGGCGGCGTGGACGTTGACCTTGGCGTCGTCGGGGTCGGCCTGCTCGGTGAACAGCGTCTTGCCGAGGCGTCCTTCATTGTGGGCGATCAGATGGGCGGCGGCGCCCAGGATATGCGCGGTCGAGCGGTAGTTGCGCTCGAGCCGGATGACGACGGCGCCCGGAAAGTCCTTGTCGAAGCGCAGGATGTTGTCGACCTCGGCGCCGCGCCAGCCATAGATCGACTGGTCGTCGTCGCCGACGCAGCAGACATTCTTCTGCCCCGGCGCGCCGGTTTCCTGAGCCAGCAGCCGCAGCCACATGTATTGGGCGGTGTTGGTGTCCTGGTACTCGTCGACCAGGATGTATTTGAAGCGCTTGTGGTATTCCTTCAGCACATCCGGATAGGCGCGGAAAATGCGGATCGGATGGCACAAGAGGTCGCCGAAATCACAGGCGTTCAGGGTCTGCAGCCGGTCCTGATAGGCCTTGTAGAGCTCGCGGCCCTTGCCATTGGCAAAGGCGCGGGCGTCGCCCTCGGGAATCTCGGCCGGGCCCAAGCCCTTGTTCTTCCAACCGTCGATCATCATGGCGAACTGGCGCGCCGGCCAGCGCTTGTCGTCGAGGCCCTCGGCCTGGATCAGTTGCTTGATCAGGCGGATGACGTCGTCGGTGTCGAGGATGGTGAAGTCGGAGCGCAGCCCTGCCAGCTCGGCATGGCGGCGCAGCATCTTGACGCCGATGGAATGGAAGGTGCCGAGCCAGGGCATGCCCTCGACGGCCTCGCCGACCAGGTGGCCGATGCGCTGCTTCATCTCGCGCGCCGCCTTGTTGGTGAAGGTGACGGCGAGCACCTGGCTGGGGTAGGCGCGGCCCTGGCTGAGGATATGGGCGATGCGGGTGGTGAGCACGCGCGTCTTGCCGGTGCCGGCACCCGCGAGCACGAGGACCGGGCCTTCGGTGGTCTCGACAGCCTGGCGCTGCTCGGGGTTCAGGCCCTTGAGATAGTCGGGTGCCGAAGGCGCCTGGCGGGCGGCCATGGCGCGCGCGGCGATACCGCTGGGCGCAGGTGTGCTGCCGGGCCGGGGCGGCATTGCGCCGGGCTCGTCGAAAAACGGCATGTCGTCCGGAAAGTCTGACATTTGCCCCGAATGTAGTGATTCGGGGCGGAAAGGCCAGAACCGTCTCTGTTTTGTTCTGGTTTGAGCCGGGGAAAGTGACAGTCTTGACCGGAAAGGCCGGGAGTGGCTGGCTCTGCGCGGGCGTGGCCGGTTCAGGCTACGCCGCGCTTGGATCGCGCCTGGCGCAGTATGACGCGCCAGCGCAGCATTTCGATCGGGATCGGCTCGTTGTTGTTGGCGATCGTAAACAGTTCGTTGTTCAGGTTGCGGAGCGACCGCCAGAAATCATAGTCGCTGATGCGTGGATCGCAGGCGAGCTTGTTGGCAGTCGCTTCGATGTCAGTGTGCATGCCTTGCCTCAAGTCCGGTGCCCGCCGCCCGACTCAATGTCGCTTGGTGGGATTGTCGGAGGCAGTCGGCGGCCGATCAACGAACCGGCGCGTGTGGCAGGCGTTTATGAACAGGTAAGGTTAACCGGCAGGATTTCAGACCGGCTTGCGGCGGATGCCGATCGAGCGGCCGGCGCGCTCGGGCATCGGCAAGGCGGCGTGAGCTGAGCGCATCGCCTCGACCTTGGCAAGGACGTCGCCAGGGAAGGGCGCGACCTTCGGGCCGTTCATGTCGACATGCAGGGCCAGGTATTCGGACGTCGCCGCCAGCCAGCCGTCGACATGACGCAATTCCTGGTAGACGCGCACCCGCTTGTCGTCGTGGTCGAGCAACTGGAAGCTTGCGGTCACGCGATGGTCGAGATGCAGTTCCTGAACGTAGCAGACGTGCACTTCGGCGGTGTAGATGGTGAACCTGCGGTCGCGAGCGTAGTCGGCGCCCATGCCGAGCAGGTCGAGCGCTTCGTCGCTGCAGCGGTCGAAAAGGACGTTGTAATAGGCCATGTTGAGGTGGCCGTTGTAGTCGATCCAGCCTTTCTCGATCTCCATGACGCTGGAAACGAACGGTGCTGGCATGGCCTAATCCTCTTTGACTTTGGTGGCGCTGGACAAACCGGAGCTGACGGCAGATTACCCGAAGATAAGACGCAGGCCAGGCGTCAAGCTGTTCCAATTGCGGAGGAAACGATGGCTCTCAGCGACCTGAAGGCGGCACCGCGCAACGAGGCCGGCATTGCGGCCGCGCTGGGCATCCTCAAGCAGCAGTTCGGCGAGCGCTTCCAGACCGGACAGGCGATCCGCGAGCAGCATGGCCACACCACCACCTATCTGCCCAACCAGGCGCCCGACGGCGTGGTTTTCGCCGAAAGCACCGCCGATGTGCAGGACGTGGTGCGAGTCTGCGCCGAGCATCGCGTGCCGGTGATCGCGTTCGGCACCGGCACTTCGCTCGAAGGCCACGTCAATGCGCCGGCCGGCGGCATTTCGGTCGACACCTCGCGCATGGACAAGATCGTTTCGGTCAATGCCGACGATCTCGACTGCACGGTGCAGGCGGGCGTGACGCGCGAGGCGCTGAACACGTATCTGCGCGATACTGGGCTGTTTTTCCCGATCGATCCCGGCGCCAATGCCAGCCTCGGCGGCATGGCGGCGACGCGCGCCTCTGGCACCAACGCGGTGCGCTACGGCACGATGCGCGAGAACGTGCTGTCGTTGCGCGCTGTCATGGCCGACGGCAGCGAGGTCGTGACCTCGCATCGTGCCAGGAAAAGCTCGGCCGGCTATGACCTGACGCGGCTGCTGGTCGGGTCGGAAGGCACGCTCGGCATCATCACCGAAGTGACGCTCCGGCTGCAAGGCATTCCGCAGGCGATTTCGGGCGGCGTCTGCCCGTTTCCATCTGTTGAGGCGGCCTGCCAGGCGGTCATCGCAACGATCCAGATGGGCATCCCGGTGGCGCGCATCGAACTGGTCAACGCGCTGCAGATGCGGGCGATGAAGAACTATTCCAAGCTCGACTACCCAGAGAGCCCATGCCTGTTCCTCGAGTTCCACGGTTCGGACGCGGGCGTTGCCGAGCAGGCCGCGAGCTTTGGCGAGATCGCCGGAGAATTCGGCGGCGGGCCGTTCCAGTGGACTACCGTCGCCGAGGAGCGGGCGAAGCTGTGGAAAGCGCGGCACGACGCCTACTGGGCGTCGCAGACGCTGAGGCCCGGCGCGCGCGCGCTGTCGACCGATGCGTGCGTGCCGATTTCGCGGCTGGCGGAGTGCATCGCCGAAACCGAGGCCGACATCGAGCGCATGGGGCTGATTGCACCCATCGTCGGCCATGTCGGCGACGGCAATTTCCACACCCTGGTGCTGATGGATCCGAACGACCCAGCCGAAATCGGCCGGGCAGAGGAATTCGTCAATCGGTTGGCCGAGCGGGCGATATCGATGGACGGCACCTCGACCGGCGAGCACGGCATCGGCCAGGGCAAGATGGGGCTGATGGAGCGCGAGCACGGTCACGGGGTTGCCGTGATGCGGGCGATCAAGGCGGCGCTCGATCCCGACAATATTCTCAACCCGGGCAAGGTGCTGCCCGAACTGGCGAAGTAGCGGCATTGGTGGTGGGGCCGACCTGGTAGATCGGCGCCTCCCAAAGCGGTAGCTCGCCGCCTCACATGCTGGAGGTCCGGGCTTCCGCCAATTGGTGCCCAGCCTCGTGTTATCAAAGATAGCGCCTGGCCTATCTTCTGCCGATGCGACGCATGTCGACCACGCGGCCGTCGCTCTGACGAATGGCGATCTCGAAGCGCGTGTTGCCGCGCCATGCCCGGTAGACAAAGAACCGACCGCGGCAGTCGACGCGGCGCACATCCCGGAAGCCACGATTGCGCAGCAGCCTCTCTCCCTGGCTGCAGCTTATTCCTCGGCCTCTGTTGAGACTGGTGCCAATGCTGATGTTGATGTTGACATTGGTCTGGGCGATCGCCTCCGGAGGAAGTGTCATCGGTGACGCCAACAGCCCAAAGGCAAGCCCTGTCGACAGAATCCAAGATCTCAGCATTTGCTTCTCCCCCATTGGGCCTCGGCCAGACGGCCAGATCCTGCCATTCGCCCAGAACTTGCAGTTCACGTCAATTCGCAGGGTTTGGCCAGTGGTTGTGGCGGTGGCGCGCGAAGGTCATCCGGATGCGCCGTTCGGCTTGACCCGACAGCGCTTTGGCCGGACAGTCCGGCTGCCCCCGACATAGGGGCAGCCGGATATTGAAGGCGAGGAGCACAGCCATGGCGATGTCACGGAAGCAGGAAGAACGGGCACTGAGCCAGGACGAACGGCAGCTCGTGGAAAAATCCCGTCATCCAGCGGTCCAAGAGCTGTCGGATGCCGACCTGCGCGACCTGATCAAGACCCTGCGGGAGCGCCGCGACAAGGCGCAGTCCGATGCGCATCGCCTGCGTCGAGAAATGCGCGGCAAGGCGGTTCCGAAAGGGGCGCAAGCTGCGACCCGGGACCAAGGCACCAAGGTCAAGCTCGGCGTGCTGGCAATGGCCATGCGCAGGCTGAATAGCGAGCACGAGCGGCGCCGGCAACTCGTGGCTCGCATCGACCTGGTCGAAAATGCCCGTGCCGCGCTTGCGCTCAAGCAGGACAAGAAGCCGGCGCGCGGCGCCGATTTCAACACGCGGCAGGCGCATCAAGGCATGCGGGCGGTGGAAAATACCCGCGCCAAGAGCCTTGTCCGGCCGATGGAGCGGGGGCGCTTGCGCAAGGCTGCGGCGGTGGCGCAGGCCAAACGCGACGCAAAGTAGCCGCACGTGTCGGGCGTTTTCACGGGACAGACCCGGCCGCGGCGTTGACGCATCGCGGTGGGCAGCCCAACATGTCACCAAATGACCACGCTCCTCGGTTAGACGCCCGGGACGCATAAATAGATTTGCCCCGAGGCAATGCTCGCTCGCCTGTTCGTGATTTTTGGAGGACTGTTCGTACTGGCGCTGTGTGCAGCGCTGGTGGGGCCGTATTTTGTCGACTGGTCGGGCTACAAGGCCGATTTCGAGCGGCAGGCCAGCGCCATACTTGGCCGCAACGTGACCGTCGAGGGCGACGTCACGGCCCGCATCCTGCCGTTTCCTTCGGTGACATTCTCCGACGTCAGCGTCGAAGGCGGGGCCGGCGGCGAACCGGCGATGACCATCGAGACATTCTCGATGGATGCCGAGCTGGCGCCGCTTCTGAGCGGCGAGTTCCTGATCTTCGACATGCGTCTGGTGCGGCCGAGGGCGATCATCGACATCGCCGACGATGGCGTGGTGGATTGGGCCATACGGCCATCGGCGCCGTTCGAGGCAAAGCAGATCTCGATCGAGAAGCTGACCGTGACCGACGGACAGATCACCCTTCGCCATGCCGCGAGCGGACGCAGACACGTGCTGTCGGACATCAACACGGAGGTTTCGGCGCGGGCGCTGACCGGCCCCTGGCGGGTCGACGGCTCGCTCAAGGTCGACGGCATGCGCACCGAACTGGCCGTGACCACGGGATCGGTCGATCCGACCGGCCAGATGCGGCTCAGGATTCGCGCGACGCCGGACAACTATCGCGTGGTGCTGGAAAGCGACGGCAATGTCAGCATGGACAAGGGCCACGGGCGTTATGCCGGTGGTTTTACCTTGCTCGAACGCCGGAGCGAGGCGAAGGTCGGCGACGACGCCATCAAGGCCAAGCTTGCCGGAAAGCCCGTCGATCCCGGGTTTCGGGTGAAGGGCAAGTTCACGCTCGACCACGCCAGGCTCGGCATTGACGAGTTCCGCTTCGAGACCGGGCCGCTGGAAGACCCGTATACGGCCGACGGCACAGCCGGGTTAGATCTTGGCGTCTCGCCGCATTTCGTTATTTCGGCCAATGGCGCGCAGGTGCGTTTCGACGAAGCCGTCGGCGGCGAGCAGGCCCGGGCAGGTTTTTCCATCTCGCAGCGGCTTGGCGCACTGGAGCAGGCGCTGGTCGCCCTGCCGCAGCCGAGCATTCCCGGGACCATCGATGTCGACCTGCCGGCGATCGTGGCCGGCGACACAACGGTTCGCGATGTCAGGCTTTCGGCCGAACCGGGCGACGGTGGCTGGGCGGTGAAGTCCCTGGCTGCAACTCTGCCGGGGCGGACGCGGCTGGAGGCCGACGGCTTCCTGCGCACCCGCGATGGCCTCGGTTTCGACGGACAACTGCTGCTGGCGGTGGGGCAGCCTTCGGGCTTCGCGGCCTGGGTCGCCAGCGACATCGACGAGGCGGTGCGGCGGCTGCCGGCTGCCGGGTTCAAGGCCAGGGTCGCGCTGACGCGCGAGCAGCAGCGTTTCGACGATGTCGAGCTCGTTTTGGGCAAGGCTAGGTTCAACGGGGAGCTGGACAGCTTGCAGCCGGGCGACGCGCGCAGCTCGGTTACCATGAAGCTCGACGGCGGCGAGCTGGATGTCGAGGGCCTGCGCGCCTTCGGCTCGCTGTTCGTGACGGATCAGGGCGCCAATCGCTTTGCCGACACCGACCTCGATCTGGCGGTCAAGGCCGGGCCGGTCAAACTGGGTGGCATGAGCGCCGAAACCATCGATACGGCCCTCAGGCTGCGCGAGGGCGTGCTGGAAATCGACCGGCTGTCGGTCGGGGGACTCGCCGGCGCCTCGATCAGCGCAACCGGCAAGATCTCGGATTTCCCGGCATCGCCGAAAGGCAATCTCGATGCTTCGGTGGTTGCCGTCGACCTGGCGCCGCTGGTGCAGCTCGCCGCCGAACAATCGCCCGACAACAGATTGCTGTCGGGGCTTGCACAACGGGCGACCGATTATCCCGGCCTTTTTGCCGATGCGCGCATGGATATCGTGGCAAGTGCAGCTGACAATGGCGACGGCACGACCGGGCTGGCGCTGAGCGCCCAGGGGCAAGCCGGAGGCTCCGATCTTTTGGCGACGCTTTCCGCCCCGGCATATGCCGGCGTTCCGGGGACGGCGCAGCTGACGCTCAATGTCTCGGCTCGCAACGAAGACGCCACCTCGTTGCTGGCGCTGGCCGGTCTGCCAGCATTGCCGCTCGGCGTGGTGGGCGCGGGCGAGATCGAGATGGCTGCAAAAGGCGCCGTTCAGAGCGGTCTCGATGTGACCGCGAGCCTGAAGGGCGCGGACACGTCCGCGCGCTTTTCCGGCACCGCGGCCTTGCGCGAGGGGGCACCAAGCCTTTCGGGCCATGCAACTCTGGATGCCGCCGACATCGAGCCATGGCTGATGACAACGGGTGTTTCGCTGCCCGGCATGGGCGTGGGCAGCGCCGTCGCCCTTGCCGCCGATGTCAGTGTTGCGGGCGGGGCGCTTGTCCTCGACAGGCTGGAAGGAACGGTCAACGAAGGCGCGGTCGCGGGCAATCTCCGGAGTGAACCGGTCGACGGCGTGCCGCATATCGTCGGTTCGCTGGCGCTCGACGAACTCGATCTCAGGCCCTTCGCGGAGATGCTGGTCGGGGCCGGCGCGCTGGAAAGTGCCGATGGTGAGTGGCCGACTGCTGCCTTCGCCGCGAAATCCGCGGCGCCCTTCAGCGCTGACCTTCAGCTGGCGGCGGCGACGCTCCTGGCCGAACCGCTGGGAACGGCTGCGAATGCGAATTTGTCGCTGCAACTGAGCGGGCAATCGCTCAGGCTGGAAAACATCGAAGCCGAATTGTTCGGTGGCAAGCTGGGCGGCCTCGTCGAGCTCGAAAACAATGCCGGTACGGCGCTGCTGTCGAGCCAGCTGAAAGTCGACGGCGCCGACGTTTCGGCGATACCGGGAGCCGCCATGCTGGGCGGCAAGGGCCGCTTTTCGGCAACCCTGTCGGGAAGTGGCAAATCGGTGGAGGGGTTGGTCGCCTCGTTGTCGGGCTCCGGCACAGCATCCGTCGAAGGCCTGACCGTTCCGGGCATCAATCCCGATGCCTTCCAGCCGATGATCGCCAGAGCGGATGCGCTGGGCCGCGACATCAATGCGGCGCGCGTAGCCGACTTCGCGCCCGCGATCGCCGGCCAAGGAAGCTTTGACGCCGAGCGGGCCGAGGTCGCCTTCACGGTTGCCGGCGGCATCCTGCGGGCGCCGCCGCTGTCGTTGAAAAGTCCGGCGGCGACGCTGAGCGCCGACCTGCGCGCCGACGCCAATGCCGGCACGGTCGCTGCCGTTGGCGCAATCTCCTACGCGCCGGGCGCCGAAGAACTCGCCGGCTCCGAGCCGTTGATGCGGTTCCAGCTCGACGGCGTGCCGGGTGAAACCGCCTTTGTCTTCGACAGCGAACCAATGACGCAGTTCCTGACCCAGCGCGCACTGGAAAAGGAGCAAGCCCGGGTCGAGGCGATGCAGTCCGTCTTGCTGGAGAAGCAGCGGCTCAGGCGTGAAACCCGCTACTATTCGGCACAGCAGGCGGAGCGGGAGCGCAAAGCCGAGCAGGCGCGGCTGGCTGAAGCGGCCCGTCTCCGGGTGGAAGAAGAGGCGCGGGCGCAGGCGGAAATCGAACGCCTCAAGGCGGAGGAAGAGGCGCGGGCCGCGGAGGTCGCGGCAAAAGCAGAGGCTGAGGCCAAGGCCGCCGCTGCCGAAAAGGCTCGCCTGGCCGAGGAGGAGACAAGGCGCCAGCAACTCGAGAAAGAGCGCCGCTCAGCCGAGGAGAGGGCGAGAACGGACGCGGAGGCATCCCAGTCGACACCCGCCGCCGAAATCGAGCGCGCGCCCTTGCCGGAAGCACGGCCACTGAATGTGCCGGCGGCGCCTGCGGAGCCGGCCCCGCAGACGCCCGCGCCCAGGAAAGTGCTTGAGCCGATGAACCTCGAGGATTTCTTCAAGTCCCTGCAGAGCCAGTAGGCAACACGCCGCGCGGCATCAGCCGGGCTTGGCGCTCTTGCGAACGTCATGGAGACCTGCGCGCGTCAAGTCCGGCTGAACGCCCCTGACTTGGCCTGTTCGAGCACAAAAAGCCTGAGCGCGGAGGACAGGTTGGCATCGCGGCGACGTTGCGCGTCGACTTCGGCGACGAGTGCCGCCAGCGCAATGCCGCGACCTGCGGCGATGGCCACAAGGTCGTCGTAGAACGGTTTTTCAAGCGAATAGCTGGTGCGGTGGCCGCGGATCGTCACCGAGCGTTTTTCGACCAGACTCACTGTCCGGAGGTCTCGGGATCGCGCTCGAGGCGGTGGCCGTCGATGAATTTGTCGTCGCGTTCGGCGGTCAGCCGCTCGCGTGCCTTTTCCGCCTTGGTGCGTCCGTGCAGGGCGCGATTCTGCTCAGCCAGCGCTTCACGATCGCCGCGCGCTTTCTGCTTCCTGAACTGGCGGAGATTGACGATGTCGGCCATGCGACCTCGCCGCGGCTACTTCTTGCGGAAAGCGTCGAGCGAGACGACGTCGGCGCCCTTGGTCGGTGCCGGCTCGTCCTGCGCTTCCTTTTCGGCTGCCGCGGACTTCTTCTTCGATTCGGATTTGCGCTCGGCCGGCTTGACCATGGCCACCGGTTCGGCCGGTGCTTCCTCGGGCGCGGGAGCTTCGGTCTCGGCCTTTACCTCGAACTCAAGCTCGAAGTTGACCGAGGGGTCATAGAAGCCACGCACGGCGGAGAAGGGGATTTCCAGCTTTTCCGGAACGTCGGAGAACGACAGGCCGACTTCGAAGCCGGTGTCGGTGACCTTCAGGTCCCAATACTGGAACTGGATGACGATCGTCATCTGCTCCGGATAGCGCTCGCGCAGGCGGCTGGAGATGCGCACGCCCGGCGCGCCGGTCATGAAGGTGATGAAAAAGTGATGGTTGCCCGGCAGGCCTGTGCGCGCGACTTCCGCCAGGACTTTGCGCATTACGCCGCGCAGTGCCTCCTGTGCCAGGATGTCGTAGCGGATCTGGTCTTCGGCCATAAGTCGATGCGGGTCCGATTGAATCTTCCCCTTACCTGTAATCAAGCTTGAGGCCGGCGTAAACCGGATATAGCGCCGTATTGCCGATGATCAGGTCGCGGATGGGCGCGCCTTGCCGTAGGCGCGCAGGAAGCAGCGGACGGCGTTGGTGGCGGCAGCGTGGAGTTGCTCTTCGGAGACGGTATCGCCAAAGATCATCGCCATCTGCAGGTCGGCATTGACCAGCGCGAGAAACTGGCGCGCGGCAACATCGGGATCGTCGAGTTCGAGCCAGCCGGCGAGGGCAAGGCGGGCAAAACGCGCCGCAAGCGCCGCCCATGTCTTGGCCGGTCCCTGTTCGCGCCAGCCGGCAAACAGTTCGGGATAACGCTCGCCTTCGGTCTGCAGCAGTTTGCGCAGGAACTTGCCATCGCGATTGCACAGGCAGTTCTGATTGAGCCTTACCGCGAAGGCGACCAGATCCGCCTCAAGGTCGACAGGCTTGTCGGGGAAGGTGGCCAGGGTCTCGAAAATGCCGGCGTTGATGCGTTCGGTGATTTCGCGCACCACTGCGACCAACAGGTTTTCCTTGTCGCCATGGTGATTGTAGACGGTCTGCCGCGACACGCCGGCTTCCGCGGCGATGAGGTCGATATTGGCCCCGGCAAAGCCCTCGCGGCAGAAAACGCAGGCCGCAGCGTCGATGATCGACAGGCGCTTGGCGGAATGGCTGCGGGCAACCGCAATGTCAGGAGCGATGGCAGGTGTCATGGATTTTTTATATAGCCGTGATTGACGATTTGGACAAGTATGTCTAAAAATATGGACATTGCACTGAGGAAACGGTTCGGGAGGAGTCGGATCCTCGGTCTGCCAAACGTCCTTGGATTACACGTCGCCGACTGTTCGCGGCGGAAACCAGATCCGAAAGAATCACGTCATGACACCCCAGTTTCTCCGCGTAGCGGTCGTGCTCGGCCTTTTGTCGGCCATCGGCCCGTTCGCCATCGACATGTATCTTCCCGCACTGCCGACCATCGGCGCCGACCTCAATGCCGGAACCGCCGCCGTGCAGATGAGCCTGCTTGTGTTCTTCCTCGCCATGGGCCTGGCGCAGATCGTCGTCGGACCGATCTCGGACATGATCGGCCGCAAGGCGCCGCTCTACATCGGTCTCATCTTGTTTGCCATTGGCGGGGTGGGCGCAGCGCTCGCGCCCAACATCGAATGGCTGATCTTCTTCCGCGTCATCCAGGGCCTTGGCGCCTCGGCGGGCATGGTTGTGCCCCGCGCCATCGTGCGCGACCTCCACACCGGGACCGAGGCGGCGCGGCTGATGTCGCTGCTGATGCTGGTGTTTTCCGTGTCGCCGATCCTTGCGCCGCTGACCGGTTCGCTGGTCATCGAGGGCTTTGGCTGGCGCGCGGTGTTCTGGGTGGTGACCGGTGCCGCCGTGCTCGCCATCGTCCTTCTGGCGACCTCGCTCAAGGAAACGCGTCCTGCCGCACATCGCGGCGAAAGTTCTGTCCGCAGCGCGCTGAGTGGCTACCGCTTCCTGCTCGGCGACCGCAATTTCCTCGGCCTGACCGCGATTGGCGGCTTCGGCATCGCCAGCTTCTTCGTCTACCTCGCCAATTCGTCGTTCATCCTGATCGACCACTACGGGCTGTCGCCGTCGGTCTACAGCGTGTTCTTTTCGATCAATGCGGTGGCCTTCATCGGCATGTCGCAGCTGACTGGCCTGCTGACCAGCCGGTTCGGCCTGCAGCGCGTGGTGCGCGTGGCAGTGTTCGGCTATGCGACGATGATGGTGCTGCTGCTTGCCGTCTTCGCTGCGGGTGTCGACCGGCTCGATGTCCTGGCGTCGCTGCTGTTCGTCGGCTACGGCTTCCTCGGCCTGGTCATCCCGACGACCTCGGTACTGGCGATGGAAGAGCACGGCGAAATTGCCGGAACGGCGTCCGCGCTGATGGGCACGCTGCACTTTGCCATCGGCGCGGTGGCCATGGCGGTTGCCGGCATCTTCTTCGACGGCACGCCGCTGCCGATGGTCTTCGGCATCACCATTTCGGCAGTCATCGCCTTCGCGCTCGCCCAGGTGACCCTCGGCCGCAGCCGTCAGGTGATCGAAGCGCCGGCGGAATGACGAGAAAGGGTTCTTTCAGCGCGAGGTAGTTGCTGGCGGCGGCCACGCCGCTGCCGCGATAGGACACGACTTCGCGGTCCGGCGTCCTGGAGTCGAGCGGGGCCGTCAGCGCCGGCTGCGACTGCAGGCCTGAAATGCTGGCCCAGATTGTCGCGCCGTCTTCATGTCGTCTTGCTATCGGCTTGTTTACTGTTGGGAGGTAAGTCGCGCTGAGGACCACCAGAAGCATAGCGTAGACACCAGGGTCGCCAAAATCTTGAAGTTCATTCCCTCAGCCCTGCTGCTGCTGTTTGCAGTTGCTTTTTGTTGCGTTTGGCTGCTTGAGCGCCGGCGGCGGCACTTGATCCTGTTTTCGCTGGCGTTCCTGACGATGAGTGCTGCGACCGTGGTGCAGTTTGCGCTGTGGCCCGCCGACATCGGCTACAACACCGTCGTGTCGGCCTCGCTTTATGCCGCAGCGCCGCTGCTGCTGGTTGAGGGCGTGCTTTCGCGGTCGGGCAAGTCGATGCCGCGCATGGCGCATGCGGCCTGGTTGGCGGCAATCGTCGGGTCGCTCGCCTATTACTATTATGCCGAGAACAACCTGCAGATCCGGGTCTATCTGTTGAACCTTGGCATGGGAGGCATCATCCTGCACGGCGCCTGGCTGCTGCGGCACATGATGCGCGGCAGCGTCATCGACCGCGCGATGCTGTGGCTGATGGTGGGGCTGGCGCTGACCTTCATCGCCCGGACGCTGATGACCGGCGGTTCCGTGCCCACGGACGACGTCGCAGCCTTCTTCGAATCGGAATTCTGGGTCTGGGCGCAATTCACCATGTCGGTTCTTGGCGTGGCGATGGGGCTGGCATTGCTGCTGGTCGGCAGCGCCGATGTCATTTTCGCGCTCAAGGCGGAGCGCGACTGCGATCCGCTTACCGGGATGCTCAATCGGCGCGGATTGCAGGGGCGCGCGTTCAAATTGCTGGCAGCCGGCAAACGCATGCCGCTCAGCATCGTTGCCTGCGACATCGACAGGTTCAAAAACATCAACGACCGCTTTGGCCATGCGACAGGCGATGCGGTGCTGTCCGCCTTCGCCAACGTCGTCAGGACGAATGTGCGGACAAGCGACATCGCCGCACGCACCGGCGGCGAGGAGTTCGTCATCGTTCTCAAGGACAGCGCGGTCGACGATGCCTACGCCCTGACGGAGCGGCTGCGCCGTGAAGTGGCAAGCGTGCGCTTCGCCGGAATGCCCGACGATTTCGTCGTCACCTGCAGCTTCGGTATCGCCAGGCTGCACGATGGCGAAGGGCTGTGGGAGGCCATCGGCCGCGCCGACAAGATCCTCTATGCGGCCAAGCGCTCGGGGAGAAATCGTACCTTCGCCGAAGGGCTGCAATTGCCCTGTGCCGCATAGGCTTTACAGGCGCGAATGGTCGAGGACGAATGCCAGTCGTTCTTCCACCGGCGCGATAGGCACTTCCAGCAGTTGGTAGCCCAGGCCGGTGTAGGTTTCGACCATGGCTTCGTGGGTCCTGCGGGCTTCGTCATGGTGCTGCTTGCGTTCTGAGTCCTGGGTAAAGATTTCCGGCCAGTACGGCAGCATGAAAACCATCGGATTGTAGCGGAACTGCCGCGCAGCCTGCTCGACGTGGCCGGGAACCGTAATTTTCGACAGCCTGAGATAGCCGACGACGTCTGGCACGCCGCGGTCGAAGTAGACCGGACCGGGCGTGGCCTGAGCGACGGCGTGCGACCGCATTTCCCATGACAGCATCAGCTCGGCAAACAGCGCCCTGTCGCGCCAGGGCAAAGCGGGGCCATCGATGGCAACCTGATTCTGGATGATGCCGCGGCCGGCTTCCACCGACGTGGCGTGGCCGGCGCCGGCAAGCGCCGCGATCAGGGTCGTCTTGCCCGAACCCGGGCCGCCGGTGAGCACGAAAAAGCGGTCGCAGTCGCGATCCATCGGTGTCTCCTTGAATGGAACTGGGGGGCGAGTACGGCGGCGTGGCGTGCGCAAGTGCAATGCCGTCCGCAAGGCAGACCGCCCGCAGTGTCGGGCCCGCCGGATAGTCGCAGAATGTCTTGGGGGAGAGAAGTGGAGGTTTCTGTTGCCAGGTACCTCCGAACCCCGCCTAGAAGTGCGAACCACTAGGACTTAATTTGAAGCTATCGCACAGCTTACGCTGCGAGACGTGCTTCCGCATAGTTGTCGTTTGCAACTACAAGTTTAGCCCGATAACGGTGGTACAATGCCGAGCAAAAGTCCGATCTTTACACCCTCGTCGATCCTATTTCGCCCCCAGCAAAAACCGTCGATCGACTGTGCGACGACTTTTGGTGGAGGCGCCGGGTACCGCCCCCGGGTCCGAATGGCTTATTTCATCGGCAGTTTATCGCCATAGTCAGACAAGCTGACGATGCGAATATAAGGATGCGGCGCACAAAATGGAAGACCGGAACGGCAAGCATACATGACGTTCGCAACAGATTTGTGCGGCCGCGCGAACAGGCAGGGTTGACTCGCGCGTTGCGCGAACCGAAGCTCCCGGCGCAGGGGAAAGCATACACAGTATGTGAACCGGTCAAGGCCGGGCCGCCCCAGCGGGAAGAGACGTTATCCTGTCGACGAGGGGAATACTCATGACCGACTATCTTGCAGACGTGAAGAAGTACGATGCCGGCGCCAAGGAATTGGCGGTGAGCAAGATCGTCAAACATCTCGGCATCGCGCTGCGCAACCGCGATTCTTCCTTGGTGTCCTGCACCGATACCAAGGAGCTGGACCGCGTGAAGGCTGGCTGGATCGCCAAGAAGCTGGGCGTTTCCGACGCAAAGGCCGCCGACGGCGCGCTGGAAAAGGTCTGCAAGGCCATGTCGGCCGACAACACCAAGAACCGCGTCACCTTCTACTATCTGGTGGCCAAGGAGCTTGGGAAGCTCGGCTCACTCTGATTTCCGACAGCAACGGGCTCCGGCATCGGACCGCAGAGGTCCGGTGCCGCGTTTTGTTGACATGATCCCAAAGGCGGGCTCGCGCTGGGTGCGGATTGCGCAGCGCATGCCGGTCCGCGTCAATGCGCCTGGGGATGACGCCATGTGCATTCGTTTCCAGAGGCCGGACACTCCGGTATGATCTGGCAAACGACGAATCGAGCTCGACCGATGCGCCAGTATCTCGACCTTCTCAGCCATGTCATGGAAAACGGCTCCGACCGCGGGGACCGCACCGGCACCGGCACGCGCTCGGTGTTCGGCCACCAGATGCGTTTCGACCTGGGCAAAGGCTTCCCGGTCCTCACCACCAAGAAGCTGCACCTGAAGTCGATCATCCACGAGCTTTTGTGGTTCCTGGCTGGCGACACCAACATCAAGTACCTCAACGACAACGGCGTTTCGATCTGGGACGAATGGGCCGATGCGAACGGCGACCTCGGCCCGGTCTACGGCAAGCAGTGGCGATCGTGGCCGACGCGCGACGGCGCCGAGATCGACCAGATCGCCAATCTCTTGGCGCAGATCAGGAAGAACCCGAACTCGCGCCGGCTGATCGTCTCGGCGTGGAACCCGGAAGAGGTGGACGCGATGGCGCTGCCGCCGTGCCATTGCCTGTTCCAGTTCTATGTTTCGGATGGCAAGCTGTCGTGCCAGCTCTACCAGCGCTCGGCCGACATCTTCCTCGGCGTGCCGTTCAACATCGCCTCCTATGCGCTGCTGACGATGATGGTGGCGCAGGTGACGGGGCTGAAGCCGGGCGATTTCGTCCACACGCTCGGCGACGCGCATATCTACCACAACCACTTCGAGCAGGCCCGCGAACAGCTCGGGCGCACGCCCAAGGCGCTGCCGACGATGTGGATCAATCCTGATGTGACGGACCTGTTTGCCTTCCGCTTCGAGGATTTCCGGCTCGAGAACTACGTCGCCGACGCCTCCATCCGCGCGCCGATCGCGGTGTGAGGCGAGGGCCATGCCGTCAGGCGTGGCGTGGCCTCGGCGCAAGCTGGCACAATCGCGGCGGACAACGGCTTCGCTTCGATCCTGCCAGCCCAGCTGATCTCGGTGCGTCCGGCATGTCACGCTCTGCCTTTTCGAGCGCTTTTCGCGCAGCGTCGGTCTGTCGCCGATGGACTATCTTCTTGCCTGGCGCATGAAACCGAGCATGCATTGTTCGTTCGCGACGTGACGGCGGACCCCGACAAAGAACGACCGTAGCATGTAGCCTGTGGCGTCCCAGTTCACGTCCTTTCGCCCGTGCGCAAGCTTGGTCAGCGTCCTGACTATTTCTTCGGCCGCGGCCCTGTCGCCCTCATGCTCTCGACACATCCGGCACAAGGTTTCGCTCGATGCGTGCGCCTCCGCCAGTCCCGTGAGATGCGGAAAACAGAACCGTTCTTCGATCTCGCATACACGGTCGAGTTCTGGCTTGAGAGATGTCGCAACGCTCCTGCACAGGGCGGGCGTGACATGGCGCGGAAGGGAGTCGGCGATGTCCTCCAACATGTCGCAGAGCATCAGCAGCCGGCAGTGCCGGCGATCAAGTTCAGCCAGCCATCTGGGGCAGTCCGACTTCAACTTGGACATCTACTGCCCCATCAACAATATGGCGAAGACTGCCAGAGTGCACATGACGGCAGCGATCGTACCCGTCTTTTGAAGGACCCCCATCCGGTACATGAGGCCAGCGAAGCCAACGATGATTGGAGTTGCAACGGCCAGACCAATTTGTGCGTCCGACATATCGGCCCCTTTCGACGAAATTGTTACGGGTCCGGCCAGCTCGGGTGCCGGAGTTTAAGCGGTTGCGAGCATATCCTGCTGCGTGACCGCGTCTTTGCGCGATCACAAAGACATTTGCGCCATGACAAAGAAGCCGCCCGCGGTTCAGCATTAGGTCGCTGGATGGAAGCAGCCACATTTGTGACGCACGCCGCTGAGGAAGCGGACGGCAGCGATGATTTTCTCCTTTGGATATTGGTCTGGAGCGAGTTGGCCGCCTTTGGCCTGCTGCTCGGCGCTTTCCTTGTCGCGAGCGTCATGCAAATTGATCAATTCGCCGCCGCTCGGGCACACCTCAACATACCGCTCGCCGCCGTCAACACCGCCGTGCTCCTTACGAGCGGGTGGCAGGCTGCGCTCGCAACATCGGCCAATGCATCGCGGGGCCGGGCGAGGTGGGCACTCATACGCGCCGCCTTCCTTGGCTTCTTGTTCGTGGCCATCAAGCTTGCCGAATACAGCGGCGAGATCGGCTTTGCCGGAGACGATGCCTATGGCGTGTTCTTCGAACTCTATTTCCTGCTGACGGGCTTCCACCTGATGCACGTTGTGTTTGGGGTTTTCGTGTTGCTGGTGGTGAGTGTGCGGGCTGCGCCGGCGAACACGCATCTCATCGCAACGCTCTGGCACACTTTCGACCTGATATGGATCGTCATGTTTCCGATCGTGTATCTGGCATGAGCAGCGTCGACCCCAGCAACCCGAGGCGACTTACGTTCGCATGGCTTGCGTTGCTTGCCCTGAGTGTAGCGAGCGCATTGGCAGCACAGCTGTCCTGGGCCGTCATCGGTCTTGTGTTCGTTTTGGGCCTGGCCTTCTTCAAGGTGCGCCTCGTGGCTCGGGATTTCATGGACCTGCGCGGCAGCAACCCGACGATGCGGCGTGCGTTGCTCTGCTGGTGCCTGGTCCTTGCGCTTGGTGCGCTGGCGAGGGCGGTTGTCGTCTCCGTCGCGGCAGGCTGAAGCAGTCCGCTTTTGTTTGCCAAAACGCAAAGAACGTCTTCCCCAAACTCATAGAAGGGTTCGGACCGGACGGCATCCGGAGAGCGGCGGCTGGCCCGCCGGGATGAAACCGTTCGAACCATACCGCGCCCGCGGAAATCTGACTGGGAAAGGAACGCGTGATGGCAGAACGCCTCACAAAAACGGGGGCTCGAAACGTCTTCTACGGCGGTTCGATCTTCTTCTTCGCAATCTTCGTCGGGTTGACGGCCCACAGCCACTATTACATCCGCACGACCTCGACGGACGAGAAGACGCTGACGGACTCCGTGGCGCGTGGCAAACACGTCTGGGAAAAGAACTCCTGCATCAACTGTCACACGATCCTGGGCGAGGGCGCCTATTTCGCGCCCGAGCTGGGCAATGTGTGGAAGCGCTATGGCGGCGAAAGCGACCCTGACGGTGCGCGCGACACGCTCAAGGCCTGGATGGCGGCGCAGCCCTCGGGGATCGAGGGCCGCCGCCAGATGCCGCAGTTTCACCTCAGCGACGAGGAGTTGAACGACCTTGCCGATTTCCTCGAATGGACCAGCCGCATCAAGACCCAGAAGTGGCCCCCGAACGTGGCAGGCTGAGGCGCCAAGGAGAGAGACATGAAATACCAAACGCAAAAGGTCGCGATGACCTATTTCTACGGCGCGCTGGTCCTGTTTTTGGCTCAGGTCGCCTTCGGCGTTCTCGCCGGGACCATCTATGTGCTGCCCAATACGCTGTCCGAGCTGCTGCCGTTCAACATCATCAGGATGATCCACACCAACGCGCTGGTGGTCTGGCTTTTGATGGGCTTCATGGGCGCGACCTATTATCTGCTGCCCGAGGAAACCGAGACCGAGCTCTTCAGCCCGAAGCTGGCGATCATCCAGTTCTGGATGTTCTTCGTCGCGGCGGGCGTGGCCGTGGTCGGCTACCTGTTCCGTATCCACGAGGGCCGCGAGTTTCTCGAGCAGCCCTTCGTCATCAAGGTCGGCATCGTCGTCGTGGTCCTGATGTTTCTGTTCAACATCACCATGACGGCGCTGAAAGGGCGGAAGACGACGATCACCAACATCCTGCTGTTCGGCCTGTGGGCGCTGGCGATCTTCTTCCTGTTTTCGTTCTACAACCCCTCCAACCTCGCACTCGACAAGATGTACTGGTGGTACGTCATCCATCTCTGGGTCGAGGGCGTGTGGGAACTGATCATGGCGTCGGTGCTGGCGTTCCTGATGATCAAACTCAACGGCGTGGACCGCGAGGTCGTGGAGAAATGGCTCTACATCATTGTCGGCCTGGCGCTGTTCTCCGGCATTCTTGGCACTGGCCACCACTACTACTGGATTGGCGCGCCAGGCTACTGGCAGTGGATCGGTTCGCTGTTCTCGACGCTTGAAGTCGCGCCCTTCTTCTCCATGGTCGCGTTCACCGTCCATATGACCTGGAAGGCGGGACGGAACCATCCCAACAAGGCGGCATTGCTTTGGTCCATCGGCTGTTCGGTGATGGCATTCTTCGGCGCCGGTGTCTGGGGCTTCCTGCACACGCTGTCGTCGGTGAACTACTACACCCACGGCACGCAGGTTACTGCCGCGCATGGACACCTCGCCTTCTTCGGCGCTTACGTGATGCTCAATCTCGCCATGATGGCTTACGCCATCCCCGAGATTAAGGGACGCGCACCATACAACCAGTGGCTCTCGATCGTCAGCTTCTGGATGATGGTCATGGCCATGTCGGTGATGACCTTCGCGCTGACCTTCGCGGGTGTCGTCCAGGTGCATCTCCAGCGCGTGCTGGGCGAGAGCTTCATGGACGTGCAGGACCAGCTCGCGCTGTTCTACTGGGTGCGCCTCGGTTTCGGCGTTGTCGTGGTCGTCTCCGCGCTGATGTTCATGTGGGCCGTGCTCGTGCCCGGCCGCCAGCGCAGCGAGAAGCCGGCCCGCATCCTGCAGCCAGCCGAATGACTGTCCGTGCATGGCCCCGGAGCATTCCGGGGCCATGCACCCCATGCCTGCCTTCTCCTCCGGAGTTCCTCCCATGACAATCGCATTACCTATCCGTCCCGCCGCCGACGCGCCCGCCTACTACAGCCCCTCGGCCAATGAATGCAGCTTGTTCGAACACGCCTGGGCACGGCGCTTGCCGCTACTGCTCAAGGGGCCGACCGGCTGCGGCAAGACCCGTTTCGTCAGTCACATGGCGGCGAAGCTTGGGCTGCCACTCTCGACCGTATCCTGCCACGACGACCTGGCCGCGGCCGACCTCACCGGGCGCTACCTGTTGATGGGCGGCGATACCGTCTGGGTAGACGGGCCGCTCACCCGCGCAGTGCGCGAGGGCGGCATCTGCTATCTCGATGAGATCGTCGAGGCACGCAAGGATGTCGCCGTGGTGCTGCATCCCCTGACCGACGATCGCCGCATCCTGCCGCTGGAACGCACCGGTGAGCAATTGATGGCTCCGGCGAGTTTCATGCTCGTCGTGTCCTACAATCCCGGATACCAGAACCTCCTGAAAAGCCTGAAGCCGAGCACTCGTCAGCGTTTTGTCGCCATCGAGTTCGATTTCCTGCCCAAGTCCGAAGAAATCGCCGTGGTGTCGGCCGAAAGCGGCCTTGCTGACACCCAGGTGGCGCCGCTTGTCGAATTGGCCCGGCGCATTCGCGCGCTGAAAGGACATGACCTCGAGGAGGGCGCGTCGACCCGTCTGCTTGTCTATTGCGCCAGCCTGATCGACGCCGGCGTGCCGGTGCGCGAGGCCGTGCTTGCCGCGATGATCGAGCCACTGACCGACGAGCCTGACGTCAAGACAGCCCTGATCGAACTGGCCGATTCCCTGATCCGCTGAGGGGCCTGCCATGCTGGATTTCCTTGAGCTGGAGGAAACGGTCGGCCGCGCCTGGCACCGCCTGATCGGCCACGTCCAGACCTGGCCGCGCCATCCGGAGCATGCGGTGAAACTGGCTGCAGTGCAGCCTGTGCTGGCGATCTGCTTCCGCGGTTTTGGCGGCGAGGGGGCCGTCCAGGTCGCTGCAGTTCGCGGCAAGACTTCTGGCCATCGCCTCAATTGGCGGCAACGCATGGGGCTCGGCGAGGAAAAGCTCGCCCAGCCAGCGCGCGACGGCTCGTCCCTTATGCTGCCTGCATCGATCGACCTGTTCCCCGACAGGGCACTCAACCGCGACCTCTATGTCTGGCTGGTTGCCTATATGGCGGCGATGCCGCTGGATTCCATCGCGGAAACGGATCCCTTGCTGCGCGACCTTGCAGTGCTTCGGCGCGCGGAAGACACGACGGCCAGAGTCGTGGCAGCTCTTCCGGGACTTGGACGGCGCTACAGCCGCCTTGCCGCGGCAACGCTTGCTGCCCGCCAGCGCGGTCCGCTGCCCACGGTTGAAGCGCAGGTCGAAGGGCGCGTGGCGCGCCTGCTGAGACAGCAGGCGGGACTGCCCGACGATACGCTGCCCGTGATCTTTCCCCACCGTGCCCCGGCGGGATACTTGCCGATGCTGCCCATACCGTTATGGCCTGATGCCTTGCTGCGCGCCGAGACCGCGGCCCGTCGTGGCGAGGACGAGCCCGTCACTGGCGGCCGTGAGGCTGGCGGCGACGAAACCGAACGGAAGGTCGCCGTCCGAGAAAACGCGGATGCACGCACCGACGAGCGCAGCCCTTTCATCCTCAATCGCTTCGAGAAGATCCTTGCGATGGCCGAGATGGTCAATGTCGACCGTCCGTCCGACGACAGCGACGACGATGCCAAGGCGGCCGAAGACCTTGACGACATGACACTTGGCGAGCGCAAGGGCCGTCCCGCGTCGCGCTTTCGCTTCGACCTCGATCTGCCGCCGGAGGCGCTGGACCGGACGCCGCTGACGGCGGAGCGGACCTATCCGGAATGGGATTTCCGCTCGGGCACCTATCTACCCGATCATTGCCGCGTGCTGGCAGCACCTGCTTCGGCGCTAGGCAGCACAGCCGAGCCGGACATCGAAACGAGACGCCTCATTCGACGCGTGCGTCGCCAGTTTGAAGTGCTGCGGCCGCGCCGCGAAGTGCTGCGCGCCCAGCTCGACGGTGCCGACCTCGACCTCGATGCGGTGGTGCGCGCCCGCACCGACCTTGCCGCCGGCGGGCAGGGCAGCGACCGTATCCATCTGATGAGCCGGCCGCAGGTGCACGACCTTGCCGTCACCATCCTTGTCGACGTGTCGCTGTCGACTGATGCCTGGTTCGACAACCGACGCGTGCTCGACGTCGAGAAGGAAGCCCTGCTGATCCTGGCCAACGGGCTCTCCGCCTGTGGCGACAATCACTCGATCCTGACCTTCACGTCGCGCCGCCGAGACTGGGTCCGGATCGAGTCGGTGAAGGCTTTTGACGAGCCGATGGGAGCGACGGTAGAGGCCCGCATCGCGGCCTTGAAGCCGGGCTACTACACCCGCATCGGCGCGGCCATCAGGCACGCGAGCGCCGAGCTCGGCAAGCAGCCCAACCGGAAGAAGCTGCTTCTGGTGCTGACCGACGGCAAGCCCAACGACATCGATCACTATGAGGGACGGTTCGCGCTCGAGGACAGCCGCCGCGCGGTGGTCGAGGCGCGACGCATGGGGCTCGGCGTCTTCGGCGTGACGGTCGACCGCGAAGCAAAGTCCTACGTTCCGGCGATGTTCGGCCAAAACGGCTATGCGCTGGTCGGCAACATCGGGCGGCTGCCGGCAGCGCTTCCCGCCATTTATCGCAGCCTTGCAGGCTAGGGGGACAAGGCCGCGATGGCGAAAGGCCCGGCGCGCCAGAGCCGGGCCTTTTTGCGTGGGGGTGTTTCGATGGATTCGGAACAATAAGCGCCCCGCTCCTTAGCGCCCCCTCTGTGCTGCAGGACAGAGGGTGGCGCGAAGGAATGCGACCTTTCAGAGACAGTTCAGCAGCGGCAGAACGCTCGCCCTATGCCGCCTTGCTGTGCGTGCGCGTCGACTGGTCGATATATGCGTCGAAGGCCGCGGCGACTGCACGGATGACAAAACGATGTTCCTGACTGACGCGGATCATGCTGCCCGTATGGTGGACCACCTCATCGCCAGCCAGATCCGCCAGCCTTTCGTTGCCGGCAAGCAGCGCTGACGTATCGAAATCGTGGGTTTGGCCGACCGCCGCAATGTCGACCTCGAAGTCGCACATCAACCGCTCTATGATCTCGGCTCTCACCTTGTCCTCGTGGGTCAGCCGATAGCCCTTGGCCGTAGCCAACTCCCCGTCGGCAATCCGCTGGGCATACAGTCCTGGCGCCACCTCGTTCTGAACATAGCCGTGCTTCATGCGGCCGATGGCAGAAGCGCCGAAGCCGATGAGCGTCTCGCAATTGTCCGTGGTGTAGCCCTGGAAATTGCGTCTCAGATGACCTGACTCCTGCGCCTGCACCAGATCGTCTCCGGGCAGGGCGAAATGGTCGAGGCCGATTTGGCGATAGCCGGCGGCGACCAGCGTCGCGGCAATCGCCTCCGCCTGTTCGTTGCGCGCGGCCCCGTCGGGCAGGGCATTTTCGTCGATCATGCGCTGATGCTTCTTGAAGGAGGGGATATGCGCATAGCCGAAAACGGCGAAGCGGTCCGGCAGCATTTCAATGGCTGCATTGGCCGTATCGATGCAGGACTGCACCGTTTGATGCGGAAGCCCGTAGATCAGGTCGAAATTGATGCCGCCCACTCCCGCGCGGCGGAGATTGTCAGTGGATTCCGCCGTTTCCTTCCGACTCTGGATTCGGTTGATTGCCTTCTGCACCACCGGATCGAAGCTTTGCACGCCGAGGCTGGCGCGGGTGACGCCTGCTTGCCCCAGCGTCTGCGCCATTTCAGGCGTCAGCCGACGCGGGTCGATTTCGACAGCGATCCCGGTCGTATCGGAGAAGGCGTAGCGCTTCCTCAAGAGCCCGACGAGTTCGAGGAATTCCGCGGGCGAGATGATGGTTGGCGTGCCACCGCCGAAATGTACCTCGCCAACCGGGAGGCGGTGCTGGATGCGTTCGGCAACCATCCGGATCTCGTCACGCAGCACGGCGAGGTAGTCGAGGATCGGGCGGTCCTGCCGGGTGATTGTCGTGTGACAGCCGCAATACCAGCACATCGATCGGCAGAACGGGATGTGCAGATAGAGCGAGACGGGATCCTTGCCGGGCAGTTGCTCGAGCCAGTCGCCATAGGAGTCAACGCCGATCATTGGCGAGAAGCGGGGCGCGGTCGGATAGCTGGTGTAGCGGGGGAGGCGAGCGTCGCCGTACTTTTGCAGGATAGACTGGGACATCGGGCACCTATGTTTTCGCCGATTGTCTTACCCGCCTCGTTGTCCTGCCATCGTTGTTCCAACGCAACAAGCGTCGCCTGGACTGCTGTTTCTTCCGGTTGTTTGCGCTTGCACAATCTGCGGCCGCGCATGCCGCATTAGGTTGCCCCCGCCTGTCGAGAATGGAGCTGGCCCCTCTCGGCATGGGTTTAGTTGGAGGCCGCAGGACAAAGCTACATGGCAGTTGCAGACAACGATTCCATCCCCGTCATCGACGTTCGGGCCATCCCCCGTCCCGAGCGGCATCCCCGGATTTTTGGACAGATCGAATCCTTGGCCGAAGGCGGCTCTTTCGTGCTCATGAACGATCATGACCCGCGTCCGCTGCACTATCAGCTGGAGGTGAGATATCCCGGACTTTTCGATTGGGAATATCTGGAGCAGGGCCCAGAAACCTGGCGCGTCCAAATCGGACGACGCGCTCAGTCGGGCTGCGGGTGCTGCTGCGGCGACGACTGACGGATTGCGGTGCGGGCGCGCAATGGCCCCGCACCGCTCCACTGCCTAGTGGACCGAGACCAGTTCTTCCAGACTGCGGCTATTGGGACAAAACTCCGCATAGGTCGCCGCGAACGACGAGTCCTTCAGTCGGTCATTGCAGCGCCGCCGCTCCGGGCAGAGCATGCACGTCCGGCGCATGTCCTGGTTCCATTCCGGATGGCGGGCCTCGAACTTGTCGTAATCCACACCCACTGACCTGAACGCCTCCGGCAGCAGGATGCTTGACGCGAAGGCAAACCGCATTGCGGTTGCGAAATCTGTGGTTGTCATGCCGACCTCGAGAAGCAATCTGCTGCGCTCGCGTTGATCTAGACCTTCCACTTCGCGGAAAGTCCTTCGACGCTCCCGCCAATCCTGGTAGCGCTCAACGGCCGAACTCCAGATTGCATACGCCTTAACAATGGGAACAGTCATGGAAGCCTTCTCCTCCTTGGGTCACCATGGCAACTCGAATTGCCGTTCCTAGCGTGTCGCGAACGTCCTTTCGTTGTGCTGGAACAAAGACTCATGATCCCCGCCGTCCGCTGTGCGGCAGGCAAGGCGCGCCTATCTGGTCCAATGCCACACCTCTCGCAACCACCAACGCGCCACCAGGAAACGGAACCTGTTGCAGCGCCGCTCCGTCGTTCGGCTCCGAAAATCCCCCAGTGAAGTTTGCATCGTCTCGCCTCGTATTGTCCGTCAGAAGACTGGACATGCGGCAACTGGCTGCATGTCAGGTCTTCGCCACATACGGGAAACCGGGGCCAACTTCTTTGTCGCTGCGCAAGGAAGCGCATGTCGAATCTTGCTGAAGTCGCTGCCACAAATGGAGTGTGGCGATGAACTCAACTTTCGACGTCAGCAATCTGCCAGCTGCAAAGAAGCGGGCGGCAGTGTTGTCGATCTTCGACGGTCTCAATCCTGGCGAGGCGTGTGTGGTCGTTTGTGACTTCGATCCAGGCAAGCTATCCCGTCAATTTGACGCATTTTTCGACAAAGAGCATAGCTGGGTCTGTCTGCAGGCGGGGCCGCCCTATTGGCTCATTGAGATCGGCAAGCGGGCAGCCGAGCCGCTGCCCGGTTGACGCGGCCGTCATACGGCAAGGAGCCGTTCCGCCCGTTTTTCGCCGTCGCTTCGCTGGATGCGCTTGTCGGAGCCGCGATTTGGACCCCGGCGTTGTCATGGGCACAGCCGTGGCTTGCGGGCCTGTCGGCCGGCGACTGGCATCGCCAAGTTCTGCTGTACGGCACGTTTCCCGCCATGCTCGCGGGCTTCCTCTTGACGGCCCTTCCGCGTTGGACCGGGCGGGCAGGGCCGCGGAACGCGGTGTCGAAATTCCTTCTCGCCCTGTGGATCGCCGCGCGCGGATCGTACGTCCTTGGGCCGCACGGCAGCGGGCCAGCTATCGCTGCGGTTTTCCTGTTCGCGCTCACCCTGACGACGGCGGGGAGTGTTATCGCCTCGAGGGACCGTCGGAACTACAAGATAGTCCTGCTGCTATTCGGTTTCTCTGCAAGCGCAACCATGACCGCGGCATCATATCAAATTGAGCTCACGCTGCGTCTGTCGCTCGCAACGATGACGGGCCTGCTGATGGTCGTGGGCGGTCGGGTCATCCCTGCCTTGACGGCCGCGTATCTCTGCAATTCCGGTGCTCAGCCAGTCTCCGCTCCGGTGGCAGTTGTAGAGAAGGCATCGGCGGTGGTTGCAGCGTTGGCGCTCACTTTCTGGATCGCAATGCCCAACGGACAAGTCACCGCCGTCGCCTGCGCGGCATGTGCCTCGCTCCAGCTGGCGCGGGCGACGCAATGGCGAGGCTGGCGGGTTCGTCTGCCCGCAGCGGTCGCGGCGCTCCATGTGGGATACTGTTGGATCGGACTGGGTTTCGCCCTGCTGGCCCTCCACATATTGGCGCCGTTGTATGCCAGCACAGCGGCCGCGGTGCATGCCTGGACCGTAGGGGCGTTCGGAACGATGTCGCTGGCAATCATGGGGAGCATGATCCGGAAGCACAGCGGACTCGCTTTTGCCCGGTCAATTCGCGCCACGGCAGCCTACACCGCAATGACGTGCGCGGCGGTCGTTCGCGTTGGGGGTGAACTTCTCCCCGGTATCGCTTCGGTGTGGTTGGCGTCGTCAGGCGGGCTTTGGCTCGTTGCGTTTCTGCTATTTATCGCAGCGTTCCATCAGCCATTGCTCGTCCGCCGATGCCCACCGGATCGCTAGACGCTGCCTCGTCAAGTTGCAGTGGAACTCTTGGGGCCTTGGCCGTGATCAGTTCGGCATCGGTTGCCGCGAACGTCCCATTCGAACGTCTGCCTCGATCAAATCGTCAAGATCCTGGGTATAATACGCTGTCTCTGCTACCTCCGGAATAGTTGAGATGGATTCGTTGCGAATGCCACTTTTTTGGCTAGTCTGGGGCGATGAAAAGAAAAGACCCGTGTGGGAGCATGCAGCCGTGATTGGCAGTTACGTTCTAGACATAAAGACGATCTAAATAGCTTGTCGCAGAGGTACCAAGGATGTCGGACACGCTCGACATCTAGGGAGAGGTTTCATGGCTCAAGACACACCCGATGAAGCGTTGGTGCCCGACATGCGGCGCAAGCGACGCAATGAGCTTTTCGCCTTTCTTGTTCTGGCCTTTGGAATCTGGCCCGTTGTGGCCGTCGGAGTGGTTGGCGGCTACGGATTTCTTGTCTGGATGTTTCAGATCATCTTTGGCCCACCCGGGCCGCATGGCGGCTGAGGCGCGGACATGGGCACCGCCGAGATAACCAGACGTTCGTTCCTTACCGCACGCACGTCATTGCCGCCTGAACTTCTGGCACGTCCGCCGGGGGCGGTGGACCTTCATTCGTGCACGGGGTGCAACGCCTGCGTCGAGGCCTGTCCTGCGGTGATCGTGTCGCTCAAGGACGGCTTGCCGTTTCTGGATTTCGCCGGCGGCGAATGCACCTTCTGCGGCAAGTGTGCCGCCGCCTGTCCCGAACCTGTGTTCGTCGGCGACGTTCCGCGCCGACTTCTTTCTGCCGTCTCAATCGGCCCGTCGTGTTTCGCCCAAAATGGCATTGCGTGCCAGTCGTGCCGGGACGCGTGCCCGGAAGAAGCCATCCGGTTCCGTCCCCGCGTGGGGGGCCCGTTCCTGCCTGAGCTGGATGAAGCTGCCTGCAGCGGCTGTGGGCGCTGCATCAGCGTCTGCCCCGCGGGCGCGATCACGGTCGCGGAACGCCGCAAGGAAGTAGAACATGCCTGACAGCGTCCGCACTCGCCATATCTCAAGCGCTGTGATCTCCGCGCTGCCCCAAAAGGCGGACAGCGTTGCTGTCCTGCTTGCGGCAATGGAAGGGGTCGAGGTCAGGGCCAGGCACCAAGGCAAGATTGTCGTCGTGATTGAAGGTGACAGTACCGGAGCAATGGGCGACTGCCTGACACGGATGGCGTTGCTTGACGGGGTGGTCGCGGCGAACATGGTTTTTGAACACATTGAAGAAGCGGAGGTCCCGGGACAATGACGACCGAACTGACACGGCGCGAGGTTCTGAAGGCCCATGCGGCTGGCATCGCGGCTGCCGCAGCCGGAATCTCCTTGCCGGCTGCCGCGCAGCCGGTCCCCGGTGGGGTGAGTGCCCTCGAGATCAAATGGTCGAAAGCGCCATGCCGTTTCTGCGGCACCGGGTGCGGGGTCATGGTCGGGGTCAAGGAAGGCCAGGTCGTTGCCACGCATGGCGACATGCAGGCGGAGGTCAACCGTGGCCTGAACTGCGTGAAAGGGTACTTCCTTTCCAAGATCATGTACGGCGCCGACAGGTTGACCACGCCGCTGCTTCGCAAGCGGAACGGGGTCTTCGACAAGGAGGGGGAATTCGAGCCAGTCTCCTGGGACGAAGCCTTCGACGTGATGGCCGAGAAGTGCAAGCAGGTGCTGAAGGAGAAGGGACCGACCGCCGTCGGCATGTTCGGCTCCGGCCAGTGGACGATTTTCGAAGGATACGCAGCGACCAAGCTGATGCGGGCAGGGTTCCGCTCCAACAACCTCGACCCCAATGCGCGGCATTGCATGGCGTCCGCTGCCTACGGGTTTATGCGGACATTCGGCATGGACGAGCCGATGGGCTGCTACGATGACTTCGAGGCCGCCGACGCTTTCGTTCTGTGGGGTTCGAACATGGCGGAGATGCATCCGATCCTGTGGACGCGCCTTGCGGACCGCAGGCTTGGGCATCCGCATGTGAAGGTCGCGGTCCTGTCGACGTTCACCCACCGCAGCATGGATCTGGCCGACATCCCGGTGATCTTCAAGCCGGGGACCGACCTGGCGATCCTCAACTACATCGCAAACCACATCATCACGACGGGCCGCGTCAACGAGGCGTTCGTACGCGACCATACGACTTTCATGAAGGGCACCACCGACATTGGGTACGGACTCAGGCCCGAGCACCCGCTGGAGGTCGCGGCAAAGGGAGCGGCCGACGCGGGCAAGATGGAGCCCATCGGCTTCGACGAGTTCAAAGTCTTCGTGGCGGAGTACACGCTGGAAAAGACTGTCGAGCTTACCGGGGTCGAACGCGAGTTCCTGGAGGAGCTTGCCGAGCTCTATGCCGACCCGGCCCGCAAGGTCATGTCGCTCTGGACGATGGGATTCAATCAGCACGTCCGCGGCGTGTGGGCCAACCAGATGGTCTACAACATCCACCTGTTGACGGGCAAAATCTCGGAGCCGGGCAACAGCCCGTTTTCGCTGACCGGCCAGCCGTCGGCGTGCGGAACCGCCCGCGAGGTCGGGACCTTCGCACATCGCCTGCCCGCTGACATGGTGGTTACCAATCCCGAGCATCGGGCGCATGCCGAGGAAATATGGAAGCTGCCGCACGGTCTGCTGCCCGACAAACCCGGATACCACGCCGTCGAGCAGGACCGGATGCTCAAGGACGGCAAGCTCAATTTCTACTGGGTGCAGGTCAACAACAACGTCCAGGCCGGGCCGAACAACAGCCAGGAGACCTATCCCGGCTACCGCAATCCCGACAACTTCATCGTCGTGTCGGATGTCTACCCGACCGTAACCGCCTTGAGCGCGGACCTGATCCTGCCGGCTGCCATGTGGGTGGAGAAGGAAGGCGCTTACGGCAATGCCGAGCGCCGAACCCATGTGTGGCACCAATTGGTGCAGGCGAAAGGGGACGCACGGTCCGACCTCTGGCAGTTGGTGGAGTTCTCGAAGCGTTTCACCACGGACGAGGTCTGGCCCGCGGAGATCCTCGATGCGAACCCCGAATACCGTGGCAAGACGCTGTTCGACGTTCTCTTCCGCAACGGCAATGTGGACAAGTTCCCGGTAGCGGAAATCAACCCTGAATACGAAAACGTCGAGTCCAAGGACTTTGGCTTTTATCTGCAGAAGGGCCTGTTTGAGGAGTACGCTGCTTTCGGCAGGGGCCACGGCCATGATCTGGCGCCCTACGATCGCTACCACGAAGAGCGAGGCCTGCGTTGGCCCGTGGTGGACGGCAAGGAAACGAGGTGGCGGTACCGCGAGGGTTATGACCCTTATGTCAAGCCGGGCGAGGGGGTGCGGTTCTACGGCCGTCCGGACGGCAAGGCGGTCATCCTGGCCGTGCCTTACGAGCCGCCGGCGGAATCGCCCGACGACGAATTCGACCTGTGGCTGGTGACTGGCCGCGTGCTTGAGCACTGGCATTCGGGCTCGATGACCATGCGCGTGCCAGAGCTCTACAAGGCGTTCCCCGGGGCGCGGTGTTTCATGAACGCCGACGATGCGCGAAAACGCGGTCTCAACCATGGCGCCGAAATCCGCATCATCTCGCGCCGGGGCGAAATCCGGTCGCGGCTGGAAACGCGAGGCCGCAACCGCATGCCAAGCGGAGTGATCTTCGTGCCATGGTTCGACGCTAGCCAGTTGATCAACAAGGTTACGCTCGACGCTACCGATCCCATCTCCAAACAGACGGATTTCAAGAAATGCGCGGTCAAGATCGTATCGGCCGCTTGATCAAGCGGCACAAGCTGGCGGTGGCGCTCGCTGCCGTCGTTCTCCTCACAGGGACTGCGGCGATCGCCCAGATGGCCTCGGAACTGACGGGAGCGACTCCGCCAATGGAGTCACTGCCCGCCGACCCCCTGCCCAAGTGGGTCGTTGACGACGTCCGCAAGATGCGAGCCTATCCTGACCAACCTCCGGTCATCCCGCATTCGATCGAAGGCTATCAGCTCTCGGTCAACACCAACCGCTGCCTGTCGTGCCACAAGCGCGAGTTCACCCAAGGGTCGGGCGCGCCTATGATCAGCGTCACCCACTACCTGACGCGCGAAGGCCAGATGATCGCCGACGTGTCGCCGCGGCGGTATTTCTGCACGGCGTGCCACGTGCCGCAGGCGGACGTGAAGCCACTGGTGGAAAACCTGTTCAAGGACATGAGCGAGATGGGCGTCGAACCCGCCGGGAGCGAGTGAACGATGCAATCGATCAAGAAACTCGTTCTTTGGGCGTGGGGCATCCTCACCACTCCGGCGGCAACGCTCGGCCTGGGCTTCCTGACCCTCGGGGGCTTCGTTGGCGGCGTCATTTTTTGGGGCGCCTTCAATACGGCGCTTGAGGTGACCAACACAGAGCAGTTCTGCACGTCGTGCCACGAGATGAAGAACAACGTGTACGAAGAGCTGACGCGGACGGTGCACTTCTCCAACCGATCCGGCGTGCGCGCCTCGTGTCCGGACTGCCATGTGCCTCACAAATGGACTGACAAGATCGCACGCAAGATGCAGGCCTCCAAGGAAGTCTGGGGCAAGATATTCGGGACCATCGACACCAGGCGCAAGTTCCTGGACATGCGTCTCGAGCTCGCCCAGCATGAGTGGGCGCGGCTGAAGGCCAACGACAGTCTTGAATGCCGCAACTGCCATTCTTCCGTGGCAATGGACCTGTCCAAACAAACCACACGCGCGGCCGAAATCCACACCCGTTATCTCCTATCGGCCAAGGCGACCTGCATCGACTGCCACAAAGGCATCGCTCACGAGCTTCCGAACATGGAAGGCGTCGACCCGGGCTGGAAGGTGCCGCCCGAGCTGGAGGGAAAACAGCTGCCGCAATCCACGGCGATCGATGACCTTGAACGCCTGATGACGAGCTATCACCCGGCTTCGCATAGCTTCGCGAAGTGACGACCAGCCCCTGGCGTTACGTGATTTCGGTCGAAATTGTCGCACCCTATGGTTGCGGCGGCGATGATTGCTCCAGAACAAAGAGCAGGACCGGGACCAGTCATATCGTTCTCCTTGTCGAAACGACATTCACAAGGAGATTGAGATGTTCACGCGACGCGAAGCCCTCATCGGAGCAGTCGTAGCGGCTGCCGCGGCGGCCGCGATACCTGCCTTCCCGACCCAGGCACAGACCGCTGATATCGCGGCCCTTCCTCGCCAGAAGGTATCGCTCGTTGCGCCGCCCTTCGTCCATGAACACGACCAGGTGGCCAAGGGCGGCCCAAAGGTCGTCGAGTTCACGATGAAGATCGAAGAAAAGCCGATCGTGATCGATGACGAGGGCACCACACTCCGGGGCATGACGTTCAACGGCTCGATCCCCGGCCCCATGATGGTCGTTCACGAGGGCGACTACGTGGAACTTACTCTGGTCAATCCGGAGACGAACGAAATGCCCCACAACATCGACTTCCATGCCGCCACGGGCGCGCTTGGCGGCGGGGCGCTTACGCACGTCAATCCCGGCGAGCAGGTAACGCTGCGGTTCAAGGCCACGCGCACAGGGACGTTCGTCTACCACTGCGCGCCGGAAGGCATGATCCCGTGGCACGTGGTTTCGGGCATGAGCGGGACCGTGATGGTCCTGCCGCGTGAAGGACTGAAGAACGAAAAGGGCGAGCCCGTTCGCTACGACAAGATCTACTACGTCGGAGAGAACGAGTTCTACATTCCGCGGGACGAGAACGGCAAATACAAGAAGTATGAATCCCTCGGCGAAAGCTACGACGACACGCTCAAGGTCATGCGCGGCCTGATCCCGACCCATGTGGTCTTCAACGGCAAGGTCGGATCCCTCACGGGAAAGAACGCCATGACGGCGAAGGTCGGCGAAACCGTCATGATCGTCCACTCGCAGGCCAATCGCGATACCCGGCCGCACTTGATCGGCGGGCATGGGGACTATGTCTGGGAAGAAGGCAAGTTCGCCAACCCTCCGGCAAAGGACCTTGAGACCTGGTTCATCCGCGGCGGATCCGCAGGCGCAGCGCTGTATACTTTCCTTCAGCCCGGCGTCTACGCCTACGTGAACCACAATCTCATCGAAGCCGTTGAACTGGGGGCGACTGCTCACTTCACTGTCGAAGGCGAGTGGAACGACGACCTGATGAAACAGGTCGACGCGCCCAGACCGATCCCGATGAACTGACAGCAGGACCTGAACAATGGAAGCGAGCGCGACCCGTCGGCCCCCGGCGGGTCGCGTTTCGTTGAAGGCCACCACCATGCCAGTCAATACGCTAAGATTAGTCGGCGGCGCTGCTGCCGTCGTGACGGTCGGAGCCGTTGCCCTGCTGAATTGGGCTGAGCCTTCGGAACATAGGCAAATCCGAGCCCCCGCAGCAATAATCGTTGCGGCCGCACCTGGCTCGTTCTCGCACGCAGAGCCTGGCGAATTTCTGATGAATGAGCGCCCTGTTCAAGCGCCGCGAAGGCAGGTCGCCATCAGTCAGCCTCTTGAGATCATGAAGTACCAGGTGAGCCTGGACGAGTACGCGCGCTGTGTCAGCTCCGGAGCCTGCAAGACGGCGGATGCGGAAGGAAGCGGCAGCGTTCCGGTAACTGGCGTGAGCTACCTCGACGCCGAGGCATACGCTCGCTGGTATTCCGAGGCGACTGGAGAGACATGGCGGCTGCCAACCGACGAGGAATGGGCGCATGCCGCCAGCGAACGGTTCCGGGGCGACATGGAACCGTTGGAAGAAGACCCGCAGAATCCCGCCCGCGCTTGGCTGTCGAGCTACCAGCGAGAGGTGGACCTGGCGCGGAAAGCAGATCCAGCGCCGAGAAGCCGCGGTTCTTTTGGCATGAACTCCAGGGGCGTGGCGGACATCGCGGGCAACGTCTGGGAATGGACATCGACATGTTATGCACGCGTCACCATGGCCGCAGACGGCAAGGCCACCGAAACGTCAGTCGAGAATTGCGGCGTTCACGTCGTCGAGGGGTTCCACCGGACATACATGTCCAACTTCATCCGAGATGGAAAAAGCGGTGGGTGTGCTGTTGGCTTGCCGCCCGACAATCTGGGCTTCCGGCTGGTTCGGGAACGGCCTGCTTTCATGACCATTGCCGCTTTCCTGGAGCAGATCCGGAGGCTAGGGCGCGAAATGTTAGGCTCCTGACTTCCCATGCCGAACAAGTGATCCGGCGCGCGAGGGATGGTTCATCGACAACGGTCTGCCCCCTTTGAAGTGGTCCTCCATTGTGTTTCCCCTCGACGTTGAAGATGAGAGCCGCAACTCATCCGCGTTGACGGATGACGAGGCCAACTGATGCAGGTGTCAAACATGAATTGCGGCGTTTGGTTCAATCGGGGGCCTGCATGGCTCTTCGCTCCAGCGCAAAAACGCGCAGTGGAGGCAAGAAGGGAGCGCCGACCGCTGCCAAGCACATCGCTGTGGCAGCAAGACGCGTTGTCCGTGATAGCTGCCTGGCATCACCCGCGTCACGCTGCTGTGGCGGACCTCTGTACCTGTTACGTCAGTTTGGGTTGTAACAAAGCCTTCCCGAAGAGTGCGGCAAATCCCAGGAACGCCACTGACCATGCCGCTCCTGCGATCTCGATCAGATGGAGTTCCGGGAGAAAGACGGCTGCAATCCGCAAACCTGCAGCCGCGATGATGGCCGCAAACAGGAAAGCTGCTCCGTGTCCGGCCTTCAGCGGCCGCCCGGTGTGACCCAGCGTGGCGCGTACCATGACGGAAAGCGTCATGGCGCCGATGGCTCCGCCGCCAAGCGCATGCATGCCCGCTGCGACAGGCAGGCTCTCGGGAAGCACGATGGAAGCCGCCAGGAGGGCGAAACCCACCGGAATGAACCCATAGGCGAGGTGGAGGACCAGGACGAGTGGATCCTTGATGGTCCGGTCGCCGGCCCATCGGGCCAGGCGCACCGACTGCAAGGCGGCCGCAATCCCAAGTGCAACTGCCGTGCCGACGCTGATTGGAGCGAAGCACCATGAGGCGAGCGCAAGCGTGCCGACTGCAAGAGAGACCACGTCGAAGCGATTGAAGGGTACTGGAAGGCGTCCCGGATTCTGCCGGACAAGCCAGTTGCGCGTAAAGCTCGGTACGATTCGTCCGCCGATGACCATGACGAGCAGCACCGCGGCGCTCATGCCAAGCCGTCGGCTCGTGTCGGAAAGGCCGAGAAAATGAGCTTCAAGGTGGAAACACACGTTTGCTGCCAGAAGCATAGCCAGCGGCAGCAGCACTTTCAGATTGCGCCAGTTTCGGCCCGCAACGATTTCAATGGTGGCCGCCAGAGCGACGGCGCCAAGGAACGCCGCGTCCACCGTCGCCGACGCTTGCCAGCCGATGACAGACGAGAAAAACACCGCGAAGCGGCCTGCGATCCAGATCGCCACGAGACCCAAGAGGGGAAATCCCTGAACGGGCAGGCGGCCCGTCCAGTTCGGGATGGCAGTGAGCAAGAAGCCAGTGATGATCGCCGCCAGATAGCCGAACAGCATCTCATGCACATGCCAGTCCAGTGGCGCCAGAAGGCTGTAGGTCTCGAGGTGGCCAGCGTAAAGCGGGAGCCAGAACAGGATCGAGATCCCTGCATAGACCGACCCGAGAAGGAAGAACGGCCTGAACCCATACGACAGGAGCGCGGGCCCTTTGTAGGACCGTAGTCTTGGAATTCCCATTCTTGCGACTTTCAAAAAAGAGCCGGGCGGCCAAGAATGTCCGCCCGGTCGGCCTCAGCGAGGGCAATTGAGGCCAGGAGGAGAGCGTGAACTACTTGGCGGCTACCGATTGGCCGAAGAGTTCGGCAAACGCTGCCTTGGCCTTCCCGGTCTGCTTAACCGCCTTGGCAGCGTCGGCGTTGATTGGCTGGCCGACAACTACGAGGGCGACCATGCCCATGCCGTAGTGGGGAGTGCACTTCACCCCGTAGACGCCTTCCTTGTCGAGGGTCACCGTGATCTCCTCGTTCATCTTGCCTTTGAAATCGGCGGCGCCTTCGGGGATCATGCCCTTGATGGACTCGGCGTTGTGAGACTTGTCGGTGGGCACGAACTTGACAGTGTCGCCAGGCGCTGCCTGGACGAAGTTCGGCTGAAAGACCATTACGCCCTTTTCGCCCTTGTTGAGCATTTGGACCACGTGTTCCGCAGCATTGGCGCCGCCGGCGAATGCGAGGAGCGAAACGGCAGTGGTGAGGTGGAGGAGGAATTTCATAATATGCCTTTCTAGCGATCTATGGCTGCGTCAGCAGTTGCCTCTCACTACCGCCATTGCCGTCGAGGGAATTTGCGATTGCGCAAATTAGGCAAGAAAACCCTGGAAGTGGCGCGACCTCGGGATGGGTAATCACCGACGACGGTTGAAGTTCGATGTTTGTGGGAGGTTCGGCGCCTCGGAGGGGGAATTCGCGGATGGCAGTTCGCGCCACACGAACCGTCTTTCCCCCAGGGGGTAACGGGCTAGGCTTCCGCAAGACGATTGACACAGATCAATCTGTTTTTCCCTTTTGGGGTACACAGTGCAGTGGGCACGATAGCCACGAAACCAGAGTAATGGAGGCAGTCTTGTACACGAATATTCTCATAACCACGGATGGTTCAGAACTTGCGCAAAAGGGTGTCGACCACGGCCTGACGTTAGCGAAGAGCCTTGGCAGCAAAGCGACAGTGATAACGGTGGCAGAGCCCTACCCACCGAACAGCCCCGCCACGGTCGGGTCATGGACTGATGCTCAGCAGCATCATGCCGATGCTGCCTTGAATTTGGCAAAAGAAGCGGCCGCAAAGATGGGCGTGACCGTCGAGGTAGCGCTGGCGTGGCATGCATCGCCTGCGGAAGCGATCGTCAAAACGGCACAAGATCGTGGCTGCAACCTCATCGTCATGGCGTCTCACGGACGACGTGGTGTGAGCAGGCTCTTGCTCGGAAGCCAAACCGCGGAAGTTGTCCACCTCTCCAAGATTCCGGTGCTCGTCGTACGGTAGAGGTGTGCGAACTGTCCAAGCCTGCCAAGGCCGCGCCGACGCCAAGCGTTAGCGCGGTCTGGCAATTGCGTCCCGTCAGCGGATCGCGGTCAGGCAGTGAACCGTAGCAGCGGCGAACTTCTGAGCGCGATTGCGCTCCAATTCAGTCGGAAGCCGCTCTCCGAAGTCGAGATAGCAGTCCAGGAGCAGCTCGCAAAGTGCCGCCATCCCTAGCGAGCTTCCGTTTGGCGTGCTTTGCAGCAGCGGCGAATGACCAAGCGGCGATCTCGCCAGGCTATCCGCGCGCAGCCGCGCTTGCCGCGCAAGCTCCCGCAGCCGTGCCCCCTCGGTGTCAGTTCCGCGGGCAGCCGCGATTTCAAGCTGTTCGGAAAGCCGAAGCTCCATCTCGGCCCATGCGAAATCCGTCCTTCCGGATGTGGTCCGCTGCTTGTGAAACGCCAGCCTTCGCTCCCGGCGCAAGGTGGCGACGTGCCCCAGTTCCTCCCTCGCCATCGTCTCCGCTGCCTCCCGCAACTCGTTTGTCGGTGCGCGCGCGGCCATGTAGGTCCAGAAGACAAAGGCGCGCTCTTCGTTGCGCACCGCCATCGAGAACGCCCGATAGCCGTTCAGAAGTTCAGGTGCGATGGTTCCCGCTCCCTCATCGTCGAAAACGTCGGAGAGCTGCCAGCTGATCCGTGATTGTTCTGGCTGCTTCCCGCTGACCTGGTGGGACCAGTGCGTGACGTTGTCGATGTGTTGCCTTTCCTCCGCGGCCAATCTGTCAAAAACGCCGGCGAGATCGGGCCGGCCTTCCTTGCGCATTCTGGAAGACAGTTCCGAATAGCCCGTGGCGGCCTCCTGCTCCATCGCATAGGCGAGGGCGACCAGCTCGTCCATCGTATTGACGGACACATAGGGCTCCCACTTCAGAACCGACATGGACTTCCTCCCAGTGCAAATATCGGAGCACCCTAAAGCGGGATGCTGACCTTCGGTTTGCGCTAGATCAAAGACGCGCGGGCTTAAGCCGTCTTTATCGCACTCGGGCCAGCGACCTGCATGCGGTTGCAGACTCGTCGCGTGGGCAACCACCCCGCGGGCAAAAGACGCGCCTTGGCGAAATCGCCAAGCCGAACCGGAATTCTATCGTGACAAGCGCATTTCTCCTCAAAGCCAACAAGACAGCGGCCAGAACCTTGATGGCCGCCCTGGCATTCATTGCAA
The DNA here is from genome assembly GCF_027568395.1 of Aminobacter sp. HY435. Lineage (GTDB taxonomy): Bacteria > Pseudomonadota > Alphaproteobacteria > Rhizobiales > Rhizobiaceae > Aminobacter. The sequence goes on along the minus strand of NZ_JANKZL010000004.1, from coordinate 54,210 downwards.
TCGCCAGCGTAATTTTTGGGCAACTGGCTGACGCTTCAGCGGCGAGCCGGGTCGCCGAATTCTTGCCCAAGGCACAGCCCGCCGAGTTCTTCCAGGGTGCCGAACGGTTCGGCGAACTTGCAGGAGAGCCGCCGCTCGCCCCTGTTTATCGAGGCGACGACATCCTGGGGTACGTCTACCTCAATTCGGATTTCACCAGCGCGGTCGGCTATTCCGGCAAACCGATCCACATCCTGGTCGGCATCGACAAGCATGGCGTTGTCCGTGGGTTCAAGCTCGTTGACCACAAGGAGCCCATCGTCTTGATCGGCATCCCCGAGGAGAAGGTGGTCGCCTCGCTGAACGCGCTCATAGGCAAGGACATGGGGCGCGTAGCGGCGGGCGCTGAGCGACCGCCCCAGGTGGACATCGTCAGCGGCGCAACGGTTACCGTGCTCGTCATGGGCGACAGCATCGTGCGGTCGGCGGTCAAGCTGATCCGTAGCAACCGCTTGGGGGAGGCTGGGCTGGCATCCGCTCCCGCTCACGCTGCGACGACGAAGCTCGACCTGTCCAAGAGCGAAGTCCACGATTGGGAGGCTCTCGTCGGGGATGGCTCGGTCCGAAAACTCCAGCTTTCGGTGGGCGAAGTTACCGACGCGTTCAAGCAGGCTGGTTTGGCGCAGGCCGCCGCAAGGCCTGAATCGAACAATCCAGGCGACCGTTTCATTGAACTTTACGTCGCCCCGGTCAGCGTGCCGTCGATAGGCCTCAGCCTGCTTGGCAAGAGCGGCTTCGAGCGGATGCAATCCATGCTGAAGCCTGGCCAGCAGGCGATCGTCGTTGCGGGGGATGGGCTCTATTCCTTCAAGGGATCCGGTTACGTCCGGGGAGGCATTTTCGACCGCATCGAGCTCCTCCAGGATGGACAAGGAGTGCGCTTCCGCGACCGCAATCACGCCCGCCTCGGCGACCTGGCAGCGGTCGGCGCGCCGCGGCTGCGGGAGATCGCATTGTTCATCGTGCCGCCGGAGTTTTCGCTGGACCTGACCGAGCCTTGGGAACTGCAGTTGCTGGTGCAGCGCAGCTTTGGCGCACGCGAGAAGGCGACGCTCCCCTTCAACCTCGGCTACACGCTGCCGGACCAATACCTGACAGTGAACGAGCCGCCGGCACCGCCGTTGGCTCAGCCACAGCCCTCGACAGCCGCAGCGGCGGCAGCCCAGCCCGACGCCAGCGCCGGAACTCTTCCGGACGAAGAGCCGCTGTGGGTCAGGATGTGGAAGATGAACACGATGTCTATCGGCATCACGGTGTTTGGGCTTCTTGTCCTTACCGCCATTTTCTTTTTCCAGGACTGGCTTGTCCGGCGGCCGAAGCTTTTTGGCTGGGTGCGTCGCGGCTTTCTCCTGTTCACGCTCGTCTGGCTCGGCTGGTACGCCAATGCGCAGCTGTCCGTGGTCAATGTGCTGACCTTCACAAACTCGCTGATCACCGACTTCAATTGGGAGTTCTTCCTTTCCGCGCCCCTCGTTTTCGTCCTGTGGGCGTCGGTCGCGGCAGGCCTGCTGTTCTGGGGGCGCGGGCCGTTCTGCGGCTGGCTTTGCCCCTTCGGCGCCTTGCAGGAGCTAACCAACAATCTGGCCCAATGGCTGAAAGTGCCTCAGCTGAAGGTGCCTTTCGGGCTGCATGAGCGGCTGTGGCCTATCAAGTACATCATCTTCCTGGGGCTGTTCGGGCTCTCCTTCTACTCCGTCGCGCTGGCAGAAATGTTCGCGGAGGTCGAGCCGTTCAAGACGGCCATCATCCTCAAATTCGCGCGCGAATGGCCATTCGTCATCTTTGCGCTGACGATCCTGTCGCTCGGGCTTTTTGTCGAGCGGTTCTACTGCCGCTACCTCTGCCCACTGGGCGCGGCGCTCGCCATCCCTGGCCGGATCAGGATGTTCGAATGGCTCAAGCGCTACCCGGATTGCGGCTCGCCATGCCAGCGCTGTGCCAAGGAATGCCCGGTGCAGGCAATCCACCCGGAAGGCCAGATCAACGTCAACGAATGCATCTACTGCATGCATTGCCAGGAACTCTACCACGACGACCATCGCTGCCCGCACATGATCCAGGTGCGGCTGAAGCGCGAAAAGTTCCAGGCGCTTTCGTCGCCTTCCTTGCGCAGCGACAACGATCGCGGACCTGCAAAGCCTGTAATCACCCATCGGGGCGCTCCCATTCCCCCAGCGCCGGGGAAAGCCGAGCCGACGAAACAGCCATGAGCAAAAAAAGGAGGCTCAAATGTCAGACGAGCAAATCAACAGACTGAACAGGCGACAGCTGCTGGGCACTAGCGTGGCCGCGGGGGCGACCGCGGTGAGCGGAGCCCTGACGCTGGCCGGCGGAGCCGTATCGCCCGCCGCCGCCCAATCCTCTTCTGCCGCGCCGAGCGGCGAAGGCGCAAGCTATGAGGTGAAGCCCGGCGAACTCGACGAATACTACGTCTTCTTTTCCAGCGGCCAGTCGGGCGAGGTCCGTATCGTTGGCGCGCCCTCGATGCGCGAAATGATGCGCATTCCGGTCTTCAACCGCTGCAGCGCCACCGGATGGGGCCAGACGAACGAGAGCCTCAAGGTGCTGACCGAAGGACTGCTTCCCAACACCAAGGAGTTCCTGAAGGACAAGGGCGGGATCTACCTCAATGGCGACCTGCACCATCCTCACCCCTCGTTCACGGACGGGACCTACGACGGCCGTTATCTTTTCGCCAACGACAAGGCCAACACCCGCGTCTGCCGCATTCGTCTCGACGTGATGAAATGCGACAAGATCATCCAGTTGCCGAACCAGCACACCGTCCATGGCTTGCGCGTGCAGAAGTATCCGAAGACCGGCTACGTCTTCTGCAACGGCGAGGACAGGGTGCCGATCCCCAACGACGGCAAGGTGCTCGACGACCACAAGCAGTATCACGCGATCTTCACCGCCGTTGACGGCGAGACGATGAAGGTCGCCTGGCAGGTGATGGTCGACGGCAACCTCGACAACGTCGACGCGGACTACCAGGGCAAGTACTGCTTCGCCACCTGCTACAACTCGGAAGAGGGCGTGAACCTCGCCGAGATGATGGAGAAGGAGCAGGACTGGGTCGTCATCTTCAATCTCAAGCGCATCGAGGATGCCGTCGCCAAGGGCGACTACAAGGAGATCAACGGCGTTCCGGTGATCGACGGCCGCAAGGGTTCGCCCTACACCCGCTATGTTCCTGTCCCGAACAGCCCGCATGGCATGAACACCGCGCCCGATGGAATCCACGTCGTCGCCAACGGGAAGCTGTCGCCGACGGTGACCGTGTTCGACGTGCGCAAGTTCGACGACCTGTTCGACGACAAGATCCAACCCCGCGATACCGTTGTCGCGGAGCCCGAACTCGGCCTCGGGCCGTTGCACACTGCCTATGACGGCAAGGGCAACGCCTACACCACGCTCTTCATCGACAGCCAGGTCTGCAAATGGAACATCGAGGACGCCAAGCGTGCCTACAAGGGTGAGGCGGTCGACCCTATCCGCCAGAAGCTGGATGTCCACTACCAGCCCGGTCACAATCACACCTCGATGGGGCAGACCAAGGAGGCCGATGGCAAGTGGCTGATTTCGCTGAACAAGTTCTCGAAGGATCGCTACCTCAACGTCGGGCCGCTGAAGCCGGAGAACGACCAGCTCATCGACATCTCCGGCGACCAGATGGTGCTTGTGCACGACAACCCCACCTTCGCGGAACCGCATGACGCAACCCTGGTGCACCGCTCCAAGGTCAATCCCGTTCATGTGTGGAGCCGCGACGATCCGTTCTTTGCCGACGCGGTCAAGCAGGCGCAGGCTGACGGCATCGACCTGATGTCGGCGGCGGAAGTCATCCGGGACGGCAACAAGGTGCGCGTCTACATGACGTCGGCGGCGCCGGCGTTCAGCCTCGAGAGCTTCTCGGTAAAGCAGGGCGACGAGGTCACGGTCTACGTAACCAACATCGACGAAGTGGAGGATCTGACCCACGGGTTCAGCATCATCAACTACGGCATCAACATGGAGGTCGCGCCGCAGGCGACCGCGTCGGTCACCTTCACCGCGAGCCAGCCAGGCGTGTACTGGTATTACTGTTCGTGGTTCTGCCATGCCATGCACATGGAGATGAAGGGCCGCATGTTCGTCGAGCCGCAGGGCGCTTGATGGCCATGACCCGTTCGGGAGCATTCACAGCGATGGGGGCGGCGGCGATTGTCGCCGTCCTCTCTGGCCCTGCCTGGTCGGCCAGCATCGTGGTCCCGGCGGGGAGCGGAAACGTGCAGGCCATTGTCGACGCGGCGTCGCCGGGCGACGTCGTGACGCTCTTGAGTGGCGAGCACAAGGGACCGATCGAGATCCGGAAAGCGGTGGCGCTGGAGGGCGCTCCCGGAGCTGTCCTGCTGGGAAGCGGCCACGGCAGCGTCGTGACCTTGTGGGCGCCGAATTCGGCTGTGCGCGGTCTCGAGGTAAAAGGTTCGGGCACGGACATGGAAGCGATGGATGCCGGAGTGTTCGTCACCAAGACGGCGAGGGCGGCCATCGTCGAGGGCAACACGATCGTCGGGAATCTTTACGGAATCTATCTCCACGGTTCCACGGACGCGCTCGCCAAGGGCAACCGGATCATCGGGATGCGCGAAGGCCGCACCAACGAGGCCGGGAATGGCGTGTCGGTCTGGAACGCGCCCGGAGCCAAGGTCATCGACAATGACATCAGCTTTGGCCGCGACGGCATATTCTCGGTGACAAGCAAGCGAAACGTCTTCAGCGGCAATCGCTTCCGAGGCGTGCGGTTCGCTATCCACTACATGTACACAAACGACAGCGAGATCAGCGGGAACATCTCGCTGGATAACGCCGTCGGCTACGCGATCATGTATTCCAGCAGGCTCAAGGTCACCGACAATGTGTCGGACGGCGACCGAGACCGAGGCTTGCTGCTCAACTACGCCAACGGCTCGCAGATAACGGGCAACGTCGTGCGCGGACGTCCGCAATCGGAGGAACGATGGAGGACGGCTGGACAGCAAGCCAGCGAGCATGGCCTGCCGGCCGCTGACGCCGAAGCGTCTTCGCCTTCCGCACTGCGGATTGGCCCGGAGAAATGCGTCTTCATCTATAACGCCAACAAGAACCTCTTCCGCGAGAACTGGTTCGAGGGCTGCGAGATCGGCATCCATTTCACGGCCGGGTCCGAAGGCAACACCATGTCCGGCAACGCCTTCGTCAGGAACCGCAACCAGGTCAAGTATGTGGGCACCCGCGATCTGGACTGGCAGGTTGACGGACGCGGCAACTACTGGAGCGACAATCCGGCCTTCGACCTCGACTCCGACGGCATCGGCGACGCTCTCTATCGTCCCAACGATCTAATCGACAAGGTCCTGTGGACGGCTCCCCAGGCCAAAGTTCTCGTCAACAGCCCGGCGGTTCAAGTCATCCGTTGGGCGCAGGCGCAGTTTCCAGCGCTGCTTCCGGGCGGCGTGGTGGACAGCCGACCGCTAATGGCGCCTCCAGCACTGCAGGGAGCAGCGCGATGAACAGTGAAACCGTGAGTGTTGACGGCGTGGCGAAGACCTATGGCCGCCATGAGGCCGTGAAATCCGTGTCGCTCGCGTTGAAGGCAGGCGAGACGATAGCGCTGGTGGGGCACAACGGCGCCGGCAAGACGACCCTCATCAAGCTCATGCTGGGTCTCATCCGCCCGAGCGCCGGAAACGTCCGCGTCTTGGGTGAAAACCCGGCGGCAGGCGAATTTGCCGCGCGGAAGAGCTTGGGTTACCTGCCGGAGAACGTTTCCTTCAACATGGCGCTGACAGGGCGCGAGACGCTGGCGTTTTACGCTCGGCTCAAGCGCGCGGCCCTCTGCCAGGTCCCGGAACTGCTGGATCGCGTGGGACTGAGCGCGGCGATGGACCGACGGGTAGGGACCTACTCCAAGGGTATGCGCCAGCGGCTGGGGTTGGCGCAGGCGCTTCTCGGGAGTCCGAAGGTCCTGCTGCTCGACGAGCCGACGACGGGGCTCGACCCGTCGCTGCGGCGCAGCTTCTACGCAATCATCGACGAGCTGAAATCCCAGGGATCCACCGTCCTGCTGTCGTCACACGCCCTCACTGAACTCGAGGGAAAGGCAGACCGCGTAGTCATCGTCAACCGCGGCATCAAGATCGCGGACGGCACGATAGACGAACTGCGCCATATCGCGCGGCTGCCCACGCGCATCCGTCTGAAGCTCGCAGACCGCGAACCCGGCACGGTCGACCGTTGGATAAGCGACACGGGCAGGTGGCAACGCGTCAACGGCCACATGCTGGAAATCGACGCCGCCCCGGAAGACAAGATCCAGCTCCTGCGCAAAGCTGCCGCAGAAGGCGCGCCCGTTGCCGATCTCGACCTGATCCCGCCGACGCTCGACGAGCTCTACGCGCATTTCTTGAGCACGCAGGACGCACTGCCATGAAAAACATACTGATCCTTGCCCGGAAAGAGGTGCAGGAGGCCCTTCGCAACCGATGGGTGCTCGCGACAACGCTGTTGCTGGCCGCACTCGCCCTGACATTGACGTTTCTCGGCAGCGCGCCGACGGGCATTGTCGCTGTCGGGGCGCTTGACGTGGTCATCGTCAGCCTTTCCAGCCTGACCATCTTCCTCGTGCCGCTAATCGCTCTGCTGATCTCCCATGATGCCATCGTCGGCGAGATGGAACGGGGCACCATGCTGCTGCTTTTGAGCTATCCGGTTGGCCGCTGGCAGGTGATTATCGGCAAGTTTGTCGGGCATGTGGCGATACTGTCGTTCGCTACCCTTCTCGGCTATGGCGCGGCGGCTGCGGCGCTGGCGGCAACCGGTGCGGCCATCGACGCAGCAAGCTGGTGGGCGTTTCTCTCCATGATTGGCGCCTCGGTAATGCTTGGCGCCGGGTTCATCGCGATCGGTTACCTGGTGAGCGCGCTGGTGCGGGAGCGCGGGACAGCCGGAGGAATAGCGATCGGTGCCTGGCTGCTTTTCGTCCTCATCTACGACATGGCGCTGCTGGGGGTGCTGGTGGTGGATCAGGGCCGCAACCTGGATGGCGGTCTGTTGGACACGCTGCTCCTGCTCAATCCAACCGACGTCTACCGCCTGCTGAATCTCGGCTCCGGCAGCGCAGGATTGCTGTCTGGAATGGGTGGCATCGCACAGAGCAGCGCGCTCACACCGGCCATCCTGGTCGCGGCCCTTGCCGGATGGACGATCATCCCCTTGGCGATGGCCACGGTCGTGTTTTCAAGGAGAGAACTATGAGACTCGCCGCTGTTGCCGGCACGTTCGCTGCGGTCCTGTTTCTGGCAGGCTGCGGTGCTGAAGAACAGGCGGAGACGCCGCAGCCTTTTGCCCTGACGGAAAGCGCCATTGGCCACTACTGCGGCATGAACGTCCTGGAGCACCCAGGGCCCAAGGGACAGATCGTGCTGGGTCGCATACCTGAACCGATCTGGTTCTCGTCTGCGCGCGATGCGGTAGCGTTCACCATGCTGCCAGAAGAGCCCAAGAACGTCGCTGCCATCTTCGTCTCTGACATGGCTGCAGCTCCGACCTGGGACGAGCCGGGCTCTGAGAACTGGATCGACGCCAGGAAGGCATACTTTGTCATCCGCAGCTCCAAACGGGGCGGCATGGGTGCCGAGGAGACGATTCCTTTCTCGACTGAGGCCGCGGCCCGGGCTTTCGCGACAAAGAATGGCGGCGAGGTCGTCGATTTCGCCAGCATCCCGCCTGACTACGTGCTCGGCAAAAGCCAGGCGGGTGGATGACATGGCCACGTTCATGAACCGCCGTCGCGCAATCGGCATACTGGCCGCCGCCTCGGGTTTGAGCCTGCTGCCGTTCGGTTCTGCTGTCGCAGCCCCGGCCAGCGCCGTGGACTGGCGCGGGCAGGCGCTGGGTGCGCCCGCTGCATTGAGAATTCACCACCACGACCGCGCGCATGCGCAGGCGTTGGTAGAACAGGTCGCGGCAGAGGTCCGGCGCCTCGAACGGATCTTCAGCCTCTATCGCGAGGATTCGATTCTGGTGTCGCTGAATCGGCGGCACTCGATCGTAGCTCCGCCTGAGGAACTGGTCGACCTGCTCGCCAAATGCCGCGGTTACTGGACTTTGAGCGGGGGCGCGTTCGACCCAACGATCCAGCCGATCTGGTCGGTCTACCAAAGGCATTTCTCAGTTCCCGATGCCGATGTGGCAGGCCCATCGGACCGCGTTCTCCGAGAGGCGCGGAGCAAGGTCGGGTTTGACCGGGTCGTTTTCAGCCATGACCGCATTGAGCTCCCCGCTGGCATGGCGCTCACCCTCAATGGCGTTGCCCAAGGCTACATCACAGACCGTATCGTGGCGCTACTGCGGGCTGGAGGCATAGGTTCCTGCCTCGTGGACATGGGCGAGTGCCGTGCCGTCGGCATGCGCCCGGACGGCAACGGCTGGCGGGTTGCGATCGCCGATCCGGATGACGCGGGCCGCCAAATCGCGGTCTTGGATGTCGTCGACCGAGCGGTAGCGACGACCAGTCCCTCTGGGTTCCATTTCGACGGCAATGGCCGCTTCAACCATCTCCTGGACCCGCGCAGTGGCCTGCCGGCTCATCGCTACAGGAGCCTGACGGTGGTCGCCGCCGAAGCCGCCGACGCAGATGCCCTGTCAACGGCTTTCAGCCTGATGGATCCAGCCTCCATCGCTGCGGCTGCCAAGAAAGTTGGAAGGATCGACGTGCGCATAGCGCCGATCGGCGGTCCGGAACTGGTGATGCAAACATGACGGGGCGGATGTTCGAGTACGGGCCCTTGCAATGTCCGAGATGCGTATCAGAACTTGCGGCGACATCGCTGGAGGTCAACCGCTGTTGCGGAGGTCGCGCGGAAAGCCCCGCGGGGATCGTGAGGACGCTTATGGCGTGGCCGCGTCGGATCGCGGCCCGATCCTGAGGGGTCTCAATGATCGGCGCATCCCTGTCGCGATGGACAATGTCTTATTTCGCCGCCGCCTTGTTGGCATTGCTCCTGGCGCTGGCGCTGATGGCTGTCGGTTATGGCTTCCCTCACGTTCCGGTCGAATCGCCGCAAACGCTTGTGGTCGTGCATCTGGCCGTGCTCGGGTGGTTGAGCCTTCTGATGTGCGGCGCGCTTTTTCAGTTCGTGCCCGTGCTGATAGCTCGTCCTCTTTGCAGCGACGCTGTGCCCTTGCCGGCTCTCGTTTGCCTGGTGTCAGGCTTGGTGGCGCTCCTGCTCGGCTTTCTGGCGCTGGAGGGAAGAATAGCCGCGTCGCCGTCGTTCTTCGCTGCTGCGAGCCTGCTTCTGGCTGTGGGATTTGGGCTGGTGCTAGGGAACCTGCTCGTCACCCTCGTGAAGGGCCGACCGCTGCCCATCCCCGCGCGCTTCGTGGTTGTCGGCCTGGCAAGCCTCGCCCTGACAGCGGCCTTAGGGGTTACATTCGCCCTCGTGCGGGGAGGCATTGCGCAGGAGCAGCATCTCGTCGAACTCGCTTCAGCAGGCATTCCCATGCACGCCATTGCGGGTCTTGGAGGCTGGCTGGGATTCTGCGCGATGGGCGTGAGCTACAAGTTGCTGGCCATGTTCATGCTGGCGCCCGAACTCGACAGGCGTGGCAGCCGCGCGGCGCTTTATCTCGGGACATGCGCCCTCCTGATTGGCATGCCTGGAGCTGTCGTTGCCGTCTGGTTTGGCGGGGGGCGCGATCTGGTGCTACTCGCAGCCGGTGCCACAGGCCTGGGTGCCATGGCGTTTTACGGCCGGGATATTCTGCACGTTTATCGTGCGCGCAAGCGTCGAACAATCGAGTTGAACGCTCGCATGGCCACTCTTGCCTTCGCATCCCTGGGCGTAGCGGTCCTGCTCGCTGTGCTCGCCACGGTCTTGGCGGAGATGCAGCGGTATTCCGCTGCGATCGTTTTTCTTTTCGCATTCGGCTGGCTTTCGGGTCTGGGGCTGGCCAAGCTTTACAAGATCGTAGCATTTCTGACGTGGCTCGAATGCTACGGCCCGATTTTAGGCAAGATGCCGACGCCTCGCGTGCAGGATCTCGTCGTTGAACCACGGGCCGGGAAGTGGTTTCTGCTGTATTTTGCAGCGGTATGGTTGGGCGCTGCGGCGCTTGTATTTGGGTACGCTGGGGCATTTCAAGCGGCTGCGGCGGCCATGCTCGTCGCGACCCTTGGCATTGTAGGCGAGCTCGTGCGCGTCAGGTATTTGGCCGACGTGCCCAAAGCCGGATTGCCATCAGGTGTTCGCAGGCCGCCCATGCTGTGGTCCGCGGCACAATGAGAGAAGGTTGACATTCATGTCCACGACATTCGTAGACCTCGATGTACGGCCGCTGCTTGCGGCGGGCGACGAACCATTCGGCAAGATAATGGAAACGGTGGCATCGCTCGGACCCGGCGTTGGCCTCAGGCTATTCGCGCCCTTCAAGCCCATTCCGCTGTTGCAGGTGCTTGCTTCAAGAGGGTTCGACTACGAGGCAAGAGAGATCGGCGGCGGGGACTGGGAGGTCCTGTTCAGGCCGTCTGGCGAACACGGACCTGTCGGTTCCGCCGAGGAGGTGTCGTCGGAGGGGTGGCCGGAGCCAGTTCGTCACCTGGACAATCGCGACCTGGAGCCGCCAGAGCCGATGGTGCGCATCCTGGCCGAGGTTGAGCAGATGGCGCCAGGAGAGGTCATGTCGGCCCTGCTCGGACGTGAGCCAGTCTTCCTGTTTCCCGAGTTGGAGAAGCGGGGACATCGCTGGATGGGAGGCTTCGATTCCGACGGTACGACCTATCGTCTGCTGGTTTGGATCAATGCGAAGGAGCGGGTTGGATGACGGTCGAAGCGACCGACGCGCTTGCCGGCCGGGTGAAGCAGGCGCTTCGGATGGTGATAGATCCGGAGCTCGGTGACAATATCGTCGATCTGGGTCTTGTCTACTACGTGGCGGTTCACGAAGGAGGGGCGGCTTACATCGTGATGACGACCACCACGCGCGGGTGTCCGGCGGCCGCCTACCTCAAGGACGGGGCTCGAGACAGCGCCAAAAGCGTCCCCGGCATTGGAGCGGTCGAAGTGTCTCTGACCTACGATCCGGAGTGGAGCCCGTCGATGATGAGCGCCGACACAAGGAGTCGGCTCGGCATTGCAGGCTAACGACCGCTGTACCTAAGGCGTAATCTCGATGTTCCCTTCGAGCTTTTCGAGCTCGAAGTCCGAGATCCGCACTTCGATCCGCACGATACCGGACACGACAATAGCCACAACCAGGTACGGAACTGTTCTTGAGAACCGCAGGAGCGCGTTGGCTGCGTCCGGCCGGCGACGGGCCAGCGCAGGACCGAGCGGCATGAGCCTCCACTGTCAGGTCGCGCGGGGCAGGGCCTGTGCTACCAGTTGTCAGGACAAGGTCGATATCGCCCTTGTCGCACAATTGGAGAAGCGCGTTTCTGACGTTTTCGACCCCATCAGGAACGATCCGCCGGATGAAGTCACGTGGTTGTGCCACGACATGCCGCAGCCACTGTTCATTGCCGGACCGCTCAAGTCTTCGTGTGGCCGCCGCTTGCCCGGTCGGAAACCGTGACAATCGCGATCCGCGCAAAAGCGTGTTCCGAAGGCGAGGTCATTGGTCGGCACTGCCCGTCAGGTGAAAGCCCGGTTTGCCACTGAGGTACCCGTCTACCATTCCTCCCGGAAGCTCGAGGCACGACAAGGCAAATCTCGTCGAAGTCGGCGATTGAGTGCCGTCGAGCAGGCCGCGATAGGCTTCGGCGACCGCAACCATGTCGGCAGTGTGCGGAGACAGCCGCAAGCGCCGGATGCCATGCGCCCGCAAGTCGTCTGGTTCAGGACAGAAAGCCTGCACCTGATTGGAGAGCGTCTGCACGCCGTTGACGGCAAGAAATTCCTGTCCGTCGATCGTATCGACCGCAAGGCCATCAGGGTCCTGTTCACACGTAAACTGGCAGGAGTCCTTGTGAAGATTGTTCAGCCTCGCGTGATAGCAGCGACCAGAAAGGGCCAGCGGCAGTCTGCCGAATGCGAAGATCTCAAAATCGACGTCGGAACAGTTGCGGGCAATGCTGCCAATTGAGTCCAACGAAAGCTCGACCGGGGGGCAAATGGTGCGAGCGCCACGCGCAGCAAAGAACCGGGCACTGGATTCGTTGTAGACATTCACGAAGGGTCCAATCACGAACGCCTGTCCGGAACGGGCCGGGATGGCCGTGACGTCGTTGATCTCGACAAGCCGCCCCTCGCTGCACCAGTCGTTTACGGCCCTGCGCTCCCGGATCGTTGCAGGTGCGGCAAGCGTGGAGAGCACGACCTCCTTGCCGCCGCGCTCGAGCCGTTCGATTACTTCGGGCCATATCGAGTCCGAGAACGGCATCCTCTTTCCGCAGACGACTTCGCCGATATGCACCCTGTCGATGGCGGCCTGATCCGCGATCCGTCTGTAGAAATCCGCCAACCGATCGGCTGGCCAGTGGAAGAAGACCGGACCAAGGGTCAATGCAATTCTTGGCATAACGCTCATCTCCACGTCTTCTTGTAGGCGCCTTCGGTCTGCCGTCCTCCCTCGGACATACCAGCCAGGATCCGGTCGATCTCGGCCGCATCGCCCCCTGCCTCGACCGCGTCGACGGCTTTTCGAAAGGCGCGGACGACTTCGCTGACGTATGCTTTGCCACGCTGGCGGCCCTCGATTTTCAGGGCTGTGACCCCCGCCGCTTTCAATCCCGCAAGCACTCCGCCGGCGTTCAGGCTGACTGGGTCTTCGAACAGGTAGGATGTCTTGCCGCCGGCCGTGAAGCGGCCCTTGCACAGGGTTGGATATCCGGTCGGCTGGCTCCGGGCATAGCGGTCGATGGTAAAGCCGGCGAGCCGCGCCGCGGTTCCCTCTGCGTCATCCTCATAGGTGACGTGTTCCGGCGGTGAACAGACGCCGCTCAGATTTGGGGACTTTCCAGTGGCGTAGGAAGACAGGTAGCAGCGGCCTTCGACCATGACGCAAAGGCCTCCGAACACGAACGCCTCGGTTTCCACGTCGATCATGCGATTGAGCGCGGCTATCTCCTGGACTGAAAGCACTCGCGGAAGGACAACGCGCCGGACACGGAACGCGTCGACATAGAACTTCACGGCCTCTGGCGTTGACGCGGCCGCCTGCACGGACAGGTGAAGCCGTAGCCCTGGGTGGTTGTTCGCGGCATGGTCGAGGACAGCCAAATCCGCCGCGATGACTGCGTCCGCTCCGCATTGGGCAGCCTCGTCCACGGCCTTGCGCCATAGGTCCACGCGGCCAGGTTGAGCGAATGTGTTTATCGCGACGAGTACCTTTTTGCCGTGACCCTTGGCAAACCGCACACCTTCCGCCAACTCGGCTGTCGAGAAGTTCAGGCCGGGAAAGTTCCTTGCATTGGTCTCGTTGCGGAACCCGCAGTACACGGCATCGGCGCCCGCGACGACTGCGGCACGCAAGGTGGCTGGCGTGCCCGCTGGACAGATCAACTCCATTTGCTGATTGCTCATAGTCAGGAACGCTCCCCTTGGTCCAATCCCCGACACGCAAGCCGCCTGGCGGCGCGAAGGCTGCCGAGTATGGCATTGTCCGCCAGGCGCCCCAGGACACCGTGCAGGCCCAGCAGGTCCGCAGGCCGCAACTCGGCATCGTCGATGGCATTTCTAAGCGCCAGAACAGCTTCAGTACGGCCCCCGATCGAGACGATTCGCCTGAAGAAAAGAGCGTCGCCATCAAGGCTGCCATCGAGCAGGCCCAACAGCATCAGGATAGGGCCGCTGATAAGGACGGCTGCGGACGACGTTTCCGACTTGCCGACGACACGGACAAGCGAGCGTTCCCCGTCCGGCACAACAAGGAAGGCAAAGGAGAGATCGGTTGGGTTGACGAAGAAGCACGCGGACTTGTGCTCGCCTAGGCGTTCGAAGAGGTTCGGCTGCCTTCTGGCAAGGTCGCGGAGGGCCCTCGTTAGAAGGGTTCCGAGCGGCAGAGCTCCGACTTTGGGAAACAGAATCCGGGCGAGCGGCAAGGAGCCGTCCCTTAGTTCGTCGGCCAATGCTGTTCTCCTCAGTGAATCCGCTTGGCTGGGGGTCTTAAGGTCGAAAGCGATGGCGCTGTTTGTCCAAGCTCAAAGAACAAACAGATTCCGCCTTGGGCCGCTCGATCGGGCTTAGAAGTCACCGAAGCGAGGGCGCGCAAGGAAGCCGTTTTCGATGCAGTCTGGAGCAAAGCTGCGGACATTCCGCTCGTCCCTCGGAATGGACAGGGGATCGAAACCAGTTCCCGCAAGCGCCGCCGGAAGGAGGTCGGAGGCCGCCAACGGGTGTTGCAAGGCAAGGAGCAGTTCGGCACGCGCCAAATCCCTATCGCCCTCCCGATCAAGCCGTGCCTTCGCGAGAGGCGGTCGTTTCCCCTGACGCTGTCCTCGAAAGCAGGTCGACCGCAGTGTGACAATTGCCGCTCCCAACAGTCGTATGCAGTGCGCTCCTATCTGCATTATTTGCAACCATGCTCCATTTCGGAAAGGCATGGATACCGTCCCTCGACTTGGCGCGCTTTGTTCCAACGCAAAGAGCGTCGCTGGATGTTTGTGGAAGGTCAAAGACGGGAGCCAGTCACCGTGGCAAACGTCCGCCGTCGGCCGCGTCGCGCGACGGGAAATGTATTCATGCACCATAGATCGCTGCCGCTTTTCAATGACCTTTCTTCGTTCCTGTCGCACCTGGACGAGCGAGGGGACGTACGGCATGTCCAGGCACCTGTTTCGATGCACCTCGAAGCAACCGAGGTGCATCGGCGCACGATCGCCAAGGACGGGCCAGTGCTGAGGTTGGACAAGCCGATCGATGCGCAGGGAAGAGTATCGACCTTTCCTGTCGTGACGAACTTGTTTGGGACGCGAGCGCGGGTCGCCGCTGGATTGGGCACCGACCTCACTGGCCTTGGTTCGTTCGGGAAGCTTCTAGCCTGGATGAGGTCCCCACAGGCGCCGAGGACACTGGGCGAAGCGCGCGACATGCTCCCTGCGGCGCGCAGCGCGCTCCTCGCACGGCCAAGAATCGTGAGAGCGCCTTCCAGCTGGAGCGAAATTGCCCCTGACCTGTCTCTCCTTCCTGTCCAGACATGCTGGCCAGGGGACGCAGGTCCCCTGATTACCTGGCCCGTCGTCGTCACCCGCGCACCTGGAGCTGACGACCCGGGAACGTACAATCTGGGCATTTACCGCATGCAGGTAATCGAGAGGGATCGCGCGATAGTCCGTTGGTTGCCGATGCGCGGCGGTGCGGCGCACCACCGTATGTGGGCGGCTCGAGGCATCGACATGCCTGTCGCAGTGGTGATCGGCGCCGATCCGGCGACGCTGCTCGCTGCCGTCATGCCTGTGCCCGAGGGCGTGACCGAACTGGCGCTGTCCGGCATGATCGGAAACAAGCGACCACGACTGACCGCGTGCCGCAGCATCCCGCTACACGTTCCCGCAACAGCCGAGATTGTGCTGGAAGGCACAGTCTCAGCCAAGGAAACCGCTCTGGAGGGCCCGTTTGGCGACCATACCGGGTACTACAATGCCGCCGAGCCATACCCCGTGTTTCGCCTCAACAGAATCCGGGTCCGTGACCAGGCCTGCTACCTGACCACCTTCACCGGGAGGGCTCCTGACGAGCCGTCGGTGCTGGGCGAAGCTCTTACCGACGTCTTCAAGCCCCTTCTTCGGCAGCAGATCCCAGAAATCCGTGACGTCTGGCTTCCGCCGGAAGCCAGCTCCTACAGGATTGCCGTGCTGTCCATCGCCAAGAAGTACCCGGGGCAGGCGCGTCGCGTAATGATGGGCTTCTGGTCGCTGCTGCCGCAGTTCTCCATGACAAAGATGCTCATCGTGGTCGATGACGACATCGACATACGTTCGTGGCCGGACGTGATGTGGGCAATCGGGACGCGCATGGACCCGTCCCGTGACCTGATGACCGTGGACCGCACTCCGATCGATCACCTCGACTTCGCGTCTCCACTTGAAGGGCTGGGAGGGAAACTCGGTATCGACGCGACGCGAAAGGTCGGGTCAGAGACCGTACGGGACTGGGGAAGCGAATTGCGCATGTGTCCCGAGATCGATCGGCAAGTGTCGCAGCGATGGAATGAAATCTTCCCGGAGTTCGGATAACGCCATGACCAAACGCATCATCGTGGGAATAGCGGGTGCTTCCGGTTCTGGTCTGGCCCTGGAGACCCTCCGGCAGTTGGCCAACGCTGGCGCGGAAACGCATGTCGTGGTCTCAATGGGCGCCAGAGCAACAATCCGACATGAACTCGGCTCTGATGGCCTTGCCCGCATCACCGGACTGGCTACTCGAGTTCACTCGCCTGACGACCTGACAGCGCCAATCGCCAGTGGTTCTTTTTCAAATGACGGCATGATCGTCGTGCCTTGCTCCATGCGCACGTTGTCTGCGATAGCGCATGGGTTGGGAGACAACCTGTTGACCCGAGCAGCCGATGTCGCGCTCAAGGAAAAGCGCAGACTGGTGGTGGTTCCGCGTGAAGCGCCCCTGCATGAAGGCCACTTGCGGTCAATGCTGTCACTGGCAAGGCTGGGAGCGACGATTGCGCCTCCAATGCCACCGTTCTACGTGGGCATGCACAGTATCGACGAGATGCTCAGGGAGATCGCGGCGCGGCTTCTGAACTGGGTGGGCGTCGATCCAGGCAGCGAGATGACACGATGGAGCGGCCTGCCACGAGATCGGCCGCCTTCACGCGAATTGGACCTTTGAACCTGCGAGGAGCCTGCTGATCGCGCCAGCTTTAGCGTTCCTGTTCGTCAGCCTGCCGTGCGGGCGGCGCCGGCCGCGTCACGATGAAGGCAGCCGCGGCCAGCATGGCAGTGGCCTGCACTGTGATCGCCACCAGAGGCACGCCAGCCAGCATCGATAGAGACAGCGCGAAAGCCATCGACAACAGTGCGAGACGTTTCGCGCTGCGCGAGATCGCGCCATAAGCGTGCCAATCCCGGATGGCTCGGCCAACCCGCCGATTTGCCAAGAGCCGCGAGTGGAGTTGCTCTGAGCTTCGTGAGTAGCAGAACGCGGCGAGAACCAGGAATGGGGTGGTCGGAATCAGCGGAAGAAAGATGCCTATCAACCCAGCGAGCAGGGCGACAGTGCCAGCCGCCAGCCATATCAGTTGGCGAATGCGACAAGGGGTCACGAGGGCGAAAACTCCTCCCCGTCAGCGGGCAGGATCGCCAGGCTTCGCATGCACAGCGCGCCTTCCCCCGCTGTAGCAGCCACCTCGTCGAAGAGCAGAGCTAGCTCGGTATAGACGCTCCGGTCCGGCTCTGCCGCGGCCAGTTCATCGACCTCCCGGAGCAAATCGACGATGGCTTCTATCCGCTCGCGGTGCTGCCTTGCTTGCACGAGATGCTCGCGCTGAACGCGCCTTTGCTCGAGCGCCGTAAAGCGCGTCAAGGCGTCATCGAGCCGGGCACGACATTCGCAGTCCAAGTCTACTCCAGCGATGACAGTCTTGATCCGCCGCACCACGGAACCAGAGCCATGGGCGCGGCGATCAAGGCTACTGACTGCGTTGGAACCCATTTGTCAGCCGCCTTCCCGCAATTGTCCGAACTCTACCTGCCGCCTTTGCCTACCGGAGCGGGGCGAGGGAGCACTGCAGCCTGATCCACCGCTTCCTTCAAGCTTGGGTAAATAGCCTGAAGCACTGCGCGGTCGCCGGCCTCTGAAGCACGGTGGAGGATCTCGACCGTACGAACCAGCTTTTCGGACTTATCGTTCGGTCGATCTGCAATTCGGCTGGCCGCAGCCTCCAACTCGTAGCTTGCTTTGTGGATGCTCGCGTAGTCGTCCGTAGCCAGCGCTTGTTCGACCCTGGACAGTGCCCTGCGCATCATGGCGCTTGCTTCTTCCACGGTGCGGGGATTTTGCACTTCATGGTGTTTCGCGGCCTGTCCCGCCGTCGCGGCGGTCGGTAAGCCAACGGCTCCCGTCAAGAATAGAGCGGCGCAGATGCCGCTTCCCAAGGTGAGCTTCCGAACCCAGGCCGTCATCTCTGCTCCTTCGAACGCTACGCGTCGTTAATCAGCAACCGGATGCGACAAGTTGTATCCGGACGGCTGATCTCTACACCTGCGCAGCGCTTTTCCGTTTGCGCTGGCGCAAACACGATGTTGGCGGTTGTGCCGGGGCGTGGTCTGCCGAAGCGCCGTGACCCGGACTAGTCACGCGGCAATATCGCTCACTGCAGCGCAGTTGCGACACGTTGCCGACTGTGAAAAAATCTTCCCAGAAATCGAGGGAATGTCTTGGGCCGAGTCGACCGTTCGCTGATTGCCGGGCTCCCGCTGTTCGCAGGAATTGCGCCAGAAGGACTCGACAGAATATTGGCGGGAGCGCGATCCACGCGATATGCGAAGGATTCGGCTATTTTCGAACAGGAAGAAGAAGCGCACGCGTTCTTCCTCCTGCTGGACGGTCATATCCGGGTTGTGCGAAGCACGCCTGAGGGACAGCAGGTTATCGTTCGGTACATCAGTGCTGGCGAAATATTCGGAATAGCGTCAGCCCTTGGACGCACGACTTACCCGGCCACTGCCTTCGCCGTAGTGGACTGTGTCGCGCTTTCGTGGCCCACCTCTATGTGGTCAGAGCTGTCCGCTCAGTTTCCGAGCTTTGGCGCAAATACATACAAGACAGTCGGCACCCGACTTCAGGACACGCACACGCGCGTCGTCGAAATGGCCACGGAACAAGTCGAACAGCGCGTGGCTCACGCCCTGCTGAGGCTCCTGGACCAGACAGGGAAGAAGACAGACGAAGGAATCCTTATCGACTTTCCGATCTCCCGCCAGGACATAGCGGAGATGACGGGCACGACGCTGCATACCGTGAGCCGGCTGCTAAGCGCGTGGGAAGACAAAGGGCTGATACGGAGCGGACGTCAGAAGGTCACGGTGGTCGACCCGCATAAGCTGATGCTGGTCGCCAATGGTCGGAGCGAACGGAGCTAGCTTGCGTTTCCCTGGCGATCAATTGCAGCCGCCAGCTGATTCAGAAAAGAAGTTTCATCCAACTCGTGTTCTCGACAAGCGTCGGATACGGTATGAAACGGCCCGATAGGGCAGCCGACACACAGCATCCGATTTGCGAGAAACACCCGGATTGTGTCGGGCCAGAGTTTCATCACGTCGTCGACCGAAAGGTCGGGGTCAAGGCGCTTGCTTGAAGCCATCTCATTTTTCCATGCATTTCGTCTTAGCATCGCCGATCCGGCCATGCTTTCGTTGCGCTCCGTCAATCAAAGCGGAAGTTCGGCGCCGGAAAAGCGGGTGACGATTCGTGCATCCTTGCGCCTTCGCAACGACATCGGCCGACGCGTGACTAGGCTGCCAGTCGCTGAACGAGACGGAGAACGACTATGGCGATGGTTCGCTGGGCCCCAGACGGCCCCGAGATCGATGCGACCGTGGCTGCCCGCGGAATGAAACTGGCTGTCGAGTACTTCCTCAGGCAGATCCAGCAAGGAAACATCAGGTGCTTGGTCGAACGGGGAGTTGGCGACGATGAAGGACGGCATCGCCTGTCCTTTAGATATCGCGATCGCGAGCTGCTTCTGATCGTTGCCGATGACGGTCAAGTCCTCAGCGAGGAACTGACCATGGCGCCTCGCAAGTTCGCCTGGAAACAAGCAAGCCGAGTTGGCCAGGAGCTTCCCTGAGCTGGACCGTCGCCGTCGTCATCCTCATCTGGCGCAATCAGTTCGTATCAGAACACCATCGCAGCAACCGCAAGAAGGCTGATAGCCAGCACGGCGAGGCTAGGAACCAGCACTGCGGCTCCTGAAGCCACGGCCAGCGCTGCCACCCAGCCGAACGGCCTGTCACTTGCTCGAGACATCTTCGAAGCCTTTCGTTTCCGTTGCTGAACAAACGCCGTTGGCAGCCGTGGCGTTCCCTTGCCTGGCAGGAACACCCTCGTGGTTTTTGCATGCTTGCTGACCAAGAGGAGCGTCAGCACCTGAACGCAAGACCCGCACCGCGGCCCCATCCAGATCCTCGTACTGGCCACTCCGTAGCGACCATAGGAAGGCTGCCAAGCCCACCAAGCCCATGCCTAGGGCAATTGGAATCAAAAAAGAGAGATAGCTCATGCAGCCTCCGCTGGGACCAGGCGGCGAAAGCCCGCAAAGCGGGTGGATGAAGCCGTTTCGTGCGGAAGCCGCAAGGCATTGGCGACGACCAGGATTGACGACGTCGACATGGCAACAGCCGCTATGAGCGGAGTTATTTGCCCCGACATCGCCAGGGGCAGGGCCAATACGTTGTAGGCCACAGCGAGCGCGAAGTTCTGCCGCACGAGCCTGGCGGCATTGCGGGCGATGCCCATCGCGTGAGGGACACCTTCAAGGCTGTTCCGCAGAAAGACGAGATCGGCAGCGGTACGACCGATGTCCGCCGCCGAAGAGGGCGCCATGGAAACATGTGCTGCTGCCAGTGCCGGAGCGTCATTCAGTCCGTCGCCAACCATCAGAACGCGGCGGCCGGAGGCGGCCAGATCTCTGAGCCGGTTGACCTTGCCCTTAGGCAAGACGCCGTGGCGGACCTCGGAAATTCCAAGCGCATCCGCGACCTTCCGGACAGCGGTCGCAGAGTCCCCCGATAGGACCTCGGTCGCCAATCCCCAGCTTTCCAGCTTTCTGACAGCTTCCACCGCACCGGGACGAAGATTGTGGGCGATCGTGAACGAGCCTGCGAGCGTGCCGTTCTTCGACAGCCAGGTCATGGATTCATGGCTGGCATTGCCTGGCAGGCCCGAAACCCATTCCCGCCTGCCGAGGCGAAAGACACTCCCGCCGATCCGACCTTCAATTCCGTACCCGGGCACCTCGCGAAAATCCGCGACCTCGGGCCCTGTCGACGCGAGAGCGGCGACCGCGCATGAGGCCGGGTGCCTGGACAGGGCTGCGAGTGCGGCAGCGGCCGGCACGTCGTGCAGGGCAGCGGTGTGACGTTCGACGCGCGTGACGCCCGTTGTCAAAGTTCCGGTCTTGTCGAACACGACCGAGTCAGCTTCGGCGAGCCGTTCCAGCGCGCCGCCGTCCTTGAGCGTGACGCCGAGGTCAAACAGCCTGCGGGCGGCCACGACCTGGACCATGGGCACAGCCAAACCCAATGCACATGGGCAGGTGATTATGAGCACCGAAACGGCGGCCGTAACCGATGCATGCCAATCGCCCGTGATTGCGATCCAGGCCGCGCAGGTGGCGAGGGCCAACAAATGGACGACGGGGGAATACAAGGCCGCGGCTCGATCCGCGATGCGGCGATACCGTGCCCGCCCGTCCTCCGCCGCATCCATCAACTTCGCCATGTCGGCGAGGAAGGAATCCTCGGCACGCTTATCGGCACGAACCGTCAGCGCGCCATCGAGGCTGAGCGCGCCAGACAAAACGGCGGTTCCAGGCTGGACACGTGTTGGCGTCGCTTCTCCGCTGACTACCGAAAGGTCAAGGCTGCCGCGCCCGGCCACTATCGTGCCGTCGACCGGAACCCGGTCGCCGGGGCCGACTGGAATCAGGTCGCCCGGCTCGACTTCCATGAGACCGCAGAACTCGCGGCTCCCGTCAGCGCGTATCACAGTCACGCCTCGCGGTATCAAGCGGCTGAGGCCGGAAACTGCCTTCCGTGCCTTGCTCCTCATTGCATGGTCAAGCGTGCGTCCGGCGAGCAGGAAAAAGATAAGGGAAGTCACGGCGTCGAAATATGCGTGCGGCCCTCCGGCGAATGTGTCGTAGAGGCTCAACGCCAGCGTCAGCAGGACCCCCACCGAGATAGGAAGATCCATGCTGCTTGTGCGACGCTGTACCGACTTCCATGCCGAAATGAAGAATATTCGTCCGGAATAGGCGACCGCAGGCACTGCCAGCAGGGCAGAAACCAGATGAAATGCATTTCGAGTCTGCGTGTCCGCACCTGACCATACCGACACTGACAACAGCATGATGTTCATTGCCGCAAAGCCCGCCACTGCGGTGGCGCGCAGCAGTCGCGACATCTCGGGGTCGCGCAGGTCGTCCTCCGCGTCCGCGAGGCTGCAGTCGTATCCGGCGGCAGCCAGGGCTTCGATCACAGGAGGGACACGGTCGCCACGCCACCTCACGGATACGCGGCGGGAGGTAAGGTTGACGCGAGCGGCGAGAACGCCGTCAAGGCCTTGCAGGGCCCCTTCGATTGAGGTGATGCAGGTGCCGCACCTGGCTTGGGGTACCGAAAGGTCAGTCTGAAATATGCCATCTCCCAAATCGCGTCGCGCCAGCAAGATTTCGCCAGCAGTCGCGTTGCCGCAACGCACCAGCTGCAGCGCGGCCTCGGTTCCCTGGGCGCAGCAGCTCACCGTCACGTCTCCGGGAGCGCCACGGCCCTATAGGCGTGCCAGGTGGCGTGGCCGAGCAGAGGGAAAATCACGATCATCCCGGCGAGCCCGGTGGCAACACAGACGGCGAAAAGAACGAGCAGTATTGCAGCCCAGCCCAGCATCGCGGGTAGATTGTTCCAGACCAGTTTCATGCTTGTGCCCATCGCGGTCAGCGCATCGACGCGCCGATCAAGGAGCAATGGCACCGCAAAGACGCTGATGGCATAGGCAAAGGCAGCAAAAAGGCCACCGATGGCTGTCCCCACGACGATCATTGTCCACCCGTAAGCAGTCCCAAAAAGCATGCCTACGATGTGGTCCAGCCCGGGAAATGCCGTAACTCCAAAGAAAAGCGCATAGAGCAGAACCGCGGCACGCATCCAGAGCAGCAGGAGGCAACACAGCAGCAGCCCGGCAAAAAAGACCTGCGCGCCTGCCCTTGGACGCACGAGGAGCATGGACCCGAAGCTGATCTCGCGTCCTTCCTCGATGGCGCGACTTTTCTCGTAGAGGCCGACCGCCAGAAAAGGAGCCACGATCATGAAGCCTGCCAGCGCCGGAAAGAGAATATAGTCCCGGCCGAAAGCTACGAGCGTCCAAACGAAGCAGACCGACAGGACGAAAACACCAATTCCGTATCCCAGGCTAGACGCTGGGCGAGTCCAGAAATCCCGCCAGCCCGCCGAAAGCCACCTGAGGCCGACGAATGGCGACAGCCCGCGATTGAGCCGCGGATCGCGCGTCTCGCCGATGCCAGAGGTCTCGCTGAGCAGCCAGTACGACTTTTCGGTGTCGCTCATCTCTTCGCCTCCTCAACATGCCGACTTGGCGGCGCGGTAGCCGCCTTCGCCAGCGGCCTTAAAGTGCTTGACGCAGTCCGGCTGAGAATCGACTGCCACGTAGATCAGGTGGGCATTGGCTCCGGCGAAAAGCAGCAGCCCCGCCGGGACCAGCATCCAGAGCATGATGCTGCGGTACCGTCTTTTCGACTGTACGGTCATGGCTGTTGCGTCCCCAGGTCATGCACGTAGAGGGCAATCGTGCGGATCTCAGCCTTGGTCAGCCTCTGATCCCAGGTGGGCATATGGCCTTGGCGCCCGCCGTGCACCGACGCAATGATGGTGTCCAGGTCGCCCCCGTAGATCCAGTGCGCATCCGTCAGGTTTGGCGCGCCGACATCCCTGTTTCCCTTCCCGTCTTCCCCGTGGCAGGCAGCGCACGTCGTCAGGAAGACTTCTCGCCCCGCCTGTATCCGTTTGACATTGTCCGCGGTCGAGTAGTCCGGATGGGAAAGCGAATAGACGTAGGCGGCCACGCTCCGCACCTGATCTCGGTCGAGCACCTCGTCCCGCCCAAAGGCTGGCATTTGCCCTACGCGGCTTTCCGGATGCCGGGTATTGATGCCGACGCGCATCGTCTGCTCGATAAGCTGGGGGCCACCGCCCCATAGCCAGTCGTCATCGGTCAGGTCTGGGTAGTTTGCCTGGCCTTTGCCGTCCCGGCCGTGACATGCGGCGCAGTTGTCCCCGAACAGCTGCCGCCCGGTTTGTCGGACCGTCTGCATCAGGGCCTCGTCCGCCAGGATGGCATCGTAAGGTTCCTTCTCGAGGTGTGCCATCCAGTTGGCGCGTTCGAGCTGGCTGTCGACGACACGCGCTTCGACAGTCTGTCTCTGGTCGACCCCCAGGAGGCCTCGTGTATAGGTCGTCCCGAGCGGCCAGGCCGGCACAAGGAACCACCAGGCGATCGCCCACAGGTGCGTCACGATCAGGAACAGCAGCACCCCCCTCGGAACCGGGGTGTCCAGTTCCTTGATGCCGTTCCATTCGTGGCCTGTGGTCTCGCGGCCGCTGACGGGATCGCGTTCGTTCACTTCCATGGCTTGTCGTCCCCGCCGAGGATGCTGTTCTTGGCCTGATTGAAACGCTTCCGGTTCGACGGCCAGAATGTGTAGACCAGCACGCCGACGGCCAGCGCAATCAGGTAGAAAAGGCCCCAGCTCTTGGAAAAGGCGACAACCGAGTTGTGATCCAGGTCCATTGTGAAACCCTCCGCTTTACCCTTCCGGGTCAGGTTTTCCCTCGGGAGCCGCGGTGTTTTTGTATGCGGCTCCGGTCAGCCTTCCGAGGATCTGCAGATACGCCACGAGCGCATCCATCTCGGTGACGTCGGTCGTCACGCCATCAAAAGCACTGACTTGGGTTTCGTCGCCATAACGGGCGATAAGCCCGGCAGCGAAGTCGGTATCCGGCATCGCTTGGCCGTAAGCATCGCGCGCCGCATTCTCCACCATCTCGTCCGTATAGGGAACGCCCAAGGCCTTCTGCGCCGCGAGGTGAAGCGGCAGGTCCTCCATCTTGAGGGAGGTACGCGCGAGCCAGCGATAAGCAGGCATGTTGGATTCTGGAACGACGTCGCGTGGGTTGGTCAGGTGCGCGACATGCCAGAAGTCGGAATACTTGCCGCCGACGCGAGCAAGGTCTGGCCCGGTCCGCTTGGATCCCCAGAGCATCGGGCGGTCGTACTTCGACTCGACGGCAAGAGAATACGGGCCGTAGCGCTCCACCTCGTCGCGCAGCGTGCGGATCATCTGGCTGTGGCAGGCATAACAGCCCTCGCGCACGTAGATGTTGCGCCCGGCAAGTTCGAGCGGAGTGTACATCCGCATATCCGGGGCTTCTTCGACAGTCTCGTCGATAGTGAAGAGCGGGGCGATCTCGACGATGCCGCCCACGCTCGCGGCCGCGATGATTGCGATCACGAAACCAATCGCTGAACGCTCGAGTTTGCGGTGAAAAATCTCAGGCATCCATCATTCTCCCGCCACGGCAGGAGCGATCGGGACGTCCGCATGGAGCGGGGCCGCCAACGGCGCAGACCGAACCGTCATCCAGATGTTGTAGCAGCCGACTGCCGCACCGATCAAGAAAAGCAGCCCTCCAAAGGCGCGCGCGATGTAATATGGGTACATCGCCACCAGTGAATCGACGAATGAATAGGCGAGGGCGCCTTCTTCCGTATAGGTCCGCCACATCAGTCCCTGGATGATGCCCGAGTTCCACATCGCGAAGACGTAGATCAGCGTCCCGGCAATCGCGAGCCAAAAATGCACTTCCACGAGGGCCGCTGAGTACATCCGCTCGCGTTTCCAGAGGCTTGGCACCAGAGTGTAGATCGATCCGAAAGTGATCAGCGCCACCCAGCCCAGCGCCCCGGCGTGGACATGCCCGACCGTCCAATCCGTATAGTGGGACAGCGAATTCACGGGCCGGATAGCAAGGAACGAGCCTTCGAAAGTCGATATGCCGTAAAACACGGCGGCAGCCATCATGAATCGTAAGGTCGCATCGTCCCGCACCCGGTGCCACGCGCCGTTCAGGGTAAGCAAGGCATTTCCCGCGGAGGCCCAGGACGGAACCAGCAGCATCACCGAGAAGGTCATGCCAAGCGTCTGAACCCAATGCGGCAGCGCGGTGTAGTGGAGGTGGTGCGAACCCACCCACATGTAAAAGAAGGTGATGCCCCAGAAGCTCAGAATCGAAAGGCGGTAGGAGAAGATCGGCCGCTGGGCCCTCACGGGGAGATAGTAATACAGCATTCCAAGGAAGCCGGCCGTGAGGAAGAAGGCAACCGCGTTGTGCCCGTACCACCACTGCACCATCGCATCCTGGACGCCAGGCCAGACCGTGTAGCTCTTGGCATGTCCCCACGAGATGGGGAGCGCCAAGTTGTTGACGATGTGGAGAATTGCGACGACGAGAATGAACGCCATGAAGTACCAGTTGGCCACGTAGATGTGCGGTTCCTTCCGGCGAGCGATCGTTCTCAGATAGAGGACGAAGTACGTCACCCAGACAACCACCAGCCAGAAATCGGCGTACCACTCAGCCTCGGCGTATTCCTTGGATTGCGTCACCCCAATCAGATAGCCCGATACGGCAAGCACGCAGAATAAGTTGTAACCGAGGAGCACAAACCAAGGGCTGAGTTGTCCGGCGAGGCGCGCGCGCGAAGTTCGCTGCACCACATGAAAGGAAGTGGCGATCAAGGCATTGCCGCCAAAACCAAAGATCACTCCCGTGGTGTGGGTCGGGCGGAGGCGGCCGAAACTCGACCAGCCAGCATCGAAGGCAAGGTCGGGCCATGCCAGTTGCGCGGCGACCCAGACGCCCATGAACATCCCGAACACTGCCCAAGCCATCGAGAGGACAATGCCGACCTTGATCGGGTCGTCGTAATAGGATGTTTCCCGGTCTTCCGTCGGTTCGGGCTGGTACAGGCCAGACAGCACATAAAACAGGACGGCGCCTGCAAACAGCATGACCATGACGCCGTGGACGCCGAGCACATCCGCGCGACCGACCACAGCCATCGCCAACCCGACGATCGCCACCGCAATCGCTATCACGGCGGCGTTCTGACGTTCCGAAGACGTAAGTTGCCGGATCATCGTCTTTCCTCCTCCGCGGATTCGACGTGGCCCAGTTTCAAGTATTTCCGTCAGATATCAAGCAGTTCCGCTACCGACATAGCGCGCTGGCCGCAGACGCATCCGCTGGACAGTGCTCAACAGAACTCGAAGGAGCTCTGACGTGGCGGTCAGCCGCCCAGGTTCTGTGCCGAAGTCCCACCGCAGTTGGCGTGGCCGGCTTAGCTAAAGCCGACCCGCACTCGCTTCGTGCGCGCAATGCCTAATGCCGCGCCCACCTGTCGCGCGGCTCTGGCTGCTTCATGCTTCGCTTTCGCAAAGCCCCGAAGCTTTGCCGGTCGCGGGATTCGCTCGCGGTGTATCAGGGCCTCGAAGCGAGGTTGATCGACGAACTGATCTTGCATCGCCAGCGATGGAAAAAGCTTGAGAATGGTGAGGTCAGGCCGGCCGCCGTTAAACAGTATCTGATCGAATTCTCGGTCGATGCTGACCATGTCCCGGTGCAGTTGCCGGGCGCACTCTTTCGAGATGATGTATGCCTCGGCGCTCGCGTTGTCGCTCACAGGCCGGAACAGGCGTCTGCCAAGCGCCGCAATGGGCTTCCCGGTGACCTCACAGAGTCGTGTTGCGCAGCCGAGATGTACCAGGTCCGTTCCAGTCGGAATCCAGCAAGCGTCCTGAAGAAACTTCGGCAGTTCCGGGCTGAGATGGATGTCGTCTTCAAAGATCGCGACATAAGGATCATCGCCGGTAGCGGCAAGCTCCCAAGCCGATCGATGGCTTAGAAAGCAGCCCAGTGCACTCGGAGAAACAGGGTGTGTCGAACCGAGTTGAGCCCCGTCGACGGCAGGCAGGCGTTCCAGGGGGGTACCCAATGACTTTGCCTGCCCCTCCATCCATTCGCGGCGATCACGGGATCGCTCCAAGTTCAGGTAAATCGACCGCATCGACAATGCCTCATGAATTCAGTGACCTAAAGGACAACTCAAGTTCAGTTCTAGGCTGCGATGGAGCGTTTACGTCTGAGATAGTTGCGAATGTCGAGCCAGTGCTCGCGGTCCCACGTTGTTTATTTCTGACATTGTTGTCCCCAGCCGAAGAATCCCCGAACCTGAATACATGGGGACGGCGATTTTTACTACTGTTGCCTAATTCGATTGCATACCTCTCCGCACACGGCGGGCATGCACGCGCTTGAACGCCGGTCATTTCGCGCCCTCACGTCTACTGGCCCAAGCCAAGCCGTTTGTCGGGTCGCTTCAAGCGCGCCTTGGTCTGGCTCTGGCGCAATCCAGCCAGGCTACGGACCGCTATGCACGGGCCTAGGCTGCCAGCTGGACCGGTGCCGAATTGTTCCCAGGCCGGGATGGAAAAAGCAGGATAGGCGGCCTCGCCAGGCGATGCCGGGGACATTTTTCGCGGGCGCGATGTCGATATTCTCGTTTGGCGGCCCTACGATGCCGGCTGAAAGGCAACCGGACAGAGATTCGCCGGGACGGAAAGAGCGACTGATGGATGTAGCGATCTATGTGGCGATTGCCGAGAACGGGGTGATCGGGCGCGACAACGGCCTGCCGTGGAAACTGTCGAGCGACCTGAAGCGCTTCAAGGCCGACACCATGGGAAAGCCGATCGTCATGGGGCGCAAGACTTATGAGAGCATCGGCAAGCCTCTGCCCGGGCGGCTGAACATCGTCGTCAGCCGGGACCCTGCCTATCGAATCGACGGCGCGGAGACGGTGCAATCGGTCGAGGACGCCATCACGCTCGCCACCGCCAAAGCGCGCTGCATGCCGGGAGCGGATGACATCTGCGTGATCGGAGGCGGCGAAATCTATCGGCAGGCGTTGCCGCTGGCCGACCGCCTGCATGTCACGCATGTACTGGCCGCCGTCGAAGGGGATACCCGCTTTCCGACGATTGATCCCGAAACATGGGCGGTAAAGACTTCGCAGGACTTTGGCGCAGGCGACAAGGACAGTCATCCGACCCGCTACACGGTCTATGAAAGACGCCACGCTACCGGGTGATACCGTATCTCATACATATGTCGTGAAAACGAAGGCTGCGCGCAGGCATCGCGTTGAAAGCGCGTGATTGCATCCCTATAGAAGGTGTCAGTAAATAAGCTGCGATCTCAGGCGCGGACTTATTGTTTGAATCTGAAAGGACATTCATGCCCTGGAACAATCAGAGTGGAGGCGGCGGCGGTGGCCCTTGGGGCGGCGGCAGCGGTGGTGGCGGCGGCGGCGGCCCCTGGGGGCAAGGCCCGCGCCCGAGCGGCCCGCAAGGCTCGCCACCCGATCTCGAAGACATCATCCGCAAGGGCCAGGACAGGCTGAAGCGCGCGCTGCCCGGTGGCGGCGGCTCGAGCGCTGCCCTGTTCGGCCTGGTGGCCGTGGGTCTTGTCGCCCTGTGGGCATATCAGGCGGTCTACACCGTGCAGCCTGACGAACTCGCTGTCGAACTGCGCTTCGGCAAGCCGAAGGAAGAGCTCTCGCAGCCCGGCCTGCATTTCCATTGGTGGCCGATGGAAACCGTCGAAAAGGTCAACACGGCTGAAAAGCTGGTCAATATCGGCGAAGTGCGCGGCAGCACGTCGTCCGGCCTGATGCTTTCGGGCGACCAGAACATCGTCGACGTCAAGTTCTCCGTCGCCTACCAGGTTTCGGATCCGCGGGCCTACCTGTTCAACGTGTCCGAACCCGACATCATGGTGCGGCAGATCGCCGAAAGCGCGATGCGCGAAGTGGTCGGCCGCCGTCCGGCGCAGGACATCTTCCGCGACGACCGCCAAGGCATCGCCACAGGCGTGCGCGACATCATCCAGCAGACGCTTGACGACTATGGTTCGGGCCTGTCGGTCAACGCGATCTCGATCGAAGACGCGGCGCCGCCGCGCGAAGTCGCCGACGCCTTTGACGAGGTGCAGCGCGCCGAGCAGGACGAGGACCGCTTCGTCGAGGAGTCGAACCAGTACTCCAACCAGAAGCTCGGCCAGGCACGAGGCGAGGCGGCCCAGGTCCGCGAAGACGCGGCCGCCTACAAGAACCGTGTCGTGCAGGAGGCCGAAGGTGAGGCCCAGCGCTTCAAGTCGGTCTATGAGGAATATGCCAAGGCGCCGGACGTGACGCGCAAGCGCCTCTATCTCGAAACGATGGAAAAGTTGCTCAAGGGCTCGAACAAGGTGATCGTCGACCAGGGCAGCGGGCAGGGCGTCGTGCCCTATCTGCCGCTGCCGGAACTGCAGAAGCGCGCGCCCGCGACGGGAGGCAACTGATGTCCAATCGTCTTCCCATCATCGGCGTTTTCGCCGCAATCATCCTGTTCTTGATCTGGTCGTCGATCTTCGTGGTCAACGAGCGCCAGCAGGCCATCGTCCTGCGCTTCGGCGAGATCGTCGACGTCAAGACCGAGCCGGGCATCTACTTCAAGGCGCCGTTCTCGATGTTCGAGGCCGACAACGTGCAGGTCATCGAAGACCGCGTCCTGCGTCTCGACCTCGATGACATCCGCGTCCAGGTCTCGGGCGGCAAGTTCTACGACGTCGATGCGTTCATCGCCTATCGCATCAACGATCCGCGCAAGTTCCGCCAGACGGTGTCGGGCTCGGTCGAACTGGCCGAACAGCGGCTGCGCACCCGCTTCGACGCAGCCCTGCGCCGCGTCTATGGTGTCCGTGGCTTCGAATCGGCGCTGTCGGAAGAGCGTGCGGCAATGATGCGCGAGGTGCGTGACCAGCTGCAGCCCGACGCCAACGCGCTTGGCCTGCAGATCGAGGACGTGCGCATTCGCCGTACCGACCTGACCGCCGAGGTGTCGCAGCAGACCTATGACCGCATGAAGGCCGAGCGTCTGGCCGAAGCCGAAAGGCTGAGGGCACGCGGACGGGAAGCTGCGCAGCGAATCCGCGCCCGCGCCGACCGCGAGGTCGTCGAGACGGTCGCCGAAGCCCAGAAGGAATCGGAAATCCTGCGCGGTGAGGGCGAAGCCCAGCGTAACGCCGTGTTCGCCGAGGCCTTCGAGCGCGATCCGGAGTTCTTCGAGTTCTACCGTTCGATGAAAGCCTATGTGACTTCGCTCGACCCCGAGGGAACCACCATGGTGCTGTCGCCGGATGCGGAGTTCTTCCGCTACTTCCGCGGCCCTGATGGCGCTGCCGCGCCGACAACCAACGCAACGCCGGCGCCGGCCGCCGGCGCGGCAACCAGCAACTAATCAAGCTGGTGCGGGACTTTATCGTCGCCATGGGCCTCGTCCTCGTCATCGAGGGCCTGGTCTATGGCGGCTTTCCCGGTCCGATGAAGCGGCTTGCCGCGCAGATGGCCGATATCCCTGAAAATGCATTGAGAATATTCGGGCTGGCGGCGCTCGCCCTCGGTGTCGGCGTGGTGTGGCTGATCCGGGGATAACGGATGATTTATTCCGTTCCGATAGCAATAGCCGCAAACAGGCCTTATTTCTTTTCATCATGACGCGGCGCGCCCGGACGGCTTGGCGCGTTCAACGTATGACAGCCCCGGGAGGCTACCAGATGAATTCCACGTCCCTTTTGCGCGCCATGCGAAAGGCGTCTCTGGCCGCCACCACAGCCCTGCTGATCGGCGCCGTGGCGGTGCCGAGCTTCGTCACGCCGGCGCTGGCGAAC
The DNA here is from genome assembly GCF_027568395.1 of Aminobacter sp. HY435. Taxonomy (GTDB): domain Bacteria; phylum Pseudomonadota; class Alphaproteobacteria; order Rhizobiales; family Rhizobiaceae; genus Aminobacter. The sequence goes on along the minus strand of NZ_JANKZL010000004.1, from coordinate 22,637 downwards.
GGCCCTGAATCGGTGGCCGACCTGGCCGAGGGCCTGCTGGGCGCGGTGGTCAACATTTCCACCACGCAGAACGTCAAGGGCGGCGAAAACGGCGAAGGCGGCGAGAATGCCGTGCCGATGCCGCAACTGCCGGAAGGCTCTCCCTTCCAGGACTTCTTCGACGACTTCTTCAAGGACCGCGAAGGCCAGGGCGGAAGCGGCTCGCAGAAGGTGCAGTCGCTGGGCTCGGGCTTCGTGATCGACGCCGAACAGGGCATCGTCGTCACCAACAACCACGTCATCGCCGACGCCGACGAGATCGAGGTCAACTTCTCCGACGGCTCGAAGCTCAAGGCCGAGCTGGTCGGCACCGACACCAAGACCGACATCGCGGTGCTGAAGATCGATCCGAAGGTCAAGCCGCTGACGGCGGTGAAGTTCGGCGATTCCAACAAGATGCGCATCGGCGACTGGGTGATGGCCATTGGCAATCCCTTCGGCCTCGGCGGCACCGTGACCGTGGGCATCATCTCGGCGCGCAACCGCGACATCAATTCGGGCCCGTATGACGACTTCATCCAGACCGACGCCGCAATCAACCGCGGCAATTCGGGCGGACCGCTGTTCAACATGGACGGCGAGGTCATCGGCATCAACACCGCGATCATCTCGCCGTCAGGCGGTTCGATCGGCATCGGCTTCTCCATCCCCGCCGAGATCGCCTCGGGCGTGGTCGATCAGTTGCGTGAGTTCGGCGAGACCCGTCGTGGCTGGCTCGGCGTACGCATCCAGCCGGTGACGGAAGACATTGCGGAAAGCCTTGGCATGAAGACCGCCAAGGGCGCGCTGGTCGCCGGCATCATCAAGGGCGGACCGGTCGACAACGGCGTCATCCAGCCGGGCGACGTGATCATCAAGTTCGACGGCAAGGATGTCATCGAAATGCGCGACCTGCCGCGCGTGGTGGCGGAAAGCCCGGTCGGCAAGGCCGTCGACGTGATCATCGTGCGCAAGGGCGTCGAGCAGACGGTCAAGGTGACGCTCGGCAGGCTCGAAGACGGCGAGAAACTGGCCGAAGGCGAAGCGGCAACGCCGGAAGAGGGCGCCGACAAGGGCGCGGAGGTCGCCTCGGCCGCCGTGCTGGGCATGACCATCGGCGAACTCAACGATGCAAACCGTGGCAAGTTCGGTATCGCTGCCGACGTCTCGGGTGTCGTGGTGACGGCCGTCGCCAAGGATTCGGCCGCGGCCGAACGCGGCATCGTCGCCGGCGAGGTGATCACCGAGATTGCCCAGGAATCGGTGTCGACGCCGAAGGACGTGACCGACCGGATCGCCGCGCTCAAGGAACAGGGGCGCAAGAACGCGCTTCTGATGCTGGCGTCAAAGACCGGTGAACTGCGGTTCGTGACGATCCGCATGGATTGAGCGGGGCCGCATGGATTGAGCCGGCGGCATGGATTGAGTCCGGAAACCCGGCCAAACCATTGGAACTAAAGAAAAAAGGCGGTTAGTTGGCCGCCTTTTTCCGTTCCAGCCATTCGTTCCGCGCCAGGCTGTAGAATACGTGATGCTTGAGGTGCGCATTGGCCTCTGGCACGCGCGGATGATCGAAATTGCGCGCCGGCTCGTTGCGCATGCCGATCCGCTTCATCACCGACGTCGAGCGATCGTTGTTCCAGACGGCGAAGGACACGACTTCCTCCAACCCGAGCTGATCGAAGCAGAATTCGAGCCAGGCATTGGCGGCCTCGGTGACATAACCCTTGCCCCAGAACTCGGGCGCCAGCCGCCAGCCGATCTCGATCGTGTCCTTGGGCATGAAGGGCTCGAGATCGGTCGGGTTGATGCCGACAAAGCCGATGCATTCGCCGGTCGCGGCAATCTCGGCAGCGGTAAAGCCAAAGCCGTCGCGCTCGGCGTTGCCGCGCAGCCTGTCGAACAGCTGGTCGCTCTCGGCCCTGGTGCGGCGCATGCCGAAAAATTCCATCACCTGGTCGTCCGAGTTGATGCGGTGGAAGAGGTCGCGGTCGCGCTCTTGCCAGTTGCGCAGGATCAGACGTTCGGTGCGGATCGGTTTCATCTCGCGAATTCGGCGCGGCTGTAGCCCTGCAGATAGAGCAGGGCGGTGAGATCGGAGTGATCGATGCGGATCTTTGCCTGCGTGCCGACCGAAGGCTTGGCGTGGAGCGCGACGCCCGACCCGGCAAGACGGATCATGTCGAGGTCGTTGGCGCCGTCGCCGACGGCAATCGCGTCGGCCGGTGTCAGGCTGAGGCGGGCCGATATCTCGTTCAGCGCGTCGGCCTTGGCGGCGCGGCCGAGGATCGGCTCGGATACCTGGCCGGTGAGGCGGCCATCGGCCTGGATCAGGTGGTTGGCGCGGTTTTCGTCAAAACCGAATTTCGCCGCGATGCGCGAAGTGAAGACGTCAAAGCCGCCCGACACCAGAGCGGCATAGGCGCCGTGCGTCTTCATGGTGGCAACCAGCGTCAATCCGCCCGAGGCCAGGGTGAGACGATTGTCGATGATGTGGTCGATGACGGAGGCGTCGAGGCCGGCAAGCAGCGCGACGCGCTCGCGCAGGGCAGGCTCGAAGGCGATCTCGCCGTTCATCGAACGCGCGGTGATGTCGGCGACGCGATCCTTGACGCCGATCTCGTCGGCCAGCTCGTCGATGCATTCCTGGTCGATCATGGTCGAATCCATGTCGGCGATCAGGATCCTCTTTCGGCGCGTCGCATTTTCCTGGATGGCGAAATCAATGGCCTCGCCGTGCAACACCGCGGCAAGCGCGCTATATGCGGCTTCGGCGGGAAGGCCCGCCGGCAGTGCGATGTCGCAGGCGATGTTGGCGTCGAGCCAAACAATGCCGCTTGCACCCAGGGCGTGGGAAGCCTTATCGGCAAGAGACGGAGCGAGCAAAGCGCGGTCCGGATGGGAAATCAAAGTGGCGACGAGCGGCATCGAAAATTCCGGTAAGGGCGAGGGGCGCATCAAGAACGCGATCCTGATAGCCGGGCCGACCGCCAGCGGCAAGTCGGCACTGGCCTTGAAGCTGGCGGAGCGCCACGGCGGCGTGATCATCAACGCCGATTCGATGCAGGTCTATGGCGTGCTCGACGTGCTGACGGCGCGGCCGGGCGCCGACGACTTGGCGCGTGTCCGGCATTTCCTCTACGGTCATGTCTCGCCCGCCACCGCCTATTCGACCGGCACCTGGCTGCGCGACGTCGCGGTGCTGGCCGACAGCGGCCTGTTGGCCGAACATCCGCCGATTTTCGTCGGCGGCACCGGGCTCTATTTCAGGGCGCTGGTCGAAGGCATCTCCAACATGCCCGACATTCCAAAGGACATACGCGACCGCTGGCGCTGGCGTCTCAACGAAGAAGGCGCGCCGCGCCTGCACCGGCTGCTGCTGAAGGTCGATCCGGAAGTGGCAATGCGCCTCAGGGCGGGCGACGGCCAGCGCATCGTGCGCGCGCTCGAGGTGCTGCAAGCTTCCGGACGGTCGATCATGAAGTGGCAGGCCGACAAGGGCCATCCCCTGGTCGATGCCGAGACAGCGCGCTTCAACGTCATCGAGCCGGATCGGGGCATGCTGATCAAGCGCATCGACGCCCGCTTCGACAGGATGATCGAGGCCGGAGCGCTGGAAGAGGTCAAGGCGATCTCGGCGATGCGCCTGTCGCCTGATCTGCCGGCAATGAAGGCTATCGGCGTGCGCGAACTGGCGGCGGCGATGGCCGGCGAGATGAGCTTCGACGAGGCCATCGAACGGGCCAAGATTGCCACCCGGCAATACTCCAAGCGACAGTCGACGTGGTTTCGCAACCAGTTCGGCCCCGAATGGGAGAGGATCGGCGGCGAAGCGGGCCGAAGCGCGGGATAGCCGGCGGATTGTCGCAAATCCAAGCCGGCGATTAACCGTCCGTAAGGCGCGGCATGGGATCATCCTCGGGGGGTATCCAAGGTCGCTATGCGCTTTCACAAGGCTGAAACCGCCTTCTTCTTTTTCATTGCGCTGATCCTGCTGGCAGCGTTGTCGATCTTCTATGGCTGGAACCTGCTCGGCCAGCCCGCCGAAGCGTTATCCGAGCCCGGGCGCGCCGAAGTGCTGGCAACCCTCAGGACCATCCTGCTGGCGACTGTGGTGCTGCTTGGCGGTACGCTGGTTTTCGGGATTTGCTTCATCCTGCCGCAGATCCGCACACAGGTGAAGGAAGGCGGCAAGCTGCGCGAGATGACCGCCTCGCTCAGTGCGCGCTCGCGCAACCTCGAACAGGCCGCGCTGACCGACGGCCTGACCGGCATGCAGAACCGGCGCTATTTCGACGACGCGCTGAAGGAGTACCTCGACGAATTCCGGCGCATCGACAAACCGGTCGGGCTGATGATCCTTGACCTCGACCATTTCAAGCTGGTCAACGACACCTATGGCCACGATGCGGGGGACGAGGTGCTGCGGTCGGTCGGCAAGTGCCTGAAGAGCATGACCCGGTATCATGACGTGGTGGCACGTTTGGGTGGCGAGGAATTCGCCATTGTTGCGCCGAACATGGACCTGGAGCTGCTGCAGCGGGTTGCCGAGCGGATGCGCAAGGCAATTGCCTCGCTGCCGATCGAGGCCGCCGGCACCCAGCTCAACGTGACTTCGAGTGTCGGTCTGGCGCTGTGGGATCGCGAAGAAACCGCCGAAGAGTTCTATCGCCGCGCCGACAAGCAGCTCTACGAGGCCAAGCGCCAGGGCCGTAACCGCGTCTGCGCCTAGCGCCGGATCGCCATGGTGGCATATGTTCTTGTCGGCCCAGGCCTCCGCCATGCTGGTCGGCGTTTCCCGCGAAGGGATCACGATGAAACCTGGAGGATGACCGTCCGCCCACGCAGCATGTGGGCGTTCCGGAGTCCTCAGGCCTGCCTGGCTGAGTCTCAGCCCTGTGGCGGCCTGCCGCCGAAGGTCGATGGGCGCAGGCCGAAGCGCGTGTCGAAATCGTCATCCAGGGGCTGCTTGCCGGCGGGCTTGCGGTAGTCGCTGTCGCCGGCCTGGCGTTGGGCGTCGACCACTTCGGTAAATCCGAGCGCCGCAGCCTGTGGCTTGGGCACGTTGCGCAGGCGCTCGACTACGGCAATGAGATCGACGTCGTCGCCGTTACCGGACTGCGCCTCTGTCGCCCGCTTGCCTGTCCCGGGAATGAGCTCGACAGGCAGCTTCTCGAATTTCAGCCGCATCGTGGTTGCCACACCCTCGCCAAAGGCGATGGCCTCGCGCTGGCCCATCGACGACAGGAACGACAGGGTCGAGGCCGAGGAATCGGCAATGGCCGAGCGGATGATCGCCTGGTCCTGCTCGTTGGCAAGCCGCATGGCGAAGACGGTGGAGCACTGCGACAGGATGGTCGGGTCGAGCTCACCCGGGCGCTGGGTGACGACGCCGAGATAGCAGCCGTATTTGCGGCCTTCCTTGGCGATGCGCGACAGCGCGTGCCGGGTTGGCGCGAAGCCGAGCCGGTGGTCGGCCGGCATGTAGCGGTGCGCTTCCTCGCACAGCAGGAGCAGCTTGAGCCGGCCTTCGCTCCACAGCGCAAGGTCGAAGGCGAGGCGGGCGAGAACCGAACAGACCGAATTGACGACTTCCGACGGCATGCCGGCCATTTCGAAGCAGGTGACCGGGCGGCCATGCGTCGGCACGCGGAAGATGTTGCCGATGGTTTCGTGGATGGTGTCTTCGATCAGGCGCGAATGGAACATGAAGCGGTAGCGCGGATCGGCGAGCGCCGACTCGATGCGGGTGCGCAGCGATTTCAGGATCGGCCGCTCGTTCTTGGATTCAAGCAGTCCCATGCGCTCGTCGATCTGCTTGATGAGATCGGCGATGCGGTAGGGTACCGGCGTATCCGCCGTCAGCGCATCGACACCGCGGCGCAGGAAGGCGCCGCCATTGGGATTGCGGTAGAGGTTCTTGGCAACCGGGACCAGGTCGCGCAGGACGTCTATTTCTTCGGCATCGGTTTCGCGGCCACGGAACAGCACTTCGGCGAATTCTTCCAGGCGGAAGAGCCAGAAGGGCAGGTCGAGCGAATTGGAATCGATCTTGACGCAATACTCCGGCAGCGAGGCGGCGAACTCGTTGTGCGGGTCCATGATCAGCACGCGCAGATCAGGCCGCGCGGCAATGGTCTTGCGGAGCAGGAGCGAAACAGCGGTCGACTTGCCGACACCTGTCGTGCCGACCACGGCGAAGTGGCGGGCGAGCGTCTCGTCGATGGCAATGCAGGCATCGATGTTTTCGTCCTGCGACAGCTGGCCGATGGTGACGGAGTGACGGCCGGCAAGGTCGTAGACTGCCTGGAGATCGCGGCTGCGGATGCGGTGGGCGACGGCGCCGATGTAGGGATAAGCGGTGATGCCGCGGTCGAACATCGGGCGCTTGTCCGGGCCGACATCGCGGACTTCGCCGATAAGCTCGACATTGACCTCGATCGGGTTTTCGCCTTCGCTGCTCCATGAACGATCCGACTTGGCGATGGAATAGACCAGCCCGATGGTGCGGGTTTCGCCCAGATTGATGCAGATCATGCGGCCCACGGTCCACAGGCCGATCACGCTTTCGCTGCCGGCCTCGGCATAAGCGCTGATGACCGCGCGTGCGCCATCGCACTGCACGACATTGCCAAGAATGCGGGCCTCGTCCTGACCCGGGTCGCGTCGCTCCTGCGAGGTGGTTTCGCCACCAACTGCCTGGCGTTCAATGTACATGGATGCCACGTTCCCAATTCCCCTGACCTTCAGCCTAGCCTTGCGCGGTTAAGGTGGGGTGAGGTCGCATGGTGTAGCGAGCGTTAAGGCCATAGCTAAGATGCCGCCGTTGGGCGCAGGGTGACGTTGCGGAAAAAATGCGCCGGTCCGGTTGACAGGCCGGGTTTGGCCGCACTATCGTCCGCGCCATGAATACGACACTCATTCTCGTAGTAGGATTGCGCATGGGCAAGGCGGTGTAACCGCCGGGCGAAATCCCCCCATGCGCAGATGCAAAGGCTCCCTCGGGGGCCTTTTTTATTGCCCGAAACAGGACTAAACGAGCAGCAACCGCCGAAAACGGCGAAGGAAAGACGGGACGGACCGATGAGCGGACAAAGTGACAGCGGACGACGGGAAATGACCGGCGCCGAAATGGTGGTGCAGGCGCTGAAGGACAATGGCGTCAAGCACCTCTTCGGCTACCCCGGCGGCGCTGTCCTTCCGATCTATGACGAGCTGTTCCAGCAGGACGACGTCCAGCACATCCTGGTCCGCCACGAGCAGGGCGCCGGCCATGCGGCCGAAGGTTACGCGCGTTCTACCGGGCGGGCTGGCGTGATGCTGGTGACGTCGGGGCCAGGCGCAACCAACGCGGTGACGCCGCTGCAGGACGCGCTGATGGATTCGATCCCGCTGATCTGCATCACCGGCCAGGTGCCAACCTCGCTGATCGGCTCCGACGCCTTCCAGGAATGCGACACCATCGGCATCACCCGGCCGTGCACCAAGCACAACTGGCTGGTGAAGGACGTCAACGACCTGGCGGCGATCCTGCACGAGGCCTTCCATGTCGCAACGACCGGCCGTCCGGGCCCGGTCGTGGTCGACATCCCCAAGGACGTGCAGTTCGCCAAGGGCATGTACACGCCGCCGCAGACCGCGCCGCGCACATCCTACCAGCCGAAGGTCCAGGGCGACCTGGAAAAGATCAAGGAAGCCGTGGCCCTGATGGCGACCGCCAAGCGGCCGATCATCTATTCGGGCGGCGGCGTGGTGAATTCCGGCGCCGAAGCCAGCCACTTGCTGCGCGAACTGGTCGACCTGACCGGCTTCCCGATCACCTCGACGCTGATGGGGCTTGGCGCCTATCCGGCCTCGGGCAAGAGCTGGCTCGGCATGCTGGGCATGCACGGCAGCTACGAAGCCAACATGGCGATGCATGACTGCGATGTCATGGTCTGTATCGGCGCGCGCTTCGACGACCGCATCACCGGCCGCCTCAATGCGTTTTCGCCGAATTCGAAGAAGATCCACATCGACATCGACCCGTCGTCGATCAACAAGAACGTGCGCGCCGACGTGCCGATCCTGGGCGATGTCGGCCGGGTGCTGGAGGACATGGTTCGCCTGTGGCGGGCAACCGCCAAGGCCGACAAGAAGACGCTCTACCCGTGGTGGGAGCAGATTGCCAAGTGGCGCGCGCGCGACAGCTTTGCCTACAAGCAAAACAGCGACGTGATCATGCCGCAATACGCCGTCCAGCGGCTGTATGAACTGACCAGGCATCTCGACACCTACATCACGACCGAGGTCGGCCAGCACCAGATGTGGGCGGCCCAGCATTTCGGCTTTGAAAAGCCGAACCGCTGGATGACGTCTGGCGGCCTGGGCACGATGGGCTACGGCCTGCCGGCAGCACTTGGCGTGCAGATCGCGCATCCTCAATCGCTGGTCATCGACATTGCCGGCGACGCCTCGGTCCAGATGTGCATCCAGGAGATGAGCACGGCGATCCAGTACGACGCGCCGATCAAGGTGTTCATCCTCAACAACTCCTACATGGGCATGGTGCGCCAGTGGCAGCAGCTGCTGCATGGCAACCGCCTGTCGCATTCCTACACCGAGGCGATGCCGGACTTCGTCAAGCTGGCGGAAGCCTATGGTGGCCATGGCATCCGCTGCGACAAGCCCGACGAGCTGGACGACGCGATCAAGGAGATGATCTCGGTCAGGAAGCCGGTGATCTTCGACTGCCGCGTCGCGACGCTCGCCAACTGCTTCCCGATGATCCCTTCGGGCAAGGCGCATAACGAGATGCTGCTGCCGGACGAGGCGACCGACGAGGCGGTGGCGAATGCCATCGACGCCAAGGGCCGCGAACTGGTGTGACGAACCTTGCGCGGCCTTCCAGGGAAGGCCGCACAATCAACGAGTTGGCGCAAACGCCTGAGATCGAGATTCAGCTTATGAACGCACAGCTACAACCCACCGGTTCGGCCTATTTCATTTCCAAGGAAACGGCGCTGCCAGAAACGCACACGCTTTCGGTGCTGGTCGACAACGAGCCCGGCGTGCTTGCCAGGGTTATCGGCCTGTTTTCCGGCCGCGGCTATAACATCGAGAGCCTGACCGTCTCCGAAACCGAGCACGAGAAGCACCTGTCGCGCATCACCATCGTGACGCGCGGCACGCCGGGTGTGCTGGAACAGATCAAGCACCAGCTCGAACGCATTGTTCCGGTGCACCGCGTCGTCGACCTGACGGTGACGGCGCGCGAGCTCGGCACCGGCGGTGCGCTGGCGCGGGAGTTGGCACTGGTGAAGGTCGCCGGCACCGGCGAACATCGTGTGGAGGCGCTGCGCCTTGCCGAAGCCTTTCGCGCCAAGGTGATCGACGCAAACACCGAGCATTTCATCTTCGAACTGACCGGCAAGGTGTCGAAGGTCGAGCAGTTCATCGCCATCATGAAGCCGCTCGGCCTGGTCGAGATCTGCCGCACCGGCGTGGCTGCGATGAACCGCGGCCCGCAGGGGATGTGATCTGCTGCCAATGGCGCAATGAAAATGCCGCCTATGCGATTGCGTAGGCGGCTTTTTCATTTCCTGAAACCGGTGATCGGTGCTCAGAAGCCGACGTTCTCGTTGACATAGAAGGTGTTGAGCAGCGAGACGCGCGGACGGCTGATGGTCGTCGTGATCTTCGGGCGACCGTGCCAGCTCATCTTCATCAGCGAGTGATACGCCTTGAGCACCACGAAGGCGTAGCCGACATTGGGCAGGAAGGGCAGGGTCTTGACTGGCTCGAGGCCGTAGGAGCCGACATTCAGCAGGCCCTTGAGCGAGGCCTGGTAGAGCGTCGTGCCAAGGTCGCGCTGGCTGTCGTCTGCCGGGCAGTAGAGCTGCATGGTGACGACCTTCTTGCGCGCGTCGGGATGCGGCTTGATCTGGTAACCGTCCTTGTCGCTGTAGAGCACAGGCTTTGCCACCAGCTTGAGGTCGTCGACGCTCTTGACCTTGTCGCCGCGCGCGCGGATTTCGAGGCCCTCGTGCAGCTGGCGGCGGATCGCGGCTTCGACTTCAGGCGAGGCCAGTGTTTCCGAAACCGCGCCCCACATGTCGCGCAGTTCGGCGTCGATCTTGCCGACGTTGTCGCCATAGAGGCGCAAAGCCATGCGGGTGCCGGTGCCGGTGATCGGATCGTAACCCTCCGTGGGGATCGACCTGATCAGGTCGGCGTAGAAGTCCGCCGGGAAGAAATTGCGGAAGAAGATGTGCGGGAAGGGCAGCGAGAAGCGGTCGGACGCGTCGATGCTCGCCACCGCGTGGCTGATGAGTTCGCGCGAAAGGTTGCTGGGCTCGAGCTTGGCAACGGCTGACATGATCATTCTCCAGTGCTGCGCGATGAATCGTCGTCTTGTCTCAATCCGGTGAAATGAACCAAGAACAGCCTGCCGGCAAGCTTTTTGGTTGTACGGGATGAAACTGCGCAATCATGTGACGCCATCGGCAAGGCAAACCACGACCACCCGCTTGCGGCCTACTGGACCAGCGAATTGGCGTCGACTGGGATTTCTCGCGTCTCCGAAAAAGAGACAATAATGCTGACATATCTGGAAAGAGACACCCTATGTCCTACGACGCATTTCTGGCCTTGCTCGTCTACGCCTTCGTGACCTCGATCACGCCGGGGCCGAACAATTTCATGCTCCTGGCTTCGGGCGTCAATTTCGGGTTCGTACGCACCATCCCGCACATGCTGGGGATCGGCTTCGGCTTCCTGTCGCTGCTGCTCGGCGTTGGCTTCGGGCTCGGCGCCGTGCTGACAGCATTTCCGGCATTGCATACGGTGCTCAAGATCGCCGGCGGGGCGTATCTGGTTTATCTCGCCTGGCGTATCGGCATGTCGCGCTCGCTTGGCAAGGATGGCGACGCGAAGGGGCGGCCGATGACCTTCCTCGAGGCGTCTGCGTTCCAGTGGATCAATCCGAAAGCCTGGGTGATGGCCGTGACCGCCATGGCCATCTACACCAGCCCGGAGGCTCCATTCCTTTCGGTGCTGCTGATTTCCAGCGCCTTTGCCCTGGTCAACCTGCCGAGTGTGTCGAGTTGGGCCGGGTTCGGCATGGCGCTGCGCGGCTTCCTCACCGACCCGGTGCGGCTGAAGTGGTTCAACATCGCCATGGGCGTGCTGCTGGCTGCAACGCTGTGGCCGATGCTGAAATAGGCACGGAATAACTTGCGCGGCACTATTGGCGAGCTTAGCGTTTGAACATGGCACACGACCACGATCATCACCACGACAACGAACTCGATCCGATGGCTGCCCGGGTCAAGGCACTGGAGACGATCCTGACCCAGAAGGGCCTGATCGATCCGGCGGCGATCGACGTCATCGTCGACACATACGAAACCAAGGTCGGCCCGCGCAACGGCGCCCGTGTCGTGGCCAAGGCGTGGAGCGATCCGGAGTTCGCCGGCTGGCTGAAGCGCGATGCAACGGCAGCAATTGCCTCGCTCGGCTACACCGGCCGGCAGGGCGAGCACATGCAAGCGGTGTTCAACAGCGACGAGACGCACAATCTCGTCGTCTGCACGCTGTGCTCCTGCTATCCGTGGTCGGTGCTCGGGCTGCCGCCGGTGTGGTACAAGGCGCCGGCCTATCGCAGCAAGGCGGTGATCGACCCGCGCGGCGTGCTTGCGGAATTCGGGGTCACGCTGGCGAGCGACAAAAAGATCCGGGTTTGGGATTCGACGGCCGAGCTGCGCTATCTCGTCGTGCCGCAGCGGCCGGAGGGGACCCAGGGCTGGGGCGAGGTACAACTCGCCGAGCTGGTGACGCGCGATTCGATGATCGGCACCGGGCTGGCGCGGGAGGCGCAATGAACGGACCGCACGACCTTGGTGGGCAGATGGGCTTCGGCCCGGTCACACCCGAAAAGGACGAGCGCTGCTTCCATGCCGAGTGGGAGAAGCGCGCGCTTGGCGTGACGCTGACGGCGGGCGCCATGGGCGCCTGGAATATCGACGAAAGCCGGCATATGCGGGAAAGCCTTCATCCGGCCGACTACTATGCGTCCAGCTACTACGAGATCTGGATCAAGGCGCTGGAGCGGCTGTTGCAGCGCCACCGTTTCGTCACTGCGAACGATCTTGCGGCCGGCGAGGCGGTCGATTCGGCGGCGACGCCGAAGCGCGTGCTGAAGGCGGAAAACGTGTCCGCGGCGCTCGCCAAGGGCGGTCCTTGCGACCGGCCGGTGGAGGGCGCTGCGCATTTTGCGGTCGGCCAGCGCGTGCGCACCAGGAATTTCCACCCGACCGGCCATACCCGCCTGCCGCGCTACGCCCGCGGCAAGATGGGCGTGATCGACGCCGTGCGCGAAGGCTTTGTTTTTCCCGACAGCAATGCGCAAGGCAACGGCGAGAACCCGCAAAGGGTCTACACGGTCGTCTTTTCCGGCGCCGAATTGTGGGGCGAGGGCGCGGACCCTATGCTTGAAGTCAGCATCGACGCCTGGGAGAGCTATCTTGAGCCGGCATGAGGCACGGATCCCCGTGGGGACAGGGGCGCTCGACGCGCCGGTTTTCGCCGAACCGTGGCAGGCCGAGGCGTTCGCCATGGTGGTCGCGCTGCACGAGCGCGGCGTCTTCAGTTGGGGCGAATGGGCCGAGCGGCTGTCGGCGGAAGTGAAGCAGCACGAGGCAGCTTCCGACGGCAGCGACTATTACGAGCGCTGGCTGGCGGCGCTCGAAAGGCTGCTGGCGGAAAAGGGGCTGGCCGGGCACGACGAGGTCGACGCGGTGACTGCTGCCTGGGAGCGCGCCGCGCACGCAACGCCGCATGGCAAGCCGATCCTGCTGGAGAACGATCCGGAAAGCGCGCGTTTGTCAAACATCCGCTGAGCGCAGCTTTGCCCTGGGGTAGCCGCCACATCCTGTGCGCTAGATGGGGGCTTTCGGCCGATCCTGACATCGGAGAAGCGCGAAAGCCCTCGCGCTCCCGGAAGGCGCGTCCGCGCATGTTTTCACCGCGATCAGAAGCCGTCTTGCGCCACGCGCTTCGGCGCGAAGTTGCTCTACAAAGGCAACGATTTCGCGCGGACTGATTTTGCATGACGGCCAAATCCCTTGCCCTTCCAGCGCGAATCCTGTCAGTCAATCCCATGGATTTCTCACCTCAGCAGGACGATGCGCTGCAGGCCGTGGCGCGCTGGCTCAAATCTGGCAAGCCGCAACTGTTCCGGTTGTTCGGCTATGCCGGCACCGGCAAGACGACGCTTGCGCGCTATTTCGCCGAGCATGTCGACGGCCAGGTGCAGTTCGCCGCCTTCACCGGCAAGGCAGCCCAGGTGCTGCGCTCGAAGGGCGCGACCAATGCGCGTACGATCCATTCGCTGATCTACCGGCCCAAGGGCGAGGAGGCGATTTCAGACGAGGCGACCGGCAAGACCTCGATGTCGCCGACGTTCTCGCTTAACCGCCAGAGCCCGATTGCCAAGGCCAAGCTCGTCGTCATCGACGAATGCTCGATGGTCGACGAGCAACTTGGCCGCGATCTCCTGACCTTCGGCACGCCGGTGCTTGTGCTGGGCGATCCGGCGCAGTTGCCGCCGATCTCCGGCGGCGGCTTCTTCACCGAGCACGAGCCGGATTTTCTCCTTACCGAGATACATCGCCAGGCGCGCGACAACCCGATCCTGAGGCTGGCCCTCGACGTGCGCGAGGGCCGCGAATTCATGCGCGGCGACTACGGCACGGCCCAGGTGATCGGCAAGGAAGACGTCACCCAGGATCTGGTGCTGGACGCCGACCAGGTGCTGGTCGGCACAAACCGCACGCGGCGGCGCTACAATCAACGGTTGCGCGAGCTGAAGGGTTTTAGCGCAGGCTATCCGCAGGCGGGCGACAAGCTGGTGTGCCTGCGCAATGACCCGGCCAAGGGGCTGCTCAATGGCTCGTTGTGGAAGGTGATGACCTCGTCGCGCGAGACGGTGAAGCCCGGCATCAATCTTCTGGTTGCGCCGGAAGAGGACGATCCCGATCGCGGCGTCGCCAAGATCAAGCTGCTCAAGCAGACCTTCGAAAATCCCGACGAAGAGATCCCGTGGGGGACCAAGAAGCGCTACGACGACTTCGACTACGGCTACGCGCTGACGGTGCACAAGGCGCAGGGCTCGCAGTGGAACAATGTCGTTCTGTTCGACGAGAGCTGGGCCTTCAAGGATACGCGCCAGCGCTGGCTTTACACGGCGATCACCCGCGCCGCCGAGCGGCTGACCATCGTTCGATAGTGGAGCGGGCATCCGCTGCAGCTGTGCCTGCGCTGCCGCCGCTTGGCGCTGTTCAGCGCAAGTCCGGTCACTGGCCGGCGATCTGAGCCTTGTTGGTCGAGGGATGGCCGTAGCCGCCCGGTTCACGGGACGGCATCACTTTGCTTGAGGGCAATTCCTTCGCACGGGCCCAGCTGTAGTAGAGCAGGAACGAGCCGATGGCGTAGGGCTGCAGGATATCGACCTCGAAAAACGACCTGATGACCAGCAGGGCGAGCATGCCGAGCAGCAGCAGCGGTTCGGCCCAGTCGCGTTCGTCGAGCAGGCGGCCAACGCACAGGCGCAGCGCCGCCAGGACCGGCAGGATGATCGCCGCCGCGCCGATGTAGCCGAGTTCCACCAGCGCTTCGATATAGGTGTTGTGGAAGTGGAAGCCGGTGCGCGAGGCGATGTAGAACTCGTGCCACAGCCGCTCGGCCTCGGAAAAGCCCTGGACCCAATAGGCCTGGTAGCCGACGCCGAGCCATGGCGCGTGGGCTGTGGCGTCCATGCCTTGCTGCCAGAGATACGTCCTGCCGGTGAGGGTGGAATCCTTGCCGAAGGCGCCAAGCACCATGTCGACCGCGCCGACGTTGAGCGCGGCGAGAATGGCGGCCAGGCCAAGGACCGTGCCGGCAAGGAAGAACACCTTGCGATGATTCGGCGAAAAGGCCTCGAGCCCGGCGATGGCGATCACCATCGCGATGGCCGCCGGGGTGGCCAGCATCGAGGTTGCCGATTGCGACATCACCAGCAGCACCGCCGACAGCGCGGCGACCGCCAGGGCGACCAGCCGAGCGCGCCGGCTGCTGGTCAGGAACAAGCCGAAAAAGACCGAAAACAGGATGCCGAGCGAAGCATAGAAGCCGAGCTGGTTCTTGGAGCCGAAGGCGCCGACGAAGCTGTAGGTTCCGTCGAGCGCGTCGTAGACGGATGCGCCGTCGAGTATCGAGTAGCCGAGGACGACGGAGATGCCGGCCATCGCCCCGATGCACAGCGTTCGCGCGTCGATGACGCGCGCTGCGATGACGGCGCAAACCACATGCGACAGGTATTGCAACCCGGCACGGGCGGTGACGTCAGGTGCATCGGACCACGCATAGGACAGGCAGGCGAGCAGCGCGAAGGCGAGGATCTGCGGCGAATGGGCCAGACGCGCGAGCGTGAAGCGGTAGTCGACAAGTACGAGTGGCAGCCACACCACATAATAGAGCAGGATGGAAATCTGGCCGAGGCGGAACGAATAGGCGAAGACGAAGAACGATACGGCAACCGCGAAGGCCCCGTAGAGTTCGTTCCGTCCGGGCGTCACCAGCGCCGACTTCCGGATCCGCATGCGTGGAGCCCGCCTACTGCACCAGCGGGGCTGCGGGGCGCTCGACCTTGAGTACGTCGCCGGGCATGACGGGCGTGTCTTCCGTCGCCTCGACGGTCGCGCTCTTGCCATCGCGCTTGCGCACAAGCCTGTAGGTCAGTGTCGGTTCCCCGCCGTTCGCCGGGGCGACGCCGCCGGCCTCGGAAATCAGGCCCTTTTGCGTGTTGAGCTTCAGCGTCACTTCGTTGAGCTCGGCGACGATTTTCTGGCGCTCGATGGCAAGTTCCGATTCGGTGTCGTTCTTGAGGTCGATCGCCTCCTGCTCGGCCTTGCTGATGTCCTGCTTGGCGCGAAGGATCGCCGTCTCGAGGTCGAGGATCTTGCCTTCCATCTCGGCGACGGAACGCTCGACCGAGAGCACGCGGGTATTCACCACCAGGCCCTTCTGGGCGAGCGTGTCGACGCCGCCAAGTTCCTTGCGTGCGAGCTCGACCTGGCGCTGCTGTGTCTCCGACTTCTTGCCGAGCGAGACGATCTCGCTTTCGAGCAGCTTCTTGAGGTTGCCGAGCGATTCCAGCCTGAGCGTCACCTTCTTTTGCCTGGCCGCCATGATGGCGGTCTCGTCCGCTATCATGGCGGGCACGAGCGGATTGGCGGCGATTTCCCTGGGTGCGGCGATTTCGGTCTTGCCGGCCAGCTCGGCGTCGATGCGCGCGCGGGTCACCATCAGACGCAACTGACCGTCGGAGAGCACCGCATGGCTGCCTTCGGCTGTGATCAGGTCGCGTTCGGTGCGCGCGCCATCGCTGCCACGGCGAAGGCCGCCGGCGATGCTGACTGCCTTAAGTACTGTAAGGTCCGGCGCGAAGGGATATTGGCCAGGCGTCTGGATGTCGCCGGAAATGTAGAAAGGCCGGAACTGCGCCACCTCGACCGACGCCTCCGGCCGATCCGACAGGCCGAACTTCTCCTGCAGCGTCTTGCCGATGGTTTCGGCGATCTCGGCGGTTGTCTTGCCTGCGGCCACTGTCTCGCCGACGAAGGGTAGGGACAATCGCCCTGATGGCCCGATGGTGTAGTCGCCGCTGACCGAAGACCAGTCGCGGAACGAGCCCTCGACTGTCTGCCATTCGACGACGCGGATGGTCAGCTTGTCCTGGGTGCCGAGCTGGTAGTCCTCGGCCACCGCTGCGGTAGCCGTCAGCACGAATGCCGCGCAGGCGAGGCGGCGCACGTGCGAAGCGACCCGGGGCCGGCGAGAAATTGTCTCAAGCAGTGTCAAATCGTTTTTCCTGTTCTGGCGGCGGGCGAGAGACCGCCGGCAAACAACGAGGCTGGGCGCATCGGCGCGCCGCAGCCTCCAATGCGGCAGCTGTCAGTAGCTGCCGCGCGACATGCAGACGGCGGGAACCGTCTTGAGGATGATGCGGATGTCCTGACTCAGCGACCAGTTCTCGACATAATGACGGTCAAAGGCGACGCGGCTGTCGTAGGAGACGTCGTTGCGGCCGCTGACCTGCCACAGGCCGGTGAGGCCGGGCCGGGACTTGAAATAGAACACGGCCGACTTGCCGTAATATTCCAGTTCGTCACGAACCACGGGACGCGGGCCGACGATGCTCATGTCGCCCAATAGGATGTTCACGATCTGCGGCAGTTCGTCGAGGCTGAGCTTGCGCAGCACCGCGCCGACGCGCGTCACGCGCGGATCGTCCTTCAGCTTCCGGGTCGCTTCCCACTCGGCGCGGGCCTCGGGATTGCCGCGCAGATGGGCAGCCAGCACCGCATCGCCGTTCCGCACCATGGTGCGGAACTTCAGGCAATGGAAAATCCGGCCCGCTCGTCCGATCCGTCTGTGGCCATAAAATGCCGGGCCGCCATCGGATGCTTTCACCAGAAGGGCGATCAGCAGGAAAAGCGGGCTCAGCGCGATCAGGCCGGCGCTCGCTCCAACGATGTCGAAACTGCGCTTCACCACCCCGCCAAGCGGTGGAAAGTCCATGGCCGCGTGCGGAATCTCCAAGCTGTTCGACTTGGCAATATCCCTCATGCTGCAACTCCAGTTGGTCTGTAAGACCCGCCCGGCGCCGAACATAGTCACGCCATGCTGCACTGCAAAACACGATTTCTTGGCCCTTGAAACAATATCCGCAGGACGGTGTTGAATGGCGGCCGGAGGTTGCACGGGAAATGCACAATGCGACAGTTGTGTGGTCATCTCGCTTTAATTTTAGCAGTATCTTATATGCTGAATGGCGTCAAAATCCGCGAAAATATTTCTTCTGTTATTGCTAGCCGGAATATTAATATTCATTGGCCTATATTGATTTCTCCAGGGATGACGTTCTCTGCAGCCGTCGCCTCCCGAAACAACGCAGTGCAAATTGTTCGACCAATGCCGGGCAAGGGAGCAATGTTGCCATGCAGCACAAAAGATCAATTCGCGCTTGCGCCTGCACGGCGCGCTTGCCTTGATGAGTGCTGACCCCGCCAATATAATGGAACCTCGTTCCGCCGAACGACAGAACCCAAATACGTCAGCGCCTAGTTGGCGGCAAAAACAGATGCTGACAAAAGCTTGCAAGGGCCAGGGGCATGGCAAGTAAAAGCGTGGCGAATTCGATACTGCCGGGTGACGCCCGCAGGCACCGCCAATGACTTTGCCAAAATTCATCCTCGGGCTTGCGATCGTGATCGCGATCGTTTTCCTGTGGTCGTACTTCGATGCTGCCAGCTGGGGCACGATCTTGCTGCGTGTGGTGATTTGCGCGGTGATTCTACAAATCGGTTACTTCCTGGCGGTTGTCGCAATGGTGACGCGGGCACCGCGCCCGGCCGCGACGCCTACCTCGTCAAAGTCGCCCGCCGAGGCAGCGCCAGTACCGCAAGCGGACGAACTGACGCCGAAAGGCAGCCCGCAGTAGAGCGCGACAGACAGCGGATTCGCGTCGACGTGACGTTGAAAATGCCTGCCAAAGCGATAGCAACGATGACTGTCAGCGCCATCGTCACCGATCCTGTACAGGCGATTTGCAGCCACCAAACGTGATCGCCTGGATCGCCGGACAGGCCTTGCAAAGTCTTGGCCGCAGGGCCGGATGCGCGAGCGTATCGCGGCTGCCGGATAAACCCTCGTAACAAAAGTTAGGGTTCCACTCTTCGCAGGTGCAATATAGCTCTTGCTGCGGCGGGCTATGACGGAAAGGCAACCGACGTGAGCGGAACCGACGTCTGTGTCATCATTGCCGCTCGCAATGCGGCCGATACGATTGCAACGGCGATAGCCTCGGCTCTTGGCGAGTCCGAGGTGGCCGAAGTGGTTGTCGTCGATGACGCTTCGGGCGATGCGACAGAAGCGGCGGCGCGCGCTGCCGACGATGGTTCGGGCCGGTTGCTCGTGCTTCGGCTCGACGTCAATCGTGGTCCGTCCTTTGCCCGCAACCTGGCCATCAGGCATTCAAGATCGCCCTTGATCGGCATTCTCGATGCCGACGATTTCTTCCTGCCCGGGCGGCTGCGATGTCTTTGCGATGGGGCCAACTGGGATATGGCGGCGGACAATATCGTCTTCATCGGCAACGCGTCGTCGCAGGGGCTGCCCATGCCTGATGGTGACGCCGAAACGGCCCAACTCGGATTCAACGAGTTCGTTGCCGGCAACATTTCGCGGCGCGGCGCGGCGCGAGGTGAGCTTGGCTTTCTCAAGCCGCTGTTGCGGCGATCTTTCCTTGAACGGCACGGGTTGCGCTACGATGAAAATCTGCGCCTTGGCGAAGACTATGAGCTTTATGCCCGGGCACTGCTGAAGGGTGCGCGATTCAGGCTGACCAGGTCTTGCGGCTATGCAGCCGTCGTGCGTGCCGGCTCGCTCAGCGGCAGGCATCGCACCGAGGACCTGCGCCGCCTGGCCGGCGCCGACCTGGCATTGCTGCAAACAGCGACGATCACGGCTGGCGAAAGGCGTGTTCTCCGGCGCCATGAGCGCCATATGCGCGACAAATATCGCCTGCGCCATTTCCTCGACCTCAAATCGCAAGAGGGCGCCTTGGCTGCGTTGGGCTTTGCGCTGGCGTCGCCGGCAAATTTGCGCGCCGTGGCCCTGGGGGTGGCGCAGGACAAATACGACGCCCTGCGCGTGGCACCGCAGCAGCAACCTCAGGTTCGCTATCTTCTGCCGACCACTGAAAACGCGGAGGCGCGCAAATGAGCCTGGGCAAGGACATCCTGGTCGTCGGCGGCGGTGGCTATATCGGCTCCCACACCTGCCTCGATCTCGCGAACAGGGGCTTCCGGCCCATCGTCTACGACAATTTCAGCAACGGCCATCGCGAATTCGTGAAATGGGGGCCGCTGGAGGAAGGCGACATCAGGGACCGGGCGCGCCTCGACGAGGTGTTCGCGAAATACCGGCCTGCCGCCGTTGTCCACTTCGCCGCGCTGATCGAGGTCGGCCAGTCGGTCAAGGATCCGATCTCGTTCTTCGAAAACAACGTCGCGGGGTCCTTGTCCCTGCTTGCCGCCGCCAAGGCCGCTGATTGCCGGCGGCTGGTGTTTTCGTCGACATGCGCGACCTATGGCGATCCCGAGGAAACGCCGATGCGCGAAAGCCACCGGCAGGTCCCGATCAACCCTTACGGCCGCAGCAAGCTCATCGTTGAGGAGATGCTGCGCGAACTGGACCGCTACGAGGGGTTCAGGTCGGTGTCCCTGCGCTACTTCAATGCGGCCGGGGCCGACCCCGAGGGCCGTATCGGCGAGCGCCACGATCCGGAAACGCACGCCATCCCGCTCGCCATCGACGCAGCACTCGGCCGGCGGGCCGGGTTCAGTGTCTTTGGCGACGACTACGACACCCGCGACGGTTCGTGCGTTCGCGACTTCGTCCATGTGATGGACCTTGCCGACGCCCATTCGCGGGCGGTGCAGTATCTCATCGACGGCGGCGACAGCATTGCCCTCAATCTCGGCACAGGGCAGGGCACGACGGTCAAGGAGCTGCTGTCGACGGTAAGGCGGATTTCCGGGCGCGACTTCCGGGTCGAGCAGGCGCCGCGTCGCGCCGGCGACGCGCCGGCGCTGGTGGCGGACAATGCGATGGCGCTCAAGGTACTTGGCTGGACGCCACGCCACGATCTCAATTCAATCGTATCAACGGCATGGAACTGGCACGCCCGGTCGAATGTGGAGTAGCGCGATGGCATCTATCTTCGCTTTCAAGACCCGCAGCCCAGATCGCGACCGGCAGACCGACGCTGTGCGTTTCGAGCACCTGCTCAAGACGCTCGGGCAGCTTTCCGGCGAAATCGACGCCGAGAAGACGGGGATACGCAACCGGTACGAAGCCGTCTCGGCCAATGCGGCGTTCCTGGTCGAGGCGATGGACAACGATGCGGTTTCGACGCGGCGCGCAGCCGAAATGGATCAACTGACCGAAGCGCTCAAGAACTGCCTGCGCCGGGTCGATACGCTCGGCCGGCAAGGCGAATTCGTCGCCGGGCTTCGCCGCCTGGTCGACGATTTCATCGCCGATGGCCGCAACGCGGACGATGCGATGCCGCCGGCACGCGGGGAGGCGGCGCCGGCGCCATAAGGCGACAGATCGAGGAGGGAGGAAAAGTTTGGCCGGTCCGGGGCATCCCGGGGCGGATGTTTCGGGTGCGAATCTCTGGCGGGAGGCGCGCAGGCATAAGGATGACTTGGCAATGAACGCAAACGACACCAACGCCACGACTGCAACCGGCCGGTCCGGCGCCCTTCAACTCGCGGCTGTTCTCGGCGGGTTGCTCGTATCGTCAGGCGCTGCATTTGCTCAGGATCCGCAAGGCAAGTCCTTCGTCGACACCTTCGACACGCTCGACCGTTCGCGCTGGCTGGTTTCCGACGGCTGGGACAATGGCAAGCACCAGAATTGCACCTGGTCGAAGGACCAGGTGAAGGTCGCCGACGGCAAACTGACATTGGCTTTCGAGGCCAAGCCGCTCAAGAACCGCGACAATTCCTGTGGCGAGATCCAGACCAAGGCCCGCTTCAGCTACGGGACCTATGAGGCGAGGGTCAAGAGCGGCGAAGGTTCCGGCCTGAACGCCGCCTTCTTCAGCTACATCGGGCCGGTTCACAAGCAGCCGCACGACGAGATCGACTTCGAGATCCTGACCAAGGATACGTCGAAGGTGCAGGTCAATGCCTATGTCGACGGCAAATCCGGCAACGAGCAACTGATCGAGGTGGCTGGCGGCGCGGACAAGGATTTCAACGACTACGCCTTTGTCTGGGAGAAGGACCGGCTGCGCTGGTACCTCAACGGCAAGCTCGTGCATGAGCTGGCGAGTCCGGCCAGGCTGCCCAGCCATCCGCAGAAGATATTCTTCAGCCTGTGGGGCAGCGACACGCTCAGGGAGTGGATGGGGCCGTTCACAACACCTGCCTCGCCGGTGACGATGGAGGTCGAACGCGTCGCCTACACGGCTCCGGGCGAGCCCTGCCAATTCGAGGGATCCGTCGCCTGCAAGACGCAGTGACCTCCTTCCCCTCCAATGGTCGCGGCCTTCTGGCCGGCATTCTTGAACAGGACTTTTGCGGATGAAGCTTACGGTATTTGGGATTGGCTATGTCGGCCTTGTGCAGGCGGCGGTGCTGGCGGAGGTCGGGCATGACGTTGTCTGCGTCGATGTCGACGCGGCCAAGGTGGAGCGGCTGAACCAGGGCTTCATCCCGATTTTCGAGCCGGGGCTGGAGGCCTTGGTGCGCGACAACCACGGCGCCGGCCGCATCGTCTTCACGACGGATGCCTCGCTGGCCGTGGCGCATGGCGAGATCCAGATGATCGCCGTCGGCACGCCGCAGGGCGAGGACGGCTCGGCCGACCTCAAATATGTGCTGTCGGTGGCCTCGGCCATCGGCCGCGAGATGGCCGGGCCGAAGATCGTCGTCACCAAGTCGACCGTGCCGGTCGGCACCGCCGACAAGGTCAAGGCGGCGATAGCGGCCGAGCTGGCGCGGAGGGAACGCGAGGACCTCGCT